>CBDHEN010000001.1:0-23793 GCA_965262065.1 Dehalococcoidia bacterium | reverse complement strand
GACGGCCCGATAACCGCCAACAATCCCATGGGCGTCCACCACGCCTGGGGCCGAACCTACAAGGACCTGTTCCTTCGTTTCAGGAACATGCAGGGCTACAAGCAGCGGTTCCAGAACGGTTTCGACGGCCAGGGGCTGTGGGTCGAAGTTGAGGTCGAAAAGGAAAAGGGCTTCGGGTCGAAGCGAGACATCGAGACGTACGGCATCGGCCGATTCGTGGAGGACTGCAAGGCGCGGGTCCGCCGATTCGCCGACGTGCAGACGGAACAGTCGAAGCGCCTCGCGTACTTCATGGACTGGGACAACTCGTACCACACCATGTCGGACGAGAATAACTACACGATCTGGCATTTCCTGAAGGTGTGCCACGAGCGGGGCTGGCTCTACGAGGCCGCCGACTCGATGCCGTGGTGCCCCCGATGCGGGACCGGATTGTCACAACACGAGATCGTCACCGAAGGCTACCGGGAGGTCACCCACCCCGGCCTGTACGTGAAACTGCCGCTGCTCGACCGCCCGGGCGAGTCCCTGCTCATTTGGACCACGACTCCGGTGGACGCTCGCCGCAAACGTCGCGGCGGCGGTGCACCCGGACCACACTTATTCACAGGTCCGCAACGGAGACGACGTTCTGTGGCTCGGCGCCAGCAGGTTGAGCGTCCTGAACGGAGATCACGAGGTGCTGTCCCAGGCCGCCGGAAGCGAACTGGCCGGTTGGCGCTATCGGGGTCCGTTCGACGAACTGCCGGCGCAGGGCGAGGCCAGGGAAGTTCACCGCGTTCTCGCCTGGAACGACGTCGGCGAAGACGAAGGCACTGGCATCGTCCACGTCGCGCCGGGCGCGGGGGCGGAAGACTTTGCGCTAGGCAAGGAACACGGCCTGCCGGCAATCGCCCCGCTCGACGAGTCGGGTCGCTACATCGAAGGATTCGGTCCGTTGTCAGGCCGTTCGGTGTCTGAGGTCAATCCCGACATATTCGACTCGCTGAAAGCGAAGGGGGTCTTCTACAAGGTCGAGGACTACACGCACCGCTATCCGGTGTGTTGGCGCTGCGACACGGAATTGGTGTTCCGGCTCGTCGACGAATGGTTCATCTCGATGGACGAACTGCGCGCGCCCCTTATGGACGTAACGAACAAGATCCGGTGGGTGCCAGCGTTCGGCAGGGAGCGTGAGTTGGACTGGCTCCGCAATATGCACGATTGGATGATCTCCAAGAAACGCTACTGGGGCCTGGCCCTGCCGATCTACAAGTGCGAACACTGCCAGAACGTGAATGTTGTCGGCAGTGAAACTGAGTTGCAAGAGCGAGCGGTCGAAGGGTGGGAGGAATTCGACGGCCACTCGCCGCACCGGCCGTGGCTCGACGCGGTCAAAATCGCCTGCTCGAACTGCGGCAAGGCTGTAAGCCGCATCCCCGACGTGGGCAACCCATGGCTCGACGCAGGCATCGTGCCGTTCTCGACGCTTGGATACCGGCACGATCGGGAATACTGGGAGCAGTGGTATCCGGCCGACTGGATCTCCGAGAGCTTCCCCGGCCAGTTCCGCAACTGGTTCTACTCCCTGCTGGCGATGAGCACGGTGCTCAGGAATCACGAGCCGGCCCGCGCCGTCTTCTCATACGCCCTCATGAGAGACGAGCACGGGGAGGAGATGCACAAGTCGAAGGGCAACGCCATCTGGTTCGAGGAAGCGGCCGACAAGATGGGCGTAGACGTGATGCGGTGGTTGTACTGCCGCCAAAACCCGTCGTCGAACCTCAGCTTCGGGTACGGCCCCGGCGACGAGGTCCGAAGGCAGTTCCTCATCCCGCTGTGGAACGTATATTCGTTCTTCGTGACCTACGCCAATCTCGACGGATGGACGCCGTCGAGGGCAGCAAGCCCGGGCGACCGGTCGGAGCTCGACCGGTGGATCATCTCCGAACTGAATCGGCTGACGGCGCGTGTGACGGACTACCTCGAGAACTGGAGGCCGCACTACGCAGCGCAGGCCATCGAGGAATTCACCGACGGTCTATCGAACTGGTACGTGAGACGCTCCCGGCGCCGGTACTGGAAGAGCGGGGACGACGGGGACAAGCAGGCGGCCTACTCGACCCTTTACACCTGCCTTTCCACCCTCGCAAAGATCCTCGCTCCGTTCACCCCCTTCGTGGCGGATGAGATGTACAACAACCTCGTGGCCCCCTGGGACGACAAGGCGCCTGAAAGCGTTCACCTGACCGATTGGCCGACAGTGGACGACAGCCAGATCGACGAGCAGTTGTCGGACCGGACAAGGCTCGCCATGCGCCTGGCGAGTCTTGGCAGATCGGCTCGGTCATCGGCCGGTCTTAAGGTGCGGCAGCCGCTGTCAGAACTGGCGGTCGAGCTTCGTCACGAGCACGAAAGGGGCTTCCTGCCTATGATCGAGGCGCAACTACGCGAAGAACTCAACGTGAAGCGCGTAGTCGACGCCTCAGAGACTGGCGGGCTCAAGGCGTACCAGATCAAGCCTAACCTGCCGATACTGGGACCAAAGTACGGCCGCGAGGTGGCGGAGATCCGCGCCCTGCTTGCCGAGGCCGACGCTTCCCGGATCGCAGCATTGGTGGAGGAAGGGTCGCCCGTCCCTCTACCCGGATTCGTGCTGGAACCCGGCGAAGTGCTCGTTGGGCACACCGCGCCGGAGGGGTACGTAGTCGCCTCGGATTCCGGTTACGCCGCTGCTGTGAACATCGCGCTTACAGACGAACTGCGGGCCGAAGGCACGGCGCGGGAGATTGTCCGGCTGGTGCAAAACTTGCGTAAGTCGTCCGGCCTGGAGATATCGGACCGCATAGTGCTGGGCGTGACAGGGCCGGATGCCGTCAAGACGACTCTCTCCAACTTCGAAGCGTACGTCATGCAAGAGACCTTGGCAGTTGAATTACACCACAGCGACATACCCGGCCCGGATGGAAACGCGGCCCACAAATTGGACGGGGAGGCCATCAACATCACCCTCTCCAGGCAGGCATAAGCGCCCCCAAACACCACCTCTACGGATAGTCGCCCGCCGGCGGATGTGGCGCGGCGCGTGCATAAGCCACTAAATAACCCAAAACCTCATCCCCTAATGCGCCATGCAGGGGTGTCTCTATTGGGCGACCGTGGAGTGGGGTGAGGAAGCGCACACACCGGCCATCAGTCGAATGATGGCTGTTTCCGCCGCAGGCCCGACAGTCCGAACTACCGAATGTCTGAGGCCCTCGGGTGTGTGACCGCTGAGAAGCCGGGTAGAGTGTCCAGCGCCCTGATGCGTTCGAGGTTTATCGACAACGATTCGTTGCGTTTCTTGTGGGCCATTGCCGCCTTGTAGAAAACGTACCGCGAGGTCAACTGGGCGCCCACCAGCAAAATGATCGAAGAAACGTACACCCACGCCATCAGGACGATCACCGCATTCACTGCGCCATAAATGTTCGTGGCAGTGTCGTAGTTCTGCAGGTAGAACACGAATCCCGCCTTGGCCGATTCGAACGCCACCGTCCCTGCAACGGCGGTTGGCCACACATCGCTGAAATTGAGTTTTGTGTTCGGCAGCCACCAATAGAGAATCGTAAATACCGAAAAGGACAGTATCGGCGGCACGACCACCGCCATACGCCGCCACAGGGCAGGGTCAGCTATTGGGGCGTCGGGCGCCAGTAGCGCGCTGATTTGCTGGAAGTAGCTCAGCGTCCCAGTCGTGAACACAGAACCCAAGAGCAGCATCGCCGCGCCGAACATCAGCGCGAAGTCCATCGCACGCTCCGTCAGAAACGGCCTTGTTCGCCGGATGCCCCAAATGTTGTTGATGCTCTTGCGGATGGACCCAAAAACCGCGGTCGACGTCCAGAACAGACCTACGGCAGCCAAGATCGTGACCAACGTGCGGTCGGCCGACAGCGATTCGATGACTTCAAGGATCGTGTCCCCACTTTCGGACAGGACGGGAATCTGCCGCTGCAAGCCCTCTATCAACTGCTCCTTGAATCCGCCGATGCCCACGACAATTCCGAACACCGTAATGAGCGCCAACATGAGCGGGAAGAGCGAAAAGAGCGAATAGAAAGATATCGCGGCCGCGCTGTACGGGCCGTTCTTGTCCAGGAACTCGTTGAAGTTGCTCGCGCAGAAGGCGATGAACTGCACAAAGTAGTGCTTGATGATTCGCATTTGGGCAGGCTAATTCGTCCGGACGAAAACTCTCAGGTGACCGGGGCAGGCCATTGTCCCACATTTGCACCGGTCAGCCGCAGCCGCCGATATTTCTAGCCAAGCTGGCCCGAGCGATAGGCGCCGATAAAGTTCATACAAAAGTCATCTTCGCCGCGCAGGAGGTCCAATGTCATTTTCATCGGCGGTGACTCCATGTCGAGTGCCATGACCCGCCTGACTTTCGTCTCGACCGGGTTGATGATCCCGCTGTCGACCCCATAGTCGAGCGCCAGGCGCAAAAACACCTCGTTGATCAACTTGCGCTTTGGAAGCCCAAATGACACGTTGCTAATGCCTCCGGACACGTGGATCTCTTCGCCAAAGATGCGCCGAACCTCCCGCATCGCCTCAAGGTAATGCAACCCGTATTCGCCGGATACCGAGATAGGGAACACGAGGCCGTCCACAAAGATATCGGACTTCTCGATGCCCCTCGACAGGGCGGCCTCGACGATCTCTCCAACGTTGCGCACGCGCTCATCGGCGTTGGACGGCATGCCATCGACACTGGCAGCGGTGAGCACCACGCGGGCATTGTGCTCGATTGCAAGATCGAGGGCGTCGAGCCGCTCAAGAGCTACGGAGTTGAGTAGCGGCCGGCCGGCCGAGCCATCATAGACTTCGAGTCCGGCGGCGATGATGTCGGAGTTCGAAGAATCGATGCTCAGGGGCGCCGTCGAAATCCGTTGTGTCGTGCCCACAAGCCATCGCATGGAAGCGATCTGTTCATCGAGCTTGTAGGACGCCTCGTCCACGTTGAGATCAAGATAGTCGGCGCCGGCTCTAACTTGGCGCCGCACCTCTCGTCTTATGTATGAAACTCCCTGTTCCCGTTCGTCGGCATCCCCATGCACTCCCTTCCACACCGCAATCATGAAGTGCTTCAGATTGCCCTGCTCGTAGGGCTGCGTACGTGTGAAGTGCTCCGGAACGGTCAGGTGCCGCACGCCGCCGTTTTCATCCTTGTACACAACCGCCTCGACGCCTCCGGGCAGCGTCGTGGCACGCGCGCCGTTGCGGCGCACCACGCGGGTGGTGTGGATGTTCTCGCCAATCGTAATGAACTGCTCTGGGGAGGTGACTGTTCTAGACATCATTAACTGGAGTTTCGGTCTGGGTGAATCGTCGCAGTTCGACTGCGAAGGACTTGGCGGGAGCGCAAACGCATAATTTTACGCAGGGAACGGCGTAACTGGGTGGTTTGCTGGATTCGCAGGCACGGTCACCTCGTGCTCGGCACGGCCATTCATCGACCGGGATCCTCGCCCGAGTCGGATGTACGCGTTCCGTGGTGGTCGCGGCCAAGAAACGTATTCGCCCAGGCCGACGTACCCCTGAGAGCCGAGTCCCGGAAGACTATGGGCCGCTCCAGCATACGTTTTTCCTGGTCGTGCGGCTTGAGGCGGTTGTACGCCCTGATCCAGATGCATTCCTTGTCCAGGACCTCGCACTTGCCTGCTCGAGTGCCGCCGCAAGGCCCGTTTCGTTGGTTCTTAACGCACTGTGATTCCGGGCAAAGGTACGCTATGTCCGGCAGTGAGCAGTCCCCGCAGTCCTGGCAGCCATAGATCGGTACCTTGGACGCCTGTTCGACGACGTGAGCCAGCCTTGAGACGCTGCCGGATTTTTCGACTATGGAGTAGAGGCCTTTGCCGACCTTGAAGCCGGCTGATCCGTTTTCGAATACCTGCGAGTGGACCAACCGCCCGAGTTGGTACGCCGGAGACTGGGTGAGCTTGCCCCGTAGTCGGGCCGTCTTTGATTTCGAGGCCAGGTAGTCCCGATTCACCTCGTCGCTGCTCAGGCCCTTGTTCTCGCCTTGTTCGAAGTAGTAAAACTCGTCCGGCTGGGGGAATGCGATCTTCGCCGCGAAGTCCTTCCAGTCGCCGGCGCCGAACGATCGTTCCATTTCGAGGATTCTGCGGAGTCTCGACAGCCGCAGGCGGCCCGAGATATACGCGCCGCGATAGCCCATTCCCCTCAACACCGCTATCTGCCTGGCGGCAAGTTCATCGAAGAATGATCGGCCGCGATCTTCCGACTTGGCCCGCGCCCTTGCAATGTCCCTGAGTTCGTCGCTAACCGCAACTCCCGGAATGCCCCATCGATTGAAAAACCCCGCGGCAGGACCCGACAGCACGAAAACCGAGCCCAAGAGCGGCACGCCAAAGCCGTTCATACTTGCGTAGCGCCGGAGTTCATCCAGCTTGCGGGAGTCATATCCGATCTGCGCAATTGCGAATCGGCCGCCGGTGCGAACCTTGAGGTCGAGCTTGAAATACTGCGTCATCAGCTCGCCCTCTGTCTTCTTGAACGGGTTGACCGCCGCGCCCGGGTAGAAACCGGTCGGATTGTGTCTTAACCCTTTTCTGGAGGACGGCCCGGCTTGCTTTGTCAGTCCCTGGTTCATCTGTCGGATCATCTCGAGCAGCCCCACCGAGTCGGTGTCAAACACGGGCGCCGCCTGGCCGCCGAGGCCCTGCGCCGGATAGTCGCCGCTCAGGGCCAGCACATTCGTCAACCCGGCGCTGCCCAGCGCCCACAATCTGCTTTCGAGGCCGTTGCGGTTGTAGTCCTTGCAAGAGACGTTGATTACAACTTCCATACCATGGTCAAGCAGGTTCTGGCCGAGTATTTCGGGCCGAAGGTGTGGATTTCCGCCGGGGTTGTCGGTAATGAAGCCAACATCGGCGTCGCCGCTCTCGGCGAGGCTGTGGGCCATGTCTTGAACGCGGCGGGAATCCTCCTCCATGGCCAGCCCGCGCGAAGTTTCGAGTTCCACCGTGATGAGGAACCGGTCCGTCTTCTCAAGAAGGTCGCGCAGGGTCATGTCGGAGGTTGCCAGGATGGGGTCGCCGTAAGCTTGAATAACGAGACTCGTCCAATTCAAAAGGTTAGCAGGCGTGGAGACGTTTAAACTGATGGCCCGGAATCCGGTGCGCTTCAGCCGGCGCCGGGCCGTTGTTGACATGAAATTGGCACATTTGGTCGTTTATCAGATTCAGGCGCTTGGCTAAGAACTTCCAGTTACGCCCTGGCGACACCGTCGCGCGCAGGCCGCGTTCTGCCCAGATTGCGCCCGTGCGCGTACAAGCTGAGACGCGAACCGTTTCAGTGCGCGGCCCCGCGTCTCCCATGCTGTTGGTGTACGGCTTTCTTGGGCTGGTAGTACTGGGAACAGCCCTGCTTGTTCTGCCCATTGCAAATGTGGAAGGCGGCTTTACGCCTTTTACCCAGGCGCTCTTCACTTGCGTCTCTGCGGTGACAGTAACCGGCCTGATCGTGGTCGACACCGCCGAGGCGTGGACCGGTTTCGGGCAGGCCGTCATACTCGGGCTGGTCTTTGTCGGCGGCTTGGGATTCATGACGGGCGCCGCGTTCATAGTAGTGATCGCGGGCCAAAGGCTCTCCCTGTCGAACAGACTGATCATCATGGAGGGCCTTGGCGGCGGTCAGCTCGGCGCTGTCACCCAGCTTGCGCGGAACATAGTAATAATCGCAGTAGCAATTCAGGTGGCCGGCGCCGTTGCGCTGTTCCTGCGCTGGTACGTCTTCGGTGAGTTGTGGGCTGGAATTCCCCTGCTTGACGCGATCTGGCACAGCGTCTTCCACAGCATCACCGCGTTCAACAACTCGGGAATCGAGGTGTTGCCGGACGAGCGCCTTGGAGGCGGGTCAAGCCTCATTCCGTTCAGATACGACGCGCCGGTCCTGGTCATCATGGGTTCGCTCATAGTTGTTGGCGGGCTTGGATACGTGGCCCTGCGCGATCTCGTCACGGTGCGGCGCTTCTCCAAGTTCCGGCTCGAGTCGAAAATGGTCCTGGTTGGAACCGTCGCGTTGATCCTCGTGGGTGTGGGCTCCTTCCTGTTGGGCGAATGGAGGAACATCGAACTCGAGGCCAACGAGGCCGTCGGTATCCGGATAAGCGATGCGTTTTTTCACTCAGTGAGTGCACGGACGGCGGGGTTTTCCACTATCGACTACAACCAGATTCACGGAAACAACGCGCTGCCCACCATGGTGCTGATGTTCATCGGCGGGGCTTCCGCTTCAACAGCCGGCGGTATCAAGATCACTACCTTCCTGGTGGTTATGTTCGCAATAGTGGCAAATGTCAGGGGGCGCTCCAACGTAGCGGCGTTCGGCCGCGAAATACCGCTTGTCAACGTACGCCGCGCCTTCGTAGTGACGCTGGCGGCAGTGTTCACCCTGTTTACATTCGCGTACCTGCTGATCGCGGTCCAAGATACACTGCCGTTCCGCGATGCCCTCTTCGAGGCAGTGTCGGCATTCGCCACGGTAGGCCTCTCCATGGGAATCACCAGCGAACTTAACGAACCCGCAAGAATAGTGATTGTCGTCGCCATGTTCCTCGGCCGCCTCGGACCAATAACCATGGCCCTCCTGATGACCGGCCAGGGAGCGCAGGAGCGTGTCCGGCTTGTCCGGGAGGGGGTTAGAATTGGCTGACCATTTGACCCCCCTTGAACGGATGGCGCGTCGCCCCAATCGCATGACATGACCACACAGGTAACTACGGCATGAAACAACAGGTGATGGTAATCGGACTGGGCCGGTTCGGGTCCAACGTAGCGCGCACCCTGTACCAACTCGGACACGACGTCATGGGGATCGACCTCGATGAAGATCTGGTCCAGCCCATGATGGGAGAGGTCACCTACGCGCTGAGGGGCGACGCCACCCAGGAGGCCGTGCTGCGAGAGATGGGAGTACAAAACTTCGACATAGCTATTGTCGCCATAGGTGCGAACGTCGAAGCGAGCATTATGGTGAGCGTGTTGCTGAAAACGTTGAACGTCCCGTACATCGCCGCCCGGGCACACAGTTTTCTGCACGGCAATACCCTGGAGCGGATCGGCTGCGACAGGGTCATCCATCCAGAGGAGGAGGGAGGCCGACGCCTGGCACACTCCCTGTTTAACCCGGACGTGCAGGAGTATCTGGAGGTCGGCAGCGCTTTCGGCATCAGCAGAATCACGGTCCCCGACCGGTTCAAAAGTATGACGATCGGCGAGGCCGGGTTTGCCGGGCCGCGGGACAAGTACGGCGTGAGCGTCGTAGTGTTGCGAAGGGGGGATGAGGTTATCTTAAGGCCCGATCCCAATGAAATGATGAAGCTGGGCGACACCCTGATTCTGGCCGGACCGGACGAATTGGTGCGGCGAATTACCGACTAACCATTCTCTCAAACCTGACCCATGGCAAATTCGATAGTAATGGCGCTGACGACCGGTGACGCGTCGGACCGCGCCGTGGTGGACTACGCTGCCAACATCGTGCGAATGGCACGCGGCCAGCTATTGGTGGTGTACGTAATCAAGATGGACAGGTCTTTGCCGGTCGATGCGGAGGTTCAAGAAGCGGTAGAAAAGGGCGAACAGGTTTTGCAGGAGGCCGAAAGGACCGCGCGGTTGCACAGGAATTCCTTCGACACGCAATTGCTTCAGGCGCGCGAAATTGGCCCCGCCGTAATCTACGAAGCTGCGATACGAGACATCGACACAGTCGTCATAGGAATGTCTTACCCCGGAGGGGCCGGCAGATTTTCGCTAGGCAACGACGTTAACTATGTGCTGGAACATTCCGCCAGCCGCGTTATCATCCTACGCGAACCGCCGCCAGTCGTAGCTCAGCCGGACGAATCGGCCAGCCTCGCCATAAGTGGCGCCCGTTCGTGACACGCCTTCACGACAGAAAAGACAGATCATGAACGTAATCATCGTAGGGGCAGGCAAGACGGGCGCGGGGATCGCAGCCTGGCTTGCGGACCACGGCCACACCGTATCCCTGATAGAGGCCGACCTGCCGCGCATTGAGGTTTTGAACACCCAGAAAATCGAGTCTGGTGCGATCAGGGTGGTGGAAGGGGACGGCGCCGACCCCGCCTGTCTCGAAATGGCCGGAATCCGAAACGCTGACGTTTTCATCGCAGTCACCGGCCGCGACACGTTAAACGGCCTGGCGGTCCAACGAGCAATGCACGAGTTCAACGTCCCCAGCATTTTCATGTGCGCACGAGACGAAGGCCTGAGAACCCTGTACGAGTCAATTGGCGTCAGGGCGATAAGTCCAACAAAACTGACTGTCGATAGAATCGTCGCTGGAATTCCGGCATGGTGAAGGGGTATAGGCGTTGTACATTGTGATCGCGGGAGGCGGCCGCACCGGCGAGTCCATAGCAGCCGCCCTGATCGCCGGAGGTCACGAGACCTTCGTCATCGACCGTGACCCTGCGCGGGTCGCTGCCATCCGCTCACGGCTCGGCAGCGTCGCGGCGGTCGGAGATGTCGCCTCAATGTCGTGCCTCAATGATGCCGGGATGTCGAGGGCGTCCATTGTGGTTGCAGCTACCGATTCCGACGAGGACAATCTCGCCGTCTGCCAACTCGCCAGGACAAACTTCGACGTCCCCAAGTCGATCGCCTTGGCGCACCGTCCGGAAAATGCCCGGCTCTTTGAAGTGTGCGGGGTCGACATCGTCGTGAGCAGCATCGATCTCATCGTATCCAGTGTAGCCTCCTCACTTCCTGCTCACCCCCTCGTCAATTTGATGCTGATACGGGATCGAGGGCTGGAGATCGTCGCCGTTACCATTCCGGCGGGCGCCGCGGCTACAGGAAAGCCCCTGCGCGATGTTGCAATACCCTACGGATCGAACATCGTACTTATCATTGGAGAGGCCGGCCCGCCTGAAACCCCGACGCCGGATACGGTCCTGGCGGGCGAAACACTGGCAATAGCGCTGTGCCCCGTCGATTCAACGACCAAGCTGTGGGAAGCGCTGACCGAGATGCGATAGATGAACAACCCCAAACGAGTCGCCTTCCTCGGTCCGGCTGGAGCGTTCGGCGAAGAGGCGGCGCACCGCTACGCGCCGGACGCGCAGCACGTCCCGTATCCATCTAACCAACACGTCGCCGGCGCCGTGGAAGACAGGGACGTAGACGAAGCGATTGTGCCGATCGAAAACAGCCTGTACGGATCGGTCGCTGACGTCCTCGATGTCCTCGTGGAGGCGAAACGGACCAAAATCCGCGGCGAACTGCTGCTGCCCGTCAGACATTGCCTGATCGTCCAGCCCGGCACGAAACCCGAAGACGTGGCAAAAGTGCTGTCGCACCCCCAGGCCCTCGGACAGTGCCGCAAGTACCTTGCCAGCCATTTCCCCCGCGCACTACAGGAGGGCACGGCCAGCACCGCCGGCGCTGTGGAGGCGGTCAGTCGGGGCGACAACACGAGCGCCGCCATCGCCTCCGGCAGGGCGGCAGGAATCTACGGCCTGGAGATCCTCCAGGAAGGTATCCAGGACAGCGACACAAACATCACGAGGTTCGCTGTCTTGGCAAATAAAGACCACCCCGCCACCGGTGACGACAAGACCTCCGTGGCGTTCGACTTTCACTCCGACGCTCCGGGGCTGGTCTACTCCGCGCTAAGGCCATTCGCCGAGCGGGATATCAACCTGACCAAGATTGAATCGAGGCCCACAGGCTCGGAGCTCGGCCGGTATATCTTCATCCTTGATTTTCAAGGCCACCGGACTGATCCGCACGTCGTTGAGACGTTAAACGAAATCAGGCCGCACATGGCCGTGCTCAAGGTGCTCGGCTCCTACCCGAGGGCGTACCTGAACGCCGCCGTGTGAGGCCGGGCGGGGATCAGAGTTCGTCGCGGTCCAGATCGAAATCGTCGAAGCTGCCGGCGCGTACCTGCGAAGCAGCCCGTCTGCCTTCAAGCGCGGCCGAGGACAGCCGTTCTTTCGTTGCCGCCGCCAGTTCCTCCGCCTTGTCTCGCCATTCATTTCCTCGTTCGGCCAGGAGGGCCCTGGTCTCTTCTCCCGACTTGGGCGCCAGCATCATTCCCGCAGCAAAACCGATGGCGCCCCCTATGAGCAACCCGATCAGCAGCCCGCCACCCTTGTTTTCGTTTTTATCTGCCATTTAATAACCTCCAAATACTTACCGAAGCCGTATCAATCACTCCGACTTCCGGTCTCGGCCCATTCCAAAAAACCATCCCACAAGGCGGGAAACGCCCGCCAAACCGAAACCCTCCTGGGTCACGCGGGTGAATTCCTGAAGGGTTTTTCCCAAAGACTCCAAACTCGATATCGCGGGATCCAGCCTGTCAAAGGCCTGCTCGGCTCGCGTCGCAAGCCTCGAGATCCGGCGATACAAGAGAATTGACAGAATCGAAAAGACACACAGCACGAAAAAGCCCAGAAGGCCCACGGCGATCACAATCACGTCGCGGATGAATCCGACGACTTCCGGCGCTTCGATTGCTGCGAGAAGGGTCATGTTAACCATCGGAAGAAATTGGGACTAAACGAGTGGAACGGTAATAATGATTTTACCAGCCATTTGCCGACCGGTCTATTTTTATAATGTATTTCCTTATTAAGGCAATACTGCATAATATGCTTACATGGTGAACAGTGACCCCGGTTGGCATTGTCTACAGTAGTTCGTCTCTCGACGATTGGTCGTGATCGACGTGATCGGTTTGCCGCAGTCCGGGCACGGCGTCCCGCCCTTGCCGTGGACCTTCAGAAAGTCCCGGACCTTCTTATGTATGTCGACGCCAACCCGGCGCCTCAGGACACCGACTGCCCGAGCCGGCGTCTCGTACACGGCGTCTCTCAGGCGCGCAAGTTGCGTCTCATCCAGGCGGCCTCGTTTGGTGAACGGGTAGATTTTGGCCTCGAACAGGATCTCATCGGCGTACGCATTGCCTATACCCGAAATGAACTTCCCGCGGGTCAGGATGCCCTTTATTTCACCGCGGAATGGCTTCAGTCGATCCTTGAATTCATCGAGACCCAGCCGGACATCCAGCACATCCAGTCCCTGCGCCTCCAGCCGTACGATTCCGGCCAGTTTCTCCGCTGGCGCGTAATAGATCTGGCCCATTCGTTTTTGATCGAAGTAACGCAGTTGCTTCCCGTCATCCAGCTCCAGTATGAGGACGGTGGACGCCATAACCCGCGTCGCCGGGGCGCAGTGCTGAAGGCCCCCGGTGAGCATAGGGCTGACAATCAACGAACGGTCGCCATCGAGATCGACCAGCAACAACTTGCCCTTGCGGCCGACGCCAACGACCTCTCTGCCGGCGATGTCCTCGGTGAATTCACCGTCGGCAAGATTGCGGATTACCAACGGTTTCCGCTCGGTGGCGTGAACGATCTGCCTTCCGACGATGTGAGGCTGCAAGTACTCCATGATTACTTGCAGGTCGGGCGCTTCCGGCATCTGCTTCTCCAGTGCAAGGGCTTCGAGCGCCCCACGAGGCCCGATCCCCTCTCCTACTTCACACGCCGGATGGCTTCAGGATGCGCGTCTCAACGTGATTGCCCGCGACGGGCGGACGGAAATGGGGTGGAAGACGTTGAAGACGCGGCGCGGCGCCGGTTATTCGAGGAAGTCTCTAAGGACCTTGCTGCGGGTCGGGTGCCTCAGCTTCCTGAGGGCCTTCGCCTCGATCTGCCGGATGCGCTCTCTCGTCACCCCGAACTCCTGCCCCACCTCTTCCAATGTGCGGCTTCTGCCGTCCTCGAGGCCGTAACGCAGCTTCAGCACACGCCGCTCCCGCAGGCTCAGCGTGGCGAGCACATCGCCCACCTGCTCCCTCAGGAGATGGTGGGATGCAGCATCGGCCGGCGCGAGGGCGTTCTTGTCTTCTATGAAATCTCCGAGATGGCTGTCCTGCTCCTCACCGATCGGTGTTTCCAGTGAAACCGGCTCTTGAGAAATCTTCAATATTTCTCGCACCTTGTCCGATGGCATATCCAGGTCACGGCCAATCTCTTCACTCGTCGGCTCCCGGCCGTACTCCTGGACGAGACGCCTGCTCACCCGCAGCAGCTTGTTGATGGTCTCCACCATGTGGACCGGTATGCGAATGGTCCGGGCCTGGTCCGCTATCGAGCGGGTGATTGCCTGCCTAATCCACCACGTGGCGTACGTACTGAACTTGTAGCCCTTTCGGTAGTCGAACTTCTCCACGGCGCGGATCAGCCCGATATTCCCTTCCTGGATAAGGTCGAGCAGCGACATGCCGCGGCCGATGTACTTTTTGGCCACCGAAACAACCAGTCGCAGGTTGGCCTCGGCGAGGTGGCGTTCCGACCTCAGGCCGTCGCCGCGAATTCGGGCATAGTGCGACCCGAACAGGAACTCATACACCGAAAGACGCTGGTCCATGCCTCTCTTGAATATGACGCTCTCGAGTTTGGAAAACTTGGGGTCCGCGGCCAGGGCATCCACAAGCTCGCGCGGCACCAGCGCCGAGACGATCGACAACTCCACCACCATCTGCTGAACGTCCGCGACCTCACAGTCGAAGGTGTCCGACAGGTAATTGAGCAATTCTTCGTTGTGAGGTCCGTCGATCAGCGTCCTGAGTTCCGGATTGACCAACAATGTGGACAGCCGCATGTCCGGCTGCAGCCCAAGGAACTTGCCAACCGCTTCAGCAACCCTGCGCTGCGGCAGGAGTGTCACGAGTACGTATTTGGTGGTCCGGCACGAAGTCGGCTTTGCGCCTTCTTCTTCCTCCAGGGCTTCCTGTATGAGATCAAGGCGCCTTTGAAGCTCCATGGCACGCGCCAGGACCCGTTCGTCCCGTGCGGTAAGCAGGGTCACCCGGCCAATTTCGCGAAGGTACATGCGGACCGGGTCGTCGGTGATCTCGGAATCTTCGACCGCCGGGTCCCAGATCAACGTCGCTCTGCGTTCGGCGGAAGCGTTGGCGGAGCCCTGGTCCCATCCCTCGAGTTCGGACGCGCTCGACGGTGCAGAGGCCGACAGCAGTACGGAAGGGTTGGAGCCGTTGGAGGACTCGTCGTCGAATCCCGTACCAGTCTGTGTTATTCCCAGCCGCAACAATTGGGCCGTGTCAGCCAGATCGACAACGGTCTGTTCGTCTTCTTCGGTAGTGCGTGGGCGGCGTGGCATAAGCTCTATGGCCGACCTGTAAATACTTGTTTCAGTTTGACATCCGCCTCGGCGGCTGTACGTCGCAACTGCTGCAACTCTTCTGCAGGAACATCCGGCGTCATCCGGGCGAACGCCTCCGTCTGCAAACGTTTCATGTATCGCAGGTGGCGTTCGTGGAGGCGGTGCACGGTTTGGGAGACGTCCTGAACTTTGAGCAGATGATCACCCGGCGGGAGCGGCTTCGATATCAGCCGATCAACTTGGGCCGCAAGATGATCGTCCATTGACGAATGAACCTCATCGAGTGTAAGCGCGCTTCGCCACATCGTAAAGATGGCCCGATTACCTGAATCGTGGAAATGGTCTTCCGGCACGCCGGTCGCATAGTCGCGCAATTCCTCATGGCTGAGCACCAGCGTGAGAAGGTTTTCCTCCAACCCGTTCTCGTTGGCCGCGTTGAGCGCGTTGCTCACCTGCGCCGGGTCGAGCCGTTCCTCGCGAGTTCGCCTCGCCGGCGCGGCACGTCTGTTTGTGCCCCGCGGCATCGGCCGTGGACCCTGCATCATGGACCGTAGCCGCTCCGCCGGTACGGTGAGCAGTTCACCCAGTTTGGTCAGGTAGCGGTCCTGTTCGAACGAGTTGTCAATAGCCAGTATCAAGGGCCGAACGTCTTCGACCAGCCCGGACTTGCCTTCGCCGGAAGAAAGATCGCGGCGATCTGAATAGGCGGTGATGAGATAGTCCAGCAACGGTTGGCCGTTTGTGATCGAAGTGCGCCATCCTTCGGGGTCAGTGCGAATAGCCTCGTCAGGGTCCTTGCCTGCCACGGAACGCGCCACATTCACCCCCACCCCATTCCTCGCGCTTCCCGGGCCGCGCCCTGCGTCGGATCGCCACGCCTCTTCCAGCCCGCGCAAGGTTGCTTCCTGCCCCGCTGCGTCGCTATCGAGACACATAGTAATGCCGGCCGTTAAACCGCGCGGCGGATTAGCCAGGAGTCTGCTCAGCTCCCCTAACTGGTGCGCCGTGACCGCCGTACCCATGCAGGCGACCACGTTTCTGAAACCGTTCTCGTGCGCGGTAATGGCATCCATATAGCCCTCGACCACGACCGCACGGCCAGATTGTCTGATTGTGTCCACCGCCCAATCGAGGCCATAGAGGGTTCTCGACTTGTCGAACAGTTCGGTGGCCTGGGTGTTCAGGTATTTGGGCTCCGATCCGTCAAGACTGCGCGCGCCGAACCCAACGATCCGACCCTGCGAGTCGTGAATCTCGAACGTGATCCGCCCGCGGAACATGTCTCCCCACTCGCCCTCGCGCCTACGCGTAAGCAGGCCCGCCCCAACCGCGGCGGTTGAAGACACGCCGCGCCCCTTTAGGTGGCCTCCCAGGGTTTCCATGCCGGACGGGGCCATTCCGAGGCCCCGCCTTTCGGATATGTCCGCAGATATGCCGCGGGACTCCAGGTACCGCCGCGCCTCAGCGCCCTCCGGTCCTGCGAGCAGCGTTCTGAAGTAGCGCGCCGCGATGTCGTTCGCCTCGATCATCGAGTCGTTGCGCTTTGACCGACCCCTGTCGGCGAGGGTGTCGTGGTCCCTGATGTCTATTCCGTACCGTTCAGCGAGCCTGCGGAGCGCGTCGCCGAACGAATAATTTTCCTGCTTCATCAGGAACGTGATGGCGTCGCCGCCGGTCGAGCAGCCCCCAAAACAGTGCCATGTGCCAGAGTCCGGATAGACGACGAATGACGGCGTGCGTTCCGCATGAAACGGGCATCGCGCCTTTGGGATGCGCGACGACGTGTCAAGGTCGACGTAGTCCGAGACGACCTGGATGATATCGGCCCGTTGTTTAACTTCGTCCAGTAGCGTCATGGGAATCGATGCACGTGGATTTGGGGTGGCGGCAAACCCGTGTCGCCATCCTACCTGTATATACGCCCGAATGTCGGGGTTGGGAGGGGCATGTCGATGCTTGCAACGCAATAGCAACGTAAAACCAAGGTACTCGTGGGTAGTCGACCTGAACTCAGCCAAAGTCAGATAGGCGACTCCACGTCAGGACGGTAGCGACACGTCCCCCAATCCGCGTGAGTCAGGTCGAGGGGAATCATTGCTCTGACCGCGCCGCAGGGCGGTTCGAGTCCAGTTTGGTGGACCTTCTTGGACGGTAGACAGAACTATTTTCGAGATGTGGATGGGCCTGCTGAGGCGGTCGGGTCAAGCATCACCGACCGTCTCCCTAGACCCTCCAACTCGCGTTCTTGATCAGCCTGCCAGGGATCCAGGCCGTGACAAGGCTAGTCCAAGGCAAAGGAAGAGTCCTGCGCGCCTTGCCCCCGCCTAGACTTTGCGCTGCTCCGGAAGTGCGGCGTGTGTTCCGAGGAGAAGTCCAGCCCTGCGCACCTGACCTACAAGAGACTTCCAGAGCCAGCGCAGCTCCTCACTGGTGCGCTGTTGCCGCACTCCCTTCGGAGCCTGCCAATTCCTCGGGTTGAAATACTTGCCTGGAAGGTCGATCAGTGGACGAGGAAACCCTGCTTCCCCGTGCGCTGGCATTGCGGGGAAGAAGCTGAACATCCCCTCTACTGGATCTTCTGGTGTTGCTCCCCTGTAGAGCCTGAAAGAGGCCTGCTCGTTGTTGTCTACCATCGGGCCACCGGTCACCGTGAGGAATGCCTCAGGCGCCGCATCTGCTAGCACCCGGCGCGCCTCTGGTGCTGAGTATGTGAGGGAGTCAGCGACTACGAGCACTGTGTCGAGGACCCACTCCCGATTACCCGCGATCTTCCTTCCGCTCCCGAAAGCGATCACTGAGCCTCGTCCGAGGTGGGCCAGGCTCGAGACAGTCACTTGTTTGCAGTTTGAATACAGGAACCGTTCTCCGAAGATGAAGGGATCGGTATTGTGCAGCTTTTGGTAGTTGTCTCTAGGGACATAGTAGGGGTGCCAGAGATTGCGGGGATAATGCGAGTCTTGGCGGGGTTGAATGAGTCCGCAGACGAGGTCCGATTCGGCCTCCCACTCGCCCCAGGCACGGAGGTTGCCACTTCTCGCGCTACCGTCATTCTCAATCCACTTGCCGCCAAACTCCATGAACTTGCGAGCATGCTGGCTTTTGAGCCTGTTCCAAGCCTTCCCTCCGGCGGGGTCGGGTTCATGCTCGCGGCCCGGATGAGGGAATTGAACGAAGCACAGGTTATCCGCCACGGCGTAATACCTCTATTGCGATCTCCCCTGCTTCTCGCTTCTGGTTGCTGCTCAGCCGACCTAGCGGCTTCTGTGCCGCAGGGACGAAGACGAAAAGTGATGGCTCACCGCCGACCTCGCACCACCTCGCAGAAATCTCTACAGGCCGTTTGCGAAGTGCGCCAGCCTCCGTTCGCTCGAACACATGGACGACCTTCCACTCACTCAAGGCTTTGAACTGGATGCGCGATAGATGGTGGGACGCAACAGACAGCGTCACAAATTGCGGCCGCAGCGCTTCCAGTAGGCCATGCCAGAGCGGACCGCCTTCCTTCTCGAGAGCTTTCTGCACATCCCAGTCGAGGCCGCTCCACGTCGGGTCAGTGGCGACGGGAGAGCAGATGTCGGTATGGAGCGCCGTGGAGGGTTTCCCTTCGTAGAAGCTCGCCCCCAGCCCGTTCAGCATCGGCTCGAACGCGCTGAACCACCCGCGATAGGGATCGGTTCGGAAGTAGGCAGAGAGAGCGTCTAGGTATGGCTCCGGCTCGCGTACCGTGACGCCTTCGGCAAGCGGGAATCGGCGGAAGGGGGAGTCCGTGGGGAACTCGTGCAGCGAGGGGTTCAGGCCGACGCTCAGGACGCGCACCATCGAGGAAAAGTAAGCGTGGAGATCGCCGAAGAACAATATCGGCATTGAGGGGCTGACACGTGATAGGAGGCCAGATGCCCGCCCGAACGTGCTCCATACCCCCGAAACCACTTCGTCAAGGCTCGCCCACTCCCTCAAGAACTCCTACCTGACATACGATTCTGCCTTAGTCTCACACATCTGCTTTATGCACTCTCCTTGACCCTAGCAAGCTGCATGGTGGGCCTATTTTGACGGTAGACAGAACATCTTCGAGATGTGGCTTGGGGCTCTCTGAACCTACCAAGGCCCGGACCACAGGTAGTGTGGCGTGACAAGGAGGAGGGCGCAAGAGGGTAACGGCGCCTCGCTCTACCCTTCCACGCCTCTCTCCGATTCCTCTGCCTCCCCCTTCGACATCCGGTAGCCGACGCGAGGCTTATTGAAGAGGTGCATCGGCTTGTTCGCGTCCTCACCCAACTCGCTCCGCAGGTTCTTCACGGCGATGCGAACCCGGCCCGGGCGCAGACCCGCTTCAGAAGCCGAATGTGTCTCGGCACCCTACCAACGTTGACCGGCGGCACGAGGCGCGGCTCGTACCCGGTGGGTGTTGAGCGGTAGGCAGCGCCAACTTCGAGATGTGGATGGGTCTCTAGAGCTCGGGCAGTTAGCGATTCAATCTTCGTTCAATCTTCAATGCCTGCACATCCGGGTCATGTCCGCAAGATCGCAAAGTGCCTCTTCATGCTGCAATAGCATCCTCGCCGGTGTAGGTGGTTGTTTGGTCGAATTGCGGGCCGTAGGTGAAGACACTCGCTCCCGGCTATCCTCTGCCGGTTCTGCATGGTTATCTGGCCAATCCTGACTGACGCTGCGCCACGATGTGCGGCGCTCTCGATAGGGGCAATATGCCTGTACGAAGGTTAATATGTGTTCTAATGGCTTGATGGCTTTAAGGGGATTCCCAAGAGACATTTGAGTGCGGCTGCTACAGACGCCACCCAGATAACCAGTACCATCTCCAACCCGGAAGGCGAAGGCTTAGTCTTTGACGTGGAAGTTTTCTATGGACTGAACTCATTGTATTGGATCGGCCGCACAGCAGCCGGTGAATTCCTCGTCAGGAGTTCTCATTGGCAACACTTCGACTTCTACAAGTTGCGAATCGTCGAAGAGGTACCAGCCTAGCAATAGTCCTGCTTAATTGAGTAGGCCAGGAAAGGAACGATCATGAAATTCTTAGTCATGCTGATGGCAGTACTGGTTGCTACCGCCGGCTGCGTCTCGAACGTAGAGGAACCAACACCGACCCCGGTCCTGACCCCGTATCCAACGGCTGTCGGCTTCAGCCAACCAGAGATCGAGCCTATTGGTCAGGTATCGCATGTCACGGCGTTCGGTTTCCCGATAGGGGATACAGACTCAGGGCAGATCATGATCGTCTCTGCCAGTGATGAATCCCCGGTCACTGAAGCTGCTGAGGCTATGTTCGACATAGAGATGTTTGGCACTCCTTCTCACGAATTCTATGTCAGCGAGACCATCAGGGTTACAATTAGCCTTCCTGAACATCGACGGAATAATGTTGATGAGATGTTCACATTAGCAACTAAATTCATGCTAGCAAAGTCACGAGGAGTTGATCCCCTGACCGACGCAGATCCGGACACCGACGGCTTCTAGGTCGACCTGGATGTGGGTGAGGGTGGAATAGGCACGGGCAATAGCGAGGGTTACGGTCACCCGCGCCGCGAATACGCCCGCGACGGGCGCCCCGACGATTAGCGGTACGCCCAGGTGGGGCAGGCGTTGGCGGTAAATACGTCCGAGATTGCAGACGAGGAAGGCTTGACCGGGGTAGCCTACAGTTACCAGTGGCTTGCGGACAGTGCCGACATAGCAGGGGCTACCAGTTCCAGCTACACGCTTGCGGCCGCCCAACAGGGTAAGAAGATCCAAGTGCGGGTCACCTTCACCGACGATGTTGGCAATGAAGAATCGCTGACCAGCGCAGCTACGGAGGCGGTGGTACTGGGCAGTTTGTAGTTCGGCTGCCAGATGAGGATTGCCACCAGAGTGGAACCGAACTAGGACAGGCGACGCCATTCGCCCTGCTGGGGCGGCGTTGTGGGGGAACCACCCTTATCGACAGCGACAGCGGAAATCGGCCGTCCAGCGGAGGGCGGTGGTGGCCCCGCGTCGAGCGGGTAAGTCGGACAACAAAAGAGCCCACATACATGGACAATCGGTCGGCCTGAAACGAAAAAAGGCAGCAAACATGGCCGAAGGACACCGCATCGCAGTGTCCTCCCGCTCCTGTCCCAGGTGAGTCGTACTAAGAAGTGAATTACAGCTCTGCAAAGCCGAACCACGGATCAATAGCCGAGGTTCCTCTTTCCAGCTTTTGGCAGACACGTCTCCCCAAGCCAAGTTGCGCCACAGGAGGCCTGCCATGTTTTTCTCCCCTGCACCGCTCAAGCATGAGGTCAGTCAATTCGATGATCGACAACAATGCGGAAGTTCGAGTTCACACCCTACCTTTAAACACCCCCTCGCTAATGCCGGGGCTCAGCAGTTCTGCCTGAGTGATCGCAAAGTTGTCTGTCATGCCGCAGAGGTAGTCCGCCGCCGCCTGTTCGTCGGAATCCGACAGTTTTCGAATCCAGGCCGGCGCCTTATGAATGTTCTCCTGGATATCCAGATAGAGAAGCTCGACGATTGACGCCGCCGCCCTTCCTTCCCTACCGGCGCTGATCGGAAGGTAGAAGTTTTCGAACATGAAGTCCCGCAAGCGGGTAACGACCACCGTCAGCTCGTCCGACAGGCGGATCCACGGCCGTTCCGTCGTTTCCGTCTCTCCGGTGGCGTCCCACGATGTGGTCACGACATCGTTGACGAGGGTGTTGACGCGCTGAGAATTCCGGTCTCCCAGGGCTTGAATCGCGTCCCGGGGCAGGTCATCCAGCGAAAGATGCCCGGCCCGGATTGCGTCGCCGATGTCGTGTGTGAGATAGGCCAGCGCATCGGCCAGGCGAACGATCTGGGCTTCGAGCGAAAGGCCAGCCACCGACTCGCGGTCCATGAATTCACCCTGCGGCTTGGAATGCCGCCGGATACCATCGATAACCTCTTCGGTCAGATTCAGCCCGCGGCCGTTCTTCTCGAACCGCTCCACGATCCGTACGGAGTGGCGCGAATGATGAAACCCGTCTGGGAGTAGGCGGTCCAGGACCGTCTCGCCTATGTGGCCGAATGGTGTGTGGCCGAGGTCGTGGCCCAGCGCGGTCGCCTCCACAAGGTCCTCATTCAGGTTGAGCGCCCTGGCAATCGTTCGGCCGATCTGAGAGACCTCGAGCGTGTGCGTCAGGCGGGTCGCGTAGTGGTCCCCAATCGGCGCAACAAAGACCTGGCTCTTGTGTTTCAGCCTCCGGAACGAGTTTGTGTGCAAGATCCTGTCGCGGTCGCGCTGAAACTCCGTTCGGAGGGGTGACTGGGGTTCCGTCCGGCGGCGGCCGCGGCACGATGCTGAGCGCACGGCCCACGGTGAGAGTCTCTCCTCCCGCTCTTCGAGTTTGAGTCGCACCAGGTGGCTTGGAATGACTTTGTTCCGGTCAAGGTCCATGTGGGAAGAATACGCGGCCGGTGACTAGCCGGGAATCGCGAACGAAGCGCTGAGCGTCAGACCATCTCGGCCCTGGCGGCCGCCAATCGCCGGCCGTCGAGGCCGCGCACATGGCTGGCGAACACAAACACGGCTAGCACTATCGCAATGAGAATCACCGCTCCAAGGCCGACGGCGACGCGTTCGTCGTACACCTCTGCAACCGCCCCACCGAGCAGCCCGCCGAGCGGTATGAGGCTGAACGTGATGCCGTGCATGCCCATCACGCGGCCCCGCAGATGGTCAGGGACTCGCAACTGCAGGACCGACATCGAAGTAATCATGTAAAACGAACTGAAAACACCGGCCACGAACAGGGTTCCCAGCGCCAGGCCGTATCCGGGAGCGAAGGCGAAGGCAATGACGGACAGACTGAACAGGAGACTGCCCGCCAACATGACCATTCCGGCGTGGCGGCCTCCCTGCAACTTGCCCACTACGAACGTGCCGAAGACGGCGCCAACTCCGACCATCGTGAACATCAACCCCAGCCCCTCGGAACCCACATCAAACCGCTTCGCGAAGAGCGGCATCAACTGCACGTGCTGCCATCCAAAAAAGTGGCTGGCGTAGGTGAGAGGAATGAGCACCGCGAACATCGGGTCCCTGGCGATGAACTTCACACCCTCCATCAGGTCGCTCATCACATGGCGGCGAGAGGCGGGTCTCTGCACTGGCGACTTGAGGGAAAGCAGGACCAACACCATTGCTCCAAACCCCGTCGCGCCGCCCATGAACACGGCGCCCGTTCCAAACAGCCGGATCAGCAGGCCCGCGATGGCTGGCGCAACCACCCTCGTCCCCTGCCACAACACTGAATTCAACGCCACCGCGCTCATGATGTACGCGCGCCCGATGAGCGCAGGAAAGAAGGCGTTCCGCGCAGGCCAGTCGAATCCGGAGACCAACCCCAACACCGCGCCTATGGCGATCACGTGCCATATGCGCACCGCCTCGGTAACCGTCAGTACGACCAGTACGGTCAGCAAAGCCGCCGACAGGATGGACGTGGCGATCAATAGCACCCGGCGGTTGACCCGGTCTGCCACCACGCCGCCGAACAGGTTGACCGCGATGGTGGGCAACGCCGTGGCGGCCCCGAGGTAACCGAGGTCGAGCGGAGAA
>OZ253497.1:0-3343277 GCA_965262065.1 Dehalococcoidia bacterium | reverse complement strand
CGCAGTCTGCCGATTTCCATTACCTGGCTCTCCTAAACACCCCGTAAGTCTCGAAAGCTTACCCGAATTTAATTCAAAGCAGCAATGAAATTGCGCCGAGACCACTCGCCCCGTGACTGCTAAAGTTGAGATTATTTTCATTCCCCGCAACGCAAGGAACACCCGGCGTGACCGGGACATGTTGAGGCAAGGCAGCGTTATCAGATGACAGGCAAGGATTCTTTCGGAGCATTCGCCAAACTGGACACCTCGTCGGGGACGGTTGGTTACTACTCGCTTCATGCGCTTCAGGCCGCAGGCCTCATCGATCTCGACAGGACCCCATTTTCTATTCGGATCCTCGTCGAGAATGCCCTTCGCCAGTCCGATGGAGGACCTGCAACACCAGAAGACGTGGAACGAGTGGCCGGATGGCGACCTGATGAAAGATCAGACAGGGAATTCCCCTACATGCCTGGCCGTGTGGCGCTCCAGGACTTCACGGGCGTCCCTTGCGTGGTGGATCTTGCCGCAATGCGAGACGCGGTGGCCAAGTGGGGTGTCGACCCTTCGATCATCAACCCGGTTGTACGCTCCGATCTGGTTATCGACCACTCGGTGCAGGTCGACTACTTCAACTCGGCAGGCGCGCTGGCGGCCAACATCGAGCGGGAGTTCGAGAGAAATACCGAGCGCTACCAACTGCTCAAGTGGTCGCAGACCGCTTTCGACAACCTCAAGATCGTTCCCCCGGGTACGGGTATCGTGCACCAGGTGAACCTGGAGTTCCTGGCAGAGGGAGTACTGACCTCCGTAGCAAACGGCCAAACCATTGCGTATCCGGACACCTGCATCGGCACCGACTCGCACACGACGATGATCAATGGTCTCGGAGTTTTGGGCTGGGGTGTTGGGGGAATCGAGGCCGAGGCGGTGATGTTGGGCCAGCCGTACTACATGGTTCTTCCGGAAGTGGTCGGCGTGAAACTTGCCGGGGAGTTGCCGGAAGGCGCAACGGCCACCGATCTCGTGCTATCGATTACGGAGTTGCTTCGGGGCCTTGGTGTAGTCGAGAAATTCGTTGAGTTTTTTGGGCCGGGTTTGCATTCCCTGCCAGTTGCAGACCGGGCGACCATCAGCAACATGTCTCCCGAATACGGCGCAACCTGCGGATACTTCCCCATCGACGATCAAACGCTCAAGTATCTGGCCGATACCGGTCGACCGCAGTCCACGGTCGATCTTGTCGAGCACTACTCAAAGGCTCAGGGTCTGTTTCACGAACCCGGCGTTGAACCGGACTACACGACGAACGTTGAGTTCGACCTGTCATCCGTAGTTCCGAGCATGGCAGGGCCGAAACGCCCGCAAGACCGTGTTGCTCTTGGAGAAGTCCGCAATAATTTCAGAAGATTTTTCCCCGCTGAGCAAAACGGCGACAATGCTTCCGGGAATGGGTCATCGAAGGCGGATGTCCAAATAGAGGTAGAGGGGGAGCGGGCCAGCTTGAGCGATGGGTCGGTTGTGATTTCAGCGATCACGAGCTGTACAAACACGTCGAATCCGTCCGTGATGGTCGGCGCTGGATTGTTGGCGCGTAACGCACGCCGTCGTGGTCTGCAACGAAAGCCCTGGGTCAAGACCAGCATGGCCCCCGGTTCTACTGTCGTGACCAGATACCTCGAGGCGGCTGGCCTAAACGAAGACCTGGACGCTCTCGGATTTCAGACCGTCGGTTACGGTTGCACAACGTGCATCGGAAATTCAGGACCGCTGCCGCAGCCCGTCGCCGAGGCGATCGAGGACCACGAACTGGTAGCCGCGGCCGTACTGAGCGGAAACCGCAACTTCGAGGGCAGGGTGCACCCTCAGGTCAAGGCGAACTACCTGGCGTCGCCGGTTTTGGTAGTGGCGTACGCGTTGGTGGGTCACGTCGACCTTAATATTCAGGATGACCCCATTGGTTCCGACCCTGATGGCCGGGACGTCTATCTGCGAGACATCTGGCCAAGCCAGAGCGAGATCGCCGAAACGATAGCCGGCGCGCTCGAACCGGACATGTTCAGAGAGCAGTACAGCGGCGCATTCGACGGTCCCAAGGAGTGGCGGGATCTACCGGCGCCGTCGGGAGTTCAGTTCAATTGGGACCCCGGTTCGACCTACATTCAACGGCCGGCGTTTCTCGAGGACGTCCCAGCCGACCCCGAACCACAGGATCCGGTCGTCGACGCACGGGTGCTCGTGATGCTTGGCGATTCGGTCACGACGGACCACATCTCGCCTGCGGGAAGCATCCCTCCCAGCGCCCCGTCGGGTCAGTTCCTGATCGGCGGCGACGTGCCGAGGCGGGAATTCAACTCATACGGCTCGCGCCGTGGAAATCACAACGTGATGGTGCGCGGTACGTTTGGGAACATCCGGCTCCGAAACCTTCTGACGCCGGATGAAGAAGGGGATTGGACTATCTACCTGCCGGACGGTGAGTTGATGCGCGTCTTCAACGCGTCTGAACGTTACGCGGCCGAAGGGACGCCGCTCATGGTCCTGGCGGGGAAGGAGTACGGGACGGGAAGTTCGCGGGACTGGGCGGCTAAAGGGCCCATGCTTTTGGGCGTACGGGCCGTCATAGCGGAGAGTTTCGAGCGCATTCACCGCGCCAATCTGGTCGGAATGGGCGTGGCGCCGATCCAGTACGCACCAGGCCAAAATGCCGCTTCGTTGGGGCTCACGGGCAGGGAGATGTACACCATCGACGGCCTTGACGCGACGGTCGAGCCGGGGTCGAGCCTAAAGGTGACTGCCGTCGCAGATGACGGCAAACGGACCGAGTTTGAGGCCATCGTCAGGATAGACACTGCGATCGAGTACGAGTACTACAGGCACGGCGGGCTGCTGCCGTACGTTTTGCGCCAGATGATGGCCGCTGCGGTTTAGCCGGCCGTCGATGGGCGTCCGGCCACGACACTCACCCTAGTTCGTGTCTCAGGCACGATTTCAGATCGGGGTACTTGAACTCGAAACCGGCGCGCAAAAGCCGCTCCGGCGTCGCCCGCGCGCTCGCAACCGCGAGCTCCTGCACGTATTGCCCGAACAAGAGCCTGCCTGCGACGGCCGGCATCCACGCCAGCGTTGGCCTGCCCAGGACTTCGCCGATGGATTTCGTCAGTTCTGAGTTCCGGACGACCCCGGGGGCCGCCACTATGACAGGTCCGGAAAGGTCGTCCCGCTCTGCCATGAAGATCAGTGCGCTGATTGCGTCGTCGGCGTGGATCCAGGGCGTCCATTGGCGGCCGTTGCCAATACGCCCACCCACGCCGAACCGAAAAGGGAGCGCCATCGTGGGGAGCGAGCCCCCCGAGCCGCTCATCACCAGGCCGAACCTTGCGTTCAGGGCGCGGCAACCATGGATGGACGCCGCTGCCGCCGTCTCCTCCCACGGGACCGCAACGCTTGCCAGGAACCCCGTGCCCGGCGGGCTGTCCTCCGTAAGATGCTCGTTGCCCCGGTCACCGAAAATGCCCATTCCCGAAGCCGTGATGAAGGCCCGAGGCGGTTCGCTCAGACCGCCAATAATCTGGACAAGGGTGCGGGTCGTGTTGATCCGACTGTCGGCGATGAGGCGCTTGTAACGTTTTGTCCAACGCTTGACCACGTTGACGCCGGAAAAGTTGAACACGGCGTCCACCGGTCCGATGGCGCCCGGATCGACTGAATCGGGATCATCCGGGTCCCAACGTATCTCACGGACGGGCGCACCGGGATCGGGGGCCCGGCGCACGAGTTGGACCACGTTGTCGCCGCGTCCGGTCAGGCGCCGGATGAGTTCCTGCCCGAGGAATCCACTGCCTCCGGTAATTAGCGCACGCATTTTCCCAGTATAGGGCAGCCAGCATCCGCTGGTGTGCTCGCCCGGTGCAAGGAGGATCGCGATATTCTGGCGGTCTGAACCGAGTCAAGTCTTGCGCCGACGCCTAAATGCGCCGTAAGGACCGAAATGACAGATGCAATCAAGATCGACATTGATGGCCTGGTGGCCACGATCACCATCAACAGACCGGAGCGCCTCAATGCCATCGACCTGCCGGCATGGCAGGATCTTTCAGACGCTGCCAGCGGTCTGGCCCGGGATCCTGGCGTGAGGTGCGTCGTACTGCGGGGCGCTGGCGACAGGGCGTTTTCGTCAGGCGCAGACATCAAGGACTTCGAGTCGCACCGTTTCGATTCCAAAAGCGCCGCCAATTACGCGGAAGTGTTCGAGGGCGCCCTGCTTGGGATCGAGGAGTTGCCGCAGCCGACGATATCGATGATCAGGGGAGTGTGCGTCGGCGGTGGACTCGAACTTGCCGCGGCTACGGATATCCGCATATCCGCAGAAGGCTCGCGATTCGGCGTGCCGGTGGCGCGAATCGGTATCGTAGCAGGCTGGAATGAATTGCGAAGGATGATCGCCGTAGCGGGGCAGGCCGCGGTCAGTTACCTCGTGTTGAGCGGTCGCATCATCGGCCATGAAGAAGCGCTACGCATGGGTCTGGTAACAGCCGTAGTGCCTCTGGGCGACCTGGAATCGGAGGTCTACGGATTGGCGAACGAAATCGCCGCTGGGGCCCCGATCTCTCACGCAGATCACAAGGCGATGATCCGCCGCATCGCCTCTGAACCGGGCATCGGGACGCTTACCTCGGAAGAGCGATCGCTACAGTTCCGCGTGTTCGATACGGCCGATTTCAACGAAGGCAGGCGCGCGTTCGTCGCCAAACGCGCGCCTGAATTCGAGGGCCGTTAGTTATGTCCGTCCAAGACCCGGTGTCGCCGGGGCGCTGCCCCGAGTGCAGGGGTTACGCAGAACGGGCGTTGCTGACCTTGTCCAACATCGACGGGGGAAGTGGGAAAACCCAGCCGCGGTTGGCGATGATGTCCCGGGCCAACGCTTCCGGAATTGCGACGATTATTTCCGGCTCCAGGGAGAAACGGCCGGTGAATCCGCCAATAGCGCTTCGGGCGTGAACACCGGCGTATCCGCCCGGGTCCTCTCCGTCGCTGGCAAAGTCGCCCATTCCTCCGCCGTATACCGATTGCCATCGGAATGAAAAGCCGTTGACCACCGCCGGTCCCGAATTGAACTCGACATCGGTGGAGACAACCATCCCCAGCGCTTTGACCGTGTAGAGGACGTCGTTCAGATCGCCACCCTCACCGCCGCACGTTAACGCCCAATGCAGTCGAGCAAGCATGCTGTCGGCAATGTCCGACGCCGCTTGTTGGCCGTGCTTGACGCGATCGGGGTCGTCGTTCATCTGGCGTTCGCCGCCTCCGGCGCCGGACAGATAGACGATGCCGGTGCTGTGAAAAACAACGCCGGCGATGCCTGCGCCCTTGAGAGACGTTACGTTGTCTTCGAACGATCCGAGGTCGATGCCGAGTTCCTGGATGCGGTCATAGACGTCGTAGTTGCGCCTCAGGGAGTCCGGTATTGCAGCTTCGTTGTAGTACTTGCCCAATTGAGCCCTCCAAAGGGGACACGTTCATGCCCCTCAAATTTGATGTCGTATAAGGATATTCCTCAGGAACCTGGCAGCGAGCGGGACAGCGGTCTCTTCATCGAGATCGTCCTGGCCCTCGTACACGACGGACATCCAGCCATTGAAGGCGTTTCGCTTCAGGATGCCCATGATGCGGTCGTAGTCTAGCCACTCTTCCTCGCCGGACCGTATCCGGTAGATCTTTGCCCGGACTTGCACCGCCCTCGGCGCGGACAGTTCGATCGATCCGTAGAAGTCCTCCGCAGGGTCGACCACACCCCGCTCTCCGAATGATGCGCCGGGTGAGCCGCGATATTGCCCGGTATCGAGGATGTGGGAGTAGTACGGGTCGTCTATCTCATCCAACATCTTGAGTACTTGCTGGCCGGTGGCAGGGATGCACCCGTGATTGTGGTTATGTAGACCGAGTACGACGCCCCTGGAACGGGCATACGCGGTCGCCTCACGGGTGGCGTCGATGAGTCGCGGCCAGACCGACTCTTCATCTTCGTCATCGGGTACCCAGCCGCCGAATACGCGCACCATCGGGACTCCCATGGCCTGCGCGACATCGACCCAGTACTTGACCTGCTCGATCTGTCCCCTCAACTCCGCCCCGAGGGTGCCGAAGTTGTTGGACGCACCGATGTAGCACAAGTGCAGTCCGCCACGGAGCGCAGCGCGTTTGATCTCTTCAAGATAGCCGGGTTCGGTCGATTCAAACTGGCTGCCATGCAAATCGATTCCGTCGAGTCGCAATTCAGCGGAGCGGGCAATAATGCCGAGCAGATCGATCTTGCCGGCGAGCGCGGTGTCTCGATACGAAAGCGATTGAAGGCTTAGCTTGATCAAGTCAGTTACCCGTTGAGAAGGGGACGCTAATTACTCCGGTTACGTGGATCATCGACGAGAATGTAACACGGCACGGTTTCAGGCTTGGCGCGAGGTGAACACCGCGCGCTGCTTCGAATCAAATCGTCAATGACTCGCAACAAGGGGAGAATAGAGATAACCTCCCGATGCAACAAGCATCAACACCGTCCGCTATGGGCGGCTAAGTAGATGGAAATCGCCATGTCACAATCTCCTGCCATAAAGCGAATGACCGAGGCCAGCCGGGCCTTTCTGGAATCTCTCACCCCTGAACAAGCGGCGAATACGTCGTTTCCGTTCGAAGGCGACGAACGGTACATCTGGAACTACACGCCAGTGGACCGCAACGGTCTGATCCTGACCGAGATGAGCGAGACGCAGCGGGGATTGGCTCTGGCGTTGATGGAAACTGCCCTGAGTAAACGCGGCGTGATCCAGGCAAACGAGATCATCGACCTCGAGTTGATTCTGGGGGAGTGGGAGTCGATGCAGGGCGATCCGTCTACCTGGTCAAGGGCCCCGAGGCGGTACTGGTTCAGTGTGTTCGGAATACCGGGCGGAGACGCGCCGTGGGGCTGGCGGGCCGGCGGCCATCACATCGGCATCCACGCGACAGTTGTCCGCGGGGAGTACGTCTCGGCCCTGCCGTTTTTCTTCGGCGCCAATCCGGCTGAGGTCAAACACGGTCCCGAAACCGGTAAGCGCATTCTCGAGATCGAAGAGGAACTCCCGCGGGAATTCGTTCGTTCTATGGACGCCGATCAGGCGAAGATTGCGGTGGTCGATGAAATTGCGCCGGCCGACATCCTCACAAAGTCGTACCGGGTGGCCGAGCCCGGAGCTGCGCCGACCGGTCTGGCTTACGCCGCAATGAACGGCGAGCAACGAGAGCAACTGGTCAAATTGATTCGTCATTACGTCGACCGAATGTCTGATGATCTGTCAGCCGCCTACTGGGAACGGGTCGAGACGGCCGGACTGGACACCATTTCCTTCGCATGGGCGGGTCCGCTGGAGCGGTGGCAAGGTCACTACTACTCGATAGTGGCGCCGGAGTTCCTGATCGAGTACGACAACACCCAGAACGGTGCCAACCATATCCACTCAGTTCTGCGTGACTATAAACACGACTGGGGAGAGGACCTGCTTGCAGCTCACTACGCCGTCGCTCACTCGTAGAGGCGTTGATTAGGAAATTCGGTTGACGCTTTCGAGATCGATGAACGTGTCCCCGGGTATTAAGAAGTTTCGCAAGGGGTCAGCACATTTCAACCTGTTCGAGGCGTCGGGGCTTTCGGATTGACCCGCCGATAGGCTGCTTCTAGTATCTGTTCGACCTGATCCACTCCGCTAAAACGCCGCGCTTATACGAAGAAAGGCCGTCCGTATGACTCAAACAGCATTGCTGCCGCAGACCGGCAGGGAATTCAGAGAGGCCGTCCGCTCAGGCCGCTTCACTAATCCGACCTCGGGTGTTGCACCGAATTATGTGCAGACGAACGTGGCGATCCTTCCCAAGAAGGACGCATTCGAATTCATGCTTTTCTGTCAACGAAACCCCAAGCCGTGCCCGCTAGTCGAAGTGATGGAGGCCGGTCAAGCGGAGGCCGTCCTCTCTGCGCCAGGTTCCGACATTCGGACAGACGTTCCTCTATATCGCGTCTACAAACACGGTGAGTTGGTCGACGAACCTACAGACTTGCTGTCGATCTGGCGCGACGACCTCGTGACCTTCCTCCTTGGGTGCAGCTTTACGTTCGAGCACTCCCTGTTGGCTAACGGCATACCCTTGCCCCACTTCGGCACGGACAAGGGTGTGGCCATGTTCGTCACCAACATCCAGACGAACCCGGCAGGGCCGTTCCATGGTCCGATGGTCGTCTCCCAGCGATGGGTCCCTTCAGCCAAGGTGGTTCGTGCCGTGCAGGCGACCTCCCGTTTTCCGGCCGTCCACGGCGCGCCGGTGCACGTTGGAGACCCGTCCACAATCGGCATAGCCGACGTACATACACCGGACTTCGGAGACGCCTGGGATCCTGAATCCCCGGACGACGTGCCGGTGTTCTGGGCGTGCGGCGTGACACCGCAGGTTGTTGCGATGGAGTCCAAACCGGAGTTGATTATCACTCACTCGCCGGGGTATATGTTCGTCACCGATTTGCGTGACGAGGACCTGGCAGTGATCTAGTAGACAACCGTCGCCTTAATCATCGTGAACGCGCGTTCGGCGCCAGCCAAAGCTTGACCATACGGGTAGTGAACCCTTACTTACCAGCGAACTACGGGAACTTGAACATGGCCAGTCCAACAATCGAAGACATAATCCTCCAGAGCGACATGCGAAACATGACGTCGTTGAGACCTCATCTACCGGCCGACTTTGCAACGGAGTCGGCTCAACTGCTCCTCGACCACCCTGGCAAGGTGCTTATCGTCACGGGGTTTTACATCCTGGCCGCCGCTGCGCCTGAAACCGACGGCCCCCCCGGAGCGGCCGGAATCGGCGAGGCGCTTTCGCAAATCGGATACGAAGTCGCCTACGTGACGGACAAGTTTTCCAAAGACGCTATGGAGTCGAATGCCTGCGGCAAGGAAGTCATTGAATTTCCACTGGGCACGCACAACGAATCTTCGCGATTCGCCAACGAGTTGATCCAAGATTGGGCGCCTACGTGCCTGGTCTCCATCGAACGCGCGGGCCTGGTCGGTGACGGCACTTACCGCAATTGGAAAGGGCTTGATTTCTCTCCCTTCAACGCCAAGATCGACCACCTCTTCGATCAGCATCCCTATTCGGTCGGTATCGGGGACGGCGGCAATGAGATTGGCATGGGCAACCTTCGGCACATCATCCCCGATCAGGAAGGTTTGCCCGACGATCCTTGCGTCACGACCACGACCAAACTCATGATCGCAAGTTGCTCCAACTGGGGCGGGTACGGGCTGGCAGCAGCCCTCTCGTTGCTCAAAGGCAAGAACCTGCTGCCGTCGGTGGAACAGGGCCACCAATGGGTGAAGGACACGGTCGCGGCCGGAGCTGTCGAAGGCATGTCTGCCGAACCGAGGGACTGGGTAGACGGCCGCTCGCCGGAAGAAGACTCGGTCTGCCTTCGCGACCTGCACGAACTACTTGCTTCCAACGGGTTGTAGCAACTGAGATGTCCCGAGGCATCTCGCATTCGCGCTGTCCCCCTGTGACCCATATGAGCTAAAGCAGGAGCTTGAACGCCTGTAGGAGATCAGACCACATGGCCAGGAGTTGGGACGTATCCACAGGCGAAAAGCCGCGTCCGGCGCGAGACGTCGACATACGTTACGGCCATGGCCTGTTGACACGGGAAAGCGCGCGCTGGCCGCGTTACGTAGCCGTGTCCACGCCAACTGCGTGGCGGGTCGCGCAGCCGTATCTGTCACAGCCGCCGGCAGGTGTCGGCATCGTCAATTACCTCGACTGGGGCCACCTGGAAGAGGTAAGCAATGGTCTGCCTGACGATGCCGAGTTGGTGGTGGGTATCGGGGGTGGAGTGCCGCTGGACGCGTCCAAGTACGTCGCACTCCGGAAAGAGCTTCCTTTAATCCTTGTACCCTCAATAGTTTCGACCGGCGCCATAATCCACGGAGTGTTCTCAAAATGGGAGGGCCGCGTGTTCCTTCCCGCCCAGGCGCCGTTCTGCGACTGCGAACATGTGCTAGTCGACTACGACTATGTGTTACAGGCGCCGGAGCACCTGAATTCAGCTGGGCTCGGTGACGTTTTGTGCGGTTTCGCCGGAATTGCAGAGTGGCGATACAGCGCGGCCCGGGGTACTGCTCCACCGCTCGATAACGAAGCGGTGGAAGCGACGCTGGACCACCACCGGGAAATTGCCGGGAAGTTTCCGAACACCCTCGACGAAGGGAACCTCACGTCCGAAAGCGTCAGACTCATCATGAAGGCCGTGAAGGACAGGGACGACCGGCTGTTGGTCAATCCCAACGCGCCCATCTCAGATCACGCGTTTCCGATCGTAATCGAGATGGTTGCTGACCGGCGTCTTGTCCACGGCGAGATGACCGCGCTCGGTTCGGTAATAGTGGCGTGGGCGACGGATCAACAGGGTGGACTGGTTGAAAGGCTGGAGCGAAGCAAGGTTCGTTTCAGACCCGGCGACATTGGACTAACGCGAGATGAATTGCGGCAGGTTATGAAAGATATTGTCCCTTACCTGGAAAACGGGGGTGTCAAGTCCGTCGTCGGCAGCGAACCGATTGTAGGCGCCAGGTTCGACTCTCTATGGGAGTATCTTGAAGGCAAGCCAACTGAATCAAGATCGGCGTGACGGCCATCTCCGCCTGGACTCTTGACGTTGAGCGTTCGCGGCCGAACGAAGCCAATTTGATACCCGCAATACTGCTACGGTGTTCATAACGAACCCGCGCGCCTGTGGTTCTCGTATCAAAAAACATGAATGAACTGACGTCCAAATCGAGACGCGTCCTCACGATACTGACGGTTCTTTGCGCCGGTCTCCTTGTCGCGGCGTTGGCCTGCAACAGGGGCTCTGCCGAACTCGCGACATCAACGCCGCCCCAGCCCCTGCAGACATCGACCGCCACAGCGCAGCCAATACCGCCATCGGCGCCTCCCACGGCAACTGCTGACCTCTCGGCTGCTGCCGCTTCAACCCCTGACCCAACAACGCCGGCACAACCGACGGACACTCCCAAACTGGACCCGACTCCAACCGAGGTTGAGAAGGCCGAACGCGTAATGTGGTCGATGTTACAACCTGGAAATCGAGTTAACGAATCGGCAGTTGTATCGGCCGGCGCCGTTGGCCACCTGGGCCTTGTGCCGGTCCTCATAGAAGCCGCTGCAGCAACATACGACACAATGGTGGCGCTGGAAATCGCCCACGCTTTGGAACGGATCACCGGCGAACGCGTCGGCGGGGACTTTGTGCTGACCGGACCATGGATTGAGTGGATGGGGCAGCAAGACGACATCCCGGAGCTCCCGGGATATGCAGCATGGAGGGGCGAAATCTACAGCCGCATCGATCCTACATTCAGGGATTTCTTCTATGAGGGCGTGCCGCACACCGTCCCGCTTTGGTCCCCGATGTGGGGAGGCGTGCGCAGGGATGGCATACCGCCTCTCGAAAACCCGAAGGTCATACCTGCGTCCGAGGCCATTTACCTGGAGCCGGATGAGCCCGTGTTCGGTGTGGTGGTCAATGGTGAAGCCAGGGCCTACCCCTGGCGGATTATGGCGTGGCACGAACTATCGAACGACATAGTGGGAGGCAGACACATATCCGTCGTGTTCTGAACTCTCTGCGGACTGGGCATCGTGTACGACGCCGAATTCGACGACAAAATCTGGTCGTTTGGCACATCGGGATGGCTCTGGCAGAGCAACAAGCTGATGTACGACAGATTCACGAACACCATGTGGCACTCGCTGACGGGAGAGCCGGTAATCGGCGAACTGGTGGGTTCCGGATTGAGACCCCCAACACTGCCGGTGACGGTCTTGACCTGGGAGCAGTGGCTGGAAGAGTTTCCCGACTCAACGGTCTTGTCGCTGGACACGGGACACCGCCGTAACTACTTCAAGCCGGGTGTGCCCGGGTCCGCTTACTACGAGTACTTCCGAGACCCGGGCCAGATGTTCCCGACGTTTGAAGACGATGACCGCATGGAGATCAAGGACAGGGTGTTGGGCCTGTCTTTCGAAGGCCATGAGAGAGCCTATTCCGTTGGGCTGGTTACCGAACGGCGGGTCATCAATGACCGCCTGGGTGATCAATCCGTAGTAGTGGTGGGCATCCCCGACGCGGGAGCCGTGCGGGCATACGATCCGCAGGACAACGTTTTCACTCCCGGCGATAATCTTGACGAGGTCATCGATCAGGACGGCGGTGTCTGGCTGGTAAGGGAAGACGGTCTGTTTAACGCAGAAAGCGATTCAACCCTGTCCAGGCTTCACGGCCGCGAGCTGTTCTGGTTCGCATGGACCGCGTTCTTCCCCTCTACTGATCTTTACGAGTGAGAGTGGGGCGGCGCAAAAGACGCGCGCAGCCGAAGTAACTCCAAGTGGCCGTGACGCGGCCATATACGCGTGCCAAGTTGCCGTCCCGGCGCAGAAAACGGACGGGTCTGAAGAGGGTGTTTCACTAACTCGAATCCTACGGGGACCCCCGCCTCTAGATTCCCGTTTTCACGGGAATGACGGGATTTACGGCCGTATCACGTATTGATAGGAGGGTTGATGTCGTAAATCGTCGCGCCATGTACGGCCTGGTTCTTGAGAGGAGACTTTTGAAACAGGCTCCTGAATCCCGGCCCTACAGCATGGTAATTCGATGGGTTGACGAACGAAATCGAACGGTCAACTCGGCGTGTATCGAAAACAGCTTCCTGTTAGTCAATGACCGGAAGCACCAAACGGGATGCGTGATCTGTGTTGTGCAAAACCGTTTGGTGAGCCAATTCGAGGGCTGACTCCCTCCAGTCGTCGCCGCCGGTGTTGTGGTTGCGGTCGAAGTTCGGGAAGTCGCTGCTCGTTACGTCCAGCCGAATCCGGTGGCCCGGCTTGAACAATGCGGAGGTCGGCAGCATGGCGATTTCGAATTCGGTCGGGACGCCCGGTGACAGGGGTTCAGGGCGTTCAAACCCGTTTCGCCACCGCGCCCGGACTATTCCGTATGCGATGTTCTGTGCGAAACCGTCAGGATGCACGTCGATAAGCCTGACATTGAAGTCCGTGTCGACCGCCGACGAAGCCGCCCACAGCGAGACCTTCGGGTAGCCGCATATTTCTACCCCGCGCTCCAGCGGGTCGGTCTGATACACGAGAATGTCCCGGCGGCGTTTCAGTAACCGGTGGTCGCGCGGCGCGTCGTGCCCGTTTGCGTCGTACAGGGTCATGACCGGATCCCGCGGGTCATACGTGAATCCATCGCTCGGTTCTGCCGCCGGGTGAGCGCGAGAAAGCGAGCCGTCCCCCGACGGGGCATTTGCGGAACCTCCGCTGTGGAGGAAAAACTCTGTGTCCGCCGCGTTGGCAGGCGGCCACTCATCCGCCGTTCGCCATCTGTCGGCGCCAATCACGTAGAGTCGGGCAGGGGGCCGGTCCATAGCGCCATTCTCAGCGCCCTTCAGCCAGTGGTCGAACCACTCAATAACCAGGTCCATGTGAGGCACTTCGGCGTTGGGACCAAAGTCGACTTCCCCAAGTATCCGCTCGTTTTCAGTCTGGTGGCCCCAGGGACCGACGATTAGTCGCTGCGCTGAGCGCGCCTTTTCGGAGCGGGCGGAGGACCTCAGCCCGGCGAACATGGCGACGGTGCCGACCAGCCGGTCGTACCATCCCGTCCGGTGAAAGACCGGCACGTCAATATCGCTGAAATCGGACGAAAAGTCGAAGATGAGCTTGTGGTGATTCGCCAACCAGTTGTGAAGTTTCGGACCCAGGTCGCCGACCGCCTCCTCCGGCAGGTCTTCCCACGGCAAGAACCAGAGCCACTTCTGTCGGTTCTCCACATGGTGCAGTTCCCACTCTTCGACGCTCTCAGGCCCCGCGGGCGTCGGCAGGCTGCGTTGCGTGTCGGGCCCGATCGTGCCGGTTAGCCAATGCAAGGCTCGGCCCGGCCGGAACACGCCGCCAACCTCCCAGTCGTGGTGAGTCGGACCCATGCCCGACGCCCACATCGCCACAAGGTGAGGCGGGCGGGTAGGCGCCAACCTCCATTGTGTCCAGGCGTTGTAGGAGTTGCCGAGCGTGCCTACTTTGCCGTTAGACCATGGCTGAGCAGCGGCCCATTCGACGCTTTCGTATCCATCCGGAGCTTCAAAAGTGACCGGCATGAACTGGGGTATAAACTCACCCTCGGATTCGAACCTGCCCCTGATGTCCTGGAGCATCACGGCGTATCCGTTGCGCGCCAGGGTTTCGGCCTCCTCGATCAGAATGTCCCGGGTCTTGTCGTAGGGTGTCCTGACCAGAATCGTCGGATAAGGACCTGACCTGTCAGGCCGATACACGTCTGCGCGAAGTATCGTTCCGTCCCGCATCGTCGATTCGACGTTTTTTTCGATCTTTATGCCGGCCGCCATCGCTTAGGTCCTCCGTGGTGGTATCCGGTTGGCGAGAGATGAATTGTAATGGTCGCGGTGAAAGCTCCTTCACCGTTGGTAAAGGACTATCTGGAGTGGCTGCGTAGAGTGCCACGCCGGACCCGCGTCAGCTAAACGCGTAGCCGCATTGCGGGGATCGCGTAGGCCATCGACCGTAATTCCGTCCGCCACACTTCTAGAATGGTCTATATGGATAAGTCCTTCATACGCAATTTCTGCATCATCGCCCATATCGACCACGGCAAATCGACCCTGGCCGACAGGCTGATGCAGATCACCGGGGCGGTCGAGTCGCGCGATCTGACAGAGCAGCACCTCGACACGATGGACCTGGAGCGTGAGCGCGGGATCACGATCAAGGCACAGGCAGTCAGGCTCTCCTACACCGCCAACGACGGCAATCAATACGAACTCAACCTGATCGATACGCCCGGGCACGTGGATTTCACATACGAGGTCTCTCGATCTCTTGCCGCGTGCGAGGGAGTGCTGTTGCTCGTGGACGCGGCGCAGGGGATCCAAGCGCAGACGATGGCCAACGTCTACCTGGCGATGGAACATGATCTGACGATCATCCCTGTCATAAACAAACTTGATCTCCCCGCCGCCGAGCCGGAACGTGTATCCACTGAGATCGAGCAGTCGTTCGGATTTCAGGAAAGCGACATCTACCGCGTTTCGGCCAAGACCGGCGAAGGAGTAGCTGACCTTTTAGAGGCCATCGTCACGCAAGTCGAACCGCCGAGAGGTGAGCCGGAAGCCCCGCTCCGCGCCCTGATCTTCGATTCCCGCTATGACTCCTACAAGGGCGTGGTGGCGTACGTACGCGTGGTGGACGGCGAGTTGAAAGCAGACGAGCCCGCGCAGTTGATGGGCACCGGAGTTACGGCAGACGTTCTCGAAACAGGGTATTTTTCGCCCTCGCCCCAGAAGTCCGGGGGCCTTTCGACAGGGCAAGTCGGGTACACGGCCACCGGCCTGAAGAACGTCCGCGACTGTCGGGTAGGGGACACCCTGACCGCGCGGCGGCGGCCGGCGACAGCGCCGCTGGACGGATACCGGCCGTTGAAGTCGATGGTGTTCTCGGGACTCTATCCGTCTGATGGGGAGTCATACCCTGAGTTGCGGGATGCGTTGGAGAAGTTGCAACTAAACGACCCTGCGCTTGTCTTCGAGCCAGAGTCCTCCGCCGCCCTGGGGTTTGGCTTCAGGTGCGGTTTCCTTGGACTTCTGCACATGGACGTAATCCAGGAGCGACTCGAACGCGAGTACGGTCAATACCTTATCGCCACGGCGCCGAGCGTGAATTACCAGGTAACGCTTACTGATAATTCGGAGGCGGAAGTGGACAACCCGTCTCGCATGCCACCCGCCCAAAACATCTCCGATGTGCGAGAGCCGTGGGTAGAGATCTCGATAATCGCCCCGTCGCGATACATAGGGCCGATCATGGAGTTGGTGACCGGCAGGCGCGGGGAATTCCAAAATATGGAGTACTTGCAGGCGTCTACGTCTGCCATCGGATCCGACGGTCCACCCGAAGCGCATGCCCGGGACGCAAGGGTCCATCTTGAGTATGAGGCGCCGCTTTCGGAGATACTCGTGGACTTTCACGACCAGTTGAAGGCCCGGACGCAAGGCTATGCGTCGATGGACTACTCGCTGATCGATTACCGCTCGGCCGAACTGGTGAAGCTCGACGTGATGGTGAACCAGGCGCCGGTGGATGCGTTGTCGCTCATAACTCACAGGGGTGAAGCGCTGCCGCAGGGCCGCAAACTGGCACGGAAGCTGAAAGAGTTGATCCCTCGCCAGATGTTCGAAGTGCCCATTCAGGCTGCCATCGGCAACAGGGTTATTGCCCGCGAGACCGTCAAGGCCCTGCGCAAGAACGTCCTTGCCAAGTGCTACGGCGGTGACGTGACTCGAAAACGCAAGTTGCTCGAGCAGCAGGCCGAAGGGAAGAAACGCCTCAAGAAGATCGGCAGGGTTGAAGTGCCGCAGGAGGCGTTCATGGCCGTGCTGAGGCTCGACAGGGAGTAGCCTTCTCTCCGGCAGTTCACGCCGTATTTGCAGCGGAGGCCGATTGCCCCCGCACTGTCGGCGCGGTTATTTCCCCAAGTGTTGTGTGGTGTCGTGCCGGATGGCTTAGAGAACCGCGTTGGTCTAACTTGGGGCGCGGGTGCATAGACGCGTTACCCTTGCCTGATGGATGAGCGAAACGGGCCGAGGCCTTCGGGTATTCGCAGGGTCATGGCAAAAGCCTCGAACCCGTTCGGCCCCTTGTCAAATCCGGCCTATCGCACCGTTTGGATAGCCGCCAGTCTCATCGCTTTTGGCACGTGGGCGGAACGGATAGCCGTCGGCTGGCTCGTGCTGGTCGAAACCAACTCAGTTCTACTTTCCGCGGCTACGTTCGGGATCCGAAGTGCTCCCAGCCTGATCGCTGCGCCAATCGGCGGCGCCGTCTCGGACAGGTTTCCGCGAAACAGGGTGTTGCAGGTCACAGCGTTGATGAGGGCGACGGCGATCCTCGCAATGGCCCTCGTGGCGATCGACGGGGTTTCCAGTCCGTGGCCGATCTTCCTCCTCGTGGCCATCGGAGGCGTAGTTAACTCGTTTGAAATGCCGGCGATGCAGGGGTTAATCACCGACATCGTGCCCCGAACGGCGCGTATGAACGCCATTTCGATCAACTCGCTTGGGACGCGAGCAGTGGGGGCAGGGGGGGCATTTGCCGCTGGCGCGATAGCAGAAATTTGGGGAGTCCCTTATGCGTTGTTTGCCGCCATGGCTTCGATCCTGGTAGGCGGATTGGTGCTCCTCTTCGTTCCGACTATGCGGACCGTGCTGGTACGAGCTCGGGAACCGGTCAGCAGAATTTTCCGGGACGCCGTGATGGGCATCCGGTCCATGGTCGGAATGCCGACGGTTTCGACCCTGTTGTGGATGGCGGTCGTAGTCGAGATATTCGGATTCGCATACGAGGCGGTCATGCCGGCGATGGCCAGGGACGAGTTGCATGTTACCGAGTCGGGTCTTGGCACGTTGAGATTCGCCACGGGTGTCGGGGCGGTTGGCGGCACGATCGTACTTTCCCTGCTAGGCGAATTCAGGCGTAAGGGTCCGTTATTGCTCGGAATTGCGTTTGGATATGGACTCGGCCTGCTTGGTCTTTCGATAAGTCCCAGCTTTGCAATGGCAATTGTTCTTGTGACGATGGTGGGCGCCATGGCGGCGATGTTCGACGCCATGGAGTGGACGTTGCTACAAGCCAATGTGCCGGACAACATGCGGGGCCGCGTGATCGGAGGATGGGTATTCGCAATCGGGTTTGGGTGGCTGGGCCACATGGCGATGGGCGTAGTCGGGGAAGCCGTCGGGGTGAGATGGGCGATCGGGGGTGCAGGTCTAGTGGTAATTGTGGCCAGCCTCGCGGCGGTGGCATTCGCACCAATCCTCAGGCGGGCCTAAAAAGGCCTCATTCGCTACCAATCTGTTACGGAGTCGAGAACCGTCGCTCTCATGTCCGGGTCTGATCGGGCCTCATGCAGTGCGGCCATTAGCAAGCCTTTGGGCTCTCCGGCATCGTAGTGGTCGCCCTCGAACTCGCAGGCGAATACGTCGTCTTCGCCAATCGTCGCCGCAATGGCATCCGTCAATTGGACCTCACCGCCTGCGCCGGCCGTCCCGCGGGCCAAGTGGTCGAACACCCCGGGAACGAGGACGTATCGGCCGATTATCGAGAGATTCCCCGGCGCTTCTTCCAGCGACGGCTTTTCTACTAAACCCCGCACACGGTGAACGCGCTTTCCCAGACGCTCAGCGTCGATGATGCCCTTCGTGGGCACAACCTCGTCAGGTACCGCACGCGCCGCCAGGACACTGCCTCCCCGCTCATCATGGACTTCCAAAAGTTGTGCGAGGGCCGATGCGCGGCCCATGATGAAATCGTCCGGCAGTATGACGGCAAAATGCTCTGCGCCGATTTCCTGGTGCGCGAGGTATACGGCATGTCCAAGTCCGCGGGGTTCGGGCTGAGTCACCATTACGACGTTGGCCATATCTGCTATTTGCTGCTGCCGTTCCAACAGTGCGCGGCGGCCGCCACCTTCCAGCGCCGCTTCCAGGTCGGGACGGGCATCGAAATACGCGCCCACACTTTCCATGCCGGGTGAAATGACCAGTACGACCTTCTCTATGCCGCATTGCGCTGCTTCGGCCACGGCGTGGTGGATAAGGGGGGTGCCGAGGACAGGCAATAGTGCCTTTGGCACGGAACGAGTTACCGGCAGGAATCTGGTCCCGAGCCCCGCAACCGGGATCACGGCTTTTCGAATTTCACCTGATTGAACGGGCATGGCCTTAGGTTCGCATAATTTCCCGGTCGTGGCAGCCAACGTGGGCGGCAACTTTAAATAAACCGCGACATTTGTCGCATGGCGTTGTACGATTGAAGTGGTCGTGCTAGGCGGGGAGCTAGCGGTGCCCTTTTCCCGCAATCCGCTTTAGCGGGGCTTAATTCCCCCCGGAGGAACTGTCACCAGGGTCACTGTAAGCCGTTGAGCGGCGTTGAGAATCTGGTCCCGCGCGGCGAGAACTCGCGAACCCCGTCAGGTCCGGAAGGAAGCAGCGGTAAGGGAGCTACCTCGGGTGCCGCGGGCCAGCCGGATTCGAGCTGATCCGGCCGTTCAAACCTTGGTGCAGATCCGAAACGGGGGTGCACGGCCATTTTTATATGACGAGTTCAGGAACGGCAGGCGATGGAAACACGTTGCTCAAGACCATCGTTTGCCTGGTTATACGAATCGAATGAGCCGCAGCGTTTTGGCGAAATGCGAGCAAACGTGAACACGCCGCTTCCGCACGCCGCTTCGGCTTCCACTATCTGATGCCGCCCAGGCGACTCGGCCAGCATTTCCTGGTGGACGACGACGTTGTTGGCCGAATTGTCGCGGCCGCGGGCATCAGCAGCGGTGAGTTGGTTGTCGAGGTGGGACCGGGGCATGGTGCCCTCACCAACGCCCTTGCGGGAGAGGCTGAACGGCTGATTCTCCTCGAGTTGGACCCGAAGTTGGCGTCGCGCCTTGTGCGGCGTTACGCCGCGGTCGACGCGGTGTCCGTGCTAGAGGCCGATGCTCGTTATATAGAAATCGGAGACATACCCGGTCTCGGTGGCCGCCCATACGCGGTGGTTGGGAATCTCCCGTACTATGCGGCGTCACCGATCATTCGCAATTTCATTGAGGCGGCGAAACCTCCCGTCAGAATGGTGGCGATGGTGCAACGCGAGATAGCGCTCAAGATGTGCGCGCCGGCGGGGCAGAAGAGCCTCTTGTCCGTGGCGGTGCAACTGTATGCCGACGTCTCGATGTTGTTTGACGTTGCGCCGGGTTCCTTTCGACCTCCACCCAAGGTCACTTCAACTGTGATCGAAATCCGCCCACTCGGCAGGACGCGCGTGCAGGTTGAATCGGTCACCGGTTTTTTTGATGTTGTCAAAGCCGGCTTCAGCCGGCCGCGGAAACAGCTGCACAACTCGATGGCGACTGGACTGAATGCGCCCAGCGCATCTTTGACGCATCTATGGGAACGGGCCAACATCGATCCCGTTCGACGGCCTGCGACACTTTCTCTCGAGGAGTGGGCGAGCTTGTACCAGGCGGGGCGAGATATGCGTATCGGCGAAACGGAAATTTCCTGATGGACGGCCCTGACACCTATTCAGACGTTTCCGGCGTTCACGGGGCCATACGGGAAGAGGCGCACGCCAAGGTCAACCTGACACTCGAGGTGTTAGGCAAACGCGGCGACGGGTATCACAACATCGTCTCCATCATCCAGACGATAGACATACATGACGTTTTGACAGTACAGAGCGCGGCGGAACTGTCGGTGACGTGTGACGATCCGGAATTGCCTGGTGAATCCAATCTGGCCCTGTTGGCCGCCGAGGCGTTGTGCAGATACACCGGGGAACGCCGCGGGGCACACATTCACGTATCGAAGAACATCCCCGTGGCGGCGGGACTCGGAGGAGGTTCAGCCGATGCGGCTGCGGCGTTGCGGGCTCTAAACCGGCTTTGGGAAACCGGTCTGTCTGACAGTCAACTACAGGACATCGCGGCAGGTGTCGGATCGGACGTTCCGTTTCTGGTCAACGGCGGCACTGCCCTGTTGCAGGGCAGGGGAGAGGATGTCAAGCCGTTGCCAAACGCGAACCTGGACTGGTTATTACTGGCGTCACCGGAAAGCACGATTGAGGGCAAAACGGCATTGATGTTCTCCCGCATGGATCCGTCTATGTACACGCGCGGCGTGTTGTCCCACAAACTTGCCGGTCGAATCATCGGCGGCGGTGACGTGCCGGAGGAGTTTTTCTTCAACGTATTCCGGCCCATTGTGCGCGATGTGTTCCCGGGCTGGTCGGAGCCTCACGACCGGCTCGTGTCATTTGGCGCAAGGGAGGTATTCGTCAGCGGCGCCGGACCCACCATGTTCGCTCTGCCTCCAAGCAGAGAGATCGGCGTGGCGTGGCAGCTGTTACTCGAACAACGGGGGGTCAGGGCTTTCCTCACCAGGCCATGGTGGCCGGACTCAACCTCTGCACAGGGATCCGGTGCCTGAACTCCTCACGCTGGCGGCTGGCGCCATCACCGGCGCCATCATGGGGCTCGTGTTCATTACGCACGCTGCGTTATTGCTCGTCTGGGACCCGCCGCCCCGGCTTGCCCAGCGCGCCAGTACCACGGGCGCCGCCGGTCTGCTAATGATGGCGAGCTTCGCCGCGTTCGTTGTATGGCAATTTATAGGTGTCGCCGCGGCTGTCTTTTTCGAATTTACGTACGATCAGTATCCGAACTCGATTCCGGCCATTCCGAGCGTTATGTACCTTCTTGCTGTCCTGTTTCTCTCTGCGATGCTGGCCATGTCGGCAGTCGTTTTCTTGCGGGGCCGAACCAGGCACGTCGCCTTTGAGTACGCTCTGTTTGTCGGCCTGTTCGGGTTTTTGATTCCCTTTTTGGTCAATTCTTCTTAGCTGCACGAGTCGGGACAGCAGGACTGGATTCATGGAACAATGCACCACACCGCCGGAGACGGCGGCGGGCAGCCAGAAGTGCGCCGGACGATGCCGCGCCTGCGAGAAGATTAGGACTCAGAATCGACATGCGACTTGAAGGAAAAGTGGCGGTGATCACCGGGGCGGCCGTGGGCATCAAGGGCGAACTGATGAACTTCGGCGGCGGCTCAGGATGGCGTTTCGTCGAAGAAGGCGCCCGGGTTGTTCTGACGGACATTGACGACGAACGGGGTGAGAAGACAGCTGCCGACATCCGCGAAGCCGGTGGCGATGCGGTCTACATGCATCACGATGTCTCGTGCGAACAGGACTGGGATCGTGTCATTGCGGCCACATTGACCCGCCACGGGAAGCTCGACGTTTTGATAAACAACGCAGGCGGCGGCGGCGGTGGATACGAGATCACCTCTGACGCGCCGGTTGACATTTTCAAGCGGTGGATGGACGTTAACTCCACTGGAACTTTCCTGGGCATTCGCGCTGCGGTTGATCCGATGAAGGCGGCTGGCGGTGGATCGATCATCAACATGTCGTCGATCTATGGCCTCATAGGGGGGCCGTCGCCACCCGCATATCTGGCATCCAAGGGAGCGATTCGGAATCTGACCAAGGGAACCGCTGTTCAACTGGCGCCTTACGGGATTCGCGTCAACTCCATACACCCCGGATTTGCCATTACTGCGCGCACCAGCGAACATTTTTCAAAGGAAGATGCAGCGGCGGTTCGATTGGCTCGGGTGCCAATGGGCCGGTTCGGCACCGTGGACGAGATCGTCTACGCCATGGTCTACCTCGCGTCCGATGAGTCGGCATGGGTTACAGGCGCCGAATTGGTGATCGATGGCGGGCTGACCGCCGCGTAACTGACGTGTTGGCGCAGGGGCGGTTGAGTCCCGAACCGAGTTTCTGGATCGCGGTCGTTGGCGTATGGTCATTCGGTTTGCAATTGAGCAGTTTGGCTGGAGATCAGGAAATGGGCAGATTCGACGGAAAAGTGTTGCTGCTGACAGGCTCGGCGGCCGCAGTGAAGGGCGACCAGTTGGGCTTCGGCGGCGAGACGGCCTGGCGTTTTCTGGAGGAAGGCGGCCGCGGAGTAATGCTCACCGACGTTCAGGACGAGAAGGGAGAGCGCGCCGCCGGGCAGATGCGGGACGAGGGATACAAAGCGTCCTACATGCATCTCGACGTGACGAGCGAGGACGAGTGGATTTCGGTTGTTTCCCAGACCGTCGATCAATTCGGCAGGCTGGACGGCCTCGTGAACATCGCGGGCACAATAGATCGCGGCACCATCGAAGACACGTCGGCGGACCACTGGCAGCTGGTCATCGACGTTTCGCTTCGCCAGGTGTTCCTGGGCACCCGAACCTCGATCGAGCCGATGCGAAAAGCAGGGGGCGGGTCCATCGTAAACATCGCCTCGATGGTCGGCCGGTCCTCTTCACTCTACGCGGCCGGCTACTCGACTTCACGCGCCGGCATGGTCCAGTTTGCGAAAGCGGCGGCAATCCAGTTGGGGAAGTACAACATAAGGGTCAATGCCATACTGCCCGGCTGGACCAGGACGCCCTTCACCGAAACGATCTATCTGGACCCAGCGCAACGCAAGATGCGCGACGTGCGCGTCCCGCTAGGGCGTTGGGCCGAGCCGCGAGAGATCGCCGCGGCGATTTTATTCCTGCTATCCGACGACGCCAGTTACGTTTCCGGCGCCGATTTGCTGGTCGACGGCGGGACTACGGCCGGCATGGCGGACCTGGGCCTTACGGCCGATCATCTCAACGTCTGAACACACCTCGTCTTCATGCCGTTCAGTGCGGATGGCCGTGGGCCGCCTGCTTCCCTCGTACGTCGGCGATGGCATCGTGGAACACTTGCTTGATACGTGCATGCCGCTCCGGTGTGTCGCGAGTCGCCAGCGTATCCAGCCACTCCAGCCCGCCTTGCATCGTGGTGATCAGATACTCGCCGAGGTCGTTGGAGAAGACATCGCTACCCTTCGCAACCACGTAGACGGGCGACGTGTGTGCGCCGAAGTTGACCGGCCATACGTGCCAGGCCCGGTGCTCGCTTATGGCCCGGGCCGCAATCCACCCGCTGCCCGGCACCTGAACGTCGGTACTTAATCGGATGGTTGTTGCGCCGCCGGGCGCGCGTTCCTGTGCAACGACCCGGCCGTTGAAGACGATCTCCAGGGCGTGCACGGGCATCGTAGACGTTGAGCTTGCCTCGACGTGCAACGTGCCGCCTCCGGCCGGCATGGTGATTTCATCCCCGGGCATTGCGCCCTCTACTTTCAGGTCCAGCAGGGGGCCGGTCGATGTGACGGTCCTGCCCGCTCGCACCGCCCGCGTCCAGGCCTCGTAGGAGAACTCTTCGTCTCCGATGTGGGCGTAGGTTCGTGACCCTCCGACCGGCATGCCGGCCGACATCTTGTCGGTGCCCCCCACCACGGCTATGCGGTAGCCGCAGTTGAGCATCCGGTACCACTCATGAATCCCGAACGTGTCCATCGACGCCGACCAGAAGTCGCGAATCTCGAGCCCGTCGACCTTGCCCAACACGACCTCCGCGATCACCTCGGAGTGCGGGTGCGGGAAGTGCGGCACAATCGCTATTCCGCCCTTCGCCCGCACTCTGTCCGCCCACTCGCTCATGGCCAGTTCGGTGCCATCGCCTATGTAGCCTTCGGTCGGCCCGCTTGTGCTCATCGGATAGATCGGACCGCCTCTTGCGCCAAGCAGGCTGATGTGGCCGAGGAAATGCTGCCGGTTTTCCGACCCGACCCATACGAGCACGTCGTCATTGCTGGAACCGGATAGTTCTCCCGTGTGGTCCGCCACGTTGGTGAAAAGGTCCCCCCACTGCGCGGCCAGCAGGTTTATGACGTTAAGGTCTTCTGCGCCGCCTTCGAGCCGCGCCGTTTCGGTACTGATGAAGTGGACGTGGGTGTCAGCGGTCATCCACCCTTCCGATCGCTTGTTGGCGATGCGGTCAAGCAGTATTTCCAACTCTCGTTGCCCGGGTTTGATTTCCAGCTTCTGCCTGACGGGTTGGTACTCGAAGCCCTTGGAAACCTCGGCGTAGACCTCGCCGACCGGTAGTTCGCCCTGAAACGTGCCGTCGACGTATGCGTAGGGGGTTTGACCCAACTTGAGATCGGCGCCGTAGTCCTCAAACCAGTTGTCGTTCACTTCGTGGCGATGGCCGTAGGGCGGGAAGTACCGGCCGTCTGGCGATCGGAAATGCACGCGGGCGGGGGTCGGTTTACCGGTTGACGCGTCGATGATTCGCCCGTGGACCCATTGGCGCGCCTGCGTCAGGAGTCTAACGGTGGCCTTCCCGTCTCCACTTACGGCAGATCCCGTTCGCAGAGCCTCTCCCAGTCCGATGTCGTGCCCCGCAACCTTCAACGTCGTGTTCGGCGTGGCCGATATGTCCATCCCCACCCTGTAAGCGCTATTCGGGTTGAATTCGCCCCATCCGTGAACCGGATTTTCTAGCCACGACTGTGGATCGAACTTCTCTACAAAGTAATTGCGGGCAATCACACCAAGTTCGATTTCGGCCGACACTCCGCCTTGAAGATCCACTTCTCCGTCGCCCAATTCGACGTCGTAGGACTCCAGCCGTCCCTGCCTCAGCGGGTGACCCTCGCCGGAAAACAACGTCAGCCCTCCGATGCCGATACTGGTGGCGCCGGTTGGTTCGATGCGCACGGTCTTGATCGGCTTGTCGGGATGTGGGTTCGGCATGGCGTAAACCGACCATGACGCGACAGAAGGCATCATCGTGGGCATGGCGGATCGCGGCGGGCCTGGTATCGGCGCGATGGGTCCAACCGTGACGCCGGTCTGAAAACGGCCCCACATGTTTTCAGGGTACGGCCCACGCATCTCGAGCGCGGTGAGGTCCTGGTGCTGACGGGACACGAACCCGCTCTGCGACCGCACGTTGACCTGGTTAACTTCGAACCTGCGGCGAACGGGGACGCGCGCCTCGGTGCCGTCGGCGTATACGATCACGTAGTCGGCCAGGTGTTCGCCCGGAGCGGTCACCGCCGGATTCACGTAGTCGGATGACTGACCCGCAACGGTGGTGCGGGCCCGCGAGTCGCACACGTGCGCGAAAACCAGGTGGGTCGCAGTTCCTTCGACCGAGAGATCCATCGCATCTTCGGAACCCTCTTCCCCTACAACGATCAACCCCATGCCGTCGTCGTCCGATCCGAGATCGAACGGCACTCCCCAGAACTTCTGGGATCCCCCGGGCAGCGCTGAGATCGCCTTTCCTGCCATGTCCTCCCAGGGAGCGGCATCCGATCGAGAGTGTGTGTAAGCGTTATGCAGTGAGACTTTGGTGAATGTGGTCATGGTCTTTTCCGCCTGGTGATTTTAGGCATTTTATGTGGTAAAATTGGATACCGGGGCTATATGTGAGGTTGGGATGGCTGGCCTCGCAGTCGGCGGGATATAGGAGGTGTGTTGTGAGTAACCGTAAGTTTAGAGTTGTTGTACTGGTCGCGGTTGTAGTGTCATTTGTGGCGGCCGCATGGGCCTCCCCAACGGCATTCGCGCAGACTCCGCCGGAGCCGCAGAGTCCAGATCCCGGCGCGTTTTACATAGGGGAGGATGGTGCAAAGCGTTTGATGTCTGTAGGTGACGTCGTTATCCAGACACAGCGCCTTGCTGACGGCGCTTGCGGCCCTCACGACTTTACCGTTGGGGGACGTGGGGACGTAAAGTCCATAACCTTGGATTTTGATCAAAGCCGCTGTGCTATGGTCGTCGCAGAAATCGTGCGGGACTCCAGAGCCCTTGAGCTTGAAGCGCTGATTCAGGCCGAAGCCGACCAGCCCGGGGGTGCGACACAGTCGGCGACCGAGGCGAAATGGCGCGTACAAGCGGTGGGCGAGTGGCGTGGCGCTTTTAACGAAGAGTTGACTCAGGTTAAAGCGACAGTGGAGTTCAAGACGTCGAGCCTCACCGGGGGTGGACCGCTCTTTGACAGATACGTTGCTCCGCCCGACTGCTGGGGTAACTATAACCCGCCGTGGTTCGACTGGACTGAGGACTCTTGTACCAGTCTCGGCTCGGCCTCGGGCCCTGGTTTGATGTCGTCAACGATTTCCGGAACATTCCATCACGCTGTTTTGCGATGGATGCATCATGAAATCAGATCGAAGGTAAGGGCTGATGGGTGGGAATCCATACCTGCGGCATTCGATTGGGACTGTCGGTCCATAGGCCATGTTTCGTGGCCCGCTAGCTTCCATTGCGAAGAAGGGTGGAAATTGATCAGTTGGCCATAGATCCGATCCTGTGTGCAACGGAATCCCGCTGAGTCATTCAGTCGAGCCGGGCAGCGTCTCGTTGGCGTCTATGCCCGGCTCCCGTTAGGGCCGGCGCGCGGCTGACGGCATCCAATTGTGAGAGTCCGTAGGAGTGTTTCAGCGAAACATCAGTCAACCTACCTGATCATGATTTCCGAACCTCTAGGTTCCAGCGACAATGTACTTTAAGAGAGTGGTTTCACCGTTGGCGCGTAAGGCTGTACGGCTGGCCTCACACATCAATTGGATATTGAAGGATGAAATATGGAGGAATCGTGAGTTTCAGGCGTTTTTACTGTTCATGTTTCTTCTGTTGGTCGTGTTCCTAAGTTTAATGGGGGGATGTTTCCCCATCCCGTTTCCGAGAGATGACGTCATTATCGGATGACTACACTATCGTTTGTAGAGGAGCTGAACCGTGTGAGGTCAGGAAGTAGGAGCAGGATTCGATAATTTCCGCTAGGCTTTGGCCGTCGATTACGTCGTTCCGAGTCTACCTAAGATGAGGGAGCCGGGCAGAATTGGGATTTGCTCGGCTGGCATTAAAGCCCGGCAATCGTGATTCCGCGGAAGTTTGGCGTTAGGCGGGCAGCGTCTCGTTGGCGTGGGTGTTTCCATGGCTCCTAATCCACCCGCATGTTGGTATAGCGGCAGCCCAGAGGTAACTGCGCGTCCCCGCGGGAATGTTTACCAATCGCAAGGAGGGTGGCAGGGCCTGGTTCAACATTTGGTGAGATATTGAAAAGGTGATCATGATTTCCTGGGCCTGGTGGTTCCAGCGACATCGGGGTGTGAAATGTGGACAAATCGTGAGTTACGGAATGTCATACCGGTTACGATCGTCGTGTCAGTTATGGTCTTCTTGTTCGTCACGCTCTTCGTGTCAGTTAATGCGTCTGCAATACGTGCGCTGCTCTGGCCGTTGCCGAAACACCCAAATCCTGGCGCGTTTCGCATAGGCCTCGAAGAGGATTTGGCGCCACTATATACACTACATACAAAGGAGCGTTTAATACCATTACGGACCGGCGGCGCGTTTCGCACTGACGAACATGGGGAACGACATCAGATCTTTGTAGGTGATGTGGTTGTCCATATACCGCGGCTCTCTGACGGCAGGTGTCCGAATCTTGTTCAAGTCTCAACCCATTTCTCCGTTGGGATGTACGGGGACACCAGTAAGGTAGGAGTAGGATTCGATAAAAAACGCTGTGCCATGGTCGTCGACTACATCGTTTCTAATCTACCTCAAGGAAGGGAACCGGAAGCCACTAGTGCGATCGATGCCGCCAGACCAAGTCGAATGTACCGGCCGCCGGATGGTTGGAAATGGGAAGCGCTTTCAACGAGGGAGTGGCAGGGCGCGCCGCCTGGCAATGAAGAGTAGACTCAGCCCATAGGCCATGTTCCGTGGCCCGCTAACTTCCATTGCGAAAGGTTGTGGGAATTGATCAGTTGGCCATAGATCCGATCCTGTGTGCAACGGAATCTCGCTGAGTCATTCAGTCGAGCCGGGCAGCGTCTCGTTGGCGTCTATGCCCGGCTCCCGTTGGGGCCGGCGCGCGGCTGACGGCATCCAATTGTGAGAGTCCGTAGGAGTGTTTCAGCGAAACATCAGTCAACCTACCTGATCATGATTTCCGAACCTCGAGGTTTCAGCGACAATGTACTTTAAGAGAGTGGTTTCACCGTTGGCGCGTAAGGCTGCACGGCTGGCCTCACACATCAATTGGATATTGAAGGATGAAATATGGAGGAATCGTGAGTTTCAGGCGTTTTTACTGTTCATGATTCTCTTGGCGATTGTGGTCGTGGGTTTAATTGGGGGTTTTGTGGGTATCCCGTTCCCAAGGGATGACGTCATTATCAGATGACTACACTATCGTTTGTAGAGGAGCTGAACCGTGTGAGGTCAGGAAGTAGGAGCAGGATTCGAAAATTTCCGCTACGCTTTGGCCGTCGATTACGTCGTTCCGAGTCTACCTAAGATGAGGGAGCCGAAAGCGATGATTGCGGCCGAAGCCGATAGGCGAAAGCGAGTGTTCCGGCCGCCGGACAGTTGGACATGGCAGGCGCTTTCAAACGGGCAGTGGCAGGGCGCGGCGCCTGTCAACGAAGGGGAGACTCAAGCCGGGACACGGGACATCTGTTGAGGAATTCATCCCGGCGAGCCTCTCCGGCGGCGGCTCAGTTCACGAAGTGGGCAGCATCAGGGGCGACTGAATCGCCAGACCGTACCCGCCGCATTTCTGGGTTGAGTACTCCTGTGCGACTACCGGTCACAGTCCATTGAGGCCCTCTTCGGCGTTCGGCAACGGACCCCGGCATCTGCTCCACCGTCTCGCGCGCCGGCCTCACCGACCTGTTCAATGGCAACTTGCGCCTCCTGACAATATGGCAGTTCGCTCTTTTCGGCACGCAGTCGTTGCTTAACTCCCGATCTTCAGCAATGTAACGGACCTCCGCCGCCGATGTCGCGAGTCGCCCGGAAGCGGGATTCGGGGCGACCCGTTCCGTCGCACGGAAATGGCGGACGGGTCGTGAAACGGCGCGTGTTATGCTTCGTCGCACTAGTGGGTCCGACAGGGCGGGCACGTTGCTTTGTCATCTGCGCGGGCGAGTTTTTGGGAGGTAATCGTGACTTCTGGGCAGATGGGGTCTTATCCCATTTCATATAACGTGGCGTATCCGGAAGAAGGACTGAGCCGGATCAGCACGCTGTTTCGAATCATCCTCGCGATTCCCGCGTTATTGGTCTCCACCATTTTGGCTGGAACGACCACGTTACCCTTGGTCCTGCTGATCCTGTTTCGGCGGAAGTACCCGCGCTGGTGGTTCGATTTCAATCTCGAACGTGCCCGGTATGCGGCTCGTGTCAACGTTTACCTTTCGCTGATGACCGACCGTTATCCATCGACCGATGAGGCTCAAAGCGTGTCGCTCGATTTTGAGTATCCCGATGTCGACGGGCTGAACCGCTTCTTGCCGTTGATCAAGTGGTTGCTGGCAATACCGCATTACGTGATCCTCTACATACTTTGGATGATTTCGTTGCTTTTCACGATCATCGCCTGGCTGGCAATCATCTTCACTGGGAAATACCCGCGCGGGCTGTTTGACTTCGTAGTTGGCGTACATCGATGGAGTTTGAGAGTAAGCGCGTACACCTCGTTGCTCATCACCGACCGCTATCCGCCGTTCAGCATGTCCTGATTCGATCTGTACCGAAGGGCTCGATACGTCGAGCCATTCGGCGGGTCGTTGCCACAGCCTCCTACATAACTTCTTCCCTAACCGGCAGGTCAGTGGGAAAAACCGTTCGCCGCCTTCATGGCGGCGGCCACGACTGGGAGATATCCGCGCGGCCTGTATGACGTAGTGGTTGGCGTCCAGCGAACGGAACGGGAGCATTGCTCTTAGGTGGACGTCCAGAAGGGCGCCGCTGGAGCCGAGCGTTAGCGCCTGCCATTCTTCTGATAAACGCCTGTCAATCCGGACCTAAATGTCTGTCAGTCCTAAATGTCTGTCAGTCTGGGCCTAAACGCCTGTCATTCTGAGCGAAGCCGAAGAATCTCAACGTCCGTCATGCAGGTAAAGACAAGGTATGTGTTGACCGGCCCCGAAACGTTTCGACAACTCGACTGCCGGCATCAGAGTGTTGGTGGATTGGCTGAAGGAGCATGACGTATCAGAAGCGGCGTATGAACCCACCGGCGGGTATGAGCGGCAACTGGTCAGACAGTTGGATGAAGCCGGATTGATCCCTCGTATGGTCCATCCCTTCAGGATGCGCTCCCTCGCCCGGGCCCGTGGGTTCGAGGCGAAGACCGACGGTCTGGACGCTCAAGTCCTGTCGATGTTCGGCCGCGCGTTTCCCATGGCGGACGCGCCGCGGCGCAAGCCGGACCCGGAGCGGGACGAATTGCGCGACCTGCTGCGGCGCCGGCGTCAGTTGGTCCCAGCGAGTACCTCAACCGGCTGGACAAAGGGATCAGAAAGGCAGCAGGGCCTCCACCAAACGGCACATTGGCTGGATGACGAAATCGCCCGGGTCGAGGAGTATAGGCCCTGCAAAGCAGCTCGGAGTTGTCCCGTCGGGCTGCCCTTTACCAGAGTGTTCAGGGCGTGGGCATACTCACCGCGGCTGGCGGCGGACTTGCCGGAGCTAGGCGAAGGTGACGGCAAGTGTTTGACCTCTCTGGTGGGCCTGGCTCCCTGGTCCCGTGACAGCGGCCGCAAGGGCTATCGGGCCATCCGGGGCGGACGTGGAGCAGTACGTCGGGCCTTGTACATGGCGGCTTTGTCGCTGATCCGAAGCAAGAACAGCGCCCTGGCGCGCTTTTACAACCAGCGCGAGGCAAGCCCGGAAAAGTAGCGCTCGTGGCAGTGATGAGGAAACTACTTTTGCAGTTGCACGCCATAGCTCGGCGGGGAACCCCCTGGGTGGAAAACTACGCCCCAGCCAGCTGAAAACTCTTGACAATCAAACACAGATACTCTGAGCGAAGCCGAAGAATCTAACGTCCGTCATGCAGCAAGGCCGCCCCTCTGACCCCAGACCCTTCGCCTTCGCTCAGGGTGACATGGGGTGTGCCATCCTGCGGCAGGGCAGAAGGAAAAGATTCGCCCTCTTAGCGGAAAGTTATGAGTGAGGGTAGGCGTCGCGGCACCGCGAATCACCCGGCCCAACCCGGTCGCAGAAACGTGCGCGCCAAAACCAGGGTCCTGCGAGACGTTACGTGCCGGTTCTCCCTCCGACAAAACGGCGTCCTCTTGCGGGTGGTGCGGATGGCTTTCGGGCAAACATCATGAACACCGCGCCGACGATCAGCACCACCATGAACGTGTTGAAGGCGATTACGTATTCGCCCGTAGTGTCAAATATCCAACCAGCGAAAACGGGGCCAATGAACGTGACGGGTACCAGGCAAAACTGCACAAGGCCGTGAATCGTCGCGTAACGACGCCTGCCAAAGTAGTCGCCGATGATCGCCATCGACACCGGGATCGTCGCCCCATAGCCCACCCCGTACACGACTGCGAAGAGCCAGACCATGCCGATTGTGTCGGCCATGGACAAAATCCAGATCCCAACCGCCTGCAGGAGGAACCCAGTCGCCAGGGCGTAGTTCTTTGGGACGAAGTCGCCCGCGAGGCCGAAGGTCAGCCGTCCTGCCATGCTAATCGTTACCACTGCGCCCAGGATGCCGCTTGCCACGATGAGGGAGAAGTCCCGCACGTCCGTCAGGTATTTGACCTGGTGTATGACGATTGATGTTGACGCCACGTTGCGAGCGGCAAAACCCAGGATCATTAGCCAGAACGAAGTCGCGACGATTACCTGCCGAATCGTCATGTCGGGTTCCCGCGCGGGCATGGTCACGCGGGCGGCGCGCATCGATTGTCCGGGCTCGCCTTGTGCCGCAGGGTCGGCGCCGTCGGGCAGGTAACCGTAGTCCTCCGGCCGTCTTCTGAGGAACATCGACAACGGCACCGACAGGACGAGTACGCCGATCCCCGCGGCAAGCGCAGCGGTCCGCCACCCGTAGTCGTTTGCCAACCAACCGAGCATCACGACCGTACCGCCCGATGCCCCAGCGCCCAGTGTGTACAGGGCAAACGCCCGGCCTCGTTTCGACACGAACCAGGCGTTTACCGCCGTGCTGCGGGAGGTGGAACCGGCGCTGTAGCCAATCGACATCCAGCCGGCGTAAAGAGCCAGAAACGCCGCAAAGGCGGTTACGTGTACGGGGCCAACGTCGAAACTACCCAGCCGGCTCATCACGAGGAACCCGCCTCCGACCATAGCGGCGCCGGACATCCCCATGAGCCGCGGGCCAAACCGGTCCACCAACGATCCGATGACCGGCCCGAATATCCCGCCCTCGAGCCGCGAGAGGGAGACCACGAGGGCGCCGCCAGCGGCCGACCATCCGTACTCGCCGAGTAGCGCGGCGTAGAAGATCGGGAAGCCGTAAAACCACACGCCCGATCCGTAGAAATTCTGGGCGCCGGCGGCGGCCACTACCCACCAGCCGAAGAAGATCTTCGGCTTACGGATCGGTATTGCGGTTATGAAGCGTATAGGTACCTGCGAGTCTTATCGGCGTACCTGGGACGCGTTGGGCTTCCCCGTTTGAAGAACCTCGCCAGCGAAGCGCTACACGTTGGTTCCCCTCCGGTGACACGGCCACCGGGCAAGAGACCCGAATTCCGGTGAAAACCGGTCGGCCGAACTTCAAGGCAGACCGGATGTCGAATGGCCTAGCCGAGCGCGGCTACCTGGGATTTGACCTCATCGTACGGCGGCTCGATGGGCGGGGCCTCTGCGACCCAATTCCAACGCACCGCGCCGCTCTTGTCGATGACAAACACAGATCGGACAGCCGCGTCGTAGCCAGCCATGCCGGCGAAGTTTTCCATGACGACGTCGTAGTCACGTATCGCTTGGCGGCTGTAGTCGCTCAGGACGGGAAACGTCAGTTCGTACTTGGATACGAACTCGCCGATCGCCCAGCGCGGGTCCACGGATATGCCGATGACCTCGGCATCGGCATCGTTGAGCTCGGACAGCGAGTCTCGGAAGGCGCACATCTCGTTATCGCAAACGCCCGAAAACACCGCGGGGAAAAAGGCGACGATCACATTTTTGCCGCAAAAGTCAGAGAGGCTCACCTCGTCGCCCGCTCCGTTTAACAGCGTGAATCCTGGCGCTTGTTGGCCTACGTCTACTGCCATTGGATACTCCTTGTTCGTTCCGAACGAACTCTTTTATTCAGAATTGTCCGCATTATGCCACCAGATTAGAGAACGCGCGTTTTACTCGGGCTAACCTCACACTCCCCAAAGCGTGGCTAGAATAGCGTCTGTGATGTTAGTGAGAAGGTTTGCTGTGGTATCGAATCTGGTATCGAAAGAGGACGCGCAATGACCATGGGAACTGTGATTGCCTGCTGTGCGAGGCAGGAGCGTGGGATGCCCAAATACCCCAGGGACGAGATCGACGTCGGTACTTTCGGCGTCGATGGCGATTACCACTCCGGCCCGATATGCAAGCATGGTTCCAAAGCGGGGAAGCCGAACGACAGGCCGGTCAGCGTCGTTTCCAAAGAGGTTTACAACTTTTTGACGGCGTCCCTCGACGTGGAGATCGAACCAGGAGCATTCGGCGAAAATCTGCTCGTCGAAGGACTTGGCGACCTCTCCGATCTTGCCGGTGGAGATGTGCTCAGGGTCGGTGATACGGTGGCCATACGAGTCACCGAGCAGAACAAACCGTGTTCCAACCTCGACTATATCGACAAGAGCGTGCTGAAGGCGTGCGTGGGCCGGCGGGGCGTAGTCGGGACCGTGATATCCACCGGCAAGGTGCGGCAGGGTGACTCCGTGTCGATCGAGCCCGGGGCAATGAGCGAAGCATGACCAAGCGCATTCTGGTGGTCGGCGCCGGCGCCGTCGGCAGCTATCTTTCGGGGTGGCTGTCCCATGAAGGCCACGAAGTCACCGTTCTGGACCCGTGGAGCGAACACGTGGCGGCGGTCAACGAACGCGGGCTAAGCGTTTCCGGTCCTCACGAACCGTTCACTGCTTCGCTGGATATGCTCAATCTTCACGAGGCCCAACGGTTGGCACGCCGCCCGGCCTTCGACATCGGCTTCATATGCGTTAAGTCGTTCGATACGTCGTGGGCGGCGACACTTGCAGCGCGTTTCATCGGCAGCGACGGGTACCTGGTTTCGGCCCAAAACTGCTGGAATGATCCAACGCTCGCTTCCATTGTCGGATCAGACCGGGCGGTCGGGCTGGTGATGTCATCGATACAAGTGGCCCTGTGGGAACCGGGCGTCGTCGCAAGAGGTGGCAAAGCACGCCGCCGCGACTCCGGCTACGACGTATTTCGGGCGGGAGAGCATGACGGACGCGTCTCCAGGCGCCTGCGCGAGCTGGTCGACATGCTCGAGATCATCGACGGCGCGCGGGTCACAGACAACCTGTGGGGGGAGCGATGGGCCAAGTTGTGCCAGAACTGTATGGGCAACCCCGTCACCGCCATTTCGGGCATGGGTACATCGGTCCTTGCCAACGACGCCCGCGGGCGCGAACTGCAGATCAGGTTGGCGGCCGAGTCAGCCCGCGTCGGCCTGTCCCTCGGTTACCGCGTGCCGCCGTTCGGCGGATTCGATGCCGAAACATGGGCGAACGCGTCGGACGGGAGCATCTACGAAGAGATCGACAACTCTATTTCCAGCAGGGTCGGTGGAGATGATTGGAAACCTTCGATGGCGCAGGACGCACACAAGGGCCGCCCAACCGAAATCGACGAAATGAACGGATACGTGCTTGCAAGGGCCGGGGAAGCGGGTGAGAGTGTGCTAGTCACGGCAGCGATTATCGATGCCGTCCACCGGTTCGAGCGCGGGGAGATCGGTCAGGACGCTGCTCACCCGGGCCGCATACTCGAAACGGCGGGGTTCTGATAACAGGCTTGTCGCGGCCTGCGCCTCGGCGAATACGGACAGCTCCGTCGATTGGAAAATGCCGGCCGGTAATGGTCACTGACGGCTCAGTCATTGCCGCGACTCAAGTACAGTCTCCTGCATGAACCCGAACAGCACAGCGCGGTCCGGCCCGGACGGGGAAACCTTCATTGCGATCGATCTGGAGACCACCGGCCTCGACCCAAAGAAGGACAAGATCATTGAGGTCGGGGCTGTCAAATTCAAGGGCGACCTGGAACTCGACCGCTATTCCAGCCTGGTAAACCCGAGGAGACGGCTCTCCCAGTTCATCACGTCCCTTACCGGCATAAGCCAGGGCGACGTCGACGCTGCGCCCAAGTGGGACCGGGTGGCGCCGGACCTGACGCGTTTCCTGGGGGACTTGCCCATCGTTGGGCACAACGCAGAATTCGACACCGGCTTCTTGCGTGCCAACGGCGTCTATCCAAGAGGGCTTGTATTCGACACTCTCGACTTCGCGCGGGTGGTCCTGCCTTCAGAAACTTCATACGGGCTCGCGCGCCTCGCCCAGAAAATCGACGCGTCCCACAATTCCCCACATCGTGCGCTTTCCGACGCGTTGGTAACCCGCGATCTGTTCCTGGAACTCAACCGGCTTCTGAATGAAATGAGTATGCCCGTCCTGGCTCAGTTGCAACGAATGAGCGAACAAAACGGCTGGTCGGTTGGCGTCCTGGCGAGTCTGGCCATTGCCGGGAAACCGCGCAGGCCGAGCGACCAAGTAATCGTTCCAACCGGATTGGATCCCCGTGACCTGATGGAAAGGCTCCAGGTACCCAGAAGGCAACGTACGAGCGAGTTGCAGATTTGTCGTGATGAATACCTGGACGCAGTGCAAAAGATTTTCGCCCCGGACGGCCCGTTGAAGGCGGCGCTGCCGTCGTTCGAGGAGCGGAGCGAGCAGCTGACCATGGCCACGTCGGTGGGCGCGGCCATTGCGGATGGCGAAAACCTGGTCGTGGAAGCGGGAACGGGCGTCGGCAAATCCATCGCGTATCTGGCAGGCGCGGCGTTGCACGCGTCGCAAGGCGGTGGGCCGATCATCGTTTCCACGAACACGATCAACCTTCAGGCTCAACTTTTGAACAAGGACGCGCCGGTAGTCGAGCAGACCCTTTCGACTGCGGGCCACCTTGAAGAGTCGGGACTCGAGATAAGCGAGTTGAAGGGTCGCGGCAACTACCTGTGTTACCGACGCTGGGCACACGCCATTCAGTCGGGCCGGTCATCTGAACAGGAAACGAGCCTGCTTGGGAAGTGCCTGGTCTGGCTTCAGACGACAGAAACGGGTGACCGTTCGGAACTGGGATTGGGCAGGCAGACCCCGGCATTCGGGCGACTTTCTGCCCAGGGCGCAGCAGAGTGCCCACCCGGACGGGGCCCGTGCTTTCTGAGGAAAGCGCGAAACCAGGCCCATAGCGCCGACATTCTCATAATCAATCATTCGCTTCTAATGTCCAACGCTGCCATGGGCGGCGGGCTGCTGCCACCCCACGACGCCCTTATCGTAGATGAAGCCCAGCACCTGGTAACCGCTGCCACAAATCACCTTGGCTTTTCCCTCTCGCAGCAGCAATTCCAGATTGAATTGGCAGAATTGACCGGCGAACGCGGCCTGATTGCCGCGCTGGCGAACGCAATCCAGGCGGAGCGCGGAGGCGCTGAGGCATTGAACCCTGTACCGGTAGAGGCGGCGGCGGCGGCGGAGACGGCAGGGCGCATATCCACCAGGGCTGAGGAGTTCTTTGACGTTCTGCAGTCCACGTACAAAGCGTTCGCATCGGACGAGCAGAACCAAAGACTTAGAATCACCGCGGGCCTGCGGGCCCAACCGATCTGGGCAGGACTTGAAGTCGCTTGGGAAAACCTCGACGTGGCGCTTTCGGTGTTAATCGAAAGGTTTTCTGTTCTGGCGCGGAGAGGTAGCCAGGCCGCGTCTGACAGCGAAGACCTTTCTGCGATCATGCTCGACGTCACCGCCGCGTTGGACAATCTTGTCGCCGCGCGTGACAGGTTGAGGCAGAGCATCCCTCATCCCGATGAGGGGATGGTCTACTGGATTTCCGCGAGGCCTCGAGACGAGACGTTCTTTCTCAACGGCGCGCCGCTAGATGTCGGGCCGATACTGCGGGAGAAAATATTTGAGCATGAACGCTCCGTTATCCTGACGGGCGCCACCCTGGGATATGACGGGAAAGCCGACAGATTCCGGGAAATGGTGGGAATGGACGGCGGCAAGGACCTGTTCATGGGTTCGCCGTTCGACTATAAACGCGCTGCATTGGTTGCCGTTCCCGAAGATATGCCGGAGCCCGGTAGGCAGGGCTATGCGACGACTGTGGCGGACGCGGTCGAAGACATCGCAACGAAACTACGCGACCGCGTGCTCGTCCTGTTTACGTCGAATTCGGCTCTTGAGTCGGCGCGCCGCTCGCTCAGTTCCCGGCTCGAGGCTGCGGGCATCCGGTTGATTGCGCAAGGCGCCGACGGGCCGCCCCATCGTGTAATGCGCGAACTCGCTCGCAACAGGAAGGCCGTGGCTTTGGGGACAAGCAGCCTGTGGGAAGGAGTCGACTTGGAAGGGGCTTCGATAAAGGCCTTGGTGATGACCCGGCTGCCATTCCCCGTTCCGACGGACCCGGTGGTAGAGGCGCGCTCCGAACTCTACGAGGACGGTTTCGGCGAGTACATGGTGCCGGAAGCGGTAATGCGATTCCGACAGGGGTTCGGCAGGCTGATTCGCTCAGGTACCGACCGCGGGGCATTCGTCATTCTGGACCGGCGCATCATCTCCCGTGGCTATGGGACCAAGTTTCAGAGAGCGTTGCCGCGGTGCACGGTGCGGCGGACATCCCTGTCGAGACTTGGGGAGATCGTCGCCGCGTGGAATGAGAACGGAACCGCATGACCCAGGCTGTCGCAGCAACGACGCAAGCCTGCGATCGTCCGACTTACGCCAAGGTCGAAATCGCCGGCGAACCAGTCGCGCTTGCCGCGACTCTGGACGGAGGTCAGGCGTTCCGTTGGTGGCAGGTAGAGCCTGATGATGAGTCCGTATTCCGGGGAGTGATCGAAGACCGCCTGTTGTGCCTCTCGGAATGCAACGGGGGTGTCCAAGTCACCGCGCTCGATGATGGGCCGGTGTCGGACGCATTGGCGAAAACGGCTAGCTACTTCAACGCGAACATGAACCTCGAAGAGTTCAGACAGGTGTTCGTCGACGATCCTTGCATCGGTCCTGCGGTTCGCGGGTACGCCGGTCTCCGTCTGCTGCGCCAGGAACCTTGGGAGTGCCTGGTCTCTTTCATCTGTTCATCGACCTCCAATGTGCCGAGAATCAAACTGAATGTCGGCGCGGTTGCCAGCGCAGTCGGGCGCAGGATCGGTCCTTCAGAGGCCGATTTCGAATTTCCGGACGCATCGGCCATAGCGGGCGTCGGAGAGGGGAGACTCCGTGAACTTGGCCTGGGATTTCGAGCCAAATATGTGGCCGCAGCGTCTGAGCTCGCGGCCCGAGGGGACCTCGATCTGATGGCGCTGAGAGGGCAGTCATACGACGACGCGAAGGAGTGCCTGATGGGGATCAACGGGGTTGGGGAGAAGATCGCCGACTGCGTTCTCGCATTTTCATTGGACAAACCGGAGGCGTTCCCCGTTGATCGTTGGACTCGAAGGGCGCTGGAAAAGTGGTACGGATTACCGCCCCGGCTAAATAACGCCGCGGCAGGGGAGTGGGCGAGAAGCCACTTTGGCCAGTACGGCGCGATAGCGCAACAGTACATGTTCCACCGCGAGCGACTGGCAGGCCGCGCGGCTTCATGGGGCGGCGCCCACATGGCCCGCGCACTGCCGGAAGACGTTTAGCGGTTAAGAAGGTGGCGTGCCGGAGACAACATTCGCCGGTCGACAAACGCCATTTCTTCCTCTTTCGACTTGACCCTGCCGTCCATGCGCGCGCGGAGGACCTCGTCCAGCATGATGCCGATTTCCGGTCCCTGCGGAACTCCCGCTCCCAGCAAGTCGGCCCCGGTTATCTCCGGCCTGACATGGCGAAGGATACCCAGGTATTGATCGAGCCGCGACTTTTGGTTGGTGGAACCAGTCAGCGCACGTTGTGCCTCGAGGAGCGGCAGCGGGAATTCACCCAGCACTGCGACCACTTCGCTGGGCGACAAGTTTTCATTCCGCAGAATGCTGGACATTCCGCGGTACCTCGGTGACGACAATATGATCTCGCGCCACTCCTGGGGCGGTTCCAGCCGGGTCACGAGCGAAAGGGCCTCGTTTTCGGTGAGGGAGGCGGTCGCGAGCGCAAGATAAAATAGTATGTCCCGATCCGGGTTCCGGCGCATCGTCTGCAACGCGGCGCGGCTCACCCTGAAGGAAATGTCTATCCCGGCCAGTACGTCGCGATCTTCGGCGGCGGCCAGAATGTCTGCCCGCAGAGGGTCGCCAAGGATTTTTTCCAATTCGCCCCTGACCCGCGCGGCGCTTATTAGGTCCATGTAGTCCCAGTCGCGCTTCATGAGCGACAGGGCGCCGGGGTCCAGGTTGAATCCGAGCCGTTGTTCGTACCGGATAGCGCGGAAGATTCGCGTGGGGTCGTCCCTGAAACTTCCGGGATGCAGGATCTGGATCCGGCGCCTCGCCGTATCTGAAAACCCTCCATGCGGGTCCACTAAATCACCCCAATTCGATGGGGAAAGATCGACCGCCATCGCATTGATAGTGAAGTCGCGCCGGGACAGGTCTTCCTGGATTCCCGAGCTTTTGACGGTCGGCAATGCCCCCGGCGTGGCGTACGTTTCGGTCCGCGACATCGCCAGGTCAAATCTCCCTGCCGGCAGCCCAACCCTGGCGGTACCGAACTGCGACACAGCTTCAACTACGCCGCCGCCTTTGTCCGCGAATGTCGCGGCGAACTGGGGCGCGTCTCCTACGATGGACAAGTCCATATCGCCGGGGGTGAGGCCGAGCAGGGCGTCGCGTACCGATCCACCGACCAGGTAGGCTGCCTCCGCCTCGCTTTCACCTTCGGCCGCAAGATTTCCAGCCAGCCGAAGTCCTTCCAGCGCGCCGCTGGGCAGGGAACGTTCTAGAAGAGTTGCGATGTTAGGCAATGGGAAATCGTGATAACCGTGCTCCCTTAATATTATACGGCCGGCCGGGCCACAAATACCGCCAAACCTGGCACGGGGTGAGCAGGGTTCTTTCGTACATGCAGAATATTCCAGTAAGTCATAGACTTATCGAATAGTCCAACCAGCACTGAATGAGAGGAACCCATGGCTGCTGAAACACCTCTGAGATTTGAAGTCTTCATCGATTACACCTGACCATGGGTCCGCCAGGCGGCCGTTTGGCTGTCAAGAGTCAAGTCTGAACTCGGAGACGACCTCATAATTGACTACCGCAGTTTTGCCCTGGAGCAGGCCAACTCAAAAAATGGACCCGAGTGGAAGGCCTGGGAACAGACCGGCGATTACGTCAGCCGAGGCCTGAATCCTTTGCGAGGCGGAGTGGCCGCCGCCCGGCAGGGCTCGCAGGCCCACCACGACTACGTGATGGAGATGCTCGATGCCAAACACCTCCGTCGAGAGGATATCCGCAGCGTTGAGGCCGCTACGGAGTGCGCACGGAAAATTGGGCTCGACATGACCACGTTCAAGACAGACATGGAGGATCCGTCGACGCTCGAAGAAATTGGACGGGACCATGAATTCGCCGTCGAGAACGGTGTGTTCGGTACCCCGACATTCCGCTTCGTGGACGGTTCGTGGGCCTTTCTGAAATTGTTCACCCCACCCGAATCCGAAACCATGCGAGCCTTTGATCATTTCATGGGCATCGCAAGCGACAGCAAGTATTTCGGAGAGTTGAAACGGCCCCAACCGCCGTGGCCACGCGGCGCTACCGATTAAATTTGCCTATTGATCCACATGATGACCAGGACCTGGAGTTGATCCAGCAACGGTTGGGCATCGAATTCCGGGACCGACGGCTGTTGGCGGTTGCGCTGACGCACAAGTCATTCCTGAACGAGCAGCCCGAGGCCTGCGCCGAATCGAACGAAAGGCTCGAGTTCCTCGGCGACGGGGTCGTCAACTTCGTCGTCGCCAGGACTATGTACGAACGCGCGCGGGAAGCGCCGGAAGGTGAGTTGACGACCAGGCGTTCACACGCTGTGAGACGTGACGCTTTGGCGACCGCGGCTGCGCGCATGGGCCTTGGTGAACACCTGGTTATGGGCCGAGGGGAGTTCGAGTCTGGTGGCCCAGACCGTCTGACAAATCTGGCCAACGCTTTCGAGGCTCTTGCGGGCGCCGTGTTTTTGGACCGGGGATTCGACGGGTGCGAGCGGATCCTGCTCGACTGGCTTGGGCCTGAGATCGACCAGGCCCTGCGCGAAAAGAACCCCAAGGACCCGAAGTCGGTACTACAAGAGATAGTGCAACAACTGGGGGGACCGTCACCTAGTTACCGGATAGCGCCGGCGGACGACGCCTGCTCGGAAGCCCGGTTCAACGTCGAAGTGCTTTTGAGCGGCGAAGTGGCCGGCTCAGGAAGCGGCGACCGCAAGGTGGAGGCGGAGCGGGCCGCAGCCGTTGAAGCTATGAGCCGAATGTCCCGCGAAACGACCGACGGTGACAGCGCCTGACGACATGTTCGAGGCTGGTTTGGTATTGCTGTGTTAAGACTCGGCAGAAAACGGGACAAGACCTTTGAGACGACGGCGAAGACCGGCGCCGTATGGCGCCGCGTCCTCGGCCAGGTCTTGGGCCGGAACACCGTCGGCCCAGAGGTGTGGGACGAACTAGAAGAGGTTCTTATTACCTCCGACGTTGGGGTCAGCACAGCGATTGAACTGATCGAACGCGTCAAGACCCACGCTTCCACGGGCGGAGCGATGTCTGCAAAGGGCATTACTGAACAACTGAGAATAGCGATGGTGGAGACGCTTTCACGGCCGCCAGCCAACGATCCCATACCGTCGGGCCAGCCGGTGGTAGTGCTGGTGGTTGGGGTAAACGGTTCCGGCAAGACGACCAGCATCGCCAAGCTGGCCCGGGCCGCTGTCCGGGACGGCAGAAAAGTAATGCTCGGCGCCGCTGACACCTTTCGCGCCGGCGCCATTGAGCAGTTGAGAGTGTGGGGCGACCGACTCGACCTGCCGGTCGTATATCAACAGGCCGGCAGCGATCCGGGCGCAGTGGCGTTCGACACTCTGACTTCGGCCAGGGCGCGAGGCGCCGACGTCGTGCTTATCGACACCGCAGGACGTCTCCACACCCGCCATAACTTGATGGAAGAGTTGAAAAAGATGAGGTCGATCGTCGATAGGCAGGCCGACGGCTACGTCCAGCGGGTCCTCCTGGTGATAGACGGTGGATCGGGCCAAAACGCCATCGTGCAGGCGCGATCATTCACCGAAGCGGTGCGCTGCGACGGGGTCATGATTACAAAACTGGACGGCTCGGCCAAGGGCGGGGTTGCGCTGGCCATCGCCGGGGACCTTGGGTTGCCCATATGGTTTATCGGTACAGGAGAATCCCTGGACGATCTTTCCGAGTTCGATCCCGCGGGGTTCACCGACGCACTGTTGCCCGACTCCAGGGTCGCCTGACTGCCGTTTCGCATCTTTTGGCCAAGAGACTGAGCCATGCTTGATGTCATCAGCTGGCTGATCGTCGCAGAGGCCATCGGCCTCGCCGCCTTTCCGTTTGCCTACGCGGCATTTCCCAATCTGCCGGACCGGGCCTGGGGATTTGCCAAGCCAGTCGGCCTGATTGTTATCGGTACGGCCGTATGGGGGCTGAGTCAACTCGGAGTCCTGCCAAACACGCCATGGGCCTGGTGGATCGCGATTTCGGCATTGGCTATTGCAAGCGGACTCTTCGCCTACCGGCGCCGCGACGAGATGCTTGGCTTCTTCCGCCGGAATTGGACCGCAGTCGCGATGGGCGAAACGGTTTTCATCGCCTTCTTTGTCGCATGGACATTGTTCCGCCTGTTCGATCCCAACATCGCGGGCACCGAAAAGCCGATGGACTTCATGTTCCTGAACGCATCCGTCGTTACGGAGTCGGCCCCTCCGGAGGACCCCTGGTTGAGCGGCGAACCGGTCGCCTACTACTACTTCGGGTACTGGATGTTTGGCGGATTGGCCAAGGCTAGCGGCGTAGCGCCGGGGATTGCCTACAACCTCGCCTTGTCTCTTTCGGCGGCAATGGCCGCGGGGGCGATATTCACGCTTGTCTTCTCGCTGGTGCGTCGTGACAACGGTTCCAGGCTCACGGCCCTCTGGGCGGGGATAGCCGGATCGGCCTTATTGCTCGTGATTTCCAGCCTTGCGGGCTGGTGGGAACTGCTGGCCAATTTCGGAGTGGGGACCGACGGCTTCTACAACTGGCTGGCGATCGATGGTCTCGAGCGCAATGCGGATTCAGAATCGTGGCGGCCAACCAGTTTTTGGTGGTGGTGGAGGGCCTCTCGGGTCATAAACACATTCAACGAATCAGGCGCGGGACTGGACTTCACCATTCAGGAATTCCCACTGTTCAGCTTCTTGCTCGGCGACCTTCATCCACATGTCATGTCGATTCCTTTTGTCCTGGTGGGGCTGGGCGCGGTCTACAACATCTTCGCGTCCAAGGACGCGTGGGGATTTGGCTGGTTGCGCCGTAATCCCGCATCGGCGGCCAGTCTCGTCATATTGACCGGGGTCGCCGGGTTCATTAACGCATGGGACGCGGCGTTCCTTGCGGCGGCGCTCATAGCGGCCGTGACCCTCAAAACTTACGGTGAGAAAGAAAGATCGGTTGAGATGGCCGTGGCGACCGGGGCATGTCTTACTATCGCGTTGACCGTCATGTTTGCGTGGTGGATGGCGTTGGCCGTGGTGTCGATGTACGCGATTGGACTGCTCGCCACATACCGCGTCCGGCCCGTTTCAGTGGTGTGGTCCGCCGCAACCGCCGGTTTTCCGCTCGCCGCCATCGCCGCTTTTGGCCTGTTCGTCTTTTCGCCGTTCTACTTCGGCACCTTGGCGACGCAGGTGCAGATGCCGCCGATTGCTCCCGCCGACTACGGCACCAGGCCGATTCATTTCCTGACCGTCTGGGGTCTTTTTCTTCTCCTGTCTGCCGTCTTCTTGTTCGTAACCCTCTATTCGACATTTCAGTACCGGATCTCTCGCCTTTGGGGGGCGCTGTTGGGAAGAGTGCGCTGGTTCGGCGGACCTGAAATCGAAGCCTGGTTGCTCGGCATTATCGGCGTGGTCTTACCGTACCTGCTCTGGGCATTCGCCCACCTCGAGTTCACGGAGGGAGCGCGACCAGCGGACTTGCTGCTGCGGCTATGGACCGCGGTCCCGTTGGGTCTGATCGTCGTTTTGCTGTTCGTCGTGCTCGTGTCTCGCGCCAGGGCAGGGATATTCGATGCCGTGCAGTTCGCGCTCATGCTGGTATTGATGGCGATGTACCTTCTCTACGGCGCCGAACTGCTGCACGTCAACGACTTTTTCGGCAACCGAATGAACACGGTGTTCAAGTTCTACTACCAGTGTTGGATACTGCTCTCGGTCGTATGCGCGTTTGGGGTGTGGCGGTGGCGGTTACACCACTTAAAATTGTCAGGTTGGCGCCATGCGGCCAGTGGAATCGGGGCAAGCGTTGCGATTATTCTGCTTGCTGGCGCGCTGTACTACAGCGTGGCGGCAACATTCACCAAGGCCAAAGAGTCGGGAGCATCCACAATCGACGGCATCTCGTATCTGAAAAAGACGGCCCCAGCGGATCTGGCGGCGATAGAGTTTATTAAAGGCGCCGCTGAACCTGGTGACCGGCTGGTCGAGGCAGTCGGTGGGTCGTACACAGAATTCGGGCGAATATCGGGTTCAACCGGAGTCCCCACGGTTCTAGGCTGGCCCGGTCACGAGCGGCAATGGAGAGGTTCCGGCGATCTTGTCGCTCCACGGGAAGCCGACGTTCGGGAACTGTATGAAACCGAAGACCAGGAGACCGCTTCTGGGTTGATTGCCGCGTATGAGCTCGATTACGTCGTTGTGGGCGCGCGGGAAAGGTCCCAATATCCGTTACTACGCGAAGGGAAGTTCGATACGCTTGGAAGTCGCGTTTTCGAGGTCGACGACCTCGTGATCTACTGCGTTAAGGAAAACTGCCCCTGATGTCTCAAACTATCTCGGAGCCAGATGCGGAAACGGCCGGCCGTTGGGAAGACGGGCGGTGGGTCGAAGTGGAAAGACTGGCCGAAGAACCTGACGAGCCTGTCTTCGAACCCGTCGCCGAGGAGACCGGCGACAAGGTACTGATTCCCGTTCTTTGGGAGCGCTCGGCCTACGCGACGCTCTTTTTCGGCGCGCTGATCATGCGTCTTTGGGATCTGGGCGCCCGCGCTGTCCACCACGACGAGAGCCTGCACGGGTTTTTCGCATGGCAGATATTCAACGGGAGTGGATACGAACACAACCCGCTGATGCACGGCATGTTTCTGTTCCACAGCGTGGCGGCTTCGTTCTTCCTGTTCGGCGACAGCGACTTCACTCTTCGCTTGCCGATGGCCATTTTCGGGAGTGGACTCGTGTTGATGCCGTTACTGCTGAGATCCCGGTTGGGGCAAGTGGGCGCTTTGGCCGCGGCCGTTATGCTGACCTTTTCGCCGGCGATGCTGTACTTCAGCCGTTTCGCTCGCAACGACATATTCATGGCCGTGTTCGTGCTGGGCCTGTTCGCCATGATCTGGCGCTACATGGACGAACGAAAGAACCGGTATCTGTACCTGGCCGCGGCGTTCCTTGCACTGGGATTCACGTCGAAGGAGACGATGTACCTGTCAGCCCTGATACTTGTCGTTGGTCTCCTGTTCCTTGCCCGATCGCAAGTCGGCAATTGGCTGTGGGGCAGGGCGTCTTTCAAGGACTTCGACCCTGCAGGCCGCATGTTGATCCTTCTGACCGCCCTGACCGTCCCACTCGCCGCGGCGCTCGTGGCGATTTTGCAGGAGCCTTTGGGTATCACGCTGGCCGCAAAGGCTGGCAACGCCGCAGGCATTCCCGTCGGTTCGCCGGACGGTGGAGGCTGGGTGATAGCGATTGCGGTAACCGTAATCCTGGTGGTTGTCGCCATGGTGGTCGGGCTGACCTGGAACCGGCGTGTATGGCTCATATGCTGGGTTATTTTTGCCGCCATATTCCTGACGATGTTCACGAATTTCTTCACCCATCCCGGGGGAGTCGGCAGCGGGATCTGGCAGTCGCTCGGTTATTGGTTGGCGCAACATGAGGTGGCCAGAGCCGAGCAGCCGATGTTCTACTACTTCATGATCCTGTTCGTCTACGAATTTCTCCCGTGGCTGATCGCCCTGGCGGCCGCCGGTTACTACGTATACAGGGGAGACCGTTTCACCCGATTCCTGGTTTTCTGGGCGGCCGCCACGTTGATCGCCTACACCCTCGCCGGTGAGAAAATGCCGTGGCTCCTCGTCAACATCTCGCTACCGCTAATAATCCTCGCCGGGCGCGCCATCAACGACCTGGCATCTACCGTGCCGTGGCGCACCGTGACGCGAACCAAATTGCCCTACCTGCTTCTCGGCGTTCCTCTACTTGTGATCCTGATTTGGCGCCTGGCATTCTTCGAGTTCGATAACGGCACTCTGTCATTCTTTACACTGTGGGCACTGTTTGGATCGGTTGGTGTGGTGATCGTCAGTCTCACGTGGTTGGCGCGCCAGGTAACGTGGAAGACCGCTTTGTCTGCGTCGGCGTTGGTCATGTGCGGGATACTGTTCGTGCTGACGGTCCGCACGGGATGGGTGGCAACGTACGTTCACTCCGACGTGCCGCGGGAGATGCTGATCTACACTCAAACTTCGCCGGACATCCACAATCTTGTGAGAGAAATAGAAACTGCCGGCGATCTTACCGGCGATCGGAACGAGATCAGGCTGTCCATCGACTCCGCGGACGGTTTTACATGGCCGTGGGCCTGGTATTTGCGGGGATACGCCAACGTCACCTATCCGGACCAGTCTGAAAGTGTGTCGGCGCCGGGTGACGGAACGGCCATCGCCGTGATTAACGCCAAGAACAACACCAAGGTCAAACCGGAGCTCGGCGACGACTACACGGAGGGCCGCCGGATCGTGCATAGATGGTGGTTCCCCGAAAACGAGACATACAAGCACCACGAGTTGAGTCTGACGAAGTTCTTCGATGCTGTGGTCGATCGTGATGCGTGGAGAACGTCTCTCGACTTTTTCCTCTATCGCAAGTTGTCGTCGCCCATAGGGTCCGTCGATTCGTATGTCTACTTCGATCGGGACATCCCGCTTGCGGCCATCGACTGAGCGCGTCGTCCGTTCCATGGTCCGCTACCTGAAAGCCCTCGGTTGACAAGGCAACGCGCCTTTTGGCTCGGGTTGGCCGGAAGCGTCGGCTTCCTGGCTATCTTTTTGGTGTTCTTTGTTGACACACGCACGATTGGCGACGTGCTGAGGAACGCCAACTACGCGTACGTGGCGCCGTCCCTGTTCTTCTACTTCATTGCCCTTTACTTGCGGGCCCACCGGTGGCGATTCCTGCTGCGGCCGATAATCGGTGAATCGCGGCGGCCGATATTTCCGGTGGTAGTTGTCGGGTATATGGCCAACAACCTCATACCGGTGAGGATTGGCGAGGTGGTCCGTTCCTACTACCTGAACCTGCGCGAGAACATATCGACGGCCGGAGCGTTTGGCACCGTGGCGGTTGAGAGGGCGTCGGACGTAATCGCGCTTCTCTTTTTTGTCGCGCTGGCGTGGGCATTGGTCCCGGTGTCCGGGGCGTTTGGCGAAGTGGCGGACAACGTGCCCGGGGGCGCAACAACGTTGGCCGCCGCCGCACTGTTGCCTTTCCTGCTGGTCGCGGGCGTCGTGGTGTTGGTATCGGTCATGTCGAAGGCAAGAGCGCTGGGGTTGGCAGCCCGGATCATGGCGCCGTTACCGTCCAATCTCCGAGATACGGCTCTTGGACTGGTAGGGCACTTGCTGCAAGGGCTCACAGTTGCTTCGTCGCCCAGGGCTATGCTTTATCTGTTCATGCTTTCATTGCCGATATGGCTGATGGAGGCGGCGATGTACGGCACGATCGCACTGGGATTCGATTTGGATTCCATGTTCGACGGTAATCTAGAGTTCGTTGCAGTGATCCTTGTGTTCACCGCTGCCGCAAATCTGGCCGGCATATTTCCATCGAGCGCAGGGAGTTGGGGGCCGTTCGACTTCTTCGGCGCCCTGGCGCTGGTGGCGCTCGGCGTTTCCGAGGGGCTTGGCGTCCGGGTATGCGCTAACCGTGCACGTTGCGCTGTGGGTCCCGCCGACGCTGCTTGGCGCCGTATTCCTGCTGCTGGACGGTAGTTCGCTTGCACGGCTTTACGGCGGCGCCGCAAGGGCCCGTATCGTTCATCCAGAGCCCGAAACTTCCACGGAGATGAGTCCTTGAATATCGGTGTGATAGGCGCTGGAGCGGCAGGGCTGGCAGCCGGATATGACCTGTCCAATGCTGGACACCGGGTCACCGTATTCGAGTCGGCGCCGTTCATCGGAGGCCAGGCTTCAACTATCGAAGTCGGCGGCGGCAGGCTTGAGCGCGGCTACCACCATCTGTTCACAAATGATCACGCCATTATTGAACTGATAGAAGAGATCGGGCTGTCCGATGAATTGAAATGGTTTCCTTCCCGCGTCGGCACCTACGCCAGCGGGCGTGTCTACCGAACTACCACTCCCCTTGACCTGTTGCGATTCGGCGCGTTGCCGCTCTACGACAGGATCAAGCTCGGCCTTTTTGCGCTGAGACTCCAGAGACTGGGGGACTGGCGCTCGCTCGAGTCGTTCACGGCCGATGAGTGGCTCCGTGAACGCCTTGGCGGCAAGGCGTATGAAGTGGTGTGGAACCCGCTGTTGCGCGGCAAGTTCGGAGATAGCTACGACCAAGTAGGAATGCCATGGTTTTGGTCGAAGATCCAGACGAGATTCGCGTCGCGGAAAACTGTCGGAGGCGAACAGCTCGGGTATCCCATGGGCAGCTTCGATTCCGTGTTTGACGAGGTCGCCCGCCGAATCGGTTTGGCCGGAGGTCAGATCCTGCTTGAGACGCCGGTCGAACGCGTCGAGGTAGGTGATGATGGGGTTACCGGACTGACAGCGAGGAGACCGGACGGTACCAAACACGAAGAGAAGTTCGACGTGGTCGTATCTACCGTGCCGTCCTACCACTTCCCGGAGCTGGTGGACCTGCCCGCGGCCTACAAGTCGAAGCTCGACGCGGTGCACTATCTCGCCGCAGTGGTGATAATTCTTGAAATGGACAGGCCGCTAACGAACATCTACTGGATGAATATCGCCGACCACAACGTTCCGTTCCTGGGGATCATCGAGCACACCAATCTCATCCCTCGTGAACTCTACGGCGGTAGCTACGTCGCTTACCTGACGAACTACCTCGATCGGCACGATGAGATGTTCGGGTTGACGCCCGATGAACTGCTGGGCCGATACTTGCCGCACCTGAGAAAATTTAACCCTGAGTTCGAGCGAAGCTGGATCAAGCGCGTGCATTACAACAGCGTGAGCGCCGCGCAGCCCATAATAGGCGCCAACTATTCGTCCCGCATGCCGGACCACCGGACTCCATTCAAACGTCTTTATCTCGCAAACACCACGCAGATCTACCCTGAGGACCGGGGCACGAACTACAGTATCCGTATGGGACGTGAGGTCGCCGGGATGGTACTGGATGACGAAAAAGGACACTGGCGAGGATGGCCTGCCAATGGCGGCAAGTAGCTCCACCGGCGTGGGCGGCTGCATTCTGCCCGCGTGTCTTTCGAAAATCATAAGCGCGCAGGCGCCGGTCTCCTGATGTAACGTCTCTCTTTATGCCGCATCTCATCCGATAACAAGCGACAGTAAGCAAAAAAAGGAACCAAATATGGGCAGGCTCGAAAACAAGATTGCGATCATCACCGGAGGAAGCAGCGGGATAGGGCGCGAGACAGCCCTGCTGATGGCAGGGGAGGGCGCAACCGTCATTGCCGTTGGAAGGCGACAGGGGCCGCTGGATGAGGTCGTAGACGAGATCGAAGCCGCCGGCGGGAAGTGCGTCTCGCGTTCGGTCGATCTGCTAGACGGCGACGCTGCGGCCGAGCTTGGCGCCTGGGCTGAGGCCAAATTCGGCAGAGTCGACATTTTGGTCAACAACGCCGGATATTCCAGCACGGTCCGGTCAATACGCTACGTGCAGCCTGAAGAGTGGGATGAGGTGTTCACCATCAACGTGGAAGCCGTCTACCGGCTGACCCAGTCACTCCTTCAGGGGATGACCGAACGGGGCGAGGGCACCATCATCACGGTCTCCAGCATGGCAGCCCTGAATCCTGGTCTATTGGGCGGGGCCCCGTACTCTGCTGCGAAGGCGGCCGCGCTGACCATTATGAAATACATCAACAGCGAACTGCGCAACACGGGTGTCAGGGCGAGCACCATCATCCCGGCCGAGGTAAACACTCCGCTTCTCGACAAGCGGGCGGTAAGGCCTCCGATGGAAGACCGGGAGTCAATGATGGGACCGCGGGACGTTGCCGAGGCGATCCTGTTGTGTGCGACTCTGCCTCTGAGGACGGTCATTGAGCAAATAGTCATGACGCCGTCGCACATCCGCGACCAGTCACACGACGTCGCTGCGCTGGCGCGCGTAGGCGCACCGTAGCCACTTAGTACTTGGTCTGCTGTGGGCGGCGCGGCTTAGCCCGCCGCCCTCGCAAATGCGGTTTCGAGCGCTCGACCCGTGAACACCTTTGCCATCTCGGCCCGGTATTCGGCGGAGGCGTGAACGTCCTCGTTGAACTGGCCTTCAAGTTCCACGGCGCCCCTCTGCGCAGCTTGGCGGATAACGGAAGCGCTGGGCGCCTTGCCAACGAGTATGCGTTCTGCCCTCCGGGACCTCACGGGGAAAGGACCTGCGCCCGTGATGCCGATTCTGGCTACCGTACATACACCGTCGCTGACCGTCACGGTCGCCGCCACGCCCACAACGGCGTAGTGGGAGGCCTTGTTCGCCAGCTTTGTGTATGCCGAACCTGTTCCGTCGGCCTCGCCAGGGAAGTGAATTTCCGTGAGGACCTCGTTAGAGCGCAGCGCCGTGGTCATGAAGTCTCGGAAGAAGCGATCTGCGTCGATAGTGCGCGATGCGCGAGCGGATTGGGTCTGTAACTGCGCTCCCAGGGCGATCACTACCGCGGGAAGGTCCCCGGCAGGGTCGGCATGGGCGATGCTGCCGCCGATAGTGCCGGCGTTTCTGACAGGCGTGTCGGCTACTTGCGCCGCGGCCTCGGCGAGCGCAGGGGCCCTCTCGTTGACCAGGTCAGATCTGACTATCTCGTTATAGGTGGTCATGGCCCCTATGGCCACACCGTCTCCGGACTCCCGAATGAAGGACAGGCCGTCGACGAGCCGCAGGTCTATAAGCGCCTCCGGAGACGCAAGCCTGAGCTTCATCAGCGGCAAAAGACTGTGCCCGCCCGCCAGGAGTCGGGCGTTGCCTTTATACCGGCTCAGAAGCCGGGAGGCCTCTTCGACCGTACTCGGCGAGTGGTAAGAAAAGGGCGCTGCGATGCTGGTAATCAATTGCTCGTCCTCCCGGCGGCGCGGGCCCGTCGGACAGCCGTTTGGGCTGCCCGGGCGTCGCTGATGGTTCGCCACACTTTTTCGGAAGTTAGCGGCATGTCCATGTGCCTGACCCCGAGGTGGGACAGAGCGTCTACGGCCGCGTTGACAATGGCAGGCGCGCAAGCGATGGTGCCGGTCTCGCCCGCGCCCTTGACCCCGAGGGGGTTGACGTTGGTCGGGGTGACCGTGCGATCGGTCTCGTAATTCGGAAGATCCTCAGCCGTCGGTACCGCGTAGTCCATCATCGAGCCGCTTAGCAACTGGCCGTTGTCGCTGTAGATGGCCTGTTCCTGCAACGCCTGTCCGATGCCTTGGGCAACACCTCCGTGGACCATGCCGTCGACGATCATCGGGTTGATGACATTTCCGACGTCGTCCACCGCGATGTACCGAAGCACCTTGGTTTCGCCTGTGTCGGGATCGATTTCGACGATTGCGATGTGGGTGCCAAACGGCCAGGTGAAGTTCTGCGGATCGAAGAACGTGACCGCTTCAAGGCCCGGTTCCATGCGCGGCGGCAGGTTCTTGGCCGCGTAGGCCTCACCTACAACCTCGCCCCAGCTCATCTGACGTTCTCGAATGTCCTCGACGTAGAAAGTCCCGTTTTCGAACGAGACCTGGCGAGGCGGGACACCCATCTGGTGGGCCGCTAACTTCGTCGCCTTGTCAATGATCTTTTGGAGGCTCATGTAGAGAGCCGTCCCGCCGACCGCCACGCTACGGCTGCCGAACGTTCCGGTGCCCATCTGCTGCTTGTCGGTGTCGCCGTGGAACACCTCTATGTCTTCGATCGGCACGCCTAACTCGGACGAAGTGATCTGCATGAAACTGGTCTGATGGCCCTGTCCGTGCGGGGAAGTGCCGGTGTAGACCGCGATTTTGCCGGTGGGATGGACCCGAACGGTGCTCGACTCCCAGAGGCCGGCGCCCGCGCCGAGCGATGCGGCGACAGCCGATGGGGCTATACCGCAGATTTCGACGTAGCTCGAAAAGCCGACTCCGATCAGCTTGCCCTCCCTGCGCGCCTGGCGTTGTTCCGCTCGAAAGCCGCGGTAGTCCAGCATTTCGAGCGCACGATTTAACGCGAGGCGATAGTTCCCTGAGTCGTACGAGACACCCGTGGAAACCCCATGTCCATTCGTGAATGGAGGTATGAAGTTCTTCCGCCTGACGGCGACAGGGTCGCGGCCGATTTCCCGCGAGAATAGGTCGACGAGCCGCTCGATCACGTAGGTGCATTCGGGCCTGCCCGCGCCCCGGTACGCATCGACTGGAGTGGTGTTGGTGAACACCCCGTAAACCTTGCAGGACACGTTCGGCATGCGATAGGGCCCGCCGAGCGTGAATCCGAACAGGACGGTTGGAATACCTGGCGCAAATGTCGAGAGATATGCGCCGAGATTTGCATGCACCGTCGCCTTGATGCCCGTAATCGTGCCGTCGCGGTCACCGCACATCTCCACGTCCGCGATGTGGTCTCGGCCGTGAGTCGTCGCGATGTAGCCTTCCTGCCTCCCCGAGATCCACTTGACCGGCCGCGCCAGTATCTTCGTCACGACACCGCAGATGACCTCTTCGGCGTAGAGGTACAGCTTGCACCCGAAAGCGCCGCCGACTTCCGGGGCGATCACTCTCACCAGCTGCTCCGGATGGCCGGTTACAGCAGAGAACAGGAGTCTCACCAAGTGTGGAATCTGGGTCGATGTCCAGAGGGTGATTTGGTTCGTCGCCCGGTTGTAGTCGGCGACGACCCCCCTCTCTTCGATCGGGTTGGGGATCAATCTCTGATTGATCATCCGCTGCTTTACGACAACCTCTGCTTCCGACGCAGCAGCATCGTAGTCTCCGCCGCCTACTTCCCACTCGAAAGCGAGGTTGTCCGGGGCGTCGTCGTGTAGCTGGGGCGCCCCGGCCTTGGTCGCCATTTCTGCGTTGACGATGGCGTCCAATTCGCCGTATTCGACTTCCACGCTGGATACCGCGTCAGCCGCCGCCTGGGGGGTTTCCGCCACTACCACAGCCACTGCGTCTCCCACGTAGCGGACCCGCTCGAACGCGATCGGCGGGTGATTCGGCGCCTTCATATCCGGCAAGACCCAGCCGGCGGGAAGCGAACCGAGTTGTTCCTGTATGTCTGCGCCGGTGAACGCAGCCACGACACCGGGCATGTTGGCTGCCTCGGTGACGTCTATTTTCCCGATCGTGGCGTGCGCGTACGGACTACGGACAATTGCCAAATGCAGCACGCCGGGTGGTCTGACGTCATCAACATAGGTCGCGTTGCCGGTAATGAGGCGCGGGTCTTCCCTGCGCTTTATCGAGGATCCGATCATCGATGAAGTAGTCATTCCCGCCTCCCTTAACTTGCCATCTCGGCTGCCGCGGCCTGAACTGCCTTGACGATGTTGTGATAGCCGGTGCAGCGGCAAAGATTGCCGCGTAGGCCGGTCCTGATTTCCGCCTCGGTCGGCTGCGGATTGTTGCTCAGGATGTCTATGGCCGTCACCATCATTCCGGGGGTGCAGAATCCGCACTGCAGGCCATGCTCTTCCCAGAACGCCTTTTGGATCGGGTGATACTCATCATCGCCCGCCAGTCCCTCAACCGTGGTGACCTCTGCGCCGTCGACCTGCACCGCCAGGACGTTGCAGGACTTGACCGCACTGCCGTTGAGCAGGACTGAGCAGGCTCCGCAACTAGTGGTATCGCATCCGACGTGGGTTCCTGTAAGGTTCAACACGTCCCTGAGATACTGGGAGAGCAATAATCTCGGGTCGACGGCGCTTGTGTAACTACGCCCATTGACTGTGACGTTGATTTCATGGCCCATTGGCTATGCCTCCAGCGCTTATCGTGGCTGCGATCATTCGTTGGACTTAGTTAACACTTGGTACGTCGCGACCGCAACCCCTGAGACCGTCCCGGAGTAGGTGAAGCAGTGAAAGTAAGTGGCAATTTCAAACTGAAATTGGGCCAGCAGGATACCTGGGACGCACTAACGGACATCGACGTGCTCCAAAAGGCCATTCCCGGCGTCGAATCCATCGAGGAAATAGGCCCCGACGAGTACAAAGCCAAGATGACCGTTGGTATTGGCATTGTACGAGGGCGATTTTCAGGCCGGGTTAAGCTGTCCGACTTCGACGAACCCCGTTCCTATCGTATGGCGGTCACCGGTGACGGTCCGGGAGGGTGGATTAAGGGCAGCGGGGTCTTGAGTCTTGAAGAGAATGCGCCCGGCGTTACGAAGGTTTCGGTTGACGGAGACACCCAGGTAGGGGGGCTCCTCGCGCGGGTAGGGCAAAGGATGATCGGCAATGCGTCGAACACCTTGATGAAGCAATTCTTCGCAGGGATCGAAAAGGCCGCGTCCTCTCGCGCGTGAGCTAGCCGGTAGTTCGGGCCGATTTACACTAGCGATCTTCGACGGTAGGATTCGCGTATGGAAATCGACATTGTCGGCAATCCCGATTACGGGCAGTTGCGGGTGCGCATGCGCCCCGGCGAACGTTTCATCGCCGAAGGCGGCTCCATGGCATGGATGGACTCTGACGTCCAGTCGAAGGCGCGGTTGCTAGGCGGCTTCCTAAGCGCCCTGATTCGAAAAGTGACTGGCGGGGAGTCGCTATTTGTCGGCGAGTACTCTACCGACCGGGGCGGTGAAGCCGCCTTCTCACCGGCGCAGCCCGGCACGGTGATGCAAAAGACGCTTAGCGGGGACTCGATCATGCTCACCGCGGGATCGTTCATGGCGTGCACGCCGGGCGTGGAACTGAGCACCAAGTTCGGTGGTCTGCGTGCCCTGTTCTCCGGTGAGGGGTTATTCCTCATGCAGTGCAGCGGCAGTGGAGAGTTGTTCTTCAACGCCTACGGATCGATCATCGAAAAGAAGATCGACGGGTCGTTCATCGTCGATACGGGTCACGTGGTCGCCTGGGACCCTTCGTTGAGCTACTCGATTCAAGGCATGGGCGGTATCAAGAGCACGCTGCTTTCAGGTGAGGGCCTTGTCATGAGATTTTCAGGGTCCGGCACGATATATCTGCAGACGAGAACCATGTCGGGAATCGCCTCGTGGCTGAGACCCTTCGTGGCATAGAAGGCCCTCCGGTAATGGCAGGACATACCTAGAATGCGCGTAGAGATCGCCAACAACGGAGCGTTCGGCTCGGCCCTTGTTCGGCTCGACCCGCGTGACCAGTTCGTATCCGAGGCGGGTGCGATGTTCCGTGCGTCGAGCAACGTCGATATCGACGTGACGACACGCAGCCGGAGCGCGGGCGGGATCATGTCGGGCGTCAGGAGAATGATTGCCGGTGAGAGCTTCTTCTTCTCGCAGTACAGAGTCACGGACCATCGGGAGGCCGAGGTAGGCCTGGCTCCCAAATTGCAAGGGCAGGTGGCGCTCATCGAGTGCGACGGCAGGACGCGCTGGGTCTGCGCAGGCGGCAGCTACCTCGGCTCCTCCGTCGACCTCAACATCGACACGCAGTTCCAGGGTCTGCGCGGCATGCTCTCGGGCGAGTCGCTGTCGTTTATCACGGTTGAGGGCCGCGGACCGCTCCTGGTGAACGCCTTTGGCACGATCACGCCATTGGATGTACGGGGCGCCCTCACAATCGACACAGGGCACGTAGTGGCGTTCGAGGAGTCGTTGGAGTACTCGATCGGCAAGGCGGGCGGAAGCTGGGTCTCGTCGTTCCTGACCAGCGAGGGACTCGTCCTTGACTTTCGCGGGCACGGGCGCGTCTACGTTCAAAGCCACAATCCCAGCGAGTTCGGCAAGTCGCTTGGCCCGCTGCTGCCTGATAAATAGGAGGTAGCAATGGACTACGTCGTACACTCGCAGCCAAGCTACAGCCTTGTGGAGATCACCCTCGACCCCGGTGAGCAGTTGGTCACCGAGTCGGGCGCGATGGCCTGGATGACTGAAAACATGCGGGCGGAAACGTCCGCGCGGGGCGGCATCATGTCGGGCCTTAGTCGTTCCGTTCTCGGCGGCGAGAGCTTTTTTCAGAACACCTACGAGGCGGAAGGCGGTCAGGGGACCATCGGCCTTGCGCCCGGACAACCCGGCGACATCCTGGCATACGAGATGCGCGGCAGGGAACTGTTGTTGGAGAGGGGCGCGTACCTGGCGTCGACGCCAGACGTCAAGACGAACTCAGACTTCCAGGGCCTACGCGGCCTCTTCAACGAGGGAATGTTCATCCTCCGCGTATCGGGAACCGGGACGCTGTTCTTCAACGCCTACGGCGATATCCGGGAAATCGACGTCGACGGCACGTACGTCGTCGACAACGGCCATGCGGTTGCGTGGGAACCCACGCTCAATTACCGGTTGACGCGCGCCGCAAAGATCCGGTCGTTCCTCTTCTCGGACCAGATCATCATGGAATTCTCTGGCAGGGGCAGGCTTTGGGTCCAATCGAGGAATCCCCGCTCCCTGGCCGATTGGGTCCACCCTTTCCGCGGCACCAAGTCGTCCCAGGGCGACTAGCCAGAAGCACGGGATGCAGAAAGCCCCCGCGACCTAAGCGGGTTGGGATTTTGACGCGCGAATCGCATCTTGGGGCGATGACCCGGGTTGTCACCACTGTGGAGCATTCCCGGCCGTCTGATTCCAGCCGCCAGTGAGATACTTACCCGGGTCGCGTATAACCCCACTCGTCGGCAACCCGGTTGACCGGTTTGTTGCCGCCTGCGGTGACGAATTCCACACGGTTCCCGTCCGGGTCCAGGACGAAGAAATACCGCTGGCCGCCGTGACGTTCCCCCGGCCCGTCAACCTTTAAACCCGCCTCCTGCACCGCCTTGAGCGCCTGATCGAAGTCGTCCACTTCATAGGCGGTGTGTGGCGCGGCCATACGGACGCCGGTCGGTTCCACAATGTGGACCATCGTCCCATCGGCCGCCTGTAGCCACGCGATATTTTCGTTGTCCACCATGCTCGGGATGACTTTGAGGCCAAGCAGGTCACGGTAGAACGCGAATGCGCGCTTCCGGTCTTTCACCGGCACGCCAACGTGGTTAACAGTATTTACTTTGATGACGGCCACAGGAATCCACCCCTCGGTTTAACGATTGCCCGCGCTCGCGAGCCTCACTCGACCTCGACTATAAGCTCTACTTCAACCGAAATGCCCATGGGCAGGCTGCCCATTCCCACCGCTGATCTGGCGTGCTTTCCGCGGTCGCCGAATATGTCGACGAGCAGGTCGGACGCGCCGTTTACTACAGCCGGCTGATCCGTGAAGTCCGTGGTCCCGTTAACCATGCCGAGGAGTTTGACGACCCGCGTCACGCGGTCGAGGCTGCCGATTTCCGCCCTGAGCGCCGACAACAGGCCGATGGCGACGAGACGCGCAGCCGCATACCCCTCTTCTATCGAGATGTCCCGTCCGAGCTTGCCGGTGACCATTCCACCCTCCGGCTTTGTCGGGCCCTGTCCGGACAGGAATACCAGGTTTCCAGTCCTGACCGACGGTACGTAGTTGGCGATGGGGGTGGGGACCTTCGAAAGGTCTAATCCGAGTTCTGCTACGCGTTTCTCAGCGCTCATGCTTGCTTCTCCTTTGTAAGTTACGGCGCCGCGAGGCATGCGGCGTGATTCGCGAATGTTAGTCGATAAGAGCGCCGGACTTTCAATCCCGGGCTACGGAAGCCGCCAGGCGTTCTGGCCGGGGCAGGGCGGAAGCACAGGATTAAACCCGGTCACCTCCAGTGTCACTATCCTCCAGCCGATATGTCTGCGCCCGGCTCCGTCATCGTCATTGGGTCCAGTATTCGGTCCAGTTCGTCGGAAGACAGGTCGGTTTCTCGCAGCGCCACCTGCTTGATGGTCTCTCCCGACTCCGATGCCAGGTGAGCTATGGCGGCGGCCGAATCGTAACCGATTTTGGGAGCGAGGGCCGTGCAAATGGCCAGTCCGTGCTCCACCATGGCGGGTCCTCGCGCGGTTGCGTTAATGCCCGTAACGCACTGGCGGGAAAGGTTTCGGCAAGACGCCGCCAGCAGGTCGATCGACTCCAGCAGGCAGTAAGCCGCTACCGGCATCATCACGTTGAGCTCAAAGTTCCCGGACTGGCCTGCAAAATTGATCGTTACGTCGTTGCCCATGACCTTCGCGCAGGCCATCGTCGCGGACTCGGCGATCACCGGATTGACCTTTCCGGGCATGATCGAGCTGCCGGGCTGGACTTCCGGCAGTTCGATCTCGCCGATGCCGGCCCGCGGCCCCGATCCAAGCCAGCGGAGATCGTTGCATATCTTGAGCAGGCTGGCGGACACTGTCTTGAGCGAACCGGAGGCGGCGACCACTCCGTCGATAGTGCTCTGGGCCTGGAAATGATTGGCCGTTTCGCTGAGATCCAGGCCGGTCAGTTGCCTCAGCCGCTCGATCATGCGCCCGGCGAACTCAGGGTGCATGCCGATTCCGGTGCCGACTGCCGTGCCGCCCAGGGCCAGAATGCTCATCTCCGAAAGGGCGTTCTCGACCCGGACTCTGCCGTACGACATTTGACCCGCGTATCCGAGGAACTCCTGTCCAAGCCTTATGGGGGTCGCGTCCTGCAAATGAGTCCTGCCGGTCTTGATCACGTCCCAGAATTCGACCGACTTGTCCCGCAGCACGCCTTCTAACTCATCCATCGCCGGGAGCAGGTTTTCCTTGATCGAGCCGGCCGCAGCGAGATGAATACACGTTGGAATGACGTCGTTTGACGACTGCCCCTTATTTACGTGGTCGTTCGGATGGACCGGCGATCGCGAACCCAACGGGCTGCCCATCGCCTGGTTGGCAACGTTCGAGATAACTTCGTTAGCGTTCATGTTGGTCGAAGTGCCCGACCCGGTCTGAAAGATATCGACAATGAACGCGTCGTCGTGTTTGCCGTCTATGACCTCTCGGGCCGCATCGACGACCGCTCGCGACAACTCGGGTTCGAGCTGTCCCAATTCCTCATTCACCACCGCCGCCGACTGTTTAACCTGGCCAATGGCGCGAATGAAGGACCGGTTGAACCGCAGGTCGCTGATCGGAAAGTTCAGCGCCGCCCGCTGGGTATTTGCGCCGTATAGGGCATCCGCTGGAACTTCGAGTTCTCCCATCGAGTCGCGTTCAACGCGCACGGCGCCTGTCATTTGGTATCCCCCTGTGTATCTGCTTCTAAATTTGAGTCAGTTGGCGGGTCGTCTGAGCGCGGCAATGATATCCAACATTTCGCGATACGCCGCAAACCGTTTATGCCCGAAAACGAAATTGCCCGGCAACCCATCGTCCTTTCACTCGACGCACCGCGTGTGACTGAAACGAACGTCCGCACGGGTCACGGCGCCAGGTTGCCGCCAATCAGCTTTCCGTTTGAGGCTCTTGGCCGGCGTGTCGTTCGTCGTAAGCTTCGAATGCCTTGCCAGCCGCGTTCAGGGCATTCACCGCGGCTGGGTAGCCCCCGTAGAACAACATCTGCGTGATCAATTCCACTATCTGTTCCTTTGTCCAGCCGTAGTTGAGCGCGCCGGTTATGTGGCCCGGCAACTGATTGGGCTTGTCCAGCGCGACGAGGGCCGCCACCGTGCAGAGGCTGCGAATGCGAGGCTCCAGGGCAGGGCGTTGGTAGATGTGCCCGAACAACGTGGCGTTGATCAGCCCAAACGCGTCCTTCACTGGCTCGGCGGTCGGATTCAGGCCCGGGTCGCCGTCGTAGTACCACTCGCGCCACTCGGCGGATGTCTTGGCGAGTTCCTCGTAGTTGTGCAATTTGCGTACTCCTTTGCTTTCAAAATAGACCTCGTCGCAGTGCCGCATCGTAGCGGCGGGTTTCAAGAGCCTGTTTCACTAACTCGAATCCTACGGGGACCCCCGCCTCTAGATTCCCGTTTTCACGGGAATGACGGGATTTACGGCCGTATTACGTATTGATAGGAGGATTGATGTCGTAAATAGTCGCGCCGTGTACGGCGCGACTCTTGAGAGGAGACTTTTGAAACAGGCTCTTCAAACCCGTCTTTGCCGCAGCCTTGGGACGCCGCCCCGTTTTCATCAACTCGTGTGGCCTTTGACAGGCCATATTGATTTCTGTGAATGGAGAACGTGTGGTCGTGCCGTGCCATCCGGCGGGTCTGAAGAGGGTGTTTCACTAACTCGAATCCTACGGAGACCCCCGCCTCTAGATTCCCGTTTTCACGGGAATGACGGGATTTGGGGCCGTATTACGTAGTGCTGGGAGGGTTGATGTCGTAAATCGTCGCGCCATGTGCGGCCTAATTCTTGAGAGGAGACTTTTGAAACAGGCTCCTGAGACCCGCCGCTACGACGCGGTTCGGTGGCAGAAGCTGTGTTCATACCGCTGTCATGAAGGCGTTCGGGACGACTTGGCGTGTTCGGTTGCAGCGTGACCGATTGAGATTCTCAACCGGCCGATGCTAAAGAGGTACACCTAACGTCCGTGCATTCGTTCCCAATCCGGGTCAGGATGCGCGGCGATGAAGTCATGGTCCAGTTCGTACCCTAGTCCCGGCCTGTCCGGCAGCACGAGATGGCCGTCGCGGATATCCAACGGCTCGGTCAGGACGGAGTTGTACGCCTCGACGGTGTTGTCGTTCATTTCGAGCCGATAGAAGTTCGGCACGGTGATCATCACCTGCGCGCCGGCGATCACGTTAAATGCTCCACTGGCGTCGTGAGGCGAAATCGGTATGTAAAAGGACTCGGCGAGGATTGCCATCTTTTTCATTTCGGATATCCCACCGCTCCAGCAGATATCCGGCATGATGAAATTGACCAGACCCTCGGCGAGAACCGGCACAAAATCCCAGCGGTTGAATTTGCGCTCGCCGATGCACAGAGGCATGTCCGTGTTCGATTTCAGTTGCCTCAGGGCCTCGGTGCTTTCGGGTTGCAGCGGCTCCTCGAACCACGTGATGTCGTAAGGCATCATCTTGTTGCAAAGATCGGTCGCAGTGGCGACGTCGAAATTCCCGTGCGCGTCGATCAGTAGTTCGATGTCGGGACCGACCGCCTCGCGAAGCGCCGCCATAACGTCGAGTGAGTATGCGCGGCCTGAAGCGGAGATTTTACCGTCGATATAGCGGCGATGATGTTTGCTCATTTCCGCAGAAAACGGGTCGGTCTTGAGCGCCTTGTACCCGGCGGCCACCTGGCGCTTCGCATCGGCGACGCACGCATCGATGTCGTCCGGACTGGCCGGATGGCTGTACAGTCTGACATCCTCACGGACCGGGCCGCCCAACAGGTCGTACACCGGTCTGCCCAGAGCCTTGCCCTTGATGTCCCACAGCGCCATGTCGAGACCGGCGCAAAGCGTAGTGCCGAGGCCGCGGCTGCCCAACGTCCCGAATCGCCGGTAGACCTTGTTCCAGATCATCTCGATGTGGTTCGGATCGTCCCCCACAACTCCATCGGCGAAGTCGGAATAGTCCAGGTCGTCCTTCAGCAATTCATATCCGCGCCCGACGATGTGCGCGCCGCCGCCGCCGGAGTTGGTGGATTCTCCCACTCCGGTTATCCCCTCGTCGGTGTCGACCTCAACGAACACCCATGTCCTGTTTTCGATTGCCCTGGTCAGATAGACGCGCAGGTCGGTGATCTTCATTTTCTTCAGTCCTCAAGGCTATTGGCGGATCGGCGGTAGACGCGATGGCGGAATCGTACACGCCATTGGTGGAGGCATGAACACCCATTTCGGCTGCTACACTCCGATTCGCCACGCCGCGTTGCGGCGTGGCAAGCCACACCCGGGCAGGTGGCAACACACTGCTTACAACATTTTGGCGAGGAAACTTCAAGTTATGAGGTACTGCTACGCGCACCGACGATTCACCCTTTACCCGAATAGCCTGGACACGTGGGACCTCTCCACAGATGCCTACACGGATGAATTCCTTGGCCGGGTGCGCGCCATGGGCTTCGACTCGATTGAAGTCGGCTCTGACGTAATCGACAGCATCGCGCAGGACGAAGCGGCGATCACCGATTTTGGCAAGCGGTTGGCCGATGCCGGCGTTCCGATCGGGGCCATACGGAGCGGTGGGTCCCTGACAAACGCCCGGTATGCCCAGGCGAATCTGGAACGAATGCTGCGCATGGTGAGAGCGGCCGCGATCACCGGGGCGGAAGTGGTCAACGGGGCGTTAAGTACGCCAAACCGCTACCCGACCATCACGCCGATGCACAATACGGGATTGAGGCGGTCCCAGGACGGTTCCCGAGAGGGCACGATGAAGGACTACGAGACGTTGGCGGAAGCCCTGCAGGCCGGATGCGACGTGGCGACGGACTCAGGCGTGGTTATCACCATCGAGGTGCATCAAAATTCACTAGTGGACAATTCGTGGTCGGCGCTGCTTACTCACGATATGGTGGACCGCCCAAACTTCGGGATCAACCCGGACCTGGGGAACATCTACTGGTGCTATGACGAGCCGGAAGAGACCATGGAGGACGCCATAGTGGCGCTGGCGCCGGTATCGAAGTATTGGCACTGCAAGAACATGTACCGCGTCCACCACCCCGAGAATCACCGGGCCGTGTATGTCAGGACCAACATAGTCGCGGGCGAGATCGACTACCGATTCGCGATTTCCGCTATGGCCAACGCAGGGTACTCCGGTTACATGGCCATCGAGGGCGTCCAGGCCGGCGACCAGTTCTACCACGATGGTCAAAGCATCGACTACGCCAAGTCCATCTGGGCGGAGTTAGAGTAGGGCCTGTTCACATCAGGATTTACGGACTCTTACTCCCTCGACCGCCGCACCGAAACGGAGCGGAACGCAGCACTGTCAATCCTGTAGGTGTCAACTGATTCGTTGACGGATGGGGCAGCCGTGCTGCCGGCTTTAACGCGAACATGCTCACAGATGCGCCGCGTCAGGGACTACGACGCGGGGGGAGGGCTTTCGTCCACGTCCTTGACGGTGATGGCGACCGCGGCCGTCGCCGAACCGTCATTTCCGTCGCCGGCCTGGACCGTCAACGTGTATAACGAGGCGGTCTCGTAGTCGAGAGCGCCCGCCACGGTGATCGCGCCCGCGCCTGCGTCGATTGTGAAATGTCCGTCTTCGTTGCCTGCCGTGATCGAGTAGGAAACCGTGTCTCCCTCGTCAGGATCGGTGGCAATGACGCTGCCAACGGATGAGCCGGTAGCTTCGTCTTCAGCGATGGAGAAGGAATAACTGGATGACCCGAATTAGGGAGCACTATTCTCGTCCACGTCGGTTACTGTGACCGTCACCCAGGCCGTCGCTGAACCGCCGGTCCCGTCGCTCGCCACCACCGTCAGCGTGTAGGACGAAGCGGTCTCGTAGTCGAGAGCGCCCGCCACGGTGATCGCGCCCGTGCCTGCGTCGATTGTGAAATGTCCGTCTTCGTTGCCCGCCGTGATCGAGTAGGAAACCGTGTCCCCTTCGTCGAGCTCTGTGGCGGAGACAGCGCCCACGGTCGCGCCGCTAGCCGCGTCTTCAGGGACGGAGAAGGAGTAGTAGCTCGACACTTCAAAGAACGGAGTCGTGTTTTCCTCGCCGACTTCCGTGACAGTGATGATGACCGCGGCCGTCGCCGAACCGTCATTTCCGTCGCCGGCCTGGACCGTCAACGTGTATAACGAGGCGGTCTCGTAGTCGAGAGCGCCCGCCACGGTGATCGCGCCCGTGCCTGCGTCGATTGCGAAATGTCCATCTTCGTCGCCCGCCGTGATCGAGTAGGAAACCGTGTCTCCCTCGTCAGGATCGGTGGCAATGACGCTGCCAACGGATGAGCCGGTAGCCGCGTCTTCGGCGATGGAGAAGGAGTAAGACGCAGCGCCGAACTCGGGACTCCGGTTGCACGCTCCCGTTGGCACGGACGCGGGGTCTGACGGCTCGCTCCAATCTGCCGCGTACGTCGCGCCGTCACCGTACGCTAGCGCCCGGAACTCGTAGGTCGAGCCGCAGTCCGGACCTCCGGCGGGGATGAACGTCGAACTCGTGGTTTCGGTGGTTTCGACGTCGGCCCATTCCTCGTCAGACCCGCTCTTGCGGCTCTGCGCCTTGTACCGGGCAGCGCCTTCAACCGCGTCCCAACTGATCGTGAACGTGCCATCGGCCAGGGACGCGGTGACGGCCTGTGGAGCGGGCGGCGCGGCCGGGGAGTCCTCCACACCGCCTGGGGGAACGGGTGATGCCCCGGGCGTGGAATCGTCTACGCCGATGTTCGTTACGGGGTCCCCCTCGCCGGGGACCGGCGGCGGCGGCACAGGTGTGCCGTCAGGGTGGTCGTACGCGCCGGTGTTGACGTAATACTGGTGCAGGTCGTTCACGTCGGTGAGCAGCATTGGCAGGCTCTTGTCTGCCCCGATGCGCCCCCCGTACTCGCTCACCCGGGCCTGGTTGGCCGTCGTCACCGCAAGGGTGAAGGCGGGCAACTCCATCTCTAGTATGGACCACCGATATGTCGCGTAGTCATCGGGCTTGAGCCTCCGCCAGAGGTCTCTTTCTGGGTGAATGGCGAACACCGTGCCATTTTCCGCCCGCTGCACGTCCCAGTAACCCATGAAACGCCAAGTTTCGGATGAGAGATCCACCGACGGCCCCAGGAACATGACATGTTCTCTGCCCGGAAACAGTTCCCCGAGTAATGCCTCCCACCGTTGCCTATCCTTTTCTATTTCTATGCCGTCATGTCCGGCTTGACCCTCGGTCGCGACGGAGACATAGAGATCGTCCCAGTAGTTTAATCTGAACAACAAGATGGTGAGGATGGACGGGCCGGAGCCAACGATGTACGCGTTCGCGCGCATGTCGACGTAGCACTTGAAGGAACGCTCGTCCGACGTATCACCGAATTCATCGATCAAATAGGATGGTGGGCGGAATGAATCTCCGGCGGTGCAACGTACCGTGCCGGGAATATACGTTCCACGCACCACCAGGTGAGGTACCCAGGCCGGCGGGTGCGGTTCGTCAAGCATTTCGCGAATGCTGAAAGGTTCATCGCCCAAATCAGGGAGGTATTGCCCTATGCCCCCCTCGACCGGTAGCGCGCCCGGTTCGCACGGGTCCACAGAGGAACCGGCGATAGGTGTGCAGGGTGGTATGTCTTTCGCTAGGTAGCCAGCGTACGTCGATGGTGTGGGAATCGCCCCGGTTGAAGTTGGCAACTGAGTAGACGTGTTTGTGGGCGGCGCGCCCCTGCAAGTCGCGAGGAGGAAGAGCCCGGCGAGGAGAACAGCAATTGTAATAATGCGCTTGATCATACTATCCTCCCTATCTGGACTGATAGAGTGCCATAACTGCGACGATATCGTAAGCTTGCGGCTCGCAATACTGGCCGACGTTCTCATAACTCATGATGGAGCGGGTATCGTTTGTCGGGTGCCGGTTGAACTGAGCGGGAAACCGTGCGTTCCCGATGCCGAAAGCGTGTCCCACCTCATGCACGATCATCTCGTGCAGTTTCTTACAACCGCCCGCATTGGTCGCGTTCCAATAGGTTGTTCCGCGGCCAGCGTTCAGGTGCACCGCGCCGCTGGCTATTCGTTCGACGCCAATGATCGTCCAACTTCTCGATCGCCAGCACGCGGGGGGTCCGGTAGTAAGCGGGATAATCGCTCCGCACGCAGCTTTGATCAGATTCTGTGGCGCGAACTTCACTTCGAAACTGCCGTCCTGAGGAATCGCTCTGGTGGAGCAACGGGGACGCCGAGGCAGGACGGGATCTGTCGTCGAAATGATGTTGACACTGCCCGTTTTCCAGATGACCGTATCCTCCCACTCGTCTACGGCGTCCCTCATGTCTCCGGCGGTCATGGTGAGGCCCACAGGCATAGTCTCTGTGCACAGCACATAGGGTATATCGTGGCTGCCCTGCGTATTCGCAGCCTGGTAGCCATGGAAGGGGGCCGTCGCGACGTCGGTCCCGTGGCCCAACGCAGATGCGGTTGGGAAGACAAAGGCTATATCCGACCAGCCGGACGCTCCTGTGGCATTAGTCGCCTGAACCTGGATGCGGTAGAGGCGACTGGTTGAGGGGAGTCTAGTGGTAGCGGTTGCCCCGGTGATGGCGATGCCGTTCGCGGCCCAGGGCAGCGTGGGGTGGCACGTGGCCGAGCCATCGCCATTGTCGACGCACGTCTCCTCGGCGTAGCGCAGCCTGTAACCTGTGGCTCTGGCGGCTGCGTCCCATCTCACCGCCACATTGCGATTGCTATCCAGGTCTCCGTTGGCACGTAACCCTGCCGGCCTTGCGGGCAGCGCGCCCGGATTCGCGCTGGGAGTGCCACTCTCCGAAATGGACCAATCCCCGCAACCGCCCGTACTCCTGCTGCATGCCCGTACCTGCACTTCATACGAGGTGCCATTCGTCAGCCCGGACAGCGTCGTGCGCGTGGCGGTCGCAGAGGATTTGGACCAATTCGTCTGAAGCCTGGCCTGGTACTCAACCTCGTAGCGCGTAATCGTCGAGGTTCCCTGTTTGGAAGGCGCAGTCCAACTGACGGCGAGACTCCCGTTGCCGGAGGTCACGCTCGGGGTGAGCATCCGTGCCGGCGGCACAAACGGCGGAGTGGGCACCGGCGCCGGTTCGGGCACCGGCCCGGTCTGGGGAGTGGCCGTTGGAGTGGCGGTTGGAGTGGCCGTTGGTGTGGCCGTTGGAGTGGGAGGAACGGTGACGGTCACGCGGTGAGAAGCGATTGAGACGGTCGAAGTTCCGCTCCGCAGGGTAGTCGAAACGCTCCCTCCAGGCGTGTCGCACGCATAGAGGGTTAAGGAGATGTAATGGCGTGACAGCGTGCGCTGTGCCGGTACCGGGAAAGTTCGCGACGTCGTGGAACACGTGCTGTTGAATCCGATGTCGCTATTGCTCGTCGTCACGCTAATCGTGTAGCCCGCCGACGCCGTCAGATTCCATGCCGTGACCGTGAAGCCGTCGTTGCGCCCATTCTGCAAGGAACTGCCAAGGCCCGCAATCCTTATCGTCCCCCGCGGAGCCGGCTTGGGGGTTGGCGTAGGGGTGGGTGTATCCGTCGGTGTCGGCGTGGACGTATTCGTCGGTGTTGGCGTTGGCGTCCCGTTGCAAGACGGATGATAGGGGTTCCAGTCGCAGATGAATTCGTCATTGGCCCTTGCTGCGCCCGGCGGCTGCGCCAGACTCCACGCCAGCAGCGCGGCGAGGCTCAGGGCCAGAGCGAGCCCCCGGCGAGTATGAGCTTTCTTGCGATTTCCAAGGCCTGATATCAGATTTGTCGAACGCGGCGACGGTTGTGGTTTCTCGAAATTGTATGCTCCCCGGACACGGTCGTGTGCAAAACGCGCGAAAGAGAGGATTCACGGGCTGCGCTGTGGAGATAGCGCGGCATTTCGCAATTTCATAGTCGTATTTCGAAAAGCGCGAACCGCGCCGGACAGAGAACCCGGCGCCGGGGTCGGGGAGACGGGGTAATAGGGCCGGGCAAGTCGGGCCACAGGAACGCGCGGGCGGGTCCCCGGTCGGGGTTGGGGATGACTGGTGTGGCGGCCGGGGATGATGGGGAAATGAGCAGGAGCGTTGGTGGATCGACGGGGCGCGTGCGAATGACACCCTGGCTGGCTCGGTACCGCGGCTTTAACGAGGACGGGCTATGAACACAGCGTCACTTCTTCAACCCGGCTCGTCTGCCGGAGAACGGTTAACGGGCGAGCATCTTGGCGTCGCCGGATTTACGCGCTCGTTTGGGATCGTCCAGGTTGTGGACCGGCATTTGCCCGGGTTGTTTCGACGCCAGAAGCGCCACCATACCTAGCACGAACACCCCGATGATGATGGCGAACGGCAATTGATAACTCCCCGTAGCGTCGAATAGAACGCCTGTAAGCAGAGGTCCAGCCGTCATGGACGTGATCATCGCCAGGTTAACCATACCCATGATGGCGCCGAACGCGTAGAGACCGAACGCTTCGCTGATCGACAGGACGATCATCGCGCCCAGACCGCCGAATCCCAATCCGAATACAAACACTCCGGACCACAGTACGAGGTCTCCTCCGGGCGCAATCATCAAACCGACCCCGATGGCCTGAAACGCTACAGAAAGTACAGCGGCCCGGCGGGCGCTTATCGATTCACTGAGGCGGCCGAAACCTAGCTTGGAGCCGATGCCCATCGCTGCCACGAGTGTGAGCGCAGCCGCAGCGGTAGCCGCGGAAAACCCCTCGTTTTCCAGGTGTGGGACGATCTGCGTGAGGATGCCCTGATACGTGATGCTCGCAGCCGTCAATCCAATCGTCATCAGGTAAAAAGACCGCGTCCTAAGGGCCTGCCTCAAACTTAGCCCGGTTCGTGCGGCCGCTCTTGCGGCGCTGGTGAGCATGTGCAACCTGCCCGTGCGTCGCGCCTCGGACTCGAGGTCTTCCTGCCGATCTCGAATAATAAGCAACGCGGCAACGGCGATGATTGCCATGATGATCCCGAAACTGCGGTAGGCCCATTCCCACCCGGCGCTTGCAAGCAAAAGTGTCGCCAAAGGGACCATGGTGAGACCGCCGAAGTTATTGCCCGCGGTTACGACGCCCATCATTCGCCCTCGGGAGGCCGGAAACCACATGCCCACAACTTTGCCGCTGGCGAGGACCGTTGCCCCCGGCATTCCAGCGAACACTAGGCCGTGAAAAAGGTACCAGTGCCAAAGTTCACTGATAAGCGGACGCAGCAGAAAACCTGCCGAGATCAACGCTACTGACACGACGATTATCGGCCGAACGCCGTGCCTGTCCATGAGTCGTCCGACCACAGGAGAGAGCAAGCCGGAGATGAATCCAAACGACAGGGCGGCGTTGAACTCCGTTCGGCTCCAGCCAAATCGGGACTCCATTGGATCCGCGAATACGCCAAAGGAGTACTGTGTCATGCCAATAGTCAGCCCGCCGGAAAGAAACACGATCCATGCGATGTGCCAACCGAGATAGATACGGTTTGGGCCGAAAAGCCGGGGCATTCGCAATTGAGGCAAAAGAAGACCTGGCTACGCCATCAGTACGCGAGGGTATCCACGGTGTTCCGCAATGAATTCAGGGACGCGGCGCCGTCTAGCTGGCGGTCGACTTCAATTGGAGTAATTTTGGCCCGACCAGTAGCGGTCGCGGGGGAAGTTGCGGGGTTACGGGTCCGCCGAATTGACGGTGACGGGTCAATCGTCAAAGACCAACTCTATCAGCGGACTGCCTTCGACCCATGCATCGAGATCTGACCCCAGAAACGTTTCCGCCCCTTCCCGAAACCTGTCGAATCCGGAGATGATCCTTTTTCTCTCGTGAACGTCTCTGATCGGAACGGCGGTGGCGTACAGGGTCCTGGTCCTGGATTCCTTTAGATGGAATTTCATCCTCGGATTGGCAATGAGATTCGCCTGCCAGTCCCGCTTGCCGGGTGACCCGCTCAAAAAGTACCTGCCTCGCGATCTGTAGAACCAGGTCTCGATCCGGACTGAACGCCCAGACCTTCGCCCCGTGGTCGTGATGTCGACGGTCTTGTCGCTTTCGAGCGCTGCTTTAACGGCGGCGTCCATCGCCATGCCTCGTACTGGGCCGGAAGGGCCCTGGGTCGCGGCCGGTGTATACTCGCCCGGCCTCGCGGAAACATTACCACGAGCGGCCGGCGTACAGACTAATCGTCAGCAACGATCGAGGGGCAAGACGCGCCGGTTGCCCTGTCCACGGAGTCCTGAATGACCACCGCATCTCCACCATCTATTGCGCCGGTTACCACCGCCACTAATTTCGAACCAGTTGCCTATTGGGCCAAGTTGCCCATGGGCGTAACTTTCAGGGGCGACGCAACCTCAGTTGCGACCGACTCGGACGACAACGTCTACGTGTTTAACCGGGGCACTCACCCCGTCGCCGTGTTCGACAGCGCGGGCAACTTCATCGAAGGATGGGGTCAGGGCGAGTTTGACCGGCCGCACGGGGTCGCCGTCGATGGCGACGACAACCTGTATTTCGTCGATGACGACGGCCACTTCGTACAAAAACGTACTCGTGAAGGCCAGGTGATATTCACACTAGGGGACCGCGGCAACCCCGCGCCATGGCAGGGCGGCGGCATGTTCAACCGTCCGACCGGCGTATGTATCAACCCCGACAACGGCGACTTTTTCGTATCGGACGGATACGGAAACTCGCGTGTGCACAAATTTGACGCGGACGGCAGCCATATAAAGTCGTGGGGTGAGCCCGGAACCGGACCTGGACAGTTCAGTCTGCCTCACAATATTGCGATGTCCGGTACCGACCGCGTCGTTGTAGCCGACCGCGAAAACTTCAGGGTCCAGGTCTTCACTACGGACGGGGAGTTCGTCGATCAGTGGCACGTTCATCACCCGATGTCGGTGTGCGAAGGCAAGGGAGATGACAACAGCCTGTACGTGGGTGAGATGGGCCCGCCGCCGGTGCAGGACGGAGTCCCCGGGCTTGGCCTAAGGGTTTCGATCTATAACCCCGACGGCGACATGATCAATCAGTTTGGGAAAGGGACCCTCGGAGAAGCGCCTGACCAGTTCGTCGCTCCGCACGGAATAGCGATCGATTCAGAGGGGAGCCTCTACGTTGCAGAGGTGTCCTGGACAGCCCATTTTTCAAAGACCGGAGAGCCTGTTCCCGGCGAGGTCGTAAGTTTGCGCAAGTGGCGGCGCGCCGACGCCTGACAACACGACTGCGTCGCCAATCGCAAGCCAGTTGAACCCTGATCGTCTACCGAACACCGGAGGTTAGCGTGACGGACTCCGCAAGGGGCCTGACAGCAGCAGAGATCGACGACTTGCTCGGGAAGCCCATCGTGTCCAGATTGGCGACCGTTCAGCCGGACGGCGCGCCGTACGTGGTGCCCATCTGGCACTTCTGGGACGGCGCTGCCCTGTGGGTAATACCGAGGGCGCGATCCGCGTTCGTGGAGCACATCCGGCACGAGCCACGAGTGTTCTTGTCGTGCGCGGACGACGGGCCCGGCCACGCGCGGGTGAGCATTGCGGGGACTGCCCACATAGTGGACGGGCCGTCAAAGATGACTGGTCGCGCCCTGGAAATCGCCCGCGAAATGGGTAACCGCTATCTCGGACCTGTTGGGGCGAAATACATTGGCCACACGCTGGACAGGCCGCGCTATTTGGTCAGAATCGATCCGGTCAAGATCACGTCGTGGCAGGGGGGAGAGTGGCATCCCCGTTACTATTCTGAAGACCGCGCGTAGTCGTTAGACCTTCGGGTTTGCGGGGGGCGCCCCGGTACGCCTGCGGCGATTTATCAGCCACGAGCGAATGTGATCATCGTGTTCCTGATAGTGCAGGACTGTTGACTCGTCGATTCGCCGCCGCATGGGCGACCCGTATTCGAAACTGGATTTCGGGGCATTGCCGAGGGCTACTTTCAACGACCTGTGAGTCTGCTCGAACTCGGCCATGATCTCGCGAACCGGTGTGTCGGCCTTGTCTTCCACCTGCCGACGGTTTAGCTCATCCGTATCGGCGATTTCGGCCTCCTTTTCGGTCGCGACTTCGAACAGCAACATCGCCTCACGCGAGGTCAGGTGACCGATGATGTCCTTGATCGACCAATCGCCGCATACGCCGGGAGTTTCCATTTCCCGCGCCGTAAGCGACGAAAGCGTGCGTTGCAGGTCCCGCCACGAGTCGTCGACGGCCGCCAGTACCAGCGTCATGACGTCGGGCGGATCGGTTTTCTGCAATTGGCGCCCCGCAATTCTCTGGTGGCTCGATTTGACAGTCAGGATCGGCAAGTCTAGCGTTTCTTTGCCCTGTATGCGAAATCCATCCTCGTCCTTCTGCCCGGTCTGAGCCCCGCTGCCCATGCGGAGCGCCGGGGCGGACAATCAGATAGCCGCCTGAAGACTTGACGAGCTAACTTCCTCGACAGTCACGCGATGCCCAAGAATACAAATTTCTGGCTGAAATGCCTTGAGTGCGGCGAAGCCCACCCGGCCACAGTGCGCGTCCTGACTTGTCCGGAGTGCGGTGGACTGTTCGATGTTCAGTACGCAGCCCCTCCCGTCGCATCGGCGCAAAGACTGCCCCTCAACAATCCTGACGCGATGGTCACGCTTGGCGAGGGGTCTACCCCCCTCATCGAGCTGCGCCGGACAGGCAATCGGCTCGGGCTTGGGAGACTGTTCGCCAAGCTGGAATTTGTCTCTGCCACCGGCTCTTTCAAGGACAGGGGCAGTGCAGTGCTCGTATCGGCGGCGTCGGAAGAGAACGTTGCCGAATTCGTGGAGGACTCTTCGGGAAACGCCGGGGCGTCACTATCGGCGTATGCCGCTGCCGCGGGCATCAAAGCGTACGTCTTCGCGCCCGCAAGCGCGGCTAAGGGTAAGCTGGACCAGATCGCTATCTTCGGCTCAGACCTGCGGACGGTTGCCGGCCCTCGTCAGGCGGCAACAGACGCCGCCAAGAAATTCCTCGATGACCATAACCTCGTTTACCTCTCTCACAACTATTCCGCCTACTTTGCGGAGGGCATGAAGGCGGTCAGCTACGAGCTAATGGCCAATTTAGGCGACGAAATTGATCATGTCGTGCTGCCGGTTGGTAACGGCTCGCTGTTGATCGGCTTGAAAAAGGGCTACGACGAATTGCTCAGCGCTGGCCGAATCGCTTCCGTCCCGCATCTGTCATGCGTTCAGGCTGCGGCCATCCGGCCCGTCGTGGCCGCGGTCAACGGTGAGCTCTGGGATCCTGAAACAGCGACACAGACAGTGGCGTCCGGCATATCCGTCGCCCAGCCGCCGCGCCTGACTGAGCAGGTATCCGCCGTGCGGGAAACAGGCGGTTTCGCGGTCGCAGTCCGGGAGAAAGCAATCATCGACTGGCGGGACCGGCTCGCAAGGGATGAGGGGTTGTATTGCGAGGCCACCTCGGCCGTGGCGTTCGCCGGGGTGGAAAACCTCGTTGTTTCAGGGCGCATAAAGCCCGGCGATACCGTCGTCGTGCCAGTGACCGGTTCAGGTCTTAAAGAACCGGCCTGAGGCGGGAAACAGCGGGCCCGAAGGACCTTAGGCTGCCGCTGCTCGAAACGAGCCCGACCGGACTGCAAGCACGTAGCTATCGTGTGGAGGTGGCCTCCTGGAGAGTTTCTTCGAACCCTGGCAGTGATCCTTCGAGTGTGCGGTCATCCACGCAGTACGACGCCCTGAAGTAGCCCGGCGTGCCGAACCCGATGCCCGGCACGGTCAGCACGAGCTTGGATTGCAGCAGACGCACGAATTCCGTGTCGTCGGGAATCGGCGACTTCGGAAATATGTAAAAGGCGCCCTGAGGCTCCACGCACTCGTAACCCATGCGGGTCAACGCTGAATACATGAAGTCTCGTTTCTTCCGGTACGCGTCCACGTCGACCTGCGCGCCCTGTAGTCGAGCTACGATTCGTTGCATGATGGCCGGAGCGTTGACGAATCCGAGTGTTCGGAGCGCGAAGGACGCAGCGTCCATAAAATCGCTTCGTCCCGGGTCCGAAGGGTTGGCTGCGATGTAACCGATCCGCTCCCCGGCGAGCCCGAGATCCTTGGAATGGGATGTGGCCACCAACGACCGTTGATGGTGCGGGTAGATGAACGCGTAAGGGGAGTCAGAGTAGATCAGTTTCCTGTACGGCTCATCGGCCACGAGATAAATCTCGGTACCGTAGCGATTTTCCGCATCACGTATTACCTCTCCCAACTCGGCGATGCGTTCCGCGGGATATATGACCCCGGTTGGGTTGTTGGGAGAGTTGATGATCACCGCTCTCGTCCGTGGAGTGATTGCCGCGGCCAGCGATTCCGGGACGGGTTGAAAGTCATCGTCGCAATCTGCGACCTTCGTCTGCCCGCCTTGGTGCGAGATGTAAAACACGTACTCCGCAAAGTAGGGAGCGAAAAGCACCACCTCATCGTCCTGGTCCAGGATCGAGCGCAGGATCACGTTCAGGGCGCCCGCTGCGCCGACGGTCATCATCACGTCGTCGGCGTTGAAGAGCAGGCCAGTCTCATCCGACAGTTCAGCAGCCACGGCGGCCCGGGTCTCTGGCAACCCATTGTTGGGCATGTAGCGGTGCGTACCCAGAGTTTCATCCTGCGCAATGCGCATTAGTTCGGTCCGAAACTCTGGTGGCGGTTCCAGGATGGGATTGCCGAGCGAGAGATCGAATACCTTGTCTGCGCCGTGGATTCGCCGCAGTTCGATCCCTTCCTCGAACATCCGCCTGATCCAGGAACTTTCCTGTAACTGTTCGCGAACTCTTGAAGATATGGCCAATTGGTATGTCCTATTGCGGTTCTGCCAGAGGATGCTTTGCCCCGCTACTTTAGCTTGCGCCAGATTCTGCCCAGGATCGGCGCCCCCGCGCCCGGGTCATGCACAACGTATGTGCCGGCAATACTGTCATGCCAGCCGCGGCGTTTCGCGTCGAACAGGATCCATGCGAAGCCGAAGCCGAGGGCGGCGTACGACACTACCTTGCCGACAATCTCCCGCGGGATGGCCACGGCAACGCCCGGAATTCGGCCGTCTTGGTCCACTACGACGATACCAGCCACCCACTTGCCAATCGTCCTACCCCAAATACCGGTAGGGACTACGAAGTAGGCGAGGAATATGAGGATTTTCTGTGGAACGGCGTTATCCGAGAACACCCGGTCGCCGGTCGCCGTGTCGTATGTCATTACGGTGAGGAAGATCAGGCCAAAGTCGACGATCCACGCATAAAGACGCTTGATTCGCCCAGCAGGATTTATCGGGTAGACCCCTGGCTCCGGCCTGCCGGGTTGGGGGACGGAGTCGTGTGGCGCCGGAGTGGCGGGTACGGAATCAGCCTCCGGCCCGCGCCTCCGTCTTTTCTTCTTTTTCGTTTCTCGGCCTTTAGCGCGCGTCGACACGCAAGCCTCCCAACCCGGTTAGAGCGATTGTCACAATCTTAACGCGCCAATCAGGGAGAGCGTTTGACCCCTCGGAGGCCCTGCAACTACGATGCTTCGACAAACATTCGGCGGAAGCCCACTAACAGGAGAAGTTTCATGGGACGACTCGACGGCAAGGTCGCGCTCATTACCGGCGCAGGCTCTGGCATTGGAGAGTCAACGGCGGAGATATTTGCGGCGGAAGGCGCGCTGATTGTTGCGCAAGACATAGATGCCGCATCGGTTGAAAGGGTGGCGTCGAAGGTCGGCGAGTCGGGTGGGCAGGGGATCGCGGTGGCAGGTGACGTGTCCAGCAAACTGGATGCCGAACGCATCGTCGCAGAAACGGTGGAGCGCTTCGGTCGGGTGGACATCCTCGTAAATAGCGCAGGGGTTACCCCCCGTTACGCGCGACCCGAATGGGACTTCGAGCAAACGTGGGACTGGGTCATAAGCATCAATCTCAAGGGCATCTATTTGATGTCATGGTTTGCCGTAAATCAGATGAAAAAACAGGGTTCGGGAGCAATCGTCAACCTCGCGTCGATAATCGGACTCGTCGGTTACCCTTCCGGCTTCAGCGACGGTTTTAACGCCTACCCCCACAGCAAGGGAGGCGTAGTCCAGATGACGAGGGATATGGGGGTCGGGCTCGCCAAGACCGGCATCAGAGTAAACGCCATTTGCCCGGGTTTCCTGTTTACCAACCTCACCCGTTCGCTGACCGAAGACTCGGAGATGTTGGCCAAACTCGAGTCCGCTCACCCGATGGGCAGGCTGGGCCAACCCGAAGAAATCGCCCGGGCGGCGGTGTTCCTCGCGTCGGACGAGGCCTCGTTCGTTACAGGGACCTGCCTCACCGTCGACGGAGGCTATACAGCGCAGTGAACCGTCCGGCCGGTGTTCTCGGCGGGACAGACCAGGTCTTACGGATGGACGAGCGAGAGAAGCGGTCGGCCCTGGGACAAGCGCACGCACTGATCGACGGAAAACTTTAGCGACCGTTCGCTGCCTTCACGGGTGCCGCCTGCCCAGTGGGGCGTAACGATCACGTTGTCCATTGATAGCAAGGGGTTGTCCGGAGGCGTGGGCTCCTCGATCAGAACATCGAGCCCTGCGCCCGCAATCTCGCCGGACCGTAGCGCATCGATGAGGTTATCCTCGTCAACGACGGGTCCCCTGCACGCGTTTATCAGGATCGCGCTCCGTTTCATCAATCCTAGCTCGCGTTTTGAGATAAGCCCGGTCGTTTCCGCCGTGTGCGGCACGTGAAGGGTGACGATGTCGGATTGCTCCAGTAGCTCGTCCATCGGAGTGAACCGGGCGCCGAATTCCAACTCGCGGCCAGGTGTTTCGTCGATGAAGTCGAAATAGAGGATCCGGCAGTCGAAACCCCCAAGTCGCCTTGCGACCTGACGACCGATGTTGCCGAATCCCACTATGCCCACGGTCTTGCCTGTGATCTCGGACCTGAAGGGAAGGTGGTCGATGCCGTCGGTCCATTTGCCGGACTTGGTGTTCTGCCAGGCGTCCATCAATCGACGATATAGGGCCAGCATGAGGCCGAGGCAGTGTTCGGAGACGCTGACGGCGTTTGAACCCCCGTTATTGGCCACGGAGATGCCGAGGCGGCGCATTGCGGCAACGTCGATGTCCTCGTATCCGGCTGCCAGCGCCTGGATGAATTTCAGGTCGGGGCACTGTTCCGCCACGGCGGCGGAGAATTTCGGAGGGAAGGCGATGACTGCCTCGACTCCCGCTAGCGCCTCGATCATCTCGCCGTCGCTTAAGTCAGGGTCTACCTGCCTTAGCTCCAGACTGTCCGGAACGAGCTGTTGGAGCATTTCCCAACGGCCGGCGAAAACTCCGGGAACTGTACTGCCAACATATGCGACTTGAGTCATGGATTTGGTCCCATTAGGTTCGAGTGCGTCGTCTGCCGGGCGGCCGTATCGTTCGCACCGCCCGGACGGGATTCTACTCCCGGCACCAGCTTGACGCGCCTGTTGTTGAACGGAACTCAGAGTGGGAATTACAGGCCGAACCGAGCGGGCGACAGGGGAGAGGGGATCGTTGCGCCATTTGACGATCCCGTCATAGCGTCGGCGACCATCTCGGCGAGCGCCGGACTCAGCAGTACGCCCTTTTTGCCCGCGCCCGCCAACGCCCAAAGTCCCTCGGCCTCCTCCAACGGTCCGACGATGGGAAGTCCGTCGTCCGTCACAGGTCTCAGGCAAGCGGTGTGTGTGACGATTTCACCGTTGCGAATGATCGGAGCGAAACTTGCCACGCCGTCCAGGATGTTCTGCCGGCCTGACTCGGACGGGCTATCGTCATAACCCATATTCCACTCAGTGGTCCCTGCCCATACCAGCCCGTCCGGTTTTCGCCCCAGGTTGTAACCACCGTGCCCAACCCGGTAACGGAATTCGCGACCTGGTAATCGAAGTCTAAGGATCTCACCCCTGACCGGTTTCATCGGAAACTTCGGAACGCCCTCAAGTTCAGAGCGACCGGCCCACGGACCTGTCGCTACGACAACTGAACTGGCGGAAATCATTTCTCCCGAATCCATGACCAGACCGTCGACGCGGCCGTTCGACGAATTGACCGACTTCGCGTTCCCCGTGACAAATCTTGCCCCCATGCGGCGTGCGGACTCAGCCAACGCACGAGTGAAATCGCTGGAGTCCAGTTCCTGCTGTGGCCCTTGCAGCAGACCCCCAGTGATCTCCGACGTCACATGCGGCTCGAGTTGTATCACACGTTCGGCACTGAGGATTTCGGCCTCGAAACCGGACGCACGAATCCTGACCGCTTCCGATTCAAGAGTCGCCAATTCCGATTCGTCCATTGCCAACGTGATCGACTCGACGGGCCGTAGTTGATAGTCGATCTCCGACTGGTCTTTCAGAACGCCGTAGATTTCCATGTGTAGGTCGGCTGCGCGTTTAGCGGGTCCGGCAAGCGGGCCGGGTATGCCGGCGCCGGAAGACGGATATAGGCCTCCCCAAGACTTACCCGAGGCGTGAGCGGCAACGCCGTCACGCTCGACGACCGTCACGCGTACGTCTCTGGCCGCCAACTCCCTCGCCAGCGCGCATCCGCACACGCCGCCGCCAACAATGACCACGTCGTCAATTCTTGTCATAAACAGTTCCCCACCCGATCGCGTGTCATGCCTGCGAGTATCCCAGCACTGGGCAGTTTTCCGCCCGCCAGGGCCTTTCCCCGAAAACGAATCCGCTTACGGCCGACAGCGGTTCTGGCGGCATAGTGGAGGGTTCAAGATCGGTAGACATGGCTTGGTTTCAGGCTATCCGCGTCCTGCACACCGCACAATGTGAAATTGTGATCCGGTTGACGCGGAGTACGGGAATGAGGTTGAGGCAATCAGGCGGCCGGCAGGGTCACCACGAATTTGGCGCCTTCGCCGGGCTTGCTTTCCACTCGTACCGTGCCGCCATGGGCTTCCACGAGTTTCCGCACGATAGTGAGGCCGATTCCTGCGCCTCCGGTGGACCGGCTACGCGATTTATCGACACGATAAAACTGGTCGAACACTCGCGGCAGCATGTCGGCGGGTATTCCGCGGCCGGTGTCCTTGACGGCTAACTGCACCGAGCCGGCGGCGGACTGTTCTACCGAAACGGTCACCGATCCTCCCTTTGGAGTGTGGGTAAGCCCGTTTTCGACGAGGTTGGCGATCACCTGACCGATGCGCATGCGGTCAGCGTTTACCTTCGGGAGACCGTCTACGGAGTCGAATTCAATCGCTATACCAAACTCGGCTGCCCGCGGCTTGAATGAATTCATCGTGTCCCTGGCAATGGCTGAAACGTCTTCTGGTTGTAGATCGAGGCGCAGGGCGGCAGCCTCAGCAATTGACAGAATTCGCAGGTCTTCCACGAGTCGAGCCAGGTGAATTGTCTGTTGGTGCAACGTTTCGATCGTGGGAGCGTCTGGCGCCAAGACACCGTCACGAATTGCCTCAATGTAGCCGCGGATGTTAGTCAGCGGGGTCCGTAGTTCGTGCGCGATGTCCGCGGTCATGGTCCGGCGGTTGGCCTCGGCTCGCTCGAGGGCGGTCGCCATCTCGTTAAACGTTCTGGCCAGTTCGCCAACTTCGTCCTTGCGGTTGGAAGGCACGCGGTACGAAAAATCGCCTCCTCCGAGTCGCCGAGCCGCCCCGGTCAGGCTTCGAATCGGACTAAGCGCTTCCCGCGTAAACAGGGTTACGATCAGCAGTCCCGCAATGCCGGCGCCCACACCGGCGACGATAAGGGATCTTTGAAACGACGATTCGAGCCGCGACAGCGACGGCTCGGCGATCTGCGAGATGACGTCGGTTGTTGGGGCTGTCGCCGCCAGGGGGGCAAATGTTCGCGCGCCGGATGCATCCGCGACTTGGTCGGGACCGCCGGATTCGACCGGGGTCTCCCCTGACTTTGGCCGGCCGAACCGCCGGTTCGTAATTGTCACCCACACCTGCTCGGCTGGTGGCGGCCTCGTGGATGACGATTGATCGACAAGCATGACGCCAATCTCACGACCCTGGAACCAAAGAGGGCGCCTGATGTACGGCCCGGCAAAGACGGAAACATCATCCATATGCTTATCCGCGTGCGTTACGACGTTGTGCGAATCGGCGACGATGTAGCCGTTGTGATTGGCGATAACGACTCGCCAGCCAAAGAGGGCTCCCACCTGGTGGACCGCGTATTGGACGCGGACCCAATCCTCATCCAGACCGTAGGCATTGTTGACAAGCTGCTCGGCCCGCACCGAGCGGGCGAATTCGACTTCCTCAGCGAATTTCTTGGTTTCCTGCCGCGTGGCATAGGCCGAGTACGAACTGACGCCGGCAAGAGTCAGGGCCAGAACAGCAGCGAAGCCCAGCGTCAACTTGAATTGCAGGCCTTGAGTGACTTTACGCAGGCTCAAACCTGTATCCGATTCCGTAAACCGTCCTGATGTACTGGTCGGCGCCCTGAGAGGACTTTAATTTCCGCCTGAGATTCGATACGTGGGTGTCCACAGTTCGGTCGAACCCGTCGAAGTCGTATCCGAGGGCGCTGTTGATCAACTGGTCCCGCGTGACCGTTCTGCCTGTGGCGCCCATGAAGTACTCCAGCAATGAGTATTCGGTCGGCGTCAATTTGACAGGTTTGTTGCCGACGGTCACCGTGCGTGTATCGAGGTCCATGGCGATATCGCCCATTGCGAGGCGACCTTTGTCTGATGTGGACTCCTGGGAACCCGGTTTACTCCGACGCAGTACGGCATTAACCCTGGCAACGAGTTCGCGGGGGCTAAACGGCTTGGTTACGTAGTCGTCTGCGCCGAGATTGAGCCCGCTGAGCCGGTCCTCTTCTTCCACACGGGCGGTAACCATGATTATCGAGATGTCTGACTCGGTCCGAAGTCTTTTGCATACCTCGATACCATCGATGCCCGGGAGGTTAAGGTCAAGAACTACCAACGATGGACGCCGTTCCAACGCAAGGCTCAGCCCCTTGGCGCCGTCTTCGGCAACCAACACCTCGTACCCCGCTCGGGCCAGGTAGAGCCGGATCAGCCGGGCAACGGCGGGGTCGTCTTCGACAATAAGGACGGACTTGCTTTGGGCAAGGGGGTTCACGACCCTGCCTGCCTGGCCGCGCTCCTCAAGCACCTGAGTATGTGACATTTACGGGACATCCTCGTCAGGCGGATTCAGAACGATTAGTCAGTTCGTTGCGAAACATTATTCCGTAGCTAATTGTTTACTAAATTATTGTCAAGATATTTTCAAGAATAGTCGGCGATCGATCACGTACGCCCTCCGTTGGGACCGTCCCGGCTCTGTCCGTGTTGAGACTCCGACCCGCCCCTGAAACGCATCAGGGACTGTTGGAAAACCGACCAACCGGATTTGACCGTCTCGGTCACCAATAGTCGTAAGAACACGAACGCAGTCAATCCAAGCGCGCCGGCGATCAGCTGCCACCTAACGTCGAGGACGAATGCGGCGACGACTATGATCATCAGGCCGACTGCCGAACTATGTCCCGTACTCCGCAATACGGAGAGAATGACAAGACCGAATGCCAGACCTATGGCCCCTGGAACAGGGACAACCGCCACGATCGCCCCGATAGCGGCCGCCAGTGCGGCGCCCCCTCTGAACCGGAGGAATACCGGGTACATGTGTCCGGCAATCGCCGCCGCTCCTGCAACGGCGCGAAAGTCCTCATCCACGCCCAACTCTTTCGCGACGAGGACCGCTGCTACTCCTTTGCCGACGTCTCCGATTAACACCAATGTGCCCAGTTTCTTGGAGACCGCCCGGAATGTGTTTGCTGCGCCCGGGTTACCGGTGCCCACCTCGAAAATGTTGACGCCAACTGCACGCGCCGCAAGGTAGGCCAGCGGCAAGGATCCGAACAGATATCCGGCAATTGTCGCGATGACAAGGCGCGCGACTTCGACACTATCCATTTGCATCAATCCTCTTCGCCCGGGACAATCCGGAGAGTGCCCGATGATACCGGCTCGTTACCCAGGGGGCACCCCATCCTGCTGAGCCAGGCAACACCATGAGCCAGGCAACACCATCGCCAAAGCGCCTCGGCAATTATCGCGGTTCGTCGATTGCGGCCAGATGCTCGTACCGTCAAATGCGATGACCCAATTGAAATGAAGATCCAGGGGGCGAATTGCCAAGCCGGAACGAACGGAAACTCGAGTCGGCAATCAGGCCTAACGCCGGGGATGAAAGCGGTCGCAACGGCCGGTTAACTACGCGGTCAAGCCCGGCCGGAATAAACGACAAGACGGAAGCGCGCTCCGGTCGGCCGACGACAGTTCAGGAGTTCATTTGGGCCAGCTGGTCTGGGCGGTACGCGTGGGCCTATCGGCAGGAGGGCCCGATTCTGTCCTGAATGCCGAGTCCGGATCCTGCCTGGAATTAGTTTCGCTCGTGAATGCGAGCCAGGTACCCGCGCAATCGCCGCACTGTCTCGCGGAGTACGTCTCAGCCGTGGCGCCGCAACTTGGGCAACTTACGATGGAACGGCGAGCCGGCGCGTCGTCTTTGGATACAGTTCTCTCGCCGCACGCGGGGCAACTCGGCTCTGTAGGAGGCGGATACCTTACCTCGACGCCGGTCGTACAGTTCGGGCACTCGAAATGCCGGGAATAGGCGGTGTTCATCCGTTAAGCTCCCAAAAGCCCGGTAATCCGGCCAGTAGATTCGTCGAGATCGATGTCCAATGCGTTGGGCTCGGAGGGCAGACCCGGGAGAGTCATTATGTCCCCCGCCAGAGTAACGATCTGCCTGGCGCCCGCGAGGATACGTACCTCTCTGATGGGCAGTGTGTGGCCCGTTGGCGCACCGCGCAGCCTGCGGTCCGCCGATACGGATAGATGGGTCTTGGCCATGCACACAGGGTAGTTCCAGCCATTGTCGTCGAATCTGCGAGCGGTTGTTCGGGTCATCGGTCCCCAGTCGACCCGACCGGCCTTGTAGATCTCCGAGGCCAGCGTTTCGACTTTCTGTATGAGGGGAGCGTCATCGTCGTAGAGGAGCTTCGTCGAGGCGCCTGAATCCGCCGTTTCAGCAGCCGCGTCCGCCAGTTCGGTCATGCCCGCCCCGCCCCTCGCGAAGCCGTCGGCCTCTGCAACACCTGCTGCGCCTCCTTCCTCGGCCGCGGACTTGACCGCCGCCAACTCCGCAGGGGAATCGTCAGGAAACCGGTTGATCGCCACTACTGCGGGCAAACCGAACATCCCAACTATGCGGAGCGCGTTTTCCAAGTTGACTGCACCGCGGCCTACCGCTGCCGGATCCGGCGTGGATAGTTCGTTCAACTTGGCCCCTCCGTGCCACTTCAACCCCCTCACGGTGCACACGATGACGGCCGCGTCGGGCTTTGGACCGCCCTGGCGCACCTTGATGTCCATGAACTTCTCGAAACCCAGGTCGGCGCCGAATCCCGCTTCCGTGACGGTGTAGTCGGCGACCGAGGTCGCCAGGTTGTCGGCGATGATCGAACTGCAGCCGTGGGCGATGTTGCCGAACGGTCCCATGTGGACCAGCGCGGGTTGCCCTTCGACGGTCTGCGCTAGATTCGGTTTCATGGCGTCCCGCAAAAGAGCCATCAGCGATCCGATGCCGCCAACCTCACCGGCGGTTACCGGTTTTCGGTCGGCAGTCCATCCGACGACGATGTCCGTAAGTCTCTGCCTGAGATCGGAGTAGTCGCTTGCCAGCGCAAGGATCGCCATGATTTCCGATGCGGCCGAAATATCGAATCCGGACTCGTTCATCGGGGCATTGGTTCGGCCGCCGATTCCTGTCACGACGCGGCGGAGTCCGCGGTCTTCTGCGTCCGTTACCCGCCGCCATGTAATACCGGCGGCGCTGAAACCCCGGATCTTGCTTCTGTAGACCGCGTTATCGGTCATCGCCGCCAACAGGTTGTGGGCAGATTCGACGGCGTGAAAGTCCCCGGTGAAGTGAAGATTTATGTCTCCGGACGGTTCGACGGTCGCTTTGCCGCCCCCAGTGCCACCGCCTTTGTGGCCGAACACCGGGCCAAGGGACGGCTGCCGGATAGTGAGGACCGCGTGCCTGCCGGTTTTAGCCAATCCCTGGATCAGTCCGGTTGCGGTAGTGGACTTTCCTTCGCCGGCCGGTGTCGGGGTGATGGCCGTAACAATGATCAACTTGCCTTTTCGGCGGTCCGCGGGAAACGACTCGAACGGGATTTTGGCCTTGTCGCGGCCATACGGTTCGTAGTCGTCGGGCCCCAGGCCTATGTCAGCCGCAATTTCGGCGATCGGCCGCATGTGGTTACCTCCGCTTGTTTAGCGAGCGACGTTCGCCCCCCGGTATGGCTTACCCGTCAACGAGGCGCGGGATGGCCCGTCGCATGGCCGAAATTGTAGCGTACGCACGATTACAGGCTGATGCCCGGGCCGCAGTAAACCGGTCCTCGGTCGGGCAACGGGAACCCAATACGAGCTTATCCGGGTCCCGCCGTCTGCCTGTCCTGGGCCACTGGACACGCGGCGCCGGTCAGACCGTTGCTCCGAGCTTTGCCGGCGGCTCGGGCCTTGTCGCCAATAACACCAAAATGGCGCCCAATATGCAAGCGCCCGATAGTCCCAGGAATGCCCAACGGTACGTGTCCTGGATGTCGAATATGACCCCGACGGCCACAGGCGCGGTCATCATCCCTATTGACATCGGAATCGAATAGAAACCGAGAATAACTCCGTAGTGGCGCGCGCCGAAATATTCACCGCGCATTGCGTGCAGCATGGGAGTGCGGGCGCCGAATCCCAGGCTCCATACGAATGCGAATACGATCGCGCTTGCGTAACTCCCCACGAAGGCCAGCAGCGCCATTCCGCCGGCCTGGCAGATCATGAGGACCGAGACAGGTATCCGCTTGTCGAGGCGATCTCCGACCAGGCCGCCGCCAATTTGGAAAACCAGCGCGAAACCAGCCATAACCGTGATGATTGACGCAGCAGTCAGATCGCCCAGGCCAACTTCAGGACCGGTCAGGTGTTGAAATATGTGTGCGGCCACGGCGGCCAAAGATAGATTTACCAGTCCGTGCGCTAGCGCCATTGCCCAAAATGCGCGCGTTCTCAGCGCCTCTGCCCCGGTGAAGTCCCGCGCGGGACCGGCTCTTAACAGGTCGGACTTGCTGAAAGCCGTTCGAGGCCGGTCCGTCGGCGGCGGCCGCCTGGACACGACCCGGAACAGGGCCGGCCCAATGAACATTGCCACGACGCCAATGAAGAACATTGAGGGGCGCCATCCGTACGAGGAGATTCCCCAGACCAGGAGAGGCACCGCGAATCCGGCCGCGCTGCTGCCCCCCACCACTATCGCTCCGGCTATGGCCCGGCGAGTCGGCATCCACGCGTTTACCGCCGCCATAGACGGGGTGAACCCGCCAATGCTGAAGCCAGTCGCCAAAAGCAGATACGCGAGGTAGTAAGTGACCGGACCGGTGATCTGCGAGAATAGAATCAGTCCGCCGCCGCCGATCAGAAAGCCGACAAGGACCATTCGAGCCGCGCCAAATCGGTCCGTAAGTATGCCCTCGAGCGGACCCAGCATGGCGCCGCCGAACCTGCCGAACGAAGCGACCCCGGTTGTCAGACCTCGACTCCATCCGAACTCCTCTTCGACGGCGGCGAATATCGTGCTGGAGGCCTGAAATGTCGGGCCGGAGCTTACGAACATGTTGACAGCGCCGGCCGCGGCGATGCGCCACCCGTAATACACGCCGCCGATTCGCCGCTTCAGTCCGGTAAACGTATTCAATGCCGTATGTCCCCTCGCGAGACCCTCGCCGTCTGGCGGTTCAGACGGTTGGCGGAAAGTCGTGGGATATTGTGCTCGTTCGGCGAAAGAATCGCCCGTGGAATCCTACCCGCACCGGGCCGATTTGAGACGCCAAAATTAACGACATCCCGATTTGTCATATAAGGCTCATGTGACATCATTCACGTGCAACGTTTTGTGCCTGGTCCGGGTGTTTCCGTAGTTGAAACGCCGCGCAGCTGAGGGAGGTGGACCCATTTCATCGGCAAGAGGTGACACTGCCTGGTCACCTTCGACTCCTGTCATCGTGGTGGAGGATGTCAAAAAGTCCTATAGAGACGTGCAAGCCCTTGATGGAGTAAGCCTCCAGGTCCCGCAGGGAACGGTGACAGGACTGCTCGGCCCGAACGGCGCCGGCAAAACCACGTTAGTCAGGATCCTGACGACTTTGCTGAGCCCCGACAGCGGGCGCGCCAGCGTGATGAATCTCGATGTCGTAAAGGACGCCCAGAAGCTGCGGTCCCTCATCGGCCTGGCCGGTCAAAGCACCGCCGTCGACGAATACCTCACCGGCCGCGAGAGTCTTGAACTGGTCGGCAGGCTCTACCACATGGGAGCGAAGGAAAGTCGTAGCCGGGCCCGGGAACTGCTGGACCAATTCGATCTCAATGAGGCCGCCGACAGGAGATCGTCTACCTATTCGGGTGGTATGCGAAGACGACTCGACCTTGCCGCAAGCCTGGTGGCCAATCCGCCGGTGTTGTTTCTAGACGAACCTACTACTGGCCTTGATCCTCGCAGCCGGTTGGATCTTTGGAATGTGATTCTGGACCTCGTAAAAGAGGGGACGACGGTCCTCCTGACCACGCAGTACATGGAGGAGGCTGATCGTCTGGCCGACAACATCGTCGTCCTGGACCGAGGCGGCATCATCGCAGAAGGAACTGCGACCGAATTGAAGACGACGGCCGGGAGCGAAAATCTGACGATCCAGTTGGTTGATCGGTCGCAGGTGAGCGATGCGATCGAGGCAATCGAGCGGGCCGGGTGTGAAAATCCACAGACCGAAGAAGAGATAGGCCGCATTACGGTCATGGTCAGAGACGGCTCGGCGATTCTGGGCGCCGTGGTACGCGAGCTTGACAAGGCGAGCATCCAGTTCTCGGATCTGTCCCTGGGCGAGCCGACACTCGACGATGTATTCCTGGCGCTCACCGGAAAAACCGCAGAAGACATCGAAGCCGGCAATGCTGGCGAGAACGTCCCCGCCTGATGGGTCAGGAGTAGCAGGTTGATTAACTTGAGAACGATATCGAGGGAATTGCGGTGGTCGCCCATCGACACTCTGCATATGACATGGCGAAACGTACTGCGTTACAAACGCTCGCCGGACCTGCTCGTCTTTTCGACGATCCAGCCTGTCATGTTTGTACTCTTGTTCGTGTATGTCTTCGGTGGAGCCATCCGTTCCGGAGGACTGGACTACGTCGACTATCTGCTGCCCGGGATACTTGTCCAGACCACGCTCTTTGGATCGACGCAGACCGGGGTGGGACTTGCCGATGACCTGCAGAAAGGGATGATCGACCGCTACAAGTCCCTGCCTATGGCTCGCTCCGCGGTAATTGCTGGCCGAATCGCTGCGGACATAATCAGAAACAGCTTTGTCGTGTCCCTGATGATCGGGGTTGGTCTGGCCGTGGGATTTCGTTTCCACGGCGGCGTGGCCGGTTTCGCATTGCCCGCAGTGGTGATCATGTTCGGGTTGGGATTTTCCTGGGTGATGGCGGTGGTCGGCGTAAGCGTCAAGTCAACCGAGGCTGCCCAAGTGTTCAGCTTCATGTCGATGTTCCCGCTAACGTTCCTGAGTTCAACGTTCGTACCGATCGAGACGATGCCCGGCTGGCTGCAACCCTTTGCCGAATACAACCCTGTGACATCGGCTGTAAACACCGCCCGCGCCCTGGCCCAGGGAGGTGAAATCTGGCATTGGCTTTGGCGGACGATTGCCTGGACAGTAGGGATGTTGATGGTCTTCGTTCCACTTGCTGTTTACCGATACCGGAAGATCTAGAGCTAAGACAGCAGACTTGGCTCGCGCTCGCCCTACAATGTCTGTCAAATGCCCTTGAACCCGCTGGCGCGCTTTAGGCAGCCGAAACCGCCGATGCTGATCACCGGATCGGCTGAGTTGAAATCGCTGTGCCGCAAGTTTTCCGGGCGTGATTTTGTAGGTGTCGACACTGAATTCCTACGGCGTAGCACCTACAGGGCGAAACTGTGCCTCGTGCAACTGGCAAGTGGAAATGACGCCGCTGCGATCGACGTACTTGCGCCGGGGATCGACTTGGCGCCCCTGTACGAATTGATGCTGAATCGACGGGTAACCAAAGTGTTCCATTCGGCATCGCAAGACCTCGAACTGTTTCACCTCATAATTGGCGAAGTCCCGCAACCGGTATTCGACACGCAGATTGCGGCCATGGTGTGCGGATATGGGGAACAGCCGTCATACGCAGCAATGGTCGAAGAGGTCGAGGGCGTCGAGTTAGCGAAGTCAGCCCAGAAGTCCGACTGGTCCCGGAGGCCGCTTACCGCTTCACAGATCGATTACGCCGTTCAGGACGTGGCCCATCTTGGACCGATCTACCGCGTGTTGAGTAAACGTCTCAAGAAATCGGGGCGGAATGAGTGGGTTGCGAGCGAGATGGCCCTCCTCACCGACAAAGACACTTACAAGAACGAACCGCGCGATGCATGGCTCCGGTTTTCCCTCCGGCGTCCATCCCGTCAGGCCCTCGCCGTTTTGAGAGAGGTGGCCACTTGGCGCGAAATGTCCGCCGACCGCCTGGACTTGCCGAGAACCTGGATCATGAAAGACAGCGTCCTCACCGAAATCGCGCTGAAGGCGCCGCGTACCAAGGATGAATTGGGACTCGTGCGAGGCGTACCTGAACGATTCGTAAATCGTCGTGGGGGGAGAGAGTTGCTGCGGGCAGTAAATCACGCCCTGGATACGGATCCCGCCGAATGGCCCGAAGTGACGGAAGGGTCCAGCCGGCCAAGGGCCCGCGCCAAAGACGTGACACGCCTGCAAGCGCTGCTGAAGGAGTGTTGTCAAGAGCACGAAGTTGCGCCCGGGTTCGTCGCCAACCGCGACGAACTGACGCGAATGGCGGTCGGCGACTATTCCGGGATCAGGGCTCTTGGAGGCTGGCGGAAGGTCGTCTTCGGGGATGCAGCGTTGTCGCTAATTCATGGAGATACCGGCGCTGACGGGGTTCAACTGGCGCCCTCGGGTGTAATATCGGCATCCGTTGCGGAATAAGTCCGAGCGGGAAGAGTTCAAATGGCACAACCTACACGAGCCGGCAGGGTAGCCGGCAAAACGGCAATAGTGACCGGGGGCGCGTCAGGCATTGGCGAGGCCGCGTGCGTGTTGTTGGCCGAACACGGATCGGGCGTGGTCATCGCCGATATAGACGAGTCGAAGGGCAAAGCCCTGGAGGCGCGGATCGTGGAGAACGGTGGCGAGGCCGTGTTTCAACGGTTGGACGTCACGAGCGAGGCAGACTGGGACCGAGTAGTTCAATACACACTGGGCTGGCGTGGTGGGCTCGACATCGTGGTCAATAACGCCGGTCTTTCAGGCGCGCAGGGCAGGGCGGCGGTACTGGAGACCACGCTCGAGAACTGGAACACCGTGATGAATGTAAATTCCACCGGTGTGTTTCTCGGTACCAGGGCCGCAATCCTGCCCATGCAGCGCGGCGGTGGCGGATCGATCATCAACGTATCGTCGATCTACGGCATCGTAGGCAGTAAGACGAGCGCCGTGTACCACGCCTCCAAGGGCGCGGTGAGAACGCTTTCGAAGGCCGCTGCGGTCTCGTACGCTACGGACGAAATTCGGGTCAACTCCGTCCATCCCGGCTTCGCAGACACCCCTATGACCCTTGAATTGCACGGCCGACCCGGAGTGCGTGAGGAACGCGAATCTCTTACCCCGCTGGGACGGCTGGGAACGCCTGAGGATATTGCCTGGGGTATTCTCTACCTGGCGTCGGACGAATCGTCGTTCATGACTGGCGCAGAGTTAGTAATTGACGGCGGGATGATTGCCCGCTGATTCCCGGGCTGCCTGTGTGGCGAACCTCCCCGGCGCCAGGCAGGGCGTTACCTGACGAGTGAAGCGCCGACATTCTCCTTCTGATATCGGCCGTCATCCAGTTCTTCGAAAACGGCCGCCGCCTTGGAGTCCGAGCCGAGCAGGCGCGCGATAGTCCACGCTATGTCGAACAACCGGGCCTGATACCTCGGGCGCGCTGAATACTCGAATGTTCCGGTTGGCGGAACGATGGTTGTGAGTACGTCGTTCGCCGAATGCGCAGGTCCGTCCGCTTCAATGTTCCCGTGGTCGGCGGTCAGGACTACCGACCAGCCATACCGTCGCGCGGCTTCGATCATCGCGCCCACGGCTGAGTCGGTCGACTCGAACGCCCTGATGGCCTCTTCGAACATTTGAGGCAAGATGTGACCGAGCATGTCCGTCGCAGATAGATTGCAGCAAATGAGCCTGTAGCGGTCGCTTTTGAGGTTTTCGACCACTGTTGCCGCCACTTCTGGATTACGCATCTGCGGCATCATGTAAAAGTCTGTATCAGACCGAATTCCCTCGGCTTCTCCGGCGGACGGGACTATTATTCTTTCCTCGATACCGCTGGCTACCGGCCCTTCTCTTCTCCCGCGCAGGAAGTACCCCATGTGGGGCGCCTTGATGCTTTCTGCTACCAACAGATACTTCTCGCGGGGCATCATCTTGTCCCATAGTCCAAGTAAATTTTCGCGGTGGGGCACTACAGGAAACGCGATCGTTACTCCGTACAGGGTTGCGAAATCCGGGTGGTACTCGGCGATTCCGCAAACGTGCAGGCCAGATAACGGCTTGAGCCAGTCCAATTTCCAGTCCCTACCGCGGCGCTTACCCTCGGCGCGCAGAAACCCGGTCGCGCCGGCCAGTGACGCGATCTTGGAGCGCTGCCGGTCGGAACGAAAGTTCAGATCGACGAATGCCTGCCCCGATTCGACCTTCCGCACGCATCCACCCTGTCCCCTGACAACTATCGGCGGTACGTCCTGGTCGGTACGGCCCTGGTGATGCGCTTCGGCAATAGTTCGTCGAACACCGTCGAAACCATCCACGTGCACCCCGTCCCCGGCGGTCAAGAGTAGGTAGTCGTCCCGCGAGTTCACTTCCCGAAAATCGCGGTCCATCCCGAAGGACCGACCGACCACCCAAGACAGGCTCCCGGTCGCCGAGTATCTGCCCAACAGGGTCTCCAGCTTGTCCAGATATCCGCCGATGTCTTCACGCCGTTCGAGGGATGCCCGCGGCGGCGAGTCCCTGCCGTCCAGAATGGCCTGAATTCGCACCTGATTCGGGCTCAGTCCGATTCTCTCGAACACCAACTCCAGGAACGCTTCGAGGTGATTCCAAGCGCTATGTACCCGCCCGTCACGGCCGCCAGTACCCGAAAGCATGAACGCCACGTTCAGGGCGCCGCCGGGCTTTGCGCCATGTTCGACGGCTGCGCGCAGCACTCGGTTTTCAAAAAATGCGCCGGAGTCGATTGCGTTCGAGATCTCAAGCGACAGCTGTGGCGCCAGGACCATATTCCCGATCTGCTGGTGTCCGGTCTCGGAGTTGCCTTGTACCGGGGGGTCCAGAGGTTCGAATCCAGCCCATTCGCCTGCGGCGCTCGTGGGTACCGTGATGTGACGGTTCCTGATCCCTGCCGCGTACTGCGAATTGGCAGCCCACGGCACGTACCGCATCTCTCGTGCCACCCGCTGGAGGGATTGCCGGGCGCGGAGAAGAGGCGCCCGCGTCTCAGGCCTTTCCGCAATGTCGCCAATCGCGGAAAGCAACGCCTTGGCGTGTTGCGTCTGCATGCCTCCGTCGAGCGCTTCCGCTCGTGTCGGGTACAGCGCGAGTCTGGTTAACGTCCCTGGATCGACCGGGCAGTCCGCCGATGAACCGGCGACCTGATTCGCAGCTTCCGAAATTACCCGTCGGTCCGGTCCTGCGAGTTCGTCCCAGGTCGCGTCGGCGATCTGGCGGGCGCGTGTCCTGTCTACTCCCGAACCGTCGATGACGATAAGCAGGGCCTTGCCATTCATTGCCACGTGACGATCATCTCATCAGCCAGGTCTGGTCCAATCCCGACTTGCGCCAGCCAGCCAGCCGGCAGTTCCAGCGCGGAGGTGTATCCACCAAGCGTAGTATCCGGTCGGCTGGTCCTGGCGCCACAACGGTTGCGCCAGGCATTGTCGGACTCAGACATTTGCCTTACGCAAGGTTCCATGGTGTCGTGCCAAATGACGTTACCCGCACGGTCGATATAGAGAATGTCGAGCGGCACATATGTATTGAACATCCAAAACCCGCCGTCGCGGGGCTGGTCGAATAGAAACAACATGCTGGACCCGGGCGGCACGTTTCCGCGGCACATTAACCCCTGGGAACGTTGGGCCGAAGACGCAGCAACCTCCGAATTGACAGTCTGTTCAACATCTCGCCATGAGAGCTTAACCGGGATTGTACTCAGAGGGCTCTTGCTTACCGATTCGCAGTCCGGGTTGTCCACCCAGGTAATCTCGCCTGGAGGTTCGGGGCCAGCCGTGACCGCCGTGGCGGTCGGCTCGACCGTAGCGGTCGGGGTGGGTTCAACCGTCATGGTAGGCGTGGCCGAGGGTTCAGCCGCTGCGGTTGGGGACGGCCGGACCGTTGGGGTCGGCGTCGGCTCAACTAAGACGGTTGGGGTCGGCTGAACCGCGGTAGTGGGCGTGGGTTCAACCGCGGCGGTGGGAATCGGCTCGACCGTAGAGGTCGGCGTAGGTACAGGCGCCATGGTAGGGGTGGGATGCGCGGTGGGAGCATGAGTCGCCTGCATTGTGGGAAACGGCTTAGGAGTCGCGGTAGCGGGTGATTGGCCCTCGTTGCCCTCCACGTCATCAGGTCTACTTTGGACCGAATCGTCGCATTCGGTCTTCCCATTTGCGCAGGCCGTTGCCAGAGGCATGACCGCAATCGTAGGGGTGGAAAGAACAGTGGAAGAATGATGGACCGACTCGGCGTCCGATGTGGGGCAATATAAGGGATCAATGGCGCATTCGGTCACCGGTGGCGTTACAGCGCTGGTGGGTACGATAGTCGGCGCGGGCACAGGGTTTACGCTGAGCCATGCGACGATGGCCACCACTATCAACAGGACAATTGCAATGCTGAGTGTGAACCTCATTTGAGTACGATGGTAATCGACCCGTATGACTGACGGGCCACCTGACAGGGTTATGCGGAGTCGGTCGAAAACCCCCCGCCGGACATCCGCCGGCTGGCGAGTCGTCGAAGCGTTTTCCATCCGCAGTTTCAGATTCCAGTGGACGGCGGACGCAAGCTCGACCTGGGCAGCCGAGATGGAGACCCTGATTCTTGGCTGGTACCTGCTCGTGGAGACCAATTCTCCATTATTGGTCGGTGTGCTCGGCGCGTTACGTTTTGGCGGAACTCTCCTGTCGCCCATCTACGGGGTGTTGGCCGACCGGGTAAACAGACGAGCCATGCTGATTGTTATCAGGCTTGTCTTCTTCGCAACCTCAGCGACCATCATGGTCCTGGGACTGGCCAGGGTTCTCGAACCGTTGCACATTCTCTTGCTGGCGTCGGTTGTGGGACTGACGAGGATGGCAGAGAACGTGGTGCGTCAGTCGCTAATCGCAGATGTCGTGCCTCGGACGATGTTGGTCAATGCCGTCGGCCTGTCCCGCACGACGCAGGACTCGGCGAGGATAGCGGGCGCACTGGCCGGGGCGTGGTTGTTGACGACCCTTGGGATCGGTTACGCCTATGTGGTGGTGGTGTGTTTTTATGCGGCGAGTATTTTGTTGGCATTGGGCATCACCGCGCCAGCCGGCCGGTCTCACCATGAAGAGTCGCCGCTACAGAATCTCAAATCCGGCATTGGTTACGTTCGCGGCGAGCCCGTGATTTTGGCTGCGATGTTTTTGGCATTCATCGTGAATTTGACTGCATTTCCGGTCATAAACGGACTCATGCCCGTGGTGGCCAGAGACGTCTTTCACCTTGAGGCGAACGGTCTCGCACGTTTTGTGGCCATCGCAGCCGTCGGCGCATTCACGGGTTCGGTCGCCATAGCATCGTTCTTGAGGGTGCGTTCGCCTGAACGTTTAATGGTGGCGGGGATAGTCGCGTGGCACCTCATCCTGCTGGTATTTGCACGCACGGAGTCTGCCCCGCTTGCGATGCTGGTACTCGCCTGTTTTGGCCTGTCGATGAGTGTGGCCATGGTGACCATGTCGATAGTGCTGCTCAGCAGAACGTCGCAGGAGTTTCGCGGCCGCGTAATGGGAGTCCGAGCCCTGGCCGTCTACGGGTTGCCGGTGGGGCTGTTGGTCGGCGGCTTTCTTTTCGAACGGCTTGGCGTTCAGGCCACGCTGACGATCAACTCGATAGCGGGTCTCGTATTGACAGCGGTGATCGTTATCATTTGGCCGGTCATAATCCGGGGCCGACCGCGCGAGCCGCGTCCTGACGGTAACCGGTAGAGGGATTGAATTGCGGGGGAGTCTATTCCGCGACCGCAGGCGCGGCTTCCCGCAACTCTTTCGGCAGGGTAAAGGTGATGTTCTCTTCGCCTTCACCGATGTGGATAACCCGATCGGGGTCCAACGCCTCGATAACGGCCAGCACCATCTTTTCAGGCGTCGAGGCGCCTGACGTGATTCCTACCCTGGACACCCCTGCAAACCAATCGAGGTCCATCTCCCGCGGCCCGTTGATCAGGTAGGCGGGGACTCCTTCGGCCTCGGCCACTTCCTTGAGTCGAGCGCAATTGGAGCTGTTTTGTGCGCCGATGACCAGCACCAACTCCGTCAACTGCGCGAGTTCAGTTGCAGCTTCTTGACGGTTTGTGGTGGCATAGCAAATGTCGTTGCGCACCAATGCGCCGGGAAACTGCTCACGGATCTTTGTAATGGCCCTTTCCGTGTCTCGCACGGACAGGGTCGTTTGGGTCAGCACCGCCACTTCCTGTCCTTCCGGCCAGGCCGCAGTGTCGAACGGTTCTCTTTCGTCCACCAGGACCATATCGGTCTGCCCGGTGGTTCCGATCACTTCCTGATGGCCGCGGTGGCCCACAAGCATGATCTGCTTGCCTTCACGGGAGTACTTTTTGGCCTCGTTATGCACGCGGGTAACAAGAGGGCACGTGGCGTCAATCGTCTCAAGATCACGAGCTTCGGCGCGGGCGTAATCCTCAGGCGGCGAACCATGCGCTGAGAAGACGACAACTGAGCCTCGAGGAATGTCGTCAACATTCTCGACTGTGACGGCCCCTTTGGCCTCGAGGTCGGCTACGACGTGGGGATTGTGGACGATCTGATGCTTGACGTAGACGGGGGGGCCGAAGCGCTCAAGTGCTAGCTCGACGATGTCTACTGCACGCACAACGCCGGCGCAGAAGCCACGCGGGCTGGCGAGATATACCTCCATCAAGCACCTCCGGTTCCAATGTAATTTCCGGGCCCATTATATCCCTCGCCATCGTGATCAGCGATGGCGAGGACGCCCGTGCTGGCGCAGCTAGAAAGTTCTTTGAGGTCTCCCCGGCGACTTGTTGGCGACTGCTGCGAGCATGATGGCCGCGACGATGAAAGCGATGCATATCGAGATCAGCATCACCTCGTACCCGAGCCCCTCGGACCGGTGGTTAAGCGCATCAATTCCCAAGCCCGCCAAGCGCGCGAGCGCCGACCCGGTCACGATCGCTATGCCGGTCAGTCCCAGGTCCCGCGCGGCCCGCCGGCCAGACACCATGTCGTTAGCCACGGCCCATGTCACGCTAAGCATGATCCCGACTGAGCAACCGATTAGCAACCCGTCCAACAGTATGGCCCCGAACGAATCGACAAAGAGCAGGATCGCCGCTCCCGTGGCGCCCAAACCGCCGCCAAGGATCAGTATCCATGAACGGCCGATCCGGTCTGCAATATACCCCGCTGGCAGGACGGTGGCCGCGGTCGAAAGGCCTACCGCAACCACGAGCCAGGAGGCTTCTTCGGCGGGATTGTCCAGTCCGACTACATCCTGCAGGAAAAAGAGGGCGTAAACCTGCATCGAAGACATGGCCGCGATCACGAAAGTAAGGGAAAACAGGAACCAGCCGTACGTCACTTTGTCGAGATTGAGAGGCCTTGCGTCCTGCTCGTGGCGAACGACGGGTTCGACGTGCAAGGGTTCGCCTTTGGGTCGAGGACGGTTCATTAACGAAAAAACTGTCCACATAGACGAGATGATCAGGACCGTCGACAGCATGGCGAGGGCGTACCACATCCACTGGCTAGCATCCTTCGAATCGTAGTGTTCCATGAACTTAAGGACGACGTAGGTAAATGTGCCGGCGCCCAAAACCTTGAACAGGTTCAGGGCGCCCGACGCGCGCCCCAAACGCTGCCGGTCTATGTGGTCCACGAGCAGCGCGTTGGCCGGCCCCTGGCTGAGGTTGCCGGAAAGCTGGATCAGAATGGTCGCAAGGAGAACCGAAAGGAACGTGTTGGCCGCGCCAAAGTAGTACGCCGAAATAGCCATCAGAACCGCGCCTGCGGCGATAAAGGGCAGCCGTTTCCCTGTCGATTTCACCGAGCGGTCGCTCATCACACCCGACGCGGGCTGCATGAGCGCGGCACAGGCCAGTCCAATTAACGAGATCAGGCCCAGGGTTCCGTTCTTGTCCAGATCGTTTCCGAATACGGTCACCGCGCCTGTGTCGAGGATGTCCAATACCTTGAAGGGCAGAATACCGGCCCCGATGCCCGTCGCCATCGCCGACAACCCGAACGAATACGCGCTCAGATTGAACAGGCTCGCTGGACCGCGCCGATAGGTGCGCACGATCCCTGCAAGGCCGAAAGGCGACCCCGCTGATGGTTCGGGTATGGGATATCCGGCTTCTTCAACACGATTCATGTCAGGAGTCGAATTCAATTGGTAGTCTGGCACAATGTTGGGGCTGTTTTATGGTTATGAGGACTGCCGTATGGCTGACGAAACACTATTCTTTCACTGGCGTCGTTGAAACACTTGCAAAAAGGCGAGGGATTTTCTCTCGCAAGCTGGCGTGGCGGCGTCTGAACGGGACTTCTTCAAGGACAAGTTCACCGAGCAAGAACTGCGCTCACTCGCCGAGACTGTGCCTCTGGATGAACTTTTCTCGTGGGCCAGCCCGAGCGCCAAGCCTTATCGTAGTGGGCGCGGGACCATACCTGACAATGAGCTTATCCAACTGATGTTGGAGGAACCCCGCCTGATTCGCAGACCGATCCTGATCAAGGGCGGCGTCCCCGTGCTCGGTTTTCGCAAGGCCGACTACGAACGCCTGGTTTAGTGATGCCCAAAATTGCCGGGACCGACGAACATCGACTTAACTCGGGCGCATGCGAGAGACGATAGTTTGCGAGGCCTCGTTTCGACGACGCGTCGTGCGCTAGACAGGCAGGGACGGATTCTGTGATCAATTGTAGAATTTCGCCACGCCTCCGGACGAGGATTGCGCGGTCAGAAATACCCGTCGATCGGTCGACTTGCTCCCAGAGGCGCGAGAATGAACGTTCCGGATTGCGGCGGGACACTCCGTTGCGATAATGATGGCGAAGACTGTGACCCGAATCGCTATACAAACGCATCTCAAGGGCTTTGCTGAGCCCACCGCCGCGGTGAACGCCCTGGTGTCCTGCACAGATCACCTCATAGGCCTGGATACGGTGCGCGCCGGTCTCAGGCCTGAACTCAGGGGGCTTTAGTGGTCGACGCATTTGGAGAACTGGTCGTATTCAGCGGGAACGCTCATCCCGGGTTGACGAGAAAGATCTGCGATTACCTGAACGTGCCGGTCGGCCGGGTTGAGGTGTTCAAGTTCGCCAACGACAACACGTTCGTACGAATACTCCAAAACGTCCGGCAGAGGGACGTATTTATCGTCCAGCCTACTGTTGAGCCGGTCAACGACCACATAATGGAGATGCTCATCATGATCGATGCCGCCCAAAGGGCATCGGCCGGACGCATCACCGCGGTGATCCCTTACTACTCGTATGCCCGCACCGACAAGAAGGACCAGCCGAGGGTACCCATAACTGCGCGACTTGTCGCCGATCTTGTTGAAACGGCCGGTGCGGACAGGGTCATCATGATCGATCTGCACGCGGCGCAGGTTCAAGGGTTCTTCGGGGTACCCGTGGATGAACTCACCGCCTTGCCAAAGCAGGTTGAGTACTTTCTGGAAAAGGGTCTTGACGATCCTGTCGTAGTCGCCACGGATATCGGCATCTCAAAACGGGCGAGAGACTTCGCCGATCGGCTAAACGCTCCGTTGGCGATTATCGAAAAGCGCCGCACAACCAACCACGACGACGTCGAAAGCCTGAATGTAATCGGCAATGTAAATGGCAGATCGATAATCCTGTTTGATGATGAGATCAGCACTGGCGGCACCGTAATAGCCGCGGCCGAGGTACTCGCGCGATTCGGCGCCACGAACATCTACGCATGCGCCACGCACGGCGTCTTGCCGGGAGATGCTTCCCGGCGGCTTCAGCAAGTCCCGGAGATTAAGGAGATCGTCGTTACCGACACCGTCCCGGTCAACGGAGGAAAGTTGACACCTCAGATAACCGTACTCTCGATAGCCGATCTTCTGGGCGAGGCGATCTCCCGCATCCACCAGGGCGAATCGGTAGGCGCTCTGTTTACGTAAAATCAATTAGACGGCGCCGGCACGCCGCGGCCCCAGTCCGAAGCTGGACGCAACATAACAAGCTGCCTGAAACAGAGAATTCCGGGAAGGGCAAAGCGCGACCTGGGAAGTCCCATCACTCCGTTCAGGCCTGAAGTCTGTCGTATCCTGTATCCATGTTAGGTCTACTTAACAAACTGATCGGCGACTCGAACGAACAGGCGATCAAAAAGATCCGCCCTGTCGTGGAGAAGATCAACGACCTCGAGTCGTCGTTTACTTCGCTGTCCGACTTTGAACTGAGCGACAAGACGCATGAGTTCAGGTCGCGTATTAAGGACGGGGAAGAAATCGACGATATCCTTCCCGAGGCCTTTGCCGCGGTGCGGGAGGCGGCGTGGCGAACACTGGGCATGCGCCACTTCGATGTTCAGTTGATTGGCGGCGTGGTCCTGCATGAAGGCAAGATCGCAGAGATGCGCACGGGGGAGGGCAAGACCCTTGTGGCCACCTTGCCGGCCTATCTGAATTCGCTCACGCGCCGCGGGGTCCACGTGGTCACCGTCAACGACTACCTCGCACAGCGGGACGCTTCGTGGATGGGCGCCGTCTACAACGCACTCGACGTGTCTGTGGGCTGTCTGCAGAACCAGAACTCGTTCGTCTACGACCCGAACGCGGCAGAAAAACAAAATAATGCCGATGAAAAGGGCGACTCAGGTTCGACAAGTTTCGCGGCGGTCGCCGGTGAGTACATGCGCAAGGCCTCAAGGCGTGAGGCGTACGAAGCGGACATCACCTACGGGACGAACAACGAGTTCGGATTCGACTACCTCAGGGACAACATGGTTGATGACAGTCCCAGCATGGTGCAGAGGGACCCTGCTTTTGCAATCGTGGACGAGGTTGACAACATCCTGATCGATGAGGCCAGGACCCCCCTTATCATCTCTGGTCCCGCACGCGAGTCAGGCCAGGAATATAAGAGGTTTTCTCAGTTAGCGTCGCGTCTCGATCAGGGCATCCACTACGACGTCGACGAAAAGCTCAAGTCGATATCGCTGACTCCGGAAGGCATCGCCAGACTCGAAAACGTCCTGAACGTCGAAAATCTGTATGACCCCCAGCACGATGCCCTCACACACTTCGTAGAAAACGCCGTCAGGGCGAACGCGCTGTACCACAGGGACCGCGAATACGTGGTCCGCGGGAATGAAGTGCTTATCGTCGACGAATTCACCGGCAGATTGATGGAGGGCCGCCGTTATTCAGACGGCCTGCACCAGGCGATCGAGGCCAAGGAAAACGTTCAGGTCAGGCGAGAGTCCGTTACATACGCCACCATCACGCTCCAGAACTACTTTCGCCTCTACGGCAAGCTGTCAGGCATGACCGGTACGGCCGTCACCGAAGCTGAAGAATTCTTCAAGATCTACAAGCTTGAGGTGGTGGAAATACCAACCAACCAGGAGATGATCCGGGACGATATGCCCGACCTCATCTTCAAGACTGAAGACGCAAAATGGAACGCGGTGGCCGAAAAGATCGCCGAGTTCCATCACGGCCAACGTCCGGTATTGGTCGGTACCACGAGCATCGAAAAGTCGGAGCACCTCGCGGCCTTGCTACGTAAGCGAAAGGTCCCGCACCAGGTGCTCAACGCCAAGCAGCACGAGAAGGAAGCGACGATTGTGGCCCAGGCAGGAAGGCCTGGCGCCGTGACCGTCGCGACAAACATGGCCGGACGCGGCACGGACATCATCCTGGGCGGCAACCCTGACACCATCGACATACCGCGAGACGAGTGGCAACAGGACCATGATTTGGTCCTCACTAACGGCGGCCTTTTTGTCCTCGGTACCGAACGCCACGAAGCCCGCAGAATCGACAACCAGTTGCGCGGACGTTCAGGTCGCCAGGGAGACCCGGGCGCAACGCAGTTCCTGGTCTCGACCGAAGACGACCTGATCAGGCGCTTCGGAGGCGACCGCATGCGCGGGGCAATGAATCTCTTCGGCTGGGAAGAAGACATGCCCCTGGAAAACAAGATGATTACCCGGACGGTGGAGAGCGCTCAGAACAAGGTTGAGGGGCACCACTTCGAGATTCGAAAACACCTGGTGGACTATGACGATGTCATAAATACACACCGGGACGTGATCTACAACCTCAGGCACCGGGTCCTAAAAGGCGAGGGACTGCGGCCCACGATTCTGGATTACGTCAACAATGAACTTTCGGCCATTGCAGAGGCCCACCTGCAGGAAGACGTGTCGAATTGGGACATCGAAGGGTTCCAACTGGCGATTCAGACGGTCATGCCGATACCGGAAAAATTGGAAGACACCGACGCCGTCGCGGAGATGGAAATTGTCGAAATCGAATCGATTCTTCGTGAAGAGGCAGACTCCCTCTACGATCTCCGAACGCAGGAATTCGGCGAAGAGACGATGGGGACGCTGGAACGGGCCATCATGCTGCGGAACATCGACAGCGAATGGGTAGAGCATCTGACGTCGATGGACAACATGCGCCAGGGAATCGGCCTGCAGGCGGCCGGCCAACGTGACCCCCTGGTCCAGTACAAGCGCCAGTCCTACGAAATGTTCACTGGGCTGCTCGCCCGAATCGAGACGAAAATTGCCCGGACCATTTTCCGCGTCGCCCTCGCCCCGCCCGCGGTCCGACCGGAAGGCTCGCCAAGTCGCGGCCGCACCCGTGCGCCCCAGTCAAGGAATGGACGGGCGGCCGGGCAAAAGTCGATCATGTCCGCCGTTAACCAGGGTCACGGCGCAACTGCCGGATCGGGCAAGAAAAAGGTCGGTCGCAATCAGAAGTGCCCCTGCGGTTCCGGCCAAAAGTACAAGCGGTGCCACGGCCGCGCCTGACCAGTTCCGGTTTTAGCAGGGGATATCCCTGGCCGTAACCGCTCATGATGTCGCCTTGGCCCACTGCGGCAGACACTCACACTACAGCGGCCAGGCAATCCTTTCCGACGTTCGGGTGGAATATCCGGAGGTTTTCGAACGAGATTACGGACGCGGTCTGGAGATTAATCGACCGCAGATTCAATTCACCTCCGAGGCGTCAGCGCTTCAGTCAGTCAGCCCTACAGGGTGTAGTCTTTGACTTGAGTGCTTGTGGGCGCGAACGATTCGAGATAACTGATCGAGATGCCTGACCCCGGAAATGCGGTACATACGGCCGTTCCGCCGGCTGATGCCAGCGATAACGCGCCAGGCCCACAACCTGTGGTTAGCGTGGACCAGGTCATGGACTGGCTGGAAAACGCGTTGCGCGACCAGACAACCGACTGGCGCCCAGCCATATTGAAGGCGATAGGCCGATGGCCCATTGCGAGTGAAGTAGTAGACGGCGAGCGGTACGTCTATCTGCTCGCCGGCGAGGCCTTTGATTGGAAACTTCTCGCACAGCGAATTTGGACTCGCCTCCCAAACTCGATTCCGCAGGACGAATGGGGATCGTGGATAAGTAACCCAGTCCCGTTCGGTGGATTGGAAGAGTCGGAATTCACGCGCATTCTCGGGGTGGATAAACACCGGGCGCATCTGAGCTACTTTTACGGGGTAACGGTAGAACAGGCCCTCGTGACGGCAGTGGGCGAGGAGATTGCAAAGGGGCGCGTAGCGGGCGGCAGGGCGCCTAATCAGGAAAGCCGTGACGACGCGTACCTACGGCTTTACGGGTCGTCACAAAAGGTCTTGTGGTACGACTTTATTGCCTCCAAAGAAGCCGACAAGCCCGAAGAACCCACAGCTCTCGGCAAAGGTGCGTCGCTCAATGTGATGGACGATTTCACGTATTGGCTGTTCAAGAAACGTATGGCGCGTGCAGACCCCGCACGCGTAGCGAGCGACACCAGAAAAGGTCTGTCCCAACTCGAACGAATGCGGCAGGCGGACGAACGGCGGATGCACATGCGCCGCATCCGTGGTTAGGGAATCATAGGTCCCGACCATGACGGAACCGGAGTACTTCACGAAGTGGTTGACAGGTGTCCGAGAAAACCACGTGGGACTGGCGCGCCTGTTGCGGTCCCTCGTACTGGACGCTGAGCCGGGTGTCGATGAATCGCTGAAGTGGGGCAATCCGGCCTTTGTCAAAGACGGTGGCATGAGGATCTATGTCGCCGACCAGCGCAACTACATGCACCTCGGTTTCTATAACGGCGCAAAATTGACCAACGCCGATGGGCTCGTCGAAGGCACAGGCAAAAACATGAGACACATCAAGGTTCGAGCAGTCGGCGACCCACCGGTCGACAATCTTCGTGTGCATGTAGCCGAATCCCTGTCACTTGAGCCGTACAAAGTCCCTTGATGTACATCCGTGACGGTCGAACCGGCCAGCCAACGCGATAACTCGTCGCCGGACGTCCGTTTAAGGTCTGCGGCTACCCGATTCCCGGGACCATCGCGCTGATAAACTCCGTTGGCGCTTTCAGGTAATCAAACGGTGGAGGGCCTAATGGTCGACCAGGGATTCAAAGTCATAGATTTTCACTGTCATTTCCCAGTTGCGACAAACTGGGGTGGCATGGGTGGAGGTCGCGGCAGCAGAGGCAGACCCGAGTCTGCGATAACCGGCGGCGGGGCTTACAAGTCGTCTGAACAGTCGCAAAAGGCTGTCAGAGACTACGCAGTTTCATTGCGCGCCGACTGGCGGCTGGCCCACAGTTTCGAGGCGCCCGAGACCGAAGAACGCACCGAAAGGGAGCAAGCCGACCGTTGGGCAGCCGAGATCGACAAGTACGGTTTGGAGCGTGCCGTCTTCGTGACCGGCGGAGGCAACGACAAGCTCGCCGAGATCGTAAGTTGGTACCCCGATAAGTTCATTGGATTCGCACACCACAATCCCTTCGCAGACGACGCTCCCGACGAGTTACGCCGGGCAGTGCGGGAGAAGGGCCTGAAGGGTTACAAGCTGATCGCCCCGGCCCTCGATCGGCCGATAGACGACCCTTCCGGCTATCCGACCTGGGAAGCGGCGGAAGAGTTGGGCATCCCTATTCTGGTTCACTTCGGGGTTCTGGGTGGCGGCGGCGGCATCTCGCACCACGTCAACATGAGTCCACTCATGCTCCACAACGTAGCGCGTGACTTCGCCACGATTCCGTTCGTAATCCCACATCTCGGTTGCGGGTACGTGCGGGAACTCCTGCATCTCATGTGGTCTTGTGGAAACGTGCATGTCGACACGTCAGGTTCCAACCAGTGGATGCGATGGATGCCTGAGGAGTTGACCACCAAGATCCTGATACGCAAATACGTCGAAACAGCCGGTGCGGAACGGGTCGTCTACGGCAGCGACTCGAGTTGGTTCCCACGCGGATTTTCGGTCCGCTACTACGAAGACCAGATTCGCGACTGCCGCGAGTTGGGTCTCAGCCAGGACCAGATGGTGGCGATTTTCGGAGGGAATGCCCGGCGGCTGCTCGGGATGGCTTGACCCCGGAGCATTTGCTTTCAGGCGGGTCGCGCTGCTGGCTGAACGAATTCCGTTCTACAGGTGCGCGCCGCTTTCCCATATGGGCGTCTTGCCGTCTATGCCGTGCTGGCGAACGTGAAGTTGGGGCATCCGGCTTCCACGATGCGTGAATACGACCATGCTGTGGATCCAGTAGCAGGCTTCGTCGCCGTCCGGTTCGTGGTTGAACTGCCTGTGGTAGACGTGTGAGGGCTTGTAGCCGACGCCCCGAGGAGGGATAACCAGTTCGCGGGTCGTCTCGTTATTAGGGTCGGCGATCAACATAGAGCCAGGTCCCGATACCACGTAAAAGGCCTCGACCCGATTGTCATGTTGGTGAATCTGATTGCCTTTGCCCGGCTCGAAAATGGCGGGGTAGTGGTGGGGATACGCCGGGAACGGCTCGTGGGAAATTGTCACGACCGCAACCATCGGTTCGGTTCCGGTGTTCAGCCACTGGTGGCGTGTGTTCTCGGTAATTACCACCTCCAGGCCGGGATGGAGGGGGACCTCCATTGGGCGGCCGGCAACCCAGTCCAGCCACACCCGCAAGGTTCCCTCGCCTTCAAGTATGTGCACGGCCTCTGAATCCGACTTCCGTGGCTCAGTCACCGTTCCCGGATTGTGTATGCGTTCCCCGACGGTGAATCGCTCGTCCCCGGTGGTCTCTTCGCACAGCATACGGATGAATTGGCCGTAGGAAGTCTGCTCGACTATCCCTTCTTCCCTGGCGACCACGATCTTGCCGCCGTACCTCGGCTCACGAGGCGGAGGTGGTATGTACGGGACTCTGCCTTCTCCAGGAAGTGACGGGATCATATTGTCGTCTCCATGACGTGCTCGTGCCGGCGTCGTGTTGCTGCCGTGCGTATTTGTGTCCAACTGTCGGGGACAGGCCGGTGTTTAGTCGCTCTGCCAAAACATCCCTGCGCTTCGACGCGTGCGACATTCGTATGGCTGATGGATTCTACCAGTCGTCCCCGACGATATGAATAAGTGATTCAGCGTTTAATCGTCAGGATGCGGCTGATTGCGTAAATGCGTGACGCACACTGGCATCTGCCAGGAAACTCGCGGTGGAATTCTGTTGTTGCCCCGTTGACGTCAAGCGTTTAACCGGTTCGCAAGCTCAACAAAGTCGTCAGCGACGACGTCGAATGTGTCAATCGCCTCGGGCAGCTTGAAGGCTTTTTCGGGCCCGTATTCATCGGGACGGGACACGAATAGTGTTCGCAGTCCCACCGCCTGTGCGGCGAGTAGGTCGTGTTCGTGCGCCGCTACCATGCCCACTTCGCCCGGCGCCAGTCCCAGAAGCCTGGCAGCCTCGGCGTAGACCCTGGGGTCTGGCTTATATCGTCCGAACATCTCCGCCGACAAGACACAATCCCAGGGCAATCCGCCAAACTTCGCCATGTTGACGAGCAGACCAACGCCGCCGTTCGACAACGTCGACACGATGTAGCGGGCCTTTAGTCTGGCCAGCCCCTCAATCGAATCCGGCCACGGATGCAGCCTGTGCCAGATTCGATTTAGGTGGTCGATTTCGTCTTCCTTGAGCCCGGGAACTTCGAACTGCCGCAGAAGTTGGTCCAACTTTCGGCGATGAATGACATCCACAGTGACCCAACTGTCCGCGCCGTCGTTGATTCTCCGCATACCGTCCCCGTAGCCCTGCCGCCAAAGATCCGCGAATTCTGCCCAATTGCGGGAAAGATTTCTCGTTCGCCCGAGGCCTTCCAATTCCGCGATGACGGACGAACGCCAGTCGACGACGGTGCCAAATACGTCGAAGACCAGAGCTCGTACGCCCTCCAGTGATTTCGTCATTCGTGCGCTCCCTTGAAACCCACCGAGCAAAAACATCACCGCGCGCCCTTGGTCGCGCCGGTATTCTAGTCGTGTAGATTATCGGCGAACTACGGTGGTATGCGCAGGAGCCAGGCACACGTGGCGGTAGTAGACGAACTCAGGAAGAATTCGGGCCGGCTATGGACCGATGCAACGGGCCATCCGTTTATCACGGAGTTGGGCGTCGGCTCTCTCCCGGACTACAAGTTCCGGCGGTACTTCGTCCAGGACTACGTTTTCGTCAATCAACTGGCCAAAGTGGCGGGACTGGCGGTCGCCAAGGCGCCGGACCTGAACGCCGGCCGGCCGTTCGGCGACTTCCTGTCGATGCTCCTCGGCGCCGAGGATTCCTTGTTTCTGGGAGCGTTTGACATCATGAAAGTTCCGGAGCACGAATTCCGGAATGCAACACCGTTGCCCACCACGGACGCGTTTTCGAACTACCTCGTCGGGCTCGCCAGCGGAGGGACATTCGCCGACATTTGCTGCGCGATGTACGTAGTAGAGGGCGTGTATCTCGATTGGGCAGACCGCCTCGACGGAGCTAATGTCCGCCCAGCCGATTCCGCCAACCCCCTTGGCGGAATTTATCAGCAGTGGGTGGACATTCATACAGACTCGAGTCTTGGTCCCTTCGTGAGATTCCTCGCGTCGCAAGTGAATGCGGGATATCCGGCCGATCTCCCGGGGCACCAGGCCATCTTCAACCAGGTGGCCCGATTCGAAGTAGCGTTTTGGGAAATGGCCTACTCAGGGGAGGACTGGCCGTGAGCGGAAACACGCCGACGAGGGTGCTGACAATTGCCGGTTCGGATTCTGGAGGAGGCGCTGGCATACAGGCCGACCTGAAAACGTTCGCCGCGCTCGGCGTTTACGGCATGTCGGCGGTCACTGCCATAACCGCGCAAAATACTCTCGGAGTTTCGGCAGTCCAGGACATATCCCTGGATGTCATAGAGGCCCAGATTGACGCGGTCGTGGACGACATCGGCGTCGACGCAGTAAAGACCGGTATGCTCTCGAGCCCGGAGATAGTTCGTCTTGTGGCCCGTAAGGCTGAGCAGCACCAATTTGACCGGCTGGTAGTGGACCCGGTTATGGTTGCCGCCACGGGCGCACGCCTTCTGAGAGAGAGCGCCGTCGATGCGGTCAAACGGGAGTTAATCCCTACTGCGACCGTGGTTACACCCAATACGTTCGAGGCCGAAGTTCTTACCGGTCGAACGGTCACGACCGAGTCCGAGATGAAAGAGGCGGCGAAAGCTATTCACTCGCTCGGCCCCCGGTACGTTGTGGTCAAGGGAGGACACGTACAGGGATCCGCGGAGAGTACCGACCTGCTATTCGACGGCCGGGACTTCGTTGAGTACCCGGCGCTGCGTATCGACACCAAGAGCACTCACGGCACCGGCTGCACCTTTGCTTCAGCCATCGCCGCCGGGCTCGCCCGCGGTCTTGACGTGCCTGATGCCGTCGGCGAGGCAAAGGACTACGTAACCCGGGCCATAGCGACCGCGTTTCCGGTAGGACAGGGTAGGGGGCCGCTCAACCACTTCCATGCCACCTGGCAAACGAGCTAGAGCACTATGCGCGACGTCGTTTGACGGGGAGTCGCCTGTCAGATTCGGCGCGATTGGTTCTATATCAGTTCCGTGAAGGACCAACGGCAACGGCGCCGATCAGGCAAATACCGTCCTGCCGTAGGCCGATTGGAGCAAGTCGTCTTCAGCGAACCTGTTGAACCGCAGTTTTGATACGTCGATCGACGTCGACTCTCCGTTAACGATCATTTCTGCTAAGGCTCGACCGATGGCAGGCGATAGTTTGAACCCGTGCCCGGAAAAGCCGGCAGCCACGTAAACGTTGTCATAGCCCGGCACGCGGTCGATGACCGGATGCCAGTCTGGCGTGACCGTGAACAAGCCGGCCCATCCACCGTCCCAACCGGCCTCCTCCATCGCAGGAACCCGCGCCGCGAGGCGGGTGAGCGACTCAACGACAACTTCACCGTCAGGTGTCTGCGTGTACGAATCCCGGTGGACTGGATCCTCCCGAGCTCCGATCAACGTGGTGTCGCCTGAGTCAGGGCGGAACGACAAGCCGTTCGCCGAATCGCCAACAGTGGGGTGCATGGGGATCAGGTCGAGAGGTCTATGTATCCTGATCACCTGGTGCCTTGCCCAGGAAAGTGGGAGAGGCGCGCCCAGGCTTTCGAGGAACTCCGGGATCCATGGGCCGGCCGCGATGAGTACGGCCCCACAGGAAATCTTCTCGCCGTTCAATTCGACTGAGATCGCCCGTCCGCCGTGAGTCTTGATAGCCGAAACTTCAGCGCCGAGCCGCACCTGTGCGCCCTCTGAGCGCGCCCGCCGGGCAAACCCTGACGTCACTGCCGAAGAGTCCGCATAGCCCGAAAGCCGTTCGTGCGCCACGGCGCCGACGCCTTCGAAGCGAATGTCAGGCCAGCGGTGTTGGGCCTCGTCGGGCGTCAGGTATTCAGTCTCTACCCCGTATAGTCTGCCCAACTCTACGTTTCGACGCAGCGCTTCTTCATGACCCGGCTTAACGAGGAACAGGTACCCGGTATTCACAAATCCGCCGGGATGGCCGGTTTCCTGTTCGAATTCCGCAATAACGCCCCGGCTCCACCAAGCCATCTGGGTGGTCACAACGTTCGAGTAGTGCATACGCAGGATCGCCATCGAACGCCCGGTCGAACCTTCGGCGAGGCCGTCACGTTCCAGCAGGACGGTGTTGGAAACACCGAGCTTGGCGAGGTAGTGCAGGGCGGAGCATCCCATTACGCCCCCGCCTATCACCGCGATGTCAAAATTCGACGGCATGTGACCCACACCTCGCCATATTGCCGGCGCCTATGAAAGGTCTGCCGGGCTCAGTGTTCACGACACCGGAGGTCGACGATCCATCCACGGGCGTGCCTCTTCGAATGCCGCGCAGGCCCTGAGGACAGTGGCGTCGTCGTCCAGATCACCGACGACATGAAGCCCGATAGGCATGCCTTCGGAGTCGAAGCCGCATGGAATAGAAGCTGCCGGGTTCCAGCCGATGTTGAACGCCATCGTGAACGGAATGGCGCCGTAGCTGATGCCGGCAAGCTGTCCGTCTGCGCGTTGGTTACCGACAGTAGTCGGCGGCTTGAGATGCGGCCACGCCGTGGCGGCGGTTGTCGGTGTAATCAGAACGTCAAAACCTTCAAAAAACTGTGCCATTTGTAGTCGAAGCATGTCAGCCTGTCGGAGGGCCTGCGAATACTGGGCGCCAGTCACGGTCGTGCCGTGGTCGATCATGGCAAGGGTGTAGTCCATGAGGTCTTCGCGATGTTCATCTGCCAGGTGTCCGTACATCGCTTTTTGGTTGCCGGTCCAAACGGTCCACCAATAGTCCTTCGGTGGCGGGTCGAGGACGAGGTCCGCGTCGACAACTGTCGCGCCAAGCTCCGCAAAGGCCTCGGCTGCCGACCGCACTGATTCCTCTACCTCTTCGTCGACCGGCGCGAACCCCATCGTGATGCTCACGCCCACTTTCATACCCTCTACTCCTGCGTCGAGGTCTGCCAGGTAGTCGGGTGTAGGACTCCTGAGGGATCCCGGATCCCGCGGGTCATGTCCGCACAGCGCCTGCATCATGAGCGCCGAGTCGCGAACCGTGTGGGTCATGGGGCCGGATGTTGAGGTCGGGTTATAGGCCGGTTTCGAAACGCCGCCGAATCTTGGCATGCGACCTTGCGTGGGCTTGTGGCCGAATATTCCGCAGAAGGCCGCGGGAAGTCGGACCGATCCGCCGCCGTCCGTTCCCGTCGCCAGCGCGCACATTCCGGAAGCGACACTCGCTCCGGCGCCCCCGCTCGATCCACCTGTGGTGCGTCCCGGGTCCCAAGGGTTGTTGGCGGCCGGGAAAATCTTCGTAAATGTCTCTTCCCTGTTACCGAACTCCGGCGTATTCGTCTTGCCCAGAATGACAGCGCCGGACTTGCGGACCCGCTCGGCGACAACCGAGTCGAAATCGGGAACCCAGTCCTTGTAGAGCGCACAGCCCAAGGTGGTTTTGAGGCCCTTGGTGGTCTCGAGGTCTTTTAGTGAGATCGGCACGCCGTGAAGAATGCCTGGCTCGTCACCCTTTGCCAATGCCTCGTCGGCGTCGGTCGCTGTGGCCAGGGCGCCCTCTTCGTCGACCGTGATGAAGGCATTCAATTGGCTGTCGAGGGCGTGGATGCGCCTTAGGGCTGCCTGGGTGAGCTCGACCGACGAGATTTCCTTATTGACCACCATTTCCCGCTGTTTCCAGCCGGGGAGGTACATCAGTTCCCGATCATTCATGATTTCGCTTTTCCATTTTCCGGTCTGAGGGGTGATTTGCTGACTACTTCACGAGGACGGAGAAGCATCCTGATAGACCGATCCAATCCAGGTTCGGTCTAATGCTCCGCCGCTAGCTCATGATTGCGCCGCCGTTGACGTTCAGCGCCTGTCCGTTGATTTCCGAAGCGTCATCGGACGCGAAGAATGCCACGGCCCGACCGATGTCCTCGGGGGTTTGCGGCCTGGGAATGGGCTGCCTCGCTTTTATCGAATCCATGAAGATTTCGTATGGATCCTTGGCGGCCAATTCAGGGCTGCTTCCTTGAACGCTCAAAGCGATCTTTTCCCAAATGGGAGTCCACAATGTTCCAGGGCAGACGGCGTTTACCGTGACATTGTGTGGCCCCATCTGCTGTGCAAGCATGTGCGTCCATTGAATAGCCGCAGCCTTTGAAACCCAATAGGGGACGATCGACTCGCCTATCCCAAGCCTCGGCCCGCGCGGCGCCCGGCCGCCATGCGAAGCGATGTTGATGATGCGACCCCGCCGCCGCTCCCGCATATGCTCCCATACTGCGTCTGCGGTATTTGCAAGGCCCTTGACGTTTACCTGGTAGGTCGCTTCCCAGTCCTCGTCGACGTAGTGATCTCTGTTTTCTAACCCGGCCGATCCGATGACGCCGGCGTTGGCGACACAGATGTCGATTTTTCCAAGTTCCGAGATTGCCTTTTGCACCGCTTCCGCGATGGACGCCTTGTCGGTAACGTCCGAAGGCACGCTCCCACTTTCTCTGCCAATGGCGCGAATATCGGTCGCGACATTGCTAGCCGAATCGCCGTCCAGATCGGTGACGAATACGTCTGCGCCGCGTTCGGCCAGAATCAGGGCGATGCCGCGGCCGATGCCCCGACCCGCGCCGGTAACGAATGCGCTCTTGCCAGCGAGTTGTGTTGATAGTCGGTGTGCCATTCGGTTATCCCGCCCAAGAAACGCGCCCTTAGGCGCCTCCAATTGCAGCTTTCATTCTCTCCGCGTTCTTCCTCAGCAGACCTCTCGTGGGGTATTTGAGCAAGAATCCGAGCAATGCGAACATGCAGCCGGTAATAAAGTCGTCCGACCGCGCGTTCTGAAAGTATGTGAACCGTGTGCCTCGGCCTTCCGCCGCCAGAGTGTACGTCACGCGAATCGGGTAGGGTCCCTTGACCGTCATGAAGGCGAATCGCGCCGGAGGGTTGAACTCGGTGACTTCCATGGTTATGTCGCTAACCTTGGCGCCGTAGGTGTACTCGAGATCGAAAGTTGCCCCTACCCCCGGCTCGGCGTCTTCGGTATACCCCGACTCCTCGACATACCTGACCCACAGCGGCATTTTTGCCGGATCCGAAACGAACTCGAAGACCTCGTCGACCGGTCTGTCGACATAAATGGTTACTTCCGCGGCCAGGCTGGCCATATGCACGGTTCCTGACGTGGTCTTCTACAAGTTCAGGCAGCGCACGGGCTGCATCAATTCATCCTGGTCCCACCGTTGACGTTGAGCGCCTGCCCCGTGATCTCCGAGGCGTCTTCCGAAGCGAAAAACGCAACGGCGTGACCGATATCTGTGGGAGTCTGGGACCGCCCGAGCGGAACGGTGCGCGCAATTTGGCGGTCGAAATACTCACGCGGTGAGATATTGGCCGCGTCCGGCTGGTGGCGATGTGCCTGAAACGCAATCGTCTGCCACATCGGGGTCCACAGCGTTCCGGGGCATACCACGTTGACCGTAATGTTCAGTTCGCCCAGCTTTATGGCTAGCGCGTGCGTCCATTGAATCGCCGCAGCCTTGGATACCGAATACGGCATGCCCACCGTGCCGGAGCCCGGGCGGCCAAAACTACCCGGCGATCGCCCGCCGTGGGAGGAAATATTTATGATCCGGCCGGACCTGCGTTCCGACATGTGCGGAATGATCGCCTCCGCGGTATTAACGAGACCGCGTACGTTAATCCCGTACGTTGCGTCCCAATCGGCGTCCGTGTAATCACGCCGGTCGGCGAACCCCGGCGCCCCGATTACGCCGGCGTTTCCGACGGAAATGTCGATCGCGCCGAACTCCGAGATGGCGCGATCGGTGAATTCGCCGATCGACTCTTTGGAAGTGACATCGGCGTAGCCGCTTAACGCTCTACCCCCGGCGGAGTTGATTTCATCGGCGACCGCTTCGGCGTCCGATTCGTTGACGTCGCAGACCCCTATCGCCGCGCCTCGACTACCGAGTACGAGGGCGATTCCGCGGCCGATGCCCCGGCCGGAGCCCGTGACGATGGCGGCTTTGCCTTCAAGTTGTGTGGCCATGGGATGGGACATGTTGTTCCCCTTGAAGATGCGCTTCTGTTTGACAGACGAAGGATAACCCACGGCGCGGGCCATAGTATCCGCTGGCGCCGGCCATAAGGCAGATTGTCGGCGTCCTCGGCTGTAAACTGAGATGAGAAGCCCGTCGCTGCGGGCACAGTCAGTTTGATTCCTGTCCAGAGGCCCCAACAACTTGGTAACGCGGAACCTGCACAATGTCGATCTTGAAACGCTTGTATCTCTCTCCAAGCGGCGGGGATTCGTGTTTCAGAGCAGCGAGATTTATGGCGGCGTCGGAAGCGTGTGGGACTACGGAGCGGTGGGCGTAGAGCTCAAACGAAACGTCAAGGACGCTTGGTGGCGGTCCATGGTCCGTGAGCGGGATGACATCGTCGGAATCGACGCTTCGATCCTGATGCACCCTGAAGTTTGGCGCGCCAGCGGCCACGTCGATTCGTTTTCGGACCCATTGGTCGAGTGCGGCGACTGCCATCGCCGGTTCCGGGCCGACGATTTTGAGTCCGCGGCGTGTCCCGAATGCGGCGGCGCTCTGACCGACCCGCGCCAATTCAATCTCATGTTCGAGACCAGAATGGGTCCGGTCAGGGACGAGTCGTCTGTCACGTACCTCCGTCCCGAGACGGCCCAGGGCATATTTGTCAATTTTTCGAATATCCAGACCACGACTCGTAAGAAACTCCCGTTCGGGATAGCCCAGATCGGGAAGTCGTTTCGTAACGAGATCACTCCCGGCAACTTCATTTACCGCACGAGGGAGTTCGAGCAGATGGAGATGGAGTACTTCTGCCGGGAAGGTGAAGACGAAGACCTGCACCGCTACTGGATCGATTTCAGCATGGACTGGTACCGAGGTCTCGGCCTCCGAGGAGAAAAGCTGCGAGTGCGGGAACACTCGGCTGAGGAGTTGCCTCACTACTCGAAGGCCAGCGCTGATGTCGAGTTCGAGTTTCCGTGGGGATGGGGTGAACTGGAGACGATTTCAAATCGAACCGACTATGACCTCAAGGCGCACGCCAGCCGATCAGGGAAGGACCTGACCTACTACGACAACGATCGAAATGAGCGCTATGTGCCTTTCGTCGTCGAACCCGCCATGGGCGCCGACCGGTCGGCGCTCGCGTTTCTGGCCGACGCGTACGATTCAGAGGGCGAGGGCAAAGACCAGCGGGTCGTCCTGCGATTCCATCCGGACGTGGCGCCGTTCGAGGTCGCCGTCCTGCCGTTGTCGCGCAACCCCAAACTCACCCCGTGCGCCCGACGCGTTCATGATGTCCTGCGGCCAGGCTTCCGTACACAGTACGACGATACGCAGAGCATCGGCCGGCGATATCGAAGGCAGGATGAGATCGGCACCGCGTTGTGCGTCACGGTCGATTTCGACACCGTAGAGAGTGACGACTCGGTGACCATACGCAACCGGGATACGATGGCGCAGGTCAGAGTGCCGATCGACGCCCTACGCGGCGCCGTCAATGATCAACTCTCAATAATGCGCAGGGAGTGCCAGGGATGATCCACCGCTCCGCAGCACCCGTCATCTGCCGGAGGAGCATTCGCGTTGACCAATGCAGCTAAACATTTCCACGTTGGTCAGACCGCGGAAATCACGCGGACGATTAGCGAACAGGATGTCCTCGATTTCGCTCGACTGAGCGGAGACGTCCAGCCGCTGCACACCGACAGTGAGTACGGGCCGCGTACTCGCTTCAATGGCCAGATTGCTCACGGTGTCATCTTGATCGGGTTCATTTCGGCCGTTTTGGGCGTCGAGATGGCTACGTCCAAAATCACCATGATTTTCCTTGGCATGAACGCATCGTTCACTAATCCGGTCTACTTTGGCGACACCATAACTACTCGTTGCGAGGTCAAAAAGGTCAGAGAAGACAAGCCAATTCTCACCGTTGAATGCCGATGCTTGAACCAGACCGGTGATGAGGTGCTGACAGGCGAGGCGGTGGTGTACGTGGACCCATACCCGATCGTTCAGGGGTAGGGGACCCTGCTTTAGACGCCTCTCCGACGCATTTGGCCAATTAACCCGGCAGGAAAAGGAATGACTAACGAAACAACGGTCCTGTACGAGTTGACCGATCATACGGCGCGCATCACGCTCAATCGTCCCGACAAACTCAACGCAATCAACACCGAGATGCGGGAAGGTCTCGCAGAGGCCCTTCGACGATTCGAAAGTGAAGAAGATGCCTGGATCGGAGTCTTCGCAGGCGCAGGCGGAAACTTCTCCGTGGGACTCGACCTCTCAGAAGCAGACCCGGAAAGTCTCGATGATGAGGCGTCGAAGTCGATCGAAAATCTGTACGTGGCACTGTCCGGCATTTGGAAACCCACTATCGCGCTTGTGGACGGGTACTGCCTCGCGCAGGGAGGCGGCATAGCCTTGGCGTGCGATATTCGGATCGCAACGAGCAGGGCGGTCTTTGGATGGCCCCAGGCAAGGCGGGGTCTCAGTTCGATAAGCGGCCCGGCCATGCTGTCGGCCAAGGCGCCGCTCAATTTCGCGTTGGAGTTCCTCTTCACCGGTGACTTCGTACAGGCGGAAACGGCGCGGGAGTTGAACCTCGTCAATCGCATAGTCGATGCCGCCGACCTCGAGAGCGAAGCCGATAGCCTTCTGGCCCGCATAGGGGCTGGGGCTCCGCTGGCGATGCGCACAATGAAACGGGCGGCGGTAGAGGGCCAACGTATGCCGCTCGACCAGCGAGTACGCATGGCAGGGCGGTACTTCACCCAGAACATGGCGACAGCCGACGCACGGGAAGGCATGAGCGCCTTCGTGGAGAAACGCACGCCACGGTTCAGGGGAGAGTGACCGAAAGGCCGCTGGACGGACGCCGGATGACGCAAATGGCCACCAGGAACGAACCGCGGGCCCGGTCTCAGGACCTGCGACTGCAAAACATGATCCGGCTGTGCGCCGCCGCCCATCCGTACTACCGAAAGTTGTTCAACCAACTTGGCCTCACCGCCTCGAACTTCCGGACGGTCGATGATCTCCAAAAATTGGGGATACTTCACAAAGAAACGTACACGGCGGACCCCGAGTCGTTTCGCCTCAACCTCGATGGGATCGATGGCCTGTCCCTGGAAGAGACGGCTTTGGCAGACGTCATCTACACCTCAGGGAGCACCAGCCAGGCAACCCCCTTCTACGACACGGTGCACGACAGGCTTGCCCGAATCGAACACATTCGTCGCGGTGCCGAAATCGCCGGAGTCAGGGAATCGGACGTTGTCGCCAACCTGTTTCCCCTCGGCGCTGTGCCACACCAGGGATTCCTTAGCGCAACCTGGGGCGCCCAGGCGATCGGGGCCAAATTGATTTCCACGTTGACCGGCCGGGGGTATAACGACTTCGACGTCCGCCGTACCCTGGACAACGCGTTGCGGCTCGTTGAGCGTCACCGGGCGACGATCATCTGGGGAATCACCACGTTTGTTCGCCGCTTTGTCGTCAGAGCGCAGGAGCTGGGGTGCGACCTCGGCAGCGTTCGATTGGCTATGGTGATGGGAGAGCCGTGTCCGCCGGGGATGCGCGAAGACATCAGAAGCCGGCTTGAATCGCTTGGGTCGTCAAACCCGGCAATCAGCAACGGCTACGGATTTACCGAGATGCAGGCCCCGGCCATGGAGTGCGTCGAACTGGGCCCCAGGCATATCGCCGCGCCCGAACAGTTCCGTTTCGAGATAGTCGATATCAAATCCGGTAAGCCGGCCCCTGATGGAACGCCCGGCCTGCTTCTTATGAGCCACCTCAACCGTAGAGGGACGGTTCTTTTGCGCTACAGGGTTGGTGACGTCGTTGCCATCGAACACGGCGAATGCGGCCAATGCGGACGCACCGGCCCCCGTTTTACTAGCGACCCCTATCGGGCTGACGGCCTCGTAAAGGTCAAGGGCACGCTGGTCGATCCGCAGGCTCTGCACGGGAGCCTTTCACCGCTGCTGAGCGTCGACGGTGTTTCGGACTATCAACTGCACATCGGCCGCGCGGTCGAATCCGACCGCTATTCGGGGGACCGCCTGGCCGTTCGCATAGCGTGCTCGCCTGAGGCGCGAGAGGCTGCTGCTGAACGCGTTCGTTCGTTGGCAAGTCTTGCGATCGAGGTGACACCTGAAGTGGAATTCTTGTCCCGGGACGGATTCGAAGAAACCTCGCAGGACTATAAGTTCCGGCGTTTCGTGGACGACAGATAGCCCGCCGAGTTCGTTTCATGCAAACCGACATCACAACTGACATGCTCCGCCCGGGCGACAGGCTTGCGCCGCTCGAACTCGAACTGACCGAAGAGTTCAACGAAAGTATTGTCCAGTCGGTTGGGGCGGCCCTGTCCCGTTACAGCGGTAGTGGTGAGCAACCGGGCATCGTGCATCCGGCGTTGCTCATAGTGTTCAGCAATCTGACCCGTAGCCCTTCTTTCAGGTTGCCGGCGAACTGCGCGGCCATTCAGACACACGACGACGTGCACCTTGAACGTCTGGCGCGCCCCGGCGACACCGTCAATATTTCGTGGCAGGTTGTCGATACGTACACCCGGCGGGACCGCCATTATCAAGTCATGGAGACCCGCGTTGCAGATGCCGAAGGCCGGACTGTTCTGACCCGAAAGACCACGAACACGTTCATGGGCGCAGGGTATCCCGGCGTCTCCTGAAGATTGAGTTGGCATCGTGAACGCGTTCGAGAATTTGAACAAAGATGACTGGATCGACGGAAACGCAACGAATGTTACGTCTTACCGGACATGGCAGTTCTCGGGTGGTTGGCCTCCCGACGTTGGCTGGCCATCGAAGAACGTGCACACCGACGATGAATTCGCCAGGATGTGCGGCATTCCAGGCCGGGCGGCGTCCGGCGCAATGGTGCAGGGATACGTAGTCGATTTCATGACCGACATTTTCGGCATCGAGTGGCTTGGCAGCGGCTCGTTCAATCTCAAGTTCGTCGCTCCCGTTGAGATAGGGGACAGCATCACTCCCAGAGTTCGATGCATCGGCTCCAAGGGTGAAGGCGGACGGATGAGATACGACGTAGAACTGTTATGCGAAAACCAAAGAGGCGTCCCGGTCGCCGTTGGAACTGCTATCGGACAGATGTGAACGCAGGCAGCCGAACGAGTTGTGCAAGTCCGCGGGAGACCAACTCCTTGTACGACCACTTGCCGCCAACATTCCGGAATCGCCAAGACAGGCCAGAACATCTAATTACTAAAAGAATCCCTTTGGGACATCGAAGATGACGCGGGTTAAATTCCCGACGCAGGAGCATGAGGAATAGCGATGAGATTGACCGAATTTGCTGGTGTACGCATATCCCCCGGCCTTAGGGGTGTCCTGGTAGCCGGAGTGGTGCTGGCGTTTGTGGCGTTATCGTGTGGAGGCTCTTCGTCAACGAATACGGAGGGCTCAGGGTCGACCGGCGCTGCTCCACCGACAGCGGCATCCGGGGAGACCAAAGTTGCGTCTACCGGTAACGCGCCACAAATTTCAGCCGAAACCTTCGAGCACGGCAATTTCGACCTCGCAGAGTTAGCGGGACAACCCGTCGTCGTCAATTTCTGGTTTCCGTCATGTCCCCCTTGCCGGGCCGAAATGCCGGATCTGCAAGATGCGTACACGGAATTCAAAGACCAGGGTGTCCAATTTGTAGGAATCCAGCAACTGGGCATCGATTCCAAAGCCGCCGCAATTTCATTCCTGGAAGAGGTTGGGGTCGAATACCCGAATATCCCAGACGAAAACGCTGCCATTCAACTTGAGTACAAGATCCTTTCGTATCCCACGACGTTATTTCTCGACCGGAACCACGACATCGCCAAGAAGTGGAACGGCTTCATTACGAAGGAAGACCTGCGGGAACAGGTAGAGAACATCGCCGGATCCTGATCCGTTACAGGAATCGTCCAGCGGTTACGCGCATGAAAACTCGGGCAGGCAGCAGGGCAAGGGAGCGCGGGCCTAGATGGAGCGCGACAAGTCCCATGGTCACGGCGTGAGCGCCAAATTTGCGATGCAAGCCCCCTTGCTTTCGCCCGTGTCCCCCCTTGTCACCCTGAACGCAGCCGAAGGGTCGCGGGGGAGAGGAGTGCGATTCTGTTTGACGAACGTAGATTCTTCGCCTGCGCTCAGAATCACTATGGCCTTGCGAAGGCCGCGCAAGACGATGAAAATGCGGCCACCTTTCCACCTTTCCACCTTTCCACCTTTCCACCGTCGCTCCGGCGCAGGCCGGAGTCCAGGGGCCGGGCCCCGGTTTCCTACTCAAGGCCGGACTGAAGGAATTGGACCACAGCAATTCGTTTTCATAGCAATGACAATCGTCAACGATTCGCTCCGGAATTGACTTGTCGGACAGCCTCTAAATCGGCAGCCGGTGCTGGTTTGCGGCCGCACGCGATTTTCGCCAAATGATCGGTGACATTGCGGCGATCGACTGGCTGATGTGGTTGGTCCGCTGGACCCACGCCGTCAGCGCAGTCGCATGGGTCGGCGGCTCAATTTTCTTTGCGGTCGTGTTGCGGCCCGTCGTCGCTGCCAATCCGGGGTTGGGGAGCCAGTTGATGGGCCCGATTGCCAGCGTATACAAGGAGCTGGTGGACGCAGCGGTCCTGGCCCTCGTCGTAAGCGGAATTGTGCTCATGTTCGACCGCCTCACTGGCAGTGAGGTCAGCCCGACGTGGTTCATTGTTCTGGGCGTAAAGCTGGTCCTGGCCTTGTGGATGTTCTACCTGGTTTGGCGGTTCCGGCGATCCGGGTATCGGGCGACGCCCGGCCCGGGCATATTGCGCCGCGCGTCATGGTTACTCGGCTACAACGCCATCGTAGCCATTGGGTTGACGATATACCTGCTGGCCGGCCTGCTAAGCACGCTGCTTTCGGCAGGCCTGACCGGGTAGTCGTGCGGCTCAACCGCGGCGCCAGAGTCGTACGCCACTTTGATCGACTCTGGAACTGAGGGCCCAGATCGAGAGGCCATTGACTGGATGGGTCAACTCAGGCGCGATCTCCGCCAACGGGGCAAGCACGAATGCCCGCTGGCCCATGCGCGGGTGCGGCAGGGTTAGCCCCGGCCCATCAATCACCTCGTCGCCGTACAGCAACAGATCGAGGTCGATCAACCTCGGGTCGCCGGGAGCGGCGCGGACGCGCCCCAAGTCACGCTCGATACCCAATAGTTTTTCGAGCAAGTCGGCGGGCGGCAGGGGAGTAATCAGCGACACGACCTGATTGAGGTAATTAGGCTGACCCGGATCGACTCCCCATGGATCGGTTTCGTATATCGAGGACGCGGCGACTATTCGCCCTGATTCATTGAGTCGCCGCCGCGCCGCCGCAAGATTGGCAGCTCTGTCACCCAGATTGCTCCCCAAACCGACGTAGCAGACCGATGTTCCAGGCATATCAGTCCACTCGCCAAGTCAATTTATGCCTGGGGTGCAGCGCCCCAGCGCTCAGACCTGCGGACCACAGCGTCCGCCATTCGGGCGACCCGCACCATCTCCGGCACGTCGTGGACTCTGACGATGTCGGCCATGTGCGCGATAGTCAGCGCCACCGTTGCGGCCGTGCCTTCCAGCCTCTCTTCTACCGGCAGGTCGAGGACCTCTCCGATGAACGACTTGCGGGATGTGCCCACAATCACAGGCAGTTGAAGGACTCGTATATCCCCGAGCCGGTTCAACACTTCCAGGCTGTGTCGGGCCTTCTTGCCGAAACCGATGCCCGGGTCGATGAAAAGTTTGTCCCGCGGGATTCCGGCATTGGTCGCCTGTTCGACGGCAAATCGAAGATCGGCGATCACTTCGGAGGTTACGTCCTTGTAAATCGCTCTGGAGCGGATGTGACCGATCGCCATCGGTACATCCAGTTCCGCCGCGGATTTTGCCATATTCGGGTCAGACAACATCGAAACGTCGTTAATCATCGCGGCGCCCGCTTCGACCGCGGCACGCGCCACGTTAGCCTTGCGCGTGTCGATGCTGATCGGGACGGACAATTTCGATTGAAGAGCGTCGATCACGGGGATAATTCGACGTAGTTCCTCCGCTTCATCGACCGGCACCGCTCCCTCGTACCGCGATGGTGGACGAGTAGATTCGCCGCCAACGTCGATGAGGTCCGCTCCTGCCGCCTCCATCCGCAGCGCCTGGTCCACACAACGCTCCACCCAGCCACCGGCGGCGCCCGACGATAGCAACCCGTCACCCGAAAACGAGTCCGGCGTGACGTTAAGCACGCCCATCACGTAAGTGCGGTCGCCCCACTCGAAACACCGTTTGCCTATCTGCATGGCCGTGATTTGAAGGGTCATTGGACCGCACCGCGGCGGATATAGAACTCGCCGGCGGACTATCTAAGGGAAGATTACCAACGGCGGGACCGGCTTCCCGGGATTCGGCCCATAGGCACGGGTTCCCGGCCTATCAAGGCCTGAAAAACGCGTAGAATTAGCCGTCGCCCTCAGTTTAACGAATGTTGCACAAATGACCGGACTGACGATCAAGTCGGCCGGGGAGGCATCTACCATACCCCCAGACAATGACGTTTCGCTGGAGACGTCCGCGCAAGACCCGCCGCCTGACCCTCGCTCTGATTTACGGAAACGGAGGGAGGAGGCGCAACTCGGGGGTGGCCAGCGCAGAATCGAGGCTCAGCGCAAGCGCGGGAAGATGACTGCCCGCGAGCGGTTGAACGAACTCTTCGATCAGGGGACGTTCGCAGAGATCGACACCTTTGCAACTCATCGTGCAACCGACTTAGGTTTGGACCGTCAGAGGTTCCCGGGTGACTCTGTGGTCACCGGCAGTGGTCTTGTGAACGGGCGGCAGGTTTTTGCGTATGCGCAGGACTTCACGGTCCTGGGCGGATCCCTGTCCGAAGTAGCGGCTCAGAAGATCTGCAAGGTTATGGACCACGCGGTGCGGACAGGTTGCCCGATCGTCGGGATAAACGACTCCGGCGGAGCACGCATTCAAGAGGGGGTCGATTCCCTCCACGGCTACGCCGAAATATTCAGGCGAAACACGCTTGCATCCGGAGTGGTGCCCCAGATAACTGTCATCGCCGGACCTGCCGCTGGCGGGGCAGTCTACTCACCCGCCATCACCGACTTCATCTTCATGGTGGAGTCGATCGGCCAGATGTACATTACCGGTCCCGACGTCGTAAGGGCGGTGACCGGAGAAGAGGTGAGCCACGAGGAACTGGGCGGCGCAATGTCACACGCTTCCCGCAGCGGCGTCGCTCACTTCACCGCATCTGACGAGGCCGACTGTTTCCGACAGGTGCGGTCCCTTCTTTCGTACCTGCCTGCGAACAACACCGAATCACCGCCAGCGAACGAGTTGACCGACCCTGCCGACAGGGTCGAAGAGGCCCTTGCCGCGGTAGTTCCGGGGGACTCGTCTCAGTCCTACGACGTTCACGACGTGATTTCACACATAGTCGATGACGGTGAATTCCTTCCGGTCCACCACGCATTCGCCCCCAACATCGTAGTGGGTTTCGCCCGAATGGGCGGAGGAACGGTTGGCATCGTCGCCAATCAGGCTGCTCACATGGCAGGGGTCCTGGACATAGACGCGTCGGACAAAGCTGCTCGATTCGTCAGATTCTGCGATGCGTTCAACGTGCCGTTGGTAACGCTTGTGGACGTCCCGGGATTCATGCCGGGCACGGCGCAGGAGTACGGGGGCATCATCCGCCACGGCGCAAAGCTGATCTACGCCTACTCCGAGGCCACGGTTCCCAAGATTGCCCTGATTCTTCGAAAGGCGTACGGCGGCGCCTACATCGTGATGAGCAGCAAGGAGTTGCGCTCAGACGTGAATCTCGCATGGCCAAACGCGGAGATCGCAGTTATGGGCCCGGACGGCGCGGTGAACATAATCAGTCGCAGGGAGATCGCCGGGGCGGACGATCCTGAAGCGAAGAGGGCAGAGCTGATAGCCGATTACCGTGAACGATTCGCCAATCCGTATGTGGCGGCGAACCGAGGATACCTGGACGACGTCATCGATCCCGCAGAAACACGGCCCACAATCATCAGGGCGCTGCGAATGCTCGCCAACAAGGTCGACAGTTCACCGCCAAAGAAACACGGAAACATACCGCTCTAGGCCTGGCGCAGCGAGATTCTCTGCATCCGAACGAGCAACAAGCGGCAGTCAGTCGACGCACATTTTGGGAGGCATCATTGGCGCAAGCCAAATCTAAAACACATTCCCGATCGCAAATCGATTTCGGCGCCAAAGGTCCCTCTTCACCTTCCGACGGCGGGCGAGAGCAATTCGTGAACACGGTTGCCGATATGGCCGCCGAGGTCTGGGACTTTCACGACAGGTTCGGCATCGATAGCGGCAACAATGCGACGCGGGCCTGCCACGAGGTCATAATTGAACGAGCGCCAATGTTGCGAGAAGAGTTCGAGGAGATGCTCGAAGCGGCCAATTCAAAAGACGAGTCTGAGACCTGCCATGAGGCGGCTGACGTTTTGTTCGTGGCAATCGGAAACATGGTCAGCCTGGGGAGCACAGGGATTGAAGGCGTTCGGACCGTCACGGCCAAGAATGTGGCGAAGACGCACGAGACGCACGCGATTCGGCCGGACACCGGCAAGCTTCTCCCGATCCGCGGTAAACCCCACAAGTGGCGGTAAGCGCGACTAACCTGACCCGCCGCTGCCTTGCAAACACAAAGCAAACGGCAAAATGTGACTTCATCAAGGAGCCGGAATGATAAGCCAATCGGCAATTGACAACGCCAAAGAACACTTCGCAACAATCATCAACGAACAGGTCGCCCGGGTCGAAGCGGTAAAGAACGAGGGCGCACCCGTGGACTACGGATCGATTAGTCCCGTGGTGATCGGCATCATCGGTGGTGACGGCATCGGACCGGCGATCACAGAAGTTGGCCGCCAGGTTCTCGAAGAATTACTGTCCGACGAAGTGGCCGCAGGAAAAGTCCAATTCCGGAATATCGAAGGGCTGACGATCGAGAATCGCGCGGCCCACCTGCAATCGATCCCCGACGACGTGCTAGAGGACATCAAGTCCTGCCACGTCACGCTCAAGGGACCCACGACAACCCCTGAAAAAGGCGACGAGTGGCCGAACCTCGAGTCAGCAAACGTGGGTATGAGAAAGGCACTCGATCTGTTCGCAAACGTGCGGCCTGTGCGAGTGCCATCTGAGGGGATTGACTGGACATTCTTCCGTGAAAACACCGAAGACCTCTATGCCCTCGGAAGCCAGGGCATCGACGTTACAGACGACATCTCCATCGACTTTCGAATCATCTCGACGCCCGGGTCCGAACGAATAATCCGAGCCGCCTTCGACCACGCCCAGCGAACCGGCAAGGACCGGGTCACGGTGGTCACCAAGGCGAACATCGTCAAGGCGGGCGACGGCCGTTTTCTACAGGTGGCCGAACACGTAGCCGCCGACTATCCGGGCATTTCGTGGGACGGCTGGTACATAGACATCATGACGGCCAAGTTGCTGGACAAGGCCCGCCGTTCCGATTTCCAGGTTCTGGTGATGCCCAATTTGTACGGCGACATCCTGACCGACGAGGCGGCGGAAATCCAGGGCGGTGTTGGAACGGCGGGGAGCGCAAACATCGGCACGCGATACGCAATGTTCGAGGCGATCCACGGTTCTGCCCCACGAATGGTCGCGGAAGGCAGGGCCAAATACGCCGATCCCAGTTCGGTGCTCAAGGCCGCTGGCCTGATGCTCTCGCATCTCGGATACGGCGATCTGGGCAAACGGGTCGATATGGCGCTCGAGGTGTGCGGTCAGTACGAAAGACGGATGCAAATCACAGGCCGAAGTACCGGCGTGACGGCCGAAGAGTTCGGGAAGTACATACTCGAAACGGTCCGAGACCCGAACTTGGAACAACGATGGTCCGGGTACGTGGCTGCGTAGTGAGGAGCCCGTCTGACAGGGTGTCCAATTACGAATGTCATTCTGAGCGAAGCCGAAGAATCTTCCGTCCAATAGACGGACAGGCCCGTCCCGCTGACCCCGGAAGCTTTCGACTCCGGGAGCGCGCGGGGCGAGAAGTAGATCTCGGGATGACGAAAGCTCTGAGAGGCGCTCCGACCCGGTCGGTGGACGACAGGGATCAACCTGGCCTCGCAGCACGATTTAGGGAACATAAGACAGGAAGAGTAAATCGATGAAGCAAAAAGTGACGGTGGTGGGCGCCGGAAACGTTGGAGCAACTACGGCCCAGCGAATATTCGAACGCGGGTACGCGGACGTGGTCCTGGTGGACATAGTGCCCGACATGCCGCAGGGCAAGGCCCTCGACATCCTCGAAAGCGGGCCGGTCCTCGGGACGGACGCCCTCATCACCGGCTCGAATGGCTATGAGGCCACCGCAGGTTCGGACGTGGTCGTTGTGACCGCTGGCATAGCACGCAAGCCGGGCATGAGCCGAGACGACCTGCTGCTGACAAATATGAAGATCGTCGGCGCCGTTACCGAAGAGGTCGCAAAGTACTCGCCGGATTGCGTTCTCGTGGTGGTCTCCAATCCACTCGACGCCATGGTCCAACACGCCCACAACGTGTGTGGATTTCCCAGTGAGCGAGTCGTCGGCATGGCCGGCATTCTCGACACGGCAAGGTTCCGCACATTCCTGGCCCGTGAACTGAACGTTTCCGTCACAAACGTTTCGGCATACGTCCTCGGCGGGCACGGCGACACCATGGTCCCGTTGATCGGCTCGACGACCATCGGCGGGCAGCCCGTCGCGGAACTCATCGAGGCAACGAGGCTCGAAGAGATTGTCCAGCGCACCAGGGACGGTGGGGCAGAGATTGTAAGCCTGCTCAAGACCGGCAGCGCCTACTACGCGCCGTCGGCCGCGGTGGCCCAGATGGTGGACGCCATTCTCCTCGATCGAAAAGAAATACTGCCGTGCGCGGCCTACCTGAACGGCCAATACGGCATACACGGCCTATACGTCGGGGTGCCGGTGAAACTAGGCGCCGGCGGAGTTGAAGAGATAATAGAGATCAAGCTGTCCGACGACGAGAACGCCGCTTTGCACAGGTCAGCCGACGCAGTGCAAGAACTCCTGGAAATAATGTCAAACGCGGGCTAGCGCGCCGAATGCAGGTTTAATCGGCGAGGGATGCCGTTTTCACCGCCACGCCAGTGTGGAGAGTCTTCATTAGCCCGTTGTGGAGGCTAGTCGGTTGTGGCGGTACCTTGCCCGTTTGAGACATCGTCTCCCAAGGCATGATACTCCGGCTCCTCTTCTTGGAATGACTCAAAATATGCTACCGAAGAAATTGCGTCCTGGAGAGCCTTACGGAAAACCTCCCGACCGTCGTCGAGGTCTCGACCCATGGCCTCACCGATCAGCTTGAGCAAGGCTCCCCCTCGTTCTACGAAGGAATCTGGGAAGTTGTTGGCTTCCAAATGCCGGGGATTCAACCAATGAGCCTCAAGCGCTTGTTCCAATCTCGCACTGCCCATATCTTCTTGGAGGCGTTTGAGATAAACCGCCGGACCGCGGCCGCCGATGATCCGGTTCGTGGCTGCGCTAAGTGGAGTCTTGTTGATGACTGAATCGTAGAGGCGCGGAGGGATGGCAGGCTTTCCTTCCGTACTCCGGCACCAGGCGACAGGGAACACATGGTGTATATCGATGTTTTCGTTATTGTAAGTGGCCAAGGACAATGACACGTCGCTTCGCCAATCGCTCGCTCCGTTCTTCATCTGCAGTGCGTACAAGCCCTTGTAGGCAGCGCTGTTGCGGGTTCGGAGCGTCAGCAGTCGCTCCGGGACGAAGTTGGCTTGGGCGACCAGGTTCGGTTCAACACCTTCCTTGATATACACTGCGACTTGAGCTAGATCCAGGGCGGATTGGGTTTCGGTGGTCCCACCATAGGCTTCCCCGAAGATGCCCGACCAGTACCAGTGAGCGAGCTTATCTCTAGCCAAAGCTGGTTCTAGCTTCCCTCCCAACTCCACGTAAAGTGCGGCTAGAGGCACCAGTTGAGTATTGTATGGAACGTTGTACCTTCCGAAGATAAATTGGCTCTGCAGGAATGTTGCCGCCTTGCGAAAACCCCCCTCCACCGTATCGGCCCACGTTAAGTAATCGTGGAGACGCAGGTTGAGGATATCGCGCCGCTTACAGCTAATGGCTGGCAGGCGGTTTGCTGATTGGCCTCTTTCGATAGCTCGTTTTCGGTCTTCCTGGGTCTTGAGCAGCGCTACAACCTGCAGGAAATGCTCACCTTCTATCCCTTGCAGCACGCCCCCAAAGCTGGGGTACAGGCGCTGCCTTCGATACCGCCAGTCGTCCCGGAGTGAGAATTCTTCAGATTCAGCGGCGAAGGAAGCCGTCGCCAGCTCGAAGACGTTTAGCGGAACTCCACCGGTGTTGACCTTTTCAAATACTGTGCAGACAGCCTCCTTCGGAGTTTCCTTTTCCAAATGGATAACGGGCAACAGATAGGCACCAAACGGTTTGATTACGCCATCATTGAATTTGCTGAAGAACTCGGTAGGATCCCCGGCTGGGTGCAGGTCCACGCGGCTCCCCCAAAACCTGGTGTAGTTAAGTGTCCACTCCAAAGGGTCAAATAGCTTCTCTGTCGGGAACATGAGTTCTTCATACTCGAACTCAGGGCTGGAAAGGTCCAAAACCGTCTCGCGTCCAAAGTCCCGGGTGACCTTCTTGTTCAGAGGGACACTTATGACTGCATCTTCTCTGTCGGCGGCATCGGAAGCCGCTCGCCGCATGTCGATGTAGAACCATCTCGGCCGCTTCTGGCCGCGAGTATCCTGAGTGGTAACCGGACCTGGATGCAATAGCGCTTGATACAACGAGGTCAAGCGCTGCTGACCATCTAGGAGGAATCGATCAGGTGAAGCATCCCCGTTTTCACTGACTCCCTCGACCAAGCGGGTCCTGAATCTGATGTCGCCCCCTGCTGAAAGCGTCATCACGGCACCTACCGGAAATCCTCTAGAGATGCTGGCCAGAAGCCCTCTGATTCTGTCTTCGTCCCACACCCAACCTCGCTGGAAGTCTGGGAGTTGGATTTTCCCGCTCTGGACGTCATTCAGCAAGGCTTTAAGTGAAAGGGAGAAGGTGGTGAACATAAGAGTCGTCCTTTTCAGCGAAACTCCGGCGAATCGGACCGTTGTTAAGACGGATGTCGCCTCAGATCTACTTTTCGTGACCGGGACAATTGCGCCGCTGGCTCGAATCTGTACCGGTATTCGCCTGCCACCCGCCTATCCGGCGGCCTCGGAACTGAGTTGGCGCACGAGGTCCTTGGTCGACACCACGTGTTTCTGCATTCCGAGCTTCTTGTGGTCCATGCCCATGGCCAGACCAAGTAACTGCGGCAGGTGAATGATCGGCAGGTCCGCCGAGTCACCCCGATTGTTCTTCCGCGCCCTGGGCTGATAACCATCCAGGTTCAAGTGACAGAGAGGGCAGGGCGTAACCATGGCGTCCGCTCCGGCGTCACTCGCCGCGCCGGTATGATTCGACACCATCTTTAGCGAGTTTTCCTGGTTGATGAGGAGAATCGGGAACCCGCAGCAGGCCGTCTTACCCGGGAAGTCCGCTACGTTTGCGCCTGTCGCCTCGATCACGATTTCCAGTGACGTCCGCCGTTGCGGATTGTCGCCGAGTCCCAGCGCATCGCTCGGCCTGACGATGTAACACCCGTAGAACGGCGCGAGGTTCGTGCCTGAAAGCTCTTTGACGAACGTGTCTTTCAGTCTTTCGATGCCTACGTCCTCCAGCAGGACCCAAAGCAGGTGTTTGACCACCGTCGTACCCTGATATTCGATGCCCTCGTCGGCCAATTCCGCGTTGATCTCTTCAAGGTACGCTGGCCTGGTCTGGACCGCGTGATTGGCCTGGGATATCACGCCCTGGCAGGTCGAACAGATCGTCATGATCGGCAGTCCGAGCTGTTCCGCCATCGCGAGCGTGCGTACGTTGAGGATGTCGCCGAGCTTGCGGTTCTTCTCCTGAAGCACGCCGGCGCCAGTGCACGACGCTCGAGTCAGTTCGACCGTCTCGATTCCTAGGCGATCCAGCACCGCCATTGCGGATTCGTAAAGCTCAGGCGCGCCGCCGCGAGCTACACAGCCTGGGTAAAACGCGTACTTCACTGGGACTTTCCTTCGGCCTTCTCGACGATCTTCTTGATCGCCTTGTGGTCCTCGGCTTTGTGTGGGATCGGAGATGGCAATTTGCCCTTCAGAAGGGCGTTCACGGCTACCGGTGCCTCTTTCAGCAGACCCGGCACGTTTGTCCAGCCGATGCTGTCCACTACCAGCCGCGTCTCGTCAACCCTGCCGTGACGGCGCACCGAATTCACAAACGACTCGGTGTGCCGATAGCCCGACGTGTTGCGATTGCCAGCCTCGATCGCCATGTCCCGCAGTTCCATAATGCGTTCCATTGGCGCAACGTCCTTCGGGCAGACCTCCACGCACTGTAAGCAGCGGGTGCAGTCCCAAATGCCGCCATGTTCGTCGTTCAGCATCTTGAGCCGGTCGCCGGTTTGGTCGTCCCGGGGGTCGCCGGCGAACCGATACGCCTTGGCCAACGCGGCCGGTCCAATGAACCTATCGTCGACTTCGAGGACGGTGCAGTCCGACACACACGCCCCGCACATGATGCAGTTCATTACGCCCAGCAAATTGGTCATCGAATCGCTCGAGGCGATGAACTCTCCCTGTTCGGGTATCGAGTCCGGTTTCAGGTACGGCTCGACCCGCCTGATCTGGTTGAAGAAGGTGTCAAGGTCTATGACCAGGTCCTTGATAACCCCATGGTTGCCCATTGGTTCGATGAGCAGCCGCTCGCCCTGAGGGGCCAACTCCGCTATGCGCGTTTTGCAGGCGAGCCGTGCCCGGCCGTTCACGCGCATGCCGCACGAACCGCATATCGAGGCGCGGCAGGCGCAGCGCAACGCCAGCGTGCCGTCTATCTCTTCCCGTATCTGTATTAGGGCGTCCAGGACTGTGAAGGTGTCCTGAACCTCCAGCACATAGTCCTGGTCCCAGGTGCGGGGCGGCGATTCGTCGGGGTTGTACCGCCTGACCGTCAAGTTTGCCTGCATCAATAGACCCTCTTCTCCGGCTCCCAACTGGTGATGGTGACCGGCAGTGTCTCGACGCGCGGCCCATCTTCTGATTTGTACACCAGCGTGTGTTTCAACCAGTTTTTGTCGTCTCGTTCGGTGATGTCTGTGCGGAAGTGCGCGCCCCGGCTCTCTTTTCGGGCGAGGGCGCCGGCGCAAACGGCCTCAGCGCAGTCGATCATGTAATCGAGTTCAAGTGCGAACATCAAGTCCGTGTTGAATGTCTTTCCCTTGTCCTGGACGCTAACCTTGTCGAACTGGCTCCGGCTCCGTCTTACGGCAGCCTCAGCGCGTTCCATAGAGTCCTGATCTCTGAAAACACCGATGCCTTCGGTCATCGCCTCTGCCATCTCGTGTCGGACCGAGGCCGATCGGAGCCCGGGGGGCCTGTCCAATAGACCCTGGAGTCTCTTCTTTTCAGCATCCAGGTGCGATTCATTTCGCGAGGCGCCACCTACCGACTTGATATATTCCATAGCGTGCTCTGCAGCCCGCCTGCCGAACACGATCGTGTCAAGGAGTGAGTTTGCGCCGAGCCGGTTGGCGCCGTGGACGCTCACATTTGCGCACTCCCCGGCTGCGTACAGGCCTAGGACCTCGGTGCGGCCGTCCACGTCCGTCTTTACCCCGCCCATGATGTAATGCATGCCCGGCCGGATCGGAACCGGATCGTTCGCCAGGTCCATTCCCAGGAATTCCACAGCGACTTCCTGGAGGTATCCGAGGCGCTCCTCGATGAACTCCCGTCCCAGGTGCCTCATGTCCAGCATCACATTGCCGTCGATGCCGCGCCCTTCATTTATCTCGGTCTGTTCGGAGCGTGATACGACATCTCTGGACGCCAACTCGAGGTAGTCGGGCGCGTACTTCTCCATGAAACGGTCGCCGTCCTTATTCAGCAGATACGCTCCCTCTCCGCGCGCCGCCTCCGACATCAAAATACCGGTCCTCGCCAACGTGGTGGGGTGATACTGGATCATCTCCATGTCCATCATGGGAGCCCCGGCCCGCCATGCCAACGCCATGCCATCCCCGGTGCAGATGATTGCGTTTGTGGACGGTTCGAAGACACGGCCCGCGCCCCCAGCGGCGATGATCACCGCCTTGGCCCGGATCGTGTGCATTTCGCCGGACTTGATGTCCAGTACGACTGCGCCCCGGACTTCACCATCCTCCTTGATGAGGGATGTGACGAACCACTCTTCGTACACGCGCAGGCCGTACTTGATCGCCTGCTCGTAAAGCACGTGCAACATCGCGGACCCGGTAATCGCTCCAACGAAGAAGGTCCGTGCTATTTTTTGGCCTCCGAACCGCCGTGTGCCGAGCTTCCCTTCGTCGTCGCGGCTGAAGATCACGCCCATGTGTTCGAGTTCGATTACGGCCCTTCCGGCTTCCCGGGACATTAATTCGACTGCGTCCTGGTCGGCCAGGTAGTCGGAGCCCTTGATCGTGTCCAGCGCGTGGCCTTCCCAATCGTCTCCCCGATCGGTGAGCGGCGCGTTAATGCCGCCCTGGGCCGCGTTCGAATGACTGCGGACAGGGTGCACCTTGGTGATTACCGCGACATCGGCGCCGCCGCGTACCCCCTCGACTGCGGCGCGCAGTCCGGCTAGTCCGGCGCCGATTATCAACAGATCGTGTTCAAACATCTTTCGAAACCTGCCTGAAGGCTTTCTGGCTGTGGAGTCCCCTTGTCGTCAATTCCGGGATCCCCTTCTTGTTGTGAATGACGCGGCGCCCCTTTGGGTTCATCCGGCATCGATAGCCGACTTGTGAAAATCGAGCGTTAGCAGAAGCGCGGCTATCGACTTGGAGTCTGCGATGCGGCCGCTTTGCAACAAGCCGGATACCTCTTCCAACGGCGTTTCGACCACTCGAAGGTCCTCGTCCACGTCCTGCGGTAGAGGGTCAAGGGTCAATTCAGTGGCCAGGTATGCGTGCATGTATTCGTCGCACCATCCCGGCGCGATCCAGAACTCGCCGATTTTGCGAATACTTGCCGCCCGATGGCCCGTCTCTTCCCGGAGTTCCCGTTGCGCGGTGTCCGCAGGATCCTCGCCGGGATCGAGAGTTCCCGCGGGGGCTTCAAGCAGGACTCGCTGTGCCGGATGGCGCCACTGTTCGACCAATAGCACAGAGCCCCGGCTCGTGACCGGGACGACGACTATGGAACCTGGGTGTTCGACGATCTCACGCTCAACAGGCTCACGGTCGCCCATTTGAATGGTGTCGACGCGCAGGGACAAGATCTTTCCGTCGTATTCCCTGCGTGAACTGAGAGTGTTCGCCGTTTGGACGCTCAATGCGGTCATATTGTATTCGACTCCCCTGGGTCCTGTTCGGTTCCGGGGAGCGCTCCTTTTCTGATGCCCAGGCGCATGGATAGCGAGCCCCAGAATGCCGAGGGACGCTGGCTCCTGAGAAATCGGGCGCGATGCGGCGAGTGGGACACGCGGACGGTCTGGCCGCTGGCGAGATCGACGTCCATGAAGCCATCGGCGTTCAACGTTGCCGGCGTCCTGGCAGTCACGGTGAATTCGAGAGTGGAGGTCGACTTGATGACCACTCCGCCGAACTGGCTCATGTGGGTCGCAATAGGTTTTACGAGATAGTCCCTGGACATTGGATCCATGACTGGACCGCCCAATGAAAGGGCGTAACCGGTGGAGCCGGTTGCGGTAGCGACCACCACTCCGTCGCCGCGAAACGTTGCGAAGTGGACGCCGTCCACCACTGTCGATACGTCGATAACCCTCAACTGGTGTCCGCGGGCAATTGTTATGTCATTTAGCGCGTCGAGCGGCGGCAATCCCGACCCCACCACTTCGGCTCGCACCATTTCCCGCTCTTCGACCCGTGCGTGACCGTCCAGGTACCAATCGATCCTGCCCAACGCATCGCCGGAGTCGATATCGCTCATGAAACCGACACGGCCCATGTTTACGCCAAGCACTGGCAAGCCGCGGGGCGCGGCGACGTGGACCCCCCTCAAAATAGTCCCGTCACCCCCGATTGTGATGACAAGGTCCGACCCAGACAGCGCATCCGGATTGATGTCCAGCTCATCCTGATTTGCGGTCGCTACTGTGTGGTCAGGACCGATCCGGCCCGCGATTGCTCGTGCCAGGTCCCCGGCCTCGGGGTTCAAGCCGTGGTAGCAGATCCCTATGTTTTCGTAGATCATCGCCGGATCGTGTTCGGGTCAATTCCGAAATCAACTGTGAGCATAATCGCCTGTAGGTCAAGGGATTGATCGTCGGAGCCATTCCCCGGACGAGACCGCCTAGAGAATGGTAAGGGACGATTCTGCGAACCTGAGCAGCAACCACGGCCCAACGCCGAAGACCGCAACACCCGCAGCCCCCACTGCAGCGGCCAAAAGCGCCGGTGCGTCAGGCTGCACGGGGGTGTCCGACTGCGGTTCCTCGAAGTAAATGGCTCGCACCACACGCAGGTAGTAGTAAGCGGAAACGACTGTGTTGATCATTCCGAGTATGGCCAGCCAAAGGAGGCCGGAATTGGCCGCGGCGCTGAAGACGAAAGCCTTCGACATGAAACCAACCGTCGGAGGCACGCCGAGCAATGACAACAGCCCGACGGTAAGCAACATCGCCAATAGCGGCGATCGGCGGCCCATCCCGTTGAAGCCGCTGATCAACTCGCTGCCGGTCCGGTTTGTAATCACGATCACGGCGATGAACACCGCCAGATTTGTGAATGCGTAGCCCATCAGGTAATACAAAGTGCCCTGCGGCCCGGCAATGGAATCGGCGGTTTCAGAGTTGACTGCGACCGCGGCAACTCCGACAAGGATGTAGCCGGCTTGCGCGACGGTGCTGTACCCCAACAGCCGCTTGATGTTGGTTTGGGACAGGGCAAGAAGGTTTCCGGCTGTCATTGTGGCTGCGGCGAGGACGGCAATGTAGCCGGACCAGTCCTGGATGAGGGTGTCATGGCCGAACGCGGTGTACAGCACCCGCATAACCACGGCAAATGCCGACGCTTTCGACGCAACCGACAAAAAGGCGGCCAGTGGGGTGGGGGAGCCTTCGTAAACGTCCGGAACCCACATGTGCCAGGGGACGACCGCCATTTTGAAGGCGAATCCGGCCACTATGAGCGCCAGCGCCAGCAGCACCCCGTAGGAACCGAATGGCTGGCCGGACTCACTTGGAATCTCGGCAAGCCTTTGCCATATGACCTCCAGGTTTGTACTGCCTGTGAACCCGTAGATAAAGACCATTCCGTAGAGCAGCAGGGCCGAGGCGATCGCGGAAAGGACGAGAAACTTCAGACCCGCCTCAACCGACCGCGCCCGCTTGTGGAATGCAGCCAGGGCGGCTACAGGGAGGGCGGTCAACTCCAGCGAAACGTAGATGGACACCAATTCTTGCGCCGAAACCAGGAACATCATCCCCGTTACGGAAAACAGCATGAGAGCCAGGAACTCGCCCCGCAGGTTGGGCATGCTCTCGACGTACTTGACCGAAGCGAGGGCTACGGCCGCGGTGACCCCGATCAGAAGGAAGTGGAAAAAGAGAGCGAATCGGTCCGCGACGATCGTGCCGAACAGCGCCGGCTGGGGATCGACGCCGACGCCGCCGAACCAGGTGAACCAAAGATTGAGCGAAAAGAACAGCGGAAGGGCGAGACCCGCGACCGCAATTCCGACAAGCAGTTTCTTGTCCCGTAGCACCAGGTCCAGGAGGACCACCGCGATGGCCAGTCCCGCCACGGCAAGTTCCGGGGATATTACCCACCAGTCGTGCGCAGTCATCAGCGAATTGTCGCCTCTATACCTATCTTGAATACGTTAGTAAGGAACTGGGGCCAGATACCCACAACCAGGATTGCCACGGACAACGCCACTACCGGCACCAGGTCAACACGACTCGCGTCTTCCAGATTTTCGTACACTTCGGCCGACATTCCGCCCTCGGCCGGGGCTGGGCCGAAGAACGTTCTCTGGACCATCCACAGGATGTATCCGGCGGCAAGGACCACGCTGAATGCCGCCAGTCCCGTGGCGTATGCCCAGACCTCAAACGTACTCAGGAACACCATGATTTCGGACACGAACCCGCTCGTGCCCGGTAGTCCAAGTGAGGCGAACCCGGCGATTAGGAAAAAGACCCCTATGGCCGGCATCTTCCGCCATAACCCGCCAAGATGCGGGATGTAACGTGTGTGGGCACGATCGTATACAAGGCCTACCACCAGGAACGCCAGCCCGGTTATGGTGCCGTGCGTGAACATCTGCATGGCAGCCCCGTTCAACCCGCCGGCTGCCGCCGCCGGCGATCCGGCTATTGCCGACACTCCCAACACCACAAAACCCATATGGCTAATGCTGCTGAACGCAATCAGCCGCTTCATGTCCGTCTGCCGGATGGTGACGATTGCGCCGTACAACGTGCTTACCGCAGCGAGAGCGGCCAGTATTCCGGCAGTTTCGTGAATCGTGAACCCTTTGGTTTCCTGGAAGAACCCTACGTTGATTCTTAGCAGGCCGTATCCGGCCATCTTCAGCAAAACCCCCGCAAGCAGTACGCTCACCGCGGTAGGCGCGTCCGTGTGGGCGTCCGGCAGCCAGTTATGGAGGGGCCATAGCGGCAGTTTCACCGCAAATGCGATCAGGAAGAATGCGAAAAACATCGCGGCAGGGGCGATCAGGCCGGCTCCGGCAATTCGTTCCGGAATTCCGCTGATGATCTGGCCTGTCTCCGTTGGAATGGCGACCATCTGCAATGTGCCGATCGACACGTAAATTCCGATTATCGCTACCAGCAAGAACGCACCGCCGAGAAGGGTGAACAGAACGAACTTCATAGCGGAGTAGCGCGCCCGTCCGGTACCCCAAATCGAGATGAGCATGAACATCGGAATCAGCTCAAATTCGAAGAACACGAAGAAGAGCAGCAAGTCGAGTGAGGCGAACACACCCATTACCGCGGATATCAACGCCAACAGCCAGAAGTAGTACTCGCGCACCCGATGCTGGATGCGCCAGGACGCCCACGCTGCCACTGCGCCCAACAGGCCGGTCAGCATGATCAGCGGCGCGCTGAGGCCGTCGATGCCGAGCAAATACTGTGAACGGAGGCCTTCGATAGGTATCCAGTTCTCAAACCGGTCGATGAACTGCACGCCGCCCGGGTCGGCGTAATAACTGCCGAAAGCGAATACCGACAGGGCGAAGGTCACGACCGAAGCCGCGATCGATGCCCAGCGGACCTGTTGGTCCGTCCTGGCGACGAGCGCCACGACCGCGCCAGCCGCGACCGGCAAGAAGACGATGGTTGTCAGGAGTCCAGTGAACATCTAATCAGCGTACGAATTCGGCATATTCAAGAGGCGGCAGATTGCACGATGTCGAATACATGACCTCAAAACCACATCAAGCCCAGATGAGGATGGCGGCGACCGCCACCACTGCCCCGAGGGCCATTACGAGAACGTAGGTTTGTGTCTGGCCGTTTTGTGTCAGCGCCAGGCCGCGACCGAATCGGCTGGTCCACACCGAGAGTTGCACGTTGGCGTTGTCCATCCAGTTACGGTCGATCCATCCCGCCGATCTGACAAGACCGCGATAGAACACGCCTTTAACTATTTGGTCTTCATACAATTCGTCGACGTAATACTTCCGGAAGAGCACTCGGTGGACTATCGGCAGACGTCGTCCCACTGATTCCGGTGAAATCTTACCGGCGGCGTACATGGCGAACGCCAAAGCTATTCCGACCAGCGCCAATGCCGTCGACGCCAATGCTACCGGCCAGTTGAAATGCGGTTCTGCGCCGGCGTGTTCCGCGTCGGCCTCGGTGTGAAAAACGGCTTCGTTGTGGGTCAGGAACTCTCCAAGGCCGTGTTTGCTGTTAATTCCGACGTCCACCGGGGGATTGGCAAACAGGCCGGCGCCGACGGCCATGACCGCCATGATGACAATTGGAGCGACCATTATCCACGGAGATTCGGCCAAATGTGTGTGACCCTGTCCGGGCGGTACGGGTTCTCCGGCTTTCTTCAGGTCCGCCTCTTCTGCTTCAGCGCCCCCGCGGTACTCGCCGTGGAACGTCATGTAGATCATCCGCAACGTGTAGAAGGCTGTGAGCAAGGCGGCCAGTAGACCCAGACCGAGAACTACATAGCCGACTCCGGACTCGACGCCCAGCGCGTGGGCAAGTATTTCGTCCTTGCTCCAGAAACCTGAAAACGGGAATAAGCCGACGAGGCTGAGTCCGGCGATGACCATGCACCAGTAGGTCCATGGCATGTATTTCCTGAGCCCGCCCATGTAGCGCATGTTGAATGTGCCAGAGGCGTGATTTACGGAGCCTGAGGCGAGGAAAAGGCCTGCCTTGAACCAGGCGTGTGTAAACAGATGGAACATCGCGGGCACGTACGCGCCGATGCCGAGGGCGAACATCATGTATCCGAGCTGGCTGATGGTGGAATAGGCCAAGACTCGTTTGATGTCGTTTGCGACCAATCCCATGGTCGCTGCAAAAACGGCCGTGAATCCGCCGATAAGCGCCACGACCGTCATGGCGTCCGACGATTCGAACAACGGGAAGAAGCGGGCCACGAGGAATACGCCCGCCGTCACCATGGTGGCGGAGTGAATCAGGGCCGAAACCGGCGTAGGTCCCTCCATGGCGTCGGGCAGCCAGGAGTGCAGCGGAAACTGGGCAGACTTGCCCGCCGCGCCCATGAAGAACCCCAAAGATATCCACGTCGCAGCCGTCACTGCCACCGCTCCGGCAGCCACAGCGTCGTACAGGGCCGGAATGTCCAACCATGCTGGATTCTGGGCGTACAGATAGAGGATGCCCAGCAGGAATCCAAAGTCTGCGAAGCGGGTCATGATGAACGCCTTCTTTGCCGCCGCCGCGGCGGAGGGGCGATCCATCCAGAATCCGATCAGTAGGTACGATGAGATGCCGACCAGTTCCCAAAACACGAACAACTGGACGACGTTTCGCGCGGTGACAAGCCCCAACATCGACGCCGTGAACAACGACATGAAGATGAAGTACCGGGTGTAGCTGCGGTCGCCGTGGATGTAGGCCTGGGAGTAGATCTGGACCAGCAGGCTAACCCCGCTTATCGTGACCAGCATGATTGCCGTGAGGGGGTCGAGCATCAGCCCGAACGCCACGGTGAATCCACCTACGCTGATCCAGTCGCGGGAAGCGAAGTGGACGGTCCCGTCGGTCATCACCGACGCCAGGGCGACTACCGAAAGCACGAACGAACCGCCAACCGCCGCAATGGTCAGCCAGCCCGCGTATTTCGACTGAGGACCGATCCAAGGTCTCAGCAACCCGAGGATGGCAAACGATCCAACAGGCAGTGCCAGGATCAGCCAGAGTAACGTTTCGTTAATCAAATCGATCTTGCTCTCGCCGGCTAGAGCTTTCGGAGGATCTCATCAGCTACGTGCTCGCGGCCCTTCGGTACCAGAATGCGAAACGGGACCCGTTCGCCCCAATCGAGAATATCGCCCTCGGGAATGATCTTGGACGGCAGTCCCTCGCCTTCCAACAGGTTTTTCCACATCTCGGCCATCATCAGACTCGGGGCCGTCTTGTAGTCAATCCACATGGTTAATAACAGGGACCTTCATTACTCGGCATCAGTTTTTCATCGTCGCGGCGTCGGTAATTTCCGTCGTTTCGCGGGCCCTGTACAGAGCAAAGAAAATCGCAAGGCCGAGCGCGACCTCGGCCGCTGCAACCGCGATGACAAAAATGGCGAACGCGTGACCGGTGAGGGCCATTCTGACGGACGCTGTGTTCACCGGGGATGATCCGTCTGCCAAGGAAGCGGGAATGGTGAACCGGGAAAACGCGATTGCCGCAAGCACCGTGGCGTTGAACATGATCTCGATCGACATGAGCACCGTGATGATGCTCCGCCTCGACATCACCCCGTAAACGCCGATAGCGAACAGGATCGCGGAAACCAGCAATACGTTTTCGAGATTCACTGGTCTTCAGTCCTGCCTTCACGCATCAAGGCGAGACCGCCGATAAGAGAGGCAACCAGAAGGAGGCCGAGAATCTCTAAGGGCAACACAAATTCTCGTATCAACAAGACTCCAATAGTGCCCGTGCTGTCGATCATTACTCCTGATCGGGCGCCATCCGTCGAACCGTCGACCGCAACGATGTTTCGCTCCTGTTCGCCACTGGCTCCAGAAGCCAATTCTTCTTCCTGGTAGGTCCCAACCAGTCCCGCCACGGTGTCCTCATCGTTGATGTCGCTTATGTCGCTCCAGGACGTGTTGTAGACCGTAAAGACGACGGCTGCGAGGACCAGGGCCGCCACGGTCGCTGCCGCGATCCTGCCCCTGGCCGGCCGACTACCTTCGGACACGTTACTGATAATCATGACGGCGAACGCGATGAGGATCGAAACGGCGCCGACATAGACGAGAATTTGGACAACACCGATGAATTCGGCTTGCAGCAAGAAGTAGATTGCGGCGACGGCGAGGAACGAACCGGCGAGACAAACTGCGGCCTTGAAAACGTCCCGCACCGTCACCACGAGCAATGACCCTCCTATAGCGAGGGCGGCAAACAGCCAGAACGCGGCGTCGGCCAGGCGGGAAACTTCGAACTCGCCGCTCAACGCTCGGTCACCCACCTTTCCCGCAATTCTTCCGGGGTAGGCTGTTCGTGGCGGCCCGCGTCGTGGTGGTCTTCTACCTGATCTGAAAAAGGATCAAACCCGCGTTCTTCGAACTGCGGTCGGAACCAGGACGAAGGTGTCTTTACCGTTGCCTTTAGCTCTTCCATTGGAATGACCAGTTCGGCGCGTGTGTACTTGCTCCGTTCGAACTTGGTGCCCATGTGCAGGGCATCGTACGGGCACGCCTCGACGCAAAGTCCGCAGAACATGCATCGGCCGATATCGATGTCGAACACGTCGATTCCGTAGCTCTCGCCCTCTTGTACGTCTATGCCGCCCGGGTGCGTAACGATTTCGATGATTCCCAGCGGGCAGTACTTGGCACAGCTTGCGCAGCCTGTGCAGCGGGTCTCCAGCCAGGTGAATTCGTTTCCGCGAAATCGGCTGTGCTGCGGAGATTTGGCGGGCACTGTGGTCCGCATAGTCATCGCCCGGAAGGCCAGCCCAGGATTCTTTCGCATCAGCCCGAGCGGGCTCGTACCCGTCTCCTTGGCCATGCCGAGCAGACCGACCTGGCGGTCTGGATATTGAACCGTGAAAGGCACGCGGACGAAGTTCTTCATCGTCACTAGCAGGGCCTTGAGTAAATTCAGACCGGTCATTTCGCCTCCGCCTCCACTGGCCGTTTGGGCTCGTCGGTCGCCACAGGGTAGGGCAGACCTGCCGCGGGCCTTTCGATACGGTGCGGTTTCACACCGAGCACCTTGCTGATCACGAATACGGACACAAAGAATACCGGCCAATTGATCGCAGCCATAATCCACAACTGATTAGTCGTCGGTTCGGGCCAAATGGCTATCAGGATTGCCGCCAGGACCAAATTCACCAGTGTGAGCTCGAAAAGCCCCTTCCATGCGAAAGCCAGCATCTGGTCGATTCGCAGCCGAGGCCAAGTGAATCTTATCCAGATGATCAGGAACAGGACGCCACCCATCTTCAGGAAAAACCAAATATGCGACGGAATGGGTTCGAAACCGCGCCAGCCGGACAGGAACAGTGTCGTGATCACCGCGGCGCCGGCGAGCGCAGCCATGAACTCCGCAAGGAAGAACAGGCCGAACTTCATGCTCGAGTAGTCATTGAGATAGCCCGCTGCCAACTCGGATTCCGCTTCCGTCAGGTCAAACGGCGTCCGATTCATTTCGGCGAGCGACGCAAGGAAGAAGACGAGGAAGCCCATCGGCTGTACCAGGATGAAAGGCACATTCTGCGCGTCGACGATCCGGCCGAGAGACAGGGATCCGGCAATCATCAACACACCGATAAGGGATAACGCCATCGGGATCTCATAGCTAATCAGCAACGCAACGGCCCGCAGGCCGGCGAATATGGACAACCGGTTGCCTGATGCCCAGGCTCCCATCACGATCGCCAGGCCGCTCATCGTGGTGATGGCGAGGATGAACAGGATCCCCACGTTCAGGTCGACGACGAACGTGCCGACGCCTATCGGTATCAACGCAAATACCACCAGCAGGGGAACCGCCATCAGCACGGGCGCGAGGTTGTAAAGGAGAGGGTCGGAGTCTTCGGGGGCCACATCTTCCTTGAACATGGTCTTGATGGCGTCCGCCACGGGAGTGAGCAGCCCGAACGGTCCCCACCTGTTTGGCCCGACCCGGTTCTGAAAGCGGGCGAAGACGCGGCGCTCGAACCAGATGAACCCCAGGACACCCATCAATACCGCGTTAATGACCACGGCAATGATCGCAATGCTTGTCACCAGGAAAGCGAGCCACTGCAGTCCATCCGGCAAAAACCCGTCCGAGTACCCCCGCGCCGCGCAGTTGTCACTAGCCGACGCGACATTGCAGTAAATGATCCGGAAGAGGCTGCTGTCCAGGAAGGTATCCACTACCTGTCGACCTCACCCATGTTGATGTCCACAGAACCAAAGGTTACGAACATGTCGGCCACCATACCGCCAACCAACATCTCCCGGAGCAATGTCAGGTTAATGAGCGATGGCGCCCGTACGTGGCACCTGTACGGCGCGATTCCGCCGTCGCTGACCAGATAGAAGCCCAACTCGCCCTTGGGAGCTTCCACCACGGCGTAGGCGTCTCCTGCGGGCGGCCTTACCAGGAACGGAACTTCGGGCGGACGCACCGGCCCGGGTTCGATCTGTTCGACGCACTGATGAACGATCTTGATCGACTCCCGCATCTCTTGTAGGCGGACCCAGTACCGGGCATTGTTGTCGCTGGCAGTGTGGAGCGGGCGATCGAATTTTACGCGGCTGTAGTAGTCGTATGGGTCCCTGTGTCTAAGGTCCCAGTCGACTCCGCCTGCCCTCAACATCGGGCCGGTAAACGAGGCGTTGACCATGGTCGCGGGTTCGACGACCGCAACGTTGACGGTTCGCGCCACAATGATCTCGTTGTTCGTAAGCAGTTCGTCCAGCTCGTCTATGCGATCCGGTAGTTCAGCCAGCAGCGTATCGAGAGCGGGCCAGAAATCGTCCGGGGCGTCCATGAACACCCCTCCCGGCCTTAGGTAGCTGTTGGTGATACGGGCCCCGCACAGCATTTCGAACAGGTCCAGTATCTTTTCACGCTCTCTCATGGCATATATGAGTGGCGTACCCCATGCGCCGAGGTCCTGGATCAGAAACCCCACAGCCACCAAGTGGCTTGCGACACGTTGGAGTTCGGCGGCGATCATGCGCAGCCATACGCCGCGCGGCGACGGTTCGATTCCCGCCAGTTTTTCGACGGCGAGAATGTACCCCTGGTTGTTGGTCATCGACGCCACGTAGTCCATGCGGTCCGTCAACGTCACGACCTGGGTGTACGTGCGCTCCTCCGCAAGTTTTTCCGAACCGCGGTGCAGGTAGCCGAACACAGGCTCCATGTCGACAACTTTTTCGCCGTCGAACGTCGCGCGCATCCTGAACACCCCGTGTGTGCTGGGGTGTTGGGGACCGATGTTTATCGTTATCGGTTCAGTCTTGAGAGTCATCGTTCAGGAGACTTACCGCGCCAATTCGGCACGTCTTCGCTCATCCGTCAGGTTGTTGTTCCAGGTCGATCACCGATTGGGAGTACGTTACGTAGTCCTTGCGCAACGGATGGCCGGGGAAGCCTTCCCACAGCATGATTCGTTTGTGGTTTGGGTGACCCTCGAACCGGATGCCCATCAGGTCCCAGACCTCCCTTTCCTGCAACTCCGCGCCCCGCCATATCCCGGTCACGCTGGGCACCGCCGGGTCATTGCGCCCGTGGCCACACTTGACTTTGACAATGGATTTCATGTTTCGCGGCAGGGAAGTGAGGTGGTAGACCACCTCGAAATGATCGATGTAGTCCACTGCGGTGAGTGAACTGAGCAGGTCGAATCTGAACTCGCGCCGATCTTTCAGGCCGCCGGCAACTTCCATAAGTGAGGACGGGGCCAACCACACGTCCGTCTCGTTGTGGTCCGTAACCGAGCCGACGGCAAACGCTTCGATGGCGTCCGCCAGGTCCTTCCCGCGCCAAGCGACCGTCATGCCTGTCCCGCCGGTGTGTGGGTCAACGTGTAGCGCTTGACCTTTTCGTGTAGTTGCATGATCCCGTACAGCAGTGCGTCCGGGCGGGGCGGGCACCCCGGCACGTAGACGTCTACCGGCACAATGTGATTCACGCCGGGTACCACCGAATAGCTCTCGTAGTAAGGCCCGCCGCTTGTGGCGCATACCCCCATCGAAATGACCCACTTCGGCTCGGACATCTGGTCGAACAGCCTGCGGAGCGGCACCGCCATCTTCCACGTGACGGTGCCTGCGACGATCATCAAGTCGGCTTGGCGTGGTGTCGCGCGGAACGCTTCCATGCCGAATCGGGAGATGTCGAATCGGGACATGGCGGTCGCGATCATTTCGAAGACGCAACAGGCCAGCCCGAACTGCAGGGGAAACACGGAGGACTTACGCGCCCAATTGAGCAACGTGTCCACGGAGGTCACCATCGCGCTGCGCTTGAGGTCGTCCGGTATTTCAACGAGGGGTTCCGGATACTGTTCGGTGCGGGTCGCCTTCATCAGGTTGACCGCCTGACCCTCTTCTCGATCCATATCCCATGTGACGTTAAACAGCGGGTTCTCGGGGTCGAGACCCGCGGGAACACCGTATGCGCCGATCAAAGATTGCTGTTCAGGGACCATAATGTCAGACCCACTCAAGCGCTTTCTTTCGCCACGCGTAGACGTAGGCGACTGTGACGACCGCAAGGAAAACCAGGACGGCCCCCAATGCGAATAGTCCGAACTGCTTAGTCAGAACGCCGTACCGCACGGCCCACGGATAGAGGAAGACCGTTTCCACGTCGAAGACGACGAACAGTAGGGCGTAGTAGTAGTAACGGAAGTTGAATCGGGCCGGCTTGGGTCCGAATGGCCGCATTCCACCTTCGTAGGCCGTCTGCTTGACCGCGGTTGGCCGCGACGGGCGGATCTTTACGAAAGAGGCAGCGTACGAAAGCGCCAGCATCCCCATCGGCACTGTGACCGCAATCGCAGCGAAAAGAAAGAGGAGCCCGTACTGCCGAAAATAGTCGTCGAGCATGGACTGTGTTTCTGGCCTTGCTAGAACGTGAAAGGGCCCGTTGGACTATAGCATCAGGCAAATACGGCAACAAGTTAACGAGTCCGCGTTTGAACTCTGGCCACTCGTTAGCCGTAGAGGATCACGCCGCGACCGTCCTCTCCTCGTGCAAGGGCATCAAATCCCTCGTTGATTTCATCTAGCTCGTATCGGCGGACGATCAACGAGTCGACGTCGATCTGTCCCTTGAGGTAGAACTCGATGAGCTTCCCAAAGGTCAAATGTGGGCTGACCGAGCCGTAGTAGCTCCCGGTCAGCGCCTTCTGATTCCGGACAAGGTCGACCATATTGATCCCGGCCCGTTCTCCGTCCGGCGCAAGGCCGACGAGTACGGCAGTGCCAGCTTTGCGGATTGAGTCGACCATTTGGCTCGTAGTTGTCTTCGAGCCAAAACTGTCGAAGGCGTAGTCGACGCCCCCATCGGTCATTTCTGCGATGGCCTTCACCGGGTCCTGGGCGCGGGCATTTATCACGTCGGTCGCCCCGAATTTGTAGGTGAATTCCAGTTTATGGTCGTAGATGTCCACGGCGATGATCCGGGAGGCGTTCATCAACCGGGCGCCCTGTATCACGTTCAGGCCAACCCCTCCGGCGCCGAACACCGCAATGGTCATTCCGGACTTCAGCCCCGGTTGGTTGATCACGGCCCCGACCCCGGTGGTCACCGAGCAGCCAATCAGGGCAGCCACATCGAACGGCACCTCGTCCGGGATGGGGAAACAGGCCTGTTGCGGAACTACGACACTTTCCCCGAACACGCCAAGTTTCGAGTATTGGTGGACTCCGCGGCCATCTGCGGTGTGGAGTCTCAGCGTGCCGTCGAACTGCCTCGTGCCCGTTTCCCTGTGGGTGTCGCAAATGTTAGGCAGCCCGGACCGGCATGACCGGCAGTGCCCACAGTCCGGGACGAACGAAAGAACGCAACGTTGTCCAGGTGAAACGGAAGTCACACCATCACCCAGCTCGTCCACCCATCCTGCTCCCTCATGGCCCAGAACAATGGGTGTTGGGAAGTTGGCGGTCCCGATCATGACGTGGTGGTCGCTGGCGCACACGCCCGCCGCGCCCATCTGTACCTTGACCTCTCCGGCCCTGGGAGGGCTTTGATCGAGGTCGACAACCGGCATGCGAGTCTTGGGCTCGTAGAGGACCGCCGCCTTCATGATTTCGTTTCCTTCGAAATGATCGAACTCGGGCTGGCAGACTAGCGCCAGTCTCCTATCTTATCGGTTGAAGGTTGGCCCGGGATGTCGCATCAAACGGACCGGACGCGGAGAGCCCCCGCCAGATGTCGGGGGCCCTTCCATGCGCTTGTTTAAGAACGCTGATCACCGATCAAACAGCGGCGGCTACCTTGGATTCCAGCCTATTGCGTACGGCTGCCTTGATTTCCTTGGCCTGATTCAGGTTGGGAGTATCGCCAGTGACGGACTTGTCAAAGACCATCTCGCCGTCGACCGTTACGGTGAATACACCGTTAGCTCCGGGGACTACTGAGACGCCCACGGCTCCCTCGCCCGCTGCAAAAATTTCGCTTACCATCCAGGAAGCTACGTTGTGGTAGCCTCAGGGCACGCAGTAAGTGATCTCCGCGTCGATTTTCCAATCTTTCGCCATTGTGCCGTCCTCCGATGACAACGTGTGAATGATGTCGGCATAATATCACCACTTTGTTAGTACGGCGAGGCGCCGCCGACCCGATAAAGGTCCAGGACCGCGTGTTAGTCGCGCAAGTTGTCAAAGCCTCGCATTGCCGGCCATTCAACGGCAAACCGTAACTTAGGCAGGAGCGACGATGGTAGTTCAGGTTCAACTGGTACCCGTTACGAGGGAAGACGTGGCCCGCGTCGCATCCTGGCTGGGCGACCAGGATGTCGCCGAATCCTGGTTTGGACGGTATACCTACGGCGATCCCGCCCACCTGGGATACGAACCCTTGGAGATGATCAAAGCCACGGAGGCCGAGTGGAACGAAGTCTTCCACGACCCCCATCACGAGCCGCACCGGGATATCTTTTCGATCTACACATTGTCTGGGGAGCATGTCGGGGAAGGGCAACTGTCGATCGACGAGCCTCTCGGCGACGCCCAACTCTCTGTGCTCATAGGGCGTAAAGACCTGTGGAACCACGGCTACGGCACCGCGGCTACCTTGGCGATGTTAGAGCACGTGTTCGAGCACCTGGGTCTCTACAGGGCGTGGGTAGATGTGCCCGAATACAACACGGCAGCCCGGGCAATGTTCGAGCACTTGGGATTTCAGCACGAAGGCACGTTACGAAAAAGCCGGCCGCACCATGGCGCCAGGTTCGATTCCGTTATCCTCGGCATGCTTCTTGATGAGTTCCACCGGAACTACCCGGAGGGCGTCGGAAGCCACGTTATGTCCTGGGACTCGCCAAGGGTCTAAAATTCCGGCGACGCAGCCGAGGGTTTCACTCGCCCGCGGCGGCGCCTGACGTCAGCACGTCGATGTACTTGAGCGCGGAGCCGGTGTTTAACAACAGGACGCGCTCATCGCGACCTACAGCTCCCGACGCCAGCAATTTTTCAAGCGCTGCCAAAGTTGCGCCGCCCTCAGGAGCCGCGTAGATTCCAGCCTTTTCGGCCAGCTTGTACACCCCGCCAATCATCTCTTCATCGGTGACGGTGATAGCCGTCCCGCCACTTTCCCGGACCGCATCGAGCACGAGATAGTCCCCGATAGCAGCAGGCACACGCAGTCCGGCGGCCATCGTCGAAGGATTGGGAAACGGAGAGGCAAATCGTTCGCCTTTCAGGAAGGCGTTCACCATGGGAGAGCATCCTGCGGCCTGCACGCAAATCATTCTGGGCGGCTTGCACGTTATCCAACCCATCTCCTGCATTTCAGCGACGGCTTTCCAAATACCGACTATCCCCGTGCCGCCGCCGGTTGGGTAGACAATTACATCGGGCATATCCCAACCCATCTGCTCGGCGATCTCGTAGCCCATCGTCTTCTTGCCTTCGGCGCGATACGGCTCGCGGAGAGTCGAGACGTCGAACAAGTCAAGTTCGGAGGCGGCATCGGCCGACATCTTTCCTGCGTCGGTGATGAATCCATCCACCAATGTGAGGCGGGCGCCGTAGGCTTCGCACTCGACGCGGTTGGCAACAGGCGCATCGGACGGCATGAATACGTGGGCCTCCATGCCACCGGCAGCGGTGTACGCCGCGAGGGCCCCTGCCGCGTTGCCTGCCGACGGCATGGTGAAGCGGGATACTCCTAGTTCTGCTGCTTTCGAGACGGCTGCCGAGAGTCCCCGGGCCTTGAACGAACCAGTGGGGTTGCCTCCCTCATCCTTTACCAGGAGTTGGGCGACGCCGATATCACGCGCCAATCGTTCGCTGTTCAGGAGCGGTGTGAACCCCTCACCAAGGGACACGATGTTCGCCGGATCCAATACCGGCATCACCTCGCCGTACCGCCACATCGTCGACGGTCTCGACGCCAGTCGTTCCCTGGGCAAGGCCTTTGCGGCCGATTCCAGATCGTACCGAGCGAACAGCACTTTGCCGTCTTCAGGACATGTGCGAATGAGCCGACCTGCGTCATAAACGGCGAAGCAGTATGTGCATTCCAGGTGTGTCAGGTAACTTTTCATTCAAAGACCTCTGTCCGGTCAAAGTGGGTGTGCGCGAGGCTTCGAATAGCGCCCCCGGTAACTTGCTTTCGGCGCGGTCCACGGCCGCTGCCAAACAAATCGTACTCGCCTTTGCCGCCGCAAAACGGCATTGTCACAGTCCCGGGGGACTTGCACACAATGCATTACCGGTTGACCCTTGCAGGATGGAAAATGGACTGCGGTCGCTCCAGCAGAATTAGGAACGGTTGGTCTGGTGGTAGCCGGGGTCAAAGCGAGTGATCAACCAAAACCCACTGGTTGACCAATGGGCAATGCCTGGAATCGCGGCTAGTTGGCAGACGCTGACAGACTGACGGTCAAGTCGATGGTTCGATCGGAACGGGTCGCCACGCACTACCCCCCGGCGATGCCTCTCCGCGAATCACCTGGCGAAGCCCCGTGCCATCAGCATCGGATATCCACAAAGCTCCTTCACCGGAGTCGATCAGGACCACCTCAGACTGGTCTGGCGACCAATAAGCTTCCGCCACCGTAAATGGCAGGTCTACCGCTGTATGCCTGTGGTCACCGGGCAGGTCAGCGGTAATCAACGCCAAGCCCGAGTCGTCGGATTCGATTCCCAATAGCAGACCGCTACCGTCGTTGAGCCAACCAAATGCCAATTCGTCTGTAGCGCCGCCGGCAACGCGTTGCTCATTGGCGCCGTCCCGATCCACCGTGACTACAGTCGCCGAGCCGTCCTCGTGGATCGACGACATTACCAGCGACTGGCCGTCAGGCGACCAGTATGGCAGGACATATCGCAGCGAATCATCATTCGAGACGCGTCTCGCCGCGTCCCGCCGGATCGGTTCTATTTCGGACAACGGAGACTGAGGAAAATCGGCAGTGTAGACTTGCCAATTGTTTCCGATTCGAGCGACATAGGCAAACTCCGTACCGGTCGGCGACACCGCAGGCATGCTCGCCCCGTCCGGATCATCCGTTAGTCTGGCCACCGCGCCGGTTGACGGATCGATGGCATATATCTGATCTGCGCCAGTCAGGTCTGAACTGTACAAAAGCAACGATCCATCAGGAGTCCAGGCCGGTCCTGATTCCCTCGATCCGTTTTCGACGAGTTCTTCGGAGAGTGGTAGAAGAGAGGCTTCTTCAAGATCCAACAGGTAGATCGCCCCTCCATCCTGATCTTGCACTTCGAACGCCAACAAGTCGCTGCTCCGCTGCCTGACGATCAACGAAATTGTTGCTTCTAACTCCGCCGCGTTTTCCGTGGCGTTTGCCGCTATAACGGCGCGCACCGCGTCAGGAAATTCGCCGGTCTCGAATCCCGCGATAAATACGCCGCGGTCCGTAACTCGCCCTGCGCCGGAAACGGTCCATTCGATTGGCGCATCCTCGATTTGATTGCCGTGACTATCTTCGACGTAGATTTGCAGCGGCAAAGAAGCACCCGACGGAACGGAATCTCCATCCGGTCCCAGGCGCAGCACAACCGCCGGCCCGGGTTCGATCACAACAGAGACTTTGGCGTAGGAAATGACACCATCTTTTGTGACTTGGACAGTCAGCACGTCGTCCTCTATTTTCCCAGCCACCGTTCCTGCGGTAAACGTCCCTGAGCGATCGATATTTCCCAACTCCTCGTCATCGAGAATCCACTCGATCGAGTCCGGCGTGACCGCATTTCCAAACCGATCGAAAGCCTTGGCCTCCAGTTTCACCGTTCCTTCCAGCTTTACTGTGACTTCTGGGGGAGTCACGTCTACGCGATCGATGATGCCCGGGGAGATCGCGCCTGTTACTTCAGTGTTCAGTTCCACGCCTTCGTGCGAAGCGACCAGCCTGACCAACTCTCTGGTCCCGTTGCTGACTGCGGTTCCGGCGGTGAACACCCCTTCACCGGTAATGCGGTCTTCTCTTCTGACCGCTTGCCATTCAAAGTTGGCATCGTCGATGACGTTCCCGTACACGTCCGCGGCGACTGCCTCGAGCTGGACCGATCGTCCTACCGATATCGCGAAACCGTCATTCACAACTTCCACCGACGCCAAAGGCCCAACGGCGAGTTTCACCGAGGCGTTGCCCGTTCCTGACTTGCCCAGCCTTTCGAATTCTGCCTCCACGGCCGCCTCGTATTCACCTTCAGGTCCCGATGCCGCCAGAACTCCGTTTTCGTCGATTGCGCCCACGGCGGGAGCGACTTTCCAGGTGATCTCAGCGTCCGGAACGGGGTTTCCATGTTCGTCATAGGCAGTGGCCTTGAATGCTCTTGTTTCTCCGTTTTCAAGGTCGGCGATCGCAGGCTCAATTGTGATCCATCCGGCTGGCCCGGGCTGGACCGACACTATCGACTCGCCGGTTGAGGACCGGTCTTCGCTAGTCACCGACAACCGGACAGTGAACTGACCCACGTCGAAGTACGTGTGTGATGGCGTTCGCACGTTACTCACGGCGCCATCCCCGAATTCCCACGCGAATTCTGCGTCCTCGGATTCTTCAGTGGGCGAAAACTTGACCGTCAGCGGTGCAGGACCGACGACGATATCCGCGGAAAAATCACTCGAAGGGGGCGCAGGTGATGTACATGCCGCGGCTAGCAACGCGATCAGCAGTCCGGCCAGCGCGAAGACCAGCGCCCTGATAGAGAGCGGGGCGGAAGTCGTGAATATTCCTTGCACGGGCAATGTGTTCCTCAAAGGGCGGTTCGTGCTGGATCGCTCCTGCTAAACGTACCCAAATGTACAGTCCAACGGTGGCGGGTGGTTATTCAGTTATACGTGCAATGCGAGATTCGGACTTTCAATCGAATCATGTGAATTCACTATGCGAAACGGCAACATGGCTTGTGGTTCAGCCGCTGGCCCAAGCTCATACATGTCCGGTCGCTCGGTCTGCTCTTGCAGTTAGCCGATGACTAACGGTCGGTCCCGCGGCAACGAAGCGCCGCGTTTGCTTTCCGATCGCTTGGGCTAACCCGGTTGGGGCACCGCGCCGGCGTTAGTGCAGGCTCCAGGTGTCGTGCGTTCTATGTGTGCGCCCAAAAACCCCGCGAAAATTTCGGCGGCCATGAAACCAACCGCCTGCGTACCCGGATTCTTACCGGTCAATGTCTCGATCGAGGCCACCGCAAGATCCGGCATTCCGCAAGGCACTATGTGCGTGTAGTACTTGAGGTCCGTCGAGACGTTCAATGCGAATCCGTGCTTTGTAATGCCGGAAGACACCCGCACACCAATGGCTGCGATCTTTGCGCCAGCCGGATTCTTGCCCTTGCCCGGTTTGGCCCCGGGTTCGCCACCTACCCAAACCCCTGTCTTTCCGACCACGCGATGGCCATCGACTCCGAATTGTCGCAATGTGTCGATCACCGATTGTTCGAGCAGACGGACGTACGCAACAGGACCGATTCGCGCGGCTCGGATGCTGATAATCGGGTAAACGACCAACTGCCCGGGGCCGTGGTACGTGGCTTCGCCCCCGCGGTCGGTGTGGTGGACCTCGACATCGTGTGCTGCCAGCCATTCCGGACCGGCCAAAAGGTCCGCGTTGGCGCCCCTCCGGCCGAGCGTGACCACGTGGGGATGCTCCAGCAACAGCATCGTGTCCGGTATCGATCCGGCTTTCCGAGCCTCGACAAGCCGGTCCTGGACCGCTACGGCATCGCTATACGGAACGCGCCCCAGCCATGTCGCCCTGATTGCCGGGCCGGTGCGGGTCATTCGACCGGCGTATCGGCTGATATGGACTCTAGTTGGGCCTTGAATTCCCGGAGGAATGGCGCCGCCTCGGCGCCGTCAATCACCCGGTGATCGAACGACAGGCACGCGTTCATTATCGAACGGACCGCGACCTTCTCACCTCCATCCGAATCAACCACCATAGGTCTCTTGACTATGGCTTCCGTGGTCAGGATTGCGACCTGGGGATGGTTGATGATCGCGCCTCCAAGTATCGAACCCAGCGCGCCGGTGTTGTTAAGCGTGAACGTTCCGCCCTGCATGTCCCCGAGTTCGAGAGCGCCATTCCTGGCCTTCGCCACGAGTTCCGAAGTTCGCTTCGCAATACCTGTAAGGGTTTCCTGGTCGGCATCGTGCAGTACAGGCACGTAGAGTCCGTCCTTGCCTGCTACCGCGATCCCAATATTGATCCGGTTCCGGGTATAGGCCGCGGTTCCTTCCCACGTTGAATTCAGCAGCCGATTGGCCGCCAAAGCCCGTGCCGCGGCCCTGATAGTGAACGGGAGATACGTCAGATCGACCCTAAACTGGGCTTTCACCGTCTCGCGATTGGCGTTCCGGCAATCCACCATTCCCGTGACATCAATTTCGACAGCGGACCAGGCATGAGGCACCTCGCGCCAACTCCGCAACATGTGCGAAGCGGTCAGCTTCTTGGCAGGTGATTGAACGATTAGCCGGTCCCCGGAGTCACCCCCTTCTTTGCCTGGCGAGGCCGGTCTCAAGGCTCTACCGCGAACTGCCTTGAGGATGTCGTTCCTGGTGATCCGTCCTCCGAATCCGGTCCCACTTACCGAGGCAAGATCGATTCCATTCTCGGCCGCCAACCGGGCTACAACCGGCGAAATGCCGGCGCGGGTACCGTGAACTTGCGCAGGTGGGTCATCAGGTTCGGTTCTCTCCGGTTCGGGGGCGCTTGTGTCCTTGACCACGCTCCCCATCGAAACGACGTTGACGCCCTGCACAAGTGTTCCGATCCGATCCAGGTTGACAGGATCGGAGTCCAGATCGTCGGATGGGTCGGAAGACGCGTCTTCTTTCGGCGCTTCGTCGGCGTCCATTTCGGCTATCGCGACGCCCATGGAAACGGTATCCCCTGAACCCACCAGTATTTTCGTTATCGTCCCGGCGGCAGGGGAGGGAAGTTCCATCGCGACCTTGTCTGTCACGATTTCAACCAACGGGTCGAACTTTTCCACGGCCTGGCCGGGTTCGACCAGCCATTCGCCGATTACTGCCTCGACGACCGACTCGCCAACGTGGGGCAATTTGATCTGGTAGCCCATTTCAGATTGCGGCCAGCTGCCGGATGGCGTGCGCTATGTTGCTGGGCGAAGGCATGAACTCCGCCTCCTGAAGCGGGCTGTATGGCATGGGGGGAAGGTCCGGCGGGGTGACCCTTCGCACCGGCCCGTCGAGTTCGAAAAACGCCTTGTCGGCTATTACCGCTGCCACCTCGGACGCCACGCTTACGACCGGCGTGTCCTCCTGCACAATCAGAGCCTTGCTCGTCTTGCGGACCGATCGGAGAATCATCTCGGTGTCCAGCGGTCTTAAAGTGCGCAGGTCTACGACCTCGGCTTCTATTCCGTCTTGTTCGGACACTTGCGCGGCGGCCTGTAGCGTGTAGTGCAACATCATGCCGTACGTCACCACCGTCAGATCATCGCCTCTGCGCTTGATCTCCGCCCGGCCTATCGGCTCCGTGTATTCACCGGCGGGCACCTCGCCTCGCACGAGTCTGTAGGTGCGTTTGTGTTCCAGGAACACCACCGGATCGTCGTCGCGGATAGCAGATATCAGCAACCCCTTGGCATCGTAGGGCGTCGCAGGCGCCACGACTTTCAGGCCGGGTGTGTGGACAAGCAACGCCTCGACGCTCTGCGAGTGGTAAAGGCCACCCCTTATACCGCCACCGTGCGCCACACGCACCACCATTGGGGCGTGCCGTTGGCCAGCCGTGCCAAACCGGACCTTGGCCGCCTCCCCGACAAGCTGGTTTATGCCCGGCCAGATGAAGTCCCCGAACTGGATTTCAGCGATAGGGCGCATCCCGTTGACCGCCGCTCCCAAAGCGATGCCGATAATCGAAGACTCCGCGAGGGGAGTGTCTATTACCCGATCTTCACCGAATTCTTCAAACAGTCCGTCGGTGGCGAGAAACACGCCGCCCCTGGCGCCGATGTCCTCCCCCAGAACAAACACGGAAGGGTCCCGGCGCATCTCGAGACGCATGGCATCCCGCACAGCCTCCAAGACGTTCATCGTGGGCATTAGTCACCCTGCCGCGGACTAGCGTAAAGATGGTCGTACATGTCTTCGATGCCCGGATACGGCAAAGCTTCTGCCTTGTCCGTCGCCTCGATCACCGCCCTGCGCGCGTCCTGACGTATCTTCCGGTCCTCGTCATCGTCCAACATCCCCATTTTCTTTAGGGTTCGAAACGTCAATTCGACAGGATCCCGACTCTGCATCTCGAGGATTTCAACCGGCGACCTGTACCGGGTGTGGTCGTCGTCCGACGTATGCGGTAGGAGCCTGTCTACCACGACCTCCAACAACACCGGCCCGCCTCCCGCCCGCATGGACGCTACCGCCTCGCTCGTCGCTTCGTGGACCGCAAACATATCTCTGCCGTCCACCGAGACCCCCGGAAAACCGTATGCTGCCGCCCGAGCGGCTACGCTTTCGATACCCATCTGCAGCCGTAATGGAACAGACAGGGCGTAGCCGTTGTTTTCACAAAGAAACAGCACCGGAAGTTTGTGGATACCGGCGAAGTTCATGGCCTCGTGGCAGTCACCCTGACTCGCCCCACCGTCCCCGAAGAAAACTACAGTGATGCGGTCATTTTCGCCGCGGAGCCTGTCGGCCAACGCGACCCCTACGGCCTGCGACAACTGCGTTCCAATGACGTTTGAAAATGAAAACAGGTCCACACGAGGGTGCGAACCGTGGAGAGGGAACTGTCTGGCCGCGCTCATCGGTTCGCCCGACTTGGCCAGAAACCCGCAAAGTAGTTCCAATGGCGTGGTGCCCAGGGCCAACATTGCCGTGAACTGCCTGTAATAGATGAGGAAGTGGTCCCTCGACGGGTCCAGCGCGTTTACTACGGCTACCTGCGCCGCCTCATGACCCTGTGCCGATGCGGCGATTCCGACTTTGCCTTGACGGTTCAACAGCCACACGCGCTCGTCCAGCAGGCGGCTGAGCACCATAGTCCGGTACATCGCCACCGCTCCCGACGCGTCAAGCCCTGATGGGAGGGCGGGCGACCCCGCTGCAGAACTCTGGTTGGGTGGAATCTCGGAGGAAGCCATCTCAACCCCATTATAGAATCGAAAGCGGGACTTGCCGGTCCGGATTTTAACTACATCGTCGTAAGGGTCCGCGCCGCCGCCCGCGTATACTTACTTCCCGGCTCACTTTGGCCGGCCGGGTACACAACTTGATTTTGCAAGGGGTTTCAATGAGGCGCTTCAAGGTCTTAATGCTGTTGACGGCGATGGTCGCCGTGGCGATCGCAGTTTTGGCCTGCGACTCTGAAGCGACCCCAACACCTACCAGCGCGCCGGCCGCGGCGACCAGGACTCCGCTGTTGACGGCGACGGTCGCCGTGGCGATCGCAGTATCGGCCAGCGATTCCGAAACGGCCCCAACACCTACCAGCGCGCCGGCCGCGGCGACCAGGACTCCTATGAATACACCAGAACCACCCATGGGGCCGCCCAATGGCCCCCCGATTGGCGATCTCGATACTTCCAAGACCTACACGGCGACATTCAAGATCGAAAGCGGCGAATTCAAGATCGAGTTGTTCGACGACGACGCGCCGCTCACGGTAGAAAACTTCGTGAAGCTCGCCCGGTCCGGTTATTACGACGGCACCATGTTCCATCGTGTCCTACAGGGCTTTATGGCGCAGGGCGGAGACCCGACCGGCACCGGCACGGGCGGCCCGGGTTATCGGTTCACGGATGAGTTCAGCGACCGGAAGCACGATTCACCGGGTGTCCTGTCGATGGCCAACAGCGGCCCCGGCACAAATGGCAGCCAGTTTTTCATCACGTTCGTGCCCACGCCCCACCTTGACGGCGCACACACTGTTTTCGGCAAAGTGGTTGAGGGCCTCGACGTGGCGTTAAACATCAAGTTGAGAGAACCGGGCGTCGATGTTCAACCGGGCGAGAAAATCCTGACCATCGAGATCGACGAAAGTTAACGAGCAGGACCTCAACCCTCTCGGCTTTGTCGGGACTAATTCCCTCGTATAAATGCGGCGATACGCTCGCCGATCATCATCGTCGTCAGATTGGTATTGGCGCGAACGCAATCGGGCATGATCGAGGCATCGGCCACCCGGAGGTTTTCCAGCCCGTGAACCTTGCCAGTGTCGTCGACGACCGAGTGTGGGTCGGACGCCGGGCCCATTTTGCAAGTGCTCGATATGTGATGGCTCGTGGCCGCGTTGCGGGATAGCCACGCGTTCAGCCTTTCGTCTGAACTCAAGTCATCGTCGGTCGGGTCGGTGCGCTCCTCGATGATGTCTGCGAAGGCCGGGTTATTGCCCATACGGACGCACAGCCTGACGGCGTCCCTCATCCGCCTCCGGTCTTCTTCCTCGGTCAGATAGTTGTAGTCGAGCACGGGCTGGACGTGCGGGTCAATCGAGTTGAGTGTGATCCTTCCCCTGCCTTTTGCCAGGTACAGAGCAATGATCATCCCGACTCCGTGCGCGGCGGAACTTCCTCTTTCAAAAATGCTCTCCCTGGTGGCGTGTGACAGTTGGTGGATTAGCATGTCGTTCCGCAGATCGGACCCCGGAGCGGTGTAGCGCAGCACCACTTGAATTCTGGGCGCCAGGGGATCTTGTTCGAATTCGGGTTTCGATCGCCATTTGATCCCAACCTGCGGGTGATCGCGCAGATTGCGTCCCACCCCCGGCAAATCGTGCAACACATTTCCGCCGACCTGTTGGATCGTATCCGCCGGACCCACGCCGGACATCATCAGGATGTGTGGAGAACCAATCGAACCGGCGGACAGGATCACCTCCTCTGCCTGCACTTCAAAAAGTTCGCCGCCGCTTTCAACCAGGACGCCGGTCGCCTTGCCTCTTTCGATCAGAACACGGTGAACCAGGCAGTCCGGCTTGATGGTGAGATTCAGCCGATGGCGGGCCTGGGATATGTAGCCGATTGCCGTGCTCCACCTGACGCCGCCGGGGTTGTTCATTGGAACCGGCCCCACACCGGTTGAATCCGGATGATTTTGGTCGGCGCTGTGATCAAACCCCTCGGCACGGCAGGACTCATAAAACGCTCTCTGATCCGGATGCCATTCCTCTTCGCCAAAACGTCGCACGATTATCGGACCGTCCTTGCTGTGGAAATCGTCGCCAAAGTCGCGGTCTGATTCGACGTCCAGGAAAAATGGCATGACGTCTTTGGACGACCACCCTTGATTACCTTCTGCCGCCCACATGTCGAAGTCTTCGGGCAAGCCGCGCAAGAAAATCTGCGCGTTCACCGCCGAAGACCCCCCGACGAGTCGCCCTCGAGGCACCATCATCGGAGGGGCGGTGTCCGTAGCGCGCGCTTCGAATTCCCAGTTATGCGGACTGTTGTGGCCGAATGCCCGGGCCCAGATGTTTCGGTCTATGCCGTAGCCGTACTTGATTTCGTCGGGCATATTGTCGATATCGGGGTAGTCGGAACCCGCCTCAAGCAGCAACACCGACCTGTTTGGGTCCTCCGAGAGCCGCGTTGCTAAAACGCCGCCAGCCGACCCTGATCCGACGATGATCGTGTCGTATTTCATTTCTCGCACCTTGTTTTGTGCTTTTTTGGTCGCACATGCGACGATTGCCGAAGGGTAGGATAGCTACCGAGTACAATCACGACGACCGTTCCCAGCCATAGTTCTACACAATTTGGGTGACTTAATCATGATCCTGGCGAATGACCTCAAAAATCCGGAAGCGCCGGTGCTTCTGCCGGATGGCACGTGGGCTCTTACCGAGATGCACCTCGATAGAGGGAGGATAATCAGGATCAGCGGCGATGGCAGTAACCGTAGCGTGATAGCCAAAACCGGCCGGCCAAACGGGATGACACTTGTCCGGACCGGTGAGTTGTGGGTGGCAGAATCCCTCAACCCACCTTCTCTCCTTACGGTTACCTTGGACGGCTCGGTCGAAACGATTCTCACCGGCTGTGACGGGGAGCCGTTCCTGTTTCCCAACGATCTTCGTTTCGGACCCGACGGAGCCTTGTACATGACCGATTCCGGAATTCCAGTCCTGGAGTGGCACGATGTTCCCGAGGAAGAACGTGCATCCGTGCATACGGATGGCCGGCTATACAGGATCGACATCGCGGACGCGTCCATACGTAAACTCGACTCGGGAATACCGTTCGCAAACGGCATTGCGTTCGGGCCTGACGACGATATCTACGTGTCGGCCACGCAGGACGGCTGGATCTACAAATACAACTGGTCTCACGATGGCAGGGTGTCTGAACGGACGGAGTTCGGCAACGTCCTCGATCCATCGAAGTCCGGTTTCCGGGGTGGAGACGGCATCGCATTCGGGCGGGACAGGCTTCTGTACGCGACCGTGTCGAGGCAGGGAGACGTGGCGGTTATGAATCAAGACGGGGACGTCGTCGATCGGATAGTTCTCGATGGGCCGTCTCCCACGAACCTGTCATTTGGGCCGGTTGGACAGCATAAAATCTATGTAACCGAGCAGGGCGTCGGTCAGTTCGAAGTACACGACGTTCCGACAGCGGGGATGCCACTCCACAGGGGCCCGTAGGCCGCGGGCCGATCCGGTCAGACAGGGCCAAGACCGACCGCTGCCCCCGCCGCTTAAGGCGTCGGCGCGGATTCGCCGCCAGCGTCCTCTTCTTCGTTCGGGTTGGGATTGGCAGGCGACTCCAGGCGTTCAGGGACGAATCTGATCAGCCGTCCGCTCACGCCGAGCCAGGTGATATCGCGAAGGGCTGTCACCCGTCCCGCCGGCCTGCCATCGACCCGCAGGGACGAGTCTCTTGGCGCCGGCGAGTAGTGCAAGGCCACACTATTATTTCGGGCAAATCGGAAAACACCGCCGTCAAAGGGCAAGTCCGGTATTTCCACGGCCCCGACCGCGTCGGGTGTGAGTAAACGCCTTAGATCGCTTCGTTTCATGTTGGAGAAATCAACGATGAGCCTGTCCGAATCGTCGTAAAGGTAACCGAATGGTCGTCTCAACGTTGAGTGCCATACCGTAAAGATAATGGCGGCGGCGGCGGCACCCAATCCCACGACAATCCATATCCAGGACGGGAAACCTCCACCATTAGTCGCCGGAGGGGGCGCTGGCTCACTTGGCAAAACAGGAGGTGTTGGCGTCGGCGTCGGCGTCGGCGGAGGTAGTGGCGTCGAGGTTGGTACAGGCGTCGAGGTTGGCGGAGGTAGTGGCGTCGGGGTTGGTACAGGCGTTGGCGTAGCGGGAATGGGAAGTACGCCGATGGGCGGAATTTCAAGGGTTGATTCAAACGGCCTGTTCAGGTGGACCGAATCGAGGCTGACGACAAGGGAGTAAGCTCCGCTTTGAGTAAATTCGGCAAGCACGTCAAATTGCCACGCCAGTCCATCCTCGACGTGGCTGACAGCCTCGAAATTGACAGGCACGCTTCCGCCAGGTCCGTCGGCAGTCCCATTCAGGTCTGACACGCCGACCAAGTGGGGGAATCCACCGACTGTCACCTCTATCGTGGCGACGTGGTTCTCTTCGTCTACCTGTACTTCCGGTTCGTAGCGCAGCAACGACAACTTGGGGAAAAACTCCGTCTGAAATGAACCGGTGGCGCGCACTACGGCCTTATAGTCTGCCCACGAAAGTTCAAGCTCTGTGTCGTTTACTCCCTGAGCCATCGGCGCCGGTATCCGCACCGAGAAGACCCCGTCATCGGCGACCGCGTCTCCTCCTAACCCCTTGTCCTCCAACTGGTAAATCCGGTTTACTCCGTCGGGGTGACGGATAGCCGCCTCCACAACGGCAGAGACAAGAGGTTGCGCCTGACCGTCGATTGTCACCATGGCCGTGATCAACCCCGGTTCCCCGATCGGCAAAGGCTCTTGAGGCACGAGTTCAAGGACAAGCGGGTTTCTTATCTCTACGCCCGCCAGCAACTTTTCGCCGACGCCGACGGCATGCAAACGCCATGTGCCCGGAATCGGTTCACTTACGGTGTAGACCACCGTGTTCGGCAATTCGTCGACTCGAATGTTTTCGAAGTTCTCGTCTACAGACGCGCCGTTCGGGCGGAAAAGAGACACCTTCGTGTCTGAACGCAGCCGGATGAACGCGACGATAAAAGACCTCGTATAAGGCGCAATTTCGACAGTGGTTATCGTCGGGGCGCCCGGATTCAACTCTGCGTCTTTCACGGTCTCCAGGTCGAGCCCTTCAAAATCGTGCAGAAGAGCCGTTACACCGGTCCCGACACCGAGATCGTAGTATCTCCCACTGGAGTTAGTGGACACTTTGGACAATAGTTCACGCAAGGGCAGGGCGGTGGACGGCAAAGTGAGCACATCGACTTCCCACTCGTGGTCACTGAACAATTCACCGGATTTTTGGAGTTGTGCCTCAGTTGCCTCCGACTCGCCGCGAATGCGGCCAGGGGTAATCACGTATACCTGAGAACCTGCTGGGGCATTCTTGCTTGCCATGAACGAAAATATGTTTGTCAGGGCGAGGACTTGATCGGAACGGGCGGGACCCGTCATTTGTCGCAAGCGCTGGACCAGCTCGCCTGCCTCCATTCGTGCCTCATCTACGTTGAGAATCGCAGATATGCTTCCGGGCTCCTCTCCGTAGGTCATAACTACGACATTGCCCCCGGGTATGCCGTTTGTCACGGCATTCAGGGCCGTTTCGGCCATATCCACGTCGTTCTCGTTGCCTGCCGCCCCTTCGTCCACTGCGATGACTGTCAGTAAGGGGTTTTCCACCTGCGCGCTCACCACCGGAGCGGCCGGTACAAAGAGTATTAGGGCAATCGCGAGAGCGACGACCGGGATCGAGCGCGGCATTTACCCTCCCAAGGGTGTCGGCTGCCCAAAAAGCTGGTGGGCTGAACGAAATTCTTCCTCTAAGGATTGTTCAGCTTATGGGCTGTGATTTCCAGTTGCAAAGACCGCGGAATTGAACGCATTGCCGAGCGGGGATTCCGGGGCGATGCCGAAAACGCCACCAGTCGCGGCCGCTTGTCAGTCTGGCCGCGGGCTGGACGTCAAACGGGTATCAATCATAGTTTGACCCATCGAATTGTGTTGTAATTGGCTCCCGGCAGGTCGGCGATCAACGCAAATGCGCCGGCAATCATTCGAACGGAGGCCCTTCATGAAGGTAACTCAGATCAGGTCATTCCCAGTCAGGGACGAGGGCGGCCGAAGCTACTTTATCGTCAGAGTTGATACAGATGCGGGGATATATGGCCTCGGCGAGGCGGGCATCAAGAACTGGGGCATGGCGATAGCCAACGCAGTTGACCACCTGAGCGACCTCGTCGTGGGCGCAGACCCCTGGGAAACCGAACGGCTGTGGCAAATGATGTTCAGAGCCGGATTTTTCCCAGCCGACAAAGTGTACTCATGCGCGATCAGCGCCATCGACATCGCTCTGTGGGATATCAAGGGCAAGTCGGTGGACATGCCGGTTTACAAGCTGCTCGGCGGACCCGTACGGCCCAAGGTGGTCTGCTACCCCCACGCCCAGGGACCAACCATCGAAGCGCTGGTGGAGAATTGCCTCCGGCATGTCGATGAAGGTTGGCGATTTGTACGATGGGGTCAGCCTGAGACCTCGGGCAGTTTTGAGGCGGCCGGGACTGCCGTTCTGGAACCGCGGAAGTCGATGGTCATAGCCGTTGAGCAAATGCGCGCCGTTCGGGAAGCAGTTGGGCCGGAAATTGAAATGTGCTTCGACGTGCACACGCGCCTCGATCCTGCCCACGTAATACAGATGTGCAAGTGGCTCGAGGAGTTCAGGCCATTCTTCATAGAGGACCCCATAAGGTCTGAAAACCCCGGCAGTTACCGGAACCTTGCGCGCCACATCTCTCTACCAATCGCCGCTGGGGAACAGTGGGCGTCCAAGTGGCCTTTCCGCGAGGTCATCGAGGAAGAGTTGATCAACTACGCCCGAATCGATCTGTGCATCGTCGGGGGCCTGACCGAGGCGCTAAAGATCACCCATTGGGCGGAGACCCACTACATCGACATAGTTCCCCACAATCCGCTCGGCCCGGTTAGCGCTGCGGCCTGCGTGTCGCTTTGCATGGCGTCCACAAACGTCGGAGTTCAGGAGATGCCACGGCAGCCCGGCACTTTTGCCACCGACCTGTTTCCGAAGCAGATCGAATGGGCGGATGGCTTTGCGTGGTGTCCGGATGAGCCGGGTCTGGGCGTGGACTTCGACATCGAAGCCGCAGAAAACGCTCGCTACGTACCACAGGATTGGCCGACCATCCTCTACCGGGAGGATGGGGCGTTCACCAACTGGTAGCGCGCGCCTACCGCTGGCGAGGATAGTTCAGTCGATCGTTGCGCCGCCGTCTATCACGATGTGAGCGCCGGTCATGAACGACGCCTCGTCGGACGCGAGGAATAACACGCCGTTGGCGATCTCCTCCGGTCGGCCCATTCGCTTCATTAGCGAGTCCTGTGCGAAGTCCACATATGCCTGTTCCTGATCAAGTCCGAGCGAAGCAATATGCCGGTCCGTAGCTCGGGTTTTTATCGTCCCTGGGCAAATTCCGTTGACCCTTATGTTGTCCGGCGCAAGGTCCATGGCAAGGCATCGGGTCAATTGAGCGACGGCGCCTTTCGAGGCATTGTAGGGAACGAACTCCGGTTGGGCGATGAATGCACTGACGGAGGCGATGTTGACGATAGCGCCGCCGCCCTGTGCCCTCATGTGAGGCAGCACTGCATTCACGCAGTTCGCATATCCGACCACGTTGACTCCGAATACTTTCGCCCAAGCGTCATCCGTCAGGTCTTCGACCTTCCCGAAAACGAACGCGGCGGCGTTGTTGACCAGCGTGTTCACCGGCCCAAACGCCTCGATAACTTTCGCGACGCCCGCTTCAACGCTTTTGCGGTTCGACGTGTCCATGTGGGCGAACATGGCCTCTCCGCCTGTTTCGTTGATTATCGACAGCGTCTCTTGGCCCGCATCGTCCTCAATGTCGGCTATCGCTACACGGGCGCCTTCCCTGGCGAACCGTTCAGCAATGGCTCGGCCGATTCCGTTACCTGCGCCTGTAACTATGGCGACCCTGTTTTCCAGTCTCATGTTGCGTTTCCTTCGCGCGTCGCGGTGCCGTTTTCTACGGTTTCGTACCGACTATACCCGCCTGAACGATTCATGGCGAAACGATAAAATACGGCGGTCGTTCCGGCTGCGCCCGCTTCAAAGCGAACCGCGGTGTCCGCCGCCATCGTATTAAGTGTCAGTAACCAACCATCAGAACCGTAGGTGAAACCTGGATGCTAACCAGAGGATTTTTTGGTCGAAAACGACAGGCGCCCAGCAGACCGTTGCCGCCGGGCCAGTATCTTGAAAACGGATTCCCGGTGTTGTCTGCGGGACCCACACCCCGCGTCGACCTGGGACTCTGGACCTTTTCGATCGAGAGCGACGGTCGGCAAGAGGCATCCTGGACCTGGCAGCAGTTGATGGAATTGCCCCAGACCGAGATCACCGTCGACCTGCACTGCGTGACCAAGTGGTCGAAGCTCGATACCGTGTGGAAGGGTGTGACCATAAACACGTTGCTGGAAGCTGCCGATATCGAACCCGCCGAAGACTACGTGATGGCCTTCTGCGATGGCGGCTACACGACCAACTTGCCGGTCGAGGACCTTCTGGACGGGAAAGCAATGGTCGCGCACGAATACAATGGCGCGCCCCTTCCGCCTGAGCACGGCGGTCCGGCCCGTCTCTTGGTGCCCCACCTCTACCTGTGGAAATCAGCCAAGTGGGTCCGCGGCTTGAGATTCATGGGGGACGACGCGCCGGGGTTCTGGGAGGCATATGGCTATCACATGTACGGTGACCCCTGGAAGGAACAGCGTTACACGTACGACTAGTAAGGTGCGTCCGATTGGCCGCATTCGCTCCCGAAGTCCGGTGAGGGCCCCGGACCCTTGCATGCGCGTGTCCGCACTTTCGCAAGGCGTCCAGGGCCTCACGCTGCGGCCAGCCGTAACATGAACTAATGGGAAACAGATTATTCGCAGCCGGCCGTTGGCAATTCGCGGCTGTTTTGAACATATGCAACGAAAGCTACAGGGCCAAAACTTACACCCTGCAACTTTCGGATAGGAGGCCGTTCGCGGCCGGCCAGCACTTCGACGTCAGGCTCACTGCGCCCGACGGCTATCAGGCTCAACGCAGCTACTCGATAGCATCGGGACCCGAGCGGCCAGGCGAGATCGACCTTACCGTTGAACTGATTCCTGACGGGGAAGTTTCCCCATTCTTCCACGAGGTTGTCAGGATCGGCGACGAACTTGAGGTCCGGGGCCCGGTGGGCGGACCATTCACGTGGCAGTCTTCGATGGGTGGTCCTCTGCTGTTAATCGCAGGCGGCTCCGGGATCGTGCCGATTATGTCCATGTTGCGGCATCGCATCGCGGCCGCCCCGGATCTGCCGACCGTACTTTTGTACTCTTCGCGGTCGCTGGATGACGTTATCTATCGTTCCGAACTCGAAAAGATGGCCAGGAACGATCCGAATTTGACCGTATCTCTGACTCTGACCAGATCGCGACCCGCCAAATGGCGAGGTTACGACCGGCGGGTTGACGGTGAAATGTTGGACGAAATAATCAACATCCTGCCGGGCAGTGGTTGGACGTACATCTGCGGGCCAACACCGTTCGTCGAAAGCGTCTCAAACATGTTGGTAGACCGCGACCAAGACCCAGAAAAGATCCGAACCGAACGCTTCGGACCCTCAGGGTAGTTCGGCTTAGTCGCCAAAGCAGCAACGCCGTAGATGCACAGGTCTCGATGACCGTTCCCCATCAAAACGGCGACGTCGACCAATTGCGCCCGGCAGCCAGCGCATCAACGACGCGCCGGCTGCCCAGTTTTTAGCGAGGCAGGAACGGGCCGGGGCTTTGCGGCACTCCCGTGGAATTCGACAGCCAGTCCTCTTGCGCCTTGTGATCGATAAAGCCGTAACCGGTGTTTTGATAGATGGTCGAAGCGCCCGGTATGGCTCTGGATATCCCGCTGGCCGCCGGTATTTCCGCAGCCGAACAGGCGATCATAGTGTCTGCTTTGATGTTGCCCGCCAGTGGCGCAGGGTCGAACAACCCGAGTGTGGCTACGGCCTCTTCCCACTGGGACGGATAGGTGCGACTGAAGTCGTTGATCTCTTGCAGGGGGTAGGCGTTCGTACCGCCGGCGCGACTGCTCACACCCGTAAATAGCAACGGCGTCACGACGAGTAGCGAAGCTATATCTTCCCGAAGCCCGGCGACCAATGCCGCCGCGTCGTGTCCAGTGACAGCGAGGCGCGAATGGTCCACGTCAGGCTGCGCGAGGAGCACGTCCAGGGCGCGCAAGTAGTCAGCCACTACACCTCGCCACACGTACGTATCGGCACCGGGCAGCCCGTCGGTAAGCAGTCCCGGGTAGGCAGCCTGATAGTCCGAATCGGATCGGCGTTGACCCCTGTGGCAAAGGCCCATTACTGCGTACCTGGTCCTGCGCTCAACGGATGGCACGACTACGACGCTGCCGTACCCCGGCACCTGGAGGAGCGGCACGAACGGTCCGCCTGTTCGGGGCCTCGAGAAGTAGGCGAACAGTGGATAGTCACCGATCCCTCTGAAGCGAAGCTCAGTCGTCACGGTCGTATCGTCCGAACTCAGATCGTGGGGCACCGATTCGACTGCGGAGCCTTTCAGGGCTGCGACTTCGCTGATAACGGAATCCCAATAGTCCCGTTGCGAAGTTGAGGCGTCGTTGTTGTTCAAGATCCATCTCCCACAGGTACCGGAGCCAGGTGACTGGCAGTGAACTCGTTGATCACGGCTCCGTGGCCCACAGCCGATCCGGACTCATGCGCGCAGTTCTCGTAGGCGTAGATCTTCTTGTTTGAAGTGCCTATTTGGTTGAAGACCGCATACCCCGTTTCCGGAGGGCATACGTCGTCCCTCAACCCAACGTTGACGATGATCGGACAGGAGATGCGGTCAACAAAATTGTGAATGTCGTAGTAGTCCAGGGTCTGCCTGATGACCTGCTCCTTGCCTGGATTCGCACGCAGGGCTTCGTTGATCTCCTCGTATGGGTAAGACCGGGTTAGCGACGCCGAATCCATCATGGAACACAGGTAAGGCGCGCCGGCAGAGGCGGCTGCGGTCTCTTCCGCCCGTAGCGAAGCGACCAGCAACGTCAACGCCCCGCCCTGGCTGGAACCTTGAACACCCATGCGGGACTCGTCAACTTCATCCAGTCCGGCCAGGAAATCGAACGCCCTCACGGCATCCATGTAGAAGCCTCGATATCCGTAGGTGTCGCGGTCCAGGATGTTGTGGACGAGCAGACCCGGGTAACCGGGGTTGAACACCGAGTTGCTGCGCAACTTCCCTCTCGGAGCAGCCGAAAATGCGGCGTATCCCTGCAGGGCCAGATCAGTTGGGAACCTGGGTTCACCGGCGTAACCAGGTACACACAACATGCCCGGCAGCTTTCCCTCGAAATTGCGCGGCCTGATGTACCAACCATGTATCTCCAACCCGCCATAGCTGTCATAGGCCGCATCGAACACTTCGATGTCGTCGGTCGACCGCATCGGATCAGGGACGAGTCGCGGGTTAAGCGGGGTCTTTACGGTTTCCAGCCAGGTTTCTTCCCAGAATTGGTCGAAAGCGGCTGGTTTTACAGCGCTTGATTGGAAAGTTTTTGGGTCGGCAATTGTCATGATTTGGCTCCCGATGGTGTTGTACTCGTCTCAGGGGTGGGCGTCAACCTCGAGGATACGTGGAAAAGGGCAGGGGAGGGATACTCGGCTAGATTTTGCCCTGTCGGGCCGGTCCACCGCTGTTAGTCCAAATCTGTCGGCACACCGTGTTCAGACCCCATGCGGTATCTGGAAGTCATGGCGATTGCGGGGACTATCGCCATGACAGACATGACCGCGGCTGCAATGAAGAATCCCTGGAAAACTGTCGTCGCCGCGGCGAACGACGCATCGGTGAACTGTTTTTGAACTTCCGGGTCCGCAGAATACGCCGGCAGGCCTGAAATCAAGTTGGCGAACCTGATGGTTCCCCAACCTGTAATGGCGGCCAGTCCCGCGGTCATACCCGCCATTCGGGCCACGGTGATCAAGGCTGAAGCCGCCCCGAGCACATGGGGCCTCACGTTATGCAACGCGCTCTCGGTAACCGGCGCAACCAGCAATCCGAATCCCAGTCCGGTGACGGCAAGATGCACGGTCATCCACGGATCGTGAACATCCAGTGTCCATCTGGACATCAGAGCGAATCCGATGGCCGTGAGAACAAGGCCCACGATGGCTGGCAAACGCGGCCCCTTCCGTTGCGTCGCGAGGCCTCCGACAAGAGCCCCAACCCCTATGGCCACGGTCATGCGGAGCAGCCGCAAACCGCCTTCCAATGGCGAATCTCCCAACACAGTGTTGGCCATCAACGGCACCGTCACCATGCCGATGATCAGCGCCGCGCCGATCAGGACATGAGCCGCGCTCGCCGCAGAGAAATTGACGCGCGACAGGACTCCTCGCGGGATGAGCGGTTCAGGCGTCCGATGGTGACGCCAGACAAGGAGCGCGGCCGATGCAGCCGCGGCGACGGCGAATATGGCCATGAGGCCATCAGGTCTGCCGACCCTGATGAGAGCGAGAGTGCCAAGACTGAGGAGGGTGGCAAACAGGAAACCCCCGATTAGGTCGATGCTGGCGCGGTAGCTCCGGCCGCGGGGTGTTCGCGCCACGAATGCGGCCACGATCAGGACGGGTGGGATGTTAAGCCAAAACACCCACTCCCAGGACAAGAGATGGGTGATGGCCCCTCCCCATAAAGGACCGACTACGGCGCCCGCTTCGGCGCTCGCTCCGATGAGCCCAAAAGCGATGGCGCGACTTGAAGGAGTCATCAGGACACCAACGCTTGCGATGGCGATGGGAATTAACGCTCCGCCGCCGATTGCCTGGACCACGCGGGCGCCGACCAATGCGAAATACTGCGGGTCTATATCAAGCCACTTTGGGATGTCCGAACTCAATGGGACCGCGATAGATCCGACCGTAAACACCCCCAATGCGGCAATGAAGCCGGTTCGTAACCCGATTCGATCGGCGACCTTGCCCATGAGCGGCATTGCCGCCGTGAAACCGATGAGATACCCAGTGACGGCCCAGGAGGCCAGGTCAAGCTCACCTGGCCCGATCTTCATGTCCGCAATGATCTCAGGCAGCACCGTGACGATCACGGTTTGATCGTCAGCAGCGACGAAAACCCCCGCCAGGAACGGCAATAGAAGCAAGTAACGGGAGTTGATCTTGAGTGAGATGCCCTTGAACATCGTCGTCGTTAGCCCGGGCCTCCCGGTCCGTGAATCATGGCCTTACTTCCAGAGCCTTGCCAGGCGATAGTCCAATGAAACTACCGGCCGCATCCGGCGACCGGCATCGGACCTGTGACCGCGGGCCAAGCCAGACTACTGAATTGGTGGCACGATCTCGATCTCGGAATTGAAGTCAGTCAATTCCACCAATCGGACCGCGTCTGGTTCGTCGGGCTCCTGGAGCAAGCCGCTGATCCGCGCGCTCTTCAACACAAACGAAGCTGGATCAAAAGTCAACACCAGATCAAGGTCGACGCCTTCGATCACGTCGCCTACGAGAGGGGACAGCGCGTAAGAACTGATGACGGCTTCGATAACCAGGTCCTCGCCCGGTTTGGGCAGCGAAGCGTAATCGGCCTCTCGAACCAGCCCAAGTATGTTCGCAATCAGGCCCGCAGGGTTCAGGAAGGACAGCGGGCTGTCTTCGGGTGAGACTTCGGACCACTCGCCGGAGAGCGGATTAGTGATGAAATGTTGATTGCCGATGACGATCGCTTCAACGCCAACGAAAAGGGTGCCAAGGTAAGCGTCGGCCTCGACTGAAAGTTGGTCGGGCGTAACGAAGGCGCCATCGGCGCGTTCGAGAGCAAGTCCGCCTAATAATTCGGTCGATCCGGCGGGGTGGGTCAGCCGGAACCGAAAGCTCGACACTTGGCCCATCGCAGCTGCGGCGTTCGCCACCACCTCATACGCCCGGATAGGCTCAGGCGTCGGCGTGGGCACTACCGTCGGTGTGGGCGGCGGGTCCTGGGCGCACGCAACGAGCCCGCCGACCGCCAGAATTCCGGCGACCAGCAGCGTACGCAGGATTCGCGGCTGCAAACTGATCGTTGGGGGGCGCAATATTCGCATCAGGAATATGGTAAAGGACGCGAACAATCCCGCAAGTCCCCGCGGTGCCGGGAGGTTATCTGGATGATTCGGTGAACAGTACGTGGTGGGCGCTGGGAGACGGTACGTTTATTCCGGTTTCGACTGTCACTGCGGCCCCATCGTAGTCATATATGTTTCGATTGAACGTGAACGGCACCCTCGCAGTGCCTGCCTGATCCACCTCGAAGCTGGCCATCGGGGACATATCCCCGTCAGCCGTAAACCAAAGTTGATAATTTTCCCCGGGCCGCAGTTGATCAAGCCCGCCGACAAGTAGCACGGCCTCTTGAGTGCCGCGCTTGACCACTATTGTGGCGTGTGCTCTGGGCGCGGTGGATCCTCCGGTCAACCACTCGGACGCGTCCCAGGACTGGTTGTTCGACACGTATGTCAACCACATCTGGTCGCGAAGGGCCTCCTGCAGCGCGTTGTTCGTTTCCCTCAGTCTGGAAACCTCATCGTTGGAGACCATCTCTGCGCGTGAATCTTCCTCCTGGACAAGTTTAGATTCCAGGACATGGATTTCGCCCCTGAGGTCCGACGTCTGACGACCAAACGTTCCGGCGAGGATGGCGGCGACTATGAGGGCTGCTGCAGATGTGGCCATCGCCAGCCGGGCAGGTTTGAAGATTCCCAACACCCACTTCAGCGCGTCGGCTGAGCTGAATACCGGCGACGGCTGGACTTCATCCAGCCTGGCGTCGGCAGCTGGAGACATTTCCAGAACGGCCGCTGCGAGGAGCCGCTCCTTCATGCCGGGAGGAGTTTGGATGGCGGGCAGGGATCTGCCCAAGACCTCTGCGCCCTCGAGCAATTCACGCAGTTCGGCCCTTGCCGCGGGCGATTCTGAGAGCAACGCGAGGACCCGGTCGTTCTCTTCATCTTCAAGAGCGCCAAGCGCGTGCGCCGCGAGGTCTTCAAACGCTGGGTTTGGTTTTTCTCCGGCCGTCATTACGTTTGTGCGCCTATTTTGGGGTCGAGTGCGGTACGCAATTTCTTGAGGCCCAGTCGCATTCTCGTCTTCACTGTGCCAAGCGGCTGGTCCAACTTTTCGGCAATTTCAACTTGCGTAAGTCCTTGGAAGTATGAAAGAACGATCACCCTGCGCTGCGGTGGCGGCAAAGTTTCCAGAACCTCCCTGACCAAGGCGTATTCGCTTTGTACTACGGCAGAATCGTCTGGAGAGATGCTACTTGCCGCGATATCCAGGTGATCATCGATGTCATCGCTGTACCGGCTCTTGTCGCGTCGGCGCTTCCGGAGTTCGTCGATCGTGCGATTGTGGGCTATGCCAAACATCCATGTGGTGAACTTGCCTTTGGCTGCGTTGTAGCTAGCGCCCCTGCGCCAAATGCTCAGGAAAACATCCTGGGTGATTTCCTCGGATGAGATCGGGTCGTTCAGTATCCGTGCGGCAAGGGCGAACACCCGCCGGCCGTACCGGTCGTATAACGCGGCAAGGGCGTCGGTATCCGAATCCGTGATCCGGTCGAGCAGATCGAGGTCGGATAACTCCGTGTAGTTCATCTGGCCCCTCTGGGCCCTGGCTGGTCAGCCAATGGTGCAACCTGACCGCGGCTGCGAGCAAACTGAAGAGCCGTGTCAACCCGGGGTACAGCCCTACCTACATACCGCGGAAATAGCGGTGTGTTTAGCTTCCAAGATCGCGTCCCGGCTATCAAGATCCCCGCTTCATGGCCTTGAGTTGTTTCAACGCATGCTCGGCATGGCTCGTGTCGGTGTTCGCCGGGGCGCGCTCCAGGAACGTATTGAACGACTCGACGGCCCTCGAATACTGACCGACTTCAGCTTGCAGTCGGGCTAGTTCACTCAAATTCCGCCAATCCCGAGGGTCGAGCAACTGAATCCTCTCCGCACATTTCAAGGCGCTGTCTGACTCTTTTCGCTTGATGTGCATCAATTTGAGGTTGACAAGCAGCCGTTTCAGGGTCGAACGCTTGTCGCTCGTCGGGAGTAGACGGCTTGCAAGGGCCGCGAGTCTGCCCTTTGGCACTCGATTGCCGCGCAACGCCAGACCGAGACACTCTTTACGCGATAGAAGGCCGCCGTTGTTGAACGGGTCGATAAAGACCTCGGACGCGCCTCGCCCGGCAGCCAGGAGGTAGTGGCCGGGCATTCCAACCCCCCTGAGATTGTGACCGAGGCGACGGGCGATCTCTGAATAAATGATCGATAGGGTGATGGGAATCCCGCGCTTGTCGTCAATCACGTAGTTGAGGAGGCAGTTCTTTGGGTCGTAGTAGTTTTCCCTGTTGCCTTTGAACCCTTCGACCTTGTACATCAACTCATTGATGGTGTGAATCGCGTCGTAGACCGAGTGCCGGCCTGGCAGCATTTTTCGCGCTGCGTTGGACAACAACGCAATGTGGCCGAGGTATGCCACGACGTCGAGATCCGGCTCTTGTTCCGCGGCGACATAGAGCGCAGCCCGGGCCAAATTGATATCGCGGTTCTGAGGGGCAATCGCGGTAATGAAATTCTCACGAGGTGAGGTAACTGAATCGACCAAGATTCCTCCCCGGGGTTGGTGGACTTCGCTACCGCGGTCGCTTCTCCGTCAGACGGAGTAAGGATGTTCGGCATTCTAGCCCCGCACAACCCGCCGGGCAAACACGATGATGATCTGGGCCGCGAACTTGACACGATTACGACCCGCTGCAAGACTCAGGCCGATATCGGGCGGCGCGGTTTGGCTCATCAGGCCAGACGCCAGCCCGATTGCGATTGTGCGGGGGAGCTTGGAGAGCCGGGCTGAGAGGGCAGCGTCATTTGCTGCCGACCCCTGAACCTGATCTGGGTAATGCCAGCGGAGGGAAACCTTTGATCGCCTTCTACCTTTCCGGCAAGATTTCGCTGCCAACGATTGCGACTTGTAACCACTTTGCCTGGAGCATCTGGACGCGTCCCAATGACCCATCGGCCATATCTCCACGAACGCGTGGCTTAACAAGCCCGGGCGGACATCCGATCGGCGGGCCTTACAGGCGGAGCGCCGTTTCGTGAATTCGCACCCCTGCCTCAAGGATGAATCCGTCGACCTGGATACCAACTACCTGGTAGAGGTCAGGGGACTGGCAAAAACTTACCCCCCTCGCCGCCGGGGAGAGTCGGGGCTCCAGGTGCTGCGAAATGTGAGTTTTGGCGTGCGCCCCGGCGAATTTGTCGTTGTGATTGGCCCGAGTGGCTCCGGCAAGAGCACTCTGCTCAACCTCATCGCGGGCCTTGAACCCGCATCTCACGGCCACGTCACTTTGGCAGGTGATTCGACGGAGAACACGCTGGGTAAAGTGGGCTATATGCACCAGCGGGATCTGCTGTTGCCGTGGCGCTCCGTTCTGGAAAACGGAAGAATCGGGCTTGAACTGCGAGGAATGGATAAAACTGAGGCCAATCTGAAAACCACGAACCTGGCGGTCAGATTTGGTCTTGCCGACGTACTCGATCAACACCCGTGGCAACTGTCCGGCGGCATGCGTCAGCGCGTGGCGCTCCTCAGGGCCGCACTGCCCGACATGAAGGTCTTGCTTCTTGACGAGCCCTTTGGCGCTCTCGACGCAATCACCCGTTCTCACTTGCAAACGTGGTTAGCGGATGTCTTGGACCGACAAAACAAGGCCGTGATCCTGGTAACGCACGATGTCGAAGAGGCAATTCTGCTTGGTGACCGGATTGTGGTCCTGAATGGCCAGCCCGGAGAGATCGTTGGCGAGTATGACGTGGAAATCGCCCGTCCGCGTGGAATTGCGTCCACGACCGAACCGGGGTTCGTAGCGCTCAAGCGAAGTCTGATCGACGCCCTGGCTGGAGGGCTGCAGTGATGCATTCGGAGCCCGGTATTCGTGCCATCATCGGCCGCTTGTACCAAGGCCCCTTGCGAGAATGGGCGCCGGCCGTATTGCTTGCCGCGGGCGCGATCGCCGCGTGGGAAGTGCTGGTGCACGCGTTCGAAGTTCAGCGCTGGTTGTTGCCTGCGCCCAGCGTGATTGCCCACGAGTTGTATGTGTCCCGCGGCCTGCTGTTGGACCACGCAGCCACAACGTTTACAGAGGTGATTCTCGGCTTCGGATTGTCGGCAACAGCCGGAATCGTATTGGCGGCGGCTATCGCCTATTCGCGACTACTTGAACGTTCGATCTATCCGTTCATAATCGCTTCCCAAACCATCCCCTATATCGCGATTGCGCCCCTGCTGCTTGTCTGGGTCGGGCCCGAAATTACGTCCAAGGTGATAGTTGTGGCCCTGATCTCATTTTTCCCGATCGTCGTGAATCTCGTCGACGGCCTCCGCTCTACCGACCGCGATATGGTGAACGTCCTTCGCACGCTGGGCGCGAGCCCGTTGCAGTTGTTCCTCAAGCTCCATGTCCACGCTGCCGTGCCGTACCTGACTTCCGGTCTAAAAGTCGCGGCTGTCGTGTCGGTTATCGGGGCCGTGGTGGGCGAATGGGTTGGCGCTCAGGGCGGACTGGGGTGGCTGATGAAGGTATCGGGTCCGCAATTCCAGACACCCCGGGTCTTCGCCTCGATCGTGGTGTTGTCCGCAATGGCGATCTTGCTATTCGCATTGATAACCGGGATTGAAAAGTGGTTGCTGCGGAACTACCGGCGCGTGAGTGACTGAACAGAGATTGGACTTTGAGACTCGGCCTGCTTCGACCGGATCCTAGAGTTCCTTCACTTCGCTGACCATGGCCTGAACCGACTGCTTTGCGTCACCGAATAGCATCATCGTCTTTTCAAGGTGAAACAGGTCGTTCTCTACGCCTGCGAACCCGGTCGCCATCGAACGTTTCAAAACCAGAACTGACTGGGCGCGATCTACGTTCAGTATGGGCATGCCATATATCGGGCTCGATTGGTCGTTCCTGGCGGCGGGGTTGACCACGTCATTCGCCCCCACCACAACCGCGACGTCGGCCCGGTCGAATTCGCTGTTTACCTGGTCAAGATCGTACAGCTCGTCATACGGGACGTTTGCCTCGGCCAGCAGGACATTCATGTGGCCTGGCATTCGGCCTGCGACCGGATGGATCGCGTACTTTACCTCAACGTTTCGAGATTTCAGGAGGTCCGCCAATTCCCTGACGTTGTGCTGCGCCTGGGCCACGGCGAGGCCGTAACCCGGGACGAAGATGACGCTCCGTGCGTATCCCAGCACGGTAGCGGCGTCCGCGGCGATTACCGACCGGACTGGCTTCTGTTCGCCTGAAGCGGTTGAAGTCGAGTCCGCGACGCCGAAACCGCCTAGCATGACGTTGGCAAGTGAACGATTCATCGCCTTCGTCATTATGCGTGTGAGGATCAACCCCGACGCGCCCACCAACGACCCGGCGATGATCAGCATGTTGTTGTCGAGTACAAAGCCGGCCGCAGCAGCAGCCAGGCCGGAGTAAGAATTGAGGAGGGCGACCACGACCGGCATGTCCGCGCCTCCGATCGGGATTACGATCAACACCCCTAGGACCAGGGCCAGTCCGACCAGCACTACGAAAATTACTTCGCCGCTGTCGAGTCCGCCGATAGTTGCGTTCGCGGACGCAGTCGTGAAGTCAAAGATCAGATAACCCGCAACGCCCAGGGCGCCCAACAGAATGACTGCGTTGAAAGCGTTGCGCATAGGAAGAAGCACGGGTCGGGACGCAACCAGCCCTTGCAACTTGCCAAAGGCTATGAAACTGCCGGTAAGGGTGACCGAACCCACGACCGTCGAGGCCATGATTGTGACGACAGTCACGGAGTTCTCGATAGGAGGGGCAGCGTTGAGTCGAAGTAACTCGGCCGCAGCAACCAACGCGGAGACGCCGCCTCCGAATCCGTTGAAAACCGCCACCATCTGCGGCATGGCGGTCATCTGCACAGTCCGAGACATGTACACGCCAATCACGGAGCCAACGACCAGACCGATGATCATCCACTCCGGTTCGACGATGTCGGCGTTCACGAGGGTGAAAACGACGGCCAGGAGCATGCCGACGGCCGAAAGCATGTTGCCCGAGCGGGCGGTCGCGGGTGAGCGCAGTCGAATCAGCCCGAGGATGAACAACGCCCCGGCAATTATGTAAACGCCCTGTGTCAGGTTAGAGATGAGGCCAGAATCGCTCATCAGCGCCGGTCCTCATCGCTTCGGCGGAACATCCTCAGCATTCGATCCGTTACCAGGTATCCGCCAACAACGTTGATGGTCGCCAGGATGACCGAAAGCAGACCAAGAACGATGCCCACTGTCCCACCTTCGCGGACCGCCACCACAAGGGCGCCAACGATCACTATGCCCGAAATGGCGTTGCTGCCCGACATCAGGGGTGTGTGGAGCGTGGGGGGCACCTTCGTGATTACGGAGTAACCCACGAACATGGCCAGAACGAAAACCGTCAGGGAAATCAGGAGTTGTTCAATCATCGCCACAGACCATATGCTGTCGGGTGCCTGAGATCCCCAATTCGGGATAGGCGTGTGTCTGGGAAGAATTCGTGGCGACGAGAGGCTTGTTGCCTGAGGTCCCCAATTCGGGATAGGCGTGTGTCTGACTCCGCTAGCAATTTGCCTGACCTCATGAGGATCTCATCGGATCCCGCAATTCGCCGCCGTGAGTTACGCACATGGCGTCTATGATTTCGTCCCCGAAATCGAGATTCAGCTTTCCGTCCCGATCTATGATCAGGTCCAGAAGCGTCTGCACGTTTCGGGAGTAAAGCGTGCTCGCATGCCAAGCCATCAACGCAGGAATGTTGACCGGGCCGTGAATGAGTACCCCGCCATGATCCACGACTTCCCCGGGCTTGGTTGCCTCGACATTTCCCCCCGATTCGGCCGCAACATCGACTATCACACTGCCAGGACGCATCGATTCCACCATGTCGTTGGTAACGATACGGGGCGCGGGCCTGCCGGGCACGGCGGCCGTCGTGATGAGGGCGTCGGCAGCAGCGACATGCTCCTTGAGGAACTGGCGTTGCCGTTCCTGCTCGTCCGCGGTTTGCTCCCGTGCATAGCCTCCCGCAGTCTCCGAATCCTGGGCCGTGGGCGCCTCTATGAATACTGCGCCGAGGCTCTCCACCTGCTCACGCGCCGCTGCACGCACGTCGTAGGCCTCGACTACGGATCCCAGTCTTCGGGCCGTAGCTATGGCCTGTAGGCCTGCTACTCCGGCGCCCAGGACGAGGACCTTCGCAGGTGGGACCGTCCCCGCCGCAGTCATCAACATTGGGAAGTACTTACCCAGGGATGTCGCGGCTATCAGGACAGCCTTGTAGCCGGCAATAGAGGCTTGCGATGACAAGACGTCCATGCTCTGCGCCCTGGCGATGCGCGGGACGAGTTCCATGCTGAGGACTGTCACCTCTTGCGCCGCAAGGGATTCCACCAGGAGCGGATTGCTGCGCGCCTGTAAGAGCGCAATAAGGACCGTGCCCGGCTGCAGCGAGGACACCAGGTTTTTATCCGGCCGTTGGACCGAGACAACAACGTCGGACTCCGCGACGGCAGAGTTTTCGCGAACAATGTCGGCGCCGGCCAATTCGTAGTCCTTGTCCGAAAAGTTCGCCAGGTCCCCGGCGCTTGCTTCTATGGTGAACCGGCGGCCGGCACGTCCCAGACGTCCTACGGTCTCAGGCACCAGGGCGACCCGGGTTTCTCCGGGGGCGGATTCTTTTGCAACTCCGATCTTCAACGATCTGAGTTCCGAGTCAAGTTACGTCGCAATTAACACCGTGAGCCTTGGGTCTTGTCGAAACACCAGCGTGGGGCCAACGACTGGTTATTCTACGGGTACCGCGCCGACTCGCTGTGAAGGGGGCGCCGGTCGGGTACGATTGCCGATCTGACAAAGTGTCGATACAGACCGGGAGGAACGATATGTACGTGGTCCGACGAGTTTGGAAGGTCAATCCGGGAACACCGAGGAGAGTAGCGACTCTGTTGGCAAAAATTGGGGATGCATACGAAGAGGCGGGCCAGCGCGGCAAACCGCGGATCTATTTTAATGGGAGCACATGCCCGGGGGAGGTTAACCGTGTTTACATGGAGTGGACCGCCGATAGCCTTGAATCGCCTTACAGGGCTTCAAACAACATTCCGGAATCGGTAATGAAGTGGGGCAGGGAGGTGCGGGAAATGGCCGTGGAAGAAAGCCGTATCGAATTTTACGAATTGATGACTCCGGAAAAATTCGAGGAGTGAATTCGAGCCGCCGCGCCGGGTCGAGAGAACCCAATCCGGTGCGGTGGACTAAATGCTCTCTGGCGACATGAGAATGCTCCGACCGGCCAGTCACGAACGGATCGCCACAGGGAAGAGGCGGAAATGAAAACCAGGCCTGATCCCCCTTACGTCCTGGCGATCGACATCGGAACATCGGCCGTGAAGGCCGGAATGTTCGACAGGCACGCACGCGCGGTCGGCGAAACGGTCGTGACGGTACCCCACCAGCAGCGTTTGGGAGCAGACGGCACATCGGAGGAACCGGCCGAAGCGATCCTGCTGGCGACGGAACAGGCGGTGGACGGCGTGTTGGCTGCCGGACGCAGATTGGGGTTGGAAGTCGCAGCCGTTGCAGCAGACAGCATGGCCGGGACGATGTTGGGTATCGACGACGCGGGCCTCCCCGTCACGCCCGTCTACACGTATGCGGATACGCGCAGCGCATCCGACGTTCAAAGATTACTGAGCGACCTCGACGTACCCGCTGTCTATCAACGGACAGGGTGTCCCCAGCACACTGCCTACGGGCCGGCGAGGGTGTTGTGGCTGCGGCGTACCGACCCGATCAGGGCCTCTCGAGTCAGGCGCTGGTCGGACGTGTCCACCTGGATCTACTCAAGATGGTTCGACAAACAAGATGTCCCGGCCAGCTACTCGGTTTCATCCTGGAGCGGGATGCTCAACAGGCATGACCTGAGCTGGGACCGGGTTCTGCTTGATTACCTTGGACTTGACGAAGACGACCTGCCGCCGCTCGCCGAGTATTGTGAGGGGATTCAAGGATTGTCGCCTGGTTACCGGCGGCGATGGCCAGAACTCCGGGACAAGCCGTTTTACCTGGCAGTCGGTGACGGGGCCGCGGTGAATGTAGGCGCCGGGTGTGTCGGGCCGGAGCGGGTGGCCCTTACAGTGGGCACGACGGGCGCGATGCGCGTGCTCCTCAGCGAACCCGGTCCGAAAGTTCCGGAAGGCCTTTGGGCATACAGATTGGGGCGCGACCTCACGCTTCTGGGCGGTTCCTTTTCTGAGGGCGGCAATGTCATCAGGTGGGCGATGGACACGCTTCGCCTGCCGGACTTCGAATCACTTGACGGTGAACTGTGCGCGCTGGAACCGGACGAACACGGCCTTACCATCTTGCCGTTCCTCTCGGGTGAGCGGAGCACGGGTTGGGACCCGACGGCCAGGGGCGTGATTCATGGCCTTAGTCTCGGCACGTCCCCTCTGAATATCCTCCAGGCGTGTATGGAATCGATCGCACTTCGCTTCGCGTTGGTTTGGGGCCTGATTGAGGATTCAACCGGACGCGATCCGATGTTCGTAGCCAGCGGGGGGGCGTTAAAAGCATCGAAGTATTGGCTCCAGGTGATGGCCGACGTTCTCCAGCGCCCTATAACCACGTCTCCAGAATCGGAGGACACGAGCCGCGGGACGGCGATTTTGGCCCTTAACGCGCTCGGAGCGTGGAGTTCGTTGACGGACGTTCCAGCCGAAATCGACGGTGTAGTCCAGCCCGACGCGACAAATGCCGCTGTTTACAGGGCGGCGCTGGAGCGGCAAAAGGACTTATACGCGCGCTTGGTGTCAGCTTAGCGGGCCGGTCGGCTACCGTTAGCCTCCGCGGGGCGCGGGTTCGTCGCTGTGACGATCGCGGCGTTCCTGAATGATCTCAACCATTTTGGCTTCAACCGCCTCGACGACTTCGTCGTCCGGCGCGTCGGCGAGAGGCGCCATCTGCGCTTCCTCCAGCCATTCCCACAATTGCTCGAGGGCAACCCGTAATTCGCCTGCGCTCATAGACGCAGGATCCATAGAGTTGATGGCAGGCGGATCAGGTAGTGCCGGCATTTCAGGCGTCTTGGTTCTCCGTACGGTCGATCAATCTGGTCAGAGGAAGGGTAGGGCAGAAGCCTGTCGCGACTTTGTCCATCGTGCGAACGTCCCTCCGGGCATTTCCATGATGCCCCACAGCAAGTTCCGTTGGCTGCCGGTCAGTCTATCTACCGCCTGACCGCGTGCCCGCCGAACTGCTGCCTCAGCGCAGCAAGCATGCGACCTGCGAACGGGTTTTCCTGGCGCGACCGGAACCGGTACTGCAACGCCGCAGTGATCACCGGAGCCGGCACGGCCAGTTCGATCGAGGCGTCGACGGTCCATCGTCCCTCACCGGAGTCGTCAACATACGAACTTAGAGATGACAAGTCCGGATCGTCGGCGAGAGCCGATGCGCTCAAGTCGAGCAGCCACGACTTTATTACGCTGCCGTACCTCCAGTTTTCTGAAATCGACGCGAGGTCCAGCTCAAAGTCCCTCTTGGCTGCCAACAACTCGAATCCCTCTCCCAACGCCTGCATCATCCCGTACTCGATGCCGTTGTGGACCATCTTCACGAAATGGCCCGAACCGCTCGGTCCTACCCACATCTGACCTTTTTGAGGCTCTGGGGCCAGCGCTTCGAAGATCGGCAGATTGCGCTCGTAGGCCTGTCTGTTTCCGCCGACGGTTATGCAGTAGCCGTTTTCGAGGCCCCAGACTCCACCGCTCGTGCCCGAATCCAGCAGGTCTATTCCGGCGGCCGCGGCATGTGAGGCCCTGGCCTGCGTTTCCTTGTAGTTCGAGTTTCCGCCGTCGATTATCGTGTCGCCCGGCGTCATCATGTCTACCAGGGCACGCACGGCAGACTCGGTCGCCTCGCCGGCCGGCACCATTACCCAGATGGTTCGCGGTTCGCTAAGTTGCCTAACTACGTCTTTCAGCGACACCGCACGGTCGGCGCCTGCAATTACGACGGGGTCGACCGCCTCAGAGCTCCGGTCGTAAGCCACGATCTGATGGCCGGCCGTCATCAGGCGTTGCGCCATAGCGCCGCCCATCCGGCCGAGTCCGATCATTCCGAGTTTCATGGCCGTCCGCCACGTCGAACGCTGCCGCCCAATCTAATCGCCTTTCGACTTACCGGACTTCAGAGGTCTGAATGGCCGATTCAAATGAATGCCAGACCCTGCCCAACGATCCAGCTATCATGGTGACCGCGGTCGCGCGGTCCAGCGAGCGGTTCGTGTGGCGTCTCAGTTCGGAGACAAAGGCGCCTGGTCCAACCATGATTCCGTCTATTCCGGACGACCGCGCAGCCAATCTGGTAGTCCGGAGATCGGTGAGGTCGGCCGTCACCCGGCTATCGGTCGATTTAGCATCGCTCGAAACCCTGAACATGACCGACACGTCTGTCCTGTCGTCGACCCGGGCCTGCCCTGCAATGACGGCGGCGGCTTTAGGATCGAGTGGCGGTTCGACCACCCACCCAGAAACGTCCACGCTGGCATCCTGGAGTTGCCGCATTCCCTCCACCAGGTACCTCGTAGCGTGTTCATCCGGCGTCTCGAATTGGGTCTCGGCACGACGCGATCGCGTCAGGCCGGGCATAAGTTCTACGAACAGGCGGATCTCCGACTTGGCGCATCGCCCGGCGATCCTGCGCAGCAGTTTTTGCCGGACCTCCCGGAATTTGATATCGGCTTCCGGGTTGTAGGTAGTTGCAACCAAAACCGCACCTGCGCCGAGGCGTCTGGCCGACTTGATGCTGTCATCCACATAACCGAGCATGGACGGTGACATGATTGGAGGCCGGATCACTACTCCGGATGCCAGTGACATGGCCCGTGCTCTCAAGTGGACTCCTTCTCCCAGATCGACATCCGCCCACACCCAGGAGCGCGACTTTGGAATGCCGGCTTCAATGGCTTTGACCAACCCGTCAAAGACGACGCCCTTTAGCGACGCAGCCTGTTCTCGCTGCGCTGCGGAGGCGTGGTTGGCGCTTCCAACAAGATCGCGGCAGAAATCGAGGCGGTCGTCTATGGCGACCCCGAACATCGGCGCTTCGATCTGATTATGCGAAGTCATTTGGACCTGTCGAGAACTGTCAGCCTTCGTCATCACCAATGGCCGCTGCCACCGCATCGACCGTTTTCGCGTAGTCGCCGCTAACTATAGCGCGGGATGCAAGTCTGCCCCGTTCCCTCATCACCGTTACGTCGGCGGCGGCCTGGGCCCTTGACAGTTCCCCAAGTGTGTAGGCTGCGTCCGGGACGGCAATGTCGGGAGCATCATCGCTTGTGACGACGAGTAGTCGGCCGTTAGCGGGTCCGCCCTTATGGAGTTGTCCCGTCGAATGTAGATACCGCGGCCCGTACCCGAACATTGTGGCCATCTTTGTCCGCTGGGATATCGCCTCGCGCAGCCGAGAAAATGCCGCGGTCAGTTCATCAGTCTCCGGCAAATACGCTCCCAATGCAAAATATGAACCGGGCGAGGATGGGGCTCTGAGTATTTCCTCAATGGCAGATTCCAGAGTCGATCCGGAGAATACGACGCTATCGTCGGCAATCATGCTCCGCGCCTTTTGTTTGGCTTCTTCCACGTCCGGTTGATCGAACGGATTGACCGCCAAATGGGCCGCAGCCACGGCGGTAGCAAACTCCCATCTGAAGAATTCAGCCGAGATCGAATCAAGACCAGGCACGTTTATCCGGACCACGGGTTGGCCGCCCGATTCGAGTTCGGAGGCGAATGCGTCTGCGGCCGTGTTTTCGCCGCCGTTCAGGCGTACGTAGACGAATTGGCGGTCTGCGCCGTAGTCGTCCAGTCGCAACCTTGGCTCCGATACGATCGGGACCAGTCCCATGCCGTTTTTTCCGGTCGACTCGGCCAGTAGTTGCTCAACCCACAGGCCAAATCGTTCCAGCCCGGGAGACGTGATGAGAGTGACGAGGTTTCGGCCCTCAGATGCCAATTGGCCCATCAATGCGCCAAGCCACACACCCGGGTTTCCTCCGTCTGTCCTGCGGCACTCCTCGGCCATTGCCAACGCGGGCCGCTCTAACGATTCGAGGTCGATGCCCATGAGCGCCGCAGGAAGAAGCCCGAAGGCGCTGAGAGCCGAATACCGACCGCCGACATCGGGCTGTGCAGTGACGTGCCACGCGAACTCACCTGCGACCGCCCGGCTAGCCAGCGGCGTATCCGGATCGGAATTCGCAAGAAAGTGATTCGCGGTGTCAGTGATGCCCGCGGACGACAACTCGCTCCTGAAGTGTTTTTCCAACAACATGGGCTCTACGGTCGTACCGGACTTGCTTGCAACTATGAAGACCGTCTTGGCCAGGTCGATGTCCTTTTGGACTCCAACAACAGATTCGGGATTGGTCGTGTCCAATACGTGTAGGCGGAGCCAGCCGGGATTCGGGTCGAATAACGCTGAAAACACGCTTGCCGCGAGACTGCTGCCACCCATTCCCAGTACCACAGCGTCAGTAAAGCCGTGGCGGCGGATCTCGGCCGCCAGGGGAGCGATCTCCCGGCGTAGCTCGGACATAGCGGCTGGGAGACCCAGCCATCCGAGGGGCAACTCAGGCGTGTCGCCGTGCACCTTCGCTTCGGCCCAAACCGTGGTGTCATGCTTCCAAATTCGTGCTGCGATATCGCCGCGTCGCAGTTCATCGTGAGCGTCGGCAACTGTATTGACATGCGAACCCAGCGACGCTCTTCCCTTTGCGCCGGCGAACATATCGAGCTTTGCGTCGATCCGGTCGAGAAGCCCGGAGTAGGAGTCGGCGAACGCATCGACGCCGGCGACGAGCAAATCTCGAGTAATCGAGTCGAGTGAAATACCAAATCCTTCCAGGGATTCGACTAACTCGCGTGCCCGTTCAGCCGTGCCCGATAGTCTGTCCTCCAGGTCACCGTGCTCCAGCATCGAGGTAAGCGTCGATTCCGGCAATGTGTTGACTGTGTGAGGACCCATTAGGCCATCCACGTACATCGTGTCGGGATAGTTCGGGTTTTTCACGGACGTGGATGCCCACAACGGGCGTTGGAACTGAGCCCCGTGCGTAAGGAGATCACCGAACTCCGCTTCGCCAAATAGCCGCTGGAATTCCCCGTAGGCCATCCTGGCGTTGGCGATGCCGATGCTGCCGTAGAGGTCATCCAGAGCCGCCGGAGGGTGCCCGGTCGCAACATTGTCGAGTTGACCTTCCACGCTGGTGTCCACCCGGCTTACAAAGAACGAAGCGACCGAAGCGATGCGGTCTGCCGCGTCTCCACCGCCGGCGACGTAGTCGCGGAGGCCGTTGATGTACGCTTGCGCCGCCGATATGTAGGCGTCCAGCGAAAAGAGGAGCGTGACGTTTACATTGATGCCGCTGCCGATGAGAGTCCTGACGGCTGGCATTCCTTCGGGCGTGCCGGGCACCTTGATCATCACGTTCGGCCGCCCGATCGACTCAAATAGCCGCCTCGCTTCATCCACAGTTCCGTCGGTATCGCGGGCGAGCAACGGGTTTACTTCGATGCTGACGTATCCGTCTTTGCTTGCGGTCGACTCGTAGACACCCTGAAGCAGGTCGGCGGTGTCGCGAATATCCTCGACGGCCAATTCCTCGAAAACGGTGCCCGCGCCTCCGCCTGATTCCGCGTGTATAAGAAGGGCGTTGTCGTAACTTGCGCCTTCCGAGACCGCCTTTTCGAATATCGTTGGGTTTGACGTAACTCCGGACACCCCGAGTCGAAACAACCTGGCCAACTCTCCGGATCGGATCAGTTCCCTGCTTATCGAATCGAGCCATACCGACTGGCCGATTTCGTTGGCAAGTCGAATGGCGTTAGCTGGCGCCTGCGTCATATTGAGGTGGTCCTTGGGTAGTGGAACGGGTCAGATCGCGTTGCGGCGTCAATTCGCCTTGGGCATCTGCTCGTCCTCGATCCTGGAAAGCTTATCCAGTCGGCGTCTGAATCGCGGGTGATGGTCCAACTTTGCGCCGAGGAAAGCCGTCACAATCTGTTGAGCTGGCGCAATGCCTATTACCCTGGCCCCCAGGCAAAGCACATTCATGTCGTCGTGTTCTACCCCCTGGGCGGCAGAATACGTGTCGTGGCATACGGATGCGCGAACGCCCCTGAATTTGCTTGCAACTATCGCGGCGCCTACTCCGCTGCCGCAGATAATGATGCCGCGGTCGGCCTCGCCGTTCTGGACTGACCTCGCGACCGGTGCAGCGAGATCAGGGTAATCGTCATCGGAATCCAGTTCGTGGGCGCCGAGGTCCGTTACCTGGTGACCGAGCGAACCCACTAACTGCGCAATGTCGGCTTTTATCTCGTAGCCGCCGTGATCCGCCCCGATTGCCACTTTCATTTCAGCTGCGGTCCCGTAAGACGCGACGGCCGGTTTCCGCCACGTTCTCCGCAGTGAAGCCGAATTCCTTCATGTTGGTCGCGCCGGGCGCCGACGCGCCGTATCCGTCCATGCCGATGATTGCCCCGTCGAGGCCCGTGTATCGCTCCCATCCAATCCTGGCGCCGGCTTCGATCGCGACTCTGGCCCGAACTGAAGACGGAAGGACCGACTCACGGTAGTCGTCCGGCTGGGATTCGAACAACTCCCATGACGGCATTGAAACGACTCGAACCGCCACCCCATCTTGCTCCAGCATCTGCGCGCCGGTGAGAGCGTGCTGAACTTCGGATCCTGTGCCCATGATAATCAGATCGGGTGTTGATTCCGAATCCCTGACTACGTAAGCGCCGCGGGCAAAGTTCCCGGTGGCCGCGGCCGTGGCGCCAACGTTTGCGAGTTGCGGAACGGCCTGCCGGGTCAGTATGAGGGCCACTGGCCCATGCCGGTGATTCATCGCCGTCCGCCAAGCCTCGATGGTCTCATCGGCGTCCGCCGGCCTGAGCACGGTGAGATTGGGGATCATTCGCAGGCCCATGAGTTGAGAAATCGGTTCGTGCGTCGGTCCGTCTTCGCCAACTCCAACCGAATCGTGAGTGTAGACCCAGATGACGCGACAGTGACTGAGCGCGCCCAGCCTGATCGATGCCCGCATGTAGTCTGAAAAGATCAGGAACGTAGCGGCGAACGGTATGATTCCGCGGTGCAGGGCGATGCCGTTCGCCACCGCCCCCATCGCATGTTCCCTGACGCCGAAGTGAAGAGTTCTGCCGGATGGGTTTTCAGGCGAAAAGTCGCCGCGGCCTGCCACGGTGGAGTTATTTGACGGCGCGAGATCGGCCGAACCGCCTACCAACGACGGGACATGGGCTGTTATCGCCGCCAGCGACTTGCCGGAAACCGCCCGCGTGGCCACCGGTTCGTCATATGTGCCGATCAGTTCATCGAGGTCGCGGTCCCAGCCGTCTGGGAGCTCTCCTGCCAGGTCGCGTTTCAGCGCCGCAGCCATTTCGGGATATTCCGACTCGTACTCTCGCAGCGAATCTTGCCACGAGACCTCCATGGATTCCCCCCGCTTTCGCGCGCTCCTCATGAATTCCGACACGTCGTCCGGCACCATAAACGGGCCGTAGCCCCAACCCAACGCTTCTCTCGCACCAGCGACCTCGGCCTCGCCCAGGGGCTCACCGTGAGCGGACGCAGTTCCGGCCTTGTTCGGACTGCCGTACCCGATCACGGTCTTTACGACGACTAGGGATGGCCTGCCGTTCTCGTTGACGCCTTCGGCGATGGCCTGTTCGATCTCGTCAGGCTCATTGCCGTCTACCGGCCCGACGACATGCCATCCGTACGAACCAAACCGCTCGGGAACGCTCTCCCTGAAGGCAAGGTCTGTTTCACCCTCGATGCTTATTTCATTGTCGTCGTAGAGGTACGTGATCTTACCGAGCCGCAATGTGCCGGCAAGTGAAGCGGCCTCGGACGCGATGCCTTCCATCAGGTCGCCGTCGGAACACAGAGCGAACGTGCGATGGTCGATGATTTCGTGGCCGGGCCGGTTGTATGACGATGCCAACATCCGTTCCGCAATTGCCATGCCCACGCCGTTGGCGAATCCCTGTCCGAGCGGTCCGGTCGTGGCCTCGACGCCTGGCGTCAGGCCGTGTTCGGGGTGGCCCGGCGTGATGCTTCCCCACTGGCGGAACTGCTTCAACTCCCCCAGTGGCACGTCGTAGCCGGTCAGGTGCAAAAGGGCGTAAAGCAACATCGACGCGTGACCCGCAGAAAGCAGGAACCGGTCCCTGTTGGCCCAGTCGGGATTTGACGGATTGTGCCTCAGGAACCGGGTCCACAACACGTATGCGGCGGGCGCCGCGCCCATCGGCGCTCCCGGGTGGCCCGAGGCCGCTCGTTGCACGGCATCAACCGCCAAGAACCGGATGGCGTTGATGCTCCTCCAATGGATATCCGTTCCTGTCCCCTTACCGATCCCCAAGGTCAAAACAGCACCTTCCAAATGTGAGTGTTACCGTTCGGCGCGACCAACGCCGCGGCGAGCCGCCCGTTCAGCGATACGCGCGTCCCGTTCTTGTCTGCACTGTGGACGGATTATTGGCCCCATAGAACGGTTGAGCAAGAATCTCATCGAGTAAGAATACGTCTCCCGGGGCAGGCCTGTGCATGGGACGCAGACGAATAGGGGGATTCAAGTTTCCGTGATGTGGCGACACACACAGTCTGTTGTGAAGACCACACGCCGGCCTTGCCGATGACACCGTCCGCATCCACATGTATCCGCATAGCATACAATTTCGAGAAACCACAACCGTCGCCGCGTTCGACAAATCTGATATCAGGCCTTGGAAATCGCAAGAAAGCTCATACTCGCCGGGGGCTCGCTCTGGCCCTGAGCCTCGCCGCGCTGCTGGCGTGGAGTCTGGCGCAGCCGCCGGGCGCAGCAAGGGCCAATGACGAATTCATCTGCGACTGGAACCCCTATCATCCGTCTTGCAACGGGACGCCAACGCCAACACCGACGAATACGTCCACGCCGACACCGACGGATACACCCACCCCTACGCCAACCCCCAAGCCGGCTCCGCGGGGGACGATAAGGATTGCGGGCCTTGGCAGTTCCATGCAGGATGGGCGCAACGACCTCTTCACTGTCACGGCATGGAATCTGACGGCGGGGGCGAGCTACAGGATTAGCGTGACGACGAGCAACAGCGACGTCGGCTTCAACAGCACGTGTACGACGACGCCACCACCTTTCACGGTTCCGGCACGGCGTACGCAGGCACGCTACGACGTCTCCGTGACTTTGTACGCCTGCAACACGCCTGGAGGGACGGTGACGGCGACCCTGCGGAGCGGGAATACGACCGTCTCAATCGCTTCTCACCGCGTGACCGTCACCGTTCCTCCCACACCAACACCCACGCCGACTCCAACGCCGACGCCCACCAACCCACAGCCCCAGCCCGTGACGCTGCCACCGCCCACTGAGCCGCCCCGCCGTTTGTGCCACCGGCACGGGTGCTCACCCCGAGCGTGACCTCCGGCAACGAGAGCCTTGCCGTCAGTTGGACCGAGCCTTCTGAACAGGGAACCTCGCCGATTACAAGGTACGAGGTTGAGTACCAGGCCAGGCTTCAAACTAATTGGTCCAAATCCTCAACGTCCGCCATGATGACGACGATTTCCGGACTGACCAACGCCTCCTCGTATGAAGTGCAAGTACGAGCGTGCAGCGACGGCGGATGCGGGGATTGGTCCATTTCGGAGAGTGGCACTCCCAGCGCGAATCCGGGCGCGCTGCCCGCAAGGCCGGCAGGGTTGCGCGCCAACGGAGACCTGGATAGCACGGGCAACGTGACTGTGAGATGGGACGCAGCCGCCAGAGCCACAGGCTACAGGCTGCGCTACGCCGAAGAGACGTGCGTCGACAATGGCGATGGCTCGGCCACGTGCAACCCCACGCTGCCATGGGCAGCGAACGGCGTCACCATTACGGGGACAACAGCGACCATCGGACTGCCCTCTCCTCCTTCCTCCATCACTCCCTCTTACAACGGCGTCTACCGCATTCAAGCTCAGGCGACAAATACTACGGGAGCGTCCAACTGGTCGGATATTGTCTTCATTTACCCAACCAATACTCCGCCGGGCCACAGGATTCTGATCGCAACCGGCCCTCTCTACGGCTACCAGCCCGCCAACGCGCAGGGCGCCAACGCGCCGGGCAGCCATGAATTCCGCTATGTGATATGCGAGAACACGATACCCTCCGCCGTTACCGCGTCATCCGCGGTAGCGGACATCACGGCAGGTATCGAGACGTGGGAGACAACTGTCAAATGGAAGGACGCAAGCGGCAACAATATCATCAAGACAGAGAAGTACGCGCTGCCTGCCGGTGACCAATGCGCCGGTGTTCCAATCGTTGGAGTCCGTCAATCCCCAAAGCACAATCAGGTCATGTTTGCATCTAATCTTCGCATGATGACCGCTGGATGTTTAGGCCCGCCTTCAGGATGTTGGCGTTCGCTCACATGGCAGGATTCTACTCTAGTCGCGTATGGCTCTGCGCTGTCCGAGTTAAAGAAAGGATGGATTTTGCTGAAAGCATCTCTTGGAACTACCTGGAGCGCTCAGAACAGCAACGGTTGCTCGTACCTGAAATACTTGGCGATTCATGAAGCAGGGCACACTCTTGGCATTGGCCGGCCGTTGAACCAGCACCCGACGAATACCATGCATTCCATCATGAGCTACAAAGACTCGACCCAGTACTGCGAGCCGCAAGCGTACGATGTCGTTGCTTTGATGGCGCTGTATCAGTCCCGGTGAGAAGGAACCTGATGCTCTCGCGTATTGTGCTGATTTCTGCTCAACTTGCTGCCCTCCTTCTTCTACTTGCCGCATGTGAAGATGCGCCACAGGCGCCCGCGCCCACACCTGCGCCTTCACTCTATGCGGGCTACCTGACGGATGAGATACCGCCCTGTACGCCCATCGCCGGCTCCTCTGTGGACCCGTGCAAGCCAGCAAGTTCCGTGGGCACAGGAGGTGGATTCGCGGGTACCTCCTATGACCTCGGTGATGAGCCCGAGGATGTGACAAGCTCTCTTACTCTTAATTACATTACTGCTATAGTACCGCACATCGTGATACGGGGCACATATATTCCCGGGACGGTACGTTGCACTTCGGAGATTCCATACCGGCAACCATCTTATGTGAGCTTTGAAGACTCTTTGAACTGGGAATCGTATGCCTTTCAAATCAGTTGCTACGCCGACGTGCGTGTGAACGGATACATGCTGGGCAATGGCCCTTCGCAATTGACTGTGCAGGTATGGTTCTATACTTATTGGCGTGAAGATTACACGGAAGACGCCGAGAGCGCCGAGTATAAGGATCTCATTGAAAAACTGAGGAGGCATTATGAAGCCGTAGTCCCGGAAGAAGGGTACTACGCAGGAAATGTAAAAGGTACCGGCGGGGCTGAACCTGACGGAATCATGGGCAAGGAGTTGGTGTTGTTCATCGGCCCGGCATGGGACCATTCAGCGGAGGCATGGCAAGTCTATGAGACTTGGTACGTGCAGCGGCGGGAAGACGGAACAGTGATTGCTGTACATCCTCACAGAGATGCCTGGAAAAGCCTCAGTCCTGACGAGTACGTTAAGCATCTATCCGTGCTCGAGCAGGAGTTGTCCCATCTCGAGCAGAAGATCGTGGCGGCGCATCAGGCCCGCGTGTCCGAGTATGGCGGCCGCATCGGCGTGGATACGAGCCTGCCACTGTTGATATCAGACATTCACAGCCTGGACGAGTTTATGGTGAGCACCGGCGCGTACGACCACCCCGACGGCACTCCCGTGCCGCCGCCGCCGGTCCCCGGTGAGGGCGACCCAGTACCCGACATCGGCGTAGACGATTCCACGCCCGGGGCATCACCCATTCCCCCGGGCGGTATAGTGGGCTCCCCGTCTGCGCCAGCGGCCGAGCCTCCCGCGCCGAAGACCGTCATCGCGTCCCTGGCCGACGACACGTTCATGATCAGTTGGGACGCGGTTCCCGGCGCTGCCCGGTACAAGTCGCAGAGTCGCAAGAGCGGGGCTAACCAGGAATGGGCCGACGTCGGGACCACCGAGACCACGAGCTCGACGTTCAGCCCCGCTGGCGGTCCGGACTGCGGCTCGACCTACGAGTTTCGAGTACGGTCGTACGGTGATGGCACGACGTACGCGGCAGATTGGAGCAGGCCGTCAGACACCGCGTCGGTTGAGACGGGAGCGTGCAACCGGAGTCCCGAGTTCGGCGCTGCGTCTTACTCCTTCTCCATCGCCGAAGACGCGGCTACCGGCTCATCCGTTGGCAGCGTCATTGCCACCGATCCTGACGAGGGAGACACGGTTTCCTACTCGATCACGGCGGGCGACGAAGATGGACATTTCGCAATCGACGGAGGCACGGGCGCGATCACCGTGGCGGGCGCTCTCGACTACGAGACCGCCTCGTTATACACGTTGACGGTCCAGGCCGGCGACGGAAATGACGGTTCGGCGACGGCCGCGGTCATCATCACTGTCACGGAAGTCGGCGAGGAAAACACGACTCCGTTCTTTGAAGTGTCGAGCTACTACTCCTTCTCCGTCCCTGAAGACGCGGCTGAGGGCGTGTCCGTGGGCGCCGTCTCCGCCACTGAGATCGACGAAGGGGACACGGTTTCCTACTCGATCACGGTTGGCAACGATGCCGGACACTTCACGATCGACGCTGACACGGGCGCGATAACCGTGGCGGGCGCTCTCGACTACGAGACCGCTTCGTCCTACACGCTGACGGTGGTGGCGAGCGACGGGACCGGCGGTTCAGCGACGGCCTGGGTGACGGTCACAGTAACCGACGTGGACGAAAGCCCTTCCCCCGGGTCATAGAACCGTTATCCGGGAACGGCGCCGCGGGTAGACGTTTCGATTGCGTATAGGGCGGTGGATGCCGTGATGAACAAAGTCGAATTGTCATCGCCGCCGAAGGCACAGTTGGCAGTTGCCCGTTCCGGCACCAGGATCTTCCCCAGCAGCTCCCCGTCGGGCGAGTACACCTGTATCCCGTCGAATGCGCTCGTGAACACGTTTCCGGCCTCGTCGACCCTGAATCCGTCCGCGAAGCCCGGGCTCACCTCGGCGAAAACACGACTGTTCGACAATTGGGAACTTGCCGAGACGTCGAACGCCCTTATGTGGTGGGGTCCGTTCGGAGTGTGGGTGCCGCCTGTGTCCGCTATGTAGAGCACCGACTCATCCGGAGAGAAGGCCAGACCGTTGGGCTTGTCGAAGTCGTCTGCCACGATCGACAGGTCACCGGTGGCCGGATCGAACCGATAAATAAAGTTGCCGCCCACTGCGCTCTCCTGCTGGACGCCTTCGTAGTTGCTCAGAATCCCGTATGGCGGGTCGGTAAACCAGATACTGTCGTCTGACTTCACCACCAGGTCGTTCGGCGAATTGAACCTCTTGCCGCGGTAGTTGTCGACAAGCGGCACTATCGTTCCGTCAGGCTCGGTTCGCGAAATGCGGTGGGTGAGGTGCTCGCACGTTACCAGGCGACCTGACTGATCGACCGTGTTGCCATTCGAGTAATTCGAGGGCGCCCGAAACACGGATCCGCCGTGTTCGGGCGTCCAGCGATACATGCGGTTGTTCGGGACATCGCTCCACACGAGGGCGCCATAAGCCTTCACGTAAGCGGGTCCTTCTGCCCATGCCGTGCCTGAGAACAACCTCTTGAGTTGTGCGTCGCGCGGGACCAAGTCCCAGAATCGATCGTCAAATGATTCGAGTTGAGTCCTCATTGTGAGTCTTCCATTTGCATGTTGACCGGCGCAAACTCAGCACGGCCTACGTTTCGAAATGCCGAATGTCTGGTGGGGCGGTCGAATTGCGGCTTCCGGGGCCGCGCCCAGAAATTCTAGTGCCTGCTACCTCTGTACTGCTCCCGCGGCGTCCAACCGGACCTTCCACACAGACTCAGTGGCGGCTATGAACAGTGTTTGGTAGTCAGACATGCCGAAGGCGCAGTTGGCTGCCACGTCGGGCGTGTGAATCTTTCCCAGCAGGTCTCCGCCGGGAGAAAACACCTGCACGCCGTCGCCCGCGGAGACGTACAGATTGCCGTCGGTGTCCACTCGCATGCCATCCGGGACAACCGGATCGACGACAGCGAGTATGGAAGGGTTTTCGATTCCGCCGCCGCCCTCGACCACGTCGAATGTCATCACATGATGATTGCGGAACTCGCCGTGGGTTCTGCCGCTGTCCCCAACATAAAGGACTCTTTCGTCAGGGGAAAAGGCCAGACCGTTTGGTTTGTCGAACTCCTCGCACATCGAGTCCACCTGCCCGGTAGCAGGATCGACGCGATAGAGCCGGTTCCGGTCTTGCTCGAGCATCTCACCGTCTCCGATGCCGGGGACCAGGACACCGTAGTCGGGGTCGGTGAACCAAATCGAACCGTCCGACTTCACGACCACGTCGTTCGGTGACGAAAGCCGACCACCCTCATAACGCTCTGCGACCGGCGTGATCGTCCCATCCGGCTCCTCGCGGACAATCCTCCGGCCGTACGTTTCGCACGAAACGACCCGGCCCTCAAGATCGATGGCGTTGCCGTTGACCCGGTTAGACGGCTGGCGGAACACGTTGACGCCTCCCGACTCCGACCACTGCATGATCCTGTTGTTGAAGAAGTCGCTCCAGATCACCATTTCACAGTCAGGGACCCATGTCGTCCCTTCGGTGAAGATCATTCCGCCGGCGACGAGTTCTATTCCGCTGGATGGGCGGACAATGCGTTGAAACTCATCGGAGAGAATCTCGAATTGCGGCGGCATTTGTAACTACCTCCCCAGGTGTGGATCCGAAATCACCGGACCGATTCCATTGCGGCCAGACGGACCAAAAAGCAGGATTCGCAGGGAGGCTAACACCTGCACGCGCCGATTCAAGACCCGCGATGGTCCATTGTGATGACTCGTGATGAGAACAGCGCGCAGGAACGGTAGCATCGTCCGGTGGGCCGGACGATGTCCAATTCCCCGGCATAAGGGTAATGGCGCCCGCGTTCATGGAGTGGAGTGGATCGTCGATGCTCTGAGCGGCGCTCGATTATGGATGTGAACGCACAGCAGAATGTACCGCCGGCCCCTGACTCAGTCGGCTTCCAACAGCCGTATCTACTCGGAAATGGACCGTCTACGGCTTCGCCATCGTGTAGCCCACGCGCGGCTCGGTGAATATGTACCTCGGATCGTTGGCGTCGTCCCCCAATTTGCGGCGCAGGTTCTTGATTGTGCTCCGGAGCAAGTCGCCCTCCCCCGAGTATTCCGAACCCCAGACCCGTTTAAGGATTTGGTCGCGTGTCAAGACTCGACCGGCGTTCGTCGAAAGCTCGAAGAGAAGCTTGTACTCAGTCGGCGACAAATTCACCGGTCGTCCGGACACGGTCACGCCGCGGTCTTCATAGTCGACGGTCAGTTCTCCCACGCGATAGGGATGTCGCTGCGTTGCCCTACCGCCAGCTCTTCGCTTCCTCAAGGATGACGCGATCCTCGCCAGCAACTCGGTGGACGAGAAGGGTTTTATGACGTAGTCGTCTGCGCCCATCTCGAGGGCCTTCACCGTATTCTCCTGTTGGTCGTTCGCGGACACGAAGATGATCGGTACGTCGGACACCTCGCGGATGCGGCCCATCAGTTCGAATCCGCTGGTTCCAGGCATCATCAAGTCCAACAGGACGAGGTGGGGTTTGTCCGTTTCCAACAGGCGCATCACCTCATCCGGGTTACCCGTCCCGATCAACTTGAATCCCCGATCGGACAGGATGTTCCTGAGCAGCCACAGCATCTGAGGCTCATCGTCTACAGCGAGAATCCGATATTGGTCACTCGAAGTTACCTCTGCGGCATCGTCGCAGGATTCGCGAACGGGTTCGGTTGCCGCCGGGACTGTAAAGGTTATCCGCGTGCCCGGTCCCTCAACTCTGTTCTCGGCCCAGATGCGCCCTCCATGCGCCTCGATTATCCCCTTGCAAATCGCGAGCCCCAAGCCCTCGCCCGCAACTCTCAGTTCGCTTCCTACGTCATCTATCCGGGAAAATTTCCTGAACAGCCTGGTTAGTTGTTCGGAAGGAATTCCCTCGCCTTCGTCCGCTATCGAGACGACCACGAAGAAGCCATCCCGTGATCCGGTCACACTGATCCTGGAGTACTCAGGCGAATACTTGGAGGCGTTGGACAGCAGATTGTCCAGCACTTGAGTAATGCGCCGTCCGTCTGCCGAGATGAGTGGCAGGTCCGCGGAGAGGTCCACGTCAACGGTATTCCGCGCGCCGCGACGGAGGAACGCAGACATCGCGTGGTCGATCAGGTCCTTAACGTCCGTTGGTTCGGGAGTTACAGACAAGGCGCCCGCTTCTATCCGCGTCAGATCGAGGAGGTTGTTCACGAGGCCGCGCAGATGATCGGACTGCTTGTCTATCATCCTGAAGTATTGGAGTATCTCTGACATGTCGAGCGGGTCAGAGCTACCCAGGACGATGCCCGTGCAACCCTTGATGGTGGTGAGAGGCGTCCGCAACTCGTGGCTCACCATGGCCAGGAACTCATTGCGCAGTCGTTCGATCTCCTCCAGGGGCGTCATGTCCTGGATCACTGCGACGGCAGACACGATTTCACCTTCATCCGAGTAGATCGGGGTCGCATTGACGAGAGTCGTCACGGTGCGCCCGTCCGGGAGTCCGATCAGGATTTCTTCGGCCCGCACGACCTCACCGCGGCCCAGCGCCCTTGCCAACGGACGTTCGCTGTCTTCGTATCTTTTCCCATCCGTCCGCCGGTAGATCGCCACCTCGTAGTATCTCACGAGCGTGGAGCCGGGTTCGGGAGACATGCCGAGTATGCGCTCCGCCTCGTGATTGGCTGACGCAAAGGTCCTGGTGGCGGCGTCTACCACCAAGACACCCACGGGAGATGACTCCACCAGCGCCTCCAATCGACGCCTCCCGGTCTCCAGTTCGTCCCTGGCCTGTCGCTCTTCTTCGTATCGCAGGGCGTTGCCGACGGCGATCGCAGCCTGTGACGCAAACATGACCAGCGTCTCTTCGTCTTGTTCCGAAAACTCCTCACCGCCTGCCTTCTCGGCGAGGTAGATGTTGCCGACAGGCTCCCCGAGATGTCGAATCGGCGCGCCGAGGGATGGTCTCATCAAGAGGTGATTAGCAGGGAAACCACCTGATCGGGAATACCGGGCTAAGTCGGGCAGTCTCAGCGGTTCACGAATATTGTTGAGGTAGCCGAGTAGCGCCGACTCCCCGGGCGAGCTACCCGGCTGCAGGGGTTCGTGAGATGTGATGAATTTCCGTATGTGCCCGGAGTCGTCGAACACTCCTACGGCGCCGTACCGGGCGTCGGTCAGCGAGCAGGCGCCGTCCACGACTTCCTGCAGCACGGTATCGAGGTCCCAACTCTCGTTGATGCGGCGGCTGGCTTCGCTCATCCTGGCCAGGCGAGCCTGCGCCCGGTCGGTTTCCTGTGATTTCGAGTCTTCCCGGCTCAACGTCTGCCCCTTGCCTGCCTCCGGCATCATCGACGGCCCGATAGCTGATGAATCGAGGTGTCCGGCATTGTAGCGCGGCCATGGCCTGTGAACGTTTATTCACGGAAATCCGGCGATTTTCACGGATTCTTTCACAGAAACAGGGTTGTTTTTCACGGCAGATTCACAGGCTCCCCCTACGATGAACCCAGTTGATCCGACACATGGGTCAGGAAAGGAAAGAATCATGAACAAGCAAATTCGTAACATAGGACTGTTGGTCGTCGTACTGGCAAGCATGATGGCATTCTCCGGTGCCGCTTATGCGATCGGGCCGGGCGGTGATGGCCCGGACGGGGAAGGGGTCGGCCCGGTTGGGAATGTGGGGGCGCCGAGCCAAAATCCGGAGGTTGATCCGGATTATGACGACCTGTGGACAACAGACTTTCCTCAGACCATCGGCGGCTTCAATGTAGGCTACGTCAACACGCCAAAGGATAGGGCCTGTATCTCCATACCGATAATATACTTGCAAGCCCCGCAAGCTTCACTAGAGGAATTCCTGGCGTCACAACATGACATAAGTTCCTTGAACGCGGCCATCCAGTCGGTCCCGGGGGTTCCGGCAGAAGTCAGGCTGAGCTTTTCTCCCGGTTTGATCGACAGGGAGACTGCTGCTGCGGAGGATGCCATTTGGAATCGGGAAAGATCAGAGAATGGCTGCCTACCGATAATGGCCGATATGGAAGATCCGAATTCTGGCACACCAGACAGGGGTTTTGCGATCTTTCAGAACACGGATGCCGGAGGCAACACGCATGATCACGGACATAGTGTCAAGATCAGGTCGCCATCGGGAATAGGAACGGGCCAAGACCTTTGGAGTAGCGCCCTGATCAACGTCTTGACAGACACGGATCACTTCTTGCAGAGCGGTATGATAATGAGGGAGGGCCTAGGTCAGAGTCGGATGATCTGGGCGGAATCCGACGGAGTACAACCACCTGGGAGTCATCCCTTCAAAAAGGTTCCCTATTTGGCCGGGTCGCTGTACCAATTCCAGATTATTTATTCGGGCGGCTCGTGGATGATGTGCGCAGGCATCGACCAGAACATCGCTAAATACCAGTGTATGACATCCGTGCTTGCGACAGGAACTCACCTAAAACGGGACATCAACACTAGTGTTTTCTTCGAGAACGCTAACGCCAACAGCAACTGGTACAGTGGATTCCCTGCCGCAATTACGGTGAGTCACGCGAAGACTATGCGGAACGGAGTTTACCGGAATTGGACTACCGAGGACCGGCGAACTGCCCACAGGTGCCCCGGCAGCCAATACCCCGTACCGGGTGCAATGAGTTCCACGCTCAAGAACAACGGCACCGCCTACTGGCTCATGAGCGGGATACCACTTGCCTGCCCCTGAGAAAGAGTACCTATGGGGCTAAGGTTGACGGTGTGGGGATGGCTCTCAAGAGGGAGCCATCCCCATTCACCAACGTCCCCGTCCAGCGAATATACCTGGCCGGGAATCAAGTTAGGGAGGGTGACTAATGCGAAAAGCCACAGTTGTCGTTCTCATTGGAACGCTTTTGATCTTCGCGGTCGTCGGCAGCGTGGCCGCCCGCCTGTTGTTTAACGACCAGGGGGGATCTCAATCAGAACATTCAGCAATACAACCAACCGCGCCGTCATCGTCAGGCAGTGAATCCAACCGGCCTGAACCAGTCGAAACAGCCGATCTCTCTCCGGTACTCGATCTCGACTACGACGACAGTTGGGTGGCAAACGTCCCTGAGTTCATTGGTGGATACAGAGTTCTCGACGTCGATACGCCAAAGAGCGAGGCCTGTACCGACGAGCCGCTAATATACTTTCACGCGACGCAAAAGTCCCTGGACGAGTACTTGGCGACTGTACCTGACATTACCTCGTTGAGAGCGGCCGTCTTGGCTATCCCGGGGGTTCCGTCGGACATTGGTATTAGCTTCGCCGGAGCGCAACTTGACGAATCAGGCGTGCGCCTTGACAAGGAAGAATGGGAAGCCATGCGAAAGAGTAGGAACGAGAACATTGCCAGAATCGGTTGTCTGGATTACCGAATTATTTTGGGTGGTCGGATAATAGAAAGCCCGGCCACCAGCGTTGTCCCCGGCGCTGACCCGGGACTCGCCGATGCCGAGGGCCGGTGATTTCGGACAATCTGAATATGAAGGAGTATATCGAGATGCTGTCGCTATTCATTCAATTCTCGCTGTGCCTGTTTCCCGTACTGGCGATTAGCGTCGCATTCATTGGCACGGGGTTTTGGCTCCGCAGGAAGCAATACGGACCCCAGTATGACGTGGGGGGGTATGGTCGCAATCGTTATTGGGTCGCTAATCGCGATATGCGCGGTTCTGATGGTGCTACTTTTCGTCGCATTCACGGGGCCACCGTTAGCCCCTCCCGATTAGGCTGGTTGGCCATGGCTCTGAGGCGGCAGGCTACGGCCTGCCGCCTTTCGCGTCCCATATGAGGGCAATAGGGGCCAGGCCAGATCCTGTGACATCGCCCGATAGTAGGCGGCGCTCGCCTATCCGCACGACCAAACATAGCCGAATGTCCCAATACGATAGGGGAAATAGGACATGCCGATTGAGCCTGGCGGCTCCGGGTTTGGTAAAGCCGTGGCCTCATCTTGTGTGTGATGTTAGTCGCCTAATCGGCAGTCCACGCTGACCCTCCAATCCACTTGTTTCCCATTGCTTCAGGGTCAAGAACCGCGGCTATGGGGCAAATGGAAATAGTGGCTTCCGGAATTCGTGGAGCGGCCGGGATGGCGGGATATTGAGACGGGCCAGGTGAGGTTTACCGGGCCCGTCGTTTCGCGTCTGGTCGATGCTTCAGGAGCGGTGGACGATCACCATTTTGAGTTCGGTCATTTCCTCCACGGCGTAGGGCGGACCTTCCTTGCCCATGCCGCTGTCCTTCAGCCCACCGTAGGGCATGAGATCGGCCCTGAACTGGGTGCCGCCATTGATGTTCAGGTTGCCGGAATCCACGTTCAGCGCGAATTTGAGCGCGTTGTCGATGTTCTCGGTGAAGATCGCCGCAGACAGCCCGAACCGGGTATCGTTCGCGTATTCAATAGCTTGATCGATATCGGCAGCGGGAGTGACCCCAACAGCGGGTCCGAACAGTTCATCCCGCGAGAAGCGCATCTCCGGCCTGACGTCCGCCAGGATGGCCGGCGCCACCAATGAGTTGTCACGCCCTCCTCCGGCTATCAACCGGGCGCCGGCGCCGACCGCTTCGCCGATCCAGCTTTGCACCCGTTCGGCGTCATTTTGGCGGACCATCGGTCCCACCTTGATGGCCTCGTCTTCAGGATTTCCTACAGACAAAGCCTCGACCTTCGGGGCTAGCGCGTCGAGGAAATCGCCGTATATCGATTGGTCGACGATGACCCGCTGGGTCGATATGCAGACCTGTCCGGCGTTCGAGTAACCGCTCTGGACGGTGGCGTCGGTAACCTTGTCCATGTCGGCGTCCGGCAGGACGATCAGTGGGGAGTTGGATCCCAACTCCATCGTCACTTTCTTAAGACCTGCGGTGTGCATGATGTGTTCGCCCACCTCCTGGCTACCGGTAAACGTCACTTTCCTCACGGCAGGGTGGGACACGAGCGCGTCACCGATGGTGGCTCCGGATCCGGTGACACACTGAATGGCCTCCGGAGGCAGGCCCGCTTCCAGGAACGCCTCAGTCAACTTGAGCGACGAAAGAGGGGTGTCGCTGGCCGGCTTGATAACGACGGAGTTGCCGGCCGCGATCGCCGGTCCGACCTTATGGGCTACGAGGTTCAGTGGGAAGTTAAATGGCGCAATGGCGGCAACCACCCCGACCGGTACCCGTATGGTGAAGCCGAACTTCATTTCGTTACCGGGGGCAGCGTCCAGCGGGATAACTTCACCGTAGAGCCGCTTGGCCTCCTCGGCCGACCATGTCATGGTCTGAATGGCGCGATCTGCCTCCATCAGGCCCTCGCCGATGATCTTGCCCTCTTCCCTGGTTATCGTCCGCCCAAAGTCATCCTTGCGGGCTTTCATGATCTCGACGACACGCATAAGAAGTTCGTACCGGTCGTACGCCGTCAACGCTCGCATGGCCTTTGCGCCTCGCTCGGCGCTCCTGACAGCCATCTCGATATCTTCGACTGTGCCCATCGGCACGGTGTCAAAGGCCTCGCCTGTGAACGGGTTAATGACCTCCATATGGCGCGAGCCTTCGATCCATGACCCGGCTACGTACATCTTCATAACTAGACTCCCCCGTAGCCACTCGTAGCGAGTGGCTCTTTGCTACTTAATCGCTTTGCTCGTTGGCTGGGGCGATTGTAACCGCAATTGCCCGGCGAAATTTCAGAACACCGTTCGGGTTCTCAATCAGCGCCCATACGCCGCCGTTGGGTAGGGTTGTGTTTGAGACCAGAAGTTATGATCAATCACAAGACCATGTTGGCCGCACAGGCATTCTCTCAAGGGGATATCCGGTGCGTAGAGGTAGCTGTCCCTAAACCCGGTGCCGGCGAGTTGCTCGTTCGGACGGAGTCGGCATCTATCTGTGGAAGCGATTTGCACATGGCGCTGCTTGGCTGGGGCATTCCCAGTTGGCCAGCGCCTCCGGGTCACCCCGGCCACGAGGCAGCCGGGACCGTCGTTGAATCACGCGGAAGTCGCTTCAAGCCTGGCGACCGCGTCTTGACGGCGCCACGCATCTGGGACTCGCGGTGTTTCGCCGAATTTCAGAACATCGACGAAGCCTACGTTACGCCGCTGCCGGACGATGTCGCGTTCGAGTACGCCACGATGGCCCAGCAACTGGGGACGGTGATTTACGCCGCCAGGCGGTTGACCGACGTAGAGGGTGCAGTGTGCGTGGTTGTGGGACAGGGTTCGGCCGGGCTGTTCTGGAACTACGTCCTCAAGAGAAACGGCGCCGCCAGAGTGATCTCCGTCGAACCGGTCGAGCATCGCAGGTCGGCGGGATCGCTTTACGGTTCGGACGAGGCGATAGACCCGGGAGTCGCCAGGTGGTCCGATACCGTCCTGGAGGCTACGGGCGGCATTGGGGCGGACATCGTCGTGGAGGCAGTGGGCAAAGCGGACACGCTGAGCTCTGCGTTCGACCTCGTAAGAGCCGAGGGGCAGGTCATGTTGTTCGGCCTTCCCGAGACGGACGCCGGGGTCCCCTTCCGCTATGGCATGTTTTTCAGAAAGAGAGCTACCGCGTTCACGGCGTTTGGGTCCCAGGACGAACCTGGGCAGCCGTGCTACGTTGAGTCGCTCGAGTGGATCGCGCGGGGTGAGATTGATCCCGGACCAATCGTGTCCCACATTCTCCCCATCGAACGGGTGGGGCGTGCCTTAGAACTGGCCGATGCTAGAGAAGACGGCGTGATTAAGGTCTCGCTGTCGTTCTGATCTGCAAATCCGTAACTACTTACTGGTTTACCAGTCGGCTACGCTGCCGTCCTCGAAGTACTGCTCGCCGCCCAGCTCGCGGTGGTAGCCGTATTCGTCTCCCGAGTACTCGGCCGTCGCCACCTGTTCGTCCACTTCAACGCCCAGGCCGGGCTCATCCCACAACTCGATATGCCCGTCAACAACTTGCCAGGGACGTTTCAGCAGTCCCACCCCGAGCGACGCGTCCACCTGTTCCTGGACCAGGAAATTGGGCACGACCGCGTCGACGGTCATGCAGGCGGCGAGGGCAAGGGGACCGATCGCCGAATGGGGCATTATGTGTTGGTAGTAAACCTCGGCGTAGTTTGCGATCTTCTTTAGCTCGGTTGGTCCGCCACAGTGCGCGACGTCCGGCTGTAGCAGGGAAACGCACTGATTTTCGATCACGTTTCTGAATTCCCAACGTGACAACAGCCGTTCGCCCGTGGCAATGGGGAATGGCACGTGATCAGACACCAGCTTGAGGGCGTCGGGGTTTTCCTGCGGGACCGGTTCCTCGACGAACATGGGCCGCATGCCCTTTATCTCGTTGCACACCTCTATTGCCAGACCAGGCGTCATCTTGCCGTGAAAGTCGAAGCACAACTCCACGTCTGGGCCTACCCACTCGCGCATCTTGAAGGCGCTCTCGACGAAGCGGTCAATGGTCGATGGGGGCTCGTGGGCCCTAAAAATCTGCCTTCCCGTTCCGGACTTGTAGGCCGTGTAGCCGGACTTGGATAGGACATCCAGGCGAGACCGGGAACGCTCCAATCCTTCGTCCGTCAGGTCGTCGATCCCCCAATGGGCGTAGACGCGGATTCGGTCGCGCACCTTGCCGCCCATCAACGCGTAGCTGGGAACACCGTAGTGCTTGCCTGCTACGTCCCACAGGGCCGCGTCGAGGGCGGCGATGGCTGTCATATTGTGTGCGCCGCCGCGGAAGAACGCCGACCGGTACATCTGTTGCCAGTGATGTTCGATGAGCAACGGGTCTTTGCCCACGAGGTACTCGGCGTACTCACTTACGGCGGCTGGAACCGAGAACGGCTTGCCTTCGAGCGTGCCTTCGGACCACCCTTCGATGCCCGTGTCGGTTGCGATTCTGACCAACCGGGTGCGCGGCGCCGGGGAAAACTGGTCGATTCTAGTGATCTTCATAATCGTTTCCTGACTGCGTGAGCCTACTCGCCGGGCCAGGCGAAATCAGTCTCGAACTCCGGTTTGCCGGTGGCGTCTACCCTGACCCTGTACAGTTCGCCGCCGCGGTGGGCGTCGAAATCGTAGCCTTCTGGTTCGAGGCCGCTGGGGGGTTCACCCTCGCCGGACCGCGCCGTAGTCACATATAGGTCGTTCAATTCTGTACCGCCGAAAATGGCGGACGATGTCTGTGTCGCAGGAAAGTTGATGCGTCCCAATTCGCTGCCATTCGGGTCGTATTTGATCACGCAGCCGCTGCCCCAGACCGCGCCCCAGACGTTGCCGTCAGCGTCGACCGTCATACCGTCGGGAACGCCCATTTCGGTTCCCAGTTGCACGAACGTGCCCTTGTTGCTAAAGGTGTGGATCGTGGGGTCGTAGTCGTACCTGTAGATGGCCCTTGGGCCGCAGTCCGTGTGATAGAAGGTCTTGAGGTCCGGCGAGAAGCCCATGCCGTTCGAGATGGCGAGCCCCGTGACTACTTCCTCGACCCCGCCATCAGGTAAAAACCGGTACAAGACGCCGTTGTTCTCGCCGTCGAACATGCTGCCGGCGTAGAAACTGCCGTCGGGCCCGGCGATAACGTCGTTGAATCGGTACTTGTCGTCGTGGTGAAGCCAAGTCCAGTCGGAGTCGGAGCGCCACAGCATCACGCCTTCCCACGTGCCAAGCGTGAGGCCGCCCTGCTTGTTGACCGCCAGACCGCCTACGAATATGCCGTCGTGAATGGTGCGGTGTTCCCCGGTGGCCGGGACGTACTCGAACAATCTGCCGGTGCGGATGTCAGTCCAGTACAGCTTTTCTGTGTGTGGGTCCCAGACCGGTCCTTCGCCCACCACGGCCTTTTCATCCTGAATAAGTTCGATTTCGTAGTTCACTTCTCGCCTCCAGCCAGAGGATGTCTCGATACAAGCGACCCGATTCTATGCCCTCTGAACGCCGAATCCACCACTCGGGGATCAGATCGTGTAGAACGAGCGGGTTTTCGGGACGCTAAACTCGAATGACCGGCAGCAGTGGGGGAGTGGCGGAATGGTAGACGCGCATGCCTTAGGAGCATGTGCCTTCGGGCGTGTGGGTTCGAATCCCACCTCCCCCACCAGCGCCCCGTTTCCAAGCCCATTATGTGACACGCGGTTGGTGACGGGATGGGCCTGTCAGGCGAAGATGAGGTGAAGGGGGTTACTTTATGCCGAATTGGTATTCGGACTGGCAGCGTCGGCCAACTGGCAACGGACGTCCACTCGATCCCGTGGTGGGCGAGAAGATCCTGGGGGCAGCACTGGAACTACTGGCCGAACGCGGATTCAAGGGCACCACTGTAAGAGCCGTAGCCGCCCGTGCCGGAGTAGGAGCTGCCGCGATTTACCGTCGCCACGAGAATCGTGAAGAAATGATGCTGGCCGCGATCGACCAATCCGTTGGGGTGCGGGAAGTTGAGAACACGGGAAATACGGAGATGGACCTGGTCTCGATGCTCACTGTAGTGAGGGAGTCCGTTTACGCCGGTCCGGGCATCCGGGTTTTGGCGGCGGTGCTGTTGGAGTCCGAAGAGCACCCGGAGCTACTGGCGACATACCGTCGCCGGGCAGTTTGGCCAAGGCGTAAATTGATCAGGTCGGTCCTGGAGCGGGCGATACGCCGGGGTGAGATCAGGGACGACGTGGACCTGGAGGCGGCGGTGGATATGTTGTGGGGCAGCACGTTCGCGAGGTTCGTTACGGGATCGAACAGTCCGGTCGGCACGGTTGGGTCGGTTGTGAAAACCGTGCTGAATGGGTTGAAGCGGTCCGAACGCGCGCCGAAATTCGAGTTGACTTTCGATTCGGACAGGTGACGTAACGGAAGTGGTGAAAAAGGGGGTGGGATTAGCGCTGTATTGCCGGTTCGGCGTGGGGGTCTTGGCCCGCTTGGATGCGGGCTGTTGGGCGGAGGGACGCGGACACTCCGCGCTGGGTCGGGAGAAAGGTGGGGGTTCTGCACGGGATGATCGCGCCTTCGGGGGCCTGGGCTACAATTCCCATGTGCAAAGCTAGCCCAAGCCCGCCCGTCCGAACCGACGAGCGGTACCCGACCTAACGGGCGATACTGTTGAACAAGTAGGGCGGGAGTAGATCATGGCGGAGAACATCAATCTTCATCTCCCGGACCTCACGATAAAGGGATTCCGGGGGATTGACGAACTGTCCATCCCGCGCCTAGGGCGCGTCACCCTGCTGGCCGGGAAGAATAGCATCGGTAAGACCACGGTATTAGAGGCTGTACGGGTCTACGCTGCCCGAGGCCGTTACTCGCCGCTTTTTGAAATATTGACGGGACGCGGCGAGGTGGATATCGACGTTGACGAAGACGGGGAACGCGTACTTGAACCTGTTTGGGAGGGCCTCTTCTTCGGCCGACATTCCTCCAAAGCATTCTTCATTACCATAGGCCCAATTCAAAGTTTTGACCAGCTTACAATCGTCAAGACTTATTTGAACGAACAACAGATAACGAAACAGGGTAGATTGTTCAGCGACTACATTGTTGATGGACGGATGGAAGCTCTTCAAATTGAATTCAAAGGCGCGAAGGGACATATTCCGATCAGTTTTCCTTACAGCAGAAGAACTAGGAATTATTTTTTCCATCGCGGAATCGGTAATTTAACAAATGAAACCGAATTTGCAACCACAATAAAATGCGAGTCTTTTGGCCCAGGATTGTTGAACGACGACACCATTGCTGATTATTGGGACAACGTTGCATTGACGGAAGACGAGAATCACGCGGTGCGTTCGCTGGGGCTGATATTTGGTGATGAAATCGACCGGGTTGCAGTAATTGGTGACAAACAGCGTGTGCGCGGATTCGGCGGGCGTCGTGTGATGGTCAAACTCAAGTCGTATGGGCAGCCGGTTCCACTCAAAAGTTTAGGCGACGGCGCGTTGAGGATATTCGGTGTAGCCCTGGCCCTAGCCAACAGCCGGGGTGGATTCCTGTTGATAGATGAAGCGGAAAATGGAATCCACCATTCGGTCCAGAGTGACTACTGGCGTATGATTTTGCGTACTGCCCAAGAAAACGACGTGCAGGTAATAGCGACCACCCATAGCTGGGACTGCGTAAGGGGATTCGCGCAGGCCTCCGCTGAAGAGGAAGATGCCGATGGGGTGCTGGTTCGCCTGTCTCGTCAATACGGCGACCTTCGGGCGGTGGAATACTCTGAGAAGAATCTCAAGACGGCTGCCGAACAGGGAATAGAGGTGAGGTAACTTGATGCCAGCCACCGGCTTGGAGCGTGTTCTTCTTGTCGAGGGGCCTGACGACAAGCACGTTGTGCGGCAATTGTGCCGCCGTCAATCAGTCCCACACTTCTCCATCAAAGTTGCCGGAACCGTCGAGACACTCCTGTCCATAGTCGGCGCTATGGTCCCACACCAAGCAGGGTCCCCAAGACGGGGATTATCGCACAGGCGTGGCCACCGCATCCGGCACGGTTATCAGGATCGTGGGGTCCCGCTCCTGGAATGTAGAAGTCGCCTCAGACCGCTTCGCCGGATACCCGCCCATGGCATCCTGGGCCGTTGTAGTTCTGCTCTGGACTAGCGTGCCTTCCAGGTCCACCCAAAGATCCAAAGTCTTCCGGTAGGGAAGTGAAGGAGACAGTTGCAAGGTCGCGGCCACGTGCCTGACCTCGACGCCGTTCAACGTCTCGATCCCATGGTCCATGAAGTCGGTCAATGTGTCGACTGCGTCTCCGCATATTGTGTCAGCTCCCAGCGGTTCAGGCGTTTCAGAGACTTGCCCGACAGGCCCGGTGGTATCCCCGGATTCTTCGCCGGGTCCTGCGCCTGCGCCACCGCCCGGCGCGCCGGTCCCGCCCACCGGCCCGGGGGTGTCGTCAGGGTCCGGCAGAAGGCCGCGCCAGAAGTCGGGGTCTTCCTCCACCATCCACTCGTCTTCGCTAACGCGATTATATGAAACGCCGTCCACGTAGAAGAAAAGATCGTGTTCAACCCCGTCCTCTTCTAAGACCCAACGCACGTTTCCCTTCGCGTCTATGGTGTTTACATGCATTCCCTCACTCACAAGCTCGAATCGTCCTTCCACTTCCTCGTAGGACTTCGTGTGAATTATCGTGGAATGAGATCCCCGAGCTCCCGAATACTTGCATAGGCCCTTCAGACTCTCTCCTGATACTACGGCCGGAAATGTATTCACGGCGGGCTGCGTCGCGGTGGCTTGGGCCTCGCTAGCAGCATCGGCCGCGTCCGAAACCTCCTCTGTCGGCTCGATGGCTGCCGGCGTCGCGGTTGCTGTAGGCATTGCAGGCGTCGGGGTATCCGGGGGCGCGGCTGTGGCCGGAGATTGCGCGAATTCGACTTCGGCGGCCTCCGGCGCGACGCCGCAGCCGGTTATGAACGCCGCAACGGCGATCCCCGCCGGTATCAGCAGGGCTAGCGTCTTCCTGGTAAACATCTGCGCAAGCATTTTCATCGTTTCCTGTTCAGGGTTGCACCCAGTCAGATTCTTCATATTCGGTCGTAACGCTGAGATTCACAGGCTGGTTTGGCCAGGACCAACTGCCCAACGCAAACGAGTGACTGCTGCTCACCGAAGCAAAGGGCGGTGAAGTAACACGTCCGCCCACTGATATGGAATACCGTTTGCTCTGAATCTCTCCACCACCGCAGTTGCTGCAAGAGCCACTCCGTTTGGACAGGATTATCATGAAACGTTTTTGGCACATGAAGATGATGAAACTTCATTTCCGTAGCCGACCAGGAACTCGACGAGGCGCCCGGGGCCGATTCGTTGCCAACCCTGGCAAAAACACACCAGAATATCGTTCCGACGGGGTAGTCGATAGCGTTTGCATAAAGTCCTTGTCCGAAGATCTGCACACGTGCCGTGTGTCTTGTTACATATCGAACGTCGGGCAGAAATTCGTGCGGCCTGTCTTTGGACTTCTTACGCTCTGCAAGTAAGATAACGTTCGTGGCGGCAAAAAAACGGGTAGCTCGTAATCGCCTTCCGGGGCTCAAAATAATGGTCGTGCGTTCACCCGTCCACGCGGAGTCATTGAGCGGGTCGGATCCGTACTGGGCCCGAATCCGGTGCTGGTAGGTTGTGCCGCCTGACAGGTCGGTAGCCGTGTAACTCGTGCCCGCGATGTTTGTAGCCAGGTCGCTCCATGCTCCGGAATTGCCAACCCGCTGCTGGACTTCGAAACCGGATGCGCCGTGATTGTCCGACCAGGTCAACTTTGTCTTGCCGCCCGCTTTTGACGTGGCCGTCAAGTTTGCCGGAACGGGGCATACGGTCGTAGTAACTGAAAGCGGAGGTGTGGACCAGGGCCCCCACTTGTTGACGGCGTATTGGCTGCCGCTGTCGACCAACGCTGAGATCTGGAATTCGTAGGTGGCAAAGCAGGCGGCGCCAGGAAGTTTTGTGGAATTCGTAGTAGTAGCGGGGAGGATGTTCCAATTGTCCGACGCAGCGGCGGCGAGCTTCCACCGGACCTTGTAACTGTAGCTATAGCCGCCGCCGCGCCAGACCAAATTGATCTCGCGGTGAGTGACGGCGCCGGCCCTGAAGTTCGTTGGCGGTGGAGGAGCAGTGGGCCCTGAGTCCGGCGTAGGCGTTGGAGTCGGTGTGGGCGTGGGCGTATTCGTCGGTGTTGGGGTCGGCGTGGGAGTAGGCGGATCGACGGGGTTGCAAAGCTCCGGGTATAGGGCGCAGAACACATCGTCATGTGCCTTGGCGGCGCCGGACGGTGCGCCAAGGTCCACGTCAGGAACATAGCCAGGCTGAGGGCCAGCGCGAATCCTGCGGCGAGTACGAGTCTTTTTACGGTTTCCACGATCTCAGTCCTGATTGGACGACGACGGCGCCGGTCGTGACTCCATGTAATGTAACTCAATCGTAACTTCATAGCGTATATAAGGCAAATAAGTGGCATATTTCACAAGCAAATAGCCTGTTTATGTAGTTAGTGCACGAATTCACTAATGGATATCGCAATCCTGAACTGAGGCATGACCGGGACCTTGACGTATCTGGGACAATTGCCTGATTGATCCAGCCCGGAGATGACTTTGGACCCCCCTTATGTTGACGTCAGGAACGTGCGCCGGACTTATGGGGACGATGTCGCGGTCGATGACGTGTCGTTCCAGATTGCCCGCGGCGAGGTGTTCGGCCTGCTTGGGCCCAACGGGGCAGGGAAGACCACGCTTCTTCGAATCCTGAATACGGTCCTGCCAGCCGATGAGGGCGACGTGACCATCGATGGTCTGTCCGTTCGCCGCGATCCTGCCGGCGTGCGGGCCCGGATCGGCGTGTGTCCGCAGAGCCTGGCGATCTATGAAGACCTGACCGGCAGAGAGAACCTGGTGTTTTTTGGCAGGTTGTCAGGCCTGTCCCTCGCAGACGCCAACGCCAGCGCAGACGAGTTCCTGGGGCTGGTCGGACTGACGGACCGAGGCGGCGACCGCGCAAGTAAGTATTCGGGCGGGATGAAGAGGCGGCTGAACTTCGCGATCGCACTCGTTGCCAGGCCGGACCTTGTCCTGCTAGACGAACCGACCGTCGGCGTGGACCCTCAATCTCGCAATCACATTTTCGAGACCGTTGGCGCGCTGAATGAGCAGGGTATGACAGTGATCTATACGACGCACTATATGGAAGAGGCCGACCGGCTTTGCGACCGCATCTTGATCATGGACCGCGGTCGCGTGGTTACCGAGGGCACGTCGAAGGAACTCAAGACGCCGTTGGGCGATCCGGAGACGACGTCTCTGGAAGACGTTTTCCTGCACCTGACCGGCCGTACCCTGCGCGAGTGATAGCCGCTTTTCCGGTGTATTTCTACCTGGCGTATATCGAGGTCAAGCGGTACTTCAGGGACCCCGGCGCCCTTGGGCTGTCACTCGCCCTACCGATTGCGCTGCTTGCGCTCATGCTGGGGGCGTTTGGCAGCGAACCTTCGTTTAACGGCAAGGCTTCGATTGTCGACCTCGACAAGACGCCGGAGTCGGCTCGGCTCATCGAACTGATCTCGGCCGTCCCAGGGGTAGACGTGGAGATGTTGGAGGAAGGGAGGGCGGATCGGCTCCTTGACGGGTCAGCCCGATTGCTGGTGACGGTGATCCACGAGGGGTACGGAGGTGAGGTTGCGCGCGGCGGGTCGTCACCGTTATTGGAATTCCGCCAACGCGGCAGTGGGGGCGATGAAGGGAGCATCGTGGCGTCGATGATCCGAGGCGCTGCGGCGAAACATGCGGCGGAGCAACAAGCGTTGCGGGTGGTCACATCCGAGACGGCGCGCCTTGGTCTAAACGCAAGCGAAGTGGAGATCGACGGCGCGGTCGCTTCGGCCATCGAACGACAACGCGAGGCGCCTTTCGTCTCGGTAGAGGTCGAAAGGACGGGCGAAACAACGGCCCCGTTCAACATTTTCTTCCCGGGCATACTGACGATGATGGTCATGTTCGCTGTCACGTTGAACGCCATATCGATCGTCGAAGAGCGGCTCGACGGCCGGCTCGAACGGTTGCTCACAACAGGGTCAGGCCTGAATGGCATCTTTGCGGGCAAATTTCTTGCGGGTATGGTCCGGGGCTTCCTTCAGGCGTTCATATTGGCCACGCTTGGTTGGGCTGCGTTTCGGTCCTTCGGCCCGTCCGACTACGGCGGGATGCTGGTCGTGATCTCTGTATTGGCCGCATTTGCCGCTGCCACGGGGATGACCATCGCTTCATTCGCCCGAACGCGAGAACAGGCGAACTGGTCGGCAGTGATCATCACGATGGTTATGGCGACGATCGGGGGATCGTTTTTCGAACCTGCCAAGGGTGGGATTCTCGACGCCATCGGCCGAGCCTCACCGCTCAGGCACGGAAACGACGCGCTGAGAATCGTCCTTTCGGATACGGGGGGCCTGGGAGATGTGTGGCTTGAAGTCGCAGTACTTGGGGTGACTGCCATCGTGCTGTTGGTCGTTTCCAGGCAGTTGTTTTCGGCGCTCCAAGGACGGGACGGCTGATGTACTGGCTGCGGCAGGCCGTCCTCATTTCTTTCAAGGACACCACGCAGTGGCGGCGCGATGTCTGGGGTTTCGTCCTGACGCTGGGATTCCCAATGGCGTTTGCGACGGCGTTCTTCTTTTTTCTCACGCCGGTGTTCGAGGAGGTTGCCCAGGATTCGGGACCTCCGACAGTTACGATCACAACTCAGGAAACGTCGGATACTGCGCTCAGCCGCCTGATAATCGCGTGGATGTCCTCGGATCAGGATCCCGAGAGACCCGCTGTCGAATACGTCGATTTCGACGATGCTTCGCAGAGATTGGCCAACGGCAAATTGCCGGGGTTCATAGCGTTTCCGGAGGACTTCACGGACGGCATCACGTCGGGCCGCGGGAGTGAGATTACTGTCCACCCAACCGGGGATCCCGAAGCCGACGCGTTGCTCGTTGCCGTTGCAGGATCAGTGGCGAACGAATTTGGGCAACAGGCGGTTGTACTCTCAGCTCTGGGTGAACTCTCTGGCGGTGCTTCAACACAGGCCAGCGACCTGGCCGAAACTGGGAACGCCGGGCCGCAGTTCTTTGTTACCAGCGTCGGAAATGTCAAGCCGACGAACGCGGCCAACGTAACCGTGCCCGGCTATCTCGTGATGTTCGTTTTTATGTCCGCTGCATTCACCGCGCTGACACTGGCCGTGGAGCGTGAGTCGGGAACTCTCGAAAGGCTGGCAACGTCGGGCGCGGGTACGTTGGCGATGGTCTCCGGAAAATTTCTCGCATCCGTTTACCGCGGGGTCATACAAGTCGTAATACTCGGCCTGTTCGGCACGTTCATATTTGGGATGACCCTTGGGGAAACGCCCGGAGCAACCGTGGCAGTCGCACTGCTGATGGTCCTGGCATCGTCCGCATTTGGCGTGATGCTTGCTTCAATATTCCGCACCGTACGGGCAGCGCCGCCCGCAGCGGTCCTGGTATCGCTGGTAGCCGCGCCGTTGGGCGGTTCCTGGTGGCCGTTGTTCTTACTGAGCGATTGGATGCGCGCCTTGGCTCTGCTGACCCCGCACGGTTGGGCGAATACAGCATTTAACCGGCTCATGCTGTTTGGCGGGGACCTGGAATCGGTGACATTCGAGATGCTGGCGCTTGCGGGATTCGCGGTCGGATTCATCGCCATCGCCGTCTGGAGATTTCGAGTCTCCGTCCAGTGAAGTGGACCGGAACGGCTCCCACCCTGGCCTGGGATGCAGTGACCAGTCCCCGGCCGGGGTTTAGGGTTGATTCCGGCCAGGACGAACACTCCATCGTAGCGGCGGGTTTCAGAGCCTGTTTCAAAAGTCCCCTCTCAAGAGTCGGGCCGTACACGGCGCGACGATTTGCGACGTCATTCTTCCCAACAACACGTAATGCGGCGCCAAATCCCGTCATTCCCGTGAAAACGGGAATCTGGAGGCACTGGCCCCCATAGGTTTCGAGTTTATGAAACAGGCTCTTCAAACCAGCCGTTGCAAAGTTAGCGGCGTGATCCACGAGATGCCCGCATAGCCAGGCAAACTTGTGCTGCAACGCGGGTTCAGGGACTAAGGAATGCAGCCCAGGGTTAACCGGATAACGTCCGCACATATAGCATGGGCAGTCCGTGGAATTGGTCTAACGACGCCGACACCCTTGCCAATTGGCGGAGCCGAATGCGGGTTTGAAACTCGCCCCTACAATACGGATGGCATGGCGGCGAAACCAAAACGAATCGGAATCAGCAACATCGAAAGCAGAGACCAGGAAGCGGTGGACGCTTATGACAGATAACAAACCCCAAATCGGCCTTGCGTGCAATGTCGAAAGCAGAGATGACGACGCCGTTCCCGCCGAGGTGGAGCGCCTTACTGAGTTCGCTGACTTTCACTACTGCGAATTCAACGAACCCTCCGATTGGTACGCCCCTCCGCCTGCCGACTCACCGGCCGTGGCCGACCTGATCGAGTTCGCTTCGACTCTTGACGGACTGATCGTGTGCCACGGCTCGCCGCGCGTTACCGGCGCCATACTTGACGCCGCGCCCAGCGTCAGGATCGTAGGCGAACTGGAAGGGGACAGGTTCGCCCAGCGCATAGACGTTGAGGCTGCATCGATGCGCGGCGTCAAGGCCGTCGACACGACAAACGGCTCGTCATACGGCGTTGCTGAATGGGCATTGGCGATGAGCATGATCGGCCTTCGCAACGCCGGCTCGCACTTCAGGCGCCTCATTGCCGGCGAAGTCCTTTTTGAGGACCATTCCGAGCGCAATACCGACCCCGGGTACATAAAAGGGGAGTTGACCGGCCGCACTGTCGGATTGATCGGCGCGGGCCACATCGGACGACGGCTGCTTGGGCTGCTAGCTCCGTTCCGGGTAACGGCGTACGTGCACGACCCGTATGTGCCGCGAGAACTGGCAGACATCTACGACGTCACCTTCACGTCTCTGGACAACGTGCTGTCGTTATCAGAAGTGGTGTACTGCCTTGCGCCGCACACCCCGGCCACGGAGGGCATGATCGGCAAACGCGAGATCGAACTGATGCAACCCGGAACGGTGTTCGTGAACGTTTCGCGGGGCGTTATTGTCGATTCGGACGCGCTGATCGAGCGACTCAGGCGCCAGGACATGATCGCTTCGCTGGATGTCTTCGATCCGGAGCCGATACCCGCCGACTCACCGATTCGACAACTTCCAAACGTATTTCTCACGCCCCACATCGCAGGCGTAAACGCGCGAGGCGGACCGCGCTTTTTCCGCCTGATGGTGGACGAAATGCGCCGGTTCTTCGCAGGACACGAGACGCGATACGATCTGTTGCCGCGAACGCTTGCCAACCGCCGCGGCCTACCGCCTGGCGATCTGACCGGAACCGGTTAGTCGATTGTTTGATGACAGGGACCGGAGGCGACCGTAAAGGTTCCTACAGCGCAGTAGTGGAGACTGAACAATGCCGAAATTGAGCGGGGGCGAGGCCCTCGTAAAGTCACTCGTGAGAGAGGGTGTCGAAGTAGTTTTCGGGCTCCCCGGCGTGCAGATGTACGGGATCATCACCGCTATCAGGGATGAGCCCGGCATACGCATGATCACGACTCGCCACGAACAGGCGACCACGTACATGGCCGACGGGTACTCGCGCGTCACCGGGAAGCCGGGGGTCGCGCTGGTTGTGCCGGGCGAGGGACTGTATAACGCCGGTTCCGGTCTTGCGACTGCCTACGCGAGGTCTTCGCCTGTGCTGGTCATTGCCGGCCAGATCCCGCGATCGCAGATCGGCAAAGACCTGGGCGGCCTGCATGAAGTTGCGGACCAGATGGACGTGATCAGGCCGGTGACCAAGTGGCGCCGCCAGGTCCTGACCCCGCATGAGGTGCCGGGATGCGTTACTGAAGCCTTTTCACAGATGCGCAACGGCCGCCCGCGCCCGGTTGAGATCGAGATGCCGCCGGAGACGATGGTGGAGCGAGAAGAGGTCGATTTGGAGGAGCCGGCTCCACTGGTGCGCGAAGTACCGGACGAGGACCGGCTGAGGGAAGCGGCAAAGGCTATCGCCGAAGCGCAAACTCCGGTCATCTACGCCGGTGGGGGCGTGGCCAGATCGAACGCCGAGGACGCGCTCGTACGGTTTTCCGAGGCGATGAACATTCCGGTTATCACGTCGGCCGGGGGCAAAGGGACAATTTCCGATCGCCACCCGCACTCATACGGCTCTTCGTTGGGACCGCGCGGCGCGCTGTACGAAGTCATGGAATCCGCCGACGTCATCATCGGCATCGGCACCCGCTTTGCGCTTCGCAGCCCGTCCGGCGGATCGGCCAAGCTCGTACATATAAATTCGGACGCCACGGAGTTCGGCAAGACACACACGAACACGCTCGCCCTTCACGGCGACGCGCGGGCGACTATTGAGGCGCTGATACCGCGCCTGAAAGAAGCAGGGGCAGGGGACCGCCCTTCACCCGCCAACGCGGTTGCCGAAGCGCGTCGGCGCATCGCCACCGACCCCCTTGAGCGCAATGAACCCCAACACTCAGTCCTACAGGCGCTGCAAGCAGGTATACCGGAAGAGGCTTACGTGGTCTGGGGAATGACGCAACTCGGCTACTACTCCCGCGGCCACTACCAGGTTTTCGAACCAAAGGCCTACGTCGATTCCGGCTACGCGGGCAACCTCGGGTATTCGTTTCCTACCTCGCTCGGCGTGAAAACCGGGGCGCCGGACCGTCCCGTGGTCTGCGTTGTCGGGGACGGCGGGTTCATGTACAACTCCTCCGAACTCTCTACGGCCGTCAAGTACGGGATCAACACGGTAACGGTGATCTTCAACGACGGCGCTTACGGAAACGTTGCCCGAGACCTCGACGAGGATTTCGGAGGTCAGTACGAAGCCGACTTTGTGAATCCCGACTTTGTGAAGTTCGCCGAGTCGTTCGGCGCCACGGGGTTGAGAACACGGGAACCTGCGGACCTCGCCCACGTCATCCCCGACGCCCTTGAACGCGGCGGTCCTGTTTTGATCGACGTGCCGGTTGAACGAATGCCGCGGCCTGGAGTCTGGACGAAACGCGCCCCGTGGACAACACCCCAGGAGGGGTTGATCGATGCATGATGCGGTTATTGCCAGATTGGCTTGGCCTTCGCGGGCGGCATGCACTAACGGCCCAAGTCGGCACGCAGTTGCCGGAGAAAGCCCATGATTGACCTACTGATTAAGAACGCCAGGATCATCGATGGGTCCGGCAGCCCTTGGTACAGAGGCTCTGTGCTTGTTACGGGAGATACGCTGGAGGTCCGGCGCGGCGATCTCGACGGCGTGGACGCAGCGCGTACGATCGACGCTGCCGGCAAGGTGGTCTGCCCGGGGTTCGTCGACCTTCACTCCCACGCCGGGCTGACGATACTTGGCGAACCTCACCACGACCCCAAGGTGAGGCAGGGCGTAACAACCGAACTCGTCGGCATCGACGGTATCTCTCACGTCCCGTTCAAGTCCCGCGATGAACTCGAGCGCTACATCTGGCTGGACGCTGGATTGAACTGGTACCCACCTGATGCCGACTGGCTGACCGCCGCCGGGCTATTGTCGAAATACGACGGCAGCGTCGCTATCAACATGGCCGTCATCGTCGGCAACTCTCCGCTCCGCATCTGGGGCGTCGGCTGGAACGACGTGCCGGCCACGGCAGACCAGATCGCTGATATGCAGGCTGTCCTTCGCGAGGCGATGGAAGAAGGCGCATGGGGACTTTCGACCGGACTTGACTATCCGCCCGGCGGCTTCGCAGACACGGACGAGCTTGTTGCGCTGTCGGAAACGGCCGCCTCCCTCGGAGGCTTCTACCACACGCACACACGCGCTTCGTTATTGCAGAAGCACCACCTTGCGCCATGGCACGAGGCCGTCGAAATCGGCCGGCGTTCGGGGATACCCATCCATCTGACCCACTACCGGCAGAGCAGGCAGGGTCTCGGCAGCCACCTCGACTACCTCGGACTCGTTGAGGATTCGCGGGCGGCGGGTATGGATGTCACATTCGACTGCTACACGTACCCCTACTCGGGAACCACCATCGTGATCATGCTGCCGTTTTGGGCCAAGGACGGCGGACCGGAGAGGACGATCGCCGCGCTGAAGGATCCGGCCGACCGCGCTCGCATGGCGAAAGAGATCAATTCGCGTTCGGACTTCCCTGCGACCTGGGGCCAGAACTGGCTGAACAACTTCCGCAAGGCCGAAAACAAGCAGTACGACGGAAAGTCGATCGCCCAGATCGCCGAGATGCGGGAACAGGAACCAGCCGAGGCGCTGTTCGATCTTCTGCTTTCCGAGAATCTTGGGATATCGACCGTGGGTCTTGGCACCAATCCCCAGACTCTGCCGGCGTTCGTTTCCCATCCATACGGGATGATTGCCTCCGACGCCATCTTGTTCGGAGAGTACCCGAACCCGAGGACATACGGCTGCTTCCCCGTGGTCCTTGCCGAATTCGTCAGGGCAGAGCGCCATCTCAGGCTGTCGGAGGCCATCCGCAAAATGACTTCGTTCCCGGCGCAGAGGCTGGGGTTGCCCGACCGGGGCCTCCTGCGGGACGGCTACAAGGCCGACATCGTTGTTTTCGACCCTGACACCGTCAAGACATTAGCCGTCAAGGACGATCCGAAGCACTACCCGGTGGGTATCGACTACGTGATCGTGAACGGCAAGGTCGTAATCGACGAGGGCGAGAATACAGGAGCGTTGCCGGGCAGAGGTCTGCGGCGAGGCAGGGGAGCGACCTAGGCGGGGCATTTCAGCGCGGCTCCGGCAATTGTCCCTTAATTGGGGCTCTGCTAGGATTGTGACTGCTTTCTCAATGTCCCCGGAGTGTGCTTTTGGCCACCACGAACTTGGTGTCAGGCGTCGATATCCGCATGATTGTGCGCCAGGCCCTTAAACAGCAGCCACAGCCGACGGTCACCGTGTTGTCCTCGTTGCTCGCAGTGCAGGACTCGGTCCACTACCTCCCCGACGAGGCCATTGAAGAGACCGCCAGTTTTTGCGGCACGACGGTGAACGAAGTGTGGAGCGTGGCATCGTTTTACACGAACTTTCGTTTCACACCGCCCGCGGCCCACACTTTGGAAGTGTGCTGGGGGCCGACGTGCCACCTTGCGGGCGCGCAAGAACTACTGGCGATCGTTCAGGAGGAGTTCGGCATAGATCGCGAAGGGGAGACCAAAGACCGGAGTGCGACACTTCGCTACAACACTTGCCTGGGCGCGTGCGCCCAAGCGCCGGTCGTATCCCTCGATCATCACCCCAAGGGCCGTATGACTCCACAGTCCGTCAGAGAACTTGCCCGATCACTCCGGTCTGGACCACAGCAGTAGCAGGGCGCCTTTACCAATGAGTGAAAACAGCCCGGGCGTTTTTGAAGACCTGGATCGCCGCGCGTCCGACAGGTGGCACGCGCTTAACAGCAACCCCCACGGGTGGATTCGAGTAGGCGGAGGCATATCGGGACAGGCGGCAGGGGCGGACGAAGTACTTGCGACGGTCAGAGAATCCCTGGCGCGGCACGACGCAGGCTCCGACTTGTCGCAGGTCGGCGCCCTCGGCCTCATGTACCTTGAGCCAATAGTGGACGTCACACTACCTGGCGGTCGGCGGGTCTACTACGGCAACGTGACACCGGACGACGTGGACCAGATCGTTGAAGATCACGTCATTGGTGGGCGCCCGATAGCAAGCCGGGCCTTTGCCTACGAGGGCGACGACAACGCCGGTCTCGAGGGCGTCCCGAAACTCAACGAACTCCCGGCGTACCAGCACCAGGTCAAGGTCGCAACTCGCAATTGCGGCAACATCGACCCCGGCGACATACTCCAGTACATCGCCAACGGCGGCTATTCGGCCCTAAACATGGCGCTGTTCGAAATGACGCCACCGGAGGTTGTCAACGAGGTCAAGACGTCCGGCCTGCGCGGCCGCGGAGGCGCGGCATTTCCTACGGCGGTCAAATGGGGTTTCCTCGCACCGAGCAAGGCGCCGGAAAAGTACATCCTGTGCAACTGCGAAGAAGGCGACCCCGGCGCCTTCAACGATAAAGGCATCCTGGAAAGCGATCCGCACACGCTTATCGAGGGCCTGATCCTCAACGGGTACGCCACAAATTCGAACTACGGCTACGTCTTCATCCGACATGGCCACGACATCCCGATCGACGCGACCCGGCAGGCCATCCAGAAAGCATACGATCACAAACTTCTCGGCAAGAACATTCTTGGTTCTTCATTCAGCTTCGACATGGAGGTCTCCCTGACAGGGGACTCATACGTGGCTGGCGAAGAGACGGCTTTGATGGAGGCCATCGAAGGAAAACGGGCCCTGCCCCGATTCAAGCCGCCGTTTCCCGCCGCAGCCGGAGTTTGGCAGAAACCCAGCAATATCAACAACGTCAAGACACTGGCCTACGTGCCCCAGATAGTGAGGAACGGCGGGGAGTGGTTTAAGGGAATCGGCACGCCTTCCAGCAGCGGGACCGCCATCGTGTGCCTGACCGGTCACATCAAGCGGCCCGGCATGTACGAGATTCCGATGGGCATGTCCATCAGAGACGTGCTCGAAAAGGTCGGCGGAGGCGTATCCCCCGGGGAACGCATCAAGGTGCTGCAGACGGGGGGGCCGTTGGGCGGCGTGCTGGGGGACGAGGCGTTCGACGTCAAGATCGACTTCGACGAGATGTCCAAGGCGGGAGCTATCCTCGGATCCGGCGGGATCATCGTGGGCAACGAGACGGTCGACGTGGTCGATCTGATTCGGGCGTTGATAGCCTTCAACCAGTACGAGTCATGCGGCAAGTGCTTCCCGTGTCGGCTGGGCAACACCCACATGCTGGAAACTCTTGAACGACTGTGCCAGTACTCGGCAAAGCCCGCCGATCTCGAACTCATGGACCGGATAGGCAACAGCATGAAACTCGGTTCACTATGCGGCCACGGGCAGTTGGGCTACAACCCGGTGTCCTCGGCCCTGAAATACTTTGAAGACGAGTTCAATGAACGCCTCGGCAGCGCCCCCCCAAACGGCAAGTCCGGGAACGGTTCAATGATCCTGCCGACCAGAACAAGGCCCTGAGCGGTTTTTTGATTGACTCAAATCTGAAGTTCGTTACATGAAACAGATGAGCATATGTCTCCAGGCGTCACCCTCACTCTGACCTTCTTCCATCAAGGGAGAGGGGAGTTTCACAGGCTGACTCTTTCGGCGCATTACTGAGGCGGGATACTAGTGGCAGACAACATTTCGTTTACGATCGATGGCACGCCGGTGGAGGCGAAGCCTGGCCAGACTGTCTTGCAGGCGGCCATGGATGCCGGCATTTACATCCCGTATCTGTGCTATTTCCCGAAGATGAAGCCGTACGGGGCGTGCAGGGCGTGCGTCGTCGAAACCGAAATGGGCGGCAGGAAGGCGGTGGTCGCCTCTTGCACCGCTCCGGCCGCGCCGGGGCTGGTCGTCAATTCGAAAACCGAACAGATCACGGACCTCCGCAGGGACGTAATCGAACTCCTGATGGCCGAGCACCCGCACGGCTGCCTCACGTGCCACAGGATCGAACTGTGCGGTCCACAGGACATCTGCCAACGCCACGTCGGCGTTACCGACCGTTGCACGATCTGCCCCAAGAACGAACGCTGCGAGTTGAAAGACACTGTGCGCATCGTCGAGCTCGATCTGCGCACGCCTCTCAACTATCATCGCCGCAATCTCCCGATACATACCGACGACCCGTTTTACGATCGCGACTACAACCTTTGCATCGTGTGCGCACGATGCGTGCGCGTTTGTGAAGAGGTCCGCTTCGATACCGCCCTCACCCTCACAAGCCGCTCAGGCGTAGCTCTTGTTGGGACCGCCCGCGGGGAGTCGCTGCTCGAATCGGGCTGCGAGTTCTGCGGCGCCTGTATAGACGTCTGTCCCACCGGGGCGCTCGTTGAGCGGGACTACAAGTGGGAAAAGGCAGCGAAGCAGGTGACCACGGTTTGCACCAACTGCCCGGTTGGATGCCAGATGGTGGCGGAGGTCAACCGGTTCGACAAGGTGATCCGGTTCAAGGGCGACCTGGCAGGGGAGGCCAACCAGGGACAGGCGTGCTTCAAGGGCAAGTTCGGCTACGACTACCCGAACCACAAGTCCCGCCTGAAGTACCCGTACGTCCGTGAAGACGGAATCCTGAAACGCGTCACGTGGGAAGAGGCTCTGGACCGAGTCGCAGAGGGTCTGGCAGGCAGAAACCCGTCCAGGGTCGCGGTCGTCGCATCGCCCCGCGGCACGAATGAAGACAACTATGTCGCCCAGAAATTCGCAAGGGACATCCTTCGGACCGACAACGTAGACACATCCCTGAATCTGATCCCGGAAGTCGCGGCAACACTCGAATCCCGGCTGGGATCCGCCGGCGCAACGAACCCTGTTTGGGAGTTGGAAGACGGCAAGTGCGTCATGGTCGTGTCCGGCAACCCGACCGAAGAACAGAACGTCCTGGCGGTGCCGGTCAAAAAAGCCGCAAGGGCAGGGGCCCAGATAATCGTCATCGACGCCAGGGAAACCGAGATGACCCGGTACGCCACCGAATGGCTCCGGCCCCACCCTGGCTCGGAGCCCGTGTTACTTGCGGGGATGGCCAGGACGATCATGGATGAGGCTCTCGAAGACCAGGAATATGTCATCAAAAATTGTTCCGGTACGGATGAGCTAAAGCGCTCGCTCTGGGGATTCGACCTAGCAGTAGTTTCCCGTGTGACCGGCGTGGGCGAGACCCAGATTTGCCGGGCAGCGCGAATTCTTGCCCGTAACGCTCCGGCGTCGATTCTGTTCGGGGTAGATACTATTCCGATCGAAGCCCAGAGCGTTCTCACGCACGCAATCGTCAACCTGTCCCTGATAACGGGCAACATCGGCCGGACGTCCGGCGGAATCTATCCGCTTTACCAGGGCGCCAATACCCTCGGCGCGAGGGACATCGGCTGCACCCCGGAAGGCTTTCCCGCACTTGTCGGGTCATCGAATGGGAGATCCGGGCAGCATGGACATGCCGCGGGAGTAACCGAGATTTTCGAACTCATGCGCGCCGGGAACGTCGATGCGGCGATCGTGATGGCCGACGGCATGAACCCCGGAGCGCCGCAGCTTGGGGATGTCCCGGCTGCGTTGCGGAAACTCGATTTTCTCGTGGTATCAGCTATCTTCGATGATGAAGTTACAGCAGCCGCAGACGTCGTTCTTCCAGCGGCTACCTATACCGAACAGACGGGGACCGTCACAAACCTCGAGCGACGCGTCCAGTTGGTACGCGCGGCCTGGAACCCAAAGAACGAAGAGCGTTGCGGATGGCGTACTTTCGCTTCCATTGCCCAGCGCATGGGGAAAAACGGATTCGACTTCGGTTCGCCGTCTGAAGTATTCGACGAGTTGAAGCGGGTCGTGCCCGATTATGCCGGACTTGACCACGACCGGCTGCAGGCGGGCGGTATTCAGACCCCATGCCCTTCGCCCGATCACACCGGCACGCCGATGCTCCTCGATCGCGGTGAGGATGAAACAAGGATCGACCTGATACCGCTGCCGTTTGCCGAGCCGAGAGTCTCACAGAACGGGCTTGTGTTGGCGCATGGCAGGGTGCTGAGCCAGCCTGACCGACCGGTTGGCGTGTTACGACACGGGGATATGAACTATCTCGATCGTGTTGAAGAGGTCAAAATCCATCGAGACGACGCACGGGCGCTTTCGATCTCCAGGGGCGACAGTGTGGAGGTCAATGATGAGGACGGCTCGTCCGTCGCATCGGGCGTTGCCGCACTTAGTTCACCCCAGCCGGGCCTCGTTTCGATCACGACCCTGTTCGGGGAGGTGGCGTCAGAGATGCAGGATTCGGAGAACCCCGATCCCTCGCCGCGTATTCCGGGGTTGCCGTTGAGGCCGGTCCGCGTTGTGAAGTCGCCGGTGCGGACGGCGGCCCGGGTCGACTGATACCGGTACTAGGAGCGGGTCTCCGTGTAGCGTTGACTGGGGCGGCTTTTTGTGGTTCTGCGGCACGTGTGCGGAGTTAATTGACACGCGGCCAGTCCGGTGCATCCCTTCCGGTGTACATTGAATCTAATTTAGTAACTCGACGCCGCGAGTACTCGGCGCAGGGATGGCCAGGCAGATCGGCCATCGACAGAATTCGAAAGGTAATCGAAGAATGGCCAAGCCAAGCGATGTAAGCGACGCAGAATTCAAGTCGATAGTTCTGGAATCAGACACACCGGTCCTTGTCGACTTTTGGGCAGAGTGGTGCGGACCGTGCAAGATGGTGGCGCCGGTAGTGGAGGAGCTTGCAGGCGAGTACGACGGCCGGGTCAAGTTCACTAAGCTCAATGTTGACCTCAATCCACAGACATCGGCAATGTACGGTGTGCGGAGCATCCCGACGATGTTGATCTTCAAGGGCGGAAGCCCGGTGGGGCAGGTCGTCGGGGCGGTACCCAAGAAGGTCCTCCAAGAAAAGATCGACTCGGCAATCGCCTAGCTCCCGATCGCTGCCGGCTGGCGATTCACCGCGTCAGCCGGCGTGATTACCTGAGGGGCGGTTCGACCCTTGGCGATTGTGCGCTCGCTATGAGCGCACCACGAGGGCCTGTCACCGGCCCAATTCGGGCCGCAAAGACGCTAATATTGCGATAACCACCGCGTGTGTGACCGAAACGCGGGAGTGGATGGGTCCCGGTGGGCTTCACGGACTTCAAATCCGCTGGCAGGCTGCCTTCGCCGTCTGCGGAGGGTTCGACTCCCTCGCACTCCCGCCAACATGCGCTTGCCGGTATTGGCTGGCGGGTTCTGGCGCTTTGGCGCATGTTCGCGCGCAGTTGGTGGAAGGTGCGGATGGTCACGAGTGGCGAACCTGCGCGCTGCCGGACTGCGCGCCGTGCGTCCTGTGGCGCGCCCTTGCCCAAGACATTCGGGCCGGTGACACTGGAGTGCACCGAATCGCCTCGTGTCCCGATACGAATCGACCCGGTTTCCTCGGCCGTTACCCTTCGTTAAAGGAACTACATGTGCTGTTTGACAGGCGACAGCGCGCGACTGGCGTTACCTTGACGCCCGATGTACTATTATGCTAAGGATGTACCCTATGCTGTTCGAGGATTGCCACGCCGGAGCGGAGACCCTCCGCTGTCAAGGCACCTAAGTCGGCTAGGGGCTAGGGGCTAGGGGCTCGGTGTGCGCACGTGCCGGTACGCCGACTGAAGACTGGCGAAGAAACTGGCGAACAAGTCTGGAGTTTGACGGATGGGCGCTCAAAGCGATTTTCTGTATGCAAATCCCTCCCTTCTTGAGGGTTTTGCCCGGGTATTTGATCTTGGATGCACCTTGAATGAGTACAACAGCTCTCCCACGGAACAATATGCAGATGGCTACGCTATAGGAATGGACTGGCATGTTGTTGGGCACGACATAGCTCACGCCAACATGCAATTTGAAAACGAACATATAATATCCATAAGGGCACTCGACTAAACTAATGAGTAGGCGGCGGCCCAGGAACAAGCCTGCTACGCGGAAAAGTAATAAACCTGCTAATCAGAACCAGCCTGCGCCTCCGCAAGTAAGTTCTGTTCAACTACAACTTGAAGCAAGTTCATGGAAAGGCCCACTTCCGCCGCCTACCGTATTAGAGCAATACAATCAAGCGGTACCAGATGCCGCTTCGCGAATATTGGCAATGGCCGAAAATCAATCGGTTCACCGGATGTATTTGGAAAAGACCGTTGTTGAAGGTGATTCTAGAAGAGCTACTTTAGGCATAGTGGCCGGGGTGGTCATATCATTAACGGTTGTAGGTTGCTCTACCTTTTTGATCTACCAAGGTAGTCAATGGGTTGGTGGATCACTTATCGGGATAAATATAGTCGGTCTCGCAAGCACCTTCATTTATGGGACTAAAGTGCGACGCGATGAACGAGAGAGAAAGAGACCTCTTTCGTCCTAATCATGCCGGTAAGTCCTGCCAGCGCACCCGCTTATCAATTATCTCCTTGGCCAGTGCCACACTAACTTCGCGATGGTGACACTCCCGCGCAATCTAGCCCGTCCGTTGGGCCGGGTGCGTATCACCCCACCGCTGCCATTGGGTCAGCGGTGTCCATCGGCCGGTGGTTGTATAGGTCTGCGATCTCGGCAACGAAGCGGTGGATGCCATTGGTACACGGGTAGGTACACACGGCCCTTAAAAAAAATAAAATCGGCCGATGCAATCTCAGAAGCAACTCCCTCGCACTCCCGCCACCCTTCGCACCCCGGCCGGTCCAACCACCGCGCCGCACTCCGCGGACCCGAGCCCAAGCCGTTTCCCACATCGGATGATAGACCACCGGTAGAGGTTGTATCATCGGGGCCGGTCACTCACTAGCACTCAGCACACGGTCCGCTATGGCAAAGACTGATCGAGACCTCGCAGCACACCTGATGCGCCGAGCCGGGTTTGGCGCAACGATCGACGAGCTGGATGAGCTTGTACAAGTCCCGTACGAGCAGCTTGTGGACGATCTCCTGTATCCCGAACGCTTTCCGGAAGTCGACGACACGCTGCTCAGGCGTTACTACCTCGAGTTAAACAACCCCGACACCCACGGCACGTGGCAGGCGCATTGGATCTACCGCATGGTCAACACCAAGCGGCCGTTGCAGGAAAAGATCGCTCTCTTTTGGCACCACGTCTTCGCCACGTCCATAGGCAAGAGCGAACACACGCCCTCGGGCGTGGCCCAGATCGAGACGTTCAGACGCAACGGATTATCGGACCTGCGGACGATCTATCTCGACCTGGCACGCGATCCGGCGATGCTGTTCTGGCTGGACAATTGCGAGAATCACTCGGGCGAGCCCAACGAGAACTGGGGCAGGGAACTGCTCGAACTGTTCTCCATGGGCGTCGGCAACTACACGGAACAGGACATCAAGGAGGCGTCGAGGGCATTTACCGGATGGACCTTTGTGCAGCCTCTGCCACTCGATCCGTACTCCCGTTACCCGTCTGAGTTCCTTTACATGCCGGAGGACCACGACGAGGGCGAGAAGACGTTTCTTGGCCATACCGGCCGGTTCAATGGCGAAGACATCATCGACATCATCGTCGATCAGCCGGCGACGGCCAGATTCATATCCCGGCACCTGTACAACTTCTTCGTCGAAGACGAACCGCAGATACCTGCGTGGAGTATCGTCCCGCCGCGGGATCAGGCTGCGATCGACACGCTTGTCAAAACTTGCCGCGAATCAGGTGGAAGCTTGCGGGAGATGCTGCGCACCCTATTCCTTTCAGACTTCTTCAAGGCGGCCCGTTTCAAAAAGGTCAAAAACCCGTCGGAACTCGTTACAGGCGCCATTAAACTGGCCGGGACCTACAGAGAGCCGGATCCTGGCCTGACCGCCCTGTCGTCCGCAACGACCGTCATGGGGCAGGCGCTGCTTACGCCGCCCACGGTGGAGGGTTGGCACACCGGCAAAGAGTGGATAGACGCCGGAACGCTCAATGAGCGAGTCAACTTCGCAGTCGACCGCCTTGCCGACCCCGATCTGCCCGGCCTCCGAAACATTGTTCACCGGATTGCGGACAATCGAGGTCAACTATCCCCGCGTGAATTTGTAGATTCATGTATTGAACTTGCCGGCCCGGTCGGTGTCAGCGACGCCACTCGGTCGGAGTTACTACAAGCCGCCGAACGGGAAGGCGATCTGGATTTCGACACCGAATCCGGCCGAAAACGCAGTTCAGAACGCACGGTGCGAATGATCCAGGCAATCGTGTCATCAGTCGAGTACCAGTTCGCCTAGGGACCGGGTCACTCTAATCGGGAGGAAAACAACGTGGCAAAACGGATAAGCATTATCAACTTCAAGGGAGGCGTTGGCAAGACCACTCTAGCATTTCACCTTGGCACTGGCCTCGCGTGGATTTACGGCAGCAGAGTCCTGCTAATCGATATGGACCACCAAAGCAGCCTGTCAATCCTCTGTCTTGGAGCCAGTGGATGGGAAAAGGCCATCAATGAAAGACGCATAGTAGATGAAATTTTCATGCCTTTCGTTGGTCAAGAACAAGGGTTGCCAGACGACGGTATCATAACCGAATCTCCCATGAATGGCATTGATTCGGACTATAACAGTATGGACATAGTCCCAGCCAGTCTCCGGCTAGATGATATTGAAATAGAGTTAACCGCTTCCCACCAAGGCAACGCCATTCGCTCAGAATGGAACAAAAGGACACTTATGTGTCGTTGGATCGAAGAGGCCAATATTGATCAAGACTATGATTATATAATTTTCGACTGCCCTCCTGCCACAAAAGTGGTTTCACAAAATGCAATTGCTGCTAGCCACGGGTACATAATCCCGGTTGTACCCGAGGCGGTCATGGAGCGCGGTGCACCTCACCTACGCGACATGCTTCGATCGGGCATTGATGCCCGACTAAGTGCCCTCGCCCCAATGGGAGACGAACGATCTATGTACGTTCCTGATACCGAGCTTATTGGGTTGGCTATCACGCGAATACAAAGGGCCAGTGGCGGGTTCACCAACGACCATTCGCAACATCTCAGGTCGCTACAAACACGTTGGGGAGATGTATTGATGACTCCATATATTTATCAAGGTACCGGGGTTTCCGAAGCTTTGGCGGACAGGCGTCCAGTTTACAATTATCCAACTACTCAAAACGTAGGTCGGAGACATCTTGATGATCAATATATGTCCTTAACTAGAGCAATAAAGCAAAGAGTGGATACACTATGAACACCAGACGGCCTAAAAGAGGTATAAAAGTGCCTCTTGTTGCGCAGCAAAAACACCTGTTTGTGGGGACTTTGTAAAATTTTTGCTTGGTTTAGCAAAGCTGCACGATGGAAGCAAGACTGGCAATATCGAACTAAGCGAAGGGTTGCGGTGTATTGCCTATGCCTTACGGCCATATCTAGATTGCCCAATAACCGAATTGGCTAACGTCATCAAAGATAATGACCCGTCTTTAGACGATATTAAACCCCGTTTAAATCGGGCAGGGTTAACCCTTCCAAGTGAATTGGAGCATATAAGCCAGCAAGAACTAGAAATCATACTCGAAGAAGAAGGTTACACCAAGCGACAAATTATCGAAATTGGAGCTCGACGTTTTGGTATTTCCCAATCGAAACTCAAACGGCTTCGCAAGAAAGATGCACGTAACTCCGTCCGCGCTGCACTGGACAATGAGAAGTCTCTTGATGTGATTTCAAGCGAAGCCCTCAGAGGCGCCAAAGCGAGATCAAACTGAGCGTTTTGCTGTCGAAGCCACTTAAAATGGGTTGCTTCGGTGAAAATAGGCCCTAGGCGCAAGGAACCAACCGCGAGGATTCATCCCATGGCGACAAACGGAAGCGAACCCACGCTGGTCATTGTGCAGCTGACCGGCGGAAACGACTTCATGAACACGGTGATCCCGTACGGGAACAGCCTGTACTACGACTTCCGGCCGGTGGTCGGCATCCCCGAGGACAAGGTGCTGCCGATCGACGGCGATCTCGGCTTCAATCCGAATTTCGCTCCAGTTCAGGACCTGTACGACAGGGGAGACGTCGCCATCATCCAGGGCGTCGGATACCCCGACTCCAGCAGGTCGCACTTCCGCAGCATGGACATCTGGCACACGTGCGAGCCGAACACGGTTGCGACCGAAGGCTGGCTCGGCAAGGCGGTGAGGGAACTGGACCCCGACAAGAGCAACCCGCTAACCGCGGTCAGTTTCGGGAGGGGATTGCCCAGAGCCCTTGTGGCCGAGGAGGTGACGGTCACGTCGGTGGGCGACCTCGACACGTACGGCCTAATGAACGGGATCGAGGCCCAAAATCAACGAGAGGACGCGCTCGACCTTTTCAAGCGGATATACACGCCGGCAATAGGTTCCGGCCCGGTGACGGACTACCTCGCCCGAACCGGTATTGACGTACTGAGGGGCGCCGATATGTTGAAGCGGGCGCCAGAGATGTACGAGTCCACAGTCGAATACGCGTCGAACCCTATCGCCACCAGTTTGCGGGACGTGGCTCGGGTCCATCTGGCCGATCTCGGCACCCGGGTTTTCTATACGCAACAGGGCGGTTACGACACACACGCGAACGAGGTCCCGACGCACCCCAAGCTGCTGACAGACCTTTCGGGAGCGCTGGGAGATTTCTTCGACGATCTGCGCGAGCACGATGCAGACCGAGACGTGGTAGTGATGGTGTTCACTGAGTTCGGACGGCGTGTAAGGGACAACAACAGCGGCACCGATCACGGGGCAGGAGGAGGCGCTTTTGTACTCGGCAGACCGGTAAACGGCGGTCTTCACGGTCAGTACCCGTCGCTCGATCCCGCGGACCACGATACCGGCGACCTGCGACACACCAACGACTTCCGGGGGCTGTATGCCACGGTTTTGGAAGACTGGATGGGTATGCCTGCGCCCCCGATCGTCGGAGGCAATTTTGAGAAACTGCCCCTGTTCGCAGGTCTTACTGGCTAGCCGGGATTACTGACATGGTCGCGAGCAAACAAATACAACAAAAGAGGCCATTCGGTCTGCTCCGTGTCGGGTTTTCGTACGAAAAGACGCTCGGCATGCGGCGGCTGACCAACACGCCGATTGCGGTTGTCCTGTGGGAAGAAGGCGATCTCCTCATACTGTGCCGGGGCGAAGGGCTGTGCTTCGTGCGCAGGCTGTCGTTCGACGACGAGGACAAGGGCGCCTTCAATCTGACCGGCGGCGGCGGACCAGTGGGAGGCGGTTTCAGCGTCGACGTCCCGTTCGTATGGCCCGCCGCGATGATCAAAGATTCCCAGGGACGGTTATGGATCTCGGACGAGGGCCGAGACACGATCAGCGCAATCACTACGGAGGGCGAGGTCAAAATACAGTGGGGCGCCTCCGGATCGAAGCCGGGGGAACTCAATCGCCCGTCGGGTATTGCCATTGACGCCGACGGCAATTTGGTCGTTGCCGACGCCTGGAATCACCGTGTCCAGAAATTTACCGAAGACGGGGCCTTCATCGCGGAGTGGGGCGGGTACGGACAGGGCCCAGGTGAATTCGACATGCCCTGGGGAATCTGCGTGGATGAAGAGGGGTTCACGTACGTCTGCGATTGGCGAAATGACCGTGTCCAGAAACTCGACCCCGACGGCGGCCACGTGATGACCATCGGCGAGTCCGGTTCAGACGACGGGCAGTTCAACCGGCCGACCGGGGTGACAGTGGACCGAGACGGCGACATCTACGTTGCAGACTGGGCGAATCACCGCGTGCAGATGTTCAACTCCTCCGGCCTGTTCGTAGAAAAGTTCATCGGCGACGCCACGTTGTCGGACCAGGCACGCGGCTACATGATCACGAACATGATGGCGATGAGATTGCGCGAGATGACGGCGATCGAGCCGCAGAAACGCTTCAGGTGGCCTGTGTCCGTGACCGTGGCTGACGATGGCCGCATGTACGTGCCCGACTATGGGTCGCAACGCATACAGATCTACCGGAAAGAGGTAATCAGGCTCGGTCCGGGGGAAATTGCCCCGATACCCCGGTCTCATTCACTGTACACGCAGTTCTAGATTGCGGCGAGCGGGCTGCGGTTTTACGACAAGTCGTTTTGACCGGGCGTATGACCCAAAAAGGGCGGGTTTGAAGAGGGTGTTTCACAAACTCGAAACCTCTGGGAACCCCCGCCTTTAGATTCCCGTTTTCACGGGAATGACGGGATTTAAGGCCGTATTACGTATTGATAGGAGGGGTGATGTCGTAAATCGTCGCGCCATGTACGGCCTGATTCTTGAGAGGAGACTTTTGAAACAGGCTCTTGAAACCCGCCCCTACGGCAGTTGGATCATGCGCAGCGCTGTCCCTTCACAATGAAAAGTCTTCGGTGGCCATATCGCCGATGTAGCGGCCGATGACCAGCGATGAAGTGGCACCCGGGGACGGTGCGTTCAGGACGTGTATGGCGTTTTCCGACTTCTCGATGCGAAAGTCGTCGAGGAGGTTGCCTTTTCGGTCCACGGCTTGCGCCCTGACGCCCGACCCACCTGACCCCAGGTCCTCGCTGCGAACCTCCGGGATCATCCGCTGAAGGTCTTTGACGAAAACCCCCTTGCGAAGCGACCTGTTTATCTCCATCACTCCAGTCTTCCAGTCGCGTATCGAAAGGCTCCAGAAGCCGGGGAACGTGATGGTCCTCAGGAATTCGCGCAGGTTGAAGTCGCGTTTGCGGTATCCCTCCCTGGCCATGGCGAGCACCGCATTAGGACCTGCTTCCGTGAACCCCTTCATGGTCTTGGTGAAGTGCACGCCGAGGAAAGGTAATTCGGGGTTCGGGACAGGATAGATCAGGCCCTTCACCAGGTGTTCACGGCTTTTGATCAGCGTGTAGTACTCGCCACGGAAGGGGATTATCCGTAGCCCCGGCCGCACGCCCATCATCTCCGCGACAAGGTCGGCGTGCAGGCCGGCGCAGTTGATGACGCGGTTCGCAACGAACTCGCCGCCATCGGTTTTCAGGACCGTTTCGCTGCGCCGACTCAGCACACTTCGAAGTTTCGAACTGAACTTTATCGTCCCCCCAAGATCGCGAAAGCGCTGCGCGTAGGCGGCTGAAACCTTTCGATAGTCGACTATGCCCGTGTTGGGCGCCCAAAGAGCTTCGATCACGCTTACGTGCGGCTCGATCTCCGCCCGAACGCGCTCGCCTGATACGAGTTGAAGGCCCTCGACCCGGTTTTCAGTTCCTCGTTCGTGGAGCGCCCGCAACCTCGGCAGTTCGTTCTCCTGCGTGGCGATTATGACCTTCCCGCATCGATCGAATGGGATGTCGTTTTCTTCGCAGAAGCGGACCATCGAGGCCCGGCCCTCCACGCAAAACCGGGACTTGAACGATCCGGGCTTGTAGTAGATCCCCGAGTGGATCACGCCGGAGTTGTGGCCGGACTGTTGGGATGCCACGGTCGCACCTTTTTCAATGACCGCGATTCGCAACCGGGGGAATCTTTGGTTCAGGGTCATCGCGGTTGAAAGCCCGATGATGCCCGCCCCGATCACCGCAATATCGAATGTGCCGTCCGGCATGGATCACCCTTCAGTTGACGCTCCCCGTCGGGCACATTGTTGCCCGCGGCTGCAAATTCAAAGAATACATCTTGACTCTGGCGGCATCACGGTTACCGGTCACCAATTGCCATGTTGCACAACCCGTCAGTTCTGATAGTTTGGCCCTCATGCCTGAACCCGCATCGCCCAAAACCCAACCGAAGCGCGTAGCGCTGTTTGCGACGTGCCTCGTCGACCAGTTCTATCCGGAGGTTGCCGAGAGCGTGGTCAACGTCCTGGGACGCCTCGGGGTGGAGGTAGACGTTCCGAAGAAGCAGACCTGCTGCGGCCAGCCGGCTTACAACAGCGGATACTGGCCCGACGCAAGGGCGGTTGCTATCCGGTTCCTCGACGTCTTCGACGGCGAAGGACCGATTGTCGTGCCATCGGGATCGTGCGGCGCCATGGTGAGACATCACTACGAGGTGCTGTTCAGGGACGATCCGGTCCAACTCGAACGGACCCGCAAGTTGGGAAACAGGCTTTTTGAGTTTTCGGAGTTTGTCGTGGACGTCCTTGGCCGTTCCGACGCGATGGGGCGGAATAACGACGCCATCACCTACCATCAGTGCTGCCACCTCTTGCGGGATCTTGGCATAGACAGACAGCCGAGGGCCCTGCTGGAGGGAGTTGACGGCCCGGAGTTAAGGCCGTTGGAGCGGGCAGACGTGTGTTGCGGCTTCGGCGGAACTTTTGCGGTCAAGATGGCGGATATCTCGAGCGCAATGCTCGACGAAAAACTCGACAACGTAGAGGCCACCGGGGCGAAGACGCTGGTCGCTGGTGACGCCGGTTGCATCATGCACATGGCAGGCGGGCTTCGAAGGCGCGGATCGGCGATTAGAGTCGCTCATCTCGCCCAGTTCGTCGACGAGTCCATGTCGAATGCCGACGCGCATTCGAACGCCGGGTCCTGACACATGCGCACGAACACTAGGGAATTCCGATCACGGGCGGCCGCCACGATGGCCGATCCGAGGCTCAAGTCGGCCCTGGAGGGCGTGTACGAGGGTTTTCACAAGGGCCGTATCGCGGCCGCGGCGGCTACCGACGATTGGGAGATGCAGAGGGACCGGGGCAGGGCGATCAAGGAACACACCATCGCCAACCTCGACTACTACCTCGAAATGCTGGCCGAAAACGTCGAAAAGAACGGTGGGCACGTTTTCTTCGCCCGAGATGCCGCCGAAGCTAATCGATATGTGCTTGAGATCGTCAAGAAAAGAAACGTGCGGACCGTCATCAAGTCCAAGTCGATGGTCTCAGAAGAGATGGGACTCAATCACGCGCTGGAGGGAGTGGGAGTCGAGGCGGTTGAGACTGACCTTGGCGAGTACATCATTCAGCTTGCCGGGGAGACCCCGTACCACATCATCGCCCCGGCGATACATAAGTCGAAGGACGAGGTGTCGGAACTGCTTGCCGCCAAGTCCGGGGGCCAGCGGCTGGACCGCGCCGCCGATCTGACCATGCAGGCCAGGGAGCAGCTCAGAGACGTATTCAAGCGGGCCGACATGTCGGTTACCGGCGTAAATTTCGCCATTGCAGAGTCCGGCAGCATAGTGCTCGTCACCAACGAAGGCAACGGCCGCATGGCGACCTCGGCGCCGCGTATCCACGTAGCCGCGATGGGGATGGAGAAGGTGGTGCCTTCCATTGCCGATCTCAGCACGTTCTTGCGGATCCTAATACGCTCGGCGACCGGCCAACGAATCTCCTCATACGTGACGATGGTCAACGGACCGCGCCGGCACGACGATGAGGACGGCCCCGAAGAGTTTCATCTGGTCATCATCGACAACAATCGGAGCAAATTGCTTGCAGACCCCGCGTTGCGAGAAGCCCTCTACTGCATCCGCTGCGGCGCCTGCATGAACTCGTGTCCCGTGTACCGGAAGGTGGGGGGACACAGTTACGGGTGGGTGTATCCGGGGCCGATCGGAGCCGTGATCACGCCGGTCCTGACCGGACTCGACGCGGGGAAGGACCTCCCCTTCGCATCAACGTTGTGCGGAGCGTGCAAGGAGGTGTGTCCGGTAAAGATCGATCTGCCCCGAATGCTGCTGGAACTGCGGGCGAAATCCGTGGAGTCTTCTGGAGGGAAGTCCGCGCGGTTGATGTGGTGGGGATGGCGGGCTGGAACCACGCGACGAACCGTATTTGACGCTGCTTCTCGTATCGGGAGATTGGTATTGCGACCGTTGACGCGAAAGGGATGGATCAGGAGGCTACCGCCTCCGCTTGGGCCGTGGACGACCAGCAGGGACTTCCTTGCGCCGGCTTCCACGTCGTTTGTGTCCCGGTTCAATCGCCTGAAAAGGGACAAGAAGCAATGACGAACCGGCGAGGCTTCCTGGCTTCGGTACGAGCGTCACTGGGCCGATCACCCGGCGATATGCTCACGGCCAAGCCGCCGGGATTCGAGGTCATTAAGTCGATTAGCGAGCGGAAACATCGGGCCGAACAGGTGCGAGCCGTGATGGCCGAGCGGGCAGGGGAGTTGTTCGAAGAGCTGGCCAGCAGCGCGGCTAAGGCCGGTTGGCACGTGCATCGGGTAGCTGAGGACGCCGAGATAGTGGACACGATTACCCGTATATGTCTTGACGTAAAGGCTCGAAAGGTCTTGAAGAGCGGCGAACAGATGATTGCCGCACTCAAGGGCCTCGACGAGTCACTCGAATCGGCGGGCATCGAAATCGAGACCGCTGTCCAGCCGCGGACCGACGACACCGAAACAGCCGCAAGAAACGAGGCTAAACACAGGACGAAGTTGTTCGAGGCTGACGTGGGTATAACCGGATCGGACTACGCGATCGCCGAGACCGGCACGGTCGTGGTCCATCCCCGTGGCGGGCTCTCCCGTCTGGTCTCATTGGCGCCGCCGCGCCATATAGCCGTTGTACGACGGGGAACCATCCTGCCTTCGCTCGACGAGCTTTTTCTCCTGGAGAGCGAAGCGCATGGGAACGGAACATTGGCCAGCTCAATGAACCTGATTACCGGACCCAGCCGCACCGGCGACATCGAGGGCGTGATCGTGGAGGGAATCCACGGCCCGATCGAGGTTCACATGGTGCTGGTGGGGTAGGGGGTCAGCGCGCCCTGGCTCCGGCTGCAAACGCCCTGGTTGCTTCCTCCGCCAACGACGAGACGAGCCGTTCCGTGTCTTCCAGGGCGTCGTCCAGTGTCATCGGACGGTCGACCAAAGTAAACACGGCGTCGATCCCCAGATCGTGGACCTCTTCGTAGCCTTTGCCGAGCGAACCGGCCAGGCCGAACACCGGTATGCCGCGCTGACGGGCCAACCGGGCCACCCCAACGGGTGCCTTGTTGAAAACAGTCGATGCGTCGATCTGCCCCTCGCCGGTGATCACAAGATCTGCGCCGTCTAGTCGTTCTTCCAGCCCCACCGCGTCGAGCACGATGTCGACGCCGGCCTTTAGTTCGGCATCGAGTATGGCCATCAACCCTGCGCCCAGGCCACCCGCAGCGCCGGCGCCGGCTCGATCCCGGACATCCGCGCCTAGGTCCCGTTCGATAATGTCCGCAAAGTGACTTAAAGCGGCGTCCAGTTCGGCGACTATTTCGGGCGTCGCTCCCTTTTGGGGGCCGAATACCGCCGATGCGCCGGTGGGGCCACACAGTGGGTTATTGACGTCGCAAGCCACCACCACGCTGGTGGACCGGACTCGCGGGTCGACGTTCGATACGTCGATACGGTCGAGCTTCGCCAAAACAGCGCCGCCCGGTTCGAGTTCTCGGCCCTCGTTGTCCAGCAACGAAGCGCCGAGAGCTTGCATCATTCCGGCGCCTCCGTCGTTGGTCGCGCTGCCTCCGATTCCGATGATGAACCTGGAGTGGCCAGTGTCGAGGGCCGCGGCAATCAATTCTCCGACGCCCTTCGTCGTAGCAATGCGCGGGTCGCGGTCGTCGAGGTCTAACAGGGCGAGCCCCGAGGACCTCGCCATTTCGATCACGGCCGTCTCACCGTCCCCGAGCGCTCCCCACTCGGCTACCAAAACTTCCCCCAGCGGTCCTGTCACAGTAGCGGACTCTATGCGGCCGCCAGACGAATCCACCAACGACTGCAGGGTGCCGTCTCCGCCATCAGCCACAGGGGCAAGTACCGTATCTGCATGAGGAATGGCGCGTAAAACGCCGACTTCGATCGCCCGCGCGATTTCGATGGCGCTGAGGCTACCTTTGAACTCCTGTGGGGCGATTACGATCTTTGGCATAGTGGTCCGTTATGGGAAATCACATGCATCATTCGAGCGGCGATTTGGGTTTTGCAACGGCGTACGGCTGATGCAGGTCAAGTCCGAGCGCCGGCACCCGTAATCGTACTTGGAACAGGCTAACCTGTACGGCAAAACCTCGGCACTCACGATGGGGTGAACGCTAGATCAGCGAGTGGCTCTGACCGCCGTCGACCAGGATGCATGCCCCGGTTATGAGATCGGCACGGTTCGAGGCGAGGAAGGCGCACGTGTCGCCGATCGGCTCCGGCCACCCGAATTTCCCCATCGGCATGGTAGAAATGAACGCGTCGACAACTTCTTTGCTCTGTTCCCGCTGGAATCTCTCCCAACTGCCGCCGGGGTGGAGGATCGACCCCGGCGCTATGGAGTTGACAGTCACGCCTGATCCGGCAAGTGATAGCCCCGCGTGCTTTGAGGCGGCGATGACGCCGGCCTTGGCCGACATGTATGCGATGTTTCCGCCGTGCTCCCGCCCGTAGATGGAAGCGATGTTGATAATTCGGCCCCAGCCCTGCTCCTGCATGTGCGGCAGCACCAGGCGTGACAGTTCGTAACCGTTGAACAGATTGAAATCGAAGACGGCACGGTAGTTTTCGAGGGGGGTCTCCGTGAGGTCGGTAGCGCCCATCGATCCCCCGGCGTTGTTCACGAGAATATCGATGGGACCGAGTCCTTCGACCGCATCGCCGTGGAGGCGCGCCAGGTCGTCGATTTGGGTAACGTCGGCGACAATTCCAACGGCCCTGACCCCAAGCCCGGTCAGTTCATCAACGGTAGCGTTTATGGTGCTCTCGGTGCGTCCGCATATCGCGACATTGACGCCTTCACCGCCCAGAGAGATGGCGCACTGTCTGCCAAGTCCCCGGCTACCGCCCGTTATTAGTGCATTCCTGCCTGCGATTCCCAAGTCCATTGGGTGTTCCTCCATTAGATTCATCCGGCCGGGAAAGCCTACCACGGTCTTGCCAACGGGCTGAACAAATGGCTGGCTTGAAGAAGGTGTTTCAAAAGTCCTTCGCACATTTTCGTGTCGGACGCCATGCGACGAGATTCCCGTGAAAACGGGAATGACGAAATTGGAATACGGCGCTTACCTCATAAGTCCGGCGAACACCGTAATCCAATGGATCGTGATTCAAGTGGTCTCAACGTTATGAAACACGCTCTTGAAACCCGCCCCTTCAATCTGGGATTACGGCATGACTGGAGCGAATCGGCGCTACCAGCCGTCGTGATGAAGGTGCGATTCGACGGGGTCCCGTCGGGGCGGGCCGTAGCGCACATTGTCGGGGAACCCTATCGGCAGCAACGCCGCGGCTCGGTAGTTCGAAGGTATGTTCAGTACGGTTCTAAGTTCGGGTTCGTACTTTGCCCATCCGTTCGTGAGCACACTTGCCAGGCCCAGACCCCTGGCCGCGAGCAGCATGTTCTGGATGGCCGGGTAGATGCTGGATCCTTCATACAGGCCCGGTTCATGCCCATCGACACGCAAGCAGGCCACGATCATGACGGGCGCGTCCTCCATGTGCTCCATCAGGTGGCGGGCTGAACGATGGCTTCTAGTGTCGGGCGGAGGAGGTTGGCCTTGTTCGGCGTCGGTCCACGCTCGCCTGTAGAGCTCGGCCAGGGACTTCTTCAAGCCGGCGTTTTGCACTACCACGAACTCCCAGGGTTGGGAATTTCCTCCGCTCGGCGCCTTTACGGCCGCGTCGAGGATACGCTTCAGGTATTCCGGCGGGACCGGGTCGGGCTTTATGTAGCGGAGAGTTCGCTGCGAATCGATCGCTTCGAACAGATCCATGGGTTCTGGCAAATTCAAATCTTCACTCTGCGGGGAGGGCATCGCATGGATTCGCGCCGGATTATCTCCCTGACTTGAACCACAGCCTCGTCCTGCTTGTCGTCCTCATTCACCACGACGTGGTCAAACATCGACGCTTCCCGAATTTCCACATCCGCCGCTCGTAGCCTCGTATCCATATCCTCAGCCGAGTTTACTCCACGCTCCAGCAATCTGACCCGGAGCGACTCGGTGGAAGGCGGCGCCACGAAGATGAACACGGCTTCCGGCACGATCGTCCTCAGCCTGCGCGCTCCCTGAACATCGACCCTGATCAGCACGTGCGTGCCCTTGGTCAGGGCCTGTCGGACCTGTTCTTTCGGGACACCGTAGAAGTTGCCGAACACCCTTGCCCATTCGAGCAACTCCGAGTTGTCCACCATCTCCAGGAAACGGTCGCGGGTTAGAAAAAAGTGATTGACACCACATATTTCGCCCGGACGAGGCGCTCTTGTGGTTGCCGTCACGGTGAAGTGGTAGTCGAAACCCATTTCCGACATGCGTTCGAGCAGCGTATCTTTGCCCACGCCGGAAGGTCCCGAGATGACCACAACGAGTGGATTGGGGTCGCCGTTCAACTGTTCCATCACGGGCTTATCCGACAATTCCGCCCAAGCGGTCGATCTCCCCCCAAAAGCCAGGATAAGAGATGTCTGCGACCTCAGCGTCGGAAATGGCAATCGGTTGATCGCTGACCAGACCGGCCACACCCAAACTCATCGCCAACCGGTGATCATCGCTTGAATCGAAGGATCCTCCTGCAATCCGACCGGCGCCCTCAATCGACATCCCGTCCGGGTGTCCTTCGCATTGAATGCCCGCGCCGCGCAGCCACCCGATGGTTGCTTCGATTCGATCGGTCTCTTTCACTCTAAGTTCTTCGGCGTCGCGAATTGTGGTAGTGCCCTCGGCCATGGCAGCCGCAACGGCGAGGACGGGGACCTCGTCCATCAGCAAGGGCATGATGCTGCCGCTAATCTCGATTCCCTGAAGACGGCTCGATCTGACCACGATGTCGGCCACGGGCTCGCCTGCAACCTCTTTGACGTTCTCCAGCGCGATGTTTGCTCCCATCGACTCCAGTGCGTCCAACACGCCGGCGCGGGTCGGGTTGATCCCGACGTCGGTAATACACAACTCGGCATCCGGGTGCACGGCGGCGGCCACCATCCAGAACGCGGCGGAACTGATGTCGCCGGGGACCTGCACGTCGGCAGCGGACAGTGGGCTGGGTAATATCGAGATTGACAGACCATCTACTTGGATCTGCGCGCCCATGGCGGTCAGCATCCGTTCGGTGTGGTCCCTGGATTGGGCGATTTCGTACAACTGTGTTTGGCCGGCAGCACGAAGCGCGGCAAGTATCAAAGTCGACTTGAGTTGGGCGCTTGCGACAGGGAGCCGATACTCGATACCGGTCAAATTCCCCCCGGCGAATACGAGCGGCGCCAGCGTGTCGTTTCGCCGGCCCCTGATCACTGCGCCCATTTGGCTCAGCGGCTCGACGACCCTTCCCATTGGCCTCGAATTGAGCGAACTGTCGCCTGTGAGAACCGCCATCATGTCCCGGCCGCCAAGGACCCCTGACATTAGCCGCATCGTCGTGCCGCTGTTGCCGGCGTCGAGAATAACTCCGGGTTCAGCCAGATCGTCTGCTGCGCCCTTGATGCGGAGCGAGTCCCCTGAATCGTCGGCCGAGGGAGTGCGGTCCACGTGCACGCCAAGGGCCCTCATGATGTTGACCGTGGACGTGCAATCTTCTCCAGGCGAGAAATTGGTCACGAGGGCGTCGCCTCTTGCGAGGCCGTTGAAGATGACCGACCGGTGCGAAATCGACTTGTCGCCGGGCGCCTTGATGACGCCCCGCAAAGTCGACGGCTGACTGACTGTTATGGCCATGTGGCGGTAATGGTTAAAGCAGGCGGGAGCGGTCGTATCTGGTCGGATCCCGGCTTCTGTCGCCGGTCCTGCCGAGCAGCCTGGCGCCGGCGCCGCCCAGGAACATTTGCATGATCCCTTCGCTGGCCGTCGGTAACGCATCATGCAACGATGTTTCGGATCCGGGCTCGATTCCTGCCACAACGCGCACTCGCGCTTCCCAGGAATGGACGAACGAGTCCATTAGCTGGCCGTTGGGGTCTTCTCGTTCTTCATCGCTCTGGATCAACGCCTTCATGTCGTTCAGGCGGCCAGACACCTGGTCGATCCAGTGGACCAACATGTCGGAGTTGGTGTTGCACATGGCGTAGTTCGCTGCCGGATCAACCTCCGCCAACTCCGTCATGCTGTTGAATTCGCTGCTTGCAAAGCGGCTGATCTCCCGCCAGGAAGGGCTTGAAGCCGCCGTCGACATGAGCGCAGCTGAAACGAGCGTGGGAAGCCCATTTACTGCGGCCATGTAGCTGTCGTGTTCGTGCGCATCGACAAAAAAGGCCTTGGCGCCGAGGGATTCGACCATTTTCGTAACTTCCGAAACCGAACCCTGCGGCGCGCTCGGACTGGCAACGATGGCCCATCTTGAACCTGCAAAAATGGCGCCGGAAGCGTTGTCCTGGCCCGTCTGGCCACCGCCAACAAGGGGATTGCCGCCTACAAATCCGACGCCCGACGGAAGGATCTCATCTGCCACTTCCAGTATGGCGCGCTTGGTGTTGGCGGTATCTGTGACGGTGGCGTCTCTCTTTAGATGAGGCCCTATGGCTTCGAGCACCTCCGGCATAGCGTAGGCAGGTATGGCGAGAACGATCACGTCCGAATCGCGGACCGCTTCGTCGAGATTCCACTCGGACCGGTCGGCGGCCCCTATTTTTGTGGCCTGGTTGTGGACCTTCCGTTCACCGTCGTATCCGACCACCTCAACTTTGTTCCCGTGCACGCTCTTTAACGCCATTCCAAGGGAGGAGCCTATGTAGCCCAGCCCGATGATGGTAATGCGGTCCATCGTTTTCCTCTCTTCTTATACCAAGTTGTCATGATGCGGCCATGTCCAATACCGTTTTGGGCGTCCCGGGCAGGGACAGGGTGGGTTTGAAACCCACCCCTACAGGTATGGTAGTTCGCGGTGTGACTTAAACGAATTGGCTTTATTTCCGAGTGATCGACGCCCGGAATTCCGGGCTGCACCATGCGGAAGATTCCCTTCGGGGACATTTGTGTTCAGACGTTTGCGCCGGGTAATACTCAAAGTTATCAAACTGACCGGGCGCGCGGCCGTAGTTCACGCGGGGCAGGGGAGGTCGGCCGGTCCGGGGACTAGTCATCTTCCCAGTCGTCCCCCTCGTAATCAGGCTGGGTCGCGATGGTCCCGCGATCCAGTGTCATCGGCAATGTGGGCAGTCGTTTTCCGCGGTCCTCGCGTTGCTCAAGTTTTGCGATAGCCTCACGCAGTTGGGTCAACTCCTGGGCATCGACGTTGTCGGCATCGAAGAGCACCGCCGATACCGGGAGGTCGCGCAGGGCTTCCAGGGCTTCTACAGGCGGCAACTGCGAGACCTCCAGGAAAACGTGCATGTTGTAAAGAGACACGGTCTCCTGCATGGATATTACGTCCGCGACCGTCGCGAGGTTTGAACCGCTGTCCTGACGAACGACGATAAATTCGAACGGCATATCTTCGATGGCCCGGGCGCGCCTGTCTGACACTTCGTCGGGCACAACAAAGCCACGGTCCATGCCGTCGTCTCTCAGAATCAGCGAACTCGCGTCCGCGGACCGTACAAGCACAAATTGACAGCCAGCCTCCTTGAGGGCATCCAACGCCGCCGATTCGGAAGACGCCAGGGCTACTCCCCAAAGGCCTTTCCAATCGCTGGGCAGTTTAGGCGTCCCGGTAATTTCTCCGTCGAATATGAGCAAGTCCAGCACGCCGACTACGTCTGGGGGTGGTTCGTTCCGGCTGGTCCTGGCCGCCATCAGAATCAGCGGCGTTTTACTTCGACTTTGCGGCTGGCCAAACCCGATCCGCGCAGGATCCATCTGGCCAAGCCGTGAAAGAGTATCGGCTAGCTTGCTCAATCGGTGGCGCGCCCTCCCGGATCTGACGATCCTCTCTGGCGACGGAGGTAGTCTTCCAGTTCCTGGAGGATCTGCCCCGGTTCCGGGTGACGCGATGCCTCCTCTTCGGTGTCGTAGCGCTCTTCCAGTCGCTGGACGTATCCGGCGATCTCTTTTTCGCCTTCGAGCGCCCGGGTCAAATTGGCGGCATATTCCTCGGACTCTATCCTGAGTTCGTCCATCTCCATTTCACGGGGCAGGAACTGTTGCAATTCACGGAGGATGGCGTGGGCCAACGAGGGGTTATGGGCAACCTGCACGTAGTGCGGCGCGTGGCCCCACAGGCTCACGCAGGGCACTCCGTGGCTGGAGTATCGTTCAGTCACGACCGACGTGATTCCGGACGGCCCCTCATATGTGGGGCGCGGGAACTGCAATCCTTCGTAGCCTGGCCCAAGGTCGTCCTGACCCGCCGAAACGGTCACGCGTGGCGACCTTGTATGGGGTACTGAGTCGAGCAGGGCGCCGACTGTGATTAACAAATCGACGTTTGCAGGGTCTGCGACCTCGAGCAACTGGTCGGCGTAGCGTCGCCACTGAAGATGGGGTTCAACACCAAGAAAGACGATCAGGTCTCGTTGCCGCTCTATGGGCACATTTTCGGGTTGCCAGTAAAAGAACTCGTTGGTCGGCCAATTGAGCATCCTGACTCCGTCGTCCCGATAGCTCACCGTCGGCCGTTGCTGCGAAAAATCGTAGAAATATTCGGGGTCGATGGACGCGAATTTTTGTGTCGGCAACCGCCGGTTGACCTCGCGTACCGTCCGGCTGGCGGCTTCTGCCGCGTCAGGCCACCCAGCCCAGGCGACAATCAGAATCGTCCGTCTGAACTTGGGTCGTTCGAGGTATGTCAGAGTTGGCAAGTCGCCAGGACGCGATTCGACCGGAGAACCGGACTTTCGACAGCTTGTGTTGATAAGGGCCACAGTTTAGCACCGGCCCGCCTTTGTGGCACGTGCTGCTTGAGCATTAATGCCGAATCGTAAACGCTACAGAGGTTCCAATTCGATCACTTCCTGAATTACCGAACAGTCGTAAGGAATCACCGAGCAATCGAATGGGCGAAATCGAATGCCAGGCCCCACTTCAATTGGCGTGAACGCGGACAGTAGTAGGACAGCAAAATCTGCCAAAAAGGGCAACGACGCGACGTCTTCAGCGTTGTATCGAATGAGAGTGTCTAACGCCTTTTCATTGCCCTGTTTCGCCATGTCCCAAAGCCACGGGGCGTGCCGTCCGTCTAGAATGGCCAGAGCGCCGCGGCGACCAAAACCGATCGAGCGCTCTAGTTGTTTGAGTCCTCCCCGCTGACCCAAACAGTCAAATATCCTCTGCAATTCCTCAGGGAGGTCGCGATTTTCGCGAATTGCCCGGCGTTGTAGGCCATAAATGACCCAACGCAGGTCCATATGGGCGAATCCTGTCGGGAGTTCCCCGAACTCGCCGCGGAGGAATGGTAGGTCAAAAGATGCGCCATTAAACGTGACGACCAGCTTGTATTTACGGAGAGACAACAGAAATTCGTCGAAATCTCGTCCTCTGACAAATGCGCGATACCCGGCATTGTCCAAGACACCGACGATCGTTGTGCAGGAATACGTCGGAGATAGCCCCGTCGTTTCGATATCCAGAAACGCGACGTCATCAAGAAAATCTTCGTATAGCCGCCATCGCTCGGATGTTGGCAGGGCTTGACCGAACCAAGCCGCATCCCTTTGACTCAATCGGCAATAAGATTCTTCAAGACTTGGCAGTTGCCGCCTATTGGCCAGACCGGATCTTTCGAGATCATCCCAGGTGGTGATGCCTTGTTCCCACCATGACTCTTCGGTGGGTCTCCCAACGCCGGTGAGGTGCAAAAAAGAATGGGTTAACATGGCGGGCCTCCTGTGCCTGCTTCAGACGGCTCCTGCTTAGTTTCGCATCGGCCGACATCGGACCAGACCCCCGCGTTCGGAGAACTTTGCAAATCCACCGCCTTGCCGCAGGAAGCCGGTACCCGGGGCCCACACCCCTAGGTCCCCGATCGGGGTCGGGGACGACAGGTGTATTGGTCCGGGGTCAGCCTGAAACTGGGGTGTTGCCCTAACTCTTACACTATCCACAGGGATAGGAAATTGGTTGTGCCGAGATTCTGGAACAGTATGGGTACCCGCGCCCCGAACCGCTAGGTCCCCGATCAGGGTCGGGGACGACGGGTGTGTTATCGAATTCGTGGACGGGTGGGTGGGGTCTTACGCGTCTATCCTGCGATTTGGCGAATCAGCGACCTGTCATAGGGCAGGGTGGAGCAGTCAAATCGCGGAAAACGCGGGACGGATTCGACGCCCATCGGCGTACCGGCTGAGTGCTCCAGTAAAGCCATTTCCGCCAACAACGGCAGTGACGCCACGTCTTCCGCGTTGTACCGGATGAGTGTTTCCAGTGCCTCGTCCTCGCCCTGTTGGGCCATTTCCCAAAGCACGACCGCGTGCCTGCCGTCCAGATCGGCCAATCCGCCTTGGCGATCCAGCCCTGTCGAACGCTCGATCTTTTTGAGTCCTCCTCGATAACCCAGGCGGGCAAGGACCCAACGCAGGTCCATGTGGGCGAATCCATCCGGTAGCTTCCCAAACTCGCCGCGAAGGAATGGGAGGTCGAACGATGCTCCGTTGAACGTGACGACTAGCTTGTACCTGCGCAGAGAGCACAGAAACTCGTCGAGATTGTCGCCCCTTACAAAAGCGTGGTACCCCGAATTATCCAGGACCCCCACCATCGTCGTGTAGGAATACTCCGAAGACAGTCCCGTCGTCTCTATATCAAGAAACGCGACGTCATCGAGAAAATCTGCGTACAGCCGCCACCGCTCTGCGGCTGGAAGACGCCGCTCGAACCAGGCTGAGTCCCGCTGATTCAATCGGACGATAGATTCTTTGAGGTCTGACAATTGCTGCGCGTCGGCGTGCCCGGACTGGGCAAGATCGTCCCAGTCGTCGATGCCCTGATCCCACCATGACTCTTCAGTGGCTCGTCCGACGCCGGTGAGGTGCAAAAACGAATGGGTCAGCAGGGCAGAATTCCCATAGCGCCGCCACAACTCTTTAAGGGACGGCGCACGCTACTCACGGACGAAATCGATGCCGCGCGTGGTATCAGGGCCTGCTGTACGTGCCGGTCAGTTTCCCGACGGCGACGACTTTGCCTTTAAGAGTGGTAATGACGTCTTCGCTCTTTGCGCCGGAAAGCAACGCTAGGGGTTCGCTGAGCGCGTAGACCCAGAAACGGTATTCGTGCGTGCTGCCTGAAGGCGGGCACGGACCTCCATATCCGTCATTGCCGAACCCGTTCTGGCCGTGAAGCGCTCCTTCCGGTAACGAAGGCGCATTTCCGACCCTTTCCCCAAGACCACGGATCTCTGCCGGCAGATCAAGGACAGTCCAGTGAATGAACGTGCCTCCAGGGGCGTCGGGATCGTCGGCGATAACCGCAATCGAACGGCTGCCTGCGGGGGGAGTGTTCCATTTCAGGTCGGGTGATATGTCTTCACCGTCACAGGTGTATTTCTGGGGAATCTGCCCGCCTTCGTCGAAAGCGTCACTAGTGACCGTCAGTTCAGCGACGGCCACATCAGCCGGCAACGCCTCTTCCGGGTCTGGTGCGTCACCACCGCACGCAATGAATAACAAGACCGCAACTGACGAAAGGGCCATTGCGGCCAGTGCGCGACTCGGCTGCAATTCACCCAGCCTTTGCCGGGTCGTTGTAGGGCAGGCGTTCGTTGACGAAGGATCTAACATCGCCGGCCACCTCTAGGGCTCGCTCTGAATCGAGACCTTCGTAGGTCTCTGCCGGCACTCCACCCGGTAAGCCGGAGGGGTAACGCGCACCGAGATAATGTTTGTCGAGCAACATGGCGATGGACCGGATGAAGTCGAAAGACGGGTCGAGGGCCATGGCGTCCTGGCACAGGTCGGACAGGGAATGCCCCCAGACACTTTCCGCGCCTCTTGAGTAAAGGTACCCGGCAACCGCCTTTTCGGCAGACTGATGGCACATGAAACACGCCAACGCGTGCCGCCCTGAGTCGGCCGCCATCCGGGCGTCGTTCAGATCGTGTTCGGACTGCGCGAGCCATCTCCTCGCCTGTGTCTCTGCCGTTCCACTACCCACCAAAAATCACCTCTCCGTATGCCTGTGTCTCGACCAGCAGGGGATCGGAGTCGGCGAGCTCTTCAAACTCGTCAGGGGTATAGACGAGGAATCGCGTTCCGACCGACGGCCGCAAGTGCGTGACCCAGAAGTCGGCCCTTCGATGGAACGGTTCGTTTGTGTCCTGGACGAGGACCAGGTCCAACTCGGTGTCGGGCTGGATGTTTCCCCGCGCCACATCACCGATCAGGTACGCGCGGTACGCTCCGAACGGCGGCATTTCGGAGGTGAAACGTTCCAGTTCCGCTTCGAGCAGTTGCCGCCGCTGACGGGCGAACCCGAACATCATGGGCACGGGATCGACGTCCGCTGTGCGTTGAGGGTCATATCTGGTGTTGAGGCGCCAGTAATTTGAGCCAAGACCTCATAAAGCCAGGCGTCAAACCGTGTAAAGCGTCGGAGACTTCCTCGGCGGGGCAATTTCGCCCTCGGCCAGACGGTACGCCTCTTTTTTGTATACCTGCACCCGGTGCCTGCCGAAGTCAGGCACGTACATCAGGCCGTCAGGACCGATTCGCGCCGATGTGGGCGACACAAAATTCTTTTCCGGCTCCGTGCTGACGGTTTCCCGGGCCCTCAAGGCCGACACGTTGTTCTGGATGTAGATCCTGCCGATCTTCGACAACGTCGCCTCGCCCCTGAACTGCCGCACGTATCGGCCGTTCGGGTCGAACAACTGGATCCGGTTGTTTCCGCGATCCGCAACGTAGATGTCACCGTGGAAGTCCACTTCGATGCCTGCCGGCCGGTTCAGTTCCCCGTTTCCACTTCCGGAACTGCCGAAGCTCATCAGGTGTTGCCCATCCGGCGTGAAACGCTGGATGCGGTCGTTTCGCCAGTCGGAAACGAGAATCATGCCCTCGTCATCGACGGCCACACCCCAGGGCATGTTCAATTGCCCGTCGGCATCTCCCAACGACCCGAACGCGGATTCAAACCGGCCGTCCTTGGAGAACTTCTGGATGCGGTGGTTGAGAGTGTCCGACACGTAGATGTTTTCGTCCGCGTCGAACGCCATTCCGGACGGCCGATTCAGTTCGCCGGGCTCTGAACCATGCGTTCCCCAGGCCTTGATCAGATCGCCCTTCGGGTCGAGCATGATCACCTGGTGCTTCGCCTCGTCGCTAACGAAAAACGCCCCGTCGCTGTCCCTCAAGAGGGTCACCGGCCATTCGAAATTGCCGCCGCCGATGGTTCCCAGATCTTCATCTTCCCAGTTGATGCGTCGGAGGTTATTTCCGATGCCGCGCTGCCTGCACAGCACGTACAGAATTCCGTCGTCTCCGAACGCGATGTCAACCGGGTTTTGGGTGACCCTGCGCATGCCCAAAGTTGCGTAGTAGGGGTAGCCAGCCCTAAGCAGGGCATAGGGACGGCTACCGTTTGAGGTCTTTTGTGCCTGCATTGCCGCGAATCTCCAGAATTACTGTTTGGTCTTTTTGTGTGCTGCCTTGGGAAGTGTGAGTAATACCGATTAGTTTTGATTACGCCGCCGATTCAGCAAGGGCGGTTTGAAACCCGCCGCTACGCCGGTGGGTTCTTCCTATTTTGACACCCTCTTAGACTCCGACCAGCGTCTTTTTGAACGGCTGGATCTGTTCGTACTCGCCGTTGACGAAGTCTTTTGCCTCTATACCCATCCATTGTTCAAGCATCGTGCCGTAGATGCCGCGGAAGTCGATGCTGTGGCGCATGTCTTCGTCGTTGAGCCAGTCCTTGCGTTCGATCGACGGATATTCGGAGTAGAGACCGCCGTCCACGTTCTCACCGATGATGAACGCGCCTCCGCCCGAGCCGTGGTCGGTGCCGCTCCCGTTGTCCTGAATCCTGCGGCCGAATTCGGTGAACACGAGGATGGCCACCTCTTCGGCTGCATCGTGCTCGCGGAGGTCGGTCAGGAAGTCGGCGATAGCGGTTGACAGTTCGGCAAGCAGCTTGGCGTGTACGGGCAATTCCTGCGCGTGGTGATCGTAGCCACCGTGCTGCGTGTAGAAGATGCGTGTACCGAGGCCGGCCGTATGCACCCTGGCGACATCCCTCAGCCCTTGGGCTATCTGGTTGTCGGCGTACTCGACGGTCGAAGTGTATCGTTGCGGCGCCACCGAGATCAGGTCGGCGCCGCGCAAGACGTCGTGACCAGTCTGACCGAGGTAGTCCATCACGACTCCGGAACCAACGGCAGGCGTGTACACCCGTTTGAACGTTTCGAGCCGTCGTTCCCGTTCCTGGTGAATCTCTATGCCGGTCATCAACCCATAGTTGTCGAGATTGCCGACCGACGTGGCCGTTACCCCGGGCGCCGCCATGGCGCGGGGGAGGCCGCGACCGAAGCTGATACCCGTGAGCGGGTTTTTGCCCTCGGGGTCGATCTCCCGGATCACTTTGGCCAGCCAACCCTCCGTAGCAATTTCGTTCGGCTCGCAGGTGTGCCAGATGTCCATCGACCTGAAATGAGACCGGCTTGAGTTCTCGTAACCTATGCCCTGGACAATCGCCACATTGCCATCCGCATACAGGTCTCTCAGCACGCTTGCGGACGGATGGAACGCCAGTTCCCCGTTGATCGGCAGTGCCTTCTCTTCCGGGATTCCAACCAGCGGCCGGCTATCGTGGTAGATCCCGTTGGTGAACGGGATCAACGTGTTCATGAAGTCGTTGCCGCCCGAAAGCTGGATGATCACCAGTACGGGTTCTTTTTTCTTTCCGTTTCGGCCGTTTTCCATGCCGGGACGCCTCCTGTCAATCAAACGAACTGATACTCCCTTGTCGCCACGACAAGGGTCAGCATCTCCCTGATTCGCTCTTCGCTCCGCGTACGTTCTGATTCGTTGCCGAAGGTAAGGTCGCCCTTTTCTTCAGCCATATCGATCAACTCCTGCCTGGTTTCGCGGGTCAGCCCGACAAAGCCTGACAGTTCTTCGACTGTATCTACGAACCGCTCAGCAGAGACCGGCGCCCCGGATGACGCCAGCGTTTCGACGATCCGACGCATACCCGGTTTTTCCAGGTCGCTGACCACGTCGACTGCGTAGTTGATTCGTTCGGTCAGGGTCCCGCCGTCGATCCACTCTTTCCCTGTGTGCCATCCCTCGACGGTAGGGGGATCCATGAGTCTTTGGCCCATCGTTCCGAGAATGCCCTCTATGTTCTCCAGTGCCGGTTCCGGCGTTCGGAATTCGCCGGAGAGCTTGATGACGCCGGCCACGTATTCGGTGGGCGACTTGATCCTGCTGTACGTGGCGTTCTTGAAGAAGTCCGAATTGAACAGCGTCCGCATAACCGAGCGCATGTCGGCGTCGGAGTCCTGGTAGGCGGCAACCAGTTCATCGATTGCGGCCGGGTCCCTGGGAGGTTCGATGCTCCACGCCGGCACCTGGGCCTCATCGGCGACGAAGAAGTTGTAGAGGTGCCTGGAGATAAATCGTGCGGTGGCTTCATGGCTCACGATGATTTCGATGATGTCTTCGCCGTTGAAATTCCCGGTGTGGCCCAGGAACGTCTTTTCGCCGTCATCGTGATCGTCCGGCCGGTATTCAAACTTGCTGTCGAAGTGGCCGTATGGGTAGAGCGGCAAGGGTTGCTCGAAGGTCCAGCCCGTAAAAGCTCGCGCTACATTCTTGATGTCGGTTTCCGTGTAATTTCCGATCCCCATAGAGAACAGTTCGAGAAGTTCCCGGCCGTAGTTTTCGTTGATCGCTCCAGAGTGGTTTTCGCAGTTGTCCAGCCAATAGATCATGGCCGGGTCTTGCGACAGACGCAGGAGGATGGTCCGCAGATTCGACAAACCCGTTTCGCGGAACATCTGGATCTGGTCAATCATCGTCGGGGTATGTTCGCTCTTGGTCCAGCCCGTCGCGAAGACATGGTGCCAGAAGAGGGCCATCTTTTCTTCGAGCGGCCGGTGCGAATTGGTCATGCGGTACATCCACCTGGCATTCCAGTCGCCTTGACCGTCTTTGCTGGCGGTGTGCGGCATGTATCGGGAGATGATGTCGTTATCCACCCCCGGCACGCGCTCAGGATGGACCAACTCCTCGACGATGTCTTCGTAAGGCCGTCCGGCTAGCCTGTCGAGGTCTTCTACCGAAGCCCCAAAGCCGGCCCTGCGAAGGAGGTGGGCCGTTAACTGGCGGTCAGCGTCTGTCATTTATCACCCTCCCGTTACTGCTCCAGACGGGTTAAGCCATCCGTAATTCTACAATTTGCCGCGGTCAAAGTATGGGATGAACTTCAAATGCGCCTGTACGCGCGCTACGCGTACGGAGTCACTGGCGCGGTTATTTTGCACACTTTACCGCATATTTGGGGCGCTGGGATCACGATTTGTTAGCCCCGGAAGGCAGCCTGGGCGCCCTTCGCCTGATGCGCTATTCCCTGGCTGAGTTGATCTTGGCCGTCTCCAGGGCGAACCACATAGCCATCGCTCCGCCCCGGTCGTCGAGCCCCGAAACCGCGGGGCGGTCAAGATACTCCCTGACCGACGTCTGGGGTCCCGTTCCTGCGCAGACATCCACCAGACCGCCGTCGTCATCAATGCTCTCCGACACGGCCTCCCAACACCGTTTAAGTCCCGGCAAGTAGGACTCATCCAGCCAGCCGAGACGCACTCCGCGGGCGAGCGCGATCCCGACCATGCAGGTGGCGCTCAACTCTTCGTACGAACCGGGAAAGTCCGTCAACTGCCGCTGTTTTCCCGATGGCGCGGTGTGAGAAAGCAACGCTGTGAGATGGGTTTGGTGCGCATCTACCAGGCCTGAACGCACCGATGAATCAGCCGGCAGGTACGTCAGCGCCTCGGCGTATCCGAGCGCTGCGAATCCGTTCCCTCGTCCCCATGGGAACCTCGCTCCCTGACTGTGATCGAACAACCCTTCCGCTCTCTGTACGCCCGATCCCAGGCAGCTCTTCATGTACCCGTCCAACAGAAGGCTGTAGCGGTTGTTCCCGGTCAGGCGATACGCCTGCCCGAGCACGGTGGCAATGAAAAACATATCCTCGACACGAAAATCTGCATCGGCAGGAGGAGGCGGTACGGACTTGCCGCCGTCCTCAAATCGGTCGGCAGCCGCGATAAACAGGTTTTTGGCCTGTTCATCGCCGGTTATGCGGGCCATATCGCACGCCCAGGTCAGGCCGGCGAGGGCAGCGCCGTCTGGGCCTGAATCGAGGAAAGAACCCGGATCGGCGAGCAGCGAATCCGCGATCTGACGAATATTCCCCGTAGGGTCATCCTGCGTGATGCCAGTTTCCCAGGCCACCAGCCGTCCGCCGATCGAGACACCCTGCGTGTAGACGACCGGATCGAGGGTGTACCCATAAGTCCCGATCAATATCCGCACCACGTCAGAAGGGCTGCGTTTTCGCCGAACTACGAGGGAACGACGGGCGCCTGAAGGTTCAACCCCCTCTTTGTTCACCATCGCCAGCAGTCGCCCGATTTCTACCCCAAGCTCCCCATTGGGCGCAGTGATCCTCAATCCGGGAATGGCCCCCGGAGCATCGCCCGCACCATTGCCCAAGGCCCCCACCAGTGAGTCATCCTCGAATCCGAAACCGGCCGCGGCGAATCGTTCGGCCGTCATAAGATCGGTCGCCCGCCACTCAGTCGTATCCCCGCTGCGGAGTTCCACAACCAGGTCAGGCGCCAGGTAACCGATCCACCGCCACAGATAGCGAGCTACGGGGTCTGACTGGTGGTCGAAAAACCCCTCAATGGGCGGGTAGGGCGTGGCGTTGCCAGTCAAGCCCGGCGCCGGTACGACCGAGATGGCCGGAACAGAATCGGAATCGTTCCGCATCCGCCGGGCAACGTCGGCCAACGCGCCGGTTACTTGTTCTCCTGGGGTACGGCCGGTCATGTCTCCGATGACCAAAATGCTCGCTCGCTCACTCTCGCGATCGTAGGCGCCCCTGTGGACCAGAGCGTCGATAGCCTGTCCGTCCCGATCCACACCGCACGCGTCGCGAACCCAGGCGTCCGGGGCCGCTGAAAGGAGTTTTTCAATCATCGTTCAAATGTCTTTCAGGTGCGGGGCGTTGCCAGCGAAGGTGAAACACGAGTTCATCTCAGCCTGAGCGTAGTTGACTGTCATTGCTATGAAAACGAAATGCAGTGGCCCAATTCCTTCAGTCCGGCCTTGAGTAGGTAACCGGGCCCCGGCCCCTGGACTCCGGCCTGCGCCGGAGCGACGGTGGAAAGACGGCCGCATTTTCATCGTCTTGCGCGGCCTTCGCAAGGCCGTAGTGATTCTGAGCGTAGCCGAATAATCTACTCGCGTCCTAGAGCACCACTTGGACCCAAAGCCCCTAGACCCTTCGACCTCGCTCAGGGTGACATTAAGGGCGCTCAGGGTGACATTGAGTGCGTGCTTGGTGACAGAAGGGCGCACGGGCCAACGGTACGAGGGTTCACGCTGAGAAATTGGTTTTCATTCAGTCGGTACCGCCCACGCAGCGCGGTACCGCATTCGACAAATTACTCGCTGAACACCCTCCCGATCGTGGTGATTACTCAGCCGCCAGCGTTTCGGCTGCTTCTCCCGCCCACTTCGAGCCGGGGTTCGCCTTGAGCAATATGTCCAGGCTGTAGATGGCGTCTTCATCGCCGGCTCGAGCCTTGGCGATGGCGTCCATGACGCCCTTGTCCGCGAAGCTATCGTGAGTTCGGATTCGTCCCAGTAGTAGGCGAGCTCGTCATCCTTGGGCCAGTCCCCGTAGATCGAATCCCAGCCCCACCTCGCACCGGCTCCACTCAGGTGAGGTTGCAACTGCTTGTCGTTGATCACGTCGTTGGCGGACTGATACCGGTTGTCGAGGGACAGTCGAATATGTTCGTCCGTTTCGTTCGGCAACGCCTTGTGGACCGTGAGGCTGTGGAATATCAACGCGTCCCCAACTTCGTAGTCGGTGGTGTGCCAATTGCCGTTCAATGTGGGCCGTTGGGTTGGGATTCACCGGCGTAAAGCTCGCCTGAGCATATGGACCGCCGGATGGCCTGGACGGCCTCAATGAGAACATCGAGTTGGTTTCCGGGACGCATGCGACCCCGACGACGCCCGCACGCCAAGCATCTTTCGTCTTCAGGTCCGCCAATGTTCGGCTGAATGTTGGCGCACGCCTTCGTCTTGTCGCACTCCCCGCTAGTGACCTTGTGGACCGGGAGCCCAACCATCCTGCCGAACAGGTCCCAGGTCGCGGGGTCGACGACTACCATCTCGCTCCCAGGCATGCTGTGATCGAAGCGGAGGCTCAGTCAATCCAGTTCGAGAGCTTTTCACTGTTGAGAGGGTCCTCAGGCACACATCTCCTGTGACCGGCCTTTTTCTTACGGGCCGGGCCCACAACTGCCCCCTGTTGCCAAAGCTTTCGATACACCAATTCCTTCGAAATCGCTTTTGAGAATTGTTTCTGCGCCTGGCTCAAGCCCAGACCCGAGGATTTCTACCTTCGTAACGAGCGACTCGTTTCTCCGGACCAGATCGAGATTGATCCTCACCTCGTTACACAGCGTGTCGCCGGAGTTTAATACGATGGCTTCTACTACGCCGCCGGACTTGCCCGGTTCCAGTACGATTTTAGTTCTCCTGACGACCAAACCGGAGTCGCCGAACTGATCTGAGCTCGCCTCTGAGTCCGCCTCCCCTGCTTGTGAGGATTGGTCTTCTCCTCGCTGCGCGGGGCCGGCCCCGGAAAACCCGGGTTTAGCCTCGCCCCCGGATTTGCCACCACGGCTGCGAATATCTTCTGTATCAGCACCGAACCCCGGAGGTTCATCGCCACCGCACCCCGCGCCAAGCAGAGCTACCGCGACCAGCGTGGACAGTACTATCCCTTTCGCGACGTGGCTTACTCTCAGCATGCCGGCATCTCCCCTCAGTTATCTTCAATGACGAGCGTTTCGCGCGCGCCCGTTCCAGATTTCAAATGCTCAGAAATCGCAAGCGCGGACCTATTTGAATCCTTGACACCGCTGCCATTCCGTTGCGGCCGTTATATCGTGTCACACCAGCGCAAACAAATCGGTCAGGGCCTATATGACGCCAAGTAGGGATTATCAGGTCCCCTGCCCAAGCGTGCGCGCTGGTCTCGCGCGCGATCTGGCGCCGACGGACTCCGCGGGCGGCACGGGTATTGTGACACGCGAGAGCAGGCAGCGGCAATTGCGCCATTCCCGCACTGGAGTGGGCTTATCCCCATCTTTGGCCCAATCCGAATTCGGGTCTTCCGTGTTATCCGGCCACTCCTCGAACCGGTAGCGATCTCGTTCTCTTATTGCGCGGTTCTATGGGACACGCCGCCGAGCGGTCGACTGCCGCCCAGTTAGACAGGTTGACGACAATCATGTGTTGCTGTAGCGTCGCAGGCGCGGAAATTACGAATAAAGTAAGTGCCGGAGCGCCATTGTTGGTGCTCTTACGCCCGACGCGCGTAGGCGGGGGCAATTCGGTAGGGATACGAGGAAAGACTGATGCAAATGAGAAAGTTAGCACTTACGGCTCTGGTCATGCTTGCGGCTGGGGCCGCCTTGGCCGTCGCTTGTGGCGGCGAGGAGATCGTCGAGGTCGAGAAGGTCGTGGTGCAGACGGTCATCGTGGAGAAGCAAGTCGAGAAGAAGGTAGTTGAGACGGTCATCGTCGAGAAGCAGGTTGAGAAACTCGTTATCGTGACAGCCCAGCCAGCGAAGGTCGTTGCTGCGGAGAAAGCGGCGCCCACGCCCGAGTCGGCAACGAAGGCCGCCCCGGCAACTGCGTCGGGCCACGTGAGGGTGTCGACAAAGACGGAACCGCCCATATTCAGGGTCTCTCTTAGTGGCCGGGGCTGGTCCGACGCACTTCTCACGAGGTACGGGGTGTTCGAAGCCCTTATAAGGGCGGATCACTCGCCGCCGCCGGACTTCGGACTTTTTGGTGGCACGGGCATCGCCACTGACTGGGAGATCGCCGCTGACCAGAGCACGATCACTTTCACGATCCGGGAGGGAGTCCAATTCCACAACGATTGGGGTGAGCTAACCGCGGAGGACGTGGCATTTAGCTTCAACGACGCGATCCGCGAGGGCTCCATATTTACCCGGGCCGCTCCGTTCAGCGAGTGGCAGGACCGCTGGGAGGCCATCGACGACCGAACGGTGGTTCTGTACCTGAGCGAGTGGAACGGCACGTGGGGGCTCAGGCTTTCGAATGCGGGTGACACAACCGTCCCCATTGTCAGCAAGAAGGCGTTCGAGGAACTCGGGTCCGATGATTTCAACGTGACGGACATGGGGACCGGTCCTTTCACCGTGCGGACATGGGAAACGAACAACAAGATCGAGTTGGACCGCTTCGCTGACTATTTCAGGGAAGATGGCAGGGCCATGGTCGAGAGTCTTACCTACATCACCATGCCGGAGGTAGGTACGCAGCAGGCCGCCATGGAAGCAGGTGAGTTGGACATTGCGACCGGCTCCGGAGGCGGCATAGATCCAGCGCTAGTCAAGCCGTGGGTCAAGAGCGCAGGCGCCACTGTTACTAACATAGGTCCTCCGTTCGGCGCAACGCTGAACATGTCCGGTAATTACTGGTCTGCAGTCTTCAGGGATACCGGCGAGAAGTGGGGTCCGTTCCCCGGGTTCCAGCCTGACGAGGACCACCCGTGGATCGGCAACCCGGACGCGACCGGCTGCGACCGTGCGGTGATGTTCTCGTCGGTGCCGCCGCCGGAGGGCTCGGTATGCGAACAGATGGAGAATGCGCGAAAGGTTCGCTGGGCCATAGCTATGGCCATTGATCGGGATCTTCTTGTCGAGACAGTGATGGACGGGTTGGGCAGATCGGCTTTCACTGACGGATTGCCCGATTCTGAGTTCTCGAAGGACCAACCAGGCGGACTCTGGCACATCCCGTACGACCCTGAACTTGCCAAACAGTATCTGGCGGAGGCGGGATACCCGGACGGCTTCGACATGCATATGTGGGACGGCGTCGATTACAACAAGTACCTGGCAGAGCCGGTCGCGCAGATGTTGGAAGACATCGGAATACGCGTGACTATCGACTCGACAGCTTACGATGCCTATCGGCCACGCTTTGTAGATCGTTCCATCGATTTTCCATACTTCCACGGCGGCGATATAAGGCTCATTGATGCCGTTGCGCCGGGTGGAAGGTTCCCGACACTCGGCGGGGTTCAAGGCGTCGAAATACCCGACCAACTCGTCGAGTTCGTCTACGCAAACAAGACAGAGCCGGACAGGGATAAGCGGATTCAGAACAACATCTACTTGCAAGACTTCAAGAGCTATTGGATGATAACGATTCCCACCGTGTATCCCCTCGGCTTGTTATATCTGGTGGCCGGCAACATCGAATGGGATCCCCATCAGTCTGTTTTCGGGTTTTTCAACTCCCCTGAAAGGATCAGGATCAAGTAGCGCGATGCGATTGTTGCGTCCGATCACCCAGTGTAAGTGCGAAGGATAGGGACGCGCGCTTTATGAATCCACCCCGAGTCTTTTGCCCGCCGAAGTTCCCGGCGGGCAAGGCGCGGGGCTGTCACCGCAACTACCGGTCCCCAGCACTGCCGTGTCTGGTCGACCGGACATGGGATGATACGTGACCAGATTTGTCGTGCGGCGGATCGGATACCTGGCCCTGATGCTGTTAGCGTCCAGCGTGTTCGTGTTCGCATTGACGCGTGCGCGAGGGGATCCACGGATACTTTTCCTGGGCGATCAGATATACACGACCCAGGAGAATTGGGACGCCTGGGGACGAGAAATGGGGTTGGACAAGCCCCTCCCCGTCCAGTACCTGGTCTGGGCTGCCAAGGCAGTTACAGGTGATTTCGGCCATTCGCTTGTAGAGAAGCGAGCCGCGTGGACGATGATCCGCCAGAGGATCCCGGCCACCCTCGAGTTAGGTACGGTCGCGTTTGCCGGAGCCCTCATTGTCGCGATACCACTCGGCGTGTTGTCGGCGGTGAAGCGAGGCAGTGTCTGGGACCTGTTGGGCCGAATGTTCGCCTTGTTCGGGCAGGCCCTCCCGGCTTTCTGGGTGGGTCTCATGCTGATTCTCATCTTTGCGGTGATTCTCGATTGGTTCCCCACTTCCACCAGGGGTAGCTTCAGCCACATCGTCTTGCCTGCGGTAACGCTTGGCTGGTCGGCGGCGGCATCCTCGTTGCGTCTGGTGCGTTCTTCGATGCTAGAGGTGCTGGACTCCGAATACGTGAAGTTCGCCAGAGCCAAGGGGGTGAGTGGGGACTGGGTGGTCTGGAAACATGCCTTGCGGAACTCGATGATCCCGCCACTAACACACTTCGGGTTGATTGCGGCGGCCTTCATCTCGGGGCAAGTAGTCGTCGAGCAGGTCTTTGCCTGGCCTGGTATTGGTCGGCTCGCGATCGACTCGGTTTTCGCGGCAGATTTTCCAGTGGTCGCGGCCGTGGTCATACTTTTCACAGTGGCCTACGTCGGGATGAACCTGCTTGTGGACCTGCTGTATGCAGTGATCGACCCGAGAATCCGGTTCACGTAGAGACTGAGAATGGCTCAAGGCATATCTGAATTCGAGCGTGGGAACACATTTCGCCAGACACGGTGGGGTAAGACCCTCTACGTGCTCCGTCGCTGGCCGCTAATCCCGTTGCTGATAATCGGTATCGTGGTCTTCATGGCGATTTTTGCGCCCCTATTAACCGGGCACGACCCGCGACGCGGAGACCTCCGCGACCGGCTCACTCCCCCGATGTGGTTAGAAGGCGGTACCAGCAAATACCCGCTGGGTACCGACGACAATGGCCGCGACATCCTGACCCGCATCATGTACGGCAGCAGGATCTCCTTGATGGTCGCGGGCATCGTGTTGAGTGTGGGGATGGTCTTCGGTACTTCGGTGGGGCTTATAGCGGGCTACATCGGCGGCAATGGTGACGAGGTTATGATGCGCTTTGTTGACTTCACGCTCGCGATCCCGTTTGTGTTGGTCGCCATCGTACTTGTGGTACTGTTCGGCTCAAGCCTGACTCTGATCTTGATCCTGCTTGTCGTGTTTACCTGGGGCGGATACGCGCGCCAGGCGCGCGGAATGACGCTGGGTCTGAAGACGCAGGACTACGTGGCACTGGCCAGGATTGCAGGCGCCTCTCCTCCAAGGATCATATTTCGTCATATCTTGCCCGGTGTACTCAGCACGCTCATGGTGGTAGCAAGTGTGGCCGTGGGTTCTTTGATCCTGACTGAGGCGACCCTTAGCTTTCTGGGTGTCGGGATTCCGAAGCCCAATCCGGCGTGGGGACTCATGGTTGCGGATGGGCGAAAATGGTTGAGAGCCGCATGGTGGGTTTCGATGATGCCCGGCATCGCCATATTTGCGACCGTCTTCTCCGTGAACTTCCTAGGTGACTGGATGCGAGACAGATTTGACCCGCGCCTGCGCCAGTTATGAACGCTGCTGCAAGCCACTACCAACTCAACCAGGAGGCCGGTGTCACGGCGTCACGACTGATCAGTGACCTTCGTGCGATCGCGCGTACCTGGGCGAAGCGGCCTGAGAATGTCCTTCTCGCTACGATACCGGCCAGCCGGGGCAACTCCGGGCGATTCGCCGGGCCGAATACCGGCAATCGTGCGCCGGATCCGTGTCGCCCACCTTCGGTCATTGTGCGCCCCTACACCATGCGGTATGGTCGGCCGCGCCTGCGGAGCGGGAATTAAGTGATATTACCGAGGAGGTACGGAGAATGGCCGTCGGACCGGTTGTAACCAGCGTAGAGCTGCGAAAATTTACCTACGAAATGAACGACGTTGGGATTGATGAGTCGATAAACATCCCCGTCTACAAACGCGGCAGCAAGCACACGGCCAGCGAGATGGTGCTCCGAATGTTTACGGACGTGGGCATCGTGGGCGAGTACCTGGGCGGCGCGCCGACTGAGTACGCCGGGATCCCAATGCTGATTCACAAGGTGCTCGGGCAGAACGCTCTGGAGCGCGAGGGGATATACAACCAGACAAAGCACCAGATGCGGCAACACGCACGCATGGGCATCTCACAGATCGACATGGCGTTGTGGGACATCGCCGGCAAGTTCCATGAAGTGCCCGTGTACGCCCTCCTCGGCGGATACCGAAAGAACCTCCCTTGCTACGCAAGCACGTTCGTGGCAGACGACGAGCCGGATGGGCTCAGCAGCCCTGAGGCGTACGCCGATTTTGCCGAGCAGTGCCTGGAGATGGGCTATCCCGCCTTCAAGATCCACATGTGGCAGGACTCGAATATAGTCAGGCAGATCGCGACGGTCGAGGCGGTCGGCAAGAGAGTCGGTGACAAGATGGATCTGATGCTCGACCCTGGCTGCATTTATGACACCTTTGCGGACGCCTGGAAGGTAGGGCGCGCCCTGGACGATTGGGGGTACTACTGGTACGAGGACCCGTTTAGAGACGGAGGCGTGTCTGCCTTCGCACACCGCCGGCTAAGGCAGATGCTGCGGACCCCGATTCTCCAGATGGAGATGGTTCGAGGTCTCGAGGCGCACGTCGATTTCATCGTCGCAGATGGCACCGACTTCGTCCGCATCGACCTGAACTACGACGGTGGCATCACAGGTGTGATGAAGATCGCTCACGCCGCCGAAGGTTTCGGCCTGGATGTTGAGCCACACGGGCCCGGACCTGGCGCGCGCCACTGCATGGCGTCAATGCGCAACTCCAACTACTACGAGATGGGCCTTGTGCACCCGAAGGTGCCGTCCCACGCGGCGCAGGTATATCTCGACGGGTATTCGGACCGGCTCGATTCGATCGATGAGAACGGCTGTGTGCATCCTCCCGAAAAGCCTGGGCTCGGTGTCGAGCTGGACTGGGAATTCATCGAGAAGAACACGGTGGACAAGGTCGTGCTTGACTGACGGACTCCCACTTCACGGGTGAACGCGGCGCTGCGCGCCCGAATGACTGAAACCTGCAAGCCGGGGTGATCCGCGGTCGCGCATCTACTCCCGTAACGCCGTGACAGCGGCGCGTGCTGATCGAATGTCTGTGCTTCCGCTTTGGCCTAGTAGCCGGCCGCTTTGTCCACCTGATTCTTAAACGGTTCTCCACGCACATATCGATTCAGATGGTCCATGAAGATGTCCATTGCACGGGCTGCGTTTCCTGTACCGCCAGCGGCTGAGTGTGGCGTAATGATGGTGTTGGGCGCGCTCCAGAACGGACTATCGGCCGGCAATGGTTCCGTGGTGTGGGCATCCAGGCTAGCGCCGGCGATCCACCCCTGGTTGAGCGCCTCCAACAACGCCCCATCCTGTGCAATTCCGCCCCGGGAAGTAACTATGAGGTAGGCAGTCGGTTTCATTGCCCGGAACTCCGCTTCACCCAGCATTCCCAACGTTTCGGCCGTCCGTGGAGCGGTGATGCACACGAAGTCCGCCTCACCGAGGAATTCGTGCAATCGGTCGCGGGTATATATCTCGTCGACGTACTCGCACGGCGAAGTCGTACGGCGCAGGCCGAGCACCCGCATGTGGGCCGCCTTGCATTTGCGCGCAAGGTCGGCGCCCGAATTGCCAAGGCCGATTATGGCGACCGTCTTGTTGATGAGCTCGCCATGGCCACCGGTGATCCACTCCTTGCGCTCATGTGCCTCCAGGTAGTGCAGGAGTTTCTTGGTCCACATATAGATATGCATCATGGCGAACTCAGCCATCGGGACGCCGGCGTTGCCCTTGATGCAGGTGATCACGACCGGACTGCTGATCAGTTCTGGATAAGTCGTGTGCTCGACCCCTGCGCTCCAGATATGCAGCCACTTCAACCGCTTTGCCACGGCGAGGGCATCGGGACCCAACCCTATCGTAGCGATGACTTCGGCATCCCCGATCGAACTCTCGAGCAAGCTGGGTGACTCATCGAAATACTCGATCTCGAAACCGGGAGCCGCAGCGCGTATCTCGTCGAGCTGGTCTCTTACGTCGGTACTTTTGTGAGACTCAGCCAGGAAGTAGGGTAGAGTGCCGATGGCCTGTGGCCTGTCCATCAGAACCATCTTTCTTTTCGAGTTCATATTAGGCATCTCTCACCATCGGGTTTCAGGGTGTTGGTCTGGTTGCAGAAAGTTAAGCAGCTGTCCGGAGCATGAGGGATTGATCTTGACACCGAGCGGAAACAATTCCCCGATGCGGAGCAGTTCCTCTACTCTAGATTACTCATCCCTTTCGCGGAAGGTGAAGCTGCTCCTCAGCTACTTGGGAATGGGACAGCTTGAGTCTCTGTGTGCCTTCAAAGCCGCTCCCGACAGAATCACCTTATTTCGGCTGACCTATATGACCGGGGCTTGCCGCTTCAGACCTCGGGAACTTTCAAGTTGCCTTACGCGTTGAACACCGTCAGACGGTTAACCGTCGATCGAGCCTCCGCACACGGCCCGGCGCGACATTTTATCGCGCCGGGCAAGGGGAACCGTGGACGCTTTCCCCCTCGGGCCTGATCCTAAGACGAGCCTGCCAGGGGGGCTACGGAAAATAGCACGTGGAACGCCTTGCAGTAGATCACCGCGGACCGAAAATCTGAGACCGCCACATCCCCGGGGATCTCGTAGTTCTGATTCCCGATGTTGCCCTTGAGCCGGTCCAACTCCACGTAGTCGTACTGCTGGAATTCACCCCGGTCACGGATATCCGGCGCTTTGCTCAACAAGACGCGGAGATCAGGGCCGTTGGTCACGCGAAAGTCCTCGAGTCTCAAAACGTGTGAGCCGTCTTCGAGTTGGTAGATGGTGGCGATCCCAGACCCCTTGTGGAAATTATCCGCATCCCTGAAGTTGCCCATGGACAGCACTTGCGACGAACTCATTTCGGACATCATGGGCTCTGTCTTCGTGGTGTCCATTTTGGCCATCGTTGCCATCGTTTCTTCGACTTCCTGCCTTGTGAAGCCCTCCGGAACATCGGCCGACACTGACAACGGGAATTGTTCGTCCACGGTCTTGTCTATGAATAGGGGAGACCCTAGCCACCACGCCAAGCCGATCGCCGGGATTGCAGCGATGACGGCCGTCGCGGTCAGAATCTTCCGTATGCGGGTCATAATGAAAAAATTGAGTATCTTCATGGCGCTTCTCGCCCATCAAGTTTAAATTGCTACTCGGTAATTGTGTTTGGTACGGCCTGTGTGACCTGCGCTGTCCGGCGGCCGAGCAATTTGCAAAATGGCCCGGAGGCGCGGCGGTGCGGCAGTGATAAATGGAAGGGGGATGGAGCCAACGCCCGGATTCGAACCGGGGACCTGCTGTTTACGAAACAGCTGCTCTGCCTCTGAGCTACGCTGGCCCTGCTGATTTGCGTAAGTACGGCGGCGCTCGTGCCTGTTCGCTGACCGCCGGTCAGTTTCGTTGGACCGGCCGCCGACAAGGGCCGCTTGAAAGGCGACTCCAGGCGACGCCCAGCGTTAAATTCAATCGGACCGGCGCTTCGCCGATCCCTCAACATCAACGTTTTCATTTGCCTCTGGTATTAATCATATCCGGCCGAGGCAAAAAAGTTGGTTTTTGCAGCCTGTAATCCCAAAGGAAAACGCGATACCATTCCAGGCATGGGGATGCGCAACGACTACATCTACTCATGCACCATCGTGATGCTACTCACCGCGGCCGGCCTTGTCGGCGCCTATGTCGGTGGGGCCGTCGGTCTCGTGGTCTTCCTTGTCATCGCCGGTATCGGGTTTTTCGGGATCTCGCGTCTGGCCGACTCGCGACCCGCCAAACAAGACGCCGAGCAGACCAGCGAATAACGAACTCATTCCAGTCCGATTGACGGCGTTCGCCGCCGCTCGGGGCAGGGCAGTACTCCTACTAAAAAGTATTGTCGGAGTAGTTCGTGCAGGTCGGACTCCGCCTTAACCGCTATCGGGCTATATGCCGACCCTAGAGCGGCCAGAGACCTCCGGATTGATGAAGTTCTGAGGCCGTCCGCCGTTCAACACCCTCACCACTTCCTGGGCGGTGCGCCGTTCCAGTTCCAGGGTAGACGCCTGGGAAAAGAACGCCGTATGCGGGGTGATGATGACGTTGTCGAACGCGAGTAGCGGGTGATCGTCAGCAGGCGGGGAGGGCTCGAGCACGTCGAGACCGGCGCCGCCTATGCGACCGTCCGCCAGGGCCTGCGCGAGAGCTGCTTCGTCGATCAGTCCGCCGCGGGCGCAGTTAACGACGATGGCATCGTCTTTCATCATGTCCAGTTCGGCAGCGCCGATGAGGCCCTCGGTTGACGACATGAGCGGTACGTGGACCGTGATGAAGTCGCTTGCCCGGATCAAATCGTCGAACGACAGGCACTCAACACCGTCGGCGCTCGTACCTGCTTCAAGGAGTGGGTCGTAGGCGATGACTCTGCCGCAGAACACCGAACCTTTTACTGCCACGGCGCGACCGATCCTGCCGAACCCGATGATGCCCAGAGTGGCGTCTTTCATACGCCGCATCGACTGATTGAGTTTAAGGTCGGCCCAACCCCCGCTTTTGACAAGCCGGTCATGCTGGCCCAAGCGCCTGTTCAGCGCGAGGATCATCCCGATGGCGTGATCGGCCACCTCGTCGATGCAGTAGTCAGGGACGTTCGTGACGACGATGCCGAGTTCCGTGGCTGTCACGCTGTCGATGTTGTCCACACCGATGCCGTATCGCGACGCGACAACACATTTGGGCGCAGATCGCAGGACCTCGCCGGTCACACTCGCGAAGCAGAACATGATGGCGTCGACGTCGGCTGCCAGAGCCGCCAGGGTCGCCTCCGACCCATCCGGCGCCACCACCAACTCGACCCCCGCCGCTTCGAGCACCTCTCTTTCCGCATCGAGATCGGGCCACACGTAGTCGGTTATCAGTACTTTCTTGTCCATGGCAGTACAGGATATCCGCGAGCGACCGTAGCGAGCCACCGCGAGGGCGAAATTTCCGGTGCACGTTCCGCGTTTATGAGGCGCGGACCGCTACTGCGACAGTCGACGGGGCGTTTTGCTACACCGGAGATGTAAGCGGTTTGAAGTGGCAGCCCTCGACGAAAAAATCGAAAAAGTCCGGCTCGGTCTCCAGTTCGACATGCTCGACCGTCTTGACGAGTTCCTCGATCTTGCTACGCATGGGTCCTGACATCAACATTATGGTCGCGCCTTCGAGCGACGCGTTGCCAACCTTCTCGATGCGATCCTCCGGAACACCTGCAATGAATCCGATCGCTATCGCATTCTCGGCGTTGACGTAGTTGGCGAACCCGCCAGCCAGATAGAGCTTCCTGAAATCGTTCATGGGCAGTCCGTAACGGCGAAGGACTATCGATTGCCCGCAAAAGTTCGCAGCTTTCGCTTGCGCCAATGCCGAAATATCGGACCGAGAAAGGGTCAGGTTTTTTTCAGGAACAAACGCAAAGTCGGACATCCCTTCATCAAGCTGGCCCAGTTCGGTCATGATGCCGTTGCGGCGCAACTCGGCAAGCAGGTCGATGAGACCGGAACCGCATATCCCCTGTGGTTCGGCGTCCCCGATGGTCCTGCACGACGCCCGCCCATTGCTGATGCTCACGGCTTCCACTGCACCTTCATAGCCCGGCATTCCGTATTTGACCTCGCCCCCTTCGAAGGCGGGGCCTGCCGGGCACGAAGCTGCCAGCAATCGATCCTTTGTGCCGACAACCACCTCGGTGTTCGTACCTACGTCAACCAGCATGACCGGCTCGGTCTGTTCGTCTATACCAACGGCCAGCATGTCGGCGGCAACATCCGCTCCCACGTGCGATCCGACCAAAGGGCCGCCGTAGACGACCGCGTTTGGGTGGATTCTCACCCCCAGGTCCGACGCTGCCGCATAGATGGCCGTGGTGTCACGCCGGTTTTCCAGCATGTCGGTCTCGGTCGAAGACCGATAGGGCTTCAACCCGATCGGCTGAACGTCGAGGCCGAAAAACAGGTCTCTCATCGTGGAGTTCCCGGCAACGACCAACTCGTAGATTTGCCTGCGGCGAATACGTTCAGTCCTGCACATCTCTCCGATTTCGAAGTTGATGGAGGACAACATCACGGCCTGAAGTTCCCCGGGGAACTTGCTTCCGTCGTAGGAGATGCGGTTCATAATGTCGCTGCCGCCGAAGCGCTGCGGGTTTTCAAAGGACGCCATCCGCACGACCGAGGCGGTCTCCATGTCGACCAGATTCATCACGACCGTCGTTGTTCCAAGATCGACCGCCAGCCCGAATATCGACCCCCTGTACGTGTCGATTACCCGCGGGCCGCCCGGACCTTTGAACACGACCTTGTCGTTCTCCTTCACGGTGAAAGGATCAGGCCTGACCTCCCTGGCGATACCCCGCGTGAGAATCCGAGGTTGGCGGCGCAGCACGGCGAATTCCACGTTGGCCGACGAGTCCACGACACGCGCCTGGCAGGCGAGTCGATAGTCGCCTCGCAGGAATGACTCGGACTCAGTCGTTGTGTTGAGCGCGTCCCAACCCTGCTTTATCTCGACTATGCACTCGTGACACTCCCCCGTCCGTCCGCACGACGTGGGCACGCGGACGTGTAGTGAGTCTGCGTGGTCGAACAGAGTCTGGCCGGTTTCGATTTCCAGCCGTGTATTGCCGTGTATCAGTGGACTCATCGAAGGAATGCCATTTCGTATTTACCAGGCCGCCATTTCAGATCGACGCCAGTGGGTTCGTTTTCAATGATAATCACGCTGGGCTAGTTCCAGACCCCTGTCGCGGGGAGGGTGGGTTTGAAGAGGGTGTTTCAAAAGTCTCCTCTCAAGAATCAGACCGTACATGGCGCGACGATTTACGACATCATCCCTCCTATCAATACGTAATATGACCGTAAATCCCGTCATTCCCGTGAAAACGGGAATCCAGAGGCGGGGGTCCCCGTAGGATTCGAGTTAGTGAAACATCCTCTTGAAACCTGTCTGTAAGCCCGGCCGGGGGTGGGCTGCGGTCGAGGGTGGGTTTGAAACCCACCCCTACGGCGTTGATATTTACAGGAATGCGTATGGGGGATCGCGATGCCGTCGAATACGCGTCTACGATGGGCCGTGGGTGGGTTGCAGTCGCGGGAGGGTGGATTTGAAACCCATCCCAATAGAGATGAGGATTGGTTCGGGGGACCGGCCTCTCCGGCCAGAATCCGCTCCGCCCGGCGATCACATTTCCCAGGCGTCGCGGTAGTCCAGCTTATCGCTGCCGGTACAGACCGGGCGGGCGCCGGGGTCTTTAGTGAAGTACTGATGCCTGCACCCAAACAGGGCGGTGCAGCGCGAATTAGCGTCCTTGTAGGGGCAACGGGTGCGAGTGACCTCTTCGGCCTTGAGCGCGATGTCACGGTAGATTTCGGACAGGCGCTCTATGCTCGCCTTGAACCTTTCGGCATCGACTGCCGGCGCGGCGTTGCCCCTCTTTGTTTCGATTGGATCGTTAGCCACTTCGGAGTTCTTCGAGCAAGACGATAAGTTCGTTCGCCTGATCTACACACTCGACCGCGTTATCACCGTACCCATCGGCGCCCATTTCATCGGCGAACTCTTGCGTTACCGGCGCGCCGCCCACCATGATGCGCACTTCGTCCCGCAGTCCCGCCTCTTCGATGGCGTTAATTGTACGGCCCATGTTGGGCATGGTCGTGGTCAGCAGGGCGGACATGCCGACCAACTCCGCCTCGTATTCCTCGATTGCGTCCACGAATTCGTCCGCCGACGTATCGACACCAAGGTCGTGCACCGTGTAGCCGGCGCCTCGGAGCATCATGATGCACAGGTTCTTGCCGATGTCGTGCAAATCGCCCTTCACCGTGCCCATTATGATCGTGCCCTTTGGCTCGACGCCCGCGGCAGAAAGTATCGGCTCGACGTGGGCCATTCCGGCCTTCATCGCCCTGGCCGCAACCAGCACTTCCGGTACGAAAATCAGGTTGTCCCGGAACTTGACACCGACGATGGCCATGCCGGCGAGCAGTCCGTAGTCCAGCACGTGGTTCGCCGAATAGCCGCGCCCCAGGGCCTCTTTGGTGAGCCGGTCTATCTCAAGGTGCTTGCCCGTGATCAGGGCGAGGGCCATCTCCTGCATGAGCTCGTCGGCCTGATCGAACGTTTCACCTATGTGTTTCCGTTCCCCCGGCCGGGTTACGTATTCGAATTCTTTCTTTAGACCTTCGTTAGTTATCGGCATGGTTCTCTTCGGTCTTTATCAAGGGTCCCCGGCCGCCGGAATCTCGCAACGGCCCCTGAATTTTGGACAGCGTCGGTGCCCGCATATCTCTGTTACAGAGTAGTGAATATGGGGCGATCAGAATCAGTGACGAATATCAATTTTGGTCTATCAGGTCCAACGCGGCCAGTGCCAAATCATTCGGATCCGATCCAAGTACGGAATCGACTACTCGCGCTTATCCCTGCATCCTCTCCGCTGCCCAATCCTCCACAGCGGCCGGTATTTCGAGGAGGTTTTCCAGCCTGGTCTTGAGAGGAATGGCGCATTCGGGGGCGATCATCTGGACGCCCGCGTCGAGGGCGCGAATCACCTCCTGCCGCACTTCGGCAGGCCCCCTCGCGTAAAGAGTTTCAGGGTTGTTGATGTTTCCAACGAGCCTGATTCCGTCCCCCACCGCGTCCACGGCTTCCGCCGGATCGTTCCTGGAGTCGAAATGAAAAGCGGCCATGCCTGACTGGGCGATGTAGGGCATTCGGTCCACCGTCTTGCCGCAAATGTGCAGAATGAGCGGTACGTCGAGCCGCTCGACCATCTCCTGGTGAATCTCCAGCAGGAATCGCCTGTAGTACTCGCCGCTCACCAGGTCCCCGGTGGCGTGATCGGGGAACGTGAGCACGTCCGCGCCCGCATCGATCTGCGCCTGGCCGAACAACACGGATATCTCTTTGAGTTTGTGCATTGAACTCAGGACTTCATCGGGGTCGTCGATCGTGGCCAGCAGAAACGGCTCGACTCCGAATACGTGATAGGCGAGTGTCCACGGGCCCATCGTCTTGCCAATGATGGCCACGTCGTTGCCCAATTCCTGGCGAATGATCCGGATGGACTCGGTGACCGCCCGATTGTCGGGATGTTCCAGAAACCCCGGCGGTATTCGCACGTCGCCAGGACCCTTCCAGATCGGATTGGCCATGCGGACGGTCGGCCAATTGTCCTTTTGCTCCCATTGCATGTCGCAACCAAGTGCGGAGGACTCCTGGATGATCGAAAAGTAGGGTTGAACCGAGTCGAAACCCAGTTCGGTGTGACCCGTAACGGCGAGCCGCGCATTCAATTCAGGGTCGCGGCAGGCGTCGGGGAAGGGCGCATCGACGAGGTCCATCAACTCCACCGTTGCCACGCTGGTGGGATTGGACACGGGAGGGCGGTCGACAGGTTTTCCTGCGAGCGCGTTAAGGACCCGTTCTTTTGGGGTCATTTTCTGAGTTACTGCCATCGCAAATGCTCCAGCCTGTGCGGTTGCAAAACGGGGTCGGTCCGCCCCGGTCATTCAAGTCTGTGAGAATCCGAGCGTCTGGGTAGTCATCTGTCCGGCGAGTTCCTCGGAAGCAAGCATATTCTCTATTGCGCTGACGTTTCGGGCAAAAGGCAACAGAACCCTCGCCATTTCATCGTGGCGGACATTGTCCGGAAAAACGAAACTGTCTGGGGCGACGCGCTCGCACTCGCCGTAGCGCATATACCCGCCAACTACGGCCCGAATGCGCGATTGCGGTCGCGGGGCCTCGCCTTCGGCCGTGACGGTGTAGACGTACTTGTCGTCGCTTTGGGAACCGGTCACCTTGAAGGTGAGCCTGGATTTTGTGTCGGGCGATGTGATCGGTCCGTCCGGCGGTGCAATCGAGGGGTGCTTTTCCACGGCTTCAGTGAACAGAAAGCGCAGCGGCTTCTCGAATATTGCTTCTGACGGGAACACGGCTTTGTCATGTGTGCCGTCGACCGGAATCAGGCCACCCAGAGCGACCAGCCGGTCACGAATCTGCTCGATACGGCCTTCGATTCCGGGGACCCTGCTGAACGACCAGACGGTAGTCACGTTACCCGTGTAGTAGAGGCCAACCGTCACGTCATGGAAGTGGGGGTCCATAGACACCAGTTCCAGGCAGCGGCCCAGTCGCTTAATGACGTCTTTGACGGTCGGCGGCGCCTTGGTTTGTGTCATCTGCTAACCCCCTTGCGTGTGTCCCTAGTCAAACATCTGCGGGATTCTGTACGTCCCGCACGTTTTTGACGAGCAGCTCTATGTGCTCCGGGCCGGTCCCGCAGCAACCCCCCAGGACGTTAATCGGAATCTCCGCCAACTTCGTATAATTATCCGCCATGAATTCAGGCGACTCCGGGTAACAGATTTCACCCTTAACGATGGACGGGATACCGGCGTTCGACTGGATGATCAGGTAATCGTCCGTCACTGCTCGCATGATAGTCCCGAGCTCGATCATTTTTTCGATGCCGTTGCCGCAGTTCGTGCCAACGACGTGTGCACCGGCTTCGCGTAACTCTACGACGGCCCGTTCAGGCGTCACTCCCATCATCGTGAAATAGCCGCGCGGCCCCTTGTCAAAGACCATCGTCGACATGACGACCAGTTCGGTGTTCTCGCGTGCCGCCCGCACCGCAGTGACCGCCTCCTCGATGGCCATTTGCGTTTCGATCACGACTGCGTCTGCGCCGCCTTCCGCAAGGCTGGTGATCTGCGTGGCGAAAGCGTCGTACATTTCCTGTTCCGACACTTCGCCCAACGGTTCCATGAACTCACCGGTCGGGCCAACCGAACCGACGACGAACTTGCCCTGCGGTGCTGCCGACCTTGCGTGTTCGGCCGCGAGTTGGTTCAACTCCTGTACGCGGTCGCCGACTCCGTACTTCTTGAGCATGAATTTCGAACCGCCAAACGAGTTGGTCAGGACCATGTCGGCCCCTGCCTCGAAGTACTCCGCGGCCATTCCGCGAACGATATCGGGGGATTCGGCGTTCATCAGTTCCGGAGATCCGCCCGGTTCGAGCCCGCGATCTTGCAGGTAGGTTCCGGTGGCGCCGTCGAGCAGGAGGACATCACCGGCGTCGAGCCGTTCGAGGATACCGTGATTGTTTTCGCCATTTGATTCCGTATTGTTCAGTCGGCCCATGGGCCCTCCTCAGTCGTCGAACCAGTGATCTATGGCGCCCGGAGCGCATTCACGACCGCCTGTTCGATGAAGGTCTCTTAATCGCGCCACAAAATCGGCAGGCACCCTGGAGTTGTAGCGGTCCGCCGTCGAACGCGCCGCCTCATCTGCGCCCCCGTCGACTTCCTTGTACTGACCCCAGTCCCAGCCGTCGAGGTAGTCATCGCTGCCCGCGCTGCCATCGAACATCGCGATGCTGTCCACGGCCTCCTGAAACCTCGGGTCGAGCGGCATCGAAACGGAGTCGTCCCCGTCCTGGGCCTGTACCTGCACCGGAATTTCTTTCCAGTACATAACTCTAACTTGGGCCACCGCGTACTACCCCTCCAGCCAATAAACAGCGCGGTATCAGCCTCAATCGTAGCATCCGACGGAAATCGCCATAGCGAATGGGCGCTGTTTCAGCGGTCGGGCTGGGTTACTTGGGGGCTGTGGCCCAAGCGGCGATCGCTATTCGAGAACGGATCAGCGACGTCAGAGGTGACGGCAAATCGGACTTGATCTCGATGGCGAGGGGGCCGTCATAGGTGGAGGCGTCGAGCGAGTCGAGAAAGCTGAACAAGGTCCGTTCGGACAATACACCTTCGAGCAGACCGTAGTGCACGTCTGACTGACCGTCGTTGTCGTCTACGTGCACATACCCAAGACGGTCTCCAAGCATTCGAACCGTTTCGGCTGGATCCTCCCCCGTAAGAAGCAGGTGGCCGAGATCCAGCAGCGCGTACAGGCCGTCCGAATTCGCGGCATCCAACAGCCGCATCGTCTCGGTGTAATCGCCGAGGGCGAAGCCGGGCGACGGTTCGACGCACAGTTTCACCCCAAGTCGGGCAGCTTCATCGCCCAATGTGGACATCGACCGAACATACGTCTCCGTATCACCGACCCGCGACGGCGGTGTCACCATGTATGCCGTACTTACGCCCAATGACGCGACGCGTTCGAGCGAGCCGACCAGGCAGGGCAGGGCGGACTCGGCATCGGCGGTCGCCAATGAGTCCAGAGTGAGACCGTTTGGCAGAGGCGCGGGAGTGATGCCAACGCACGGCACCGTCAACCCCGCGTTACGAAGGTCATCTAAACCAATGCCATCCCAGCAGTCGGTGCGCAGATCGACCATGTCGAATCCCAGGCCGCGCAACCGGCGTAACGACTCGTCGGGCGGCCCGGTCAGGCACCACGCGCACGCAGACATTTCAGGTACTGTTCGCATTCAATTCGTCCAACAAATGAGGGCAGTGAGGTAAGGATTTAACGCGTCGATATCGTACCAGTGATTCTCGGCGCGCAATTTGTTTGACAACGGCTCATCGGGCCATTTCGCACATTCATCCGCATATAATCGGCCAGCCCAGTTGGTCAAATCTCAGTATCGCGGAAGCTGTAAATGGCCTTCTTCGGTCTAATTAACACGCAAAAAACAGGGTAACTCACATGAAAGCTGGATTCATAGGGCTCGGGAACATGGGCCAGGGAATGGCTGACAACCTTCTCAAAAACGGCGCTGACCTGGTCGTGTATACGCGGACCCGCTCCAAAGTAGACGCGATGGTGGCCAAGGGCGCCGACGGCGCCGCCTCGCCCGCCGAAGTGGCCCAGCGTTGCGACATCGTTATGGCGTGCCTCGACAGCGTGGACACCACCCGGGACATCTTCATGGGTCCGGACGGGCTGTCTGAAAACGCCAGGCCTGGAGCAGTGCTCGTCGACCACGGCACGGTTGACTTATCCACTTCGCGGGAATGCGCCGCCGCGGCTAAGAAAGCCGGCGCACATTTCCTCGACGCGCCCATCAGCGGAGGCCCTCTCAGAGCGGCCGACGGCACCATGTCGATTATGGTCGGTGGCGACGATGCGGCTTTCGAAACGGCAAGACCCTTCTTCGAAATGATGGGCGCGAACGTGAGGCACATGGGACAGACCGGGGCCGGTACAGCCATGAAGTTGATCAACCAGACTCTCGTCGCCATCCACTGTGTGGCGGCGGCAGAAGCATTCGCACTCGCAAATGCGGCGGGCGTCGACATTGGGGCCGCCGTCGAGGTGCTCAACGTGAGTTGGGGCCAAAGCACGATGTTGGAACGAAACGGGCCGATAACTGCGGCGCGGGACTTCGACAACTCCGCCGCGCCGGCTCGGAATCTGGTCAAGGACATCGGCATCATCGAAAAACTGGCCGACGATTTGAAACTGGCAATGCCGACCACACGGGAATCTGCCAGAGTGTTTTACGACCTTGTCGCTGACGGCTACCCTGAAGGTGACCCATCGGCGGCGTTGCTTGTACTCGAAAAAAGGGCCGCTGCACGTACGAACTGCTAAGGACGGAGCGGGACGATAAGACGTAAGAAATTTACGTCATAACACAGTGGGCGAGGTCTCGGGCGGGTTTGAAACCCGCCCCTACAAATCGAATTGGCTGGGTAGTCAAAACGAGTCGGCATCATAAGGAAGGAGCGGGGCGCAACGGTACAACCGACGCGCCTCAAACAGATAGCGAAATGAGCAACTACGACATCGCCGTCATCAGGGGTGACGGGATCGGCAAGGAAGTGGTGGGAGAAGGCCTTAAGGTACTCGACGCGGTGGGCGCAAGGGAAGGGATCTCGTGGAACTTCACCGAATTCCCCTGGGGCTCCGACTACTACCTCGAACACGGCGCGATGCTGCCCCCGGACGGTGTGGACCAGCTCGCGAGCTTCGACGCCATCTTTCTCGGCGCCGTCGGGCACCCCGAAATTCAGGACCACGTCACCCTGAACGGCCTGCTCCTGCCCATTCGAAGGACTTTTGACCAGTACGTCTGCGAAAGGCCGTCAGTGCTCTATCCGGGAGTGGAGTCTCCGCTGGCCGGAAAGAAACCCTTCGACATCGACCTCGTCGTGGTCAGGGAAAACACAGAGGGTGAATACGCCAACGTGGGCGGGTTTCAGTACGAGGGATTCGCTGAAGAAGTTGCGGTCCAGACCGCCGTATTCACGCGCCGGGGCACTGAACGGGTCGTGGACTACGCATTTCAACTGGCCCGGCAGCGCGGCAAGGAAAACAAGGTTACGTCCATTACGAAGTCGAATGCGCTCGGCTATGGAATGGTGTTGTGGGACCGCATTTTCGACATGGTCAAGGAACGATACCCGGACGTCGAAACCGACTCCATGTTGATCGATCGGGCGTGCATGGAGATGATCCGCGCGCCGGAACAGTTCGACGTAATCGTCGCCTCAAACCTGTTTGGCGACATCCTTACCGACATCGGAGCCATGGTCACCGGCAGTATGGGTCTAGCCCAGAGCGCCAACCTGAACCCAGTTGGAAATGTACCGTCGATGTTCGAACCGACGCACGGCACAGCGCCCGACATCGAGGGCAAGGGCCTTGCAAACCCGATGGCACAGATCCTGACCGGGGCCATGATGCTCCGGCACCTCGGGGAAAAACGGGCAGGGGACCTCGTCGAACAGTCGGTCTTACGAGTACTTGCCGAAGGCGAGATTCTTACGGCGGACCTGGGCGGCAATTCGAGCACTTCCAGCGTCGGGGATGCCATAACCGACGGTATAGGGGCCGCGGCAACGCAGTGAAGAGATTGGTGGAGCACTCTTGAACCCATTCGAACAGATTCCCATAGGCGACACCGGAGTCTCGGTTACGAGGCTCGGACTTGGAACCGCTCCGTTTGGAGGCGACACCCTCGTAAGCGGACAGTACGGCGGGGTCGAATTCGATGAGTCGCAGCGCATCGTGAGCGCGGCGTTTGAAAGCGGTGTGCGTTACTTCGACACCGCGCCGTTGTACGGGACAGGGCGCAGCGAGGTCAGGCTCGGCCTGGCGCTGACCGGACGAGACCGCGAATCGTTCACGATCTCGACAAAGGCCGGACGGGTGCTGAATCCAGTCAACGACCAGCTCCGCGGTCCGGAAAATCTTCCGGATCTGGATTTCGAATTCGACTACACCCGCGACGGGATCGTGCGGTCGCTTGAAGAAAGTCTTAATCGATTGAACACCGACCGGGTTGAAATCCTCTATCTGCACGATGCTGACCAGGGAGGGCTCGAACGTGAATCGTTTGAGACCGCGCTGCCGGCGCTGGCAGAGCTTAGGGAGCAGGGCTTGGTCAAGGCGATCGGCTGCGGGATGAACGAATGGGAGATGACGGCGCGGTTCGTTCGGGAGTTCGATCTCGACATCATCTTGCTCGCCGGCCGTTACACACTGCTCGAACAAGGCGCGCTCACAGAGTTCCTGCCGCTTTGCGTCGAACGAGGTGTGAAGATCGCAGTCGGCGGTCCGTATAACTCCGGTATCCTCGCCAGGAATCTGGACGGCCCGGTCTCGTACAACTACGAACTGGCACCCGAACACCTCGTAAAACGTGCCCGGGCATTGAACGCGGTTTGCGAGCGAAACGGAGTGAATCTCAAGGCGGCCGCACTCCAGTTCGTCCTGGCGCATCCAGCCATCGCCGCGGTCATTCCCGGTTCTTCGCGCGTGTCCGAATTAGAGCAGAACATTCAGATGGTCGAAGCCCCCATTCCAGCAGCCCTTTGGGACGAACTGCGATCGGAAAAATTGATCCCACCGGATGCGCCAACCCCTTGATCGCGTTCGCCTAGTGGACTGCCGCCTCACTCTCGTGACCGACGGGCGCCTCTACTACGTTTTCAGGCCGGCAGCCTGATGGGCAGAATAACGGTCTCCTCGAAAAGGCGTCGCAGGATGGGATTCCCCGGCGTGAAGGCCGTCATCTTCGATCTCGACGACACTCTGACTGTTCATCAGGCTGCCTACGACGATTCCTACCTGGTCATTGCGATGGAAATCGCGCGCCGCCACGACATCGATCTGGCTGCGGCGGCGTCCAGCATGCCTGCAGTTTTTCTACGAGACGGGGAGAACACGCCTCAGTCAGATTTCCTGCGCCGCATCGGAATCGGCGGACGCGACCTGTTGTGGGGAGACGCCGGGACCGATCGACCAGAACTGGCCGATATATCGACTTGGCTGAACCACTTTCGCGTGTCCTCGTGGAGCTCCGTCCTCCAGACCCACGGCATCTGTGACAGACCGCTCGCGGCCCGGCTATCTGAGCAGTTCCCTGACGAAATGTGGCGCCGCATCGGACCATTCCCCGAGGTCCAGACCGTCGTGCGCTGCCTGTCCGGACGGTTCAAGTTGGGGATCCTCACGAACGGGATGCCACCTCACCAACACCGCAAACTGGCCGCGTCCGGTGTATCCGACGAGTTCGAAACCACGATCACGTCGGGCGGTATTGGAGTGGGAAAGCCCGACTCAGAGGCATTCGACGCTGTGCTCAAAGAGCTGGGCGTATCACCACACGAGGCGCTGATGGTTGGTGACACCTTTGGACGAGACGTGGAAGGGGCGGTTATGGCAGGCATCCACGCGGTTTGGATAGACCGCAACACGGACGCCGAAGCGCCGGACGGCCTGCCTTACGCCCGTGTCATTTCGCTAACCGAACTTTTGGAGATGCTCTAATACGATGCGCTTCCGGTAGGGGTGTGAACGCCTTGGGGGCTTCGCTTTCGCGGGGCATGCGCATCGCGTCCCCATTGTCATTTCTGGGCATCTGGTGGGGTTACAAGAGGGTGTTTCACTAACTCTAATCCTACGGGGACCCCCGCCTCTAGATTCCCGTTTCCACGGGAATGACGGGATTTACGGCCATATTAGGTACTGATAGGAGGATTGATGTCGTAAATCGTCGCGCCATATACGGCCTGATTCTTGAGAGGAGACTTTTGAAACAGGCTCTACAAGGCTCACCAGCTGATTATGGCGCGGAGATTCCCTAGAACACGGGAATGACGGAGAAGAACGGGCGGGGGCGGGGTGGTCCGACGCGTTAGTCATACGTGCGTTTCTACGGGCGTCCGGCCGCGGAGGAAATCGAAGTCACAGCCGTCTTGCGCCTGTAAGACATGCTCCTCGTACATGCGGCCGTAGCCACGGCTGAATGCCGGATGGGATTTGCGGGGCAGGGCTTCCCACTCCGCCCGCCTTTGGGCCAACTCCGAGTCGTCGACAAGGAGGTCTAGCCGCCTCTCAGGCAAGTCGATCTCGATCAGGTCGCCCGTTTGCACCAGCGCCAGGGGTCCTCCGACAGCCGACTCCGGCGAAACGTGCAGAACGATCGTCCCGAACGCCGTGCCGCTCATACGAGCATCGCTGATTCGGACCATGTCTCGGATCCCGCGTTCCAGTATTTTGCGAGGAAGCGGCAGGAAACCCCATTCCGGCATGCCGGGTCCCCCGACCGGACCGGCGTTGCGCATCACGAGAATGTCTTCCGGCTCAACGTCGAGATCCGGGTCGTCAATCCGCGCCCTTAGGTCGTAGTAGCTTTCGAATACGACGGCCCGGCCCCGGTGCTGCAGAAGTGCGGGGGACGCTGCGCCATGTTTTATGACAGCTCCATCCGGAGCTAGCGAACCGCGCAGGCAGGCCAGGCCACCCTCTGGCGAAAGGGCCGTTGTCACGTCCCGAATCACATCGTCGTTAAAGCACTCGGCATTTGCGATGTCCTCCCCCAAATTGTTACCTGACACCGTCAAGCACTCCAGGTCCAGCAAATCTTGCATTCGCCGGAGGACCGCGCCGACCCCACCGGCGTAAAAGAGGTCCTCCATCAAGTACTTACCGGTGGGTTTCAGATTCACGATCATCGGAGTTTGCCGCGAAAGCTCGTCGAACCGGGCGAGCGGCAAGTCGATGCCGACCCGACCCGCAATCGCGGTCATGTGGACAATGGCGTTCGTCGATCCACCAGCGGCCGCGAGGAATTTCAGAGCGTTATCGAATGATGCGGCAGTCATGATCGTCGAAGGGCGGGTCCCTTCCTCTACCAGAGCGACGGCCCGGCGGCCGGTGTTCTCGGCAAGGACACTGCGCCGCGAATCAGCGCCCGGAATAGCCGCGCCGCCCGGCAACATCATGCCGAGGGCTTCTGTAATCCCTGCCATCGTGGACGCGGTCCCCATCACCATGCAGTGCCCTGGAGACCTGTAGATCGCCTCCTCCATCGAGTCATATTCAGCCTGCGTGATCGTCCCCGCTCGCAGTTCGGTCCAATACCGGCGACAGTCCGTGCACGAACCCAACTCCTCGCCTCGCCAATTGCCCTTAAGCTGCGGACCGCCCGTCAGCATAATGGCCGGCAGATCGGCCGACGCCGCGCCCATCAACATCGCCGGGGTCGTCTTGTCGCAGCCGGCCATGAGCACTACGCCGTCGATGGGCAGACCGCGGATCATCTCCTCGACATCCATCGACATCAGGTTCCGGCAATACATGGACGTGGGCGAGAGAAAGAACTCGCCCAGCGAAATTGTGGGAAACTCCAATGGGAAGCCGCCCGCCGCAAGAACGCCCCGCTTCACGTGAACAGCCAGATCACGTAGGTGCGCGTTACAGTGCGTGGCCTCGCTCCAGGAGTTGGCGATACCGATGACCGGCCTGCCCGCGAAGCTTTCCTCCGACCAACCCTGGGACTTAAGGCCCGACCGGTGCAGGAAGCCTTCGAGGTCCCGCGTACCGAACCACTCGGCGCTTCGCAGGATGCGTTCAGTTTTTTTCTTTTTTGGGCTCATGAACCGCTCCGCAACGCTCGCAAGTTATCAAGGGAGCCGAGTTTAGCAGCGGGCAATCGGCGGGAGAATGCTTCAGCTCGCACTTGCAGCTACGTTGTACAAAGTCTTGTAGTGCGGGAGTGGGACGTTAAACTCGTCCGTACGATCTAACGCGTATCCGGAGACCCTGTTGTGAACATATCTGCTCCTGTAGCTGTATCCCGTTTCCCGAAGATCGAGGTGGCAGGAAGCCACCGCGAAATGGGACGGCAGATCGGAGAGGCGACCCGCGATCTACTCCGCGAGCTTGTCGAGGTGGTGACTGACCGCATAAATGTCGGCAGGGCAGGGCATCAACCAATCTCCAATCATCAGGCGCTGGAAGTCGCCCGCGGGTCTATCGCATACGCGGCTGAGTACGCCCCCGAACTCATGACCGAGGTCGAGGGCGTTGCGGACGGCGCGGGCTTGTCCGCCGAACAGGTGATGCTCGTTAACGTGCGAAACCAGATCCCTGCGGCCATAGACGGGGCGTGCACCGGCGTTGTTGTCGAACCCGAATCCGCCGAATTGGGAACCGGCATCGCCGGTCAGAACTGGGACAACGACCCCGCCATGGACCGGTTCTCCATGGTCCTGATCCGCCGGCCAAGCGGGGCGCCGGCGCACATGAACTTCACGCAGCCCGGCGTAATCGGCTATATGGGCCTCAATGAATCGGGACTGGGAGTCGTCATGAACACCCTGCCCGCGCCGGCCCGCGGAGTGGGTGTGCCCTGGTACTTCCTCGTGCGCCGCATGTACCTGCACGCGTCGCTGAAGGACGTTACTGAGGAAGTGCGGCGAGCCCGGCGAGCCATTTCGGCCAACGTCGCTCTGCTTACTGCTGAGGGCGCGGCTGACCTCGAAGTGACGGTCGACGACGTCCACGTGCTGAGGGCAAACGGAAATGGAGTCCTGGTGCACACCAACCACTGCGTGCATCCCGAGCTTGCGCACGTCAACGAGCAGTTTCCACAGTTGATCCAGTCGGTACCGAGAATGTCGCGGGCAGAATCGCTACTTGGGAATCAAGCCGGCGGCGTTGGGCTGGACCACGTCAAATCGCTGTTGTCCGACCACTTGGACTACCCGACGTCTATTTGCCGCCATGAAAACGATCACCCCGGGGATGGACACTGGACCAGCGTTGTTTCAATGATCGTGGAACCCTCGAAGGGCAGGATGCACTTGACCCGCGGCAACCCTTGTTCGAATCCCTACGAGGTCTATTCCCTTAACTAGGTATGGTCTCAGGACGCCAGCCAACCATGCCGTTTGGCGGATCGAAGGCGGGTTCAAGTCCCTTCGCGTCTATTTGCAGAGAATGAAAAAACCTTGAGGCTCAGTAAAAACATGCTTGCGGGCGCAGGCCTTGGCGCGATCGTGGGCGTTGCGGCGACGGTTATCTCCCTGTTCAGGATAGATCCAGCGCAGACGGGCATCGGTGAGACGCTTGCGGTCGGCCTGCTTATCGGCTTGCCGGTTGCCGTAGTGGGCGGAGTACTCGCCGGTTGGATATGGGACCTGATTACGCGGCCGAGGACCTAGTAACCAGGCCGGGCGTGGCGTGAACGACCGGAGTCCGGTTCTACTTACGTCCTAGTAGTCGGGCGATCATGTCCAGCACGGCGCGAACTGGTCCCATTGACATGAACCACCATCCGGTCCGCCGCCGGGCTTGTGCCCCATGCCGTGTGCATTGCACGCAGGTGCAGTAGGGCGGGTGGGCCTGCCGTTTGTATGTCCTGTCGTCCATGATGCAAAGTGTAAATCAACCGGGGTAAACCGTTGAGGCGACCGGCGATCAACTCCCGGAGGCATGATCGGTCGGCCGGAACCGGGCGATCATCAGGCAGACCACAGGAGACGGCAGTGTGAAGTTATCCAACGTCAACTCAACCGACATAAAGGCGGCCATCGAACTTGGCTGCCGGACGATGTCGAACGTGTTCAACGCCGACGACAACGATATTCCGTTCTTCAGATCCGAGGTCCTGCCCAATCCCAGGCTCAGTTTCAGCAACATCCACTCCGAGTCACACGTGCCAGGCCGCCACCTGAACGCCTTGTTGACGGCCAAAGACACGGCTGGCGTCTCGATTTCGGAAGAGGCAGTCGAAAAACACGCCGCTGCGGCCTTTTTCTCTTACTCCGGTCCCGTGCCGTTGCCCATGAATCGCGACCGCGTGGACGGGCCAATAGAGAATTTCAACGATCACAACGTGCGAGAGGGACTTCACGCCCTATACGCCTTGGTCCGATACAGAGACTCCGACCGGGCGAGGGAACTGGCCGCATCCAGCATCGAGCTCATTCTCCAAGTCTGGGATCCCGACAAAGGTTGGGACAGGAGCGGCCTGGAGTCGGAACACGGTATCCGCTGGACCAGGGAGAACACGTTTATCACCGGCATCGCCCGCGCGATAGGACCGCTGGTCAAGTACTACCGGGCTACCGGTTACGCCAAGGCCCTCGAACTCGCATCCCTCCTGGCTGCGAAGGCCACATCCGAGTTCTTTTTGCCGGACGGCTCATACGACCGCGAGAAATTCGGTACCCACACGCACTCCACGACCTGCGTCATGTCTTCATTGGCCCAGCTAGCAGACCTGACCGGTGACGCCTCGCTACTCGAGCGAGTCAGAGCGTTCAGCAGCAACGGTCTGTGGGAGATTCGAGACGAACTCGGATGGGTGATCGAGAGCAGCGCCGATGACAGCCCACCCGACATGGGAGAGGGCAACAACACCGGCGACATCGTAGAGACAGCCCTGATACTCGGCCGGCACGGGTATCCCGGGTATTTTCAGGACGCCGAGCGGATACTCCGGGGCCATCTGTTGCCGTCCCAACTGCGGGATGTGCTGTTCATCCCCGAGCCCGAGAATCCGTCAAACGAAGACGGACTGCGAAACATCAGGGACCGCCATCTTGGTGCGTTCGGATTTCCCGCGCCGTACGGCCACCACCCAATAGGGCTCAACCGGGTCAGTTTCAACATGGACATCGTCGGAGGGGTCGTCGGAACCCTCTGCGAGGCGCTGAGAGAGGGTGTGGTGAAAGGGGTCGACGGTGTGCGGGTGAACCTGCTTTTGGACCAGGAGACGCCCGACGCGCGAGTAGTTGCCGGGGAAGCCGGAACCGGAGTTCGCGTAACCGTCAGTCACCAAATTCCACTATGGATCAGACTACCGATATGGGTCGACAAAGCGTCGTTGCGGGTCAGGGGAACGGATGACTATCGGGTGCTAGGCGACTACGTGTTGATAGCTCGACCGGAACCGGGTAAACCCGTTGGAGTCGAGTATCCGGCGCGGAAGCAGGAAATTACCCTGTCCCACCGCACGAAGGACATCAGGGCCGTACTTGAGGGAGACGCGGTGATTGCAATGGACAACTTCGGCGCCGACCTGACATTTTTCGAGCCACTCGACTAACTGTGACACGTTGACTTCGCGGTAGGGGTAACGCGCGCATACGATCTAGCAGGCGGAACAAATGTTCCAATCATGCCGAACACGGCAGTATCCGCCATTTTGGGGGCAATTTGCTTGCGAAGACTAAATCGTGCGCCGTAGTGGGTCTCAATGGATTCCTGGTCGAGGTAGAAGTCGACATCTCACCGGGTTTGCCGGCTTTCAACATCGTGGGGCTGCCCGACGCTGCTGTTCAGGAATCGAGGGAACGAGTACGGGCGGCCATCCGCAACTCCGGCGCCGAATTCCCGATGCGGCGAATCACGGTCAGCCTGGCGCCGGCCGACGTTAGAAAGTCCGGTCCGTCGTACGACCTGCCGATAGCGGTTGGCATTCTTCTCTCATCGGGTCAAGTGCCGGACAGCATTAACGGCTCTCTGCTGTTGGGCGAATTGGCCCTCGACGGGGCGCTTAGACCGACCCAGGGGATTCTGCCCATGGTTGCCGTCGGCAGGGAACGGGGCATCAAGAATGTATTCGTGCCCACGCCAAACGCTGCCGAAGCGGCCCTTGTAGAGGGGGTAAACGTGACAGGGGTGGATGCCCTCGCCCAATTGGCGGGTCACCTGCGGTCTGAACTTTCCATTCCCCTGTACCAGGCGGTCCACGAGAGTGTAAAAGAACCGCGCGAGGGCATTGGCCGAAACTCGCCTGACCTCGCAGAAGTTCGTGGGCAGGAACACGCAAAACGGGCGCTCGAGGTCGCAGCGGCCGGCGGCCACAACATGTTGATGACCGGTCCACCCGGCTCCGGCAAGACCCTGTTGGCCAGAAGCCTCCCATCGATCCTGCCTCCAATGACGGCGGCTGAGTCGTTGGACGTCACGAAAATCTACAGCGTGTCCGGCCTGCTGCCGTCGGGCAGCGGATTGATTGAGGCGCGCCCATATCGCTCGCCTCATTACACGATCTCCAGCGCCGGTCTCGTAGGCGGGGGCGCAATCCCCCGGCCGGGCGAGATCACTCTCAGTCACCGAGGTGTGCTGTTCCTCGACGAACTGCCGGAGTTCGGCCACTCGTCGCTGGAGGTGCTGCGGCAGCCGATCGAGGACAAGGTCGTCACGATCAGCAGGGCACAGGGAACCGTAACGTTTCCGGCCAACTTCATGCTCGTCGGCGCAATGAACCCGTGCCCCTGCGGTTACTACGGCGACACGGCGCAGAACTGCTCGTGCTCCCTGACGACCATATCCCGCTACCAAAGGCGGATATCGGGACCGCTGATGGACCGGATGGACATCTTTGTGGACGTTCCAAGGGTTGAATACGAAAAGTTGGTGAAGCCTCCCGGATCCGAGACTTCCGAAATCGTCCGCCGGAGAATATCGGCAGCCAGGAAGTTACAGCATGCCCGATTCGAAAAGGGCGGACCGGTAGCGAACGCCGAGATGGGGCCGGTCGAGGTTTGGGAACATTGCGCTGTCGAGGACTCGGCCCGTTCGTTGCTTCAGATGGCGATGAACCAGTTGAGACTCTCCGCACGCGGGTTCCACAGGGTGCTGAAAGTCGCCAGGACGATCGCCGATCTCGGCGGCGAGGAACGCATCCTGACCGCCCACATGGCTGAGGCGTTGCAGTACCGCCCGCGTTCACCTATGTGAGGATCGCCTCCAACGCCGGCGCGGATATACTCGGACCGATACACACTCATCCAGGATTCCGGGGTTCGGCAGACAATGAAAACATCTCTTAAGCGCGACGTTGTGATTGCCGGCGCGGCCAGGACGCCGGTGGGCAAATTCGGCGGCGGTCTATCGTCCACACCCGCCACCCAGCTCGGCGCCACCGCGCTCACGGGCGCTATCGAACGTTCCGGCATCGACCCGGGAGAGATCGACTACGTGGTGATGGGCAACATGCTCTCCGCCGGCCTGGGGCAGACCCCCGCCCGGCAAGCCGCGATATCGGCGGGGATCCCGGAAACGACCTCCGCCATCACGTTCAATAAGGCCTGTGCATCCGGCATGGCGGCGGTAATCGCCGGTTCCCAAATGATCCAACTCGGCGAGGCAGAGACCGTCGCGGCCGGGGGCATGGAGAACATGAGCGCAGCGCCGCATCTGCTGGTAAACAGCAGGACCGGTCAGCGTCTCGGCGACGCGAAATTGACCGACTCGATGGTCCACGACGGACTGTGGTGTCCCTTTGAAAACCGGCACATGGCCGGCTCCGCAGAGGTCATCGCGGCCGAGTATGACGTAAGCCGCCGCGAACAGGACGAATTCGCGGCGCGCTCGCACCAGCTGGCCGCTGTCGCATCGGGAGAAGGCTGGTTTGACCTTGAAATTGTTCCCGTCCTCACCAAGGGACGGAAAGGGAAGACCAACATCATTTCGGTCGACGAAGGTCCCAGGCCGGACTCCACTCCGGAATCGCTCGGCAAACTCAGGCCAGCGTTCCCTCCCGGCGAATCGGTCACCGCGGGCAACGCGTCGCAGATAAGCGACGGAGCGGCGGCGTTCATAATCATGTCGGCCGACAGGGCCTCCGAACTCAGCGCCGACCCCTATGCCCGCATAACCGGATACGCACATTCTGCGAACAATCCGGGAATGTTGTTTGACGCTCCCAGGACCGCGGTCGGCAAACTGCTCGAACGGACGGGTATGGAGCTTGGCGATTTCGATCTGATCGAGGTGAACGAGGCATTCGCCGCACAGGTGCTGGCAAACGGCAAGGCTCTCGATTGGGATTGGAGCCGCGTAAACATAAGGGGAGGGGCCATTGCCCTGGGTCATCCGCTTGGAGCGAGTGGGGCGCGGATCCTGGTTTCTCTAATCCACAGTCTCCGTCAATCGAACCTCGAGACCGGCCTTGCAGTGATATGCCACGCAGGGGGTGGGGCAGTGGCGATAAGCGTGGAGGCTCTCTAGCCGGGCAGCGCGATCTGCCATGCCGTCGATGGCTGAAGATTTGCCATCCACCTTCGGCCTGCACATTTGTCGATAAATGCACGAAACCCGAAATCGGGATTGGCAACACATGGATAAACTCAAGTCGAGTCAAGATGTAACGCCTGTTGAAGAGCGGCTGGGCGTTCTCGAACGCCGTCGAATCGAGGCCATGGTTCTCGGTCCCTTGATACGCGCTTACCAGGATGAGATCGGACGGGAACGGGCCGCCGACATCGCACGCCGCGTAATCACCGGCATCGCCCGGGAACAGGGCGCGAATATGGCCAATAAGATCGGCGCCAATGGCCTGAGAGACTTCGCTGACAACAAGGAGCCATGGACTCGAAACGGCGCGCTTGAAATCGACGTGATCGAAAAATCTGACTCCGAGTATTCGTTCAACGTTACGAGGTGCCGTTACGCCGAGATGTACCGCGAACTAGGATTCGCCGATCTGGGCGACGTTTTTTCCTGCACCCGCGATTTCGAATTCTCCCGAGGCTTCAACCCCGACATCCAACTCACTCGCACCCAGACAATAATGAAGGGCGCCACCCACTGTAACTTCCGTTACAAAGTTGAGCCCACCGGGTAGTCTCCGCACCGGCATTGGTTCCCCGATCGGGGTCGGGGATGACGGATGACGCGAGGGTTCGGGGAAGACTTGTGACGCGGGGTGTCGGAGACGACGAGCGATACCTGGTGCAGAGGGTTCTGGGTGACGCCGAGTGTCCGGTAAGTCCGGAGATGGCGCGCGCCGGGGAATCAGGCCACTTGGCGGAGAGATGACCGTAAGAACGCTAATTCGGTCCAACCGCCTACGGAATCAAGCAGATTCCCAGCCTTATCGGCCGTCGTTTCCAGTTAACCAGCGCCCCTGGTCGAACCGTGCTGAGCCGGTGCCCACGAGGTCCGTTGAACTTTGACACTTAAAGTGTTCGGTGCTAAATTCCGGTCAAATTCAGAGGCTTTTCAGAGGTGAATTCTCACACTCGTGCGCCTTTCAATTTGGGATCAACGCGGCTGGACCGGGCCCAATGAGCGAAGCGCTTCCAATTCAGTTAGGTGGGTAACCATGAAAATCAATCTCGGAAAAGTATTTTTGGGGTTCGTGCCCGTGGCCATATTGGCGACGGCTGCATTTGTCACCGCCTGTGGTTCCCCGGAACCTGAAACCATTAGAGAAACTGTCATAGAAACTGTCATAGTCGAAATCGAAAAGCCCGTGACTGAGACAGTGGTCGTCGAAAAGGCGGTCACGGTGAAAGAGACGGTCGTTGTGGTCGCTACCGCGATGCCTGCGATGGAAGCGCCGGTTGAGCAGTCTGGCACTTTGCGGGTAGCTGTCGGCAGCATCACACCTCCGGTCTTCAGGCCGAGCCTCCTGAAGTGGCCCGTCAATCTCGACAAGGTCGCGTGGGGCGTAGCCGATCCCCTGACCTATCACCCCCATTTGGCGCCGGTCCTTGGCGACACAGTCGCTGAGGCCCTCGCCGAATCCTGGAAAGCCGCATCGGACGGCACATCCGTTACGTTCAAGATTCGAAAAGGCGTGCAGTTCCACGACGGATGGGGCGAACTTACAGCCGACGACGTGGTCTACACGTTTGACGATGCCCTTTTTGCCGAAGGCACCCTCGCCAAGATCGCTGAAGCGAAAGAGTGGATGGACAAGTGGGTCAAAGACGACGATTACACCGTCACTATGACCACCAGGGAAGGGGAATTTATTCCACCGCAGTGGGACCGTCAATTGTCAAACAACAGCCAGATCGGAGGGATCTGGAGCAAGAAGGTATTTGACGATCTAGGTCCTGACGGGGCAGCAGAGACGCCCATAGGGACCGGCCCGTTCGCAGTGAACAAATGGGTTGCGAATGATGAAGTCATTCTCGATGCGCAGGAGAGCCACTATCGGGCCGTCGCCAGCATCGAACGGGTAATTATCCGGGAAATTCCGGAAGAAGCCACTCGTTTGGCGGCATTCCGAGCCGGAGAAGTCGATATCTCACCGGTATCGCTAAGGTTCCTTGGATCCGTGCTGGGTGAAACGGGCGCTCACGCAGTCGAAACCAACACGTCCGCCAGATCGACTGTCTGGTTCACGGGCAACCACTGGATAGGCACAGACCTTTTGACCGGGGAGCCTGTCGAGCCCCGGCCGGGTTTCCTGCCCGATGACGATCACCCCTGGATTGGCGACCCGAACGACACCGACAGGATGGAACGGTCCGCAAAGGTCCGCCACGCCATGTCGATGGCCATAGACAGAGACGCAATCAACCTCGCGATCCTGAGCGGGCTGGGCCAGGTCGGGCCAAACACCTGGTACAACTTCTCGCCCGATGACGCCCAATGGAAGGAAGAATGGCGAGATGAGTTCAAGTTCGATCCGGAAGGCGCCAAGGCCTTACTGGACGAGTCTGGATTCGATTCATTCTCGATCGATTTCTTCGTGACCCCTGACCTGCCCACAATCGTCAATCCCCAGACCGGTGAGGCGATCGCACAGATGTGGCAGGACCACCTTGGCATCAAGGTGAATATCGACTCGACGGCATACGCGGCGAAGCGGCCGAGCCTGGTCGACAGGTCATTCGCGGGCGCATACATCTGGCGATACGGCTCCCCGTCTCCCGACACACCACAGCACTACAACCAGCGGCCGGTCATCGGAGGGTGGAACCCCGGAGTCGAGATCGGTTGCGTCGACGATATCTGGTACGGCATCCGTGCGGAACTGGACATCCAAACCCGACTGGACGCGAACGCGGCGGCTCAGGACTGCCTGCACAAGTACCGCTGGGCCACGCTGATTGTGAAAGTACCGACATTTGCCGCTGTCGCCAAGCACGTCGAGTGGCAGCCGACGACTCTGCCCGGAGTCGAAGCGGGTGACTTCGAAAGAGCCGTCATTCGATAACGCGGGGAAACTGCCTTGGCCGGGCCGCACGAACCAGCGCGGCAATTCCCGGCCAGGGCATGAACGACGTGTGCTACACCACCCGAGTAGCCCAAAGCCCTCCCATGCCGTGGGCCCACGGCATGGGCATCCGGTGAGGACCATTGCGCCGATTCATTGTGATGCGCATCGTGTATGCGGTGCTCGTTGCCTTTGCAACGAGCGTTTTCGTGTTCGCCCTTGCGCACAAATCCGGTGATCCCAGGTACGTCTTGCTCACCACGTACACGTCCCAGGAACAGTGGGACGCCTGGGGGAAACGTTGGGGGCTGGACAAGCCGATTGTGGTCCAATACGGCATATGGCTGGGTAACGCGTTAAAGGGCGATTTTGGGGAGTCCTTGCGGGAACTGCGTCCGGTGCGGAAGGTGATCCTTGAGCGCATCCCCGCCACACTGCAACTCGCGGCGGGCGCATTTGTTTTTTCGTTGGCTGTAGGTGTCCCGCTGGGAATTTTGGCCGCTGTGAAGAGGGGTAGTGCCTGGGACTATATCGGCCGTACATTCGCACTCTTCGGCCAAGCCCTGCCGCCGTTCTGGTTGGGCATCATGCTCATACTCCTTTTTGCGGTACAGGTCTCGTGGCTGCCTACATCCGGAAAGGGCGGTCTGAACCACTACATCCTGCCTTCCATCACGCTGGGTTGGCTCACCGCGTCAGGCATTCTCAGAATCGTGCGTTCGGCCATGTTGGAAGTGCTCGGTTCCGAATACATCAAGCTGGCGAGGGCAAAAGGGGTCAGTTCGAGGTCCATTGTGTGGAAGCACGCACTGCGCAATGCCATGCTGGCGCCTCTAACGTTCGGCGGTCTGATTCTGGCTGCTTTCTTCACAGGGGCCGTTGTGACCGAAACCGTTTTCGGATGGCCCGGACTTGGCCGATTGGCGGTGCAGTCGGTCAACAACAACGACTTCCCTACTATGACAGGCGTGGTCCTTCTGTTTACGGTGATCTACCTCGGCATTAACACGTTGATGGACATTCTTTACGCATACGTCGACCCGCGGATTCGATATTGAGGGGCCCGCGTGACTGAATCGATCACAGTCCCTGATCCCCGAACGTATGAAGCGGGCACGGGCTGGCTGGCGGTTGGCTGGCGAATTTTCAGGGAGTGGCCGATAGTACCGGGGGCGCTGGTCGCACTGCTGGTCATTGCGGCGGTGGCCGCGCCCTGGGTTTCGCCCCACGACCCACTGCGAGGCGATCTGTTCAAGAGCGGACTGCCGCCTGCGTGGGACGAACGTGGCGACTCCTCTCATTTGCTTGGGACCGACATCCAGGGCAGAGACGTACTGAGCCGCGTTATCTATGGCGCCCGGATTTCACTGATCGTGGCGGCTGTAGTGCTGACCACGGGCGGCATCGTCGGAACGATAGTCGGCATAGTTGCAGGGTACTACGGCGGCCAGGTCGACGAGGTGTTAATGCGGATCGTCGACTTCACGCTGGCGGTGCCGTTCTTGCTGATCGCACTGGTGGTCGTAATCGTTTTCGAGCAGAGCCTGACGGTGCTGATGACGCTATTGGCGATATTCAGCTGGGGCGGCTTTGCGCGCCAGATCCGGGCAGAGACGCTATCGCTTAAGACCCGGGACTACGTAGCCCAGGGCAAGGTGATGGGCGCGACGACATTCAGAATCATGTTCAGGCACATCTTTCCCGGCGTTGTGAACACTCTCATTGTCGTTTCAACCCTAAGAGTTGGATCGCTGATATTGTCCCTGTCGATCTTGAGCTACCTGGGCGCCGGCATCCGGCCGCCGACGGCCGAGTGGGGCCTGATGGTGGCGCAGGGGAGGTCATACATCAGCGTCGAGTGGTGGATTACATTCTTCCCCGGGATGGCGATATTTCTGACGGTCTTCGCGATGAATTTCCTGGGGGACTGGCTGCGCGACCGGTTCGATCCCCATCTGAGGCAGCTCTAGGGGCCTGCCTCATCAGGCTGGATCCTCCGATCCACTAGCACGTAAACCCTGTCGTTCCAGTGAAAACTGGGATCCAGACCGCCGTGTGGATCCCCGATCGGGGTCGGGGAAGACGAATGGATCGGGGGTAGGCGGGGATGACGAATGGAATGAGGGCATCCGAGTGAGGCGTCAAACCCGTCTCCACGCGGGCGACGAACGCGCAGTATGATTCACTTAACTCGCCCGCCCTGAGCGTCAACCCGCAATCAACGCAAACACCATGAAAACACTCAATTGCCCCATCGACGATTCCACCCTCGCGGACTCGAAACTTGGCGACCAGCCGTCAATGAAATGTCCGGAGTGCGACGGGTCCTGGATCTCGTTCGAAGCGCTTGAATCGCTCGAGGACAAACACTTCAGGGAGGACATGGTCAAAGGACAGAGGCGATACGGCGAGCACGCCGTGGACCACAATTGCCCACACTGCGGCGGACAAATGACCCGTTTCCGCTACCGCGGATATAACGTCGAACTTGAAGCGTGCCCGTCCGACGCCGGATTCTGGCTCGACCAGGGCGAAGACTCGCTCATCAAGAACGTAATGAAAAAGCGAGTCTCCAACCTGTCGCGCTCAGGTTCGGCCCAGAAGGATTGGGCCCGATTCCGTAGGGGCGGGGGTCGGTCGTTCATAGACAAGATAAAGGACTTGTTCTCGGGCTAGCCGCCGCCCGACTTCCGGCGCGCAATGCCCCCTTCGACAGCATGACGATGTTCAATCAGTCGTACAAAAAGAACACGGAAATTACCTTGGTCGTGTTTCCCAATTTGGACGAATTCGTAGCTGTAGACACACGGTCGCAGTTGCGGGCGCGGCCAATTATCCACTCGTTGGATCTCGCCGATATCGCCGGCTCGGACTTCGCAAACTCGCTCGAGGAGGAGTTCAGCAGCATTGTTCGGCGACGGGAGACGGGTTTCCTCGGACTAATGGGGATCCCTGGCAAAGTCGAGAATCTGGTACGGACCCGTGCGATCAGAAACATGATGGAACTGATCAGTCAAGACACGGATGAACAAGTGCCGGGTGAAGCCACCAGCGTCGGCATCCTGTTCTTCACCGGCGCTCTCTTGCGTATCGACCGCACACAGGTCAGGGAACTCGCCGACGAACTATTCGGGGAACGTCTTTCCACTAGTCTGTTAAACGACCTGTCTGAAGTGATCGTCGGCCTGATGGAGCAGCAAATCGCGGCCGAGCAGGAGACCACCAAGTCATTCCTCGGCGGGCTTATCAGTGGTCGGGGCGGGCCGTATGCCACGTTGTGGGAAAAACGTGAAGACTGAATTCGCTCCGATTACGAATAATACGCGCCACCGACTCAACCTCGGACCCCGTGAAGCGGTATGCCCACTGGCAACGCCCCAACCGTGAGAAGAAACCCCACCGCTAAGTTCGTGCGACCGTCATCGTGAACCAAATGCTTCGTGAACTGTTCGGCAATCCTGCCGATGGCACATTCCTCGCTTGGCTGGCCGACAAGGGCATGTGGGCGATTTTGATCGCCCTGGGGGCCATCGTCCTTTGGTACCTGTTGCGGATAGCCATCCGGCGGCGATTTGGTTTGGGAGACGACCTCCTCGAAGAGTTCGAATCGCCGTCCGAGACGGGTCTAACGATCAGATCGGCCAGTTTCCTTCTGTCCGATGTCACCACAGGCGGGATTTTGGCCTTGGCGGCAATACTCGGAATCCTGCATGTCCTCGGCCAGGACATCGACCCGGCAATCGAGGTTCTGAAGAAAATAGGGAGCGCGTCGGGATCATGGTTCCTTACCGACGGCGCCAGAATCGCATTGATCATTTTCATGGGATGGGTGGTATCGAGGCTTCTGAAGCGGTGGCTGCCGCGCATTGCAAATGCTGCGAACTTCAGTCAGCAGACTGCCGACGATCACGAGGAGTTGGCGAAACGATCAGAAACTCTGTCGGCCGTATTCGTTGGCACGGCGAATGTCCTGGTCTTTCTTATAGTCGTATTCATGATCCTGACCGAACTGTCGGTACCGATCGGTCCCATCCTTGGGGGGTTTGGCATCGCTGGAATCGCGGTGGGGTTCGGCGCCCAGTACTTGGTTCGAGATCTCATCAATGGCATCTTCATTCTCTGGGAGAACCAGTACCGGCAAGGTGACGTGGTCGAAATCGCGGGCACCGCTGGGCTCGTCGAATCCATAAACATGCGTCGGACCGTGCTGCGAGACCTTGACGGCAAGGTCCACGTCATTCCGCACGGCGACGTGTCCACCACAACCAACTTCACCAAGTACTGGTCCCGGGTAAACATAGATGTCGGCGTCGCGTACAAGGAAAACCTGGAGCGGGTCATAACAGTGCTGAACCGCATCGGCGACGAAATATCGCAGGACCCCTATTTCGGCCTGCTCATCATCACCCCGCCACAGGTACTACGAGTCAACTCATTAGACGATTCGGCGATAACCATCAAGATGATGGGCGAATGCAAGCCTCTCAAACAGTGGGAGATCGCCGGCGAACTTCGTTTACGGATCAAGCGGGAATTCGACGACGCTGGCATCGAGATTCCGTTCCCGCACCAGACCCTGTATTGGGGTGTCGACCAGGCCCGTTTGCCCTGGGACTCCGAAGTGCCAAAGGTGGAGGCCGCCCCGACGGCCGACGAGTTCATTCGGCCGGAAATGATGTCACCCGAAGATCGGGAAATCGCCCTTGCCGAGCTGGCCCTCGCGGCGAATACGGCAGGCGATGGCGATCAACACCGGCGCGTACAGGAAACTGCGGTCGAATAGAGCGACGGCAGGGACCCGCTCACACTGGGAAACACTTGCTGACGCCCGGTCGACCTTCGTACCAGAATGCTGCGGAGCGCCTTAATGTCATTCCGAACAAAGTGAGGAATCTCAAGCGCTTGTACAGAGACCAGGTTGTCGAAGAGCAACGCGGCTTGCGCAAGATTCTGATGCTTGCATAGCGCCGCAACCGCCATTCACGGGCTTAGATTCCTCTCTGCGCTCGGAATCACTATGGCCTTGCGAAGACCGCGCAAGACGATGAAAATGCGGCCGTCTTCCCACCGTCGCTCCGGCGCAGGCCGGAGTCCAGGGGCCGGGGCCCGGTTTCCTACTCAAGGCCGGACTGAAGGAATTGGGCCATTGCAATTCGTTTTCATAGCAATGACATTTGGGGCGCACTGCAAGAACACTTGGGCGTAGGGAGTGAAACTTGGCACGGATGAATGACTTATTGGGCGGTTCGGTTACACGACATCGAAGTTAACAGGCCCTGGTAAGCCGCGGCCCGACAGCCCCGCGACTCCAGCCAACAAAGCCGCTTTCGACTTTGACACGTCGGTTCCACGGTTCCTAAACTGAATTTGAGCCCAGAACCGGATCCGGTAAGGCCGGGCGCGTGCAATGCGCGCAACTTCGGCCGCCGACAGCAAACATTGGCAGTGACCGCGGCTGTTGCGCCGCGTGAAGACCAGGAATAGACACACGTGATAACCGCACAAGATTTGCGAGAGACGTTTCTACGGTTCTTCGAGGACCGCGGCCACCTCCGCCTCCCATCGGCATCTCTCATCCCCGCCGCCGACCCGACACTCCTGCTCACAAACGCCGGCATGGCGCCGTTCAAGGCGTACTTTTCAGGCGAACTTGAACCGCCCGGGAAACGCATCACAACGGTCCAAAAAAGCTTTCGAACCACCGACATAGAAGAGGTCGGCGACGCCACACATATGACCCTCTTCGAGATGCTGGGCAACTTCAGCTTCGGGGACTACTTCAAGGAAGAGGCCTGCGAGTGGGGGCTGGAGTTGATGACCGATGCGCTCGGTTTCGACCCGGAACGGCTGTACATAACGATCTACACCGACGATGACGTCGCTGAACAGATCTGGCTGAAGCTGGGCGTGCCTGCAGGCCGCATCTACCGGTTCGGCGCCTCCGAGAACTGGTGGGGGCCTGCCGGAACTGAAGGACCATGCGGACCCTGTAGCGAAATCCACCTCTATCGGGGTGACATGGCGGCAGTGCCGGCTGACGGAGACCCCGCACTTGGCACGACATGGGGACCAAACCTGCACGATGACTTCATCGAGCTCTACAACCTCGTGTTCACGCAGTACTACCGAGACCTGCAAGGCAACGATACCCCGCTGCCCAACAACAATATCGACACCGGAATGGGACTCGAACGGACCATCTGCGCGATTCAGGGCGTTGATTCGCCGTATGAGTCCGATGTTTTCCTTCCGATCGTAAAGCGCGTCGAAGAGCTATCCGGCTGTTCGATGGGGCAGGGCGGCGAGGTGCAAAGAGCGATCCGAGTGGTCGCAGAACACGCCCGATCCGCATCCTTCTTGATAGGCGACGGCGTTGTTCCGGGCAACACTGGCCGGGGTTACGTTCTGCGCCGCCTCATCCGGCGGGGAATGCTTTTCGGCAGATCGATTGAACTCGAATCGCCCGTGCTCGCAGACGTGGCCGACATCGTGGCGGAAACCCTGGGCGACACCTACCCGGAACTCAAGAGCAACTTCCCGTTCATCAAGCGCACGCTCGAATTCGAAGAGAACAACTTCGCAAGAACGCTCGAATTCGGCACAGCCGTATTGGGCAGCATGATCCGGTACAGGGCAGACAACGCCGCGAAAGTGGAGCGCTTGGTCGACACGATGGAACGCGAGTCCGGCGACGGCAGCAGCCGTTCCGACCTGAATTCGCTTGAATTTAGCGCCGGTTCGGGTCAGGATGCCGCATCGGTAGGTTCGACGGCCGCCATCGACGCGGCGAATTCGCGCATTGCCGTTTTCCAAAGCGCCATTCAAAACGCGAGTGGGGCAGGGAAACAGGCGGAACCAATCGCGGCCGCAAAAGATTCACTATTGAACTGGTCCCGTGAAATCACCGGTCGTGAAGCATTCCGTCTCTACGACACGTACGGGTTCCCGCTGGAAGTGACCACGGAGTTGCTGGCTGAACGCGACATGGTCGTGGACCAGACGGGTTTCGACGCTGAGATGGACCGGCAACGAGAGAGGGCACGGGCCGCTTCAGCCGGTTTCAGCGGTGATGCCGAGCAGAGGCGAATCTACGAGCAACTGGGAGTCGACCACACGGAATTCCTCGGATACGAGGGGACCACCGCCGAATCGGTCGTCAATGGCATGATCAAAGACGGTGCGTTGATCGACTCAGCGTCGGAGGGTGAAGAAGTAGAAGTCGTGTTGCGCAAGACCCCGTTCTACGCCGAAAAGGGAGGTCAAATAGGAGACACCGGACGGCTCACCAGCGACAACGCGGGCGTCACGGTTACCGACACGCAAAATCCATACTCGCGTTTGACTGTCCACAGCGCCCATATAGAAAAGGGCGAGTTGAAGGTCGGGGATGCGGTCACGGCCGCGGTCGACTACGAACGGCGTGAGCAGATCCGGCGAAACCACACCGCCACCCACTTGGTCCACGCCGCGCTGAGGGAGATCATCGGCCCGCACGTTCGTCAATCCGGTTCACTCGTGACGCCCGATCGCCTGCGGTTCGATTTCACCCACATGAGCCCGCTCACGAAGAGCGAAATCAGGGCGGTGCAGGACCGGGTCAACGAGAAAATCCGGTCAAACGCAGACGTCCAAATCCACCACACTACCTACAGCAAGGCCATCGAAGACGGGGCATTGGCCTTCTTTGGCGACACGTACGACAACGAAGTTCGCACGGTACGGATCGATCATCCCTGGAGTTTCGAACTGTGCGGTGGAACTCACATGGACCATACCGGTGGAATCGGCGCGTTCATGATCACGTCAGAGTCCGGAATTGGGGCAGGTGTCCGCCGGATGGAAGCTCTCACCGGGGTCGGCGCCGAGCAGGCGATATCGGAGTTCTCTGACGTTCTGGATAGCCTGTCAGCTTCACTCAGCACACCGACTGACCAACTTGTAAGCCGAACTCAGACGCTGTTGGACGAGGTTGACACCTATCGCCAACGCGTCGCCGCCCTCGAAGATGAAGTACTGGCTGCCAGTCTGGGCGGCGGATCATCGGACCCTTCAGGCCAACAGTTCACTGTGACATGCGGCGGCGTAGACGTGCCGGTCGAAGTGCGCAGGATTCCAGCCTCCAACTCGGCGGCGCTTCGGCGCGCGTCGGACAGCATGCGCACCCAAATGGGCACAGGGATAGCCGTCCTCGGCGCGGAGTTCGACGACCGGCCGTTGATCATGGTCATGGTGACGAAAGACCTCGTTGGTACTGGGTTGCACGCCGGTCAGATAGTGCGCCAGTTGGGGCAGATCATGGGCGGAGGGGGAGGCGGAGGCCCCCACCTGGCCCAGGCGGGTGGACGCGATCCCGCAAAACTCGATGCTGCGTTCGCAGCGGCACGCGGGGTGATCGAGGAAGCTGCGAACTCGGCGGGAGAACCGACATAGATAGTCTCTGCGGCCGCGTGCTGGCGGTAGACCTCGGCGACGCTCGCATGGGCCTCGCCGTTTCCGACCCATCCGGAACGGTCGTGACCCCGATAGAGGCATTAGTCCGGGTCGGCGGACCCGACGACGTGTCGGCTATCGCGACTGCAGCCAAAGAATGGGACGTTTCGGCCATAGTTATCGGCCTGCCGTTGAGCATGGACGGCCGCCGCGGCGAGCAGGCCCGCAAAGCGCTCGAGTTCTGCAATCAACTTAAGAGAGTCACTTCAGCGCCGGTATCGACTTGGGATGAACGCCTGTCGACCGTTGAAGCGGCGGCCAGGTTGAGAGACGCGGGGGTTCGCGCCAGCAGAAATCGCGGCCGCCTCGACTCGGCATCCGCGGCCGTGATCCTGGAGGCTTACCTCTCCAGCCGGCGCCGATAGCATCACGATATATCCGATGCCCCGCGTCCACATACCGAGGGACAACCAATCGGCCTTAAAATCGCCGATGCCATCATGCCGAACTGGTATTGTTAACCGATAATGACGGCAACGCCGGTAGTCAACTTGCTGTCGCAATCGGCATAAAGTCGACTCGCCGGACAACCCGGGAAATCGACCGCACAGTGACCGTCGGCGGTATGAAGTCATTGAAACGGCCCGACGGCAATAAGAGGCGCTTATGACCAAGTCAATGGGAATCATCGGATACCCCCTGGGGCACACGCTGTCACCAGTGTTTCAACAGGCGGGCCTCGATCACCTTGGCATCGACGCAACGTTCAGCGCATGGCCGACACCACCTTCCGAGTTGGAAGCGACCATCTATTCCTGGCGGGAGGAATCATTCCTGGCAGGCTGTGTGACACTTCCGCATAAGCAGGCAGTTATGGCCCTTGTCGATGAGATCGACGAAACTGCAAAGTTGATCGGCGCAGTCAACTGGATCATGAATCGGAATGGGAAATTAGTCGGCTATAACACCGACTCGCCGGGTTTTCTTCGGGCGTTGAGGCAAATGGCCAATTTCGATCCGGCTGGCAAGTCGGCCGTGGTGTTCGGCGCAGGCGGCGCGGCTCGGGCAATCGTCCACGGACTGCGGACGGGTGGTGTCACGAAACTGACCATCGCCAATCGCACATTGGGCAGCGCCCGCCAACTCGCCGCCGACCTGGCCGTCGGCCGATTCAAGCCGAATCCCATCGGGCTGGGCCAGGATGAACTCGCCGATGTCGTTCCGTATGCCGATCTCCTCGTCAACGCAAGTTCCATGGGGATGGCGGGCGGCGACGCTGCCAGTCAGAGCCCCGTTGATGCAGAGTTGGTTTCGGCGGACTCGCTGGCCTACGATGCCGTTTACGCACCGCCCATGACACCGTTCCTGCGGGAGGTCGAGCGGGCCGGCGGGACAACGGCCGGTGGCCAGTCGATGCTCGTATTCCAGGGTGTCGAGGGTTTCGAACTGGCGACCGGGCGAGATGCGCCGGTTGACGTGATGTTCGAGGCGATAGCCAAAGCCACAAGAGGGACCTGAACGCCAGACAAGGGCGAACACAACAGCGTTTCGACGGCTTGCGTGCGGTGTACTACTCATCCGACATCCCAACTAAGCGGCGTCCGCAAGTCAAACAGCTACGGCCTGATTACCAATGCTCAGATTCCTGACCGCCGGTGAATCCCATGGACGAGGGCTGACCCTCGTCGTCGAAGGTGTGCCCGCGGGACTGACGATTACCGAGGACTACATCGCAGCGCACCTCGCTCGCCGACAACGCGGATACGGCAGCGGCGGCCGCATGAAAATTGAGAAAGACAAGGCGGAGATCCTTGGCGGCGTCCGGCACGGAGTCACGCTCGGCTCGCCGATCTCGATGTGGATCGAAAACCGGGATTTCGTCAACTGGACCGACGCGATGTCCACCGGGCCTGTGGGTGACGACGTTGACCGAAAGGTGCACACCCGGGTGGTACCCGGACACGCCGATTTCCCAGGAGCGTTGAAGTACGGCCATCACGACCTGCGAAACGTGCTCGAAAGGGCCAGCGCAAGGGAGACCACCGCCCGCGTCGCCGCTTCGACAGTCGCTAGGAAACTGTGTGAAGAATTCGGCATAGAGATCCGCGCCCACACCGTCTCCATCGGCAGCGCCGAGCTCGATGCACCCGCAGGTCAAATACCCGATTGGGACGTGGTCGAACACTCTGAAGTGCGAGCCGCAAATGAGTCGGCCGACGCGGCGTTCAAGGAACAGATCGACCGCGCCAAGGCAGCCCGAACCACGATCGGGGGCGTAATGGAAGTGATCGCGACAGGCGTCCCGGTTGGACTGGGTAGCCACGTGCACTGGGACCGCAAGCTCGACGGGAGACTCGCCCAGGCGATGATGAGCATCAACGCAGTGAAGGGGGTGGAGATCGGCGCCGGCTTCGCCAACACGCGCCGGCCCGGCAGGGAAGTGCAGGACGTGTTGATCCCCGATCCCGGGGACCCCCGCCGATTCAGCCACTTGTCGAATCACGCCGGGGGCATCGAGGGCGGAATGTCCAACGGCGAGCCAATCGTCGCGAGAGTCGCAATCAAGCCGATAGCTACGATGACCGCTCCGCTGCCGTCCGTCGACATCAACACGGGCGAAGTTATCGAAGCTGCCTATCACCGCAGCGACATTTGCCAGGTCCCGCGGGCTTGCCCAATCGGAGAAGCGATGATGGCTCTCGTCCTCGCAGACGCTTTCCTCGAGAAGTTCGGCGGCGACAGCCTCGCCGAGATCGGCAGGAACTACCGCGCCTACATCGAGTCCCTGAGCGCCTTCGGCAACCCCGACAGCCCGGTGAATCCTTGATCGTTCAGAATGGATCGGGCTGGTCCGAACACCGAGACTTCTAGCCATCCCCCAACCGCATATTCCTGAAGAACTTCGATGCCGGCAAAAGCGAACATCTACCTGACAGGCTTTTCAGGCGCAGGGAAGTCGGTTTCCGGACGGATGGCGTCCAATCGACTTGGTTGGGCCTTTGTGGACACCGACGATCTGATCGAGCAACGCGCAGGCAAGCAGATTCCGCAAGTATTTGCAGACGACGGCGAGGAGCGATTCCGGGATATCGAGAGAGGGGTGCTGCTGGACATTTCCGGAGGTTCCCGGCAGGTCATAGCCACGGGTGGAGGCGTGCCAGTCGACCCATCCAACCGGAAACTCATGCAGGAGACGGGGATCATCGTGCGGCTAAAGGCCAGCCCGGAAATGATTCACGAGCGTCTGTCAGGCGGCAAGAGACGTACAAGGACCCTAAGGCCCCTCCTGGGCGATGACGCGCCCGTGGAACGGGTCCGTAAGCTTCTGCACCAACGCGAGAGCGCTTATTCACAGGCGGATTTCACTATCAACACCGACGTCAGGGCCCACGCCGACGTGGCGCAAGATATTGTCAACGCCTGGCGCACGTATGAGGGAACCCAGACCGGTGAATGACCCTGACGACCGAAACCTGGCCGCCGTAGTTACCACGTCACAGGGCGACTACCGCGTGGTTGTGGGTCGCGGAGTTGTCCAGACGTTCGGCGCTGAACTGAAACAGTCGGGTCTGCAGGGCAGGGCGTTCCTCATGGTGGACCGAGTCCTGTTCCCCGACGCGGCCAGGCAGGCCCAGGAGGCCATGGAGACCGGCGGTTTCGAATCCCACATGCTGGCTATCCCGTCGGGAGAATCGGAAAAGAATCTCGACAGCGCGGCACGTATGTACGGTTGGCTGGCCGACATGCACGCAGAGCGAGGAGACATCGTGGTGGCCATGGGCGGCGGCGTGATGGGGGACCTCGCAGGATATGTGGCAGCCACCTGGCTGCGGGGTGTGGCCGTCGTTCAGGTCCCGACGACCCTTGCGGCGATGGTCGACTCGTCGATAGGAGGCAAGGTTGCGGTAAACCTGCCGGCCGGAAAGAACCTCGTAGGCGCTTTCCACCAGCCGCGGCTCGTCCTTGCAGACATCGACTACCTCGACACTCTGCCGAGGCGTGTGCTGGCGTCGGGTTGGGCGGAAGCGATCAAGGCCGGATTCATACTCGACGAACAGCTATTGGAAACCCTGGAAGACGGCCCCGGCGACATGATGGCCCTAACGGGCGAAGACGTCGTCGCCGCAATACGGCGCAGCGTTGCGATCAAGGGAGAGGTTGTGGCGGCCGACGAGTTCGAAACCGGAGACGACCGGGTACTGTTGAACTACGGCCATACCGTCGGTCACGCGCTCGAAGCGGTTACAGAATACGGCCACTTCTTGCATGGCGAGGCGGTCAGCGTTGGCATGATGGCGGCGGCAGGCATCGCCCACCGGCTGGACATGATCGACAGCGACCTCGTCGAACGCCATCAAGAGGTTCTGACCAGTTACGGCCTGCCGGTGACAGCGCCAGGGGTTTCCGTGGACGACGTCATCGAAGCTACTCGCTCAGACAAGAAGTCCCGAGGCGGTTCGATCCGATGGGTCCTGTTGGAAGGGCCGGGCAAGGCCACCACGAGGCGAGACGTTCCGGACCCAGTAGTCCGCGATGCGGTTGAAGAAGTACTGGCCGGGTAGGGTAGACATGTCGGACGCAGCCGCGCCAAACCACCGGTTTACCCCAACGTAGCGCGGACCCAACAGACAGGCGGAAACTAGCGGCCGCCGGCCACAGCGGGGACGATGCTGACCTCGTCGCCTTCGGTCACCTTACTATCGAGTCCATCCAGGTACCGGACGTCCTCGCCATTTACGTAGATGTTCACAAAGTGGCGCAACTCCCCCGATTCCTCACAGAGCCGTTCTCTTATCCCGGGAAACTCGCCGTCCAGCGAATCGATCATCGAATTTACCGATTCACCTTCAGCGATGACACTCGACTGGTTGCCGGTCAGCCGCCTGAGGGGTGTCGGGATTTTTACCTTGACTGCCATTAAAGAAAGCCCTTTCAACTGCAGGACCAATAGCCGGTCATGCAAATCGCAATCCGGTGGTCATAATTCATCGCGAACATGATAACGCGCCGACCGGCGCAGTTACTGCCCAATCTGGCCGACGCCTATGCAAGTGGGGCAGAGCGCGCCCAAACCCCCTCAAGCCGGGGTGCGCTGCTGCATCCGGCCCTCGATGTTGGCGTCGAAAGATTCGACCGTGGCGTCTATGGTCACCGGCGATAGATAGGGTTCCATCAGCTCGAGGGTCTTCAGTCCGTTGCCGGTGATCAGCGCCACTACGGTCTCATCCGGCTTTATCACGCCGTCCCGGGCCAGCTTACGCAAGGCCGACACAGTGACACCGCCAGCCGTCTCTGTGAATAGCCCTTCGGTATCGGCGAGAAGTTTCATCCCCTCCACAACTTCCGGTTCGGGCACGATTACCGCCGTTCCGCCGGACTCGTTGGCGATGGCGATCGAGTAAAACCCATCCGCAGGGTCGCCAATGGCGAGGGATTTCGCCACGGTGTTGGGCACGACCGGACTAGTGTGAGTCCTGCCGTCCAAAAAGGCCTGAGACACGGGCGCGCAACCAGCAGCCTGTGCAATGTGCATCTTCGTATTCAAGCCGTCGATCAGTCCAAGCTTCGCAAACTCTTGCAAGCCTTTCCAGACCTTGGTCAGCATCGAACCTGAGGCGACCGGGACGACGATGTGGTCCGGGGCCTTCCAGCCGAGTTGCTCGGCGATCTCATATCCAAGGGTCTTGCTGCCCTCAGAGTAGTAGGGCCGCATGTTGATATTTACGAATGCCCAACGGCGGTCATCGCCCAATTCGCTGCACAGCCGGTTGGCCTGGTCGTAGTTACCGTTCACTGCGACCAGTGTCGGGCCGTACACGGCGGCGCCGATTATCTTGCCGGGTTCCAGGTCGCCGGGGATGAACACAAGTGTCTCCATGCCGGCCTTGGCCCCGTGAGCGGCGGTAGCTCCCGCGAGGTTGCCTGTAGACACGCAAGCAAGCACGTCAAATTCGAACTCCAGCGCCTTGGTCGAGGCGACCGAAACCACCCGGTCCTTGAACGACCAGGTGGGGTTCGCGGCGTCGTTCTTGAGCCAAACGTTGTTCAGACCCAATTGGCGCGCAAAGTTCGTCGAGCGAATCATCGGAGTCATGCCAGCCCCGATGTCGACGGCGTGGCTCCTGCTCACCGGCAGGAGATCGTCGTATCGCCATATGGACTGCGGACCGCTCTCTATGCTCTCGCGGCTGATGGCCTTGCCGATGGCGTCGTAGTCGTAGGCAACTTCGAGGGGGCCGAAGCAAAAGTCGCAGACGTAACTCGGTTCAACAGGATATTCACGGCCGCATGCGCGACAGCGCAGGGAGGTTACGTAGGGCAATGGTTTGGACCTCTCGGCAGCGGCTAACACTTCCGGAGGTCTGCCGGGAGTGACAGCAGCAGCTTTTGACTAAAGCTCGCTGATTCACCGACTTCGGTAACGCCACAAAAGGTTAAGTCAAGGGCGATAGCGAAAGTTGAACCTAAGGCCCAATGCTAGCAACGGGCAGGTCAATGGTCAATTCACCCAGATTTTCCCGACTATTCGAAATGACCAACCGCGAGAACCGGTCCGGGAACACTCCCGAAAACGGTGAAAGCAGACCTGACCGCAAGGGCCCCGGCATAGTCGAGCGAACTAGAATGACGCTATGTGCGGAAGATTCGTTCTGATACAGGTGGGCCAACTCGGCGTGCGTTTCACGGCCGTCGAACGATACCCAAGCGAATATCGGCCCGATCTCACAAAACTGCCGGACGCCTTGGAAGGGCCCCGGTACAACATCGCACCGACGCAGCAAATACTGACGGTCACGAACGAAGACGGCGATCGGGTGATCGAGCCTATGCGTTGGGGACTTATTCCATCGTGGGCCAAAGACGGCCAGACTCTGCCGCTTAACATCAACGCCAGGGACGACAGGATGGCAACGGGCGGATTCTGGCGTCGGCCGCTTAGAAATCAACGGTGCCTGGTACCCGCCGATGGCTACTACGAATGGACGGGGCCGAAGTCGAACCGAACGCCGGTGTTCATCCGCCGAATGGACGAACGGCTTTTCGCGTTTGCGGGGCTCTATGACACATGGCGCCATCCTGTTACGGGCGAATTCACGAGATCCTGCGCGATTGTGACGACAGATCCGAATCCGTCACTGAAGCAGATTCACCCCCGCATGCCAGCCATTCTCGGCACCGAGGCTGAAGCTCTTTGGCTCGATCCCCTCACCCACGAGCCCGAACCGCTCAGGTCCCTCATCCACCCCTTCCCGGAAGAGGAACTCGAAAGTTACCCGGTAGAAAAAGCGGTTAACAGGGCGAAGTCCCAAGGTCCGGACCTGATCAGACGGGCGCCCTCGCAACCCGGCATGGCAGGCCTCACCCAGGATCTTTCCTGACCATGGATGCGAATCACCAGACCCCGACCAAGGCAAGTGCTGCCATAAGGAAAACTGGGCCGGACATGCCTTGCAGGGCACAGTAGTGCGAGATGAACCAGCCGGAAGACCCGCAAGATGCTCGACCTCCTTCGAAAGATGAGGGGCCGAGTCAACAAGACATTGACCGATCATGGGCGGACGTATCCGGCGGCGGGAAATCCGGCGGATGGACCGACCGGTGGTGGCAGATCCTCATCACTGTGGTCGGTATCGTCATCGTCGGGTCGCTGGTCATCACCGTATTGCCGTTCCGGTCCAGAAGCGCCAACGTCCAACCACTACCGGAAGTGGAAACCGGGACGGTGGTCCGCGTCATCGACGGCCGCACGATATTCGTACGCGTCGGCAAGACTGAAGTGGAAGTCCGTTATATAGGGGTCGCCACACCGGAGTACGGCCACCCGTGGTACGAACTCGTAACCGAAGTCAACAGGAATTGGGTGGTTGGCAAAGATGTGGAGATGGAAAGAGACAGGGTCGACTCCGACGCGCAGGGCAGGCTGCTCAGATACGTATACGTGGATGGGGCCATGGTCAACGCGGCTCTCATCGCCGTCGGATTGGGGAGCAAAACGACAGGGCAGAACGTGCGCTACGCAGAAGGTTTCCGCCGCCTCGAGGCCGAAGCGCAAAGCGAGCAACTAGGCATTTGGGCGATCGAGGGAGAGGAAAGCCCAACGCCATCAAGTCAATCGCCGGACCGCTCCACGTGATGCGTTACGAATGGCATTTACGTTGACGTCCAGGAACCCATTGAGGCCAACGGGGTCTCCTAGACGAGAAACCGTGTGGAGCGCGCTATTCGGCGACCCCACGTACCGGCGACTCTGGGCGATTGGCGCCGCCACGAACATTATGCGGTGGCTTGAGACAGTCGCCCTGGGTTTCTTCGTTTACGAACTGACAGGATCGCCGTTTTGGGTGGCGTTTGTAGGGCTCGTAAGGATGCTGCCCATGTTTCTTCTGGGCGCGTTCGTCGGCGTAATTGCGGACCGAATCGACCGTCGACTACTGCTGATGGCCGGCACGGCCCTGCTCGCCATCACCTACGCCATACTGGCCGCGCTTGCGATTACCGGAAACATACTCTTGTGGCACGTTGCGACAGGCGCGTTTCTGGCTGGTCTCGTGTGGGCGATCGACTTCCCGGCGCGGCGCTCGATGATCGCCGAAGTAGTGCAACCGCAGCGGGTCGCCACTGCAATGGGCATCGAGATGGCGACGAGCAATTTTTCGAGGATGTTGGGACCGCTGGCGGCAGGTGGATTCCTGGCCACCGTAGGAATTTCTGGCGCATACACCGCCGGGGTTGGCCTATATATATGCGCATTCCTAATGGTAGCCACCCTCAATTACCGCGCGCCGAAAGTTACTCGTAGCACACAGCAGCCACTTCGAAACCTCATAGAAGGCATCCGCTACATTCGTTCCGACGCCGTGGTGGTAATGACGTTGGCGATTACGGTTGCGATGAACGCATTTGCGTTTCCGTACAGTCACATGGTGCCGGTGATTGCAGACCAGAAACTTGGCGCGGGCGCCCTCGGGCTGGGCTTGCTGTTTAGCGCAGAGGGCGCCGGCGCGACCCTGGGATCGCTTCTCATCGCCGTGCGTGCGAAACCGGAGCACTACACCCGGGCATACGTATTCGGCTCGCTGTTGTTCTTGCTGGCCGTTTTGATGTTCGCTTTAGCCCCATGGTACGCGTTGGCCCTTGTTTTGCTGTTCGTCGGAGGATTCGGGATGGCCGCATTCGGCGCCCTGCAGAGCATCATCATCATCACGTCGACTCCTCCCGAGGTGCGCGGGCGGGTCCTCGGGGTCCTGGCCGTGGCGATCGGGACCGGCCCCATTGGCGCGTTGCAGGTGGGACTACTGGCGGTCTGGCTAGGAGCGCCCGCGGCGGTGATGATTACGACAACGGCGGGAATTGCAGCCCTGGCTGTCGCTGCGATCCTGTACCCGGGATACTTGAAGGTCAACAGTTTCGACGGGATCGCCGATATGCGGACAAAACAAGCTCAGCTACGGTCCCGCAAGGCTAACGTGAAAATATAGAGGGTGACGGCCAGGAAGATGGCCCAAAAAACAAAACGAGGGTTGATCCGATTCAATACGTGTTATTCCTGAATATGAGACTCTTCGAAACGCAATCGACATCAACACGCGTTCAGCCGGAGATTCGGCTGGCCGGCCCAACCTACCCATGATGCGACACCCCATTCGTACCCCGCAACACCATGACCGGCTCCATTCTTAAACAACGGCCGCGCCGAAATCGCAGCCTGATTGCCGACCACAAGGTGGACAATGGCCACTAGAGGCAAGTACTCGGCGATTGTCCTGGACATCGACGGCACGATGGTAGGGCCGGACCGTGTCATCCCGGAACGGCTCAAGGTTGCCGCCATGGCAGCGGAACAGGCGGGCGCTGTGGTGCTGATAGCCACCGGCCGCATATTGAGCAGCACGCTCCATTTCGCGAGGGAGTTGGGAACTAAAAGCCCGGTCATCTGCTACCAGGGAGCTTTGACGGTCGACTCCGACCGGGAAACAGTGCTGCGTCACGTTAGACTCGACCGGGATGACGCGAATCTCGCCATCGAGACGTTCAGCCAATTCGGAGCGCACGTCAACGTCTATGTAGACAACGAGGTCTACATCGAGCGGTCATCGCCGTGGTCGGAAGGCTACGCCGAACGAATGAAAGTGGAGCCCACTGTTGTCGATAGCCTCGCCCCGCTCGCAGCACGCCGACCGACATTGGTTCTCGGCGTAGTCGAACCCGACGCCACAGAGCTGGTTGCAGCGACTCGTTCTGCAATCGCCGGTCGGGCAAACGTCACCCATTCGCTTCCGCATTTCTGTGAAGTCGGCCACAAGGGTGCGGGCAAAGAGAAGGCCCTTCAACACTTGGCAGACGCGTGGGGAATTCCTCCGGCGCGCTTCGCGGCGTTTGGAGATGGGGAAGGTGATGCAGGAATGCTGCGATGGGCCGGCTTGGGCGTGGCCATGGAAAGCGGCCACCCCGACGCGATCCGGTCGGCAGACAGGCGCGCCGCCGGGCTACCCGGCATCGCCGTTGCGAAAATCCTGGAAGAACTGCTGGAAAGCGACAGGGTGGGGCCATGATCAATCGGGACAAAAACAAGATCGTGGTCTTCGGCGCGCTCAACATGGACCTGATCGTCGAAACCCCGCGCACGGCCGGGCCCGGGGAAACGGTCGAAGGAACCCGTTTCTACACCGCGCCGGGAGGCAAAGGCGGCAATCAGGCAGTTGCGGCGTCACGCCTTGCAGAAGGGGTCGATCGTGTCTTGATGGTCGGCCGGATCGGCAACGATGTCTTTGGCGCCGAACTCCGTTCATACCTCGAGAAGCAGCGCGTCAACACCAAGTACGTCCAGACAGACATCGGCCAGTCGTCCGGAGTCGCGGTTATCTTCGTCGAACCGAACGGTCAGAACTACGTGAACCCGGTGTACGGCGCCAACGCGCGATGCGACGACTGGCAGACTGGCGACACCATCGAAGCGATGAAAAAAGCCGCCGTCCTTCTTGTCCAGCAGGAAATTCCGCTGGCGCCCACACTGAATGCGATGCAGGCTGCCCGCGAAATGGGCGTAACGGTGATCCTCGACCCCGCGCCGGCGCGTGATCTGCCGCATGGATTCCTGGAGCACGCCGACATACTCACCCCAAATCAACTTGAAGCGGAAGCGTTGGCGGGGCTTCCGGTTACTGGCCCGGGGGAGGCGGCGACCGCTGCAAGACGAATCAGGGACCTGGGCATCCCTAATGTCATTGTCACCCTCGGCGAACTAGGCGCCTACGTCGAGTCGGACGAGTATTCAGGCCATGTCCCCGCGTTCGACACGCCGGTCGTGGCTTCCGTTGCAGCAGGCGATGCGTTCAACGGCGCGTTGGGATTCGCGTTGTGCGAAGGCATGCCGTTGCGCGACGCGGTCACATTTGGCTCCGCGGCGGCGGCTGTCAGCGTCTCGCGACCCGGGTCTCAGGAATCAATGGCCACCAGGGAAGAAGTCGACGCTCAACTGACCGGCAGGCGTCTGTAAGCGGGCGGGGCGTTGAACGAGGGACGACCGGTCTGGAAACTGTCCACGATAAATCGACTCAATCGGGTGGCCCCGGAAATTACCGCGAGCGCCCCAGTAGTCGCCCCGAGCGCCCCAGTAATCGCCCCGAGCGCCCAAGTTTTTGTCCCGAGCGCGCGAATGTCATTCCGAGCGAAGCCGAGGAATCAAAGCTGGAGGCTGGTAGTTGCGGCGTCATTCATGCAACCAAACCTCGCATTGAGGCACGTTGCTTCGCGACAGCCTGGCCTTAAGACAAGGTTTTGAGATTCCTCACTACGTTCGGAATGACAGCCGAGGGGGTGGCGAAACGTAAAATTTTGTATGAACAGGCTCTAATCGGGCGGCGGGCCTTCGATTTCCCCGACAGACCTGCACCCAGCTCGCTCCATCAGGCGAACCAGATTGCGATTGATCGACCCCGGCAGGCCGGGACCTTCGTACACGAGGGCTGTGTAAAGTTGCACGGCTTCGGCTCCAACGGCCAACAAGCGCCAGACCTGCCTGGCGTCGCCGATGCCTCCGCAGGCGATGATCGCGCCCCGTCTCCCCAAACTTGCCCGCACCTCCGCAGTCATACGCAGGGTGTCGTCGAACAGCGGAGCGCCGCTCATCCCGCCGCGGCCGACCTTCAGTCCGACGTGTTCCACCGGGCGAGTATTTGCGATAATCACCCCGTCTGCGCCGGCGTCGATAGCCGTTTCAGCCAGTGAAATCCCGTTTTCACGAGACTGACGACTACGCTCCCACGGCGGCAGTTTGACGAAGAGCGGCCGTTTCATTTCGCTCGCAACGGCCTGCACCAAGACCCTCAACCGTCCAGGGTCGTGGAATGCCCGCAGTCCGCTCGTATTGGGACTCGATATATTGATTTCAACCGCGGCGCAGTTCGGTTCAAGGCTCCGATGGCACTGCACAACCTCGTCCTCCAACGTTCCGGAAATACTGACGAACAATCGTGACCGGACGCGCGAAGACGCAATGCGATGGCCTATCACGTCAAGGCCCGGACCGGGGAAGCCCATTGCGTTTACAAGTGCCTTTTGCTCGACCTTCCGCAACAACCTGGGCCGCGGATTGCCCGGCCGGGGATTCAGGGTCACCGTGCCGCCGCTGACGAATCCAAAGCCCAGGTTCAGGAGTGAACCCAGAAACCTGAATTCTTTGTCCAGACCGGCGGCTGCCCCGACCGGCGACGGGAATTCCAGCCCCGCAACGGTCGTACGCAGCCGGTCGTCAAAGCCTGCCATAACAGGGCTCGCCGTGGACCACATCCAGCCCAGACGCAATATCGCCTCGGCCAACCGCTGGCTGCGTTCAGGGGGTAGTCTGAATATCGCCGGTCGTATGAGAGACTTGTAGATGATCTTGACGCCTCTGGCACACTCTGCGAGACGCCGCCTCCAGACCCTTGCAGGGTCGACTCGAGCGGGCGCCCCTTGGACTCTCGGTCACAATTAGAATATAGGCAGCCGGACGCATCCTGTCGGGCAGCAGGCGCGAGGATCGGCGGAACGCAACATGGCGCTGGAATTCAAAAGAGGAAATCCCGACAACCCTGTCGGCCATGCGATCGTCTACTTCAGCGACTCATCCGATCCTGGGAAAACTGGCGCCACCTACATCATGGTCCTGCCAATTTCCGTGGACGTGGCGAAGTACGTGCCCCCGTTCTTGTCTGGCCACCTGGAAGGCATGGGCTCGTCCGACGTGTCGGGATTCGCATTTCCTCCCGCTCCCGAACCGGTCGAAGACGCAGCATTCATAGAGCGAATCGCGGAACTGAGAGGCGACGACCTCATCTTCGGGGGCAGCGGCAACCTCGAGGACACGCCGGAACTCATGGGCAGAGTAGGCGAGATGGTTGCCGAATACCACCACGCCTACCAGGAATCCGTCTCAAAGCGGCAAGCAGTGCCACAGGAACCGGATTCGGCCGCGGTGTCGGAAATCGACGAGGTCATGTACGACTTGATGGGCGAGGCAGACCTGCTCGGCGAGATGTCCACACTCGTTGGCCGGTTGCGGTACGCGTCTGAAGGCCAGGACAAGGCGACCATCGACGAGTCGGTGGCAAGATTGTTGGCCATCGGCAGGCGGCTCCCCGATAACCGGAAAGTCGATCGCATAGTTACAGCCGCGACCGCTCTCGACGACAGGTCGGCCGACCTGATCAGGCTTTACGTAGACCGGGCTTACGCTCTTCTGCGGGAAGACTACCGGCGAGTAGGCACGCTTGACGGGCAAATTGCGGACTTCGGCGAGGGCGCTCCGGGTGCTGGAGCCGACTGACCGCTCAAGTCAATTCAGCGGATGGCCGCCAGCGAATCGGCTAGTTGCTGCATAGAAGCGTTGGCCCCGCTGGCTACGATAACAACCCTCTTGCCCTTCAGGGTCTCTTTCATCTCCATCGCGGCGCCAAGGGAAGCGGCGCCGGCGTATTCGATCAGGCTCCGCGTGCCCTCCACGAAACGGCCGGCAGCTTCTTTGATTCGCTGATCGCTCACCAATATGAAATCGTGCAGGCTCTTCCGAAGAATCGCCTGTGGAAGTTCGTACGAACTCGAAGTCGCCAGCCCCTCCGCTTCCGTTTCCATCTGCGCGTTAACCAGGTCCCCGCGCTTCCACGATAAGTACCCTGACGGCGCGCCGGCTGATTGCGCCGCTATCACCTTCGTCGAGGGCGACACGGCATCCGACACTATGCACGCCCCCGATACTCCACTGCCGGCGCCAAGCGGAACGATCATGTAGTCGATCTCGCCAATGTCCTCGTGAACTTCCAGCGTGTACGTAGCGACTCCCGCGATTAACAATGGCTCGTTCGCCGGGTGGACGTAACGTAGTTCATCCTCGATCGCCATTTTTTCGGCGTGTTCCCGTGCGCTGTCAAAAACAGGTCCGTGGTGAAGGACGCGTGCGCCAAGTGCTCGCATTGCGGACACCTTGATGGGGTTCGCTCCATCTGGAACGACAATGGTCGCCTTCGACCCGTACACCCCTGCGGCAAAGGCTACTGACTGCCCATGATTGCCCGTTGAGGCCGAAATGAACCCCCTGGCCCGCTCCGCCTCGGTGGTTCTAGCCACCAGGTTCAGCCCGCCTCGAACCTTGAACGACCCTGCAACCTGGAAATTCTCGTGCTTTACCCAGACTTCGGCCCCGATCAGGTCGGAAAGGGCAGGGTAGCGCCTTAGGGGAGTCCGATAGATGTGCGGCTGAATCACCCTGCGGGCGTCCAGCACTTCCTGAAACACAGGTTCTTTCAAGGTCATGCGGAGTATCCTTTGTGGTCTGGTCGAATTTTACGCTCGACGCGGCCGATACGGGCCGACGTATCGCTGGCCCTTCAGTCCAACCGGGCCGCGTTCCGAATTCCTGCCATGAAAGAAGCGGCAAATAAACCGGCGACCCCTTCACCGGTTGGCGGATCCGACCTTGCGGCGAGAACGCCGGTCAGCGTTGATTCCCGCTTTTCCAGGACGTTCGAAGCTCTTGGAAACCGGAATTTCCGCATGTTGTGGATCGGGCTTGTGCTCGCCATGGGCGGCGTGCAGATGCAGATGGCCGCTCGCGGGATACTCGTCTACGACCTGACCGGAGAGGCCGTACTGACCGGCGTAGTAACACTCGGATTCGCCCCCTCCATGCTCATCCTGTCCCTCTTTGGCGGCGCGGTCGGCGACCGGTTCGAACGGCGGACGATAGTTCAGGGGACACAGGCAGGCGGCGCCATTCTGGCCGCGGTCCTGGCCGTACTGATCACCATCGGAACGATCACCTGGGTACACCTGCTGATCGCATCCATACTCCAGGGGGCAATGTTCGCATTTCAGATGCCCGCAAGACAGGCGATGATCCCGCGCATGGTGGGAAAAGCGCAGACGACCAACGCCGTATCGCTCAACGCCGTCGGCATGAGCCTCATGACGATGGGCGCGCCTGCCGTTGGCGGCCTCCTGTACGGCTTTGTAGGGCCGGCAGCGGTGTACTACGCGATCGCAGCCCTTTACGGGTCCGCCGTGGTTGTCACCGGCATGATTCCCAAGTTCCATCCCGACCCCCGGGCAGTCAAGAAATCAGTTTTTTCCGACATCAAGAGTGGGTTGGTGTACGTGAATTCTCGGCCATTGGTTAAGACGATGCTGATTTACGCCGTGGCCGTCGTCTTGCTCAGCATGCCGTTTCGCATGTTGACCCCGGTGTTTGCCAAAGACGTCTACGGGGCCGGGCCGGTTCAGGTAGGCATTCTGATCGGCGTGGCGGGCGTCGGAGGGCTCATAGGCTCGCTCGGCGTGGCGGGATTGCGCCGAGGACAGAAAAGAGGCCTTGTGTTGGTGGCGTCAGCCGCCGTGTCCGGTCTGGTCATGTTCATGATTGCGACGGTGCCCATATACGCGGTCGGGGTCATGTTGATGATTGGAATCGGGTTTGGCGAGTCCATACGGTGGGCCCTTTCCCAGGCGCTCGCAATCGAAGAGACGGGGGACGAATTCAGGGCCAGGGTGATGAGCCTGCTCATGATGACCTACGGCCTGATGCCTATAGGCATACTCCCGGTCAGCTACTCGTTCGACCGCTTCGGCCCCGAAAAGACCGTCGCTGGCCTGGGAATTGTTTTACTTGCGGTCACGTTCTTCTATATCGTTATCAGGCCGACGCTCAGGAGAATGCCGTGACGGCTGTTCGCGCAATTCGCCGTCGCGGTTCCCAAGTCCCAGCCGCCCTCCGCGCTAACACAATCCCCCAAAGTCATTGAAGAATCCCGCATCCGGTAGAAGCAGGGCCATGGCCCCGCAACCCCCGGCCCGCGGCTACTTTGGCACCACCTTCGCCTCCCTCCGGGAGAAGAATTACCGGCACTACTGGTTCGGGCTGATCGCGCTCATGGCCGCGGTCAACATGCAGATGGTGGCCCGTGCCCAACTGGCGTGGGACCTGACCGATTCGATCAGGATGGTTGGCCTCGCGGGCGCGGCGTTCGCTCCCCCGATCCTGATCTTTTCTCTCTTTGGCGGGGTGATCGCCGACCGGGTCGAGCGTAAGCGCGTAATTCAGTTCGGCCAGTTTGGGATCGCGATCATGTCGCTGTTCGTCGGGTTTTCGATCCTGACCGAAACCGTGACAATCTGGCACCTGATCGGCTCGGCGGTTTTCCAGGGATGTATCTGGGCATTTCTCATGCCAGCCAGGCAGGCCGTGGTTCCCCAGCTTGTCGGCCGCGAGAACATGACGAATGCCATCGCCCTGAACGCCAGCGGCATGTCGCTGATGACCCTCGCCGCTCCCGGAATCGGCGGAGTGCTTTATGCGTTCGCCGGACCGGACATCGCCTACTTCACCATCGCAGGCCTTGCCTTGCTGGCATTTGTCCTGACCAGCCAGATGCCTCGTTTGCCCGCTGGCACGTCGAACGCGCGCAATCGTATGGCCTCTGACATCGCCGATGGACTCCGCTATATGGCCAACAACCGGACCGTGATGTTCCTTTTGTTGCTGGCATTGTCCAGCACGCTGTTCGCGATGCCGTTCCGGAGCCTCCTGCCGGCGTTCGTGGAACAGGCTTTTAGCCGGGGCGCGGCGTCGGTCGGGTTGCTCATGAGCATGATCGGGCTGGGATCGTTGGTCGGTTCGCTCTTCATCGCAGGCCTTCGACGCGGCAGCAGAAAGGGACCGATCCTTATCGGCACTACGGCGATGTCCGGCGGAGCGATAGTACTGGCCGCGTTCACTCCGTCCTACGCGTTGGTGGTGGCGATTATGGTGCTGCTGGGCATCGGGGACTCGGGGCGACGATCCCTGAATTCCTCCCTGATCCTGGAAAATACGGACGAGGATCATCGCGGCAGGGTGATGGGGATGTACATGATGAATTTTGGGCTCATCCCGCTGGGTGTCATCCCTCTTGCCGAGGTGGCCGAAAGGTCGGGAATCGTATATGCCTTTGCGGGAGCGGGAACATTACTTGTCGCGGCTGCGGCTCTTTCCGGGCTACTTACGCGGCGCATATGGCGCTTGTAGCGTAGGCGAGACCCATCGAATACTCGGCAAGGCAGCCCATAGGGCGTCTCCCACTCTCCTCCGTCGTTTCGGCAATGGCCGCAACCCACCACATCCGTCATCCCCGACCCCGATCGGGGACCTAGGCGCAAATCGGACCCACACACACCGTCGCCCCGGCGAAGGCCGGGGCCCAGGGGCCGGGCGTGGGAACCGCCCCACACCGACGTCCGCGACGAAAACCAGAACCCACCGCCTCCGTCTTTCCGGCGCAGGCCGGAATCCAGGGGGGCGGCCGGTCCGCCCTCCGTCGCACACGAGGTAGAACCAGCGACATCACGTAACCGTTATCCCCGCAAAAGCCGGAACCCTCCACACCCTGTCATCCCCGGCCCTCCCAAATGTCATTCCGAGCGAAGCCGAGGAATCTAAGCCGTTCGTACACAATCCCCACGTTCACAAACGGCCCCCCGTCCGTCGTCCCTGACCTCGATCGGGGACCTGTTACCACACCCGTCACGTCACCCAAACCGTCTCTCTGGCAAAAACCACAACCCACCACACCGTCTTCCAGGCCTTCGCCGGAACGACAGTGATAGCACATGTGAAACACCCTCTCGAAACCCGACTCTTCGACTGAATCTGCGGCGCCATCAAAACGAACCGGTATTCGGCCGCTACGCGACATTTAAGGCCGAAATCAGCCAGCGCCGGGCTATACTCGCAGGCATCGTGAAATCCTATTGGACCAGCCCAAAATCATGGCTATAGGCGTCCTGAGCCAAAATTTGGCGTCGCGAATTGCAGCCGGCGAAGTGATAGAGCGGCCTGCCTCCGTAGTTAAGGAGTTGGTCGAAAACTCGCTCGACGCCGGAGCAACCAGAATAAGGCTTGAAGTCGCGGACGGCGGCGCCAAATCGATCTCCGTCACCGATAACGGCGATGGAATACCGGCAGACGAGATCTCGCTCGCATTCGAACGTTTCGCCACCAGCAAGATCGACGAAACCTCGGATCTTTCCGGCATAGCAACACTTGGATTCAGGGGAGAGGCGTTGCCGTCGATAGCTTCGGTGGCGCGCGTCGAGGCTGTTAGCCGGGTCGATGGGTCCGACTCGGGAGCGCGGCTTGTAGTCGACAACGGCCGACGGGTCGCGCAGGAACCCGCGGCCGGTCCAACCGGTACACGTATCGAGGTCAAAGGGCTATTTGAGAAGGTACCCGCCCGCCGCAAGTTCATGGGATCGGCGGGAAGGGAACTTACCCGCATCCGACAACTCGTCAGCACTTACGCCATCGTCTATCCGTCGGTGGCCTTCACCTTTGCGACAGACGGCAAGACCCGATTTGCGACGCCTGGCTCCGGCGATAGCAGGGCGGCGATAGCAGCCGCATACGGCGCCCGGCTCGCCGACTCGATGTTGGAGATCGATGACGACGGCTCCGGGGCTTTCGGAGTCGGCGGACTGATAAGCGACCCCGGTACCTCGCGGGGGACGCGCCGTTACGTGACCCTGGCGGTCAACGCACGGTGGATTGAAAACCGCAGGCTGGCTTTCGCGGTCGAACAGGGATACCACGGATTTTTGCCCGAACGCCGCTTTCCCGTCGCCGTCCTGTCGATCAGAACCCCGCTGGACGACGTCGACGTCAACGTACATCCGGCGAAACTCGAGGTCCGCCTTCTCCGCGAAGACCTTGTGTTCAGGGAGATACAAAGAGTGATTCGCCTTGCCCTTGGCGATTTCGCACCTGTCCGAACGCTTAGCGTTCCCGGAAGATCAAATATGCCGGGCCAGGGGATGTCGATCCCCAATGCCAACAATCCGTTCGGCGCTGTCGCTATGTGGCCGAGCCGGTCGATCACACCTCCCACACAGCCGGAACCGAGCCCGGCACACGTACCCCAAGACCAGCAGACGCCGCCGGAAACGGCTGTCGAACCGCCGCAGGCTCCAACATCTCAGCGGTCTGTGCTGCCCATTCTTCGGGTTATCGGGCAGGCCCGGGAAACCTACATCCTGGCGGAAGGGCCCGATGGCCTGTACCTGGTGGACCAGCACGCCGCTCACGAGCGCGTCCTATACGAAGAGATCAGTCAGCGGATCGGTTCGCAAGTCGCCGAATCCCAGCCGCTGCTCATGCCTGAGTCGGTCGAGCTCGATCCGCGCCAGATGGAAGCGATAGAACTGCATGGCCAGGAGTTGAAGAACGCCGGGTTTCACGCTGAGCCTTTCGGCGAAACGTCCGTAGTCCTGAGGGCGGTTCCCGCCATGATGGCAAACAGCAGTCACAGCGAAACGCCGGGTACGGTTTTCGGCGCTATTCTCGATGAAATAACCGAGGGGCGCGGGAGCGACTCCTGGCAGGACAGGCTGCTCTACACGATGGCCTGCCACGCCTCCGTCAGGGCTGGCATGCCGTTGACCACGGATGAAAGCCGCGAGTTGATTCGCCGGCTCGAACAGGCCGAACAACCGCACACCTGCCCACATGGCCGGCCAACCATGATTCACCTCGAAGCCGGGGCGTTGGAGTACCAGTTCGGCCGACGCTGACCACCGCGCGGCGCTTTTTTGGCAAGGACCGACGCCATCCTGCTTCACGCGACTACGTAAAATTGTCAGAGGATGTCTAGATTTTGCCGGTTAGGAAGTTGATCGACATCGTGACCACCTCCCGGCTATCCCTGATCGGGGTCGGGGAAGACAGATAACGCGTTGTACCAATCAAGCGGATCGGACTTTTCGGACGGGCTCTCAGAACAGGGCAGCGCCGGGCACGTCGTGTTCGAAGGCGACGATCGAGGCGTTTGCAACGTCGGTCACGTAAACCGTCCGCCTGTCAGGGCCGCCAAAGGCGAGGTTTGAAGGTCGCCAGCCCTGGACGTAGTACAACTCCTCCAGCTTCCCGGCCGCGGAGACGATCGACAATGCGCCAATGCCCCGCAGAGCTCCCAATATTCGCCCCTTCGTGTCTATCGCCAACCCGTCCGGGTGCGCCGGTTCGCGGAACCTCCGGACCATCCTGTACTGGGCCAACTGCTCGAGCTCCGTTATCTCGAATGCGAGCAGGCGATTGGCGCGCATCTCCGACACATAGAGCTCCTTGCCGTCGGGAGAAAATGCCACGCCGTTCGGATATGCCAGGTCCACGGCAAAGGGAGACACCACGCCGTCCGGAGTGGCTCTGTAGACGGGGCTGATCGACGGATCTGGGGGCGGCTTGCGGCCGGGGTCAGTGAAAAACAGGTTTCCGGAAGGGCCGAAAGCCAAATCGTTCGGCCCGGTGAATTCATGACCGTCGTATTCAGAAGCAAACACGCTGAGTTCACCGGACGGGGTGACCCTCAATATCGCCCGCCGGCCCGAATCGGCGACAAAAAGATCGCCTCCCGGACCAAACGCCAGGCCGTTCGGCCTGCCCCCGGTCGAAACGAATTCAGACACCTCGCCCGAATCGCTAATGCGGCAGATTGTGCCGGTCCCGGCGTCTACGACGTAGAGTTCGCCGTCGGGGCCAACGCATGAGCCCTCTGGTAGAACCAGGCCGGTTGCCAACACTCTGTATGACGGGGGTGGGTGAACGAGTGAATTCAATTTATGCATCCAACACGAGAAACCGGTGCGGTGGGTGAGTCTAGCACGGCGTTTGATTCGATCCGTTGACGAAGATAAGAACGATGATATAGGCTCGAACAAACCGACCGGTCGGTCGGTTACCTATCCCGGGATTCATGCCTGTGGTCGTCAATACCACCTCGGACAAAACCCGGCATCGCATTCTCGACGCCGCTGAGGACGTCTTTGCCCTAAAGGGTTACCACGACGCGCCGGTCGAAGAGATCGGCCGTGTCACCTCCCTGTCGAAAGGCGGAATTTACTTCCACTTTCCCAGCAAGGAAGACCTGTTCTTCGCCGTACTGGACCGCCTGGCCAGACGCTTGGAATCGCGGGTCAATCGGGCGACAGCGGCTGCGCCCACTCACCTGGCCGGCGCCGAAGCCGCCATCGAGGCGGTGGTCAACGCACTTGCCGGAAAACGAAAACTTGCCCGACTGCTGTTGCTCCAGGGATACAGCATGGGCAACTCGTTTCAGCAAACCCGCGCCAGGATATTTAACCGCTTTGCAGGGATGATCGAACGTCAGCTCAATCTTGCGGTCGAAAACGGCGAACTGCCTCCGGTCGATTGCAAAGTCGCAGCCCGCATCTGGCTCGGCGCCATAAGCGAGATACTGATCCACTGGCTCTACTCCGAAGGCCCGTCTCCAGAAGACACGTTACCTGCGCTGCTAAAGATGTTTGTAAACAGCCTGACTCCCGCGCAGGCTCGACAGTCAGGCGACGGATGAGCGGCGGCGGTACGACTATGGGCAGTGACCGGATGATCCTTCGGCCGTGGCGACGCATCATGGTCTTCTCCGAGGCCATCAAGTTCGAGCACAGCGTGTTCGCTCTGCCTTTCGCCGTCGTATCCGCCCTTATGGCGATGGAGATACGCCAGGATTGGGCGAGCCTCGGTTGGGTCGTGTTGGCCATGGTCGCCATGCGGACATTCGGAATGGGCTCGAACCGCGTCATCGACGCACAAATCGACGCGCGAAATCCCCGTACTTCTGGCAGGGCGTTGCCAGCCGGCCTGCTTTCCCACCGGGAAATGTGGGCCTACATGGCGGTTTCAATCGTCGTATTTGGACTGGCGATATCCCAACTCGAACCCCTTGCGTGGAAGCTTGCGGTAGTACCGGTGTTGGTAATGCTCGGGTACCCGTACCTGAAGCGATTCACATGGCTCAGCCATTTCGGCCTGGGTGTGATCTATCTGATTGTTCCGCCGGCCGCCTGGATAGCCGTCACCGGCGAATTGCCCGCAGGAATCATCTGGATGGGCGCGGCGGCCATGATGTGGGTGGCAGGTTTCGACGTGCTCTACGCAACCGCCGATCTTGAAGTCGACAAAGCACAGGGCCTCAAGTCCATTCCGGCCAGGTTTGGCATAAAGGCGGCGTTGATGTGGGGCAGAGCGCTCCACGCTTCAGCCGTGGCCGCAATCGTGATAGCGGGCGTGCTGATCAATGCCGGACCGCTCTATTTCGCGGGAGCGGCGGCGGCGGCAGTCCTGCTCGCTTACGAAAACAGCCTCGTTTCACCGACGGACCTGTCACGGCTTAACGTGGCGTTCTTCACGATGAACGGGATTATCGCCGTCGTATTCGGCGTATTCGCCTCACTTGATGTGTTGATTTGATGAAACTGAGTTGCATATCAGCGGCGTCTCCGAAGATGCACACGCCTGACCGGGCGTTCGAAAACGCGGGTCTGGGCGACCCCGGCAAGGGCGGACAGGAGTCGTAACGGTGGGAACATTCGTCATCGGCATCACCGGCGCAAGCGGCACGCCGTACGCGAGAACAGTTCTGTACGAACTGCTTCGGAGCGGTCACAGGGTCTACGTTGTAATTTCGGATTCCGGACGCAAGGTGCTCCAGGTCGAATCGGGAATCTCCCTTACGGGAAACACGCAAGCCGACATCGATCCGATCCATCAGTGGCTAGGGTTGCCCAATTCCGAAACCGGACTCACGTTGCTGCATCACCAGGACGTGGCCGCGCCGATCGCCAGCGGCTCGTACCCGATCGACGGCATGGCGATAGTTCCATGTTCTGGCGGCGTTCTCGGCCGAATCGCCAACGGCATCTCGAGTGGCCTGATAGAGCGGGCCGCGGACGTATGCCTAAAGGAGCGGCGGCGGCTCATCCTCGTCCCGCGAGAAACCCCGATCAGCCTGGTCCACCTGCGGAACATGACCGCTGTAACGGAGGCCGGAGCGATTGTCCTGCCCGCGAGCCCGGGTTTCTACCACTCTCCGAAGACCATCCAGGACCTCGTCGACGTCATTGCCGGCAGAGTCATCCACCACCTTGGAGTTGCCACGCCGCTGCTCAAGGAGTGGCGCGGTCCCCAACCCAGAGCGTTTGCGCCTTCCGAGCATTAAAAGTGCCCTTTTCAGACCTCCAATCATTCGTCCGCGCCCTCGAAGTCGAAGGGGAGTTGCGACGCGTCACAGCGCCGGTCAGTCCGGAACTGGAGATAACCGAGATCGCTACGAGGATGGTCAAGTCCGGCGGCAGTGCAATGCTGTTCGAAAACGTGGAAGGCGCGAATTTTCCGCTTGCCATCAACCTCCTTGCCAGCGAACGCCGTATCGAACTCGCGTTGGGGATGCACCCCGAGCAAATCGGCGAGGAGCTGGTGACTTTCGCCGAACGGATCAACCCGCCGACCCTCGGGGCGCTATGGGCGAACCGCCGAACCGCGTTCCGTCTGTTGCGGTCGCGCCCGAAGCGCGTCCGGCGCGGCCCGGCTAGTGAAATCGTGGACAACACGCCCAGCCTTTCGGATTTGCCTGTGCTGAAGTGCTGGCCCGGCGACGGAGGCCGCTTCATCACCTTCCCGCTTGTAATTAGCCGCGACCCCGACACGGCCGCACCGAATATGGGCATCTACAGAATGCACGTCTACGATCCGGTCACCACTGGAATGCACATGCAGATCCAAAAGGGGGGCGGCTTTCATCATCACAGGGCCGAATCCCGGAACGAGCCGCTTGAAATGGCCGTGGCCCTGGGTGGGGACCCGGCGTTGATGCTCGCTGCCGTGATGCCGTTGCCCGAAGGGATCGACGAACTCGCATTCTCGGGCATCATCCGCGGCGGCCGTACGCCCACCATGAGGGGCAGGACGGTCGGGCTAAACGTCCCTGCAAACGCCGAATTCGTGCTGGAAGGACGGGTCCCGGCAGGTAGGCGAATGACCGAAGGTCCATTCGGCGACCACTTCGGTCACTACTCGGAAGCGGCTGAATTTCCGGTGTTCGAGTTGACGACGATTACCCGCCGGAAAGACGCTATCTATCCGGCCACAGTCGTGGGCAAGCCGCCCCAGGAAGACAGATACCTCGGCGACGCGGCACAGGTGGCGCTCAAGCCGCTCATACGCCTGTTGCGGCGCGAAATTGTCGACCTGTGGGCCTACTACGAGGCGGGGTTTCATAACCTGCTCGTGGTCGCAGTCCAGGAACGCTACGAGCGCGAGGCTCTCAAGACAGCATTCGGCCTGCTTGGCGAGGGGCAATTGTCCCTGACCAAAGCCCTGGTGCTCGTCAGCGGCGACGTAAATCCCCGTGACCCAAGCGCGGTGCTCCAGGCAATCAGGCGTAATTTCGACGCCGAGACAGACTTTCATCTGATCGCTCGCACCGCCATCGACACGCTCGACTTCACCGGCGAAGAGATGCACAAGGGCAGCAAAATGATCATCGATGCCACCGGACCGCCCGCCTCGGCAGGGGGCGTAAGAGCAGTGGGACTGCCGGCCAATCTGGAACGACTGGCGCCGGGCATAACGCGCAGCCGCCTAGTGGGCAGGGCGTTGCTGGCAGTACAGACCTCCGGCAACGGGCGGCAGGTCATGCAAGACCTGGTCTCCAACCCGTTGATCGGCGCAGTCAAGATCCTCGCCGTAGTGTCGGAAGACGTAGACATCGATGACGACGTCGAACTCCTGTGGGGTATCTTCACAAGGTTCGACCCCGCCAGGGACATACTGTTTTCGAACTCCGAATTCAAGGGAATCGAGCCGGTGCACAGAGGCGTCATGGGAATTGATGCGACGTGGAAGGCCGGATATCCCGAACCATTGGTGATGGATCAGGAAATTATCGAAAGGGTGGACACTCGATGGGACGATTACTGGAAGTAGACGGTGTTCAGTTTGCAGACGCAAACTTGATTCCCGTATGGGAAAAAGTACGTGCAGGGGAGCGCCTGACCCACGGCGAAGGCGTGGCGATCCTGGAGACGGACGACTTTGCCGCGGCCGGCAAGATGGCCGATTTCGCCAAGAAACGCGTCTCCGGCGACAAGGTGTACTTCGTTCTCAACCGCCACATCAACCCCACGAACATCTGCGTCCTGAGTTGTAAATTCTGCGACTTCGCCAAGAAACCGGGCGACGACGACGCCTACGAGATGTCGATGGACGAAATACTGGACCACATGGATGACCAGATCAGAGAGGTCCACATCGTGGGCGGGCACCACCCGACTTGGACGTTCGAGTACTACGTTGACATGGTGCGGTCCATACATGAGGCCTACCCGGAGGTTCAGATCAAGGCCTTCACGGCGTCCGAGATCGACTACTTCCAGCGACGGTGGAAAGTGAGCCCGGAAGAGTCGTTGGCTCGGTTCAAAGAAGCGGGGCTTTCCACCATGCCCGGGGGCGGCGCTGAGGTGTTCTCGAAGCGCGTCCATCGGCTCCTGCTGCCGGGCAAGGCCAACTCGGACCGCTGGCTCGATATCCACCGCACGGCGCACGGGATGGATATCAAGACAAACTGCACGCTCCTGTACGGACACGTAGAAACATTCGAAGAACGCATCGATCACCTGATGCGCTTGAGGGAGTTGCAGGACGAAACCGGTGGGTTCCTCGCGTTCATACCGCTCGAGTACCAGGTCGGTATGACGATGCTGCGGCCGCGCCACACGCCGCCAATGGACGATCTGAGAATGATCGCCGCGTCAAGGCTGATGCTGGACAACATCCCCTACATAAAGAGTTATTGGGTGATGCTGGGCGAGGCGACGGCCTCGATCGGTCTGAACTTCGGAGCAAACGATCTGGACGGCACCATCGGCAAAGAGAGGATCGCTCATGCGGCACTCGCCCAATCTCCCGCCGGAATCGCCCGGGAGAAGATGGTCCGGCTCATCAGCGACGCCGGACGAACGCCGGTCGAGCGGGACGCCGTCTACAACGAAATCACGGTCTATGAAAACTGACCTGCTGCGGGTAGGGCGCATGCCGTACCTGAATTCCGCGGTGTTCTACCGGTACCTGTCCGCCGGACCGTGGAAGTTGACCGATATGCCGCCGCGGGCGATGGCCTCAGCAGTCGAACGCGGAGAGCTGCAGGCCGGACCCCTGCCGGTGGTGGAGGTATTCCGACTCGGAGACACGCTTCAGCCCATCGGCGGCCTGGGCGTTGCCGCCACAGGCCCGGCCACTAGCGTGCTGCTGTTCTCGCGCCGTCCGGTAGAGCGCCTTGCGGGCGGCAGGGTAGGACTGACGTCCGAATCTGCGACTTCGGTACAGTTGATTCGCATCTTGTTCAGGGACTGGTGGCGGGTAGAACCTGCCGAATACGTTGAGACGGACGAACCAAACGACGCGCTGCTGCTGATCGGAGACAAGGCCCTCAGAGCCCGGCAGCGGCTCTCCGGGTATCCCTACGAATACGACCTCGGGGAGGAGTGGTTCAAACTTACCGGCTTGCCGTTCGTATTCGCGACGTGGGTGGCACGCGCCGATTCACCACGCGGCTTGACCGACGACTTCCGGGCAGCGCTCGAGACGGCGTTGAAGCAAGGCCTGTCGAAGGTCGACGAAATAGCGGCCGAAACTGCCTTGTTCGGCCAAAACGCAGCTCATGCGGCGTCCTACATACGCCACTTCACGTACCGGCTTGGAGACGAAGAGGTCCGCGGAATGGGTGAATTTCAGGACAGGTTAAAATCGCTCCGCTCTGGAATAGAGTTGGCAAAGCAAACGAGCAAGCTGTAAGTCGAACGCCCACGAAACATCGCCCGGGCATTAGCGCCAGGCACATTTTCGGGTCCAAAAGCCGAGGGAAAACAGGAATCAAGACAATGCTCAGCCAGATCAGACAAAAGGTAGAAGCCGGTGACCGCATCACCGCGGATGAGGGCATGTACCTACTGCGAGATGCCGACCTGCTCGATCTCGCCCCTCTCGCCCGCACCTGGCGCTACAGGCACAACCCCGAGGACCAGGTCACCTTCGTGATCGACACCAACTTCAATTACACGAACCTGTGCGACGCTTACTGCTCGTTCTGCGCCTTCTACCGCACAGATCCGAACGACCCGTCCGCTTACACGTACACCGTCGATCAAATCATGGAAAAGATCGGACGGGCGGCCGACAAGGGAGTGACGACTGTCCTGATGCAGGGCGGGTTGAACAGCGACCTGCCCCTCGACTACTACACGGAGATGGTCAGCGAAACCGTTCTGCGCTTCCCGTCCGTGACTCCTCACTATTGGTCGGCGCCGGAGATCATGAAAATGTGCGAGGTCTCCGGTAAATCGATACGAGAAGTGATGCAGGCGCTGTGGGACGCAGGTCAGCGGACCATGCCCGGCGGGGGCTCGGAAATACTCTCGAACAGGGTCAAAGCCGAGATAAGCCGATTCAAGCCCAAGGACACCGTCGATCAGTGGACTAGGGTCCATGAAGAGGCGCACCGTGTCGGGTTTGTGACGACTGCGACGATGATGTACGGCCACGTCGAGAATGACGAAGACATCATCGAAAGCCTCGTGCACATTCGCAATGTCCAGGACCGGTCCGTGGGGGAAACGGGCGAATTCACCGCGTTCATTCCGTGGTCCTACAAGCGGGACAATACCGCACTCGCCAAGAAGGTGGCTGTGGAAGCCGGAGCCAACCGCTACGTTCGCCTCATCGCACTGTCCCGAATCTTCCTCGACAACGTGCCGCACATTCAGGCATCGTGGTTCTCGGAAGGCCGTAAGACGGGCCAGATCGCACTCCAGTTCGGCGCGGATGACTTTGGCGGCACGCTGTTCGACGAAAACGTCATGCTTGCCGCCGGTTTCTACAACCGCACGAACCTGGACGAAATAAGGGAACTAATCACGGAAGCCGGGTTCAACCCCGCACAGCGCACGACAAAGTACGAAATCATCGATCCTCACGTCGGGCGCCGCACCGCTTCGCAAACTGCGGCTACCGCCGCCATCTGATCGACTAATGACCCGGACCGATTTACGGCTAGCCAAAGCCGCGATTCTTACGAATACAAGATCATTCGCCTCATGCGCCTGGCCGAACATGGCCATGCCCCAAGAGACCGGGGTTGAAAGTAAAAAATGACTCAAGACAGAAATATCATTTTCGGACATAGCCCTGACGCCGACGACGCTTTCATGTTCTACGCGTTGGCGAAGGGACATGTGTCAATCGCGGACTATGGGATCGGCCACCATATGGAGGACATAGAGTCCCTGAATATCAGGGCCAACTCAGGCGAACTCGACGTGACGGCAATATCGGCAGCGCACTATCCAAACGTGGCGAAGCACTACCGCATCATGTCTTGCGGCGCCTCGGTCGGGCGCAGCTACGGCCCCGTCGTGGTGGCCAATCAGGCCATGCGAGAGAAGGATCTCGCCGGCAAGTCTATCGCCGTGCCGGGGGAGTTCACGACCTCATACCTGCTTTGGCGGACGTTCGGACCGGATGAATTCGAACCCTTGTTCATGGATTTCGACGATGTCGAAGCCGCCGTCGAACAGGGCAGGGCGGACGTGGGGATACTGCTTCACGAAGGGCAGATCCTGTACGAACAGCGCGGATTCACCGCCGTCATCGATCTGGGCAAGCGATGGTTCGAAGAGACCGGCCTGCCTATTCCCCTGGGCCTCGACTGTGTCAATCGCCGACTGGGCGACGAACTGTCATCGACTGTCGCCAAAGCCCTCAGGCAGAGCGTGGAATACGCCCGGTTGCATGAGGATGACGCCCTCGATTACGCGCTCGGGTTCGGGCGCGGGATCGACAAAGAAGACGCACGCCGGTTCGTGCGCATGTACGTTAACGACGATACCGAAGACATGGGCGACGAAGGGCGCGAAGCCCTCGAAACCCTGTTCACCCTGGCAGTCGAGCGGGGCATTATCGATACGGTTCCCGAACTCGACATCGTTTCAGGCCAATAACCCGGCGCAGCCTGTCAAACTCGACGTATTCCCCGGCCCAGACGGGGTTCGAATGAAGAACCGACGGCGCCCGAGGTAGCGGATCGCCAAGGGCGATCTTTCTAGTGCCTGGGCGCCGGTCAGTGCGCTGCAGCGGCGGGGGCCGCAGAGTCAGCCTGAATCAGCTCTTGAGTTGAAAGCGGTTCTTGGAGACACGCGTAAATTCGGACATCGACCGCAATACGGCGCCTACAACCGTGGCGGGTCTGGCCATGCTGAATATCTGGTCGTCCTGGGGCAGGACCTCAAGGACATCTTCGGCGCTTATCTCTTGTTTCCCAGAGTCGGCGAGTTGCATTGCGCCCGACCGCACCAGTTCTTTTCTTTCCGTTGCGCCTTCCCGATTTTGGACAGGGGCGGAGCCTTTCTTCTGAAGGGCAAATATGAGCTTGGTGCCATCGCTGGCGGTTCGAAGTTTCACGCCTGCGGCGCGTGCGGCATATCCCAGTTTTGACCTGAGTGCTGGGATAGTATCGCCGACCTCGAGCACAAGGGCCTTGGCCTTATCGGGTTTCAATGACTCTATTGCGCTGATCAGTTTGAGAGTCTCTTCTGATCGGGCTCGCCCAGGACGAGTCAGCCTGCGTAATGCGTTGATGTCTGCATCTACTATGTTTAGCGCCAATTCCGTTCCCCCTAGTTTTGCTGGCTTCTGACATGGCATTGCTGGTGTCTTCCACGCAACTAATGCCCTCCGTAATATACAAAACATAACGTGATACGGAGCAAGAACGCAAGTCGAGTCATATAAAGCCATGTGATACTTAATATCAGAATCGCCTGATACCAGCATGGCAGGTACCATTCTCCGTCTGATCATCATTTGACCTATCATTCAATCTGACACCTAATCGGAACTCGTTACCGCAAAGCCATTCGGACAACTCTTTACCCGATTGGGGTACCGTGACGCCACAGGTGACGCAGCGCCGTCGACTCCCGGAATCACGGCGCAAGCAGCTATGATTCATTTCCCACTCATCTTCGACACTGTGCAAACACTAGGAATCACGTGGACCGAATGAACGTTTCGGGCAGGTTTGGGAGCGCAGTTTCCCTACAGGCAACTCCGGTTACGGCCGTGCTTCTCGCCGTAAACGTGTTGATGTGGATCGCGCTGGAAGCCACTGGCGGGTCGCAGAACAGTGAGAACCTGGTCCGATTCGGCGCCAAATTCGGGCCGGCGATCGCCCACGGCGAGTGGTGGCGGCTCGTCATGCCGATGTTCCTTCACATCGGGTTCTTTCACCTCCTGGCCAATTCCTTTGGCCTGTTCATCTTCGGAGGTATGGTCGAACGCATTTTCGGCAGCGTCGCTTTTGTGGCGATCTATCTGATCGCGGGCGTGCTCGGGAATCTGTTCAGCTACTGGGCAGACATCGGCATCTACCACAGCACGCCTATAGGGGCGGGCGCGAGCGGCGCTGTATTCGGCATCATCGGCGCGTTCGGCTCTTACCTGTTGCTGAACCGCCACGTCCTGGGGCAGATGGGGCGGCAGGCCATGATGTCCGTTCTGTTTATCGTCGGCATCAACTTCGTCTTCGGAATCACGCTGTCCGGTGTGGACAACATGGCCCACCTCGGCGGCCTCTTCGGCGGGGCATTGCTGGCGTTGGTCATAGCGCCCACGCAAAACGCCGTCATAGCCGACTTTGCGCCAGGTAGACCTATGGGGTATGTGCAGATCGAAACACGCCGCCCAAGCTTGCCTCGACTGGTCACCGCAGTCGCTGTCTCGGCAATCATATTGACGTTGATCGCGATGTTTATCGGCAACGCCTACCGCGACAGACTCGAACCTCGAAGTCGATTCGAGCGGCTCTCACCTGCCAACGTGGTGGAACAAACATACGTGCATCACGATTCGGCGGTCAGGTTTACCCGCCTGCCCGGCGCTTAGGCGGCAACGACGGCTGCTCTCCCACAGCCTTGCGGCTGGCGCCACATTGCAAACTGATCGCCCCTGGTCTTATATCCGGAGTCGGACGGAAGCCGCGGAAGATGGGGATGCCAATAGCGGTAAAAGATCAGCGGGGCTGAACGACCCTGCCGGGCCGGTCTTGCGAGCGCATCTCTTTTCGCCACACAAAACGCAGTCCGGACCATACGTCGTTAACGGCGCACACCTTGTTGTCGACCATGCCGGTCGGCAAAATTACCTGGCGCAGCACGTCCTCCGTAAGGTCGGTTGCCACTCCGGAAGACCGCTTTGGCCAGGCTATCCACAGGCCGCCGGCAGGGAACACGCTGTCACCCAGGTCCGGCACACGGTGTTCCAGTTCCGACCGCGACATCGTAAACAGTACGATTACGTCTGCCTGACCGGCTGTAGCGTCCCGGGACAACGAGACGCCATCCGGAAGGCCCTCGAGATCGTTTTCGAATCCGTCAGGCGCTCCAACCAGAACGACTCGACCGCCTGGTTTGATGCCCAGCTTCTTCGCCAGGGGTGTGCCCGAATATCCCGCCAGGTCTCTACACCAACATGCTCAGGCGCAGGCGACGGCCTACGCTTACTTGACCCGCCCGGTGATCTCGACTATCGACGGGTCTCCCGAACCGATCAGCAGATTCTTCGCCCGATCGTTCGCCCCGACGCACACCAGGTGATAAGCGCCTGCGTGGAGATGTCCCGGCAGCATCACTTTTTCGCGTTCCGACTCCGGCAATTCGTACAGCCAGCGGTATTGAAACCGCACCTTGTCCGGCACGTTGAAGTTACTCATCGGCTTGCTGGCGGGCACGTTCACATGGTGGTGAAGGAACTCCTTCGCCGCCGCTTTGCTGAACCCGCCGTTGGCGATCGGCTGAGCATGAGCCGGGGCCAGGAGAATCAGCGTACCGCCGCCGCTGCGAATCTGGCCGGCTGAAGTGCGGTCATGCTCGCCCTGCAAGTCAGCGATGTAACCGCCGCGGCCTTCTATCGAATTGGCGATCGACTTCAGTAGCCCGTCAGCGGTATCGACTCCCTGGTTCCCATGGTCTCGCTCACCGCCGGTCGGGAATATGGTGACTGTGCTTTGCTCCGGAGCAAAGCCTTGCTCGACGTGCCACGGTTCCCACGGAGTGTCGTCTTCGTTCTCGCTCACGCACAGGCTGAACTTCCGGGGTGTGCCGATGGTGTCCATATCCAGCACGCCCGGGTACCAGTGTCCACCGTTTTTCAACGTAAGCGTGAACGCCCTGCCTATGACCACGTTGACCTTCGATATTTTGCCCGGGCCAAGTGCCGCGCGCTTCGAATTAAGTCCGATCTCATGCGCAACAGGTCCGTTCACCAGGATCAGGGGAGCGCCCGCGCTCGTAGACATGAGCAGGCCCCGGGCGGCGAACGGGTCCATCTGCGCTATGGCCCGGCATGCTGCGATGACCACCGGCAAGTGTTCCGGCTTGCATCCGGCCATGACGCAGTTGGTGGCCACCTTTTGAACCGTCACCATGCCGTTGCCCGGCGGGAGCTTGCACACTATTTCTTCCGGATCCATCGTGGTTCCCGTGAGCATGTGCTCCACGCGTGCCGGAGTAGGGGGAATCAGCGGAAAACCGTCACCCCAGTCACGATCCAAGAACTCTTCGTTGAAACGCTCGAGCGCGTCAAACTGGTCCTCGCCGGTGAACACCTCTCGCCTCGACTGAGCAGACTGTATCGCCGCCTCTTCGATGGCTTCGCCCGTCACCTGTTTCGTCAGCAGTTTGATCAACTCCGGCACCACAGGCTCGGTCTGACTATGGGCTTCGGCGGTCGTGATGTTGTTGTAGACCTTGGGCACCTCCACCCGCGGGATGGGCCCCATCCCAAAGGCAAGTGCGCTCGCATCAGCATCGCGCTGGAATCCGTCCGAAAGAATGACGGCGGTCGGAACGCCTGCCTTCTCAAGTTCAACCATGTCGTAGACAAGCCACGACGTGCAGGACCCTCAGTCCGCGGTACAGCCTATGGCGACGTCTATCTCCGATATCGCCTTGTTGCGGATGGGGTCGGGGAAGGGCAGGGCGCCGGAGTAGAACCTGACGTCCACACTCGGCACGCGTTGCTTTATGAGCTCGCCGGCCCGCTTGAGCGCGTCGTCGCCGTGGGCCTTGCCGTTCCACATGAGGCCAATGACCTTGCCCTCAAGGTTTGACGGGCGCAGCGCGTAAGCAAATGCGCTGACCTCGCCTTGCTGCGGTGACACGGGATTGACTATTTCCAGTTCGTACATGCTCGACTCTCTCCGGACGCTTGATCGTGTTTTGTAAATTTACACCAATGACCCGTCCGCCATTCCTCTGAAAATAGACAGTGCCACTGTGTCGTGTCGTAGTGGCGGGTTTCAAGAGCTTGTTTCAAAAGTATCCTCTCAAGAATCGCGCCGCACATGGCGCGACGATTTACGACATCAACCCTCCTATCAATACGTAATACGGCCGTAAATCCCGTCATTCCCGTGAAAACGGGAATCTGGAGGCGGGGGGCCCCGTAGGTTTCGAGTTTATGAAACAGGCTCTTCAAACCCGCCCGCGGTACGCCCCCCTTCTTCCACCGTCGATGGCTGTCCCTGCTGGTTCTACGTCGCTCGTGGAAAGTCTGACAAACAGACTTGATTTATAGAACGCCTGTTCTATCATTAGGGCCCGCAGCGGGAACCTGATTCCCGGTACGCGGTCAACCGGCCGCCGTTTCGATGGCTGGGAGGTCGAAAAAAGGCCTCTTCGAAGCGGTCGGCCCCTTGTCAGCGGGGATCGCTGTCTGAACCTTCCCCGGCACGGAAAAGTGTCACGCGCCCGCGGAAAGCGTATGGACGAGGCTATGTCCGACTCATATGGCCCTGGCAGAGCGATCGCCTGTATACGTATACCCAGCTTCTGCTGGCAGGTAGAGGCGGCAAGGCGGCCATTCCTCCGAGATTCCAGGCCCGCGCTGATCACCGGCGCCGCTACCGATCTGCCGGAGAGCGCTTCAGCGCTCCCGCGGCGGCGCGTCAGCCCCGGCAACCCGGCAGAGCGTATCGTCCTCGATCATTCGCCCAACCTGCCCGATGTAGTGCCCGGAATGCCGCTGAGCGAGGCCGTATCCCGTCACAAGAGCGCAATCCTGGTAGAGGCCGATCTGCCTAACTACATCTCCGTATTCGAGGACCTGCTCGAACGACTCGAGGAGTTGGCGCCGGACGTGGAAGACGCCGGCCCCGGGGCGGCATATGTCGGCATCGGGGGGCTGGAAGCTCTCTATGGGAATGACGCACAAATTGTGCGCGTCCTCGCATCGGCTTTCGACGACTTCGATGCGCGCATCGGTGTAGGCGATAACAAGTGGCTGGCCTACGTAGCGGCGTCCATCAGCCGGCCGGGCAGCGGCCGCAAAGTGACCGGCGATCCGGGGAGATTCCTCAGCCCCTTTCCGGTAGGCCTGCTGCCCGTACCGTATGCCGTGCTGCAAAAGCTGCGCTCGTTTGGCTTGAGGACTATGGGCGACGTGGCCAGCCTTTCACAGGGACCGCTCGAAGCTCAGTTCGGCGCCGACGGCCGCACGATATGGCGGCTCGCAAATAGCCTGGACGACCGCCCACTGTTGCCGCGCAAGCACGTCCCCACAGTGTCGGAACGCCTGTCTTTCCCCGATGCCACGGTCAATCTGTCCACCATCATCACCGGCATAGAAAGTCTGCTCACACGGGCATTCAGCAGGCCGGTAATGGCCAGCCGCTACGCCCGGCGGGCCGACCTCCAGGCGCAGGTGTTTCGCCGCCCGCCATGGAGACTGCAAGTCGCCTTCCGGGAACCGGTAGGCGCCGGGAACCATGCGTTATTCGCCATAAAGGCAAAGCTGGACAACGTCGATATCCCGGGCCCGCTCGAGGACATGCGTCTCACCCTGTTCGAACTGAGTGGAGAAGCCTGGCAACAGGAGTCCATGTGGAAAGAGGTCCAGCAGGCAGATCACCTCAGGCAGGCGGTGAGCCAACTACGAGCGCGGCTAGGAGTTCCGCCGCCCATTTACCAGGTAAGGGAGTTGGAGCCGTGGTCGCGCATACCGGAACGCAGACACGCCCTCGTGGAGCTGACACCGTGAAAAGTACGCCTCGCCCCACCATCAAGCCGCTCAACGCGCCGCGCCCCATACAGGTCAGGGCAACAGAGTACGGCTCGCCGGCCGCTGTGCGCATCGAGGCGGCGGCCAGGGACGTTGACCGCTCGAGAGTGAGGCGTCCGACAAGGCGCGTTGAAGAGACGTGGCTGGCCGTATCCCAGATAGACGACATCTGGAAGATCAATGACGAATGGTGGCGAGGACCGGATGAGGAGATCGAACGGCTCTATTTCTCGTTGACCCTGGAAAACGGCCAACACGTCACCGTCTTCCATGATCTGACGCGCCGGGTTTGGCGCCGCCAGACCGACTGATACACCCGGTTGAGACCATGCACGCGCCCGCCTATGTCAATCGCAAAGGCCATGACAAATGAGAGGTGAAAACGGCGCGTCCAAAATGTCCGGGGAAGACCTGAGCCGCCTGTCCAGGGCAGACGATTACCGACACGTGCGGGTCGGTGAGCCGCTGAAGTTGGCAAGCGACAGGTCCGTCTTTGAACTCTTCAAGTCGGTCAACTAGACTCACAGACAGATCAAGGGCGACAGCCCGGAGGAAACACCATGGCTACGCGGCCGACGACTGAGAGGCTTTCATCGGGAGGAATCAGGTAATGGGACTATTCCGTATAGACATCGAGGTCGCTAACCCCGAACGCAGGGACTTCCGGCGGATAACGCCGATTGTAGACACAGGCGCCACTTATTCGATGCTTCCGTCTTCTCTGCTGCTGGAACTGGGGATCACGCCAGATGGCGACAAGACATTTACCCTGGCGGACGGCGTTGAACGGAAGTATGAAATGGGTGAGGCGCGGTTCCGGTTCGACGGGAACCTGGAACGGACAACGCCCGTGATATTCGGCCCGGACAGCATCTGCCTCCTGGGGGCCGTATCCCTTCAAGTATTGGGACTGATCCCCGACACGACCAACGAGCGGCTGATACCAACCCCTGAACTGTACCTGGTCAGCATGACCTGACAACACGGGACAAGGCGCGTTGAAGAGACGTGGCTGGCCGTATCCCAGATAGACGACATCTGGAAGATCAATGACGAATGGTGGCGAGGACCGGATGAGGAGATCGAACGGCTCTACTTCTCGTTGACCCTGGAAAACGGCCAACACGTCACCGTCTTCCATGATCTGACGCGCCGGGTTTGGCGCCGCCAGACCGATTGACACGCCCGGTTGAGACCATGCAAGCACCCGCCTCTGTTAATCGCAAGGGCCATGACAAATGAGAAGTGAGAACGGCGCGCCCAAAATGTCCGGGGAAGACCTGAGCCGCCTGTCCAAAGCCAGGGAGGTCTATAGCTCACCGCGGCTCGACAAAAGGCCTCAATGGAAGCGGCGCATCGCCGAGCAAAACGGCCGCGGCGGCCTGAACGCTCCGGCCGGCCAAAAGCCCGCCGCCAAGCGCGCACCGCCGGAAGACGTGCAAAAAGGAAAACCGCCCGGCTATACCCGGCCCGATTGGGAAAGCCGTGTCTATGAAGGATGGATAAGCGGCGGCCGCAGTCTTGTCCGCCATACCGACGCGGCCGATTTCGATACTCAGGACCGCGAATGTCGAAATGCAGACGCCGGCAAAACTGACATCCCGTATGCAGAGTTGCACTGCCACACCAACTACTCGTTCAAGGAAGGAGCGTCCGAGGGCTGGGACTTGCTCGTCCGAGCCCACAGCCTTGGCATTCACGCGCTCGCCATCACGGACCACGACAACCTGTGCGGGGCCATGGAGTTCGCCCAGTCGGCAAAAGCGGTCGGCATAAAGGCCATCATCGGCGCTGAGGCAACGCTGTCCACTCTCAGCGCCGGCGGCATGGGCCGCCACCACGTAACGTTGCTCGCCCGGAACGCAACCGGTTACAGCAACCTCTGTCAACTCCTGACGAAAGCGCACATGGAGCCGATGGAGCGCAACCAGCCGGCGTTGGACCCTGCGCACTTCGCACAACACGCTGAGGGGCTCATATGTCTGTCCGGCTGCCGACAGGGCCAACTCTCGGAGTTGCTGCTCGCAGGCGAATACGAAGCGGCAAGGTCGATCGCCGGGCAGTATGCAGAGTGGTTCGGAGAGGACAACTATTTTCTGGAATTGCAACAAAACCTGGTCAGGGGAGATACAGCCCGCAACCGGCTGCTCGCCAGGCTAGGCCGCGATCTCGGCATCGGCCTCGCGGCCACCAACAACGTCCACTACCACATTCGGGAGCGTCACCGCCTTAACGATGCGCTTACGGCTATACAGCACAACAAATCACTCGAAGAAACCCACAGCGAACGCCGCCCGAACGACCAGTTCTACATCAAGCCGCCGGCCGAGATGACAGCTCTCTTCAGCGACTACCCGGAGGCCATATCCAACACAACGGCCATAGCAGAACGGTGCGAGTTCGATCTGGCAACCGGCATCAAGAAGGTCTACAGCTTCCCCGATTATGAGACGCCGGAGGGCCACACCGCGGAATCCTGGCTGCGCCGCATCTGCCAGCAGACAGCCCGCCACAAATACGATCCGGCCGATGAGGAGATCTGGAGCAGACTGCAGGACCGGCTCGAAAAGGAACTCTCGCTGATAGAGAGGTACAAGCTCTCAGGGTTTCTTCTGCAATACCGCGACATCGTCGAGATAGCCCACGAGATCCAAATCGAGTTGGGCATCGTCGACCCACACACCCGCCTCGACGATCAGCCACCGGGGCGCGGGCGCGGCTCGTCCGTGGCGCTCGTCGTCGGCTACCTGATAGGCCTGTCGCACATCGACCCACTCAAGTTCGGACTCGGCCTCGAGCGGTTCATGCCTGACGCCCGCGATGGTGAGGAGATACCCCTCCCCGATATCGACCTCGACTTCCCCCGCGAGATTCGTGAGGAGTTGATCCTCCGCGTGCACAACCGCAAGGGGCCGGAGTTTGCCGTGCTCACGGGCATGATCTCCACATATCGCGTGCGCGGCGCTATACGGGACCTGGGAAAAGCCCTGGGGCTGCCCCAGGAGGACCTGGCAAAGCTGATCAAGAAGATGGACGGCCACGCCGGCATCCAGAACCTGGCCAACGAAATGGCGGAACTGCCGGAGTATCGGGACCGGATCGACGCGCCTCTCTGGAAGGACCTGCTGGACCTCGCCAACCAGTTGAACCACTTCCCAAAGTACCTCGCACAACACCCCGGCGGCATGATCCTCAGCGCACGGCCACTCTCTCACTCGGTGCCTCTCCAGCGCAGCGCCATAGACGGGCGGTTCATATGCCAGTGGGAAAAGAACAGTGCGGAAGACGCGGGTTTCGTCAAGATCGATTTCCTGGCCCTTGGCGCGCTCTCGCAAATGACCGAGGCGCTCCAGTTGATACGTCTCCGCAAGGAGGAGGTGATCGACCTGTCGCGTATCGACTTCACCGACATGAACGTCTACGCCGACATATGGGCAGCCGACACGATCGGCGTCTTTCAGATCGAGTCCGCCGCACAGATGCAGACGGTCATACGCCTCAAACCGCGAAACCTGGAAGAGATGGCCTGGGAGGTGGGCGCCGTCCGCCCCGGCGTGGGCGTCAACAACGGCGTATCCATGCTCATCCGCCGGCACCTCGGTCACGAGCCGGTTGAGTACGACCATGAACTGGAAATACCGGCGCTGGAGCGGACATTGGGCGTTCCGTTGTACCAGGACCAACTGGCGGAACTGGCAGTCCACGTGGCTGGCATGACGCCGATCGAGGGCGATCACATGCGCCGCGCCTTCGCCCGACGGGACAGCGAGCGACAGGTGCCGGAGTGGCATCGACGCTTCATGGCCGGCGCCGCGAAAAAGGGCGTGCCGAAAGAAGCGGCCGAGAAGATTTTCCGCAAATTCCACGGGCTCTACCAGTTTCCGGAGGCGCACGCATACGCTTTCGGCGTCACCGCCTACCAGATGTCGTGGATAAAGCACTATCACCCGCTCGAGTTCTTCGTGGGCCTCTTCAACAACCAGCCCATGGGCTTCTACAACCTGGAAACCCTCAAGGAAGACGCCAAACGACACAACATCGAAGTGCTGGGACCGGACGTGAACCTCAGCGGCGAACTGGCGACTATCGAAGACAACGCGCTGCGCATCGGTCTGAAGCACGTCGCACGCGTCCAGTCGGCAACGGTCGAAAAGGTCATGACGGCGCGCAAGACAGACGGGCCATTCAGGTCGTTGGCCGACTTCATGGCGCGCACCGGCGTACGGGAGGAGCCGCTCGACAACCTGGCCAAAGCCGGCGCGCTCGATCTCTTCGACTCACATTACCGGCCGCGCAAGCATCGCGCAGACAAACAGGGCAGGGCGGCAGTGGTTCCCGGCAGAGCGTCAGACCGGCGTCTTCTCAGGTGGGAGACCGGCTTGCGTTACCGGCCCATCGGCAAGCAACTCGCGCTCGACATGCCCGTGGACCAGGACATGGTTGCCCTGCCGCATGAATCGAAATGGGAGCGAATGATGGGCGAGTACGGCTCTATGGGCATACACCCGGAAAGCCACGTAATGGCCTACGTGCGGCCCATGCTGCCTCCCAATCTCGAGCGCAGCGACCGCCTGGCTCAACTTCCCGACGGCGCCAAAGTCCTCGTAGCCGGTATCGTGATTCGCCGCCAGCGCCCATCGGGAAAGGCCACTTTCATCACACTGGAGGACGAGTTCGGCCATTCACCGCTCATCATCTATCCCGCCGTATACAAGCGCATCCGGCTGCGGACCACAGCGCCACTGCTCGTGGCCAAAGGCGTCATCTCAAAGCGTGAAGGCACCCTCAGCATCGTCGTGCAGGACATCAAACCATTCGAGCACGAAGGGCCTGACCTCAAAACAAAAGACTGGGGCTAACACCAAGTTCGCGTAATACAGCCATGCATGCGCCAGATGGCCTCGAGGAGGAATCTACCGTCGTAGGGGCGGGTTTCAAGAGCCTGTTTCAGAATCCTGGGACCTCTGGGGTCACGATTATTCAGACTCCGGTTTTCGTCGGCATTATGAGATATGGCGCCGTATTCCAATCTCGTCATTCCCGTGAAAACGGGAATCTCGTCGCAAGGCGTTCGATACGAAAATGTGCGAAGGACTTCTGAAACCTATGGGGGCCAGTGCCTCCAGATTCCCGTTTCCACGGGAATGACGGGATTTACGGCCAAAATACGTACTGATAGGAGGGTTGATGTCGTAAATCTTCGCGCCATGTACGGCGCGATTCTTGAGAGGAGACTTGTGAAACACCCTCTTGAAACCCACCCCTACGGTAGGAGGATGGTCTGGGGGCGTCGGCCAACCACGCGGATCAGCGAGGTGGCGAGCGGCAAAAAGCGAAGTTGTAGTTAATGGTGGAGACGGGGGAGAGTCGAACTCCCCGTCCAGAAAGGGTTTTGCTTCAACGTCTACGGGTATAGCCGGTGGGATGGTTCTTACCGCTGCTGCTCCCTCCGGCAGATTTCACAGTGGCCAGCCGACGGTCTTTGTCACCGGACATCGGCGTCGCCGGTGAAGCACCCCGGATTTTCAGCGCCTCATCCACTCCACCCAGGGTCAGGAATGGGGAGACGACGCTACTGTTTAAGCAGCGTAAGCGAGTTCTTGATCGCCTGTTATTTTTTCGCCGTCTGATTAACGAGGTTGACGGCGCCTCGACCCGCAGTCTGGCAATAAACCTCCCTGTCGAATCCACGCGTCCCCATAACTACGTTTCAATCATATCCCCAACCCAACCAGTTCCGTCAAAGGATGGCAAAGGCAACGATCTGAGAGGATCGCGCCCGTAAAACGCAGATGCGGTACTGGCCAGCCCGGCCTACGCCGATCAATCGCCGCGGCGTACTGCTCTGGCAATCTCTCGTTCGGCATCCCGTCGCCTGATCGTCTCCCGACGGTCATATTGGCGTTTGCCGCGGCCCAACGCGATCTCGATTTTCGCCAGGTGATTTCGAATGTAAATCCGCAACGGAATCAGGGTCAAACGATCACGATCCACGGCGAGTCCAAAGCGTCGGATCTGCGACTTGTGCAGCAGCAACTTCCGGGGTCGCGTGCTGTCTTCCTCGATTGAATAGTGGCTGGCGCCCTTGAAGAGGGCGACGTGCATATTCAACAGCGTTATCTCACCGTCCCGCACCTGGGCGTAGGCTTCTCTGATATTGACGCGGCCCTCGCGCACCGACTTGATTTCGGCGCCGGTCAGGGCGATCCCGGCCTCGGCAGTTTCGAGAATCTCGTAGTCGTAACGGGCGCGCCGGTTGGAGGCGATCACCCTCGTGATTTCATCGCTCATGGCGCCAAAAAACGAGTCGGCCTAGCGATGCTGCGACAGGCCTATCTGGTATTCCAGTTGCTCGATTGCCGCGGTCATTTGCACATCCTCGAAATCGGTGTCACGCGCCGTGGCCGAATCCGGAAACTCGACTACCACGTCAGGGGTAACTCCCAATTCCTCCAGTTGGCGGCCGTCCGGGGTGTACCAGCGGCCGGTCGTCAGATAAACACCACCGCCGTTGCTCAACTGGCGCAGTAGATTCACGCTGCCTTTGCCGAACGAAGTCGTGCCGATAATGACCGCGCGTCCATGATCCTGGAGAGCCCCGGCCAATACCTCGGAGCCGCTGGCGGAAAACTCGTCCACCAGTAAGACGAGCGGGATGTCAGGGAATTTGCCGTTTGGCTTGACGTGCCAGTCCCGCCGTTCGTTGCGTCCAGTCAATTCGTACGTAACCAGGCCGTCAGTCAGAAAATCGCTTGCAACGTCAACGGTGGACGACAGGAGGCCGCCAGGGTTCTGGCGGAGGTCCATGACGACTCCCTTTACCCCTTGGGCAATTAAATCTTCGATCGCCTCACGCAATTCCGGATGTGTTTCTGCCGTAAACGTACTTATCTTGACGACCCCAAAATCCGTCTCATCGACCAGGCGAGAGGTCACGCTCGGCTGATCGATGGTTCCTCTAATGATCGTGATGTCCACACCGTAAAGCTCTCCCACGTGGCGGACGGTGAGAGTGACCGGTTCGCCTTCAGGGCCTCTGATCCTGTTAACTCCGTCGAGCACGCTCCAACCTTCGGTATCCTCGCCGTTAACCGCCATAATGAGATCGCCGGCGCGGATGCCGGCCCGTTCGGCCGGCGTGTTCGGCAGGGGCGCCACAATAATTATCCGCTTACCATCGGGTGACTGGGCGACCTGGGCGCCTATACCGCTGAATTTCCCCTGGAAACTCTGTGTCTCCAACCTGAACGTCTCAGGCCCTATGTAAGAGCTGTGTTTGTCTTCCAGGGCTTCGACCATGGCGTCAACGGCCGCTTCGGCCAGGACCTCGGGATCGACCTTGGACTGGTCGACGTAGTCGTTGACAAGGATGTTGTAGGCCTCCCAAATAACCTCGAGACCGTCCGGGACCACCTCGGGCAAAGGAGCGACCGCGATCGCCGTCGGTGTGGCAATGGTCCCGTCAGGCAGGACCGTCGCTTCGACAAGCGTCGACTCGACGACGGCGCTGTCGGGGGGCGCCTGTTGGTCGTCGACAGCCGGATCCTGAACTTTGTCGCCGAATGGACTACAGGCAACCGTCGTAGAGGCGGCAAGCCCCACGAGCAAAAACAGGAGGAGTGTTCGAAAGATCAGTTTCATGGCATCCGCACAACCGTGTCGCGAAAAGTCAATGATAAGTCTATGGGGATACGCTGCCGGCTGTCTTAAAGACTTACCCCCGGCGGACCCGAATACCTGGCGGGCCGTCGGAAGCGGCGCACGCCAGCGGTCAAAGCCGCCCCGGAAAGCCGTGACACGGACGGCCATCTTCGGCGGCTTCGTATGTGCGGGCGTGGTCGTCGAGCCTGGTTGCCTACACGGCGGCCACCGCGACGTTCGGCCTGCCGGCGTGCGCGGTACTCTCGAATGCTCACTCGGTTCACGATTACCTCCCCGTGTCGGGTAACCGCAATTGTGAAGCGCATTCCCCGGCTCAATGGCCAAAATAATGAGGTCACGCGCTGGGTTGACGGATTAGAACATTTGTGCTTATATCTTAACAGCGACCTGCTTGCGTCGCTCTAGGGACGGAGCCGCCGACAAGCGAATCGCTTCAGGCGAACCGCTGGGACAGGTCTCTGTTCACCTGTGGCGCCTAACACTACGGAGGGGCATGCTTTGCGGTATGCACATCTGAAAATTGGAGGGACCTATGGCCTTTAAGATTTTCGGCGTTGCTCTGTGGGCAGCCTTGGTTCTGTGGTTTCAGGCGGTTCACGGCTACGCCATCGATCTCCAGTGGGAGTTCGCCGATCAAAACCCATGTCCCGTCAAGGTTCAGGAGGAAAATGGTTCTATGACAACGAGTAGTGGACGCAGTCCCGTGGTGCTCACTTTTGAGCGTATCCACGAAATACGACAAAAATATGACGACCTGTTCTGGCGTCAGCCCAACGTGATCTCTGTCGGCGAGGGCCGGTTTCGCAACCCGGACCGCACACCTTGCACCGGCCCTGGAGCGAAAAACGGCATCATCGTGGGGGTAACCGCAAAGGTGGACCAGAGCACACTTCCGGTTGCGGACCGTATACCCACAACGCTGGAGGGGGTGCCGGTGCAGATTCTAATCAAGGGGGTACCGACATTCTACCTTCCCGATCCAACGCCGGGGGCGCAGGAATCTTCGGACGAAGGGAATGGAAGCTGATGACGACCCGACTAGGCTACCAACGTCCGCTCGATACCGGGCTGGGAATATACAGCGCAAGGACCATGGATAAGGGGACCGACGACGAGAGACTGGAAGAAATCGCAAGCGGGACCCTCACCTGTTTGGCGACCCGAGAGTCAGATAAAAAGAGGGTCTTGCTAACCTGCCTTCACGTCATGGCTGCCGGGATGCGGAACGCGCAGGGCAACGAGGAGATGTACCAGGGGGGACATGAAGCCACTCACAAGGTCGGGAGTTCTGTTCAGCCGATTGAGTTGGTTGTCACGGACAACTATGCCGACGCAGCCGCGTCTGAACCGGTCAAGAGGATGATAGTGCCCGGAGTTACGGACCCCTTAGTGCCTGTCTCTGGCAATGACGTCATGACGCTCACGCTTTTTGGCAGCGACTAGCAACTCACGGCCCATGATCGGGAGTAAGCGGATGTATTCAACGCGGTGGCCCCAGGTGACAAATCCCGTCCGCACGAACACTTGACCGCTGACCGCGCTGGGCACGAGCAGCGAGGCAATCGAAACACAGGCGCACCCGCCGAACTACCTGAGACCCTGGCTCCGACTCGACGAGGAAGAGCGCACACTTCCGGCGCTCCCCACAGGACTGGCAGGGTACCCTGTCACATACATCGGTCATTTCCATTCATTTCGGCAACATAGGATAGGTTGCCCGGCGTAGGCGCACGGCAACTTGCGTCATAACTGACGAAATGGTCCTTACCTGTCAAAAGGCGTGGTACGATACCGTGTGCCCGCGGGCACATCGTGGTCCCGGCGAAGTCGATCCAGTAGCAAGAATTAGGAAGTGTATATTGTTCCAAAAGCTAGGCATCCTAATTGCGGTCGTTGCGGCCGTCGTTCTGTTGACCGTATCGTCGAGCGGTGTGGTCCAGGCGGATAGGGCTGGCGGCAAATAGACGCCGGAGATGGAAGCGGCCGGGGACGAGATCGCCGCCGCAAAGGGAGGTCACGGCTCCGTCTCCGTGAGGCACGATTTGTCGGCTGGCGGCGTGGTGCTGACCCCGAGCGGCGGCGATTCGCCCGTCAGAATCCAGAGGTTAGCGGACGCAGAGCCGGACCTGCCGGACCCGGAGACCGACGTCGAGTACTACAAAAACCTCGTGTTGCTCATTGCGGGAGGTGTCATCCTCTTTGAAATCATCGACGAAGCCGACGACCCTGAACAATACCAGTACAGCTTGCACACCGGTAGAGACCAATCGGTAGAGCCGGACGGTGATGGCGGCTACGTCGTGGTCAACAAGGACGGTGAAACGGTCGTTGTGCTGGCTGCGCCTTGGGCAATGGACGCGAACGGTGTGGAGGTGCCCACCAGCTACTCGCTGGAGGAAGACGTCTTGACGTTGGAAATCGACCATGCGTGAAGGTAGGTGCAGTGGTGGGATCTGTCCTCGTAGGTGTTGTCGAGTGCATATTGTTCTGCAACCCACACTGACGACCTTGAGGACGAAAGCCCCGTTCCTCGTAACGGGGGTCCTCTGCGCCGCGGGGTTGACAGGATCGTCCTTTGCGCTGGGCGGAGCGCCCAGCGCCCTGCTCAACCCCGTGGGCGTCGCTCTCGCCACCATCACGGCGGCGCAATGGGTGGCCTCACCCATTGGCGATCAGTCTCCGCTGACGCGCCCCGTGGGCGTCGTGGTGTGGCTGATCGTTGGCGTGATCGTGGCAGACCAGTTGGACCGGCCGGAACTAACCTCGCTGGCCCAGGTGCTGTGGTTCGCCCCGTGGTGGGGCATCACCGTTGCTGCGACGTCCTGGAAGTACATGTGGAGCCAAGGCACTCCGCTCGTCGCCAATACCATCGTCCTTGTAGTCGGGGCGGGCGCGGTCGGCTGCTTCCTCAGCATCTTCACCCTTGCGTCGCTCAGCGTCATTACCTGATCGGCTGTTCCGTAGCCGTTGTTTACATAACATATCTAGTGCGAAGTTAGGTGACCGAGGCTCCCTACCGCATTGCCCAAAGGTTTTGGTCCACTACCTGGCTTGCTCCCGCCGGTCCGGAAAATGGCATCCAGCCTGAGCCTTCATTGGCTTCTTCCATTCCGCCGTAGTAGACCCAGCGCGCTCCGTCGGGCGTCTGCCTCTGCGCGGCGCCGGACTCCAGGTCGAGCTCCACAACGCTGCCTTCGCATTCGACGGTGACTTTTGCCTCCGAATGATCCGTCACCTCCAACGGCCTGGTCTCGAACAGGTTGTCCGGACCAACTTCGAACCGGTACCACGGTTCCAGGTTGCCCTTCATAAGACCGGCGCCTAGCGCATCCTGATCCAGGATCAAAAAGGCGTCGCTTTCGCAAGTGAAGAATGGGCGGCGGGGCAACTTGCCTAGGTCCAGTGGGTTCTCGGCTTCTGTCATCTGCATTTTGGTTCCATCCCGGGACACATGATAAAGATCAATATCGAAAATGCCGGGAAGGTGTCGCCGTTCAGATCAGAGCGCCGCCGCCGGCAAGGAATCCATCGCCGGGGACAACTCTTCGTCTATCGCCCGCCGCAGTTCGCTTATTCCCCAGCCTTCGAGGGCCGAAGTAAGCGCTACCCGGGTTACAGCCTGGCCGTCCTGCGCTGGAATCCTTGAGTCAAAAGTATCAGGATCATCGGTGACCAGGTCCAGTTTATTTAGTACCAGGACTCGGGGTTTTTCGGCGAGGCCCATCTCTTCCAGTACGTCATCGACCACCTGGGCCTGTTCAGCCGCGTGCCTGTTGCTTACGTCCACAACGTGCAGCAACAGGTCCGCCTGGTGCAACTCTTCCAGCGACGCCCGGAACGATGCAACGAGCACGGGCGGAAGCTTGTGGACGAATCCCACCGTGTCGCTAAGCGTCGCCGGCAGACCTGACGGCAAGTACAACTTGCGGATGGTGGTATCCAGCGTCGAAAACAACTGGTTCCTGGACAAGACCTCGCCGGAGACGAGCCGATTAAACAAGGCGCTCTTGCCTGCGTTTGTGTATCCAACCAGCGAAACCAGTTTCGCGTCGCCGACCGACCGCTTGCTGCGTTGTTGAGCGCGTTGACTTCTGACCCTGTCCAATTCACGCTTGATTCGCGACAGCTTGCTCCGGACCAGGCGCCGGTCGGTCTCTATCTGCGTTTCGCCGGGGCCCCTCGTTCCGATGCCGCCCCCGAGCCTCTCGAGGTGAGACCATTGGCCGGCCAATCGAGGCAGTAGATATTCGGTCTGCGCCAGTTCGATCTGCAGTTGACCCTCTTTGGTCCTCGCCCGACGGGCAAAGACGTCCAGGATGAGCGCCGTGCGGTCTATGACCTTTGCCTCAAGCTTGCTTTCGAGCGCGCGCTGCTGCGTAGGCGTGAGTTCGTCGTCGAAAATCACCGTGTCGATGTGGCCCGAACGCACCTCGGGATTCAGGGCTTCCAGCTTGCCCGTACCCAGATAGACCGGCGACGGCTGATTCAGGCGCTGCGTCACCCGGCTCACGACGTTGGCGCCAGCCGCGTTCGCCAACTCGGCGAGTTCGTCGAGAGACTCGTCGAGGTCCCAAAGGTCGTCACTGCCACGCACAGCGGCGCCGACGAGCATTGCCCGCTCGGGTTGCGGGCCTGTGCGATGTATTTTCCGTCGTCTGCTCAATGTGCCTGCCTTGCTTCAGTCCGCGCTGGGCGCCGCGGGAATCGACCAGCCGGAAAGGCGCCTCAACCCCTCATCGACCTTTTCATCGGGCGTCGTCAAGGACAGCCTTATGAAACCTTCACCAGAAGGGCCGTACCCGGTTCCGGGCGTCACGACCATGTCTAGTTCGTTGAGAAGCAACTCCGCGAACTCGGCCGACGTGTAGCCGGGTGGGATTGGCGACCAGATGTAGAGGCCTGCTTCCGGGGTATTCGGATCCAGGCCGATGGCCTGAAGCCCGCTAACTAGCTTATCCCGCCGTTGTCGATATATTGCGTTGTTGGCAGCAATCCACTCCTCGGGCAGGTCGAGGGCCGCTATCCCCATTTCCTGATTCGCCTGCGAAAGTCCGGAATCGAGGTTCGACTTGACGCGCATCAACGCGTTGACCATCTCCGAATTGCCGACGGCCATGCCCACCCGCCAGCCGGTCATGTTCGCCGTCTTGGAGAGAGAGTGGAACTCCATGCTCATGTCGCGCGCGCCCTCGACCTGGAGGATGCTCGGAGCGACGTAACCGTCGTAGGTGACCTCTGTATAGCAGGCGTCGTGAAGCAGGTACAGGTCGAACTGACGCGCGAATTCGACCGCCTCCTGGAAGAACCGGACAGACGCTACGGCCCCCGTGGGATTGTTCGGATAGTTGAGCCACAGCACTTTGGCCCGTTTCGCGGCCTCGGTGGATATTTCCTGAAAATCCACGAGCCAGGCGTTTTTCTCCAACAGCGGAACATAGTGCGACTCGCCGCCCGCGAACATCGTTCCTATCGAGTAGACCGGGTATGCGGGGTCCGGCACGAGAGCAATGTCACCCGGGTCGATGAAGCACAACGCGGCATGGCCGATGCCCTCCTTTGCGCCGATCAGGTTTATGGCCTCGGTCACCGGATCGAGCTCGACGCCAAAGCGACGGCCGTACCAGTCCGTCACGGCTTGCCTGAACTCAGGAAGCCCCTCTGACTCCGGATAACGATGGTTCGCCGGCTTATCGGAACCAGACTTTAGTGCGTCCAACACCGGCTCCGGCGTCGGGATGTCTGGGTCGCCTATGCCGAAATCGACAACGTCGATTCCCTGGGCTCGTTTCGCGGCAATTATTCGTGAAATGCCCACGAACAGATACGGCGGCAGTTGTTGAACGCGTTTTGCGAATGTCATCGCCGGATTGTCTCTCCCTCTGGCTCAGGTGCTGCCCGCGAGACCAACTCTTGGCGAGTCGGCGCGGCGACAGTAGTTCAGATGTTAACGCGGTTTGGCGTCAATCTGGCCAAACGCCGGTAAATACCTCGACCGCCGGCCCTTCCAGGTATACCTCGCCCTCGCCGGGCCAGGTGATCTTAAGTTCGCCGCCGGGGACGTGAACCACCACTTCGTCGTCCACAAGGCCGTGCAGACGGGATGCAACTGCGGCCGCGGTGCTCCCGGTTCCGGATGACAGGGTCTCCCCTGCTCCTCGTTCAAATATGCGCGCCCTTATGTTGCCGAGATCCAGGACGTTGACGATCTCAAAATTGATGCGATTCGGGAAATCAGCATGATTCTCGACCGACGGACCGATTTCGAGCAGCGGGAACTCGTCCACCGGTACGTCCACAAATGACACCGCGTGTGGATTGCCGACCGACAGGCAGGTGACCAGGATCGAACGGCCCGCAACCTCAATGCGATGATCCATTACCTGGCTCAATCCCGGCGCAACGCTCTTAGACACCGGAATCGCGGCGGGCTCGAACACCGGGGCGCCCATGGCGACCCTTGCCGAAACCATCTTGCCGTCTTGAATCTCAGGCCAGACCCTCCTGATGCCGCCTCCGGTTTCGACTACAAGGCCGTCGGGGCCCGGTAGAGCGATCTTGCCGTCTATCACGAACTTTGCGAACAGGCGAATCCCGTTCCCGCTCATCTCCGCTTCTGAGCCGTCGGGATTGAACACACGCATTCTCACCTGGGCGGAATCCGACGACTCGACGAGCACAATACCGTCCCCGCCAACACCGAAGTTGAGCCTGCTCATCGCCGCGCTAAGGGCGCCCCAATCCCGATCTACGCCCCGGCCGTCGATCGCGATGTAGTCATTCCCGGCGCCGTGTAGTTTGACGAACTCGATCATCCTTTTTCCTGTCGATACCTGTTTCGGCAAATGTATTCAGATTTGATGTTACGGCACGGGCGCCAGATGCCCTGCGACTCCTATACGGGGCCGATTGTCCAGTTGCAGCCAATTACCGGTCAACTCGTTGGCCTCCGCAGCCGCGCCCGGCCTCCCATCGATCCACGCGATTCTCGGATCCGCCAACTTGAACCAGTTGTACTGCCTACGGACCAACGAACGGGTTGCCTTCATCACGACTGCCTTTAGCTCGTCCAGGGTGATTTCCCCGCGAACGTGGCGAGCCATGTCCCGGTATCCAATCGCAGACATTCCCGGAGCGTCGCTGGCCACCCCCACTCTCAACAACTCCGTGACTTCGTCCGTCCATCCCTGTGCAATCATGCCGCCGATTCGGTTGTCGATCCGCTCATAAAGAGATTGTCTATCGGCTGTCAGGCCTATTACCAACGCGTCATACGGCGGCGCATCTGTCGAAATCAGCCCACCCGTCCCCGGTTCGCCCGCGCGAGCCCGTTCAATGGCTCTCATGACCCTCCGGGGGTTCCGAAGATCTATCGTCTCGCCCACTTCCGGGTCCAATTCGGACAGGTAGGCAACGAGGCTGTCCAGGCCTTTGTCGTCCAGCACTTTTTCGAGGCTCTGACGCAGTTCGGGATCAGGTCCGATCCGGGGCACATCCCAGCCCTCGAGCAGGCCCCAAACATACTGCCCTGTGCCGCCAACGAGGACTGGCAAATGGCCGCGCGCGGTGATTTCATCGATCAACCGCCTCGAATCGTCCAGGAAGGCAGCCAGGCTGAATGCCTCATCTGGGTCCAGAATGTCCACCAGATGATGCGGCACGCCGTTGCGTTGCTCTACAGGCGGCTTTGCCGTTCCGATGTCGAGGCCGCGGTAAAGGAGACGCGAATCGGCGTTTATGACCTCGCCGCCAAAGCTGTGCGCGATCTCGATAGCAAGGTCCGACTTGCCCGCGGCCGTGGGTCCAACAACCGCGACAAGCCTTTTCATCGAACAGACAGACCCGCCGTCACCCGCACGATGGCCGAGAAATCGTCGGCCTGCAAACTTGCGCCGCCAACCAAAGCGCCATCGACATCTGGCCGGTCCACAAACGGGCCTGCGTTTTCCGGATTTACGCTCCCGCCATATAGCACCGGAATCCGTCCGGCGTGCGCTTCACCAGCGATGTTTGACAACTCGTCCCTGATGGCCCGGGCAATTGCCTGCGCGTCCCGGGGCGACGCTGCCTGCCCTGTGCCGATAGCCCAGACCGGTTCATAAGCCACCACAAGGGATTCCCAGGCGGAATATCCGGCAAGGCTCTCGCGGACCTGTCGTCGGCAATACTGCTCGGCGTCGCCTACCCGGCGCACTTCGAGCGACTCACCGACACACACGATGGGCTTCAGACCGCCAGCCGCCACAGCGACCGCCTTACCGGCTACGTCGCCGTCCGTTTCGCCATACAGCGAGCGTCGCTCGGAATGGCCAACGATGACGTACGTTGCCAGTCCGGCCAGCATCCCAACCGAGACTTCACCGGTGTACGCTCCGGACGGCTCAGCGCTCACGTTCTGCGCGCCGACCGAGACGTCTGATCCTTCGATAACGGAATTGACCGCCTGAAGGCTCACGAACGGCGGGCAGATGATCGTGGTTACGCCCGCTATCCCTGCCGTGCCGTCGACTATGCCTCGAGCCAACTCCGCCGCGGACTGCGGCGTGGTGTTCATTTTCCAGTTGCCTGCTATTACGGGAGTACGCATCGTTCTACCTATCGCCTTATTACCGGCCCGATGGTGGCTGATTCAAGTCGTCATCGGCTCAACGCCGCCACGCCGGGCAGGACTCGCCCTTCAAGAAACTCCAGCGAGGCTCCGCCGCCTGTAGAGACGTGGGTGATTTTCCGTTCCAGTCCAAGCCTGGAAACTACTTCCGCCGTGGAACCGCCGCCGACAACCGAAACGGCCTCGGAATTGGACGATACCGCATTCGCGACCGTAGTTGTTCCGTGGCTGAACTGTTCCCACTCAGCTACCCCCATCGGGCCATTCCACAGGATGGTCTTGGCCCGGCCGATCTCCTCTGCGTACGCTGCCGCGGTGTCAGGCCCTATATCCAGTATGAGGTCTTCTCCGGCCACGTTGTCGGCCGTCTTAACCGAGGCGATCGCATCGGCGTTGAATTCACTGGCCACCGTGACATCCGTCGGGATACCGATTTTATCGCCGTGCTTCCGCAGCAACGCTCCGGCGGTTTCCAGTTCGGCATCGTCCAGTTTGGCGGCGCCGGACTGCATGCCTCCGGCTCGAAGAAAGGCGGCGACCATCCCGCCTCCAATAAGCACCCTGTCGACTCCGTCCAGCAGGTTTGAGATTACCCCTATCTTGTCTGCCACCTTGGCGCCGCCGACTACCGCAACCGATGGGTTTTCATGCGAACCCAACACGCGGCCCAGCATGTCCAGTTCCTTCTGCATCAGGAGCCCCGCGTATGAAGGAAGGTATTCCGTCACGCCCACTACAGAGGCATGTGCCCGATGGGCCGATCCGAACGCGTCGTTGACGTAGACGTCCGCCAGCGAAGCAAGACCCCGCGAAAAGTCGTCGTCATTCGACTCTTCACCCGGGTTAAAACGCAGGTTCTCCAACATGCCGACCTGACCACGACCAACGGAGGCCGCGACTGGTCCCACCTCAGGACCCCCGGGCCCGCCACAGTCGACGACATCCGCTCCGAGAATCTCGGCGAAACGCTTTCTGACCGGAGCCATTCGTAGGTCTGGCGCCGACCTTCCCTTGGGACGGCCCAAATGAGAACACACTACGAGCGATGCCCCTCTGTTTAGCAAGTTCTCGATGGTAGGAAGGGCCGCGACAATCCGCGAATCGTCCGAGATGGTCTGGGTGCCAGGCGCAAACGGGACGTTGAAGTCCACCCTCACCAGGCATCGCTTACCGGCGGGATCCAGGTCGGAAAGAGTTTTCCATGCAGCGCTCATTCGGGATGAATCATGAACATGGCGGGACCAGGGCTCTACCGGCCTCCCGCAGCAGATCGCACGCCTGTGAATCAAGACCGGATCGTTCAAGACCCCCATCCGATTCGTGCAGCAGCCGGTCAATCTCAGACCGAGTAACCTCGCGCCCCCCTGCGCTCTCACAAAGCTGAGCTACGTCGTCCAACACCGAAGGTTCCAGCACCCGCTGCATATACATCTCGCCGAGAAGCCTCTTGGTCTTGGGTTCGGCCGTCGCAAAGACGTTAATGACAGGCAGGTTCTTCTTCTTCGTGATCATCCGCCCCTGCTGAATCGTGTCGCGCTCCCCTGTCGGCCACAAAGTCAAGTAGTCTTCCGCAAGTTGGCGAGCCGATCCGATCTTCGCCCCGAACTGGTCCAGGCCGTCTGCCAGGTCCGCGTCCTCGGAAACCGCCAGCGCGCCAAGTCGTGCGGCGCACCCAAACAGCACCCCTACTCGATCGTCGACCATCTCCAGGTATGAGGTGACGGTCATGGACATGCGCTCCTGGTTGGCGATGTCGGCGTACTCACCCTCACATATCTTTACGGCCGCCTCATCAAGCGCCCTGATCGCCAATGCGACCCGTTTGGGTTCGACATCCTCCTCACTCAGCCTGAATAGCGCCAATCTCGCCATGGCGTGCATGCCGTCACCGGCGTTGATCGCCTGGGCCGGACCCCAGTTCCACCAGACCGATGGCCGCCCTGCCCGCTCGGTGTTGCCATCTTCTATGTCGTTGTGGATTAGCCAGAAACTGTTCATCATCTCGACCGAAACAGCGTGATTGATCGCAGGCCCGTAATCCCCGCTGGAAGCGAAGGCCGCCGCCAGGGTCAGGCCGCCATGCAATCGCGGTGGGGGACCCAACGACTTGGCTTCACCCTCTTCCCTGCCCCAGCCGAGTTGGTACGACATCATTTCGTAGAGCGGCAACGTCTTCGATTCGACGAAATCGCGCAACACGGCGTTCAGTTCGCCTTCGGCCGAATCTGGAAGGCCTCCGAATATTCCATCGCCCATAATCGTTAACCAGCCATCCCGCTACGCGTTTTCAAAAAGTCGCGCGGCGCTCAATGAACGTCGTCTTGCCGTCTAATCCCGGGCAGGACTTGCTTCAAGTCTGCCAGCGAAATAGCCCCGTCGCGCAATACGACGGGCGAATTGCCGCATAGATCGACTACCGTCGACGCTGCAGCGTGAGTCCCGCACTCGCCTGGCACGACGTAGTCGACATGGTCTCCGAGTTCATCTTCGACAGCTTCTCCGGTCTTGTGCGGACCGTTGCCTGAGAGATTTGCGCTGGTGCCAGTCAAAGGGCTGCCCAACTCGCGTGCGATACTTCTCGGTATCTCATGGTCAGGAACTCGCACCCCCACGGTCCCTTTCCCCGCGGTCACACCGTGAGCAACGCCTTGGAGCGCCGGCACAACCACCGTGAGCGGCCCCGGCCAAAACGCCTCGGCCAGACTCTCCAATTCCGGGGGCGGATCCAGGCAGACCTTTTCCACGTCGCCGGCATCTGCAAGAAGTACCGGAAGCGGAGACGACGGCGGCCTGCCTTTGGCCTCGAGAATTCGCTCAACTGCCTGGGCATCGAAGACGTTGGCGCCGAGCCCGTAGTACGTGTCAGTGGGAAAGGCTACTATCCCCCCGCGTCGCAGGGCCGCGACGGCTATTTCGACAGGAGACATGTCGTAGCATTGGCCTGTAAGGCGGCGGCCGCGCAAGCCGACGCCCGACGCCAATACGCCCCGATTGACGGGGCGCGTTCCTCAGTTCAATTTCAGTTTGACGGAGTCTAGCACAACAGCCCAGCGGAGAACCTCTCGCCAGTCCATGCCAAACCTCCCTGACACGCCACCCACCCACCGAGTCTCCACCTCCGACGACATCGAGGTCGGGACGTATCTGGAAATCGCCCACGGGGATCGCGTCGCCGGTCGGCATGGCCCATCGGCCCCTGAACCTGCGCGCACCCAATGTATCGTCATAATTGACTTCGGTTCCCAATACAGCCGGCTGATCGCCCGCCGCTTCAGGGAATCCAACGTTTATTGCGAGATTGTCCCGCCGACGGCAGGTCCCGAGGTGCTCGAAGAACAGGACGTACGCGGCATCGTTCTTTCGGGGGGGCCCGAAAGCGTCTACGAACCGGACGCGCCAATGGCGCCCGGGTGGGTCTACGATGCCGGCGTGCCCGTGCTTGGCATCTGCTACGGAATGCAACTGTTGGCCCATCAACTCGGCGGCAAAGTCGCGCCGGGCGCCGCCCGAGAATTCGGTTTCTCCGTGTTGCGCCGGGCCAACTCCGACGGTGGATTACTGGACGGTCTGGATGCGTCCGTACCCGTCTGGATGAGCCACGGAGACCGGATCGATGAACTGCCCCCGGGCTTCCGTGTCTGGGCGTCGTCGGAGAATTCGCCCATCGCAGTGATGGGAAACGACCTCGGAATGTATGGCATCCAGTTCCACCCGGAAGTCGCCCACACCCCGCAGGGCGCCGAGATCATTCGAAATTTCGCCTTCAAGGTTTGCGGGTGTGAAGGCACGTGGACCCCGTCCAACTTCGTGAGCGATGCGATAGAACACATTCGGGCACAGGTGGGCGACGGACGAGTGATATGCGCGCTTTCCGGCGGCGTCGACTCGGCTGTCGCCGCCGCCCTGATCAACAGGGCCATTGGCGACCGGCTCACATGCATCTTCGTGAACAACGGATTGATGCGCCGAGCCGAGCCCGAAAGGGTCCAGGACCTGTTTTCCCGCAATCTCGGCCTGAAACTCGTCTACGCCAATGAAGCGGAGAGGTTCCTTTCGGCGCTTAAGGGCGTCACGGACCCGGAAGTCAAGCGAAAGCGGATTGGCGAGGAGTTCATTCGGGTTTTCGAGGAGAAAGCCAACGAGTTGGGAGAGGTCGACTTTCTGGCCCAGGGCACGTTGTATCCAGACGTGATCGAGAGCAAGACCGCTGAATCCACCGCTGCGCACAAGATCAAGACACATCACAACGTTGGCGGCCTGCCAGAGCGCATGAAACTCCAGTTGGTCGAGCCGCTTCGCTACATGTTCAAGGACGAGGTGCGACTGGCCGGGGCTGAAATGGGTCTGTCGTCAGAGGTCCTCAACAGGCAACCGTTCCCCGGACCGGGTCTTGCCATACGGATCATCGGTGAAATCACCCAAGAAAAGCTCGAAGTGCTCAGGGCGTGCGATTGGATCGTCATCGACGAAGTGAAGGGCGACCATCTCTACGAGGAGCTCTGGCAGGCGTTCGCAGTGTTGACCGACACCCGCACCGTGGGAGTGATGGGCGACCAACGCACTTACCAGCATGTTGTCGCCATAAGAGCCGTCGCAAGCAGTGATGCGATGACCGCCGATTGGGCGCGGCTCCCTTACGACACGCTTGCCCGGATCTCCTCCCGTATCGTCAACGAGGTCCCTTCGGTAAACCGCGTCGTCTACGACATAACGAGCAAGCCGCCCGGGACCATCGAATGGGAATAGCACGGTACGTGGGTGGCCCCTGATGAAGATACTTGTCGTAGGTTCTGGCGCGCGTGAACATGCTCTCGTATGGAAATTACGGCAAAGTAACACGTCAAATCAACTATTTGTGACGCCCGGCAATCCCGGCGCCGGCGAACTGGCCGAAAGATTCGACGTGCCCGACTCAGACATTCCCGGGGTGGTCGATCTGGCACGCGCAATCGAAGCCGATTTGGTTGTTATCGGCCCGGAGGCGCCGCTTGCCGCCGGCTTGGCCGACGCGTTGGAACAAGCAGGAATCAGCGCGTTCGGTCCCAACGCCGCCGCGGCCCGAATCGAGTCCTCCAAGGACTGGGCCAAGGGACTCATGCAACGCCACGGCATCCCTACCGCCCGCGCAGAGTCGTTCAGTTCGCAGGACAAAGCCCTGAAATACGTCAAGACCCTTGCCGATGGCAGTTACGTGGTCAAGGCGGACGGCCTCGCCGCCGGCAAAGGTGTCGTGGTTCCTGAAACACTCGAAGAAGCAAGGCAGGCCGTAATCGGCTTTCTGGGAGAGCATGAACCCGGAGTATCAGGCTCGACCATATTGATCGAAGAACGCCTCTTCGGGACAGAGGTAAGCGTCTTTGCGTTCATCGATGGCGAAACGGTGTCTGCGGAGATCGCCGCCTGCGACTACAAGCGGGTCGGCGACGGCGATAGCGGACCAAACACGGGCGGAATGGGCGCGTACTCGCCGCCGGAGTTCTGGCAACCGGACCTCGCTGCCCGGATACGGCGCGAAATCCTGGAACCGACTGCCCGCGCCATGGTGGCCGAGGGTTGCCCCTATCGCGGTGTGCTCTACGCCGGACTCATGGTCACTTCAGAAGGTCCGAAAGTGATTGAATTCAATTGCCGATTCGGAGATCCGGAAACGCAAGTCATCCTGCCGCGGTTGACGACGGACCTCGCCACCATCTGCCGTGCCACTGCTGACGGGCGTCTTGCCGATGTGCAGGTGACGTGGGGCGGTCCAGCCCATGTCTGCGTGGTCATTGCGTCAGGCGGATACCCGGAACACTACGAAACCGGGTTCCCCATCAGCGGCATCGCCCAGCCGGCATCGGCGGGCATAGTCTTCCACGCTGGAACCGGTTCCGGACCCTCTGGCGACATCGTGACTGCCGGAGGCCGGGTGCTCTCCGCGGTTGGTTCCGGCGCCACCATGAGCGCGGCCCGGGACCAGGCCTACGAGCTGGCTTCACGCATCTCGTTCGAGGGCGCCCGTTTCCGAACCGACATCGCCGAACGTGCGGTTGTCCAGTCCGACTGAGAATTGGCCCGTGGCCCTCTCGATAAGTTGCGATTTCGATGAGACGGCTGCCACTGCAAATGTGGCCCGCCTTCTGCTTGACCGGTTCAACACCGCCGGGGTCAAGGAGGTAGTAAGAGCCCACAGGCGCGGAGAGACCACGTTTCGTGAATATCAGGAGCACGCATTTGACGCCGTCGACGCAACGATGGCCGAGATGGCCGAATACGTAAAGCAGAACGCTTCGCTCAGGCCTGGATTCAGGGAACTCGCCGAAGCCTGCAGCGCATCAGGGCACGATCTCAAGGTGGTCTCGGCCGGCCTGGATTTCTACATTCAAGCGCTGCTTGACGCCAGCGACCTGAGCCACATCCCTATCGTTGGGGTGGCTGTTCGCGATCGGGACGCGCCGGACGGTCCGTTTCGGTACGATTATCCGATGAGCAGGGCCGATTGCGACCCTGCATGGGGTGTATGCAAGTGCGCGGCGATCGATGAAGCGCGGGCAGCCGGAATGCAGACAGTTTTCGTTGGAGACGGACCAAGGGGCGACGCATGCGCCGCGGCTGAAGCAGATTTTGTATTCGCCAGAGGGCGGCTACTCAAGTTCTGCCGTGAGAACGATATCGCTGCGGTCCCCTTTGAACTGCTCCACCCGATAGTGGACTTCGTGCAAGAACACGGTCAACCCCTTCTTCAACGCGGGCGCCGTCGTTATCCACTTGGCGCTCCGGCGGGATCAACTCCTGTACAGAGCCAAAAACGAAACAACGCCGGGAAGCGGCCGAAATGATAGAGCGCTATTCACTGCCGGCAATGAAGGCCGTGTGGTCAGAGGACCACATGTTTGAGTTGTGGCTCCGCATCGAAGTGGCGGCGTCCGAAGCATGGACCGAACTTGGGGTGGTCTCCCGCGAGGACATGGCCCTGATTCGCAAGGCAAAGTTTAGCCGCGCCGCATACGACCAATGGTTCGACGACACGAAACACGACATCGTCTCCTTCACCCGCGCCGTTGGCGAATCGCTGGGCGAAGAACGCAGGTGGCTGCACCACGGCCTCACCTCCAATGACGTGAAAGACACGGCGCTTAGCCTGCAATTGGTGGAAGCGCTTGAAATCATCCGCAACGGCGTGAAGCGCCTCATGGACGTGACCGCATCAAGAGCCATCGAGCACAAGGACACCCCGTGCATGGGGCGATCCCACGGAATTCACGCCGAACCTCTCAGTTTCGGGCTGAAACTGGCCCTTTGGTGGACTGAACTTGCCCGGCATCTGGACCGTCTTGACGAGACGAAAAGCCGCGTGGCGGTTGGCAAGCTGTCGGGGCCGGTCGGCACCTACGCCAGCGTTCCGCCAGAGATCGAATCGTACGTCTGCAGCCAACTCGGCCTGACCCCTGCGCCGGTCTCTAACCAGGTCATACAGCGCGACCGTCACGCGGAGTTCGTTCAGTCCCTCGCCCTTCTTGCCGCGACCATGGAAAAGATCGCCACCGAGATCAGGGCGCTTCAACGTACCGAAATCAGGGAGGTCGAGGAACCTTTCGGCGAACCGGGTTTTGTTTCCAAGGGTTCGTCATCCATGCCGCACAAGAGGAACCCCGAGCTTTCCGAACGCGTATGCGGCCTGGCGAGGCTGGTCAGGGGCCACGCGGTGACGGGACTCGAAAACGTGGCCCTTTGGCACGAACGCGACATCTCCCATTCGTCCGCCGAAAGAATGATCCTGCCGGACTCAGCTCTGGCGGTCGATTACATGCTGCATGTGCTCGCAAACGTAGTCTCCGGCATGGCCGTCTATCCCGAACGCATGAAGCGAAACATCGAACTCTCGCGGGGCCTGGTCTTTTCGCCGAGGGTTTTGCTCGCCCTCGTCGAGGCGGGAATGGACCGGAACGAGGCCTACGAACTCGTACAAGCCCACGCACTAACTGCATCCGATGCCGAATCTGACTTCCGCGAACTAATCCGTGCAGATGCCAGAGTGACGACGCGGATTTCTGCTAACGAACTGACAGACCTGTTTAATTACGGGTACTTCCTACGATTCACCGACGCGATCTTCAGCCGTATCGGCCTGACAGAACAATCGGTAAAGTCGAATGCCGAGTTAATTCCTCAATGACGACCGCGATTTTTGAAACAGAGTTGCCCGGGCTGATCCACCGGGGCAAGGTCAGGGATACTTACGATCTGGGCGACGGCCTCATGCTCATGGTGGCGACCGACAGGATCTCGGCGTTCGACGTCGTCCTCCCGACTCCGGTGCCCGGCAAAGGCGCCGTCCTCAGCCAGATGTCGGCGTTTTGGTTCGAGCTGACCCGAGATGCGGTCCCGAACCACATGGTTGGCATGGCATACGACGCACAGGCGCTGGGAAATCTCTCGACACTCCCAACTGTGCAAGACCTCTCCCCTGCCCTGCGAAACAGGTCCATGATCGTCAGAAGGGCCGAACGCATCGACATGGAGTGCGTAGTGAGGGGGTACATCACGGGCGGTGGCTGGGCGGAGTACAAGGCCTCTGGAACCCTCAACGACGCTCCGTTGCCGCCGGGAATCATGGAGGCGGAGCGATTCGACGAGCCCCTGTTCACGCCATCGACCAAAGCCGAGTCGGGTCACGATGTTCCAGTGAACCGAAAAGAGGGAGAAACACTCGTCGGGACGGATCTCTACGCCCGCCTGGAAGAATTGAGTCTCAAGGTCTACCGGATCGCTCATCAATGGGCGGAGGCCCGTGGCATGATTTTGGCGGACACCAAGTTTGAGTTTGGGTTCATCGACGGCGAGACCACTCTAATTGACGAGCTTCTCACCCCGGATTCGAGCCGGTTTTGGGATGCCAACGGCTGGTGTCCCGGCAGTTCACCCCACGCATTCGACAAGCAATACGTACGCAATTGGCTAACCCATGCCGGCTGGAATAAAGAACCTCCGGCTCCTGCCCTGCCGGACCACGTGATCCGGGAAACGGGAAATCGTTACAAAGAAGCGTTCAGGCGACTTACGGGTCGCGATCAAATATCCTAGAGTCTTAGCTGGCGCCGCGGACAGAATCGGCACACAGCGCCGCACCGAACACTCATGACACAAAACACTCAACGAGTCGCCACTACGCGCCCGGAAAACCGGCGCGGCATGACCAGATCTCAGATCAGAGCTGAACGCCGTGCTCGTAGCCAGGGCAGGAAGCGGAGGCGCCGGCGCTTCATCATCATCGGCGGCTCCCTCATCGCCCTCATATTGATCGCGGCGTTGCTAGCGAGTCCGAGCCTTACGCCATCGCGTTCCGGACCGGACGGCCAGCCGCTCGGACTCAACACCGGCGGCCACATTCCCATTGACGTTGACGACGGCCAGGAGGAAATAGAACCCGGCGCAAGTCATCTCCCTTACTCGGTCATCCCCGCAACCTCCGGCGCCCATTGGTTCACGCTACCCCAGCCCGGAGAAGTCTCAGCTGCGCCTTACGGCTCCCCCGCGCGATGGGGAGTTTACGAACAGTTCCTGCCGGACGAAGTCCTGATTCAGAACCTCGAATATGGCGGCGTCGGATTTCACTACGACTGCCCTGACGGTTGCCCTGAGGACGTCCAGGCGCTGTTGGACCTGATCCCGACCAACCCGTCCCAGTACATAATGTCGCCCTACCCCGGCATGCCCTCGAAATTCGCCATCACGGCGTGGCGGCACCACCTGTACCTCGACGAGGTCGACGAAGACGCTATTCTCGAATTCGTCGAAGAGTACAAGGACCGGGCGCCCGATAGCGTAGCGGTCAACTCGTTCTAGCTATCGTGTACGTCGCACGTATCCAGGTAACGCTCAAGCCCACGATCAACGACCCTCAGGGGATCACCATCGCCAGGGCGCTCGGAAGACTGGGATTCGATTCGGTCGACGCCGTTCGCGCGGGAAAGTTCTTCGAAATCACCGTGAACGAAGCTGACGAGCGAGCGGCCCGCGATCAGGTCGGCGAGATGTGCCGGAAGCTGCTCGCCAATCCCGTGATCGAGCGCTTCACATTCGACCTCGAGCCAGCCTAGCCCGACAGGGTGCCTTTGGTGCTCGGGACCCCGCCCTGAGATCGCGGGTCCATCGTGCAAGCGGCCCGCAGCGCCCTTGCGAACGCCTTGAACGAGGCCTCGATAACGTGGTGCTCGTTCAGGCCCGAAATGACGCGCAGGTTCAGGTTGAACCGCCCTTCGATAGCCATCGACTCGAAGAAGTGTCTGGCCAGGTCGGCCGGAAACTCGCCCTGGTTGTTGTTCGACGCCATGTCGATGACCGCATAGCCGCGACCGCTGAGGTCGAGGGCCACCTGAGCCAACGCCTCGTCGAGCGGCACCAACGCGCTGGCCATGCGGACGATGCCCCGCCGTTCGCCAAGGGCCTTGTCAATGGCGCGGCCCAGCACTATCGCCGTGTCCTCGGCGGTGTGGTGCGAACCGGTGTGAATGTCGCCGCTTGCCTCCACCGCAAGGTCGATCATCCCGTGGCGTGCGATTTGGGACAGCATGTGGTTCATGAATCCCAACGGGGACTCGATTTCCGCCGTGCCGGTCCCGTCGATATCGATCCGCACGGAGATCTTGCTCTCCCCGGTTTCACGCGTGATCGATGCGACCCGCGCCTGGCTTGCGTTCTGTTCTTCCACGTCCTGGACCTCTATGAAATTTAACTACCGGGTAGTTCTTGGAGGGCCTCGATCACGCTGTCGGTCTGCTCCGGCGTTCCTGCGCTGATACGTAGACACTTTTCGAGCCGCGGATACGAAAAAAGCCGTACGAAAATGCCGCGGCGGGCCAAGTACTCGTAAGCCTCGCGGGCCGTCAAATTGTCGAACCGGCACAACAGGAAATTGCCGTCTGATTCGTAGTAAGACATCCCGTCAATCCCGTCCACAGCCCGTTCAATTCGACGCCGTTGCTCGATCAGCGACTGTGCGCCCGCCAGCAGACGGTCTGCGGCCTTCAGCGCCGCCGTTGCGGCCGCCTCTGCCGCCACATTGATATTGTAGGGCTGCTTGATGTCCATCAGGTGCCGGACAAGGACCTCCGAACCGATGGCGTACCCAACCCGCAAACCGGCGATTCCGGCCCATTTCGAGAACGACCTGAGTATCACCAGGTTCCCGTAGTCCGCCGCAAGGTGGGCAAGCGTGGTACCCGAAAATTCGTAGTAGGTCTCGTCGATCGCCACGATCAGGCCGGTTTCCAATAATGCGACCGCCTCATCCTCCGTCATCGAATTGCCGGTCGGATTGTTCGGCGACGCGATGAAGACGATCTTCGTGGTGGCGTCGATTGCGGACCTGATAGCCCCCAGATCAATCGACCAATCGTCGTTTCTAGGGAGAGAAACCACCTCGGCATCGGCTATGCGGGCGCAGAACCCGTACATGCCGAAAGTGGGTTCGCAGTCGATCACCTTGTCTCCCGGCTCGACGAACAGCCGCAGCAGCAAATCGATGATCTCATCGCCGCCCGCTCCGGCTATGAGCCTTTCGACCGGCTGATTTGTGTACGCAGACAGCGTCTTCCGCAGCTCCCTCTGCTCCGGATCGGGATACACATGAAGCGGCAGATCGTTAAGGGCTTCCACCACCTCGGGCGGCGCGCCGTACGGGTTCTCGTTGGCATTGAGCCGGATCACGTCCTCCGGCCTTATTCCCGCCGAGCGCGCCAACTCCTCCGACGGATCGACCCCGGAGTAGGTCGTCACCTCGACGAGGTGTTTACGCATCAGTTGTGTGATATCCGACATGATCAATTACGACTCCCGCAGCGTGTCAATTATTCCCCCACCAGCAATTTCAACCTCAGTTCTGCCGCCGCCGCATGGCCCTTCAGGCCCTCGATACCGGCAAGTCGTACAGCAGTGGGGCCGATCTCGAGAAGGGACTGCTCGCCAAGGTTCAAAAACGGGGTAACCCGCAAAAAGTCTCTCACGCTGAGAGCCGATGCGAAACGCGCCGTCCCCCCAGTGGGCATAACGTGGCTGGGTCCGGCCACGTAGTCGCCCAACACCTCGCCGGAGTGTTCGCCTACGAAAACACCGCCTGCCGATCTGACAGAACCGCAATAGTCCTGAGCAGATTCAACCAATAGGCAAAGGTGTTCAGGCGCAAACGAGTTCGCCGCGGCGATCGCCTCTTCAACGGTATCGACAACTACCGAGATCCCATTGTCATCTATCGACTGTCGGGCCGTTCCTGATGTTCCCGCAACGCCCAGCTGACGGTCGATTTCCAGCTCGATGCAGTCGGCTACACCCTCCCCTACCGCGACCAGGACCGGGACCGCGTGGACATCGTGCTCGGCCTGCGCGATTAGGTCGGCGGCCGCGAGTTCCGGCCTCGCGCTCGAATCGGCCACCACCAGGGTCTCGGTGGGACCGTAGATACCGTCTATCCCAACATCCCCGTACACGGCCCGCTTGGCCGCCGTTACCCACACATTTCCGGGCCCGCAGATCTTGTCGACGGCCGGCACGGTTTCGGTCCCGTATGCCATTGCGGCAATGGCCTGCGCTCCCCCTATTTTGAACACACGATCCACACCGGCAAGGGCCGCGGCTGCAAGAACGTGCACGTTCGGCAACTCATCGCCCGGCGCAGGGGTACACAATGCGATCTCCCGCACACCGGCCACGCGTGCCGGGACGACCGTCATCAGGACCGTCGATGCCAATGGCGCCCTGCCCGCAGGCACGTACGCGCCCAGCGAGTCGATGGGAGTGACAATTTCCCCGAATTCACCCGATTCGTCACACCAGCCCTGGGGCGCGGCCGCTTCCTGAAACGCGCGGATCCTCCCCAGCGCGAATTGCAGCGCATCCCTGTCCTCACCTGAAATCATGGAGGGAGCGGCTTCGACGGTTTCCGCGGGAACTTCGATAAACGCCAGGGGCACCCCGTCGAGGTGTTCAGAAATGAGGCCGACGGCCCGATCTCCACGCAGTCGGACTTCCGCGATCACACGAGACGCGAATTCACCGGGCGTCAGCGGTTGCTCGAAAAACCCGTTGGCGTCGGACATTTGGCCCTGGCGGGAGGTTGACCGAAATTGCCTGAAGTACAAGATCGCAGCTTCGAGGCCGACGATGCGTTTCATGGGGCGTCGCGTTCTGACATTCCGGAATCGACGTACGGCCTGAGATTCGACACAAGCCGGTCGTACGAATCGCACCGCGCCCGAAAAACGTACGACGCCTCATTCACTGTGATGCCGCTTCCACCCATGCTTCGGAAGTGGTCTACGGCTGGGATCAATTCGCCCTTGCCTACAACCACCTGCACGTTGAACCACTTCCGGCCGTCATCCGAATAAACGTCTGAGACGGTGGGGCCCTGGATCCCGGCGAGATCTCGTTCCGACATCACCAACGCGGCCACGTCATCTGCCGACTCGCCCTGGATGTTCGCCGAAATCCTCTGGTACTTCCGTGCCCGAATTGACGATTCGACCCGCTCCAGAATAGCGCGCATCAGTGCCAACCGAGCCGGATTGGCGGCCAGCAACCGGCCGTTGCCGACCAGGGCCGCCTGTGAATCGATTACCGTTCCGTCCAACAGGGGCCTCAGGCGGTTTTCCCGAAGTGTGACTCCAGTGGCGGAGATGTCGGCAATCATGTCCGCATAGCCCATGATCGGCGCCGCTTCCAGGCCCCCGGATGCGTGGACCAGGGAAAAGTAGTTGATTCCCCGCCGGTTGAGAAATCGCTTCACGAGGCGTGGATACTTGGTGGCCACGCGCAGTTCCCTGCCCCGATTTTTGAACTCCAGCGCAAGGTCCGCAAGATCGTAAACGTTGGTTACATCCACCCACGCATCGGGCACTGCAAGCACCAGGCTCGCAGCGCCGAAACCCAGATCGTCCAGTATCAGCAGCGTGTCGCCGCCCTCTCGCCGTGACTCTCGATACCGGTCGAGCCCTACAATCCCGACATCCGCGCTTTCACCGTCTATCTCGGACGTTATGTCGGACTGCCGTTGGAACAACACCCCGACGCCCGGCAATGCCGGTACCGTGGCCGTGTAGCGCCGTGAACTGGCCCTGGACACTCGCAGACCGCAACTGGCCATGAACTGTGCCGCGCCCTCAAACAAAGCTCCCTCTGACGGCAGGGCGAGTCTGAGACTCAAGACAGTCCCTCCACGCTCGCACTTCCGTCCTCATCGACAATTAATATTCGCGAACAGCCAGCAGATTCGGCCTGTCTCAGGAGCGCCGGCACATCGATGGGGCTATCGAAACTCAACACTGCCGTCTTCCCACCCTGACGTACCGCAGCCGCGTGCCGGGCCGCAGCCGCGGCGGCATTGGGACCAGCCGGCGCAACGAGTACCCCGTCGCGGCGGGAATCGACCGCAGGCGTCAGAGCCGCGAGAGCATTCACGTTAAACGCGAACCCCAGCGACGGAACGTCCGCATCCGAGCCCAGGGCCCTTGTCAATCCGTCATAGCGACCGCCGCCGCCAACCGTCTGACTACCGGCCATGACGTCGAACACCATGCCGGTGTAGTAGGCGATGTCGCGAGTCAAGCCAAGATCGACCCGCAGGTCGGCTTCCGCCACCCCTTCCGCGAGCGCGCTCTCTACAACCTCGACGAGTCGCTGCAAGGCAGACGCGTCCTGCCCTGCTGATTTGAGGATGTCTTCTGCCTTCGCATATACGTCGCCGGGACGGCCCCTCAGCCCAGCGAGCGCCCCCAGCAGGTCGAGCGCCTCCCCGAAACGCGCCGGGTCATCGGCCTGCGTCAGTTTCCTTGCCAATCGCTCGGCGATCTCCTCCCTCGTACGGGAGCCGCCTGTAAACGAATTAGTCGAGTTAGAAGTCTCCCCCAACACCGCTGTAACGAGCGTCAGGGCCTCATCCCGCCCGTTCGTCGTCATCTTGCGCCTCATCAGGGCTGCTGCTTCGTTCAACAGGTCGATACGGACGCTCGCGGCCCGTACCTCCAGGGCTCCATCAGCGCCGTCGGTCAGCTCGCCGACACTGTTAACGAGAAACAGATTGACCCGTCCTGAAAGCCCGAACGGCCTTAACACGTCCCACATCAGCCCGACGTGGCCCACGGTGACAGCAGGTTCACACGCGCCGGCGAACGACAGCCCCTCCATCGCCATTGCGATGATCTCGCCGTCTGCGGCTGCCGAACGCGGCCCCACGATCTCAGCGCCGCACTGCCAGAACTGACCGCTGTCGGGCCGTCCCCCATCGTCCTGGGCCGGGTATCGAAACACCGGCCCGGCATACTGGAATCGGGCAGGCAACTCATCCAACCGGCTCATCGCAGCCAGACGCAGAACCTGCGCGGTGAACTCCGGCCTCAGGCTGACGTCATAGCCGCCCGGCTCCCTGAAGCTGTAAAGCCGCGACGAAAGGTCACCGCCGGACTTGCGGATGAACAACTCCGTTTCTTCGAGGAGTGGCGTATCGACCGGCTCGTAACCGCGACGTGCAAAAAGTTCGGCCAAGCCACGGACAAGTCTGTCCCGACGTGCCAGTTCCGCGGCCTCGATGTCGACCATATTTATCCGGCCAAGCGGTTTTACGTCCATTTTCGGAAAATCCAGGAATGCGCCGCGGCGTCTTTAGACTGTCACGGCGGTTTTTGCCCGTTCAATTGTATTCGGCCATCGCCGGAACGTACCCTCGGGCAAACATCCCTCCATACTATGCGGGGTGCATTTTGACCGGACATTCACAGTGTTTAATAATCGGACTTATATGGAAACAACAAACCCAGGCCAGGACGACTCCGGGGCGGTCAGCCGGCGTGTAGCTGTAGTTACGGACTCGGCGAGCGCCATACCGCCTGAGATGGCGGCGGAGTTCGGCATAGGCATAGCCCCGATGGAAATCACCATCGACGGCCGCACGCACATCGAGGGTCCTTCCGGCAGCCTCAGGACGTTCTACACCGACCTGATTCAGGCAGACAGGCTCCCAACCACGTCGGCGCCGAAACCCCAGGTATGGCTCGATGCGATCAACGATGCGGCCAAAGTTGCCGACTCTGTCTTGTGCATCACGCTGGCTTCCAACCTGAGCGCCGCTTACGACGCAGCCCGCGTAGCGAAAGACCTGGCGCGTGATGAGTTGCCAAACACCAACATCCGGGTGTTTGACTCTGAAAGCGCAGCCGGTTCACAGGCCCTCATCGCCCTCGCGGCGGCACGCGCCGCCGCCCGCGGAGATTCGCTCGACGAAGTGGAAGCCGCCGCCGAGCACGTCACGTCGCGTGTCCGTCTGGTGGCCTTCCTCGAAACGCTTAAGTTCATCCACAAGGGCGGGCGCGTGCCCCGCATCGCCTTCTGGGCGACCCAATTGCTGGACATAAAGCCTGTGCTCCAGTTCGCAAGAGGACGCGTGGAAATCATTGCGAGACCCCGCTCCCGGCGACGGGCGTTCGATCGACTACTCCGATCAGCCAGCGCCGACCTGACGGGGAAACGCGCGCACGTAAACGTGATGCACGCGGACGCGGCCGAGGAGGCGGCATTGATGCTGGCCAAAATTGGAAGTGAATTCGACTGCCGGGAACTGTTCCTCACGCAGTTTCACCCGTTCATGGGCGCACACACCGGCCCCGGCCTCGTTGCGGTCGCCTATTGGGCTGAGTAGCCGCGGCCTGGGACGCATTCCGGGAGGGGTTCGCCTTCAAACGAACCCGCTTGCAGACGTTCACCGGTCTCAGGTCGAATCCCCAGACACCCGCGGCGGTCCGCCCCATGACCCACTCCTTGTCATTGCCATCTGAAAACGCCGGGTGTTCCGAAACCCCAGCCAGAGTGTTCGCGTATCCCTCTCTGCCGGCGCTCGGAGGGAAATCGCTACCCCACATCATGCGCCGCACGCCAAACGCCTCTTTCGCCATCTCGAACAGAGGCGGGACGTCTTCAAAATGGAATTGCGGGTCGAGCCGCGGGGGCCGCGGGCAGATTTCAGCCAAACCGGGCACTTTGATGAATGTGTTGGGCCGTTCAGCACACTCCAACGCCCGTTCGTAGTGCGTATATGGCGGATTCGTGATGCCCACACCAGCAAGGTGTTCAATGACCACAGTAGTTCCGGGGCACGAGTCGAGGAGCCGCTTGAACTCATCGGAACCGAAATCCACCGCCGCTCCCAACGACGACACCGCGATTCCCAATTCCCCAGCTTTCTTCCATAGCCCAAGCGGATCACGGCCGCTGATCCGGGATGCAGGGGCGAGTCTTACGCCGGCCGCGCCCTGATCAGCGAGGCGGGTCAGAATGCCCGTCGGGTCGGCGTCCTCGGGGTCGATCATCACTACGATCTTGAATCGTCCCGGTTGCGCCGATGCGCACTCGAACAGGTAGTCGTTGTCGTAGGTCCCGCCGTGCTGGATGAGCACTGCGCCGTCGACACCGTTCCGGTCCATCTGAAACAGCAGAGTTTCGAGCGGCTCGAACCAGTTTCGTCCCGCGTGACAATGCGTGTCTATGATCTGCATCGGTATGCCCTCCACAGGCGTTGCCGTCATCCCTACCCCTGAGTTACCTGCCCATCGGGCGACACTCGCTCGACCGCGCCTGCGCCGGTGAATGCTCCGGCCGTGATCGACACACTTACCGATTCTCCCGGTCCGAATGAGCGCGCCGAACCGTTGTCCTGGGCCTGCTCCAGTCCGCCGTTATGCATACTCGTGCACGGTTCCAGTCCTACGTTGTAGCTGCGCCCGTACCAGGGATATCCCCAGCCGCCACCCAGGTTGCGCCAGAACCACAGGTACTTGAACACGTCGGACGGGTACGAAACGGCCCAACCAACGTTGGTCTCCTCGTTCAGGACCGCGTACCAGCCCTCCTCCATGCCGTCCATATAGGCCATATCGAGGGTCCGGTCATCTTTCGACGGAATGCGCGAGAAGTCGAGCTCCGACCCATCCGCCTTAATCGCCATTGGCCAATCGGACTCTGCTGCGTCCTTCAGGACCGAGGATTCGGCAGTCGGAACAGGGTGATTGATGATCTTGCAATCGGGCACGTATAACCGGCATTTGTCCGAAAGAAACGGCGGCCCGATCGCGATGTGTTCGAGCCAAACGCAGTCCAACGGCTCCTCTCCCTCATTGGTCACCGTCTCGTCGAGGTAGAGCGTCGAACTGCCCGCCCTGATGGTCAGCGTCTTCTCGGCGCTGAACGGCATCCTCACACCCTTTGCGCTAAACCGCACGCTGACCGTTTCTGCCGAGTCCTCCAACTATCACCGCATCCCACGGCATCGTGTTCAGTTCACCGTGCAGCCCCATCTCGGCGCCGTACACCTCGTCGGGGTAGCCACCGTGCGGAACAACCGTCTGCCAGCCGCCCTCGTAAAGGTCCATCCACGGGCCGACCGGCCAGCCGGACTGGGGAGTGAACAACTTGGGATCGCGAACGCCCCACGGCGAACGCCACATGAACTCGGTATCCGTCGGTTTGTGAACAAAACTGTAGACGTCGGCGCCCTTGTCTGCGAGCACGACCACCCTGATCAACTCGTTTTCGAGGATGACAGTCTTCAGGCCCCTGTACGTCCACGCGTCTGACACCCTGCAGCCGTTTGTTCGTTCGTCGTTGTAGTGCATGTAAATTCTCGCCTTGTCCGCTACGCAAACCTAAAGGTTTTGCCGTTCTGATTAGCTGTAATTACAATTGGAGGACAGCTTTCACTCGCCCGGCTGAACAACGATCCTGAACACGTCCTTGCCAGGCGCGATCATCTTCTCGAAACCGTCTTCAAGCGCCCTCGACAGCGGGATTACTGAAGACACGAGCGGCTCTGTCTTGATCTTGCCGCGCGCAATAAGATCGACCGTCAACTTCATGTCTCCGGGCGACGAGGCGACCGATCCGATCACGGTCTTCTCCACGCCCACGATATCGTTGAAGTTCACCCGCGGAGTTGCAGAGTAGATGCCAACCAATACGACCGTTCCGCCTCGTCTGCACCACTCTATCGCCTGGACCGGCGTATCGACCGCGCCGGCAGTCTCCACGACTATGTCCGGCCCTATCCCGTCGGTCAGTTCCAGCAAGGTCGCGGCAACGTCGTTCGCCCCAGCGTCGATCGTCACGTCTGCAGACAGGTCCCTGGCCATATTCAGGCTCTGTTGGCGTACGTCGACCGCTATGACCCTCGCTCCTGCCGCAGCAAACGCCTGAACGGTCATCACCCCCACCGTGCCGCAGCCCACAACGCACACCGTATCGCCCGGTTTCACGCCGGACCGTCTGGCGGCGTGTACGCCCACCATCGCCGGCTCGGTCAACGGGGCCGCAACGTCGGGAATGGAGTCCGGCAGGCGAACGATCATATCGGCAGGCCACGTCATGTACTCGGCCAAGCCGCCGTCGGCCGATAGACCGGCCACGGCCATGTTCGGACAGACCGCCTGTTGCGAACGGGTACACCAGAAACACGTACCGCACGTGCGAACGTTGTTGACCACCACTCGCTCGCCGGCGGACCAACCGTCTACGCCCTCCCCTGCACCGTCTATAACGCCGCTGATCTCATGGCCCATCACCAGGGGCGCAGACCTGCCCGAAAGGGGGTTCGGTGACCCGTATTGGACCCACAGTGGGCCGTACTGCCACTCCTCGATGTCGGTCGCGCAGATACTCGTATACCTGCACCTCACTCGCACCTCTCCCGGCCCGGGCGATGGATCGGGTATGTCCTCCAAGCGGAGGTCTTTGTTCCCGTGGTAACGGAGCGCCAGCATTTTTCCTCCGATCATTCGAATGAAGCGACCCTAGGCGCGGCATTCCCCCTCGTCATTCCGGACCTGATCCGGAACCTAGGAGCGCGGGGCCACGCGACTACCGGCATGGATGATTCGAATGTAATCCCTTTGCGCGGAATTCTTGCACGCCAGCCAACGCCGGGCAACCAAATCGAATTGCCGTCGACTCAAAACCGCGCTACGGAGTGCTAGCATTTGCCGTCGGCGCGCGATCCCAGAAATTGGCTACGAGCGCGGCAATAGCGGGCCGGAATCAAGGATCTGATCTGCCAATCACGCAACCCGAGAAAACCCGCCAACCAACTCCCAAGGACCAATGAAAAAATGAAAACCGGACCGTTCATCACGAGCGTCGAGTACACGGCGTACGAGTTCACTGCCCACAACCTCGGCAAGGACTACAACACCTTCAATATGGTTTACGAACCTGACGGCCGGCTGACCCAATCCGGCGGGATCATCCAGATCCACACCGATCAAGGCCTCACAGGCGAATATCCGATCGCCGGCGGCCCTACCCGTGAGCAGGTGGCCATGGCCGCCCAGTATCTGGTCGGGAAAGACGTAACGGCCCGGGAGAAGATCTACAACGACCTGAAACGCGGCCTCCGCCACTACGACATGACCGGAGTCGGCGTAATCGACATCTGCCTGTGGGACATAGCAGGCAAAATGTACGACGAGCCCCTGTACCGCCTGCTTGGCGGCACCCGCCGCCCGCTTCCTGCGTACGCCTCGACCCTGCACGGTGACGAAAACGGCGGCCTCTCCACCCCTGAACAATTCGCAGAATTCGCCGTCCAGTGCAAAGAGATGGGTTATCCCGCCTTCAAGATCCACGGATGGGGCCTCGCGGCGGAAAACATCCAGCGAGAGATCGACAACGTACTCGCCGTGCGCGAGGCGGTTGGCGACAAGATGGCGTTGATGATCGACCCGGCTTGCGAGATCGAAAACTTCGCCCAGGCGTTGGCGGTCGGTCGGGCCTGTGATGAAGCGGACTTCTTCTGGTACGAGGACCCGTTCAAGGACGGGGGCGTTTCCACCTACGCGCACCGCAAGCTTCGCCAGATGATAAAGACACCGATCCTTCAGACGGAGCACATCCGGCTGCTCGAGCAGCACGTGAACTTCCTGCTGCAAGAGGCCACGGACTACGTCAGGGCAGGCGCACACGAAGACGGCGGCATTACCGGCGCAATGAAGATCGCCCACGCCTCCGAAGGGTTTGGTCTCGACGTTGAGCTACACGGCCCGGGTCCGGTTCACCGCCACGTGATGTCCTCGATACGCAACACCAACTACTACGAGCTCGGCCTGATCCACCCCAACGTCAAATCGACGCGACACCCCGTTTACGCTGACTACAACGACGACCTCGACGGTATCGACAGCGACGGCAACGTGTTTGCGCCTTTGGGACCGGGGATCGGTGTCCCAATCGACTGGGACTGGATAAAGGCCCACCAGACCGGGCACATCACCATGGCAGAAGCGTGACCCACACCTCGACGTCGTCCCCTACCCACTGCCCGTCATCCCCGACTCCGATGCCCGTCATCCCCGACTCCGATCGGGGACCCAACCCCACACCGTCTTACCGGCGAAGGCCGGTACCCAGGGGCGCGGCGCGGCTACGGCCGGAAACGTTGGTGACTGCTAAAACGCGTGGACTCCGGCCCCAGGATAGTTGGTGCCGCAGCTAGCTAAATGTCGAATCATCAGCCGCTACAACCGTGCTGGAGGCGGTGATCCTAGTCCGCCGCTCAACATGACCGTGCCATCCGGTGATATCGAATCGACACCCGTAGTGGATTCGTAGGCAATTGCCGTCATCTTCGCCGTGCGGGTCTCTCCGGCTTGCAGCGTAAACGAGGTCTTTTCGTTCCCGGGCGGCATGGGCAAACCGCTCGGCAGGCTCGAAAACGGCTCCAGACCCACGTTGTACGTCCGCTTGTACCAGGGGTAGCCACCGCGCCCGCCGAACACCTGCCAATACCAGATGTACTCGAACACCGACTTGGGATATGCGAAACCGAATCCCACGCCCTTATTCGGGTCGGTCACGGCGTACCAGCCGTCGCTAAGGCCGTGAAATATGGCAATGTCTTCGAGCGATCGCTCCGGTCGGGAAACTTGCGAAGATCCACCATGCTCCCGTCGGGCCCGGGCTCGTCGGCCACTCGCCCCGGCCCTCTGCCGCCATGCGGCTCCCCACCGTCGAGCCGTCACCCATGTTGTAGACCGAGCAGCCGGGCAGGTCCAGCCTGCAACCCGAGTTCAGGAACGGCTCGCCCAACGCGATGTGTTGCCCCCAAACGCACTCCGTAGGCTCCTCGGCCAGGTTGGTAACCGACTCCGTGACCTTCAACGCGGCCGATCCCTGATCAATCGTAAGCGTCTTCTCGATCCAGTACGGCGTCCGGTACGACTGTACCCAGAATCGGGCGCTCACCTGCTCGGGCGTGTCGGTCACGATCTGGCAGTCCCAGGGCATCAGCGCCGACTCGTTGTGCTGCCCGATCTCCGCGCCCATGTACTCCCCTGGGAAACCGCCCGTGGGCGCAATGGTCTGCCATCCGCCCTCGTACATGTCGTGCCACACCCCTTCTCCCCATCCCGACGATGGGATGAACAACGAGGGGTCCCGCACACCCCACGGCGTCCGCCACATGAAGTCCGTGTCGCTCGGCTTGTGTACAAACTCGAAAATATCGGCGCCCTTGTCCGCCAACACGGTCACACGGAGAAGCTCGTTCTCCATAATCACGGCCTTCAGACCCCGATAGGTCCAGGAATCCGATATGCGGCAACCGCTTGTACGTTCGTCCTGATAATGCAACTGGAAGGCTCCCGACTACTTAATACGTGGGTCCGCCGGAAGTATACCCAAGGCCGAGGCCGCCACCCCTTGCGCAGTCGTGGGTGTGATTACATCGGGGCCGGCCGGAAGACAGTAATCCGCGCCCGGAAGACCTGTATGAGAACAACCCACCCATGACCGGCGCCGCAATAGTCCTCGTCCTTATATCGGCCTTTGCCCACGCGACGTGGAATCTGCTGGCCAAACGCGCCACTAGACCGGAGGTGTTCACCTGGTGGATGACGGCTGCCGGCAGCACGATCTTCCTACCGGTCGCCATCTACTACTTCGTCACCGACCCGCCGAGCGCGGCCGGATGGGGATACATCGCCGCAACCGTGGCCCTTCACACCGCCTACTTCTTCTCGTTGGGCCGCGCATACAAGCACTCCGACCTCTCGCTGGTCTACCCAATCGCCAGGGGCCTCGGCATAGCCCTCATCCCGATCCTGGGTGTCTCCGTTATCGGAGAAACGGTGAGTTGGCCGGCGGCCGGCGGCGCCGCCTTCATCGTCGGAGGCGTTCTGTCTGTTGGACTAAGCGGTGGCCCTCCGGGCAGCTCGATGCGACTTGTAAAAAGGGCTTTCAGCGACATCGGGGTCAGATACGCGGTGGCGACCGGGCTGATAATCGCCGCGTACTCGATCGTCGACAAGCAAGGCGTACAGCACGTTCCGCCGCTCCTCTACATGTTCTGTCTATCGACCGGGGGCGGCCTGGGAATGCTCGCCCTGATCTGGAGAAGCTACACCCCCAGTGACTTCGCGGCCGAATTTCGCGCCCATCGAAAAGAGGTCGTGCTGGGCGGCCTGTTCCAGTTCGCCGCCTACGGCCTCGTCCTGAGCGCTCTACGCCTGTCTCCGGTCAGCTACGTGGCGCCGTTCAGGGAAATCGGCATATTGGTCGGGGTCGTGCTCGGCGTCTACGTCCTGAAAGAACGGCCCAACAGATCACGTGTCATCGGCGCCGTCTCGATAGCCATCGGCGCAGCCGCCATAGCCTTGGCGCCCTGAAAACAGCCGACATGTCTGAAGATCCCCGATCGGGGTCGGGGATGACGGGTGTATCAGGGTTCCCCGATCATGGTGGGGATTACCGGCTTTAGGCGGCACTCGTTCCATCGTCGCTCCGGCGCAGGCCGGAGCCCAGGGGTGGGTCTGGTTACCGCCTCAACGCCCGGTATCGCCGGACACTTACGTTCCCGAACGGGCCGCGGGAGGATTTGTGGCATCGGGTGTGTGCCCTCCCACCGTCGCTCGCTCGCGTGAGATCGCGAACCTACCCCCGTACTCCGCCATCCCCGCGGCCCCTGGGCTCCGGCCTGCGCCGGAGCGACGATGGGAGACAACAGGCATCGAGTGGGCATACCCGTAGGTTACGGCGGGAAGGCTGTTGTGGGAGGGCTTTGGGCCGAGCCTTCACAGAAGCGGCTTTAGCGGCTCGAAGGGCCACCGTTCACACGTACATCGTGCGCCCGTACACCTTGTGCCCGATCCGCGCGGCCTCCTCGTTGTACCCGCCGGGAATCGCCACGCCCCACTCCTTCGCGAACTCGTAGTTCTCCTTCAGGGATTTCGTGGGGTCGTTCCAGGAACTGTAGAACTTCACCCCGTTGCGGTCGCAGGCCGACTTGATCGTCTCGCGCGCCAGGTCCATGTCCGCGGGATACGGCGGGTCGTGGGCGTCTGCATACCCGTGAGACATGCCCATGTCGCCCGGCCCCCATTCCGCGAACGCAATACCCGGCACGGCGGCTATCTGGTCGGCATTGGCCATGCCTTCCCTGTCCTCGATCTTCAGGCCGAGAAGCAATTCGCCTTCCGGGTTCAACGGCCAAGGATCGGCCAATCGCATGTATTCGACCGGATCGAGGCCCCAGATTTCCGCCGGAGTACGCTGGCCGCCTCCACCCCGTTGGCCCTGTCCTAGCCCGTTGCCGACCCCGAGGGTCTGCCACACGTACCTGACGCCTTCGACGAACGCCTGCACGGCGGACGCCTGGCGAGCGTGCGTATGCAGAACGCCCATGACTCCGGCCGTCAGCACCTGCCTGATCTGCCACTGATTGGCTATGACTTCATCTCTTGTCCGGCAGTTCGAAGGCAACGTGGAAATTACGCAGGGAATCCTGTGCCCGCTCGGGGTAGGGCCGCCATCGACCAGGCCGCGAATGAACTGGTGCAGGCCTACAACGTCGAACGCCCCGTGTTCGAAGTCGACAAGAATAATGTCGGCGTACGTGCCGGCCATCTGCTTGCCGTTCTCGTAGGTCAGCTGCCCGGCGCTGGTCGGAAACACCGGTTGCCCGGCTTCAAGTAGTTCGATTGCGCGGTTAAGTCTTTTCGGCATGAGGTAAGCCCTTGTCCTGATTGCTAACGTAAGAAAGTTCCGGCCGATTCTAACGAACCGGGGCTCTGTTCACGCGACCGGTTCGCGATCCATGGCGTCACGATGTCAGGTTCCACGGCAGGTCCAACTCAGCCGTAATGTCGCGGAACCAGTCGATCACTTCCGGGTGATACGGGATGCCCTCAGCCCGCCGTTTGACCTCTTCTTCGGCCTCCGGCAGGCCCGCATATACCACGCGATCCCAACCGGGCGCCGGCGGACAGTCCTTCAAGTTGCGCATGTACTCGTCCATCGAGTCTTTGAAGTCGTCGACGTCGGTAAACGCGGCGATGTTGTACGCGATGAAGTGGTGCGATGCGGTACCGCGGTTGAGGAATCCAGGGCCCGTGCCCGACAGGAGGCCGGAAAGGATGTCGATCATCACGCTCAGGCTGTATCCCTTGTGCGATCCACCCTCCCGGGTCCCTCCCACCGGCAACATGAGATGACCGTCTTCAGGCCAGGTCTCCTCCATGATCGGCGATCCGTCAGGTCTGGCTACCCAGCCCGGCGCAAGCGATACGCCAAGCCGGTTCGCCAGCCGGATTTTGTTCCCCGCGACCGTGCTCATCGAACCGTCGAAAATGAACGGCTCCTCGTGCCGCGTCGGCGCAGCAATCGACAACGGGTTCAGCCCGACCAACGCCTTCGCTCCGCCGGTAGGCGCCATTGCCGTGCCGCCTACCGTCATCGCTATCCCTACCATGTCGTGCTCGATCGCCATATGCGCATGGTAGGCCGCGGCGCCAAAATGGCGACCGTTTCCCACGACGACAGCCCCTATCCCCGCCGTGCGGGCCTTCTCTATAGCCATCTTCATGGCAAATGGACCCACCACGAGGCCATGACCCCGGTCGCTGTCCAACGTGGCGACGGCTGCCGCCTCGCGGACCACGCGCACTTCCGGCCGGGGATTGATCGCGCCCTCGCTGAAGGCTCTGACGTAGTTGCGCATCAGGTTGGACACACCGTGCGATTCGATACCCCTCAGATCGGCGTACACCAAACCGTCTGCGGCCTGCGCGGCATCCGCCGACGACATCCCCATGAGTGAAAACATCGCCTCGAGAGTGGAGCGCATGTCCTCCTGGCGAACCCGTATCGCTTCGTCTTTCGTTACGTGAAATCTTTCGAGCACCAACGGCAGTCTCCTTAAGTGCTATGGCAATGAGCGTTGCGCGACTGTTGGTCTATCCAAACTGCTCGCGGAACTCGGCGAATATCTCTTTGGTCCGCACAGTGCCGAGCACATGCGTCGACGAAACGTTCATCATCCTGTAGCCGGCCGCAATCCAGCGGCGGCAGTCTTCAGGATCGGCGAACGTCGTGGCCAGCGCCTTGCCGGTCCCCTTCATCCGATCAGCCACGTCGGTCATGATGTTTTCGACCTTGCTGTGGTGAATTTGACCGGGTACCCCAAGCGACGCCGAAAGGTCGGTGGGCCCAACCAAAAGGACCTCGAAGTGCTCAAGCTTCAGCGTGTCGTCCAGACGTTCATACGCCTCGACGCTCTCCATCTGGAGAATCAGCATCGTCTCGCTATTGGCATGCTTGATCACGTCGCCCGGGCCAATGCCGAGCATCGACGCAAACCACGGAGCGATGCCCCGATTGCCTATTGGCGGGTACTTGGCGTACTGGATGGCCATTGCAGCCTCGTCCGGACCTTCCACCTGGGGGACCATCACCCCTACTGCGCCAACGTCGTAAGCCTTCTTGATAAGGCCGGGATCGTTCCACGCCACACGTATTACCGGCGCAACGCCGGCCTGCCTGCCCTGCACGGCGATAATCCCAACCGACTCCGTGCCCCACGGAGCGTGCTCCTGGTCGATCCATACCCAATCCGGGCCGGTCTGATAGACGGCCGCTGCGACGTGTGGCTCGTAACTGAACATCGACGTGCCCAACATGAGCGCGTCATCGCGGATTTTCTGCCTTATATTGCTGGGGTACATAATCTCTCCCGGGATTTTGGACAGCGTGAACGGCAACCATACGGAGCCTGTGACGCGATGTTAATCCCGCATCGGATCTTTTACACGTCATCTTTCGGGGACGCGGGCGTTTAGCCTTCAATCAAACGGAGTTGTTCATCACATGAAAATCGAAGAGATACGAATCGACATCATCGAGAGCGAATCGATCGAACCGGCATGGCGGCCGCACCGCCACATGATGGAGTACCCGGGGTCGTACCGGGCCCGTTTCGGCCACCGCCCGTGGCAAGGCGAACCGGTCAGACTTGAGCCGCGACCGGCATATGGGGCGGTCCTGCGGCTACGGACCGACTCGAATCTGGAGACCTGCGGGCTCCTGAACGTGAGTTGGGGAAAAGACCACGTCGAGTGGGAAGCACACGCTTTCAAGGCCCAGTGGGGTCCCGAAATCATCGGGGAAAACGCCCTCGACAGAGAGCGAATGTGGCACAAATTGTGGATGGCGAGAAGGTACTTTCACGTGCCGTCGACCGCCCCGATCGAGTTGATCGACATACTCCTTTGGGACCTAGGTGGGCAGATGGCGAATATGCCGGTGCACAAATTGATCGGAGGCTTCAGGGACCGCATCCGCGCCTACCAGGTCGTTACGTCTCTGTCCTACGAGGAAAACCTCAAGGCGGCTGCCAGGGCCAAAGACGATGGGTTCTTCGGCTTCAAAGACCACATGATGCTCGGAGTCGAAACCAACCTGTCGCTTGCCCGCGATCTTCGCGACCTCGTCGGCGACGAGTTCGAATTGATGCACGATCCGGTCCAGCAGTACACGGTCGACGAGGCGATTTACGTCGGTAAGGCCTTGCAAGACCTCGGCTATCTCTGGATCGAGGAACCTCTGCAAGAGGTCGATATCCGGGGACTCAAAAAACTAGCCGATGCGCTGGAACTACCGGTCCTTGCGCTGGAATCGATCGAGGGACACCCCTACCTGGTAGTTCCCTACCTCGTGGCCGGGGCGGTCGACATCGTTCGCCAACGGGGCCTTGGCATAACCGGCCAGATCAAACTGGCTAACCTTTGCGACATGTTCGGCGTGGGGTGCCACGGCGGCAATCCGCACGTGGTTGCCGCCATGCGGAACGACGACTGGTGGGAGCACGCCAGCGAGCCGCTCGCGCCGCCCCCGTCTCTTCAAACTGCGTTTGCGAGCCTCATCCAGGACACAACCAGGGTTGAGGGCGGATACATGTACCCGCCAACCGGCCCGGGCCTGGGCAGGCGCATCGATTGGGACGGGATCGAGGCGCGGACAGTGGCCACCGTATGACTGCTCGCCGCGACTCGACTGCGCCATCAAAATATTGCCTGATCATGAGCCTGCGCTAACATCCCCGTAGCAAAACTCCAAATTTGAAAGGCCGGAGAGATAAATGATCGTCGTTTCTACTGACAGCGTGCCGGGGTCGGAAATCACAGAAGCGCTTGGTCTGGTCAGAGGCAATGCCGTACGCGCCAAGCACATCGGACGGGACTTTATGGCCGGACTCAAGAACATCGTGGGCGGTGAGTTGTCGGCCTACTCCGAACTGATGCAGGAGTCGCGGGAGCAGGCGACGCAGAGAATGATCTCAGAGGCGGAAGCACTCGGCGCGGACGCCGTGGTCGCCGTGAGGTACACCACCGCCTCTGTAGCAAACGCCGCTGCCGAGATCCTCTCCTACGGCACCGCCGTTAAGCTGCGCTGACGGTTAAGCCCGGCGAAGGCTCTTTTGGCCCACAAATAAATACAGGCACGGCGCTCGTTCGTGCGGATCAGGGTCAGGCGAAGTGGCCGGCCCGACCTAGCGTATGACGAAAAGACTGGCACGCCCGGAGGGATTCGAACCCCCGACCCCCTGGTTCGAAGCCAGATGCTCTTTCCACTGAGCTACGGGCGCACGGTTGGCGAGTATCGATCGGATTGCCCGACCGGCGTTATAAAGATTACGCCAAACTACTTTTGCGGGGTCTGAATGAGGGCTGGACTTCCAATTGCGAGTCGCCCATTCAGGCCATTTCGGAGATTTATTGGGGTGAGCGGAGGGGATCGAACCCTCGATCTTCAGGGCCACAACCTGACGTGTTAACCACTACACTACGCCCACCATGCCGAATATTGAGACTAGCACCCACATGATGCTCAATCAAACTCAGTCCTGAGCGCCACTACCCTGATTCACCCTGCTCCTTCAGCCACTCGCGGTACCGTTCCACCGTTTCCTCCGTTGGAGGATAGTAGCGGCCCGGAGGAGCGTTCTCAGCTTCCATCAACCCCATGATGAACCGCTCGACCCGTTCGTGCTCCTCGATCCAGTCGATCACCTCGGCCGCGAGCTGACATGGAATAACTACGACCCCGTCGTCGTCACCAACAATCAAATCGCCGGGCATCACGAGAACGCCTCCGCAACCGATAGGGACATTCGATTCGAACGCCTCGATGCCGGGCCGGTTCACGTTCGGCAGACGATCGGCCGCAAACACGGCCATGCCGTATTCCTCGCCGATCAGGTCCACGTCGCGCATGGAGGCGTCTGTCACGACTCCCTCCGCTTTGTTCATGTGAAGATGCCTCGTCTTGACGTTGCCAAGAATCGTATGCCGGGCTTCGCGATTCCCATCCACAACAAGCACATCGCCGGGCCCGCAGGTCGCCATCGCCTCGTACTCCGGAGAGAACTCGCCCTTGCGGGTGATCTCCAGCAAGTCCGGCCGCGGCGGGATAAACCGCAACGTGCGGGCACGGGCCGCTATTTTGCGGCCGGGCGTCATCGGCCTCACCCCGTACATGAAACAGTTCTGCCACGAGGCCATCTCGTAAGTGCCCTCGGGCGCTTCGAGCCCCATCCCGAACATGGCGCTGAAACAAGTTGCGGAAGTCACCCCCTGGAATCGCTTCAGCAGGTCATCATCTATGTGGACCCTGGGTTCGTATGTCATGGCAATAGCCTTTCCGGTCGTGGTAAATGGAACGACGCCGACGCCAATGCGGGATGCCTCCGCAAGCGAATTCTAGTGGAGCGGTCCCGGACCATGGCATCCGATGTGAAGAATAGTCGCGGCTATCGGGCGGAAAGGTCTTCCACGAGTTGCGTCAACGCCCTCGCCCCGACGCCGGTAGCCCCCGCTACGTCCACCCCATCGGTCGAATCGGCCATGTTGGTCGCAGCGATGTCGATGTGCACCCACGGGGTGTCGCCGGCGAATTCGGCTATGAAGTGAGCCGCCGTAATCGAACCTGCAGGCCGCCCGCCCGTGTTCTTTATGTCTGCGACCTTCGATCGGTTCTGCTTTTTCGACACCTCGTCCAGAGGAAGGCGCCACATAGCCTCTCCCCTGTCAGCGCCCGCGGCAATAACGGCGTCGACAAGTTCGTCATTGTTGCTGAAGACAGCGCTCTGCCCTCGACCGAGGGCGATTGCTGCGGCCCCGGTCAGCGTCGCCACGTCCACTAAGCGGCTGGCGCCCTTCGACTTTGCGTAACAGATCGCGTCGGCAAGTGTGAGGCGACCCTCTGCGTCGGTGTTATCGACCTCGATGGTCTTGCCGTTCATCGCGGTGACGACATCTCCGGGCCGCTGGGCCGATGCGCCAGGCATGTTCTCCGTCGCGGCCACAACGGCGTGCACGTTGATTCGCGGCTTTAGCCGGGCCAGCGCGCCAATAGCGCCTATGACCGCCGCGCCTCCGCCCATGTCACCCTTCATTGCCGACATCCCGCCGGGCGGCTTTAGTGAGATCCCCCCGGTGTCGAATGTGATGCCCTTTCCAACCAGCCAGATGTTGTTGTTTTCGTCGCCCGGGTCTCCCTCGTACGACAGATGAATGAACTTCGGCGGCTGGCTGCTGCCCCTGGCGACGCCCAGATAAGCGCCCATGCCCAGTTTTTCGACGTCTTCCTGCTCAAGGACGTTGCACCCGAGCCCTGCCGCCCTTGCCACATCACACGCGGTTTCGGCCATCTTCGAGGGTGGGAACAGGTTGGCCGGCTCGTTCACCATGTCCCGGGCGGCGACGCCGGCTCTGGCATACGTTTCCCCCCGCTCGACTCCGGCTTCGAGGAGAGACCGATTGTCCTGAACAATATCTACGAGCGTAAGCGACTCAAATTGCCGCTTTTCGTCGTTAGATTTCGACTTGTACTTGTCGAACTTGTATAGGCCCAGGATGGCCCCTTCGGCAATCGCCGCAGCGCTGGCCGCCGGGTCAAGCCCGCCAATGCCGGCGCCATGCACGATGGTCACGGCGTGCGTTATCGATGCGCCTTCCAATTTGCGCAGCGCGTTCGCTGTGACCCGCCTGATCGTGTCGTATCCGAACGCGCCCCGTTTGCCGAGCCCCGCGACCAGCACTCTCGCCGGACTGAACGACGGATATGCAGAATTCGGGGTGTGTATAAGAGTTAGTTCTCCAAGGCCCCCCGACACCTCACCATCCGAAATCAACCCGGATATGACCCCGCCCAATGCGCTGTCGACAGCGCCGGTAGCCCCACCGGGCGCCTCCACGCCTTCGAATAGATTCACTATCAGCGCCGGTGATTCCTGCTGGGTCACGTCACCGATCGCCACTTTGATTTCCAACCGTTGGTACCTCCGCGTTTCCGCTCTCTTACGTCAAATGCCGTTGCGGGACCGGGCTCGAAATTCCGCGTCCGTCGAATCCCGAATACGCAACGCATTGTAGTGGCAGTTCAACTGGTGGGACCGTTCACCAGGCCGAACTCATCAAGTCCTTCCAGCCCTGATTTCCAGGCAAAGTTTTGAACATGTTCGAAACTTTGCCTATACAATCGGCCAATAAAACAGTACCAAAGTACCTAGTCCCACATATTCGATTGGCAATACGGTTTGCCACATCAGTTTGAACCACAGGCGGGCAAGTCCGTCCTGCCTGCGGCGCCACTGTCGGGGTCTTCAGACGGCATCGCTGTCGGGGATCACGAAATAAGAGTCAGTTCTCGGCAACACAACACAGCGGACTTGAGGTGTCACATGCAGAACAACAACGTCGCAGTGCGCGTCATCAGTGACGGTTCTTTCCTGATGGACGGTGGTCCGGTATTTGGTCCGGTGCCTAAGATTCTTTGGGAGCGAACCGCCAAACCAGACCGGAAAAACCGCGTCCGCCTGGGGTTAAACAGCCTTCTCATCGCCGCCCCAGAGGCAAATGTGTTGGTCGACGTCGGCATCGGCTCGAAGGAACCCGAGATAAATCGGGAAATCTATGGACACAGCTCCAGCAAGTTGCAACGCAATCTGCGTGAGCACGGTGTATCCATTCGCGATATCGACTTCGTGATCCTCACTCACCTGCACTTCGACCACTGCGGAGGGTCGACTCGACTCGACCGCGACGGCAACATCATCCCGTCGTTTCCCAACGCCAGGTATCTCGTACAGCGCACCGCCTGGGAAGAGGCCTTCAACCCGAACGAGCGTGCCATTCCGGTATACGGGCATGGCATCGAGCACCTGAAAGTGCTTGAAGAACGCGGGATGATCGACTTCCTGGACGGCGACACCGAGGTAACCCCGGGCGTCCACGCCATCGTGACAGACGGTTACTCAAGCGGTCACATGATCGTCACGGTCAACGCCGGCAGCGAACGCGTCGTCTTTCTGTCGGACCTGATTCCCACACCCAATCACCTTCCCCTGCCCTACATCACGGCGTTCGATCGCTTCCCCGAACAGACCCTCAAGGTCAAGAAAGAGATGCTCGATAGGGCCGAACGGGAGGGTTGGTTGATGGTCTTCTCGCACGGGTATACCGAGCGGGCCGGCTACCTCAAGCGCGACAAGAACGGTCTGTCGCTCAGGCCCGTCGCTTTTTAAATCGTTCGCCTGCTGCTTAGGCGAACATAACGATCCTTTCAACTAAAAGGGGCAGTCCCACTGGGGCGGCCCCTTTTTCGCGTATGGACTACTTTGAGGCGTCACACAGGCTCCGCCAGTAGAACTCCGGCCCTGACACCCACGATTACTACTCGTTCGAAAGTGTCGTTGGCCGAGAAATAGTCGTGAGGGGCGAGAAGTCGATTCGTCGCAGGGTCGGTGAGGGCGACGCGAAGGTAGTCTTCTGTAAGGCCGGATCGCCCGTGCTCCCCTTCCCACAGAACCGTCCTACGTTCGCCAACAACGGCGCGTCGGTAACTGGCAGCCGACTCAGACGCCAACATCCTCGCCGCCGCCGCCCGTCTCGTTTTCGTTGCCGGGTCGACGTGGTCATCGAAGTGTGCTGCGCTCGTACCCGGACGCGATGAGTACGGAAAGACGTGGGCGTCCGTGAATTGCACTCTCCGCATGACGGCCAGCGTGTTTAAGTGATCCTCTTCCGTCTCGCCCGGAAACCCGCAGATGACGTCAGTTGTAACCGAAGCGCGGGGTACGGTCTTCCGCACCCTCGACACCGCCCGTTCGTAGTCAGCCGACGTATAGCGGCGCCTCATCCTGCCCAACACGGCATCGCTGCCGCTCTGTAACGGCATGTGAAAGTGCGGGGCAAGTCTGCCGGTTCCGTGGACTCGCCAGACATCCAGGAGCCCATCGTCCAGTTCCTGGGGCTGCACTGAAGACACCCGTAGCCGGCGAATGTCCGTGCCGGCGAGGATCATGATGAGAAGCTCCCGCAGGTTCGCTCCCGGGATATCGAAACCGTACGAACCGAGTTGAGTGCCTGTCAGGACTACTTCGGGACAGCCGCCCTGCGAAAGGGCTCTGACCCTTCTGACGATTTCGTCCGGCGGTACGCTCCTCTCACGGCCCCGCACCCTGGGAACTATGCAGTAGGCACAGACCTGGTCGCATCCCTCCTGGATTTTGACGGCTGCGCGCGACCTGCCTACCGAGCGTGGGACATCGGCGACGTTCAATTCGGCGCCGGCCAGTTCCCCTGAACTCAGCCCAACGATGCCCGAGACTACGTCGACAATTTCATTCTTGTCGCGATTGCCGTAGATGAGGTCAACCGCTTGTAATGCTTCGAGCGCCGTGGGGTCCCTTTCCGGGTAGCAACCCGCGGCCACGACGATCGCCCCGGGGAATCTACGGCGCGCCGATGAGATGGCCTGCCTGGCCTTCTTGTCGGCCACGGCCGTGACGGTGCAGGTGTTGACGACGTAGACGCTCGGCTCTTCGTCGTCACGACTTGCCTGAAAGCCCTTGGCCATGAACTGCCCGGCAAGGCTCTGGCTGTCGGCCATGTTCAGCTTGCAGCCATGCGTCTCTATCCGGAACGAGGGCCTGTCTGCGGACTCCCCGCTACTGGCGGACGCCAAAACCTCGACAGGGGTTGTACGGACGGGTTCAGGTAAATGTTCGCTGGCGCCGGTGGGCATGTGCAGCTCGAATTTCGACCAGGCTTTTCGTGGTAGCCCGGATGGTAGCCATGGGATTGTTATAATCCAGCCGCGAGTTTGATTTGCGAAACGTTCGCGCAAACTCATCGGCACAAATGCTTAGTTGCCTCCAGGCACGTCTAAACGGAAGTTTATTGCCAATGACAGGACGCGTCGTCATCACAGGCATCGGCCTGATCACCCCAGTGGGTCTCAACCGCAAGAGTACGTGGTCAAGTCTCATGAAAGGCGAATCGGGTGTCGATTACATCACGTCTTTCGACGCAGAGGGTTTCGAGACCCGCATCGCGGCGGAGATCCATGATTTCGATGCCGCTGCAATCCTCGGGCGACGTGAATCGAGACGATTGGACCGGTTCTCCCAATTTGCCTGCGCCAGCACGCTCGAGGCACTGGACCACGCAGGTCTCGACATGTCGTGGCAGGATCCCGACCGCGTCGCAGTGCTCGTGGGAAGCGGCGTCGGCGGAATTATCACGCTTTCGAACCAGTACGACGTCCTGGCGCGCCGCGGACCGAGACGAGTGAGTCCGTTTCTCATTCCCATGATGCTTAGCGACATGGCGTCAGGCCAAGTCTCAATGATGATCGGGGCAAAGGGACCGAATTTCAACACGGTGTCGGCTTGCGCAAGTGGCGCAGACGCCATCGGGGAAGGCGCCGAGATGATACGCCGGGGGCGAGTAGACGTTGCTATCGCCGGCGGCAGCGAGGCGGCCATCTGTCCGATAGGGGTGGCCGGATTCAGCGCCTGCATGGCCCTTTCGAAGCGCAACGAGGACCCGACACGGGCTTCGCGCCCGTTCGACGCCGGGCGGGATGGTTTTGTTCTGGGCGAAGGCGCCGGCGTGATGGTTTTGGAAAACTATGAACACGCCCGAAGTCGTGGCGCCACTGTGCTGGCCGAATTCGCTGGCTACGGCTCGACAAGCGACGCATTTCACGTCACGCAGCCCGATCCCCAGGGCGAGGGCGCGGCCAGGGCAATGAAGCACGCGCTCGACATGGCCGGCATGGTACCGGAGGACATCACCTACATAAACGCGCACGGCACCTCCACTCCCCTGAACGACAAGTTCGAGACGATGGCCGTTAAAAGGGTGTTCGGAGAACACGCGTACAAGGTCCCTGTCAGTTCCACAAAGTCGATGACGGGCCATCTTCTCGGCGCAGCAGGCGGCATCGAGTCGGCGTTCTCCGTGATGGCGATAAGCGAATCAGCCATTCCGCCGACGATAAATCTCGAAGAGCCTGACCCCGACTGCGACCTTGACTACGTTCCGTACACCCCGCGCCGGGGCCGCGTGGAAACATCCATGACCAACTCCCTCGGATTTGGCGGCCACAACGCCAGCGTGATATTCAAGGAACACCTGAATTAGCTACGCCCTGCCCTTCGCGCCATGAGCAATTCCGTAATCTGGCGGGTCGCCGAGCCTCCACCTGACGGATTTCGCCTCGATCTGGCAAGTATCGGTGGACCTTCCGGACCCCTCCCTGCAAGGCTTCTCTACAACAGGGGCATCACGAATGACCGGCAGGCCCGCGAGTTCCTGAACCCCGACCTGAGCGGACTGTCCAGCCCGTTCGATCTCCCCGATATGGACACCGCGTCCACCCGACTTCTGACGGCTGCCGCGGCCGGCGAGCGTATCGGCGTCTTTGGCGATTTCGACGTCGACGGCTTGACGGGAACAGCCATTCTCGTCGACGCCATCACGCGTCTCGGTGGCGACGCCCTGCCATATATCCCGCACAGGGAAAAGGAAGGGCACGGCCTGTCGATCGACGCGGTCCGTTACTTCAGAAACGCCGGCACAGACCTGATTGTCACCGTCGACACCGGCACGGACGCGGTTGGGGAGGTCGATGCCGCCGCACGAGCTGGAATCGATACGATAATCACCGACCACCATGTCGCGACGGACACGCTGCCGGCCGCCGTCGCTATCGTCAACCCAGACCTGTCGAATTCCCCAGTCGGCGATCTAACCGGCGCCGGCGTGGCATTCATGCTCAGCCGGGCGATATTCGAGTTGGCGGGATCCGAACAACCGGCATTCCACACCGTTTTGGCCGCACTGGGCACTATTGCCGACAGAGGGCCACTGCGGGACGACAACCGCCGAATCGCCAAGGCCGGCCTCGCCGAACTCGGACGAACGGGGCACGCAGGGTTACAGGCCCTCAAGGCGATATCGGGACCGAATGACAAGTGGAGCAACCCGACCTCAGAATCGGTGGCGTTTCAGTTGGCGCCAAGGTTGAATGCGCCGGGCAGGTTGGACGACGCTACGCCCAGCCTCACGTTGCTTACCACCGAAGATCCGGAGCGGGCCCGGGAACTGGCGCGGTACCTGGACTCCTGCAATCGCGAAAGGCGAAAACTGGGAGACGAGCTACTTCGCATGGCCACTGCCCAAATCGCCGAACAAACAGAGCGAAACGCAATCGCGGCGGTGACGTTCCGGGAAGTCGCGGCCGGTTTGCTCGGGCCGTTGGCCGGAAGACTTTGCGAATCGATGGGAAAACCGGCAATTGCCGTTTCAGTGGCGGACGGCGTTGCACGCGGTTCTGCCAGGAGCATACCGGAGTTCGACATTCAGTCAGCCCTGAAGGCGTCCGAGTCCTTGCTGACAAAATTCGGGGGCCATGCACGCGCCGCCGGTTTCACAACCCCTGCTTCGTCGCTGGATCAGGTTTTGGATGCCGTCAACGGACTGGCGGAGTGGGCCATGATGGGAGTCGAACCGCAACCTGAATTGTCCGTCGACTACGAAATAAGCTTCGAGGAACTGACCGCCTCGACATGGGATTTCATGCGTGTGTTGGGCCCGTTCGGCGAGGGAAACCCCGAACCGGTAATCGTCAGCAGGGGTCTGAACGCCTTCAACGTGCGCACCGTGGGAGGCGGCGGCCAACATCTGCGAGTTGACCTCGAATCCGCCGGTTACAGCTTCCCAGCCATTGGGTTCAGGCTGGGAGGAGCCCCCTTGGGCAACGGTATCGTCGACGTCGCCTACACGCCGACCGAAAACGTCTGGCGGGGCCGCCGTACCAGGGAGCTCAGCCTGCTCGACATCCGGCCATCGTCCCGGCGCGGAGCTTAAAACGGAAGTCCGACTATCGGGCAGCCGCCCTCCGCCTGCGGCGCTGCTCTCGGCCGCGGGTCGGCGTGTCGGCCGGCTTGTCGCCGCCGTCTGGGCTTACGAATCTGGTCTTGATAATCAGGAATGGGACCGCCACGAGAAGCACAAGAATGGCGATGAGGTGCGCCTCCTGAAGGCCCCAGAACTTGACCGGATCGAGCCGCAGCCACTGAATCCCAAATCGGCCAATCGCATACAACGCCAGGTAGACCATCCACAGGCTACCGGCAGGTTTGAGCTTCCCCCGAAGCATAAACAGCACGCCGAGCACGGCCATATTCCAGATCATTTCGTAGACGACCGCCGGGTGCACGGGCGTTTCCGGGTCGCCGTGGAATCGCTGTGCGCCAATCCTCGCCGGGCTGTCCACGTGGGTGAAGTACCAGCCCCAGGCAAGGTCGGTTGCCCGCGCCCAGTGTTCGCCGTTGATGATGTCCCCGATCCGGCCGATGGACTGCCCAATGAGCATCGCAGGGGCGATCATGTCCATTAGTTTGCCTACGGGGTACTTGGCGATGTAGGCATACGAACTGCCGGCCAGCCAGCCGCCCAGGATGCCGCCCCACAGGCCGATCCCGCCGGACCAAATCTGGAACATGCTCCCGATGTTTCCTGAGTAAACCCCCCAGTTGTCGGCGACGTGCACAACCCTTGCGCCTATCACGCCTCCGATGATCCCCCAGATCGCAACGTTGTAGACCATGTCTGGGTCGATGTGCTCTCGACGGGCCCATCGGACAACGAGGTATATGGCCGCAGCCACCCCGACAAAACTGAGGAAGCCGTGCCAACTCAGCGGGACAACCCCGCCTCCAAATATGTTCGGGTCGAATGGAATGGGGATGGACAGAAGATTCATTGAGGTATGTCCCAACCGCATTGACCGCAGCCATCAGTCGGTGCGATTGCGTACGCTGTCACGTTCATGTGTCCGAGATTCCGTTCTTTTATCATTGTGTCCGGACCGGGCCGGTTTTCGATTCTAGGTTCCGGCCCATACAGCGTCAAACCAGTTCTGCCCTGCCCCAATCGACCGGCGTTAGCGAAACGAAAGGCTGCGACCGGTCTCCGGCACGCATAGACCACCAGACATGCCCGCAATCATAGGCGCCGCCCAACAACACATAGACCTGTTCCTCGAATACGCCGCTGTCGAGCGCGGCCTCTCTAGCAACACACTCAGTTCATACTCGACAGACCTGATCAGCGCCGCCGCATTCTTCACCCAGCGAGCCAGCAATGCCGGCTGGTCGTGGGACCAACTGGACGTCGAATCCTTAACGGCCTACATGGACGACCTGAACGAGCGGGGATACGCGACCACCTCACGCGCACGGAAGATCGCCTCCCTGCGGGCCTGTATGCGGTTCCTGAACGAAGAAGGCATCACCAAATCTGACGTCCTGGCAACCGTACGCGCCCCCAAGGGCGGCAAGACACTGCCAAAAGCGTTGTCAATCGAAGACATGAACACGCTCCTCGACTCGCTGCTGTCGGAAACATCCCCCTCCGGTTTGCGTGACAAGGCCATGATCGAATTGATGTACGCGGCCGGCTTGCGCGTTAGTGAACTCGTGGCGCTCGATCTGCAGCACGTCGACGTGTCGTACGGGCAGGTCCGGGCAATGGGCAAGGGCCGCAAGGAGCGCGTCATCCCATTGCACGACAACGCAATCGAATCCATTGACGCCTATCTCACCAACGGCCGCCACCACCTCGCAACCGAATCCACCGACAACGCGTTATTCCTGAACCGCCGAGGCGTCAGATTGACTAGACAGGGGTTCTGGCTGGCGCTTCGTAACGTAGGAACCCGCGCCGGCATCACGAGCCATATCACGCCGCACACGCTACGCCACAGCTTCGCCACCCACTTGCTTCGAGGCGGCGCTTCGTTGAGACACGTGCAAGAACTCCTCGGTCACGCTAGCATCTCTACCACCCAGGTTTATACGCATCTGACATCTGAGCACCGGAGGCGGCAGTACGATGCCGCCCATCCGAGAGCGGAAGAGCCGCCGACGGGAAATGTCAGTGGCGGCGGGAAAGGGGATGAACATGACGATAATCACAATTGAAGGTCGAGTGGGCGCGGGGGCGTATCTTCTTTCCAGGGCTGTGGCCCTCGAAATGGGCATCGATTTCGTCGATCGCCTCGTTCTCGCCGACGTGGCTCGGAGAGTTGGCTCCACGGTCGGCGCCCTCGTAGATACCGAGAGGAGGGTCCCCACTTTTACTTCCCGATTAGCGCAGGCCATTCAGCGCATGTTGCAAAAATCGGCTGTCGCCGGACTTGGGGGAGACCCATATTTCGGACCGGGAATCGATACTCTGCTAGCCCGTCCGTATTCAGAAATGGAAGAAACGCCCGCCACGGCGGCCGAGGAGATCGACGAACAACACTTCATCGATACCGCAGCGAGCGTGATCCGCGACATCGCAGAAGTCGGTAACTGCGTAATCCACGATCGCGGCGCCGGCGTCATCCTCGCCGACCGCACGGACGTATTGCGCGTCGGGGTCGTCGCAAAAATGGAAGATCGCGTCACTCGCACGATGCAGCGAGAACGGTTGGACGAAGAAACGGCGCGGGAACTGATTCGCCACGCCGACAACGCGCAGCACCGCTACTTCGCCAAGGCATTCGACAGCAGCCCGATCGATCCGTTCTTGTATCATTTCATGTGGAACACATCCAACGTCTCGATAGACTACGCGACGCAGATTACGATTGACGCAGCCCGGACGATGGAAGAAAAGGGTCTCCGTTGGGCATCGACGGAGACCGTCGCAATGTTTAATCCAACTCCCTGATGCAAACAGGGGCAACTGAATTCCCATGCCACCCAAAAGACCTGCAAGAAGACGAAATCCAAAGACACCCCGACAGCGCGGCCGTCGCGAGAGCAAGCCGAATGTCTTCGTGCAAGGGAGTGAATCCCAGCGCCAGGACGACGCGACAGCGCGTGCGTCAGCGCCTGTTCCGGCCGCTGGGCGGGAACCCTCCAGTCGCTCCGCCATTTCCGGAGTCACTCCCGTCGTTACTCGCTCACGCAGCGGGCAGCGCCGCCAGGGACGCCAGAGGTCCGAAGTTTTCGCTCGCTCGTTGCCAGCCGAACTTCGCAAACTCTCCATTCTCGTCGCAGCCGTCGTGGTGGCCCTCACCGTGCTCACCGTATTTCTCAGATAACCCAAGTTAGTCACCCCCTACCCTGCCGCCCCCGGGCCATCACACACAGCTGAGCGGGCCCGATCCGGAGGGACGATGCCAATCCCGGCCGAACACGGGTTTAAGGACCGGTTGGCCGCCCTGCCCACCCAACCTGGCGTCTACTTGATGCGGGGCGCGCGCGGCCAGGTCCTGTACGTCGGCAAGTCGGCGTCACTGAGAAATCGGGTCCGGTCCTACTTTGGCGCCCAGGCAAGCACGGCGTTTAGAACCCGTGAACTCGTCAGTCAGATCAAAGACTTCGAGTACATCGTCACCGAGTCGGAACAAGAGGCCCTGCTGCTCGAAAACAGTCTCATCAAGCAGCACAAACCAAGGTTCAACGCACGCCTCAAGGACGACAAGACCTACCCCTACATCAAAGTCGACCTCGACGAGCCGTTCCCCAGGATCTACGTGACCCGTAGTACGTCGCGGGACAACGGGCGTTACTTCGGACCTTTCGCCAGCGCGGGCAGCGTCCGCAAGACGCTCGATCTGCTGAACCGCTTGTTCCCGTACCGGAGTTGCACCAAGACCATCACCGGCAACGACGACCGCCCGTGCCTCGAGTACTTCATCAAACGCTGCGTTGCCCCGTGCACGGGCTATGTGAACCAGGATGAATACCGGCTCGTGATCAACCAGATTTTGCTGTTCCTCGAGGGCAAGACTAGAGAGGTTGTAACCGAACTAAAGTCGGCTATGAAAGATGCTTCCGACCAACTCGAATTCGAACGCGCCGCGGCCCTTCGGGACCGGCTGCGCGCAATCGAGCGGGTTTACGAGGGACAGAAAGTCGTCGGACTGGGCCGGGAAGACCTGGACGTCGTAGCGGTCGCCTACGGAAACAACGAAGCGTGGGTAGAGGTCTTCTTCGTCAGGCACGGCAACCTGATTGGCCGTGACAATTTCATCATGGAGGGCACGCAAAACGATCAACTGCCTTCAATCCTGAGCCAGTTCGCCAAGCAGTTCTACGACTCGGCGTCCCACGTTCCGCGCAGGATTTTGGTCCACGCTCGCCCCGAAGACGAAGCCCTGATCCTCGAATGGTTGCGTGCGAAACGCCAGGGACCGGTGGAGTTCGCGGTGCCCCGGCGGGGCGCCAAAAAGCGGCTCGTCGGCATGGTCCGGGAAAACGCCGAGCAGGGTCTCGAACAACTGAAACTCAAGTGGCAAGGCGACTCCGACCTGATGGCCGAAGCAATGGCTGAATTGCAGGAACAACTCAGCCTTCCGAGACTCCCCAGGAGAATTGAGTGTTTCGACATTTCCCACATCCAGGGAACGAACACGGTCGCCAGCATGTCCGTAATGGAAAACGGCAAGCCGCGCAGCGGTCACTACAGGAAGTTTCGGATCAAGACCGTTGAGGGTAACGACGATTTCGGATCAATTCGTGAGGTGATTAACAGGCGTTTCAAGCGGCTGAAAAACGCCATCGACGGACAGGCCAAAGCGGGCGCCAAGCCTGACAGTTTCGACCAGATGCCGGACCTCGTTTTGATCGACGGCGGCAAGGGCCAACTCAGTTCCGCGCTCGAAGCAATGCTTTACCAGGGTCTCAGAGAAATCCCGTTGGCGTCCCTGGCAAAAAAGAATGAGGAGCTATTCGTTCCGGATAGCCCGGAACCGATCGTCCTGCCTCGGAATTCCCGCGCGTTATTCCTCGTACAGCGCGCCAGGGATGAAGCACACCGATTTGCCGTCACTTACCACCGAACGGCGCGCCAGAAATCATCGATAAAGTCCGCTTTGGACCTCGTACCGGGCATCGGCCCCAAGCGCAAGAAGTCGCTCATTAGGAAATTCGGGTCCGTGAAGAGAATCAAGGAAGCGCCGATCGAAGAAGTTGCCGCATCGCCGGGCATGACCGCCACACTGGCGGCGAAGGTCAAAGAGTACCTTTAGAGTTCCCGGGCGAAGCCTCCGCTAATTCTCGATTCGGCCGGAATCCGATCGCTGGTTTTGCCCGGCCGACCCGTCATTGGCGGCCAAAATTCGTCGACGGGCCATCAAAACGGTGAGCGCAAGGTCCAGGTTCTCCAACGATTCCGGTAACGACAGGGACGCGCCGGGAATCGACAACTCGAGCCGGCCTCCAGTGTCGACCTGGCGCTCCGACCACGAGGTCGAACTCGAAACGCCACCGCGGTCTGTCTGCAGTTCCGACTCCGGCGAATCATGCGATTCCCTTCGGTCCTGATCGCCGGAGCTGCCGTATGGCTCCCCGGAATCGTCCAGATACTGCCTTACCTCTCGAAACACCCTGTCGATAGTTGTTACAGACTGACCAACGGCTGTCTGGTCGGCGCCGGTGATCTCTTCTACGAAGACGGCGAGGTGTTCCGGTCCCGGCGACGATTGCGGTAGCCGCTTGCCGAGTTCCACGAACAGCGGCACGGACTGCGCCAGGTCGTGCATCGCCGATTGGGCCTCGGACGGGGAATGTGGACGTGCGGCCCGCAAACCGTCCCGCGTGAGCCGAATCCTGCTCCGGCCGGTAGCAATGCCCCAGAGCCTGATCGCAGCCAGTCTCGACGCGAAGGCGCCGCCTCGCTCCGACATGCCCAGGGAACGAGCCAATCCCGTCCTCGACACCTCTCCTGAAAATTCCCGCGTGATCTTCCTGGCAACGTCGATCGACGCGCTGAGGTTGATCTCCGGGTATTCCCAATCTCCCAAACGGGCCATACAGGCGTCTCAAACCTCCGGGATGACTTCGGATACCGGCTGCCCTTGTTAACGGGCATATTCGGCCGTTTCCGGCCGCCGGTAACCGCAAGACCGCCGCGGCAACATGTGTGGCGGCTACCGATCTAAGGCCATCCAACTGCTCAACAGGCATTTTGCCGGAATACCTGCCGTCGCTCAAGCGTACTTGCCGCCAAACTCCCGTGTGTGCGATGCATAAGCCGTAATTACGCCGCCGTTGTGCCGTCTTTGTGCCGTAAGGTCGGTTTGTGAGCGGGTTTCCAACTCAGGGTTACACATGCGAAATGCGCCGGCGTCTTGCCAGAAACGCAGCCCGGGGCCGAAACGATGGCTCCCGCGGCTGTGATTGCTTGCCAGGGGCCCAGATTGGTCCCCTAACACTGGAGGGGCGCCGCCGGATCAGCGGAGAAGGCAAGGCGGGGTATCAGGTGTTGTGATTAGCCCGTGCTGTCCACGCCAGAGGTGTGCAATCGGCGGTTGCCCAGGAAGTTCCTCTGAACGCCTCGATGTGGTTCCCATGAAAATAGCCTCTGCCGCCGTCCCGTGTCGTACTGGCGGGCTTCAGGAGCCTGTTTCAAACGTCCCTTCTCCCGTTCGCGGGAGTGGCTCCACGTCGTTCCGCCAATCGCCGAAACCCAACCGCACACCCGTCATCCACACCCAAGGCCGCAACCCCCAAACCGTCTTTCCGGCGCAGGCCGGGACCCAGGTGCGGGGCGTGGATCCGCACGTAACCCCCGTCTCCCCCTACCCCACCTGACATCCTCCCATTTACAAACCAGAACACACGTTCTAATATCAACCTAAGTCGTGTCCTTACACGACGTCCATGCCAACCAACCTCATCGGAACGTAACGGGGGACAACTCCGCGGCATCGAGGTGCCCTCACCTCGTATTAAAGCCCGTTACAACTGAGAAAGGACGCGCCCGCTTTGGAAGAAGGCGCGGGTGAAACATGGATTCCCACGCCCCCGGTTACGTAGCCGTAGGGGAAGGGAACGACTCAAACATGCCCTCTATGTAGACGTGGGGGCTGATCCTGACCATGGCATCTCGGGACCCACAGGCCAAAAATGAAAAAAGTGAGAGTGAGCGCCTGGGGAGCTATCGGAGTAAGCCGCGGAGGAACCAGACCGAAAAACCGATAGCAAACGCGTCATAACGTTTCCGACGCCCGAACGTGCCTCATTCAACCGGGGTGCGGGTGAAGAGCCAAAAATAGTCTTCCCACGCGGCCTTACGGCCGTCCGTACTGGCGGGGTAGTTGCCGCCATACCGTGCGCTTGTCACACGGTCCGGGGAAGACAGAGGAAAACCTTACTTCCTGAAAAACGCCTCCAGGCTCCAGCCGGGCACAGGGAAGGGACCACAGAGACACTGTCAACCGAAGCAACCTCGGAATAACCCCCGGGGTTGCTTCAACGCGTCCCGATCACACCCATCATCCCCTACCGCCCCCCTCAAGTCATCCTGAACGCCCCCCATGTCATTCCGAGCGAAGTCGAGGAATCTAAGCCGTTCATACACAATCCCCACCTTCCCAAACAGCCCCCCGCCCATCATCCCCACCAAGATCGAGGACCTACGCGTCGACCCCGTTTCCTCCCTGAGAGGGCCGGGGTGGGGGCAAAGAGTGAAGGAGTAACGCTTTTACAGGTGCCTTGTCGACACGCCTTGAGGTGTCATTGAGGACGCCGATGTGGAGCGTGCAAACTGTATGGACCATGTTCGTTCGTCCTGCTGGACGAGGCCTATGGGTCCTGGTTTGGGCAGGCCCTAATCGGCCATTTTAGGGATCAGGAATTGCCTCGTGCATAAGGCTGTTGGCCTCTGCCCTGCTGAACGAGGTGGCTCCACGTAGAAACACTGCTTACGGCCGGAACCGAGAGGCGCGGCGGGGCGTGTTGGCGGCACCCCGCCGCGGATGTAAAAACGGCTTACTTGCCGTTGTCGGAGCTGCCGCCAAAAGTGTCGGCAACGCTTCCGAGCAAACGGGTGAATTCCATCGGGAAAATGAACTTCGTAGACGGGCTTTCGCCGATGTTCCTGAGCGCGTCGAGATACTGAAGCGTCATGGTGTTCGTATCGACAGTCTGCGCAACCCGGAAGATCCGGTCAAGGGCCTCGGAAAACCCCTGTGCCCTCAGCACGGCGGCCTGCTGATCGCCTTCCGCCTTCAGAATCTCGGACTGCCTCTGGCCTTCCGCCGCAAGAATTGAGGCCTGTTTCTCACCCTCCGCCACGGTGATGCTCGCCTCTTTGGTGCCGTCAGCCTCCAGCACGACCGCCCGCCTCACTCTCTCGGCCGACATCTGCCGGTTCATCGCTTCCTGGATCTCTCTCGGCGGGTCGATCTCGCGAATCTCAACGTTCGTGACCTTAATGCCCCAGCGTCCCGTCTCCTGATCGAGTCTGACCCTGATGAGCTCGTTAATCCGATCCCGTTGAGACAACACCTCGTCGAGCGCAATGTCTCCAATCACAGCTCGGAGCGTAGTCGTGGCGAGACCCACCACGGCCATCCTGAACTCCTCGACCTCCAGGATCGCCTTGTGCGCCTCATTGATGTCCACGCGCATGTAGACGAGAAAGTCGATGTCGATAGACGCGTTGTCTTTCGTGATGTTCGTCTGCCTGGGTATATCGATCAACTGGGTCCGCGTGTCCACCTTCACGATCTGGTGGATTATCGGGATGGAAAATACGATGCCAGGTCCCCTCATACCCTCGAACCGGCCCAGTCTGAAGCGGGCAATACGTTCGTAGTCCCTCACAAAGTTAATGATTCCCATTCAATTGTTCCTTTCGCCGTTTTTCTGAAACCCCATCTTGAGTTTCATGGCTGGTCCGTTTCCGGACGGCTCTATGTTTCTTCTCGCTCCGGGCGAACTACCAAAAGCTTAATGTCATCCACACGCGACACCACAACCGATTCACCAATCTCAGCGACGCCCGACCCTTCGAGTTCCGCGGACCACCGTTCGCCAGCTACACGTACCTCGCCTGCAGGCGCAAGTCTAACCTGTACAACGGCATCCATGCCCACTATCCGTTCATGGGCCACGGGGCTGACGTAGCGGTCGTTACGTCGGGACTGGCGGACCTCGTTGGCGAACCAGAGGACCACCAGGCCAGCCGTTATGGCGACGCCGTATAGCAGCCAGCGGCTTACCCCTATCTGCGGTCCGGGGATCTCCGGGGGCCCAAAAAACCCCACGAGGAATATGCCGCCAAGTATCAGACAGACCGTCCCTGCAGCTCCGAAGTAACCGATACCAGGGGCCTGAGCCTCCAGCAAGAACAGCACCAGGGCCATGACAAGGAGACCTACGCCGGCCCAGGAGAACGGCAGCTGGCCCACACCGGCGAACCCAAGCAGCAGCAGAATCACGCCTATCGTGCCCGGTATCCATAGCCCGACATTCCAGATCTCGACTATCAACGCAATGCCGCCGATAGATATGAACAGGAACGCAATGTTCGGGTTCGCCAGGAACGAGAGGCTGCGTTCGATGATGTTCATGTCGACGCGCTTGATCACTGTGCCAGTAGTACGGAGGGTTACGACCCCATCTGAAACTTCGATTTCCGTTCCGTCGAGACGAGACAGAAGGTCGCCGATGTCAGTGGCTATGAAGTCGGCGATTCCCAGTTCGACCGCCTCTGCCGCCGAGTAGGCCGTCGCCTCGAAAACGGCGGCTTCCAAAGCGTCACCATCTCGACCCCTCCTGTCTGCAATGCTCCTGAGGAAGGCAGCCGCGTCTTCGTTGGCCTTCTTTTGAAGGGTTTCCGGAAGGTCCTCCCCGCCGGCGCCCACCACCGAGGCGGCGCCAATGTTCGTGGCGGGCGCCATCGCGTTTATCGAGGCGGCGGCGGCGACAAATGTCCCGGCGCTCGCGGCCTGGGCCCCTTCAGGAGCGACGTAAACAACGACCGGTACGGGGGACGCAAAAATATCCGTCACGATGTCGCGAGTGGAGTCCAGCAAGCCGCCCGGCGTGTCCAACTGGATGATCACTAAGCCGACGCCGTCAGATGCCGCCCGCTCAAGGGACCTCTTGATGTACCGCGCAGAAACGTTGTCGATCGCGCCGTCGAGTTCGACGACCATCGCCACGTGATCGCCGCCTTGCGCGGCCTGTGCTCTGCCCGATTCGGTGACACCTGCGAGGCCGGCGGCCAACAGAGCCAGGGCCATCAAGATTCTCCCGGCCCTTCCAAAAGGGGCGCCTCGTCGAATCTGTCGAACGGCCAGTTTCATCGCGCCTTCTCGTCCTACCATTCTCGCCTTACAAGGTTAACCGAGGCGTAGGCGGACCGTTGCCGGATATACTGCGGCCACCGCACGATTCGGCGGCCTGAGAGACGAACATTGAAAATCACAGACATCAAGACATACCGCGCGTCGGACGGAAACCGAAACGCCGTGTTCCTCCAGGTGCTCACCGACGAGGGCGTGACGGGCAACGGACAGCCGTACTCCATCGGCCCGGACGAAGCGATCGTCGCGACGATCGACGCCATGAAGCCGTGGTTTCTTGGCCAGGACCCGACACGCATCGAGTGGCTGCTCCGCCGCGCCAAGAACACCATGCGGTTTCCACTGGGACAGGTGGCGTGGTCCGCCCTGTCGGGAATCGACCACGCCCTGTGGGACATCGCCGGCAAGGTCGCAGGCGAGCCGGTCTACAGCCTATTCGGCGGGGCCACCCGGGACAGGGTTCGCGTCTACCACGGGGTTCACGGCGACTCGCCCGATGCCCTGGTGGAAAGGGCGCTTGAATTGAAGGACGAGGGGTATACGGCATTCAAGACCAGCCCATTCCCCGCCAAGTGGTCCGAACTACCGTGGGGGCAAGTCCTGCGGGAGGCGGAGGCCCGTATCTCGGCCCTTCGTGACGCGGTTGGAGAGTCGGTCGGGATAGCGATAGACATTCACGTGAAGGTCCGGGAACCGTCCAAAGCCCTGGAACTTGTGAGAGTACTGACGCCCTACCGGTTGATGTTCGTCGAAGAACCCGCCCGCGCCGAGTTCATCGGCTCTACTGCGCGCCTGCGGCAGGAGTTCAGAGTCGCCCTCGCAACCGGTGAGAACCTTTACGGCATCGCCCGGTTCGCCGAGTTGCTCGACGCCGACGCCGTCGACATCATCCAGCCGGATTTGCTTTGTTGCGGCGGCCTGTTGGAAGCGAAGAAGATTGCAGCCATCGCCGAGGCGCACTACGTCACGGTGGCGCCCCACAATCCCCTCGGCCTGCTTTCGACCGCCACGGCAGTGCATCTTGCCGCGAGCATCCCCAACTTCACGATCCTGGAGTGGGGCTCCGATCACAAGCGAAAAAAAGCCGAATTCGTCGACGAGGCGTGGAGCCCGGTCGACGGGTACTTCGAACTGCCCACCAAGCCCGGTATCGGGATGGAATTGGACCTCGACGCCATCTCGAAGAACCCACCCCAGCACTGGGATCGCGGGTTCCCGGTTCACGACGACGGAGCTCCGGCCTTCACTTAGGCAACCGCCGAAAGCGGGCTTTCACACCACGCCATGAAAATTACCCAAATCGAATGCCTCATCGCAGGCTCACCCGCACTCAACAACATCGTGTACGTCCGCACGCACACGGACACCGGCATACATGGCGTCGGCGAGGCGTACAGAGTGGGGCCGGACCTGGCCACGCCGCATTGGGTCGCATACTTCGCCGAACAGCTCGTCGGCCGTAACCCCCTCGAAATCGAACGGGCGTGGGCCATGATGTACCAGGGGGCCAGGTTCCCTCCCGGCTCCTCCGGCATGGCCGCCATATCGGGCATCGAGCAATCTTTGTGGGACATCGCCGGCAAGGCGCGCGGCGTTCCCGTGTACCAGTTGCTCGGCGGCAAGGTGCGGGACCGCATCCGGGCGTATCACGGCGTTGGAGGCGAATCGCCGGAGGAACTCGCTGAAAACGGGCGAGGGCTCGTAATTGATCAGGGTTTCACCGGACTCAAGACCGGACCGCTGGGCCCAGACTGGCGAAACATGACATGGGAAGCCGCGCTGCTCGACGCGCGCTCCAGGCTCGGCGCGCTGAGGGAGGCTGTCGGACCGGATATCGATATCGGTCTGGACGCGCACGCCGCCGTGTGGGAACTGGCACGGGTGCTCGAGCTTTCGGATGTCCTTTCAGAGTTCAGGCCCTTCTTCATGGAAGAGCCGCTGCGCATGGAAAACCGCCGGGCGATGACCTACCTGCGCAGAAAGATGCCGTTCGCTCTGGCCACCGGCGAGTGCCTCTACACGAAGTACGAATTCGGCGACCTGATCAGGGATGGCGGCGTCGACATTCTCCAGCCCGACGTCTGCATAGTGGGCGGCTTGTCGGAAATGAGAAAGATCGCGTTCAATGCCGAGGCTCACGACCTCGTCATCGCTCCCCACAACCCGCTTGGTCCGGTGGCAACGATGGTCAACTTGCACTTCGACGCGGCGACCCCGAATTTCCTGATCCAGGAATTCCGTTCGCCCAACGAAGCGGAATCAGCGACCGTCACGGCGCCGCCCCGCCCTGTCGACGGTTACTTCCAGATCCCAGAGGGTCCCGGCCTGGGCATAGATATTGTCGACGCCGAGATCGCAGCCCGTCCGTACGAACGCCCCTGGCGGCGGGGCGATCAGGTCATGCAGGACGGCAGCGTCGCCTACATCTAAGCGGAATCGCCAATCCCTTCAAACAGGCGATCCGCCATTCGAACTACAGGTCGGCCCCGGCCCCGCCTGCCCAGGCGCCCATGGCCATCATCCCGCCGTCTACGCAGATGTGTTCGCCTGTCATGAACGATGCCTTGTCGCTGGCCAGGAACAGCACGACATTGGCTACTTCTTCCGGCTGACCGATGCGCCCCAGCGGATGGGTCTTGCCGTAGTCCACCAGTTCGAGCTCAATGTCCCGGCCGGTCGAGGCGGCCGCGTTCCTCAACATCGGCGTATCGATGGACCCGGGGCAGATCGCGAGCACCCGAATGTTGTCTTTTGCAAAGTCGAGGGAGAGCTGCCGGACAAGCGACAGGTCGCCGCCCTTGCTGGCGGCGTATGCGGAGACGCCGGGCATCGACTGGAGTCCCTGGACGCTGGCGTTGTCGATAATCACGCCGCCTCCGCGCTCCCGCAGGTGTGGAATGGCGTACTTGGCTATTAGAAAACGGCTCTTGAGATTGACGGCGATGATCCGGTCCCACGTCTCTTCCGGCAAGTCGACCGCGTCGGCGTAGGACTCCGCAGGCTGTATGCCCACGTTGTTGAAGACGATGTCCAAGCCGCCGAATGCGGCCACGGTCTCGCTGACAACCCGGCGGCAGTCGTCGGAAAGGCCCATATCCGCCTTGATGTGGATACCCTCGCCCTCCGAACCGGACATGTCCCGAACCGTTTGCGCGCCAGCGGCCTCATCGATGTCGGCGATGGCCACTTTGGCTCCCTCATTGGCGAATGCGAGGGCGGCGGAACGGCCCATCCCGAGAGCTCCTCCGGTCACTATTGCTATCTTCCCTGAAAACTCGCCCATAAATTCGCCACCTTTGCTTGCTCGCCGTTCACCCGGCGAAATGTGTTCGATGTGTTCTGCCGGTCAACGGCTCGACGATATCAGGCCATTGCCCGGGGCGCATCGGTCTCCATAAGGCTCATGATCGATAGGCATCCGTGCCGGTTCCGGCCTGTAGGTATCGGCTGCAGTCCGAATGGGGGACTTCTGCGAGCGGCGAAAGGCATTTACAGGCGAGATCACGATAGCGCAAAGGACGGCGAACGCGGCCACCCTCTGCCCTACGCGGATATACGCCGGGGCGTTACCATTGCACGAACATCGGCATCACCACGTGGGTGTAGCCCTCGTGACTGGAGGCCCGTACGACGCCAGGACTGGACGACGTCGTGGTTTCGAGCGTGACATCATCGCCACCCATTACCGCCAGCACGTCCGTCAGGAACTTGCTGTTGAACGCGACCTTCGATTCCTCACCCTCAACGTCCGCCTGAATAACGCTCTCGTTGTTGCCAACGTCTTCGGCCCTCGACTGCACCTTTATCTCGCCGCCCGGACCGGCTTCCGCCGGATTGATGAACAGCCTTACGATGCCGCTGCCGTCCCTCGCAAAGATCGAGGCGGCGCGGGTGGCCCGCACGAACTCTTCCAGGTCCACCTTGACAGACGTCCCGTGGCTAGTCGGTATCAGCTTCTCGTAGTCGGGGAACACTCCCTGCACCAACTGGGTCACAACCTCGACGTTCTGGAGCGTGAACAGCGCCTGGCTCCTGGCCTCGGTAACCTTGATTTCGACGTTTGACGTCTGGTCGCCCAAGAGGCGGAGTATTTCGTTCAATGTTCGGGACGGCACGATAACGCCGATCTCTGCATCCGACTCCTCGGCGAGATTCCCGCTCTCCACTGCGAGCCGGAACCCATCTGCGGCAGCGACGGTGTACTCACTTCCGGCAATATCCAGCTTGACGCCGGTAAGCACGGGTCTCGAATCATCAGTTGCGGCCGCAAATACGACGCGTTCCAGCGACCCTCTCAAGTTGTCGGCGGGGATACTCGCGGTGGCGCCGTCGTCGACAGTCGGAATCGGTGGGAAATCTTCAGGATTCGTGCCGTTCAGGTTCGCGGTGAAATTGGCGCACTTGAGGTTTATTCCCCAAGGGTCGGTCATGAGATCGATCTCGACCTTTTGGCGAGGCAGCAGGTTGACGAAATCAGCGAGCGTTCTCGCCGGAATCGTTACCGCGCCTTCCCCTTCGATCTGCGCTCCAATCCACGTGCTGATCGCAATTTCCAGATTTGTAGCGGTAATCTTCAGGCGATTACCATCTGCCTGGAGCAGGACGTTCTGTGTGACGGGCAAGGTGGCGCGGCTGGCTACAGCCCTGCCGACCGTTGCCAGTCCGCGGCTAAAATTTTCCTGAAGGCAAGTTACCCACATAAATCGACCTCTGCTAAGAGAGAATGCACCACAAGATAGGCGGCTGAGTATAGGGACGACCACAAAGTATAGTCAATTTAAGTTGGCCGATCCCCCAATTGCCCAGACTATTTTCACCCTTTCCAGACCCAACCCGGGCACGCTCATGAATACCGATCAAATGATCCTTGAAATCCTCGACCAAGTTGCGTCCGGCTCTCTGTCAGCCGCAGACGCGGCGGAATCGCTCAAAAGTCGCCTCGGTCCGGCGAGAAACCTCGGATTCGCGCGCGTAGACATCGGCCGCGAATCCCGGACCGGTTTCCCCGAAGTTATCTACGGGGACGGGAAAGAACCGGAGCAGGTCGCTGCGATCGCAGGCGAGATATTCTCGCACTCCGGGATGGTCCTGGTGACCCGCACAACACGCGACGCGTTCGACCATGTCAGGCGGACCATCCCTTCTGCCCAGTTCAATCGGCCCGCCAGGCTGATTTGGGCCGACGAACGGACTCCCGGGCCGAAGATCGAAGGCGTCACGATCGCGTCGGCAGGTACTTCTGACCTGCCGGTCTCGGAGGAAGCCGCGATTACCGCCACGCTCATGGGCTGTGCCGTGACTCGCATTAACGACGTCGGAATCGCCGGGCTACACCGATTACTCGACCGACTCGAGGATCTGCGGCGCGCCCGGGTGCTCGTCGTCGTGGCCGGTATGGAAGGGGCCCTTCCGAGCGTGGTCGCAGGCCTGGTTAAGGCGCCCGTAATCGCCGTGCCTACGAGCGTCGGTTATGGGGCGAATCTCGGCGGCGTTACGGCGCTACTGGCGATGTTGAACTCGTGTTCACCCGGTGTAACGGTGGTAAATATCGACAACGGGTTTGCCGCAGGCTATACAGCAGCCTTGATCGCCAAGGCGTCCGTTTCCGCGAGCGCGACGAGTTGAATCCTGGTCCGGGAGGGCCAGCGACCGGGACCTGTTCGGTAACCGGTTAAGGCAGCGACTTCAAGTACGCGATCAGGTCCGCCACGTCCCGATCCGAAAGTCCCACGATCGACGGCATCAGCGGGTCGAATCCCTCAACCACGAAAGCGGTGGGGTCGAGGATGGACTCGGCCATGTATTCCTCGGCTGAAAGCGGCGGTTTCCGCTCCCCTGCCCGCTGAGCGATGCCGCTCATGCCCGGACCGGTCAGGGTTTCCGAGTCTGTGCGGTGACATCCGGAGCAAGCCTGGGAGACGAACAGGCTCTCACCGTGTACGGGATCCCCTTGCGAAACAAGGATATTGCTTATCTGGAACTGCTGCCCTGACGCCTCTCGATCGGGTGATAGCGCCGGAGTTGGTGCGAAAGACGGTGGGGTCGCCGTCGGCTGGATCGCATCTGAGCAGGCGCCGACAGTTGAAGCTGCTATGGCCAATATCGCGACGAATCCTGCCAGTTTTAGTCTTACCACTCCAGAGGTCCCTCAGTCGGTACATTCCGTGGGGCCAGGCCGGGTCATGCGAACCCACCCTTGCCGGCGCGCACGGCTAGTTCGTGAATAGTTTCACTACCCTAACACCGGCCAAAAAACAGGGTCAATCACGCGACGGGCGAGTTAGTCGCTCACCCGCTTCACTTCAATCGTCTCGCCGGGGGCCAGGGCCACTCTTCGCAACGTTATGCCCAGTTTGAGCAGCCAGTAGCTCAACGTCGCCTTGCTCACCCCAATCCGCTTCGCCGTGCCAGTCAGACCGTTTTCGTTGATCAACTCCGGCAGGGCCTTTTCGAGCGGCCGGCGCAGCCTTTTCTCTGCCGCGACCATCTTGGGGGTTTTTCTCATCGTCATCGAATCACCGCCTCCGTCGCCCTGAATCAGGACGCTTCGCATTTCGAGCCTCGAATACGCGTATTGCCAGCCCGCAAACTGCCGATCCACGGTCCATATCCGCTGGGAAAAGTGTTTCATAAACAATAAATCATTGTATGGAACACAGTCAATCTTTCCGCTGGTCTTTGTATGGTACTTGTTCCGCTTTTATTTTGAACAAGTACTAAACATGTTCCGATCTAGTCTATGTTAACGGCTTGCCGATAGTAAGTATTCAAGATGCATTTACTCGATTTCCGTGTGTGGTCTCCGCGCGGTGGCGACGCGCTACTTCGCGCGCATAAGTTGTACTCAGAACGCACGTTCCAGCACAACAGGTACGCAGCACAGGGGGCAAGAGAGCACATGACAGCCGCCTTCTGCCCGTCAGACGCGGGCTTTTTGACCGATTCTGGGTGCGGCTCATTCGCGCGGCACAAACTTCGCCACACCGCCCTACCACTCAGCGCGGCTCGACGCATCAGACCGGGTGTTCGCATATAGTCTGCATTCGGTCCGCGCCGCGAAATCCAAAACAAGGCCCTTAGTTTTGTCTGGTGGTACAAGACGTGTCCCAGCATCCTTGCATGGGCTCCACGGGCCTCGCCGAGTTTGGGTTGAGTCCATGAAGTGCACAGTTGGATTCAACCCATACGACTCACAGCCGCCTTGGAGTCGGCGTCTGCCCTGCCCTGCCGGACCTCACGGACCGGGACTACGCCGTCCTCTGAACCACCCTGCTGACCGGCGCGTCATTACGCATACGTACGGTTGTTCGCATCGGCTACCCAGCTGGCCCGCGCGTCAAATTCCAAAACAGGCCTTCCGATCTGTCAGGGAGCACCTGAAGTACTTCGGTGTCATTGAACGGGCTCTACGGGCCTTGTTCAGTTTGAGTTGGAGTTCGTCTGGGGCGCTCCTTTGGATTCAGACCCAACGACCTGCCGAGGACAGGGAATCGGCGCCTGCACTCCCCTACCAGACTCCAGAGGCTACAATCTTGAGGTTCGCCCGTAGACCCAAGTCGTAAGCTCAACCCTGAGACAGTCGGCCGCCAAGAAATCCCCTGGAACTACTTCACTCCCTGGAGGACATCCTCCTCAACTTTTCGGCTGACGTATTCGACGCCATCGGGTGGTTCGGGGTCGTTGTGCTTATGGCCATCGAGAGCACGGCCGTTCCCCTGCCCTCCGAGGTCGTGATGCCCATGGCCGGTTGGAGGCTGATTGCAGACCGTGGGCTGGGATTGGAGTTCGTATTACTGGCGGGTTTGTGCGGAGGTGTCGGCAGCGTCATTGGATCGCTGGCGGAATACTACGCGGCGCGGGCTGGCGGACGCCCGCTGATCGAGAGGTACGGGAAGTACCTGTTGATCACGCGCAAGGACATAGACAGAGCCGACAGCTGGTTTGCGACGCGCGGCGAAATCACGATTCTGATCGGGCGGCTCATACCGGGCGTGCGACATTTCATCTCGATACCGGCCGGTGTTTCCCGGATGAGCGTGCCGCGGTTCGCCATCTTCACGTTTATTGGCGCGTTTCCGTGGTCGCTTGCGCTGGCCTGGGCCGGATATGTGCTGGGGCAAAACTTCGAGGAGATCAGGGAGTTCACTCGTCCGTTCGTGTTGCCGGTCGTAATCATCGTGTTCCTTGCCGCCCTGTGGTTCATCAGGGGTCGGGTCCTCGAGATCCGGGAAGAGTCACACCAACGACGCCGCGAAGAAGAGTTGAACTAAGCCTGATCGCCCGACCACCAAGCGTTCTTCGTCAGTCTGAGAAGAAGAATCTCTTCGAACCTGACCTCGACGTCCTGATCGCGGGCCAACTAGTCGACGAATTCGGCGAGGTCCGGCCGAATCGCCATTTCGGCCATCCGTCGCCCTGCGATGCGATACAGGGAAACGACCCGGTCGGCCCCAGCCCTTCGGAGTTTCGGCTCACTGACCTCTTGTTCCGCCCTGGCGACAATCGGCAGATCAGGCGCTAATGACCTCGCGGTCAGGACCACCATGAGGCAGTCCGGGTCGGGGGCGACGGCGGCCACCAACCCCGATGCCCGCTCGATTCCCACCGTTCGCAGGAGTTCATCGTCCCCGGCATCGCCGCGAATTGCCAAATGGCCGCTGTCTATCGCCGCTGATACCGCGTCTTCTGAACTGTCGATTACGACCGTGGGCCGCCCCTGGCGCATCAACTCTCCGGCGACGTGAATCCCCGTTCTGCCGTATCCGCAGACGATAACGTGGTCCATCAGTTCGCTTATTTCACTGTCCATGCGTCGCCGCCACAAAAGTCCGCCGAGGTGTCCAGACAACAGGTACTCGCCAACCACTCCAAAGGCGTAGAAGATGCCTCCGACCCCGAGAATCAACAGGGCAATCGTAAACCCGCGTCCCTGGTCTGTAAGCGGGCGGACCTCCGCAAAGCCGACCGTGGTGACAGTGATTATGGCCATGTACAACGAATCGAGCCAACCCCACCCTTCGATCACGACGTAGCCTATCGTCCCTCCAGAAATTATCAACGTAAAGGCGATCAGCACGTACATGACCCGAAATTCCCTGTCGGTACGACCGAAAAGGCGGCTGTGTCTTAAGGGCGCCAGGAGGGGAACGAATCTACGTATACGCATCGGATTTCGAGGTGGCTTGTCTGGATTTGCCGGTAGTTTCAGCGTGAATTCAAGCAGCAGGATTCGGGTGCCGGATAGGTCAGCCTAATGCTGGTCTTGCACAAACTACCAAAGACCGGCCACCCGCGCTCCCCTGCCCCGCGTGATCGCAACAACTCAAGCTGAAATCAATCGGGACGGGAAATTGCAGTTCACGGACAGTGAGCGATGAACCCGCGATACATGCATAATGTTCCCATAGGGTTGCGCCGATAACTTCTGTGAGGCCGACCGGCGGAGCCAATCGGCGAGGCCGGTTGCGTCGGGTCCCGGCAACCTTGGCGTTAGAACGCCGGTCAGGCACCCGAGGTCTGAACCGGCAGTTGACGCCGACCGGCGCCACCGCGTGTCGACTATCGATGGGGCTGTAGCTCAGCGGGAGAGCACCTGCTTTGCAAGCAGGGGGTCACGGGTTCGAATCCCGTCAGCTCCACCATTTTGCCCTTCCTGCCTTGGCATGTATCGTCCCCAAAAGGCCTCGTTTCGTATTTGGACAACACAGAAGGATGCTCCATGCGTGTCGCATTGTGCCTCCGTTGTCCCACCATATATGTGGGAGTGGTTGTGACGAAAAGGGACTTCCATGGCGCTATCGGCGACGCTGATTAACGTGTCCTATTCCCGAGTAGCCCATCAGTCAACGGTCCCCGCCACGGATGCCGTTGGGGCGCCAACTGAGAAGAAGCCGATTATGCCCATCAAGACTCGAGTTCCTCAAGTTCGATTCACGCAGGTTGCCGGAGCCATCGTCCGCCTCAACGGATTCATGCGGTGACTTAGGTGGGCGGAGGCTGCGCTGCTTCTCGCAGCGCCGTTGCTGCTGACCGGGGACGTGGAGGTCTTCGCCTTGAACTCGGCGTGACTCGCATCCGGAGCACTAGTGCTCTGGCGGTTTACAAGGTCCAACCGACAAGACGCAGGCGACACAAACACTACCAATAGCAGATGCAACTTCAAGGAGTACATAATGACAACGGCAAACTGAGCAATAGAACAATGACAACGCGGACCCGTCCCAGCCTCCTCGAACTGATCGATCGGGTGATCGCGGCCCTGTTCCCGGAGCAGACATACGACGAAGAGCGTAGCGCGGACCACCTCACGAGGCGCGGGAAGTTCAGCGGTTGCGCCAGGCCTGAACTGATGAGGGCGCGCCTTGGCGTGTGTATACGCGTCTAATCAGGTAGTAGGTAAGCCGGAGGCGCCGAAGCGCTCGCCGGGTCAGGAGACGTTATTGATCGCCCCTGCGGCTGGAACCCAAGCGAATAGAGGGCGCGGCCTGATCGTCGGCGCGGCGTCGGCCGGGCTGCTGTTCGCCGTTGGATTCCTGTGGGGATGTGGCGGCGATGCGCATCCTGTCGCTACAGTTCCGCCGCCGGTTGCCACACCCAATTCGCCTGCTCCGGCATCCGAACCTACTTCCCCTAAGGCGGCGGCGGCTCGAGATCTAGACATCGTCACCCTTCTCGAATTCGACGCGATCAAAGCCATCGACAACCCGGAATTCTTGTCGCCGGAAGAGGTGGGAGACACCTACCGGCCAAACGAGAAGGTGATCGGCGTCTCTATAGACGGGGACAACCGGGCCTATTCAGTACCGATGCTCAGCCGGCACGAGATCGTAAATGACACTGTTGGAGGCGTGAAGATCGCCGTCACCTGGTGACCGCTTTGCTTCACTGGCATCGGGTATGCCAGAGAGATCAACGGCGAAGTCCATACTTTCGGGGTGTCCGGCAAGTTGATCATGAACGCACTGGTCATGTACGACCGGCAGACCGGCACGCTCTGGAGCCAGTTCCTCGGAAGGGGCGTCAGTGGACCTCTGTCCGGAACGCCGCTGAAGATGATCCCAGTGACCCTGACCACCTGGGACCGATGGCTCGCCGAGTACCCCGACACGGTGGCGCTGGACAAGAGCAAGGGCCACTATATTGGGGATACGTATTCCACGTATTACGGAATGGAACACGCCGCCGGAGCGCTGGGCCAGGAGTTTAAGGACGACCGGCTTCCGAACAAGGAACTTGTGCTGGGCGTGGGATTCGATGACGGCCCAAAAGCTTACCCGTTTTCCAGGCTCGCAGATGAGCGCGTGGTAAATGATTTCGCGGTAGACCGACCTGTCGTGGTCTACTTCGACCCGACGTCCGACAGCGCCATCGGCTACGAGCGCGTAATCGACGGTCAAGAACTGACTTTTTCGCTCCGCGAGGAAGACGGACTGGAGTACCTTGTTGACGAGGAGACCGGGACGTTGTGGTTGCCTTACTCGGGATCGGCGGTCAAAGGAAAACTGGCTGGAAGTAACCTGGCCCGCATCCGCTCCACCTACTCGTTCTGGTTCGCATGGACGGACTACTATCCAGATACTGAGCTGTACCAATAGGCTGCGCCTAAAACGCGTCGCTCGAGATTACGGCAGGAGGCGCGGCCTGCAAGGTCAAGCTCTGGGCCGAGTGAGCATGCCCTGTTTGAGGGCCGGATGGAGGCACTGATATGACGGGACTGTTAGAAGGCAAGATCGCGCTCGTTACCGGCGGCAGTTCCGGGATTGGCAAGAGGACCGCCATCAAACTCGCAGCGGAAGGCGCGAAGGTAGCCGTGGCCGATGTCAGGGAGGCGGAAGGCTACGAGACCGTGCGGCTTATCGAAGAGGCCGGTGGCGAGGGGTTTTTCGTAAAGGCGGACGTTTCTCAGGAACGCGACGTCCGGGCGATGGTCAACGCCGTAGTTGATACATACGGCCGACTGGACTGTGCATTCAACAACGCAGGCAAACTGACCAGCCATAAACGGGGATGGACTGATACGCCGGTCGAGTTCTTTGACGAGATGATAAATACCAACCTGCGGGGAGTCTGGCTGTGCATGAAGCACGAACTTCGGGTAATGGTGCGGCAAGGTTTCGGATCGATAGTGAACAATTCGTCGATCGGAGGTATTAGAGGCGGGGGCGGTGAGGCCTATATTGCTAGCAAGCACGGCGTAGTCGGCCTGACCCGCAACGCCGCTCTCACGTATGGCCCGGACGGAATCAAGGTTAACGCTGTTGGCCCGGGCATAATCGCCACCGAGACGTACTTAGGCAATCTGTCCGCCAACCCTGAAATGGGGCCCAGAACCGGGTCCGCTATTCCCCTGGGCAGGGTCGGCACGACCGAGGAGGTCGCCGAGGCCGTGGCATGGCTATTGTCCGACGCTTCATCGTACGTCACGGGCGCGATGCTGCCGGTGGATGGCGGATTGTCCGAAACGGACTCGGCCCACTGGGATGCTTCTCGGCGTAATAGGGGATCGTGAACGCTCCATTTGAGAATTGCACCGGAGGCCCCAAGTGGGTTGTGGCGCTAACCCTTCGGTGGGCTATCTCGATAATTGGTCGGCGGACCCTGGTCGTGTAATGCCGCCCAAGCCTGACGAGCGCCTGACCTATTTCGGGTTGCTGAGCAGGTCTTTATTCTGGTTCACAAGCGCTTCCGCGAGTTCGAAGAATCGGTGCACCTGCGTTACTGCTTCGGAGGGCGGAACGACACCACGATCGGCGGCCTGGCCTCCCAACGCCTCCGCATGTCTGGCTAGGTCCCTCAGTACCTGTAGCTGGGCCGTGGGGGTCGCTGCCTCGAGACCTGCCGCCATTGATTCGTATCCTGCCGAAAGCGCCCCGCGGCTATCGCACATAGCTGCAGCCTCTGTCAGGGTGCGGGTCAGCACACCGGTCATTCTGGCCACAGATTCTCTGTCCCGCCTCGCTATGTACTTTGCGACTATGAAACTCATTGACCAGAAGAAGGCAATCTTGTGTGTCAGAAGATCAGTGGGAGAGGGATTAGGACCCAGCGGTGGGTCAGTTGGCTGGTCCACCGTGATGCCCCGTCGAGCGCCCGGCGCCGCACTGAGCCCAGCGCGGTCGAACAAGATTTTCCCGTCATCTTGACGACATGCCATCGACTCCGCTTGCCAAAACCAGTCGATGTTCTGCGGTCCCGCTTTGCCCTCATACATTGCCAGCAAGTAAGCGCCGCCAGCCGGGGCGTTGGCGAGGTTGTCCAGCAGGAGTAACGACCGTGCCGGCTCCGCCGCGTGAACCCTGCGGTTGTCGATAAATTGGGCTATGGAGTCGTCAGCGACGACTATGAAGAGGTCCAGGTCGCTCAGGGCGTCGTCTTCGCCACGTGCCACCGAGCCCAGTATCCACGCGGCGCGCACTCGGCAGTCCCTTCGAATGACTTGCTCGACGCGTCTAAGCAATGCCGCGCGTTCTCGCAACCGGACCGTAAGCGGGTCTTCAACACCCATATCTAACTATTCCCCAAAGGGAATATGGGCATGTCCACCTGTCACAGTCTCCCTCCGCACCACAGGACCGCGTTGGCCAGCAGGCGCAGGAAGTTGGGATCTTCGAAGTCCTCCTGGTGACCCAGCGACGTATAGAAGACCCGACCGTTTGCGTGTGTGCGGGTCCAGGTGACGGGCTCGTCGTGCTCGTCGGTGCTGGCGTTCATGAGGAGCGATGCGTCGGGCGCGATGGGGGTGTTGCGATAGAGGCTGCCCGCGGAGCTGAACTCCGCGACGCCCTCAAAGAGGGGATGGCCTTCGGAGCCGGGCTCGAATGTAACGCGGGCCCTGGGGCCGTGCCTCCAATGCATCTGGTAGTTCCCTCCCAGCACCTCCCGGTCGAAGGCGAGCCAGTTCTGGAACGCGTGGCTGGCCGTACGAACTCCCACGATGGGCCTGCCCTCGCCGCAGAAGGCCTTGAATCGCTCCAACTCCTCGCCGTCGATGTTCAGCCGCCGGGTGAACACCAGCAGGACGTCGGTCTCCTCAATGGCGGACAGAGACTGATGGTCGTTTTCGGAGCGGTAGACGATGAGGTCGGCGCGTACGGGATGCTCTCTCTCCACGTAGTCGCGGAAGGTAGTCAGTGAACTCTCGGAATCGTACTCGAAGGAGCCCGACAACATGCAGAGCTTCAGGGGTTCTTTATTCATGCGCTCCTGTCCCTTGGCGCTCGTCCTCGTGGTTCGCTCCGGTGTCCCGGCATCAGCGGTTCATTTGGAAGACCAGGCCGAGTATCTCGTCGGGGTCGTCGATGATGGCGGCGATCTCCTCTTCGGCCTTCTCCAAAGGTATCCTGTGGGTGGTGAGGCCGTCGACGTCCAGCTTTCCCTCAGCAATGAGCCTCATGCAGAGTTCCAGGTTCGTCTTTGTGGTCCAGCGCATAAAGACCGGAGGATAGCTTTCGCCCCGCTCCCAGGCCTCGTCGTGGTAGCCGGGGCCCGTCCTCGACGCCCGCCGTATATCCACGTTCCAAAGGGTCGCGGGCAGGTCGATGTTCGCACCGCCAACCACGGTGATCCGGCCCATCTGGTGGCCGTCTGGCGAAAGTTTCATGCACTCGGTTAGCTTAGCCACCGCCTCTGTGGCGTCGCCCCCGAACGCCAGAACGGCTGAGTCGAGGCCTTTACCTCCCGTGAAGGCCAGAGTCGCCCCAACCTCGTCCTCCCGGCCGGAGTGTACGACGGCGTCGATCCCCCACTTGGCTGCTATCTCTCGCCTCTTCGCGATCATATCCCAGCCGATTACGTAGCAGCCGGCGAGTTGGTACATCCGGGCCGTCAACTGGCCCAGCAGCCCCAGTCCTACTACGCAGCAGAACTCGCCGAAGCCGGGGTCGCCGCGGCGCAGGGCCTGTACCGCCGTAGCCGAGAGCATCGCGTAGGCACCCTGGTCGAAGGTCACGCCGTCGGGCAGGGCGACGCACAGGTTCTGGGGCACCAGGGCGTGAGTGGCGTGCCTGGCGTAGCCCCCGCCGATGGCCGCGACCCGATCCCCCGGACTGAGCCCGTTCACCCCTTCGCCCGTCTCCAGCACGACTCCTGCGTTGGAGTAGCCGAAGGGCATTGGGCGACCGCCGGACCCGGCGCGGGAGTCTCCCCGGGCGAGGCCGCGCCATCCCCGCAACTCCGAACCGGGGCTCACCAGTGAACTCTTCACCTCCAGCAGCACGCATCCGGCGGGCGTCTCAGGGATATCCTCTTCCACTAGCCCGATCCGTCCTTCGGGCATGACCGCCGCAACCGTCAGCTTGCCTCGCATATGGGTCTCCTTCGATGCAATGTGCTGCGCCGGCGCGCCTGGGACTAGTGGGGCGGTCGGTGCTACTTGGCAGGCGTTAGATTCTTCGGCTTCGCTCAGACTGCCTATGGCCTTGTGAAGCCCGCACAAGGGGATGAAAGTTGGGCAGCGTCACGCGGCCCGAGGCACTGGCGGGTTTGAAGAGCCTGTTTCAAAAGTCTCCTCTCAAGAGTCGGGCCGTACACGGCGCGACGATTTGCGATGTTATTCTTCCCATCAACACGTAATACGGCGCCAAATCCCGTCATTCCCGTGAAAACGGGAATCTGGAGGCACTGGTCCCCATAGGTTTCGAGTTTATGAAACAGGCTCTTGAAACCGGCCACTACGAGACGATGCGGCGGCAGAGTCTGTTTTCGTAGCAATGACATTCGCTTGCGGGCTACTCCACCGGGGCCATAGTAGACATCCACTACGAGGAGTCGAACTCAGCGCCGGCCAGGATGCCGTCAAGCTCCGCGATCTCTGACTCTGTCAGCGTCCACTCCGCAGCGGAGGCGTTGTGCAGGGCCTGTTCGGGGGTCTTTGCGCCGACGATGCTGGAAGTGACGGCGGGGTGGGCAAGCGTCCACGCGATGGCCAGTTGCACGATGTCCCGCCCGCGGTCGGCGGCCCACGCCGTGAGCTTCTCGACGTACGCATAGGCCGAATCGAACGAGGGCCCGAAAATGTCATATCCGCTTCGTTTGTCGCTCCCGGGGAAGCTATGACCGGGCTGATACTTTCCGGTAAGCAGGCCGCGGGCAAGGGGGGAGTGCGCAATGACTCCAATGCCGATTTCCAGGCACGTCGGGAGGACTTCCTCCTCGGCTTTCCGGTACAGCATGTGGTATTGGGGTTGAGAACTGTGCAGCGCGCCGTATTGGGCGGCTCCGATGTGCTGCTGCGCCGAAAAGTTGGAGACGCCGATGTAGCGTATCTTTCCGTCGTCCTTGAGCTTTAGCAGGTCAGCCATCGTGTCCGCGATCGGGTATTGGGGTCTCGGACTATGGATCTGGTACAGATCGACGTAGTCCGTACCCAATTCTCGCAGGCTGTTCTCGATGGCCTCGGCGATGTGTTGAGAGGTGTGTTCGCCTGACAGCTTCGTCGCCAGGAAGACCTCGTGCCGATGGCCGCGTAAAGCCTTGCCTAATACGGTCTCACTCGTGAAATAGGCCTCCGCGGTGTCGATGAATGTAATGCCGGCGTCCAGGGATGCATGGACCGTGCGAATCGCCTGATCCTCGGGGCATGCGCCCATGCCGCCGCTGAGGGGCCAGGCGCCCAGGCAGATAATGGGTACGAAGGGGCCGTCTTTGCCCAGTTGTCTGGTTTTCATTGCCTCGTCATTGCCCCGTTGGGTGGTTTCTTTCAGGACGCCCGCGGACTGTATAGCGCGCCCGCTTGTGAGCGACCACCCAACCAACCGGCTGTCGCCTACGACCGGGGTTTGCCTGAGCTCCAGTCCCAGTAGCTGGGCGGCCAGATGTTGGGGCCGCGATAGCTGGGCGGGACCTCGCCGCTATACCAGTCCTTCACGGTTTCAGCCCACTGCTTTGCGCTCGCTGCATTTGTGCGGCGCCGGAAAGCCTCCTCGTCCGTGTACACCTCGTAGAACCACAGCAAAGACGGATCGTCACTGGTCTGGTACACGTCGAAGCGCAGACACCCCGGCACTTCATGTACTGCGCGAAGCGCCTCGATCCGGGCTTCTGCGATGAAATCGTCCACACGCTCGGGCTTCACCGGGAGTGCAGCGTGACTTATGTAGACGGCGTCGCCCGACGCGCTTTCGTCCACCCCGGCAATTACGGAATCGTAGTTCGCGTTTTCGTCCGGGAAGACGCTGTGACACTTCCTCACTATCACGCGCTCCCACTGGCCCTCCGACAGATTGCCATCTGCGGTGTCGGCGCGCCATTTCGGGTAGTGCTCGAACCTTGGATGTGCGTAAACGGCGGCCTCGTCGTCGAAGATTTCGACGAAGGCCACCCGCGTTGGGACCTTTTCGTCCTGGACGATGTCGAAACGACGACAACCCGGCTCATTGTGCACGGATGCCCGCGCGACCTCTTTGGATGCTTCCATGAACGTCTCAAGACGCTCAGGGTCCACGTTCAATTGCACCATCAGGACTATCATGCGCCTACCCACACAGTCTCAGACCGGACGAGCCCCGGCCGGTTTGCGACAGTTTATCCTGCCCCTACGGAGCAGCCGCCAGGTCGTAGAGTTGCAACCTGTGACGGTTGCTGTCTACCACATAGAGGCAGCCATCGTGGATGCTGACCCAGGATGGCGCCCAGAAGTACTTTTCTACGTGCGCCGACTCGTCGTGCTCGTCGAAGAAGTCGAGGTCAGGCTCCAAGTCCGACTCTTCTCTTGCAGCGCGGTCGAGGGGATTGGCGTCCAGGAACTCTTCAGCCCATTTCGAAAGCGTCGCCTCACCTCTGACCGACTGCACGATGCGGCCGGCAGGGTCAAAAACCTGGACGCGATGGTTGCCCCAGTCGGCCACGTAGATATACCCGTCATCGTCCACGCATACGCTGGCAGGACGGCGAATCTCACCGTGACCGCGGCCCGACACCCCGTATGCGGCGACGAACTCGCCCTCGGCAGTGAACTTCTGGATGCGGTCGTTGCCCCAGTCGGCCACGTAGATATTGTCCTCGCGGTCTACACCCACACCCCACGGTAGATTGAACTGGCCCGGGTCCGATCCGGCCGTCCCGAACGCATGCAGGAACTTCCCGTCCACGGTGAATCGTTGCACCCGGCTGTTGCGGGAATCGACAACGAGGAGCTCGTTATTTGAGTCGAACGCCAGCCCGCTTGGACCTTCCAACTCACCTTCGCCGGAACCGTTTTCACCCCATTTGCCGATGAACTCGCCATCCGTGGACATGATCGTTATGCGGTGCAGGTGTTCGTCGCTGATGAACAGCCGCTGCTCCCTGTCGATGACAATTGACACCGGCCACACGAACTGGCCGTCGCCCTCCCCCCAGGAACCATACGTGTCGATGTACTCGTCGTCGGGGTCCACCAACGTTACGTGGACGCCCCGCTGGTCGACGTCGTGGCACCTCCGCAGCACGTACAGCCATCCGTCCTCGCGTAACGCACATGACCATGGATAGTAGAACCCGCGTATCCGGATGGTCGTGAGGCCAATGGCGCGGTTGTACACAAGCCGGCGTGTTGCCGTGTGGGTTGTTGCGGTCACTTGCAAGAAACTCCGATCCGCAGGTTCATCCACGTAACCCGGCGCGGCCTTTAGCGCCAGTCTTCACCCTGGCGCCCGACTGCCAAGGTGGCATTAGGTCTTCTAAGCGCCGGGATTTCTTAACGTACGCCCGATGGGCATTAGGCCCGCTGGAATTCCGGCGTCGCCCCTGCCATTTTCAGGACGCTTAATGCCTGTTCACGGGGGCTCCGGTTGCCGGGGTCCGCAAGCCGTTCCTGCTCTTTTACGTAATTGATCAAAGCTGAGCGGGTTTCGTCCGAGACTGCCGTCATCACTAATTGATCGAGGGCCCTGTCGACCAGCGTTTCGGGAGAGACGCCACCGTTCCCACCGTCCAGAATCCGGTCGATCATGGCCTGCACACCCGGGGTTTCGAGGTTGCCAAGCTGCACGGACGCAAAGTTAACGCGCTCTACCAATGTTCCCGAATTGACCCATTCCGTGCCCCAGTGCCAACCCTCTACCGAATCCGGGTTGAGAAGACTCTGGCCCATGAACGTGGTGGAATGGGCTGTTAAGGAGAAATGCGGTCGGGGACGATCGAACTCTTGCGTCAAGCGAAGAACGCCGGCCATCAGTTCGGCCGGGCTCTTCACCCGTTCGTACCAGACTTCCTCCGACTTGAAGAAGTCAGAGTTGAACAGGACTCGCAGCATCGCCCTGATGCTGTATCCGCTGTCGAAGTAAGCTTGTGAAAGAACCTCTATCGCGTCAGGGTCGCGAGGAGGTTTGTGAGGCCACTCCGGAACGGGCGGTTCGTCCGCAACGAAGAAGCTGTACATGTGGCGGGATATGAACCGGGCGGTTGCTTCCTGCTCGCAGATGATGTCGACTATGTCCTCGCCGTTGAAACGGCCGCTGCGGCCCAGAAACTCCTTCTCGCCTTCGTCGTGGTCCTCGGGACGGTACTTGAAGTGCATCGCGACCCGGCCATAAGGCCGGTCCTGGTCGGTCATCGCCCTCAGGACCATGTATTTGGAGTTGCCTATCGTCCAGCCGGTGAAGGCCCTGGCCGCTTCCTTGATGTCCTGCTCCGAGTAGTTCCCAACCCCCATGGAGAACAGTTCCAGAAGTTCCCGGCCATAATTTTCGTTGATCGAGCCTTTGTGGTTTTCCTGGTTGTCGAGCCAGACGATCATCGCCGGGTTTTTCGACAACTCGATCAACAACGTACGAAAGTCGCCCATGCCGTGACGCAAGAACATCTGGATCTGATCGTCGAGCGGCTTGCCGTTGCACAGCTTGGAGTAGCCGGTCGCGAAGATGCCGTGCCAGAAGAGGCCTACCTTCTCACGCAAAGGCGAGTCGGTCGAGATCATTCGGTACATCCACCGTGAGCCGCCGCCGAGGTGAGCGATCATCCCTGAGTTCTCGGGGTTGTACCGGCGCATCATGTCCAGGGACATCATGTTCGGGTGATCGGTATCGAGCAGTTTTTCGACCGTGTTCTCGTAGTCCTCATGCGAGAGGGCTTCGAGTTCTTCCCTCGTGGCGCCAAAACCGGCCCTGCGCATCAGGTGGGCCATCAACTGTAGTTTTTTTGTGCTCATGGTCTACTGCCTGATCGTGTCCAACTGCTTATCCAGACGCTTGTACATCAAAGACTTGCATCCTGTGGCGGCTGGAGTCCACCACGTAAAGGTGGTCGCCAGCCAATTTCACGGACGATGGCCCCCAGAAGAATTTTTCTATGTGAGATGACTCTTCGTGGGGGTCTCCGTCAAAAAGGTCCAGGGGGAGATCGAGATTCGCTCTTGCTCGTGCGGCGGCTTCCTCCACATTGGTGTCGAGGAATGCCTGGGCCCACTTCGAGACAGTGGCCTGGCCTCTCAGCGACTGAACAAATCCGCCCTCAGGATCCAACACCTGCACGCGATGGTTGCCCCAGTCGGCAACATAGATGTATCCGTCTTCATCTACGCACACGCTCGCCGGTCTGTGGAACTCCCCTTCGCCCCGGCCCGGCCTGCCGTAAGCTGTGACGAACTCTCCGTCAGGGGTCAGTTTTTGCACGCGGTCGTTGCCCCAATCGGCTACGAAAATATGGTCATCCGGACAGATAGAGATCCCCCACGGCAGATTGAACTGTCCCCCGGCGGAACCGGCATCGCCAAACTTGCCCAGGTATTCACCGTCTGTCGTGAACCGTTGGATGCGGTTGTTGCGGTGATCCACCACGAGCAATTCGTTGGCTGTATTGAACGCTAGCCCGCTGGGACCGTCCAGTTGCCCGTCTCCGGCGCCGCCGGACCCCCAACTCTTGATAAATTCACCGCCGGTCGACATGGCGGTAATCCGGTTCAGGTAGTCGTCACTGACAAAGACCCTCTGTTCTCTGTCAATGGTGATCGACAACGGCGAAATGAACTGACCATCTCCTTCCCCATGTGCGCCAAACGTTCCAAAGTACTCCTCGTCGAGGTCCATCACCGTGACGCGAACACCTCGCACGTCAGGTTCTAACGAGCGGTTGAGCACATACAGGCGGCCGTCGTCTCCGGCCACACTGTCCGTGGGGTAGTAGAAACCGCGGCCAGACATCGCCGTCACGCCAATCGTGCGGTTATATACGAGCCGACCGGTCTGAACTTTCGAATCTGCCAGTGTCATTTGCCAGTCACCCGCTTCCTGTGCAGCTCGTCGCCCTTTTCAGACCCTTCCACCTTCAATGGCATCGATTCACGCCCGTTGGAACTCCGGCCCCGATTCTCATCATGCCCATGTGATCCAGAAGATACCGGCGCATCAGGTGAGCCATCGGCTGCAATTCTTTGGCGTTCATCGCCGGCCAACGATCGTGTATAGGAGAGATTCTCAGATGAACGGCATCATACCAGTAGAAAGGTCTGGCTAGTATTCCTTACTGTAGAAGAAGAGGTCTAATCGGCAGGAATTACAGAGTGCACTATGACGGCTGGGGAAGAGCCGCAGCGGGGTTGCCTCAAGGTCATCTCATCGTCCTCGATCCCGTATGCTCAGATTTCTTATTGGGGCGCTCACAATACGCTGGTGGAATCCTCATCGGGCGAGGTGTCTTGGCGTATACTCCAATTCGCTAGAGATTTGAGGATCACCGGTGTGGGCAACCGGGTCCTTCAACTATGTGTCCCGCTTGTACATTGGGCCTGACCAGCCCGAAAAGGAGGACCTGTGGTAGAGATAACAGAATTGCCTCCACAGAATCCCTGGACCGGACCGCGACCCAGAAACTTGAAGATCACGGGTACGTGATCGTGCGCGGGCTTCTCGACGACGCAGAAGACATCAGGCCGGTAAGAGATGAATACGAGCGCTTGCTGGACTCTCTCGTCACCACCTGGCACAAGAACGGGGAGCTCTCCTCCACGTATGATGACCTGCCTTTCGAGCAGCGCCTGGCAATGGTCGCGTCGGAAGGTGTGCCGTACACGGACTACTTTGACATCTGCTTCACGGGAAAAGAGGGCCTCATGCATCGAGGTCCGGCCGTCTTCAACCTGTTGCGCAGCCCGCGATTGCTGGATGGAGTGGAGCATTTCATCGGGCCAGAAGTGTATTCGAACCCGATACAGCACGTACGAATCAAGGTCCCGGAGCGGCTGGTCCTCACCGAAAACCAGAATGACATGAACAGCCGCACGCCCTGGCACCAGGACGCATCCACCGTAACCTCTGAGGCCAAAGATACGCAGATGCTGACGGTTTGGCTGGCGATAACGGAGTCTACGGTGGAGAACGGCTGCCTCGTTGTCGTCCCGGAGAGCCACAAAGAAGAAGAGTTGTCGGTGCATTGCAGGGTCGAAGGGGGTCGCCTTACAGGCATCCCCGATCAGTACCTCGGTTCGAATCGACTTCCGGTGCCGATGAAACCCGGTGACGTGCTCTTCATGACGAACATGACCAAGCACGCCTCCCTGACGAACGAAAGCGACGGTATCCGTTTCAGCTTTGACCTTCGCTACCATCCCGCGGACCAGCCGACCGGACGAACCTGGTTTCCGGGGTTCGTGGCTCGGAGCAGGGCGCACCCGGAAAGCGAATTGCGGGATTTCGAGACTTGGGACCGGCTTTGGGATGAGGCCCGTCTGGCCCTGGAGGCCATCGACTACAACACGCCCGGCACCACCCACTGGAAGACCGGCGAACAAGACCCCCGCTGCGCCTAGCGCGCTTGTCCACCGAGCCACCCAATGGACAGTGCGGGAAAGCTCTTGGGATTTGGCGTAGTCGATTGACGCTCGCCGGCGTTTGTGAGCCACGTATTGCTGCTCCCTGACGACGTTTCAGACTCAGCCGGTGGTATCCAACCTATCGCGATATGTGCACAGAGGCGGGGTTCAAGAGAGTGTTTCATAAGTCCTTCGCACATTTTCGTGTCGAACGCCATGCGACGAGATTCCCGTTTTCACGGGAATGACGAGATTGGAATACGGCACCGTATCTCATAATTCTGGCGACAACCGTAATCCAATGGATCGTGATTCAGGTGGTCTCAACATTATGAAACAAGCTCTCAAACCCGCCTGTGCCGGGAGTCGTCCTCAGTATCGAGGGACCAAACAGAAATCCGCCTGGACTCATGCGACGCACTTAGGTCTGGGAATGGATACGCTGGATCTCACCGTAACCTCAATCCCTTGCCGGCCTGATCCAGTTCGCCTGGATGCTCTAGGTCAGAGTGCCGCGCATACGAGGGTCGAGGACATCCCGGATTCCGTCGGCGGCGAGGTTATACGCCAGGACTGCGATGGTGATGACGAGGCCTGGGAACACGACCATCCACCACGATGGCTGCAGATTGATGGCCGCCTGTCCGAGCATTCCGCCCCAGGTTGGGGTCGGGGGTGAGATACCGAGTCCGACGAACCCCAGGGCCGCTTCAGTCAGGATGGCGATGCCGATGCCTGCGGAGAAAAGCACGAGGAAGGGCGCGAAGGTCTGGGGCGCGATGTGCAAGAACATTATTCGCCATTCCGAAGCGCCGACGCTTCGCGCCGCGTCTACATAGGGTGTCTCTCGAATAGACAACGCGACAGAGCGGATCACCCGAGTTCCGGCAACGATCTTGGTGAACGCGATCGCCACGATTACGGTCCACACCGAAGCGCCAAGTACAAAAGCAAGCAACATTGCCAGGATCAACGCCGGAACGGAAGCGATGATCTCCAGTACTCGTTGACTCAGCAGGTCTACTCTGCCTCCAAGATACCCGCTTGCCAAACCCCAGAGGGCGCCTGAGCCGACCCCAAGAAGGGTTGCGGTCACCGCCACGAACAAGGACACGCGGCCACCCCAGATGATCCTGCTCAACTGGTCCCTGCCCAGAAAGTCCGTCCCGAACCAATTGGCTCCGGTCGGCTCCTGTGCGACTTTCTTGAAATCCGGCTCCAGGGGATCATAGGGTGCAATCAGCGGCGCCGCGATCGATATGATCACGAGGACCACGCCGATCACGGTCCAGAATGCGCCCACAGGCCTCTGCCGTGAGAAGCGTGCGAATGCGATGGCGTACCCCAGCATCCGCGCTCGGGCGCCCCCCAAAGCGTTGACGCGAGGTCCCGTTATTTTCGGTTCCGTCTGCTGGTTCGCGGAGATTGGATCGTTGGTCCGCTGGGATAGATTAGTCACGCTATGAAACCCTGATCCTGGGGTCCACCCAGCGATAGCTGATATCGACGAGGATGTTCACAAGTACGAATATCATCGCGTAGACGAAGGCGAGGGCCTGCACCGTCGTGGCATCGCGTTGGGAGAGTGCGATAAACAGCTTCTGGCCAAGCCCGGGCGTGCCAAACGCTTTCTCCACGGTCACGGAGCCGCCGAGTATGAACCCGAGTGACAGGCCGCTGAGTGTAAGTACCGGAAGTAAGGCATTCGGCAGGGCGTGACGCACGAGAATCAGTGTCTCGCCAACGCCTTTGGAACGCGCCGTCCTGACATAGTCCTCGCGAAAGACTTCAAAGAGCGAGGACCTGGTCATTCTCGCGATCAGGGCAGCCTGCGCCGTTCCGAGGACAACTCCGGGCGGGCCAACGATTTGCAGGTTCCTCCAGGGGTCTTGCCAGACCTGAGAGCTGGTGAACGGAGCATGGTAACCCCATCCTTCCAGGAGCGCTATGACGATCAGCATGCCCAGCCAGAAGCTGGGGATCGCCAGGAACAGTACGGCCATGAAGCTTGCGGACGCGTCCGACCTGGAGTTTGGACGCAGCGCGCTGATTATTCCCACCGGCAGCCCGATCAACCACGAAACGACTATTGAAATAAGGCCAATCTCAGCGCTGATCGCGCCCCGCCTCATAATTTGCTCCGTTATTGATTGATTCAGAAAGAAAGAGGAGCCGAGGTCGCCCTTTAGGATCCCGCCCAGCCACGCGCCATATTGAACGATCAACGGGCGATCCAAGCCTAATTTGGCCTCCAGATCCGCTCGTTGCTCTGGACTTAGCCTCCCGACTTCTGTCGGGTCGAAGAAAGTGTGCAACGGGTCTCCCGGCAGCACTTTCATCAACAGAAAGATGAGTAACGTTACGCCGACAATTGTCGGAATCGCAAGCATCAAACGCCTTGCGATGTAATGAAGCAAGTCAGCGACCCCTCTTGATCACTTTCCGCCGCCCCGAGCGACGCGGGCGGCGGGCCTACTATTCTGCCAGTATGTACGGGCAGGTTACGCGATGTGAGCGACCCGGGGTGGGCCGCTCACATCGGTCAATTTCGACGGCTAAGTCTTAGCGCGTCTCCGCCCGGCGTTCCGGGAGATCCAGCCACACGTCATCCCATGTGAACAGGACGTAGTGGCCCGTGAAGTCGGTACGGGGCAGGTTGCCTCCCAGGTAGTCCCAGTGTGCCCAGAACTGCGGGTAGGGGCCGGTGGGGATCCGGGGCCACTCTTCGTAGAGAAGGTCATTAACCTGGTCCACGAGGGCCTGGCGGGCCGCACTACCGCTCTTCGTCAATGCCATTTCTGCCATGAGCGGCTGTATCTCCTCGTTGCACCAGCCGCCCCTTATCGGGTTACCCCTTCGATCATTTCCGTCTTCGTCGCAGAGGTATCCTGACTCGAGAATCCCGACCGGATCAGAGAGCCCTGTGCTGTATGGGCCAAGGGTCGCAAAGTCATAGTTACCGGCATTCAACGCCTCGCCGTGCGTCGCGCTGTCTAGCAGCTTGATCCTGCTGTCGACATTCAGGCGGGACTTGAGCATAGCCTGGATCGCCTCGTTGGGAATCCTCTCAGACGGCGAATCCCGGCTCAAAAGCTCCACTTCAGGGAAGCCCTCGCCGTTCGGGTAGCCTGCTTCAGCCATCAGCCTCTGGGCCTCGGCAACATCCTCGTCGGTCGTTGGCCGAACGCCGGGGATGGTCATCAACTCGGCCAGTGGCTTGGCGTGCGCAGTATTGACGGGCAGGAATCCGCCCGGCTGATGCGCCTCAATTTCCGCGAGCGCCACGAAGATGTCGTTCTGGTCGATCACCAGCGCGAAGGCCTTGCGCACCCTCTTATCCATGAACAGATCGTGGTTCGTGTTGAAGACATACGCGGCAACGACAGGGAATATCCAGCCGTGGCCGATCAGCCCTGGCGGGCCCTGGCCGGACTGTAGTTCCCTGGCCAGCCCGGGCGTGATCCACGCCGCCCAGTCGACGACGCCGGACTTGACAGCCGCGTCATTCTCCGGGGTCTGGTAGATCAGCCAGATGTGCTCCAGGAAGTCCGGGTGTGGCGCGCCTGGCTGCCAGTACCCGTCCCATCGTTCCTGGACCCATCTTTCGTCATTGCGGACGCCTCCGCTGTGCATGAACGGACCCGTGCCTGGGGCGCAGCACTCCACCTCCCGCAGGTCACCGTTGTGCTCCTCGAGGAAATCCTTGGAGCTGATGATGGCGTTGCCGTGCGCGAATGCCTCGATCGGGGTCTTGGGAGCGCTCTGCTTGATCTCAATGGTGTACTGGTCGAGTTGGTTGATTTCGGTTACAGAGCCGAAGTTCCCTCCGGCCCCACTTACCAGAGCCTCCTGCGGGAAGATATGCCTATTGAAAGAAGCCACTGCGTCTTCGGCGTCGAAGTCGCTGCCGTCATGGAATTTCACACCTTCGCGCAGATAGAAGGTGTAATCCAGCCCGTTATCGGAAAGTTCCCACCTCTGCGCCAGTTCCGGAATTATCGGCAAAGCGGCAGTGATTCCGCTATGTCTCACCAGCTTGTTGTACATGGGGGAAAACACCCCGGTGATGACAATGCTGCCACCCACAAACGGGTCATTGTGGTTGCCGGGTCCGTGGGCAGCCAGTCTCAAAGTACCGCCCCACGTGGACGGGACTACGCCGGGCGGGGCGGGTTCGGGCGTGGCTACGACGATCTTCTCGACAACGACGGTTTCGACAACCTTCTCGGTGCGCGTAACCTGCTTCTCGACGACGACGGTCTCGACCACTTTGACGATCTCGCCTTTGACCATCTTCTCCACAACCACCGTTTCGACGACCTTTTCGGTGCGCGTCACCGGCCTATCCACAACGACCGTCTCAATCACTGTGACGGTCTTGCCCTCGACCTGTTTCTCGACGACGACGGTTTCGACCACCTTTTCGATTTGGGTGACCTGTTTTTCGACCACGACCGTCTGGACTTCCGTGACGGTCTCGGTCTCGCCGCCACAGGCGACCCCTACAGCCACGGCCATCGCGCCTGCGAGCGCAAAGTAAATAAGGTTTCTCCATGTGTACCGCGGGCTAAGCATCGGGGTTCCTCCCTTAACGATCCTGCTTCGACGAGACGTTTTCGTTTGCGGCGCGTTCAACGTGCGAAGTTCGGACTATCTGACTGAACCGGTCCGGCCAAATCCCTCCCTAACGGGGGATCGGCTGGCGAGAGATTATCTTTGCGCGTACTTAAAGTCAACCAATCCGGCTTTAGGCACTTAAAGTCAACCAATTCAACGGGCTTCACACTAGGCTGTCACGTTCGAATATTTGCGATATCCGTCGCCGAATAAATGCATTGTCCGGCGGATTCACTTTTTCTCGCCTCACCGCACAGGAATGCAACTGCGCGGCCTTCACCGAAGCGCTGGCGCGGCGGCCCTCAGGGATTGGTATTCCGAGCCGGTCTCGGCCAATTCGCCCATCCGGCCCAACTCGGGTCCGATACGACGCCGCACCTTGACCGCAACCCCGGCGGCGGTCAAAATCAATCACCTGACCAGCGTCCTTTGTTCAACGCCTCAGATTCGCCCAAAAAAGACGAATTCCGCATCCATTAGACGCCATCGGGGGGCCGCGGTGAAAATTTCGGATATTGAAGTCATCGAATTCCGCTATCGGACCAGGCGACGCCCTTCGAAGTGGGGCTACGGTTTTGGCACGTGGGAGGACGAAGAATACGAGACCACTTCCACGATAACCAAGATATCGACCGACGAAGGCGCAGAGGGCTACATGACTGGCGGGCGCCGGGAGTACATCGAGGGTGTGGCGAAGCCGCTTCTGCTCGGCGAGGACCCACTCAACCGGGAAAAGCTCTGGAACTGGATGTACCACATGTCGGCGGTGGTGGAGGCCCTGCCGGAACGACAGATGGGCGTCATCGACTCAGCCCTCTGGGACCTCCTCGGCCGAATGGTCGGGCTGCCGGTCGGCAAGCTGCTCGGCGGCGGCGGGCGGGATAAGGTCAAGGCCTACGCCAGCACGTTCCCGAACATGGGCGGACCGGAGGACTACGCCCAACATGCCCTGGAGTGCAAGGAGAAGGGCTACACGGCCTTCAAGATTCACGCCTACATCTACTGGGACCCCTACAAGTGGGAACCGGCGCCGCTGCGGCCGGGTTATCCAAAGGAAGACATCGAAATCTGCAAGGCGGTCAGGGAGGCCGTTGGCGACGACATGGTCCTCATGCTCGACCCGTTCGGCGTCTACACACTGGAGCAGTCGTTGTGGGTCGGCCGAGAGTTGGAGAAGCTCAACTTCTACTGGCTCGAACATCCGATGCTGGAGACTCGAATCGAGCCGTACAGGCGGCTCACCCGCGAGTTGGACATCGCGGTAATGGCGCCGGAACAGTTACCCGGTGGGGTGTTCACACGCGCCGAATGGGTGCTACAGGGCGCGTCGGACATGCTCCGTATCGACTACAACGCCGGCGGCGTCACGGCGTGCCAGAAGATGGTCAACATCGCGCAGGCGTTTGGCATCCAGTGTGAGATACATTCCCCCGGCTGGACGCAGGCCCAATTACTGGCGGCCACCAACGAGGAGGTGTGCGAGTACTACGAACGCGGCCTCACCCGGCCCGATGTCGATAACGACATCCCCGATCCCTGGATGAAGACCATTTGCGACCCCATGGATGACGAAGGCAACATAATCGTCTCGCAAAGGCCGGGCTTTGGGATGGAATTCAATTGGGACTACATCAACGACAACCTGGTCAAGCCTTAGTCAGCGATTGAGCGTCATAGAAAATCCGGCAGGCGCTAGCTAGCCGGGCGAGGAGACTTGAGGTGGCGATACAATTACGAAAGTACACTGTCCATGCAGGGAAGATGGACGAGTTCGCGGCGGCGTGGATGGAACACGTCTACCCGTTGCGCTTCAAGCATGGCTTCAACGTCGAACATGCAGGCGTCCTCGACGATTCTGACGACTTCGTATGCGTGATAACCGATAATGACGACGGCGACTGGGACGGCAAAGAGTCCGCCTACTACGCCTCGGAAGAGCACGCAGTTCTTGAACCCGTCCTTGCGCCCCTCATCGCCGGCGGGGAGACGTGGTTCGTAAATTCGGTCGTCCCGCCCGCCTGAGACCCGGCATCGGAGCCGCGGCGAGAAGCCGATGAGCCGGGCCCATAACAGGAACGACGGCCAAAAACACGGCGCAATCAAATGACAACAACGATGCTTTCAAATACCCAAGTCGAAAGATTTGCGGAAGAAGGCTATCTGCTATTTGATGATCTGCTCGATCCGGCGGATGACCTGGACCCGATCATCGAGGAGTACGAGTCAGTCCTGGACCGTATCGCCAGTGAACTCTACGAACTGGGTGAAATCACCTCGCGATTCGAGGGTCTCCCCTTTGGTGAACGCCTGACGAGAATTACCAATGAGACGGGGAAAGCCTAGTCAGGTTTTTCAGTCCCTATCTGCCGCCCCGTAATACGGAACGCGACACCCCTTTCTGGGCAGGCCCGGCAGTGTTCAACGCGATCCGGAACGACAAGATCATGGACGCGCTTGAGCCTCTGATTGGCGGGGAGATATACGCCAGCCCCATTCAGAATGTGCGCCTCAAGATCCCGGAGCACCTATTGCCGAGGGACCCAAAGACGGACGCGGTGCTGGATGGGGCCACACCGTGGCACCAGGACGGGGCGTTTTTCGAACCGGAAGTCGACGGCGTCGACATGGTCACGGTATGGTTTCCGCTGTCCGACGCCACTATCGAGAACGGTTGCCTGGCCGTGCTGCCCGGTAGCCATCGTGAGGGCTATTCCGTCCACTGCCCCCAGGGCACCAGGATCAACCCGGCCGGTCTCGACCGGATACCTGAGGAAACCTTCGACCCGGACGCGCTGTTACCGCTGCCCATGAAACGAGGGGGCGCGCTGGTATTTCATCGCCGCATGATCCACGGCTCCCTGCCCAACAAGAGCGATGAACTGCGCTGGAGCATGGACCTTCGTTACCTGCCCGTCGGACAGCCGACCGGCTACCCTCAACTTCCCGGCTTCGTGGCGCGGAGCCGGGCCAATGCGAGTTCGGAATTACGCGCTCCTGAACTGTGGCATCAGACGTGGTTGGACTGCCGGGAACGTCTGGCAGAGAATCCCGCCCCGCCATTACATGCTCGATGGAGCGCAAACGACCCGGTCTGCAACTAGCGTAGGGAGAAATCCGTCATGATCGTCGACGTTCACACAAATCTGCCCAGTCACCTCGGACCCGTTCCGCCATCCGACGTGGATATCGACAGGGGTATGCGTTCGGGCTCGGGCACGTATGCTCACATGACGAACTCGATGGACACCTTCCTCAAAGACATGGAGCCGTGCGACAGGGCCATCACGTTCGGCATAGCGCCTTCACCGCTAAGGCCCGATGTCTTCTCGACCAGGCGGCAAGGGTGGCCGGACCACATGAACCTGAACGACATCGCCGCAGAGGTGGCGCGCCTGGCCCCCGGTAACAAGATCGTCCCGTTCATGGCGCTCCACCCGCACCAACCCGACTGGAACGATGAGTACGACCGGGCGGTGGGAGACCTGGGCTGCAAGGGCCTGAAGCTGGCGCACAGCGGTCAAATCCTGGATCCGGTGTGTAAGGAAGCCTTCGAACTCTATGCCCGGCTGGAGCAGGACGGTCTGACGTTACTGATGCACGGCGGTACGACAGGAGGGTGGAACTTGCCGCTGATGTACGGTCACCCACTCGTGATGGACCGCGTCGCAATGGCGTTTCCAAAACTGAAGATCATCCTCGCCCACCTCGGCCACCCATGGCATACCGACGCCTTGGCGCTGGTGCGCAAACACCCCAATGTCTGGACGGAAATGTCGGGGCAGTTCTATCGACCCTGGTCGTTCTGGAACGGCATGCGCCTCTTCCACGAATGGGGTGTTACCCAGAAGATCATGCTTGCGTCGGACTGGCCGCTTTCCACCCCGCAGGAAAACATCGACGCGCTGAGGGGCCTGAACAAGTACGCCGTGGACCATCACTTGCCGGGGATTCCGGAGGATGAGATCGAGGGCATAATCAACCGCGACGCCCTCGACATACTTGGTATCGACTGAGCAAATCCCATCCTGCGAACCTCGACGCACCGCGCGCGGCAAGATTTGCTTCTTACCTCCGCGACGAAAGTTCCGACGCCTGGCAACGGCGGCGGCAAAGTCCTCATTACCGGATTTTCCATCCGCCAGGTCACGAATGGCAGATGAGGAAACCTGAAAACACGTGTGGCTTCACAGGCGCGCATGTTCGGTGGCGCCTGGAATTGATAAATGTCCGCTGGGTGGCCCGTCCACTCTTACTCGGCGGTTTGCACTGTGTCCGCCTAAACAAAATAGTGGTCTCGATTTCACGACAATGGTCCAACTGGACATCCTCGGACATCACTCCCATTAGCTAACGCCGCAGAGTCGGATTCGACACTGTGGAACATCGGAGCCTTCAGTCGTATCACCAGGGATCTTTGCTGATTTGAGATTAGTCAGGGGCCCGATGTGGCGCACAGGTAGACGTAATACAGGGAAGGAAAATTCAATGCCGCATTGGGCGTTGTCCTGAGATTCTCGCCTGTTGGAAGGGTGGTAGCAAGTGTGGGAACGATTGACAAAAAGCCGTCGTTTCATATTTAGAAACGTATCCCGTCAGTTCCACCAATCCCGGCAGACGTCCACCAATCCCGGCCATGACGTACTGTACTGCGAATTCCTGGCTGGGATTTTGTCGTAACTACCGCCTGGTCGGGATCGTAGTTATATCCACCAGCGCGAAGGCCCGGCCGCAGAGCCCGTCGGATCAAGCAGGTGAACGCCTACGAGTCCGCTGTACCATCAGGCCATGCGTCAAGGCATCGCAGTCGACTTGTGGTCCTTCCTGACGTACACAGGAGGTTTATCACGATTCCGTCGCCCAGAAGCTTTCACAGGCTTCTTGCATTCGCAGCAGGTGTGTTCACTCTGGCGATCGCACTAATCGCGCCGCTCCATAACGCCTCCGCTCAGGGAGGCGCCGACACCTGCTTTACCGGAGGCGCGGTTCTGGATGCCGCCAACAACCCGGGGCTGGTGGCCGACTGCGAGGCGTTGCTGGCTGCGCGGGACATCCTGGCGGGCTAGCGCGACGCTGAACTGGTCGGCGAAAAGGCCCATTGCCCAGTGGGAAGGCGTCTCCGCGTTTGGATCACCGTTGCGGGTTACTTCGTTGTACCTGCAACGTAAAGGACTGTCAGGTGAGATACCCGAGGAGTTGGGTAACCTCGCGAACTTGGGACAGCTTTACTTATTCGACAACCAGTTGACCGGGGAGATTCCGGCGGAGTTGGGCGGGCTCGCCAACCTTAAATGGCTGTCCTTATCGGGCAACAATTTGACCGGGAAGATACCGCAGCAGTTGGAAAGCCTTTCCAAATTAATGGGGATGTCTCTGGGAGACAACCAGTTGACCGGGGAGATTCCCGGAGAACTGGGGGAACTCAGTAGATTGGAAAACCTGGATCTAGGGGAAAACCAATTGACAGGGGCGATTCCAGTGGAGATTGGCGGACTCAAAAACCTGAAATCACTCGTCCTCTATTACAACCGATTGACTGGGAAGTTACCGGTGGAGCTAGGCAACCTCGCCAACCTAGAAGTGCTGAACCTAGCGTTCAACCAGTTGACCGGGGAAATCCCGGCAACATTGGGCAACCCCGTCAACATAACGGTACTGGTCCTGTCGGATAACCAGTTGACCGGGGAGATACCGCCGGACTTGAGCAACCTCTCCAACATGCAGGTGTTTTCCTTGTCGAACAACCATTTGACCGGACACGTGCCGGCTTGGCTGGGCAACTTTTCCAACCTGCAACAGCTTTACCTTGACCGCAACCAGTTGACCGGAGAGTTGCCGATCGAACTTGGCAATCTTCCCAACCTACAAAGTTTGCTTCTCGGAGATAACAATTTTTCCGGCTGCATCCCTCAGTCGCTGACAAACGTGGCTGAAACTGACCTATATTCAATTGGTCTGCCCTACTGCGACATTTTGCTGAGCGGCCTGACCGTTAACCCGGGAACGCTGGTACCAACTTTCGACCCCCATCACACTGAGTACACCCTGGCTGTCGGCCAGTCACAGGTTACAGTCGTCCCAGTCAGTGACCACGACGCTTCCTTTGTGTTCCAGGACCACGACGACTTCGCGATCAACGATGCTGATGACTCCCTGGAAGGACATCAGGTCGATTTCAGCCCCGATGTCCCCGCCATCAGGATCAGGGTCGACTCCGGGGATGGTCGCGCGACCCGCACCTACACGATCGCCGCCCAAACCACCGGCACGTGCACATCCGTAGGCGCGGTGGCGAACGCCGCAGACAACCCCGGGCTGGTGTCGGATTGCGAGGCGCTGCTGGCGGCGCGAGACATCCTGGCGGGCGCCGCGACGCTGGACTGGTCGGCGAGTACCCCCATTGACCAGTGGGAGGGCGTGACTCTAGCCGGCATTCCTCAGAGGGTTACCGAGTTGGTTCTCATTGAGAATGGACTGACAGGTGTGATACCGGCTGAACTGGGCAGCCTCTCAAGACTGAGACAGCTATACCTCTACCAGAACCGGTTGACCGGAACAATTCCGGCAGAACTGGGCGACCTGCAGTGGATGTCCCTTTCTGCCAACGAACTTACCGGTGAAATACCAGTGGCGTTGGGCAGGCTGACCAAATTGGAAGAATTGCACCTAGATCACAACGAACTGGCCGGTGAGATACCGGTCGAGTTGAGCAAACTCACCGAATTGAGAGTTCTGGAACTCGCCCGCAACCGGTTGTACGGTGAAATACCCGTTGAGTTAAGCAGCCTCTCGAACCTGGAGTGGCTACAACTTACTGACAACCAGTTATCCGGGCCAATACCAACCGAATTGGGAAAGCCTTTCCAAACTGCATTGGCTCCTACTCTCCTTTAACCAATTGTCTGGGCCAATACCGGCCGAACTTGGAAGTCTCGATCAACTGTGGAGCCTTATGCTCACCGGCAACCAGTTGACCGGGGGCATACCCAGGGACTTGAGCAACCTTTCGAATTTGCGACGTTTAGACCTCGGCTTCAACCGGTTGACCGGGGAGATACCGGCGGGGTTAGGCGATTTAGCCAATCTGGAATGGCTGTCCCTATCGAACAACCGGTTGGACGGGGAGATACCGATCAACTTGGGCGGACTCGCCGGATTGGAAAGGCTGGATCTCTCTGGCAACGCGCTGACCGGGAGAATACCCAGGGAACTGGGCGACCTCTCCAAACTGAAAGGGCTGTCCCTGTCAAGCAACCGGTTGACCGAGGGGATACCGGCGGAGTCAGGAAGATTAGCCAATCTGGGATGGTTGGACTTGTCGGACAACCGGTTAACTGGGGACATACCGACGACGTTGGGTGGACTCGCCAGAATGAAGACACTGGAACTGTCGGGCAACGAGTTGACCGGTGAGATTCCGGAAGAGTTGGGAAGCCTCGCCGAACTTGCAGAGTTGCGGCTCAGTGGCAACAAATTGTCTGGGTGCGTGCCCCAAACTTTGCGCGCAGTCGAGTTTAACGACCTCCATGACCTCGGCCTACCGTTCTGCGATGTCCTGCTGAGCAACCTGAGCGTCAGCCCCGGGTGGCTGTTTCCTTCGTTCGACCCTTATCACACCGACTACACCGTCGCAGTGGGCCATTCCCGGGTTACGGTGGTCCCCGTAAATGACCACGATGGCTCTGTACTGTTCCTCGACGAAAACGACGTCACAATCCCGGATGCAGATGACACTTTACCGGGCCATCAGGTCGACTTCAGCTCCGATGTCCCCGCCATCAGGATCAGGGTCGTGTCAGAGGATGGTCGAGCCACGAACACCTACACGATCGCCGACCTGGGTATCCAATACGACGCCAATGAAGACGGTGTGATCGACAGGGACGAAGCCGTCAATGCAATAGTCGATTACTTCGATGCCAACATTACGAGGGACGAGGTGATAGGCGTCATCAGGCTTTACTTTTCCAGCTGATTCAGAGAGCGACTACCACCCGCCCCTTGCTGGTTATGCAGAGGTTCCTCAAGGCTTGCTGAGGCCCGGCACTCGTAGACGCGCGTCCTGCCCTTCAAGCTAGTGCGCAACACAAACGATCGACTCCGGTGCTGCGAGCCACGTAGCCTAATAACAACTGGGGGTGGCTGCGCAAGCCCCGCCGTCCGGTCCGCCGCCTGCGCGAAGAAGGGCCGGCACATTGGCCGGCCCCTCCTGTTGCGGACGGATCTGATCTATCTATCCGCTGCCATCGAAGATTCGATTCGCTCGGCCTGGGTCACCAAAGCGGCGAATTCCGCGACGTCTGAGTCCTCAGGTAGCAACCCCAGCACCCGGGATGCCTCAGCGGTGACTTTGCCCAGGCTGCCTTCCTGTGCCCAGAAGCTCTCTCTCAGTATCTCCGCGTACTCGGCCACGACTGCGGACAACTGGAACCTCGAGGACGCCTCCTCGAACTCGCTTGTCAACTCGCTACGCTGGAACGAGCTTTCGATCTCACTTACCTCTCCGCTGTCCGGATCCTCGTACCGAACACGCACCGTCGCCAGCATACCGTCGGCGTCATCGTGCAGCTTCATCTCGTACAACGCGGTCACGTTGTGGCCCGCGCCCACCTCGCCGGCGTCGACCGTGTCGTCTCGGAACTGTTCGTCTTTGACGGCCCGGTTCTCGTACCCCAGCAAGCGGTAGCTGCGCACTACTTCCGGATTGAAGTCCACCTGGATCTTCGTGTCCTTGGCGATGTTCTGAAGGGTGCCGACAAGGTTGTCGACAAACACGCGCTGAGCCTCGGTCAAGGTGTCGACATAGTGATACGTGCCGTCGCCGTCGTTGGCGAGTTGCTCCATAAGGATGTCGTTGTAGTTCCCCATCCCGAACCCGACGGTGGTGAGCGTTACACCCTCGTCGACGTACGACCTGATCTGCCTGAGTATGGAGTCCGATCCGGTGTGGCCGACGTTGCCCACGCCGTCGGACAAAAGCATGACCCGTGTTATGCGCCCGGGCTGAACGTTCTCGGCCGCCATGCGGTACGCAAGGGTCAACCCTTCTTCAACGTAGGTGGACCCGCTCGAGGTAAGCGCGTCAATGGCTTGCATGATCGTGATTTTTTCTCCACCATCGGTGGGTTCCAACAGGACGGAACCGCGATCGCCGTAGATCACTATTCCGACCTCATCGGAAGGCCGAAGCTCGTCAACCAGCAATCTGAGCGACCTCTTCACCAGGCCGAGCCGGTCCTCGCGACCCATGGAGCCGGAGACATCGATGGCGAAGATCAGGGTGGCGTTCTGCCGGGCGTCTTCCGCAACTGTCTTGCCCTGAAGCCCTACTCTCATCAGCCAGTGCTTTTCACCTCCGAAGGGCGATGGCGAGCCTTCGACGTGTATAGCGAAGGCGCCATCTGCCGGTGGCTCGTACTCCTGGTCAAAGTAGTTGATGAATTCTTCGACCCGTACCGAATCGGGGTGGGGCATATTCCCGTCAAACAGGAATCTTCGGGCCACCGTGTACGACGCGGTATCTACGTCTATGGCAAAGGTGGAGAGGTGGTCGTCCTCGGTGTCGATGAACGGGTTGACGCCGTGATGCTTGAAGAACGTCAGATCGTAGGCAGCGTCGTTGACAGTCGCGCTGCCGCCTATCGTATTGAAGCCTTCTTCATTGATAGTCTGGCCCTCAACGACTTTCTCGACCTGGGTCACCTGTTTCTCCACAATCACCGTTGTTCGGGGTGGGGCCGCCGTTGGCGCCGGCGCCGCAGTTGATCCAGGTCCAGGCGCGTAGGCTTCGGGCCCATCGTAGGCGCCACCACAAGCTGCCAGCGCTATTCCCAGCACCGCAAACCCGATCAGGACCGTAAGTCTCTTAAACATCTTTCGTGCCTCCTGTGTGTGACTCTCGCCGCCAGACGGTCGGTCCTTAGATCGGGACCTGCATCGACCGGCGACCACGGTCAGCATCACACGGGACTCTGTACAATCCGAGACGCATTGTTGTTGCACTCACTCTCCTAAGCGTTTCAAAGATGTAGCAATTGAAGACATTTGCCGAACTCCTGACCGCCTACATGGACCGGACGGGAATCGGCGACGCTGAGCTTGCGCGTCGGATCCCGGTAAGCCGCCAGACCCTTGTCCGCTGGAAAGAGGCCACGACCACCCGGCCTCGTTATCGACAGGATGTCATCCGTTGCGCCGAACTGCTTCGCCTGACGGATGAAGAGAGGGACGAACTTCTCCTTGCCGCCGGGTTCTCTCCGGAAACCGCACAATCCCCTGAGGCGCTTCCCCCTCCCGCACGAACAACGGAAGATACGGGCGTTCCACCCGCGCGCCGTGGGCCGGGGTTCTTACGCAAAAACCGGCGATTCCTGATTGCCGGAGTGGCGGCGTCAGTGCTCCTGATCACAATCGTCGCCGTGGTGTTGGCGCTCACTTTGCGAGACACCACAGTCTATCCTGCCGCCGCCGATGGCGAGTCACTTATTGTGTTGGCGCCCTTCGTCAACTACACGTCAGGCGGGCAGGGTTTCAACGTCGTTGGGCGACTGAAGGCCGCTATAGACAACGAAGTCCAGAAGGCAGGTCTGACAGCCGTTCGGACAGTCGAATGGCCCAGGGAGATCGACAATGAGGACGCCGCCGAGGACGCGAGCGAGCGGTCCGACGCGGCGTTGGTGATCTGGGGCGAATACGACAGCGGCCGCGTCATCGCAAGGTTCACGGCCCCGCAAAGTCACCCGGCGTCACTGGCCCAACAGGTCGTCGACATCGCATCATCCCCAGTGGAGCTTCCGGCTACGATCAACATCGGATTGACAGGCGAGGTCCGACATATTGCGCTGGTGACACTGGGCCAGATTTACCTGGAGCGGAACGAGTTCGACAGGGCCAAGTCGGTGCTGATCCTGGCATCGGATCCGCCGCCCTCGGAACCTGTTGCCCTGGCGAATCTCCGGTTCCTCCTGGGAAGATCCTACCTTGATGGAGACCTGGTCGATCTCGATGAGGCCATCTGGTTGTTTACGCAGGTCCTCGCAGTCCAGTCCCGATCCGTTGAAGCCCTCAATAGCCGGGCCCTCGCCTACCTGGACCGCGGCAGGGCCGGAGATGCAGAACTGGCCGTCGCCGATCTGACGCGTGCGATGACGATCAGGCCGGAACGTGCGGCGACTCACCTGAACCTCGCCGTCGCGTACAAGGAACGAGGTTCAAGCGTGGATATGGACCGCGCCATTGCCAGCCTGAACGAGGCGTTATCGATCCAACCCGACTACGCCGGCGCCTACGTCAACCGGGCCGGAACATACGTGGCGAGACGTGCCACGGGCGACCTCAATCTCGCATTTGACGATCTTGAGAAGGCCCTTGAGATCGAACCCGAGTTGGCTTCTGCGCACCTCAATCGCGGGATCGCCTACCTTGCCCGTGGTTCCTCCGGCGATTTGCAACTCGCCATCGAGGAGTTCAGCCGTGCCATAGAGTTTTCATCCGACCCGGCAGTGGCGCACTTTAACCGCGGCTTGGTCTACTCGGAACTGGGGGACTTGAGCAGGTCCCTGGTCGATCTCCGGCGGGCCCAAGAACTGAGACCGAACGAGCCGGCGTACAACAGAAGCCTCTGCTGGCAGTTGGCCGTGGCCGGGACGCCGGAAGATGCACTGCCCTACTGCGACCGGGCTGTTGCGCACGATCCACAGGGTCTGGCCAGGAATAGTAGAGGCCTCGTAAACGCCTTGCTGGGGCGGTCGGACCAAGCAATTGCCGACTTTGAAGCGTTTCTAGCGTGGGTGGATGCGTCCACCAAAGATAGCTGTGGAATTCATTATCGCAGCAGCCGGACATCCTGGATCGAGGCCCTCAAGGCGGGAGACGATCTCTTCGACCATTCCACTCTCCACGAGATGCGCGTCAAGCCGGCCGTACCAGGTGGCGAACCCTGCTAAGGGCGCGCTTCACCGCCGAATGACAGACTGCCGTAAAGTAGGCTGATGATCGCCCAGGCACTGCGCCTCACACGCTGGGAGTGGTTCAAGCTCTACAGGAGATGGATGCCCTGGATACTCCTCGGCATCGTTGTCATTCTGGTGCAGATATCGGTATGGGGCGGCTTCACCGGCTACCGGAGTTCGCTGGCGCCCTCTGCTGCTGATTTTGAGGTTACTTTCCAGTCAGGCGTGACACACCCAGACGGCGGCTACATCGAACTCAACGTTGGGTGCGACGATACGCTAATCAAGGTTTTTCCACAGGACGTGCTGTCCCGCCTCAGCGACGAGGACCTCGCAAGTCTCGATCAAGAAATTGACTGGGAACTACGCCGTTGCGCGGGCCTGTTGGTCAGGGAATCGGTGCGACAGGAAGCGAGAGAGAGATTTGTGCTTCCCGCTAGTGTCTCGAACGCGCTCGGAGTAGGGTTCAACTTCGGAGTCGTCCTCATCATGATCTTGGCGGCCTCGGTCATCGGATCCGAATACGGCTGGGGCACCTTGCGGATGACGTTGGCCAAGGGAACCGGGCGCTGGCAATTGCTGACCTCCAAAATGATCTTGCTTTTGCTTGTGGGGTCAGGCGGTTTCATCATCATGGGCCTGACGGCAGCGTTCAGCAGCCTGGCCGCCGCTTCGCTGGCGCCGGAAGATGGCGGGGGGCTTGCGGACTCAGGCCAATGGTCCACAGTGGCGGTGATGTTCGGCAAGGTTGTATACGGGCTGATTCCATACGTCATCTTGGCTTTGTTCTTATCTGTGCTGACCACATCGTCAAGCATGGGAATCGCCATCTCCCTGTCGTACTACTTCACCGAGTCGATTCTCGTGGGGATCCTGGGTGGCATGTTCGATTGGTTCAGCACCGTGACGAACTTCCTGCTGGGTCCCAACATCATCGCCTGGATGACCGAACCGGAAGTACAGGCGACTGGTAGCGACGCCGCGCTGTTCGCTCATCAAGACCTGCCGAGCCAGTTGCACGCGTTCCTGGTCGTCGCCGGGTACATCGTCATCATCGCCACCGCTTCCTTTTGGCTATTCCAGCGCAAGGACATCGCTGGAGCAAAGGGCGAATGATCCGCTACCGGCAGGTCACTCAACCGGCGAGAAGCGACAACAGAACCCATACGACGCACCATGGTCATTTGGTTGCCCGCCCTGCTACGCTGCTGCCGCACCGGGCCGCACGGCCGACTTTGAAGCGTTTCTAGCCTGGGTGGATGCGTCCACCAAAGATAGCTGTGGAAATCACTATCGCAGCAGCCGGACATCCTGGATCGAGGCCCTCAAGGCGGGAGACGATCTCTTCGACTATTCGACTCTCCACGAGATGCGCGTCAAGCCGGCCGTACCCGGGGGTGAACCCTGTTGACGCGGCGGACCCACGCGGTCCTTTGCGCAGCTTCTCAGAGGGCGCCTAATAAGTCCCTTCGTCCTGAGCAATACCGAGTAGTCAGGGGTCAGCAGGATGGGCCAGTCCGCCTCGTTGACGGTAGATTCTTCGGCTTCGCTCAGAGCTTGTGATTTTATTGCGAAACCTGCGGTTTTCAGTCTCAATTTGACTTTGAAAACGGTCTCAATTAGACGGTTCCTGGGGATTTATTCACAGGCTCTCAGAATGACATTGTTTTTAGACACCCTCTCAGGCGATCGGGCCATTTCCGCCGGATAGCCGCCGCATTCCCCGCCGCAGCATTTCCCGGAGTTCCGGTCTGCCGATGAGTCTCAGCGCTTTCTTCCCGCCGACCCAGCGCCGCAGGCGTACGTCCTCCAACCAGGTTTCATCGGCGCGCTCCACTTCCATAAGCAGGACCGTAACGTCCAGGACGGCGCCCCATTTTGAATCCACATACCGCCCTAGCGGCGAACCAACGACCCTGCCATGCAGGCCAGCCTCCTCGAAGGCTTCCTTTAGCCCAGTTTCCTCCAGGCTCTCATCGCCGTCCACAAATCCTTTTGGAAAGATCCATCGCCGCTTGTTGAACGAAGTGATCAGGCAAAACTCGCTGCGATCGCCGACGCGGCGAAACGGGATGACGCATGCCTGGCGGATGCGCGGCCGTTCGGGCGATCGGCCTTCGCTTCTCCAATTTAGTTCCAGGGCGCGGTCATTACTGGGGCAAGAATCGGTTGGTTCTACGAGGCGCGCGAGGATCGCATCTCGTGCGCCTTCACGATCGAACATCGTCCAGGCCTGGGGGAGGTCGTAACGTCGGATCGCCTCCTGGCGGTCTTGACCGCTGACCATGTGGCCAATCGCGATGAACTGACCGCGGTTGCGGTCCCGCTTAGGTATGTCCTCGACGTATTTGCGAAGTTGTTGCGTGGCGACGAACGCGTCCTGGAACTCACCCAGAACGTCCTGAAGCTTCCTTATTCTCTTGATATCAGGTTTGAATGCATTCTCATAGATAGGGTCGAAGAACTCGAACAGGTAGCGCATTCGTTTGCATTGAATTCGAAGCGCGTGGAGCGATTCGGTCGACGAGACGGGAGAAATCGCGCGGCCATCGCGAAGTAAGGCCTTGTAGCGTTTACCAATGAGTTGCCCGGCGGCGACTCCGATCATGATGCCCCCGAAGGTCTTCAACACTCGCTCCGACGGCCCGTGCGAGAGGAATCGGGCGAAGCGATCCTTCAAACGTTCATACCGCCTACTCTTCAGGCACGTCAACAACCGCTTTCGGGCTTTTCGCCATCGGTCCGCCAAATGCCGTTGAAAGTCTGTGTCGTGCGCGGCGTCTTCGGCTGGAACTCCGGCCGCGTAGTGACCAATACTGTCGCGGTAGACGTCCAGATCGCGGACCTTGCCGAGAGCAGCGGCTACCCACTTGAATTCGCGGTTGAATGAGCGAATCGAGCCCGCGGGCAACACATCCTTGAAGGCTCGAAACGCGGCGCGGATGCGGCGCGTGCGGACTCGCATCTGGTGCACGCCTTCCGGGTCCAGCCCTTCCCAAGCCTTCGGTTCCTGGGCGAGCATTTCCTCAAATTGCTCCAGAAAACAGCGATAAGCCAGGTGGATCGCTGGATCGTCCGCTGAAAACTCCCGTTCGCGCAATTCGTCCAGATAGGACGTGTCCCCGTACATCCATCGGGCTAGAGGCGCGCCTGGCGGCGACAGGCCTGCCGCCTGCAATCCACGGTCGAACTTACCCCGGCGCGATTGCAGAAGGCCGAATCTCTTCTGCATGGTCTTCGCCACTTGCAGCAACGATTCCTCTCGACCCTCCACTAACTCCAGTTCCAGTTCCTTAAACGCCATGCCTCCAGGCGTCGACTGGTCCATCGGGTGTCTGATCGAGATGGTGGCCTCGTCGATCGCCACCTGGATTAGCGATTCGTCGGGGGTGCGGATGTCGAAGTGTCGGCGGTTGTTGTGCACCCGGAACAGTTCCCGCAGGTCCGTCAAGTCAAGACCTTCAAGCTGATCAGCGACCCGTCCGGAAAGGAGTGGATGGCCACTACTTCCGGGAAACTCGGTGACGTTCTGTTCCACCTCAAGCCGTTTGTGCAGAACGTCCCTGCTCGCCTCGATCGACTTTAGTGTCAGGCTCTTGCTCCCCGACGCGTCACGCCATCGATACGCCCACCCTGCCCTGAACAGACTCCAGTCGGGCGTGTCCCAGTAGGCGTCGACGATTTCCACAGCTGAATCCGACTGCGTGTCGCGCGATTGAAGGTAATCGATCAGCGCTCGTACTTGCTCGGCGCCATCGATCAGGAATTTCGCTTCAATCTCCAACCGCGCGCCTTCGGGCGGGCACGCAAGGTCCCGTGCCTTAGTCCCAACAGAGAGTAACGAGGGGTCCGATGCCAATTTTGAAGCCATAGGGAATCCGCTCTATGGGAGCGACCTACCGGGCAAGGAGGTCTGAAGTCCAAGGCATCGAATTATACGACCGGCTCCGAGTACAGGGCCGGTGAAAGCGTGGTAATGGCTCGGGTGCTCTTGTTTTTTGGAGATTTTGCGCCGCGACACGCGAGTTCTGAAACTCGCTCGACCGAACTTAGTCGACATCCTGAAATTGATCCAGTTGGCCAATATAAAAAGTGCAACGCATGGCGGTTAGATGCACAGTCGCCCCGGTGGGACGTGATCTTTAATCGCTTATGCCACGGAGCATTGAATTCTGTTCGCTACTAACGGGCCACAAACGTCTCGGTAGTATCGGAATTTACTGTTACTGAGTACTCCACACCCGGCTCAAAGTCGGATCCCAACGGAATGGACGTCTCCACTATGGGATAGTCATCTGTACAATCGACATATGGGTCTGCGACTTCGTGGTGTGTTACATCTACTTCGATTATGGTTGGGTCGGCGCGCTTGATTTCGTAGCCGTTGAATATGGAGCAGGCGCTGCCCTTAGGCAGACCGGATACGACGCGCAACTCGTACTGAGTCGGTGAACGTTCGAGGGCCACCACTTCCACCCGCTCGATCGGCGACGATTCAACAAAAGAATCCGGGAAATCCGGCTCCGGCAAGGTGAAGGCGGTGATCACCCGGTCGTTAACCGTAACGCGGTAGGTCTGGCCCGGAGCAATGTTGTCTCCCAAGCGAACGATGGATTCCAATTCCAGCAAGTCTTCGTGGCATGGGATGCCCGAAGGATCGGGCGGAGGCGCCATACGGGTCAGTTTGACAATAATTTCAGGCCCGTCCACCTTGAATTCCTGGGCGCCCGGCCGCGAACAACCTTCGATACTGGACTGATGAAACGTAACCATCAGCAAATTCTCCGGCTCGGGTCGCAATAATCTCGCCCCGACGACCGAAACCGGAACCTCTACCCACTGCGGGGCGTCGACCCTCACCAGCAACATATCGACGTTGTCTGGATTGCCTCGGGTAATCACGTCGTAGGCAGTATCGTTGATGAAGGCAAGACGGCCGTCTGATTCCTTGATCCGGGCCTGTACAGCGTAGGTGTTTCGTGGGTCTAAGTCGTTCCGGTTGTATTCGATCTTGAACTTAATGGGTACCTGGCCAGGATTTTGTATGACCTGCTCCGCGATGAGCCTGGAGGACGCGTCCTGGAGGGAGACGTCCCGCAACTGCATCTCCAGCGTCGCGCCGGGGGACAGGGCTATTCGCTCCCGATAAGTAACAGTGCCGGTCACCGACGCGTTGGTCCGGACATCCGTCGTCTGCTTCGGTTTTCCATCTGTTCCCGGGGAAACGCCGTCCTGGCAGGCGGCCTGGACCATCAGGACTATCCACATGCCTATTACGGAAAGCAGAGCGGTCTTGAGTGTGGCGTTCATGTGGTTAACCTCCGCCGCGGTACGAATTGAGGTCCGCTACAGGTCGCGCTTTAGGGCCTGCACATATATTGACGGAATCGGGCAAAAGATTGTTCCGGGCTGTGTTTGGTGACACAACGTCTCCACTGTAGGCACGTTTACACACGGTGCCCTGACCATTCCCACTGCTGAACCAAGTCAAGGTCCACACCCCCTATCGAGCCTCCGCTCCCGTCACCTGATGCCCACTCTGCACCGGTTGACACGCCATTACTAACCCCGACTTTCAATGTGCAAGAACGTCAAGACCGTTAACCGCGAATCCGACCCACGCCTCAATGGCGACAGCAATTTACACGGTCCCGTTTGCATCACTTGTTTTTGACTTGCAGCGTCAACTCAACTGATGGTAGTAATATGTTGCGCGGTCATCGACAAGTAAATTCGAGGGGGATGTAATGAGAACGTTGTCCAAGAAGGCGATTGTCTCACTAGGGTTGCTGCCGATTCTGGCATTGGCGGCGTTGACTTGTGGAGGGGGGGAAGAAGAGGCCTTCCGGATAGGGGTAATGGAATCGGTGACGGGCCCGGGTGAGACCTACGGCACAGTGTCCGTTCAGGCCAAGGAGATGGCGGTGGCGGAGATCAACGCCGCCGGGGGCATCAATGGCCGAATGCTCGAACTCATCGTCGAAGACTCAAAGTGCAATGCCCAAGATTCGATTACGGCATTTAAGAAATTAACCGAGGTTGACGAAGTAAAGATAATCCTGGGCACTTCGTGCAGCGGCGCGATGCTCGGCGCAGCGCCCCTGGCCGAAGAGGCGGGTGTCATCCTGTTCTCCGGATTGGCTACCAACCCGGACATCGCTAACGCCGGGGACTACATCTTCAGGACTTCAATGAGCGACGTCCAGGTGGGCATCGACACCGGCAACAGCATGTGGGCTGACGGAGTCCGGAACCTGGCCACTATCACAGAGGCGACCGACTACGCCGAGGGCGTGAGACGCACCACTGTCGATCAATTCACGAAGCAGGGCGGCCAGGTAGTGAGCGAAGAACGATACGCTTCGGACGTAACCGACTTCAGGACCCAGTTGACCAAGCTCGTCGGCACAAACCCCGATGGGTTGCACATCGCCGCCCAGGCCGAGTTTTCCGGCGGCACTATCGTCAAGCAGGTCAGGGAACTCGGTTATGAGGGCCCCATCTACTCAGAAATCGTGGTCGTAGGGACAACGGCCCTGGAGATCGCAGGTGACGCCGCTACAGGTATGAAGGCCGTTATTGCTGACCTGGATCCGGCGAACAACACGGCTCAGGAGGTCCTTGCCAATTTCAGGGAGGAATACGATTACGTCACGCTGGCGTGGTACCTGGGTTCGGCCTACGACGACGTCTACATCTCCGCCGAGTGTCTCAAGAAGACTGACGACGATCAGGACGCAGACGGCTTCAGAGACTGCTTGTACGACATCAGTTGGAGCGGCGCCATCGGGGACAACTACAGCTTCGACGAAAACGGCGAGGTAGTTGGTCTTTCCAATGCCGTTATAGAGGTCCTGCCGCTGGCAGAGAGAACAGAAGAAAACCAGGGTTACAAAGTCTTGGGCGCCGCGCCGACCCAGTAACCAGCCGATGTCCGTCCTAGCCGCCCGCAGGCTGGTCCGGCAAACCTGGGCCAGCCTTATGGCATCAGTAAAGATTTCAGTGAGGCTTCCCCACTCCAGAGATTCGGCGTCAATCGGCCAACCGGGCGTTCGAGAACGGCCGTCCTCGTTAGACGTAGCCGGTATGGGCGGTCCGTTTGCTTAACGCTCTTGCTGACCGGCGCAGGGTTCTGGCGACCTTTCTGATCACCATCGTCGCGGCCTACATCGCGTGGAAAATAGGCCAATCCCCGGAACAGGCCCTCCAGTTCACTTTTAACGGCCTGTCTGTCGGCGCAGTGTATGCGCTACTGGCGATGGGGTTTACCATCGTCTACAGCACTGTCTGGTTCTTCGATCTCTACTTCGGCGCGGCTGCAACCCTGGGCGCGTACGGAGTTTTCTACATGAGGTCCCAGGAGTTCCTGGGGGGCCGGTATGCGATTAACTCCCTTTTCGTCAACGTCCTTTTTGCCGCGGTCATCGCTGGAGTCGTAGCCTGGGTTCTTCATACGGCGTTCTACGGCCGGTTCCGGTCTCGATTCAGCCCTACCACGCTGCGGATCGGCGGTGGCGTTTTGTCGGGGGCCGCAGGGGTTTATGCAGGATTCGTCCTCACGTACCCTGCCCAACTTCACCTCACCCTTAGCCCCACAATCGGCATACTGGCAGCGCTGGCCACTGGCTGGGCGATTCGAGAAGGCTACCGGCGCATTTTCCGGAATCCCGAGCCCAATCTTGTTTTCCTTCTGTTTGCCATTGCGGCTGGGGTGGTTGGATCATTTTGCGGCCTTCTGGTGGCCGACGCCCCCGGCGCCAAGTTGTATCTGAGCTGGGCAGTGTCCTGCCTCTTGGCGGGGGCCGTTGGCCTGGCAATTTACAGGGGACTGTATGTCTACATGCGGCAGCGGGCCAAGTCCCCGTTGGTCATGCTCGTCGCGTCGCTGGGCATTCTGTTAGCCATTACCGCCATCGTAACAATAGTTTTTAGAAGTGCGCCGCGCCCGCTTCCAGAGCCCTTTGGCAACGTGCCCTGGATAATCGGGGGCGCCAGTATCAAGGGGTTCAACGTATTCACCATAGGCGTCGCCCTTGCTGGATTCGCCAGCCTGATGCTGATCCTGAAACAGACCTCCTTCGGGAAGGCGGTTCGGGCCATCGGCGACGATGAGGAGGTGTCGAAAGTGGTGGGGATAAACACCACCGTCATCATTGCCATGGTGTTTTTCATTGGCGCGGTTTTTGCCGCACTGGCCGGGGTTCTGAGTGGACACGATACGGCCATTCAGCCAAGAATGGGCCTCTTGCTATTGCTGAAGGGCTGGATTGCCTCCGTTGTTGGTGGGATCGGCAACCTCTACGGAGCGATCATTGGTGGATTCATCCTCGGTCTGGTTGAGCAGTTCGGCATTTGGGACCTGGCTGGCGAGTGGAGGGACGTAATATCTTTCATGGTGTTGATCGTCTTCCTGGCATCCTGGCCCAGGGGTCTCCTGCCGAGGAAGTAGGTCGACGTTGATGGAACCCCGAAGCATAGGCGGACTCATGAGACTTGCGCGCGATCCCCGTGAGGTCCTGTGGTTTGTACGGGGTAACCCGGAGTTGTGGGCAAACCTGTTCATCATCTCCTGGGCGGTGGCGTTTACCCTTTGGCAAGGCGTCGGCTTCGCCATTACCGTGGGCACGGTGTTTGCCATTTGGGCGATTTTGGCGGTCAGCCTGAACCTGGTGGTTGGATTTACCGGACTTCTGTCTGTTGGGCACATCGGCTTTTTCGGCATCGGGGCCTACGCGATGGCGTTTCTGACCTCCGACGCGGCATATGAACAGTTGCGAACGGAGGCGATCCCAACCCCGGGCTGGCCATTCTTCGCCGCCCTCCCCGTCAGCATTGCCCTGGCCGGCCTGGTGGCGCTTGTGGTTGGCGTGGTATTTAACCGTTTCAGGGACGACATATACGTCCTGGTCTCCTTCGGCTTTGCGATCATCTCCTTCAACGTGTTCCTCAATTGGCGAAGCCTTACCAGGGGGGCGTTTGGAATTCACGAGATAGCCAAGCCCGAAATCGGTGGGATAACGTTCGATGGAGAATTGGCGTTTCTCGGCCTATCCCTGGCATTCCTCGCGGTCGTGATGCTGATCGCCTGGTTCATTGTGACCTCGTCATTCGGACGAGTCCTCACCGCGATCCGAGAGGACGAGCAGGCGGCCGAGGTCTTTGGCTACCAGGTAACCCACTACAAACTTGCGATATGGGTCATCTCAGCCATGATGGCGGGGTTAGCGGGCGGTCTTTTCGCCAGTTGGACCTCCTTCATCGACCCCAATTCCTTCGTTCTCCTGGAGTCAATCCTCCTGGTGTCCATCGTAATCCTTGGAGGGTTGGCCACCATTTGGGGTTCCTTGCTTGGCGCAATGGCCTTCGTTCTTCTGGAAGAAGGGATGCGCTTTGTGCCGTTCCTACCGACTGAGTTCATTGGCCAGGCCCGTCAAGCTGTCCTCGGAATCCTGCTGGTATTACTCATGCTGTTCAGACCACAGGGCCTGGTTGGGAGGTTCAAGCTATGAGCCCTTCCAACGACTCCACCATTGATTCCTATGCCCTGGAGACGGTAGAGATCTCCAAACACTTCGGCGCAGTAAGGGCTGTGGACGAGCTCACCATCTCAATTCCCAGCAAGAGGATCACCAGCATCGCCGGGCCCAATGGTTCAGGTAAGTCCACGCTTGTGAACCTGCTGACCGGGGTGTTGCCCATCGACGGCGGGATGGTGATCATCGATGGAGTCGGCCTCAAGGTGGTGAAGGCCCACGAAATGCCGGACCACGGTCTTACCAGGACCTTTCAGGAAGTCAGGCTCTTCGATCAGATAACCGTTTGGGACAACATCATGGTCGTCCTCACCAATCGCAAACTATTCCCGGCGATGATGGAACGCACGAAATCCACCCACCGTGAAAAGGCGCAGGAAATACTCGAGGCTGTGGGTATGTGGGACAAGCGGCGCTCGTTGGCCCACGACCTGTCCTACGGCCAGCGTAAGCTGTTGGAGATAGGGCGCGCCATGGCGTTGGAAGTCCACATCTATCTGTTCGACGAACCCTTCGCCGGTCTCTTTCCCCAAATGCTCGAAAGAGTCAAAAAAATCTTGGAAGGTATGCGTGACGAAGGCCGAACTATCATTTTCGTCTCTCATAATATGGACATAGTGCGAGAGATGTCCGACCACATCATTGTGCTTGACAGTGGACGGCTGCTCACCTCGGGTGACGTGGAGGTTGTCCTCAATCGTGAAGAGGTGATCGAGGCGTACCTGGGGGCATAATCCGACGCCGATGCTGGACCAAGTTAGGCTGCGCAGTGGCGGTATACGTATGACTACGACGCAAGATCCATACGTTGGACCGAATTCAGGTTTGGCCAACGAAAACGACGCGCCCGCGCTCCTGGAACTGGTCGATATTTCAGTTCACTACGGCGCCGTAGTAGCCCTGGACAAAGTGTCCCTCAGGGTGCAAAGGGGCGAGCTCGTGGCGGTTATGGGGCCCAACGGCGCGGGCAAGTCGACCGTCCTGAAGGCCATCATGGGACTGGCGCCAGTGGTGGGCGGGACTGTCTACCTGCGCCAGGCGCCCTTGTCTGCGGCGACCCACGAAATTGTGAAAGAGGGGATTTCGTTCGTCCCCCAGGGCAGGCGTGTATTCACTCATCTCACCGTCGAAGAGAACCTGGAGATGGGTTGCCTGTACTTGAACGACAAGGCGGAACAAAACCGTCGATTGGACTCGGTGATGGCGTTGTTCCCGATTTTGCGTCAGAAACGTCGCGATCTGGCGAGCCAGATGTCCGGAGGTCAGCAGCAGATGTTGGCCATAGGAAGGGGACTCATGGCCGGGCCGGAAGCGCTGCTACTCGATGAGCCGACCCTTGGTTTGGCGCCAATTGTGGTCAAAGAGGTTTTTGAGAAGGTCTCGGAGATCAATGAGAATCTCAAGACAACCATCTTCGTGGTCGAGCACAACATTAAGGGTGTGCTGAACATTGCGGACCGGGCGTACGTGCTGGACCAAGGCCGGGTCGTACACGACGGTACCCCTGAGTCAGTCCAGCAGACCGACATATTGACCGAAGTCTTCCTGGGCAGACTGAATCCTGGACAGACGGAGGACTAGGCCTGCCTACGTAACCCGTGTCGGGTGAGGTAGCGGCTGGTTGAAGCAGCAAGTAGCGAAAGCCTTCCTCCGGCGATTCGGCATCCAGCCCCACCAACAAAACGCTGACGGCGCCCATATCCTACTGTTTAGGGCGATATCCACAAATCTGAAGATGTCTATCATCATCACTTTAATGTTCGTTCTTGACCCACAAACAGTCTCTGGTCCAATCATTTTTGGCGAAAGGCACCGCGAGCCGTGCATGAAGGCCAAACTTCAACGTCAAAGATCGTCTCTGGGATCCGGGACATTGGTTGTTCTGTGCACCGGTGAATTAACTGGCGCATCCCGCTTTAGACAGCGGTTAAATCTATGTCAACGACGTCGCAAAAGGAAAGTATGAAAATGCGCGCTTTAATAGCAACAATTTTGATCATCGCTCTTGTCTTGTCGGTTATCGGCTGCCAGAGAGATGCCGGGCCTGCCGGGGATCCAGGGCCTGTCGGGCCTCAAGGCCCTGCCGGGGCTCCCGGACCAGCCGGACCTCAGGGCCCTTTTGGCGATTCCGGACCGGCTGGACCTCAAGGCCCGGCGGGCGCTCCTGGATCGGGCGGGCCTCCTGGTCCCGCAGGCGCTACCGGACCAGCCGGTCCTCCTGGTCCCGCGGCGGGCATGCCCTCCCTGGATCTGGCCGCGATCGCTCCCTTCTTCCAGCTGCTGGGGGAACTGCCGTCGCTGCAAGAACCGGCGGACTCGGACTTGTCCGAGTCTCAAAGAGAGGACTCCGAGCGGCTGGACAACCTGATTCACCTCATCATCGCAAACACGCAGAACCCGGCCTTCAAGGAGAAATTGAGCAGCCTGGACCGCGAAATTCACAGGGTTTTTGAAGCTGCTGCCGCCGCCGCTCCCGATCCGGAAACGGCGCAGACCTTTGAACTGATGGAAGGAATCGTGGTGCTTTCCAGCATCATGGACGCCATGGCAGAGGCGAGAATCGCCGCCGACACAAAGCCGCCTGCGTCCGCACCTCCCAAGTGGGAGCCCGCCAAGTACACGCAGTACTTCGTAAAAGCGGCCATTAGCAAATATGACTCAGAAGGTCTCGATGCCACCGTCGCCCATTACAACACCAGGGAGAGCGTCGACGGCCAGTGGTACGTGTTCATTCTCGACAAGGACGACATAATGCTGGCCCACGCCGCCAATCCCGACTTCGTTGGCAGGCCCGCCTCCGCGATCGTCGGGCCCAACAACTATCCCGCCGCAGAAGCGGTGGTCGCAGTAGCCGACGAGGACGGCGCCTGGTTCAGTTACACCTTCACGAACCCTGCCTCAGGCGCCGTCGAGACCAAGCACTCCTGGATGGTCGAATACGATGGCCTCACCTTCGGCTCAGGCTGGTATGAACGCGGGCCCAGCAAAACCGACGCCCCCGGTTACACCAGGGCGTTCGTGGGACGGGCCATTGACTTGTACAACGCCATCGGCCGCGAGGACACGATTGCCTACTACAACACCAAGGAGAGCGTGGACGGTCAGTGGTACGTCTTCGTCGTCGACGAGGACGGCTACACCATTAGCCACCACAATCCCATGTTCCGGGGTCGGGACCCGGCCCTACGTGTCGACGCAGCGGGATACTTCTACGGCGACGACTTGATGGGCGCCACCGAGTCGGGACGATGGGCCGACTACGTTTTGCTGAACCCGGAGACGGGAGACGACCGGCAGAAGCACACCTGGGCCGTACGCCACGACGGGTTGATATTCGCATCGGGCTGGTACGAATAGCCGCCAACCGGACTCTTCGTCGGGTTGGGACGTTGATGAAGCCAGACGGCTTGATGGAGCAGGCTATTGCCACACGCCATCAGCCGGGGAGGCTGGTTTCGACGCTTCGGACGTTGAGTCGGAGATCACCGAGAACAGGGCGAAGAACGCGAACATCAGAGATCCGATCGTGGCGTCAGACCCCGAGTTCGCCGTGTCTACGTACTCCCTGGCGGGCGTCAATTCCGGTGTATTCGACACCGATACCGTGACCGGTCCGAACGGTCTGCGGTGGTACCCGCTGCCTGCCTTACCGTGAAATGGCCGACCCGGCCCGCGTTCGGCCCGCGACCCCTCCGTCCAGTACCATAACCGCGGCCCCCGTCGTCGTCGTCCGCATACCCCGACGCCGAACGGTTCTGGATTCCGAGAGGCCTGGAGAAGAGAGCGACCGTGAAGATTACGCAGATAGAGACTATCCGGGTGGCTGAGCACCCCATGATCATCTGGGTGCAGGTGCACACCGACGCTGGTATCGTGGGACTGGGCGAGACATTCTACGCGCCGTCTGTGGTCGAAGTCGCCGTGCACGACTGGTTTGGACCGCTGCTAATCGGTCGCGACCCGTTCGCAGTCGAAAGGCACTGGGAGGCCATGTTCCGGCTGTCCGATCACGCTGGGTATGGGGGCGCCGAGATGCGGGCGATATCCTGCCTGGACATCGCCCTTTGGGACATAAAGGGCCAGGCGGCAGGGCTGCCTGTGTACCAGATGCTGGGCGGAGCGGTCAGGTCCAAGGTCCCGGTGTACGCGACCTACATGCCCATCGACCGCGCCGGAGAGGCCGCGAAGGAGTTGTTAGACGACGGGATAACTGCGATGAAGGGCGGCCCCACGATCGGATTGGCCCAGGCTTCGGACGGCCAGTCCCTGTCTCCCAAAGAGTTGGACATGGCCCTCAAGCCCATCCGAGACATCCGCGACGCCGTGGGCATGGAGATGCAGATCGCCAACGACGGCCACGGAAAATGGACTCTGCCAGTCGCGATACGGATTGCCCAGGCGATGGAGCCCTACGAGATGATGTGGCAGGAAGACCTGATGCCGTTGCTCAACCCGGACGCCCTCGCCCGTCTCCAGGCCGCGACCAGGACTCCGGTATGTATCTCGGAACGCCTACTGACCCGGTGGCAGCTGCGACAGTTCATAGAGAACGGCTCGGCCCGGATCGTCATGCCCGACCTGATCTGGACGGGCGGTATATCGGAGACCCACAAAGTCGCAATCCTCGCCTCGGCGCACCAGGTACCGTTCGCGCCCCACGACGCCAGCGGCCCTGTGAATATCTTCGCCTGCGCCCAGGTATGCATTAGCTCGCCTAACGCAATGGTCCAGGAGCACGTGCCCAGCTTCTACAAGGGCTGGTACAACGACTTCGTGGACCCAAACCTAGACATCCGGGACGGCTTCCTGCACGCCCCGCAAAGGCCGGGGGTAGGCACGCGGCTGAGGGATGGCGTGCGCGAAAGGTCGGACGCGACCGTGCGCGTGAGCGACGAGCCCGGCAAGAGTTTGATCGACGGCTGGGGACCGCACTTCGCGCGGACACCGAAGAGCCAGGCCCTGGTGGACGAGCTCGAGATCGAACGAGGCCCGCAGGCGTAAACGCCTGGCCCGTAGCGAGGGCTGTGGAGACCGAAACTTTGAACGCCAGCACCTTGGTACCTGCTGAACCGTCGTCTCCTCCTCTACGTCGTACAGCTACGACAAACCCGCAGGCGGTCACCAATCTTGAGGACAGGCCACCCTTACCAAGAGGATTCGAACCCTCAACAGGCTGAGCTACTTCCAGTCCCTTTACCTGCGCGGATTCCAAGGGGTTACACACCATTGGCAGGTTGCAAGTACTTATATGTTTCAGGGTCAGTTTTGGGTCGACTGTCCATGAATACCTGATTTATCCGTTGCCAAAGTGTTGCACGCATGGACCTCACCGGTACCCCGCAATTCGATTGGTCCGCGGTTTAACTCGAGATCGCAGGAAACACGGCGGCGAATACGAACATTGGCGATTCGATCGCGGAATCAGGCCTCCATGCCGCTTTGTTCGAGATCTCGTTTGTCAGAATTCGTTGCGCACCTTGACGGGCTTGCCGGTGCGGAGGGACTCCCAGCACGCCAGGCCTGTAGACACCACGCAGGCGCCCTCTCTCGCTCCCACCCAGGGCTGCGCGCCGTTCTGAATGCAGTCGGCCATGTGACGCATCATGACGACCATCTCGCCGTAGTGGCCGCCGCGCGGCGGCAGGTGCGTCTGGTATGAGCGCTCGGGCAGATCGCCGTGGGCGTCCAGCGTCTTTACGTTGTCTCGTATCGTCCCCTTTGTGCCGTACACGGTGAGGGTGTTCATCGTCTCGCCCTCCGGTTCCACGAGGCCGAGCAGGTTTGACACGCGGCCGATCTTGCCGCCGGCGAATTTGACGTTGATGAAGAAGCAGTCTTCCTGCGGATATTCCGGCGCGATCCCGCTGCGCAATCCAACGCAGTGGACTTCATCTATGTCCCCCATGAACCAGCGCAGCAGATCTATGGGGTGGCAGGCGCCTCCCAGGATCAGGTCCTGCGGCATCGTGACTCGCCACGGCGAACGCTTGTAGACGGGCCTGAGATCGTGAACGTAGTGCGCCTCGGCCATGAACAACTCGCCGATCTCTCCGGCGTCGCAGGCGCGCTTCGCGTCGATGAAATCCGGCCTCCCGCGCAATGACTGGGTGACAAGCAGCACGAGTCCGGTACGGTCCACGGCTTCCACCACGCTCTCCGCCTCCTCCATGGTGTAGACCATGGACTTGGTGGCCATCACGTGCTTGCCGTTATCCAGCGCCGTAAGTATCTGGCGCGCGTGGAGAGGACCAGGGGTGTAAATGCCGATGACGTCCACGTCGTCGCGCGCCGCCAGGTCGTCGAAGTCAGTGGTGACCGCGTCGATTCCATGCTTCCTGGACGCCGCTTCGAGTCGCTCTTCGTTCACGTCGCAGAGCGCCGTCACGCGGATGGGCAACTCGTTTTCAGGACTGCCGGCTTTTAGCAGAGTATCGCCGTGGCGCAGCCCGGCCAAACCAATTCTAAGGGTATTCACGTCCGCTCTCCTTCAGCTTCTTGTAGATGTCAGCCCACCGGGCCGGCATGTCGTTCCTGTTCATAACCGGTCTGAAACCCATAGAAAGGTAGACGTGGATCGCCGGCAGCCTCCAGTCGTCCGTGCCCAGCGAGACCTCCTTGTACCCTCGGGCGACCAGGAACCTGGAGACCTCCGTGCAAGTGGCCCTTCCCAATCCCCTGCCCCGATGTTCAGGGTGGGTCACCACGTAGTCGAGCGCGCCTTCTTCCGAAGGGTCGCCGCCGCCAACAAGGTCCATGGACAGACGATTCGAGATCCTGGTGGCGAACGTAGCCGCTACGATCCGCCCGCCCTGCTCGATCACGCGCGAACCTTCCCGCCGCTCCGCGCTCTCCAGGAATGCCAGTACCTGTTCCTCGCCCCAGCTTTCGAATCCCCCCACCCTGAGCGCGTCTGCCCAACTGGCCGTGTCCCCGGGTCGACAGGCGCGAATCACGTACCCGGCCGGCAGCGGCACATCCGGCAGCCGATCTACCGCAGCCTCGTCTATCACCATGGAGAGTTGCTTGGGGGGAAGCGGCGGCATGGCGCAATCCTACCTTTCCCTAACGAACCGGGGAAGGGATACGTCAGTATGCCTGGTTCACTACCTTCGGACCGCAAACCTTGAGCTCTTCGCGGCATAGCACACATGACGATGGCAGGCGCCTCTCGAATCGACGAGAGCGATTCCCACGGATGTCCGAATACTCATCTCTGACGGTCGCTGTGGCTGCCAGGCGGGGAGACTAGACGACAATCGAGAACGTCTCTCCAGTCGTCCTGGGACGCACACAGTGACGTTTTCCAAATAAGGCCACATTCTGGCGATGTAAATTGAGCAGGCGCGTCAACGGATTTGCGCGGGCGAGCGGCGCTCAAATCGGCGAGTGTTAGTGGCATGGCGCGCATTGCGGCGTGCGTCGACTTGTCATTTGACGGTCACACTCCACGGAGAGGGGTTGGATTTCAACGTGACCGGCCTTTTACAATCAGGCGCAGTGCGGATCGGAAAATTAACTCATCTCTCCGAAGTAACCAGATGGGAGACACGCCATGTACTTGATTCCTAAAGTAATGAGCACCCAGCACCCGGATAACGCTACGCCGGCCCCTTTTGCCGACGAAGCAGGAGTGCTGAAGGGGGAAGGGGAAGTAGACGAGGCCGCAAGCGTGTACGCCATGGGTTGCGACGAACAGATGTGGGACTCAGAAGGTAAGGAGGCCGACAATCAGGTCGTCCGGAAGCTTCTGACCGGTTACCCCGACTTATTTCAGAATCAATTTCAACTTGGGCGAGACATAGCCCTGACGCTGCGCGTGCCCAACCCGCACATAGAGCACGATATGCGCAAGTCGATGGTCGAGGCCTTGCAGAGCGTGCCGTCGGCCTGGGACATGGCGCACGGCTTTTACGGCGACAGACACGTCGCTCCCATCCAGGAGGTCATCCTCCCAATGACCACGTCTGCGGAAGAGATTTCTCTGGTTGAGGCCTACTATCAGAAGGTGATCGTGGGCCATGAAGACCAGGTGCTCGTACACGGTCAGACCGTCAAGGATTGGGTAGGTGAGTTTCACCCAAAGCGTGTGCGCGTCATCCCGCTCATCGAAGACATGGAAAGCCTGCTCCATTGCGACCGCATTGTGGAAGAGTACGTGCGACCCAGGGACCTGCCCCACCAGCGGGTATTCCTGGCTCGAAGTGACCCAGCGCTCAACTACGGAATAGTCGGCGCAGAGCTGATGCTGAAAGTGGCGCTGCTGCGTCTACACAATCTCGAAGCCAAGCTCGGACTGCCCCTCTACCCGATCATTGGCGCCGGCTCCGTCCCTTTTCGAGGCCACCTGACCCCACTCAATGTCGAGCGAGCCCAGATCGAGTACCCAAGCGCCCATACGTTGACGGTCCAGTCGGCCTTCAAGTACGACTACGACACGGAAGTTGTCCACAAGGGCATCGCGCAGATCCGCGATCACGAGCGGGGCGAGCCTGTACCGATCGATCAGAAGCGCGCCTGCGAGATCATTGACAAGACAACTGACGAGTACCAGGCAAATGTGCGGAAGCTGACCGAGATCATCAGGGCCGTATCGGCTCATGTGCCAAAGCGGCGCGAACGTAAACTCCACGTCGGCCTCTTTGGCTACGGTCGCTCTCTTGGCGGGGTTGGCGGGGTTACGCTTCCCCGGGCAATAGGCTTTACAGCGTCCCTTTACTCTATTGGCGTTCCGCCGGAACTGCTGGGCCTTGCTTCGTTGACTGAGAGCGACCTTTTGTATGTCAAGGATGTTTACCCCAGCCTGTTTGGAGACTTGCGGGCGGCCCTGCGTTTCGCCAACGAACGCCGCGTCAGGGAGTTGCTTGGCGAGCCGTACTCGACTCTATTAGGTCGGTTCGCAGGCGAGCTAGACCAGGTCCACGAGGGCCTGACCAGCGCCATCTGGGCAAGCGTCGGTCAAGACGATTCAACCATGCATATATCCCACTTTATCGAAGAGGCTGCCCACCTCCGCCGCTTCCTCGGCTAGTGCCCTGTCGAACGACGCTGAGCCACTTGGCCCGGGTGATATCGGCCTTTTCGGAGAAACTTGCAGTCGACAGGATCCAACCGGCGACGTCTTCGAGCCTTATCAAGCTGCTTTGGTCAATAATCGCGCGAACCAGACCGTCTCGGTCGGTGATCCGGGAGTATCCCGCACTTGTCACTTTTTTGATCAAGCGGCAGGTTTCTCATGCGGCCAACGTATACACCGACGGACTATATGACCGCATGGCCATTACCCTATACGCCCAGTACAGATGTCCGTTGGGAATTATTGAAGGCTTCACAATCGACGACAAGTAAGAGTTTGTACTGACCATAGTCGTATGAAGACCACCAGACTGGACTCGATTTTGCCGGACGTACGACGAGCATACGACCCGAACTGATTTACGGAGGGGGGAATTCCAGACTTCGCCCCCTCTGAGAACCCGTCCACAGTCCATGGAGTCCGCGTCTACGGCGCACGAGTAGCGCCATTTTCAGTTAGCTAATGGGTCTCAGGCATGATTGACCAACGTATGCGCCACTCGACCGCGTTGACTTTGTCGACGTCTTACAGGACCTACCCGCCGTAGACCGGACGGCTTCGGGGGATCCGGCCGATACGTCGGGTTATGAATGTTCGTTACAAGCCAGTCTTTCAATAGCCGCGGTGTAAACTATGCCGGTCCCAACTTATGAGCGCAGCCACAGCCGGGCCCGGCCGCTGGCGACGTTGGGTGAAGTGAGTCACTTAGAGAGAACAAGCATCATGCTGAGAATCGTCGAGGAAATAGTCCTGCTCCTGCTCCGTGACGAGGACGGAAGATTCATAAGTGTGCCCAATTGGTCGATCGACTACGCCATCGCCGGTGGTGTCCTGATGGATCTGGCGATGGAGAACCGCATCGACACCGACCTCGAGAATCTCATTCTGGTCGACGCTACCCCATTGAACGACAGCCTGCTTGACCCGACGCTGGTCGAGATAGAAGCGGGTGAAAAGAACAATACTCGTTACTGGGTGGAACACGCCGCGCAGAACGCCTACGCCATCCGCGAGGAGGCGCTGTCACGATTGGTCGCGCAGGGCATCCTGGAACGCACGGAGGACCGCTTCCTTTGGGTCTTCCGGTCCAGGCGGTACCCGATGATCGACGGAAAGGCACAACGCGAGGTGAAGTCGCGCATCATGGGGGTGCTGTTCAGCGAAGAGATCCCCGACCCGCGCGACGTGACAATTATTTGTTTGACCGAAGCGTGCGGCCTGTTTGGGGAACTCTTGTCCAAAGATGAACTGGACGAGGCGTCCCCTCGCATCGAACAGGTGCGCAAGCTGGACCTCATCGGTCAAGCCATGTCACGGGCGATCTATGACATTGAAGTGTCGGTCGCCGCTTCTGTAAAGGCGCAAATTTATTGAACCGCCGTCGCCGGCCGAGCGGCGCCGCCTGCGAGCAGTCGCGCGGCCGGAATCAAAGTCGGATCATTTGCGTCGGCACGACATCCCTTACTCCTGGTACCAGCCTGACGCACACAGATCCCCATCGGGTGCCACCACACGATGCGCCGCTGGCCCATGGTCTTTTCGGGTCGCTTTGGTAGACTGTTTACGTCACAAAAATGTCTCATTGGTACTGGACAAGCCGGATATCTGAGGCGTTAAATCGATCAATTGACGTATTGATCCGCTAGCATCATCGCGGATCGGAATAAGGAGCATTGTCATGCCACTCGGACGTATAGGGGCCACTTTCAGGGACGCGATAGTAGGCACCCTGGAGGGCGTGGGCGACGTCGTTGGAACCACTATCGAAGTCACCCGGGCGAACTCCGTGAACGCCCTTAAGGGTGTAAGCGAGATCGGCACGGAAACGACCTCCATCCTTATGGATGGCGTATCCGGCGTTGTTCAGGGAGCGATCCAGGTTGGCTCGGATGTGGGATCGTCGGCCAAAGGCGCAGTGATCGGAACGATCCTCGGCGTCGGAGAGATAGCAACCGTCACGGTCGGAACCTTGAGCGACACAGTAAGGGCCGCAATCCAGGGCACCAGTGAGGTGGGCGGTGACGTAGCTGAGGCGGGACGAGGCGCAGCCGAAGGCGCCATTTCCACAACCAAGGAACTGGGCTTGAGCCTGGAGGACGCGGCGGCCGCGATTGCCCAAGGCGCCATAGGCGCAGCTCACGACGTGGGCAGCGATCTCGCTATGACAGCCAGGTCAATCGTCAAAGGCACGGCAGTGGGAGCCCACGAAGCGGGTTCAGACGTATTGTCCGCCGTAAGCGAGAGCGCACGTGGTCTCATTAAGGCCACCTCCGACGTGGGAGGCGATTTGGCAGGTGTGGCAAGAAACACCGTGGAAGGTGCCATCGAAGGAGCCGAGTCCATAAGCGTTAAGGCAGAGGACGCAGCGTCCGCAGCGGCCACCGGCGCCGTCGGAGCCGCCACGGACATAAGCGAGGCAGCCGGAAGGACAGTACGAGACGCCGTTACCGGAACAATCGGAGGCGTGAATGTGGTTGTGAAGGCCCCATTCAAAAAGGGTGACTGAGAAGTAACCCGGACAATCCGTAACATGCCGTAATTCAGGCAATTCCCTGAAGACATGAAGGCCAGCCGCCAGCAGTCGCTTCGGCTGGCTTTCTGCTTAGTCGGGACTACCTCCGAGAACGTTCATCGAATCGAATAGCACAGCATAAAATGACGCTCTCAAGAGTCGCCGACCCACGCCAATCTCCCTCACCATGACAAGACCCCTGCCGATGAAAAACTGGTCCGGGCATACGCAAACGAGCCGGCGCCGAGGAGGGGCAATGCCCCCCTGGCACAGCGACGGAAATGGTGTCTGGTCAGTAGTTCTCCGGGCACCATCGTCAAAAGTCTGAAAAATCCATTGGCAAGCACACTGATCAGCCGAACCATGAATCGCATTCGAGTCGCAGGCGCCGCCATCGGGCACGGCGCGGATCGTCTGAAACGCGAACTGGCCAACACCAGACTGGGGCGTGCGGCCCCTGTAAGGCTGGTGTTCAGGGTCGTTCAAGAGTTGAGCGACGATGACGCAACCCACATGGCGGCAAGCGTTAGTTACTACGCGGTCCTGTCGCTGTTTCCTCTGGTGTTGGGCTTAAGCGCCATAGTTGGGATGGTCGCCCAATCGCCAGATCGGCAGGAGGATGTAATCGAATTCATTGTCGACTACCTGCCCGGCTCGGAAGCCTTCGTAAGGGAAAGCCTTGACGGGGTCATCAGGTTTCGAGCCACCCTCGGCGTCGCCTCATTGCTCAGCCTCCTGTGGGCAGGCAGCGCGGTGTTCGGATCCATCACCAGGGCCGTCAATCGAGCCTGGGACGTGCAAAAGATCCCGCCCTTCTACAAGAACAAACCCAGGCAACTGTTGATGGCCGGTGGGATTACCATTTTGTTTGCGTTTTCGTTGGGCATAACCAGCGTTTTTCAGTGGGCCACCTCCATTGAGCTGGGCGGAAGTAACCTGGAGGACCTCGTTGGCGGCGCCGTAGTAGCGGGCATACTCAAGATTCCCGCGTTTTTGATTAGCCTCGGAATATTTGCCTCCATCTACAAAGTGCTGCCCAATACAAAGACCCATTGGCGTTACATTTGGCCCGGCGCACTCGTGGCCGGATTGCTCTTCGAGGGCGGAAAGAACCTGTTCCTCTGGTACTTGGAGAACTTCGCCGAATACGATCAGCTGTATGGCAACGTCACTTCAGTGATAATTCTGATGGTGTGGGCCTATTTATCCGCGTTTATCCTGATCTTGGGCGCGGAAATATCCTCAGAGTACGGCCGAATAAGACGGGGAATACAAAGAGGTCGGACCATTCACTGACGCCAACCGGGACGCGGTGACGTGACGTTATGGCGGGTCTCAAACCCGTTTTCGACGAGGCCGTAAGACCCCGTCCCGCTTCCACCACCCAGTGCGGCCTTCCAAAGGCCATAGTGATTCTGAGGAGCGCGCGTCATTCTGAGCGAAGTCGAAGAATCTAACCTCCGCAAGACGGCAAAGCCCGGTCCCTGACCCTAAACCTGTCGCTCCACTGATGGGGACAAAAGGGAGCGCGCCCGGGTGTTAACGCCGGTCAGGCAGATCCTCCCCTGGGCAGCGCACTGACTTCATTGGCTGAAGTGGTGGAGGTTATTTGGGACGGCCAAATCGCCACACATGGAGTCCCGTGGCGCCTGTGACGAGTACGAACAGCGGGTCTATGAACGACCACAAGATCAGGCGGGTGTCCGATTGCGATCCGGACGTGACCGTCAGATCATCGAGCCAGTTCCAGAAAAACCAGATGACCAGCGTCAGCGACGCGAACAGCGCCACGTTGACTTGCAGATACTGGCGGTTCACTGATCCGTCGCCGGACTGCCCGTCCGTCACCCGATAGCGATGGTAGTTGACGATCAATGCAATTATCACCGCCACGGCCATGAACCAATTCAACACGTCCCACATTCTGCCAATGTCCATCGTGTCTTGATAGAACGGCGTCAAAATAAAGTGCGCGGCCACCACTATCGACACTGCTAACAGCCCGATCGCGATCAGTGTCCTTACAATAATCATGGTCATTCCTCCTTGCGCGTAATCAGAGACTATCTGGCCAACGTACCCAAGTGGGCCTGGGCGCGTTCAGCGTCAACCGTTTCGAACCAGTTTTCCAATTCGGACTGCATCCGTGCGACTCGTTCCGGGTGGTCCGCGGCGACGTTGTTCTTCTCCAACGGATCGGTGTCGATGTTGTAGAGCTCCGTCGGCAGCGGCGCCGGAATGATGCGGACCGGGTCTGGGTCACTCATCAATTCCGTCACGTTTTCCGGGTGGTACTTGTACTCGATGTCCGTATCGACGTAGCTCTGAGCTGCGGCCTCGTCCTCCGGACTTGCGTAGGGTATTTCCATCCTCGGCCGGACGAGTTTCCACTCCCCGTCCCGCATGGCTGCGTTGGTCGCGCCGATGGGTAAATAGTCGTTGAACTGCCAGAACCTTCGCGGTTCCTCCCACGGCGCTTCCCCCCGCAATTGGGGCAGGATGTTATTGCCGTCGAGCGGCGGGCCTTCCGGGCGATCGACACCTGAGGCCGCGGCAAGCGTGGGGAGCCAGTCGGTGAAGTGGACGAGGTCGCTGACCTCCGTCGCGCCGCCCGGAAGGCCATCCGGCCATCGCAGGATCATGGGCACGCGGATGCCGCCTTCGAGCACGGAACCTTTGGCGCCATTGAAACCGCAGTTGTACCGGGTGGTGTCGACGCTCATGCCATCGGGGACCTGGTCGTACCGCAGGTATAGCGCTGGCCCGTTGTCGCTGCTGAACATGAATATGGTGTTGTCGGACAGTCCATGGCGTTCCAACTCTTCGAGGATGCGACCGACGCCGCTGTCCATCACCTCGATCATCGCGTAGGTGAGGGCCACTCCCCTCGACAGGCCCATAGACTCGTAACTTTCCACGAGTTCGTCCGGCGCCTGAAGCGGCGAATGCGGTGCGTTGTACATCACGTTCAGCAGGAACGGTTCGCGGGCGTGAAGCCGGATGAACCCCACCGCTTCTTCAGTTAGCACGTCGGTCAGGTAACGACCGTCGGAATTGACAAAAGAGCCGTTAACGTCGAGCCGCCATCTGTAGTAGTCGGCCCAACCTCCTCGAAAGCCGGCGAATTCGTCAAAGCCGCGTGCGTTCGGGTGAAATCGGGGGTCGAGGGCGCCGTTATGCCACTTCCCAACGAGGCCCGTGGCGTACCCTCCATGTTTGAACGTGTCTCCAAGAGTTACTTCGCCGAGCGCGATCCTGTCGAGGCCTCTGACTTCCTGCGGGGTTATCGCTCCCGTCCGATGGGGGTATCGACCGGTCAGAAGGGCCGCCCGCGATGGAGAGCAGACAGGCGATCCGGAGTAGTGCTGGGAAAGGCACACGCTTTCGTCTATCAGACGGTCGAGATTAGGCGTACGAACATAACCGTCATTGAAACGGCCGAAGTCCCCGTAGCCCATATCGTCGGCCACGATCATGATCACATTGGGTCGCTGAGCCATACTCGGTCTCCTCAGTCTCGTTCAGGGGCTTTTGTGTCTTGACGGCTGATTTCGGACGCCAATATATGCCGGTACTTGCCATCGTCGACCGTACTTTAGCGGCCAGCAAGCCAATCTCAAGCCTCAAATGGAGGCAATCAGATTGCGGGCCTTGACGATTGCCTCGAGCTTTGCCTCGGCTGTCCTGGCGGAGGCGACCGGATTATCGGCGAACGTGGCAAAACCGCAATCAGGCGTGAGCATAACGCGTTCGCGCCCGAACAGGTTGATGGCGTCGGAAATTCGCCGACCGATTTCTTCGACAGGTTCGACGAAGTCCAGTTTTTGGTTGGCGACGCCTACCCCTATGCGCTTGTCGTCGTCCAGGCCGCGGAGAACTGCCGAGTCCCCTGCCCTTCCAGTACATTGTTCGAGGAACAGAACACCGACGTTGACGCGATTCAGGGTGTCGATGAGCGGAGCGTAGTCGCCGGACAGAGCGGCTGATTCATCGGCGGTCCAGTTGCCCCGGCACACATGCAGCCCGATGCGCTCTGCGGGAAGATCACGTACCAGTTCGTTCATCAAATTAACCGCGAAGTCGAGTTCCATCGCCGATTCGAGCCGTTCGCTCAACGCTCCGCACATGAAACTGCGTTTTCTGCTCGCACCGCCGAATACAACTTCCGTAAGCACGGGCTCGTCGAACTGGACCAGCGCGGCGCCGGAAGCGAGGAGGTAGTGCAGTTCCTCGCGTAAAACCCGAACCACGTCGAGCGCCAGTTGCTCGCGCGTCTCGTAAGGGCGCTCGGTAAGGCAGTCGAGCCACATCGTGCGCGTCAGCAGGTACGGACCGGGTAGCGCGACCTTAATCGGCCGGTCCGTGCAGGTTCTGGCGAATTCCATCTCGTGGACGGCCAGCGGCCTGTTCCGTCCGAGCTTGCCGTACACAACCGGATGTCTCACGTCGGTGGCAGGCACGTCGAGCGCGCGCAATTCCATCTCGAACTTCTCGGGATCGTCGACGATGGCGGCCAGATCGCTCAAAGGGATGAGTTGGCAGTTGTCGAGAAGTCCCCCTACGAAACTGGCATAGCTGTCGCGGCGCTGCTCCCCATCGGTCAGGACATCGACTCCCGCTCGAAGTTGTGCCTCCACGTTTAGCCGGACGGCATCGTCAGCGGTGGCCTGAAACTCCTCATCGTCCAGCCTGTTTTCAAGGTGGGCGTGCACCGCCCGAAGCATCCAGCGCGGACGGGGCCAACTGCCAATGCCCATGACGGACAATGGCGCGATGGTCTGCACCGCGGCCGGTCCGGGCAGGGAGTCGGGGATCTTCACGGCGACCCGAAGTTGCTCGCCGATCGGGGATGCCGGCGCGGCGCGGGCATCCCGCCTGCGTTCCGCGAAGGGTCCCTTGCTAATCATGAAGCTGCGTTGATTGCCGGATTTCGTCCAGGAGACCATCTCGTTCTGGGTCATCCTGCACCACGCCGGCAACTCTACTTCGACCGTCGATTCGGTCGACAGGATTTCGAGCAACTGCCCGCGTTCCAGCGGATCGATATTGCGTCGAATGAGCAGCAGCAGCCCACCGCCGCAATCCAAGTCCCCGCCGTCGAATCCGGCATCGGGCTCGTATGTGTGTTTGTCGGCAGGGTCCATTAGCCGAACATAACAGGCTGGCTATAGGGGCGAGCGGTCGACCTAGTAAGTGATGCTGGGGGTGCCGTCGGAGAGGAACTCCACCAGCTTTGCTCCACCCACGAGGATGGAGCCGTCGACAAGATCGTTCTCGTCGAGGGCACGTTTCTTGAAGCAAGGGGCGCAAACGTAGATCGTCCCGCCGCTTTCGGCGAACAGGTCCATTAGATCCTTCAGTGGCAAGAACCCGTCTTCATGGACATCGTCAGCATAGCCCTTTTGCGAAAGTCGGGTGCCTTCGGTGCTCAGGAAGACGACGGTTTCCTTCTCAGATCCAAGCGCGGCGCCCGCCAGGACGAAAGCCACCGTCGCTTTGTCGGTGTCATCCTTGCCGCAAGTGAGGCTAACGCAAAATTTTCCAGCCAATTAGGTTCCTTTCAAGCTCGACAATCAAGCCCGCGTTTGTTCGATCCAGTATTCGGGATGATCTGCACGGAGTAGGCGGCGACCAGTCATTCGACACCAGGCCGGCATGTCTATCGGGGCGCCGAGGTCGTGTGCAGTCAGCTTAAGGACGTCTCCCGGGTTCAGCTTTTGCATCCGCCGCCTGAGCAGAAGAATAACTTCGCCGCAGCCCATATGGCCCGCGTCCCATTCGCTTGCAATGGCGATCTCTTCTGAATGCTCCCGTTCGTCCGGCATCTATTGCGCGTCGCGACTACTCCGGCGGTCGAATGCGGCCCGGCCCGTCACACTTTCGGCGATCAAGGGCCACATCAACTTCAATCCAAGTATTGGTGCGGATTCGGACGACTGTCAAGACATATCGTCCGCCGGTCACGCTCAACGGTCGGGCAAGCTCGCCGTGCAGCCTACCTCCGGCCCCTCAACCGGGGATCGAGGACATCCCTTAGCGAATCCCCGAACAGGTTAATCGCCAATACCGCCACCGTAATCGTTGCACCCGGAGCGATGGCAATATGCGGACCAAGGTCAAAGAACGTCTGCGCATTGCTCAACATGTTGCCCCATGACGGCGTGGGGGGTTGAATGCCAAGGCCGAGGAAACTAAGAGCCGCCTCCGCCGTGATGGCCGAACCCATGCTGACGGTAAACAGGACGATCGATACGGCCATGGAGTTCGGCAGGAGATGCCTGAAAATGATCCCCCAGTTGGAAACCCCCGTAGCGCGGGCCGCGTCGACGTACTGCATCTGCGTCAACGTAAGCGCGTGGGAACGCACGATTCGCGACGTGCCTGCTACCACGTTGACAGCCAGGGCGATAATCACCACCAAGGTAGTGAAGCCAAACGCGACCGTAATCGCCATGGCCAGAACAAGCCCCGGCAAGACGAGCAACGTGTCGACCAACCGCTGCGGACGGGAGAGATTCACTGCTACTCCTTTTTGGCAAAGTGTATGTAAGCCGTACCCGGGCCCACGCTGTCGCTACTGGGGCGTGTTTTAGCCACGAGCCAGAGGACTGTCTATCATCCCGTCTGTTGTCAAAAACAGACCTGCCCGTCTCATAGGCCCGAACGCGCCGGGTCTAGACGTGGGTTTGCGGGTTCGTAAATCGAGCGGAGGCGTAACATTCGGAGAGGTGGGCCGATCGACAGACAGTAGATGTTGCGCAAACACCCTGCGGAGGTCAAGATCCGGTTCCCTGTCTTCAGTCCAAAAACAACCGTGGCGGGCCAATCGGCTAACCCGCAAAGTCTTTGCGAACGCCAAATGTGATCTGAAGAGGACTCCGTGAAAATCAAGGAAATCCGGGTCGTGCAGGTGAATATCCCTCACGTCCCGCCAACGACTGCGCCCCGGCGGCCTTCATGGAACAACACCGCCCCACGCCAGTTGCCGATCAATAAATACGCGGAGTTCTCTAACCTGCCTTCTGACATGCCGGGCATTGGCGGAGGGGAGGTATGGGTGCAAATCACCGCGGAGGATGGGACCTGGGGCCTCGGTTCATGCGGCTTTGGGGAAACAACAGCGGTAGTCATAGACTACGTTTTCGCGCCTCTGTTACAGGGCCGCGACTGCCTGGCGATCGAATTCCTTAACGACCTCATGCAGCGCTCCGTACAGCGACTAGGAACGGCTGGCCATGCGACTGTCGCCCAGAGCGCCGTCGACCTGGCGTTATGGGACCTGAAGGGCAAACTCCTGGGCCTGCCCGTCTATTCCCTGCTCGGAGGGCCGTGCCGCGAAAACATTCTGCTGTATGCGACCGGCGACGACCTCGACTGGGCCCAGGAGCTTGGTTTCCAGCATTTCAAGATCACTAACCCCGCGCACTATGACATGGGGACGAAGGGCCTGAACATCGTCGAGGAGAGGGTGGCTGACGCGAAGGAGACTGTCGGCGCGGACGCAGACCTGATGGTCAACGCAGTAATGTCCTACAACGTGGAATTCGCGATCAGATTGGCGGAACGGTTGAGGCCGTATGACCTGCGTTGGCTGGAGGAGCCACTGACCCCTCCGGACCTCGAAGGTCATATCGCGCTGAAGCGAGCAGTCCCCTGGATGCCGATCGCAACCGGCGAAGACCATCATGGGCGGCACGCCTTCCGTCAACTCGTCGAACATCGATGTGCGGACGTCCTGCAGCCAGACCTAAAGTGGTGCGGAGGCCTGTCTGAAGCGCTGAAGATCTACACGATAGCCGAGGCGGCAGGACTCATAACAGTCCCACACGGCGGCGCCAATACCCCGTTCGGACAGCACTTCGCCATGGCGATGCCCGAGTCGCCCATGGCTGAATTTTGGCTTGGAACCGATCCCGGAATCCCGCTCGACGAGGTAAGGCCAATCCCAGGCATGTCGATGCCGGTCGACGGCCACGTAACGCCGCCGGACGCGCCGGGATTCGGTTTGGAAATCGTCGAGGCGTGGCTCGAACCGTGGGATCATGCAGCTGCCGGGCGCCGCGCGGCGCGGTTTGAATATCGGGGTTAGGAAGGCTGCCGGGGAATGGCCCCCGCGCCCTGTTGCTGACCTACCGCCGACGGTTAGCCGCGGCTAATCCGTTTCAGCGATCACCTTCAGGAAGTCGTTACCCGTTATCGTGCCCACGAACCTGCCGGTCATGCGCTCCGTCACGGGAATAACGGTCAGCGAATTGGCCGTCATCCGTTCCAGCACAACGTCGATATGATCATCCGACCATGCCTCCGGCGTGTGGTGCCTGAGAACGTTTCGGAGCGGCGTTTTGTCGCTTGCCTCCTCAGGGAGGGCTCGCGTGCGGGCTACCGAAACGATGCCCTGCACGTTTCCCCCTTCGACGACCACGTAGTGTTGCTGGTTCGGGACGATCCATCGGTCACGGAATTCACTTACCGAAAGATCGGGTGTCGGATACTCGCGGGTCTTGTCCATGATCTGGCCGGCTGTGACGTTTTCAAGCGCGTACCGGTTAAGGGAGGGGGGCGCCGATTCAGGCAGACTGGTGTCATCCCGAGCCTTAACCCTGTTCACGGCGAATCTGATCAATGAGGGCATGAGCAGGATGTAGCCGAACATTACGAGTATCAGCAGCGAGAATATTTCCTTCGATATTGAGCCTGTCTCCAAGAGCACGAGCAGAAGCGCTATCTCCGCAACTCCCTTTGCCATTAGTCCCGTGGCAAGCGCGAAAGGCGCTTCGATGCGGGCCAGGTAAGCGCCCAGGAACGCGCCAAGGAACTTGCCGAAGAAAGGCACCGCAACCAACGCAAGAATCGTCCAAACCGGCAGATCCAGGAACTGCACGCTAAAGTGCAGGCCGGCAGCCGCGAAGAACAGTGGGACGAACAGACCCTCTGCCGTTGTCCTCAGGCCGGGGATGATGTCGCGCCGCACCCTGGCCGGCAGCCCTGACAGCGCAGCGCCAAATAGCAGCGCGCCGAGGGAGCCGTGGAGGCCGATCTTCTCCGCAGCTACGACCAACAGGAAAAGACCTCCCATCAGAATTCCGAAATAGAGTTGAGGTACGTTTAAGGCCTTCTGAATCTGGATCATCAACGGTGGAATCACTTTGGCGGAAAGAAGCCAGGCCACCACCGCGAACCCCACGATCTGCCCAAGCAATCTGAGCACGCCCAGCACGCTCAATTCGTGTGTGTGCTCACCGATAGTGAAGCCGACCACTAGCAATGCGAGAAGCTCGGCGATGATCGTAGTCGTGAAGATCCGGATGCCAATCGGGTCTTTCAGGTGTCCACCGTCCGCCAACACCTTCGCGACCAGGCCGAGGCTCGAAATCGACAGAATGCCGGCGATGGCCAACGCCGTAGTAAAGCTGAATCCGAGGCCGAAATCGAAGAAAATATCGGACGTGATCGTCAGGGCAGCGAAGAGGGATATGAGGACCGAAACCGTGGCAGCGATGAAGAATCGGCCTCTAATCGTGGACACAAAGCTCTTGATGTCGATCTCGTCGAAACCGATCATGAAGAAAAGGATGAAAATCCCGACGCTGAGGAACAGGTGTTGTTCGCCGCTCGGGTGGACCAGCTTCGTAACGGGGCCCAGCAAGATGCCGGTGGCGGTGTACGCGATGATCGAGTTGAGGCCGAAACGGCTGAAGACGCCCTCGGCAAGTTTGGCTACTATTATGAGCAGCCCAATGGATAGAAGCGCCTCAAGAAACATCAATTAGTCCCTGCGATGCACAGCGTTGGGCCGGGCCTCGCCTCCCCGTGTACCGTAACCGGATGCGTTGCCAGAGGGCGCGCTCGAGGCGCCGAGACGGGAGATTGGGAAGTGGTGGGCCCGCGATACCCCAACATTTCGCTGGGAATGGGGCAACGTCGGGCAACCTGAAACAAGCCATCAAGAAAATCTGGCGCCTGCCCTCTTCAATTTCCGGCCGCGATCGCCATCATCGGTTTCAGAATCCGACACGGGCTGCCACTAAATGGCCAATCGACTGTAGAATCCGACTGATGATTGCACACTTAGCGCGCTGGACGCGCTGCATCGGCTGCCCTGGAGGGCCGGTCGTGTGCCGGAATCGGTTGTCGTCGTGGGAGGAAGTTTGGGTTACCCGAAGCGGTCAGGAACACAAGGCTCCTACCGGTAACGGTTGACGATTTCCCCATTTTGCACACAATAGCCTGTACGAACACTGTTCTTGCACAGAGCGAACAGCGAGGACTGCGCCAGATGAAAATAGTAATGACAATAATTCAGAAGATCAGGCTTGATGCTGTGTCGGAAGCCTTGATGGGCATCGGGGTAAAGAACATTACCGCCAGCGAAGTTACTAGCCTCAACGACGAAGGCGTCTTCGCCACCATGACCAAAGTTGAAACGGTTGTAGACGACAACCAGGCCGACGCAGCCGTTAACGCCATCGCGCAAGCAAGTCTTAGCGGTGACTCCGGGCCAATACAGATTGTCGGCTGCGAGCAGCAGCAGCGACAGGAACCGCAAAAAGCTGAGGCGCCCGCGCCAACTCCGGCTCCTGAGCCTGTGTCCGTAACCATAGGCGGGTCGTCGTCTTTGACGACGGAAAGATCCGGGCAGACATTGATAGTATCGGCCAAGGGGCGCATTGATGGCGCCAACGCCACCGAGGTTCAAGGGGTTCTGTCAAGCGCCTTTGAACCGGGTGTCAAGCTGATGCTCCTGGACCTTGGCGGGCTCACTTACATCAGCAGTGCTGGCCTTAGAGTTATCATGCTGACGGCGAGAACCCTGGACCGAAGCGGCGCAAAATTTGCCGTCGGTTCACCCGCCGGCCCGATTCGCGAGGTTTTCCAGATCAGCGGTTTCGACCAGATTATTCCGATATTCGACTCACGGGCCGAGGCGATAGAATCATTAGGTAGTTGACTAGGTAAATCACTAACCAGAATCGCCAGTACCGCATTCCGACGCTTCCGGATTACCGGTCTGGCGCAGGAACCCGGTGGTGGACACAAAAACTTCCAACATTCTTGTAGTCGACGACGAGCCTGACCTTGAACCGCTCGTCCGGCAACGTATGCGGCGCCACATCAGGTCCGGCCGCTACTCGTTCTCGTTCGCTTCGAACGGCGCCGAGGCCCTCGAGCATTTGATGAAGGACAAGAACATCGACATGGTGTTGTCCGATATCAACATGCCCGTAATGGATGGCCTGACGCTGCTGGAACGTATCCCCGCCGTCAACCCGGACATCCGGTCAGTCATCATGTCGGCATACGGCGACATGGCGAATATTCGGACCGCAATGAACCGCGGCGCGTTCGACTTCATCACCAAACCAGTCGACTTCAAAGACCTGCAGGTCACCATCGACCGCACGCTCAGACACGTAATTGAGTGGCGGGAAGCCAGGGAGTCAAGGGACCGACTGGCAGCCCTGCAAAACGAGCTCACACTGGCCAGCAGGATGCAGCAGTCGATACTCACGACCGAGTTTCCCGAAGCTTCAGAGTATGAAGTATTTGCCAACATGGAGCCGGCGCGAAACGTGGGTGGAGACTTCTATGACCTTATCTATCTGGCCGATGGTCGCATCGGCCTTACCGTCGCGGATGTTTCGGATAAGGGTGTCCCGGCCGCCCTGTTCATGATGTCCAGCCACACGTTGATAAAAAGCATCGCCCAGTCCGACGAAAATCCTGGTCACGTCCTTGAGACGGTCAACAATCTTCTACATGAGAACAATGACTCCTTCATGTTCGTCACGGTGATTTACGCAATTTATGATCCGGCCACTGGGGAGTTGACCTACGCGTGCGGAGGTCACGACAGCCCGATATTAGTCCATAACGATGGGAGTTCAACATTGCTCCCGCCTACCGGCGGTGTATCCCTGGGTTTGGTACCCGATCTCAAATACTCTGAAAATACCGTGCCAATCGCGCCAGGTGACGCAGCCGTTTTTTTCACTGATGGCGTCACGGAAGCCGCAAACATCAATGAGGAAATGTTCGGGATCAGCGGAATTCAGTCCCTTTTCCACGGCACGCCCCCAAAGAACGCGGTGGATCCCACAATGGCGGTGTTCAAGGCCGTGAACGACTTCGAGGGCGACACGCCACGGTCAGATGACGCGACCTGCCTGACGCTGTTTCGTACTGAGGTAGACAGTTGAGTTCCAGAATTGGCGTGAAAATCGAAACCCGGGTGGAGGAGTTGAACCGCATCGCGTCGGTGGTCGAAGAAATGGGAGAAAAGGAGAGATGGCCCCCCGACTTGGTCTTCAAGGTCAACCTGATATTGGAGGAATTGTGCCTAAATATCATTAACTACGGTCACACCGGCGGCCTTCACGAAATCGATATAACGCTCACCTCCACGGAAGACGCGCTAACGATCGATGTCGTGGACGACGGAATGCCGTTTGATCCGATTTCTGACGCACCCACGCCTGATGTCAACGCGCCGATGGAGGACAGGGGCATAGGGGGCCTCGGTGTTCATCTTGTTCAAGCCATGACTGATGAAATGCACTATCGCCGTGTCCGTGATACTAACCAGGTGACTCTGGTAATTCAAAGAGCTTAACGAGTCTGACGCACCGCTTGCGCAATACCCATTTCCCTGCCCTTGTCGCCGGTGGAGCAGCCGCCCTGCTCATGGCTATCAGCCTGGCGGGATGCGGCGACCGGTCGGGTTCTGAGCCCCTTCAACCGAGCGACGGAACGGAGACTGTTACTCCCGACGCGACGGTTTCCAAGAACGAACCCGGCGTCACGGATGATCGCATTCTATTCGGGCAATCCGCCGCGTTCAGCGGTCCCGCGGCCGAACTCGGCACTAACATGCGCCTGGGCATTCAGGCCGCGTTCAAAGAAGCGAACCTCGCCGGTGGTGTCCACGGCAGGCAGCTTGAACTCGTCTCTTTCAATGATTCGTATGAACCGGACGCAGCGATAGCCAACACGACGCGCCTGATCTATGAGGATGAGGTGTTCGCGTTGATAGGGGCTGTCGGCACACCGACGTCACGTTCGGCTACTCCAATCGCCAGAGAAGCCGGCGTTCCGTACATCGCGCCATTTACCGGCGCGGCGTTCTTGCGTGATCCGGAATGGCCCAACATAGTCAATTTACGAGCATCCTATAATCAGGAAACTGAGGAGATGGTCGCCCGTCTGATAGGCGACCTTGGCATCACCCGGATAGCGGTTATGTATCAGGATGATTCCTACGGTCGGGCCGGATACGGCGGGGTTCGACAGGCTCTTGCACTCCGCAATATGACGCCGGTATCGGTCGGACTATATCCACGCAATACGTTGGCGGTAAAAACGGCTTTACTGGACCTTCGGAAGGGGTCCCCAGAAGCGGTCATAATGATTGGCGCCTACAACCCAGTTGCAGAGTTGATCCTGTGGGCAAGACAGACAGACATGGATGTAGTTTTCATGAACGTCTCCTTCGTCGGAAGCAACGCGCTGGCTAATGAGCTTGGCCCCAAAGGAGAAGGGGTTTACGTTACCCAGGTTGTACCCTTCCCCGGTGACAGATCCGTGCCCGTAGTATCCAGATACATCGATGCGCTGGCCGCCTACGATTCAGAGGCCGTCCCGGGATTTGTGTCGCTTGAAGGGTATCTAGCCGGCCGTCTCGTTATTGCCAGCCTCGAAAACTGCGGCAGAGACGTCCGCCGCTCCTGTATGACTGAGGGACTGAGCAACGTCGGAGAGATCGACATTGACGGGTTCAAACTGCATTATGGAGAGGGCGATAACCAGGGTTCCGACCGCGTATTTCTGACCGTGATCGGTTCTGACAGCCGCTATCACCCGATCGAATCCCTCAGGGACTCAGTGCCTTGAACTCAATCCTGAGAAACCTGGGGAATCGACGGTTCCGTATTTCAACCCTGGCTTACGCCGGCATAGGCGGCGCGGTAGCGTTGACCGTGGGCGCGAGCCTCGTCGGCTGGTTTTCGGTTGATCGCGTGGGCAACGTTCAGTCCAAGGTCAACGACGGGAGCGTGCCTGAACTGGCCGCCTCATTCGGGGTAGCCCAATTCGCAGGGTCCCTGGTGGCCGCCGCGCCGCGACTAGCCTCCGCCGCAACGCCGGAAGAGTTTGAACGCGTGTCCTCCGAGATAACGGAATCCTACCGTTTGTTCGAACTAGAACTGGCCAGTCTCGAAGATCGTTCCCTCCAGCCGTTCGAACATATTCGTAAACGCGCAGACTCCCTGCTGGCCAATATCGAAGAAATCGAGGACGACAAAGTCGAGTTTTTTGAGTTGGAACAAGTACTGACGGAATTGCAAGCGGAACTCGCCGACGTGCGTTCTCGTCTTGGCAATACCCTGGTGCCAGCCATTGACGACCAACTTTTCTACACGTTGACAGGTTACCGGGATCTGGACCAAAAACCGGATCCTCGCGCCGTTTACTTGTCGGAAGGAGAGTTCAGCCAATACCGCTATCTGTCGGAGTTGCAGGCCGACGCCAATATCGCGACGGAACTACTTTCAAACGCGTTTATCGCCACCGATCCCAACTCGATCGAGCCTCTCAGGGAACGGTTTGAAGCTGCCCTCGGCCGCGTCCAACGAAATCTGGACGCATTGGAGGGGAGTCAATTCCACACCGACATCGCTTCCCTTTTTGCCCGCATATCAGATCTGGGCATTGGAGCGGAAGGTGAATTCAACCTGGTGGAGCGACAACTCAGGCTGCGGGCGCATGAGCAAGATCTATTAACGAGTAACCGCGACATAGCCCTGCAATTGGTTGCCGACGTCAATGTCCTGGTAACCACTGCGGAGGCCAGCGCCGGTGAAGCCACGCAGGAGGCCTCCCAAGCTATTCTGACCGCACGCACGCTACTGCTGGTTATTGGCGCTCTAAGCGTGGTCGGGGCGTTGCTCATCGCTTGGCTCTTTATTGGCCGGATTTTGCTGAGTCGGCTCGAAAAGCTGTCCAATTGGATGCGACGAATGGCAGACGGCGACCTTGAAGCGCGGGTGGAGATTGGCGGCCGTGACGAGGTGGCGGACATGGCAGCGGCGCTTGAAGTGTTCCGGCGCCACGCCCTGGAGGTCCAGCGGCTGAACCTGGTGGAGAAGCTGGCTGAAGACCTGCAAGGAAAGAACGCCGAACTTGAGCGCGTTCTTGAAGAATTGAACCGCGCGCAAGACCAGATCGTCGCCAGCCAAAAATTGGCGGCCCTCGGCGAACTCACGGCGGGCGTGGCGCACGAGATCAAGAACCCGTTGAACTTCGTCAAGAACTTCTCTGAAGCCTCTGAAGAACTGATCGAGGAGCTATCGGAGATCCTCAACGAAAGTGGTCCGACGTTGAGCAAAGAAGACCAGGATCTGGTGAAGGAGATATCAGACGACTTGGCGGGCAACTTCGAGCGCATCCGCTCCCACGGGGCGCGTGCCAACCGGATCGTCGAAGACATGCTCCGGATGAACCGCGAGACTGGTGACCGGCAGCCAACAGATATCAACCTCCTTCTGGACGAATACGCAGGCCTGGCGTTCCACAGCGCCCGGGCAAGCGATACGAACTTCCAACTGGAAATCAAGCAAGACCTGGATCCCGGGCTTGGAATCATCGAAGTGATCCCGCAGGACCTCGGTCGGGTATTCCTGAACATTGTCGGGAATAGCTGCCATGCAACCGATGAAAGACGGCAGTCCCTTATGGGGACGCAGCAAGGCGCGGACTATGCCCCGACCATTTGGCTAACCACGCGCCGCAAAGAAGATGTGGCAGAGATCCGATTTAAGGACAACGGACCGGGAATCCCTTCTGAGGTCATAGACAGGATATTCAATCCGTTTTTTACGACCAAACCTACGGGCAAGGGTACCGGCCTCGGCCTCTCCATCTGTAGTGACATCGTGCGGGAACACGGAGGTGACATTCAGGTAACGTCCGAACCCGGCGAATACACCGAGATGGTGATCACCTTGCCCCTGGTTGCCCAAGTGCCGGAACAGACAGAAACACCGGGGGCGCAGGGACTGACCGCGCCGGTTTAAACAATCCCGGCGTGCGGCGAAAATCCCGGTGTGACGATTTCGTTTCTTAATACGGGGACGTTGAGCCGGCCGCGTTTCGCCACGCAAGCCCAGCAAGCCCGGCATCGGCCAGGGGTGGATGCTCACAAAGCCACCTGGGAGACGCCCAGCCTCAACTTCATATAGCGAGGGTGCAATCAGCCCAGTAGCCTGCTCGCGGTTACACCGAAAGACTTCGGGAAAATCGCTCGCGACCGGGAAGTCAGTCATGCCCGGTTTGGGCGAGTCCCACAGATCTCACGGCCCACACAGCCCCCCATCCGGCGGCAAGCCCAAGCAGTCCAATTTCAACGGTACGTAGTGATTGGCACTTAACGAAAAAACTGTTAAGCTCGGCTGTCATGAACAACGCACGACGAATCATAGACCGTTTCGGTGGACAGTCCTCGCTGGCCGCACTGTTGGGCAAACGTCAGAGCACGGTGCAGCATTGGGCCAGGACGGGAAGAATACCCTCGCAGTGGCACCAGCGACTCCTGGACCTCGCTTTGCAGCAGGGCATCAGCCTGGAACCCAGAGACTTCGTCGTGACCGCCGCGCCCAGCATCAGGCCAGCGACGGGGAGGCTCGGCGTCTTGCTCGTGGGTTTGGGCGCGGTGTCTTCTACGTTGATTGCTGGCGTAGAGCACGTCCGAAACGGGACAGCCCTGCCGGTGGGCTCGGTCACCCAGATGTCGACTATTCGACTTGGTAAGAGGCCCAACAGACGAACACCGCAGATACGCGATTTCGTTCCCTTGGCAGGTCTCGACCAGCTGGTCTTTGGCGCGTGGGACCCGATCCCAGACAACGCCTACGACGCGGCAATCAAGAGCGGGGTCCTGGACCGCCACGAACAGGTGGAGCCTATCTCCGATTTCCTGAAGTCGATCGAGCCGATGCCAGCGGTGTTCGATAACGACTACGTAAAGCGCATCGACGGGACGAACACCAAGGACACTAGTTCCAAGCTCGCTTCCGTGGAGGCCGTACGGGAGGACATCCGGCGCTTCAAGAAGGACAAGGGTTGTGATCGCCTGGTCATGGTCTGGTGCGGATCCACCGAAAAATTCATTACCGAGACAGAAGTCCACCGGGACATCGAAAATTTCGTTGGAGGGCTTCACGATGACGATGAGGATATCGCCCCCTCAATGATCTACGCTTACGCGGCGTTGATGGAGGGTGTGCCCTTCGTAAACGGCGCGCCCAACCTCACCGCGGACATCCCTGCCCTCGAGAGGCTGGCCAGGGACAAGGGTGTGCCCATATGCGGCAAAGACTTCAAGACCGGCCAGACCCTCGTAAAGACGGTCATAGGGCCAATGCTCAAGGCCAGGATGCTGGGCGTAGACGGTTGGTTTTCCACAAACATACTTGGCAACAGGGATGGCGAGGTGCTCGACGAGCCTGAAAATTTCAAGACGAAGGAGGAGTCCAAGCTGGGCGTCCTGGAGTACATCCTCCAGCCCGATATGTATCCGGAACTGTATTCAGACGCCTATCACAAGGTGCGGATCAACTACTATCCTCCTCGAGGCGACAACAAGGAGGGCTGGGACAACATCGACCTCTTTGGCTGGCTCGGCCGACGGATGCAGCTAAAGGTCAACTTCCTGTGTTCGGACTCGATATTGGCCGCTCCCCTGGTGCTCGACCTCGTATTATTCATCGACCTGGCGAAACGCGCCGGGATGGACGGCATCCAGGAATGGTTGTCCTTCTACTTCAAGAGTCCGCAGCACGCGCCTTCGGTGTATCCCGAACACGACCTTTTCATCCAGCAGACAAAGCTCAAGAACACACTCCGGTGGCTAATGGGAGAGGACCAGATCACCCATCTCGGCATCGAGTACGAACAAACGTCGAGCCGACCCCATACCGTCGAGAGCTCATAGAAGAGGAGCACCTGCGTGACTGATTCACGCCCAACACTGACCGAGTACGTCGACGCCGCATGGAACGGCGCCCCGGGCTATGAGGGTTTGGGCGCAGCGATAGCGGCCATAGCCAAAGGAACGCGGTTGGTCCAGGAGAAGGTCCAGGCGGCGGCACTAGGTGGCGTGCTTGGGACGACGGGCGACATCAACGTGCAAGGCGAGGTGGTTCAAATCCTCGACAGCCAGAGTTCGGACATTTTCGTTGACGTTCTGGCCGGGTCCGGAGTCGTCTCCGCGGTCGGTTCCGAGGAGATCGAGGATGGGGTTATTTTCGGGCACGGGGACGCCCAACGGTATATCGTCCTTATGGACCCGCTTGACGGCTCGTCCAACATCGACGTTGCGGTGAGCATCGGTTCGATATTCGGTATTTGGAAACGGGAGACGGGCGAGGCTGTGACCGCCGATACGCTACTGCGTGCAGGCGCCGAACAGATAGCGGCGGTCTACACGGTTTACGGTTCCAGCACGGTGTTGGTGGTTGCCACAGCGGCGGGAGTAGATGGGTTTACCCTTGACACGTCGAGCGGCGCTTTCGAACTGACTCACCCCAACATACGTTTCCCGGCGAAATGCCAGTACTACAGCGTGCCGGACGGCTACTACAAGAACTGGGACGAACCGACACGCCAAGCGGCGACGATGCTGCGGGACAGCTACTCGCTCCGATACGTCGGCTCGCTCGTGGCCGACTTCCACCGCAACCTACTCAAGGGCGGCATATTTTGGTACCCCGCGGACCACAAGTCACCCAACGGCAAGCTGCGGCTGATGTACGAGGCCAATCCGCTCGGATTCGTCGCTGAGCAGGCCGGCGGAGCCGCGTCGTCGGGGCGTGGGCGAATCCTGGACATTCAACCTGAGACGCTGCACCAGAGAATCCCTCTGATGCTGGGTCCGGCGGACGTGGTGGAGAAGACCGTGTCGATTCTCCAATCAGGAGTCCGCTAAGAAAGGAATGGGCATGAATCTTCAAAACATGGTCGACGTAGCGGAGGGTCTCGTCGCGCCGGGCAAGGGCATCCTGGCGGCGGACGAGAGCGACGGCACGATCAAGCGGCGCTTCGATTCCATCGGCGTCGAATCGACGTATGAGAACCGTCGGGATTACCGTGAGGGCCTGTTTCGCACGGAAGGAGCGTCGGAGTTCATCAGTGGCGTCATCCTGTTCGACGAGACGATCCGCCAGGAAGGCTCGGGCGGCACTCGCCTCGTCGAGGTCCTGACTAGTCAGGGCATCATCCCGGGCATCAAGGTGGACAAGAGCACGAAGCCGATGGAGGGGGCTGACGGTGAGCTCATCACCGAGGGTCTCGACGGTCTGCGCGACCGGCTTTCGGAGTATGCCGAACTGGGCGCGAAGTTCACCAAGTGGCGGGCGGTTATCACCATAGGACACGGCATACCAACCCGTCGTTGCATCAAGGCGAACGCCCACTCTCTGACCCGATTCGCTTTACTGAGCCAGGAGGCGGGGTTGGTGCCGATCGTCGAGCCAGAAGTCCTCATGGACGGCGACCACGACATCGAGACTTGCCTTGAGGTCACCACCGAAACGCTACGCGAGGTCTACTACAGTCTTGGCGCCTACGGAGTCGCGCTTGAGGGGACCCTGCTCAAACCCAACATGGTCCTTTCCGGCAAGGAGGCTTCCGACCGCGCCGGACCCGACCAGGTTGCGGAGATGACCCTGCGGTCTCTCATGAATACCGTCCCGTCCGCTGTGCCGGGCATGGTGTTCTTATCGGGCGGTCAGTCGGACCACGAGGCCACGGTCAATCTCGACGCTATCAACCGCCATGCCGCGTCGTGCAGAGCGCCGTGGGAGTTGAGTTTCTCCTACGGTCGCGGCCTACAGGCTTCTCCCCTCAAGGCATGGGGCGGCGAGGCCGGGAACATCCCTGTGGCGCAGGCGGCATACTACCATCGGGCGAAAGTTACGTCGGCCGCCCGGCGGGGCGAGTACACCGCGAAGATGGAAGAGGCGGCGGACTAAGCCCGGCGGACGCACGCGAAATCGTAAAGCGCGTCGTCGGGCAGTACGGCAAGAAATCTCTCTATGCCTCTACGCTCGGCAGAACGACCGCTTGGCCTTGATTCAAAAGACCTTCGGCCGTAGAGCCTACTCGGGGATAAGACACCCCAAGCTCCGGCCTGCGCCGGATAGACGATGGTGAGGCTGGGATCCGGCCTGTCGCGGGGCGACGATGGGAATGTAGTGGCCACACCCGTCGTCCCCGACCCCGATCGGGGACCCAGGGGCGGGGATATGGGCGGCACGTCGATGCTCATACACCTGTTGCCGCACATCCTCAGGGTCCCCACAAAAGGCGCACCTATGTGGCGCAATTGGTAATGTAGGTTTTCGACGATATCGCGCGTTCAGGCGGTATCCATCCCCCACCCCTGGGCCCCGGCCTTCGCCGGGGCGACGATGAGCTACGGCATGCCCGACAGTATTCATCTCAACCTGTCAACGCATGCAAGCGACACTGGTATGGGCAAATATGTCCACTCACAGTAAACGCGGGCGCGATAGGATGATAGTAAGGGCAGAGACTTGGTGAATGGCGCCAGCCGGAATGCCGCGGACCGACCCGCGCCGATGAGCAAGGGTCGCACTTGATGGGAGAAAAGGACAGGCAAATTGACCGACCCGGTTAGACCGATCGACTTCGACACACTGCCTCGTAATCTGGACATCGCCGCGATGGAAACCCGGTGGCAGTCGCGATGGCAGGAGCTGGGGGTATCGACCCGCGACCGTCTTCAGCCGAGGGACAAGTCTTTCGTGGTCGATTCCCCTCCCCCGACTGTGAGCGGCTCCCTACACGTGGGGCATGTTTTTTCGTACACGCACCAGGATCTGATCGTTCGCTACAAGCGAATGAATGGCTGGAACATCGTCTACCCCATGGGGTGGGATGACAACGGTCTGCCAACGGAACGGCGTGTCCAGAACTACTTCAACGTGCGCGCAGAGCCCGGAATACCCTACGACCCAGATCTGAAGGTGGAACCGGTCGGAACCCGCAAGAAAATCGGCCACCCGATATCCATTTCCCGCCAGAACTTCATCGAACTGTGCAAGATCGTCACGGAACAAGACGAGGTGGTGTTCAAGGACCTCTGGCAGCGGCTGGGTCTATCGATCGATTGGTCTGAAGAGTACGCAACGATCGATGAACGCTGCCGCCGCATCTCGCAGCGCAGCTTCCTCGACCTCTACGACAAGGGGCACATTTTTCAAGACGAAGCCCCGACGATGTGGGACGTTGACTTCCGCACCGCCGTAGCCCAGGCCGAGGTAGAGGACCGCGAGCGCACCAGCGCCTTCTACGATCTGGAGTTTGGGGTTGAAGGCGGCGGTTCGTTCACGATATCGACCACGCGTCCGGAACTGCTTGCGGCGTGCGTTGGCGTGACCGCCCACCCCGACGACCCGCGTTACCGCGAGCTGTTCGGCAAGAACGCGGTGACCCCTGTTTTCTTTGCGCCGGTTCCTATCTTTCCCAGTGAACTCGCAGACCCCGAAAAGGGCACGGGTGTGTTGATGGTCTGCACATTTGGCGACCAGACAGACGTGGAATGGTGGCGGGCTGAAGGACTTCAAGTCAGGGACATGATCGGTCTCGACGGGCGCATCCTCAGCCGCACGTTCGGACAGCCGGGATGGGAAAGCGGCCGGCCGGATGTCGCTAATGCCAACTACGCCCGTCTTGTCGGAAAGCGGGTAGCCTCGGCGCGTCGCGAGATGGCCGAGATGCTGGCGGATCAAGCCAATTCAGCCGTGGGCGGCAGGCCCCCGCTGATGGGAGAACCCCGGCCTACGCAACAGGTCGTCCGCTACTACGAAAAGGGCGACAGCCCACTCGAGTACCTCACGTCTCGGCAGTGGTTCGTCAGGCTGCTGGACAAGAAGGAAAAACTCGCCGAGATGGGCCGTCGCATCCGCTGGTCGCCCCAGTACATGCAGAAGCGGTATGAGAACTGGACTGAGAATCTAAACGTCGATTGGTCGATTGGCCGCCAACGTTACTTTGGCGTTCCGATACCCGTGTGGTACCCGCTTGACGAATCGGGCAATCGAGACTACACAGCGCCAATCGTCGCGCCCGCCGACCCGTTGCCGGTCGACCCAATGACGGACGCGCCGCCCGGCTTCAGCGAGTCGCAGCGCGGCAAACCCGGTGGATTCACCGGCGAGCCGGACGTGTTCGACACCTGGTTTACGTCGTCTCTCTCACCTCAGATCGTGGCGCGATGGGGCGATCCCGATGAACAGATGGACCGCCTGTTCCCGATGGATATGCGTCCGCAAGGGCACGACATCATCCGTACCTGGGCGTTTTACACAATTGCCAAGGCGATGCTTCATCACGACGAAGTGCCGTGGCGGAACGCAGTTATCAGCGGATTCGTAATGGACCCCGACCGTAAGAAGATGAGCAAGAGCAAGGGCAACGTCGTGGTCCCAGTGGATCTGCTGGACCAGTACGGCGCGGACGCGGTGCGGTATTGGGCAGCGCGAGCCCGGCTGGGCGCAGATACGATCCACGACGAAAAAGTGTTTCGCGTCGGGAAGCGGCTCGTCACCAAAATCTACAACGCAAGCAAATTCGTGCTGTCACAGGCGGGACCCTCGGGAGCTATCACCAACGAACTCGATAGAGGGTTCGTGGCCGAGATGCGCGAAGTGATCGACCGGGCAACTGCTTCGTTCGAGGATTTCGAATTTGCGGCAGCCCTGGAAACCATCGAGTCGTTTTTTTGGAGTTCGTTCACAGACAACTACATCGAACTGGCAAAGCGACGCGCCAGGGACGAGACGGATCCCGAGGGCCAGGCCTCCGCAATCGCGACGCTACGGCTTGGTCTGTCGGTGTGCGTCAGGCTATTTGCGCCATACGTGCCGTCAATTGCTGATGAAGTATGGTCGTGGGTCTTCGCAGAGGAAGCAGGCGTTCCCTCCGTGCACATCGCCAATTGGCCGACGACACGGGAACTGGAACATGTGGAGGCGCCATCGGACGCCGAATCGTTCCGCTCGGCGTGTGACGCTATCGCATCGGTGCGGAAGGCCAAATCTGAGCGCTCAATAGGGCTCGGAAAACCCCTGGCCGAGCTAAGGTTCAGGGCTGGCGGTCGCCAGCTTGGTCAACTGGAGCTAGTGCTTTCAGATGTGTTGAGCGCATCGGGAGCGGCCAGCGCTCAGTTAGAACCTCTAGCCAATGGAACCGACGCGTCGTTTGTCGCCGAGATAAAGCCGCTGACGTGACGGCTTCGTCAGGCTGAATCGGAATAACGTCGAGACGAAGGGTCGGATCGGAGTTACGTCAAAGATGATGCGTTAACCCTGATTCCGCTTCCACCTCTCCCAGGAATCCAGGTTGAACCCCGGTTCTCTGAAGTACCGGTGCATCGCCGACTCGGCCTTCCGCACTTCAACGGTCTTGAGTGCAACTTCGGCGGCGATATCCAGCGGTACCCTTGTCACGCCGTCGCCATCGCAGACCAACAGGTCGCCCTGGTTCACCTTCAGACCGGCCACTTTCACGGCTCCTCCGTGGCGAATCGTCTTGAACGGTCCGTGGCCGGGAACGCGCGATGTAGCCCAAAGTCCAACGCCCGCTTTCTTGATGCCGGGCACGTCGCGTGCGCTGCCGTCGGCCACGACCCCGATACAACCCAGCGCTCGCATCTGGTAGCACATCCCATCACCGATGATCGCTCCCCGTCCGGCGGGTTTGTCTACGTCTTTCAATACCGCAATCGTCGGCACGCTCGACCGCGCCAGCGAGTCGTAGTAGTCGATGCGGAGGTCCGTTTCGACCGTGTCGGCGTGGAGCGGCATAAGTTCGGCCGTCATTGCGTACCCGACGAGCGTGCCGAATTCCGGCAACATGCACTTGAGCTCCGGTCCCGAATAGTCGTGTTTCGCCGGCGCGTAGCCGCGTACCAGGATCGCGGCATTTTGCACCGTAGCCGAGTCGGATTGGGCCAACTGCTCAATGACAGAATTATCAACGGTTAACAAGGGATCCTCCTGTCGTGCCTTATGCGTTGTTCCGCTGCATGGTCATTCCGACGGCAACGGCCTTACTTCCGGCTCCATCTGCAGATCTTCGTATGGAAAGAAGTCACGCCAAGGTTCGAACTGCTCCACAAACGCCCGTCCCTCCTCGACGTTGTCCAACCCCTTTATGGCCCGGCCCGGATCGTAGCCGTTGGTCTTCGCCAAGGCTTCTATGCCGCGCCTGGTAACTCTCACGCCTCCTACCGAGTAGGTTTCCCCGTCATCCATCTCGACCAGCAAGTCGATTCCTCGTTTTTTCTGCTGCCAGTACATCTTCATTGATGGGATCTCGCTTAATCTAAAGTGCCTGATTGCCGTTCAACGTTGCACCGCGGCCCGGGAGGCGCCCGTTGGCCTATTCGGACGCGGCCAAGGCTTTCCAACGGGGTATCTGTTAATCATATCGCCAGACGTTAGCTCAAATCAGGAGCAGAAGCGCACGGTCCAGCACGGCGTGGGCCACTGCCAGTTTATCCAACAGCGGCAGATGCTCGACTTCCCGGCCCGGTCCGACAAATGAAACTCTATTGTTATCTGACCCGAACCCGCTGCCAGTTTCGGAAACGTCGTTGGCAACCACAAAGGCGGCGCCTTTCTGTTCGAGTTTGGGGCGCGCCTTCTCCACATGATCGCCCGTCTCCGCCGCAAATGCGATCTTAACGAGCCGCGGTCCCTGCGTCTCGGCAATGATATCGGGGTTTCGTTGCAACTCCACAGCGTGCGCCGCGGCGGTGTCTTTCTTGATTTTCTGGTCTGAGTAGTACTCTGGCCTGAAGTCGGAGACTGCTGCCGCCATTACCAGGAGATCGGCCGCCTCGGCAGCCGACATGATCGAATCCCTCATCTCCAGCGCCGTTTGGACCTTCCGGACATCTACGTCTACCGGGTCCGGCAACGCGCCGGGGCCGGCGACGAGGGTGACCGCAGCACCGCGGTCACGGGCCGCCGCGGCTATCGCATATCCCATCTTTCCGGACGAGCGGTTGCCGATGTAACGCACCGGGTCTAGCGGCTCGCGGGTCCCACCGGCCGATACCACCACCACCCTGCCGGAGTAGTCGCCGTTGGTGGCAAGCGCTGACCTCACGTGTTCCACAATCTCGGCCGGTTCTACCATCCGTCCGCTGCCAACCAGTCCGGATGCGAGTCTGCCCGCGACAGGCCCGGCGAACCTGACCCCTCTGGATTTCAACGTCTCCACGTTATGCGCCGTGGCCCCGTTGGCCCACATATGGGCGTCCATCGCAGGCGCAACAATCAGAGGCGCGCTTGTGGCGAGGGCCGTCGCGCTCAGCGGGTCATCAGCGAGGCCGATCGCCAACTTCGCTAACGTGTTGGCTGTTGCCGGCGCCACGACCACTACATCAGCGCGCAAAGCCAGCGCGACATGGTCTATGTTCAACTCCGAATTCGATTCGAACAGGCCGACGGTGACCGGCCGGTGTGTCAGCGCCTCGAATGTTGTGGGACCGACAAACTCCGACGCGCCGGATGTCATCACCACGTCGACCTGCGCGCCGCTCTGCACCAACTTGCTCGCAAGATCGGCCGCTTTGAACGCCGCAATGCTCCCAGTCACGCCCAACACAACGTTCTTGCCCGCAAGCGGTAAGTACGGATTGACGTTTTCCTGCACTTCGCCCATTCTCCCGGCTGTCCTCAGAATTGATCGGCTATCTTGATTTTCAATTGGCGAGAACCCGTTTAGCAGCTCGCGCACAAGTCCTTCAGGTGTTCATTTCGTAGACGAGCCGCAGACCTTGAAGGGTCAGGTCTTCATTCACGTGATCGAATACGTCGGTCAGGCCGGACATCAGCGTCGCCAGACCACCTGTCGCGACCACAGTGCATTCACCCAGCCCTTCACAATCCAACTCGAGGCGAAAGCGTTTCACCATTCCCTCAACCAGGCCGACATGGCCGTAGACCAGGCCGGACTGAAGAGCAGCCGTCGTATTTCGCCCGATGATCCTGTCCGGCGGGGCCAGGTCCACCCTGCGGAGTTGGGAAGTACTCTCATACAGTGCTTCGGCCGATGTCGAGAGACCCGGCGCCAGCGCGCCGCCCTTATAAACGCCATCTGCCGTTACCGCGTCGAATACGGTCGCTGTGCCGAAGTCCACAACGATGACCGTTCCGGGGTATAGGGCATGGGCAGCGACGGCATCAACTACGCGGTCTGTGCCCACGTCCTGCACGCGATCGTATTCGATGCGGATTCCTGTGCGGGTGCCCGGGCCGACGAGGAGGGAATCTTTGCCGGTCAGGTTTTCAAGCGCCTCACGCACCATCTCGGTAACCGGCGGGACCACCGAGCACATGGCGACCCCGTCTATGTTGGCGGCATCGAGACCCTTCCCCGACAATAATCCACTGAGCAGCCATTCGTACTCGTCCCGCGTCCGGTGGCGATCGGTCGACACGCGCCAAGTCGCGGCAAGATTGGCGTCTTCGAAAGCGCCGATCGTCACGTTCGTGTTGCCGAGGTCGACTGCCAATAGCGTGTTCATGGGTCAGAATTATACGTCCCGGTCCGGGGGATACCTGTGAACTCGAACGCCTTCCTCCCGCTTGAAGCCAGTTCTATGAAGGCGTCCGGTATGGCATTAATGACGTCACCCGCGCGCATTCCGATCTCTCCTTTGGACCTTCGGGCGATTTCCCCTGCCAGACCGTGGACGTAGACGGCCAGCGACGCCGCGTCGAAAGGCCGTTCCGGCATCTGGGCCAGCAATCCGGAGGCAAGTCCAGCCAAGACGTCTCCGGTGCCCCCTTTGGCCAGTCCGGCGTTGACGTACGGGCTGATCCTGACTCTGCCGGCTGGCGAAACGATCAACGTGGCGGCGCCTTTCAATACAACATTCACTCCCCACTTTTCAGCCGCAGACTTCGCCGCGCCCAGCCGGTCTGATTGAACCACGGTCGTGGATCGGTGGAGCAATCTGGCCATTTCACCTGGATGAGGAGTCACAATCGTCGATTCCGGCAAACTCTCCCACCATCGGTAAGTCCCGGCCAGTATGTTCAGGGCGTCGGCGTCTATAACCAGCGGCGGCAAGCCGGGGGCCTGCTTCGCGAGGGTGCGGGTGAAGATCGACTTCCGGACCGACGTTCCGAAGCCGGGGCCGATCAATACTGAGGTTGCCGCCGCCGCGCGGTCGATTACCTGCCTGGCAGACTCTGAAGAGTCGAGTTCGCGTGAATTACTTTCTGCGAGCGGTGTATAAATCGCCTCCGGAACCGCACCGACCACCAGAGCGTAGACACTACTCTCCGTCGCCAGTTCGACCAGCCCTGCCCCGCTCCTCGTTGCGGCGTTCGTAGCCAACAATGCCGCTCCCGGATACTGCGGGGAACCGGCAACCAGGAGCGCCCTACCGAAAGTACCCTTGTGAGAGTCGGCCGGGCGCGCAGGCAGCAAGGACGAGGCTAATTGCTTATCTAGCCATTCGACTTCCAGACCGGAGTCCAATCCCGGCGGAATGCCGATGTCGAGGACCTTGATTTTGCCGCAGTGACCGTTACTTGCCTCGATGACCGGGCCGATCTTCGGGTTGGCCAGCATTAGCGTCAAATCGGCGCGAATCCCATTTGGATCGAATTGGCCTGTGTCGGCGTTCATGCCTGTCGGCAAATCCACTGCGACCACCGGCGTCCCGCTCTGCCGAACGGCAGCTAATGCCCTGCCGAGAGGATCGCCAATCGGACGGCTCGCTCCGGTACCCAACACTGCGTCGATGACCACGTCGGCCGAAGCCGACACGCTGCTCAGGACTTGTATGCCGGGCTCGTCTATGACCGACTCTATCCGAACCCCTGAGGCCTCGGCGGCGGACCTTTTTCCGGCAGGGTCGCCGCTGCCGGCAACCACGAACGCTTCGACCGCGGCTCCCCGTTGCGCAAGCCGCGTTGCCGCCACAAGACCGTCTCCCCCGTTATTGCCGGGGCCAATCAGGACAACAACCCTGGACCCTGCGGCATTCCCGAGCCTGGCCGCCACCTCGTCCCCGACCGCCCGGCCTGCGTTTTCCATCAGCTCGTCGAGCGAGACGCCTGCTTCAACCGCAGCCTGCTCCAACCTCCGCATCTGTGCGGCGGTGACGGCCTTCATTTCTCCGGATCCCCGACCCCGGCCGTGATCGCTACGACAGAAGCCACGGCGAAGTCCCTGGAGTGGGAGAGGCTTAGCGCCGTGCGGACAATTCCGATTTCCTGGGCCTTGGCCTGCGCCCTGCCGTGAAGAACGATCTCGGGGGCGCGTCCCCTGGGACGAACGACCTCAATTTCACGCCAACTGACGCCCCGTACCCCCGTGCCAAGCGCTTTCATGACGGCTTCCTTGGCCGCGAATCTGCTTGCCAATTGTGGCGCTCTGCCGCGGCTGTAGGCCCTCTCTCCCGGGGTGTATATCTTCTCCAGAAACCGCTTCGGGTAACGTCTCGCCACCTCCGCGATTCGGCTGATTTCTATAATGTCGATACCCGTGTATATCAATGAACAGGCGCTCCGTAGTCCGTCTGCCTGGTGTCCTCCCGGCTTTGCCGTTCCGCCGAGGTCTGTCGTCATGATACGTTCTTGGGAGTAAACACCGGTTAGACCGGCCAACAATCAGGCTCCGCGCTGCCGTTACGAAGAACCATGAGCGAACACGACGATACATCGAGGGCCCGGCTGATCGACGGAAATGCCGTTGGCGCAAGGGTCAGAGCCGGGTTGACCGCTGAGGTTGCCGCCCTCCGCTCCGGCGGCCTCTCGCCCCCGGGCCTCGGCGTGATTCTCGTCGGGGACGACCCCGCCTCGCAATCTTACGTACGCAGCAAAGAACGAGCGTGCAAAGAGGCCGGGGTTTATTCCGAAACCATCCGCCTGCCGGCCAGCTCTTCACAAGATGAGGTAATAGCCCAGGTAGACGAATTGAATCGGGACGATCGTTTCCACGGCATACTCGTGCAGTTGCCTTTGCCGGACCACGTCGATGAAGACGAGGTGATCCGAACGATTCTCCCGTCAAAAGACGTCGACGGCTTACATCCCGAAAATGCGGGACTATTGCTGGCGGGCACGCCGCGCTTCGTTCCCGCCACACCGCTCGGCGTGCAGCGGCTGCTTATCGAAGAACAAGTCGATACCGCGGGCGCAAAGGTAGTCATATGCGGGCGCAGCAATATTGTTGGGTTGCCGCTCGCCGCGTTGTTCCTCGGGCGGGGTCGCGGCGCCAACTCCACCGTAACCGTCTGTCACACCGGCACGCGCGACCTCGCGGCCGAAACGCGACAGGCGGACATTCTCGTGGCTGCCGTCGGCAGGCCCGGGATGATTACCGGAGACATGGTGAAGCCCGGCGCCGTTGTCATCGACGTCGGGATATCCCGTGTTGACGATCCAACCAGGCGACGCGGATACCGCCTGGCCGGGGACGTGGACCAGGACCAGGTGTCCCAGGTGGCGTCTGCTCTGACGCCCGTGCCGGGAGGTGTGGGGCCAATGACAATCGCCATGCTGATTCACAACGTTGTCCTGGCTCGCAAGCTGGCCGGTTGATCACAAACAACGGCGCTGAAAACTCAGAGGTTTCTACAGCCCGAGGGCATGTGCGGGCGGCGTCCGCATGTAAACTTCGGCAGTCGGTTGCCAACATGCGTAAAATTGCCAAGTAACCCGACGAGTACACCACCGACGAACACGGTTGCGGGCCCATAGCTTAATGACCGCGGAAAGTCCAAAAACAAGGCAAGAAAGCAGCCCTGGGCAATCCATTGCAAGCAACACGGGGGACGCGCCCTCGTTGAACGGAATGGGCAGCAGCGCGGAACTTCTGGCGTTGTATCGCCAGATGTACCTTATCCGTCGATTCGAAGACGCCTGCGCCGAAAACTACACGACGGGCAACATACGCGGCTTTCTGCACCTCTACATCGGCCAGGAGGCCGTCGCCGTCGGCGCTCTCTCCGCCCTGCTACCCGGAGACTACATAGTTACCCACTACCGCGATCATGGGCACGCCTTGGCGCGGGGCTTGGACACGAACCGCATTATGGCCGAGTTGTTCGGACGCAAAACGGGGCTGAGCAAGGGCAAGGGCGGTTCGATGCACCTGTTCGACGCGGCCAAACGGTTTATGGGCGGCCACGCCATTGTGGGCGCTCAGTTGCCGCTGGCGGCCGGTCTAGGCCTTTCGTGCCTTTACAAAGAAACGAGCGACCTGGCATTGGTGTTCTTTGGCGACGGAGCGGTCAATCAGGGCACATTCCACGAAACCATGAACTTGGCCGCGGTCTGGCATCTGCCGCTGTTGTTCTTCCTGGAGAACAACCTCTACGGGATGGGGTCGGCGGTCGAAAACGTCAGGTCAGCCGGAAACGACTTCCACACGATATCAATGGACTATGGCATCGACTCGGTAGTAGTGGACGGGATGGACGTGCTGGCTGTGAAACAGGCAACACAAGAATCCGCCGTCCGAATCAGGAATGGCGAGGGACCCAAATTCATCGAGGCCAAGACGTTCCGGTATGTAGGCCATTCGATGGCCGACCCAGCCCGCTACCGGTCAGAAGAAGAGCTCGCATACTGGGTCGGCAGAGACCCGCTAAAGACCTTCCCTCGCCTGCTGCTTGAGCATGGCGTAGCCGGTGAAAATGATTTGGAGGCTGCGCGGGTGTCGGTGGAGGAAGAGGTCGCCGCCTCAGTCAAATTTGCCGAGCAGAGCGCTGAGCCTTCGCCCGAAGACCTATTCGAAGATACCTACGCTTGAGTTCACTACCGGATACCCCCAGCTAATCCTGAGCCGACAATGCCAGTAGTAACCGTTCGCCAAGCGATCCGGCAAGGCCTTACCGAAGCCCTCGAAACCGACCCCGCCGTATTCCTGATGGGCGAGGACATCGGAGCTTACGGCGGGGCGTATGCGGTCACCGCGGGCCTATTGCAGGAGTACGGCAGCAAACGGGTCCGGGACACACCAATATCGGAAGCTACGTTCGTAGGCACAGGGGTTGGCGCGGCGGCGGCGGGTCTGCGGCCTATCGTAGAACTCATGTCCATGAGTTTTTCCCTTGTGGCGTTCGATCAGATCGTGAACATGGCTGCGAATTTGCGCTATATGTCGGGCGGCCAGATCAAGGTGCCGTTGGTCATACGCGCGCCGACGGGCGCAGGCATGCAACTTGCGGCGACCCACTCCCAGAGTTTCGAGACGTGGCTCGCCGAAGTTCCGGGAATGCGCGTCGTGGCGCCGTCGACCCCATATGACGCCCTGGGCCTGCTGAGGACCGCGATCAAAGAGGATAACCCCGTCGTGTACGCGGAATCGGCCGGGCTCTACGGAGTGAAGGGCGAGGTGCCGGAAGAGCACTACGAGGTGGAATTGGGTTCCGCAAAAGTCCGCCGTGAAGGGGAAGAGATTACGTTGGTGTCGTACGGACACGGAATGCCCATATTGGACGAGGTGGCCGACGCGCTTGCGGGCCGGGGCGTCTCAGCGGAGGTGATTGACCTTAGGTCGCTCAACCCCATCGACTACAACACGCTGACGGCTTCGGCTCAAAAGACCAGCCGGGTTTTGGCCCTCGACACCGCCCGCCGCACCGGCGGCATCATGGCGGAGGTGGTAGCAACACTCCAGGAACGCGTGGGCGACTGGCTCGACGGCCCGATCATACGAATTGGCGCAAGCGACGCGCCCTGGCCTTACAATCGCACGATGGAACGGGAAGCACTCCCACATTCCAGCGACGTGCTCCACGCCCTTACGCAGGCCTACAAACTGTGAAGCCGCGCAACGCAATAGGCCTTATCGATGCGTCCGCGGGCTGCGCCACAGCTTACGTTTGTGTAACCTCTAATCGCCGGCGTCCAGCAATTTGCGGGCGTCAGGCCGACTGCTATTTCAGCCCTTACCACCCGAACCGGAGCAGTTTTCATTGATCACCGAAGTGACCATGCCCTCCATGGGCGCCGACATGACAGAAGGCACCATTGTCAAATGGCTTAAGGCCGAGGGCGATGCCGTCGCCCGAGGCGACAAGCTGGCCGAGATCGAGACCGACAAGACGGTGGTCGAGATGGAGGCGTACGCCAACGGTCTACTGCGCAGGATCGTGGTTGCCGAGGGAGGCAAGGTACCGGTCGGCGATTTGATCGCCTACATCGGTGATGCGGACGACGAGGTCCCGGAGATCGCGGAACCGGCCGCTGCGGCGGCGGCGGCAGCTCCGGTCCCAACGCCCCCAAGTCCAGTGGCGGCGCCCGTAGCTGCCGCTCCGCCTCCTCCGCTGGCCCCTGCAGCAGCCGGCGGGCGCGTCAAGGCATCTCCAATGGCCCGACGGATCGCTCGCGAACGTAATATCGACATCGCGCAGGTTGTCGGCACGGGTCCGGGCGGTCGCATCACACGAGATGACGTGATGTCCTACCAACCCCCTGCCGCTGCGCCTGCCATGGCCGCGGCACCGGCCCCCGAGATCGACTCGTCAGACGTACCTTTGACGAGCATGCGGCAAGCGATCGCCCGGGTGACCGTCCGCAGCAAGACCGAGAAGCCTCACTTCTACGTGACCGTTGCGGTCGACATGACCGACCTGATGCGGTTGAGGACAGGTATCAACGAAGCTTTGGCTGAATCGGGGGTGCGCGTCTCGGTAAACGACATGATCATCAAGGCGTCGGCAAACGCCCTGATCGCGCAGCCGAAGTTCAACAAGTTCTACGAGGACGATCGCCTGGTCGGTCAAGCCAATATCAATATCGGAATTGCCATCGCGCTCGAAGAAGGGCTCATAGTTCCGGCATTGCTCCGGTGCCAGGGGAAATCGCTTGCAGAGTTGTCCACGGCAGCCAAAGACCTTGGCCGCAGAGCGCGGGGCGACGGCGGCACGCTGACGCAAGAAGAACTGACCGGCGGCACGTTCGCGATATCGAACATGGGCATGTTGGGCGTCGAAAGTTTCGCCGCGATAATCGTCCCGCCCCAGTCGGCGGTACTCGCCACAGGCAGCGTCACGAAAACCCCGGTCGTTCGGGACAACCAGATCGTGGTCGCAGACATCATGAAGGCCACAATTTCTGTGGACCATCGAGTTGCCGATGGCGCCGAGGGGGCAGTTTTCCTGAACGAAATCCGGAAGAACCTGGAAAACCCGGCAAGACTGTTACTCTAGTCGGCCGGACTCTTCCCGTCTTCGAATTGCTCCATCGCGCAATTCATTGGATGGGGCTCAAATGACCGTGCCTTCTTGAACGCGGAAAGGTCAGCTGGAGTGCCGCGTAACCACTGGCGCTGATTCTTGTAACGCTTCGACATGTACTTCCTGGAGAATTTCACAGACCAAGAGGAGTTAATATTACGGCGGTTTTTTACCAACACGGACCGCCCGGTATTCGCGCTCATCAACCTTCCGGAAGTTGTTAAGGGCGCGCTGTTCGCCCGTTACAGCCGGACAGACAAATCGCTGCGGCGCGTCTTCCTGGACGAGTTCTACAGTCAGCCCGACATCGGCATTCAGGCGATTGCTGAATCTTCGGCCGGGGAATCGGGTGCGCCGGACACTCGCAGGGCCGAACGACTCTACGAGCGGGTGTTGGGCGAGTACGGCGACGATTCTGTCGCACAGCTCGGCGGGGCGCACGTCGCGTGCGAACAGGCGTCGAACATTCTCACCAAGGTGCTGGAGTGGGGAAGACTGGCCGCTTACCTCGAGCAAAGCACGAGGTACATCTACTACGACCGCAAATTGGGCGGCCGTTACCGGTACCTCGTGCCCCCTGAGATTCGGGGCTCCGATCACGAGGGTCGTTACCGCGAAGAGATGGACCGGCGGTTCGAGACCTACTCGTCCATCGTCCGGCGCCTAACCGAGTACTTTGCCGCCAGATTCCCTCGCGCCGCCGGCGACAGCATGCGGGTCTGGAGATCTACCATTCGTGCGAAGGCCTGCGACACAGCCAGAGGGCTGCTCCCTGCCGCGACGTTGTCGAATGTCGGCATATTCGGCACAGGTCAGGCTTACGAATCACTGCTGTTGCGGATGCGCGCCAGCCAGTTGGCAGAGGTCCGCGACTATTCCGATATTTTGCTCGACGAGCTTAGGACGGTAATACCTGCGTTCGTTCGGCGAGTAGACGTGCCCGACAGGGGCGGAGCGTGGAGCGACTACTTACGCCGGACAGCGGATTCCATGGAAGGGATCGCACGGGAACTTGAAGTTGTCGCGCCGAGAGATGTTCCGGAAGTGGAGCTCACCGACTGGGATCCGGATGCGGAAACCAAGGTCGCGGCGGCAGCGCTGTACGCGTTCACCGATTTGCCGGACGGACAACTGCTGGAACTGGCGGAAAAGATGCCGTGCGAGGAAAAGGCCCGTGTGATTCGGGCGTACGCCGGCGAACGCCTCAACCGGCGACACAAGCCCGGCAGGGGCGCTGAACGCGTTTCATATCGATTCGACATTCTCTCGGACTTCGGGAGTTTCAGGGACCTTCAGCGCCACCGTATGCTCACGATCGAATGGCAACCGTTGGGCGTGTCGCACGGGTACTCCACTCCGCCGGACATCGTCGAGGCGGGCGAATCGGCCGAATGGCACGAAGCGATGGACCGCATGGCCAGCCTTCACTCCGTCCTCCTCCGGGCTCATGGCACGAGCGCGGCACAGTATGCCGTGCCGTTTTCCTATCGACTGCGCTACGTCATGCAGTTGAACGCCCGGGAAGCCTTCCACCTGCTTGAACTTCGGACTACGCCGCAGGGTCATCCCGACTACCGCCGGGTCTGCCAGGAGATGCACCGGCTCATACGCGATGTCGCCGGCCACAAAGTGATCGCGGAAACGATGAAATACGTGGACCACAGGTCATACGACCTTGAGCGCCTTGAAGCGGAAAGGCGGTCGGCAAACAGGCGGGAAACTACGAGCGGCGACCCAGACAGTCTCCGATAGCGAGAGCGGGCGGAAATGGCGTCCCGCGCCATCTTCCCGTTCCGGCCCCAAGCTAAACCAGTGGCGAGGCTACCTCATCGCCAGGCCGCCTGAGACCACGACTGTCTCACCGGTCATGTAAGCGGCATCGGGACCGGCCAGGAAGGCTACGACTCCGGCGACATCTTCGGGCACCGAGATGCGTCCCAAGGGTATGCCGGATGCCCGCCGACCCATCCACTCGCCTTCAGGCAGCCCCTCTTGCTCGACACCCAGCAGGCGGTCCAGCGTCCGATTGAACGCCGTGTCGACTATGCCGGGAGCGACGGCGTTCACCCTGACCCCATGCTGGGCGATTCTGAAGGCAGCCGACTTGGTCAGATTGATCACCGCGGCCTTGCTAGCCGCGTACGGCGGCGACAGTGTCATCCCTGGGTCTATCCCGGCTATGGAAGCCAGGTTGATTATGACGCCGCTACCCTGCTCGATCATCTGCCTCGCAGCGGCCTGCATGTGGAAGTACAGGCCCTTGAGGTTCAGGTTCATGCTGCGGTCCCAAATCTCCTCGGTGACGTCCGGGAACGGCGTGGTCCAGATAGCGCCTGCGTTGTTGACCATGATGTCGAGCTTCCCATACGACTCTACGACGCGGGCAACCAGACTGTCCGCATCTTTCGGACTGGAGGCATCGTAGACGCCCGTAGCGAGGCTCAGCCCGGACTCCCGGCCAGTGTCTTCGAGTTCGTTCAGCAGGCCCGTTCTCAGGTCCGTTCCAAAGACCATCGCGCCATCGGCGGCGAGTCGCAGCGCTATGGCGCGACCGTTGCCCTGACCGGCGCCGGTCACAACAGCGACTTTGTCCTCAAGGGGTTTATTCTCAATTGACATGATGTGGTCCTCCAACGCCCGTGGCGCACTCGAGCTTATACCAGCCTTTCCTGGGAGCCAATCGACTCGAAATGGGCGGCCGAGTGCCTGATGTTTTCCAATTCCGAGACCTATTCGCCATGGGGGGAGAGCCCGCGGAACATCGGCTGCTTTCTGGCCTTGATTTTCGTAATTCGTTTAGTTCAGCCGCCCTGTGCCAGATGACGGACTTTTCTCCGAGTGTCAATCGTTAGCTTAAGTCGCGTATTATGGCATTGTTGGCCCTTAAGGAGGCTTCAATCCGATGAAACAGAGATCCCTGATGCCCTTTTTACTGGGCGTTGCCCTGCTGGTTGCCCTGGCTTGCGGGGACGATGAGCCGGAAAAAGTGAGTGTGTCCCTGGCGCTCGATTGGTATCCCAACTCCAATCACGCCGGTATTTACGAAGCGGTGAGGCAAGGGTACTTCGACGAGGAGGGGTTGGACGTGAACATCTACACGCCATCCGACCCGTCTACGATTCTCCAGACCGTCGGAGCCGGCAGGGACGAATTCGGCATCAACTACCAGCCCGATCTCCTCCAGGCAAGGAACGAAGGCATCCCAGTCGTCGCTGTCACGGGCATTGTTCAACACCCTCTCAACTCGATCATGACTTTGACCGCTTCGGGTTTGACTAGACCCGGAGACTTGCGCGGCAAGAAGATCGGCCACCCCGGCATTCTTTCGAACGAGGGGATGCTGGAGACGATGCTCAACTTTGACGGTGTTGACATTGAAGACGTCGAGATGGTGAATGTCGGGTTTGACCTCGTCCCTGCCCTGCTTGGCGGAAGAGTCGACGCGGTCGTGGGCGCGTACTGGACTCACGAGTCGATCCTGATCGAACTCGAAGGCCACGAAGTGACGGTCATGCGGATGGAAGAGTGGGGTGTGCCCGACTTCTACGAGCTGGTCGTTGTGGCGAGCGAGGACACGATCGCCAATCGCTCCGACGTGGTCCAGAGATTCGTTAACGCGTTGAGCCGCGGTTTTGAGTCGGCGATCGAGAACCCGCAGAAGTCTATCGACGCACTGCTGGAAGCCGCCGATGAGGGAACCGTAAACGAAGAACTCGAGCGGCAGGGAGTCGACTTGTTGGCGCCGCTCTGGACGGAAGGGGCCCCGTCATTCGGCTGGCAAGAAGCCGAGAGGTGGACAACATTGTCCGAATGGATGAAGGGGCGCGGCTTGGTGGACGCGGATCTTGACCCCAGCACGGCATTTACGAACGAGTTCGTGGAAAACCGTTAGGCGAATCAGTCCTGCAATTGGCCGGCGAATTATTTGGCGCCGCCCGGACTTACGGAAAGGCTCGCCACATCCTGCGGCCCTTTACGGTTGCGACTGACCCTATGTTCGATCCGTGGACAAGGTGGCCTGAAGCTACCGTAACGTCAGGTAGGAGCCTTTCGAGTAACCCGATTCTAGATTTCCTCGCTGTTGTCGGGTCGATGTCTGCCCGGTGAGACCAGTCCGGTTCCGCGAACTGAGCCGCTGAATGGAAGATGTCGCCGGTCACGATCCCGCGTTGTCCGTCGGATTCCAGAAACAACGACTGGTGACCTGGCGTATGGCCCGGGGTGGGCATTGTGCGAATGCCGGGCGCCACTGCGGTTTCTCCGGTCACCAACTCGAGGACGCCCAATTCTTGTAACGGCACTACGCTGTCCCGGAACGCCCTCTGGTGGTGACCGCTGGATGGGTCCGTATTGCCTTTCCAATGGTCCCAATCGGCTTTTGGAGCCAAGTATCTCGCCTTCGGGAACATGGGCGTCGGAGAATCGGACTCGCTTGACGTGACGTTCCATCCGACATGGTCAAAATGGATGTGTGTCATGACCACACACGTAATCGAACCCGGGCTGATATTGACCGCGGACAGGCTATCGAGCAAGTGTCCTGCATCTGCCGAGGGCGCTTGAATCTCCCAGGATCCCGGACCCAAACCCGTGTCGATGAGGACCGTCTCGCTCCGAGATCGAAGCACAAACGCGCCGAAATTACTTCGATGCCGCCCATCGTCGTCAAGGGCGAATCGGGCGTCGCGCCAAGCCGCAGCCGGTACGTTGGGAAATGGCCAAGCGGGATCGGCGGGCGCTGCATCGCCGTCGGTAACGGCGATTATCTCGATGTCACCAATATTTGCGACTGTGGCCATCTATACTTTCGTCCCCGGCGAATCGAATGAATCGACATGGTAGTTTTCCAGTACGTCACGATCCAACTCGACTCCCAAACCGGCCGTTTCCGGCGCGGTCCCCTGCCCCGCGTGAATCGACAGCGGCGCCGTAGCGACATCCGCGACATGGAGCCGTGGGCCGAGCAGGTCGCACGGGTATATGGCGTTTGGCAAGGACGTGCCGAGGTGAAGGGAGGCCGCGATCTTGATCGACGAGTCGTGACTCGTTCCCATGGTCCAACCGACCCCGGCGACCTCCAGCGCACCTACTATTTGGGCCGATCGGTATATGCCCCAATCCGTTGGCATCACGTTGACGCAGCGGATTCCCGGTTTAGCCGCCCGAATTAACCCTGCAAGGTCGTCCAGACTGTTCCAACCGCCGTGGACCGAGATCTCGACGTCGAGTTGGTCGGCCAGGTCCTGGTAGTCGTCCCAGTCGGTCGGGCATGGGTCTTCGAGCAGTTCGATATTCACCCCTTCCGATTGCAGATCCGAGGTCTGTCGCAAGGCCTGTTGTTTCGAGTGGCCCATGTTTGAGTCAGGTCGAATCGGCACGCTGCCGATTGCCATTCCCACGGCGAGGACGTGCTCGTAGTCTCCGGGTATCCCCACCTTCATCTTGATGGCGTTAGTAAATCCCTCAGCTACCCGATCCATCGCCAGATCGACCTGCGATTCGATGTCCAGGTAGGGCAGTGTCCAGACGAGGGGCACACTTTCCCGCGTCTTGCCGCCAAGTAACTGATAGACCGGCACGTCCAACGCCTTGCCGGCGATGTCGTGGAGAGCAAAATCAATCCCTGCGACGATCTGCGATCTGCCGAACCGGCATTCCAGTTCGGTCACAATAGACGCGATTTGCAAAGGGTCACGGCCCATCAACGCCGGTTCGAATTGCAGGCGAATATGGTCGGCGACATCCGGACCTTTCGCTTCACCCAGCCCGCTGATCCCCTCGTCGGTGTGAACCTCCAGAATCGTGGTTTCGAGGTGGGTCATGGGACGGCCGGAGTCCTCGGTGTGCCGATTTCTCCACGGGACCCTATACGGAATCGCGATTGGGTAGGTCGAAACGCCGGTGATTCTCATGATTGCCCCGTTTTCGTCGTGCATAATTTGAAGACAGTTAAACCCGCCGCGGACTGGCGTCCGCAAACCCCGGTGTCACGCCGCACGCCGTTTGATATTGGGCAAGTCACTTGAGATGAAGGCGCCGCGCCAGTCCGGTAATCAATCAAATGACCAGCGCCCTGGCCAGACGGCGAGAGCGGATACCCGATGACCAATAGCATGATCGAATCCCTGGTTTCCATCTTTGTTCGCGTCGCCGTCGGCATCGTGACCGGGGGCGTCGCCGCCATGGTTGGGTACTTCATCGGTTGGTTTTTTCTACTCCAGCCGTGGATGTCCTCGACGCAGTCATTCGTCGTACTTACGATCAGCATCGGCGTGGGCGCTGGCCTAGGCGCATTCGCCGGCTGGATAAAACTCGACGAAGGCGTGGCATCCAACCTGCCGGCGCTTGGGCTGACGTTGTTCGGAGCAATGGTAGGCTCCTGGGCGGGACTGTACTACTCCCAAGAGGTCTTTGGCGTGGCGTTTCGTTCGACCAACGCCCTGCTGACTGCCATGCCGGCGGCCGGGATCGCGTCCAACGTTCCACCACTGATTGCGTTTAGCATACGCGAGTTCAGACGCTAGTTCTTCGTAGCGCGCATTGGAGCGGACTCTACCACCGGGCCAAGGCCTGATTGCCCGGCCCGGTGAGGTCACTAGACCGAAGCGATCAGTTCGTCGATGCCTGATTCCAGTCGGGCTTCCGCCTCTTCCAGGTGGCGGATTTTTTCAGAAACGATCGTAGAGTCAGACTCGACCGTCTTCGCCGCGTCCTCTGCCCGAGCCCTGGTCTCTTCCGGAGCGGGACCGCCGTACAAGGTTCGTTGCTTCACAGCGTTGGACGGGTCCAGCGCGTCATTCAGAATTTCGCGGCTCAGACCGATCGGCTTGCCCATGTACTCTATCGCCGCTTCGTCGAGTAGTTCCGGAGTGGCGTCGCGGGGACTCAGCCCCCGTTCGTATGCGTAACGCACCATTGTGCCAACACACTGGTGAGCAATGCGCCACGGGAGTCCTTTTTCTTTAACGACGGCGCTGGCAATATCCGGACCGACCGCCCAATGAGAACTCGCGAGGTGGTGCATCCGGTCGCGCTTCACCTCCAGGTCGGGCACCATGATCTCCAGCCAGTGCATGTGCCGCCGAACTATTGAGAACACGTCCAGCATCTCGAAAAACACTCCCCCGCCGCCATCCGGCGCTCCGGTGCGGCTCTTGGACGCCACAAACGCGCCGGTTAGGCCTCCTATGGCGTCCGAAGCGCTTCCCCTGATCTGCTCAAGGGCCACAGGATTTTTCTTGTGCAACATGATGCTGCTGGTGTGGCAGAAACGGTCCGGAATGTCGACCATGCGGGACTCGTTGCTGTACCAGTACGAAATGTCTTCGCCGGCGCGGCCGACGTGTCCGTCCAGGATCGCCGCGGCCGAATACGCCTCAAGCGTGTAGTCACGGCTGCCGACGATGGCGTCGAACGTGCTGTAAAGCACCGAGTCGAACCCGAGAATATCGGCGGTGCGATGGCGATTCACGGCGAACGGCGACCCGGTCATGATCGCAGCCCCTGCAGGGCTTTGGTTGGTGTGGGCGTAAGCCGCGTGGAGGCGTTCGAAGTCCCGTTCCAGCCCGGCCACCCATGAAAGCAGCTGCGCTCCCAGCGTGGTCGGCTGAGCGTGCATGCCATGTGTATATCCTGGCATCACTGCGTCGGCGGTTTCGCACGCCACAGGAAGGAGAGCCCGCCTGAAATCGATCACGCCCTGCATCGTCTCCAGTATGGCGTCGCGGGTGGCGACCCTGCGAGAGACTTGCATTAGGTCTCCGGATGACCTGCCGAGGTGAATCCTTCCGCCGATGTCGTATCCGAGTTTTCGGATCAGGTAGTTTTCGCCGGCATGCAGCCCCCACGGCTGTTCGGCACGGGCCTTCATGAACCCGTACTCTTCCATCTCCCTGAATGCGCGCAGGATGGCGGCGGCGTCTTCCCGCGGAATGAGCCCCTCTTCTCCGAGCATGAGCGTGTGGGCCTTATCGAACATGTGGTAGCCCTTGAATACCGGCTCTTCACGCCCGTGGGCTGCATCCGCGCGCAGATCGTCGACCATCGGTTCTGACAATCTGACACCGACTCCTCGGTATCCGGCATATTCGGTGTGCGGAAGTTGTCGCATTAACTCTCTCCTGATTTGCGGCAAATGGAAATTAGGCATCCGAGAGTCTAACGGACGGCGGAATCCCGGTCAGCATGAATTCTGCGCGACCGCGGCGCCAGGGCCGTGATTCTATGCAGGTTAGCCAAGGGCCGGATCATCACATTTACTTTAGCCAGTCACGCGGCAGGGCTACCGGCCTTGCGTTGCTGCGATGTCGCTCAGGATGATCCTGAACATTCTTCGTACCCGGCCAGGCGGGGTAACGTCGGAGAATCCGGCCCTGATGAATGTCTCTGGCGAACCCATATAGGTGTACGAGGCAGCGGTGGACTCGACCGGATAGCCCTCAACGACACGGGCGCCGTTGGCGCTGGCGTATCGAACGGCGGCCTCTAATAGGTCGACGGTGAGGCCTATTCGACGATACTGCCTGTCGACAAAAAAGCACGTCACCGACCAGACCGCGGCGGCGTCTATTCGGGCCAATTTCCGGTATCGTTCCAGCCCTCGAAATTCTTCACGCGGCGCAATGGAGCACCATCCGACGGGAACCCGGTCCGCATAAGCGAGCACGCCTGTCGGGCGGCCATTGGCGACCTCGTCGCGCAGAGCTTCGATCCGTTTTGGCTTGTTCGAGCGCCTGAACTCGGTGGAGGTCATGCGCCAGCGCATACAGGAGCAGTACCGGAATTTTCCGTGCCCGCGGGAAAATCGTTCCAGGTCGGCGAGGGTGTCGGCAGTGACAGGCCGGAAATACAACTCGGTTTCGGTAAGCGCTGAATTCATCGCGGATTAGGTGCGATTCGCGGCGCGCAGTTACCTGCCAACCTGTAGCCGCACTGCAGTGGTAGGCGGGCGACTGTTGAAGTCGGGGTTAACGACCGGCATCCTACGGTGGCGGGGCGCATCCGGAGTTCAGAACGGCTTAGGCGGTTTGTCTTAGTCTCGGGTCGAGGAAGTCCCGCATCCAATCACCGAAGAAGTTGAACGCGAGCACGACCATCATGATTGCCAAGCCAGGGAACAGGCTTTCCCACCAGGCCGAATCGACGTATAGGCGACCATCTGCAACCATCACGCCCCAGGCAGGTGTAGGCGGCGGCACCCCGACCCCCAGATAGCTGAGCGTTGACTCCGTGAGGATCAAGGCACCCACACGAAGGGTTGCTAGAACGACGATGGTACTAACCAGGCCCGGGAAAATATGGCGCAGGAATATCCTCGTCGTCGGCGCGCCTACGATGCGTGCGGCGTCTATGTAGATCTCCGTCTTGAGAGATAACGTCTCGGCGCGGACCTGGCGCGCAAAACCCGCCCAACTGAATATGACCAGTAGCAAGATGATGACGGTCAGGCTTTGCCCCAACACGATTATCACAACTATCGCGATAAGGATAAAAGGTACCGCCAGGATGAAGTCGACAAAACGCATCAGGAACTCGTCGGTCTGCCCTCCATACCACCCCGACACCAACCCGATCATGGTCCCCCCGATGACTCCTCCAGTCAGAACGATGGATGCTATGAGGAGCGATATACGGGCGCCGTAAATGATCCTGCTGAAGATGTCCGAGCCCTGATGATCAGTGCCCAGTATGTATTCCGAAGAGCCTCCTTCCATCCACATCGGGGGGTTGTGGCGTTCTCGCAGGCCGCCTCTTTCGGGGTCCTTAGGCGCAACCAACGGTGCGAATATCGCCACGGCTATGAGTAAGGCAATTATCAGCGCGGGGATTACCGGCCAACGCCGGAATTCCCTCCAGTAACGCGTGGCCGTGGAGCCGCGTAGTTTTTCTTCGTAGACCGAAGCGCCTGCCGTTGCGCCTTGAATTGCCAACTAATCACAATCCCGGGCTGGTGGGCGTTGGGCGATCCACCCTGAATTTGCGTCACACATTTAGGTCAACCGGATCCGCGGGTCGACGACCGCATACAACACGTCTGCTATCAGAGCCATAGTCACGTAGAGGATTGTCACGAGGGTGATGACCGCCGTTACCAACGGAAAGTCATTGGCGTTGATCGCCTCGACCGTAAGTCGTCCCACGCCGGGCCAGGCAAAGACCGTCTCAATCACGACCGAACCGTCGATGAAGCCTGCTATGAAAAGCGCCGAGTACGTTAGCGGGGCAATCAGGGCGTTCTTCAAGGCGTGCCGCCAAATGATCGATTGGTAGTTCACCCCTTTCGCCCTGGCGAACTTTACGTACTCAGAATCGAGCACTTCCAACATGGCGGAGCGCACCAGCCTGAGCAACCCGGCGGCGCTCAGCCAGCCCAACGCAAGAGACGGGAGTATGTAGTGTTCCCAGCCTCCGCGGCCGAATACCGGCAACAATCCCAGCCACACGGCGAAAACGATAATCAGTACGATCCCCAACCAGAACTGAGGCGCCGTTTGGCCTAGCAATGCAAGGGTACGCCCCAAATAGTCCCACGCAGTCCCGCGCTTGACGGCGGAAAGGATGCCCAACGGAATGGCCATAAGAAAGACCAGTGCAGTAGCGCTCACGGCCAGCAAGAGCGTGGCGCCAAGGCGGTCGTACACCACGGAAAGAGATGGCTTCTGGTGCTGCATCGAATCGCCCAGGTCCCCCCTCGCCGCATTCCCGGCCCATGCCCCATACTGGACCACCAACGGGCGGTCGAGGCCCATCGCCTTGCCCCACGCCTCCCAGTCCTGTTCCGTCGTGTACTCATTCAGGTAAAGGAGGCGGGGATCGCCTGCCGCGCGAGACATGCCAAAAAGGAAGATGCTCATCGCGATGATCATCACGATGGTGTAGACAATCCGGCGAGCGATAAACCGTGCCATGTCTCGAGTTCAGCCTAGTCGGTCTGGCTGATTCATCACCGGGTGCGAAAGGGCGGAGCCAACTGGCTCCGCCCCCTCGAACACCTATTCGGCAATGTAGTTCAGACCGAAATCGGGGCGGCTGTTACTTCAACGTCACCGTAGCTGCGCCGGTGAATATCGGCGCGTCGATCGAGTGAGGCATCCACTGGTCAATTCTCGGTCCTACCGCGTAGTGGGGGATGTCGGCAACGAACGCTGCCTGTAGTTCCCACTGTCCGAGGACGTAGTCGTTGATCTTGATGTTGTTCTCTACGCGCTTCTGGCGGTCGGGCTCAGTGAAGTTCTCGAAGTAGAGAGGAACCATGTGGTCTTCGACTTCGAAACCGCGGAACGTGCTGCTCGGGCCCATTCCGCCATCAAACGGACGGTCTTCCAGACCTGGCCGAATAGTTCCGCAGTGGTACCACGGTATGTCGTCCACACCATTGAACCGCCTCGGCCTGGCCGCCGCATAAGCGCTCACGTCAAGGTCCACGTTTGCACCGACGTCGTTCCACATCTGGGCGATTGCCCGTCCGGCTTCAGGGTTGACTCTTGGGTGATCAGACGGCACGAAGAGCGGGATGTCGAAGCCATCCCCGTACCCGGCCTCTGCAATAAGCCGCTTCGCCTCATCAGGATCGAAGTGCCGCTCCCAATCCGACTTCCAACCCGGCGAATCCGGTCCCCAGCCATTCACGGCCGAGCCCTGGATTCCACCGAATCCACCGAACAGTTCATCCCTGATGGCCTCACGGTCGATCGCAAGGATGAGGGCGCGTCTAACCATGCGCGCCTGCTCCATGCTGGCGGGATCCCGGGGGTCGCCCACCCAGGCGTTTTCGGGCTTGAACCCGGGTCTCGGGAAGATCGTCTCGCCGAAACCGGAGCTGTCCGGATTGTTGTTCTTCTGTTGCCAGTAATTTCCGACGAAGTTGATGCAGCCCATCTGGGACTGACCAACTGCTTCCCGGCGTGAGCCCGGCGTGGCCTCAAGGGCCTCGCCCAACAGGCTGTTCGGAATTGGGGCAAAGTCGATCTGGCCGGTCTTGAACGCAGCAAGCACTGTTTGAGGCTCACGCAGCTCAAGGACGGTGAAGTTCTTCACAGCGGGCGTGATGCGCCAGTGACCCTCGACGGCTTCAAGGTCCATGCGTTCGCCCACGCTCCAGTTTGCCGCCCGGTACGGACCGGTCGCTACGGGAATCTGTGAAGCCTTGGCCTCTCCGAGTTCGTCCACCAGTTTCTTTGAGGTGATCCACGGGTCAGCGCTGGAGGTCTGACTCAGGTTGGTGATCCACCACGGGAGGAACTTGCCGGTTTTCCAATTTAACCGGACTGTGTAGGTGTCGAGAACGTCGAACGGCTCCACGGTGCGGTTACCGTCTTCGTCGAACTCTCCCATCCAGTCTCTAACGCTACCGGCCCGATAGAAGATGGAGTCTCCTCGACCGGAGTTGTTAAAGCTCCATGCCACGTCTTCGGCGGTCATGGGGCCCACCTCGGCTCCTCCAGGGGTCTGGTGGAACATCACGTCGTTCCTGAGTTGGAACGTGATCGAAGTGTTATCCGGCGCAATTTCGAACGACTGAGCGATCGACTGGTCCGGATCATAGTTGCCATTAGCGTCAACCCTTAGCAGGTTTTCGCCGACGTCCCAGCCGATGACTTTCCACTCCTGGCCCAAGCCGGAGAGGGCGTGCACAAAGATGACGGGGAACACGCTCGAGTCAGCAACTACGACGGAACTATCTTCATCTTCCGGTGCCATCACCATGGCGCCCGGCGTCGGTGTAGCAACAACCTGTACGGATTTTTCAACGATGACGGTCTCGACCACCTTTTCCGTGATGACCTGGCCGGGTTCCTTGACGATGACGGTCTCGACTATCGTCTCGGTACCCCCACAGGCCGCCAGTACGGCCAATGCGAACGCGGCTGCGATCAGGACGCCCGCTGAGAGCTTAAATCGGAATCTAGACATCATTCGGTTCCCTCCGAGTCTGGGATCGTTTTCGAACTTCAACAGTTCGCAGTTCGATTCACGAATATATTCCACGGCAATCCGGCGAACTACACATGAAGTCCGCGCCGATGGAAAAAGAGACTACTTACGCGACTGGAAAGTGTCAAGTAATTGTCAAGAAATAAGATCCCTCAACGACGTCCATGCAGCCTGCAATCCCGGCCGCGAACCATGAAGACGTACATGCCCAACATCTTTGCCAAGAGTGACCGATTGCCATTTGCAGCCAGTCAGAATCCCCGGCGGTTGAGTTGACGGTCACAGCCGATCGCTCGTCCTGCCTCATTTCGAACTGGGCGTCGAGGGCGGTGAGCGTATCTTCAAGCCCCGTATATGCGAGCTCAGTCTTGGAAGCCATGGCGATGCCGAAGAAACCTTGCCGCCTGAAATCGCTGGCCTTTTGCTGAACGTTTAGCCGTACCTGATCGAATGCCGATCCGCATGAAAACGGTAGCAGCACAGGCGATTGATTTCTGCCCTCGAGGCGGCAAGCGACGCGGCGCGCGGCAATGGAAAGTCCCAAGTTATCCGTCTTCGATCCGCACGATCCTGAATGAGCCGTCGTCTTCCCGCACGTAGACGACCTTGACCGGCTCACCCAGCGCCTGGTGTTCCTCCAGGTGGGACGGCGTAAAGCCGGAAAACTCGCCTCCGGCAAATTCCCATTCCGTGCCGTCGCTCGTCACGATCGTCAGGGTTTCGACTGCGACCAGGGACTTCGCTGTAACTTCGACCACGTGGCCGACCACCTCGCCGTCACCCGAGGCGGGCTGGCATCCAAGCGCAGCGCAGATTACTGTCAACAGCGCAACGGCGGCGCCCCTGAACATTGATGAAGACCCCGGGTTCGGCACGAATATTCAGGCGACTCGGTCCAAGACCAGGTAACGCCTACTGTTCCGTGGCCACCCGGCCCGCTTATTGCTCGATTTGGCGGAGCCGCGGGTCCAGCGTGTCCCGCAGCCAATCGCCGAGGAAGTTGAACGCCAGTACGGTGAACAGTATCGCAAGGCCAGGGAAGAACGCCATCCACCAACCGGTACCCAGATAGTCAGCGCCGTCTGCGATCATGGCGCCCCAGGTTGGGGTAGGCGCCGGAACTCCAACACCGAGGAAGCTGAGAATGGACTCGACCAGGATGACCACGCCCACAGTCAGGGTAGCTATGACGATCACCGTAGAGAAGACGCCCGGCAGTATGTGCTTGTACATGATCCGCACGGGAGACGATCCGGCCACCTTCGCCAAGGCTACGTAGTCGGTGGTCTTCAACTGTAGAGTTTCTGCCCTTACCTGGCGCGCAAATCCGTTCCAGAAGAACATAACGAGCAATATGACAACGGTGTTGAGGGAAACATCCAGCACGATGCCGACGACCAGGGCAACGAGAATAAACGGGACGGCAAGGGTTAGGTCCACGAACCGCATTATTATCTCGTCCACGGTCCCGCCAAAGTACCCGGAAATGAGGCCGACGGCCGTCCCGATGACGCCGCCGATTCCGAGCACGGAAAAGGCGACGTAAAGCGAAATTCTGGTGCCGTGGATCATGCGGGTCACGACATCGCGGCCCAGGTAGTCTGTTCCCAGGAGGTACTTGGTGCTGCCATCGGCATACCAGAAGGGGGGTGTCCCCAGGTCATCGTATCTGTCCGCTCTCAAGGGGTCATGGGAAGACAGCAGCGGGGCGAATACGGCGGCGACCGCAAGCCCCAGGATGATCAAGGCAGGCACCACCGGATAGCGGCGAAAATACGAGAACCACGTCTCGAGGCGCGATCTATCCCTCGAGAAGTCGGTCATCCTTGTATCTATGCGCGCCTCTAATTCCATAGTTGCAGACCGTTCCTACGAAAGCCTGATACGCGGATCTACAAGTGCGTAGGTCAGGTCCACGAGCAGGTTGACGACAAGGTATATCCCGGTGACGAGGAGCACGACGCCTGTCAGAACCGGGAAGTCGTTGCTGAAGACCGCTCGCACCGCCAGTTGACCCAGGCCCGGCCATGAAAAGATCGTCTCGGTAATCACTGTGCCGGTCATGAAGCCGGCCAGCAACAGCCCGGAGAATGTCAATGGGGCGATGAGAGCGTTGCGCAGGGCGTGTCTCCATATCACCGCGTTGCGGCCCGCGCCCTTTGACTGCGCGAACTTGACGAATTCGGAGTCGAGCACCTCAAGCATGGCCGCGCGGGTCAGCCTCAACATTGCGGATGCGGAACCCCAGGCAAGGGTGAGAGTCGGTAAGACGAAATGAGTCCAGTCGCCCTTTCTGCCTGAAGGCAGCCAGTCCAACTGTACCGCGAACAACAGGACCATCATCACGCCCAGCCAGTAAGGCGGCAGGGCCTGCCCGAGCAAGGCCCACGTCCGGCCGACATAGTCCGCGACTGTTCCCCGTCTGACGGCTGAAAGCACGCCAAGGGGCACTCCAATCAATATCGCGAAGATGAAAGAGGCGATCGTTAGTTGCAGGGTTGCCGGTATACGTTCCTGGATGACCAGGCGGGCGTTGATATGGTGCCCGAGCGAGGTCCCGAAATCGCCTCTCAAGGCCTTGCTCATCCAGATACCGTACTGGACCATGAACGGGCGGTCGAGTCCGTACTCTTCTCCCCAGGCCTCCCAGGTCTCGGTCGTCGTGTACTCCGTCAGGAAGAGGTGGCGCGGATCCCCGGCGACCCGTGACAGCCCGAAGACAATGATGCTGGTGGCGAACAGGACGCCTAAGGAATAGAGGAATCGTCTGCCCAGGAACTTAGCCATGGATTTCCCGTTGCGGCCCGAGTGGCACTCTTGGCATTCGTACTAACACGGTCGTCCTTGCGCCCCTCGACATATTCGGGCCCGTGGAACACACCAACGGTAGTTGTGCGGCGGGGAGTCCCTGTGCCAGACAAGCCCACGGCCTGCCGCGTATGCGACAGGCCGTGCCACTTGAACTAAGACGTAAGTCTAACTGGATCCGTCACTTGGCCATCGTCACCCGTTCGGGTGAGTTGAACACAGCCCAAGCCTGCTGATAGAGGTCCCACGACTCGACTTCGGGTCTCACAAGCCAGTGAGGCTGGAGCGTTACCGTCACCGCCATCAACTGCCAGTGGCTCAGGTAGTCCTGCAACCGGAGGTTGTTGTCGATTCGGGTCTGCAGGTCCGGCTCCGAAATGTTGTCGTAGCGGATCATGCCGATCTCTTCCGGCAACTCGAGCCCGTGGTTGAAGCCGCCGGTCGGCACCAGGGTGCCGCCCTTGGGCTCGTCGGGGGAAAGCCAGAACGTGTGGTGCGCAAACGGAATGTCGATCGAACGGGCGACCAGCGTGGGCCTGCGAGAGGCGTACACGGTCTTCTCGCTCGATGCGTTTACTCCAATGTCCAGCCACATCTGGGCTATGGCCTCGAAAGCCTCAGGCTCAACTGCAGCCGTGTTGTCCGGAGAGATCCAGAAGTCGAGGTCAAACCCGTCTGCAAAGCCGGCCTCTGCCAGCAACTTCTTGGCGCCCTCTACGTCGTAAGGGACCGTCCACTCGTCGTTGTACAGCGGATCGTCCGGCAGTATGTCCGTGTAGGCATAGGTGATCTGGCCGTAGCCGTTGAACACGTTGCGGTTCAGCGCGTCCCGGTCGATCGCCATAGACATCGCCCAGCGGACTTTGCGAGCGTTCTCCATCGACTCGTCGTCGTCCGGATTACCGATCCACGGGTGGTCCTTGTCAGCCTTCAGACCTTCACGCGGGAAGATGTCCTCTTCGTCCTCGAACTCGTAGGCCCGCTTGGCCCAGAAGTTACCGGCGAAGTAGACGATCTGAGGCTGGTACTTGCCGGTGGCCTGTGCCCAGCTGCCTTCGATGTCGGCCTTGGAGTCGTCGATGAACTTGAGCGGGATGTTGGCCATGTGGACCTCACCCGTCTTGAGCGCGGCGATCTTGGAGTTGGTCTCGGCGATCTGCACAATCTGCAGTTCGTCGATCATGTCAGGCTGCGCCCGCCAGTTGTCACGAACCGGGGATGCGATGACCTTCTCCTCGGAAACCCACTCTTCGATCTTGAACGGGCCGGATCCGCAGGGGGTGGTGATGTCAGCGTCGCTGCCCGAGTCGAACAGCGCCTTGCTGACGATCGGGATGCTGCCGCCACCGTTGTTAGCCAAGGCCAACTTCCACGTCGGTTCCAGTTTTCCGGGCACCACAACTGCGCGCACGGTGTTGTCATCGACAACTTCCCATTCCGGCGCCCAGCGCTTGATTCCGGGGCCGCGGGTGCTCTTCGTACCCTCGCCCATGCTCTCCATGAAGGAGTGGACGATGTCTTCAGGGCCAACGGCTCCGCCAACGTCGCAGTGGAACTCCGCGTCGCTCCTGATCGTGAACAGGATCTCGCTCTGGTCGTCGGCGACAGTCCATGCAGTCGCGATACCGGAGGTCCCTACCTCACCAAAGTTGAGCGGGTTGGAGTGGTCGGCCTGCAACAGGAAGTCGTAGTAACCCCAGTCCTGCAAACCAAATGCCGAGTGGGCCCCACCAGTGATAAGGGAAGGCCTGAACACCTTCGGGCCAACAAGGTCATTGGCCACGATCAGCGTTCCGCCGCCAGCCGGTTCCGTGGTGGCTGTGGGCGCTGGGGCCGCCGTTGCCGGTACGGCCGTCGCTGGCGCCGTCGTAGCCGCGGCCTTGGTCGGGGTTTCGTCCCCGCCACCGCAAGCCATGGCTACGATGAGGACGGCCGAAAGCACCAATGCTATTGCGCCAGTAAGCTTCTTAAAGCTTGAATGGCCTTGCAACATGTTTACACCTCTTTGAATAATTGATTTTCACGCGTTGCCAAACACACCGATGCGGCCTGAAGCACAGGCGACTCAAGCGTGCCCGCAGAGAGAACGAGAATATTCCCCGATTTAACGTATGTCAATCGACCGCGGCCGATTCACGCCCCGTGAAGGCCAGCGGATTTTGAGCAAATGGCCCATCTGCGGACCGGGCATTTCGCGTCATGGCGCCGGTTCGACGATTTCGTGAAGCATGTTCGATTCGAGATCTTCGAGAACCTGGGTCATTCCGCTTGGCCATGAGACCTCCACCCGGTCGATCGTTTTTTCCCTGCCCAGTCCAAAGTGCAGGTCGGTGGAGTTCATGGAGATGAAACTTGATCCTCCCAGGACGTCCTGCACCTGCGAACTCGAAACTCCATCGGCCGACTTAGTCCACACGACTACCCGCGCTCCAATCGCGTCCGCGTTCGAACCCGTGCCGTCGATTGCCATCCGGCCCTTTAACCTGAGCCCGACCCAATCGTTTTCCCCACCTCCGTTCAGCCAGACAAAGAGCCGGCCTCCCAGGAGATCAAGAAGATTGGGACCAACCCAGACCGGTCCCATGCTGTTGCTGCCGACGAGGTCGACATAGCCGTCGCCATTTAGGTCGCCTTTTGCCACGCCCTTGCCGTTTTCGTGGAACTCCGGGGATAGCCGCCTGTCGATCGGGTCGAATAGCGGATTCGTCGGGTCGAGGTCCTCGTAGTCGACGTGCGCTATATCTAGCAGACGGCTTTCGACTGTCACGTCCTCGAAGTTGCCCGTTCCGTCGCTCCTCATCATCCGGCCGACGCCCTCGTACTGCTGGCCGTACGGCCCTTCGCCCCGTCCGCCCATCGATCCCAGCCAGTACAGGTCCTGGTCGCCGTCGTTCTCCATGTCCAGAAACGTCGTTCCGAACCCGAAGTCGTATGCCTCCAGCCCCGGCGGAACCGTGGTGACGCCCCACTCCGGCAAGTAGTTCGACGGATCCAGGGACGGCGGCGGCAGGACGCCGCTTGGGGTCACCTCCACCTTCGGAGCGACGTTTTCGAACGAGCCAGCACCAGCGCCCGTCTGCTCTGCCTTGTTCTCAAGAAGGAAGTGGTAGCACGTGCTCCAGTCATACATATGGGTGGACCCGCAGTCGCCAGTCGGTATCGGCAACTGTTCATTCAGAAGCGGGTGGAATCCAATATTGGTGACAAAGACATCGAGGTCGCTGTCGGAGTCATAGTCTCCCAGGGCGAACCCCATCCACGCCCCGACCATGTCGATGCCGAGCTCCTTGTCGACCCTGGTAAACCTCACCGTTTCTTCCGTGGAGTCGTTTCGATAGACCTTCAGAAGGTCCCCATCGTCTGCCTGCCAGAGATCGGGGTCGCCGTCCGAGTCATAGTCAAAGAACATGACGGCCAGGGTCTGGCCAGTGGGATCGCCGACCAGATTGCCTTTGTCGTCGACGAACTGCGGGTCGAACCCGACGGTGGTCCGGCCTGTCACCGGGTCGGTGTACTGGACGGGTTGGCCATCAAAATCCAGGAGCTTTATCTCGCCGCCCAGCAGTCCCGCCTCGTCGGTCACGTCGGTAAACGTGAAATCGCGATTGTTGAGATATAGGACGTTGTAGTGGCCGTGGTGTCTCGACTCTTCTAACGTGAGGAAGTCGTCGTCTATCCTGTTGCCCACGTAGATGTCGAGCCAGCCGTCACCATTTACGTCGGCGCAGGCGATGCTCAGGGCAGACAAAATGTTCGGCTTATCGACGGCTTCTTCGGTGACGTCCTCAAATGTGCCGTCTCCGTTGTTACGGAATATGTGGTCCATGACGGCGTCTCGCAGGCCGGGAGTTTCATCGACCGACCGGTAGTCCAGATCATCGCCGATGCGGCCGTATGAGGCGACGTACAGGTCCTGGTAGCCGTCATTGTCGAGGTCGCATGCTGCCACGCCGGTACTGTTGGCTTCGGGGATGGTCACGCCCGCTTCTTCCGCCACCTCAGTGAAAGTTGCGTCGCCTTCGTTCCTGAACAGAAGATTTGGGCCGCCTCTCGCCTGTCCCCGCGGAGACGCGTCTTCCGCTGACGACACGTACATGTCGATGTCGCCATCCCGGTCGTAGTCAAACAGGGCGATGCCGGGGAACCAGTTGTCCACGAACGCGTCGGCCCCAAGGGCCGACACTGCGATGTCTTCAAACGGCGTCACCTCGGCGAGACGTCCGCTGCCGGTGAATTTCACGGCCGGCTTTGGTTCGCTTTCGACGCCCTTGTCAGTTACCACCGCAACCGCAGGCGCGGGACCTGAGGGCTTCGGTGTCGCGGGAGCCGTTTCTTTTGATGTACACGCAGCTACGAGAACTGCGGTCAATACGATAGCGGCGACTGCAAGCCAAAAGTTGACTTCGGGGCGGTATCGCATCAACTCCTGCCCGGACTTCCCGGCCAACCGCATCCTGCAAGTTTGCGCACGGGCCCGACGGCTGGCGAAGACATGGAGTTAGCCCAGTTGCCTCAACCTTGGGTCCAGACGGTCCCTAAGCCAGTCGCCGAGGAAGTTGAATGCCAGGACGGTGAGGAATATCGCGAGGCCAGGGAAGAACGTGAGCCACCACGCCGTAGCGATGTAATCTCGCCCGTCGGCGACCATGGCCCCCCACGCCGGAGTCGGCGGCTGTATACCGACACCAAGATAACTGAGCACCGCTTCGGTCAGGATCAAGGTTCCAACTCTCAGGCTCGCTACGACCATAAGAGTATTGAAAACACCCGGTAGCAGGTGCTTATACAGGATGTACGCGGGTGACGCCCCTACGACCTTGGCCATAGAGACGTAGTCCTGCTCCCGCAAGACAAGCGTTTCGCCCCTGACCTGCCTGGCAAAACCTCCCCAGCTAAAAACGATCAGCAGGATGACAATCAAGGTGAAACTAGGTCCAAAGACGATTACCACAACCAACGCGACGAGGATAAATGGCACAGCAAAAGTCAAGTCGACAAATCGCATCAAGATCTCGTCGATGTTGCTGCCAAAGTAACCAGCGATCAGGCCGATAACCGTCCCGACAATCCCTCCGGCCGACAAGACGATAGCCGCTACGCTCATTGAGATGCGGGCGCCATACACAACCCGGCTGTAGACGTCACGCCCCTGTGGATCGCCGCCGAGTATGAGTCTCGGAACGTCGGGGTTGGCTTCGTAGAACTCCCCATACCACATGGGCGGGAGGTTCCGATTAAACAGGTTCCCCATCTCGGGGTCTCTGTTGGCAATCAAGGGAGCGAAAACGGCGAAGCACAAGAGCGTGCCGATGATAATCAAGGGGATGATCGGCCAATTCCGCGATGTCCGCCATAGCCCCACGACCCCCTTACGAGTAGTGATTTGGCTAATAGCCTGGGATGCGGCCTGGGATGCGGCTTCGGGCGCTGAGGTCACTTGAAATTACTCGTACTTGATTCGCGGATCGATCACCGCATACAGCATATCCACGGCGAAGTTAGCAATCACAAAAAATGCTGCGAAAAACATTACAGCTCCCGTCATCACGGGGAAATCATTATTGAATACCGCGTTTACCGCCAGCCTGCCAAGGCCAGGCCAGGCAAACACCGACTCGGTAACCACGGCGCCGGTCAGAAATGCGGCCATCAGCACGCCGGCATATGTGAGCGGGGAAATCATCGCGTTCCTGAACGAGTGCTTCCAGACGATCCACGAGTTGGAGACCCCTTTTGCACGGGCGAATCTGACGAATTCTGAGTCGAGTACCTCCAGCATCGAAGAACGGGTCAGGCGAAGCAACGCGGCCGACGAGCCCCATCCGAGGGTTATGGAAGGCAATATGTAGTGTGTCCAATCACCCCGCTTGGACGTTGGCAACCAGCCCAGATAAACGCTGAATATGAGGATGAGCATCACTCCCAACCAGAATGCGGGGAGGGCCTGCCCATACAAAGCAAATATTCTTCCGATGTAGTCCCAGGCCGTGCCGCGTTTTACGGCAGACAGTATTCCGAGGGGAACTCCCGTGATGACGGCAAAGAAAAACGCCGCGGCGGTCAACTGAAGTGTTGCGGGGACACGTTCGGTAATGACGCCCAACGCCGAGGTTCGATTGAACAGGGACCGGCCAAAATCTCCGGTCAACGCCTTACCTATCCAGATGCCGTATTGCACGACAAGCGGCTTGTCCAGCCCCATTGCACGGCCCATGGCCGCGTAGGAGTCGGCGGTGGTGTACTCGTCTACGTAAAGGTCTCGCGGGTCGCCAGCCATTCTCGACAGGGCAAATATCAGGAAACTAACCAGGAGGATTACGACAGTGCCGTAAACAACTCGTCGAATTATGAACGATCTCATGGTTGCCTCAGTCCGAAACCCTGCACTATCAGCGCATCCTGGGTCCGATACTCGGGACTACGCACTCGGATGTCCTGCGGATGTTAATTGAAAAGGGGGCCAGGGGTGGGTACCCCCGGCCCCCTTCAAGTTTGTCCAGGGCCTGTTACTTGAGGCCGATGGTGTGTGGGTTGTTGAAGTACGGCAGGTTGCCTGTGTATGGCGACCACTCAGTCACATCGGGGTGAAGGGCCCAGTACGGTACCACTTCTACGACCGGCGAGAACAGTCGCCACTTGTTGAAGAAGTCGGAAACTTCTGCGTTGATCTCCCGTTTCTTCGAGGGCTCGCGCTCGTCCTCAATTACCTGCCACATCTGGCCGATGACGTCAGGCACTTCCATGCCGGAGTTCCAGCTCCCTGCACGTGGAACGTGGGAACCGACGGCGTTGGTGTCCTTGGGAGAAGAGCTTCCGTTAGTGTTCCATGCCCACGGAACGTCCATCGACCGGTTCACGAGCGTAGGCCTGCGGGCCGAGTAAGCGGTCTTCTCAATCTCCGGACTGAGACCACCGTCCACCCACATCTGCGCCATCGCTTCGCCAAACTCGGGGTCAATCACGACGGTCACGTCCGGCGGGATCCAGTAGCCGAACGAGAATCCGTCGGCGTACCCAGCCTCTTCCAGAAGCTGTTGGGCCATCTCCGGGTCGTAGTCGATCTCCCATTCAGGACGCCATTCCGCGTGGTCAGGGGACCAACCGTAGTAAGACCAGCCGCGATCGGCGAGCCCACCGAAGATCTTGTCGGCAAGGGTCTCCCAGTTGAGCATCATGGTCATCGCCGTGCGAATCTTGCGGGCGCGTTCCATCGACTCGTCATTGCCCCATTCACCGATCCAGGGGTGCTCATCGTCGTGGTTGTAGCCCGGCCGGGCCGTCACGTCGTTGCCTTCACCTGCGGAGCCGAGGTAGTCGGTCGATGCCCAGTAGTTTCCGCCCCAAAGTACGCCCTGAATTGCTCCGCCACCGATCTGCTGCGATCTTCCACCGGTCTTGTCGACCGCTTCCGCCACGAACCTCGGCGGGAGGTCGGCCAAGTGGATTTCACTGTTCACGATCGCTGCGAGGCGAACCGAGGTTTCGGGAATCTCTACGTACTTCAGCGTGTCTACGAGAGGTTCCCAGCGCCAGTGCGACTGGACAGTGTCAGACTCGATCACCTCGTTGGTGACCCAACGTGTGGGCCTGAAGGCTCCCGTGAGGTTGTCAAGGTTACCCAGCGAATCCTCTTCACCGAGCTGCTCAAAGGCGTCCTTGCTGGTGATCGAAGCGGTCTGACCGTTGTAGTTTGACTGCTGTCTGATCCAGTCTTTCTGACAACCGGCGTCCGTGCAGTTGATCAGCACCGTGCGCTCGTCAACTGCCTCAATGGTGTCTATCCACTGCCTCAACTGGCCGGCGCGATTGAAGGTAGAACCTTCTGCGAACGCTTCATTGAAGCTGAACGCAACATCCTCCGCGTCCACTTCACCGAAGTCCGGGTTGTGGAACGGGATGCCGGTCTTTATCACCCACGTAAGTGTGTTGGCGCCCTCGTCCCAATCCCAAGACTCAACCATTGACTTGGAAGAATCTTCTTCGTCTACCTGAACTGGCGGCGCAGCATGCGCCATCCACGTCAGACCTTCCGTGAAGCCCCACATCTGGACTCGCTCAAAGCACGAGCCTGTCAAGAAGCGGTTGTTGAATATCGGAGGACATATCGATGGCACGCCGATTACGAGGTCTCCACCTCCAGCAGGTTCCTCCGGCATGGCCGTTGGCGGCACCGCTGTTGCAGTCGCCGCGGGCATTGCCGTTGGCCAGGCGCGGACGTTCGGTTGCAGGCGCGGTCGTCGCTGCCGGAGCAGCCGTTGGCGCAGGCCTGGACGTTGGGTCCGGGTCGTCACGCCGCCACAGGCCACGGCCACCAAGGCGCCCACAACCAAAATAGTGAGAACCAGGCTTCGCCAGCCAAATCGCTTAGTTAACATTCTGTCGCTTCTCCCCGTTCTGCGAGCCTCAGGCAAGTGCACTCAAAACACTGCCTTCCGAATTTCCCGTCCAGAGAGCACGGATTAAATTCACGGCATCGCCAACTGACGTCTAATGTGACGCAGCTTTGTGACAGAGGAGGATATTAGTATCAGTGAGTTACTGTCAACGTGTTCGAGATCAGGCATCGCCTGACGCATTCAGCACCGGAATGCGACGTCGTGAAAAGACTGGCCCGGTACCCGTCGCACCCCCCTACACCGCGATAGACGGCAATCTCACATGCCTTCCGGCACCAGGGGCGGCGTCCGAAAGTAGCGGACTATTTCCCAGGGACCGGTGTCTGAGCCCGACCCGGTGAAGTATCGTCACTCAGGGTAGAAGCCTTGCAAGTGGTTGACGTAACGACGGCATTTTCGATCGTCGAACCAATGTACCGTTCCTCCAACTCTTTGCTTTCACCCGGCTCCAGCTTAAAGCCCTGAATGCCCAGCTGACTGGCTACCGACCCGTCACCTCTTAACAGGTCGAGAAACACGGTGGAACCGCTGCAAGGAACGTCAGCGCTGTTGGTAACGGTGAATTTAACGCGTCCACCGGCCCCCTTTGCTTCAAGATTCAGGTCTTCTACAACCAGACCTGTTTCCTCGGCCGGTTGCGGCGTTGGCGTTGGCGACGGCGGCGCTGCCTGCTGGGGAGGCGCCGTCGGTTGGGCCTGAGGCGGTTCGGGTTCGTCGCCGCCACCACAGGCTACGAATACCATTGCTACCAGGCCCAACGCCGACACGACAAAACCTGTCAGTCTTTTTCTTGTTCCGTTCATGTTCTGTATTCCACGATCTTGCCGGCCATGACTTGAGCCAAAGCCGATTTCGGATGAAATGTTGAATTCGCTAATCCCGCTGCGACTAACTGTGTTTACTTGAGAGTAGGGCTCTGCGGCGCTCCGTGCCTAGTTGGCCGGTGAATCTTCGCAGGTTGTGGATATGACGTTCGCTTCAACGACACCCTTGCCTACATACCGATCCTGGTACTTCCCTTGCTCGCCGGCGGCCAAGGATCCGGAAGCTCTGGCGCCCATTTCTGAGACCAATTTGCCGGAGTCGTCCAGGAGTTCAACTCCGAACGCCAGCCCGGAGCATTCCTCATCCGAGGTGTTGGTGATGAGCGTTATCATCTTGCCGCCAAAATCCCCTGTATCGAGAGTGATCTCATCGATACTCAGACCTGGATCGAACTTCGCCGCGGTTTCTTCCTCAGACAAGACTGTGGGCTGAGCAGGAGCAGGCGCCTGGGTCGGCGCTGACTGGCCTGGGTCGGTGGTCTGGGCGCCACCGCCGGTTGAGGCGCCGTCATCGCTGCCGCAGGCGATGGCCGCGCACAAAATCCCTGCGAACAGAAGCGGCCATAGGAGTGAAGAGATTTTGGGGGACGGTGTCACGTTAGTAACCTCTCGGTGCTGAATTGCCGTCGCCGGGGATGGTGACACGTACCGCGAACGCGTCTGCATCATAAATATACTGGGCGTTGGGAGTAGGCCGAGCGGTTCCTCGCCTCTCGGGCCGGATCGAACGCCGATTGCAGCCCTCCCTCGACAACGTATTTGATTGTCACTCCTACAAGTCCCGCGCTGTTCGAATTTAACACTCCGCCGACCTGCGCTCAGGCGGGACCTGACCGTCTGCGCCGACCGTCGCCGGAATCCGATGGCCCAAAATGGCGCACTCCCGCCGCGACTCTCCGCGGGCGGGCGGACGCCAACGACAGGAACGGTTCCCGTATATTACAGTCCGACAGGATATTTTTTCGGGCGCAATTGTCCGAATTGAACGGAGCATGGCTTTGGCAACAAATGGCAAACCCCACAGGCTGATTCTTTGCAACGACGGCGGGACCCTCGTTGGCCCTACGCTGGAAGCCCCGATGGGAGAAGAAGGGCTGGTCAAGTTGACGATCGGACCGTTGCTGGGCACGCAGATCGACACCCTGTACTGGCAGCTCGGCACAGACCCGGCCAAGGGCACGCCGACGGCCCGCCTGTCCGATCACTACTCGCACCGCACCACGGTGGGCCCCATCTGGGGAGACGGGATGGAGACATTCCAGACCTCAGGCCAGTGGCGCATATACGAGAACACCCGGGAGCTCATGGAACGCGGCACAGACCCGCCGGCTGTCCTGATCGATCACGGACACAGGCACGGCCTCGAAGTCTTCCTATCCATGCGCGTGAACGACATCCACGATGGCCGGTTGCCGGAAGGCGACCCGCTGATCTCACCGATGAAGCTCTCGCATCCAGACTGGCTGCTCGGACTGACAGATAACCCCTACGGTGGTGAGCGCTTCGGTGGACTGTCGCGCTACGGTTACGACTTCGGCATCGACGAGGTTAGGCAATACCGGCTGGCTATAGCCGAGGAGGCGATCAATAACTACGACCTTGACGGCTTCGACTGGGACTTTTGCCGGTCCCCCAGGTTCTTCAAAAAGGGGACTGCACAGGACAACGCCCACTTGATCACGGACCTAATGAGGTCGATCAGGTCTCTTCTGGACGAGCGGTCCAAACAACTCGGCCGCCCATTGCCACTGTCCGTGCGGGTACCTCCCACATTCGAGTTGGCGATGGGTTCCGGGCTCGACGTGCGCACGTGGATTGACGAAGGCATCATCGATATTCTTATCGCTGGCGTGGTGAACACGAGTATGTATCGGGTGCCGGTCGACGAATACGTTGAAGCATGCCGGGACACCGAAATACAGGTGATCGCGCAGAACCTGGGACTCTTATGGTGGGGACGCCCATTCTCCGCGGCAGTGCTCTTCGGTGAGCCGACAGTGTTCAGCACGGAGATGTGCCGCGCGTCAGCCGCCACGTATTGGCAGGCTGGCGTGGATGGGATTTATTTGTGGAACAACCAGTTGATTCCATTCTTCAATGACATTAACTACAGCGGGCAACAGTGGAGAGAAATCGGCGACCCCGCGACCCTACACGGGAGGGACAAGCACTACCTCGCCGACAAGCCGCCGGAGTGGAACACAGTTGCAGCCGAACTGGATGCGCCGCCCGTGCCCAAGGGTCCGCTGCCGATCGATATCGACCAGCCCGGGGACACCGCGGCCGTGCGCATGGACATAGCGGACGACGTGGCGGGCGCCAAGGCGGACGGAAGCCTGGCGGAGGCGACATTGCGGGTCCTATTGATCAATCTATCGTCGGTGGACGAAATCGAGTTCCGCCTGAATGGCGAAACGTTGGATCGAGGCGGGGCAACGAAGCACATCCTTTACAACGAATACTGGCTCGACTTCGACGTATCTTCTTCGCCCGCTCTAAACAAGGGTTGGAACGACATCGAGATCGAGGTGAAGTCCCGCAACGAGCGCATCGGCGTCCCACTGACGCTCGATAGCCTGGAAGTGATCGTTCGCTACAACGGCCAGGACTAATCGACAGGGCCTGCCCCGGCCTGCTACAAGCTCATTTGCTCGTTGACGTCCGAAGAGCCTGCAGACGAGCGGCCACGCGCGCGTATATCCTGAAATATGAAGTATGGCGCGCGCCTGTAGCTCAGGGGACAGAGCAGCTGCCTTTTAAGCAGACGGTCGCAGGTTCGAATCCTGCCAGGGGTGCCAGCCCACTCCGATTGCACGCGGTCCAATTTGAACGGAGCATGACTTTGGCAACAAATGGCAAATCCAGCAGATTCATCCTTTGCAACGACGGGGGGACCCTCGTGGGACCCACCCTTGACGCGCCGATGGGAGAAGAAGGCCTGGTCGATTTGACGATCGGGCCCTTGCTGGGCACGCAGATCAACACCCTGTACTGGCAACTCGGCACAGACCCGTACAAGGGCACGCCGACGAGCCGGCTTTCTGACTTTTATTCGCATCGCACCGAGGTGGGGCCCATCTGGGGAGACGGCATGGAGAAATTCCAGACCGCGGGCCAGTGGCGCATTTACGAGAACACGCGGGAACTGATGGAACGCGGCACAGACCCGCCGGCTGTCCTGATCGATCACGGACACAGGCACGGCCTCGAAGTCTTCCTGTCGATGCGCGTGAACGACATCCACGACGGCCGGTTGCCGGAAGGCGACCCGCTGATCTCACCGATGAAGCTCTCGCATCCGGACTGGCTGCTCGGACTGACAGATAACCCCTATGCCGGCGAACGCTTCAGCGGTCTGTCGCGCTTCGGTTACGACTTCGGCATCGCCGAGGTCAGGCAGTACCGGCTGGCTATAGCCGAGGAGGCGATCAATAACTACGACCTTGACGGATTCGACTGGGACTTCTGTCGTTTTCCGAGGTTCTTCAAAAAAGGGACGGCCCGAGATAATGCTCACCTGATGACGGATCTGATGCGTTCAATTCGTTCTCTTCTGGACGAGCGGTCCAAGCAACTTGGCCGCCCGTTGCCGCTGTCCGTGCGGGTACCTCCCACTTTCGAGCTGGCGATGGGTTCCGGGCTCGACGTGCGCACGTGGATTGACGAAGGCATCATCGATATTCTTATCGCTGGCGTGGTGCACACGAGTATGTATCGGGTGCCGGTCGACGAGTACGTTGAAGCATGCCGGGAAACCAATATACAGGTGATCGCGCAGAACCTGGGACTCTTCTGGTGGGGACGCCCATTCACCGCGGAAGTGCTCTTCGGTGAGCCGACAGTTTTCAGCACGGAGATGTGCCGCGCGTCAGCCGCCACGTATTGGCAGGCTGGCGTGGATGGGATTTATTTGTGGAACAACCAGTTGATTCCATTCAATCGTGACATCAACTACAGCGGGCAACAGTGGAGGGAAATCGGCGACCCCGCGACCCTACACGGGAGGGACAAGCACTACCTCGCCGACAAGCCGCCGGAGTGGAACACAGTTGCAGCCGAACTGGATGCGCCGCCCGTACCCAAGGGCCCGCTGCCAATGGAAATTGACCGGCCCGGCGACACTGCGGCGGTGCGGATGGACATAGCGGACGACGTGGCGGGCGCCAAAGCAGACGGAAGTCTGGCGGAGGCAACACTGCGGATCCTGTTGGTCAACCTCTCGTCAGTGGACGACATCGAATTTCGCCTGAACGGCGAAACGTTGGATCGTGCCGGAGCAACGAAGCACATCCTGTACAACGAGTACTGGCTCGACTTCGACGTGTCATCATCGCCCGCTCTAAAGCAGGGGTGGAACGACATCGAGATCGAGGTGAAGTCGCGCAACGAGCGCATCGGCGTCCCACTGACGCTCGACAGCCTGGAAGTGATCGTTCGCTACTACGGCAACGACTGATCGATAGAACCGGCGACGGCTGGCTCTGCCCGGCCAGCCGTACGGCCTTCTGTCATTAAATGACAAATGCCGCCTGCGGACGAGCGGCGACGCGCGCGTATATCCTGAAATATGGCGCGCCCCTGTAGCTCAGGGGACAGAGCAGCTGCCTTCTAAGCAGACGGTCGCAGGTTCGAATCCTGCCAGGGGTACCAGCCCACACGCGTGCCGGCGGACCGACACTTCCTATCGCAGAGACAAGGCGGACTGTCTTAGACGCTTCCGTCCAGGATCACGTCCAACACGGCCGGAGCGTTCATGTCGATGGCCTTCTGTAGCTCGGGTCCGATGTCGGCCGGATCCTCGATTCGCACACCGTGGGCGCCAAACGATCTGGCCAGCGCGGCGAAGTCGAAAGGCACGGGAAAGTCCATACCCAGGTACTTGCTCGGCTCATCCGGCTTGCCCTTCACAGTGCGTTTGTAGACCTTCATGTTCAGCTTCAGCACCCTGTACATGGCGTTGTTGCAGACAACAAACACCGTGGGGATCTTCGAGTTGACCGCGGTCCACAACCCTTGCAGGGACATCATCATAGTTCCGTCGCCGCACACCGCGACGACGGGTCGATCGGGGTTGGCAAGTTTCAGACCCAACCCTCCACCAGGTCCCCATCCGATCGAGCCGCCTCTTGCGCCAAAGTAATCGCCAGGGCGGCTGAACTTCGCCGCCGAGTGCAGCGAACCGCGGTTGCTGATCGCGTCGTCGAACAATACAGCGTCTTCCGGCAGCGCGTCCGCCAGAGCCACCATTGCAGCCTCCGGTGACATGGGACGCTGGCTGTTTCCCGACTTGGCGTTCTTTCGGAACGCCTCGTCCATAGCGCGGGTCTCCGCCGCAACGACCGCCGCCCTGCCCCGCGCCGATTCCATCTGTGAGCCGGACATTTCGGAATTCAGTGCTTCCGCCAGTTGGTCCAACGCCTCGCCGGGGGATGCGAACACTCCGACGTCGGTCGGTTCGGACTTGCCGATCTCGCCGGCGTTGATGTCGATGTGCACCAGCTTCGTCTCTGGCTTTAGCACGGTGTCATTTTGGTAGAAGAAATCGTTGAAGACTGGGCAGCCGACCGCCAAAACCGCGTCGGCGGAATCGAGCGTCTCAAGGGCTGAGGGCTGTCGGAGGCTCAACATGCCCATGTACTGGGGATGATCGGTCGGAAAGTTGACCTGGCTGCTCACGTGGCCATACACCGGCGCGCCGAGAAGCTCTGCCACCCGAACCGCAGCGTCCGTGCCGCCGTTAGCCATCACGCGATCGCCGACGATCATAACCGGGCTGCCGGCTTTCGCCAGAATGTTCGTGGCGTCCTCGATGTCCTTGGGATTGGCGGCCGGAGAGTTCCTGAAACCCTTTGACGGCACAAGGTTCACGTCCGCATCGTCATCCAGAGAATTGGCCGAAAGCGACACGAAGACAGGGCCGGTCGGGGGGCTCGCTGCTTCGTTGAAAGCCCTGCGGATGACGGATGGGTACTGCTCAGGATGCGTAATTTCGGCGCTCCACTTTGTGTACGGCCGCGCCATCTCCGCGAGATCGCTGCGCCCTTCCGCCAGCTTCCGCACGTCCTTGTTGCCAGCGGTGACCACCATTGGGGTACCGGTGTTGTATGAGTCGATCAGCAGAGCGAATGAGTTGGACAGGCCGTTGTCTATGTGGAGACTGACGAACGCAGGTTTTCCGGTGGCGCGCGCATACGTGTCGGCCATGCCGATAGCCACCGATTCCTGAACGGCCAGAATGTATTCGAATTCCGGATAGTTCTCGAGCGAATCCATGATTGCGGCTTCGCTGGTGCCCGGGTTACCGAAGATGTACTTAACTCCTTCGGCCCGGAGCATCTCCATCAGTGCGTCGCTACCCTTCATATTTTCTCTACCCTTTTTGTTGATGGCCTAAGCCACCTGTGCTGTGTTGTTAGTTCAATTGAAAAAGCTGTCTACTGGCCCCTGGGCTCACACCCATGACAGAGCGGGCGCGTGCTGTTCGGTCACTTCCCACTTGCTGCGAGCGTGAGCACGTCGCGTAGCATTCGCGCCACGAGTTCGTGCTCGCCCCGTTGGATATTCAACGGGTCGACCGAGACCTCTAGGCCACCCGGGTCCACGTGGCGCATGTAGACCCGCGGGTCTCCGGCCAGCATACGCCGGCCGATCTCGCGGTTGTCCGGGCCCATCCACGAATCGTTGAACCTAAACACTGCATGCGGTATGTAGTAAGCCTCATCGTGCCGTACGGACGAATCGACGCCCGGCACGTCGCCCACTTCATCGACGATCGCCTGCATCGCTCGAGTGTACGCAGCCGATTCGGCGGTTTCGTCCACGGCGACAAACGTCCGCACGGCTGCTACGAGGCCAGCAATCTCCTCTTTGGAGACCTTTAGGCCGCGGGCAACCGTTGCGTTCGGTGCGTTACAAAGGCGGGCGTATTCAATCCATTCGGGCAGACCGAGAAGAATGCCTGTGCTTTGCGGGCCCCTCACACCCTTGCCTCCCGAAAAGCTGACCAGATCGGCGCCCTCGTCCAGGAATCGTGTCAGGTTGGCACGCGGCGGTAGCTTGGATGCGCCATCGCACAATACGGGAAGCCCGTGCCGATGGGCGATCTCGACGAGCGTGGTCAGAGGGACGTCGCCAGGTTTGCGCGGTCCGGATTCCAGATCGATGATCGCCGCGGTGTTATCGGTGATGGCTGCTTCCACCTGTTCGGGAGTGCAGCCATTCTGATCGCCAACCTCGACGAAGCGCGCGCCCGCGACGAGATAAAGATGGTCGTAGCCGAATCGTTGGGTCTTTTGAATGATCAACTCGTTGGGCAAACCGTCGGTGAGGGGCAGTTGCGCGATCAACTCCGGATCGCCCTTCGAAATCGCGGCGGCCGTCTGGACAACGAGCCCGCCAGAAGCTCCGCTCGTTACGGTGGCTGCGGGGGCGCCGATCAGTTGGGCTATTTCCCGGCCGGCGGCGATCAACCATTCGTCCATCTGAACGAATACCGGCGCCATAGCCTCCATGGCTTCGACGACTTCCGGCAACGGTCGGCTGCCGGAATGCATAGTATTCGGCCCGCCCCCGTTGATCACAGGCGTCACGCCCAATTCGGCGAGTATGCCCCCGCCGCGCCCTGAGTTCTTCAATGCTCTTACTGTCCTTTCGGCGTATGTAGATTACAAGAAACCGGGCTGCGGTTAACGAACACTTCCTGCCAGACGATTAGAGGGTCCCCGTGCTTTGCGCCGTGCGGCTGACCGGCCGACGACAGCACGGCTTAGGGGAATTCAAAGTCGAGTTCAAGTTCGGCGCGGATGCTTGTGAACCAATCGACAACCTCGACGTGATACGGAATCCCGCTCCGGCTTCGCCGGTCGGTCTCCTCCGCCTCTGACAAGCCGGGGTATAGAACGCGGTCGTGACCGGGCGCCGGCCTTGTGTCTGTGAGACCCCCCAGGACGATGTCCATGTCCGATTTGAATTTGGTCACGTCCGTAAACGCGTCGATATTCCACGCGGCAAGGTGAAAACATGAGCCGGGGTTAATGAAACTGGGCCCGATTCCGGTCAAGATGTTCCCCATTATTTCAATCGCGGAGGCGAACCCATACCCCTTGTGGGACCCCTGCTCCCTCGTGCCGCCGAAAGGAAGCATCCAGTATGTTTCCGGCAGGTCGACCTCTTCCATGATCGGGGCGCCGTCCGGGGCCGCTATCCACCCAGGCAACATCTTGGCGCCGACCCGTTTCGCCAGGGTCGCCTTATTGCCGGCGATCTGCGTCGTCCCGATATCGAAAAGGAATGGCGGCATGTCTCCCGCCGGTGCGGCCCACGCGATCGGGTTTGTTCCAAGCATCGGCCGGGCCCCAAACGTCGGCAGCATCCTGACGCCGCCGCTCGTCGACATTGCGAGTCCGATCATGTCGGCTTCTGCTGCCATCATCGCGTGGTAACCGGCGCCGCCCATGTGGCCGACATTGTGGACATTGACCGACGCGACGCCCATTGTGGCGGCTTTCTCAATCGCAATCCGCATCGCGAGGGGCGCGACATGCGTTCCCAGTCCGCCATCGGCATTGAGGATCGCGGTTGTTCCCGATTCGCGTTCCGTCTCCACCGATGGGTTCGGGTTCAGTTCCCCGCTCCGATAACCGGCCACGTACGAACGCAGCATGTTCGACACGCCGTGCGTTTCAACCCCTCTAAGGTCGTTCGTCACGAGCACGTCCGCAGCCTGCCGGGCATTTGCATCGGAGAGGCCCATGGCGAGGAATACCGATTCTGCCGCCGTTCTGACGCGGGCGGACGGAACATATACCCGATCTGCGTCGGGGACCTTAAAACGTTCAAGCATTGGCGGTGATTCCAGTCAATTGCTGAATCGCAAGTTGCGCGGAGCAAAGGCTAGCACGCAGTCCTCGCATTCTGGCAGGACGCAACATGGTTAATTTCAGATCGGCACGGGGCTTGTGTAAGATTGACCGCTACGGGCAAATGGCAGTCGTTACACAATTTAGCCGGGCCCGCCGGAGGTGCGCGAATGAAGGCCGTCGTTTACAAAGAACCGTTCCGTGTCGGGATCGAAGAGGTACCCGACCCCGAGATCAAGCATCCCAACGATGCGATCGTTCGAATCACATCGTCATGCATATGCGGATCGGACCTGCATATGTACGAAGGCCGAACAGCAGCCGAGCCGGGCATCGTCTTTGGCCACGAAAACATGGGGGTCATCGAGGAGGTCGGATCGGCGGTCAAGACCCGCAAAGTCGGCGACCGCGTTGTGCTGCCCTTCAACGTTGCATGCGGGTTCTGCAAGAACTGCCTGGGTGGGTTTACCGGGTTCTGCACTACGGTCAACCCCGGTTTTGCTGGTGGGGCATACGGATACGTGGCGATGGGCCCGTGGGTTGGCGGACAGGCGGAATACCTCCAGGTGCCGTTCGTAGATTTCAACGCGCTCCCATTGCCGGCGGGTGACGAGCACGAGGCCGATTTTTCCCTTCTCGCCGATATCTTTCCGACCGGCTATCACGGCGCCGAGCTCGCGGGCGTCCGGCCTGGTGAGTCCGTCGCAGTCTTCGGGGCCGGTCCGGTGGGTCTGATGGCGGCCTACAGTTGCGTCATTAGGGGCGCAGCAGAGGTCTACTCCGTGGACCACGTGAAGGAACGGCTGGACAAGGCGGAACAGATCGGCGCGATACCGATCAACTACGATGAGGCCGATCCTGTCGAACAGATCAAGTCCCGCAGGAACGGGGAAGGGACGGACAAGGGCATCGACGCAGTCGGATACCAGGCCACTTCTGCTGGTTCATCCGCAGCCGGAGGCGAGCAGGACGAGGTGCCGAACATAGTCCTGAACCAGCTGATTGACGTAGTCTCCCCAACCGGAGCGCTTGGCATTCCGGGACTGTACGTCCCTGCGGACCCTGGCGGAGTCGACGCGCAGGCGGCCAAGGGCGCACTGCTCATCAACTTCGGCAAATTGTTCGAGAAGGGTCTTCGACTTGGAACCGGCCAATGCAACGTCAAAAGCTACAACGCTTACTTGCGTGATCTCATCATCGCCGGACGAGCCGAGCCAAATTTCGTGGTGTCGCACGAGATCTCGCTCGATGAAGCTCCGGACGCCTACACGAAGTTCGACCGCAGGGAAGAGGGATACACGAAAGTGATCATTCATCCCTGAACATTAATAACAAATTGAATTGAGTGCCCGCGCGGGCGCCCACGAGGCGTTCTGCTTACGTCGGGGCCGCAAGTTAGGGACAGCGATCGTCCCCGCCGGTCCCGTAGTTCAGGACGCAGGGACCGGTTCGGCCTGACCAAGGAGACCTACCGATGAAGATTGGAAGCGGAGATCACGTTTACACGTGGATAGATGACTGGGCCAGGATTCCGCCCGACGAAGCCGCCACCAAGGGCTGGTCTCACCACGACGCCGTTGTTCGGGCAGATGGACGGATCGTGTCCTGCCATCAGGGCAAGCCGACGATCCTCAGTTTCGACCCAGACGGAAATGTTGTCGATTCCTGCGACGCGCCGATCACCGAGGCGCACGGCATGAGTATCGCATCCGAGGGAGACGGAGAGGTTCTGTGGATCGGCGACACGGGTCGAAAGCGGTTAGCGGAAATTAACTACGACTACCCGGACGATGCAAAACCAAGTGAGGCCGTCAAACTGGACTTCGCCGGTAACGCTTTGATGCGGATTGGCCAACCCGACCTGGACTTCTATACAGACGGTCCGTTCTCGGTGACGTCGGTAGCGGTCCACCAGGAGAAACATGGCGGCAACGGCGACATCTGGGTGGCGGACGGCTACGGCCAAAGCTGGGTGCACCGTTACACCAAAGACGGCGAATACCTGGGCAGCATCAACGGAGAGGAGAGCGGCGTCGGCCGGTTCAACACCCCGCACGGACTATTGGTGGACTACCGAAAAGCCGACCCGGAACTCTACATAGCCGACCGCGCCAACAACCGTGTGATGGTGTACGACCTGGAAGGCAATTTCAAGCGGAAGTTCGGCGAAGACTGGCTAATCACGCCGTGCACATTCGCGGTGGCCGGGGACCTGTTGGCGATCCCCGAACTCCAGGCGCGCGTCACTCTGGTGGACCCTGACGATAATCTGGCGGGCCAACTGGGGGACAATACCAGCGTGGCCCAACGCGAAGGGTGGCCCAACGTCCACGGACACGACGGCAACCTCGAAAGGCCGCACGACCTCGAACCCGGCAGATTCAACAGTCCGCACGGCATCGCGGCCGACGCGGAGGGCAACCTCTACGTGCCGGAGTGGCTCATCGGCGGCCGGTTCACTAAGCTCGTCAGGGACTGATCGGCCCGCGGTCCCACGCGGTGTGAGACTGTAAGTGTCACCTTATTTGTTGACAGACGTTTCAAGCCTTAGAAGGGGCACTTGCCCCGAGGACTTCGTGGGGCCGTCTCTCCTCGTCTTTCCGGCGAAGGCCGGGACCCAGGGGGAAGGGGTCGTGCACTCCCGTTGACTCTTGACTGTAGTCGAAGAGGGCCCCAACCACTCCCCTAGATTCCGGCCTTCGCCGGTAAGACGGTGTGGAGGTTCGCCCGGTATGCGACCGAAGGGAGCCCGACCACAACCCTGGATCCCGGGTTTCGGCTCCAGACTGGAATCCTGCTTCAATCCCAATCTGTCAACGAATTACCTGACGTTTAGAAAGACCACTAGATTGCTCCGGTCTTGCGGACCTCCGTGAGCGCGGCCTCGAATTTATCCACTGTGAAGTCGATTTCGCTGTCCTGGTGGGAGCTCGACAAGATGAACGCCACGGGACTTGACCATACGCCCTGGTTGATGAACTCCATCTGGAGTTGGTCCAGCGTATCGCCCGAGACCTGGCTCCCGTTCGGATCGGCTTCGGCGGGCGTCGAGTGCGGATCCGTCGTGTCGACTTCCTGCCCGAGGCTGACGCTGACGACCGATGCCACGCCATATGCGCCGCCCGGTATCTCCATGCGTTGCATTACCTCGTTAATTCCGGCCCTGAGTTTTTCCGCCGACGCTTCTGCCGTTTCGACAATCGGTTCTTCGATTAACAGTTGGAGCGCGGTTGCGCCGGCGGCTGCCGACAGCGGGTTTGCGTTGAACGTGCCGGGGTGCCGTACGCCGCCCTGGCCGATCACGTCCAAAATGTCGGCCCGGCCACCGACCGCGCCGCCCGGGAGTCCGCCTGCGAGGATCTTGGCAAAGGCGCTGACATCCGGTGTGACGCCAAAGCGCCCCTGGCATCCGGACATGGACCAACGAAATCCGCTAACGACTTCGTCGATCATTAACAGCATTCCCATGCGTTCGGTTAGCTCGCGCAGGCCTCTAATAAACTCAGGCCGGGCCACGTCGTTTCCCTGGAAAACGACTGCGGCAATGTCATCGTCTGACTTGAGCGTGTTCTCGACCGCTTCGAGGTCGTGTGGAGGCAGGTTGATGATTGAGGACGCCGTGCCGGAGGGTATGCCGTATGCGGCGTCGGTGTCTGGGTCGGTTACGTAGGCCGCATCGGACCATCCGTGGAACGCGTCGGCAAACTTGACGATCTTCTCTTTGCCGGTGAACCGGCGGCAGATCCGGAAAGCCATCATGACGGCCTCCGTGCCTGAACTCACAAAACGCACCTTTTCAACGGACGGGACTATCTGCTTGATGAGGCTTGCCCACCTGATCTCGACCTCGGTGCAGGCGCTGAGATGAGTGCCTTTCGCCATCTGAGTTTGAACCGCGTCCACGATCGCCGGGTGTGACTGCCCCAGGATCATCGAACCGTGGCCGGTGCGGTAGTCGACGTATTCGTTACCGTCGATGTCCCACTTGCGCGGCCCCTTGCCCCGGTCCATATAGACCGGATACGGCGCCAGTTTGCGGCTGACGTGTGTCACCCCGTCGGGAAACAGCTGCCTGGCCTGCGCGGCCAGTCCCTCCGATGTGGGGTGTAATTCGCGAAATCGTTCCTCAATGGCGCTCATTGGCGGTTTCTCCAAAGTGACTACGGCTCGGTCGGGACGCGGCGCGCTTCAACATGCCGGACAAACCTACCACTGTTTATGCCCGATGTGACCACGATTTATGCAGAATCACCGTGATCCCGTGGCACCCGGGACTCGCCGACCATGAAATCGCGCCAACGTCTCGGGCGTTAGGAGTCTATGGATCGATCAGGACTCCGGGATTCATGACCCCGGCCGGGTCTAACGAGTTCTTTGCCGCGCGCAGAGCGTCGGCGAATAGGTCAGGCCTTTGACGGTCGTACCACGGTCGGTGGTCTCTTCCCACGGCGTGGTGATGAGTGATCGTACCTCCGGCAGCAATGACGCCGTCGAAGACTTCAAGCTCGTATTGCCTGAATGCTTCCCGAACCGCGATCAGAACTTCAAGTTCGATCTTGTGTGCGCCCATGATGACGGCCCCCGCGACCTGTAGGGAGTCCGTCGTCGGAGTCGCTGCTTTCACCCACAGCTCAGGTCGCGGAGGCCAAGGTGAGTCTACACGAACGAACTGACGGGCCGGACGGCCCTCCTGTCCGGGTATTTAATTCGTGAAATTAGTAGCGAAATTCGTGATGTTTTTTACTATGTTGACGGGGTGGTTCACGGGCTGCCATGATGTCTTTTATCGCCTTGTGGCGTTGGTTTGGACGGTAGGTGATAAGTAAGTATTTGGAGGTCTTGATGTTTAGGTTGCTACTCCGCTGTTGAGGCCCCTGCGAGTGGGTACCGGAGCCAAATACTCCGGTACCTGTCCAAGGGTAAAGAACAGACCATCTACACAAACTGCGTCGATGACCGGCGCAATGAATATAGGAGTGAGAATCATGTTTAGGAATTTTCTCAAGCGCAGGAAGTTGGTTCTGGGGATAGTCGTCGCGCTCATAGCCGCGGCGATGGGCGGTCCGGTCTACGCACACGTCATCTACGAGTTCGGCCACACCTACTCCAGCCACTACAACTGCACATGGAGCCGGGCGGAGATTTCCCACGGCGGCGGCGGCGGGTACTCGAAGGCGCACGTGAAGTCCGAGTGGAACCGGTCGAAGAAGACCTGCTACCAGCGATTGACCGTCCCGATCAAACACATTCGGGCCAAGTGGGTGCTCTACAAGAAGAACGGTCAGTCGTGGGAAACGTGCGTGCGCAGCAACTATTGGTACAACGGCAGGTCCGCCTCCGAGTTGAAGAACTGGCAGAACCACGGGTCGAGTCCGCCGTGCGGGGCAGGTGAATACATGACCGAAGCCTTCACGGGCGTCAAGATCGGCACGTGGTACGGACAACCCATCGAATCAGGGGTCTACGGACACCAACTGCCCTAGCGGGGTTGCCGGTAGTCCGGCAGTTCCAATAGGTCGAAGAAAGAGGAAGAACATGAAAAACAGAAAGAAGATCGCAATCGCAGTGGTGTTGACGTTGGTAGTCGCGGGCACTCTGGCCGGTGTAGCCGGTGTTGCAGGCACGCCGGGTGAAGTCAAGCGGGCCTGGGTGAACTCCGATGGGATTGTGGACGTATCCAAAGTCCCGGAGCGGTACGGGGTCCTCGATCACACCGGCGCTCACGTCGGTTTCATCGAGACGCGGCACCTGTACGGTGAGGACGACGTTTACCCCCAACCCGTGATCGACGCCGATGGGAACCTTATCGGGCACATCGGAGACAACGGATTCTGGGCATTGGGCGGAGAGGAACCGGTCCTCGAAGGAGCTTACTCAGCCGTCGAGGAATACGGCGCCAGCGGTGAGCTGATACACAAACAGGTCTTCGGGCAGAGTCCAGACTAGCCCTGTGAATTGCGCCGGAAAAGCAAGGCGGCAGGTTTCGGCCTGCCGCCTGTCGCGTAACCGAAATTGCCGTTCGGTTTTGGCAGGCCGGGGACTTTTGCACCTGCCTCATTCGTAAAGCATTCATGCCGACAACGATCGCCATTTCCTGTAATATACGCAGTCGCAACGGATGTAAAGCGTAGACACAAGGTCCATCCAGAGCGGAGGTCAATCGAAATGGGTTCGTTAACCGCGCAGCAGGTTGAAGGCTTTTATAAGTACGGGTTCTTAAAGGTCGACGGTGTCCTTGACCCGGAAGAGTACCTCGACCCAATTATTGATGAGTATTCCGGCGTCCTCGACCGGCTGGCAGATGAGCTTTACGACAAGGGCGAGATCAAGTCCAGATACGAGGATCTGCCGTTCGGCGATCGAGTAACTGCGATTTATGCCGAGACGGGAAAGCAGTTCAGCGGTTACTTCGATTTTTCCCTGCCATTTATGGGAGTGACCGAAGAGACACCGTTCTGGACAGGACAGGCCGTCCTGAACGCGCTGACTGCGGAGCCCCTGCTTGACGCCGTCGAGTCGCTTATCGGATCGGAAATCTACTCCAACCCTGTACAGCACGTACGAATCAAGCCGCCTGAGCAGTACTTGCCCAAGAACGCTAACGGCGAGCCGGTGATCGGCGCTACGGAATGGCACCAGGACCACGGGGTGGTGACCGAGAACGCCGACGATACGAACATGATCACGGCCTGGTTCTCGCTCACCGACGCGGCCATCGAGCAGGGCCCGCTGAAGATCGTGCCCCAGAGCCACGACAGCGGATTGCTCACCCACTGCCTGAACTACCAGGGCACGGGACGAAGGGTCATCCCCGAGAACTTGTTCGATATCGACTCCACACTGCCGATGCCGGCCAAGCGCGGCGACGTTATCTTCCTGCACAGGGAGACGGTGCACGGGTCCCTTGCAAACGTCAGCGAGAAGATCCGGTGGAGTTTTGACCTTCGGTATAACCCGATTGGCCAGCCAACCGGACGAGACGCCTTCCCCGGATTTGTGGCCCGCAGCCGCAAGAATCCTGAAGCGGAACTCAGGGACGCAGAGACCTGGACCGACCTGTGGACGAAAACTCGCACAAAGATGGCCAGCATCAACCAGGGTGATATGGGCGACGTGAAATTCGGTCGCTGGTCCGAAGGTCACCCCGACTGCGCATAAGTCCCGAATCGGGCACAATCGCCGGTAGACGGTGACAACGAATGGCGGGACGCCCATCCGGGTGTCCCGCCTTCGCGTTTACGTAAAAAGGAGAAAAGGCTAGCTTATTCCCTGGTGAGTCTCCTCCGAGGCGCCGCACGTGACTGATTCCAACCGGGTGGGTTCTGTTAATCTTGCTTCCAGAGGTGGGCTTTATTTGCGGCTGGAGGCCGTGTAAGGCCTTGGACAAGGAATCAACGACCATAGGCGCGACCGCGCCAGGGTGAATCAGAAATGGCTGAAACTACAACGATACTTTCCCGCAATGAAGTGATGGATGCCCTGCGAGATGTTTACGACCCCGAAATTCCGGTGAACGTCGTGGACCTCGGCCTCATCTATTCTGTCGAGGTCGACGATGGCGACGTCCACGTCGAGATGACGCTCACCGCGGCGGGATGCGGCATGGGCCCGTACATCGCCCAGCAGGCTGAATGGCGAATAGCTGAGCTTGATGAAGTCGAAGACGTCCAGGTGGACGTCGTATTTGACCCCCCATGGAATCCCGACATGATCACAGACGACGGCAAGCGCCTGCTGGGACTCGACTGACATTTGAACCGCGACCGTAGCGACGTTTGCGCCGGCCTCTGGCTGGTGCGGCTCCTGCTGCCAGTTGGCGCGCCTGAAGACAGGGCTTGAATGATGCCGCGTGCGCGCCAGCAACCCCCCACGGATAACCGCCAATGACCTCACCGCGCAGGCAGCTTACCCCCCAGGAAGAGGCACGTCTTGCAAGCGTCCGGGAGAATTTCCGGCAGCGCAAGGCTATCTCGGACAAGCTGAATCGCATCCGCAAACGAATCGGGGTCTACAGCGGAAAGGGAGGCGTCGGTAAAACGACGGTGGCGGTCAACGTTGCGGCCACTCTGGCGCAAGAAGGCTCAAACGTGGCCTTATTCGATTGCGACATCGACTGCCCGAACGTCACCCGCATCCTGCGCATCACCGAGGGGCCAACCCATGAAAATGGGGTGTTCTACCCATCGTCCCGGTTCGGCGTGAAGGTCATGTCGATGGCCTTTTTCCAGGAAAATGAGGAAGAGGCGATCATTTGGCGGGGGCCGATGATCCACAACGCCATCAACCAGTTCCTGACGATGACCGAGTGGGGCGACCTCGACTACATGGTGGTGGATCTGCCGCCGGGCACATCGGACGCGCCTCTGACAGTGATGCAGACGCTGAATATCGACGGCTTCGTCGTCGTGACCAGTCCGCAAGAATTGGCCGCCCTGGACGCCAAGCGCTCGATAAACATGATCCGCAAACTAAACCTGCCCGTCATCGGGATAGTCGAGAACTTTTCGGGACCGATCTTCGGGTCTGGCGCGGGCGAAGACCTGGCAGAAGAAATGGGCCTTCCGTTCCTGGGCAGAACCGCGATGCGCGAAGAGTATCGAGACGCCCACCGACCTGCCGTGTTCGAGTCGGACGCGATCGCCGACGAGTACCAGCACATCGCCTCCGAACTGAGGAGGCGGATTAGCCTGCTCGACGAGTCGAACTGACAACTCGACCCAGGACGAACTCCGTTTCAGGGCTGGCGGTCCGCATGCGCAGAACCCGGCGTCTGTCGTAGCCGGTCAATCGACGCTCACCCCCATCACTCCCCCGCCGCAAATACCTCAACGGTTTCTTGCAACGTGCGGTTGGGGTCGATGGTTTCCGGCCGTTCGTCGCCAAGGGGTGAGTCGGCGACCATCCTGAATATTTCGGCGGCGCCATGATGAAAGTTGCCGGTCACGCCGACGCTTTCAAACGTGGCGGCAATCTCCTCCATTTCACCCACCCATCGAAACGCCTTGCCGGGCAGTCCAATCACAGATTGCATCTGGGCCAGGACGTTCGCCTGGCTTGAAGACATCTCTTCCTCCAGTTCGCTGGACAGCCCCAACCGATACGCGGCTACAAGCGCTGCGGTCTGCAGGGCGGAAACGCCCTTCGTAAGGGATGCGTAGCACATCTTGATTGCCGACGCCCTTCCAACATCTCCACCCAACAGCGGCACGATGATGCCCTTGCCATCCAGTTCGCCGATCACCGCCTCGTGCGGCCCCGATGCGTAGAAGCGCGGCGGCGATCCGGACCCAGGCGGCCCTCCGATTATTCCGGCGTCTATGAAACGGCCGCCCGCTGCTTCGATGATCCCGCCCAACTCGCGGGCGGTATCAGGCGATACGGCGTTGCAGTCAGCGTACGCCGGGCTCGCGCCGGTGCGTTTCATCGCCGCCGCCGCCTCACGGGCCACCGATATCGCTTCTGACGGGACCAGTATCGACATCACGAGATCCGCCTCTTCGACGATGCTGTCTATCCCCGACACGGCCCGGAACCCCGCCTCTTCGGCCAATACGCGGGTCCGCTCGCTGCGGCCGTCGAGGTTGGTCACCACGTCATAACCGCTCTCGCGGAGGACCTGTCCGACAGTCGAACCCATGCTGCCGGGACTCAGAATCGCGATTGTGCCGAGTGCCATCTCTTTACTCCCCAAGTTTTTCCTGATCGCACAACCATACCGGTCACCGCGCTGCCGTTACCAACAAAAAAAGCCCGCGCCTTGACTGGCGCGGGCCTTGTTGTCACTTCTACGTACTGCCTATGCCGGCACTCCTTGTTTGAGAACATCGGCCATCGCCTCTCCGACGATCTTGTCCTCGCCTTCGTACAAGCCGAAAACGTGTAAAACCATTCCTGTGCCATAGGGGTTGGGTCGGGTCCAGATCGGCGGGTCGTGCTCCTTGAGCCTATCTACGACATCTTCCACGGTCGTGCCGGCAACGTCGGGATCGATATCGATCTTGACGCCAAACGGCTGATTTGCAATCACGTTGTCGACCAATTCGGCGCGGACACCGGGAATGCCCTGCAGCAGCTTAATCATCGTCTGACTCTGCTGTTCCGCGTAGGCCAGCCTGGTTTCGTGATTCATGGTCATCCAGCGCCTGACGGCCGCTACGACTCCCATCATCTCGCTGCGGTCGACCTTGTGCGGCCTGCCTATACCGCGGATGCGCCGGCCTTCGTACGAGACGAACGAATGGAGGCCCAACTTGCGGATTGCGTCTTCGGTGCCCAGCGCGAATCCGGTCGAGTGAGGGGCGCCCATGTACTTCGCCGCAACGCAAGAGATGTCGGCCCCCGCTTTGACGTACTTGCCCAGGTTTTCCAGGGGATAGATCTGTCCCGCGGCGTCCACCATCACCGGCACGCCGTTGTCCTTGGCGACCTCGATGGTCTGATCCAGCGTCAGGGCGTGCGGGTCGACCGGGTGCTGCTCATAGGACACGTAGTGAACGACGGCGGTATTCGGCCCGATGGCGTTCGCGAGGTCATCCTGTGTGGTCTCCTCGTCTGTCCCGAAATCGACGAGCTTGCCGCCGGCCATTTCGAGGCAGCGGTCGTACCAGTAGCGTTGCCGCTTCTGGATCAAAATTTCGTTCTTCATGCCCGTCGTGTCCGGCAGGCGTTGAATCTTGTCGTCGTCGTCCCCCGCGATGAACGCCGCCGTGGCCAGGGTCAGGGCCGAACCTCCGCCGGAGGTGATGTAGGCGGCAGGCACGCCGACGAAATCGGCGATGGCCTGGCCAGCTTTTTCTTCAAGGTGCGTCAGGGGTATGTACGCGCTGTTAGCCCGATCCATCGCCTCTCGGACTTCGGGTATCGGCGTGGACCCTCCGACCAACGTCACGCTGCCTATGGCGTTGATAATGGGCGTGGCGTCGATCTCTTTGTAGATGTCTCCCCAATCTGATGCGGTCAACTTTTGCTCCTCTTTCACCTTCAGGCTGTTGTCACTTCATCCGAGGCCGTTACGGCAACCCCGGCTGGACTGGAAACGGGATGTTTTTCGGTCCAACGTCGGTTTTCGCTGCTTTTTGGGCCTGGCCCGGCGCAGCACAGGCAATGTTACTCTCGGCATGGCCGCTCCGCACGCCCTTGACAAACATTGGCCCATGATTCGGGCGGCTAAGTTGTGCACGTCAACTACTTGTGTTCATAGTCTGCACCCCGGAACCAGGAGATCAACACATTGGCCAATAGAAATATGTTCAAGGCGTCGCGCGTCGCGAACTCGAAATTAACCGGCTGGCTCCCCGATCACGCGGTCGTCGTCGAAGGCGAAGTTATCAGCGACGTGTTGCCCTGGTCTGCCCTGCCCGCAGAACCGGACGCGAGTGTTTATGAGCTCGGCAACGTGTCGATGCTTCCGGGAATCGTCGAGGCGCATAGCCACGTGCACTGCTCCGCGACCTACGACGCATACGACCTGATGATGTCCGACACGCCGGAGACGTTGATGATCCGGGCCGTGACGGCCGTCAGGAAGGCGCTGATGTCCGGCGTGACCACGATGCGGGACCTCGGCACGCCGAACGAGGTCGCCTTTCCACTAAAGAACGCCGTCGACAGCGGCGCCATCCCGGGTCCCCGGCTCATGATGGCCGGGACTCCGATCACCATCACGTCCGGGCACTGTAATTTCTTCGGTACAGAGGCCGACACCGTGGACGAGGTGGTCACAGCGGTCAGGACGCAGGTCAAGTTGGGCGCAAAGGTCATAAAGATGATGGCCACAGGCGGCAATTTCACGCCGACTTCAAACACCCGTAGGCCTCAGTACCCGGTCGAAACGTTGCAAATGGCAGTTCGTGAGGCCGAAAGACATGGGGTGCAGATCGTCGCTCACACGCATGCGGCGCAGGGGGTGCGCAACTGCGTGGACGCAGGAATTCACCACCTGATCCACTCGCGTTGGCTCAGCGCCGATCAATCGAAGGGATTCGAATACGATCCCGAACTGGCGACGAGAATGGCTGACGAAGGGCGTTGGGTGGACGCGACGATTGGGGCCGTCCTGCTGCGGAATGAGGCCGCGGACCAGGGCCTGCCGGCGCGGCCGCTCCATTGGTCGGTTGTTCAGCGCCCGCCGAATGATGAAGAGGCTGTCGAGATACTCGTCGATATGAGAAGTCGCGGCGTCCGTTTCACTAACGGCCTCGATATGGGTATGGCGTACGCCGATTTCGACAAGTCAGCCGCCACCAGTTGGGCGGCAGTCGAGTGGCTCGGATACACGCCTTGGGAGGCGCTTTCAGGGGCGACGGCCATGACGGCTGAGGCGTTGGGGCTGCATCGGGAAATCGGGTCATTGACCCCGGGCAAGATCGCAGACATTGCAACTTTCGAGGGCGATCCAGCCGAGGATATTCGCCGGCTCAACGTGGCCCGCGACGTGATCAAGGGAGGCGAACCGGTCAAGTTGGGCGGCGAGGCTTTGGTTTGAAGGCCGAAATGCCTGACTGTCTCACGGAGCCGTCCCGGTGGACAGGCGGTGTCCGGTTTATCAATTCGTTCGCCGCCCCACTGCCCGAGATGTGGCGCAAGCAGGCAAGTATCGTTTAGTGTTGGCGGCCGCGCAGGCTGCCATATCAAGTGAGACAGGGCCAAATCATGAATCACGCTGAAACATCCATCGCCATGTTCCCGGGTCGCGAGATCCCGGTCCTGGAGTGGTCCGACGGCGAATCCCGACCGCCAATACTCATGTTGGCCGGATCAGGGGCTGCGAGCGATTGGGGGTCTCTTGCCACAGGGTTGGCGACCGACTACCGAATGCTCGCCTTGGAACAAAGCGAATGGCCGCTCCTGATAGAGGCGATATGGGCATCGGGCGAACCGGCGGTCCTGGTTGCGCAAGGCGATGCGGCAGAAGCGGCACTACAGGTGGCGTCCGTAGCCCCCGGCTCAGTACGGGCCGCGATTGTCGTCGACTACGCCCTGCCGCACGGGGCGGCAAGTCCGGTCAAGCTCGCCATGCCGTGCCTCGTCTTCCGGGGTCGGCAGAGTGATACGACAACACACGGAGATGCGGTGGCCCTGCACGAGGCGATTCCGGGTAGTCACCTGATCGAGCCGGAAAACTGCGGCGCGTGGCCCGACGTCGACAGTGCCCTGGCCCTGGAAGAGTCCATCCGGCTATTCCTGTCGCGGCTGGGCGCGCCGTTTATCGAATTCGAAACGGCGGACCAGGCGTAGGGCCCGGGGTCTCGTAGCGAGTCGGCGCGATCCACTGCTAGTCGTCTTCAAGAGTTGAGATGTCCCCTTCAGGGAGGCCGAGTTCGCGCGCCTTAAGCAGCCGCCGCATGATCTTTCCTGAACGCGTCTTTGGCATCACGTCCAGGACGTCAATCTCCCTCGGCGCGATTGCAGGGGAGAGTCTCTGCCTTGAGAACCGCATCAACTCACGGCGCAAGTCGGTTGACCATTCGTAGTCGGGGTTTAGCGTGACGAAAGCCTTCACGACCTCCATGGCGATCGGGTCCGGCTTTCCGATTACGCCCGCTTCTGCCACTGCGGCGTGCTCGATCAGCGCGCTTTCGACCTCGAACGGGCCCACTAGGTGTCCCGCCGTGTTGATAACGTCGTCCGCCCTGCCCTGGAACCAGAAATACCCGTCTTCGTCCAGCGATGCCTGGTCCCCGGTGATGTACCAGCCCTTCTTGAAGCGGGAGGCGTACATCTCGTCCTGCCGCCAATAGGCATGCATCATCGCCGGCCATCCAGGTCTGACAGCGAGTATGCCCGCCTGGCCCGGCGGCATCGGGTTGTAGTCCTCATCGAGGACTGCCATTTCGATGCCCGGGACCGGCCTGCCCATCGAGCCGGCGCGCACCTCCATCGAGGCATAGTTCGAGCACATGATTGCGCCGGTTTCGGTCTGCCACCAGTTGTCGTGGATCGCCATGTTGAATTGCTCGTTGCCCCACACCACGGCTTCGGGGTTGAGCGGCTCGCCCACGCTGGCGATGAATCGGAGGGACGAAAGGTCGTGCGATTCAACAGGGCCGGACCCGGCGCGCATGAGGAGCCGGACCGCGGTCGGCGCGGTGTACCACACGGTTACCTCGTACTTGTCGATCAGGTCGTAGTAGGCGTTGGCCCCGAACCCGCCCTCGTAGATCAGGTTCGTCACGCCGTTTGTCCACGGCGCCATCATCCCGTAGGAGGTGCCGGTTACCCAGCCCGGGTCGGCGGTACAGAAGAACATGTCATCGAAATTAAGGTCGAGGCACCACTTGCCGGTCATGTACTGCTGCACAACGGCCTGGTGCCGATGAAGCACGCCTTTCGGCTTGCCGGTACTGCCCGACGTGTAGTGCATGATCGAGTAGTCGTACTGGCTGGTGTCGGCGATCTGGAATCCGGATGAATCGGCCTCGGACATGAGCGTGTAGTAGTCGAGGTCGCCCTCCGCCAGTGGCTCGCCCGATCTGCCGTCCTTGTCGGCGATTATCACCTTTTCGAGTGTCTCCACCTTGGGCAGGATTTCGGCGATCTTATTGCGCAGCTCGGGCGTGGTTATAAGAAATCTCGCGCCCGCGTCGACCATCCGGTCCAGCACCGGGTCAGGGCCGAACGCCGAGAACAACGGGCCGATAACGCCGCCTGCCTTCAAGACTCCGAGTGCTGCGATATACAGTTCGGGCAGCCGGTCCATGAAAATGAAGACCTTGTCAGCCCGTTCGATGCCCAGGTTGTTCATAACCGCTCCGAATCGGTCGGACTGCTCCTTCATGTCGGAGTAGGTGTACCGCTCTTCTTCTCCGTTCTTGCCGACCCATATCATCGCCAACTTGTCGCCATGACCGTGCGCGACGTGGCGGTCGATGGCTTCGTAAGCGTTGTTGAGGCCGCCGCCGGGCAGCCAGTCGAGTTGGGAGAAGCCGTCCCGATACCAATCGAACCCGTCTCGCGCCGAGTCGTAATCGACCAGGTTCGGTTGGATGCCTTCGTACTGGGCTGATGGCTTGCTAATGACTGCGTAATCCACTTGACTGTTACTCCGCGGCACACCTGAAGAGGTGGCTACTTAGGTTGATTTCACGTCATTTTAGCCGGATTCAACCAAGATTCCGGACCCGGTTTCGCTTGCGCATCCCGAGCGCCTGCCTAGCGATCGGCGGCATGGCATCGCGCCCCACCGATTTGGCCTGTCCCGTTGATCCACTCTGAAATATAAACGAATCCGGGATAGATTCAAAAGGGCCGACAAACCGGCGTTCCCGCGGCCGCCTGTCGGTATAACATCTTGGAAACAGACGGCGCATATTTGCGACAGGTGGTCGAGTGTTCCCGTTCGTCTTTGCAGAGTCGGCGGGCATGATTCGGTCAAGGATACGGACAATTTGAAGGTACTTTTTTTGCAGGACGTGCGACCCACAGCCATGGCGGGCGACGTCAAAGAGGTCAAGAACGGCTACGGTCGCAACTACCTCATTCCCAACAAACTAGCAGTACTCGCTACGCGGGATGAACTGCAGCGGGCCGACAAGCTGCGTAAAGCGGCTGAGGACAGGCGGCTCAAAGAAGCGCAGGACTGGCAAGAGATTGCCAGTTCACTCACCGAATCGCCCATCGAGGTTGAGGTTCGTACTGGACCCACGGGCAGACTTTACGGGTCGGTGACGAGCACCATGATCGCCGAGAAGATCGCCGAAATGATCGACAGAGAAGTCAATCGGCGGAATATTCGCATTCCGGCGCCCATCAGGACTACCGGCCTATATACGGTTGAAGCGAAGTTTGCCGGCGGTGTGGACGCCAACTTGAAGGTATCGGTCGTGTCCGACTCGGAATCGAAAGAGATGTCGTCCGCGATCAAGGCGATGGAGGCCGAGTCTGCCGAGGCGGAGGCCCAGGAATCGCAGGCCGGAGATGCTGGTGATGACGGGGAAGACAGGGAAGACTCGAACTGATTCGAGCCGTGCCCATGCCTTTAGTGACCTGATTGTTTTGACCTCCGTCCAGATGACCTTTGCAAGCTGACCGACTTCCACCCCACGATATACAGGCCGAAGAATCCGTTGTCGGCTCGCTCTTAATTGACGGCGAGTCGATCACAAACATTTCGGGATTCCTGAAACCGGACGACTTCTACCGCGAACGTAATCGTTGGTGCTATGAAGCCTGCCTCGAGTTGCTCAACCGCAGCGAGGCGATCAACCAGGTAACCGTGGCCCACGAGCTCGACACGATGAACGTGTTGGAAGAAGTCGGCGGAAGCTCCTACCTGAACCAGGTCGTCGCCGTGGTTCCGACTTCCGTTCACATCGAGTACTACGGCCGGATTGTTCATCGGACCGCCACCATGCGCCGGTTGATTACCGTCGCCAGCGACATCGCGGAGATCGGGTTCAAGGACGATCCGGACGTCGACAGCTCGCTGGGCGAAGCCGAAGACCTGTTGTTCGCCATTCGTTCAGGAGCCCACACGCGTGATTTCATCCCGATACGTGAAGCTCTCGAACCGTACCTCGAGTCAACCTCTCTGGTGCCGGACCTCGACGAGATGTCCAGCGGTCCGATCCCGTCCGGCTTCCGCAATCTGGACGCGCTGTTGGGTGGCCTACAAAGGTCGGACATGATCGTCCTGGCAGCCCGCCCCAGCGTGGGCAAGAGCACGCTTGCATTGAACCTGGCCCGCAACGCCGCTGCGAACGGGGCCAGGGTGGGAGTGCTCAGCCTGGAGATGGGCCGTGAACAGGTTGCTATGCGGCTGCTGTCGGCGGAAGCCCGCGTCAACATGCACGTCATCAGGACGCGCATGGTTAACGACGACCAACAGGCCCGCATAGTGGACTCGATCGGATTTCTTTCTGACCTGCCAATCTACATCGACGATACGCCCGTGCAGACGGTCGCTGAAATCCGCGGCAAGGCGCGGCGTCTTCAACTCGAGTCCGGCCTCGATTTCGCGGTCGTCGACTACATGCAGCTGATTCATGGTGGCGGGGCGGGCCGCCGGGACCAGAATCGCGCGCAAGAGGTTAGCGAAATCTCGCGTTCGCTTAAGGCCATGGCGCGCGATCTAAACGTGCCGGTCCTGGCCGTGTCGCAGTTGAGCCGCGCCATTGAGCAGCGTCCTTCCCACCGGCCGGTGTTGTCCGATCTGCGTGAAAGCGGCAGCATTGAGCAGGACTCGGACGTCGTCATGTTCATCCACCGCGTCGACAAGTACATGACGGAAGAGGAATGGGCCAGGGCCAACCCGAATTCAGATTATCCGCGCGGGCTCGCCGAGATCATCGTAGCCAAACACAGGCACGGACCGACGGACGACCTCTGGATGGCCGTACGTGACTCGATCGGCCAGTTCATAGATCAGCCGGCCCCAGTCAGCGCAACCGCGCCGATTGTTGGCAGTTGATGATCCCTAACCCGTTCACGCGCGGTTATCGCTCCACCCCAGTACCCAATCCCCTACTGGCCGACCTGCTTGTCGAGATAACTGATCCGGATGAACTCAGGCTCACTTTAAGAGCCGTGTGGGCGCTTCATCAGCAGAGAGGATTCCCTCCATCAGTGACTATGTCCGATCTGGCGGCAGACCGTACGGTTGCAGCGATGCTGGGAACTGGCGGGGATGATCTCAAAAATCGGGTTTTCGCGCTTCTGGATCAGGCCGCCGGTCGTGGTACGCTGCTGAAAATTCGTGAACGCGGCGGACCGGACCGCTATTTCCTCAACACTGAACCCGTGCGCAGGGCGCTTTCACGCCAAGCCATCGAGCTAACAGAAGCGCGCGAAGTCGTCGATACGGAGGCCGAACTTGAGGCCTGGCAGGATCACGGCACGGCCGCGGAGCCGTCGATGGCCGTTCTTGCTTACGAGGAAAACATCGGCCAGATCACGCCGTTGGTCGCCGAAAAAATCCGAGACGCGATCGGCGACTATACGGAGTTGGCGGTCGTCGACGCAATCCGAACTGCGGCCGACAGGAACGCCAGGAACTGGAACTACATAGCGGCATTGTTGCGACGGCCGCAAAGGGGGCAGACCGGACATGGAGAGCCTGGAGGAAATCTTCCGAAGGTTAGGTCCGACGATTTCATCCGCTGGTACCGCCAACAGCAGCGCGAACGCGGCAATCGCTGACGCCGAATACCGGTGTGAAATCTGTGACGACGCACGATGGCTGAGCCTCGACGCGCCGGTAGGAACGCCTGACTTCGGCAGGGTCATCCCGTGCGATTGTCAGGGGCCGGCGTGGGGCGTCAGGCCATTCGACCGCCTGCGCCATTACAGCGACCTGGGCGCCCTGCAACGCCTGACCTTCGACACCCTAGATCCTTCGGGTCGCCCCGACTACGTAGAGCCATCGTCTTTCAGGCGGGCGCAAGTGACCTCGGTGAGGTATGCGGAGCGTCCCGCCGGCTGGCTGGTGCTGACAGGACCCTCCGGGACCGGCAAGACCCATCTCGCGGCCGCGATAACCAACTTCCGAATGTTCAGGGGCCACCCCACTCGATTCGTTGTCGTCCCGGAACTACTGGATCATCTGAGGGCGACGTTTAGTCCCGACGCAACAGTGCGCTACGATGACCTGTTCGATCAGGTGATCGCCGCCCCACTGTTGGTACTCGACGACCTCGGCGGTCACTCCCCCTCGCCGTGGGCCGAGGACAAACTTGACCAGATCCTCACACATCGATACGACGAACGCATGCCGACAGTGATCACGAGTTCGTTGGCGCCCCACGAAATGTCGGACAGGTTTCGTTCGCGCATCAACGATTCGACATTTTCGACGGTCTTTGCCCTGAAACCGAGCCTCGTCCAATCCGGGCCGGACGATCCCGGAATCGAACCCCGGTTGAGGAACTCGATGACGTTCCCCAACTTCGACCGCCGAGGCGGGGCCGGTTCCTCCGCCGAGCAAAAAGAGACGTTGCGTGAGGCTCTGAAGGCCACACGATCCTTCGCCGCACACCCCAGTGGCTGGTTATACCTGGCCGGGCCAACCGGGGTGGGCAAGACACACCTTGCCGTAGCGATCGCAAACGCGACTCTCGAGGCCGGAAAAGAGGTCATTTTCCGTTTCGTACCCGATCTACTCGATCACATGCGCAAGAGCTTTTCGCCTTCCAGTCACGTGACCTACGACGGACTGTTCGACCGCATCAAGAACGCAGAACTGCTGATACTCGACGATCTGGGCTCGCAAGCATCTACGGCGTGGGCCGAAGAGAAGCTGTATCAGCTCATAGTGCACCGGCACAACGCATCGTTGCCAACGGTAATCACGAGCAGAGTGCTCCTGGAAGCCTCCAACGGCGGAGCGCAAGACAGCGGCGGATTCGGAACGCGGTATTCCGAGGCGATATCGTCCAGATTGCGTGACGGCCTCGTTGTGACCGAGAGGCTGATTTCCGCGCCCGACTACCGATTCCGGGGCCGGAGCAGGCCGGCCTCCAGCCGGGCGCGATCTACGAGACGAACCGGCTGATGCCGACCGTCGGCGCACCCGATTTCGACTGTACATTTTGCCGAATAGTTGCCGGACGGGCGCCTGCCAGGTGGGTGTCTGCGCCGGACCCCGATACACAGGCCCGTCTGAATGCCGGATGGTCGCCCGGTCTGGGCAGCGGGGGCGCTGCGTGTTTTACCAACAGATTGCGGTGGGAACGCGTCATGCTACTCGTTGTGCCGCTTGGCCATTTGACGCAGCAGGAGATGTGGCGCGGGTCGGGTATTGGAGCGGTAGCGAAACTGGCGGTAGAAATTGGGCTGCGCCAGTGCCCGGAAGGGTTCCGGCTGTTGTCCAACTTCGGACGCGCCGCCCATCAAAGTCAGCCACACGCCCATTTGCACATCGTCTCCGGAATCGCAGATGATCTTGAAAGCGCGCCGCGGACTGGCACCGGACATTCGGCAGAATTGCAGCCCATTCACGTTTCGGGAGTTGCCGACTCGTCAGCGCCGTTAACGCTGATTCTGGCGCCCGAGGGCAACGCATCGCAGATCGGCTTTTGGGAGTCGACGCTGCTGACTTCCTTGGCTCGGAAAGCGGTCGACTTCGCCGAGGCGCGTTCGCCCGCGGGGTATCGGTTCGTCGCCAACTTTCTTCCCGCAAGTGAGGCGAAGAACGGGGGGCCGCAGGCATGTACGTCCAGGCCGGCGGGCAACTGGGACTGTACGTGTAGCCCTCTTGAGCCTGAACGTGCGTCGTTTTGGTCTGGCCAACGTATCCATCGCGGACCCGTATTAGGCCCATTTTCGTACGTCTAAATCCGGTAAATTCGGACGGTTACGGATTCAAGTCCCGTTTGCGAACCGCTTGAAATTCGGGCCGGGGATTGGACCGGCTTGGCCGCTCGATTCTTGACCAAGCGGTGCGATCCTCGGCCAGCTTTGTTAGACTGCGCGGATGCGCCGCCTAAAGGCAGCGCCAATTTGCCGTATTTCGAACTGGGGGGATATCCAGCATGCCGCCCGCGACTCGGCCCTTCTCCATGGTTGGGGATTGCGGAGAGCGGGTGTGAACAGCAGAATGCTCCTACAAAGAGCGTACACATAGCTGGATGCAGTTTGTTAGTTATAGAGAGAGGTGTTTCATGAAGACATCACTAATAAATTGGAAGTCGTTGGTGGCCGTTATGATGGCCGTCGGGCTTGCAATTGCGCTTGCGTGCGGCGGCGACACCACAGTCGAACAGCCAAAAGCGCCACAACAGCCTGAGGAGCCGCAGCAACCCGCGATGGCCGCGACAGCGGCGCCCGCAATGGCTGCCGCCACAGCGATGGCAGCCGAACCGGCAGCCACTGCCCGGCCGGCGGCGACAGCCGCCCCGGGCTCAGGTCAGTTGGCGGTACCCACATCCACCCCCAGAGCCACGGCGGTACCTGCAGAGCAGATCGACCTGCCGGAACCCAAGAGTCCGCAGGGCACGATCACGATTGTGTTGCAGGACGTTGGCCCCGGCATTGGATTGCACCGGGCCGGCGGAGGCGAGGGCGCCGTTCGCTGGGGCGCAGCGGAGGGGATGTTCAAAAATTCCGACTACGGGCAAGGACCGGTTTTCGGCGAACCGTGGCTTGTTAAGGATTGGACGTTGGCATCCGACCTGGCCTACGTAGACCTGGTCCTCGAAGAGGGTGTTGAGTTCCACGATGGCTACGGTGAGATGACCGCGGCAGACGTCGTCTACTCCCTCAATGATGCCAATGCAAACGTTACCGAAACCAGCATCCACGCCCAGGCCGGCGACCTGGCGGCAATGTTCGGCGAGGCTGAGGAGATAGACACCTACACCGTAAGGATCCCCTTCACCCGATTCGACATCCGCTGGCAGTCCGTGGCGCTGAGCCAGGGATTCCAGCCCACCGGCGTGCAATCGACGGCGGTGCGCGATCAAATGGGCGAAGACTGGATGCGGGACAACATCATCGGTACCGGTCATTTCGAAGTAGAGGAGTGGACCCAGGACAGCCGCATCGTCCTGACCAAGATTCCCTACGACCACTGGCGCAAAAATGCCCAGATCGACCGGCTGGTGGTTCTCGACATACCGGACCCAACGGTCCGGCTTGCCCAGATGAAGACGGGTGAGGCGGACGCCGTGCCCGACCTGCAACTCAAAGACGCTCCGCCACTGCTGGCAGCCGGTTTCGAACGCCAGAACCTTGGCGGTTCGGAGTTAAACGTCGCGTGGACCGGCAACTTGTGGGAAACGCATCACGTCGTTACAGGTGAGCCGCTTTCCCGCGGCGGGCTCCAGGTTGAGAAGCCGTGGATCGGCGACCCTGACGACCCGGCCGACATGGAACAGGCACGGCTGGTAAGAACCGCTTTGTCCGAAGCGTATGACCGCGAAGAGCTGGTCGAAGTTCTTACGGATGGTCAGGGATGGCCGCTCTACATAGGCAAGTTCAATCCCAGGATGCCGCAGTGGGACGATAAGTGGTTCATGCCCTACGACCCCGAAGGCGCAAAGCAGAAGCTCGCCCAAGCCGGCTTCCCGGACGGGTTCGAGATCGAGATCTTCGGCCAGTCCAACACGCTGATCCGCCAGCAGACGGCAGAGGCGATCGCGTCCTACTGGCACCAGAACCTCGGGCTCGACGTCATTGTCCAGTCGTTCCACTACCGGGTGTTCCGCCCCAGCATTGTGGGCCGTACAGCAAGCATTCCGTTCATGAACTCGTGTGACGGGCCGTTCCCCGTTCCGTGGGACTGGCCAAAGGGCCTGACGCTGTCAAGTGTCAGCCGCGGCGGCTTCAGTTGCGCGATCGAGTCACCCGAGGTCGCACAGGCCTACGTCCAGGGCAACCTGGAACCGGACGTGGAGAAGCGCGTGGCGCTGAACAACGCAGTTGCCGACCACTTCCACCACTGGCGAACGCTGACGGGCGTGTTCACGATCCCCACACAGATCATCTACAACCCGAACGCGATCGAATCATGGTCCAACGACGGCAACAACTGCACGTGCGAAACACAGAACATCGTTCCTGCCCGCTAGGGCTCAACGACTAGATCCTGATAATTTCGCGGGGGCCGCCCGTTTGAGGGCGGCCCCCGTCTGCACATCCCCTGATGGCGTAAACACGAATTCGCGAAGGCCCGGAGTTTGAGGAACTTCCTATTAAGACGAGCGGTCTCGGCGTTCCTGTCGCTAATCGGAGCGACCTTTGTCGTCTTTACGATCTCGGTTGCCTCAGATGACCCGCTTCTGCTGTACGCCAAGCCGACCGGCTACGGAATGCCCGAATCGCAACGGGCCGCGCTCAGCGCCAAGCTGGGCCTCGACAAGCCGATAATTGTTCAGTACCTGTTGTGGATAGGAAGGGCGTTCACAGGGGACCTGGGCGAGAGCATCTTTGACGAGCGGCCGGTGACGGACAAGATCGAGGAACGGGTAGGCGTAACGCTCAAGCTGGGTATCGTTTCCTGGCTATTCGCCACGCTCCTGGGTGTCCCGATGGGCATCCTGTCAGCGGTCAAGCGGGCCTCGCTGTGGGACTACATCGGAAGAGGGTTTGCCCTTTTCGGCCAGGCAGTGCCGAATTTCTGGCTTGGCATCATGATGATCTTCCTGTTCGCAGTGAGGCTTGACTGGCTGCCCAGCGCCACGGCCGGAGAGGGATTCTTCAGCTACCGGCACTACGTGATGCCCGTATTCGTGCTTGGAACGGCCACGGCCGGGGGATACCTTCGCATCACTCGATCTGCCATGCTTGAGGTGCTCGACGCCGAGTACGTGAAACTGGCCCGGGCGAAGGGCGTCGAAAACACCCTTGTGGTCTGGAAGCATGCGCTGCGCAATGCCCTGATTCCCCCGCTCACCGTATCGGCCGTGCTCATGGCCGGGTTCATAACCGGATCGCTGATCACTGAGTCGGTGTTCGCCATTCCCGGAATTGGCAGCCTGGCGATTCAGTCTGTCACCAACAACGATTTTCCCCTGGTTGCCGGGATCACGATGATCTTCACGGCGCTGTGGGTGACCACGAACTTCATTGCCGACGTTCTTTATGTGGTAATTGACCCCAGGATTCGCTTGACATAGCTTTCGGCACGGATCGATGACAGAAGCATTGACAACTCAATATGGGACGACGACTGCCGAGATCAGGAGTCGGAGAAACCCATTAGTCCGCTTCCTGGAGTCGTTCAGGCGCTACCCGATCGTCTCCGTGGTGATAATCGGGACACTCTTGGTGGTCGGAATATTTGCGCCGCTAATCACGACGCATAACCCGGACTACGGGCAGCTTAGGGCCAAAACTGCTCCTCCCGCGTGGAACACTGCGTGGTACGACGAGAATCCCAGGGTTGAAAGCCGTTATCTGCTGGGAGCGGACGGCGTGGGTCGTGACGTTTTCAGCCGCATGGTCGATGGGGCGCGCATATCGTTGCTGGTGATGGTGGTCTCCCTGGCCTCAGGCATGTTTCTGGGCACGACCCTGGGACTGGTGGCAGGTTACGTAGGCGGAATGGTCGACGAGGTGATTTCGCGCATTTGGGACATCTGGGCGGCGATACCGTTCCTGCTGATCGCCCTGATTATCGCGACGGTCGTGGGCAACAGCCTCGAGATCGTAATTGGGCTACTGGCGATGGTCTCATGGAGTTCGTTCGTCAGGAACGTACGGGCCGAGACGTTTTCACTACGGGAACGGGACTACGTAGCGCAGGCGAAGATTGCCGGGGCCAGCGCAGTGAACATCATGTGGCGGCATATCTTGCCGAACACGATCAACACAATAGTCGTGATCGCCACCCTGCGCGTGGGCGGGTTGATCCTGGCTGAGGCCAGCCTGAGCTTCCTGGGAGTCGGCATTCCAAAGCCGCAAGCCACATGGGGAAACATGGTGGCCGATGGTCGAGCATACCTGAGCGAAGCGTGGTGGATCGCGTTCTTCCCCGGACTCGCCATATTTCTGACCGTGATGGCGTTGAATTTTCTGGGTGACTGGCTCCGCGACCGATGGGATCCTCGGCTGAGGCAAATCTAGCAGGACAGCAAGCGCTCTACAGCCCGGGCTTCGTCACTCCACTCGCACAAATTTAACAACGCGCTCCGTGACGATCTCTGCGTGTATCTCCGGGTCCAACGCGGCGTCCAGCTTCTCGTAGTCGACGGAACGACGGGTCGTCCGTACCAGCTTCACCAACCGTTCTTTGGCTTGGCCGGGGAGAGGTGCGTGGTCGATGTCTTTCTGCAGCAGCCAAGCCTCAAGCGTATCGAGCGCTTGCCGTCTTGCCTGATCGGCTTCTTGCCTGGCATTCATGGCCGATTCGTACGCTGCTAACGCCATCCTGGCGTCTTCTTCGCTCACCTCGGCGTTGCGGGTATGAGGCGTTTTGGCGACAGGACGCCGGTCATACATTGCAGGGTCCGTCTCTGGGGAACCGGGGATAGCAGCAGGTCGGCCGTTCGTGATCTGTCCGTTGCCGGCGACGTGGTCGGCGATGACCGAGAGGAAGTGGTCGCCGAACTGGCTGTACCTGGTCGGGCCGAAACCCTTGATTTTCATGAGGGCGTCGCGGTCTTGCGGGACGCTTGACGTCATCTCACGGAGGGTCGCGTTGCCGAACACTATGTATGCAGGAACGCCCCGCTCACTCGCCAACTCGCGCCGCGCCACGCGGAGCTTCTCGTAAAGTTCGGTATTGGCCCCGCCTCCCGGGTCGCTTTGTGCCGATCGACCATCGGAGTGTCTGACCAGGGTCACCGTTTCCCTGCTTTTAAGGGACTTCTTGCCACTCTCGGTCACATCCAGCGTGGGATATTCCCCGGTCGCCACGGCCAAAAGGCCCTTGGCGGCAAGTTGGTCGACGATGTCTCTCAACTCGTGTTGGGGTATTTCTCTTGCGATGCCGTACACCGTCAATTTGTCGTGGCCCAGTTCCAGTACGCGCCTGGAACGGCTACCGCGCAGCACACCCACGATATGAGTGGCGCCGAACCTCCCCCCGGTGCGTACCACGGCGGACAACACCTTTTGGGCGATCTCCGTGCCATCGAATGGCACGGCGCCTGAGCTTTCGGGCACGCGATCTGAGTTCTGCCCTACCGGTTCTTCGTTTAAACAGACGTCGCAGGCGGCGCAATTGTCCTGCTGCCAGGTTTCGTCGAAGTACTCGAGAAGCAGTCGCCGGCGACAGGTCGTCGCCGCGCCGTATTCGACCATCTTCTCGAGCCTCGCTTCAGCGTTTTCGCGCTCCGCTGCGTCTTCGATCTTCCTGATGAAGAACTTCTGCTTCATCTTGTCGCTGTGCGAGAAGAACAAGACGCATTCGCTCGGCTGTCCGTCCCGCCCTGCCCTGCCGGTCTCCTGGTAGTACCCCTCCATCGTCTTCGGCAGGTCGTAGTGGACGACCAGTCTTATGTTGGGCTTATCGATGCCCATCCCAAAGGCAATGGTTGCCGCGATGATGTGTACGTCGTCGCTAAGGAAGCGGTCCTGGGTTTCCCGGCGGACATCGTCCTGGAGACCGGCGTGGTAAGGCGACGCCTTGAAACCGCGGAGCGAGAGGCCCTTCGCCAGTTCCTCCGTATCCTTCCGGGAGAAGCAGTAGATGATGGCTGGTTGGTCCTGGTGACTCCGCAGCAACTGAACGAGGGTTTCGAAGCTCCGTCGCTTGGGCCTGACGCGGTAGGTCAGATTGGTCCGGTTGAAGCTCGTGACGAACCGGAGCGCGTCGACCATGTCCATCTGTTCGGCTACGTCTTCCCTGACCTTTTCGGTGGCCGTGGCGGTGAGGGCCATAACCGGAGCATTCGGGAACTCATCGCGTAAAGTCCGTAGGTTCCGGTAGTCGGGCCTGAAATCGTGACCCCACTCCGAGATGCAGTGCGCCTCGTCGATGGCGATCAAGCCGATTTTCAGGGTTCGCAGGAACTCGCGAAACCTGTCGACCGCCAGCCGTTCCGGGGAGACATAAAGTATGTCGATCAGGCCGCTGCGGGCCTCTTTTTGCACATTCAGGATTTCGGCGTAGGACATTGTCCCGTTGACGAAGGCCGCTCTTATGCCCTTGGCCGTGAGAGAGTCGACCTGGTTTTTCATCAACGCGATCAGTGGCGATACGACCAGCGTGACCCCATCGAGCAGAAGCGCCGGGAGCTGGTAGCACAACGACTTGCCGCTGCCGGTCGGCATGAGCACGATGGAATCCCCGCCTGCAAGTACGTTGTCGATGACATCTTGCTGGAGCGGCAGAAAGCCATCATGCCCAAAGCGGGATTTAAGGACCTCGGCAACGCGGGGGTCGCTCCGGAGGGTTTGGGTCGAAAGCGTCATGACTATGGAGCCTGTCTCAGAAGTCCTTCGCACATTTTCGTATCGAACGCCTTGCGACGAGATTCTCGTTTTCACGGGAATGACGAGATTGGAATACGGCGCCATATCTCATAATCCCGCCGAAAACCGGAGTCTAAACAATCGTGACCCCAGAGGTCCCAGGATTCTGAAACAGGCACCTATGGCATGCCACTTTACGCCAAACCCAAAAATTCCCAGCCTCCCCTGTCACACCGCATCGCCGACCCGCCGGGGCCAATCCAGGATGTCTGTGGGCAAGGTCTGCGCCGGGGTGTCCGGGGTTTTCCGTTGCTATTGCGTCGCACACATGGACTTGTGGACGCAGGTCACGGATGGCAAGGACGCTCCGATGCGTCGGCCGATGACACGATCGTCGAGACCATGTCATAAACGTGAACGAGCCGCCGGAGTTCGACGTTGACAGCATTTAGTTCGAGTCACTGGTCGGCGAAGATGCCGGTTGACCAGATGCTGTCGATCGCGCTTTGGAAGTCGCCGGGGTCCCTGCATTGGCGCGGGTCTTCGTCCGGCGGGCCGACGAAGATTTTGACGGGTCTTTTCCTGGGCGGGTCCTTGGCGTTGGATAACTTGTGGGATTCGGTCTCGCCGGGGTCCGGGTTTTCAGAGGATTCGTCTTCTTCGGCGGAGCGATTACCGGTGCGGTCCAGGGACCAGTGATCGGGAGGCGGCCCTTCGTTATTTGTTTGTTCTTCGGGGTGTTCGGCCTTTCGCTTCTTGAATTCCGCGACTGCTTTATTGGCGGCTCTGACGCAGTCGTTGTCGCCGTAGGCGAAGCGCAGGGCGTTATACCCGTAGCTACCCTTGCCGTAGGGGTCGTCCTCGGGGTTCTCAATCGGGGTGAAGTCGCGGTCGGGAATGTAGGTCTCGTCGAAGCTGGTATCGCAATGGTGGTGGTTAACTGCATCGATGGCAACTATCCTGACTTCCTTGTTGCCGTAGATGTGCCTTAAGGCCCTGCCGCCGTCTCCGTCGCGCCGGTATTGCCCTTCATCGTAGTTCTCGAAGTCGAACGGGTCGTCTTCTTTGTTGTACAGGTGAGCGTAGCGGTCGACGTAGTTGGGGCTGTTGGGGTCACGCTGTTCGGGAGTCCTGGGGTCGTCATCGTCGAACGATTCGTCGTGGTCTTGGTTCTCGACGTCGGCGCTGTGACCGGGGGTGTTGTCGAATCCCCGTCGGAGTAGCTCTTTGGCGGCTGCGAGGCGGTGGTGAGGTTTGAAGTCCTGCAGGTTGCCCTGCATGACGTCGACAAGGAATCGGACGGCTATTTTGCCGCCGGAGGTTTCCAGTTTGATGAGGTCTGCGAGCTCCTGGTTGATGGGGGAGTGGCTGAGGGCGGTTGATCGCGCGCGGGCGCTGACCGACTGACCGATGGACTGGATGAAGCTGTGGGCGCCATTGAAGCCGAGGTTGAGGAGCTGCCGGGCGGCATCGAGCCGGTGACACGGCTTGGAATCATCGATCTGGCCCTGCATGACGTCGATGAGGAACCGGACTATGAGCCGGCCGTCGTCGGTCTCCTCGCGGATGATGTCGGCGAGGGGCTTGGGTTTTTCTTCATTTTGAGGCTCTGTGGCGAACATGTGTTCTACGATATCGGGTGTAGGTGGATGGGGTCAACGGGGGGATGGCGGGAGAGGGGGATGGGGGTCGTTGCGGATAGGCAAGAGATGCTGAGTACCTTTCTATATGCGTTTTCACGTACGGTGGCGGCGCACGGGTGGGTAATTGCGGACAGGTCTGGCCACCCAGGGCCGATCAATCTGGGATCGCTTGGCGGAATAAATCTAAGGAACGACTTTCCGTCTTTGCCTCTCAAGTCCATTGACAACCAGGCGTTTAAGGACTTGGGAGCGGGTTTCAACAGCTCCCGCATATCCAAAAGGCTTGCGGCACGCGGGACAAGGGGCGGAGCAATTAGCCACGAGCTGTTTGGTTAATGACCGCGACTCCAGCGAAACTCCCACTCTCGGGTGAGCGGTACGAGGGGTTAGTGCCCGCGCTCGTGTCCTTGGCGCGTTAACTTGAGCAGGTGAGGATTGCGTTTGTCGCTACGCCGCTCTATTGTTCGGCGCTGGTCGATACCGCTTTCCAAATCACCTTCAGACTATCCGGCCCCAGTCTTATTCCGATCGCGGCTTGGGGGCCTGATTGCCAAGAGGTGACGTACGTGCGCCGCGCCGCAAATGAGTTATGGGACGGCCTTACACCAAGCCGTCCGAACAAACGATTCGGATTACCTGCGGCTCAGTCGGCCCAGGCTCGTCCGAGTCGTCCGGCGGGCTGAGGCGGTACCTCTGCGATTGCTCTTGGTACTAAATTACTAGTTTTGATGTTTCGCGGCAATCCCTGTCTCTGCCCCTTTTCCAAGAGCTACCGTGTGAGCCGCGCCACATCCGGGACTATGGGCGAGCGGGTACCGTACCAATGGATCTCCAGATGGTGCCGGGCCCGCGTACAGGCCAAGTACAAGAGCATACGGTCGAAGTCCGACTCATTGAAGTTGTCTTTCCGTGCGTTGGCAACGATAACGGCGTCGAACTCGAGCCCCTTCGTGAGGATGATCGGACTTACGGTCACGTCTGTCGTTATCAAGCCACTCGGCGTAAGCAGGCCCACGCTCTTGATTCCTTCACCCAACAGCGCCTTGACGATATCGTCCGCAGTCCTCTGCCACTTGGTGAGAATCGCAATGGTGCGCCGTTTATCCGGGCGCGACAGCCTTTGAACAGAGACGGCGATCGATTTACGCATCTCCACGACGCTATTGGAAGCAACGAGCCGTGGGCGCTCACCGCTGCGAGGGTGCGGCAAGGGCATTTTCGTGCGCTCCGGCAATCCCTGGAGTATGCGGTTCGCGTACTGTGTAACCTGCCTGGTACTCCGGTAAGTCAGACGGCTTTCGAGTCTTGACACGCTCCTTCGTTCGAAAAGGCTAGCAAGTTGGTTCCAATTGCTTATGGACTTGTAAGGCAGGGCGCTCTGTCTCAGGTCCCCCAGAATCGAAAAGGAGTTATTCACTGAGTGCATCTGCATGAGCACAATTTCCAGAGGGGACACGTCCTGGGCTTCATCGACAACGACGTGCTCTAATCGTTCGCTCTCGAAGCCGTTGATGGCGTAATCAAGGTAGAGGGCCGCGGACAGATCGGTCATTCCCAGCGCCTGGCCGACTCCTGCGGGCGTAGTCCGTGCGACCGCTTCCGCTCCAGGCAAGTCCACGTCCCCCTTCCTGGAGTACTCCATGATCGTGCCAGGAGATGACACCAGGTTCATGTATTCGGTCCTGAAGTCGATTCTGGGCCAGAAGGATAGGCAACTCTCCACCAATTTTCTGGCTTCTTCGATCACTTCGGAACGCGTTTTGCCGCGTCGGGATTGATTGCGAGCCCACTCCTCTGCCAGTCTATTGACCAAATACATTCGGGCGACGTTGGGCTGCGGGCGAGTCTTGAAGACCTCCGCAACCCGGCCCTTAAGCGTGGAGGCGTTTAGCTCCAACGACGGGCTACCGGGAATCCTGAAACCTGCATTTTGGCCCACCCGCGCTGCCAACTCTCTTCTGAGATGACCCACGTAGTTGTCCACCAACCTCTTCATCTTCAGACTCGTCTTGAATAGATGGGCTTCAGTCTCGGCCTCTGTCAGTTTGCGGCGGTTGTTCATGAGGTTTGCAAAGAGTATGTCGCCGCGGCTGAGCGTAACCCGCGAAGAAAATTGGCCGAGCAGCCACCGGCTGACAGTCGTTTGCCTCACTCTCTGAACGCCCAGGCCGGGCAGCAAGCCTGATGCGTACTCCAAGAAGGCAGGTGACGGCCCGAAAATAATCACTCTTTCAACTGTTGGGCGTTGGAGACTGCCCAATTCGCTGAACGGCGACAGAATGAAATCTATCCGGTGCAAACCTATCAAGCTCTTTCCACTGCCAGCTGCGCCCTGCACTATCAACACCGGTTTCTGAGTCGAAGCTATCTGTTCGTACTGCTCCGGCTGGATAGTCTGGACGGCGTCCAGGAGTTGATCACCGCCCGTACCTGAAAGCTTCTCGTCCAGTGTCCGTGAGGAAGTGGAACCAAGCGCCGCGGGACCCGGTGGCAGCCTCAAGACGTCATCGAAATCGAGGAGCTTGGCATCTTCTATAGTTAAGGTGCGTTTCAGGTGAACTGAAGCATTTTGGCGTCCTACCGGGGGTTCGTAGTAACCGTCAGCCGGACTGTAGTAAAGCCTGGCGATCGGGGCGTTACGGCTCGCTATGAGGTACCTTGGGTCCTCGTGATATATGTTGACGTCGCCGATATATACACTGGCGGCTTCACCCTCAGCTCCCGTAGAGTAGTCGATCCTGCCGAAATAGGGCCTGTTTCGGACTGATCGGATCTTCTCCAAACCGGTTTCCAGCAGTTGATTCACTACGTTCGCGGCCTTCCGGTCGCCAGCGTCCACAGGTCCTCTACGTTCCCGATACTGTATCGTTTCATCGATGGTGGCGACCACGGCCTCCAAGTGCTGTTCCTCAACGGCAAACTCGGTCTGGGGGTCGTTCGGATTCAGATTGTCGTGGTCTTGTGTCATTGGAAGTATTCCTTACAGTGTCCTTAAGAGGCGTTCTGGCAGGCTTGGGAAGCACACCGCGGACAATAGTTTAGATGGCCGGGACGATTTTGGCTCAAAGCAACGGCGAGTCCCGCCAGCCAACGACTCTCCCGTTTTCGATTCCTAATCCGGGGGTTCCTGGATGGTCCTGCGTGAAGAGCCGGTTACGGGGCGTCGGGTACTACGGTTGGTATCGGGAAGGGCCGTGGGGGTTGGCGACGGCGGCTAGGTGGTAGCCGCGCCGCGCCCCTGGGAGCCTGTCTCAGAAGTCTCCTTGCCCCTGTCTGCGGCAAATTGGCGCGACGCAAAACATATCAATAACCGATAACACTACGACAAAAGACTGTCAGGGACGTTTTTGGCACTTATGTCGTCTTGGACGAACGAGGTCAAAGCCTTTGGTACGACTTCTGAGACGGGCTCCTGGGTTGCGGATCAAGTCAGGAGACGAGGGGAGTGAAGTGTGGGCGCAGAGGAGCCGTGCGCGCCGCGACTGCCAACCACCGGCTTAGATTTCTCGGCTTCGCTCGAAATAACAGAGGGGCGCTGTGGTGGAATGACATTGGGACGCTACGGTTGGAGGGCCTCCGGTCCGGTGTTGGCGCGTGACGCGCGGTAGGTTCTTCGCTGCGCTCAGAATGATATTGGGGAGCTAGGAATTGAAGGTGTTAGGTAGTTCGTTGACGGATTGGGGTATGTCGCGGAGATCCCCGATCGGGGTCGGGGATGACGGGTTTTTTGGGGGCCTGCGCCCTTGCGTTCCGGCCCCGTATCGGGGAGCCTGTCTCAGAAGTCTCCTTGCCCCTGTCTGCGGCAAATTGGCGCGACGCAAAACATATCAATAACCGATAACACTACGACAAAAGACTGTCAGGGACGTTTTTGGCACTTATGTCGTCTTGGACGAACGAGGTCAAAGCCTTTGGTACGACTTCTGAGACGGGCTCCGGGGTACGGGGTGACGTTCCTGCGCCGGAAAGAAAGAAGGAGGTGGGGGGCGTTTGGGGTCTGCCATGATGAGGTTACGTGCGGTTCCATGCCCCGCACCTGGGTTCCGGCCTGCGCCGGAAAGACAGAGGTGAGGTTTACGAACGGGGTCTGGGATGATAGCGGTTAGGTGCGGTTCCATGCCCCGCACCTGGGTTCCGGCCTGCGCCGGAAAGACAGAGGTGAGGTTTACGAACGGGGTCTGGGATGATAGCGGTTAGGTGCGGTTCCGCGCCCCGCACCTGGGTTCCGGCCTGCGCCGGAAAGACAGAGGTGAGGTTTACGAACGGGGTCTGGGATGATAGCGGTTAGGTGCGGTTCCGTGCCCCGCACCTGGGTTCCGGCCTGCGCCGGAAAGACAGAGGTGAGGTCTACGAACGGGGTCTGGGATGATAGGGGTTAGGTGCGGTTCCGCGCCCCGCACCTGGGTTCCGGCCTGCGCCGGAACGACGGAGGGTGGGTCGTCCGGCTGACGGGGTTATTTTCGTACCAAGCCGAGGGGCCTGCGGGCGTAGTTGCCAGACGGGCGTTGGCGCGTGACGCGCGGGAGGTTCTTCGCTGCGCTCAGAGCTTGTGATTTTATTGCGAAACCTGCGGTTTTCAGTCTCAATTTGACTTTGAAAACGGTCTCAATTAGACGGTTCCTGGGGATTTATTCACAGGCTCTCAGAATGACAAAAAAGGCGCTCAGAAAGACATACGATTTAAGCCTCGTTTTCCCGGTCCATCAAGTCTTCTCGATCCAAAAGCGGCCGACCTCGTCACGTTCAGCTATGCTGACGGCGTACAACTTGAGACGCTGCGTTGGCGGCGTCATTACTGGAAATGCCAACCGTGAAGAGGCTAAGCAATCATGTCTGAGACCCTCTATGAAGTGATCGTGCAGCGCGATGTCTTGGCGACTATGCGCGACGGCGTGCGGCTGGCGGCTGACATCTACCTGCCCGCGCGTGGCGGCGAGCCGCTGCCTGGCAAGCATCCGGCGCTGTTGCACCGCACGCAGTACGACAAGACGGCGGTTGAGCGCGGCATCGGGTGGTGTCGATGGTTCGCGGAGCGCGGCTACGTCGCAATCCTCCAGGACAGTAGAGGAACGTTCGAATCGGAGGGTGTGACCAACTTCTTCATCCCGGAGGCCGAAGACGGCTTCGACACACTGGAGTGGATCGGCCGGCAGACGTGGTCGAACGGTCAGGTGGGCAACTGGGGCATCTCGTGGGCGGGCTGGACACAGACCGCGATGGCAGCCCTCGGGCCGCCGAACCAGGGAACGCTCGTGCCAACTTTCAGCGGCTCCAACGCCTACACGAGCACCATCCGCCAAGGCGGCGCGTTCGAGCTTCGGCTCATGGGAGCAGCGTTCTGGGTCTCGGCATTTAACAGGAACCGCGGTCTCAAGCAGGAGCCGTTCGTAGACCCTGCCCTGAATCTATCGCCAGTCCGGATCAGTGATTGGCTCACCAGGCTACCGATCCGCCGCGGCCAGACTCAGCTCTCCCTTGTCCCCAACTACGAGGACTGGCTGTTAGAGATCATGACGCGGTCCGACTACGACGAGTACTGGAAACATCCAAGTTTTGCGCCGGAAGAGCGCTGGGACAACTTTCCGGATTGGCCAATGCTGTTCGTTGGAGGCTGGTACGACCCCTACACGAGGGCCGTGTTCGAGAACTTCCGCGGGCTGTCTGCGCTCAAGAAGGGCCCGGTCAGGGTGCTCATCGGACCCTGGACGCACGCCAACGACTCGCCCGAACGGGTCTACGCCGGCGACGCAGAGTTCGGGAGCGAGGCGGCGGTCGACTTCAAGGAAACCCACCGGCGCTGGTTCGACCAGTGGATGCGCGGCGTTGAGAACGGCGTCCGGGAAGAAGCGCCGATCAGGCTCTTCGTTATGGGAGGCGGCGAGGGCTACCGCACTTTAAGCGGTCGGCTCATGCATGGCGGCCAGTGGCGAGACGAGCACGAATGGCCGCTGGCGAGAACGCAGTTCACACCGTTTCATATCCACGCTGACGGCTCGCTCGACGCCAGTGCCCCATCGGAGACAGAGTCGAGCACCACCTACACGTTTGACCCCGACGATCCCGTCCCTACGATCGGCGGCCAGTTGTCGGCTTTCTACGAGCTGACCGACCTCCCACCCGGCATTGCAGACCCGGCGGTGCTGCCGCGCCAGGCGCGTGTTCGAGACATCGTGGCCGCCGGGGGCTACGACCAGACGGAGGACCCGCGCTTCTTCGGCTGCTCGCCACCGTTTCTTCCACTCGGATCACGCCGCGATGTGCTGGTCTTTCAGACCGAGCCGCTGGCCGAGGACATCGAGGTCACGGGGCCGATAGAGGTAGTGCTCTGGGTGTCGTCCAGCGCTGCCGACACGGACTTCACTGCGAAGCTGATCGACTCGTATCCGCCCAACATGCACTATCCGTACGGCTTCAATCTCAACCTGACCGACAGCATCATCCGGCTGCGCTACCGTCACGGCGACGGGAAGGCCGACCCGCTGCCGCCGGGCGAGGTAGCGTGCATAAAGATCATCCTGCTGCCCACCAGCAACCTGTTTGCCGCCGGGCACCGGATACGCCTCGACATCTCGAGTTCCAACTTCCCTCGCTTCGACGCGAACCCGAATACAGGCGAGCCGCTCCTGCAACACCGTCGCAAGGCCCTGGCAGACAACACGGTGTTTCACGACGCGTCGCGCCCTTCGCACGTTCTGTTGCCAATCATCCCGCGATGACAGTGGTCGCTTGCGGCTTTGAGGACGATCCCACTGGCGCAATGGCTGGCTTGATGAGGGTGTTTCAGAAGTCCTTTGCGTATATTCGTGTCGACCGCCATGCGACGAGATTCCCGTTTTCACAGGAATGACGGGAATGACGGGAATGACGAGATTGGAATACGGCGCCATTATTGGGGTCTTAATCAAGACTAATCGGGATGATTAGACACCACCTTAAGGAGAAATTGCGATGAAGATCTTGGTCGTGGCGCCTTTCGGGCGGATCGAACCGGGCATGAAAGAAAACCTGGCAAACCGGGCGCGGGCCGGTACTCACGTCGACGTCGAGTGCCTGGAGGAGGTCTTCCCGCTCCCCTATAACACGTACCAGTACAACCTGACGAAATGCATCGACGGCACGGTCGAACGAGCCATCAGGGCCGAGGCCGAAGGTTATGACGCTTTCGTGATCAGCGGCATGATCGACCCCGGCCTGATCCAGACGCGGGGTACCGTAGACATACCGGTAGTGGGCGCGTTGGAGGCGTCTGCGCACGTTGCGTCGATGATGTGCAATCGCTTCACGCTGATCGCGGCCGAACCTACCGCGGTTGCCCAGATCCAGCGGCTGCTCGCCTTCTACGGTCTCACGGACAAGACCACGAAGATTCGCCACGTCGGCATCGTCTCCAACAAGCTCTATCCAGAGGAAACTCCGACCGAAGAGGTGTTCCGCCGCATCCGGGAACAAGCACGGCTCGCGGTGCATGAAGATGGCGCTGAGTTGATCATTTCGGGCTGCACGATCGTCGGCGGCATGATGACGCAGCGGTACGGCACGGACCAGGGGTGGATGCTGGAGGGGGTGCCGGTGATTGATGGGACGTTGGTGGCCTTCAAAGTGGCCGAGATGATGGTCGACCTGGTCGCGTTGGGTTATCCGCCGGTCAGCCGGTTTGGGTTCTGGGCCCGGCCGCCTGCCGAGGAGACCAGGGAACTCAGGCAGTGGTTCAGTGAGCACGACTCCGCATTCAAGTACAACCACGACCGCATGCCCGAATCGGGTGGGTGAAAGCGGGGCGGGGGCGCTGGGCCTGACTGGGGAGCCAGGATTCGGTAGGCATCCCGTTCGACCCGGAGATGGCGCGCCAACTGCTCGCTGAGTCCCAATACGCGGGCAACCTCCCGGAAATAATCTTCTCCGCAGTTAACAGGGACGGAGAGCCGTCGGTCAGCGTGCAATTCATGCTGGACGCGTGGCAAGAGGAGTTGGGGGTAGAGGTACGAGCCGACTTGGTGGCGCCGGAGGTCTACTACTACGAACTGGAGAGCGTGTCAGAGCACCTGTACACCTACGGATGGGTGGCCGACTATCCCGATCCTGAGAACTTCCTGGACCTGCTTCTGCACTCCGAGGCCCACGATTCCAGGTATGCAAACCCGCTCTACGACGATCTATTGGAACGGGCGCGGGCGGTACCGGACCGCGAGAGCAGGCTCAACTTGTACCGAGAGGCGGAGCAGTTGCTTATGGACGACGCAGGCATCATCCCGCTCTTCCACGTCAAGGACTACGTGATGGTGCGCCCGCACGTGCGCGGTTTCGGGATATCGCTGTTTGGCCAGCCGGATGTGACAGGGATTACGCTGCTAACCATCGCCAGGAAGTGAGGAGCGGCTGGTGCGTTTAGGCCGAGCTCGCATCCAACCTGAACAGGTAGACGGGCCGGCGCCGCGAGGACGCAGTCCTCGTCCGGGCGCAACAGGTCGCCGGTGACCGACTCGAGGCCGCTCTTGAAGATTCGGCCGACCGCATTGTCGGCCCGGGCTGAGATGCCTAACATCTCTTGTAGACACTCCAACAACGTCGGTACGGTCGTGGAGTGAAGGACGTTCAGGCGCTCAACCTATGGGACGGTCTTGACGATGCCAAGGTCGCCATCTAGCTAGTGACTGACATCGTCACAGCTTGTCGAATTGATCCGAAGTCAACCCGGCCTGCCGTTGTATGCTGCGCATGGTTCCGACTGCCACTTCCCTATGGTTCGGCACAATCACAGTACGGACTCCGTCATTTGTCATTTTGGCGTACTTGACGTGGCTGCCTTTTTGACTGACTTGAGCGAACCCTGCCGCCTCGAGTTTTCGGGCGACCTCTCTATACGGTAGTGGCCTGATTGGCGGCAACCTCTGCCTCAACCTGGCAAATCTGCGGAATAACGGTGGGAACGGGCGGCTCGAAGTGGAGTTCCAGCGCCTCGCGCAGGTTGGCCAACGCGTCTTCCACGGATAGTCCTTGGCTGGCAACGTCGACGTCGAGGGCCTGCGCCACGTACCAGTCACCGTCCATTGACACGCTTGCAGCGAATTGCTGCTTCATGGCTCAAGGTCTCCGCAATATAGGTCGTTGCTCGATGCTGATCAGCATTCTCTCAATACCCTAGCAAACTCTGCCAACTCTGCAATGTTGACTGTCACCTCGAGCAGGTCAACCGGGCTTCGCAAATAACGCGTTTGATTTCTTTCGGGTCGTGTCCGATTCTAGACAGGTGATCCAGAGGTTAACGAACGACCTGGACCTCAAGCCGAATGCCCTCGCGCTGCTGGAGGTGGTTGATGACCTCGAACAAATTGCGTGCCTGCGGGTTGCCGCCCGGCCCGAACATGCGCATCAGGCTCTTTGGGGGTTCGTACCCTTGGTCCGGGGCACCGTGAATGCGAGACGCCAACACGCCGATCCAACGGCTTCTCCACCCGCGACATTGGGTTCCAATCGGTCACGGCGTCAAGGACCGTGCCGCCAACTAATTTTCTCGTTCTATCGATAGGATGCTAAACTGTTACGCAAAGTCAATTGGCAACTGAGGGACAGTTATGTCCGAACGTGATACGTACAACTACACCTACAGGGTAGGACGAAAAGTCTCCCATAGGGGGATTACGAACGACCCGGAGCGACGCGAGCAGGAGCACCAGCGTGAACGTCCGGGCGGGAAACTGACCGTTGAGGGCCGGGCCAAAACTCGTGAGGGTGCGTTGCGCGCTGAGGAGCGCCAGTCCAAGACTACAGGCTATCACGCCTGATAAGTCATTCGTCCCCGCAGGGCCCGGGTTGGCTGGTGTCGCGGGGGGACTTGGTCGAGGACGGATTGGTTAGACCGTGCCCCGAAGTTGGGAACTTTGTCCAGCCGCGACATGTCGGCGGCGACGGGCTCGTAGCCGCTAATGAAGAAGTAGTAGTAACCGACTGCGATGTCGGGCCGCCAACAAGTCTGGCAGCCGATCTAGCATCAAAGGTCGATAAGAAATGAGCAGGTAATAATCCTGATGTCTCCTGTTAGCACTGGATCACGTGCCGACCAGACATACCAAGATTACGTTGGCCGCATAGACGAACTTCGCGGCTATGGCGAGCTTGAAAGTATCCGAATCAATCAGGACTCAGAGGGAGATTTCTGGTCCTTTGTCCGTTCGGCGCCATTCGCGATCAAGGCGGAACTGGTACTGCTGGACAACGGGAACCTGCGCGCCGTCTGGCAGGACGGTGGATCAAGCCATGTCGGGATTCAGTTCCTGGGTCGAAAAGAAGCAGAATACGTCATCTTTAAGCGCCGTACAGTTTCGGAGGACGTTTCCAGAGTGGCGGGCATTGACACGCTGACAGGGATCAAAAAACAGTTTCGTGCGTTTGACCTGACATCCTTGGGGAACTTTGACAGGTGATAGTCTTCCAGACGACGACCATGTAATCCGATACGCAAGGCCAATGGCTGTGTACGGCGATGGAAACGTGGATGGGTCCGTATTCCGCTTGCGTGAGGGCGAAAGCGGCCTATCTGTCCAGTGGCTTGAGTCTTTCGGAGACCTCACGAAATCCCAGCAGTTGAAGGAAGTCAGAAGGTTGGCTCGTTTGGACATGCGCCCAAATGGGCGTCTGGCTGAATTGAACGTTGGCAATACGAAACGGCATGTCAGCCGTCAATTCAGTCCACTCCGCTTCGTGAACATTCCGTTGAGCGCCATTGACCAGTTCGACGCTGACCCTTCGCATAGCGAAATTGAAGGGCTACCGCCCGGAGACACGATTCAGGCCGCATTGATTGGCGACATGATTGCCGAATGTGTCCAACGCACATATCCAACGGTTCAGGGGACTGACTGAAGGCTCCGAGTAACGCACGTTGGACTGCCCAGTGGCCTGATAATCGGACGCACTTCCGGGAGACATCGCGCAACCCATCTCTATCTTCCAACGGGAACCCCCGCGCCCATGTCCAACGAAATCAACGCCGGGTGGAAGGGCGCCCCCTATGGCAACGCCGTTACCGCAACCACTCGCCGCCCGTTAACGGGCGGCAGACCCCCACCCCTCATAGCGGCTGCCTTGACCATGCCCGCCAGGTTGCCGACGCGCTCCAGTATCTCGTCGAGCGTGCCGGAAAGGTCTAGTGCAGCCACTTCCAGCCGCTTGCCGGAGTGCCGGACCTGGTACGTTGCCGCGTCCGCCTCGCCCTTTGCGTAGATCAGCAGGCCGCCGGGCAGGTTAAGGGCGGTGGTATACGCCAGCAGTTGATAAAGGTCCGCGTTGGGGGCATGTTCGCGGGCGATGTTTTTATATTTTGCGTCGCCGACGAACACGTGTCGGGCGCCGTCCTGCCACACCAGGTCCGGCCAAAGATGCACGTGGTCGCCTTCATCGAGAGAAGGGATGGCGCGCTCCTTGAACGCGTCAGGAGAGACGCCAAGCGCTTCTCGAAGCGCCATCGTTACGAACTCCTGAAAGACGACGTTCATGTCCATCAGGAAGCCTGAGGCGCGCACTTCCCCGCGGCTGGACTCAAACGCGCCATGCTGCAATATGAGCCGCGAAAGTTCTACCACTGTCCGGTAGTGCTCGTTCAGCCGGTCGAAGCGTACCTCCGGTACGGCGTTTGGACGAAACTCTATTGGCGAAACGTTTTCGAGCATGCCCGCAATCCGACCCAACCCCCTGCGGGCCGGTTGTAAACGCAGCCGCATCCGGCCCAGACGGTAGACCGCGGCCTTCACCAGCCGGTTCGCCATGACGTCGTTGGTGAACTCGTCGTAGCGCACCTCGACCGGCAATGGTATGCCGAACCTGTTACGCAACTGCTCGGCGAACATGATGCGTCCGCGCACCGTGTAGAGCGACTCCTCTTCCACGCGGTAGCCGTGCAACAGCCCGCGCGAAAACGCCCGGCGGGCAGCGGAGGCGAGCGCCAGCGCCAGCACGTCCGGCAGGGCGTACTCACGCGGGTAGTCGAACAGCTCATCCTGAGGATTGAACTTGCTAATGGCGTAGCACGCCATTGAGAGAAGTTGCGGGATGCCGATCTTCGGCCGGATGATTACCGAAAGGTCCCCGATCTCCACCGCGCCGACGGTGGATCCGGGCGTCAGACGGTATTCGCCCTCCGCGTCTCCCGTCGGCGCAATGTTGATCGATAGCTTCGAGGTTTGCAGGGTGGTGAGTTCGGCGGCCGAGAGCCGCATTGGCTCGCTCCGCCCGTACTCCTGCAGGGTAATCTCACGCATCGTCGTTCTGGGCAACTGATACCGACGCGCTTTCCGCGCCATCGTTCACGATCCAGTAGTGGTTGGGCTTGCGTCCCATGTCTGTCCTGTTGTCGCAGACCTCGTACGCCTCTCCGTCTATCACCGTCACCAGGTGCATACTCACCCGGGCTATGAACGCCGTTTCTGTGTTTGCGATCTCCTTCAGTGTCCGCTTCTCGGCGCGAGGGATGGTGATACGCATCAGACCGGAAGCCTTGAAGGCCGCGTGCCAGATATCCCAGCGATTTGAGATGTCGGCTTGAGAGACGCCGCCCTCGGCTTGAATGCGCCTAGCCGCATCGTCCGGGTCGATGTTTAGCAGCCGGCTCAAGCCGTCCGCGATGCAGTCAAGAGGGGACTCCTCGGCCATTAGCTTTTTGAGATCGAACTCGGCGATCTTGTCGCTGTCCCCGAACAGGCACTCCTCTATGTATGGAACGACGCTGTGCTTCCAGATGCGCTCGACGGCCTTCTTGTCGAGCCCGTCCTTCATGAAGTAGCTCGGCCCGATGGCGGCGTGGCGATCGTCCTTCAATTTCTCGTTCACATTCTTGACAACGTCTGCCACCCACTCCATGCCAGGCGATTTCACGGCTAGCCAGTCGTGAAGTACGTCCCTGACGGGTTCATCGTCCGGGTGGAACTCGACGAAATAGAAACGGCGCCGGAGGGCAAGATCAACCAGCGCGATCGAACGATCGGCCGTGTTCATCGTGCCGATGATGTACAGGTTGGCAGGCAGGGAGAATGGATTGTCCGAGTATTGGAGGCTCATCGCCTCGTCGCGGTACTCCAGCAGGAAGTAGAGTTCCCCGAACACTTTTGCGATGTTGCCCCGGTTTATCTCGTCGATGACGAGGAAGTGGTCTGCGTTAGGCTCTTCTCTTGCGCGCTCCGCAGCCCGCAGCAGCGGCCCATCCCGTAATTCGAACCCGACCTGCCCATTGCCGGCGGGCGCGGGACGAAAGCCCTGCACAAAGTCCTCGTACGCGTACGACGGGTGGAACTGCACCAGCGTGACCCGTTCCTTGGACCCCGCGAGGCAATTCGCCAACTTCTGAGCTACATAGGTCTTCCCCGTTCCCGGCGGCCCCTGGAAGATGACTTGTTTCTTGTCTTTGAGCAGCGTGTCGATGTTCTCAAGAAACTCGACTGGCAAGAAGAGTTCTTTGGCAAACGCTTCCAAACCTTCATGTGGAGGCGGCGGTGGAGGCGGTGGAGGCCCCACTCGCTCGCGCACGATTGCCCAAACCACCGACTGCGCGTCGAGACGGTGGCGCAAGGTCAGGCCGCGTTGCGACGCCTCTTTGAGGAATCGGTCGAGGAAGCCAAGAGCATGCTCATACAAAGCTGCCTCGTCCGCGTCCTTCACCGCTTGCCCGTAGCCGGCAAGTTCGTATGCCTGCTCAAACAACCTGGTCCTAAATGGAGGGTAGTGCGCAACATCCAAACCCATTAACAACACGGACGCGACAGTAAGGCGGCTTCCTGTACCACTCGTTACTGTATTCGGCAGTAGACTCGTGAAGGCGTCAATGCGCTCGGAAACAGACTTTTCGTCGCCTGCCCAGATAGCTTTCAATGCACTAGACGCGTCTTCCGGGAACTTTTCGACCCATTCACGGTGTCTCGCTTGTGAAACGGAATATATGAGATTTCCAACCAGCCCCCTCTTGTACAAGTCGGCCCAATCGTCTTTTCCGCCAAGCACCGCTTCCCGCGCCTCTGCCAATTTGCGGCCTATCTCTACCTTGTAATTGATTTCTTCGATTTCCAGTTTCCCGGTGGCCACATAGGCCTGCGCCCGCCTGACGAATTCATCCCAAAGACTGGGTTGCGAAGAGTCCCACCGACGGTAGATATCAGGATCGTAGAAGTCGAAGTCTCTCCCGATTTCAACCTCAAGACCTCGGCGAATCTGCATGATCTTGCGGTCGACGTCCGCCGTCTGCTCGGTGACAAAGTGGGCAAAGGTCTTCGCCTCGGCAATTCGCTTCTTGTGGTCTACTGAGACGGTTCCCTCGAATGTGTCGAGGTGGACAAGATGTAGTAGCGCCTGCCGCTGAATCCGCGGCGTGTTCTGGTTGTTTACAAGCAGTTGACTGCGACACCGCATCGCAATCAGGAAATTCTTGAATGCCCAAGGATCATCAAGCAAGTGTTGGCGTTCGCTCGACTCTAGTTCCTTGAATTGCTCCGTGAACTCAATTATTAGTCCGACCTGAAACGGGCGGTATGTATGAAACGCCACCCCGGGATTGGCGATGCCGGGAGTCAAGCCAGCGACGAGATCAGGCGAAGTCGCCACAGGCGTCGGCGACCATCCAAGTACCGTATTAATCACTCGCTGTTCATTGGCGCTGTCCCTGGCATAGACAATAAGGAAGTAAAAGTACAGGGCCTCCCCCATGAGTTGATAGACCTCGGCCGGGCTTCCCTCGAGTTGCCTCTGCAACTTTTCAAGGAAGCTGTCGCCCGACTCGTCCGGCCTGTCGAGGAACCGCCGATGAAGTTCCCCTAGCCACTGGCTTGACCAGATCGGCACGCCCGGTGTGAAAAGTGAGTCATCGGTTCGCAGGGCGCGTTCGACCCACAACGCGGCGGCTTCGTAGACCTTTTCGGCACCGTCATATGTCTTTCGGCTACCCACAGATTTCCTCCTGAATTATCCGGCCCCAGTCTACCCGCGGGGACCTGCCGGAGGGGGCCGGGGGCCTGGTTCCACCACCCGGCCTTACACGAGGTTGCCTATCACCCCACGGCGGCTAACTGGCAACTTGGAATCCGGCGACCTCCGGGATACGGGTAACAGGCATTAGTACGAAATTAGCTTGCAGCGCCCCCTCTTCGTCTGTACCGCGCAGACGGGAATCCACATCCCCGCCACTGAGTTCCGGCTCGGGGGCCGGAATGACGATGGGAAGGGCCGACCCCAATTTTATCCCCTTGTGCGGCATTCGCAAGGCCACAGTGATTCCGTCAACGTTGATACGAAAATAGCTTGCAGCGCCCCCTCTCCGTCTGTACCGCGCAGACGGGAATCCACATCCCCGCTCCTGGGTTCCGGCTCGGGGGTCGGAATGACGATGGGAAGGGCCGACCCTATTTCAGCCCTTTGTGCGGCATTCGCAAGGCCACAGTGATTCCGTCAACGTTGGCGACGCCCGTTGGAACATTCCGCAGCCGGTCGTCGTCTCTATTGCCAGAGACCCTTTACTGGAGGCATGCAATGGTTTCGTGGAAGCTAGCGATACGATTATCCGTAGTTATTCTCATTCTGATCTTTGCGGCAGCGTGTTCCAGGGATGGTGAGACTACCGTTCAGACGAGCACCCCGACGCTCGATTCCACCGCAATTCCCGGTGGAAGACCTGACGTATCCTCGGCGCTAACACCGGTCACGCCGGTGGCTGTCACGCGGCCGAAGCCGGTCACCGGCCCCGTGGACGGCTATCTGGCGGTCGCGCCAAGCGTGCTGCGTTCGAACGCAGTCGAGTCGGTCTCGGTGTCGCTGTTCAGCAGAGGCAGGCCGGCATCAGGAAACGTCATGGTGGCGCTACTGAGCAACGGAGTGCCGGTCAGCAAAGCGTCAGGTTTCATCGAAGGCCAGGGCAGTCTGGAGGTCCAAGTTCCGGCCCTCGAGGATGGCGTATACGAGTTGGCGGTCGAGGGGCCCGGGTTCAGCGCCAGCCAGGAGCTTCAGGTCGAGTCGCGAACCGTACTGTTCCTCGAGACCGACAAGCCTGTTTACAAGCCAGGACAGACAGTCAACATCCGCGTACTTACGCTCGATCCTGAGTTGAAACCCGTCGTTGGGCATGTCGTGGTCGAGGCGCAAGACGCCAAGGGGATAAAGATATTCAGGAAGACGACGACTTCTGACGATTACGGAATGACCACTCTTGAACTGCCGCTGTCCACCGAGCCGAACCTGGGTGTTTGGAAGCTGACGGCCTTTTCCGGCAATCGCAAGACACAACTCGACATCCGGGTCGAGGAGTACGTGCTGCCCAAGTACGACGTGGCCGTGGACCTGCCGAAGTCCTGGATTCTGGCCAACGAGCCAATAACGGGCGCCGTGTCGTCGGAGTACAGCTATGGCAGGCCGGTCAAGGGCGAAGTGACCATCACAGCAACGCGCTACGTCGGAAGGTGGGAGGAGTACGCCTCGGTCATAGAACAACTCGACGGTACCACGACGTTCGAACTGCCGGCGCCCGGCTACGTGGCAGGCGTTCCCGGAGCAGGCGGACTTGGGAACGTCCAGCTTCACGTCACGGTGCGCGAACGCAGCACCGGGTACGAAGAGACGACCACGCAGTTGATCACGGTTGCGGCCACACCGTTGAACCTCCAGGTGATACCAGAGAGCAACGTGTTCAAGCCGGGGCTGCCGTTCTCGTTTTTGGTAGTGACCGAAACGCCCGACAATCAGCCGCTGAGCGAAGACGTGTCGGTCCGGATCCAATATGCCGACAAGGAACTGGATGCGTTTGAGGAGAGGACTGAAGAAGTAACGACGCAGGATGGCAAAGCGTTGCTGACCGTCACGCCGCCGCCGGACGCGGTCGCGTTCACCCTGGAGGCGTGGGCCGACGAGGGGCACGCCTCGCTCACGATCAACGCCGGGTATTCGCCTTCAGGGTCCTTCATCCACCTGGAGCAGGTCAGCGACAGCCCACTGCAGGTCGGAGACGTCGTCGAGTTCCACGTTGCCGCGACCAAAGAGGCCGGCAACTTCTATTTCGAGGTCCTGTCACGGGCATGGTTGTCTTCTCCGACTACTCCGCGGAACCGACAATCCGTTTTACGGTCACGCCGCTCATGGCGCCTGAAGCCCGAGTCCTCGTGTACCAGATCCTGCCGACCAGCGAGGTGGCGGCCGACTACCTGCCGTTTTCCGTTGAGGCCGTTTATCCACATGAGGTGGCGGTGGCATTTGGCGAGAACGAGGTCAGGCCCGGAGACGAGATTGACATCAACGTTCAGACGCAGGGCGAGGCTCGCGTCGGGCTGGTAGCGGTCGACCGGTCTGTCTACATCCTGGCGGAAAACCGCCTGAATCTTCAGCAGGTCTTCAGTGAACTGGAACGCCTGTACCAACTGCCGCAAGTGGAGCTTCACGAGGGGCGGTCGTTATCCAACGTTTCCACCCGCGGCGCAAAGGAGACGTTTCAAGACGCCGGCGTAGTCGTAATGACCAACCAGCTTGTACCTGAGGGTAGGGAGTACCTGCCACCCTTCATGACAGTGATAGTGGAAAAACCTGTTACCAGGGTAGAAAAGGTGGTCGAGACAGTGGTGGTCGAGAAGCAAGTGACTCGGGTGGAGTCCAGAGACGGCTCCACGAAATCCGCCAGCGACCTGGCCGAAGTGCAGCGTGTGCGCCGGTTCTTCCCTGAAACGTGGCTGTGGACCGACCTGATGACGGATCAGTCCGGAATTGGGACCGTCGGTGTGACCGCGCCCGACTCGATCACGACCTGGAAACTAAGGGCCGTGGGGATGTCCAGGGAGCATGGCCTGGGAATATCCGAGGCGGAACTGACGGTCTTCCAGGACTTCTTCCTCCAGGTGGACCTGCCCTTCTCGGCGGTCAGAGGGGAGGAATTCCCCGTACGGGTGGCGCTGTACAACTACCTCGACACACCGCAGGAGATATTCGTCGACCTCGAACCAACAGACGATTTTGAACTCCTGGACGAGGCGCAAAAGGTGGTTACGGTCCCGGGCAATGACATCGGCGGAGCAACCTTCACGATTCGCCCGAAAACGCCGGGTATGGCGCCGTTGAAGGTAACCGCCCGAAGCGCAGCAGCGGCCGACGCCGTAATAAAGGAACTGCTGATCAGACCGGAGGGCGTGGCAAGAGAGACTGTCGAGAACCTGGTGCTTTCGGCCGGCGACAGCCAAACCGTGGCCGCGACCATCCCTTCAAGCGCGGTTGCGGACTCGGGCAGGGTCCACGTTGCGGTTACCGGAAGCTACCTGACGCAGTCTATCGAGGGACTTGAAAAACTACTCAAGATGCCGTTCGGCTGCGGTGAGCAGAACATGATCCTGTTTGCCCCGAACGTCTTCGTGGCCCGCTACCTCCAGGAGACCGGCCAGATCAAACCCGAGGTCATGGCCCGGGCTGAAAACCTGATGATCACCGGCTACCAGCGGGAACTGACATATCGCCGGAGTGACGGCAGCTTCTCGGCCTTTGGCGACAATGACGCGCAGGGAAGCCTGTGGCTCACGGCGTTCGTCCTCAAGACGTTCGCCCAGGCAGACGGGCTCATTTACATAGACCAGCGAGTCCTGGAAGACGCTGCGAATTGGATAGTCCGCCATCAAAACGGCGACGGCTCGTTCGACCCGGTCGGGTTCCTGCACCACCAGGAGTTGCTCGGCGGACTACATGGCAAGAACGCGCTGACGGCCTATGTCGCGGTTGCGCTCCTCGAGGCCGGGCAACACTCGGCGGCGGCAAAAGCGGTGCGATACCTGGAAGGCCAGATCGTTGGCATCGAAGACGCCTATGGCATGGCCATAACGACGTACGCGCTCGAACTGGCCGACAGCCCAAGCGCGGGCGCCGCATACGACAGGCTCATGGGCATGGCGATGGTTGATGACGACGGGCTTTACTGGGGAGCCAGCCCGGCGCCGAGTCCCTTGCCCGTCACACCGAAAGATGGACCGGACCGGCCCATCCGGCCTCAGCCTCATCAGCAGAGCGCGGCCATCGAGACGACCGCCTACGCCACGCTTGCCCTGTTGGAGCATGGGGATCGCTCCAACGCCTCGAGTTCAACTCGCTGGCTAGTTACCAGGCGTAATTCGTCAGGCGGTTTCGGCTCCACGCAGGACACCGTCGTCGGACTTCAGGCGCTTACCGAATTCTCGGTGGCCTCCGTAGCGGACGTCGACATGACGATCACCCTTTCGGCCGGTAGCTGGCAGCGGGAAGTTCGCGTTACCGGAGAGAACGCCGACGTACTGCAGATGATCGAGGTCCCGGAGCACGGGGCGCTGGATATCTCAGCCAGTGGGAAGGGCGAGGCTGTGGTCCAGGTGGTCCGCCGGTTCAACCTCCCCGAAGTAGAGCAGGCGGCGAGGCAAGTATTCGATATCACAGTCGACTATGGGACCGACCACGTCAAGGTCGACGACCTGATTACCGTGTCCGTCAACGTCCGTTTCACTCCCTTCGAACAGATCGAGGCCGGAATGGTGGTCTTGGACATCGCTGTGCCGACTGGCTTCGCTCCGGTAACGGATTCGATAGAGTCCCTCGTAGATGAGACTCCCAGGTTGAAGCGGTATGACGTCGCCGGCAGAAAGGTCATCCTCTACGTCGAAGACCTGCTGCCCGAAGAGAGCCTCACTCTCGAGTTCGCGGCTCGGGCAGTGCATCCCGTAAGAGCCAAGGCGACCACGTCGGAGGTCTACTCATACTACAACCCCGATATGAGGGCAGAGAGCCTCGGCGGCGCTATTACAGTGGAAGAGGGCGGGTAGGTTAGGGAGGCGGGCCAGTCCGCGCGGACGGCGATCAGGCCTGAAAGCGTCCCGTCTGGCTGGCAGCCGGACGGGACGGAGACTTAACTATGGCCGGGGAGATCACCGGTGGTGTCGCTTCCGCCTTCCGCCGCAGCCCGCTGGCCAAGGGGGCTTATGACGACACGGGCTGGGTGACCTGGACTGTGATTACGTCGGTGCCCTGGTATTGCTGATGCTTAACTGATGAGGCATAGACCTGGAGCATGACGAGCGAGAGTTCTTCTTCTACGGGGGTGTCCGATGCGTGCTGCTGGAGCTGTCGAATCTGGTCCTCGAAGTTTTCTTCATTGCTCCCGCCGATGAACTCGAGGTCCGCCACCGGACCTTCGTTGGACGCCAGCACGACCAATCGACGTTCATCCTTCTCGTCTTCGCTTTCTTCGTCTAGCAGATCTTCCAGGTTCAACGGGGCCAGCGTGAGGAGCGTCTCCTCTGCGACCGCGGTTAGCCGGTCCTTCATCGCAGTGTCCCAGCCTCGGCGATTTGCGAACTTGACGATGAATTCATTGAGTTCCGGCAGGGAGTCGACGTGGAGCCGCGACTGAAAACGCATACGCCGAGGGTGACTAAACTCCAGGTACAAGACCATCACAATCGCGGCCACCCCCCCGGTGGTTATGCCGCTCTGAACCAACGCTCCCCACACCGGCCCGACATCCGTCAGTGAGAACAGTCCAAACTGGAAAGCTGCGCCGATCCAGAAGCAGACCCCCGCCACCAGTACCTTTTGCCGGTTCTGTTCGGTCTGGATAACCGTACGCGCCCCGTCAACAAACAGGGTTCCGCTCAGAACGATAAGAAACCCTGCCATTACCGGCCCTGGAATGGAGCTGAGCAGACCGGACACCTTGGGTAGAAACGCCACCGCGATGAATATGCCGCCGATGCAATAACCCACCCTGCGGGAAGCGACACCGGTCGTCTGGATGTATGAAACGATGCCCGGATTGATTATGTTGGGTACCGTGCCCGCGACGCCGGCCAGCAAATTGGTCACGCCGGCGCCGGACATTGCTCCCTGTACTTGCCGGAAATCCACGGCCCGCTCTTGTCGCCATGCGACCCGCTGCAGGGTTATGGATTCTCCGTTGGACTGAATGGAGATAACTATGCTGAGAAACAGAAATGCCGGAAGCAGAGTCCAGAATGGGATACCGAAATCGAGGCCCAGCCCCGGCCATTCGCTCGGCAACCCGATCCATCGGGCCTGCAACACCCGCTCAACATCGTAGAGTCCAAAGGCCGCGCCAACCACGCAGCCAGCGACTATGCCCAGGACCGGTCCCCACAAACGCAAAACCGCCGAGCCGCGCAGGATCAAGGCTGAAATAACGCCCAAAGTAGCCAGCGCGGTCAAGTGGGCCCCCACCTCATCTTCCGACGAAGCTCCATGAAGCAGACGCGGCACCACCGAAGCGAGAGTGATCGAAAGTATCATCATCACCGTGCCGCCCACAGTAGGCGTGACGATTCGCCTCAGAATGACCAGCCACTTAGAGATGACGATCTGAGTGATCGCGGTGACGATGACCAGGGCCATCAGCGTTGCCGGCCCTCCGTCCACCACGGCGGTGATGCAAAATGGGATCGAGAAGGCGGCTGTGAACATGGGCAGAACCGCTCCCGCTCCAACCGGCCCCAACCTCCGCACCTGTATCAATGTGGACACGCCACAGACCAACAGAGAGGCGAAGACCACCCATACCAGGTACGACTCGCCTCTTCCTGAGGCATTGGCCACTACAACCGGGGTTACCAGCAGGGTGGCGGAAGCGATCAGGCTGAACTGGAACCCGTAACCCAGTGCGGACAGTATGGGTGGGTTTTCGTGCGCCTCATAACGCGGGTTCTGGGAAGCTGGCGTCGTTATGGCGTCTATCTCCCAGAACTGATCGGGTGGCGGGCCTGGCGGGAGTGTATACGGTACCACTTTCGAACTGGCGGCCTCTGCGTAGGAATTGAGTGGCCACCGCGGTGGTGTTTACGTCATCACGGCGGGATTGAAGAGGGTGTTTCACTAACTCGAATCCTACGGGGACCCCCGCCTCTAGATTCCCGTTTTCACGGGAATGACGGGACTTACGGCCGTATTGCGTATTGATAGGAGGGTTGATGTCGTAAATCGTCGCGCCATGTACGGCCTGATTCTAAAGAGGAGACTTTTGAAACAGGCTCTTGAAACCCGCCGCTACAGGTGGGGGGCGTCCGCAACAATGTCTGTCAATCCGGGCGCGAACGGCTGAAGTTTTGGGTAACCGATATCCTCAAAAAGCACTCCCGCCGTGTCGCGTAGTAGTGGCGGGTTACGAGAGGGAGTTTCACAAGTCCCCTCACTGTCTTTCCGGCGAAGGCCGTGGATGACGGTAGGGTGGATTCCGTTCCTCCTGCCGGCGAGGATGTATACGCAGGAGATCTTGTCCGGGTTCGCGGAAGAGTATGTCGTCCTTTTGGTTCTGTCTCGCACACGTCCGAGGGGAGCCCGACCGCACCTCTAGGTTCCGGCCTGCGCCGGAAAGACCGTGTGCAGATGGGTTCCGGTTTTCACTGACGTCCCCGATCGGGGTCGGGGATGACGGGGGTGTGGGCCGGGGAACGACGGGGGACCGGGGGTTGGGGATGATGGGTTTGCGCGGGGCGCGTTGAAGCAACCCCGGGGGTTATTCCGGAGTTGCTTCGGTTGACAGTGTCTCTGTGGTCCCTTCCCTGTGCCCGGCTGGAGCCTGGAGGCGTTTTTCAGGAAGTAAGGTTTTCCTCTGTCTTCCCCGGACCGTGTGACAAGCGCACGGTATGGCGGCAACTACCCCGCCAGTACGGACGGCCGTAAGGCCGCGTGGGAAGACTATTTTTGGCTCTTCACCCGCACCCCGGTTGAATGGGGCACGTTCGGGCGTCGGAAACGTTATGACGCGTTTGCTACCGGTTTTTCGGTCTGGTTCCTCCGCGGCTTACTCCGATAGCTCCCCAGGCGCTCACTCTCACTTTTTTCATTTTTGGCCTGTGGGTCCCGAGATGCCATGGTCAGGATCAGCCCCCACGTCTACATAGAGGGCATGTTTGAGTCGTTCCCTTCCCCTACGGCTACGTAACCGGGGGCGTGGGAATCCATGTTTCACCCGCGCCTTCTTCCAAAGCGGGCGCGTCCTTTCTCAGTTGTAACGGGCTTTAATACGAGGTGAGGGCACCTCGATGCCGCGGAGTTGTCCCCCGTTACGTTCCGATGAGGTTGGTTGGCATGGACGTCGTGTATCGACACGACTTAGGTTGATATTAGAACGTGTGTTCTGGTTTGTAAATGGGGGGATGTCACGGGTGGGAGTGGGGGTTGAGGGGGACGGGAAGGGGTCGTGGTTGTGTGGGATGATGGAGGTTACGCGCGGTTACGCGCTCCGCCCCTGGGTTCCGGCCTTCGCCGGAAAGACGGAAAGAGGCGTCGGGGATGACGGGGGTTGGGTGCGGTTCCACGCCCTGCTCCTGGGCCCCGGCCTTCGCCGGGGCGACGGTGTGGCGCGTTCCGGTTTGCGCCGAGGTCCCCGATCGGGGTCGGGGATGACGGATGTGTGGGGACCCAATCCTTGGGTTGCGGCTTTCACCGGAACGACGATGAGAGGTGCGCCCTCACTCCACCAGGGCGAGGCCTTGGCAGGCTTCCTCTCAGCCGGGGCGTAAGTTGAGATAGACGCGCCGCGAGACCTCCACAAACCCGAGCTTGGCGGCCACGCGCAACGCCGCCGCGTTATCCTCACCGGCACTCCACACCGGAGTCCGCCCCCTCTCCTGGATGCGGCACGCGACGATGCTCGCGGCCGAGGAGGCGAAGCCCTTTCCAAGCCAGGGTTCGTCGGTGGCCACGCCGATATCGCCATACCGGGTCGTCATGGCGTTTGTGTGCGCCAGGGCCACTAAACTGCCTTCGACAACTGCCCCGGCTGCCGCCCCATCCGTCAGTAGGTCTTCGAAAGTTGCGAAGCCCATGTCACTCGGGTTGCTCCGATATGCAGCCAGGAGGCCTTCATCTTCAAGGTTCAATGGCCGGACCTCAGGAAATGTGAAATCGTTAACTCGCCCGCCCAGCGTGTGGTACACGTCGCCGTACTGCCGGCACCGGACATCCGCCTGCTCGGTTATGAAGATGGCCAACTGGCAGGCCATGTCTGCGGGCACGTTCGGCGAGAAACGCTGCCGGCCCCAGTCGATGAGCGGACGCAGCAATCCCCATATGGCTGAAGGGTCCCTTCCGAAACACCACGGCTCCTGCGGCAGCAGGTGTGCCTGGACGATCACTCCGTCGAATCGCGGCGCCGTGCCGGCCACCCACGCGTCGGCGAGACCGCGCCTCAATAAATGGACCGGAATCACAGTCTCCGGGGTGTCGTCCAGGGCGTCCGCCAGGCGGTCGCGCTTCCACTGTTCCTGAAAGAAAACCATAGTTCCCACAGCCTATGTCATCCAAACACAAACTCAGGCGGGGCGAAACGGGGATCGAAGGATGCCGCTGTCGTTGCGAGGACCATCTTCAGGGATTGAATGCCCGTACGACTCGTTGGATGCTGGTTTTCGACGGAATTAAGAGGAATGACACCTTATTCCAATATCGTCTTCCCCGAGAAAACGGGAATCCTGTCCATCGTTACCTTTGTTATGAGCAATACCGAACGGTGTGGGGTCAGCGGGTGGGCCGGTCTGCCTCGTTGACGGTAGATTCTTCGGCTTCGCTCAGAATGACGGACCATCGCGCCCCGAATGACAATCCCTTGGCCGCTGCTCCATCGGTACCTCTTTCAGACACCCTCTAAGTTACGGCCATGATCCGATCAAGCTCGCTCATGTCTTCCGGGGTGAGCCGAAGTTCGACTGTAGTGGCGTTTTGGCAGATTTGTTCGGGGCGGGACGCCCCGGCGATGACGGAACTCACCTCCGGGCGTGCCAGGAGCCAGGCGAACGCCAATTCGACCAGCGTGAGGCCGCGCTCCTCCACCCAAGTGGACAGCCGTTCAATCAGGTCGAAATTCGACTGGGTGAGCCGACGTTCGCCGGCCGTGAGGTTTATGCCCAGTCGACTGTCGGCGGGCGCGGACTCGCCCCGACGGTAGCGGCCGGTCAGGAAGCCGTGGGCCAGCGGGAAGAACGGAAGGATTCCAAGCCGGTACTTGACGCAGACCGGGATCACGTCCTTCTCGAGGTCCCGTTCCAGCATGGAGTACTCCGACTGAGAGCTTACGAACTGTGCGCCGCCGGATTGCCGGGCGGTCCACTCGGCCTCGACTATCTGCCAGGCCGCGAAGTTCGAGTGGCCGATGTAGCGCACCTTGCCCTGCCCTACCAGGTCGTCAAGCGCGCCCCGTGTCTCCTCGATCGGCGTATTGGGGTCCGGTCCGTGAATCTGGTAGAGATCGATATAGTCGGTGCGCAAACGCTTCAGGCTGCCCTCGACGGCCGACATGATGTGCTCACGCGAGCCGCCCACGCCTGGCGGACCTCCCAGCCACCAACCGCCGAACTTCGTTGCGATCACGGCCCGATGGCGCTTGCCCTCCAGGGCCCGTCCTATGTACCGCTCTGAGTCGCCCGCCGAGTAGATATTGGCGGTGTCGATCAGGTTGACCCCGGCGTCGAGGGCGGCATCGATCACGACCGCCGCGGCCTTTGGAGTCATCTGGCTCCCGTAGTTGGTCGGGCCGGGGGTGATGCCGAAGTTGTTCGTGCCCAGACCAATCTCTGAGACCTGTAGATCCGATTGCCCTAGCCACCGGTATTTCATATTCTGCCCCTGTCCTGCTGGCCGCAGGCAGAGTTTAGCAGCGGCCTGCACAGTCTTATTCGCCAAGTGCGGGCCTATACTGGCATCGGCTCGCCAGCGAGCCGCACGTTAGAGACGAAAATCGCCATCGAATGGGCAAGCCCAAAAGCGACGGCAGTCCCCTACTTATAGAGGTTCTTCAATGGCTACCAACATAAACCAGGACACTCTGGACAGGCTGCGTTGGCGTTGCATAGGACCGCCGCGCGGGGCGCGATCCATCGCCGTAGCCGGCGATCCGGTGTCGCCCGCGGTCTTCTACTTCGGGGCATGCGCAGGGGGCTTGTGGAAGACCTACGACGGTGGAACCTACTGGGAGAACGTCTCGGACGGCTACTTCAAGACATCCGCCGTTGGCGCAATCGCCGTCGCCGAGTCGGACCCCAACGTCGTCTACGTCGGGATGGGCGAGGCGTGCGTGCGGCTGGACGGATCCTATGGCGACGGTGTGTATCGGAGTACCGACGCCGGCAAGACCTGGATCAACGTCGGCCTTCGGGACACGCGGCACATATCCCGTGTACGCATTCACCCGGACGATCCAGACCTCGTATACGTGGCGGCGCTGGGCCACGCCTTCGGGCCGCACCCGGACCGGGGCGTGTTCCGTTCGGCCGACGGCGGCGGGACGTGGGAGAAGGTACTCGCCACAGGCAACGAGGTTGGGGCAATAGACCTGGCGATGGACCCGACCAACCCCCGGCGACTCTACGCAGCCGCGTGGCGGATGCGCCGAAGTTTCTGGAACATCGAGAGCGGTGGACCCGGCAGCGGGCTGTTTCGTTCCAGCGACGGCGGCGACACGTGGGTAGACCTGTCGCAGAATCCAGGCTTCGCAGCCGGACCGCTCGGGCGTATCGGCGTGGCGGTCTCACCCGCCAGGCAGGGCCGCGTGTGGGCAACCGTGGAGGCCCGCGAGCGCGGCCTGTACCGATCGGACGACGACGGGGAATCGTGGGAGTTGCTCACCGACAACCGGGACTTACAGGGCCGACCCTGGTACTACCAGCACGTATTCGCCGATCCGGTAGATCCTGACACCGTCTGGATACTCAACTACAAGTTGTGGCGATCTATAGACGGGGGACGGACCTTCGATGAGGTCTCGGCGCCGCACGGCGATCACCACGATCTGTGGATCGACCCGCGGGACCCGCAACGGATGATCGAGGGCGCCGACGGCGGCGCGTGCGTCTCCTTGAATGGCGGCGATACCTGGTCCACTCTCTACAACCAGCTCACCGCGCAGTTTTACCGCCTCGACACCGACAACAGGTTCCCCTACAACATCTACGCCACGCAGCAAGACAACACCGCCATCATGGTGCCGTCGGCCGCGGACGACATCGCCATCAACTGGGCCGACTGCCGCTCGGTAGGCAGTTCGGAGAGCGGGGACATCGCGGCGCACCCTGAGAATCCGGACGTGGTCTTCTCCGGCGCCATCGGCAGCGCGCCGGGCGGCGGCGGCATCCTGCTTCGCCACGACCGCGGTACCGGCCAGACCCGCATCGTTACCGTGTGGCCCGAGGACTACTCCGGGGTTGGCGCGAAGGACATGAGACACCGCTTCCAGTGGACCTTCCCGATCTTCTTTTCGCCTCACGACTCCAAAACGCTGTACGTCGCAGGCGAGCGGGTCTTCAAGTCGACCGACGAAGGTGGTAGCTGGACGGCGATCAGCCCCGACCTGACTCGTAACGACCCTTCCAAGATGGAACCGTCTGGCGGAGAGATAACGCGCGAGGCCACCGGCGGCGAGACCTATTGCGTTATTCAGTCGTTGGTCGAATCGACCCTGGAGAAGGGACTGCTTTGGGCAGGCAGCGACGACGGCCTGGTCCATCTATCACGCGACGGCGAGGCATCGTGGCGGGACGTTACACCGAGCCAGTTGAGCGAATGGACGCTCATCAGCACGGTCGAACCTTCGTGCCACGAGGCTGGAAAGGCCTACCTGGCCGGCACACGGTACAAGTTCGACGATCCACGCCCCGTCCTCCTGAAGACCTCTGACTACGGCGAAAGCTGGGTCGAGATAGCGGACGGGATACCCGGGGATGACTACACGCGTGTGATTCGTGAGGACCACGAACGCCCTGGCCTGCTCTACGCCGGCACCGAGCGCGGAATTTACGTTTCGATTGACGATGGCGACTCGTGGCAGCCGCTCCGGGCAAACTTGCCCATCACTCCCGTTTACGACATCAAAGTGAAGGGGAACGAACTGATCGCCGGCACGCACGGCCGCTCGATCTGGATCCTCGACGACCTGAACGTCGTCCGCCAGCTTGCCGAGTCTGGCAACAGTGACAAGCCGCGCCTGCTCGCGCCGCGCCGGACCCACCGAATTCCAGGGTCGATCCTGCACGATAACCCGCTCCCCGGCAAAAACTACCATCAACACGGCATAGGCGCGGCCTCAACGTACGTCATGCGGAAGACCCGCGACGGCGATGAGGTCCGGAGCTTCCTGGACGCGGGAGAAGGACCGCAGGGCGGAGTGGTCGTCTTCTACTTACTGCCGGAACCGGCGGATGCAGAGATCGCGTTCCTGGATCATGCCGGTGAGGTCATCCGAACTTTCTCCAGCTCCGGCTCCGACGGTGCTAACGACCATGCAGCCGGACCAGCATTAACGGCTAGACCCGGACTCAACCGCTTCGAGTGGGACATGCTCTATCCTGCTGCACTGTCAGTGCCCGGCGATCTGGCTACGGCCGGCAAACCGACCTCACCTCACGCGCCGCCCGGCCGTTACACAGGGCGCCTGACCGTGAACGGAACCGAGTTGACCCAGGTGTTCGAGATCGCCAAGGACCCACGGGTTGCGGCGACCCAGGCGGACCTGCAGGAGAAGTTCGATCTGCACGCACGCATCCGCGACCGGCTGTCGGAAGTCAACACAGCCATCATCGAACTGCGGAGCGTGAGGCAGCAGGCGGCCGAGTGGGCAAGCCGCTCTAAGACCGCCGGCAGCGGCGCCGGCGAAGTCGCCCGCGCCAGTGGCCGCCTTATCGACGATCTCGACAGCGCAGAAAGACGGCTCATGAAGGTCGGCTTCCGGGGCGCCCTGGACCGTCCCAACATCCCGCCGACGATCAACACCAGGCTGGCGGAGCTATGCGAGGTGGTGGCGGTCGCCGACTTCGCGCCCCCTCGGCAGGCCTACGACGTGTTCGAAGTACTGAGCCACCGGGCCGGGGAGGAGCTCGCCTCCCTGCGGGTGACTATCGATACGGGCGTGGCCGAGTTGGACCGGTTGATAGGGGAGCATGGGGTGCCGATGATAGCGACTGGCGCCACCGAAGATAACGAGTAGCATCTTATATATGAACGAGGCTACGGCACGGCTAAAGATCAACAAGCTGCTGGAGCGGGCGGGTTGGCGCTTCTTCCCTGAGGGCGGCAAGGCCGCCAACGTTCGACTTGAGCCGGGCGTCTCGATCAAGCAGAACGATCTCGACGCTCTCGGCGAGGACTTCGACAAGACGGCCAAGGGTTTTATCGACTTTCTCTTGCTGGATTCCAAGGGCTTTCCCCTGATCGTTCTGGAAGCGAAGTCCGAAGAGAAAAATCCCCTGACGGGCAAAGAGCAGGCTCGGAAGTATGCACGGTCTCTGAACTGCCGGTTCGTCATCCTTTCAAATGGAAACCTCCACTATTTCTGGGACCTGGAGCGTGGCAACCCTCACGTCATCACTTCGTTCCCCGCACCGGACTCGGTCACCGGATATGCCAAGGTCAAGCCAAACCCGCAGCGGCTGATCGACGAGCAGGTCCAGGATGATTACATCGTTCTCACCCACCGGCCCAACTACGCCGCCGAAGCGGCCTGGAAGAACGAGGCTGAGAGGCCCGGCTTCATTCGTTCCAACAACCTGCGCCTCCTTCGCGACTACCAGTTGAAGGCCGTTCATGCGCTGCAAAGGTCCTTGAAAGACGGTAACGACCGCTTTCTGTTCGAGATGGCCACCGGTACCGGCAAGACTCTCACCGCGGCGGCGATCATCAAGCTGTTCCTGCGGACCGGCAACGCGTCCCGCGTGTTGTTCCTCGTCGACCGCCTTGAGCTCGAGGAGCAAGCCAGGAAGGTCTTCACCGCTCTGCTCTCTGCAGACTTCCAGACGGTGGTCTACAAAGAGAGCCGCGACGACTGGCGCGCAGCGGAGATCGTCGTCACGACTGTCCAGTCCCTGCTGTTCAACGGCAAGTACCAGACCCTCTTCTCGCCGACTGATTTCGACCTTGTGATTTCGGACGAGGCGCACAGATCGATCAGCGGCAACGCCCGCTCCGTGTTCAACTACTTTGTCGGCTACAAACTCGGCCTCACGGCGACTCCCCGTGACTATCTGAGGGGAGTCAAAGATGTCGGCCAAAAGGTTCGCGATCCGCGTGAGGTGGAGCGACGGCTGCTGTTGGACACCTACCGCACCTTCGGCTGCGAAAGCGGGCAACCCACTTTCAGGTACTCCCTGATGGACGGCGTTAAGGACGGCTATCTCATAAACCCAACCGTGGTGGACGCCCGGACCGAGGTGACCACACAGTTGCTGGCGGCACAGGGCTTCGTCGTCTCCGTTGTCGACGATACGGGCGACGAGCACGAGGAGACTTTCAAGCAGCGCGAGTTTGAGAAGCGATTCTTCTCTGAAGCGACAAACGAGGTCTTCTGCAAGGCGTTCCTGGAGAACGCGTTGCGGGACCCTGTCAGTGGCGAATTCGGCAAGTCCATAGTCTTTGCCGTGAGCCAGAACCACGCGGCCAGACTGGCCCAGACCCTCAATGTAATGGCTGACCTCATGTTTCCCGGCAGGTACGCGTCGGACTTCGCTGTGCAGGTCACCTCGCAAGTTCAGGATGCCCAGCGGTTCACCATCAACTTCGCCAATAACCTGCTGGGATCGGGCAACTTTCTGTCCGGCTACCGCATAGCGGAGCAGCACATTGTGGAGCAGACGGGCCAAGGGGTAGTCTGCTTCATCTCAAACTACTCGTGGCTGAACGGTCTCTCCTTCACGGGAATTAGGGAGGCGGGGATCTCCAAGCATCGCCGCAGGAATGGCGGGGAGCAAATGATCGCGAATTAAATAGACCATTAGATCGATTTTATGATAGCCTCGGCCCTCGGAGGTGGATATGTGATCCCAAAGGACCGCGCCGTGGAGCTGCACTGGCAGTCCGCCGACAACCTATCTCGACTCTATCTGGGCAACGCCTTTGAAGTGATGGCTTCAATCCCAGACAACTCCATAGACTGCGTCTGGACCGACCCTCCCTATTTCCTTTCCAACGACGGCATAACCTGCGTGGCGGGGAAGATGGTGAAGGTGAATAAGGGAGAGTGGGATCGCAGCAATGGTCTGGAGAACGACCACGATTTCACCTGCCAATGGCTGGCGGAGTGCCATCGGATTCTCAAGCCGGCCGGGACCATTTGGGTGACCGGCACCGTGCACGTCTACCTGAGCGTCGGCATGGCCATGCTGGAACTCGGATACCGCATCCTGAATGACATCCAATGGGAGAAGCCAAACCCGCCCCCCAACCTGGGCCGCCGGTGCTTCACCCACTCCACCGAGACGGTGCTTTGGGCCACCAAGGCCAAGAAGGGCAGCAAACACAGGCACACATTCAACTATGACGTGATGCGCGAGGAAAACGGCGGGCGCCAGATGAAGACGGTCTGGACTATTCCGCCTTCGGGCCGGAATGAAAAAACATTCGGGAAGCATCCGACTCAAAAGCCCCTCGCCCTTATACGCCGTTGCCTAAGGGCGTCCACCCATCCGGGCGACATAGTTTTTGACCCTTTTGCGGGGTCGGGGAGCACGGGGGTTGCGGCTCTCGGCTTGGGCCGTCGGTTCCGGGGTGCGGAATCTCTGGAGGAGTTCGCAGACCTGTCCCGATCGCGCCTCTCGGACGCAGACCCGATGGAACCCAAGTCCACCACGCAATTCCTTGATGAGCTCCGTCAACTGATCCCTGAGCACGCTGTCAACAGCAATGACATTTATTCTGAGGCCCTGCCAACGCAGGGAAAAATATTAGAGCGCCGGACGAAATACGCGAAGAAGGCGAGACAAGATGAAGCGGGATGAGGCGGAGACCCGACTCCGTCAGTTAATCGGCACAGACCTCAGGAGCTTGGCTGAAGACCTCGGGGTGACGGTGTGGAAAGAAGGAAAACTTAACAAGGGTTGGGCAGGCCATACCATTGAACGCCATCTTGGTCTGCCCCTGAATTCTTCACGCAATCCCAACCTTGGAACTTGGGAACTCAAGCAGGTGTCTTTGAAACGCAATCGGAAAGGCGAGTTGCGTGTCAAAGAGACCATGTGGCTCAAAATGATTAATAAGGACGAAGTGATAGCCCACGAATTCCCGGATAGTCCTCTTTATCGAAAAATGCGTCGCATGATCCTAGTTAGCCGCATTTTCGAAAGTACGGAGGAAACGCAGTCGTTTGTTTACGGTATCCATATCTTCACGTTGGACGACAAAGATGCCTATAACCAAGTGAAGGCCGACTATGACCTTATAAGACACACAATAAGCGAGGATGGCTACGATGCCCTGCACGGGCGCATGGGCAATGTCATTCAGCCTCGAACCAAAGGGCCGGGGCACGGGAGCAAATCACGGGCATTTTACGTAAGGGCACCATATCTTGCCCGGATTGTAGGGCTGCCGTCCTAGCAGGCAACCGCAAACTAGGAACCGGGGTGCTTCATTACTAACAACGTGGTATAAGGCGATAAGGCTGTGGGTCTTTCCTCCCCCGAACCCGGTTTTGGTCTGGATTACCGGATCTCCGCCTTCGCCTGCCAAACGCTTCAGGGTGTTGACCAGCAGCGTACGGATACCGGGGGTTATGTATGTGTGATTGAAGAAGCTGACCGAGTTGCCATACTGAGTTGTGTCGGCACGCCCATCGTAGACCTGTTGAAGATCCGCTGCGAACTCGGCCTGTTGGTAGCTGCCCTGGGCAACGTCCTCCTTCGGACGGATCACTTCCCGCCAAGGCTTGAGATTAGTGGCAGAGCGGGGCTGTTTTCCGTTTCCATTTCGGCTGATTGGGGCGGGAGCAGATTTGTCGGCTCGGGACTCCGTACCGGCGGCATTGGTGGGGATGACGGCAGCCTCGAACAGCTGAGATCGAATGGCCTCCACCGCCTGTTTCTGCTCTGGCGCGTTGATCCGGCCGAGGACGTCAGTTATGAGATATAGATGCGTACGCGCGTACTCAGCCTCCAAGTCTCGCGCGCCGGGGTGAGCCACTTGGTCGCGGGCCTCTTTGATCAGCCATAGTTGGTTTAGGACCGTCCTGTCATCTCCGAATTCGGCCGAGAAAATATCGCGCCAATTGTGCTGGACCAGGGGGGGAAAGTAATTGACGTCGATCGCCGATGCCAAGTTGCCCGTTTGTTGCAGCGTTCGCCCGAACATGTCGGACTGATAGAGAGAGAGCGAACGGCTTACGGCCGCTTCCACAGTGGTACCCCGCACCCGCTTGAGACAGCGAAGAAGGAACGGTCGCATGGCGTCCCGGTAAATGTTGATAGCCTTGTAAAGGGCGTCGGAGTTGGGCCGTTCCGTAGTGACCATCCGTTATGTACCCTCCGTCGAATGAGCCCTACCGCTGCGCTTGCTTAACGCATCGCGTGAGTCAGAAGAGAGAATGCGGGCTCACAATATCACCCTTGGGCGTGGAGCGGGTCGGCCCTAAAATTCCAACCTGTCCTGAATATAGAAATTCCACTCCCAGACCTGACCGCGGGAGTCACACATCCAGGGCCTCCTGCTCCACGAATGGGCGGAATTCCGGGCGCAGGGCTTTGTCAGTCACGAGATCGATCCGGCGGCCAAGCAGGTCCTCTATGTAGAACAGTGTTCCGAAGTACGATCTCGATGTAGCCGGTCCGGCGAACCGGACCAGGATGTCTACGTCGCTATCCGGGGTGGCCTGGTTGCGGGCGAAGGAGCCGTACAGGGCGAGGCCGGTCACGTCAAACCGTTCTCTTAGAACCTGTTTGTGCTTTCGCAGGGTATCGAGAACTTCGTCTCTGTTCATGCGGTCCTTCTCCTTGCCTCAGTCCGAAGAATAACGCAGACGGCTTAGAGCGACAGGCTGGCGCCGGCGACGAACGGGGCTGCGGGGTAGAGCCGGGGTAGGCGGTAATGGCGGAGGAGCCCGGTTTACGCCACACCCGTTCCGTATCCAACTGGTGATGATGGCAGGCGAATACCACCGGCCGCTCCTCGACTCCGGATGATCAGTCATCCATCCTCCAGGAGCGCGTTAATCTCAATGGCAAGTGTTGTGAGATTTGTCTCGACCACATCCCATACGAGCCGGTCATCCACGTCAGCGTATCGGTGAATAAGGACGTTACGGAAGGCTATGATGCGTCGATACCCACTAATACGGGCGGCTACGACTTCGTCAACTCTGGCGAGTTGAGTCATGGCCTCGCCGATGACTTCAAACTCCCGCTCCACAGCAGCGCGAAGCATGGCGTTACGTTCATAGTCCGCAAACGTCTTGCCGGCAGTGAACTCTTTCAGCAAGAGCCCCGCGCGCCGGATGTCGTACAGGTATTTCCGGGACTCAAGCCTCATATATGGGCACCCTCGTCTCCTCCACTGACTGCAGGAAGTAAGGATTCTTGATGGCCGAACCGACTATGAGGTCCACAGGCTTTCCGAAAAGCTGCTCCAGCGCTTCCAGCAGGCCAAAGTAGGCGTCGGCATAGGCGTTGAAAGCCGCCGGCTGAAACTCGACCAAGAAGTCCAGGTCGCTGTCTTCCGGATGGTGCTCACCTGTTGCAGCCGACCCAAACAGGTCCAGCCGCTGCACGTGGTAACGGCTGCAGAGACGCTTCAGGTCATCAGTACGATCCGCGACGTCTGGGATCATCGTGTGTCCTTCATGTTCGAAAGAAACCCCAGCTTCGCCGGGTTCGCCACTGTTGCCGCATACAATTTCGATAGTTTCCCGGACGAACGGACGCCAGGCGCCCCGCGCCTTCACACATTGATTGCGTCCCGCTCTACGTAGGGTCGTATGGCGCTGCGCACTTCCCCGATGGTTGACAGGTCGACTGGCCGTCTGAACAGGTCCTCCAGGTAAGCTTGGGCGCCGAAGTAGCGGCGCCAGTTCGGCGGTCCGGCGAACTTCACGAGTACGTCTACGTCGCTCTCCGGGGTGGCCTGGTTGCGGGCGAAGGAGCCGTACAGGACGAGGCCGGTCACGTCGAATCTTTCCCTTAAAATCTGCTTGTGTTTTCGCAGGGTTTCGAGAACTTCGTCTCTGTTCATGCGATCCTCCTACTGGCCTCGGGGCCGACGATTAGCGCGGCATCCACCAGCGTTGTAGGCAGCGCGAGGCCATTTCCGTTCCGGCCAATGAATGAGAAACGGCCTGATGGCGTCCCTGAAGATTTCGATTGCTTTATAGAGGGCGTCATATTGGGACCGAAACGGAGCATAAACGATCGACGAGGCGGGTTTGAAGAGCATGTTTCACAAAGCACTTGCTTAGTTTCGCACTACGCGGTCGGGGAATAGATTCCCGTTTTCACGGGAATGACGAAATTGGAATACGGCGCCATACCTCACTATACCGACGACAACCGTAATCCAATGGATCGTGATTCAGGTGGTCTCATCGTTATGAAACAGGCTCTTGAAACCCGCCACTACGCCGGCGGGTTCTACACTTTTAGACACCCTCTAGCAGGATCGCTTAGCCGCCTGTCACCTCATTTATCCAGTCCTGGATTATGGCGATGGCGTCGGCCTCTGAGTCCGCGCTGGGACGTTTGGTGTCTTCGAAGTGCTCGGGATTGACGAGGCCGGTGTAGCCGCCTGCGTGGAGCCTTCGCAGAAACTCCTTCACGTCGATGTCGCCCTCGCCGGGCATCACCTCTTCCACCTGCGGCCACGTGCCCTTCAGGTCTCTGGGCTGGGCGAAGAAAATCTTGCCCTGGAAACGGTTGACCGCCTCCAGCACGTCGGTCCCGTTCATGCCCATGCCGGCGCACATGCAGACGCCGTGGTTGGGACTTGGCGCCTCTTGCTCGACAAGGCGCGCGATGTGGCCGCCGTCGCGAATCATGAACGGCCCCTCCCACTCCGGCACGCGGAAGCGGCGGTAGTCCTCGTAGCTTATGCCCTGCTCGGCCGCCCGCGCCCTTGCTGCGGCGTCCGGGGTTGGCCAGCGGCCGTGGTTAGCGAGTTTGAGACCTGAAGTCTCCGCTTGGGCCACGACCTCGCGGTAGATGGTCGCAACACCGCCCCATAGTTCCTCGTCCTCGGCGGGGTCCTCCGGGTCGTCGACATGCGCGTACTGGAGCATGACCGGAATTCCCGCGCCGGCAACTGCCTCGACAGTCGCCAACATCTCGTCGATTTCACGCCGGTGCGCCGCCGGGTCGCGGATCACGTCCATGTCTTTGCCCATGCAGTACGGCTTGGATACGGCGTACACCTCGATACCAGCCTCGCCGATTCGCTCGACGGTCTCCTTGAGATAGCCAGCCTCGGGCACGCCCGAATAGGTCGTGTTGTCGAACCCCGGCAACGTGTCGCGGGCGAGGGCCACGCGATCGGTGTTCAGTTGCCTGCATCTGGCGATTACGGCGTCCGCGTCTGCGCCGCTCACCACGGCGCCACAGCTCATGACGGCCCGCCCTGAAGAGGCTGCTGTAGATGTCCCACTCATGTTGTTTACCTCTTTCCGTCGGACGAGCTTTGACGGGATGATCCTACGCGTCGCAGCCCAAGATTGATCGCGCCACCGAAGTTATTCGCATTGGCGGGTTTGAAAAGGGTGTTTCACTAACTCGAATCCTACGGGGACCCCTGCCTCCAGATTCCCGTTTTCACGGGAATGACGGGATTTGGCGCCGTATTGCGTGTTGATGGGAAGAATGACATCGCAAATCGACGCGCCGTGTACGGCCCGACTCTTGAGAGGAGACTTTTGAAACAAGTGGGTGGAGGGTGGGTTTGAAGAGGGTGTTTCACAAACTCGAAACCTCTGGGAACCCCCGCCTTTAGATTCCCGTTTTCACGGGAATGACGGGATTTGGCGCCGTATTACGTGTTGATGGGAAGAATGACATCGCAAATCATCGCGCCGTGTACGGCCCGACTCTTGAGAGGAGACTTTTGAAACAAGGGCGGAGGGTGGGTTTGAAGAGGGTGTTTCACTAACTCGAATCCTACGGGGACCCCTGCCTCTAGATTCCCGTTTTCACGGGAATGACGGGATTTGGCGCCGTATTACGTGTTGATGGGAAGAATGACCTCGCAAATCGCCGTTATGCGCCTATGTCCACGACCTGATCGGCATGCCCGGGTGGGCGGAGGGTGGGTTTGAAACCCACCCCTACAAGTGTGGTAGTTCGTGGCGTGAACAAAGTGGATTGGTATGACGCTGTATGTCTTAACGCAGCGGTACGGGGCATCCCGGCGTCGTCATCCTGACCCGGTACACGGAGGTCCGCGAGGTGATGTACAGCGTTCGGTTGTCGGCGTCGCCGAAGGCGCAGTTCGCAGCCAGCTCAGGTGTGGTGATGATGCCCAGGTGGGTCCCATCCGGCTCCCAGACCCAGGTCCCCGCAGGGCCTGTGCAGTAGACTCTGCCCTCCATGTCCACTTTGATGCCGTCGGGCACGCCGGCGGCCTCGTGTGCCGGGCGGGATTTGGCGCTCACGGTGTGAGTGAACGAAGTGTTCGACAACGTCGGGACGTAGGGCATGTCCGCGAAGCGACGGCTGTTGGCCAACATCCCGTCCGACTGGACGTCATACGCCTTTACGTGCGGATCGGGGCGAGTGTCGACAACGTAAGCCACGGATTCGTCGGGGGAGAAGGCGATGCCGTTTGGGTACGCGACATCGTCGGCAATCATCGTCAGCTCGCCATCAGGCGTGAGTTTGAAGAGAGCGTTCGTACCGATTTCTTTCTGATCGTCGGTCAGTTGTGCCTCAGGGTCGGAGAAGTAGAGCGTGCCGTCCGACTTGCCCACGACATCGTTGCACATGTTCATCTTCTTGCCCTGATAGCTGTCTACCAGGACCTCGATGTCTCCACTTTCGATGTCGACGACGACAACCTTGCGCCCCGCCTGATCGCAGGTCACCAGCCGGCCGTCGATATCCAGGGTGGCGCCGTCGGGGCTCTCGCCCTCCCGGATCAGCGTGGGAATTTCCCCCGGCGTAACGCGATATTGCCTGTTGCCGCCGGGGTCGGAGAAGATCAGGAAGCCGTCCGGGTGCCATATCGGCCCCTCGGTGAACACAAACCCTGTCGCTACAAGCTCAACATCGCCGTCCACGATATCCGAAATATTTGTCGCTCTTGCCATTGGTTTTACCTTCCCTACGGATGATTGAATTCGCTTTACCGGGGTATCGTTACCCTAAGCCCGGCTGAAACCGGTGTCAATCAAGAGGCGCGCGCCCACCCCGGTCCGTCATCTTCCCGCGATCTGCCTTACCAAACCTTCGTAAAGGCTGAACGGCCCGGCCAAGAGCAGCGCTACGAGCATGGTCCCAATGACGAGAGACACCACGGCCGGTCTGAAATCGACCGATGAGTCTGGTCCGGGGCGTATTGACACCACAGTCGAGAACGACACCAGGCCTACGAGGCAGCCCGACACGACGCCGATGTAGAAGCCCTGCGCCCAGTAGACAAACATCCGCCCGGGAGTGCCGAATACGGCGGCGAGTAGATCGTCTATCAGCTCCTCTCCGTCACCGACGTTGGTCGCCACATCGACCAATAGCAGGTTGATCGGCAAGACCAGGGCGGTGGCGAGAGGGACGAACAGGCCAAAAACCACGCCAACGGCCAACAACGTGATCAGAAGTCGCGCCGGGCTGCGAGGAACGCCGAGGAGATCGGTCACGATGAAAGCCAGCAGTGAGCCCAACAGGGCGCCCGCGATGGGTACGACTGCCGCGGAGCGCATGAACTCCCAGAGGGGTGGACGCGCTATCTCCGAGTACACGTGCCGCTCGGCAAACGCGGCTGGGACGGTGATGTAAAGGGCCGCGAGCGCCATAGCGGCGCTGACAGGGGCGACTGCCAGGATTAGCGTGAAGCGATAACGACGCTCTTCGATTCGCCGTGCGGACTCCTGTCGCCGGAGCTCATCGAGGGGCCCGTTGCTTGTGGTCACCGTACGGCCTCGCGGGACTTCAGACAGGCAGCGTGGAAGTCAGGACACGTTCTGGGGTGTACTCGTGTGATATCACTTCGTTTGATCGCGCCGCCGATTCAATTCGTAGCGGCGGGTTTCAAACCCGCCTTCTGCCTCGCCTATTCACAAAGTTATCAGTGTTCTCTTGCCAAGTTGTCATGATGCGGCCACGTCCAAGACCGGGTTGGGCGTCCCGGATCGGGGACAGAGTGGGTTTGAAGAGGGTGTTTCACAAACTCGAAACCTCTGGGAACCCCCGCCTTTAGATTCCCGTTTCCACGGGAATGACGGGATTTACGGCCATATTACGTACTGATAGGAGGGTTGATGTCGTAAATCATCGCGCTATGTACGGCCTGATTCTTGAGAGGGGACTTTTGAAACAGGCTCTTGAAACCCACCTCTACAAGTATGTTAGTTCTTGGCCTGACTAAATCGAATTGGCACAACCATCCGTTAGGGCTGGCGTGCATTTTGGGACGGACGGCACACTGTCACACTCTAGGATCCGGCGGCGGCCTCCAGGAGCACCTCGCGGAGCCGCTCCGCAACGACCTCGTGCTGGCCCTCTTCGAGGTTCATGGGGTCGACGTACAACTCCCCGGACGAGCCTATGATCTGAATGTATACGCGGGGAGAGCCGACGAGAAGTCGACGTTGGATCTCCATCCTGTCAGGGCCCCTCCAATCATCGGTGAAATAGACAACCGCGTGTGGAATACGGTGATTCGGAGGGTCGTGTTCGACGCGGGCGTCTATGCCCGGAATCTCTGCGATACGGTCCACCACGCCTTCCATCTTCCGCCGGTACTCGGCGGTCTCCTGCTCCTCGTCGCCTGCAAGGAAGGCCTCGACTGCGGCGATCAGCCCAAATATCTCTTCCCTCGAAACCTTCTGGCCCCGGGCGATCCCGCCGTTGGGTGAGTTATTTAGCCGCGCGTACTCCACCCACTCCTCGTTGCCCAGCAGAAGTCCGGTGCTTTGAAGCCCCCTGATCGTCTTGCCGCCGCTAAAGCTCACCAAATCGGCGCCCTGCTCCACGAAGCGCGTCAAATTGGACCGCGGCGGCAGAACGGAGGCTGCGTCGCACAACACCGGCAGACCGTGCGAGTGGGCGATCTCAGCCAGTTCAGGGAGAGGCACCAGGCCGCCAGGGAGAAACGCAGATACCAGGTGGATTATGCCTGCAGTCCGGTCGGTGATCGCTCTCTCGACTTCGTCTGCCGTACAACGGTCTTCTTCGCCCACTTCTACGAACCTGGTTCCCGGGACGAGGTAGAGTTGCTCGTAACTGAAGTGGTGCCCGCGCTGGAAGATCAATTCGTTCGGCATGCCTTCGGTATCGGGGAGCCGGGCGATTCGGTCAAGATCATCCCTGGCCACGGCGGCGGCCGCTTGCACCACGAGACCGGCCCCTGCCCCGGCGGTGACGGTCGCCGCAGGCACACCGATCATGTGGGCGATGTCCTTCCCTGCCGCGACCAGCAACTCGTCCATTTGAAAGAAGTGCTGGGACGCGAACTCCATGGCCGCCCAGGATTCCGGACGCGGTCTGGAGCCTGAGTGCTTTGTATTCGGACCGCCTGCCTGGATTATCGGCTCGATGCCGAGGCGTTCCAAAATGGCCTCTCCAATGCCGTCGCGTAAGGCTCCCATGACTATCTCCTGACTCAAGGATTCCTGTGCGCCCATCTTACGGGAGTCGGCCCAAACATAGTCGCCGAGTGGATTTTACGCCCACCCCGGAGGCCAGTAGAGACTAGAAGCCGTCATGAGCACTGGCTGCGTGACCAAAGTAGCCCGGCCCCCTACAATGCCCGCGTCACGGAACAGGCCCTGCGAAACGTCTTACGCATTTCGTAACTGGATAGCTGCTCGACATGAAAATAAAGAACATCGAATTCCGCACACTCGAACTCGAAGCGCAATATGGGCGCTACAGCAAGCAAATGGGCGTGCTGATGGCGCATACAGATGAAGGGCCAACGGGGATAAGCAGGTGTCTCGCCACGGCTCGCAGCGTGATTGAGGACCGCCTGGCGCCGATGTTGGTGGGACAGAACCCACTGGAGACGGAGCGTCTATGGCAGGCCATGTACGGGAGTATCGGCAACCTGGACGTCAACCGGCGGGAAACCGTAACGGCCATTGGGTCACTCGACATCGCCTTGTGGGACCTGAAGGGCAAAATCCTCGAAGCGCCAGTGCACCGCCTGTTGGGAGGGTTCCGGGACTCCGTGCCAGCCTACGCCGACGGCGCGATGTTCTATCGCGGCCCTGACGGCATGGCGGAATGGGCGGCGCGCTACGTCGACGAGGGATTTCGCGCAGTCAAGTACCACGTGATGGATGAGGGCCCGGACGAGGTGGTCGAGACCGTCCGCCGGACTCGCCGCGCCGTAGGAGCGGACATCCAGATCATGGTCGACGTACACAAGAGGTGGCAACCGCGGCTCGCCGTGTATACGGCCCGGCGCTTGGAAGAGTTCGACGTGACGTGGCTGGAGGAGCCCGTGGCTTGGGATGACGAGGTAGGCGGCATGCAGTACCTGACCGCCGGGACCCGTATCGCCGTGGCGGCCGGGGAAAGCGAGTTCAACTTGTATCGCTGTCGCGATCTCCTTCAGAGGGGCGGCATCAAGGTATTGCAGACCGATATCCTCACCGCCGGCGGCTACACCGCGTGGCTCAAGATGGCCGGGCTTGCAGATGCTTACCACGGGCTGGTCTCACCGCACGGCGCATCATTTCCGGAACTCGCCGCGCCGCTGATCGCCGCCGTGCCGAATGGAATGATCGTCTCGGCGTTTCCAAAGGGCCAGGTCCCCGAGATCTGGTCCAAGCTCTACCGCGAACCTATCAAAATACGGGACGGCATTATCCGACTCAGCGACCGGCCGGGGCTGGGACTGGATTTCGATGAAGGGTTTCTGGCACGTTATGCCGCCTGAACGGACTGGCCCCACCTCAAAGAACACAGGCAACGATCAGTCAAAACACACCGGCACATCAAACGCCCGCGGGTTTATGGACAAAGCACAAGCAACGGGGAGTACAACATGAAGATTACCGAGGTCGAGTTCATCCTGCTGACCGCCACCACCTACGCCGGCCATAGATCCTCTGCACATGCAGCCCTGAAGGTTCATACGGACGAGGGATTGACGGGAATCTGCCACGTGTTGGAAAACTATGGCGCCGCGATCAACGAACTTGCCCCCTTGCTCATCGGAGAAGATCCGATGAACAGTGAACGGCTGTGGCAGTCGATGTACGCTTCCATTGGAAACCTGGGTAGGAACCAACGAGAAGTGGTCACGGCCATAGGCGCCCTGGACATAGCGATATGGGACCTAAAGGGCAAGATGCTGGAGACGCCGGTACACCGGCTCCTCGGGGGGTACCGCAATGAGATTCCGGCCTACGCCGACGGCCGTATGGCGATTCGAACGCCCGAGCAGCACGCCGAGTGGTCAGCCCACTTCATCCACGACATGGGATATCGCGCCACGAAGTACCACGTGATGGGTGAACCGCCTGACGAGATAGTCCTCACAGCCAAACTCATCAGGGAGGCGATCGGACCAGAACCCCTGCTGATGATCGACGTCCACAAGATCTGGGACCCCTGGACGGCCGTTGAAACAGCTCGACGACTGGAAGAGCACAATGTCTTTTGGCTTGAGGAGCCGGTGCTGTGGGACGACGAGGTAGGGGGAATGGCTTTTCTGTCGGCGAACACCCGCATATCCGTTGCCGCCGGTGAGAGCGAATGCACTCTCTACGCCTGTCGAGACCTGGTCGAACGTGGCGGAATCAAGATTCTTCAGACGGACATCCTGGGGGGCGGCGGCTACACGCCCTGGCTGAAAATGGCTGCCCTCGCTGAGGCATTCCACGTGAAGGCTGCCCCGCACGGCGCTTCGTTCCCCGAGTTGCTTGCGCCCCTGATTGCGGCGCTGCCAAACGGGCTAATCGTCTCGGCCGGACCTGCAGGCGAAGAGACCGAACTCTGGTCGAAGTTGTATGCCGAGCCGCTGGACCTGCGTAACGGTACCTGCCATTTGAGGGAGCAGCCCGGCCTGGGTCTGGAGTTCGACGAGGATTTCCTCGCCGCACACCGGGCCTAACCCCGGCGATCAAGTCAAGTTAAGTTAGCCAGCGATCCCGGTTTACGGCGCTTAACCGTTGCCGGAGGCCTGAGGCGACGACACGAATGTCGCGGCAAGATCGCGGTCCGCGAGCGCGGGAGCGGCCCGGTAAAGGAAGCAGCTCGCGGCACGGGTTTCGCCGGGCATATACAGATCGGGCACGGTCGTCCAGCATTCGTCCATTACTGCGGGGCAGCGGTCAGCGAACTTGCAACCGTGCGACTGCCGCGCCTCTCCTACCGCGCCGATGTTGTACTCATCCCATCGCCGCTTTGGGTCGGGCTGTGGAATGGACTCCACGAGCAACTGCGTGTATGGGTGCTTTGGGTCCTTGATGACTTGTTCCACACTGCCAGCCTCCGCAACCGAGCCTCGGTAGAGAATGATTATGTTCTCCGCTACCTGGTAGGCGGTTGTGAGGTCGTGCGTGATGTAGACGACGGCGATGCCAAGCTCGCGGTTGAGTTGCCTGATGCTGTCGAGGATGGTGGCGCGAATCGAGGCATCCACCATGGATACGGGTTCGTCCGCCAGGATGATACGCGGCTTCAACATGAGCGCCCGGGCCACCATGGCCCGTTGTCGCTGGCCGCCGCTGAGTTGATGGGGGAATCGTCCAAGAGTCTCATCCGGCCGCAGGCCAACCGATTCGAGCGCTCCTTCGATTAATTCCCGGCCCTCTTGTTTCGACGCGGCCAGTTTGAATTTCGAAACGGGAGTCGTGAATATGTGGTCGATCTTGTAAAACGGGTTATAGACCTCGAATGGGTCCTGAAAGATCGGCTGTATCTCGCGGCGGTACTCCGATCGCTCGGAGCGCGACATCTTTGCGACGTTCTTGCCGTTGTACAGGACCTCGCCGGACGTTGGCTCAACGATACCCATGAGTAGCCGGGCTATCGTCGTCTTGCCGCTCCCGCTTTCGCCTGCAATAGCGGTGATTCCGGGCCTGTCGGACGAGATCGACAGCGATATGTCATCGACGGCGAGGGTGACGTTCTTGTTGAAGTAGCCGCCGCCGAACACTTTCGTGACCCCGCGCAACTCCAGCCCGGCGTTTCCAGTGGTCATGAACTCACCTCTGTGTCCTGGTAGAGGTGGCAGGCCACGCTGCGCCCCGGCCGGGCTTCTTCGAAGACCGGCGATATCTCGGTGCAGTGGTCCATTACGAAGGGGCAACGGGGGTAGAAAACACACCCTGGAGGAAGATTGACAAGAGGGGGCGGCAGGCCGGGAATGCCTTCCAACCGCTCCTTCTTCTCCCGCAGGTTTGGCAGGCTTTCAATCAGGAGTCTTGTATATGGGTGCAGAGGTTCTTCAAATATCTGTTCTACCGACCCCACCTCCACCAGCTTTCCTGCGTACATCACGCCCACGGTGTCGGCGAACTGGGCAACCAGTCCCATGTCGTGGCCGACCAGGATTACCGCCGCCTCCAGCCCTTCCTGTAACCGGCCGAGAGTGACCATCACCTGTCTTTGCACGACTACGTCCAACGCGCTGGTCGGCTCGTCCGCGACAATCACCCTCGGGTCCAGCGAGGTGGCGGTTGCGATGCCTACTCGCTGTTTCATGCCGCCGCTCAGTTCGTGCGGGTACATCCGGGCGACATCACGCGTCAGGCCGACGCGCACCAGCAGATCGCCAACGCGCTCCCGAAGTTCTTCCTTGGACCCCTCTATGCCGTGGTCCTGCAGGGCGTCGATCATCTGGTCCTGCACCCTTAGCACCGGGTTCAGTGAGTTCATCGCCCCTTGCTGCACCAGCGCTATCCCGGCCAGGCGGGTCGCCCGCATCTCCTGATCGTCGAGCTGCAAAATATCGTTTCCGTCGAGCAGGATCTGTCCATCGGTCACGCGCCCGGGCGGACGCGTAAGGCGCATCAAGGCCATGGCCAGAGTAGTCTTGCCGCAGCCCGATTCCCCGACCAATGCGAGGCGTTCACCCCTCCGCAAGGAGAAGCTGGCGCCGTCGACGGCCTGAACCTGTCCTTCGTCCGTGCCGTATTCGACGCTAACACCGCGCACGTCCAGAACCACCTCCCGGACGTCGGCCGGCGGGCGTGTCGCGGCGGTATCAGACTGAGTCAGAGTCATACGCGCCGTCTCAGCCTGGGATTTGCCCATTCATCGAGCCCGGCCGTGACCAGGAACAGGCCGACGAATAGCAGGACGATGATTATGATCGGCGGCATCCACCACCACCACAAGCCAAGCAGAAGGGACCCGAAGTAGATGTTCCAGTAGATGGTCATCCCAAGGGTCGGCGACTCCAAAGGACCAAGTCCAAGAGCCTCGAGGCCGATCGACGCCAGAATCGCGCCGGCAACCGCCAGGACGAAGCTGGCTACCATGTAGGGCATGAGATTCGGCATAAGTTCCTTGAAGATAATCTCCAACCCGCTCATACCGGACTGCCGGGCTATGTCGATGTAAGTCCGCTCCCGGAGCGTCAAAACCTGGGCGCGGATAGTCCTGGCCGGTGTTATCCAGGCCAGGGTCGCGATGATCAGCGCCATCTGGTCCACGCTTAGCCCACTTCGAACAGAGGCGGCGATGATGATCAGGATCAGTAGCCCGGGCACCGTCTGCAGCGTATCGACGGTACCGCGAATGACGGTATCCACGACGCCGCCGTAGTAGCCCGCCAGGAATGCGACCAGCGCCCCGATGGCCAGTCCAACCGCGCCGGCGATCAGGCCTATGCGGAGGGTCAACGCGGTCCCGGATACCATGACCGCAAAAATGTTGCGCCCGACTTCGTCCGTACCCAACGGGTATTCCATCGAAGGCCGTTGGCGCGGCATTGCCGCGAGCGGGCGGGTCTCTTCAGGAGATACGATCAGCGATCCGATTGCCCAGAAGAGAAACAGAGCCAACAGGATTGCAAGGCCGCCCAACAGTAACGGGTTGCGTCGCACATAACGATATGTGAGCAGCACATTGCCGCTCAAGAATCGCTCTACGCCGAATTGGGCTTTTGCGGTTGCCAACGCCATACCTAAGCCCCCTGATACGTAATACGTGGATCAATCAAAGGGTAGATCAGGTCTATTACCATCATGGCGAGCGCTATGGCGACAATCACTATCAGAATAATTCCTGATATCACGAAGTAGTCGAATTCGCGTATAGCCAGGAACAGCAAACTCCCGATTCCCGGGTAGCCAAATATGACTTCCACCAATACGGCGCCGGAGACTACATGCCCGAGAGAAAGCGCAAACGCAGTCGATTGAGGCAGGATGGCGTTGCGGACTGCGTATTTCCAGAAAATCCGCCTGTCCTTCAATCCCAACGCGTCTGCCTGGACCATGTAGTCCTCGCCCTGCATGGTGACCATCATGGCGCGCATCCCCAAAGCCCAGAATCCGATCCCGGCTAGCACGATCGAAAGGGCGGGCAGGAACGAATGTTTCAAGATGTTCCCAATGAATGCCACACTCCATTCCGGGAACGTGCCGGCGTCGTACCCGCCGAATATCGGAAACCATGAAACGGAGAAGGCGAATAGGTACAGGAGCACCAGCCCCAGAAGGTAGTACGGTATTGCCGATATCGTAAACAAGGCCGGGATCATCGCCTTGACGTAGTTGGGCGCGCCGCGCCACGAAATATACGCGCCGAGGAAGGTACCGACCCCGAATGCCATTACGGTCGCCGTACCCAGCATGCCAATCGTCCAAGGCATTGCGTTGACAAGCAACTCATTGACCGTCACGGGATATTGCGAAATAGAACTGCCCAGCCTCAACGAGGCGGTTTCCCTGAGGAATGTGAAGTATTGCAATATCAGGGGCCGGTCAAGGCCGAATTTCTTCTGATACTCCTCGGCCATCTGCTGATAACCGGTCTGTAGAAATCCCTGATTAAGCGCAGCTTCACTTATTAGTTTTTCAAGAACCGGGTCTCTGCCCCCAATTCTGGGAATGAAAAAATTAATAGTCGCGGCGAGCCATACTACAAGGATGAATAGCAGAATTCGCTTTATTACGTAGTCGGCCTTCACGGGAATTTCTTACTTGACTCGCCTGTGTGAATCCGGTGACGTGGAAGCCAACGGCCGAGTCCGACTCAAACCGGCATTGCGGGGCGTGCCAATAACGCAACGCCGTTAGCTGTCGGCGGGTACGTTGCAAGGCAGCGTGCTAACACGTCGGGTAACTGCTCCTCACGCCGCGGCATCTTAGCATACGGCCTATCGGGCAACGGTCTCTTGGGTCATTGTCCATAGGCAGACGAACATCGGTAAAGCGTTTGAGAGAGGGCACGGTCGCCCGTGCCCTCTCTCCTGCGCAACTCCGCCCGGCGTATGGCCAAACGGGGCGCGCTCATTCGCTATCCGTTATCAGCAGCCGCCGGTGTACTCCAACTCGTACAACGCCAGGTTGTACGTCAAGTGACCCGTACCGGACATGCCCTGCCTGCCATTCTCGTAGGTCGGCCAGTTTTCCCAATAGCAGGTGCTCATGGCCGGCGCCTGGTAGAAGTCATGCAACTGGACGTCCGGCAACTCGTCGAGCCATATCTCCATGGCCTTGACGGTCAACCTCTTGAGTTCCTCCTGATTCGTTGAAGGTACCTCGGCCATCTCCTCGATGATGGCGTCGAACTCAGGGTTCGAGTAGCGGTAGACGTTATCGTTTCCTGAGCCAGCCGTGGAGTGTTGCGACAGGTACAGCCTGAAGGTGAAGTACGGGTCGTCACCAACGCTTCCGCCGTGTCCTGCGGTTGCGCAACTGTAGTCACCGGTAGCACGCCTCGTGCCAAAGTCGGGTGGCATACTGTACGAAGCGTCGATGCCCTCCTGCCTCAGCAACTCGGCGATCACCGGGCCCTGAGCCGCGAAGCTCGCGTACCCGATGATGTCGCAGGTGATGAGTTCTCCTTCCTTCTCCCACATCCCGTCGGAGTTTTTCTCGTAGCCCGACTCTTCTAGCCGGGCAGCGCCCGCTGCGGGATCGTAGGCGTCGGTTGGGTAGTCGCCCGAGAGCAGGTGTTCGATGGACTCTGTGAATGGCTGTAGCCCCGCAAAGGCCGGCCATGGCACCCTGGAGATACTCCCGGCGCCCTTGAAGGCTGTGTCGATCATCTTCTGACGGTCAAGGAACAGGCTGATCGCCCAGCGCACGTTCTTGTCGTCGAACGGCGGCCGTTCGTTATTGATCTCGATGTTGGCCGTGTACCAGTTCAGGAATCCGTAGGGCTTCTCCCGCAGGTTGTGGGTGATGATCTTCGGATTCTGCGCCTGGACCTCTTCGTGCAACGACACGGAGAGCAGTCCACCTGGGCCGGCGGTGTCAACTTCGTTCTTGACAAGTGACTGCGCCGCCTGGGTGGCGCCGCCAACCAGCGGCAACTGGATGAAGCGTTCGACTTCAGGGAACTTCCAGTAACCCTGCTTCGAAGCCCACCAGTCGTCTTCGGACTCTACGCGGTCGAACACAATCTGCTCGGGCGACGCGGCCACGACCCGCCACGGACCCGTGGTAAGCGGCCAGCCTTTATCCAGATCAAAGTCTCTGAACTCGGTCCAGTCCCCGGCGGCGCTGTAGACGTGCTCCGGCACGATGAATATTCCGATGTCGAACTTGAAGCTGATGAAGTGGTGCCACTTGGGCGCCGGGCGTTTGAACGAGAACACAGCGGTCAACGAGTCGGTGCACTCGACGTTATCGACGAATTGCTGTGTGTCGGTGCCCCAACGTACCTTGGGTCCCAGTTCGGACAACGTGTTGTACGTATAGGCCACGTCGTCGCAGTCGAACGTTTCCCCATCGCTCCACGTCACGCCGTCACGGAGCTTGTACGTGAGCGTCATGAAGTCGGCGGTGTATTCCCAGTCCGTGGCGAGCCATGCGATCTCTTTGTTTTCAAACGCCGAGAAGTAGTAGAGCGGCTCGCGCATCAGGACCCGCGCCACGGTTTCGCCCGCCGAGGTGCTGTATGGGTTGTGTATTTGGTGGCCGACGTACTTGCCCTCGCGGCCAGCAATGATGTGTATAACTGTGCGGTCCCGCGGCACATCCTTGACTTCGCCTGGCATGGCGGCAGCAGGCGCCGTGGTAGGAGCGGGCGCTGCGGTAGGAGCGGGCGCCGTGGTAGGAGCGGGCGCCGTGGTAGCGGTGGGTTCGGCTGCGCCTCCGCCGCAAGCCGCCGCGGCTACCACCGAGAAGGCAATCAACAAACCCAACCAGTAGAGTGTAATTTTTCGCCTCACAGTACCCTCCTTGTTCATTAAAAAAATCGCTGTTTCGCGCGCGCGGCGCAACTGTTTCTGCATACCCGTGGCATGATACTCCATGCGAAAGAACTTTCAACCCCCGCCGCGTTTGTGACAAACGGCCCGTACGCCGGCAACTGTTCGTTCAGTTGGGAATAATGCCGCGGACCCGTGCTTTACGGTGCGTCTGTGCTGGCGGAGCAGGTCTGACTAACCGCCGGCCAGTTCGTCCTGTGCGCACTTGATCGACTCACGGATCCCGTGCGCCGTTGGAGTAAAACGGGTCGTGCCCTGCTGGGACCCGCCGAGGAGCTCGCTGTTGTCCCGGGCAATCGAATTGACCCAGGACAATGTTGCGTCGGTGCCCTGGATCTCGCCCGATGCCCAGACGCCGATGTCGTCCGGCCCGTCCAGTCCGGGACCCTCGATGTCCGCCGCCACCATATAGATGTTGTTGTAGAGCTTCGAACGGACCTGGTGGGCAGCCCTGATGCTGCCGCCTTCGACGGTAAGAGTTTCGGTGATTTGCGTGATCGTGGCCGCCGGCGCCGATTCACAATCTCCGGTGGCCGAGAGCCTGCTCTCTTCCTTTTGCTCCCGCTCGCTTGGCTCGCCTCCACAGGCGGCCACAGCCAATAAAACGACTGCAAGCAAAAACAAGACCTTTTTTACAGTGATGGTGTTTTTCATGGCGCACGTCGCAGAAATGTCAGTCCGATCTAAGGTTCCCGATTCCACCCAACATACCCAGAATAAGCGGGTGGGTCAACGATGACTCCTCCGGTCCCTGTGCGAATCAGGTTGCAAGGGCAGTTCAGGTCAAAGTCACGCCGTTCAGGCCCGTATTCGACGCGCGGAACACCTCTCCGCCGCCAAACGTGACATACAGCTCGTCATTATTCGTTCCGCCAAAGGTGCAGTTGGTCGGCCTGTCCGCCGGCGTGGGATGTGTCGCCATCACGCGGCCCCTGGCCCCGAACACGTAGATCATGGGTCCGGGCCCGGAAGCGAAGTGCCCCGCGGTGGCGATTATCTGACCGTCCGAGTCGAGGCACATGCCGTCGATACCGCGCCCGGGTCCGAAGTCATGCAACACGTTGAAGTCGTCGAGGGCGCCGTCGCCCAGGATGCCGTACGAGTAGAGTTGACGCGGCGCGTCCCGGTTTATCTCTCCGTAATAGTTGCCGGGCGCGTGGGGACTGTCCGCCACGTAAAGCGCGCTTTCGTCTTTGGACAACAGCACCCCGTTCGGTCGTTCGGTATCGAACGCCACACGCGTCACGGAGTATGAACCACCGGTCTGGGGGTCCGCCCGGTAGACCGACTCGTGGTCGAGTTCCATGGGCCTGCCGCCGTAGTTGGGGTCCGAGAACCAGATCCGGCCTGGCGCGTCCACCGCCAAGTCGTTCGGCTCGTTGAAACACTTTCCGTCGACTCGATCGGCGATCACGATGGTGTCGTTGGCTTCGTAGCGAACAATGCGCCGCCCCGCTCCCTCGCAGGCAAACAGGCGGCCCTGGCGGTCGAACACCATCCCATTGGCGCCGTTGGTGCCATCACGCCATACTTCGCTCTGTCCATTCGCCGGGTCGAAGCGCCAGGCGGTACTGGCGGCGCATTCGTTGTAAAGAAGCCCCGAGCCGTCCCATGCGGGACCCTCGGTCAAGTTGTCGTGGTCGGCGATCTGCTCCCACTCCCAATTGCTCCACCGGTCAGGAGACATCTTCTGCGCGCCTTTCGTTTCGTCTGGGGTGTTGGTCAACGAATTAGGGGAAGAGCATGTAGCCCTGGTGTCCCGTATCCCTGACACGGTCGACGGTCCCCTGGATGCTGGTCACGTACAGTTCTTTCATGTCGGGTCCGGCAAAGCAGGCGTTCGTAGGACGGGCGGACGGTGTCGGGTGGGTTTCCAGGATGCGCCCCTTTGGATCGAAGATGTAGATCATCCCGCCGGGACCCGTGGACGCCCAGCCGGCGACTCCCACGATATTGCCTTCCGTCGTGAGGCACATGCCGTCGATACCGCGATGAGGGCCGAAGTCGTGCAGCACCGTGTGCGGACCCAGACTGCCGTCGTCGTTCACCGGATACGATCGCAATTCCCGCCGCGCGTACCCGGTGTAGTCCAGCTGCGTCGCATAGAGCGTCTTCTCGTCTTTCGAAAAGACCAGGCCATTCGGTCCCGTCATGTCGAAGGTCGCCCGGCTGCAGACGTAGCTCCCGTCGGGCTGCGGGTCTGCGCGCAACAAGGACGAGTGGGTGAGTTGTTGGGGTTTGGTATTCGGCCCGAGACGGCGCGGCACTTCCGAAACGTCCGATACAGGATCTGAGAACCAGACCCGGCCTTTTGAGTCCACGATCACGTCATTGGGGCCGTTGAGGCGCCGACCCTTGAGGCGGTCTGTAATGGTGGTCCGACTGCCGTCTTTTTCGTAGCGTGCTATTCGCCGGATGGCGGAGTGGTCGATCAACGGAGGACGCGTCCCCCCCTCGGCACCATACAACCGGCCTTCGGAGTCGAAAGTCAGGCCGCCGCATCCGTTCGACTGGTAGTACCCGACGCTGTACTCACCGGTTTCCGGATCGAACCGCATGATCCCGTCGATCGCCGTGTAGACGAACCACAGGTAACGTCCATCCCAGGCCGGCCCCTCTGTTATCGGGCTCAGTTCGGGAACCGCCGTCTCCCACTTCCACTCGACTACCATTCGACACCATCCTGAACAATTGCGCATGTTCTGCTTCGACATGCAGACGTAGAGCGTAGAGTTTAGCCGATGAACGGCCAATCGCACGACCCATGTCCAGCAATAGCTTGCACCAGCGCGGCACGCGGCTCGTTTGACCGGCTTTTGGCCGCTCCCTATACTGCCGCCAGTGCATCCGCGTCGGTGTCTCGAAGGCCCGACCGTTTCCGGAGGTGAGTGATGGCGCTGTCGATCGACCAGATGGATCTGACCAACAACGGATTCGACGTCGGGATCGTGATGCAAAGGGACACGGTGCGGAGGCCTGTCGGGGATGTGGGGAACGCCAAGTCCTATCCTTTCCCGGTGCTCTATCAACAGGTACACGACGCTACTGTCCTGGATCTTTTCGATCCCGGCATCGCGCTCGCCGCGCCGGAGCCCTGGGTAGAAGCCGCCCGCGACCTCGAGCGGGCCGGTGTTAAGGGCATCAGCGGCGGGTGCGGCTTCATGGCGATACACCAGCCGGCCATGGCTGCCGCGGTCGACGTGCCGGTCTTCACTTCAGCGCTGTTATGGGTGCCCCTGGTGGAGCGCCTGCTGGGCAGGAACCAACGCATCGGCATCATGACCGCGAACAACCAGGTGCTGGGCGAAGAGTACTACCGGGCATCGGGGTGGTCCTCGGAGGACATTCCCGTCTTTGCCACCGGACTTGAGGACACGGACTTTGGGGCTATCCTCAGGGGACAAGAAGGCCGCCACCTGGCGCCGGAAGACCAGAAACGGGTGGAGGCCATCATTGTCGACCGGGCCGAAGAGTTCGTGGCGTCACATCCGGAAATCGGCGCCATTGTGCTGGAGTGCACGAACTTCCCGCCGTACGCGGAGGCCATCAAAGCGGCCACCGGCAGGCCGGTATTCCATATCGTCAACCTGATCGAGTCGATTCATCAGACTCTCTGACGAGAACTCAACAGTCGCCTGTCCCACTTAGAGGGTGTCGAAGACGGTGCTGTTGGACCGGACTGTAAAGTTTGTCATCGTTGCCGGTCTAAAATTTTGATGTCTGCCAAGTTGTGTGCCCCACCCCTCGGACCCAGACCCTTCGACTTCGCTCAGGGTGACAGTGGGACTTTTTAGACACCCTCTTAGAAAGCCGGCGGTCAGGCGTCGATCTGGTACTCACGCACAAAGTCATCGTTGAGCGACAGGCCCATGCCGGGCGCCTCGGTCAGTTCCAACGTCGGACTGTCAACAACGAACGGCGGGTCGTAGAGCCGGCTCCATATCTGGAACGGTTCTATCGAGGGTGTGGCCGGAATCATGAGTAGATTCGGGATCGCCGCGCCGATCTGGCAGTTGATCTCGGGGATTTGACTGCCGTGCGGCGCCAGCAGCGCGTTGTGCGCGTTGCATACCGCCGCGACACGCATCAGGCCGGTATAACCGCCAACCGAAACGGGGTCTGTCTGGATAACCTGCACGCCGCCCTGGGTTATGAGCCTCGCCACGCCCGCCAGCGTGTTTTCGCCCTCGCCGGCAGCCAGATAGCAGTCCGTGTCGGCGCCCTGCATCACATCCCGCACCATGCGCAGATAGCCGAGCTCATCGTCCATCCGCACCGGCTCCTCGACCCAAAAGAGATCGTAGTCAAGCAGCCGTCTGACCACCCGGGCGGCTGTTCTTCCGTCCCAGTGACGGAAGGCGTCGAGAAGCAGTTTCTTGTCCGGCCCCAAGGCTTCTCTTGACCGCCGAACTTTTTCGACGTTCTCATCGGGGTCCGGCCCCGGCAAATGTATCTTGACGTGGCTGAATCCAAGACCGGAGTGAAGCGCCACCTTCTCCGCCATGCGGTCTGCGTCCTCGTCCTCATAGCCAATCCCGTCGGCGTAGACCGGTACGTTGTTGCTATGGCCGCCCAGCAGCCGCCACACCGGCAGGCCCGCAGCTTGGCCCAGAAGGTCCCACAGGGCGATGTCGATGCCGCAGATCGAGCTCATCGCAGCCCGCCCGGGTCCCTGGAAACGCCACGCCCTGTCGAACATCCGCTGCCAATGAAGGGATATGCGCGCCGGGTCCTGTCCAACGAGCAACTCCTCGAACTCGGCGCGAATCAAGCGGGGCATCGCCTCCACGCGACCCATACCGACTCTCCCGTCGTCAGCATGAATCCTGACAACCGGCCAATCTCGAAATTGGCCCCATTCATCCGGCCCCCAGGGGACTCGCAGCGTGATGACTTCGACTCGTTCGATGCGCATTTTTTTCCTCGCGGACAGATAAGACTTGGACAGGGCGAGAACTGAAGGCCCCTTCCGCCGGGTACATTAACCTGAGAGATCGATCCCGGCAATTGGCGGGCGCAGGGTCCTCGCCGTCGATTACGGAGACCTAAAGCAGCCGGACGGGGCCCTTTAGAAGCACTGGCTAGTTGAGAACCGATGCGTCGCAACCACCCCGAGCGGGTTGACCATAAACGTCTCTCCCGGCCCGACAGGCAGTACGTACTGCACCGGGATGGGCTCCCTTTGCGCATGAGCGATGGTGTGCGGTTGTCGGCCGACCTGTACCTGCCGTCAGGTCCGGGACCGTGGCCTGTGCTGCTCGAGCGCACTCCTTATAACAAGGAGACCTCGGTAGAAGTAGTCCAGGTTGGCTCGCCGGCGTACTTCGCATCCCGCGGCTACGCGGTAGTGATCCAGGACACGCGGGGCCGGTTCAACTCGGAGGGTGAGTTCTACCCCTTTCGCGACGACGGTTGGGGTGAAAACCGTGACGGCTACGACACCGTGGAAGCTATTGCCAGTCAGAAGTGGTGCAACGGTAGAGTCGGCACGTTGGGCGGCTCATACGCAGGGCACACCCAGTACGCCATGGCGCCCACTGCCCCGCCCCACCTGGCGGCCCAGTTCGTACGCCACTCCATCGACGACTTTTACGATGGGTGGATTTTCCGGGGCGGATCGTTCGAGCTCAAATTCAATCTCGACTGGGCGTTCGTTCAGTCGGTGTCCCAGGTGGAACGGGAGATTACCGACGTTACGGAACGTTCGCGTCGTAAGAGGAAGATCGAAGATGCTTTGGAACGACGGTCGAACTGGTACGAGTATCTGCCCCTGCGCGAAATACCGGTCCTGCAGGGGATCGCGCCCTGGTATTACGACTGGCTGGAACACCCGGCCCAGGGAGAGTACTGGCAACGCTGGAACGTAGCGACGGGATACGAACAAGTCGACGCGCCGATATGCCACTTCGGCAGCTGGTTCGACACATTCCTCAAAGGGACGATCAACAACTTCAACGGCATATCGTCACGCGCCCGCTCCCCGCGCGCCCGCAGCAGCCAGCGCATGATTCTTGGACCGTGGTTCCACGGCCCCACGACGGTGCAAAGAACCAGGTTCGGGGATTTCGATTTCGGACCGGACGCGGGAGTGGACTTCAACTCCCTGCGGCTGCCCTGGTTCGATCACTGGCTAAAGGGCATGGATGCAGTTTCCGACTGGCCAACGGTCCAATACTTCACGATGGGACTGAATGAGTGGCAGTCGGCGGAGGCCTGGCCGCCGACGGACAGCGAGTCGTTGGATCTTTACCTGTCGCAGGGACCGAGCGACACTTCCGACTCGCTGAACGATGGTCTGCTCACGGAAGGACCGCCGTCCGACGGGAACGCAGATAGCTACGTTTACGATCCGGCCGAGCCGGTAAGGGCCCTCGGCGGATCGATGATCGGGTACCCGTGGCACGGCCCGGAGTACGAAGGCTTCAGCGGGCCGGTCGATCAGCGGCCGGTCGAGCAGCGCTGCCTGACGTACACAGGAGCGCCTTTGGAGCGTGACGTTGAGGCGTCCGGCCCGGTGAGAGCTACGCTTTTCGTGTCGTCCTCTGCGCCCGATACGGACTGGGTCCTCCGCCTTAGCGACGTCTCACCCGATGGCATTGCCCGGCCAGTGGCCGAGGGCATCCTGAGGGCCAGGTACCGCGAGTCGTCCGTCGTTCAACGCCTGATGGAACCCGGCGAGGTTTACGAATTACAGGTCGATCTGTGGTCGACTAGCAATCTGTTCCGGAGGGGTCATCGCATCAGGGTCATGGTCACCAGCAGTTGGTTTCCCAGGTGGGACAGGAATCTCAACACCGGGGGTCCGTTCGGGACCGAAGCTGAAGGCGTGCCGGCCGAAAATAAGGTCCACTACGGCAGCCGATGGCCTTCGCACATCACGCTAACCACACGGCGACGCTGAGGGTCGTCATTTCACAGTCAGCGTTCGGTCTGACCAGGGCGTCGTATCGTCGATCACCGAGGACGACGAATTCGATAGCCGCTTAACAACGGATGGGGTAGAGACCATCAAGATGTTCCGCATTAGTTGCGATCACCCTTCGTCTGATGCCACTCATTCCTCTGGATCGTGCTCGACCTTGCCGTCCATCTGGATTTCCTTGCCGCAGTGGGGGCAGAATCGTGTTTCTTTGGAACGTCGTTGCTCCAATTGCTCTAGAAAGCTCGACGTCAGAATACCGGCGGGCACAGCAAAGAGAGCGATACCCATAACGGCTAACACTCCGACAATTACCCGGCCTATATTGGTGACCGGAACCACATCGCCGTAGCCCACTGTAGTCAGCGTGATAATACCCCACCACATTGCGTCTGGAATACTGGAGAATCTTTCGGGCTGAGCATCGTTTTCAACGAAGTACATTAGCGATGACGCCAGCAACAGCAACACCAGCATAAGACCGACAGTCGTCAGCAATTCTTGGCTACGGCCACCTACTGCCGCCGTCAAGCTGCGAATTCCTTCGGAGTAACGGGTCAGCCGGGCCACGCGGGCGACCAGCCTCAGAATGCGAAGGGCACGCAAGTCCAATGCTCCCGTTCCAATAAACATCAGGATATAGAAAGGCATTATCGCGGCTGCGTCGATTGCCACTAATGGAGATGCCATGAACCTCAACCGGCCTCGCAGCGGACCGGAATAACGCGGGTCGGTGGTGCACGACCAAACCCTCGCGGCATATTCCATCGTGAAAACGATCACCGAAGCTATCTCGAACAGCCGAAATGCTCGCGGCGCAGTCCGAAATATGTCATCCATAGTGCTGAGAATCAGTGCCAGCACATTCAGAATTATCAGCAGTGTAAGTAAGACATCAATAGTCTGGGCGACACGGTCTCCGGGCTGTACGGCGTTGAGAACTTCAAAGACGCGGCGCTTCATGCTGCAATCCTCACTGGGGCACCCGGTCTCTGCTTATGAACGAGTTCAGCAAACCGTCGTTCTACAATGTCAAGCCAGAGGCCGGACTGAGGTACCCACTCGATCCACCGGATGGTAATGGTAATGCCGCTATTAGTGAATGAGGCATTTTCCACCATCCCGGTTGCCGAGTCGAATGTCGCCTCGCGCAGCGGACCCTCAGGAATCGGAATCTGCGTGTTCGTAGATGCCGGGGTTGTCGTACCGGTAACCGGTAACGGTGGTTCGGAGCAGGCGATGGGCAGCAGCATTCCTAAGGTGACGACGTAACGCAACCGCGGCCTCCGGTTGATGACCGCGTCCAAGTGCGACGAACCGACGGACGTGACAAATCATCCGTCGGCGTAGGCAGGGCGCGGCGACGAACCCGCTGCTAAGGTACTCGGGTCAAAGGCGAGCCACAAGGCAACGCGCACGAGGCAGAGCTCGAATGACTTTTGGCATCGTAAGCAGACGGTCAAATCCAGGAGGAGCATTCGGTGGACGTAGAAACGATTAGATCCCAGGTTCCGGCGTTGTCCAAGTTCGTTTGGTTCCAGAACGGCTTTGTCAGCCTGACGCCCACCCCGATCGCCGAGGAGCACGCCCGTCTTATGCGGGAGCTCTATGAGAACGGGCCGATGCACCTTCTACACCCCGACGTGGAGGTGCCGCGACGGGCCGCCAGCGTGGAACCGCATCGCCGAGTTCCTGCACGTGGACACGGACGAAGTGGCGCTCAAAATGGCGGTGAGCGACGGCTTCAACACCGTCGTCAACGGCTTGGAGTGGCGCGAGGGAGACCAGATCATCGCGACCGAGGAAGAGGCGGCGGCCATACTGGGCCCATCCCTACACCTCAAGCAGACCCGCGGAGTCGAGACTTTCAAGGCCCCCATGGTCGACGACATCGAGGGCCAGGTCAGCGCTATCGCCGATCTGATCACGGACCGCACGCGCCTCATCGCCTTCAGCCACGTGACCACCGAGACCGGATTTCGTCTGCCGGCGAACCAGATATGCCGGGTCGCCAGGGAGCGCGGGGTCCTGACTTTTGTCGGACATGGCGCACTCGGTCGGGTTGTACGACATCGATCTGCACGAGATGGATTGCGACTTCGCCGGTGTTTCGAACTACAAGTGGACCTACTCCCCCTACGCCTGCGGTGTCCTCTACGTTCGCCGGGACAGCCTGGGAGAGTTGCAGTATGCGGCGTCGCCGAACCGCGGCCTCAACCTTAAGGACCCGATTGACGACGTGCTTGAGGTGCCGGACACGGCCATGAGACTTCAGTCGGGCCCGTGGTGCTGGCCTCTTGTCCACACCTGGGCGTTCGCGCTCGACTGGCTCAGCGAGATCGGACTGGAGGCCATATGGGACCGGACGGTGGCGCTGACCGGGCGCCTCAAGCGTGCGTTGTCGGAGATACCGGGACTGACGCTCTTCACTCCGATGTCGCCAGACCTTTCGGCGGCGCTCGTAACGTTTCATCTCGACGGCTGGGACAGCGACGACCTGGTGAGTCAGCTCAAGCAGCGATGGAACATCGAAATCAAATCGGTCCCCATGACCTGGTCCAGGTCTCCGGAGATTCCGTCCCATGCGGTACGCGCCAGCCTTGCGTTCTTCCTGAAGGAAGAAGAGGTAGATCTGCTGGCGGACGCCGTCAAACAGTTAGCGGCAGAGCGCGGCTGAGCCATTAGGATCGACCTTTTATCCGCGACAGCCTTTTGCCCCAAACTGCCCTTGGATTTCTGGGATACGTAAGAAGGGATTTATCTTTCTAGAGACATTCGACTCACACCTGAGCCAGTTTCTTCGCAAGCGGCCCAGATTATGAGTCGAAGCTCGCTGTCGTCTATCACCTCGTACTCTGGTCTCCGGCCCGACAACTCGTAGCTCTCGTCGATAATTATCGGAACTCCATCGCCGCGTCTGTCCATCAGGTGTGATCTTCCGATGTTTCCTGCGGGTCCTGCAGGGCAACGCGCTAAGAGCGAAACGACCAGTTCATTCCGGCTGTATTGCCTTAGATCCATGCTGTCGGGAGTGAGAGTGTTTGCGAGGTCGCCCGGCACGTAAAGTTCGATGCGATTCTTGAAAAGGTGGAGCCGGGTCCTAGCACCGGCTGCCGAGTAATCCCTATGTGCGACGGCGTTCACAAGGGCCTCGAACACTGCCCGTTCGCTGAATTGGGGTCGGTCTGTGCGGGCAGTTGACTTTGTGGCCGCTACTAGCATGTTGCGACGTACGAAGTGAAGCGCCTCAAAAACCTGGGTGTCTAGCGGCCCACCAATATCTCGTGCATCGTTTTGATAATTGATATCGCTCCGTTCACCGGCATAGCTTACAGCCTGAATCTGCGCATGCGGCAGCCACCGTTCTGGGTCACGAGTACACAGCAACACTCCAGCAACTGAGACGCGAGCCGCATTGTCCTCGTCGTTCACAACGATTCTGAGCTTTCGCGAAGCTCTCTCATCTAAGTGAGCAGCCTCACGCAAGAATCGTCGCGCGAGTTGGCCGTCCAAATCCTCAGGAGATGTCTTCGGAACCCCTGATTCGTCAAACCGGATTACCCGGCTTTGGCTGCGCTCTTGGAAGAGACGCGCAAGCAATTCAGGTGACATCTCGCGGCATGAGCTTCCGATTCTCCGGAAGTATCCCCCTGGACTCCTGTGGACAAACAGGCTGCGGTCAACGTCGATGCGCAAGAGTGGAACGTGCTTTCCCGTTACGTCAGGAAGCTCGATCTTCCGAATCACCGCGTCGAGAGGAGGTTTTATGGAGTCGTTACAAATCTCGCGCGCCCATCCCTCAACTGAATCCAGCCGTTCGACGGGGATCCCCAATACGACGCGGCTTTTGTCGTCTACTCCCAATACGATAGTCCCGCCCCTGCCATTGGCCATGCAAGCCAACTCGTCCGCAAAGTCGTCACGCTTCGGGTCCGTCACTCTAGATCCAGACATCAGGATTCGTTTGAGCTCCAGAGTGGAGTCCTCGCCGAGCCGGATGCGATTCGCCAGATCAGGATTGTCCATCATGGGACTGACCTCTCTAATGGCATGATGCGCTGATAGCGACTCTCGAATGCCTCCCGGCCGCCTTCCATCACACGGCATATTTCGTCTCGAATCCGTCTTTCCTGAAGGCCGCCCCGACAGACGATCTTACTCCGTCCCCCGTCGGTATCCAGCGAAAGCACAAACTCGGCGTCGCCGTGAACGACAATGTTGGGATTGTGCGTGACAACTATTATTTGGCGCTTGAGCTTCGTTTCCCTGAGGCGGCTGACCAGCAATTCGTATATAAGCGTGTTGTCCAAGTCATCTTCGGGCTGATCCAGGATGATCGGTTCGGAACCGTATCCAAGTACGAAAGTTAGGAGCGCGGCCGTCTGCTGCCCAGGTGAACCCTGTGCCAGAGACCTCCATCCACCGCCCTTCTGCTCGTTAAAGTTCACAGTCACAGAGTCATCAGGAAGGTAAAGGGCGAGGCGGTCAATCCTCTCGGGCTGGACTCTCTTCAAAGCTGACTTGAATCGGTGATCCCGTGTCTCCAAGGAATCTAGTTCTCCAGAATGAAACTGCCGCATGTTTGATACTACGTTGTTTAGCCTTCTCCAGTCCCATGGCTGATTCGGTTTGGGTTGAATTCTTTGAACGATCGCATGGCGGTCTTCTTCAAAACGTTCGATCCCGAGGGTCTTTCTCAACTCGTCTGCAAGATTCGCAAAGTTCCCGAACACATCTGTGTCTACGCGGATGACCTCACTAGAGGTCTCTCGAACGAAACTTTTTCGCCTGTCGCTTAGTTCGCCACGTAGTTCACGGTACTTGGCTAAAGTTCTATTTGCCTCATTCTCCAGTTCTTTAGCCCGATCGAGTTCCTTCTCCAGGCTCCTGATACCGAATCGGAGCGCGGATGCTTGGGCAAGCAAATGATCGTATTCGTTGGGGTTGGTGATACCTTCTGAAGCAAGTCGAGCGGAATTCTCGTGGAACTGGCTCTCAGTCTCCTGCATCGTCGCTCCCCACAGGTCGGAGTCAGCGCCTGTCCGAATTCCCTCGACTTCAGCCTTAGTCTTCTCAGAACTCTCAAGAACGTGGCGCTGAAGGTCATCAATCGTCCTGCTTAGAGCCTCATGTGCACGCCTGAGGCTGGCCCGCGCTTGGTCGTCCTCTGTGCTCGGCCCGAGGTCGAGATCGGCGACAGTCAGCTCTTCCGCGTTGCGTACAACTGATTCCACCGCTTCAGATGCCCCACTCAGGATCGTTCGCCAAATGTCGTCCAACTGGCGCCGCGACCTGTATTCGTTGAATACTTGTGCGTGGCCACCTTTCTGCAGGATCTCCAGCTTGTGCTGAATATCCTCAAGTCCCGCGCGCCTGGTCGACAAGTCGTTTGCCCGATCACGCGCTGCCCGAGCCTGAGCGCAAAGTGAGAGGTAGTTAGCCGCCATCTGCTCTATAGAACGAAATACCTCCGCCCCGCGGACAATCTGACTATCATCAATGACCGTCAGGAGAGCGTTTGGGTCTTGGGCGAGCGAGAATAGTTGTTTCTGGCTGTACATGCGCACTGGAAAACGCTCGCGGATATTCCCCCCTTGGGGAGTTCGTGTGTCCCCGTCAAGGCGGGCGATTGGGTGCGCCTCGCCATTCTGGCTCCACGATAGAAGGAATCTCTGCCAGTCTTTTCGGTATATGACTTCCAAAAGCGTGTTCTTCGTCAGTAGCCCCTCGTCAGGTCGAGAATCGGGGACACTCATCCGCCTATCGAAGAAACCTCGCAATGAGCCCTCTTCTCCACCGTCTTTGCCATCGAGCTCGGATTCGCGGCGGAGTGTCTGGCGGCAGAAGTCAAGAAGAGTGGACTTGCCGGTGCCGCGTCCGCCGATAATTGCGTTCAGCCAGGGATTGAACTCCACGGTGATCGGGGAGGGCTGTCCGAAATACTTGGCTTGGTGAACAGTGATGCTGTCAATAGCAAGGTCTGGAACCGAGTTGGGATTACCTGCCGCATCGCGAGTAGCGGGCTTGAGGGAGGCATGGCCATCCAATAATGCTAGGCGCAATCCTTCCAGATTAGGCTCCGTCATCTTCACCCAAGTGAAGCGTTGGCCTAATTTGTCGAATCTATGGCCGTCGGATGACCACACCGTCGGAATAGATCGCCCGACCTCGGGAAGACTTCCATCAAGCCAGCTGTTATCTAAGGCCAAGCTTGGATTGACTTCTACAGCAGCCAGCCTTTTGTTCTTCAGCAGGCGTATTCGCTGTTGACCTTCGAGCCCAAGCAGCCCATGCGGTCCATTGACGTGCGCGCCGATGATTACGGCATCGTTTCCAAAGGCCTCCAAAATCTGAACGACGCCACTAGAGGACAGGGCATCCTTTTTTCCCCTTTGGTCTACAGGGATGCCAGCTTTGGATAGCATCTCTTCGATATGCTGCTGTGTCGTATCTGGATCGATAAGGATCAACAGGTGAGAGCCGTCGCTTGCGGTAAGCTCGACACCCGGGAAGAGTACCGGAGCGTCTTCCACGTCCGAGACGACTTGCTGGAGGTGGCTGACTGCATCGGCCGTGTTGTGGTCCGTAACCGCAATAGCATGTATCCCGGCTTCACGGGCAGCCGTGACCCAGGACTTCCAGTCATGGGTACCTACGTCATTATCACGTTTGAAGTCGAAGGACTTTGGTGAGTGGGCGTGGAAATCCACCCGCCACCAGCGCGATCCTGGCCAATCCCAGGATGGGCTCATCGTCGAAATTCCTTTCTGTAGACGCTGAATATGTTCGTTCGTAAGCCGTGCGAGGGCGTGTGCAGTCGCATCTATTTCCTCGCAGGGCCTTGGATCAACTACCGGGTACCGAAAACTGACAATCTAGGATAGGAAGAACATCGCGACAGGCCGCCTTGCGTCTCACTCCTATAGTGTCTCACGACAATCAACTGCCGATGGCGATCAGGCAGGATTTGAGACTTGCCTCGCGAGATTTTCCGTGTCCGAGCAAATCCATCCGATCGGCTACGTGACCGCACCGGGCGTCCTACGCGGAACTTGCTGCACCGATGACGAGGTCAACTCCTTCCTATTGCCGAATAGCATCGGCAATTGTAGGTCTTCTGAAATTGGTGCCAAGCGTACGTAGAAGACGGCCCGGAAGCCCAGGCTCTCCGCGCCAGGTGAAAAAGTTTCTGGCCGTCGATTAGTACGAGAGTGCGCATAAAAAACACCCGCCCAGGGACATGGTGGAAACCACGATCCAGCGGGCGGGGAATAATTCAACGTTCACTATAGCAGTTTGGGTTGCCCCGAGACATCGGCGAGAGCCGTGCCCTAGACACAACCCCGTCACGCGGCTTCCTCCAGCGCGCTGAGCGCGAGGGCGAATGCCCCTGCGATGCCGGAATCTTCGCCAAGCGCGGGCGGCACTATGTAGTCGTCGATTGCATTCACGATCTCCTCAGGCACACCGTAGCCGTGCAGTATCTCGACCACGCGTCCGCGGATCATTGGGAAGAGGTGGCGCTGCTTCATCACTCCGCCGCCCAGGACGATCCGCTCGGGTGACAGAGTGACCATGATGTTGGCAATCGCGCTTGCCAGGTATCCGGCCTCGAGGCGCCAGGCCTGATGATCTTCGGGGAGCGACTCGGCGGGCATGCCCCAGCGGGCCGCCATCGCGGGCCCGGAGGCCAGTCCTTCGAGGCAGTCTCCATGATAGGGGCAGACCCCATCGAACGGGTCGACCGCGCCATCGCGCGGGATGCGGACATGCCCCATTTCGGGGTGGCTCGCTCCGTGGACTGGGCGACCTTCGATGACTGCGCCCCCTCCGATGCCTGTGCCGACCGTGATGTAGACCAGGCTATCGAGACCGCGCCCTGCTCCCCAGCGGTGTTCCCCGAGTGCGGCAGCGTTCACGTCGGTGTCGAACACGACAGGCAACTTCAGCTTCTCACGGATAGGGCCAACCACGTCGGCGTTTCGCCAGCCCGGCTTGGGTGTGGTGGTGACGTATCCGTACGTCGGGGAGCCGGTCCGCAGATCGAGTGGGCCGAACGAGCCGATGCCAACGGCTGTCAGGGGCGTCGCTCGGTGATGTCTGAGGAGGAAATCCGTAACCTCGGCCAGGGTCTCGGCCGGGGAGGTGGTCGGGACCCGCATGCGGTCGCGAACGTCGTCCGGCCACACGCCCACGGCGCAGTCGACCTTGCTGCCACCCGTCTCGATTGCGCCAAAGAGCATGTTTGTAAGAACTGCGTGTTACTTAAGGACCATCCGGGATGAGAATTTTCCCGGCAGATGCACTGCACACCTTGATTGTTCTTGCCACGATTCTTAAAATACCTCTCGAGTCCAGCCTCTCATCATAAGTAATTCACCGTTTTATGGACATGGCCTTGTTGAGGGCATCTAGAACACCCTTGATTAAAGCTTCGTCGGTAGTCTCAAGCGCCTCTTGCTCTTGTGAGGCCGAAGTGAGTACCACTGTATGAGTCGCCAGCGGCGGATTGTGTCTAATGAATTCCGGCAAATCCTCATTATGATTCTTGACCATGTATGCATACGCGAGCAGAGCTAACCCTGCAATCAATAGAACCGAGAAAAACCCGAAGTGGTCCGCGTTGAGTGCTGTTACGCCAATAAGCAACACTACTCCTCCGGCAAGGGCGATATTTCTATAGAAGTCGTCCGGAGGTTGGAATATATCGTGTTTTAAGGAGGTTATGTTCTGCATTGCGTAGACAGTGTTATCGACGACGAAGCGGAACTGGGTGACCTTCACGCCGCCGCTATCAAACAACACCTGTTCATCAGTATCACTCATCCCCCACAACTCCCGTGATTGTCTTTGCGGGCACATGGCCATAGGTTACCAATCCTCGTCTCCTTGTGGCGGACCCGCATCCACTTCAGTGTGCAGGTTGTCGGGTCCCACGGCGGCTAGCATAATATTCAGGTCGTAAGCCTTCTTCCGTAGGACCAGCCGGTCGCCTCTTGGGATGATTTCGATGGCCGTGCCTTCCTTGACGCCCACTGTTCCGCGATGGACCTGGGAATTCGGACAGCCAGACTGGCGCCCCACTTCAAGATATGTACATTCTCACCCACGCAAGCGCCTCCAGAATAGATTCGATCTTCAGACGTAACGGCCACCCTCAGATGCGGTACAGCTTCTCGGCGGTCTTGGAGAAGAGCGCGGTCTGCTCGTCCTTGCTGAAGCCCGAGATGATCTCTGTGTAGGCGTCCATGAGTTCGTCGTACGTGCTCCATAGCCAGTCAACCGGCCAGTTGGTGGCGAAGAAGCAGCGGTCAACCCCGACCGTCTCGATGGATGTGAGGACGTACCGCCTGATGCTGTCTGCCGTCCAGTTGTTGTCGCCCATGCCGAGGCCGGAGATCTTCCAGCGGATGTTGTCGCAGCTGGCCGCTGTAGCCACGCCGCTCTTCCACTTCTCGAAGTACTCGTCCGTTCGCTCTTCGGGAGTGCCGGTGTGATCGACTACGATCATGATGTTTGGGAACTTGTTCGCCAGGGCCCGGAGATTCTCCATGTCCGTCCACTTGACCGGCATGCTCGACACCAGGTTGAACTTCTCCAGAAGGGCGAAGCCCCGGTGGTAGTCCGGCTCGACCAGGTAGTCGCCGTACGAGAAGTCCCTTATGCCCCGCATGTTGGCGGACTCGCAATGACGCTCCAGAACCCCTTCTATACTGGGGTCGCGCAGGTCGGCGTGCGCGACGATCCCGTGTGGGAAGCCCGTGCGGTCGGCTGCTGCCTGCAGCCACTCGGTCTCCGTGACCGGGTCAGGGCTGCCGATGGCGGCCTGCACGTGCACGGCCTTGATGACGTTCGCGTTCCGGGTCTCGGCGATATAGTCCTCGGCGATATAGTTCCTTTCGGCGAGCTTCTGCAATTTCCACCCCATGACCGGATGCGGAACGCCTGGCTGCCAGTGCTCGTACACCAGTTCCGGGTGCTGCAAGTCGTAGAAGTGGACGTGAGTGTCGACGAAGTCCAGTTTGCCCATCAGTGCATCTCCTGCATCGAACGATAACATGGCGCCGCCTTGCCGAGGACGCCGCCCCCCTTAAAGCAGGGAATCTACCTTGCCTGGCCGCCCGGAAGCGGTCGCTTCGGTACTGCGAGAAGGGCTTGTTTCAAAAGTCTCCTCTCAAGAGTCGGGCCGTACACGGCGCGACGATTTGCGATGTCATTTTTCCCATCAACACGCAATACGGCGCCAAAATCCCGTCATTCCCGTGAAAACGGGAATCTGGAGGCACTGGCCCCCATAGGTTTCGAGTTTATGAAACACCCTCGAACAGGGCGCCTCACCAGGCGCACTCGGGCAACAAACGAGCGCACCGGAATTGCCACCGCATGGCGCCATCGGGTGTTTACACAATTAGGCTTGTTCATTGTTTTGTAGGTTCTCGTACTCTTTATCTACTACCGGAGTTAACTCTTTTATGAGTTGCATGAGTGTAGACGCTATGTCTTTTGCGAAAGCGTCATCGAGTGACTCACTGTAATGAGATCCCGACACACGTTCGTCGAATCGGTCAATCGAGTTCACTAATCTTTCTTTCAAGCCACTGTCGTATGTCTCAAAAAGCACCACAGCCCGCCATGAAGACGATTCATCTCGGTTTAAGTTGACTTGGTACGATGTAGTCCAGTTTCCCCAAGGCTGCCGAGAGTACCACAGATGGTAGTATCTATGACCTCCACCTTGACCCGCCCATCTGCTTCGTCTATCGGGCCTTACCGCCTCCGGCAAGCCTTCCTGCGTGATGTCGGCAACACTTCTTAGAAATGGGGTGGTCTCGTGTCTAATGCTTCGGGCAAAGGTTTTGCGCAATGCTTCACCCAGGCCGCTGCTACCATCGCTGACTGGATCCTGCCCGTCGCTTATGCCGATGCTCAAATCCTCAGTGCCCGGCACGGGTATGATCGTGTTGACCTGTACGTACAAAGAGCCTGACTCAGCGTCATGATGTGGAGTCAACTGGACGCAGGTTATGAGGTCATCCCCAGGCACCTTTTCGTTCAGCCAGAGGCAGGCGGATGTTACCTCTGGGGCAAACCTGTGGCTCGCCAGGACTATCCGTTGGTCGTTGTTCAGTGCATTGAGGTCGTCGGACCCCAGATGCTGCAATAGTCTCTGTGTGGCGTCAGCCTCCGATATACTCTCGTGTCTGGCAAGCATACCGACAATGTCATCCTGGCTGGCATCGCGGAGATAGCTCGCGTACTTAATCGCCTGCCAGTGAGCGTTCGTCCCGGTGTCGTCGCGCTTCAGTTCGATTATGACCAGCTTGCCGTCCGCATCCACAGCCAGCAGGTCGAGCCTCTCACTGGTTCTGTCGAAGTTGCTGAACTCCTTGCCGACTACCAACAGGTTGTCGCCCAGGATTCCGGGGTTGGTTGCTATCCACTCCTGGATGTCTCGCCGCTCCTGCAAACCCAAACGGGAAAAATCCACCTCCTCCATCCTGCTGGATTCTCGGCTTTCGTTGTTGATTCTGAACAGTTGTGGGCCGGCAGACATATGCACCCCTGTGTACTGCACCTGGGAATCCAGGCGACCGCGACAATAAAATATATGAGAATAATGAATTTACGTAAATAGCCCCTTGGGTACGGCGAACAGGGTGGTCCACCAGGCATACTTGGCCAACGAATGGGAGCATCCACCGCCAGTTGGCGCCAGCACGAATTCACATGCGACTCGCGAGAGCTTTCGCATTCTCCCTGGGACGTCCCTCTTCCTCATTCCAAGCGCCATACTCTGGATTTCGGACCGGGGGGCCAGCGTCCTGGGCATTGGCAGAACCTGAGGGACCCCGGTTCTGGTTCGCCATTCTGTTTGCTGCGCCCTGCATCCTTCTCGCAGGCTGGACGACCAGGCTGTTTGTTGACAAGGGCGAGGGGACTCCTGCGCCATGGAACCCGCCAACGAAACTGGTCGTCGTCGGACCGTACCGTCATGTACGGAACCCGATGATCGCCGGAGTTCTCTTGATGCTGACTGCCGAATCGCTGTTCTTCGGTTCGTGGCCCCTGTTTGTTTGGGTGGTGGTCTTCTTCCTTCTAAATACCGTGTACTTCTCCAGGGTCGAAGAGCCGGGCCTCGAGCGTCGGTTCGGGGAGGACTACCGGCACTACAGGGCGAACGTGCCGCGTTGGATCCCCAGATGGCGGCCATGGAACGACTCGTGAGGTTGGTCCGCACGCCGGCTCACGATGCAGTAGCAATCTATGCTGGACAAATGATCCGCGCGAGAGCCCCGGTATCGGGGATAGTGAGTTCCGGGACCGCCTCGACGACGCGCGTTGCCGTCCTCGTTTAGGGCGATTTTCCCATACACACTTTATGCAAAGTTGGTTGGCCGGCGCGATGTCGTGGCAGAGGCTCTCAGCGACATACAGCCACCTTTCGGAACACCGGGTATGGGGTGAGGGCAGTCCGTCACAAACCATACCTCGGTACAATAATGCCGCTCACGTGTTGCGTCCTGTGCTGTTCCAAGCACGGCAGATTCTAGGCGAAAGCGAGTATCTTGGCCGGGTTGCCCACAGTTATCGCTCGAATCACGTCTTCTGAAAACCCCTTGCGCCGCATTCTGGGAACGATGTTCTCGAGGATGTGTCCGTAACCGTGCCCGCCATATCTAACAAGCCGGTGCTTCGTGGCAATGTCCTGACCAATTACGATTTTGTCGGAATAGCCGGCGTCGGCCACGCGCTTGATGTATTCCAGCCTCTGGGCATCGCTGGGCATGTCGATGTCGGCGAGAGGATAGTACGACCCCTCATTGCCAAACAGGTCCCATTCAAGGTAACAGCCTGACGCGGCAATACTCAGAAGCGCGTCGAACTCAAACACGGTTCGATCCAGATGTCCCATAATCACCCGGGAAATATCCGCGCCGCCGTTCGCAAGCAGTTCCAGGATCTCCAACGGCGCATCGGGATGCCGCCCTGGATGGATCAATATGGCCGCGCCCGTTTCTCTCTGGGCGATTGCCGCCGCCGACAGTGACTTGCGCTCGTTTGGGGCCAGGGGCCAGGTGCAACCAATCTCCCCGATTATGCCCGCCTTTACGCCGCTTCCTTCAACGCCTTCACAGATGTCGCCGATAATCTCCCGCGCCAGATACTCCGAGGACCGCTCGTCCATGTCTTTTGGATGGACAGTTGCCACGTAGTAGCCCGACCCCATAATGATGTGTACGCCCGATTCACGAGATATTCGGGCCAACGCATCCGGATTTCGTCCGAATTGCGTCGTGGTCGCGTCAACAATCGCGCCGCCGCCGACTGTCCTGTACTTCCTGACTTCGCTGATGGTCGTATCCAGGTCCATCAGCTGAAGGTTCGAACGGTTGCTGTAGTAGTTTCGCCGTATCCATCCGAGGTTCTCCAAAGTTATGGGCGCATCCGCCAGTTCCTGAGACGGCGAGTCCTGGGCCGCCCGGTACATGAAGGAGAAGTCGATGTATAGATGTTCGTGGGTGGTGGTGGCGCCTAGTTCCGATGGGGGTACAGGACCCAACACAGTCTGGACTAGACCCCGAATCCGGCCTGATGGCATGGCGCCCACTCCTTGTAGCATGATGGCCTGCAAGCGTAACAGTACCGTTCAGGGGCGCAACGCGGCACCTGCTTACGTCAGAAGATGGGGTCCATCGTGTCGATTGGATCTTTATCAATGACCATCCACGGAACGTGCTGGAGGGCCAGACAAGGAAGAAGTTTACAGGCATGAAATTCGGAGCATTCACGACAGTGGCGGCTTCCGCCGGCGAGGCCACCGACGCCGAGCAGATGATCAACAACCTCAGACAGCAGACCATACTGGCCGAGGAGCTCGGCTTCGAGGCCATGTGGCTCGGAGAACACCACTTTGGGCCCTATCAGGCGGGCGATTTGCCGAACCCGATCCTGCTTGGCGCAGACCTCGCGGCGCGGACATCCAGGATTCGCATCGGCCAGATGGCGAACATAGCTCCCTGGTGGCACCCGATACGGCTTGCTGAAGACCTTGCGATGCTGGACAACATGACCCGCGGACGCGTGGAGGTTGGGTTCGGCAGGGGAATCTGGCCGTACGAAGGCCCACAGTTTCATCCCAACGCCGACCCTCGCAAGGATGCGGAGAACAGGGAGCTGTTCAGGGAGATGGTGGAGATAGTGCGTGAGATTTGGACCAACGAGTACTTTTCGTACCGTGGAACCAACTACAGCTTCCCTGCCGAAGACACCGTCTTCTCCCATCCACTGTATCCGCCGAACCCCGCGTGGCAGGACGGGGAGAAGGTAACGAAACTGCGGGTGACGCCGAGACCCTACCAGAAACCGCATCCACCGCTGTGGATGACGGTCTCAACGGATCGATCTGTGACGACTGCGGCACAACTTGGACTGAAGGCGTGCTATTGGCAGCCCCCTGCTCTCCGGATCAGGCAACGAATGGAGATCTACGCACAGGTCAGGACCGAGCTGGAGGGAAGGCCATTCGCTGTGGGAGAAGACCAGGCGGTCATGCGCTCCACGTATGTCGCCTCTTCAATGGAGGAGGCGCGCCGGGATGCGGAACAGGGGATCATGTCCTCCTTTGTCTTCAACGACCCATTTCGAGGCAGGCAGGTCTTCACCAATCCGGATGAGGTCCTGGACCCTGACGTGAATCTGGACTGGGACTTCCTGGAGCCACGCACACTGCTCGTAGGTTCCCCTGAGAACGTGGTGGAGAAGATCCAGGAGCTACAGGAGGTATGCAACCTGGACTATCTGCTTGTCGAGTTCACTCACATGGGGATTCCGTTGAGCAAGACCCTGAGAAACCTGGAGACCTTTGCCACAAAGGTAATGCCGCGATTCGCTGGTTCTAGCTGAAGCGCCGAAACAGGATACTCCGGCCCATTCACGCCCCTGACTCAACGCCCTCGCCGTGGGACGGCGACGCCATGGGACAGCCCGATCGCGGACGCGGACGCGGCAGATGTGGCGTTGGCGGGCGACGTTAAGGGTGATGGGCGAGCTGGTCAGGCTGTTCTTGTGAGAGGAATCAGGGTATACGCGGCAACGACCGTAACGGGGCATGGTTCGGCCATCGCTACTGCGCAGAGGTTCAAGGTCACCGATACGCGGACCTTTCCTATCGGAGCAATGCGGAGGCCCTCCAGCACCTTCGTCGGGCATGACCAGACTGGCTGGCGTTCAGTGTCGGCGATGAAGGGCTGTGCAACACCAGATTCAACGGCGAGGGGTTGGCCGACCGTCCAGCATCAAGTAACTCTTCTCCCCTGTCATTTCCGGGGTGAGGGCTCACGCGAACCGAATGGTTGAGACGAGCCGTGGCCAGTGGCTGGATCCTTTTGGTTCCCGGCTGATCATCAGTGGAGTCCGCCTAGAAGAAACAGAGTCCGCCAAGGTTCGGGAGTTATGAAAACAGTACGCGTCGGCCGTAAATGGTGGGCCTATTTTGACGATAGACAGAACCATCTTCGAGATGTGGTTGGGGGCTCTGTGAGCCTTGGCACAGCGATCCTTACGGGGAGCTCGAGCCTCTTCGGGGGCGAGAAAGACTCCCCCGAACTCCCAAGCAGCATCGCATCGGAGTTAGCATAGGAAAGGGACCAATGCCTATGTAGGCAAGCATGGTAGTTTACTTAGTCGCTCTTATCGAGAACATCTGCGGGAGAGATTCATTGTGCTCCGGGAACCTCCACCACCCGTCGCTGCCCTGCTCCATGGTTGGGAAGACTTGGTAGCCGGAGACATGGAACTCGTGCAGAACTTCTATAGTGAGTCCAGCCTTGACCAGTGCAGTAACGATCTCGCCGAGGCTGTGTTGCCACTCGTAGTTAGGGCTCGCGATCAGTTCTGAACCGCCTGTGTAGCTGGGCTCGTTACCTTCAAAGAACAGCTCTTCATGGAAGTACCTATACGCCGGTCGCAAGTCGTCTGACTCCGACATCTCAAATACCTTCATAAACGGATGACCATCCAAGATGTAGAATATCCCGCCCGGTCTGAGGAAACGGTGAATGACCGTAGCCCATTTGTCGAGGTCGGGCAACCAGCACAACACGCCAATCGAAGTAAAGACAATATCGAACTGCTCATCGAGCACATCCGGTAGATCGTAAACGTTGGAGCAGATGAACCGCACGTTCAGCCCGAGTTCATCGTCAAGCGACCGCGCCAGATCTATCGCAGCGTCCGAGAAGTCGACGCCCGTCGCCTTAGCGCCCAGCCGGTCCCAGGACATTGTATCTAGACCGAAGTGGCACTGGAGATGCAGGAGCGTCTTGCCGGCTACGTCACCAACCTCCTGTCTCTCGATGTCGGTGAGCGTTATCGGCCCGCCTTGAATCCCGCTACGTCATAAAAGTTCGACGCCGCGTGGACTGATGTGAGTTCGTTCCAGTTGTTTCGATTAACCGCTAGTCGTTTGTCCACAATTGTTAGCCCCCTATCCATGGTAGATGTGCTGCTGACTACAAGGCCATAACGAATCTCAAAGTGAAGGTTCTTGATTTTGTCCAGTCTGGTGGGACCTGTGGGATTCGAACCCACGACCAGCGGATTAAAATTCCGATGCTCCGGCGGCTGAGCTAAGGCCCACCGACCCATCTCCCGGTCGAAACGACGTAACGTCATGGCGGTGCCAGATTATTATCGGTCAAGCGCCTTGCGGGCGCCGTCAACCTGGCCTCTCAGGTGCTTGGCAGCGTCGTAGAGGAAATCGGCATAGTTGTCTGCCTCACGCTTCATCGGGCGGCCCTTCGATTCCCCACCTGTCTCCGCTCACGTCATTGCCCCCCGGCGAGGGTACCGACGCAGCCCTTCGTGACGGGCGCCATCTTCATCGCCATCGTCGTCTCACTGTGTAGCGCTAGTCTACTCCGGGGGATACCTTCCTCCTTAGAGCGGCGTATAGCTTAGTTTGGTGGGCCTAATGGGACTGAATTGCGAACTTTTAGCTGGGAGACCCTAATATAAGGAGTCGCTCAGGTTACCCCAAATAGGCTCCGTAAGCCTCAGGGGACATTAGGGCAGTCCGACTCAAATTATCCCCGGAGTGTCGCTGCGAAGAGAAGGCCGGCCATGGCGGCTTCGCAGAGAGTTATACCGAATCGAGAACCCGCACAGCCACGAGGTGACAGCCATTCCGTCTCCCCTTCCCACGTCCCCCTTCGGCATACGGGAGCCAACGCGAGGCTCGGTGAAGATGTACGTGGGGTTGTCCGAGTCGTCGCCCAGCTTGCGTTGAATCTTGCCTCTGGCGGCTCCACGTCTATCGCAGGCTCGGGAGCCGCAACCCCACGTCCCAACAGGTAAGAGGCGTGGGACTACGGCGAACGGACGAAGGACATCCCCATAGCGAGAGTCGTGGGAGGCCCCACGATTCGAAGCTCCTTCTCCGACTACCTGCTACAGAAGGCCGACCTCATCGCCCACGCCCTCCTCAAGCAGGGGGAGGAACCGTCCCCCAAGGGTAGAGCGCCTGGGCATCGACCGGGCCCCCGGGACCCTCGCCCACGCCCTCAACCGCCGGGCGCCAAGGCGCGCCCCAGCGAGTCGTCAGGCGGTGAGGGATTACGGTTGTGCGGATCTAGGGCGTGAGAACGTCCCCTGGAAGGTTCTCCCGTAGATTGCCCAACCACCCGCGGTCAACTCCGTGATGGACCACGTATCCCCCGTCCTCATGCTCCCCGATCCGCCCGGCCACGCGAACGCGCTCGCCTACGGAAAACCGCTCGAAGACGTCCGCCGGTCCACGGACCCTCACCCACTGCACGTACTCTCCCCGGTCCACCTTCACCACCAACTGGCCGACTTCTTGCGACACCACGTCTCCGGTAACGCTCACGCACTCATCCAGGAACCCGTCAAGCACCGCAAGTAGCAGCCCGGGCGGCGGGATACCCGGAGAGTCCTCCGGACACGGGTCGACAGCGGGTGAGATCAGATTGATGCCGACCACGACCACCACGACCAGCGCCACTATGCCGAGCAGCCGGATCAACCACATGAAGCACCCACCGCACCCCCGTCCACCCTTCGTCTCCTCCGCCGTCTCCTCCGCCTGCCACGGAGGCCGGTACTTCCTATATTCCAGAGTCGAACTCGGGGGATCTGCCGTTGTTTCCCTTCGCGCCTCCGCCTCAGACGCGACACCCACAGGCTGTGGCCTCTCATACACCGTCCCGCCACCGCCTTCACGGTTCGCCGTCCCCTCAGCCTGCTCGGTGGGAAGCATCCAGCCCTGGAATTTTTCCGCCGCTTCCACGGCGCCTACGGACCGGTCGGCGAGGCCCCATGCCGGTGCGGACATAAAGCCGTGATAGGCCACGTCCAGGTCGGAAGCGCTCAGGGAGGCTGCCCCACCGGAGCCGAACCATGATGGAGCAGGGACCGAGACGTCCAGCCAGGGCTTAGCCGCATCCAGTGCGATTGCATAGGCCAACATGGAGTCGGGTTCGTCCCGGCCGGCCTCCCCGTCAGGTCCGGGCAGGGATTCTTTCAAACTAAGCCACTGACCTATCTCACGCCCCCCCGCCTCCGTTGGCGGCAGCTTACCCACGTTCGTCGGCGTCGCAATCAACAAATATATGAAGCCGATGGCCGCGCCGATCAGGGAGTTCGCCCACCATTGGGACAGCCATAAAGCCGTCCAAAACCCGCCGCCAACGCCGAACAAAACCCCGGCCAAAAATTCCAGTTCGAATCCATCACCTCCATGTTCCCTCATTACCCTCATCGGGTTATCGCGGAAGAGGCCTCGGGTCTGGAGGTGCTTTCCCAACTGGCTGCCGATGACATTCTCGCGCTTGTTTATCGCGTCACGCAGCTCTTGAATCGTTGTGGGGCGCGATGGCAATCTGTTGCATATCAACTGCTCCCAGTCAAGCTGCGCGGGACCCTTCTTCGACAGCCGGTACCGGTAGCCACTCTCTGTTCCGACGCACTCGAATTGCAGCGTGCCGCGCTGGCACATCTCGACTATCGCCGCCAGCAGCGTTCGGTCGCTGACCGTCCGGTCTTCCAGCACCGATACTGCAGCCGCCGGCAGTTCGCTCGGCTGCCTGGTTACCGGCTCCGACGAGCCCGGATACTTGATCTCCTTCCAGGACCGGTACTTGAGCCACAGCAATAGCGAGAACAGCAGGCCGACGCCGATTCCTAATGTCCGGAAGCCCCAGACCGTGAGCTGCTTCCAATCCATTTCCCGGTAATTGGGGAAGCCACTCTCGGCGATGGCCCCGCCAGGGTCCAGCACGAACAACAGTCCAATGACAGCAAGGGCCGCCAGCATTGCCAAGATGTTCGCCATAGTTTCCCTTCCTTCCTACCTCTTGCAGGTCTCCTTGCGCCACGCCCGCCTAGTACCACCTGCGCTCGACAGTGCGGGAAGTCCCGCTGCTCTACGCAGCCAACTGGAACCTTACCGCTTTCTCCAACGGGTTCATCGTCGGAAGTCTCTCAGGGAACGAGCGAGATCACCATGCTTGACTGAATCGCAGCGCGAAGGATCTCGATCACGTCCACTTTGGCGGCATGTACCTCCGAAAGGCCTACGGCGACCTCGGCCGAACTGCCGTAGGTTCACCTCGCGCCTCCGTCCTGGACGCGATGCCCTCGGTTTGTGGACTCCCCTAACACCGCACCACCACCGCCCCTGCTGTTCGCATTCACCGGCCCTTGAGGCGCTCCCCTGCTCCTCCCCGGCCACTCCAGAGAGGGCAGAGGACGGGGAAATCGGTCTGACCGGAACAGCCCTTATATTACGCTGGATGAATTGTGCGATCGGATAAGTTTGGCTGGCTGCGGAAAAACGATGATGTGAGATTGGATACGACGACACCACAGTGGAGGTGGTCGTTTGATGAGATGGAGACACGATCCGCAGGTAACGACGCCGGCATTGGTGGGCCAAAGTGGACGGTAGACAGAACCATCGTTGAATTGTGGCTGGGCGGCCTGTAGGTCCACCGAGTAGCACTCCAGGAATCGTGCAGGTCCACTAATCCACATGATCATGACCGGAAGGCATAGGCAGTGTCTCCCATACCGTACCTTTACGGTTCTGGACTAACTGTCGTGTCTCAAGTCCCCTTCACCGAATATACAGTATATCGTACAATGCAGTCATGTTCACAATCCTACGAAGCGCGACTTTCGACCGATGGCTGGGCAGGTTGCGGGATCGGCAGGCGGTGAACCGCATCGTCGCCAGGTTGCTGGCAGCCGAGGATGGACATCTCGGAGACGCGCGGTCTGTTGGCGGTGGCGTGACTGAGATGAGAATTCAGCATGGGCCTGGATACCGAATCTACTTCATTACCAGAAGCGCTGAGTTAATCGTCTTGCTATGTGGCGGCGACAAGTACAGCCAGCGGCGAGATATTGAGCGGGCCAAGAAAATGGCGACGGAATGGAGGGACTGATGTCTGAGGAGTATCGAAAATTCGATGCAGCGGACTACATAAGGACCGAAGAGGATGCTCAAGGGCTTCTCAGAGCGGCTACGGATGAGGACCTTGGGGACGGGGTCGTGATTCTCGCTGCCCTGAAGCATGTCGCTCGAACACAAAACATGAGTGCCCTCGCTCGCGAAACCGGGCTAAACCGGGGCAACCTCTACGAGGCCCTGTCTGAAGACGGCAACCCCACCCTTACAACGCTGCTGAGGGTCACCCGTGCCTTGGGATTGAGGCTGCGTCTTGAGCCGGTCGAGATTCCCGTAGAGGCCGGGCGACCGTCCAAGCGCGAGAATCTCCCGGCAGAGTCGACTTCGACCTAGCCTCGGCCTCGGTATCGCGCCGTTAGAGTGACGTGTGCCGCTCACCAACGTGCCAATGTGCGATGGGTTCGGTGGCCACGGGAAATCGAAGTGCGTCGTCGCGCTGAATGGAGACTGCAAGCGTTGATTCACGAATACGGGAAACCTCCAATCAGGATGTACTTGGGTGATCAACGATTGCTTACCGTTGCCGATTCCCGTTGGGAGGCTTCTTGGAAGCCGTCGGCTCCCGAAGCAACTGCCACACTCTGGCGGTACATGAGCTTCGCAAAGTTTTGCTCCCTGCTGGATCGAAAGGCGCTGTTCTTCTCCTTAGTAGGAGACATGGAGGACAGGTACGAAGGGTTCATCTACCCGCCGAAACCCCGCGAGCACGGAGATTCCCTGTAACAGGCGGAGCGTATCGGTCACGGCGTGTTGCGCAAGATCGCGCGGACCGCCTTGACAGAGCCTGTTTCAAAAGTCTCCTCTCAAGAGTCGACCCTTAGATGCGCGACGATTTACGATATCGGCCTTGTCATCAAAACGTAATACGGCGCCAAATCCCGTCATTCCCGTGAAAACGGGAATCTAAAGGCGGGGGTTCCCAGAGGTTTAGAGTTTGTGAAACACCCTCTGACAAGCTGCTGGATGGAATCCGGCCATGAGTCCAGCCTCATGTGGAAGGCCTATGCCGGCGCAGAAGGAGTAGTGGTACGTACCAGCTTCCAGAATTTACAGGACTCAATCCGCTCGGTTGCAGAACTGCCAGTTACATTCGGGCAAGTCGAGTATGTTGACTACCGCAGAAATGAAGTGCCCAGGTTCGGTTGGGCACCGCTCTTACATAAGCGAACGGAGTATCGCGAAGAAGGCGAATTGCGCGCGATTCTACTTGGGCCACCTTGGGACCATACGGGCGTGCCAGAGACCCCTATTCCCCTCGATTCGGATGTCGCCGAACGGCGAGGACGATACGTGTCTGTAAACCTTGAGGTCTTAGTGAAGGAGATCGTGCTGGCACCGCATTCAACGCCATGGTTTGCTGAGGTTGTGAGCTCGGTTATGCACGGTTTGTCGGTCAGCCCGCGCGTAATACGATCAGCCATTGAGTCGCCGCCCACAGGTGTCGAATCGATGAACTACCGGATGACGCCACTTCGAGGGAAACTTGATCCTCGCAGTCGGCTACGCTGCACGATCTATTGGCATTGGTGGGCCGGAGCGTACCGTATTGCGAACTTTTCGCTGGGAGGTCCTGCTGTAAGGAGTCCAGTTTGGTGGTCCAAACCCACTGGCGGAGCCATTCAACGCGCTGAGGACGTTCAGGAATCGATCTTGCGCAGTATGTAGAAGGAGCTGAATCTACGGCAACCCATAGAGCGAGTCAGGTAGCCGACGAGAACGGGGTTCTTCCCCGACGTGGTGACCATCAATCGGTAGAGGGCTATTCGGCGGATGACCGTGATGTCTTAAAGTTCCTCTCCGCGTTGCCATTGCCGAAGCAGACCCCAAGAGGGCTAAAGGCCCATCCACATCTCGAAGATGGTTCTGCCTACCGTCCACTCTGGCCCATGCGGCAGGACCAATACCGGTCGCTTGCGCACACGGGTGATCGCCACGTTCAAGAGACGGCAAGGACAATGCCCAGCAGGGTAAGCCATCTCGTCGTTCCTGAACTCGTCATTATCGTGACCTCCTATCTTTGCTTCGCGCAGAGCGTCCGGGGAAGAAGGCGCGCCATGACGCCATTTGCCGCCTGCTGAGGCGCCGGGGCCTCAGCAGGACGGCAGGTCGCCAAGGTCAGAAGAATAAGATCCTCTAAACCGGGCTTCCATGCTGCGTGGCACGCACCCGCTCAAGTCGTTTTGGCTGAGGTACAGCTCTTTCAGGTTGGCGAGGCTGCCCAGCTCCGGCGGTATCTCCCCGCTCAAGTCGTTTTGGCTGAGGTACAGCTTTTGCAGGTTGGCGAGGCTGCCCAGCTCCGGCGGTATCTCCCCGCTCAACTCGTTGCCGCTGAGGTACAGCCGTGTCAGGTTGGCGAGGCTGCCCAGCTCCGGCGGTATCTCCCCGCTCAACTGGTTCCCGCCGAGGTTCAGCTGGTCCAGGTTGGCGAGGCTGCCCAGCTCCGGCGGTATCTCCCCGCTCAACTGGTTCCCGCCGAGGGACAGCGTGTACAGGGAGGCGAGGCTGCCCAGCCAGGGCGGTATCTCCCCGCTCAACTCGTTGCCAAAGAGGTACAGCTTCCTCAGGCTGGAGAGGCTGCCCAGCTCCGGCGGAATCTCCCCACTCAACTCGTTGCCGCTGAGGTCCAGCCACCTCAGGTGGGCGAGGCTGCCCAACTCCGCCGGTATCCCCCCGCTCAACTGGTTGTTGTTGAAGTACAGCACTTCCAGGTTGGCGAGGCTGCCCAGCTCCGGCGGTATCTCCCCGCTCAACTCGTTGCGGCTGAGGCCCAGCCGTTCCAGGTTGGCGAGGCTGCCCAGCTCCGGCGGTATCTCCCCGCTCAACTCGTTGCCGCCGAGGAACAGCTCTTGCAGGTTGGCGAGGCTGCCCAGCTCCGGCGGTATCTCCCCGCTCAACTCGTTGCCGAAGAGGTCCAGCTCTTGCAGGTTGGCGAGGCTGCCCAGCTCCGGCGGTATCTCCCCACTCAACTCGTTGCCGCTGAGGTCCAGCCACCTCAGGTGGGCGAGGCTGCCCAGCTCCGGCGGTATCTCCCCGCTCAACCGGTATTCGTCGAGGTCCAGTTCTGTGACTCGACCGTTGACGTCAGTGTCGACGCGGTTCCATTCGCCCAGGGGCGCGTCACTCAGCCAGTTTGTATTGTGTTTCCAGTTCTCACCGTCCGTTGCGTTGTAGAGGGCAACCAGGGCTTCCCGGTCCGTTGCCGCCGAGGTCCGCCCAATGGTGCGCAGTGGCGTTCTCGTAGCCGTCGGTCGCGGCGCAGCGGTGGCGGTGGGCGCGTCCCCCGGCATGGCGGTGGAAGCTGCCGCTTCCGTCGCGGGCGTGGACGCAGCCTCTGTCCGGGGCGTCACGGTCCGCTCTCCGTCGGCGTCCGGCGCATCGCCGCCGCAGGCTATGAGGACTGCCGACAGCGCCAGGGCAAGGACGATGCCCAGCAAGGTAAGCCATCTCGTCGTTCCTGAACTCGTCATGATCGTGACCTCCTATCTTTGCTTCGCGCAGAGCGTCCGGGGAAGAAGGAGCGCCTTCTCCTGTAAGACGGGCTGGAGCCGGTGAGAGAACTCTAAGCTTAGGGTTGTAACGGACAAGAGGCATAGTTGCCCTATCCGTTATCCTGCACACTGAACTCCCCTATCCAGCGCAGGTTTTCAACGCCTGGGCCTGCCGCTCGGTAAAACCTCTGGTCGGCGGTCCACAGCTCGCAATCGAGACTCTCAGCCAGCGCCAGGTAGTGGGCGTCGTAGACTGCGCCTTGCTTGAGCTGGCCGGCCAACTCGAGCGCCCTGCGATGAAGATTGGGCGGCTGATGCAGTTCGAGACGCGACGACAGCAGACTACCGATGAGATCGGCAGCCGCCTCGACACTTAGCTCGCCCTGTGTTATTCGCCTATGGAGAGCGTTAGCCACCTCAAAGGGCATCAGATAAGGAGCCGCTGGCCTGATGTCTTGACTATCCCAAACCCGAAGAATTGCCAGGGCCTTGTCGGTGTGCTCCTCCCTCACCAGCCACTTGAATGCCACGCTTGCATCAACGACGACGAACTCGCTCATGCCCAGTTCTCGATCTGGGCGTCCCTGATCTCGCGGGCCTCTCGGATGTAGTCAGCCCCGCTTCCAGACAGCACCCTATCTCCAAAGTACTTCTCTTGGAGCGCTTCGAACCGCTCCGCGTCAGAGAGGGAGGAGGGCAGACCCGTTAGGCCGTTGGCTTCGTCCTTTGTCAACTCCCGGTCGATGGCGGTCCGGCAATACAGGCGCATGCTGACGCCTTTGAGCGCGGCGATGACCTTCAGGCGCCGCTGAAAGGCGGGGTCTAAGTCCAGGGTGAGTCTCTTCTTCTTGGCTTCCATCGCCTGCCCCTCCCGAAGGTGATTTGTCTGAAGCAAGAATAGGGCAAACACAGAAAGAGAGTCAATAGCCCATCGGAAAGCGGGCAACAAAAAGGGGCCGCATATATGGACAGGCGGTTGGTCTGATTGTCCCATGCCGGAATCAAGATGCAAGGGCCGGATGCATGGGCAGCTAGGGGAGGGCATCGCTCCATAAACGAATGGAGTACCGGGAAGAAGGCGAAGTGCGCGCTGTTCTACCTGGACCACCTTGGGACCATCCGGGCGTGCCAGAAACCCATATCCCCCTCGATTCGGATGTCGCCGAACAGCGAGGCCGATACGTACCTGTAAACCTTGAGTTCTTAGTGAAGGAGATCGTGCTGCCACCCCATGCTGCGCCACGGTTTGCCCAGGTTGTGAAGTCGGTCATCGACGATTCGCCGGTCAGGTCGCGTGTAATACGATCAGCCATTGAGTCGCCGCCACACGAGTCAAACAGGGGAGACACTGGATGACGCCACTTCGAGGGAAACTTGATCCTCGCAGCCGGCTACGCTGCACGATCTATTGTCATCGGTGGGCCCTGTGGGATTCGAACCCACGACCTGCAGATTAAAAGTCCGATGCTCTGCCAGCTGAGCTAAGGGCCGCCAACCCCAACACCCCGGCCGAAACGGCGCAACGGCGAGGCCGTTCCTGATGTCTACCGGTTAAGCGCCTTGCGAGCGCCGTCAACCTGGCCTCTCAAGCGCTTGGCAGCGTCGTAAGGGAAATCGGGATAACGGCCTAAGTAGGCTAAGGTATAACCAATCCCGTTCTCCTTCTGACAGGCTTCTCGGTTTCGAAAGTGTCCCACACTTGCAGATTGACAACACTTGATAGCATATGCCGCCGGTTGCAAACTACCATTCCGGCTCTCCGAACTACGTGTCTACGATGGCCTCCAGATCATGGAGAATACATCTCCGCTAAGACCACGAATACCGAGGCGTATGAGCTATCGTCCTGAGACATAGAATGCGGCCATTTCAGCGATCAAGAATCGAGCCTGCGCCGTCCACTGGGTCTGCGGCAATCGAGCACCACTCGGATCGCATCCCCCTCGCCGCCGACCCGTGGCGCCCTGCCTTCCACTACCAGCCGCCGTCCAAATGGATGAACGACCCCAACGGCGCCATCTATTGGAAAGGGCGCTACCACCTCTTCTACCAGCACAATCCGGATGGTCCGTGGCACGGCAACATCCACTGGGGCCACGCCTCAAGCGAAGACCTCGTCCACTGGACTGATCACCCCATTGCGCTGGCGCCTGGTCCTGACGGTCCCGATCGCCTGGATTGCTACAGCGGCGCTGCGTTCGTCAACGCCGACGGCGTGCCCACTCATATCTACCACGGCGTGCCTGGCGGTATCTGCCTCGCGACCAGCACTGACGACATGCTCATCAACTGGGAGAAGCATCCGGCCAATCCCATCATCCCCGACCCGGGTCCTGGAGCGGAGTTCGTAGTGACCGGCGCCCCCTGCGGTTGGGTGGAAGACGGCGTGTACTACGCGGTGACGGGCAGCAGCCACCAATCGCCCGATGCCGCCTATCTATTCAGTTCGACAGACATGGCACACTGGCAGTATCGGCATCCCTTCTACGTCGGTGGTGAGTTCACTCATCCGGGTGAGGACTGTGCCGTCCCCGACTTTTTCATGCTAAACGGCAAGGCGGTACTGTCTTTCGCCAGTCATGCGCGCGGGGCTCAGTTCTACGTCGGCAGCTACACCGATCAACGCTTCACACCCGAACGTCACAAGCGCCTGGCCTTCGCCGAGAGCCGCCGCACCGGCGCGTATTGCGAAGCGCAGACGCTGCTCGACGACCGCGGTCGTCGTATTCTCTTTGGCCGTTTCTCCGAGGCTCGCTTCAAGTACGCGCTGATAGCATCCGGATGGGCGGGCATATGCGCCCTGCCGATGGTGCTGTCACTCTCCGAAGACTCAGAACTGCTGCTCGACCCGGTGCCGGAGCTCGAGGTCCTGCGTTCAGATCATCTGTCCTTAAGGGATGTGCAGGTCCCGGCCGGGGGCGACGTGCGACTCGACATATCTGGGGACTCCCTCGAGATGAGGACGGTGCTCGAATGGGACGACGCCGAGGAAATCGGACTGAAAGTACGCAGCTCGCCGCATGGCGAAGAAGAGACGCTGGTGCGCTTCAATACTAACCCCGGAAGGAGTCATGTCCGCCCCGGCCGGGTGGCGCCGATGCGGGAGCTCATTCTGGACGTCTCCCGGTCGAGCATGAGTCCCGATGTCAGCAACCGCGAATCGCAGCGTTGCGCGTTTGAAGTTCCCTACGGGAATCTCGTCGAGCTCCGCATCTTTGTCGATCGCAGTGTCGTTGAGGTCATAGCCGATCGCCACCACTACGTCGGCAAGCGCATCTACCCTACTCGCCCGGACAGCGTCGAAGTGCGCGCCTACGCCCGCGGAGGTCGGGCGGCGCTCCGTTCGTTTGATGCCTGGCGCATGAACGCCGTCTGGCCGTAGAAACCCTCACGCGAGGCGGCAGCCAGTGGGATGTGGTCTGGAGCGGGACTAGCTTCAAGGATTCAGCTTCCCGGATCTTCTACTTGGTGACGAAATGCGTACCTGGCGAGTTGATGCCTTCAGTTACACCTTGTTTCAAACGCAATTGTGAGAATTCGGCGGCAGGGTGTCCTGCAATCCCGGTATCTTTTCGTCGCAACGGGCATGGTGGCAGGCCATTTCGCGGTCGGCAATCAGGTTAAACAGGTAGCAGCACTCTGGATTTCAGTTGCCCAATCAGTGGCCGGACTTGCCACCGGCCTGTTGGTTACGCCCACAGCATCTGTACCGTGGGTGGCTCTCGTTAGTTTCTCTACGACCGAAAATACCATTGCTACTATGGGTGCAACTTCAAGGAGCGCCCGTCCGATGGCGGCCCACGGATCAAGCACGAGCGCCGTGGATGCAATTCTTGCATTTCGGGAAACCTCCCTCGTCAGCACGGCAGATGATGGTGGGCCCTGTGGGATTCGAACCCACGACCTGCGGATTAAAAGTCCGATGCTCTGCCAACTGAGCTAAGGGCCCGAGGGGGTGTGCAGGCGGTACGTCAACGCGGTTGACTGTGCGCCGGCGACTACACATTGAATTGTAGGCGTGTCCCGCCGGTCTGGTAAGGGAATTGCCGGATGAGCTTGCCCGGGCAAGTTGCCAGCGTGGAAGAGGAGACTAGCCAGGCGCCCACTTGGGGATTACGTCGGAATCACTATGGCCTTGCTAAGGCCGCGCAAGGTGATGAAAGTGGTTTGCGCCGGGCGGTAGTCGTTGGCGCTGAGAGCCCATGCGGGACTTCGCGTAATCCCTGATTCGAGTGGCTTCGCCTCCCTGGATTCCGGATCAAGTCCGGAACAACGGGGGAGGGTCAACACCCTGACCGCGCCATTTTCAGAGGGATGTCGAGGTCCCGCCCGCGGGAGTGTGGACGTTGACAGGCGGATAGCCACCCATTTAGGTTTGCGGTGTAACTTGGTACGACTGACGGGTGTGATCCCGGCGGTAGTTGAAAAAGTGAGGACCGAATGGCGTCGGAGATAGTTGGATACGGGGATTTTCGTTACGAAATGGCGACGGACTGGCCGAAGATGCCGGAGTTCTGGGAGTTCACCCTTTGCTCTGACGTGGCGGTCGATTCGCGGGATCGAATTTGGGTATTCAGTAGAGGCAAACACCCCGTCAGCACGTGGTCTGCCAACGGCGACTTTGTCGGGTCGTGGGGGGAAGGCGACTACAACGACCCCCACGGGATATTCATCGATCCGGACGACAATATCTGGCTGACAGACTCCCAGATCCACGTCGTCGAGAAGCGCCAACAGGACGGCACGCTGCTGCTCGAACTGGGCACTCGCGGCCGGGCAATGCCCACGACATCCCAAAAAGGCGACAACGGAGACCCGTTCAATATGCCGAGCGGCGTGGCGTTGAACTCAGAAGGCGACATTTACGTGTCGGACGGCTACGGGAATCGCCGTGTGCACTGCTTTACTTCGACCGGCGAACTCAAGTTTTCCTGGGGCCGCTCGGGCGCCGGTCCGGGCGAGTTCGCGCTACTCCACAACATCGGCATTGACAAGGACGGCCGGGTGTTCATCTGCGATCGAGAGAACAGCCGCATCCAGATATTCACACCGGGCGGCGACTTCATTGAGGAATGGAACGACGTTCTCAGCCCAGGCGACGTCTACATGAGCCCGGACGACCTGGTCTACGTGGCTGAGCAGGGCGCGCCCAGCGGGGTGTCCATTTTCACCCTGAGCGGTGAGTTGATCTCGAGGTGGCGCGGCTCGCCGGACGGCGTCCTCGAGGCGCCGCATGGCATCTGGGCCGCGTCGAACGGAGATGTCTACGTAGCGGAAATCGGCGTGGCCGGACACGGTCAGCGGGTGCGTAAATTCGCCCGCCTGCGCTGAGCCCTGACGCCTCGCGTCAGACCGCCCGCTGTTCGAGCCACTCCCTGGTCAGATCCAGGCCGAAGCCGGGAGCGTCAGACGGTGTGAGATACCCGTTCTCGATAACGGGGGTTCCCGGCAGGACGACCATCTCTTCCAGAGGGACTCCCGGCGGAGCGACGCCTTCCGAACGCTCGCCCCATACGATTGCGGGCATGGCATACGTGAGGTGTTGACCGTACGGGTAGTTCATGCCTCCGTGCGAGATCATCGACAGGCCGTGGGCTTCAGCGAGATGGGCGATCCGCACGCTGGCCGATATGCCGCCGACCCATTGCACGTCGGGCTGCACGATGTCCACGAGCCCGTTGGCCGCAGCGTGGGCGAACGGGTAGATGCTGTACCAATGCTCGCCTGTCGCCAGAGTCACCCCGGGGAGTCGTTGCCGCACCCTGAAGTAGCTCCCCAAGTCTTCCGGCCTGAGATAGTCTTCGAGCCACTTGATACGGTACGGCTCGAGCATTCCGGCGAGCCTGATGGCGTATTCGGCGTCGGGTGAGGTCCACGCATCCACCATGAGTTCGACTTCGCCGCCGACCTGCTCGCGGGCTCGGGCGACAATTTCCTCGTTCTTGCGGAGTCCGTCGAGGCCGTCGTCCGGTCCGTACTGCAAGAAGACCTTCACGGCTCGGAATCCCAGTTCGAGAAACCACTCAATGCTGTTTTCGAGTCCATATCCGGCGTCGGTCGCGCTTGCGTAGCAAAAGATCCGATCCTTTTGCGGTCCCCCGAGGAGTTCGTACACGGGCCGCCCTAGTATCTTGCCTTTCAGGTCCCACAACGCGTTGTCGACTGCGCTGATTGCGTAGCTCGCGATGCCGGCCGTGCCGTACTGGGCGGTTGATCGCTGCATCACGTCCCACAGCCGCTCCGTGGCCATGCAGTTTTGTCCGACCAGCGTGGGGCCGAGGTGGTCGTTGATGATGCTCGTCACCGGACCATGGTGGATCGTGAACCCGACGCCGTACGTGCCGTCATCCGCAGTGACAACACACGCCGTCCGTCCCCAACCGCGCGGTGACCAGTCAGACCGCTGGAAATCGCCATAGCGCCGCATCGGGCTGACCATTTCGGGCGCGTCGGTCAGCCTGGGTACTCGCGGCGCGGTCCGGGGCTGCGGGTGAATTTCGACGGGCACCGCCCGTATATCTGCGATTTTCATCGGATGTTCCGTTTCGCTTGTTCTTGGCGGTAGGTGTACTCAAGAACGCGTTCCTTCGGGATGCCTACGCGTATGCGGAAAGAAAGTCCCCTATGTCGCCGCTGCGACCCTCTGTCACCCTGCGCGAAGCGAAGGGTCTGTGGGCAAAAGGGGCCGGGTGTTACCGCCAGTCGTGCGTAGATTCTTCGGCTGCGCTCAGAATGACAGACGTATGCGAGGACCCCCCGATTGACTGGTTTGAAGAGCCTGTTTCAAAAGTCCCCTCTCAAGAGTCGGGCCGTACACGGCGCGACGATTTGCGACGTCATTCTTCCCAACAACACGTAATGCGGCGCCAAATACCGTCATTCCCGTGAAAACGGGAATCTAAAGGCGGGGGTTCCCAGAGGTTTCGAGTTTGTGAAACACCCTCTTGAAACCCGCCACTACGACCGTCGGCTCCTTATCCAGCCCTCTTAATAATAAGGAGTGAACTCCGGCTCCTTGCCGTTCTGGATGTAGTTGCGGGCTTGCGGCATGGTGATGAAGCGGTAGTCGCCTCGCAGGGCGTAGACGCGGCCGTTGGCTACCCTCACGCCCAGCTTGATGACACGGCCCGCGAGGGCCGACAGGTTCTTGCCGTCGCGCCACGCCGGCGTCCAGCCAATCGAGTCGCCGTGGAACGCCTCGCAGTCAGCGTACGTATAGCCTTCGATCCGGTTTCCGAGGTGGTCGGTTACCTGCACCAGGATCTCGCCGTCAGGGGCATCGACGTTTATGGACGCCTCTCCCCCGCCCCACAGTATCCACTTGGTTGTGAATTCACCGGTCCCTCCGGGCGGCTCGAGATAGACGAATCCGTCCTTGCGCAGTTCATGCAGCAGAATCGACCCTTGTCCGCTGGAAGGATCGGCCCTGAACTGAGCGTGCTCCCCTTTTGACGCGCTGGAATAGATGCGAAGCGTGTCTCCGACCTCCGTCATGGAGGAGGGGTAGATGCAGCCGGACGATGGGTCGCCTGGCGGGCCGTTCGGGATGAGCGGTTCCCGGACGGTGCGTTGGAAGTGCCATCCGTTGGTGCTGTATGCGACGTGGCAATCGATCTTGCCCATGATGCGGGCGATGTCGTCGCCCGCGTACATCGTCAGCAGGCCCTCAAATTTTTCGTCGGGGTAGACGATCGGGTCGGTGTGATAGATCCAGGGAAGGGCGACGAACATCTGCTCGTACGGGAATACGGGCATTCCGTAAATGAGCGCCGAGGGGGTGTCGAGGGCGTCCGCCTGCAACGCCAGTTCTGGCCGGGTGAACTCACGCCAGTCCTTTGTTTCCGACAGGGCGATGCGCCTGTCGGCGACACGCGGCCTGAAAGACAGCACGTAGGACTGGCGGTGCGGGTTCCAAAACGCGAACTGGCCGGGGTCGTTACCTGTTGGATGCCAACGGGCATCCTCGTGGAGCGTCCACCGCATGCCGTCGCCGGACGTGGCCACATAGGAGATGTATTTTTGTCCGGGTCCCGAGCTATACGTGATCATCGCCTTTAGCCACTCGTCGGTGCCTTCGGCGTGCGGATCGGCATACATGCCGCACCATTCGCGGAACTTCTCGGTGCCGAAGAGTTGGTTGGGGGTCTTGCGGTCCGGTATGTCGATCTTGTCCGACAGGTCCGGCATTTCCCAATGGATGCCATCGTCGCTTTCCGCAAGCTGGGGCACGACGTACGCCCCGGCCTCGGACACCTCTCCCTGGTAGTAACAGCGCCACTTGCCCGACTCGGGATCCTGAATGACACTTGGGTAGCCCCATGCCGTATCTGCGTACGGGTCCCTGAGCGTACCTTCCGGAATCATCCGGGCGTTGCCGGTGTGCCGATCGAGGTTTGTGCGGCTGTGCAGGTGCCAGTCGTCGAAAAACAGTAGACAGTACATTGTTTGCGGACCTCGTTCCTGGTAGTTCGGTGGAGCGGAAGAGACAGCCTCTCCCAAGCCCTCGCCCTCGCCCTCGGCGTTGTGAATGTTAAATCAATGAAACAGGCGGATGGTGTCGGGTGGCCAATAAGTGAACCACGCCCTGCCGACGATATCCTGTCCGTCCACCATCCCCCATTGCCTGGAATCGGAAGAGACGCTTCGGTTATCTCCCAGGACGAAATAGCTGTCTGGGGGAACAGTTACCGGGTAGTCGCCGGCGTATGCCGACGTGTACTCATCATCAAATGGGCTCAGTTCGCCGTTGACGAAGACCTGGCCATCCACAATCTCTACGACGTCGCCGGGGAGCCCGATCACACGTTTCACAAATTCGGTTTCGGCGCCAATCGGTGGGGCAAACACGATGATGTCGCCGCGCCGCGGGCCGCCAAAAACATAGCCGTATTGCCCAAAGGGTCCGTCGTCGACCCGCGCATAGACGAACTTGTTGACGAGGAAACGGCGTCCCGGCGCCAGTGTGGGGTCCATGCTGTGCCCCTCGACGGCATAGCTCTGGGTCGACAACTGCAAGACCACGAACACGAGGACGGAAATGATCACCGCCTCGGCGGTATCTCTAAAGCTGTTTGTCAAACTGGAACTGTGACTTTCCGTCGGGCCGTCGCCATTCGATGGCGCGATAATTATAAGACGTGCAGTTCGGGCCCCACGTGCCGTTGAGCAACCAAATGGCGGCAATCACGCCTCGCCCCGGCTGCGCCGACCACCGACCGCACAGAGATTGATGTGGCGAATCTGGAAGACCATACTCTCATCGATCTCAGCCGCGGCGGGGATCTCGATGCATTCAACGCACTCGTAACCCGTTACCAGAACGCGGTCTACGGCGTTGCCCTGAAGATGGTCAGAAATCCGGCCACGGCCGAGGATCTGACGCAAGACGCGTTTATCTCGGCATTTCGCAACATCGCCAGGTTTCGGGGTGGGAACTTTCGCGCCTGGCTTCTGAGAATCGCCCGCAACGCCACTTACGACCACCTGCGCCGTGTGCAGCGCCGGCCCGAAACGTCCATCGAAGAAAACATCGGCACGTTCGCCGACACGTTCAAGGCCTCAGACCCCGAACCGGAGGCGTGGACTCTGTCATCTGAGCTGGGCCGGACGATCTCCGAAGGTCTGATGACGCTATCTAACGACCACAGGCTCTCCATAGTTCTCGTCGACATGGGTGGCTATCGATACGAAGAGGCCGCAGAAGTGATGGGGGTTTCAGTCGGCACCGTAAAGTCGCGGTTGAACCGCGCACGAGGGCGAATGAGGGACTTTCTTAAGACCAGGCCGGAACTGTTACCGGACGAATGGCGTCTGTAGGTAAGGAGAGGAACGCAAAGTGAAGGCACTGTGGCGTCGATTGTTCGGTCGTAAAGACGAACTGGACGATGCGACCATCGCCTACATAGAGGGCAGGGCAAGCCCGGCAGAGGTCGACGCGGTTCGCCGGGAACTCGACGTGTCGCCTGAGCGCGGCCGCGAAATCGAGGAACTGCGTCAGACCGTTGATCTGATGCGGTCCGTCGAGACTCCCTCTGCCCCGCGATCGTTCGCGCTGACTCCGGACATGGTCCCGGAACAGCGGATGCCCTTGCGCCTAGACCTGAGTTACGCCCCCGCGGCCGCGGCGGCCGTGCTGGTTCTGGCGGTCGGTGTGCTGATGGCGGGCGATCTGGCTGACCTGCTCAAGCAGAGCGAATCAGGCGGGGTCGAATCAATGTCGGCATCACCGCAATTTGCTGACTCGGAACGTGTGGTACAGGGCCAGTCCGTCCAACCGGAAGCTGGGAAGAGTGTCGCTGAACAGGCCGAGGGTCAAAAAGCCGTCGTGGTCGAGAAACCGGTAACCCACACGGAAAAGGTCGTTGAGATCGTAGTAGTCGAGAAGCAAGTAACCCGAATTGAAAAAGTCGTCGAAACTGTCGTGGTCGAAAAACAAGTGACCGCCGTTGAGAAGGTCGTCGAGGGCAAGACCGTCACGGTCGTTGAGACGGTGGTGGTTGAGAAACCGGTAACTCGCACTGAAAAAGTCGTCGAAACTGTCGTGGTCGAAAAACCGGTGACCGTCACCGAAAAGATTGTCGAGACCGTAACGGTCGAGAAGACCACGGCTATGCGTGCCGTTCTGGAATCCGATGTAGCGACAGCTAATAAAGAGGCGCCTCCTGATGAAACGCCTGTTGTGGAAGCTGCCGCGTCCGCGAAATCTATGGCAGACGAGGCTGAGCAAGCATCGCCCACGCCTGCGGCAGCCTCAGCGACATTGGCGACATCCGTGCCGACCATCGAGCCAACCGCACAACCTACTGCTACTCCCGTGCCGACCATCGAACCAACGACGCAACCTACAGCGACACCCGTGCCGACGGTCGAGCCAACCACCCAACCCACGTCTACACCCGTGCTGTCAGTCGCGCCGACGCCCCGGCCGATTCCCTCGCCGATTCTTCTGAAGGATCCAGATGCGCCGGTCGCAGCTGAAGAGCAAGATGATCCGGGGATTTCGTTGCCGCTCTGGCAACTCGAGGTCTTACTCGCCTTGCTGGCGGGATTGATGGTGGCGTTATGGGCGGTCTTGCGCCAGCGATCGGGCCGCCAGGCATGACCACACGCCGACAGACGACCATTCCGGCTTCGGGACCGAATTTCAGCCCCCAAAATTGCAGGGTGAATGGACAAAACTCGATGGAACAATTTTTGTGACCGCGTCGTCGATATTCGTAGAGGCCTGTTAAGTTCAGGCAAAAGAATCTTCGCCACGAGTTGGCCAAGGCAACACAAAAGCAAAGGAAAACTTCGATGCTCAAAATCAATAGAAAGCTGGCAACGGTGGTCGCAGCCGTTTTGGCTCTGGTCCTCGTCGCAGCAACGATTGCTTGCAGCGGCAGCCAAGAACCTGCTACACCGACATCCGAGCCGACAAAGTCACAAGCCGAGACGACCAAGTCACCCAAGAGCATTGCCAGCGCTGCCGAGGTCAGCACACCCGAGGCATCGGCCGATGCCAAAAAAGTGGCGGCTGCTGCTCCCGATTCTGTCCCAGCGTCGCAGTCTGTCGCGGCCACAGATCAGGGCAACGGACAGGCCGGGATCTGGGTCAACGGAATTGGCACGAAAGACGTTGAAGCAGACGTTGCGGTCATCTCGATTGGCGTCGAGTCGAGGGAAGAGACCGTAGCCGCCGCTAGAAGCGCGGCAGCGGCATCCATGACCAGTGTTTTGGATGCCCTGGCGACCCTCGGAGTGGCCGATGACGACATCGTCACCACGTCGTTGAACATCTACCCCATTGAGGTGTGGATAGAGGTCAAAGATGATGTCGGGTCTCACAATGAGCCGCGCATCACCGGTTACGTCGTGAACAACCAGGTTCGGGTGACGGTCAGAGATATCGAGATGGCCGATGAGGCGATAGATAAGGCAGCCGAAGTGGGTGGCGATCTGATCAGGATCAACAACGTTTCGTTCACCGTTGGAGATCCTGCGGCGCACGCAGACGAAATCCGCCGTCGGGCCGTTGAAGACGCCAAAGCCAAGGCTGAGCTTTACGCCGAGGCGTTTGGGGTCGAATTGGGGCCGCTTGTATTCATGCAGGAAGGCTCTGGAACGGCGCCGATCAATCAGGGCGAAGTCCGCCTGGAAATGGCAATGGGCATGCAAGCCTACGCCAGCACGCCGATCGAATCGGGCGACATCAGCCTGTCAACCACGATCCAGGCAGGATTCTCAATACTGCCGAATTCGGACAACTCCGACAAATAACCGTCCGCGGATCTCGGACGTCACGCCTGCCTGCCCTTCCGGTCCACCGCCGCGAAGGCAGGCAGCTTGTTTAAGGAAACCCGCGGTTCTGTGTGGGTCTGGGCGGGCTCGCGGGGTTTTTCGGCAGATACAATTCGCGGGCGATTCGACGAGGATTTCGAATCGCCCGCTATCTTGCGGCCGGGGGCGTAAATGGTCTTAAGCGACCGCACAATCAGACAGTACATCGAGGAAGGACGGATCAAGATAGATCCCTACGATCCCGATGAATTGCAGCCTGCCAGCGTGGACCTGCATTTCGACAAGCGGGTCCTCGTGTTCCGGAACAACACGGCCGGATATCTGGACCTGCGCAAGGACTCGGTGGACTTGACCGAAGAGGTGGAGATCGAACCGGATATTCCGTTCATGCTTCATCCGGGGGAGTTCGTTCTCGGAAGTACGCTCGAGCACATCGAGATTCCGAACGACCTTGTGGCCCGGCTGGAGGGCAAGAGTTCGCTGGGCCGGATTGGCCTGTTGATCCATTCCACCGCAGGCTACGTGGATCCTGGCTGGAAGGGCCACCTGACCCTCGAACTGACGAACGTGTCACGTATTCCGATCACGCTGTACTACGGTATGCGCATCGGCCAGATCTCGTTTCTCGCACTGTCCACACCGGTTGACCGCCCATATGGTTCTCCGGAATTACGGAGCCGGTACCAGGGGCAACGAAACCCGACGACGAGCCGGGCCCATCTGGACTTCGAACAGCAGCGCCAAAGTGACTCTTAATGCGCCCCGTTCCTGCACGAAGGCGTTGGACGTAAGTAAGTATCGCTCCAACCATCTACGAAAACAGGGCTCGTTCACACTAAGTTCACCCCATCAGACGGTCCAAGATGTCATTTCAGCAGCCCCAAAATGTTGTCCCCGCACGGTCAAATGCCAATCTGTCAACGAATTACCTAACATCTACAATTCCGAGCGCCTACATGAATTCTGAGCGCCTACATGTCATTCCGAGCGAAGCCGAGGAATCTAAGCCGGCCGTTATCAGTAACGGCGTCAATCACACTACGAGGCCTCGCATTGAGGCGCGTTCCTCCGCCATGGCCTGGCTTAAGGAAAACGTTTTGAGATTCCTCACTACGTTCGGAATGACAGCCGAGGGGTTGCGATACGTACATTATTGTGTGAACAGGCCCTAGTCCACGCCCAACGTGATTCATGCAGACTGTTACCGATCCATTCCTGCGACGAGCCATCGAATTGGCCAGACAAGCAGCCGGCGGCGTTGCCCCGCGGCCGCCCGTCGGCGCGGTCGTCGTAAAGGACGGCGTGGCTGTCGGAGAGGGTCGCACGCAAGCCAGACCGGGCCCCCACGCCGAGGCGCAGGCCCTGTTACGGGCCGGTGACGCAGCGCGCGGCGGCACGCTGGTCTGCACACTGGAGCCGCACGGGTTTCAGGGAGTTTCCCCGCCCTGCACCGAAGCCATTATCGAATCCGGCATCGCCCGGGTCGAATGTCCTATCGAGGACCCGAATCCAGCCGTCAGCGGCAAGGGTTTCGCTCTGCTCCGCTCCGCAGGTATCGACGTTGTGACAGCCTGTGCCGACGAACCCCCACGGGAGACGCTGGAAATCATCGAGGGCTACAGCAATCACGTTCGCACAGGCATGCCCTTTGTGACGGCTAAATTCGCGATGAGCCTGGACGGAAAGATAGCCACGTATTCCGGCGACTCACAGTGGATAACGGGCGAGATGGCCCGGCAACGGGCGCACGGTATGCGCGCTATGTCGGAAGCCGTGGTCGTAGGGGCCGGAACGGTGTTGAAGGACAACCCGAGATTGACCGCCCGCGACGACCGTGGCGAATACACCGGCCGGCCGGTCTTGCGTGTTTTGGTGGACACCAACGGCCGAATACCCAGGGATTCCAGGGTGTTCGCCGAATCCGGCAAGGTCATCTGGGCCGTTGGACACGATACCGATGTGGAGTCTCCGGGGCGAACCGTCGAGGTGGTCAATCTACCCACGCGGGACGGGCGCGTCGACCTGCGAGAGTTGATTTCCTTCCTGGGGCGGCGGGATGTCCACAACGCGTTGTTTGAAGGCGGCGGTTCGATACTCGGCACGCTTTTCGACGAACGTCTAGTGGACAAGGTGGCAGCATTTGTCGCTCCGGTCATCGTCGGCGGTCGTAAGGCCCCGACGCCGGTAGCGGGTGAAGGCGCGAGCGACATCGGCGAGGCGCTCAGGCTGGTTGACATACGTCGCACTCAGTTGGGTCTGGATATACTGACCACCGGTTACTTGCCGAAGAAGGCGTGATCTTGAAGGATGTTGACCCTCTGGGCAAAATCACCCACGGATTGTCAGCGGCGTTTCATCTCCGCCGGATGGTTCTCGCCAATTACAGACACTTCGCGGCCTGGTTTACGAGTTGACTGCGGCCAGTGAATATATGAGCGCCACAAGGCGATAGAACCGGACATGTTCAGCGGAATCGTCGAAGAGGTCGGCCGGGTCGAGAGTTACGATGGCCGACGACTGACCATATCGGGAAACAAGGCGCTTGGCGGCCTGAACGTTTCGGACAGTATCCTCGTGTCCGGCGCCTGCCTGACCGTGATCGAAAAGAGTGACACTGCGTTCACCGTCGAGACCATGGGCGAGACGGTAAACAGGACTTGCCTCGACGAGATCAATGCGGGCGCCGGCGTAAATCTCGAACGGTCACTGTCGTACGGAGATCGCGTGGGTGGTCACCTCGTGCAGGGCCACGTCGATTGCACAGGTCGAATAACGGCGATGATTCCCGACGGAATCTCCACGTTGGTATGCGTGGAACCCCCTGCAAATATAATGAGGTACGTCGTCGAGAAGGGCTTTATCGCGCTGGACGGGATCAGCCTGACGGTCGTCGACCGCTGCGATACCGGCTTTTCGGTGGCCATTATTCCGTACACAAAGGAAAACACCACTTTGAAATCGCGCAAAGTTGGTGACAGGGTGAACCTCGAAGCCGACATCACGGCTAAGTACCTGGAGCAACTAACCGCGGGTTACCTCAACGCCGTGACACACAAGGACGACGGAATTGATGGAGATGCCTGACGAGATGACCACGCACGCAGAGACTTCGGTCAACAGGGCCATAGACAAGTTTCGCGCGGGCGGGATCGTCATCATCGTCGACGACGAGGAACGCGAAAACGAGGGCGACTTCGCGATGGCCGCCGAGATGGTTACGCCGGAGGCCGTAAATTTCATGGCGCTACACGGGCGCGGGCTCATCTGCGTGCCCATGGAGAAAGGCGACCTCGACCGGCTCGACCTCCCCCCCATGGTGGGCAAGAACACCGCGCCATTGGGTACCGCGTTCACGGTGTCGGTTGATGCCCTCACCGGCGTGACGACAGGCATATCAGCCGCCGACCGCGCCCGTACGATAAAGCTGCTCGCCGATGATCATTCCCATTCGTCGGAGTTCACCAGGCCCGGCCACGTCTTCCCGTTGACCTACCACGAAGGCGGCGTATTGGTCCGGTCCGGTCAGACGGAGGCGTCCGTGGACCTGGCGTTGCTGGCCGGACAACGGCCTGCCGCGGTCATATGCGAGATCATGAACGAAGACGGCACTATGGCCCGAATGCCGCAACTCGAAAAGATCTCGCGCAAGTACGATCTCCCTATCGTCACTGTCGCCGAACTGATCTCGTTTCGGATGGCAACGGAAAAACTGGTGGAACGGGTCGCTGAGACCCACCTGCCGACCCGACACGGGGACTTTACGGCCATCGCGTATCGCAGCACCGTCGACGCCCTGGAGCACGTGGCTTTGGTTAAGGGTGAGATCGACGACGAATCCCCCGTATTGATACGCGTTCATTCCGAGTGTTTGACCGGTGATGTGTTTGGGAGCCTCCGCTGCGACTGCGGCGATCAAATGTCGATGGCCCTGCAGGCCATCGAGGCCGAACAACGCGGCGTATTCGTGCTAATGCGGCAGGAAGGCCGCGGCATCGGTCTGCACAACAAGCTAAAGGCTTACGCCCTGCAGGACCAGGGACTGGACACGGTGGAAGCCAACGAAAAACTTGGCTTCCCCATGGACCTGCGGAAGTACGGTGTTGGCGCCCAAATCCTTCTGGACCTGGGGGTCAGGCGGTTCAGGGCTCTGACAAACAATCCGAAAAAGCTGGTCGGGCTACAGGGGTTCGGCCTCGAAATGGTCGAGCGCGTGCCGATTGTGGCGCCGGCACGGGACGAAAACCGCCGCTATCTCGAAACCAAGCAGGAAAAAATGGGTCACCTGCTGAACATCGGCCAACTAGACTGAGTCCCAATCCCGGAGTGATAACCGTCGGTCCACGCAGACCCCTCGGATGAGGTGAAAGACCAATGCGTCTTAGATGCGCCACGAATAACCATACCCGTAGGGGTGGGTTTCAAGAGGGTGTTTCACTAACTCGAATCCTACGGAGACCCCCGCCTCTAGATTCCCGTTTTCACGGGAATGACGGGATTTGGGGCCGTATTACGTAGTGATGGGAGGGTTGATGTCGTAAATCGTCGCGCCATGTGCGGCCTAATTCTTGAGAGGAGACTTTTGAAACAGGCTCTTCAAACCCACCCTGTCCCTGCCCTGGAACGCCCAACAGGGTCGTGTACATGGCCTCATCGTTACAACTTGGTATCAAAACGAATTGGTGTCAGGATACTGATATTGTTGTCAATTGGAGAGGCCGTAGGCGGGTTTGAAGAGGGTGTTTCACAAACTCGAAACCTCTGGGAACCCCCGCCTTTAGATTCCCGTTTTCACGGGAATGACGGGATTTGGCACCGTATTACGTTTTGATGACAAGGTCGATATCGTAAATCGTCGCGCATCTAAGGGTCGACTCTTGAGAGGAGACTTTTGAAACAGGCTCTTGAAACCCGCCACTACGAATTGAATCGTCGGCGTGATAAAACGAATTGGTGAAAGACGTGAAAGTTGCCATCGCCGTTGCCCGTTTCAACGAGTACGTTACGAGTCAGATGCTCGAGCGCTGCGTTGCGCGTCTTGCCGAACACGGGATTGGCCCAGACGAGACCCTCATAGCGTGGGCGCCCGGTTCTTTCGACTTGCCCTTGGCCGCCATGAAAATGGCGAGCCGCGATGACGTCGACGCGGTCATCTGCCTCGGCGCGGTCATAAGAGGTGAGACCGCTCACTTCGATCACGTCGCTTACGGCGCCTCCTTGGGCATTACCCGCGTTGCGCTGGATTCCGGCAAGCCGGTAATCTTTGGGGTGCTCACGACCGATAATGCGGAGCAGGCCGTTGCTCGCGTGGGCCAGGGTGCCGATTACGCCGACGCAGCGGTCGAAATGGCCGGGCTGGCCAGGTGTTTGGAATCGTAGCCATTCGGCCGGCGCGCCTTTTGGCTAACATCTGCCGGCTGGAATCGGATTTATGATGGGCTGCTACCGCGGGGCGTCGCTAGCCGCGGCCGTGCAAGGCTCTTCGTGAAAGTTTCAAACCCGTGCGAACCATATTCCACGTTGACCTGGACGCGTTCTTCGTAGCCGTCGAGAGGTCTCGCGATCCGTCCCTGGTAGGCAAGCCTGTGGTAGTAGGCGGCGCCGGGCCTCGGGGCGTGGTCAGCGCTGCATCCTACGAAGTCCGGGAGTTCGGCGTGCGGTCTGCCATGCCGATGTCTACCGCGCGGAGACTTGCGCCCCGCGCGATCTTCATCTCTCCAAATCACGGGCAGTACAGCGTGGTCAGCCGGCAATTCATGGCGATACTGCGAGACTTCTCACCCCTCGTGGAGCCAGTGAGCGTTGACGAGGCCTATCTCGACATGACGGGCATGGAGCGAATTTTCGGCCCGCCTACGAAGTCGGCGATGTCCATCAAGCGCCGGGTCAGCGACGAACTGTCGATAGTCGCCTCCATAGGCGTCGGCCATAACCGGTTGGTGGCCAAGGTTGCGTCCGGTGAATCGAAACCGGACGGTCTCCTGATCATTCAACCGGAGGATGCCGCTCGATTTTTCACTCCGCTTCCAATCAGGAAACTGCCGGGGATCGGACCAAAGGCCGCTGAGCGGCTGCACGAGCTTGGCATTGAAACGCTCGGTCAGCTCGCAGACACTCCGATAGGAGTTCTCCGCAGGGCCGTCGGAGACCGTCAGGCCGCGCACCTGAGGCGTCGCGCCACGGGTGAAGGCGGCGACCTGCTGAGCGATCGACAAGACGCGAAGTCCATCAGCGCGGAGACCACGTTTGACTATGACGTTTCGGATCGGAAGCGCCTCGACTCAACGACTTTGAAGCTGTCCGAAAAGGTGGGCAGGCGGTTGCGGAAGGCCAAGCGTCAGGCGCGTGTAATTGCCATCAAACTGCGCTACGACGACTTTGTGACTGTGAATCGGCAACGCTCGCTCGGGTCCGGTATCGATGGCGACACGACGATCTACGAATCGGCACGGGCGCTGCTAAACGCGGCGCTGCGTGAACGCAATCGTCCGGTGAGACTGATTGGCGTTGGGGTGAGCGGCCTGAACGAGCGGGAGGGACAGTTGGCGCTTTTGGACGAAGTGGCGGAACCTGATGACTCGGTGGTTAGCGGCGCCATCGACAAAATCCGGGAACGGTATGGCGATGAGGCAATAGCCAGGGGAAGGGTTACGGAGCGCCGTTCATTGCCGGCCGGTGAACCAAGCGACGTCAAGGTAGACTCGGGCCAGCGGCGAGCGGGGCCAGCATCGACCAAAAGACGAGCAAGGATCAAGTAACTGCCGATCTGCCCAACGGCCTCGGCAATTATTTGTTCGCACTTACAAAAATGAAAGCGCGCCGTTTTGCCGCCCAGCCAGGGAGAAATCGCATTGAGTGAGGAGTTCGCATCCGCCACGGCGACCGAGCTCGTACACCTTGTTCGCTCCAAACAGGTCTCGCCGGTTGAACTCGTCGAATCATTCCTGGGACGCATCGACCGCCTGGACACGCAGCTTCACTCATTTCTCCTGGTGACGCGTGACGATGCATTGAAGTCCGCCGCGGATGCGGAAGCGGCTGTTATGCGGGGCGATCAACTGGGGCCGCTGCACGGACTGCCCATCGCGATCAAGGACTCTCAAATGACTGGCGGAGTCCGCACCACTCAGGGGTCACTCCTGTTCAAAGACCGTGTGCCGGACAACGACGCCGCGGTCGTCGAGCGGGTCAAGGGCGCCGGGGCAATTCCGCTGGGCAAGACCAACCTCCCTGAATTCGGGCTGGTTGGGACCTGCGAAAACCGGCTGGGAGAGTACGGGCGCAACCCATGGGACACGGAACGGACACCCGGCGGGTCGACCGGTGGAGGGGCGGCGGCCGTAGCCGCTCGCCTGAGTCCCGCGGCCCTGGGCAGCGACGGCGGCGGGTCTATACGCATTCCGGCGAACTTCTGCGGGATTTACGGCATAAAACCCTCCAAAGGGCGCGTTTCAGGCTACTCAGGCCAATCCGGCCCGCCCATGCCCTATCTGTTCTCGCAGAACGGGCCTTTGACACGAACCGTCCGTGATGCGGCGTTGCTGCTTCAGGTAATCGCCGGACACGATTCGCGAGACCCTACGTCGTTGCGGCAAGCCCCGCCGGATTTCGTGCGGGCTGCCGACAAGACCATCGAGGGACTACGCATCGGATGGAGCCCCGACTTCGGATTCGCCCAAGTCGATTCGGAGGTCCTGGATATCACCTTCAGGGCGGCCCGCGTATTCGAGGACCTGGGATGCGAAGTGGGGCAAGCAGACATCGCGCTCGATCCGCCCTACGACACGTTCGGGCCCATCATCGCCGGGGATTTTTACACCAACTTCGGGCGCTACAAGAACAACGGCGATGAACTATTCACGGATTACGCAAAGTTCCTCCTCGAACGGGGCAGCCGGGTGACCGTGGCCGACTACGCCCGCGCCCTCGGCGAAATGGATCGCCTGAAGGCGCGCATGACCGACCTGTTCGAGCGATTCGACCTGCTGCTAACACCCACTGCGTGTTATCCGGCGTTCAAGTACGGAGAATTTCCAGGCGAGGTTTCTGGCATTTCCGAGTACCCCGATCAGTACTGGAACGGTGCCTTCACCTTGCCGATAAACGTCATTGGCCATCCCGCGGCGAGTGTGCCGGCGGGGTTCACGTCCGACGGTCTGCCTGTCGGGTTGCACGTGGTCGGCAGGGAACTCGACGAGGTAACGGTGTTGGCCGCGTCGGCGGCGTTCGAGTCGACGCAACCGTGGGACCATGTCCGGCCACCCGTTTCCTGACGGCGGTCACAGCGAATTTCACCGCCCCCGCGGCAGGGTCACCCGGTTTCTCCTGAGCTTTCAGGAATCGGCCCGATCGTGCTCCAAAGCGACGACAACCTCATACGTCGCTTCATTTCCTCGGTGCCGAATAACAGCGTGTACATGACACCGGCGGCAACCGCTCCCACGATAGGCGCGATCCAGTAGATCCAGTGCTGGGCCCACGAACTGTAGACGAATGCCGGCCCAAAACTCCTGGCCGGATTCATTGACGCGCCGGTAAGCGGCAATGCCACGAAGCTGTTGATCGCGACGACGGCGCCTATTGCAAACGGCGCGATTGAACGGCTGGCTCGTGGATCGACAGCCGTCGCGAATACGACCAGTACGAGTATGAACGTAAGAACGACCTCTACTCCGAACCCGGCTGCGATACTCAAGTGCGCCGGATTGACGTGATGGACGCCGAGATTAGGTACGTCCGACACGATTCTCATGAACGCAGACGCGGCGACCGCTCCGGCCAGTTGAAACACGATGTAGATAGCAGCCCGCGCCGCGCACGCGTTTCCTGTCACTACGGCCGCGATCGTGACGGCGGGGTTTATGTGCGCGCCGGAGATCCTGAAGAACGCAGCAATTCCAACGGTGATGGCCAAGCCGTTGGCCATGCCCATGAGCAGCACGTCAGCCGATGCAGATTCTTCTCCAAAGACAGCCGCTATGCCCGTAGCCCCCACCGCAATGAACACAAGGATGAATACGGCAAGGAATTCGGCGACCGCGGCTCGCCAGGTGGCCATACTCTTTAGTTCACTCATATTGAGTGCGAAGGTGAAGTTTGGCATCAAGGAAAGGGTTGGGCGCGGCAGGCTACGGACTGGGACTTGCCAAGTATGACAATTCCGCGTCGACCGGGTTTAATCCAGGGTTAAACAGGTCGACGCCCTCAAGGCCCGGGACGATCCGAAGCGCGAAGCGATGAAAAGGCAGCCGCAGACTCAGTAAGGCGACACGCGAATTGAGCGGCGCTGTTCACGCTGTTAAACTAGGTCAATCCGGCACTGGCGATTCGTCCAGCGGTAGGACACCAGACTCTGAATCTGGGAACCCAGGTTCGAATCCTGGATCGCCAGCCAATCAGCGATCCGGTGGTTAGCCGGAAAACATGTGGCCCCTTCGTCTAGCGGCCCAGGACACCGCCCTCTCAAGGCGGAGATCGCGGGTTCGAATCCCGCAGGGGCTACCAATATAAATGGCGTCGGCCAGCCTCGCGGCTGGCCGATCCGTTTAAGCGAGCCAGATAACCTGGAGACGTCTCTCCTCGTCGTTCCGGCGAATTCCGGGACCCAGTGGCGGGGCACGCACCTGCGAAATCGTAGGGGTGGGTTTCAAGAGCCTGTTTCAAAAGTCTCCTCTCAAGAATCAGGCCGTACATGGCGCGACGATTTACGACATCAACCCTCCTATCAGTACGTAATATGGCCGTAAATCCCGTCATTCCCGTGGAAACGGGAATCTAGAGGCGGGGGTCCCCGTAGGATTCGAGTTAGTGAAACACCCTCTTCAAACCCACCCGTCTCGACCACGGAACGCCTAACTCGCTCGCCCATGTGGCCGGATCGTGTCACATTGACATGATGACGCCGACGGCAGCCGCGATTGGCGAAGCCGAAGGCGGGGTTGAAGAGCCTGTTTCAAAAGTCCCCTCTCAAGAGTCGGGCCGTACACGGCGCGACGATTTGCGACGTCATTCTTCCCAACAACACGTAATGCGGCGCCAAATCCCGTCATTCCCGTGAAAACGGGAATCTGGAGGCACTGGCCCCCATAGGTTTCGAGTTTATGAAACAGGCTCTTGAAACTCGCCACTACGAATTGAATTGGCGGCGCGACTAAAGCGAATTGGTATAAGTTCCTGTAGCCCCAATCGCACCATCGCTGAAGGAGTCCACAAATGGCCCACGCGCCCCTTAAACCTATGATGCTGGTTCGACCTCCCAATGCGATCCTTTACGAAGAATCGTTTTGGGACGAATTGGCAGACGCGGGAATCAGGGAGGTAGCGCTCCAATGGCTGTGTCTCCTCGACGACAGGCAGGCAGGCGGCAACAGGTACCCGCAGGTTGAGGACACGCACCCGCGGGGTCTCGCCGCCGTGGGAGGAACCCCGATCGAGCGCGTGCCAACAGCCGCGTTTAGCCCAAATCCGGAGTTGTACGAAGGTCTGTCGTGGCTTCCACCGGACATGCCGTCCTATATGACGGACGAATCCGAGCGCCTGCGGGATGCCCTTCGCCTTGGCAAGTCCAAGGGATTCACCATCTACGCCATGGACGACAAGGCGTACTTTCTGCTCGGCAGTTTTGGCAGAGGCAGGCTCGATCCCAAACTTCGTACTCCAAGCGTTACAGACGCCGACGGACCGGCGATGACTGTCGCCAGGGTGAGGGACACCGTCGCCAACTTCCCGGAAATCTCGGGCGTCTTACTGGATGGGCCCGACTTCAAGTGGGAGATAAAACCCGGCCACAGGGACGACCTATGGTTCGAGCCGATAGACACGCCTGCAAACCGTGAATTCGCCTCCTATGTGGGTACCCCGATGCAACAGGTCCTTGACAGCAGAGACCGGTTTCAGGATTTCCTGCGCTCGTTGAACCCGGAGAGCGCCAGAAAATTCTCAAAGGATTCGCCGGGCGCGCTGGCCAGTCACGACTGGTGGTCGTCGCACCCCGAATTTTCAGACTGGTACAAGTTCAAACAGGCCGCGGTCGAATGGAGCGTGTTGTCCTCGTACCGCGGCATCAAGGAGCATCTTCCGGACATCTCGGTCGGCAACTCATCCCGATTGCCGTTCTCGACAACTTTTACCGGTCACAACCTGATCTGTAAGCAAGCCTACACAGACTTCCAGATGCCTAAACAGTATTGGTGGTCGGCCGGGGTTGCCGGTTTCCGCGGAACAATCGCAAATTGGGTGGCGACGCTCGTAGATTGGAATCCGGGCCTGGATGAAGATCTTGCTTCCGAGTGGTTCGGCTGCGCGTTCGACTACCCGATGCCTTCCGACTATCCGGTCTCCGCATACGAGTCGGAGGCCACGGACGAGTGGTTCACAACATCGGTCAGGGACCAGACGCGCAAAATGATGGCGGCGGCAGAGACGGTGGACCGGTTCGTCCCATACGTAGGGCTGGAGCATTTTGGTTCGAATTGGCTGACGCCCTCCGAACTAGACCGCATGCTGCAAGAGATGCGGAACCAGGGGGCGACGCGGTACTGTTACTTTGTTTACAACAGCCTTTCGCCCGACTATTGGACTGTCATCAGGCGGCACAGCCTGGGGGAATGAACCCTGCGCCGGTTCTCATGGCAAACCTGTTCAGACGGTAGGGTGGCAAGATCACGGCTTCACGATCCCGCCTACTTCGAGCGCGACACGCGCCCGGAGTCACGAGGAGACACACAAATTGACCAAACAACGAGTGGTACTGCTTTCAGAAAAGACCCAGATATTTCCGTACAGGCTCGACAGATCGGCATTCGACGACATCGACGTTGACATCGACGACGTCAGAATAGAAAGCCGCGGCGAGGCGATGGAGGCTGTGCGCGATGCCGACGTCGTCATGACCGGTTTCAGCCTCGACGCGGAGATGATCGGAGCGATGGAGAAGACGCGGGGCGTTTGCATATTCGGCCACGGCTTCGACAAGATTGACGTAGACGCCGCCACGAATGCCGGGATTATCGTGACCAATGCCGCGTACATCTGCAACTGGGAGGTCGCCAATCACGCTGCGGCAATGATCCTGGCGTTGAACCGTAATCTTGTGCAGTACGATCGCGCCATGCGCTCCGGTGTTTGGGACAGACCTGCCGGCAGGCCCGTGGGACCGCTCGACGGCGAGGTGGCCGGCCTGATCGGCCTGGGGGCCATCGGCAGATCGCTCGCCAGGAGGTTGCAGCCATTCGGCCTGCGGGTTGTTGCGTACGACGCTCCGGCTGAGGACTGGCCGTTTCGGGAGTACGGCGTCGAACGCTTCAATAACCTGCACGACATGCTGTCGATTTCCGACTACGTTTCGCTGCAGGTCCCTCTGAATACGCAGACCTACCACATGATCGGTGAAGCAGAGTTCTCGGCGATGAAGCCAAGCGCCATGTTCGTCAGCTGCTGCCGGGGCGGCACGGTGGACGAGGACGCCCTCATCGCAGCGTTGGAAAATGGGAAGATCGCCAAGGCAGGACTCGACGTCTTTGAGACCGAGCCGTGTGACCCTGATCATCCCCTCCTCAAGATGGACAACTTCATCGCCTCACCCCATGCGGGCGGCGAATCCACGTTGTCGGGCCAGTGGTCCGGCGTCGCGGCGTCCGGTGAGGCGGCCCTGATCCTGAAGGGGCACTGGCCCCGGCGGGTGGTCAACCCCGAAGTCCGCAAAAACCTCAGAACAGCCACCGCCTGAAATTGAGGCATACCGGAGCTAGCCACCGCCGATGAAGTTAGTGCCGTGACCCATGAGTAAGACGATTGAATCGGCGCAGGAATTCATACGTGCAGCCGGACTGCGTGGCTGGCTGACCCGGGACTATCGCTACACCAACCCGGTATTCCTGGCGGCGCTGGGCACAAATGTCGAAAACCTGACCCGCCCGGTCTGGCTCTACATACCGGGGGACGGCGATCCTGTGGTCATCGCCCACGAGGTCGACGCAGGCAGGTTCCCTTCGGATTCGCCGCGCATACGCAGGTACTCGAACCGCGATTCGATGGTCTCCGCGCTGCGCGAGGCGCTGCCCGACAGCGGCTCGGTGGCCATGGAATACTCCCCGATGTACGAGTTGCCGCGCGTCGGAAGGGTCGATGCCGGTACGGTGGAGCTTGTCCGCAGTTTGGGACCGGAGGTCGTCTCTTCGGGGGACATCATCCAACACGCAACCGAAAGATGGTCGGACAAGCAACTCGCATCTCATCTTTCGGCGGTCGATTCCCTCCACAGAATCGTCAAAGAGGCCTTTGAATTCATCGGTGAAAACGTTCGATGGAAACTCACGGAGCACGACGTAGCCGAGTTCATTCGCGGTCGTTTCGACCGCGCGGGTTTGATAACTGACGACGGCCCGGTCGTGGCATTCGAGGAGCATTCGTCGGACCCTCACTACGAACCTGCGCCTGGCGGCTCGGCGGTGATACGACGGAATGGCTGGCTCCTGATCGATCTGTGGGCCAGGGTCGATGAAGAAGATTCCATATACGCCGACATCACATGGACCGCGCACATCGGCGGCCCGCCGACCCCCATCCAGCAGGAGGTGTTCGGCATCGTCGCGAAGGCGCGTGACACGGGTTTCCGGTTTCTTGAAGACGCCGTTCTTGAAGGCCGCTACCCGGAGGGATGGGAGGTCGACGACGCTGCGCGACAGGTCATATCGGAAGCCGGATATGGCGACTACTTTGTACACCGCCTCGGCCACAGTCTGGGACGCGACGTGCACGCGAACGGCGTAAACCTCGACGGATGGGAAACGAGGGACACCCGCCGGCTAATCGAAGGTGTAGGGGTGACAATCGAACCCGGCATCTATCTGCCCGAATTCGGCGTGCGGTCCGAGATCGACATCTTCATGGCTGAGGACGGACCGGTTATCACGGGCGAGGTGCAGCAGGAAGTTATCGTGATCGACACGGCGTAACAGGCCGGAACCGCCGGAAAAGGTTCAGACCGGTTACCACTGCCGCGGCGGCCGCCATCGTGGTGAGGAGTAACGCCCCCGGTCCGAGTGTGGCATCCCCGGTAGTCGGCAGGATTGGAGTCGCTTCTGGGGTCGGGACAGGCATTGGCGGAGGAGCGGGTGTTGGGGTTGGCGTGGGTGTCGGCATAGGCGACGGGGTTGGAGTTGGCGCGGGGGTAGGGCTAGCGGTTGGAGGTGGCGCAGGCATTGGCTTTAACGGTGCCGCGGCAAGACCCACAAAGTAGATTGAAAAGTGATCGACGTTCGCGCACGCCGTCATCTCCGCGAGATCGTTGTCCGGCGGATGGTGGAAGAACTCCCCGTCCCGCGCCGCGTGCACGACGTGGATCCCAACGATTCCACCAGTGGCCGTGTTGAGGTCTTCCTGTGTGATCGGCAGGCAGATGCGCACCGGCGCATTCGTGTGAAATCCTGGGATCGGATCGCCCGCGTTGTCTGTGAACGTGAAGTCACCGGCGTGGCTGCCTACGATGAACTCCGAACTCTCAGGCGCAACGATGTCCGACGGAGGCATCTCCTCGATGTAAACGCCGAGATATTCTGCGTCTATGGCGCCCGCAGGGATCTTCAACGTGAGCCCGTTCGGAGAGGTGATCGAAGCGCCATCGCCCCGCCACAATATGGTGCCGGTGACGTCGACGGAGAACTCAAGCTCCGGAATCACCTCTCTTTCCAACCCGGCTGTCGTGGTCTCCTGAGCAGTAACTTCGAAGTCGGCGGCGCCCGTGGCCGTTATCCTCCCCTGGGTCACCCTGACGGCAATCGTTCCACCTCCAGCGGCCGGTGCCGTGAACGTCGTCGTGCAGGCGAATTCCGTACCGTTTGGTGCGAAAGAGCCATCACCGTCACTCGACCACGCGCAGGCCACCCCTTGCGCACTCGCCGGCAGTGGTGCACCGAGGAGATTGAACGCTATAGCCCTCAGGACTACTGCCTCTCCCGGCATCGGCGAAAGGGTGTACGGCACGACAATTGCGGCGTTCTCCGAAAGCAGATTGGCGCGATCGATTCCCGAATTGGACGAGCCGATGACTTCCTGGGGTGCCGTCGGAATGATCGGGAAGAATCCCCCGGAACCTCCCTGCGCAGCTACGACTTGGACAAGAAAGTCCTGGTCGATGCTCATCCCGCCTGGATCGGCCGCCGTCACCTCAACAGTCGCAGTCCCGACCCCGATAGGCGTGACGGCTAGAGTGGCGCCGACGAGCCTTACCCCGGCGACGTCCGAATCCGTAGACGTTGCCGCGTAGCTCAGGTCGTCCCCGTCAGGGTCGCTGAAATAGGCCGAAACGTCGAACTGATCGGCGCCGTCCGATTCAACCAGCGTCCGGTCAGGGATCACCGTCGTAGCAGCAGGGGTTTCGTTAACGTTGATGATGTGGATGATCACACCGATGGCGCTATCAATGGAATCGTCGGGGTTTCCTTCCTCGTCCTTCCCGTCCGTGACCTGCGCCGTCAACTCATAGACGTTGTCGCCGTTGGCATCTACCGGAGATTCATAGTCGAGTGGAACAATGGTCTTGATTTGGCCGGTCGAGAAGCCGATGTCAAAGAAGGGTGAGTCAATTCCACCCAGCGAAAAGGTGAGATCGACAGACTCGGGGGAGGTGGCCTGAACAGGCGCTCCGATATTCGAATTTACAGGGGTGTTCTCTCCGATCTTCAGTTGGATGCCCAACGAGATATCCTCGCCGGGCTCCACGATGTTTTTGACTGCGATGATCACGCCGATCACGTCGTCGACGGCGGTGTCGGCATTTCCTCCCTCGTCCTTACCGTCCGTAACCTCCACCACCAACTCGTAGACGTTGTCGCCGTTCAAATCTGCCGGAGACTCATGGTCCAGCTCTGTTGCTGCGCCAATGCTGATCAGGCCAGTGGAAGGGTCGAAGTCGAACAGGGCCGCGTCAGCCCCGACAATCGAGTAGGTCAACTCGGCCATTTCGGGGTCGGCAGCGAGAATCGGATCGCCGACGTTCGTCAGGGCAGCGGTGTTTTCCTCTACCTCGAACCAGACGTAGAGAACCTCGAATTCCGGCGGCTCGTTGATGTCTGTGACCGTGACCGTAACGCCTATCTCGGCGTCAACGGAGTCGTGGGGATTTCCGTCCCCGTCCTGACCGTCGGTCACGAGCACCACTAACTCGTAAATGTTGTCGCCGTCCGAGTCTGACGGGGATTCGTAGTCAACCGTCGTCGCAGCGCCGACACTGATCTGACCGCTCGAATCATCGATGGAAAACAGCCCGGAGTCGGTGCCTGCCAGCGAATACGTCAATTCGGTGGACTCTGGGTCGATGGCTGCGACTGGATCGCCGATTTCTGCGTTTGCCTCGGTGTTCTCCCTCACCTCGATCAACATGGCGGGAAGCTCGAACTCAGGAGGCTCGTTGACATCAGTGACCGTGATGATCACGCCGATCTCAGCATCAACGGAGTCATCCACATTTCCGCCCGAGTCCGTGTTATCAGTCACCTGCACGACAATTTCGTAAACGTGGTCGCCGTCCGAGTCCGCCGGGGATTCGAAGTCCAGCGCTGTCTCTGCTCCAACACTGATCTGACCGCTCAATGGTGCGATGGCGAACAGGTCGGAATCCGCGCCCGACAGGGAGTAGGCGAGTGTGGCAGATTCGGGGTCGGTGGCCAGGATCGGATCACCAACATTCGCGCCCGCCTCGTAGTTCTCGGCAACCTCTAGTTCCAGGGCCGCAGGGTCAAACTCCGGAGGCTCGTTGACATCGGTGACCGTGATGTTCACGCCGATCTCAGCATCAACGGAGTTGTCGGGATTTCCGTCAGCGTCCTGACCGTCTGTCACCTGCACCACTAATTCGTAGACGCTGTCGCCGCCGGAGTCTGATGGGGACTCGTAATCCAGTGCAGTCTCTGCTCCAACACTGATCTGGCCGCTCGAAGATTCGATGCCGAACAGGTTGGAATCCGCGCCCGACAGGGAGTAGGCGAGCGTGGCTGATTCGGGGTCAGTCGCCACGATCGGATCACCGACATTCGCGCCCGCCTCGTAATTCTCTGCAACCTCTAGTTCCAGGGCCGCAGTGTAAAACTCCGGAGGCTCGTTGACGTCCGTGACAGTAATCTTCACACCGATCTCGGCATCAACGGAATCGTCGGGATTTCCCTCCGCGTCCTGGCCGTCCGTCACCTGTACCGACAATTCATAAACGTTGTCCGCGTTGGAATCTGATGGCAATTCAATATCGAACGTTGTCGTACCGCCTACACTTATCTGGCCGGTCGATGGATCGATGTCAAATTGGTCAGAATCTACGCCCAAAAGGGAGTAGGTAAGCGTGTCGGATTCGGGATCGTTGGCCGCTACCGGACTTCCAATGTTCGTATTGGCCGCGGTGTTCTCCACTACCACCAGATCGAGGACGGATGAGTCGAACCCCGGGGGCTCGTTCACTGCTGTAATCGTGATGGCCAGGCCCACCTCGGTGTCGACCGAAATATCGGGGTTTCCTTCAGGGTCCTGGCCGTCCGTCACTCCCACCACCAATTCGTAAACATTGTCTGTGTTGGAATCTGCTGGAGATTCATGATCGAGTAGAGCCTTGGTCTTGATCTGCCCAGTCGTCGAGACGATGTCGAACGAACCCGCGTCTACGCCGCCCAGCGAGTAGGTCAACGCGGCAGACTCGGGGTCCGTCGCCGCGATCGGACCGCCGATATTCGTGTTCGTCGCGGTGTTTTCGTCGACCTCTAATTCGATCGCTGAAGTGTCGAACTGCGGGGGCTCGTTGACGTTTGTGACTGTAATAGTCACATCAATCGAATCATCGACGGACGCGTTTGCAATGCCTTCCGCATCCTTACCATCCGTAACCCATACCCTGAATTCGTAGATGTTGTCGAAGTCAGAATCCAAGGGAGATTCACGGTCGAGCAGAGCCTTCGTCTTGATCTGGCCGCTGGAAGGATCGACGTCGAACCAATGTGAATCAGCCCCAACCAGTGAATAGGTCAGCGCGTCGGATTCGGGGTCGGTGGCCAGGATCGGACCGCCGAAGTTCGTGTTCGTCGCGATGTTTTCGTCGACCTCTAATTCAATCGCTGAAGTGTCGAAATGCGGAGGCTCGTTTACGTCGATTACCGTAATGGTCACGTCAATCGAGTCATCGACGGAAGTGTTTGCCATGCCTTCCGCATCCTTACCGTCCGTAACCCAAACCCTGAATTCGTAGATATTGTCGAAGTCGGAATCCAAGGGAGATTCATGGTCGAGCAGAGCCTTCGTCTTGATCTGGCCGCTGGAAGGATCGACGTCGAACCAATGTGAATCAGCCCCGACCAGCGAATAGGTCAGCGCGTCGGATTCGGGGTCGGTGGCCAGGATCGGATCGCCGAAGTTCGTGTTCGTCGCGATGTTTTCGTCGATCTCCAGTTCAACCGCTGAAGAGTCGAACTTGGGAGGCTCGTTGAGATTGATGACCGTGATGGTCAAGGCGATCGTGTGGTCAACAGCTGTGTCGATGTTTTCGTTCTCGTCGATGCCGTCTGTAACCTGCACGGTCACGTTGTAAACGTTGTCGCCACCGGTATCCGCGGGAGATTCATAATCGAGTATGCCTCCGGTCTTTATCTGGCCAGTTAACGGTTCGATGTCGAACGATCCCGCGTCAACTCCGGCCAGTGAATAGGTGAGCGCGTCGGATTCGGGGTCGGAGGCCGCGATTGGATCGCCGATGTCTGTGCTCGTCGCCGCGTTTTCGTCGATCTCCAGTTCAACCGCCGAAGAGCCGAACTCTGGAGACTCGTTGACGTTGGCGACAGTGATGGTCACGCTGACGGTGTCATCAACCTCAGTGTCGGCATTTCCCACCGCGTCCTTGCCGTCAGTAACCAGCACGGTCAACTCATAGACGTTGTCGCTTCCGGAGTCTGACGGAGATTCATGGTCGAGTAGACCCTTCGTCTTGATCTGGCCGCTGGAAGGATCGACGTCGAACCAATGTGAATCAGCCCCAACCAGTGAATAGGTCAGCGCGTCGGATTCAGGGTCGGAGGCCGAGATCTGATCGCCGATGTTCGTGTTCGTCGCGGTGTTTTCGGCGATCTCCAGTTCAACCGCCGACGAGTCGAACTCGGGACGCTCGTTCACGTCTGTAACCGTGATGGCCACGCTGACGGTGTCATCAACCTCAGTGTCGGCATTTCCCACCGCGTCCTTGCCGTCAGTAACCAGCACGGTCAACTCATAGACGTTGTCGCTTCCGGAGTCTGACGGAGATTCATGGTCGAGTAGACCCTTCGTCTTGATCTGGCCGCTGGAAGGATCGACGTCGAACCAATGTGAATCAGCCCCAACCAGTGAATAGGTCAGCGCGTCGGATTCAGGGTCGGTGGCCGAGATCTGATCGCCGATGTTCGTGTTCGTCGCGGTGTTTTCGGCGATCTCCAGTTCAACCGCCGACGAGTCGAACTCGGGACGCTCGTTCATATCTGTAACCGTGATGGCCACGCTGACCGTGTCATCAACCGCGGTATCGGCATTTCCGTCCCCATTCCTGCCGTCTGTAACCTGCACGGTCACGTTGTAAACGTTGTCGCCACCGGTATCCGCGGGAGATTCATAATCGAGCAGAGCCTTGGTCTTGATCTGGCCGCCGGAAGTGTCGACGTCGAACCATTGTGAGTCTGACCCAACAAGCGAATAGGTCAGCGCGTCAGATTCGGGATCGGTGGCCGCGATCTGATCGCCTATGTTCGTGTTCGTCGCAGTGTTTTCGGCGATCTCCAGTTCAACCAGCGAAGGTTCGAATTCAGGCGGCTCGTTCTCGTTTATCACAGTGATGGTGACGCTGACCGTGTCATCAACCGCGGTATCGGCATTCCCATCCCCGTCCCAGCCGTCAGTGACTTGCAGCGAAACCTCGTAGACGTTGTCGCCGCCGGCATCGGCTGGAGACTCATGGTCGAGTAGAGCCTTGGTCTTGATCTGGCCAGTTATCGGTTCGATTTCGAACGATCCTGCGTCAACTCCAACAAGTGAGTAGACCAGCACGTCGGACTCGGGGTCAGTTGCCTCGATCGGATCGCCGACTTTGGTGTTCGAAACAGTGTTTTCGGCGATCTCCAGTTCAACCAGCGAAGGTTCGAATTCAGGCGGCTCGTTCTCGTTTATCACAGTGATGGTCACGCCGACCATGTCGTCAATCGACGTGTCGGAATTTCCTGCGGCGTCCTTGCCGTCGGAAACCTTCACCGTCAGATCGTAGACATTGTCACCTCCTGAATCTGACGGAGATTCAAAGTCGAGCACGGTCCCTGTGCCGACGCTGATCTGGCCAGTGGACGGGCCGATGCTGAACAGGTCGGAATCGGCGCCCGACAGGGAATAGGTGAGCACGTCATCCTGGTCTGAGTCCGACGCGGTAATCGGCGCTCCGACGGCGGACCCGGGAACGGCGTTTTCGCCAACCGACATAGTAATAGTGGCGCCATCGTCGAATTCAGGGGCCGAGTTCTCAACGGGTGCGGCAAACGTGTCGGCCGTGCCGGACTCTGACCAGGGCCCTTCCCCCTCGTCGTTATCAGCTCGTACTTGCGCCTCGTACTCAGTACTGGATTCGAGCCTCGAAATCGTAGTCTCGACAGTGTTTCCGACAACCGTCACTTGGGTCCATTCGTCGCCCGAGTCGTCGATCCGAAATTGGACGACGTAGCCCGTAATCGCCGGACCCGCGTTTTCAGGAGCAGTCCACGCGACCTTCAACGCTTCGTGCCCGTTGCCGGAATTTGGCGCCACCGACGGCTTCGCAGGTTTGCCCGGCGCCTCTGTGTCGACATCGGTTACGGTGATGGTCAGGGCGATACTCGCACTATTGGATTGGGGATCCGACGCGGTGAATGCAACCGTGTACGTGCTCGCAGCCTCGTAGTTCAGAGACCCCTTGGTCTTGACTTGACCGTTGGAAGCGTCAACGTCGAATAAACCCGCGTTGGCGCCGGTCAGGGAGTAGGTCACGTCGCCGTCCTCGGGATCGACGGCTGTAATCGGATCGCCGATGTTCGAGTTCGTCGCCGTGTTCTCGGCGACCTCCAATTCAACACCTGAAGAGTCGAACTCCGGTGGTTCATTGACGTTTTTAACTGTGATGGTCACGCCGACCATGTCGTCAATCGACGTGTCGGAATTTCCTGCGGCGTCCTTGCCGTCGGAAACCTTCACCGTCAGATCGTAGACATTGTCACCTCCTGAATCTGACGGAGATTCAAAGTCGAGCACGGTCCCTGTGCCGACGCTGATCTGGCCGGTTGACGCGCCAACCGAGAACAGGGTGGAATCGGCGCCCGACAGGGAGTAGGTGAGCGTGTTGGATTCGGGGTCTGAAGCCACGTTTGGATCGCCGATGTTTGTACCTTCGGGGGTGTTCTCGTCGACCTCACGTTCTACGTCTGAAGAGCCGAATTCCGGCAATTCGTTAACGTCCGTCACCGTGATGGTGACGTCGATCGTGTCGTCAACCGACGTGTCGGCAATTCCTTCAGCGTTCTTGCCGTCCGTAACCTGCACCGTCAAGTTGTAGACGTTGTTGCCACCGGAATCTGACGGCGATTCAAAGTCGAGCGAGGTCCCGGCTCCAATGCTGATCTGGCCGCTCGATGCTCCGACGAAAAACAGGGCGGAATCGGCGCCCGACAAGGAGTATGTCAGTACATCCTGACTGTCTGAATCCGTAGCTGTAATCGGTGCCCCAACAGCCGTATCGGCCGGTGAGTTTTCGGCAATTGACAGAGAAGTGATGGCATCATCGTCGAATTCAGGTAGTGAATTTGGAGGAGGCGCTGCCAGAGTCTCAGCCGTGCCGGACTCTGACCATGGACCTTGACCCTCGTCGTTGACTGCACGTATTTGAGCCTCGTACTTGGTATCGGACTCGAGCCCTGAAACCGTGGTCTTAAGGCCGCTTCCGTCTACCGTTGCCTGGATCCATTCGTCGCCCCAGTCCTCGACTCGGTACTGCACGACATAACTCGTGATCACCGGGCCCTCGTTGGCGGGAGCGGTCCACGTGACGGCTAACGACTCGTGTCCGTTGCCGGGGTTCGGAGACACCGAAGGCTTTGCAGGCTTGCCGGGCGCTTCGGTGTCGACATCCTTGACCATGATGGTCAGGTCGATGCTTGCGCTATTGGATTGGGGGTCCGACGCGGTGAACGCGACGGTGTACGAGCTCGCAACCTCGTAATTCAGAGACCCCTTGGTCTTTACCTGGCCGCCGGAATCGTCGACATCGAACAGTGCCGCATCGGTACCGACCAGGGAATAGGTGACTTCACCGTCCTCGGGATCGACGGCTGTAATCGGATCGCCGATGTTCGTGTTCGCCGCGGTGTTTTCCCTTACCTCGAATGACTCGAAATAAATGTTGTCAATGTCGAACTCCGGCGGCTCATTCACGTTTTCGACATATATAACGACATCTACACTGGCGGTCTCACCCGGTTGGCCGGTCGCGGTAACCACAAGCCGGTACGTGGTCTTCTCGGACTCGTAGTCGAACGACGCGCCCTGGGCGAGGAGTATCTGGCCCGTGCCCGTGTTTATCGTGAAAGAGGCCGCATCGGTACCGGAAAGGCTGTAAGTCAAATTGCCAGTCCCACCGCTCGCCACGACGGGCGCCCCGACCGATCCGCCCGGCTGGACGTCCTCTTTCACGAACCGCTCGATCTCGTCCCCCTCTTCGAACTGAATTGAGGCCTGAGCCAGCGCAGGGGGATGCGCCGTGTCCAGCCCCGTTCCCACCATCAACGCCGTGGCAATAGCCGCAATCACCGCGGGAATCAGCCCGACAGGCGCGGAAACGAGGTGACGAAGCAATCAGGCCCCCGAGCCGCGGTCGGAATATGACAGGGCCGGTAAATATGCAAGTAATTCGTAAAACGGTTTCAATCAGGGGCGAATAATAGAGTAATAACGTATTAAATGCAATTGCCACTTGTATTTTTCTACGCTTAAAGTGTTCTACGGAGTTAGCGACGAGGATTTCTTGCCAGCGCAGGACTGTCCTGGACGACGTGTATGCGATAGCTGCCCACGCCTGGGAAAGGAGGGAGTTTCTAAAGGGAATTATATACATTACTTGACGGCCAAACACCCTGTCAAGTAAAATGCCTAAAACGGTACCGGCAGGGGGAAACAACGTGGCCAAAGGACCAGGCAGAGCAGAACGAAAAGGCCTGAGCATCTTCGAACTAACCGAGATGTTCCCCGACGAAGACTCCGCACGCAAGTGGTTCGAAGACATCCGATGGCCCGAAGGCGAACGCAACTGCCCGCGGTGCAACAGCAAAAACACCCGCGCCACTAAGTCCGGCAAGCCCATGCCCTACTGGTGCTCCGATTGCCGCTCATACTTCAGCGTCAAAGTCGGGACCACCATGGAGTCCAGCAACCTGCCGCTCCGCAAGTGGGTCATGGCCCTCTATCTGCTGAGCGTCAACCTCAAGGGCGTGTCCAGCATGAAGCTGCACCGCGACCTCGACGTCACCCAAAAGACCGCTTGGATGATGGCCCAGAAGATACGGGAGTGCTGGTTGAACGACGCCCAACTTTCTGGGTCGGTCGAGGTAGACGAGACCTACATCGGCGGGAAGTCCCGCAACAAGCACAAGAGCAAGCGGCTGAACGCTGGCCGCGGTCCAGTGGGCAAAACCGCCGGCGGCGGCGCAAAGGAACGCAACGGCAGGGTCAAAGCTCAACCGATAAGCTCGGCGGATGTTCCCACCCTTCAGGGATTCGTTCAGGACACCGTGGAGCCCGGCTCAACCCTATACACCGACGAACAGTACGCATACAAGGGACTGGCGGACCTGAACCACGAGGCCGTCAAACACAGCGCAGGAGAATACGTCCGGGGCATGGCCCACACGAACGGGATCGAGTCGTTCTGGGCGATACTCAAGCGGGGATACGTGGGTACCTACCACAACTTCAGCGTCAAGCACCTATCCCGCTACGTCAACGAGTTCGCAGAACGGGCCAACGTTCGGGACCACGGCACGATGACCCAGATGATGATCCTTGCCGCCGGGATGGTCGGCAAGCGGATGCGCTGGCAAGACCTTACGGCCTAGCCGTTCAGTCCTTAGGGAATCTCGATTCCTTACGCCCGACACTCACCTGTTGCCCCACCACGGGCTCCCTTAGTGCATCAACTACCGTAGCGGGCAGTTCGTCCATGCGCTTTTCGATGCGTTTGAAACTGCCATTGACCGCATTGGTGAGGTTCTCCATGTTTTCGGTCATCTGACGGATGGCAGCCGAGTTCTCGTTGATAGCCTTGGTGTTCGCGTCTACCTTCTTTTCGAGGGCGACCAACTCGCTCTTGGTGATCGTCGGCATGGCTATCCCTGCCCCTTTGACGGCTTGCCCGTCTTCTCCGCCAGTTTGCGGTCAGCGTCCCTGAAAATGGCCTGCGCCAGTTCCTTGGCGGACTTCGGCTCCTTCACCGCATTGAGTTGCTGCTTAAGGCTTGCCATGGCTATTCCTCCGTTACCATTCACGAGCGTTATCAAGCCAGGCCTCGGCCCATCCTTGGGCATAGGCCATGGTACTGAAGTCATCGCTTGATACCGTGACGGCTCCATGGGTCGTGGCCAAGAATGGGCCGAGGCCTGGTATTGGTTCTTCTGGCCGGGAATAAGGCAAACAACCGCCGCGCCATCGCCCGGCTTGAACCGCCCGCCATATGTCCCGTTCCTTCCCCCTGATCCATTCCACTGCACTGCTCCTTGTCGTCATGATCTCAGTTTAGTTGATCGGATTTGAGAATTCAAAAACACTGTCGGTTCAACCGGATATCTTGGACATGCAGAAGGCCAGCTTCTTGCCAGCCGCCGAACGGATCAGCGGGCCGCCATCGCCCACCAGCTTATTCGACTTCTCGATCTTGTAGACGCTGAATTCGGTGATGCCCTCCCTCGCCAATACCATCCCCTGATCAAGAAGGTCCAACCCCTGGATCAGTTCGGTGTGAATATACCGGACGGACTCGGGGGGGGACCACGCCCTTGAAGTCATTGATGATGTGCCGCACCGCATCCATCCCGGTGATGGTATCCGCCTGCCAGTAAGGGTCCAGGAACAAGGACTCGTTCCGGCTGGCCATTTCGTACTGACCGGCATTGTTCAACAAGGCCTTTTCGAGCACAGTGCCCATCTGTTCCGTCTTGTCGAAATAGACCGCCTCGTCAGGCGTCGGGCAGACCATCTCCGGCGTGGCCGTGGGAGCGGCACTCTCCGTCGCCCTGGACGTATGAGTCACTGGACCGGTCGCCCTAGCCTCCATTCGTTCGACGGGGTCTGTAGTCCCGCCAACGGCGTAAATGCAGAACGCCATCGCTCCGATGATGATCAACCCACCGAAGGTGGCCAAAGCCACCTGATTCCACACCTTGCCAAGTCGTCCGCAGTTCGGTGTGGAGTCGCAGGGAGACGCGTGTAACCGACGCTTCCATGCGCGATGCTCCACACCTGTTGGCTGAGCGGATTTGGCCTGGCTAGGGTAGGACGAGGCTAACACCAGCTTTTTACGTTGTAAAACCGCCCTGTCGGCAGTAGACTTTCGGGCAGTGGAGGAGTTCTATGCCTGCGGATAAAAACCTATTTGACGACTATCTGGACGAACTACATCAACAGGAAGCATGGAGGCAGTCGTTAGCGGCTGAGATTGACAGACGCCAGGAATTGGCCTTGGCGGTACAACGCGTCTTTTGGCGGGCGATGTTTGGCGATAAGCCGTAAGGGGGACGCCGCGATGGAGGACGGCCTACGGCGACTCGTCGACGATCTCTTGCAGACGATCCAGTGCAGCGAGGATGAAAGCCAGCCACTTTGCGAAGAACATCGGACCGTCGGTAATCTGTACCGTATCTTCTGCCCCCGGTGTGACGGCGAACTTTTGACGTACGTCCCAGCCGTATTCCTTGCGAACAAAGAGGGCAATGTGGTCCGAATAGTCGTTCAGGAACGTGACCCACTTGTTCAGTGGGATTTCCCCCATAGCCATGTATCTCTGTGCAATGAGCACGTCCAACTCACCGAGTCGTCTCGCCCATTCCGCTTGGTCAATTGATGTGTCCTGCGTCATCATGCAGCACCCCTCCTGGCACCCGCGGTCCTGTCAAGTAATGTAAATAATTCCCTTTCTAAACGAGAGCGAACGGACAGGCGGAATGACTTCATGGAAATCTTAATCAACTCCGGCGACTCCGGCGTTCACTACGCCGCCCCCGTGTCCGACAACAGCCTCAATTCCGTTGGAAATGGCGTGAAGATGCTTCAAAGTCGCCCGGGACAACCAACATATTTAGTGGGTCGGAGACGATTCGGCCAAGGGAAGCCTTTTCACTGATGATTCCGATACGCTCGTTCTCTCGATAGACCCAAACACCGCTACAGCTTCACGTTGCGGTTCTTGAACCAGCCGTTCTTCAATGGTGATCCAGGCTTGATGTGCAGCGTCGTGGCTCCCACGATCCCAGATCACTCACGGCGTACAATCACCGTATGGTCGTCTTTCTATTGTCGTGCGTAGGGCAGAAACAGCCGGTTCGTGCACGCGCGCGAGACCTTTACATCTCTTCCTGGTTCCGAAAGGCCCGCAGTTATGCGGACAGCACGGGGAGGCCTTGGTTTGTACTATCTGCCAAGTACGGTCTTGTGCATCCAGATGAGGTGATGCCTCCTTACGACCTCACTTTGAACACCATGCCGGTCGCGGACCGCCGCCAATGGGCGAGCAGAGTGCTCACCCAACTGGGGCCTTGTCTGGGTGATGTCGGATCCGTCGTGTTTTTGGCCGGCCAACGCTACCGCGAGTTCCTGGAGCCAGCTTTGCGAAGTCGCGGTGTGGTCGTCTCCGTCCCGATGAAAGGCTTGAGGATCGGCGAGCAGTTGAGGTGGTTGACCAAGACACTCCATGGTTGACCCGCTCGTCGACACCGTCCGTTTCTATGAAATTCTCGATCGCCTTGCAGATCGAATAGGTGGCCCCAGGCTCTTACATAGCTGCCGCGCCGGGACGGGCTGGCCGACGCGTGGGGTGTATTTCTTCTTTGAGAATGGAGAGTCCAGATCAGGCTCAGGGGCGGGGCTAAGGGTCGTTCGTATCGGTACCCACGGACTGAAGAACGGCGCCCGAAGTACGTTGTGGAGTCGGCTCTCTCAACATCGAGGCAGTTCCCGGTCCGGCCTTGGCAACCATAGGGGTTCGATCTTCCGGCTACTCGTGGGCGTAGCCTTAGCCAACCGGATCAATATCCCGCTACCGGAGTCGTGGGGTGTTGCCGGAAGCTCCGGCGAGGCAGCACGGAGGCTAAGTGTTGACCGAGTCACAATTAAAGAAGCAGAAGCGGGTATCGAGGCCCGTGTTAGTGAATATGTGAGTCAGATGCCATTCCTGTGGCTGTCAGTGAATGATTCTCCCGGCCCCTCCTCCAGCCGTGGGTTGATTGAACGCAATGCCGTAGGGCTACTGAGCGGCTTTCGCCAGACTGCCGCCGACAGGCATTCTGCAGAGTGGCTAGGCCAATACAGCGACCGGGAGCGGGTTCGCCTCTCCGGCCTTTGGAACAACAACCATGTCGATGAAACCTACGATCCATCGTTCCTTGATGTGATGGAATCGCGGATTGACGCGACTCCTCACTGACCGGCCAGGAAAGCGACCCCGAAGCGAGCTGGACGGCAAAACCCAATCCCAGGAGAACAATAGAGCTTGAATGGTGGTGGGGCAACAAGTTCCAATTGATCGCTGACGCCACTTACGGGGTACCGCTCTACGGGTACACCACGACCGCCAGCAAAGGTGACTCCTCCGAGCTTCCCAAGATGTTGGACGGTGCGACACAGACACTAACTTGGCTGAGTCCCAAATACGTGATGGCCGACCGGGGCTACGACTCCACACCAAACCACAAAGCCGTCCAGGAGCGGGGCGCCTTTTTGATCTCTCCCACTCGTCGTCTGCCCCATAACGCGTTGTTCGAGGGCGTGTACACCGACGAGGGCGTTCCCACGTGCTTCGGCATGGTAGCAATGGAGTACGTTCGGAGCGACCCCCAAATGGGCCACCTTTACCGCTGCCGCCGGGAGAAATGTCACTTGAATACCCGCAAGGGTAGGCGGTACTGTAATCGCAGGTTTGGGAGAACCGCACCGACAACTTGAGACGGTTCGGGCCGCCACGTCAGGGTTCGTCAGAGTGGAAGAATCTCTACCGCCTGCGGCAGGCCGTAGAGCGGGTCTTCAAGAGCATGAAGGAAAGCCGCCGGTTGGAGCGTCGCTTCGTCAGGGGGTTGCGCAAGATCGGCCTGCACACCGCCATGTCCGCCCTTGGATTCGCCGCGACCTTTCTGGTGAATGTACTGGCCGAAGAACCTAGACCACGGTGGATGGTCCGGAAAGTTGCTTAATGACACCGGAATTCGGGCTTTCTTTTTTGTCATTGAAAAAATGATGTAGAGTGTTGGCCCACTCGACGAAGGAGGCCAACGATATGCCGCCCTTGAAAATAATGATGTCCGCGGCTCGCCGGAATAAGAGAACTCCAAACCCGATACCTTGGTATGGGTGGGTGGCCCTTGGAGCCGCCGCTGGGATTCCATTCATTCTCACCGTCATGGTCTTAGTCCGGGGATAGAACCCCCCTGGTCATCTGTATAACGTGCCAACCCCGAGCGACCACCGCAATTAGGATCCCGGCAAAGCCAACGAAACCCACCGCTGTCGCAAACGGGGCGTACGCAGCAGCAGCTTCCACGGTCTCGAACCAACTCAAAGCGGCCAGCAGACTCCCGAGGCCAATTACTGCCCCTGTACCTATGTCGGCCGCCCCTGCGACCAAGTTGCGGTTCATTTGTAGTAGCTCAACCCAAAAGCCGTCCATCACCATCACGCCTCTTTTCCAGTAAATGTATGTGCTGATGGGCTGGGTGATTTTCCTGATCTCCCCTTGTATCTTCGTGAAGGTGGCGGCAGCGGCAACGAGAGCAAATAGGGGTGCCCGTGCTTCATGTGGGTCGCAGCAAACCACAACTGTGACAGAAAGCGCGAAAAAGGTCGAGAAAACGAACAATGCACACACCGCTTTCCATGCCAAAGGGCTTCTGACCGCAATCTCGACGCATGTAATCACGACCTCTAAGAAAGTCATTGGTCGTTGTTGAGGTTCTGCCATAAGAGCCGCTGCCTTCCTCCTTGGCGGCCCCTGAGGACCACGGCTAGTTGTTGGTCTGCCTGGCTTTGGAGGAGTAGGACACACGGGTAGATAGCCGCCCACACCCGTTAATGTAGAACATATGTTCGATCAAGAACACCAAACCGAACAATACCCCATACCCCTCGCCGACATCATCCGCGAGGAGACCGACGACGGCCGGCACATAGTCCGTTTCCTCATCGACATCATGCAGGGCAAGGTCGACGATTCCAAACCCTGCCACCGCCTCGACGCCGCCCGGCAACTCCTCAACCTCGGCTTCGATGGCGCACGCAGCGTCATTCAGTCCGCCCAGTCCGCCTCCCAGTCGGCCAGCGTCCGCGCGCCTTCATCCACCCCCGGCAAATCCCGCTTCGACCAGGGCATCGCAGACATCATCAAGCTCGAAACATCCGACGGCAGAGATGCCGTCCGATTCCTCGTCGACGTCATGCAGGGCAACCTGGACGACTTCAAACCGCACCACCGCCTCGCAGCCGCCAAAGAACTGCTCCGGCGTGGTTTCGACAGCTCCCCCGGTCACACCAACGACGAGTACGAAGACCACGACGAATCGTTCGACCATGACCCCGGCAGTCCCAACTACGTGGACCCCAACACTAACCGGTACAACAACGAAGACGACCCGTTCGACTTCGAAAACTACGACGAAGAGCAGTTCATCCGCGACCGGGACGGCGAAAGGGCCTTGCGTCACATCTACGGCAGCGAGGAAGCCGTCACATTAGCCCATGAAGCCGTCGCCAGGCACCCGCAACAGGCCCATTTCGACGAAAACTACGTTGCCGACCGCGACTTCACCCCGATAGAGAACCCCGGGGACGACCCATACGGCAAAGGCCACTACGGGTACAACGCCCTGCGCTTCGCCTTCAGCGACAACCAGTCCGTCAGGGTCGCCAACAGGACGGTCGAGGAATTCAAGAAGGCAATGGGCGAATACGATGGGCCCAACGATCGCCCGTCATGTTGCTACCCAAGATGGTCTCGTGAATACGCCCTCGCCGAGGTCCGCAAGTCCTTTGAATACCCAGACCGTGTCGAGCCCCAGCCGGATCAGACCGCTGTTAACACTGACACCGGAGAATCCCAATTGGTTCAATCCCCGGAAGACCCGGACCCCGGCAATTCCCAATCTCGTGAACCCAGCCGCGCTAAAGACCCTCCCCCTTCTGTCATTCTTGAGCGCTCCCATGTCATCCTGAGAGCCTGTGAATAAATCCCCAGGAACCGTCTAATTGAGACCGTTTTCAAAGTCAAATTGAGACTGAAAACCGCAGGTTTCGCAATAAAATCACAAGCTCTGAGCGAAGCCGAAGGACCTCCCGCGCCTAGGCCACCACCCCGGAAACGACCCCCGAAAACCTACCCCGGCTCGCTTGCAGACGGCCGGCTGGCCGATGGCCCGCGCGAACGCAGAGACCCCGGCGAAATCAGAATACCGCTCGGCAACTTGCTGTCAGTGTCAGCCGGCCCCCTATAACCGCGTCCCACATCTGGTGTTTCAAGTACATCTTGGTCTTGACTTGGCCATTGGAAACGTCGGCATCCAACAGGCCCGCGTCGGCGCCGGTCAGCGGGTAGGTAACGTCGCCGCCTTCGGCATCGACGGCTGTGATCGGATCGCCGAAGACGCGGGCCTTACCTTGATGACGACCTTACCCACACCCGCGAGAAGCCGCGGGGAATACAGCGTGGGTGGAGTCTGGGGGCTAGTTGGGCAGGGTTATGCCGGCTCCCTGCTCTTTGGCCCTCTTGTAAACGATGTCGGCGACGGCGAGGTCTTCGAGCGCCAGTCCCTGAGACTCAAAGAGAGTGATCTCTTCAGGTGATCCCCTGCCCTGCCGGTTTCCTGCAACCACGTCGTGAATCGGTATGGCGTTGTCCCAGCTAAACCGGCCGGTCTCTGCGGCGCGCATGAGTTCCCCGCACTCATACTTGGCCTGTTCAACGTCGTCAACCGCGACAACGCCGCATTTGGCGATCGCTGCGGTGTCGAGTTCACGTTTCAGCCACGAGTTGTTCCCGGCGGCGTTGACGTGCATTCCTGGCGCGAGCATGTCGCCAGTGATGACCGGCTCTACAGAGTTGGTGATGGCGACCAGGACATCAACGCCTTCTGCGCATTCGGGACCTGAACTGACCGGGGCGACGGCGATGCCCAGTCGCTCGGACATTCGATTTGCGAAACGATTGCGATTATCCTCGTTGCGGCTGAACACCTTCGCTGAAGTCACCTGGCAGGCCGTTGCAATGGCTACAAGTTGAGTTTCAGCCTGGTATCCGCTACCGATCACCCCCACTGCCAGTTCGCCTTGGGTCGCCATGTACCGGGTGGCCACGCCCGATGCCGCGCCTGTCCGGATCTGTCCAAGCCGGCTCGCTTCCATGAGGAGCAACAAGCCCTCACCGCGCGTGGAATAGACCGCGACGTGGAATTTGGCCCCGTCCGGTCCGGCGACGTACGACTTGTGGCCGACTATCCCCTTATCCGGCCACGATGCGGCCATGAAGTTATAGGAACCGCGGCCGATGGGAAGGCGCGAACGCGGGGAGTTAAACAGTTCACCGCGGGCGCGTGCCTTGAACGCCTCGTCGAGCGCATCGACGGCTGTCTCCATGTCGAGAAGCCCGCTCACGTCCGCCTCAGTTAGGTAGATGGTCATATCGTCTCCTTATTCAGCCACTCCAGCTGGAATGCGCTGAGAGTGATTGGGTCATAAATTTCGTCGTGAGTGACAAGCAGTCTGCATGAATGTACTCCGATGGAATCCCAGCCGGAAACGATTATCGCAGGCTGGCAATCCGGCGCGGCCTGCGGCCATGACGCAAATGTTGCTAAGGTGCGGCAGCCCTACATGGAGTCTGAGCGAAACAATACGGCCAGACTCCGGTAATTGCGGATGATTTCACTACTGTGAAGAAATACGAGGCCGGCCAGTCCCCGGTAGACGACGTCCCGCGCCCCGAACGAGGGGTCCGTAGAAGCCGTTTCTCAGGAGGTCGAATCGGATCGATCATTCCGGCGGGGATGGTGTATGCGGTCTCCCCAACGACCGCCGTGATCATGGGCGATTCGCTGATGTACGTGGTCCTCCCTACCGCCGCAATCGAATTCGGGCTGGGCGAAACCCTGGGGCTGGCGACTTCATTCTGGATCGGTCTGGCGCTAAGCATCAATCGTTTTATTCGACTTGTGAGTAACGCGTTCGCCGCGTCCGTCTACTACCGGTTCGGAGTACGTTGGCCTTATGTGATATCGGTGGCGACCGGGGCTCTGACGACGCTCGCCTATGGGCTAGGCACCGGACTTGCCGTCCTGCTGCTTGCCCGGGTTTTTTGGGGTGTGTCGTACTCTCATCTGCGACTAGGAGCCCATCTGACCGCTTTCAGCGTTGGCACATCCGCAATGCGGGGCCGACTAATCGGCTTCTTCAACGCCGGGTCGCGAGGCGGGAGTCTGATTGCCGTCACGGCGGGCGCCGCATTGTTCGAGCAAACTTCCAGGGGAGTGGCGTTCTCGGTTTTGGCCGGGGTGGGCATGCTTGGCGTGATCATGGCGCTGCGGGTCCCGAATCTGAAGCCCCGCCGTAGCACCTGAGACACCCAGCATAGACAGGGGCGGCCGCATCAATTTGTGGGACTTGGCGGTTTCGAGTCTGCCGGACCGGGTCAAGCACATCCGGCTCTCGCTCTTGTAACGATTAGTCTGATGAGCTTTGCGGTCGCGTTTGCAGCAAACGGACTGGCAATCGCAACCCTGTCGCCATATCTTGCCGAACTGGTCGAAGGCGAGCGCCGAGTGTTCGGGGTGTCGATAGCTGTGGTGACTCTGGCCGGATTGCTGATAGGGGTGAGATGGTTTGCAGACCTCGGGCTTGCCCTGCCGCTCGGGCACCTTTCAGACCGTCTGGGGAGGCGTCGTTCCATCGCCTACGGCATAGCGGCAGTCGTGGCGGCGCTTGCTGTCATTGCTACCTACGACACGGTGGAGGTGCTGGTCATTGTGATGCCGATCATGTTCGTCGTCGCGGTCGGCCTCAACACCGCGCTCGACGCCGCTATTGGCGAGACTTCGCCCGACGATTCGCGACCGGCTGCGATGGCAAGGTATTCGACCTGGCAAGACCTCGGCGCTGCTTTGGGACCGGTCACCGGATTCCTGATCGCCGACCGAATCGGATTCCAGGGCGGTTTCATGGTCGCCGCCATCCTCCTGGCGTGCACCTATTCGCTCTACCTGGCTGCAACCGGAATTCCCTGGCGTCAGGCCCGGGCTTCATAGTCGCGGCCTCGTCCAAGAGACCTGCGTCGCCGCTTGCGCCGACTCCGGAACTTCAAGCCGGTGTTTCGACGATATTCAGACGCGCGCGCCGGCTACGGGGGATTCCATGTCTACCAGCACTTTCCGGAGGTCGGTCACCTGGTCCCGCAACATGGCAGCCTTTTCGAATTCCAGTTCTTTAGCAGCCGCCAGCATCTGTTTCTCCAGGTCCTTGACGAGGCGCGTAAGGTCGTCTTTCGGCAAGTCTGCGGCTGTTACGTACGGGGCCTTTGTCTCCGCAACCTGCCGTACCCTGTCGGTGATGCCTCTCACTTCCTTCACTATGGACTTGGGCAGGATGTTGTGTTCGGAGTTGTGTGCACGCTGGATCTCTCTGCGGCGGTTTGTCTCCTCGATGGCCTGGCGCATGGAGTCCGTGACCGTGTCGGCGTACATGACCACGTGGCCCTCAACGTGCCTGGCGGCCCTCCCGATCGTCTGCACCAGCGAGGTGCCGGAACGCAAGAAGCCTTCCTTGTCTGCGTCGAGGATCGCTACGAGGGAGACCTCCGGAAGGTCGAGTCCTTCTCTAAGCAAGTTGATTCCGACGACCACGTCGTAGACGCCGAGTCGTAAGTCGCGAAGGATTTCGGACCGTTCCAGGGTGTTGATCTCCGAGTGCAGATAGTGGACCCGAATACCCAGTTCGCGCATGTAGTCAGACAGTTCCTCCGCCATCCTCTTGGTCAACGTCGTTACCAATACCCGTTCGTTGCGGTCAACGCGCTGCTGAATCCGTTCTAGCAGGTCGTCTATCTGTCCTTGCGTTGGGCATATCTCGATACTCGGGTCTATCAGGCCGGTCGGTCTGATTATCTGCTCCACACGTCTATGTTCATGCTTTGCTTCATAGGGTCCGGGAGTCGCTGAGACGTAAACGATCTGACCAACGCGTTCCTCGAATTCGTTGAACGACAGCGGGCGGTTGTCGAGGGCCGACGGCAGCCGGAATCCGAATTCGACCAACGTAGTCTTGCGCGCGATGTCGCCATGGTACATACCCCGAATTTGCGGCAGTGAGATGTGCGACTCGTCGATGAAAATCAGCATGTCGTCCGGGAAGTAGTCCAATAAAGTCCACGGCGCAGAACCCGCCGGTCTTCGGCCGAGCGGTCCGGAGTAGTTCTCGATGCCCGGGCAGACCCCGGTCTCACGAAGCATCTCGAGATCGAACCTGGTGCGCTGTTCAAGACGTTGCGCTTCCAGCAGTTTGCCGTGCCCTCGCAGCTCGCGGAGGCGGTTCTCGAGCTCGGATTCGATGTCTTCCAGCGCTTCAAGAAGGCGGTCGTCCGGCGTTACGAAGTGCTTGCCGGGATATATGTCGATCTCGCTTCGGTCGGTCAGCACTTCACCGGTCAGTGGGTCGAGTTCCTGAATCCGCTCCACCTCGTCCCCGAAGAACTGCACTCTGACGGCGAGTTCCTCGTAAGCCGGCATGATTTCGAGAGTATCGCCTCTCACCCGAAACCGGCCTCGCACCATGTCCATGTCGTTACGCTCGTAGTACATGTCAACGAGTCGTCGCACGGTCTTCCTAAGGCCGAGTTCCTGCCCTTTGCGAACGTTCAGGACGACGTTCCGGTACTCGTCCGGCGATCCCAGGCCGTATATGCACGAGACGGAGGCGACGATCACCGTGTCTCTCCGGGTCAGGAGTGAGCGGGTTGCTGCGTGCCGGAGCCGGTCGATCTCGTCGTTGATGTCCGATTCCTTTTCGATGTAGGTGTCGGACTGGGGCACATACGCCTCCGGCTGATAGTAGTCGTAGTAAGAGACGAAGTACTGAGCCGAATTGTCGGGGAAGTAGTCCTGAAACTCGGTTGCAAGTTGGGCTGCAAGAGTCTTGTTGTGGGCGATGACCAGCGTCGGGCGCTGGACCTTCTCGATAACCCCGGCCATGGTGAAGGTCTTGCCGGACCCGGTCACGCCGAGCAGCGTTTGGTGTTTCAGGCCTTTGACGAGCCCGTTCGCCAATTGTTCGATGGCTTCGGGTTGGTCACCGGTTGGCCGGTAATCTGCTCTGATGTTGAACTGTGGCATTTGGAGCCTCAAGTGATTGGTAGTCCGATTTTAGCTTAGCGATCAGGTAAGCAAGTCTTTGAATGACAGACGTCCAGGGCCGGCACAATCGTAGGTCCGACCGTTGTAAGGTTGGCATCCGAACGGGTTGTAGATCGCTGGCAAATCGGCGGAATGCGACGCATTCGGCATGAATATTTCTGGCAACACCGACTCGCCGGTCCAGCCAGCCGGTTCGGGCGTTGGACCGGGGAACGCGGGTAGCTACGGCCCGGTCAAATGGAAGGCAGCAAAATGAAGGTCGTCGTCGGAACTCTGCACACCGGTGAACAGTTTATCGAGGAGTTGGAGGACGCATTCCCCGACGTTGAGTTTGTGCCAGCCTATGCCGACTCCGATCAACCCGGGGCGATTGTAGATGCCGACGTGTTCATGGGATGGCCCACTAGGGAAGCATTTCTGGCAGCCCGTCAGCTCAAGTGGATTCACTGCCCCGGCGCGGGCATCGACAAGTTGATCGCCATACCGGAAATTGTGGCGTCCGACCTCCCGATCACAAACGCTCCGGGTCCTCACGTAAATCCTATGGCCGACCACGTGATCGGGATGATGGTCGCGTTGACGCACAAATTCCGGGAAATGGCGCGGGATCAGGACAAGAGATTCTGGGGCGGCGCGGACAAATACGACCACACGTTCTCCGAAATCTCCGGCAGCACGATGGGCATCTACGGCCTGGGCGCCATCGGCAGGGCTGTTGCCCGACGCGCGGCCGGGTTCGACATGCGAATTTTCGCGGTGGACCCGGGGCCAGCCTCCGTGCCGGACGCGGTTAGCGAGTGCTGGGGCACGGAACGGCTCGACGATCTTTGTGCCGCCTCGGACTGGCTGGTGATCTGTGCTCCGATCATCGATGAGACGCGCCATTCGATCGACGCACGGCGGATGGCGTTGATGCCAAAGGGATCACATATCGTCGTCATCTCCCGCGGGGGAATCGTCGACGAAAATGCCCTGGCGAGCGCCATCAAGTCGGGTCACCTGGCGGGCGCAGGCATCGATGCGACCGAGGTTGAACCGCTGCCGCAGGACAGCCCGCTGTGGGACCTCGACGAGGTGTTCATCAGCCCCCACGCGTCTGCGTTGACGCCAGAACTGTATGAAGGCAGGCGAGAGGCGTTTCGGTCTAATCTGCGCCGCTTCCTGGCCGGTGAGGCGCTGGAGGGATTGTGCGACCAGACCCTCGGCTACTGAGCGCGGCGGCAGACGAAGATCATCTCTTCGCTGTCTTCGGAGAGCGGTTGACCGTCGAAACCGCCAAATACTCTTTCCGCGACCAGACCTGCCTGTTCGATCAGCGCGTGGCACTCGGCTGGGAATAGATACCGCAAGTCGATCGGCAACTCGGCCCTCCTTACGATTCGACCAGCGCCGTCGTACTCTTCGAATATCTGGGTTTCCCGGTTGATCTGCGTTGCCCCGTCGGCGCGGTTGATGGCGGACATGACGACGACGTTTCCCGTATCGGGATGAACTGTTTCACCCCAGACGAACGGCGAGATGTCACGATCGGCGAGCAGATCAGGGCCCGGAATGAAGACGTCGAAGACGAGTCGCCCGTCCGGTTCGAGGTGGCGAGCCGCGCACCGTAGCGTGCGCAGTTGATCTTGTTGGCTCAGGGCCAACAGTAACGTGTTAGATGGGATGGTGATTAAGGGAAATGTCTTGCTGAGATCGAATTCCCGCATGTCCCCCCTGATGAGGCTCAGCGCGCCGGTCTGCGGCGGGGTACGTCGGAGTTTCCCGTCCGCGCGGTCGAGCATGGCCTGGCTCAGGTCCAGACCCGTGACGCTCACCCCGGCCGACGCTGTGGGAATAGCCAAGCGCCCGGTACCAACCCCGATTTCGAGTACAGGGCCTCCAGACTCTCTCGCCAAGTCTACGTAGAAAGACGTTTCAACTTCCGGGACGTTCGAGTAGTAAACGTCGTACCAGTCTGCCCATTGATCGAAGTTCATACCGGCATTTTAAGATGGCGCCGGCGGGCCAAATTAATTTGACGGACTTACAATTACAGAACGCGGGTCAAGGCTTAATGGCCGGTGGACTTTGATCCCAACCGAACCTGCGGCGACTCGGCCATGGAAGTAACGAAGTAAAAGGTACGAAATGACTCAGACCGCGGCAAGTAAATGGCTGTCGCCCCGGATGGACCGCCTGGGTACGGAAACGGCATTTGAGACGCTTGCGAAAGCAAAGGCCCTGGAAGCAGCGGGTCGCGACATCGTTCACCTGGAGATAGGAGAACCTGACTTCGACACTCCGGAGAACATCAGAGATGCCGCCAAGAAAGCCCTGGACGACGGTTTTACCCACTACGGGCCGTCCCCCGGGCTGCCGGAGGCCCGGGCAGCGATTGCTCGCCATCAGTCTGAGTGGCAGGGGTACGAGGTCAGCCCCGACAACGTAGTGTTCACCCCCGGTGGCAAGCCGGTGATGTTCTTCACCATCATGGCCCTGATAGACGAGGGTGATGAGGTCATCTACCCGAATCCCGGCTTCCCGATTTATGAGTCGATGATCAACTTCATGGGCGGAACGGCCGTCCCGCTGCAATTGACGGAGGAAGCGGATTTCGCCGTCGATGTCTCCGAGTTACGGTCCAAGGTCTCCGACCGAACCAAGCTGATCATCGTCAACTCTCCAAACAATCCATGCGGCAGCGTGATACCGGAACCCGACCTCGAGCAGATCGCCGAGGTTGCGAACGACGTGGACGCAGTGGTCTTGAGCGACGAGATCTACAAGGACTTTTACTACGAAGGTTCCCACGTGTCGATCAGCAAATTCGACGGGATGCGGGAGCGGACCGTTATTCTCGACGGTCTTTCCAAGAGCTACGCCATGACGGGGTGGCGCACTGGGTACGGCGTATTCCCAGACTGGCTGGTTGAACCGGTTTCGCGATTGATCACGAACAGTGTTTCGCAGACGGCATCGTTCTCCCAGATCGCTGCGATCGAAGCTCTAGAGGCCCCCCAGGACTCTGTCCACGCGATGGTGGCTGAATTCAAGAAGCGGCGCGGCGTAATCGTGGACGGCCTGAACTCGATCGACGGCATCCGCTGCCCCATGCCAAAGGGGGCTTTCTATGCATTTCCCAATGTGACCGGAACGGGTCTTTCAAGCCGGGAGTTTGCGGACAGATGCCTGGAAGAGGCGGGGGTTGCGCTGCTCTCGGGTACTGCTTTCGGGGAATACGGGGATGGCTACGTACGCATTTCGTTCGCTAACTCCCCAGAGAATCTCACCGAGGCGGTGAGCCGGATCAGGCGCATGCTGTCCGGCGTTTCCTGATAGCCGATCCCCAACCCGCGGGTCGGCCAGCCTCATACCTGTCCGCACGCGGACATGAGGTCCCTGGTATTGGCCCGGGCGACAGTTCTAAGCACGTGCTGCGTGGCTTCCCGTATCTGCTTCACTGGAGCCTCCACCACAATCGCCGGGGACTCGTCCAACAGGCCCCAATATGGCGGGAGTTCAGACGGCCGGATGAGGCCGCGCGGCGCCATCAGGTAGTGGCAGTGCGCGGTCCGTAAGTAGGCCTCGTCGTGGAACTTGACAGAAATGACGGATACGCGTTTTTCATACGCGTCCCGTCTTTTCACTGTTCCATCGTACTCGCGGCGTGCCAAAGTAAGCTCGGCGTCCTGGGCGCCGCGGTCGCCGTTCCTGGCCGCTGCCTCAAGTATTCCGGCTGAGAGTTCGACTGTTTCGTCGATAGCCGCCCGTTGGCCTTCCAGTTTGGCTGCTTTTCTTTTTGTGTTGTCGTCCCGGGCCGCGTCTGACCTGGACGCCTTGACCTCCACAACGTAGACGCGGTTCTGTGGGCCGACGCCTACGACATCCGCGATTCGTCCTCGCGGACCCTCCAGCCGCACCTCGAACGCAATGGCCTTGCAGCCTGCCTGATCACGCAGCCATCGCCACGCTGCCCACTTCAATTCATATGTGACGTCCGATTCGTTCCGTCGTTTGATAGTTCCCGAGGTATTTTGTTTGACCATGACCACGTATGCCGTTGCGCTGACGCTCACCGGCAACCGATAGGCGGGTTTCCCTTGGCGGGCGAATATGCCTAGCGATGGGGAAGGTATTCGAAAGCGTCAAGTATCAAACACGCCTTCGGTTTACTCAAAGGCCGGAGTCAGATGCCACGTCACGGGGGATTCTAAGGTGACAAAGGACGCCCGATGACATCCTGGTATAGCCGGGCGGGTACCGGCAGCCCGTGCTAGCCGACTGTCTACGCGGCTGTACTCTGGCTTTCGATCAAGTCGGGCTGCGCCAACATGTAGCCCTTGCCGCGAACCGTGCGGACTACTCCCTTGCCGACGGGTGTTCGAGCCAACTTACGCCTGAGCCTGTAGATGGTCACGTCGACTGCGCTGGCGTTTGGCGCAGGTTCTCCGTCCCAGCACATGTCGATGAGATCCGAGGGCGAGACGACGTTGCCAGCCGACTTGGCCAGTGCGTACAGCATGGAAAACTCGGTTCGGGACAGGGAAACGCCCACGCCTCCGATAACCAGTTTCTCCGAAACAGGATCCAAACTCATATCCGGCAGTTCGATGGGCGGTCTCTTCTCAGGCTCAGGCGCCCTGCCCGTTCGCGTGAGTAGCTCTCTCAGTGCGGTGGGCGGCGTTGCAACAGCTTGAGCGGTCCCAACTGAAAGCAACCTCGATGCGAAACTCGCCAGTACTTCCGCATGCTCAATGGCTTTTAGGCCAGGCGCTTCGACATCGTTTCTGAGCAGGTATACGGCGCCAAGAACCTCCATGCCCCGGTTGATAGGCGCAGCAATGCCGGACCGGTACCCCAACTCAATGGCCCATTCGGGAAGGAATTCGTTTTTGAGGCCGCCGTGCCCCAATGAAATTGCCGAACCCTGGCGCGCGGCCCTGGTTACCGCGGTATCGTCATTGAATGATTCAGGCGTGATTCGATCTGATTTCAATTCGCCGTTGACAGAACTTACGGCTACCGGCACGAGGGTATTGTCGTGGTGTCGGTTGAGCAGGGTAACCGCTGTCGGGTAACCCGTCGCTATTCGCAGTCCTTCGGCCAGGGTCTGGGACACGTCGGCGTCGCCGCGTTTGGACGACATCTTGAGAAATGCTTCAAGGAGTCTTCCGGACCCCGATTCCGAAGCATGCCAGTCGAGCGCCTGCTCTTTAGCCCGGCGTTCGCGGAACCGCTCTTCGGAGGTGAAGGCGGCTATACCGGCCAACATGGCGGGGCTGATAGCGAGGGCCGCGATTAGCCCCGGCGCTGGCATCGGGTGAAACGGGAACGCGGCCGACAAAGACGCCAGTCCTGCTACGGCGGCGGCATACGCACCTCTTCGGCCAAGGAGATGAGCATAGTGGGGCGCCAGCAACAGGGGTAGGACGATCACCGGGCTTACCAGCCCGAAAACTGCCACGGCAGACGCCGCGAGGGCTGTTTCAGCAGCCATCATCCCGTAGATCCATTTATCGGAACGACAGTGGTCGAGGACCACCAGCCTCACGACAAGTAAGTACGCGGCGTAAACGGCCGAAACGGCCGCGATCGCGGCGACAGGCAGTTCGCCAATCGCAAGAAACGCGGCTGCCCCCAATGCCAGGGCCGTTACCCCGCCTCGGACCGGCCAGGTCAGGCGCTCAGATTCTCGGAACTGATCGTAAGATTGCATCGGCATCCAGCGTACCGATTGGCGAACAAGCCTCGCACGTACAGGAATTGGCGAGTTTGAGGCAGATAATCGGTAGCCAAAGGACCCGGCTGCCTGGCGACTTATTGGTAATTGAGGGCCATCGTCCGTAGAATTCATTCGAACCTTTATGTCTGAAACTCGCCGATCCGGCAAAAACAAGAGGCCCGGGTTGCTGGCGCGCATCGGTCGCGCATTCAAACTCGGCCGCCCGGTCCCTGAATCTTCCGAAACCGTCCGTGTCGCGGATCGGGAATCTCCGAAGCCCTCTCGACGTGCAGCCCCGCAAAGACCGGCGGATGCAAAGACCCGCGCACCGGAACGCCGTCGTGCACGCGGAACGCAACGAAGCAGAAGGGCCTCGGGTGAAGGTCGGGGGACAGCCTCGACGGAATCATCCTTCGATCCCAGTAACGGTCGAGTACGGCGCCAAAGGGGCGAAGGAGAAGGTCGAGGCGGACTTCGGACGGAGGAGGCTGGGTCTCGTCCCGGCCGGAGCGACGTCCGGACGAGACGAGAGAGAGACCCCAGCGGGGGAAGGCGTCGGGGACGGCGAGGCCAGGGCGAATCGCCCACCGAGGTCCGCCCTACCCGCCCAACCGCGGCGGTAACTGCGCCACGCGGTGAAAACCCGCCGCGTGATATGGCATGGGGAGATCTGAAGGTCTCGGCCCCGATTGCCGAATCACTGGCCACGATGGGCTACGCGTCGCCGTCGGAGGTCCAGTCGCAGTCCATCCCGCCTCTTCAACAAGGCAAGGACATGGTGGGGCAGGCGGTAACGGGGTCCGGCAAGACCGCGGCATTCGGAATCCCGATGTGCGAATTGATCGACACGTCCTCCCGCGAGGTGCAGGGACTTGTGTTGGTCCCAACCCGGGAGTTGGCCATGCAGGTCACTCGCGAGATTTCGAGAATCGGGGAGGCTCGCGGAATACAGGTATTGGCCGTTTACGGAGGCCAGCCCATCGCGCGGCAGATACGCGTTCTGGAGGATGGGGCGCCCATCGTGGTCGGCACCCCTGGGCGGATCAAGGACCACATGAACCGCCGAACCCTCGACCTCAGCGCCGTGAAGTTCGCTGTGTTGGATGAAGCAGATGAAATGCTGGACATCGGGTTTGCCGACGACATGGAGTACATCCTTCGGTACACGCCGAGTTCCCGTCAGACAGCGCTGTTTTCGGCAACTATTCCCAGGTTCCTTTTGAGGCTGATCAACCGCTACCTGAACGACCCTGAGTGGGTGAGGTTGGTGAGCGAATTTGCGGCCACGGATACGGTCGACGAGGTCGATCAGTACTATTTCGAGGTGGCGGAGAGGGATAAGCCCGACGCGGTCCGAGAGGTTTTGGGGGACATGGAGGACGGACCGCAGGTGCTGATTTTCCGGCGCATGCAGGTGGGAGTCGACCGGCTGGAACGAGACCTGAAACGGTCCGGGTACCCCGCGCGCGGGATTCACGGTGGGCTGTCCCAGGGCGAGCGCAATAGCGTCATGGGGAGTTTTCGTGATGGGTCTCTGCGAATCCTGGTGGCGACCAACGTCGCGGCGCGGGGACTGGACATACCGTCCATTACCCACGTTATAAATTACGATATGCCGGAATCTGCGGAAGAGTATGTTCACCGCGTCGGCCGTACAGCCCGAATGGGAAACCGGGGCACTGCGATCAGCTTCGTTGGCGAGTGGGACCTGGACAATCTGGACCGCGTGCTAACGAAAGTCGGCCACGACAAGATTGCTCGCAAAATGCTCGCGATATACGACTACAGCCCTTAGTAACTACCCGATAACTACGCCAAAAGTAGTTGAACCCGTCTCCCGCTCTCCACAGATTCCCGTTTTCACGGGAATGACGGGCCTTTTGAGACAGATTCCCGTTTTCATGGGAATGACTGGCCATTTGAGATAGTTACTTAACCCCCGACGCGGCCGCCCAGCGCCTCTCCGCCGGTCAGATAGCGCCGGACATCCTCGGCGTAGACCACTTCCGAATCGTCCTCCGGCTCGTAACCAAGCACTTGTCTCGCCGAGTCGAGCGACCAGAACGCACGGGTGTTGTTGCTGATTCCGTAGACAATCGCAAACGGCACTTCCCCGTTGGCCGATACGTCTTCCGCCTCAACGGCTTTGCGGAATAGTTGCCGCAGGTCTCGCGGGCTGAAGTAGCAGGCGAGGTTGCGCTTGAAGTTTGCGATCCTCGAGCCCGCCGGCGGCAGGCCGGGGTCTTCTGCCATGTGCCGCGCCGCATTTACCGGAGTCGGATGCCCGATGCGCACCATTACGAATTCGAGGCGGCGGCCAAATGAGCCGCACGCGTAGGGCCAGCCAAGCAGCTCGTAGGATGCTTTGGCCCAGCCGTAGAAGTTGCTCGACACAGGGAAATCCCCTGGCCGGACTATGTCCTTGCGGTTTTCGTGTATCTGGTAGTCCTCGTACCAATCGGCGGCGTGGTTCGAGCTCGCTGCCACCACTCGCCGGACTCCGGCGTCGTACGCGGCGCGGTACACGTTGTTGGCCATGCGCACGTTGGCCAGTTCCACGTCGAATCGGTCGATCTGCGGGGTTTCTGAGCCGAAGACGCCGCCGGGTTCAGACCGCATGTATCCGAGGTGAATGACCGAGTCAACCCCGTCGAAAAGATGTCCGTAACGGGACCTGTCGGGATCGGCCAGATCCGCGACGACAATTCCGGCGACTACCTCACCGTCGCGGTCCGTGTTCTTCACGTCGACTAGGACGAGATCGTAACGATCGCGGTATTCGGGCAGCATTTGCGACGCGACGTATCCGCTCGCGCCGGTAATCATTACCTTTAGTTTGCTTGCCATGTGTGAGCCTCCCGGCCTTGGGGCACAGATTTAAGCCCCTGCTTTTTTCGAATGACCCTGAGGTCCACGGATTTTCTGTACGCGCCGATGATACTCGCAGCCCGGAGGGTCACGGCTCGCTCCGGTCCCAGCCCGCCAGGACCCAGTACCCGACTTCGGGTAGTTTGACCACTGCCGTGAGGTTTTGGGCGCGTTTCAGGCGTTGGATGTTGTACAGGTGGGTTACGAACTCAAAATACATGTGGCGGAAAGTTGCTTCCAGGGTCATGGAACCCCCATTGCCATCAGGCGCCAGTTCGATACCCGTCGGATGCGCCTCGGACATCAAAGGCCACTGCGGAGTGGCGGAGCGGATTAGCGACTTGGCCCGCATTGATCCGACCGTCTCCTTGAGCATTACCTGTCGAACGAGGTCCGCGCCGCCGCCCAACGCCGTCAATACATCCTCTATCTTCCACACTGCCCCGTCGTCCATGCGACGGTCGTGGGACGGAGAGGACATACGGTCGATTTCCCCGGGCGTGAGCGGCAGTCCATCCGGAAAGAGTGTCTCGCCCCAACGTTCGAGCATCCACCTGTAGAACACAGACCCCATGTGCGACAGATTCTGACGCACGCTCCACTCGCTCCACCTCCATCGGGAGGAAGTCCAGTCAAGCTGGGAGTCAGACATCCCAGCCACCTCGGCTCGCGCCTGGTTCTCGAGCGACCAGTATTCGGGAAAAACGGCCCTGGCCGGGGTAGAGCCGGTGAATTCGTTCAGCGTCATGAGTAGTCCTTCTGTCGTTCAACGTGTCCAGTCTCCAAGATGCGGCGACATCTGGCTGTTCAGGGAGACCATATCTTAGCTTTGCCCGCTGAGTGACACGCGCGGGATTCTTCGCTGCGTTCGAGACTGACAGGGGGTAACGGGCGTGCCAAACGGATATGGGACGCGGTTATAGGGGGCCGACTGACACTGACAGCAAGTTGCGGAGCGGTATTCTGATGTCGCCGGGGTCTCTGCGTTCGCGCGGGCCATCGGCCGGCGGGTCGACGACGATTTTCACGGGTCTTTTCCTGGGTGGGTCCTTGGCGTCGGATAATTTGTGGGACTTGGACTGGCCGGGGTCCGGGTTTTCGGGGGGTTTGGACTCGCGCCCGGTTGAGGGGCGTGCGAGGCCGCGGTCGGGTTTGAAGAGCCTGTTTCATAAACTCGAAACCTATGGGGGCCAGTGCCTCCAGATTCCCGTTTTCACAGGAATGACGGGATTTGGCGCCGCATTACGTGTTGTTGGGAAGAATGACGTCGCAAATCGCCGGGCCGTAGACGGCCCGACTCTTGAGAGGGGACTTTTGAAACAGGCTCTTGAAACCCGCCCCTACAGGGGGGTTTGGGGGGCGTTCGGGAGGGACAGACGAGGGAGGGTCCGGGTCTTTAGAGGATTCGTCTGTTTCGATGGAGCGATTGCGGATGCGCTCCATGTACTTTAAGGACCAGTGATCGGGAGGCATTGTGTCGTCGTCTTCGGAGGAAGAAGGAGCGGTGGGTTGTGGGAAGCAGCAGGACGGGAGATCGACAGGTGGTCCTTCGCGGGCTGTTTCTTCTTCGGGGCGTTCGGCCTTTCGCTTCTTGTATTCCGCGACTGCCTGGTTGGCGGCCCTGATGGCCTGGTTGTCTCGGAATCTGAAGCGCAGGGCGTTATACCCGTAGCTACCTTTGCCGTAGGGGTCGTCCTCGGGGTTCTCAGTCGGGGTGAAATCGCGGTCGGGGATGTGGGCGTCGTGCCGGGAATGGTTGGCTGCATCGATGGCGACTATCATGGTTTCCGTATTGCCGTAGATGTGCATTAAGGCCCTGCCGCCGTGTCCGTCGCGCCGGTATTGCTCTTCGTCGTAGTTTTCGAAGTCGAACGGGTCGTCTTCCTTGTTGCGCCGGATAGCGTTGGGGTCCACGTAGTTGGGGCTGCTGGGGTCATCGTCGAACGATTCGTCATGGTCTTCGTACTCGTTGTTGGTGTGACCGGGGGAGCTGTCGAATCCCCGTCGGAGCAGCTCTTTAGCGGCTGCGATGCGGTGGTGCGGTTTGAAATCGCCCAGGTTGCCCTGCATGACGTCGACGAGGAAGCGGACGATGTCTCTGCCGTCGGAGGTTTCGAGCTTGATGATGTCTGCGATGCCCTGGTCGAAGCGGGATACGCTGGTTGCGCGTGAAGGCGCGCGGCCGTTGGTGGACTGGGGGACGGACTGTATGACCGCTTGTGCGCCATGGAAGCCGAGGTTGAGGAGTTGGCGGGCGGCGTCGAGCCAGTGGCAGGGCTTGGAATCATCGACCTTGCCCTGCATGATGTCGATGAGGAAACGGACGATGTGCCGGCCGTCGTCGGTCTCCTCGCGAATGATGTCGGCGAGGGGTATGGGGGTTTCTTCGGTTTGGTGTTCTTGATCGAACATATGTTCTACATTAGCGGGTGTGGGGGGTTGGGGTCAAGGGGGGAGTGGCGGGGAGGGGGGGATGAAGTGTGGGCGCAGAGGAGCCGTGCGCGCCGCGACTGCCAACCGCGGGCTTAGATTTCTCGGCTTCGCTCGAAATGACAGAGGGGCGGTATGGTGGAATGACATTAAGGCGCTATGCCGGGTGGACGGCCGGGCGGGCGTTGGCGCGTGACGCGCAGGGGGTTCTTTGCGGCGCTCAAGAATGACAGGGGGCGAGGGCGAGTCAACCGGGACCAGGATGCGGTAGATGGTCTTGTCCTACGGCTACGGACCTTGGAACCGCTTACAGGTCGAAGACAGTGTGCATGTCAGCAATTGGGAACACTTTGCAGATAGCTGCTAGTTTCAGGTGAGCATTCGGACAAACATTCTCCAGAGCCAACGCCAAGACGGCGCGTCCTATCCCGAAACCATCAACTCTTCGTATTCCCTCCGTCGAACAATCGTAGAATCATGTCGGCCAATCGCTGCGAGATGACACCCTCTTCCGCAGCCTGCCGGACAGCCTCAGCGACGCCGTCCGCCCCGCCGTCGTATCGCCACGTATTTGCCGATCCATCCCCTGCAAACGAACGAACGATCTGTTCTGCCGCGTCTGGGGCGATGGCCCCCTCATCTACAGCCTGCCGCGTCGCCTTGGAGACACCGTCCTGACCTGTAGCAGAAAAGGTCGTGGCGTCCTCGTCCTCTAGTACAAATATCTTGCCGCTCAAGGAAGCTGGACCTCCCTCAAGCCGTTCGTCGATTAGTCGGACAATCTCGTCGGCCGTTGTTCGCGAGATCTCCCCCTCCTGCACAGCCAGCCGCACCCCCTCGGCGACGCCGTTCGCCCCGAACTCGTACCGCCATGCCTCGGCAGGGCCATCTCCTTCTTCGAACGCTTGCACAATGTCGTCCGCCGATTGCTGGGTGATGGCGCCGTCCTCCACAGCCCGCTGCATCGCCTCAGCGACACCGTCCGCTCCTGTAGACGTGAAGGTCTTGGTGTCCTCTACCTCTAGCGCAGAAAGCACACCCTCGCCCCTGGACTGGGCCAAGAGGGTCCCCACTCCTATGCCGCCAGCGATCAGCAGGACGGTCAACGCAATCCCAATTTTCGTTAGTTTTCTCATGTCAGTTCCTTCCTTGTGTTCTTTGAATGCAGCTCCGACGAGGTCGAACGTCATGTGAATCCAGACAGTCAGCCCGCGGAAGCTTTTGCCATCGCGACGCATGCGGTCACGAAACAGTTGGACCATCAGGGCCCCGTATTGCCGCCGGTGTTCCCGTGGATAGACGATGAGCAGCCAGCGGTATACCCGTTCGGAGAACATGTCAGGCGCTGATCCTTCGCGTGCGGGCCGCCTGTATGAACCTGGCGGTACGCGCGAGTTGCTCCATTCGGGCGACCTCAGCGTCGAACACACGACCACCTAGACCTGTGATTCGGTAGTACCGGCGACGTTGATCGTCCAGTTCGGGGTCTGGCCGTTCGTCACTTTCCTCAACGAGCTCGGCCTTCAGCATCTTCTTCACCGTTCCGTACAACGTTCCCGGTCCCATGGTGACTGCGCCTTCAGTCAAGGACTCAACCTCTCGCATGATTGCGTAGCCGTGCTTGTCTCCAGTAGACAGGGCCAGCAGGATGTGCAGCTGCGCCACGGGGAGAGGAAGCAGATCCAAGGGTCTTCGATTCGTCAATGTCAGTCCTCCTCCTTTCTAGAATCTGCACTGATCGGGTCCATGAGTGCCCGTCGCCTATATCGCATATCAATATATCGTACTACGCTATAGGCTGTCGACCGCGATGGTATGGGGATGACCACCCAAGTGGATTCGAACCGGAAAGACGGAAGGGGGGGGGGGGTTGGCGGTTGTTTTGCGAGGAAAGCCGAACGGTTTGAGGTGGTTGGGGACAGGCGTTGGTGGGTGACGGCCGGGAGGTTCTTCGCTGCGCTCAGAGCTTGTGATTTTATTGCGAAACCTGCGGTTTTCAGTCTCAATTTGACTTTGAAAACGGTCTCAATTAGACGGTTCCTGGGGATTTATTCACAGGCTCTCAGAATGACATTGGGGAGCTAAGAATTGTAGATGTTAGGTAATTCGTTGACGGTTTGGGGTATGTCGCGGAGATCCCCGATCGGGGTCGGGGATGACGGGTTTATGTGGGGGGCCGCGCACCTGGGCTTCGGCCTTCGCCGGAACGACGGAGGTGGGGGTTGGCCGTCTAGCCGGGTTGTTTCAGAGGAAGGCCGAACGGTCTGGGGGGGGGGGGGCGTTGGTGGGTGACGGACGGGAGGTTCTTCGCTGCGCTCAAGAATGACATTGTGGGCGCTCACGATGACATTGGGGAGCTAAGAATTGTAGATGTTAGGTAATTCGTTGGCGGTTTGGGGTATGTCGCGGAGATCCCCGATCGAGGTCGGGGATGACGGGTTTGTGGGGGTCCCGCCTATCTGGGTTCTGGATCAAGTCCGGTAGGACGAGGGCGGGGGGGAGGGAATATGAGCACAGAGGAGCCGTGCGCGCCGAGACAGCCACCCGCCGGCTTAGATTCCTCGGCTTCGCTCGGAATGACATGGGGGCTCGGGAATGAGGTTGGGGGGCTCGGGATGACATTGGGTCGAGGAGGGCTGGCCGACTGGCCGGGGTGTTGACTTAAGTATCACTGAGGCCTTGTGAAGGCCGCACGTCGTGATGAATACAGGGCGGTGTCCGAGGGCCGCCGTCCAGGCGGGTTTGAAGAGGGTGTTTCACTAACTCGAATCCTACGGGGACCCCCGCCTCTAGATTCCCGTTTTCACGGGAATGACGGGATTTACGGCCGTATTACGTATTGATAGGAGGGTTTATGTCGTGAATCGTCGCGCATTGTGCGGCGCGATTCTTGAGAGGAGATTTATGAAACAGGCTCTTGAAGCCCGCCGCTACGATGCAGTACGGGGGGAGGCCTGCATTCAGCGAAATCACTGTGGCCTTGTGACGGCCGAGTTGTTGGACGCGTTAGCGCGGCGTTTTTGCAAAGCTTGTAGGATTCTGACCATGGCAGCACAACAATGGTTCAAGGGGAACCTTCACACACATTCGACTAACAGCGATGGCGACACTCCGCCTGAACACGTGGCCGAGTGGTACCTGGAAAACGGTTACGACTGGCTGTGTCTCACGGACCATAACCACCTGACCGCTCTCAGCGATGTCGACGGCGACAGTTCGAAGTGGCCGATGTTGGTACCCGGTGAGGAGGTTACTTCACGGCTGGGACCGGACGGACAAGTGCCTGTACACGTAAACGGGTTCGGCATAAGGCACCTTGTGAAGGAGGCTGTCGAAGGGACGGTTGTTCACGCCCTTCAGCACAACGTCGACGCCATCCGTGCAGCAGGCGGGATGGCGTCGGTCAATCACCCCAACTATCGCTGGTCAATCGGCGCGGACGAATTGCTGAGCGTGGACGGCTACCAATTCGTCGAGATATACAACGGGCATCCAGACTCCAACAATGACGGCGGCGGCGGATTGCCGAGTACCTACAACATCTGGGACCGGCTCTTGAGCGCCGGCAAGCATGTCTGGGGTATTGCCGTCGACGACTCTCACCACTTTCAGGAGGAATTCGGCCCGGAGCGGTCGAATCCCGGACGCGGTTGGGTGCAGGTCAGAACGGACAAGCTGGATGTTGACGGAATCCTACAGGCCCTGGACGCCGGGGATTTCTATGCCTCGACAGGCGTGACGCTTGCCGATCTACGGTCCACGCCCGGTGAGATTGCCCTCGAAATTGAATCAGGGTCCGAGGCGAGGTTTACTACGGTGTTCACGGGGCAACGAGGTATGGAGTTGCACATGTCGGATTCCCTGACTCCGCGGTACCGCCCTTCAAGGCTCGACGGCTATGTGCGGGCGACGGTTTACTCGTCGCGAGGAACGAAGGCATGGACCCAGCCGGTGTTCATTCCGGGTCGCTGAGGCCGCGGGTCGGTCATGGCCGGTTCCGCTAAAATAACCACGGCGTGTGACCTCGAGATTACCTTTAACAGGGACTTTCTCAAGTGGGTGTCTATTAAGTCCGTTTGTAACCCTGAGCAAAGGCGAAGGGTCTGGGGGTCGGGGGACAAGGCGTTACTGCCAGGCTGACGTAGATTCTTCGACTTCGCTCAGAATGACATTGGGGGCGCTCACGATGACATTTGCTTCGCCCGGAATGACGATTTTTTATACCCTGCTCCGGCGGCCCCTTTTGGACACCCTCTAAGAGTCAGGGCGGCGATCGATGAACGGGAGAGAACAATGATCTACAACATGCGGATTTACGATTTGAAGCCGGGTTGCGTGCCCCAGTACATGGACGCGGTGCGCGAGGTAGCGCTGAAGATCAGGCAAGAAAACGGCGTCAAGCTGGCCGGGTGGTACTACACAGACATCGGCAAGCTGAACAGAGTGGTCCACATTTGGGCTTACGACGACCTGGCGCACTTCGACAAGGCCAGGACGGCCGTGACAAGTGATCCGAGATGGGCACGGGACTTTGTATCCCGCGTCCAGGGCCTGATAGTCAGGCAGCAGGACATGATCATGAAGGGCGCCGACTTTTTCGAAGGGCCACAATAGAGCCTGTTTCACAAACCCTAAACTTACGGGGACTCGCGACTCTAGATTCCCGTTTTCACGGGAATGACGGGAGTTAACACCGTATTACGTATTGACGTAAGGGATGAGGTCGTAAATCGTCGCGCACTGTACGATCCGACTCTTGAGCAGAGACTTTTGAAACACCCCAAAATAGCCTACAAAACAACCGCTCCACTGACGCCCGACGAAAAGGCCTTGTCGATTCGTCCCGGCGTGGTGACCAGGTGATAGGAAGAGATATGTCGACTGTTAGCAAGTACGCAGGAAAGGTCAACGCTCCCGAATTTCCGCCTGGGCTCGACTGGCTGAACGTGGAATCGCCGCTAACAATGGCGGACCTGCGCGGCAAGCTGGTCGTCATGGACTTCTGGACCTACTGCTGAATTAACTGCATGCACGTACTCCCGCATTTGCGGGAGCTGGAAAAGAGGCACAGCGAAACCCTTGCGGTGATCGGCGTCCACTCCGCGAAGTTCCCCGCGGAAAAGGAGACTGCCAACCTCAAGGAAGCTGTTCGCCGCTACGGCATACAGCACCCTGTTATAAACGACCGCGATTTCAGGGTGTGGCAGTCATACGGAGTCAGGGCTTGGCCGACCTTGATGTTTGTCGACCCGGTGGGGAAGGTTTTTGGCCGCCACGAAGGTGAATTCGATCCCGCGACGATGGGGCCCCTCGTAGCCGAGATCATCGAGGAGTTCGACCAACAGGACCTTCTCAACCGTCGATTGCTCGAATACCAAGTCAGGCGCCAAGAAATTGAAGACCGGCCTTTGTCGTTTCCCGGCAAGATTGAGGCGGACAACGGCAGGCTGTACATAGCCGATTCCGGACACAATCGCCTGCTCGTAGCGGACCTGTCGGGACGAGTCGAACGGGTGACAGGCACAGGGGAAACAGGGGCCGCGGACGGACCCCTCGACGAGGCGACGTTCAGCAATCCCCAGGGAATGACGGTCCAAGGCGATAAGGTCTACGTCGCCGACGCGGAAAACCACAACATCAGGCTCGTCGATCTCGGCGCCGGAAGGGTCACAACGGTCGCCGGTATAGGGGAGCAATCGCTGTACCGCCATTCCGGCGGAGACCCGCTGGCCAATCCTATTAACTCACCTTACGACCTGACTATCGGGAACGGGACTCTTTACATCGCCATGGCCGGATTTCACCAGCTTTGGCAGATGGACTTGGCGAGCGGACAGATCGGACCGTTTGCGGGCGACGGGGGCGAAGATATTCTCGACGGGCCCAGGATGTCGGCCAAGCTGGCCCAGCCATACGGCATAGCGTTCGTCGAAGACCGCGTCTACTTTGCCGATTCGGAGACGAGCTCGGTACGTTGGGCTGACGTCGGCCCAAACGGCGAGGTTCACACCGTAGTCGGCACAGGGTTATTCGATTTCGGCGACCAGGACGGGGTCGGGAAACGGGCCGTATTGCAGCACGTTCAGGGTGTGGCCATCGGCCGCGGCGCGCTGTACATAGCCGACACCTACAATCATCGGATCAAGCGAATCGAACTGGCTACCGGCGAGGTTAGGTCGATCGCTGGCGACGGAAAGCCCGGCGCATACGACGGCAGGGGGGCCAGAGCCCGGTTCAACGAACCGGCTGGTATCGCCTGGTCGGATGATCGCCTCTACGTTGCCGATACGAATAACCACGCCATTAGGGTGATCGACCTGAACGATCCCGACTACAACGTATCGACTATCGAATTGAGCGGCGCCTGATTTCACGGCTCGCGGCAGCGTGCTGGGTGACGATGGACGGCCCGCCATTGAGTGATCGAGGGATCTACATATATGCCGAATAGATTGGCCGGGGAGACAAGCCCCTACCTGTTACAGCACAAAGACAACCCGGTCGACTGGTACCCGTGGGGTCCCGAGGCGATGGCAGCAGCCGCCCTACTGGACAAGCCGATCCTGTTGAGCGTTGGATATTCAGCGTGCCACTGGTGCCACGTGATGGAGCGGGAGTCGTTCGAAGACGCGCAGATTGCGGCGTTGATGAACCAACTGTTTGTGAACATCAAGGTAGACAGGGAAGAGCGGCCGGATGTCGATTCGGTCTACATGGCGGCGGTGCAGGCGATGACCGGCCACGGAGGTTGGCCGATGACGGTGTTCCTGACGCCGGAGGGCCGGCCGTTTTACGGCGGGACATACTTTCCACCGGAGGACCGGGGAGGGCTGCCGTCATTTCCGCGGGTGCTGCAATCGGTCGCTCACGCGTTCAGAACGCAGCGCGGAGATATTCTGGGCAATTCGAGCCGTGTAATCGGCGCCATTCAGGCCCAGAGCGCTCCTAGACGAGGCGAAGGACCACTGGACCACGAACTCCTCGACCATGCGTCTTTGGTAGTTATCAGCGACGCCGATCGTAGAAACGGGGGGTTCGGACTGCAGCCGAAGTTCCCGCAGCCCATGGTCCACGAGTTCCTGCTTCGTTACTGGAAGCAGACCAGCTCGGCAGACAGTCTTGGGGTCGTGAAAACGACACTGGAAAAGATGGCGCGCGGAGGAATTTTCGATCAGATAGGCGGAGGATTTCATCGCTACTCGACCGACTCGGTGTGGCTGGCGCCGCACTTCGAGAAGATGCTGTACGACAACGCGTTGTTGGCGGTGCTTTACCTGCACGGCTGGCAAGCGACGGGAGAACCGCTGTTCCGGCAGGTCGTCGAAAAGACGCTGGACTACGTGCTGAAGGAGATGACCCATCCAGCAGGCGGCTTCTATTCGGCGCAGGATGCCGACTCTGAAGGCGAAGAGGGCAAGTTCTTCGTTTGGTTGCCGCTGGAGATCGAACAAGTGTTGGGGCCGGACCTAGGCCGCGTCGCCAGGGAGTATTGGGGTGTGAGCCGTGAGGGCAACTGGGAGGGGAAGAACATCCTGAACGTCGGCCGGCCTGACGATGAAGTGGCGGGAATTGTTGGCCTGACGACTGAAGAACTTCACGAAAAGCTGAGCGAGGCGGCAGACCGCTTGTACCGTGAGCGCTCGAAACGCGTCCATCCCGGGCTGGACGACAAGGTGCTGACGGGGTGGAACGGCCTGATGATGAAGGCGTTCGCCGAGTGCGGCGCGCATCTCAACCGGCCGGACTGGGTTGCGGCGGCGGAGGCAAATGCGGAGTTCATCCTTGAAAACCTCGTCGACGACGGACGGTTGCTCAGGACCTGGCGGGACGGTAGCGCGAAGATTTTCGGGTACCTCGAAGACTACGCGTTCCTGGTAGATGGACTGATCTCGCTTTACGAAGCGACTTTCGACCGGCGATGGCTCGATGAAGCGAGGTTCTTCGGGGACCGTATTCCGGAGCTATTCCGGGATGACGGCGATGAGGCGTTGTACGACACCGGATCGGACCACGACCGGTTGATCGTCAGGCCGCGGGATCTGTTCGACAACGCGGTCCCGTGCGGTAATTCCGCGGCGGCGATGGCGTTGCTGAGATTGGGTTTGCACACCGGGGATTCGAAATATCAAGAGATAGCGATATCCGCTTTAAAGTCCGTAGCCGACTTAATGCAGCGAGTTCCGAACGGCTTTGCGTGGTGGCTGTGCGCGCTGGACTTCCACCTTGCCCGAGTGCAGGAAGTGGTGGTCATGGGCGCGCCGGACGACCCCGATACGGCCCGGCTTGTCGACACGGCGCGCTCGGGTTTTTCACCTAACCGCATATACGCTGGGGCGGATGGGTCGTCGGATGACGAACGGTTTCCGCTTCTGGCGGGGAAGACACTGATAGGCGGGAAGGCCACTGCCTACCTTTGCGAGAACTACGCCTGCCTCGCCCCAACGACCGATCCGGCGGAGTTCGCCCGCCAACTGGCCTGACTAGATCCGGCTAGCCGACTGTCGGGTTTTGGCCACCCGGTAATCACCCGCACGAGGCCGCGACACGGCTTAGAGGGTGTCTAAAAGGTCCGCTTGTAACCCTGAGCAAAGGCGAAGGGTCTGGGGGTTGGGGGACACGGCGTTACTGCCAGGCGGACGTAGATTCTTCGACTTCGCGCAGAATGACATGGGGGTGCGCGCAGAATGACATTTTTTACACCCTGTTCCGGTGGCCCTTTTTGGACACCCTCTTAGTCCCGGGTGCCGGGACGGTCTCGTCAACGCAGGTCCCGGAGGGAAAATGCGACCGCGCCGATGGCGATCGCGACCACGGACACAGCCAGCAGGACCAGGGCATGCGCGACGCTCAGGCCGTGAATCAGAGGTTCATTTGCTTCGTAGTAGTAGAAAAATGACGCGAATCTGCCGGGTCTTAGAACGTCGACTAAGGACTGAAAGGCGTTTAGCAAGAACATTGCGAGGGTAATTCCCCCAGCGACTCCGGCGGCCATGTTGCGTTTGCCGACAGCGCCGGAAATCATGAGCGCAAACGTCCCGCAGGCCGTGGCGAGCAGGCTGACTCCGACCACACCGGAGGCGAGCGAAGAGTAACTCAGACTTACGCCTGCGATCTTTGCTCCAACGACCAAGGCGGACCAGAACACGACTCCGAGGACCGCGATCCCGATGATCACGGCGGCGCTCTTTTCGATCAGAATTCGCCAGCGCGGGACAGGATTTGCCAGGAGTTGGTCCAGTGTTCGCGCCTCCTCCTCCCCGGCGACGACTGTGGCGCCCCGGAATATGGCATAGGCGATCACCACGAGCGGACCGGTGAATGAGAATAGCTCGCCGCTCAGGAATCCTTCGGCCGTTGAGTAGTCGAGCGCGCCGCCGAACATGGCGGTTAGCTCCTCGGGCAGGTTTTCGATGAATTCCAGCAGGCCGGTGGCTTCTGCGATAAGGGGATAGAACATGATGGTGTACAGCCCGATAGCCACCAGGGCCAGGCCAAACCAGAACGTCGGCCAACGTTGGTCCCGCAACGTCTTGAGGAAAACGTTACTCAGCATCGTCAACGCCTTGCGGTGAATCACCCTCGTAGAAGTTCATGAATATCTCTTCTAGCGAGGAGTTTTCAGCCGTGATGTTCAAAACTGTGTTGCGCGCCGCTGCCTTGATAACTGCGTCTACAGACCCTGTTACCTTGCAGGTGAGGACAGGGCCATCCACGGAGACGTCCCGCACGTTAGCCAGTCCGGCAAAGGACGCCGGGTCTGCGGGCTCTGCGAACTCGATTGACAGAGACCTGAGGGTTCGACGCCGCAGCGTTTCGATGCTCTCGACCGCGACGATGTGCCCGTCGCGGATGATCGCAACCCGGTCGCAAACGGACTCCGCTTCGGACAGGTCATGCGACGAGAGAAACACCGTACGACCCTCCGACTTAAGTTCAGCCATGACTTCCCTGAATTCCCGCTGCATCAGGGGGTCCAGCCCGGAGGTTGGTTCGTCAAGGATCAGGAGTTCGGGCTCCGACATCAGAGCCTGTACGAGTCCGACTTTCTGCCTGTTGCCCTTGGACAAAACCCCGAATTTTCGGTCGGGCTCGAGGTCCAGCCTGTCCATATAAGCCAAAGCACTACCGATTCCGCCACCGCGTAACTGGCCGAAGTAAATCGCCAACTGGCGAGGCGTGAGGTCGGAGTAGCTGGCAAAGTCCCCCTGGAGGTACCCGACGCGCCTTCGAATCTCCTTGCTGTCGCGCCGGCTGTCGAGTCCCAGCAACTGGGCCGAACCGCTCGTAGGTCGAATGAAGTCGAGCAGCAGCCGGATGGTCGTCGTCTTGCCTGCGCCGTTCGGTCCGAGGAGTCCGAAAATCTCGCCCGGCTCGACCGTCAGATCGACGTGCTCAATACCCCGAACAGGACCGTAGTACCTGGTCAGTTGACGGGTTTCGAGTGCGGAATTCAAATTGTGTTCCCCACCCCTCGGACTCAGACCCTTCGACTTCGCTCAGGGTGACAGTGGGACTTATTAGACATTCTCTAAGAGACGAGACGTTACGACGCGGCCGCGTATTCCTCTAGCACCTCGTCGGGGAAATCAGCGTTGGAGAAAACTTTTTGGACATCGTCGAGTTCTTCGAGTGCGTCGAGCAGTCTCAACGTCTGCATAGCGGTCGAGCGGTCGAGGGGGACGGTGCTGTTTGGCATCATCGCGATCTCCGCCCGTTCGATTTGTACTCCATCCATCTGTTCCACCGTTGCCCGGAGTGGTCCAAATCCGATGAATGGCACTGTGAGTTCTACTGTGTGGTTGACCACGTCCACATCCTCCGCCCCTGCGTCGACCGCCTCGAGGGCCACGTCCTCCGGGTCCCCTTCCGACACCTCCATGCTGATCAAGCCCATGCTTTCGAAGTTCCATGAAACGGCTCCAGAGGATGCCAGGTTCCCGCCGCTTCGAGTGACCCTCGCCCTGATGTCGGATGCGGTACGGTTCTTGTTGTCGGTCAGGGTCTTGATGAGAAGGCCGGCACCGCCGGGGGCGTAGGCCTCGTACGTGATCTCCTCGAGTGCGTCGGAAGCGCCGTCACCGATCCCGGCGCCCTTGTTGACCGCCCGCTCGATGTTGTCCTTCGGCATGTTCTGGGATTTTGCGGTATCGATGGCCAGCCGAAGTCTGAAATTGGTGTCAGGCTCACCACCGCCCTCTCGCGCCGCCACCATGATCTCGCGCGCCAACTTTGTAAACAGCTGTCCGCGGCGTGCGTCGGCGACGCCCTTCTTGTGCTTTATGGTGCTCCACTTTGAGTGACCGGACATTTTTTACCTACCCCGCGTGTGCAATCGTCTCGATAGGCCGAACGTCACTATCGTACAACGGCGGACCGGAGCGTCGATCACATCGGGCGCCCGTCGCCGCGGGCCTAAAGACCCTGGCAGGAGCGTCTAGCGCCGTGGATGACCATCTTGCGCGGTGGTTGCGCGAATACCGAGACCACCCCCTAGCGGCCTGTCTTATTCGATTTCCAGGTTTATGCGGGTATTTTGCTTGACCGCAGCCACCCTCAACAGAGACCGTAACGCCTGGGCCACGCGGCCCTGGCGGCCGATCACCTTGCCCTTGTCGCGATCATCGACCTCAAGTGTAATGATCGTCCGGCTCCCCTCTTCCTCGGACCTCACCTTGACTGCGTCGGGGTAGTTGGAGAGCGTCTTGGCGATGAATTCCACAAGTTCGGCTATGCGGTCTTCTTCTTCCTGTTCGGTCTGTTCAGGAGTTTCGACCTGGATTTCCTCAGGTTCATCCACCTGTCTTCACCCTTTCGAGAACGCCGAGCTTACCAAGAAGATGCTGAACGGGGTCAGACGGCTGGGCGCCGTGCCGAAGCCAATGCAGGGCCCTCTCTTCGTTTATTTTCACCGCCGGTGGGTCCGGGAACGGATCGTATGTGCCGATCTGCTCGACAAAGCTGCCGTCTCGGGCTGACTTTTGGTCAGCAACAACGACCCTGTAAAACGGTCGGCCCTTGGCGCCCATGCGGCGCAGCCGTATTCGTACCAATTTTTACCAAGAACTTCCGGCCGTCACGACATGCCCTGCCGATTCGGCCCGCTGTAACAAGAATTCGGGATCACGCCACACCAGTGATGTTGGCGGTATCGACATACAAGTTTACGTTCAGGCGATTCTCAACGTCAAAGCGGACACGCGAAATTCCGGCGTCGGGGGAGCATCTTCCGCCGACAGAGCAAACGGCGAGGGGCAACAACGGATACTCCTTGTCGTTACCGCCTGCACCGCCTGCGCGCCCGCGTGAACCTACAAGCAAGGGTGCGCCTGAACTATACTCAAACGCGGGTGCGCGCCGTGTTCAGGGCCGATATCCATCGGGTTGGCCGGTTAGAGGGTGTCTAAAAAGTCCGGTTGTGACCCCGAGCGCTCCCTGTAATCCTGATCAATGCCGCAGGGTCTTGGGGGTCGGGGGACAGAGCGTTACTGCCGGTCGGAAGTAGATTCTTCGGCTTCGCTCAGAATCACTATGGCCATGTGAAGGCCGCGCAAGGGGATGAAAATGGTTGGCACCGCAGGCCCGTGCTGGAAGCGACGTGACCCCGGAATTCGCGTGGACCCCCGCGCCCCTGGATTACGGCCTGCGCCGGAATGACGATGGGGATGGCCGCCTGCCCGGGCTATTTTCATAGCAATGACAATTTATTTCGCTCTGCTCCGGCGGCATCTTTTTGGACACCCTCTTAGAGGTCGGCAAAGTACATAAATGAATCCAGGCAACACCGTATCGGTTACGGTCAGACTCTTCGCCGGTGTCAGGGAAGCCGCGGGCGTGTCATCTGTTGACGTGAAACTACATGCGCCGGCGACTATCGCCCATGCGGTCGAGGCCGCGTCGCGAGCAGTTCCGGGCGTGTGGCGACTGCCAAAGACCGTGTTACTGGCGTCGAACGGCGAGTATGCTTCATATGAGACGCAGGTGGAGGACGGGGATGAAGTTGCTGTTATACCGCCGGTCAGCGGGGGGGCCGACACAAACCCGCAGAAGGTCATCATAACGGACGATCCGTTGGACCCCGGGCCGTTGACCGAGTTCGTACGGACCGAAAGCGACGGCGCGATCGTCACGTTCCTGGGGGTAACGCGTAACCACAACGAGGGGAGGCGGGTACTGTACCTGGAATACGAGGCGTATCGCCCGATGGCCGACCAGGTAATCGCAGAGATCATCGACGATATGAAGTGCAGATATGAAATTGGCCAGGTGGCCGTCGCACACAGGACTGGCCGGGTCGATATAGGCGAAACGAGCATGATCGTTGCGGTCGGGGCGCCGCACCGGAGGCCCGCCTTCGAGGCAGCGCTTCATTTCATCGACCGGCTCAAGCAGATCGTCCCTATCTGGAAAAAAGAGTACTTCGAGGGCGGAGAGGTGTGGATCGGCGATACACCGGGAAGTTCGAACTCGGGAGCGTGTTGACCTTCTCCGATAGATCGGACACTCGCATTCCCGCCGGGCTCTTCCGGCGGTTTTTTTAATAGGCGCTTCAGGGGCGCATTTCGCCGTGACAGGTCGCGGCAGGCATTAGCCGACTTATGAATATCGATAACCCAGATACGGCAAGCGTTAGAAACGATCCGATTATCAGCGCGTCCGGCATCGTCAAGAACTTTGGTTCTGTGACGGCTGTGGATGGCGTTTCGTTCGACGTGTACAAGGGGGAAACCTACGGCCTTCTCGGCCCGAACGGCGCCGGCAAGACCACCACAATGCGCCTGTTGAGCGCTCTGTCCCCTTTAACCGCGGGGACGTTGACCGTGGCAGGGCTAGACGTGTCCACCATGGGTAGAGAGGTGAGGGAAGTGCTTGGCGTCGTGACTCAAGAAGACGGCCTCGACACTGACCTGACTCCACGAGACAACCTGATTGTCTACGGATTTCTTGCCGGGCTCAGGTACTCGGTCGCTGCGCGAAAAGCGGACGCGGTGCTGCAGTTCTTCGATCTCACTGACAAAGCGCGGGATGAGATCGACAACCTGTCCGGCGGAATGAAACGCCGGTTAGCGATCGCCCGTGCCTTCATGACCGACCCGCAGGTGATTGTCCTTGACGAGCCGACGACTGGGCTCGATCCGCAGGGACGAGGTCGAGTTTGGGAGGAACTGGAAATACTAAAGGAAACCGGAGTGACGGTCCTGATGTCCACGCACTACATGGAGGAGGCGGCGGCGTTGTGCGATCGGGTAGCCATCATGCACCACGGCAAAATCCTCGACGAGGGCACCCCGGATGAACTTGTTGTTCGCCATGCCGGGTCCGAGGTTGCGCTGGTGCGCGTTTCAAATGGAATCCGGCGCGACGTGGCGTCGTGGATCAAGGATGCAGGATTCGATTTTCGCGTGAGCGGTACGACCTTAACGGTCACCACCGGAAGCGGGGAGCGGCCTGATCTTACCGGGTTGCAAGGAGTGAGCGTGACGTACAGACAGGGGAACCTTGAAGACGTTTTCCTCTCGATTGCCGGTAGAAAACTCCTAGACGAGTAGTGGCTCCACGTCGAAACATGCGGGTGGCGGGAATCAGGCTGCAAAGCGTCGCCGGGATGTGGTTCCGGCACGCGCTGGTGTTCAGGCGGACCTGGTGGACGGCCATGACGTGGTACCTGATCGAACCGGCCGCGGCTCTTTTGGCGATTGGTTTTGGCGTCGGGCAACTCGTAAATGAGGTGGAAGGCGTGCCGTACGCTCAGTTCGTGACGCCAGGCGTGATAGTTGGTTCGGCAATGTTCCACGCGATTTTCGAGTGTGCGTGGGGCTCATTCTTTCGTATCCAAAAGAGCCTTTACGAAACAATCCTCACCGCTCCCGTAAGCGTCAAGGAGATCGCCATGGGCGATATCTCGTGGGCGATGTCACGGTCCGTAATCACGGGAATTTCTATTGGCGCGGTCGCGGCGGCGCTTGGCTGGATCGACACGATTTCCGGGGTGGGGGTCCTGCTGGCAGCAGTTCTCGTGGGCATGCAATTCGGAGCGATTGGCCTCATCTTTGCAGCGGTTTCCAACAATGAGCACACTCTGTCCCTCTCCTTTACGATCGTTGCGACGCCTCTCTACTTTTTCAGCGGAACGTTTTTTCCCATATCCGTTCTGCCGGAATGGATTCAGCCGATTGCGTGGGCCGCCCCGTTGACCCCTGCGGTACATCTGGCGAGAGGGTTCGTCACCGCGGACCTTGACATGACTCACCTGCTCTCCGCCGTCTATATGATCGGATTGACCGCCGTGCTCTTCCCGATCGCCGCGTACCTCATGCGCCGCCGGTTGGTGAAGTAGCTGCCACCCAGCCGGGCGTAGACTGTATTTACGGGAACCGGAATGAAGTTGCGGCCCGATGCGAATCGGGTCTATATTGGAATCCGTCAGCCCGCGATTTGCCATGATGGAGGGATCGCATAGTGGCCTAGTGCGCCCGCCTGCTAAGCGGGTTGGGGGTGTTGAGCTCCCTCGTGGGTTCGAATCCCACTCCCTCCGCCAGACCTCCGAATTTCTGTTTGACAAAACGACTTAGTGGTTTGAGCCACCATCTCAAGTATCACAATGGGTGACTAGGGCTACTGAGTTAACCACGACGCCGAATAAATCCAGTCTCGCGCCTTGGGAGAACCATGCGCACCCGGCGCGACGGAAAGGCTGTGTGTCGAGAGGTACCTCAGCCCAGGAACCGCCGAATCCCAATGGGGATTTGACAGCCAACTACCAGCGACTTAGCATCTCGGATTCTCTGTTTCTTGAAATGTTTCGAACGGCAGTTGGATCGAGTTGAATAGAGAGGCTCAAGACTGGTGGCCGCGCAGACGCTAAGGCCGCAATCCTGGCGGACATGACGCGAACAGAAGAACCTGCGCCGAGCGAGGAAGTAGTGTCATTGCCACCCGAGCCCTTCGCCTTGGGCAGTCTGCGTGATGGGCGTCTGCGCGTAGTGGAACCGATTGGAGTTTTGCCTATGTTTGAGGGAGGCAAGCACGTCGTCGAGGCTCCGGAATTGAACGAGTTTGGATTTGGCGACGACCTCTCCGAAGCTCCTAGTGACCTCCAGGCGGCTATTGCGGAACTCTATTTCACACTTGCAACAGATCGGGAGCAGCTAGGACCGGACCTAACGTCAGTTTGGGTTGTGCTCTCTAAAAAAGTCCGTAGGGCCGGTGTCATCAGCTGCTTATGAGATTGATGGTCCAGGGCCTGTTCGCACAGAAATGTACGTGTCGCCAGCCCCTCGGCTGCCGTTCCGAACGTAGTGAGGAATCTCAAAACTTTGTCTTTAAGTAAGGCTGTCGAGGAGCAACGCGAGGCCTGGTTGGGTGAATGGCGCCTTGACCGCCAACCTCCGGCTTAGATTCCTCGGCTTCGCTCGGAATGACAATGAAGGCACTCGGAATGACGTTGGGACGTTGGGAATCACTATTGCCCGGTGAAGGCCGCATGAGGTGATGAAAGTGGTGCGTCGCCGGGCGTTACGACTGGGGCGGGAGTCATTGGCGCTGCGAGTCCGTGCGGGGATTTACGTGACCCCGGTATACGCGTGAGCCCGCACCCTTGGATTCCGGATCAAGTCCGGAACGACGGGAGGGGGCTGGCTTGATCACGTGGGGCATCCGGCCCGGCGTTGGCGTGTGGCGCGCGGGTTCTTCGCTTCGCTCAAGAATGACAGTGGGCGAGGACGCGCTGGATTCCGGATCAAGTCCGGAACGACGGGAGGGGGCTGGCTTGATCACGTGGGGCATCCGGCCCGGCGTTGGCGTGTGGCGCGCGGGTTCTTCGCTTCGCTCAAAAATGATAGTGGGCGAGGGCGCGCCGGATTCCGGATCAAGTCCGGAACGACGGGAGGGGGCTGGCTTGATCACGTGGGGCATCCGGCCCGGCGTTGGCGTGTGGCGCGCGGGTTCTTCGCTTCGCTCAAGAATGACAGGAGGGCGAGGGCGCGCCGGAGTGAGCCTTGAGTGTCCCTGTCTATGTCCAGTATGCCCGTGATACCCTACGATTAGGGATACTCCCTCCGCCCATGAGCGGCATCGACCTCTCATCTGCGGTTTCGGCAACATCACCGGCCTCTGGCCTGCTGAATCCACAGAAACGGCAACCCCAACGCTGGAAATAAATAAAGTGAGCCGAAGAATCAGGTCTTCCGGTAATGGCTACTTATAATCTCTGGACCGTTGGTTGCCAGATGAACAAGGCGGATTCCGAGCGTCTTGCAAGCGGGCTCGAGCAGTTGGGGTTCGAGACCTGCGAGACGCCCGAAAAGGCCGATGTCGTAGTCCTCAACACGTGCGTGGTACGCCAGTCGGCGGAGGACACGGCGACTGGCCTGCTCGGCCGACTCCGGCCTATCAAGCAGGCTCATCCAGAACGCGTCATCGCGGTTATGGGTTGCATGGTCGGACCGAAGCAGATTGAACTTCGCCGCAGGTTCCCACAGGTCGACGTGTGGGCTCGTCCGCAACAGTTCGCGCCGATCCTCGAAGTTGCCGCCGCAAGGTCGGGGGCCGACCTGGAAGGATGCCTCGATTCCCTGGTTCCTACCAGACCGGGAGTGACAGCATACGTGCCGATCGTTCACGGATGTGACAAATTCTGCACGTTTTGCATCATCCCGTACCGGAGGGGGCGAGAGACCAGCAGAATGGCAGAAGACGTTGTTCGGGAAGTGACGTTACTCGTCCAGCGAGGCGTGCGTGAAGTGACTCTGTTGGGGCAGAACGTCGATTCGTATGGTCAGGATCTGTCCCCGCGAAGGGACCTTGCCGACCTTCTGTACGACGTGAACGCAATCGAAGGGCTTGAACGGATCAGGTTCCTGACTTCACACCCCAACGACATGTCCCGCCGCATTATTCAGGCCGTCGCGGACCTCCCGAAGGTGTGCGAGTCGGTCAATTTGCCTGTGCAGGCCGGGGACGACGCGATACTTGCGGACATGCGTCGTTCGTACACGCGCGGGCAGTATCTGGAAAAGGTACAGGAAGTAAGGGAGACGATTCCCGACGTTACCTTGACTACGGACCTGATCGTCGGGTTCCCCGCCGAAACTGAAGAACAGTTTTCCGGTTCACTCGAAATGTTGGAGATGGTCCGTTTCGACAAAGTCCACGCCGCGGCCTATTCGGAGCGGCCGGGAACTGTTGCTTCAAAGCGGCTGCCGGACGACATTGAACGCCGGGAAAAGAAATCAAGGCTTGCCCGCGTCTCCAACGTGCAGGAACAAATACAGGCACAGTTAAACAAGGACCTTGAGGGTCAAAAGTTTGACGTGTTACTTGACGGACGCACGCGGGGGAAGCTACAGGGGCGCACCAGGGGGGATAAAATTGTGTATATGGATGGCGGAGATTCCCTGATCGGCCAAACGAAACAGGTCGAGATCACTGCGACCTCACCATGGTCGCTTCGGGGAGAGTTAACAGAGACAAGCAGGACGGTGGCGTCTGTAGCTTGATTCAGAGTCGGCAAGGACGCCGCGCTCAGGCCCGGGCAGCAAATCCCGAAACGGAGTCGTTGTGACAACCGCAGCTAACAGAAGATCCGGTACGGTGGCGATCCCAATCACCGAGCTCGAACAGTCGGCGTTTTGCCAGACGTCGGGCAATCTTCGAACGCGCACACTAGAAGAGGAGTTCAAGTCGGGCGTCAGGTGGCAAAAGGTCCCTGTACGCTACCTGAAACTCTCGCCCGAAGAGCTCGATTCAGGCATAGCGGCGGCGCGGGAGGCGCTGGCAGACCAGTTAGTCATCCTTGGCCACCACTACCAGCGGGATGACGTGATCAAGTACTCAGACTTCCGCGGGGACTCCTACAAGCTTTCCAAAATGGCCGCGGCCGAGCAAGATGCCAGTTTCGTGGTGTTCTGCGGCGTCCATTTCATGGCTGAGACCGCGGACTTACTGACGTCTCCCAACCAAAACGTGATCCTGCCAAATATGGCCGCAGGTTGTTCCATGGCTGACATGGCCAGGAGCGACGACGTAGAGGATGCGTGGGACGACATCGCCTCAGTCCTTGGAGGCGCAGGCGAGATCGTACCCATCACCTACATGAATTCGACTGCCGCGATCAAGGCCCTCTGCGGCCGAAACGGTGGCGCGGTGTGCACCTCCTCGAACGCCGCGGAAGTTTTCGAATGGGCGTTTCGGAAGTCCGGCAGGGTACTTTTCCTCCCGGACCAGCATCTCGGCCGCAACACGGGTCTGAAGTTGGGCGTTGAGACCGGCGAGATGGCCGTATGGAACCCTTTCCGCCCTATGGGCGGACTAACGCCTGAGCAGATCAGGCGCGCCAGGATCATCCTCTGGCAGGGTCACTGCTCCGTGCATACCCGCTTCACGGTCGATCAAATTCAACAGGCGCGGGAAGCTCGACCGGATGTGAACGTTGTCGTTCACCCCGAGTGCACGATGGAGGTTGTGGAAGCGGCGGACATGAACGGTTCGACCGAGTTCATCGTGCGTAGCGTGAGCGACGCGGAACCGGGCTCTGTGTGGGCGATTGGTACTGAGATCAATTTGGTCAATCGCCTGGCGCAGGAGAACCCGGACAAGACCGTTTTCTGCCTGGATCCGGTGATCTGTCCCTGCGCGACGATGTATCGAATTCATCCGGCCTATCTACTGTGGGTGCTCGAAGGTCTGTTGGCAGGACTCGTGATAAACCGCGTGCGAGTACCGATCGGTGAGCGGGAAGATGCGATTAAGGCCCTGGAGCGAATGCTCGAGATCGGTGGATAGCGGGACTTCCACCCCGGTGTTGCCGCCGCCGGGAGTGCTCGAGCCGGTGATCGACAGGGCCCTGGACGAGGACCTGGGCGCTGGCGACGTCACAACTTCCGGGCTGATACCTGCGCACCTTGTAGGCGAGGCGAGACTCGTCGCACATGAACGCGGGGTGCTGGCAGGCCTTCCGGTGGCGATGGCGGTGTTCCGAAGGGTTGACCCTTCACTGAGAACTACCGAACAAATGTCCGACGGGGACCCCATCGAAGCCGGTGAGACGGCGGGAACCGTGTCCGGGAGTCTTGCGAGCATTCTGATGGCGGAGAGGACGGCGCTTAACTTTCTGCAACGCATGAGCGGGATTGCGACGATGACCTCGAAGTTCGTCGATACAGTGAGCGGCACGAATGCAGAAATCCTGGACACGCGCAAGACTGCGCCGGGGCTTCGCGGTCTCGACAAGTACGCGGTGGCTGCCGGCGGTGGACGAAATCACCGGCGGAACCTTGGGGACGGAGTGCTGATCAAGGACAACCACATTGCAGCGTTGCAAGCCGATGGCGAGGGCACTGCCAAAATCATCCGCATTGCCCGAGACAATTCCCCGTATACCGTGAAGATCGAGATCGAAGTGGAGTCCGTCGACGAAGCCCGCGCGGCCATCGAAGGGGGCGCCGACATCGTCATGCTCGACAACATGTCGCTTAGCGAAATCAGAGAGGCCGTCCAGATCGCAAGGGGTCGATGTCTGACCGAAGTTTCCGGCGGAGTGACGTTGGACCGGGTTGCGGAGATCGCCGCGACAGGGGTCGACCTGATATCGGTCGGCGCTCTCACACATTCGGTGAAGGCCCTGGACATCGGTCTCGACATCGAACCGGTCCGCGTGACCTGATCCGGCGGCATTGTGAATTGCAACAGTGAGTCCGACGCGAACCTGACACTCAATAGAGCGAAGCAGCAGCGACACATCGTGCATCGCGGCCCCGGCGCCGCCATCGCGGCGGCCTTGATCCTGATAGCGCTGGCATTTACCGCGGCCTGTTCGCAGCCGAAGACGGAAGAAGCGACACCGACCCTTCCGCCGCTTCAAACCGCCACGGCCACGGCGATTTTGCCCACCGCGACTGTTGCCCCGACCCCGGAGCCGGTGACCCCAATTCGTACCGATACCCCGCAGATGAAGCCAGTCAATGCGCCCACGGCTACTCCCGGCCCCCCAGAATTCATAGCAGTGGCCACCGCAATGACCACGGAGCCAGGCGATCCGGACCGAACAGTTTCTCCACGGGTAGATGATTCTCCGCTGAACCCCGTCCCGATCCCCACGCGAGTCGTCGCCAACGGATCGGTCGACCGAATTGCGATTGCCGCAATCGACGGGACGATATACACGGTAAACCCGGATGGCACCGACAAGCAGCAAGTCTCTCCTAGAAACGCCGATCTGGAAGGCTCCGCATTCTCCGGCGCATATACGTGGCCTGTGTGGTCGCCGGACGGGGGCAGCATCCTGTATTCGGCTATCCGGCCGTTTCGGCCGGACGCGCGTATAAGCCTCATGCGCGCGCCCGCCGATGGCAACGGAGTTGGGGTGACTTTGTTCGTGGACCACCCCGAGACCATGGGGATCGGGAATGGAGTGCCCCACTATGCGATGTGGTCTCCCGGCGGAGATCGAATCGCGGTCATCGCCGGAACCGGGGAGCAACTGATTACGGCGACTCTCGACAGTGAGACCGGCGAAGAACGCTACATGGTCGCTACGGGATCACCTGTGTACCTGGATTGGGGTCCTCTTTCGTCAAGTCTGGTCATCCATGTCGCAGGCTCGTTATTCACGGTTGACCACGACGGTGAGGAAATGGAACCGCTTTTCACTGGGCAGGAAATGCGGTTCCTGACGCCCCAGTTCGCCGGTGGTTCCGACCGTTTCCTGCACGGTGATTCGGCATCGGGCAACTTCATGATCCTCACATCCGGACTGTCGGACGGCGATTCGACGGTCCTCGGGACCTCCGAAGGTGTAGCCGCGTTCAGGGCGTCGCCGGACGGCGAAACGGTCGCGTTGCTGCGGGGTGAATTCAGCGGCCTCTACGACTCCCTGGCCTTGATCTCACTCGAAGATGGCGAAGAAGAGGTGCTCATCGAACGGCAAATCCGTTCTGTGTGGTGGTCGCCCGACGGATCGAAGATCGCAGTGGCTTCTCTTTCGGCGCGACTCCGTGGCGGCATTGAATGGTCGTTCTGGGATGTCGCCGCTGGTGAGGAATCATTCGCTGCGCTAATGGCGCCGACCCCGGAATTCAACTTCGTCCAATCGTTCTTCGAGCAGTACGGCAATTCAACCCGCTTATGGTCTCCGGACAGCACCCGCATAGTCACGGCCGGTGTCGTAGTGACAAATGCCGTCGACCCAGCTTTGGATTTGCCGTTTCAGTTGCCGGAAGCCACTCGGGAAGAGGTGTGGGTGATAGACACCGGCGGGATCGATACACCCACCGCGATAGGCGACGGGTACCTCGGGTTCTGGTCGCCCAAATAGGGCTTGCCAGACGGGCGGTGCGTCGTCAGCCGCGGCGCGGCTTGCTGCGGTCGGCCGTGTCCAACGCAATCGTAACCGGCCCTTCATTGGTCAGTTCCAAACTCATGCTTGCGCCGAACTCGCCCGTCTCGACTCTCAAGCCAGTTTGCCTGAAAGCATGAACTACCTTTTCGAATAACGGCTCTGCAATATCCGGCGGCGCAGCATCGGTGAAACCGGGCCGGCGCCCTTTTCGCGTGGAGGCGTAAAGGGTGAACTGACTGACGAGCAGGATGTCGGCGCCGACTTCGGTTGCCGAAAGTTCGAACCCGCGCGCGGCGTTCGAAGGATCCGGGAACAGCCGCATGTTTACGGTCTTATTGGCGAGGTATTCGATGTCTTCGTCGGTGTCGCTTTGTGACACACCCACGAGGACGACAAGCCCTCTGCCGATCGATCCGGTTGTCCGTTTGCCGACGCGGACTTCGGCATTCGAAACCCGTTGAACTACTGCTCGCACGGTCGGAACGCGGGTTCGGGCACTACTTGAGATTCAGGACGAGTCGGCGCTCTTGCTTTTGGATTTTGAATCCGACTTCTTCGATGAGGAGGTCTTATCTGACTTGTCGTCCTTCTTGTCCGTGGAACTCTTGTCACTTCCGGATCCGCCGCCAGACCGGCCCACGTTAGTGCGGGCGTGGTCCGTTGTGTAAAACCCGGTGCCCTTGTAGTGGACCGCGGGGATTGAGAGTTGGCGGACTGACTCGGCCCCGCACTCCGGGCACACGGCTCCCGGCGTGGAGTTGAAACTCTGAGTCTTTTCAAATAAGTGCCCGTGATCTCGGCACAGGTAATCGTATCTTGGCAACCCTGTCTCCACGCGAAAACGCGGGCGCCAAAGCCCGGGTAGTTCGTCCTGGTCGTTTATTCAGTCGCTATTATCGCGCACTAACGGCCGCATGCTAAGCGCGGTCCCGTCAACTCGAGGTCGCGGCTTCGAATCCTATGTTCCAGGCCCGTGCAGCTTCCTGCAACCCAACGTCCAATTCTCCCCCCATTTTCAGCCTATCGCCGCCAACCGTTCCCAAAACGCAGACCGGCACATGGCGCTGGCCGGCCAGGTCGAGTAACTCGCCGACTTTGGAACGATCTACCGTCACTACGATTCGGGACTGTGTCTCGCCGAAGAGGCATGCGTCCCATCTACCGTTGAACGCCGCCGGAATCGTTACGCCCTGCCCTCCGATGATCGCCGATTCCGCGATGGTGACCGCAATACCGCCCTGTGAACAGTCGTGCGCGGAATTGACCAAACCTTTCCAGATCGCGTCGCGGCATAGCGCCTGAACGTGTACCTCGAGTGAAAGGTCTATGGCCGGCTGGCCCCCAATCCAATCATGAAGCACATAGGCCATTTCGCTTCCCATCAGGCCGCCGACCGTGTCCCAAGGCTCATTTGAGCCGATCACAGCCACCACGTCGCCCTCGCGCTTGAATCCCGCGGCGGCGCGGCGTGAGACGTCATCGAGGAGTCCCAGGGCCCCGATCATCGGCGTAGGAAAAATGGCCCGGCCGCGCGACTCGTTGTAGAGGCTCGCGTTCCCGCTGACGACGGGTACGCCGAATGCCAGGGCGGCATCGCGGATACCCCTAATGGACTCGGTCAATTGGTATTGAACGTCGTTGGTTTCGGGGTTGCCGAAGTTAAGGCCGTCGGTGAGCGCAACAGGGTTGGCGCCCGTGCAGGACACGTTTCTGCAAGCTTCGGCGACGGCAATCATGCTGCCGGTATATGGGTCCAGGTAGCACAGGCGTCCGTTGCAATCGACGGAGACGGCAATCGCCTTGCGAGTGTCCTTTAGCCTCAGGAGGGCCGCATCGCCGCCCGGTGGGATAACGGTGTTGTTCTGGACCTGGTGGTCGTACTGCCTGAATACCGCCCGCTTGCTGGCGATGTTCGGCGATGCGAGCATTTGCAACAAAACCTCACCCGGCGATGCGTCGGGCAACGGGAGGCCAGCCGGGTCTTCGTTCTGAACACGGTCGAGCCAATCCGGTTTCTTGCCGGAAAGTACGTACTCCGGAGCATCTGTAAGGGCATGGACCGGCGATTCAGTGGCCTCGACAGGGCCGTCTTTTATCAGGACCGTGTGGCCGTCAGTGAAATCGCCGATAACGGTTGAATCGAGGTCCCATTTGCTGAACAGCTTCGTGCTTTCGCGTTCTCCGCCAGGTCTGACGGCCAGCAGCATTCGCTCCTGAGACTCGGAGAGCATCACCTCGTAGGGGGTCATGCCGGTTTCACGGCGCGGCACCTTCGCCACGTCCAACCTCAGACCCATTCCGCTGCGACTCGCCATCTCGATCGCTGCGCTTGCCAGTCCGGCGGCGCCCAGGTCTTGCATTCCGACTACGCAGTCGAGCTGCACAGCTTCCAGGCAGGCCTCGATCAGCACCTTCTCAAGAAACGGATTGCCAACCTGGACTGCCGACCTCATTTCCTGTTCCTCTTCGAAAGTACGTGAGGCCAGACCAGATGCGCCGTGGATGCCGTCCCGACCGGTATCGGCGCCGACGAGAATCAACAGGTCGCCGGGACTACGGGCGGAGGCGCTCAGGACCCTGCCATCCTCGATCAATCCCACGCACATTGCGTTGACGAGAGGATTGTCGGCATAAGAATCGTCAAACACGATTTCGCCCCCGACGTCGGGTACCCCGATGCAGTTCCCGTAGGCAGAAATACCGGCTACGACACCGTGCAGGAGAAACCGGTTTCGGGCATCGTCCGGGCGCCCAAACCGAAGCGAATTCAGCAGGGCAACGGGCCGCGCGCCCATGGCGAAGATATCCCTTACGATCCCGCCGACGCCGGTCGCGGCGCCCTCAAACGGCTCCACCGCCGATGGATGGTTGTGCGACTCGATCTTCATGGCGATGGCGAGGCCGTCACCGATGTCGATGACGCCGGCGTTTTCCGCACCGGGCGCCACGAGAAGCCGGTCGCTATGTGACGGGAGCGTCTTGATCAGCCGCTTAGTGTGCTTGTAGCCGCAGTGTTCGCTCCACAGGGAGCCGAACAGACCTAGTTCGAGTGGATCGGGCAGCCGGCCAAGCCGGTCCGCGATGGCCTCGTATTCAGCGCGCGATAGGGCCAACTCGTCGAGCATCCCCTGGCTTGCTGCTGCGGGTTTTCTGCGTTCAGTCATCTGTCATGCGCCGGTGAATGCCAATTTGGGATTGGGCGATGCCCTGCACTTTTGCGTAACGCGATTGGATGGAGGTTGCATCCAATCGGCTTCCGGGATGTCACGCAGCGGACCCGACCGGCCGACCAATTGAGGCCGCTATCGATTCAAACAACGGGTTGCCGTCGACGCTTCCGAGAAGCGCCTCACAGGCGCGCTCGGGATGGGGCATCATGCCCAGTACATTCCCGCGGTCGTTAATGATTCCGGCGATGTTATTCGCCGAACCGTTCGGGTTGGCCGCGGCCGTGACCTCTCCCCACTCGGTCGAGTACCTGAAAACCACCCTGCCCGCCGACTCGAGTCCCGCGATTACGTGGGGTTCGGCCTGGAAATTGCCCTCCCCGTGGGATATGGGCAGGCGCAGGGTCTGTCCGAGACTGGCCTTGCTTGTGAAGACCGTCTGCGCGTTCTCGACTCGCAGGTTCGTCCAGACACACCGGAATTCCAGGTGCTCATTGCGCATAAGTACCCCTGGTAACAACCCTGCTTCACAAAGGATCTGGAAGCCGTTGCAGATTCCGATTACCGGCTTGCCTTCGTTCGCAAAATCGATAACCGATTCCATTACCGGCGAAAACCGAGCGATCGCTCCGGCCCTGAGGTAATCCCCATACGAAAATCCGCCCGGCAGGACAAGGGCGTCGTACGCCGACAGGTCCCGGTCTTTGTGCCACACAAAGGAAGCTCTGTGGCCGAGGACCGACGCGATCGCATGGTGGCAGTCGCGGTCGCTCCACGTCCCCGGGAACACGACGATGCCGAAGTTGGGTTTTCTCACGAAATGATTACCAGCGATCCAGAGCCAGGGCGGAGTCGTCTAGTTGGGAATCGGGATGGCTGACTAAACGCAACGTAGACCGGGCGGAAACGATAAGTGGCGATGGGCAATCACACGGAAACATGCCGATGGACGGTTAACCGAAAAGCCCGCCGGTTGGCGGGCTGGCGGTTACATGTTTTTGAGGGTGGCCTTGTGGCTCTTGCGGCGCTTTGCGGCGGCCTTCTTTTTGCGGACCATGCTCGGCGGCTCGAAATGTTGGCGCCGCCTGGCCTCGGCGATCACTGCTTCCTGCTGCACACGTTTAGTGAAACGCCGAAGAAACGCTTCGAAGCTTTCCCCTTCATTGATTCTGAGTTCTACCAAGATGCCCCCGGGTTTTTGTTTCTAACAACGCCTAAAGTATACGGATAACCGAAAAAACGGTCAATTTGGCGGACCCGCGCTGGTTCACGGATTAGAGCCTGTTCAAACCACAATATGCATATTGCCAGCTCCTCGGCAGTGATTTGTATGTAGCGGAGCAGCGCTTCAATACGGGGTTGGTTGCGTGAATGGCGCCGCGACTGCCAACCGCCGGCTTAGATTTCTCGGCTTCGCTCGAAATGACATGAAGGGGCTCGGGATAACCATGGCCCTGTGAAGGCCGCGCAAAGGGATGAAAAAGGGACGGCGCCGGGCGGCTGTCGATGGCACCGCGAGCCCGTGCTGGAAGCGGTGTGACCCCGGTATTCGCGTGGCCCCGCGCCCCTAGATTCCGGATCAAGTCCGGAACGACGAGGGGAGGCTGGTCGCCTGACCGGGCTGTTTTCAGAGGAATGACATCCCGGGCGCACAGGGCAACATCTTGGGCTGCCAAGATGACATCCTGAACCGCCCAATGGGGTGGATTTAGTGTGAACAGGCTCTAGGCTTCGACTTTGTTGGAAAGCAGGGAGCGCGCATTTTCGAGGCGGGCCGCGCACTTTCCACGGCCGATGGCGGCCATCGTATCGAACAGTGGCGGCGCAACGCGCCTGCCGGTTACCGCGACCCGGATCGTTCCAAAGAGTTGTCCGGCCTTCAGTCCGATTTCCGCCGTAAGCGCGCGGTAGGCCGATTCGAGGGGCGTCGGATCAAACGATTCAACTGTTCGGCAAAGATCCAGGGCTGCGGTGAGCGCAGTAATGGTCGATTCCCGGTCCATCCTGCGTTGAATGAGTTCATTGGGGTCGGGCGACACGTCATCCGTGAAGAAAAAGTCCAGTAACCCCGGCGCTTCATCAAGCCGTTTCAGCCGTTCGTGAATCAGCGGCGTCAGCGCCTCCACCCTGCCCTGGTCGATGGGACGCGGCACGGAGTCCGGCAGTCCAGCCACGGGGTCGGAGAGCACCGGCATCATTTGCGACGTAAGCTGGGCGGCGTTCATGGAGCGGATGTAGACGCCGTTCATCCACGTCATCTTGTCCAGATCGAACACGGCGGGGGACTCACTGACCTGGTCGAGGGAGAACCGCCGGACGATCTCGTCGCGTGCCATGACTTCGGTATCGTCTCCCGGCGACCAGCCGAGGAGCGCCAGGAAATTAAACATCGCTTCGGACAGGAATCCCTGGCCCCTGTACGCCAGCGCGCGGTCGGCGCCGTGGCGCTTGCTAAGTTTCGACCGGTCCTTGCCCAGCAGGAGGGGCAGGTGGACGTAGATCGGCGGCGTGATTCCAAGGCCCTGGTGTATCAGGATGTGCCTTGGTGTGGACGATATCCACTCTTCGCCTCGGAGCACGTGGGAAATCTTCATTTCATGGTCGTCAACCACGTGCGCCAAATGGTAGGTGGGCATGCCATCCGACTTCATGATCACAAAATCTGTTAGATTCGAGAGATCAAACGAGACTTGCTGACGGACAATGTCATGAAACGTCAATCTCCCTTCTTCCGGGACTCGCATTCGCACTACCACCTCACGCCCCTGCCCATCTGAATGCGGGACATAAACTGGCTGTCGATTTCGGCAGCGCCCATCGTAGCCCGGCGGTTGGCCAGACGCCTGTTGCTGATTGCGCAGGGCGGCAAGGCGTTCCTGAGAACAGTCGCAGGCATAGGCCGCTCCGGCTGAGATTAACTTTTCGACCGCGGCTGAGTAGTAGCTCTTCCTTTGTGACTGGATATAGGGTTCGTGCGGTCCGCCCACGTCCGGCCCCTCATCCCAGTCGAGCCCGTACCACCGCAGCGATTCCATGATGTCTTCGGTGGCGCCGTCCATGAATCGCCGCTGATCGGTGTCCTCGATGCGGAGGATGAACTGCCCGCCCGTTTGCCTTGCGAGCAGCCAATCGAAGATCGCTGTACGCACCCCGCCAATGTGGAGCAATCCGGTTGGGCTGGGAGCAAACCTCACCCTCGCGGGATTTTGCGTGTCGGATTTTTGTGTTTCTGGTTCAGTCACGGGATTTGTGTTCAGGGCCTTTCGAATACTGTTTCAATTATGGGCGGGTTGCAAGAGCCTGTTTCACAAAGCACCTGCTTAGTTTCGCACTACGCAGTCGGGGAATAGATTCCCGTTTTCACGGGAATGACGAAATTGGAATACGGCGCCATACCTCATAATTCCGGCGAAAACCGTAATCCAATGGATCGTGAATCAGGTGGTCTCAACGTTATGAAACATGCTCTGCAAACGCCCCTACGCCAGTGGATTTGTCTTCACTCAGGGTTCCGGGCGGCTCAACCGGACTCATAGTGTGCCAAGGCTTCACTAAGGTCGTCTGGCAAAGGCGACTTCACGTCTACAGTCTTACCGGTTGAAGGGTGTTCGAACCGCAGCCGCGTGGCATGCAGGAACTGTCGCTCCAGTCCCGGAGGACCCGGTTTGGCGCCGTACGTCCTGTCTCCGATTACCGGGTGCTTCACAGCAGCCATGTGGACCCTGATCTGGTGCATCCGTCCGGTTTCCAGCACGACCTCAAGAAACGATGCGCCGGTCATTCGTTTCAAGAGGCGATACCTGGTTCTCGCCGGCTTGCCGGAAGTGACCACCGCCTGGCGTGTTCGATTAGCCGGGTCGCGTCCGATTGGGGCGTCGATAACGCCCTGATCCGAATTGAATTGACCTGCTACAAGGGCCTTGTACGTTCGGACGATCGCCCGGGCCTTGATTGCATCGACGAGGTGTGACAGGGCAGCGTCGGTTTTGGCGACTACGAGTAGTCCCGAAGTGTCCTTGTCGAGACGGTGCACTACTCCGGGGCGCTCAGGATCGCCCACGGCGGCGAGTTCGGGTCGGGTCGCAACTAGGGCTTCGATCAGGGTGTCGCCTCTGTGTCCGGGCCCGGGATGAACAGTTACACCTGCCGGCTTGTCCACCACGATCAGGTGCGGGTCTTCCAGGACCACGTCGAATTCTGCCTTCGTCGAATCGTCGACGCGCCCTGAATCATCCGGAAGTTCGACCACCACTACGTCGCCGCAGGTTATCCGTAACGAACCGCGACGGCATGTCTTGCCTGTTACGGATACGAACCCACCCTCGATCAGCCGTCTGGCCAGAGATCTGTTTACGCCGTCTAACTCGCCCGCAACGGCTACATCGAGTCGTACGGGCTCATCAGCATTGCGCAGTGTCCAGGCGATCTTTCTGTTCATCGATCGACCATCAGCCGCGGTCATCGCTCGTGGGAGCGGTCGCTGCAGTGGATCCAGCAGAGTCTTCCGTTCTCTCGGGCTGCGGCGGAATTTCACCGATCAGGGGTTGGGCGGAGGATTGCCCGGCGGGCGATTCGACGTGCCGTTCTCGCGATTCCCGCGTGACAAACAGGTAGAACACCATCAGGCCGATCCCGATGACAATTGATGAATCAGCAATATTGAAGATTGGCCAGGGGCCGACGTCGATAAAGTCGGTCACGTGGCCGAGACGAAACCTGTCCACGATGTTTCCCAACGCCCCGCCGAGTTGCAGGCCGATCGCCAGTCTGACTACCAAAGACTCCCGACCGGCATGACGGTAGAAGAATATGAGAATCGCCACTGCCACCAAGGAAACGACGGTGAGAATGTCTCCTCGGCCGGTGAACAGTCCGAACGCAGTACCGGTGTTCCAGACGTACGTGATTCGGAAGAAACCTTCTTCGGGGACGGACTCGAACAACGCGAGATTGCTGGTAACGAGCCATTTCGTGAACTGATCGAGCCCCAGGGCCAACGCAAACATCAGCCAGGCAAACGGGTCGACAAAGATCGTCCAACCCCCACTTGGAGGGCTGGCCTCAACCAGTTCAGTGGTGGCGAGTGGATTGGGCGCGGTGTCGTTTTGCAAGTCGAACAGGACGTTGTGTCAGCACGACTCATCAGCCATTCGGGATGTGTGCGAGAGTCGTTGTTCTTCGAGTATACGGTCACCTCAAAAGGTTAGTCGGCGGATTTACCTGTCACTAACGCCTGAGTTGCATTCCCATAAACAGGCCAACCGCTGTTGCCACCTCGCGCTCGTTGCCGCCAATAGTGTGACCGGCGCCCGGGATTACCTGCAGGTCCACCGGCTGTCTCATTTCCTCGACCGCCGCACCTAGTTTCGCCGGATCGACGATGCGGTCCGCGGCGCCGATCACAAACTGGCGCGGTCGTTTGTCGCGACCTATGCCAGTTGTTTCCAACGCCGAGAGCGGCGGCGAGATAAACGATAACGCCCTTGCACGCTTCAATTGGCCAAGCCCTCGCAGGATTGCCGCCGCTCCGGCCGAATACCCGACCAGCCCGTAACGGTTGCGCCTCACGTCATGCCAGTTTCGCAGCAGGTCCAAACCCGCGGCCACGTCCTGGCACGCGGTGCCGCCCTTTTCCGTTGCGCCCTGCCCGAAGGGTCTGAAGTTGAACCTCAGCGTCGCAATGCCGTTCTCCGCCAGCGCCTCGCAGATGGCATAGGTCAGCAGGGAGTCCATCGACCCGCCGAACAAGGGGTGCCCGTGACACACTACCGCGCCCGGAAACGGTGGTCGGGCATCGAGGGGCGTACTGAGCACTCCGTCCACACGGTCGCCGCCGACTTCGAATTCAACTGCGGATTGTCTCAAGGCATCACCGTGGGCATCGATTGCAACAGGATTGGTCGCGGGTAAAATCACTCGCAGTAACAGCAATTACCATAACGGACGATAACCGTAGAGTCCCGATCGCCGATAAGAAAGGCCCTTCCAGATGACAGGAATCGATCTTCGCAGTGACACCGTTACTCACCCTTCGCCGGAGATGCGGCAGGCCATGTACGACGCAGAACTGGGTGACGACGTCCTCCGCGACGACCCCACGGTCAACAAGCTGCAGGAACAGGCAGCAGAGTTACTCGGCAAGGAGGCTGGGATTTTCGTTTCGTCAGGCACGCAGTCCAATTTGGTGTCGGTCCTGTCACAGGCGCAACGCGGCGACGAGATAATCCTGGGCGATCAGTGCCATATATTGAACAGCGAGGCCGGCGGTTACGCCGTGTTGGGCGGCGTGTATCCCCACCCGATCCCGACCGACGAGGACGGCATGTTCGCTACGGAAGACATCCTGGGGGCTGTCCAGCCGATTGACTACCACAGAGCCCGAACGGTGTTGCTTTGCATTGAGAACACACACAATGGGAGTAGCGGACGAGCGATTACGCCCGAGGACACGAAACGAATGGCCGATGCGGGCCACAGCCGGGGTCTGAGGGTTCACCTAGATGGCGCACGGCTTTTCAACGCCGCTGTCGCTCTCGAATGCCCGCCTGCTGCGTTGACGGCCGACGTCGATTCAGTCGGGTTTTGCCTATCGAAGGGGTTGTCGTGTCCTGTCGGCAGCGTTATCTGCGGCGACAAGGATTTTATCGAGGAGGCGAGACGCTGGAGGAAGATGCTCGGCGGAGGCATGCGACAGGTGGGCGTGCTCGCGGCCGCAGGCATCGTAGCGTTGGACACGATGGTCGACCGCATGGCAGATGACCATGCGAACGCGAAACGTCTGGCGTTCGGCCTTGCCGAGATCGACGGGATAGACCTCGACCCGGAGCACATCCAGACCAATCTGGTTCGATTTAAGATCCCCGGCGGACAAGGCGCCGAGCTTTCGGCAGGCTTGGGGGAAGAGGGCGTGATAACCCTCGGGGCCAGCCATGACATGCGGATGGTCACCCATTACGGCATAGACGCGGATGACGTCGATTACACCATCGCCGCTACGGCCAAGGTTATGAAATCGATTTCTTAGAGGGTGTCTAAAAAGTCCGTTTGTAACCCTGAGCAAAGGCGAAGGGTCTGGGTGTCGGGGGACACGGCGTTACTGCCAGGCGGACGTAGATTCTTCGACTTCGCTCAGAATGACAGTTGCTTCGCCCGGAATGACGATTTTTAAACCCTGCTCCGGCGGCCCTTTTTGGACAGCCTCTTAAGGATTCGGTTTTCGATTCGAGTCGTCGGCCATGTCATCCTGCGGTCCGTACTTGTCGCCCCACCACCGTCTGAGCCGGTCGGCCATAGGCTTTTCGGCGCCCAGGTTTCCGGGCACGTAGTAACGCCGTCCGCGAAGCTTCTCCGGCAGGTTTTCCGACGCGACAAAGTGGCCCGGGTAGTCGTGTGGATAGCGATACCCCTCGGAGTACCCGAGATTGCGCATCAACCTCGTAGGGGCGTTGCGCATGTGCATCGGGACCGGCTCGTCACGAGAGCTTCGGACATCCTTTAACGCTTTATCGATGGCCAAGTATGCAGAATTGCTCTTTGGCGAGTTTGCAAGGTAGACCGTCGCCTCGGCGAGCGGTATGCGGCCCTCCGGCATGCCGACGAAATGGACCGCCTGTTGAGCGGCGACCGCCACCGGCAAAGCGCCGGGGTTGCCCAGTCCGACGTCTTCTGAAGCCGAGACGATCAGGCGCCTCGCTATAAACAGTGGGTCCTCGCCGGCATCGATCATTCGGGCCAGGTAGTAAAGAGCGGCGTCCGGGTCTGAGGCCCTGATCGACTTGATAAACGCGGAAATCGTGTCGTAGTGGGCGTCTCCCAATCGATCGTATCGAGCTTGTTTTTGTAGAGCCTGCTCGACCGTATCGACGTCTACGACTCTTTCCCCCGCTTCGTCGGGGGCGCTCGATTCGACGGCCAGTTCCAGGGCGTCGAGAGCGGTCCTGGCATCCCCTCCGGATACGCGCAACAAGAAACTGCGCGCCTCGTCGGTAAGGCTTGCGTTGAACGCCCCAAGACCCCGCTCATTGTCTCCCAGCGCACGGTCGATGATCGCTGCCGACCGCCTCGTCAGTGCAAAGGCGCCAAGCGTGTAGACCCTCGTCCTCGACTGCAACGGCGCGATCACTTCGAACGAAGGGTTCTCCGTTGTCGCCCCGATAAGCGTTATGGTTCCGTCCTCCACGTGCGGCAGAAGCGCATCCTGTTGCGATTTGGAGAACCGGTGGATTTCGTCGATGAACAAGATCGTGGGTCTTCCGATTTCACCCAACTGCTGACGAGCCTCACCGACCGCCTTTCGCACGTCCGCGACGCCTGACGTGACCGCAGATAGCTGAATAAAGGTTGCCTTGGTGACTTGCGCAATCAGCCTGGCCAGGGTCGTCTTGCCGCTGCCAGGCGGCCCCCACAGCACCATCGATGGCACCCGATCCTGGTCGATCGCCTGCCGCAACACCCGCCCTTCGCCAACCAGGCTCTCTTGACCGACCATCTCGTCGAGCGATTGCGGTCTCATCCGAGCCGCGAGAGGGGCATTGCGGCCTTGAATCTGCTGTCTGCGATGATCGAAGAGGGTCATTTTGGTTTGTCTAGGGCTTGTTCACACAATTATGTACGTATCGCCGACCCTCAGTTGTCATTCCGAACGTAGTGAGGAATCTCAAAACCTTGTCGTGAAGTCAGGCTGTCGCGGAGCAACCCGCCTCAACACGACGCCTGGTTGCGTGAATGGCGCCGCGACTGCCAATCGCCGTCTTAGATTCCTCGGCTTCGCTCGGAATGACATTGAGGCGGTCGGAATCACTATGGCCTTAACGAGGCCGCACGAGGTGATGAATGTGATTAGCACCGGGCAGGAGTCACTGGCAAGCCTGGCGCTGCATCTCGGGGTTACCCATGCCCCGCCCCAACGGGCGCCCACATCCCAAAGCCCCTACGACACGGATTGGTGGCAGAGGTCATTTTCATAGCAAGGATCTCAGGGCGGCGACAACATGCTCGTCTTCATGTTCCGCAACCGTGCGGGGATCGAGTACAACCCGATCGTCTTCGATCCGTGCGATTAACGGCCGATTGGCTCGTCTGAGCGAAGCCGTAAATTCATCCGGCCCCTGCGAAGGCGCAATGGCCAGGGCGCGGGATGGCAAAGTCTGGCCCGGAAGACTGCCCCCGCCTATTGCGGAACGAACGTCGATTACTTGACCCGTACCAACAGCCGCTTGCCAACTCCGGGCCCGATTGTCGATGTCCGATAACGGCATCGAGATCGCCTGCCAGATGGGGAGTTCATTCTGGGCGTTTCCGCGAATGTAGGAGATGAGGGTTGCGCCCAGCGCCGCCAGGCCGATCTTGTCCATGCGTACAGCCCGCGCCATTGGGTGCGCGGCCACTCTCTTCGGACGTGATCCGCGGCTCCGACGATCAAGCCGGCCTGCGGCCCACCCAACAGCTTGTCTCCCGAAAACATCGTCATGTGGGTTCCGGCATCGACGCTTTCCTGAACGGTCGGTTCATGGGCGATGCCGTATAACTCGGTGTTCAACAGACAACCGGATCCCAGGTCGTGAAGCATGGCTATGCCCCTGGACTCAGCGAGTGTGACGAGTTCAGGCAGGTCCGCGGCGTGTGTGAATCCGGACACGTGGAAGTTGCTCGGATGGACCTTCAGTATGGCGGCCGTTCGATCCGTGATTGCCGCCTCGTAGTCGCGAACGTAAGTGCGGTTGGTCGTGCCAACCTCTACAAGTTCTGCGCCCGACTGCCTCATCACGTCGGGGACCCGGAATCCGCCGCCAATCTCTACCGCCTCACCCCTCGACACGATCACCTCGCGCCCCGCGGCCATTGCGCTCAAAACCAGGAGCATGGCGGACGCGTTGTTATTGACCGCGATGCCATCTTCGGCGCCGGTCACGTCAGCCAACAACTGTCCGATTTTCTCCTGGCGCGATCCCCGTTTGCCCGTCCCCAGGTCAAATTCCAGGTTCGAATAGCCGCTTCCCGCATCCATGGCTGCGGCGAGCGCGGCACGGCTCAGAGGCGCCCTCCCCAGATTGGTGTGCAGGACAACTCCGGTGGCGTTTACAAGCCGCACCGGCCAAACCGACCACGCGGTCCCCGCTCGTTCCGCGACCTTGTCGGCGATACCGTCGGAGGAGGGAATCGATTTTCCGGCGAGCGCTGCGCTTCTAACATCGTTTAGTGTTTCCCGCACCAGCCGGACAACCGATACGTGGGAATACTCGGCGGACAGCGCGATCAGGCGAGAATGCCGGAGCAGGCTCTCGACACTTGGAAGATTTCTCAAGCTTGTGTTATTCACTTGGACATCATCGAACGGCTGGCTGCGTTTTACTCCAACGCGGTTCACGTTCAGCAAGTTTAATCCAGCGCCCGGCGCAATTGCCGTAGCGGTCGTTGCTTGCTCTTCTGGATGTCATCGTAAGTGAAGCCCGGCGCATTCGGGCGCCCACAGCATTCGTGTTTCAATGGAGGATGCAATTGCCGTCCCATCTGCCCAAAGTTAGAATGCCTGTTTGGTGTCAATCAACACGTGACTATGCAAAGGGTGGGACTAACCGGCGGCATCGGCGCCGGTAAATCAACAGCCGCAGAGATGCTGAGGAATCTCGGCGCGTGTGTGGTTAACGCGGATAGGCTTGGGCACGAAACCTACTCAAGGGACGGAACCGCCCGCCGTCTTGTTTTAGAACGCTTTGGCGACGGAATACTGAGCGACGATGGTGAAATCGACCGGGCGAGTTTGGCCAGGATCGTCTTCGGCGACAAAAAAGAACGACTAGCTCTGGAAGGAATCGTCTGGCCGGAAATACGCAAACTCATCTCGATTCGTCTGGCTGAAGCCGAAGCGGCGGGCGCCGGTGTTGCGGTCGTGGAAGCGGCGGTACTGCTGGAGGCAGGTTGGGAAGACCAGTTCGACCAGGTCTGGACCGTGGAAACGCCCAGTGAAGTAGCGAGGGCTCGGCTGATGGGCCGGCAGTCGATATCTGCGAGCGAGGCGGATGCGAGATTGGCAGCGCAATTGGCATCCGTAGATCGGGCGAACCGTTCGTCCGTAGTGATCGAAAACATCGGAACCGTCGGCGAATTGAGATCGGCGGTAACCGCAGCCTACAAGAACTTAATTGCAGGCGGCACACGCCGCGAAATCGGAAGGGACCCAAAATAAGCATGGCAACCCAAACGGAGGAACGCCAGTACCGTGTCGAAGAATACATCGTCGAGGCTGAGCCGTTTTACATATCCCTGTCAGATGAGGTAGAGATCTTCGAGGCGGCGTACCGCCAAAGGATCCCTATCCTGCTCAAGGGTCCCACAGGCACGGGGAAGACCAGGTTCGTCGAGTACATGGCATGGAAACTCGGCCAGCCGCTATCGGTGGTGAAGAAGAATTCCGATAAGACAGCGGCGGCGCAAGCTTCGCCCAACGGCGGCCTGCCCCTGGTAACGGTAGCCTGCCACGAGGACATGACGGCATCCGACCTTGTCGGCCGTTATCTGCTCGATGCCAATGGCACCCGTTGGATTGACGGGCCGCTTACACGGGCGGTCAAAGTGGGCGGAATCTGCTACCTCGACGAGATCGTCGAAGCCCGCAAAGACACGACCGTAATCATCCACCCCCTGGCCGACCACAGGCGGATTCTGACCATCGACAAGCTGGGGGAGGTCGTGGAAGCCTCCGATGGCTTCCTGCTCGTCGTTTCGTACAACCCCGGTTACCAGAACGCGCTGAAAGACCTGAAACACAGCACCAGGCAGCGTTTCGTGGCTCTCGAATTCGTGTTCCCTGACCCTGAGCGAGAAGCCATGATCATCGCACATGAGTCGGGAGTGGACATCGACACAGCGGGCATGTTGGCCAAACTCGGCGACAAGATCAGAAATCTTAGGGAGCACGGCCTCGAAGAAGCGGCGTCCACGCGCGTGCTCATCTACGCCGGGCGACTTATCGTGGAAGGAGTTCAGGGTAGGCGAGCCTGCCAGGTGTCGGTCACCTGGGGGATAACGGACGACCCGCAAATCCAGCGCAGTCTCGATGAGGTGGTCTCGTCCATCTTCCCGTAGGAGGCATGTCGCTGACACTTTCCGCGCTTGGCCAGGTCTTTTGCGGAAGGCAGGCGGATCCGACGTCGTTCGATAGCGAACACGCCGGGACCGGGCGAGTTGCAGCGGTGTACCTGCTCTTCGGGGGTCGGGAAGACAAACCAGAGTTACTGCTTATTAGGCGGTCTGGGGAAGTACGCCACCATCGAAATGAATGGGCGTTCCCCGGAGGGGTCTGCGAACCTGCCGACGAGTCACTCAGGCAAACCGCCCTGCGTGAGACCGTTGAAGAACTGGGCGTCGACCCTTCCGATATACGCCACTGGGGAGCCCTGGATCCCGTGAATACCCGCACAGGCTTTTTTGTGTGGCCGTTCGTCGGCAGGTTGGTGTCCCAAGAATCGATGTCGTTGTCAAAAAGAGAAGTGGCGGAAGTCGTAAATGTGCCCTTCGCAACAATTTCCCGGCCGGAATCGGGCAGAACGATTTCGATTGTCGAGGGCGAAGGCATCAGGACTACGCCCGCATACGCATATAATGGCCGCATAATCTGGGGGGCAACGGCACGTATCATCCACCAGGCCCTGCAAGTCGTGGATATTGCTTCGGCTGGATGACAGCCATCGGCGCACATTCATTTCCCCGTTCACATGACACAAGACTCGAAGCCCCCCAATAGCCACCTACAGATGTCCGTCGCCGAACTCGAACGGTTCCCGCCTCCGGTCGTGGACAATTTTCGGCGCGCCCACGAGGTCCTGTCAGGGCGGCTCGCGGAAGAAACGATCACCCAATGGTCGGACCATGGACTGGCAATAGCCCGTAAGACGGTTCGATCCTGGGAAGCCGCCGCTGAGTACTTCGATGCTTCGCCGACAGTGCAGCAACAACTCCCGGCCGGCCAGTTCCTGCGTTGGGCGCGGACCGGTTCGTCCCTTTGCGACGATTCGCCAAGTTTGGCTGTTGCCTATTTCAGGGCCAGTCCAGCGGCGATATTGAGGCTCAGACCCCGATATATCGACGATTGGGCCATGATCGGGCGTTCTCTGTATCGCGGCACCTGGAAGTCCAGCGCCCTTTCATGCCGGGTGTTCGAAGGCACTCCAAAGCTCCTGGAAACGATTTCATTCGAGGAGTTTGGGCAGTTCGGCGCATTTCTTGAGGCCCTTTCCCGCCGCTCGTACGACGTGGCCTCGGAATGTTTGGCACAAGGCCTCGAGCTGTTCCCCCGATTGGGCGGCGATGTCAGCAGTCTGATTGCCCTTGGCCGTGCCCAGACCGACACATCGTGGCGAGACGTGAAAGGCCTGTTTGACTCGGCGGCGGCCTCACTGCCCGGCATGTCGCCCCAACACCGCGGGCCGCTGCTCTCATTGACCAGGCGCCTGATCGCCACTGAGGGTGTCGACCCCGGCGCTGTAATGACGGACGGCGCGGCGGCGTTGAACGCTATACCGGCAGACAATCGAGACCAACTACTTCAACTTGCAGATTCGCTTGCTGCGGTTTCACCGGAATCGGCGCCTGAGTTCCTCAAAAGCGCGCCGACTGTGCTGGAGCGCGTTACCTTTGCGCAACTCCAGGAATGGCAAACAGAAGGCGCACTGCTCTGCAGGACCAGCCCCGCGGCGGCGGCGTCCTATTTCAGGATGGAATCGACGCGCTCCGAAGAGATCCTTGACGCCCTTTCGTCGAGCATCGAGCTCGTCAGGGTCTCAGACGTTTTGCGCATGTACTGCCGGGCCCTCGTTGCCAAGGAGATCGAGATCCAGGCAACGCGACAGCTTGTCGATAAGCGCATCGGCTGGGTCGAGGGAGACGCGCCTACCACCGAAGGATCGACTATCTTCTTGCCGGGCGTAGTGAACAGGTACACCTCCAAAGACCACAATTTCCAGTGGTTCAAGGTCATCTCCACGCACCAGGCAGGCCACATAGAGTTCGGGAGTTTCGACTTCGATTACGATCGGCAGTCGACGATGTTTGAAGATATCCGGCCGCTGCTCAAGGCGGGTAGGCAATCGGATACCGACGAGCAGGCCGACGATGCAGGCAAAGCGGTCGAGGACCCGGATAGCGCCGCGGAAGAAGGCGGCATCGAGACCGCGTTTCTTACCGACATGAGCCGTTTCTTCAACCGTTTCAACGACAATCAACTGGTGCTGGACATATTCACGGTTGCCGAGGACACGCGGCTTGACGCAAGGATTCTCCACGAGTACCGGGGGATTGCCGTCGCCTACCTCCGCACCCAGTCGGATTCCCTCAAGCAGAGGCCCGAGATCGAGTCGCTGCCTGCCCGCCAGACTATCCTGGAATTCACGGTGCGCATTAGCCTCGGACAGACTGAGGGCTTGCGCGTACCCAAGGAACACGCGGAAACGGCACGGAAAGTGCGGCGGCTGATCAGGATGTTGCGCAGTCCGGATGCCACAGTCGAGGACACGGCCGAGGCGACCATACGCATCTACTCTCTCCTAGAGCAGATCACGAATGAGGAAGTGGACGAGGACGAATTCGAGTCGATCGAACCTGAAGACACGGAATCCGAACCCGAAGAGGGAGGGTTGGAGGACTTCGATCCTGAGGCGATAGCGGAACAACTCGCGGCCGGACTTCAGATGGCCGAAGGCGGACAGGACGAGGATTCACCTGGCGACGAGGATGAGTCGGGGATGGAGTATGAGTCGCCGCAGGAAGTTGACTACAGGGGCGAATTCAAGCCTGAACTAGGCCAGTTGCTGTCACAGTTGATGATGGACCCGGACGGCGAAGGCGGCGAGGGTGAGGGGATGCAGCAGATTTCGGCCGAGCAGCTGGAAGAGTTGATGAAGAACTCGGCCGAATTGGATATTCAGCCGAGTGAGGACGGCAAGGAAGACCAGCAGTCCAACGAAATGCTGGAGAACCTGATGAAGGAGTTGGCCCGCAGGGAGCCTAACAACCAGCAATTTTCCCAGGGTCCGATTTCGCACGTTGACGAGGACGGCGGGCCGCTCCAGGCAAACGGCAAAGATTCCTTCGTCTATGACGAGTGGGACTTCAGGGCAAATGAGTACAAGCCGCGCTGGTGCCTGGTCCACGAAAAAGAAATCGCCTACGGAGAGGCATCGTTTTACCAGGAAACCTTGACCAACTACGCGTCGTTGGTGAGGCGCATAAGAAAGCAGTTTGAACTGGTCGTTCCGGAGATGTACCGCAAGGTGAAGCGGCTGGAAGACGGCGAGGAACACGATCTGGACGCAGTGATCGAAGCTGTTACGGACTTACGCACCGGCCATACCCCAGACGAAAAGCTGTACTGGCGGCGGAACAAGACGGAACGGAGCGTCGCGGTCGCGTTTCTACTTGACATGAGCGCATCCACGGCCGAAGCGATAGACGAAACGAAGCGCGGATCTGACGACTGGGCGGCGCCGGATGATCCGGTCGAATACATGGTATGGCTCAGGTCGCGCCGCGCCGAGGGACTGCGCCGGTCCTACAAGCGGATCATCGACGTTGAAAAAGAGGGTATCGTCCTGTTGGTGAATGCCCTCGAAGGGCTGGGCGACGACTACGGGATCTACGGATTCTCGGGATACGGGCGGGAGAACGTCGAATTTTATGTCATCAAGGACATAGACGAAAAATTTTCCAGCATGATCCCGCGGCGCATAGACAGGATCGCTCCGCTGCACGCGACCAGGATGGGACCGGCGATCAGGCACGCCACGTCGAAACTCATCTCCCAGGAAGCCCGCTCAAGATTCATGTTCCTGATTAGCGACGGGCGGCCGCAGGACCGCGGCTACTCCAGGGAGGGCGTGGAGAAGGAGTATGCGGTGCACGATACCCGCATGGCCCTGATGGAGGCCCGCCGGGAGGGTGTAACTCCGTTCTGCCTGACGGTGGACAGGGACGGGCACGACTACCTGAAGACGATGATGCAGGACTTCAGCTACGAGGTGCTTTCCGACATCAACCTGTTACCGCTGCGCCTGCCGCAACTTTATAGACGTCTCACGACGTGATTTAGGAATCCCCTCGGGGAATAACCAGCACGGGAACCTCCACAGACCGTACAACCCGGTCCGTCACGCTGCCTATAAACATCCGGTGGATGCCGCCGCGTCCGTGCGTGCTCATGACAATGAGGTCAATTTCGTTGTCGTCCGCGTATGCCTTAATCGATTCCGGAGCGTCAGCCTCGCGCAATTCGGTCCGCACTTGCAGTCCCTCGGCCTGACAGGCCCCCTCAACATTGGCGAGGTACTTCCGGGCATTCTTGATTTGGATCTCCATTGAGTTCCGCATCGCTTCCACCTGGTATTGGCTGCCAGCCATTGAATCGGGGCCGGAAAAGAGTTCCGCCTGCGGCTGGACGGCCTCCAACAGGTGGATGGTTGCCCCAAGCCGCCCCGCCAATTCTTTTGCGACCGGCAGCGCTCGCTCCGACAGGTCAGACTCGTCGAGCGGTACAAGTATGTTTTTGAACAAATGATGCCTCCGGCGGCTTTTGGGAAGAATAGGGTTGTCTCAACCCGACAATTTAATTAAACCATTGCGCGGGAAATTTGGGCGGTCCGGACCACCGGCTGTGTTCATGGCGCGAAGGTCGGTCTTCGCTTTGGCTGACGGACAAGCGATGAATGTCCGCCGCTGCCTAAGATCACATTTGCCGCATAGGGCAGGTTTCTTGCAGTGGGGTTAAACGAGTCCGGCGCCGAGCGCGGTGGCAAGTTCGACGAGCGCGAAGAGGCCGGCTCGTTGCATCGCCACTTCCCGGTGTTGGGTAAATCGGGAATTGGCCTGGATCTCGCCCTCTTCTGACACAGCCGCAACCCAGACTGTGCCATCGGGATAGACCCCGTCGTCGATGGCCATCGGCGTAATTCCCAGACCGACGTCGCTTCCGAACAGTTGCCTGGCTGCCTTTGCCATCGAGACGGCTGCGTCCAATTCCTTCGGCGTCCCGTTTCATGCCGTCAAATACCGGTAGGTGTTTCTTTGCTGGAAGGTTTGGCGGATGAACGAGTTCATGCGAACCGGCCGGCGTGTGGGCCATGCAGTTCCTCTCATTAAGCCGGAACGCTGCTTGGTTCAAGACGGAGCGCCCTACGGCCAGGGATGCAAAGACGGTTTGCTGCGACCGTCCTCTCCCCCTCAGACACCGGCAGAGGGCCTGACACTTGCTGAATACCTTCGCGTCGACACGATGTATGCTTGGACTCAGACGGCAACTCAGGAGGAACGACACGATGACAGCCATCGAAGAGCGGGTAGCCCGCCTGGAGGGGGGCTACGAACACTTAGCCACGAAGGCGGATATCTACAGGGTAGCCGTGCAACTTGGCATCTTCATGACCACCTTGATCGCCGCCGCCGTCGCGTACCTGAAGACGACCGCTTAGAAACGAAGGAACAATGCGATGGCGACAGCAGATCGGCGACTTCAGTACATCAAGGGATTCAAGGATGGATACAGAACCGGGGTGCTCCAAGGGAAGGCCATACTTTATCTTGACCAACTAGATCCTCCCCAAGCGCTAGTGGATAACGACTATATGGAGGGGTTCGGCCCAGCGTTCCTTGAGGGATTCAAGTCGGTGACCGGCCAGTAGGTTCTTGACGGAGGAGTGACACGATGGCGACGGTAACGGTCGAGGAGCGGACAACCATCTTGGAAACGGAGTTTCGCACGGAACTCAGGCATCTGGCTACCAAAGCTGATCTGGAAAAGTTGAAGTCGGAAGTAAAGACTGAGATCGCACACCAAACCCGTTGGTTCGTTGGCGGCATGATCGCAACGATGGGCGTGGTCGTCGCTCTGGAAAGACTGTGGCAGTAGGGAACTAGGAGAAAGAGACTGGTATGGCGAAGACTGAGCCGACACATGAACCATGGGTCAAGCATGTGCTAAGTGTCGTTGAGAGGTTTGCGTCCCCGTCGTCTGGCTTACCGGTGTCAGACGTAGTGGGCCATTTGGCCCTGGGATTCACTGATGAGAAACTGGCCTTACTGAAACAATACGAGGACGCGGGCTTAATCGACGTTTATCAGGTGAACTACAAGCCACGCATCAGGGGTCTCACGCCCGCAGGCCAAGAACGGCTTGCGAAACTCAGAGTTGGAGGACACTATGACAACGGGTAAAGGGTATGGGCGTCACCTGTTTGCCAAAACAGGCGAGTAAATTCGGGCTCGGCGTCTGTTGCCGGAACCGACAGTCTTAGCGCGGGGCCTGACACTTGCTGAGTATCTTCGCGTCGACACCATGTATGCTTGGATTCAGACGGCGACTCAGGAGGAACGACACGATGACAGCCATCGAAGAGCGGGTAGTCCGCCTCGAGGGGGGCTACGAACACCTAGCCACGAAGGCGGATATCTACAAGGTCGCTGTCCAACTTGGCATCTTCATGACCACCTTGATCGCCGCCGCCGTCGCATACCTGAAGACAACGGCTTAGACACGGCTATGACCAACAGAGACATCGAGGCCGTAATATTTGCCTACCTATCCGTGGCTGGCTTAGAGGGTGTCTAAAAAGTCCGGTTGTCACCCCGAGCACTTCCCGTAACCCTGAGCAAAGTCGAAGGGTTTGGGGGTCGGGGGACAGGGCGTTACTGCCAGTCGGACGTAGATTCTTCGACTTCGCTCAGAATGACAATTGTTTACGCTCTGCTCTGGCGGCACCTTTTTGGACACCCTCTTAGGGATTCTTGCCCTAGCCACCCTTGTTTATATGAGCGGCTAAATCATCGGCAATGTGACGGTGTGAATCCATGACTGCCGACGTGCAGGAAACCAAGCGCACCGTCGGCCGTCCAGAGAAGCTGATCCCGCCTATTCCCGCGCCGTTCGAGTAAGTGTTGAAGGCGGTTAGGTTAGACGAGTTTGGCGTTGAGGGCGGTGGCGAGTTCGACGAGCGCGAAGAGGCTGGCTCGTTGCATCGCCACTTCCCGGTGTTGCGTAAATCGGGAAGTCGCTTGGATTTCGCCCTCTTCTGAAACGGCCGCAACCCAGACTGTGCCATCGGGATAGACCCCATCGTCGATGGCTATTGGCGTAATTCCCAGACCGACGTCGCTTCCGAATAGTTGCCTGGCTGCCTTCGCCATCGAGACGGCTGCTTCTACCCCCATACCTCCCATCAGCCGGGCTTGCGGCCCGCCCAACAGGGACTCAAGCAACGGCGTGAGCAAAGGAGAACCGCCGGGGCCCGCGACCATGGAACCGCGGAACGATTTCCCGTTTTGCTTCACCGCTGCCATCATCGATGCGACAGCCCCGCCGCTGGCCCCTTCCAACACCGCGAACGTGCGGCCCTCCGATGCGAGCAAGTCGCAAATCCGCGAGCCCGCCGTTTCATCATCCGCCCCCCAAATGGCGCCCTTAAGACGTTGCCTTATTTCGGTCTCGAGGGGAGAGGCCAGGTTTCGCGCGCCTTCATCGGAATCGGCCCGGGCGATGATTCTCAGTTGTATACCGTCTCGTTTGGCGTAGATGCCCAGATAGGGATTTTCACTTCCGAACAGGTCCGACAGTATCTCGTCGATTCCGCCCTCGGTCATCCCGGCTGTCTTCAACGTGCGTGTAAAGACCACACCGGCGCCCGACAACGTCGCAACCCTGGGTCCCGCGTAGTCTGCCCACATCGTTGTGAGCTCCCTCGGCGGCCCGGGCAGCAGCGCGACGTGCTTGCCGCGCGATTGCACCCACCATCCGGGGGCGGTCCCGTTAGGGTTGGGAATTGTCTCGGCCGAGGGAATCAGCGTCGCCTGCTTGATGTTGGTGTCGGGCATAATCGTGCCCCGGCGCTCGAATACACCCCTCAGCCACGATAGTGTCTCAGGGTCTACTTTCGGCGATTCACCCACCGCGGCGGCTACCGCCTCGCGGGTGAGGTCGTCGCTTGTGGGTCCCATTCCGCCGCTCGTTACGGTGATATCGGACCGGCCGAGGGCCCTGGTGAATACCTCTGAGAGGTGGTCGATGTCGTCGCCGACTTGCGACACCCACCGCACGTTTACACCGGCCTCGGCCAGTTTCTGTGCCAGGAAACCCGCGTTGGTGTCCACGATCTCGCCCATGAGGAGTTCGCGCCCAACGGTAATGACCTCTCCGTACATAGTCGGCTCTTAATGGCTAGCGGCGATGGAGGTGGGCCCAACACCGATGCGTCACTGGACAACCGTTAGGCGCTGGGCTCGCCAAACCCCGGCATCGGGCCGGGCGACGACTGAGAAAGACTTAACTCCCAGGGAGCGTAAAGTCTTTTTTGAACCACTCCAGCACACCCTCGGCCCATTCAGCATCAATCCTGATGATGTCCATCGTCTCATTGCCCACCGCGTATCGTTCCTCGCGGTTCTCTGTCAGGTTGCCAAAGATCATTGTCACGATAGTGGCTTCCGTAATGTTGGAGTCCGGTCTGCGTTTTTCTACGCGAAGCGAGACGTACGGCGCGTTCTGGGTCGTGCCGAACGTTTCGTGGCGTTCATCCTCAAGAGGCACTTTCAGTGATTCCGCCCCGGTGATAGAACGATTCGAGAAGTGTTGCAGGGCAGACAAAATCGCATCAGCGTCTGCGAGGCGGGTCCCGAAACACGGGTTGCCATCGATAGGCAGATCACAGGTAACCCAGCCCAGATCGTCATCCACTGCGTAGGCGATCGTTATGTCGTTGTCCTCAAAAAGAAGGATCTCGGTCACAGTAGCCGGTTCGAGGGTGTACCACCAGTCCGGCAGGGGCGGCTCGTCGACAAGGCGTCGAAGCACCTGGCCCCAGGACGAATCGACCGTTACAAGTTGCGGGAATCCGTCTATCTGGCTGTAGTGAGCGCCTCCGTCGGGTGTTGTATCGCCCATGCGCAGGGTCACCGAGCTGCCGTCCCTCAAGCCGACGCTGATTATCAATTCAGGATCGTCCAGCCCGTAAATCTCGGGCGTCTCCACGCTGTCCCGTACCACTCGTTGCGTACGAGGCCCACCCAGCAAGGTTGTAATGCCGCCCCATCGTGTCAGGTTGGTAGGTATGTCCTGCATACCGTCAAACCACCATCGCCTGGTTTCCGGATCGAAATTCCAGGTAATGGAGTCGGCGTCGGTGGCAATCGTGATGCTCCGCATGTCATCGGTGGACAACGTGTAGAAGAACGGCGGGGTTGGCGTATCGTCTTCGCCGGTCCCGCTCTTCACGAACCATGCGGCGCCGACCGATGCCCACGCAAGGACGATGACGAGGATCAGCGAGATGCGCAGGTTCATCTATCTAGCGTCTTCTCCACCACATGTAGACACCGGCCAGGCCTACCAGGGACGGCATAAGCAGCCAACCGGTCCACCGGACAAGGTCTCTTTCTCTGGTGGTAAGTACGAGTTCCCGGAAAGATCTGAGCTTCGGTCGAATGGATATCAGCTCGTAGTCTTTTGCGAGCCAGTTGACCGAGTTGACCAGGAGGTCAGCGTTCTTGGCGTTGGCTATGTACTGGTTGCTGGCGAAGTCTGTGTCACCGATCACTACCATGTTTGTCTTGATGTACTCGCCGTCCTGGCGAAATGGCGCCGAATTCAGATCCGAAATCGCCTCGATGGCCAAGGCAACCGACAGCGGCCCCTGGACGTCTTCACCGATGGTGAACTGAATCCTGTCAGGATCGGTTTCGGCCCAGCTCTGGAGTGTGGTCAAGGCCAGGATTTCGAGAAAGACGTACGGGCGGTCGTCGTCTGTGAAGGGCATTGACGCCGGGTCAATGGCCGGACCTATAAACGCAGTTCCGGGCATATAAAGCACATCGAAGTTTGTGGTGATTTTGTGCAAGGGCAACTGACCGTTAGTCGCCTTCAATTGCAGGAACGAGGGGTTCGGCGAGACAAAACTGGCTGTGTCCACCACCTGACCTGACCCGATGGCTACAGCGTATTGGGCCAGGAACCCGCCAAACGACTCGGGCACCTGGTCGGGCTCCAGCATGAACAGGATGTCGCCCCCAAGCTGGGCGTACGCGCCCAGGGCCTGTAGGTCAATGCCCAGCAGGTCGGTCGTAGGACCTGCGAACACAAGCACGGCGGGAAGGAGGCTGGGGTCTCCCGCCTGAATAACGGAGCCGAGTTCCTGAAGCGTGATATTGATGATCTGGTAGTTTTCGCGAGACAGGGCAGAGGCAGCCAGGCCAAACGCCTCCCTGGAGTTCTCCAGAGAGGTGATGTCCCGTTCCGAGTGACCGCTTACGAACGCGACGACTTTCTGCTTGATCTGGTTCACCACCAGCAGGCCCGTAATAATCTGCTGCTCTGAAAACACGTTCGGGCCCAACCGCGGGTCGCTGCCGACGAGCACCTCGGTTCGGCGGGTCGTCAGGTTTTCAACCGCCAGTGCAGGAAACCGGTTGGCGCCCAGTTCATTCGCAATATTTGGCTGTAGCTCAGGGTCGATCAGTTCATATTCGAACTCGACCTTCGTTGACCGTCTGCGGAACTCGCTCAGGAGGTCTTCCGTGACTCTCCAGGCGTTGGCCTCGTCGGCAGAATTCAGTGTGAAGAATGCGGTTACCTTTGCCGGGTCTTCCAACTGGTCAAGGATCTTCAGGCCCTGGTCGGCCAGAAGAAACTGTTTTGTGGCGGTCGTATCGACGCGCAACCAGCCTTGCGGGTCCGGCCGGCTGGCCGACCAGAAAAGCAGCCAATTAACAAGCACCGCCAAGGCAATGAAGGCTATTAGAGCCATCGTGGTATTGAACCCATAACGGCCCCGGCGGCCGAAAAGGGCTCGGGCGACCGTTCGCCACGAAATGGCGATGTCGACCAGCAGTACCGCCGCGCCGGCCATAAGCAGAATGTTCGCGGCCGTCCGTATGTCTATTAAGAAGACCCAGACAAGTCCTCCAACGACTACCGAGCCGACTCCTGCCAGCGCCAGAGCCTGGCGTGCCGACGTCGCGTTGGCTTGCCACTTCGCGAGGACGGAACGCCTGGAGGCTTCCTCAACCGTCGGCCGCGTTCTGGGAGTTTCTTCGTTCATTGACATGCCGTTTAGCGCCACCTGCGAATCTGCAACAACATCACGGTCAGGAAGACGAAGAGGGTGGTGACGGATACGTAGTAGGCGATGTCAGAGACAGAGATCACCCCGCGTGCGAAATCGGCGAAATGACCAGTCTCGGCAACTCCGAAGCTGTTGAGGTCGAACACCGAGAACGAGGCGCCTAGTTGGAGTCCGTTCAGCACCTCCGAGGCCGTGCCTGTAACGCGGTCGGAGATGAAATCAATGATCGTCAGCCCGGTCAGCAGCCCGGATCCAACAACGAGCCCCACGATCTGATTCGGACTCAGGGCGGAAGCGAACAGGCCGATTGCGATCGTCGCCGCGCCGTAAAGCAGCAGGCCCATGTAACCGGTGATCAGGGGCCAGGAGTCCGGCACGCCGTAGACGAAAAGGACGATGACGAAGAACAGCGACAAGATCGCCATTATCACCAGCATCGTAAACGCCGCGATGAACTTGCCGAGGACGATCTCGAACTCCCTCAGCGGCGAGGTGAGGAGCAGTTCCAGCGTTCCGAGTTTTTGTTCTTCGGCGAGGAGCCTCATCGTCAAGGCCGGCGACATGAAGATCATGAAGAACACGGCGCCCGCCAGGAAGCCGCGGATCGTAGCCTCGGAAAAGGCGTCAGATACCGAGGCGACGAAAAAGAAGCCGGTAATGGCAAGGAACGCCGCCGCCACTACGTAAGCCATCGGTGAGGCGAAGTAGGTGCGGAGTTCCTTGAGCGCTATGACGCGGACGAAGGTCAAACGCCTAAGTTCCCAAGTCCTCTTCGGTGGTCAGTTCGAGGAATATTTCTTCAAGTGTCATTGGCAGCGGGGTCAGGTACTTAAGGCCCCAACCGTTTCCGATAACTATAGCCGCGATGTGTTGCGTAGCGTCGGAGTTGGGTCTGGCGTCCACTATCAGCGGAGTGACGTTATCCCTGCTCGATCGTTGTTGCACGTCGGCCCGTGTATCCGACCGGGCGTCCACGACGATCGTCATGTCCCGCAGCAGATTGATGACTTCGCGGGCTTCTGTACCGGTCACGCCCAATTCGATCCGCTCGGTGTGCTGAAGCCGCTGAGAAAGCTTTGCGGGCGAGTCGTCCGCGACTATGCGCCCATCGTGGATAACCAAAACCCTTTGGCAAATCATGCTCACTTCGGGGAGGATGTGCGAACTGAGCAACAGGGTGTGCTCATTACCGAGGTCGACGATCAACTCCCGGGTCTCGACAACCTGGATGGGATCGATCCCGATGGTCGGCTCGTCGAGGATCAGCACGTCCGGCTCATGAATTATCGCCTGCGCGATCCCCGTCCGTTGCCTGTATCCCTTGGAAAGTTTTCCGACAAGGGTGTCGCGATAGTCGCCCAACTGGACCTGGTCGATGACAACCGGCAGGCGCTCCTTGATCCAGGACGTGTTCATTCCCCTGATCTGGCCCATGTAGGTCAGATAATCGGTGACGGTCATGTCCAGATACAGCGGCACGGTTTCCGGCAGGTATCCGATGTGCCGGCGGGCGTCGAGCGAGTGGGTCATCACGTTGAACCCGCCGATCGTCGCTTCTCCAACCGTTGGCGGCGTGAAGCCGGTCAGCACGCGCATGGTCGTGGTCTTACCGGCGCCGTTAGGGCCGAGGAAGCCGACGATCTCTCCGCGCAGAATTTCGAAGGACGCGTCGATTACGGCGGGGTATGCGCCGTAATACTTCGACATATGTTCCAGTTTGATCATTTGAGACTATCCGGCTTTATTCCGTGTTCCGCTCGACAAGGACGGTGTCACCAATGCTGGATACGCCGAAATGCAGCGAGACGGATTCCAAAACCCCGTAATGTTACCGAAACAACGCCCACAATGTCAGCCTGGGAAACGACGCGTTGTGGGCGTCCGCATGTAAAATCGGCAGTTGAACGGCTGAATTTGCGGGTCGGCCCATTCGCTCGAGGTGAACGAAAACCAGGTATGCCTGTGCCGATAATGGATGATTCCGAGCGCGTGATCTACATGGACCACGCCGCCACCACGTCCGTGCGTCCCGAAGTGATGGAAGCGATGCTTCCCCATTTCTCCGAGCAGTTCGGAAACCCGTCGTCTCTGTATGCCCTGGCGCAGGAGTCGCGCAACGCCGTCGACGAGGCGAGAGAACGAGTTGCCGGCGTCCTCGGCTGCCGTACCAGCGAGGTGGTTTTTACATCCGGAGGCACGGAGTCAGACAACGCGGCGATAAAGGGCGCTGCGGGGATGATTCATCATTCGGGCAGCCACATCGTGACCACCGCTATCGAACATCATGCGGTTATCCACTCGTGCGAGCAGTTGGAACGAATCGGGTACGACGTAACCTATGTGGCGCCCGACAGCGACGGGATTGTGGACCCAGCCGAAGTGGCGGATGCAGTGCGTCCCGAGACCCTGCTGGTTAGCGTCATGTTGGCCAACAACGAAGTCGGCGTCATACAAGACGTGAGCACGATATCTAACCTCGTCAGGGAAAAGGCCGCCGCGCTGGATACAAGCGTTCTTTGCCACACGGACGCAGTACAGGCGGCTGGCAAATTGCCGCTCGACGTGGATAGCCTTGGAGTCGACCTGCTGAGCCTGTCCGGGCACAAGATACACGGGCCCAAAGGGGTCGGCGCGTTGTACGTCAGGCGGGGCACCCCCATCGAGCCGCTCATCGCCGGCGGCGGTCAGGAACGCCAAAGACGGTCGGGCACAGAGAACGTGCCGGGCATTGTAGGGTTCGGCGTCGCGCTTGAACTGGCGGACATGGAGAAAGACGATTTCAACACGCGTTGCGAACGACTCCGCGAACAGATCGTGGCGGGAATTAAGCAACGGGTACCAGACGCCGTCGTGAACGGCCATCCCGACCACAGATTGTCCAACATCGCTCATATATCGTTTCCGGGCGTCGAGGGCGAACCGGTCCTGCTTGGTCTGGACTTCGCCGGTATTTGTGCCTCCAGTGGCAGCGCTTGCAGCTCCGCCTCACTCGAACCTTCACACGTGCTCATTGCCATGGGCATGGACGCTGATCTTGCAGTAGGCAGCATCCGGTTGTCTCTCGGCAAGGACAACACCGGCGCCGACGCAGAAGCGGTAGTTGCAACCCTCCCGGACGTGCTGGAACGCCTGCGGGCCATGCCTTCACTGCTGGCGCAGGGTGTGAGTTAGCAATGGCCGGTGGAAGCCGTAAATCCAACGCCGGGTTTAATTCGAATCAAGTATTCAACTACCGAATCCCAAGTGACGTGGAAACCTGCCCATGACTGAAGAAAATCGCGATCTGGACACCGAATCGCAAGGCCCGGAACAGGACACTGATGCGGGTCCCGCTGTAGCAGAGGATGGCGATGGCGGTTCGCCAGAAGAACCAGACCGCGAGCGGTTTCCTGTCGAGGAAGACATCGCTCTAGCGTACGTAGCCGACAATAAGTACGCCTATGGCCCTCGCCTGTCGAAGGTCGACATGGAATGGCACGTAACTGCGGCGGAGTCCATGGTGGCGGGGATCGTCCGGGTTACGGTCGAATACACGCCGACCAAGTCATTTCGCGGCACGTCCGGCAGCGAGTACGTAGATGTCAACGAAGACGGCATCGTACTGGCAAGACGCCAGGTGAGGGTTCCGCGAGAGAACAAGCCGTGGGTCCTGATAGGCATCGCCGCGATCTCCGTTCTGGCCGCCGCTGCGCTCGTACCTTTCATACTCATCAGCAGTGACGCAGTTGACCCGCTTTATGTCCAGGGGCGCACGCTATGGATGCGGGCGGAGAAGCCGGTTATCCAGGATGCGGTCCACTATCAAGGACTAGACACCGCCGGTCAGCAACATAACTGGGCGATTGAGCCGGTCGATTCGGGCAACAAAATCGCCGTTGTCGAGGTCACGATTATCAACGCGACCTCCGGCTCAGTGCGCCTCGTCGTGGACCTCGCCGCGGCAGAGTTGCGGTTGAGGGATATCAACGAAGGGTTTAAGCCTGTGGACGTGATTGGCCGGGCCAGCCCCACCGATTCCTACAATCAGAGCCTGAATTTCGACGGCTTCATACCCATCTGGGGCAGTCTCACTCTCAACTCGAACGAGCAGATACACGGTCATATGGTGTTCGAAGTTCCCGACGGCACGACTGCACGCGAATTTCGATGGCGGGCCACCGACACCATGTCGGTCCGCTACTAGCTCACGCAAGGCGCGGCGCGGCGCTTTGGCCCAGGCCTGTTCACACGACAGTGTACGTATCGCCACCCCCTCGGCTGTCATTCCGAACTTAGTGAGGAATCTCAAAACCTCGTCTTAAGGCCAGGCCGTCGCGAAGCAACGCGCCTCAATGCGAGGCCTGGTTGCGTGAATGGCGCCGTGACTGCCGACCGCCGACTTAGATTCCTCGGCTTCGCTCGGAATGACATTTGGGCGCTCCGGATGACATTTGGGTGTTCGGAATTGTAGATGTTAGGTAATTCGTTGACAGATTGGCACTGAAAAGACATGCCAGTCGGGATGACATTTGGGTGTTCGTACATCCGCCGCGTGCGCCGACTCTTTGGCCGTCCGCGGCTAGAATTACCGGACCATGCCAAGGACAGCACGGCTTTCGCCCGGCCGCCGCCAATATCTGAAGTTCAAGCAACAACACCCTGACGCCCTGCTCCTGTTCAGGATGGGCGATTTTTTCGAAACATTCGACGACGACGCGCGTATTCTCGCCGAGGTTCTCGACATGGCGTTGACGAGCCGGGACGTGGGCGGCGGAGCACGTTCTCATTTGGCTGGGTTCCCCCACCAGATGCTGGAATCCCATCTCGGCAAACTCGTAAACGCGGGATTGAAAATTGCCGTATGCGAGCAGGTGAGCGACCCGGCAAAGTCGAAGGGGATAGTCGACCGCGCGGTCGTTCGGCTTGTGACCCCGGGCACAGTGCTCGAACCGGACATTCTGGACAGCGGCAAGAACAACTACCTGGCCGCCGCAGTGTCCGACGGACAACGGGCTGGCTTCGCATACATCGACATTTCTACAAGCGAGTTCGTGACACAGGAGATGGCCGCCGCTGACTTGCGCGACGAAGTGGAGCGACTGGGACCGACCGAACTGCTTGTCGACGACGTTTCGCGGGGCCTCGTCGAAATCGCAAACGGCGACGGGCCCATATTGAGAGAACTGGACGCATTCCGTCTCGACCTTGAACTTGCGTCGGACAATCTCAAATCCCACTTTGGAGTGGCCACGCTTGAAGCGTATGGATGCGACAACAAGCCGCTGGCCATATTGGCCGCTGCCGAGGCGCTGTCCTTTTTGCGGGAAACCCAGCTAGGTGCGTTACCGCAGATTACGTCCCTCCGAACCGAATCGCCATCCGAGTATGTGAAGCTCGACCGCCGGGCTCTCAGGGACCTGGAAGTGCTCGAATCACGATCCGAGCAGGTCGGGGCGGCCACACTTCTGAACACGATCGACCGCACCCGCACAGCCATGGGCGCCCGCATGCTCAGGGCGTGGCTGGCTAGGCCCCTGATGAATCTGGAGGAGTTAACCGGGCGGCAGGATAGGGTCGAACGATTCGTAGGCGACCCGATCATGAGAGCCGAAATACGCGATGCGCTGCGCCAGGTGCCGGACCTTGAACGGCTGACCAACCGCGTGAGAGCAGGGCGGGCGACGCCCCGCGATCTCGCCGCCATCGGACGCGGACTTTCCCAGGTTCCGGCGATCACGGGCGCGCTTGGTGGGAGATCAAACGGTCAAGCCTCGACACCGGCGGGGCTGAAGTCATGCGACGACGCCGTTGCAGTCATCGAATCGGCTATCGCCTCCGATCCTCCGGCTGCGCTCGGCGACGGGAAGTCCATCAGGCCCGGATTCGACGACGACCTGGATGAGACCAGGAGTCTCGCAGGAGAGGCCCGTTCACACATCGTCAACATAGAAGCGGAGGCGCGCCAGACCACCGGCATCAAGTCGCTGAAGGTCGGCTACAACAAGGTCTTTGGCTACTACATAGAGGTCTCCAGGCCCAATCTGGACCGGGTCCCGCCGGAGTTTGAACGCCGCCAGACACTCGTAAACGGGGAGCGCTATATCACGCCGGGCCTGAAAGAGCTCGAGGTGCGCATACTGAACGCCCGAGAACGAATCAACGAGATTGAAAAGACTATTTTCAATCGCCTGTGCCGGGATGTCGCAGCGCACGGCCAGAGGATCATGTCCACCGCTTCGGCCCTCGGTGAGATCGACGTTCTGGTCTCACTGGCCGAGGTAGCGGCGGATCACGGATGGATCAGGCCGACCGTCGATGACGGAGACCAGATAAAGATCGGAGGCGGCCGGCACCCCGCGGTTGAAGCGGCGCTGGGGGCCGGTCGATTCGTACCCAATGACGTGGACGTCTCCAGCTCCGGCGACCAGGTCCTGATCATTACAGGGCCCAACATGTCCGGCAAATCGACGTACATCCGGCAGACCGCCGTCCTTACTCTGCTGTCCCAAGTCGGCAGTTTCATCCCGGCGGACTCGGCGCGGATCGGTCTGGTTGACCGCATTTTCACGAGGGCAGGACTGACCGACGACATTTCTGGCGGCAGGTCGACGTTCATGATCGAAATGGTGGAGGCTGCCGCGATCCTGAATCAGGCGACCCCAAAGTCGCTCGCCATCTTCGATGAACTGGGCCGGGGCACGAGCACGTATGACGGTCTGGCGATTGCACGCGCCATTGCGGAGCACATTCACAACGACCCCCGGCTGGGGTGCAGAACGCTATTTGCTACGCACTACCACGAGATGACGGAACTGGCGGACGAGTTGCCTAGAGCGGCGAACTACCGGGTTGCGGTTTCGGACGAGGGAGGCAAGATCGTCTTCCTGCATCGAATCGTTCCCGGTGGCGCAGACCGGAGCTACGGAGTCCACGTCGGCCAACTGGCAGGGCTGCCGCGTGCGGTGGTTTCACGAGCCTGGCAGATCCTCGAAATGCTGGAAGCCAAATCGAAAGACGTCAAAGGCAATCACAAGCCGACGGAGCAGGTTTCCCAGTTAAACCTGTTCTCCGCAGGTTCCGGGGTGATCGATCAACTCCTGGACATGGACGTCACACAGATGACGCCGCTCGAAGCGATCAATGCTTTGTACCGTCTGCAGGAGATGGCGAGGAACGATTGATGCAATTTGGCGGACCGCGTTGCAACCGCCGAGGTCCTGTGTTGGCGGCAAGTGATAGCGTTCTGCGCGGACCGCCGGTGTGACGGACCTATTAGCAGTGCGAAATCGCGTCTTATCTCAATGGACCAATGCGGCCCGCCCCTGGACTTGACTATGGACATTCTGACAATAGCCGTCGGCGCGCTCTCCACAAACTGCTACGTGGTCGCTCCCGGCGGCGTCACGGACGGCGCCGAGTGTGTTGTTATCGATCCCGGAGCGGAAGGACCGCGCATTGTCGGTGAAATCCGGTCACGCGGCCTGGTACCTCGCTACGTCCTGTGTACGCACGGCCACGCCGATCACACCGGCGGTGTCGCGGACATAGTCACCGAGTTCGATGCAAGTTTCGGGATTGGCGCAGGTGACGTTAACGAGGCGATGGACCCTCCACCCTGGCTCACCGGCGTGCTGACTGACTACGTGCGGCCTCCGACGCCTGACCACACGTTTTCAGGCGGTGAAATACTGGAGACAGGTGGGACGGAGATCGAGGTGTTGGCCACGCCGGGGCACACGCCCGGCAGCGTCTGTTACGGCGTTGGGGCAACGGTCTTTACAGGCGACACGTTGTTCAAGCAAAGCATCGGACGATATGATCTTCCGGGTGGAGACGGTCCCCGGGAGTTGGCGTCGATACGAGAAAAGTTGCTCTTGCTGGACGGTGAGACAAAAGTACTGCCGGGGCACGGCCCGTCGACCACTATCGCCGAAGAACGAATCAACAACCCGTTTCTTCGTCAAGCGTAGAGGGGCGTGATGCGTCGCAACCAGCGGAGTGTGAATTCATGCTTTTCGCACTGGTTGGTCCCGTTCCGCGCCAGGGGGTCACCGAATGCAACTGAATGACAAGGACGCCCTGATAATCGTGGACGTGCAAAACGACTTCTGCCCCGGCGGTTCTCTGGCCGTCGAATCCGGCGCCGAGGTGGCCGCAAAGGCGTCGGAGACAGGCGCCAGATTCAGTTCCAACGGCGTAAGAGTCTTCGCCACCCAGGACTGGCACCCTGACCCCCACTCCTCGTTCATCGAAAATGGGGGGCCGTGGCCGCCCCACTGTGTTGTAGGCAGCAAGGGCGCCGAGCTCCACCCCGCCCTCACACTTCCCGCCGGCACGACCATCGTCCAAAAGGGATTCGATCTGGAAGTGGATGCCTATTCCGGTTTCAAGGGCACCGACCTCGATGAACAACTGCGCAATCTGAACATCAAGCGGGTCTTTGTGTGCGGTCTTGCTACGGACTACTGCGTATTGCACACGGCGCTGGACGCCTGCGCATTCGGGTTCGATACATACGTGTTGACGGACGCTATCGGCGCGGTAGACGCCAATCCCGGCGACGGTGAGGCCGCTTTAAGAAGGATGGAGGAGATGGGGACGACGTTGACCTCGTCGCCTGCCGTCCTGGGCGCTGCCGCCTGAAGAGTTGAGGCTGGGGTCAGGGCCAGACCGCCGCTAGCTTTCGCCCAGTTCGCGCCCCCGCACCTCGTGTACGACCTCAGCCTGAAGCGACCGGAGACTGCCGCTCACCTCGACCGGGTACGTTTCCGGGCGGCTGAGACGCCGGTAAGGCTCCGGTAATCGCCGGATTGATCGCGCGAAGTCGTCTCGTAAAGCGCCGAGCGATGGGGATGACTCTGTCCGCCTTCCATCGGCCATGACGGATTCGAGGAGCGGGAAGGATTTTTCGCTCGGCGGTCCCTCTTCAAGCCTCGCGATCACATCCCCTGTGTAGGTCCCGTCGTCGCCCGCAGTCCTGAACACCTGCTTGCAGCCCGGCAATGTCTGCTTGTCAGCGCTGAGTTTTAGCACTGGTCGGCTCATGTATTCGACGAGTTTGTATGCCGAGTCGAGGTAGGGCGCGTCGGCAGACACCCCGAGCTTGGTGCCGATTCCGAAGCCGTCTATCGGCGCGTCGGCAAGTGTCAAGGCCTCGACCTCGAATTCATCCAGTCCTCCGCTAACCACGACCGATGTGCCGGTCAGCCCCGCTTCGTCCAACATGGACCTTGCGGTCGTCGCAAGTTCGTTCAAATTGCCGCTGTCGAGCCTGACCCCGACAAGGCGATGTCCGCGGGCCGCCATCTCTCGTCCGACCTCGACCGCGTTGCGCAACCCGGTTATGGGGTCATAGGTGTCGACCAGGAACGTCGACGATTCGGGAAACGTTGCGGCATACGCCCTGAACGAGTCGGCCTCGTTTTCGAACGCCATCACAAATGAGTGGGCCATAGTTCCGACGGGCGCGATGTTGTACCTGGCCGCCGCCTTGACGTTGCTCGTGCCTACAGCGCCCGAGAGGTAGGCCGATCTGGCGAGCAACATCGCCGCATCTGTGCCGTGCGCGCGACGTGCGCCGAAGTCGAAAACTGTGCGGCCTCCCGCAGCCTGAACGACACGCGCCGCCTTTGAAGAGATATTGGTCTGGAACGTAGCCTGGTTTAGAAGGAATGTCTCGATAATCTGGGCCTCGATAACCGGTGCGTTCACTTCGATCACCGGCTCGTTCGGGAAACAAATTGTGCCTTCGCGCATGGCGCGCACCTGGCCGCTGAATTCAAGGTCCACCAGGTAGTCGAGAAAATCCGGTTCGAACTGTCCCAACGAGGCGAGAAACTCGAGATCGTCGCCGCTGAACCTGAATCCTTCGAGGTAGTCGAGAATGGTCTCAAGGCCCGCAAACACCAGGTACCCGCGGCCCGGAGGCGAACGCCTGAAGAATAGGGAAAACGACGCGTGGCCCGTGACGCCGGAACGCCAGTACGCCTGCGCCATCGTCAACTCATAGAAATCTGTAAAAAGCGCGTCTGTGACGCGGCCTGAAGGCATCCGGCCCCCAAAATGTCTAACGCCCCCCGGCCTGATTCCAGCGCGGCGGTGGGCGCCTTTCGGCGCGCGACCCCAAACTGCAAGGGGCCGCTAATCGAATTCAGATCTCAGATAAAAAGCGGGCCGAAGATGAGGGAAACGACCGCCATCAGCTTCAGTAGTATGTTGATCGCAGGCCCCGACGTGTCCTTGAATGGGTCGCCGACCGTGTCGCCCGTAACTGCGGCGGCGTGTGCGTCTGAGCCCTTGCCGCCGTGGTGTCCTAGTTCAACGTACTTCTTGGCGTTGTCCCATGCGCCCCCGGCGTTTGCCATGAATATCGCAAGCAGGAATCCTGAAATAATGGACCCCGCGAGCATGCCGCCCAAAGCTTCAGCGCCCATCACAGCGCCAACGACGATCGGCGCAATGACTGCAATCAGCCCGGGCAGGATCATGGCGCGAAGCGCGCCGCTCGTGCTTATATCCACCGCGCGGGCTGCGTCCGGCTTCACGCCTTCGACGCCCTCCCGCAGTCCCGGAATCTCCCTGAATTGCCGGCGGACCTCTTCGATCATCGCCGCTGCGGCGGTACCAACTGCCTGCATCGTGAGGCCCGAAAACAGGAACGGCAGCAGGCCGCCAATCAAGGCGCCCATAAGGACTTTGGGTTCCAGGAGGTTGAACACGGCGACGCCGGTGACCTGACCGTAGGCCGCCATGAGGGCCAGGGCGGTCAGTACGGCGGACCCGATGGCGAACCCTTTGCCGGTCGCCGCCGTCGTATTTCCGAGCGCGTCCAGAGCATCCGTGCGTTCCCTGACTTCGGGCTCGAGATGTGCCTGTTCGGCGATGCCGCCTGCGTTGTCGGCTACGGGCCCGTACGCGTCGGTCGCCAGCGTGATGCCCAGTGTGGACAGCATACCGACGGCCGCCAGCCCGATTCCGTAGAGTCCGGCAAGTTCGTTGGCGATGTAGATTCCGATCACGATCGCGATTGCCGGGATGACCGTGCTGTACATGCCGACGGCGATGCCGGCGATGATCGTGGAGGAGTGCCCCGTTTCGGTCTGTTTCGCGATCCCCTTGACCCAGCGATATTCGTACGACGTGAACCACTCGGTAGCGGTTCCGATTATCTGCCCAACCACGAGACCGGCAACTACCACTCCAAACAACTTCCAGGGTTCCACTCCGGCCGGGAATTCGAGCATGCCTATGAGGATGCCCGCGCCGATCAGACCAAGCGCCCCTGCGCCATAAATGGCGAACCGCAACTGCCACAGCAGTCTGCCCATGGTGGCCGTCGGAGGGGTGCGCACGACGGCGGCGCCGATTACCGAGGCGATTATCCCTGCGCCGGCGATGGCTATCGGCAGCACCGCAAGACTTGCGTTGAACTCTGTGGCTCTCGATCCCGCCACCCCGGCGATGCCCACCGTGGTGGCAAGAGCCAGCGAAGCGATGATCGAACCAACGTAGGACTCGAACAGGTCGGCGCCCATGCCGGCCACGTCCCCGACGTTGTCTCCCACGTTGTCCGCAATTACGGCGGGGTTGCGCGGGTCGTCCTCCGGAAGCCCCGCCTCAACCTTTCCCACGAGGTCTGCCCCGACGTCCGCTGCCTTCGTGTAGATTCCGCCGCCGACCCTGGCGAACAGGGCGATCGACGATGCGCCGAAGGCAAATCCGGCAACTACGTTGGGGTTCTGAAATAGCCACCACAGTGCCGTGACGCCGATCAACCCGATTCCCACGACGGTCATGCCCATGACCGCCCCGGAGTTAAACGCAATCCGCAGTGCCGGGTTCAGGCCCCTTTGTGCGGCGGTGGCGGTCCTGGAGTTTCCCCGCACGGCTATGTTCATGCCGATGAATCCCGCCAGCGCGGATCCAATGGCGCCGGCAAGGTACGAAAGGGCGGTCCACGGTCCCTGTTCTGCTACTCGACCAATCGAATTGATCTCCTTGATTTTCGAATCGTCCAGGACGTTGAAATCGATGAATAGCATCAGTAGAACGAATATCACTACGACGAATATCGCCAAGATCGTGTACTCGCGACGCAAGAAAGCAGACGAGCCCTCGCGAATCAACTCGGCGATTTCGCGAACAGTTTCATTCCCTTCGTCGTTTCGTAGAACGAGCCAGGCAAGAAACGCCGCCGTCACCAAGGCTACTGCGCCCGATATAAGCCCAAGTGCGATTGAACCCATTCAGATTTATCCCTCCGGAAAACCTCCCCGGATGCGGAAGGTCCCCGTGCAGATTGTCGACCAGTCAAGCCATGCTTTTGACGCGACCCTGGCGGGCGCGAACATGGACTAATACTGGAAATTAGCAGCAGAACGCCTGAACGGTCAATTGATGAACAGGGTCAGACATCCGCGGCAGGTGTTTCCCTCTCCCGTCCAGCGTTCTGCCGGTGAGGATGAAAAATTGATCTCAGGAGAGAAGCGCAATCCCTTTTCGTCCCTTTGATCGTTTTGATCGTTCGTCTTTCTGTTGGTGGCCTGTCATTGCTATGAAAACGAATTGCAATGGCCCAATTCCTTTAGTCCGGCCTTGAGTAGGAAACCGGGCCTCGGCCCCTGGACTCCGGCCTGCGCCGGAGCGACCGGGGAAAGGCGGCCGCATTTTCATCGTCTTGCGCGGTCTTCGTAAGGCCATAGTGATTCTGAGCGTAGCCGAAGAATCTTCGCCCGCCTGGCAGTTACGCACTGTTCCCCAAAACCCCTAGACCCTTCGACTTCGCTCAGGGTGACATAGAGGGTGCTCAGAGCCTGTTACTGAATCTCCGGGGGTCTCTTTGCGGTATTCAATCCCTGTTTTCGAGCCTTGACTCCAGGGAGGCCATTCGATCTTCTAGCGCGGTCTGGCGCAGGGCGTGGGTAACGTCCCCGCGGGTACGCTCCACGACTCCCCTCAATTGATCGGTACGCCTTCTCAGTCCGCCCGTCACGCCTTCAGGGAAATCTATAGTCCCCAGAACGCTCAGCGATTCGTCCATGATCCCAAAAAGCTCGTCGGCTCTTGAGGCGTCACCGTGCCGGATCGCGTCGAGGGCCGCTCTCCTCAACTCGCTTGCAGCCTCAGCCAGGCCATTCAGCCAGGCCGCATACCCGACGCCCAAGTCAGCAGGCCCGGGAATAGTCCGACCGTCCAGCAGCGCAATGGCGAGGGCCGCCTCGACAAATTCCTTTTCCCCGTCGAACCTGAATCCCCCTGAAGCCGCGGCGTCCCACTTTGCGCCCCGCCGGGACAGGGCATCCCGCGTGGCCTCCGACAACTCTTTTGCGGCATCGTATTCTCCGCGGTGGGCAGCGCGAATCGCCCGGGATGAGAGTTGAATAGCCTTGCGGGAGTTGGTCAGGTCCGCCTCCCGCGCCTCATGTGATCTCTCCAGCGCGGCGATCGATTCCAGGCCGATCCGCTGGAGTGTTTCGATCAGAAGTTCCGAACCACTCATGCCGGTCCTACTCTCCGGCAAACGCCCTTGAGAGCGTTTGGGTAGCGCGCTCCGGATCGTCGGCCATCGTTACCGCCGTGGCGACGCAGATGGCGTCCGCTCCGGCGGCCGCGACCCGGCTGGCGTTGTCGTGGTTGATCCCCCCTATCGCCACAACCGGAGTCCCAACAGACCTCTTGATTTCCGACAACGTTTCGAGACCGGCGGGCCGGGTGTCCTCTTTAGTCGTGGTGGGGAAAATCGATCCCACGGCGACGTAGTCGGCCGTTTCGGCCTCCGAATCGAGCGCCTCCTGCAAGAGCGCGTTGGAGGTTCCAATGATCTGGTGAGGGGCCAAGACCTGGCGTGCCGCCTTCACCGGTAGATCGCCCTGGCCGACGTGCAGTCCGTCTGCGTCGACTATCCGGGCGATGTCCGAATAGTCGTTGACGATGAATAGAGAGCCGTGTTCCGCGCACATCTCCCTGATAGTCCGGGCCTCGTCCAGGGTCGCGCCGCTCGGGCCGCCCTTGTGTCGCAACTGGATCGCTATGGCGCCACCGGACAACACCGCTTTGGCGACATCGACGGTGGACCGGCCTCTGGTGTGGCTCGGGTCTACTATCACGTAAACACCGTCCAGCCCGGAGGCCACGTTCTTTCGGACATCGGATACCAAGCGATCTGCAACGCGCCTTAAAACCTTGTCTGCACGTTCGAGCCATTCCGATGGCAAGGGGTTCTCGCCGTCGGGCGCCGCTCCGTCAAGCAACTCGATGGCTTTCACGGTGGCGTTCTGCGCCTGAATACCGAGCAGCCTCGGGTTCGCTCCCCGTCCCGTCAGGTCACGGAAGGCAGCCCGATCCCGTTCCTCCGACGCGCCATCAACCGGCATCGCCTCGCGCAGTGACAACAGGTCCGTCGTAAGACCGATTGGAGATGTGGCGACGACCTCGAGAAACCTCAGGTTGCGGTGAATGGACTCAGCCAGGGCGTCGAGATACGCCTTGCGTTGTGATGGAATCACGTTGGGGTCGTTTTCTGCGTTCCGCTGAATGCGGCGCTGTGTGGATCGGTCGAGTCAGGAACCGAAGTTTAGCACCGGGAAACTCGGACTCCGGGCTCGTCGAAACGGAGTACGGCGGAAATTCAGCGCAAACGTCTTAGAGGGTGTCTGAAAAGTCCGTTTGTAACCCGGAGCAAAGGCGAAGGGTCTGGGGGTCGGGGGACACGGCGTTACTGCCAAGCGGACGTAGATTCTTCGACTTCGCTCAGAATGACATGGGGGTGCGCTCAGAATGACATTTTCTTCGCCTGGAATGACAATTGTTTACGCTCTGCTCCGGTGGCCCTTTTTGGATACCCTCTTAGTCCGTTTAGTCCGTCACGGCGTCCCTTATGACTTCCACGCGTTCGGCCCGGCCGGTTCGATCCAGTTCGACGGCCACCAGGTCGATCCGCCAATCAGAGTGTTCGAGGCCCTTGCCGGCCATGTATGCCTGCGCGGCAGCGACGAGTCTTGCCTTCTTGGCCTCGGTAAGGGATTCCTCGGGCTTGCCGAACGCTCCCGAGCGCCTGGCCTTAACCTCGACGAATACCAGGTCTCCGGAGTGTTCCGCGACGATGTCGATCTCCCCTTCCCTTACCCGGAAATTGCGTTCGATGATTTTGTAACCCGAACGCCTAAGCAGGGCCGCAGCCGCCGCCTCGCCAGCGCGACCGGTGCCGGAGGGGAGTCTCAGCGTGCCCATCAGATCGCCGATCTCACGGCTGCCGCACAGCGCACGGGCGCAAACGAATGCCGGTGGATGGGGCACGGTCCAAGTCTCCGCAGCGCCGCAATGTGTTCGGCCGTTCCGTACCCCTTGTTACGGGCGAAGCCGTACCCGGGATAGCGCGCCTCATACGACTCTGCCATCAACAGGTCCCGCGTCACTTTGGCGACGATCGAAGCTGCCGCAATGCTGATCGAAATGGTATCGCCCTTGATAATCGGGGTCTGTCGAACAGACACATCCGGCAGAAACACCGCGTCGATCAGCAGGTGGTCGGGCGTAATTAGCAGGTCGTCGATCGCCCGGGTCATGGCGAGACGGGTAGCCGGGACGATGCCGATGGAGTCGATCTCAAATGGGGTAGAGGATCCGATGCCCACTGCCCTGGCATGACGGCCAATCTGCTCACACGCGAATGCGCGCTGGGCCGGGGACATCTGTTTGCTGTCGCGGATCAGCCCGAACCATGCATCCGGGATTTCCAGAGGCATGACCACCGCGGCAGCCGTAACAGGGCCGGCGAGCGGACCGCGCCCAACCTCGTCGATTCCGGCTACGCACCGGGAACCGCTGTCTTCAAGCCTGTGTTCATGGGCGGCGTCAGGATGTTGTCGGCCCGTCACCTGGCTTCTCATACGGAAATCCGTCCAAGGCGGCGGAAACGGTCTGATTTTCCACCGCGTCGGCCAAAGCATAGCGCGCCGGAGCGCCAGGCGTTGATAACGTACTGCCCGAATGGCTATTCGACGGAATCTGCTATGGAAGGAGACTAATTCCCCAGCCCCCGCAGCATGCCGCGGACGTATGCGACCTGGCCCAGGTGTTGTGCCTCTTCCACCAGCAGGTGCGCCAGCACCCAGTTGACGGTCGGACCAGGATTTGTCCTCGGGTGGCTGTAGCTCTTGCCCAGGTCATCCGCGGTCAAGCTGTCCACGTAAGAGTTCGTGGAGTCCCGCACAACCCGGTAATAGTCCATCAGACCGGCCAACGGCAAGTCGGGCATTGCTGCCGCACCTTCGGCCGTCTGTCTGGCGCCGTGATCTTCCGGTTGCAGGCCGAATTTCGAATACCACTTGTCGACTATCCAGACTTCGGTAGATTGCCGAAGGTACGAGTTGACCCAGCGGTCCTCCACCCTCGCCATGTGCCACACCTGCCAAGTGATGTTGTTGGACGACGGGGCTGGTTGCCATGCCAGTTCTACCGGCGTCAGTCCGTCAAGAGCCTGCTCGAGTCCTTCGAGGTACTCACCAAGTCCGCTGCGAACCAAGTCACGAAAATCCATCTAACTTCTCCGGTCGTTCAGTTTGTTGCAGCGGCAATCGCCACACGGTCGTCGCGAATTGGCTGGCCGGCATGTTCGATTACCCCACCGCCGAGAACCTCTACCCCGCGGTAGAACACCACAGACTGACCCGGTGTGACCGCTCTCTGCGGCGCGTCGAAAGTTATCAATGCCCTATTGTCGGAGATCGGCTTGATAAGGGCGCCTTGTTCGCGGCCGCGGTAGCGAATTGATGCCGTGACCCTGACGGGCGCAGCGGGCTGAACACCTGATATCCAGTTGACTCCGGAAGCGGTCAGTTCCTTTTGCGCCAACTCCTCGGCCGGGCCGACTGTTACCGTGCCGGTACTGGCGTCGATCCTAGTGACGAATAGTGGCCTGTTCGACCCTCCGTTGAGGGGTATTCCGCGCCGCTGGCCGATGGTGAACTTGTGGATGCCGTCGTGCCTGCCCAACACCCTGCCCTGTCCGTCGACAACGTCGCCCGCGGTCTTCGACTCGAGGCGGAGTTCGACAAATTCCTTGTAGTTGCCCGCGGAAATGAAGCAGATGTCCTGACTGTCCGGCTTGTCGGCCACAGGTAGATTTGCGTCTGCGGCCAACTGTCGAATCTCATCCTTCGTGTAACCGCCGGTCGGCAAAAGCAAATGGCCAAGTTGATTTTGGGTGAGCGTATACAGGACGTACGACTGGTCTTTAGAACTGTCCGCTCCTCTTTCGATCCGGTACCCGCCGGCAGACCCGCGCAACTGGGCGTAGTGACCCGTGGCGACAAAATCTGCGCCGAGTACCAGGGCGCGATTCATGAGGAAGTCGAACTTCAGCCGGTCGTTGCAGGCGAGGCACGGGAAAGGCGTGCGGCCGCGTTCGTATTCGGAGACAAAGTAGTCGATTACGTGCCTCTGAAACTCCTTTTCAAAGTTCATGTAGTAGTGCCGCGCGCCTATGATCCGGCACACGGCGCGGGCGTCCTGCACGTCTTCGAGGGAGCAGCAAGAACGGCTGAGCCGCCCAGCGCCCTCAAACGGGGCTTCGAACAGCCGCATGGTGACACCGATCACCTCGTACCCCTGGCGCGCGAGCAGCAAAGCGGCGACGGACGAATCAACCCCGCCGCTCATGGCTACGACGACCTTCTGCTGCTTTGATGGAACTGCGCTCATACCCTCAAGCCTAGCATCGCTGGCTCACCGTCTCGCCGCTCCGAGCGCGCGGATGCTGGTACGCCAGGGGCGTATGTGGTGCGGCGGGCGCACTTCGATATAATCCAAGCAATGCCCGAGACAACGATCAAGAACCTGCGGACGGAAGACTGCGCCCGAATAGCGCTTGACGAGGCGTCCGCGAAACTCGCCTCCGACGTCGTTCTGCTCGATCTGCGTGAAGCTACGGATTTCACCGATTACTTCGTGATCGCCAGTGGTGAGACGGACCGGCACATAGAGAGCATCGCCGAGGACCTGCGCCGCAAATTACGCTCGATGGGCGTCCGCCTTGTTGGCCGCGAGGGCACAGGGAAGGGCGGATGGATCCTTCTCGACTTCGGCGGCTTTATCGTTCACCTGTTTACGCGTTCCGTGCGGGACAAGTACAGCCTGGAAAAGTTGTGGGGCCGCGCGCCTGAAATCGTCCGAGTCCAGTAACCGGACCGGGCATCAAGGCCCTATTCGTAAATCCAGGGATCGACCGCCCGGTCGTACAGCGCGATTTCAGCTTCGTCGAAGAATAGCGGCACTTCGCGGGCGGCGTCTTCTACGTTCGCCGAGCCGTGAACGATGTTACGGCCCAAATCCAGACCGAAGTCGCCCCGAATCGTGCCGGGCTGGGCCTCCGTCGGGTTCGTAACGCCCATCAACTTGCGAACGTTCGCCACAGCGTTGGACCCCTCCAGCACCATCGCGACCGACGGCGACGAAGTAATGAACGAGATCAGGCCGTCATAAAACGGTTTACCTTCGTGCTCGGCGTAGTGTTGGGCCGCCAGCGCATTCGGGATGTGGACAAATTTGAGGCCAGTGATCTTGAGGCCCGTTCCCTCGAAGCGAGAAATTACTTCGCCAACCAGGCCCCGTTGTACTCCGTCGGGTTTTACAAGCACCAACGTTCGTTCCATGTGATTCCATTCTCCTGTCGATAGTCGACAATTTTTGCCATTGTCCGAATTCGGACGGGCGGTTAATTACTATTTTGGCGGCTTGGGCCACGTAATGCTGGGTTCGCGCACGTACTGCGGACGTACCGGCTGCTGAGCCCCAGAGTAACTCTGGGCGAAGTATTTTCGCCCCAACGCAAGGAGCGCCGCGGGATCGCGGGTCGGCGGACCATTCGTGAGCAATTTGCCGTGCTCCACCACATTCGCCATCATCATCGCCGCTTCGCCGCAGAAGACGGAATCCGGCGAAACATCAGCCGCGAGCTTTTCCGGCGGTGCAAGGCCGGCCTTAACTTCCTTGCCGTCTACGTACTTTGCCCAGGCGACCTCACCCCTGCCGGCCGGCAGCAGTGAGTAGAGGGCCGTGCTGCGCCCTACCCTGTCGACGTAGGGAGCGACCTCGATTTCATGAGTCGAAATCGCGGCGATTGGCAAGTCCCGCGGAGTCGCAAGGCCGAAAACGACGCCTATTCCCACCCGCAACGCGCTAAAACCGCCGGGGCCGTTAGCCACGGCAAGGTGGGTAATGTCGGCCGGTGTGTGCTCCGACTCTTCGAGCATGGCCACTATGGCCGGCATGAGTTCGGCGCCGTGATTCTGTTCGGACCTCCAGGAGCGGCAGACGACTGAACCGCTCCCGTCATCTATGCCAACCCCGGCGAATCGCGTCGAGGTGTCGACCGCCAACAGCAGTGTGATTGAGTCTCGACTCACGGTATCGCCGCTTCCAGGATGTCGAACGTTGCGGATGCGCGTACGGCGAGCCTCGATGCCCGCTGGCCGAAGGGCGTAATGACGATCGTGCGAACTTCCGTTGCGGGGTTGACCTCTATCTGCAACAACAATCGGTCTTCGGGTAGTTCCCCCGCCGCCCTTTCGGGCCATTCAACCACGAGGGCGCCGCCCTGCAACGATTCGTCGAGGGCTAGCTCACGCACTTCCATCGGGTTGTCGACGCGGTAGAGGTCTGCATGCGACAGTTTGATGCGCCCCTGGTATTCGTTGACCAGGACGAACGTTGGGCTGCGCGCCGGGGCCGTGCTGCCTATGCCCGCCGCCATGCCGTGGACCATGCACGTCTTTCCGGCGCCGAGTTCCCCGGTGAGAAGCACCACGTCGCCGGACCTCAGAGATTCGCCTATGGCGCGGCCCAGTAATTGTGTGGTCTGCTCGGAAGGGCTGACGACCACTTTGGCGCCGCCAATCGGCGGCTTGGATATGTGTGAATCAGTTGCCAAAGTGGTCCCAGCCGAGATGAGCCACGGGGATCGCCGATCCGTCAACTCCGCTTGCCCTGACTGCGGGCTGTAACGCCGGCGGCCGGTCCGAAATCCTGCCGATTGCGTGGAGTTTGCACGCTCCTGATTCGTCCAATCGCAGAAACACGTGCTCGGGCGCCACGACGATCAACTCGTAGTCCTCTCCGCCTCCGAGGGCGAGGTCGAGCCAATCATCCGGATACTCCCGCTTTAGTTCGTCCGGAACCGGAACTCTGTGTGCTTCGATTTCCGCTCCAACGCCGCTTGATTCGCAGATTCTCGAGATGTCCGACAACAGTCCGTCGCTTACGTCGATGCCGCATTCGAATCCAATATCGACCAATGGCCTGCCAACGTCTACCCTGGCACGCGGCCTGAAGTGCATATTTTTAAGGTATTCAGCGTCTCGCGAATTCCGATCTTCCGCCAGCGCCCGTAGCCCCCCGGCGGACCCGCCGACAAGGCCGGTTACGGCGATGATGTCGCCAACTTTCGCCCTGTCGCGCCTCAGCAGCGCTGGCTCGCCCGTTTCACCCACGCCGGCCGATCCAACAAGAGCGACGGATATGAACAAAACGCCGGACCGGACCGTGTCCCCACCAACGACCTTGCCCCCGAATTCGTTCATTGCGGCGGACATGCCCCTGTAGACGGCTTCGACGTCTGACGCCGAAAGGCCTTCCGTGACACCAATAGTGACCAGAGCGTGCTCCGGTGTACCGCCCATGGCCGCTATATCGCTCTGATTGCTCACCATGGCTTTCCAGCCGAGGTCGAACCAGTCGATCTGGCCTGCCTTGAAATGCACGCCGTCGACCATGGCGTCTGCAGTGAGCAACTCTGCGACCTCGCCGCGGAGTACGACTGCGCAATCGTCGCCTATTCCGATGAACGGGCCGTGCTTTGGATCGGCATTCGACTTGGCCGTCAGCAGGTCGTTAAGCCGCCTGATGAGATCGAATTCGCCCGTTTTTGCAGGTGCGTCGGTGGGGTTGCCCAACATACCGTCGATTATACGTAAGGCAAGATTCTGGAACTCGGTCGTCACCTGAAGGAGCCGGTATTACGGCTCCGGCCATCGTGCGTCTTTGGTACTGGTGGCAATCCTCTGCCTATAATCCCAACCACCCGCCACTTGACGGGCGCCGGCGCGCCGCGTGCCCCCGCACCTCTGGAAGCGCCATTTACATGAAACTAGACCGAAGGAGTTGACCTTGCCAGTAGTGAACATTCAACTGTACGAAGGACGTACGCAGCAGCAAAAAGACGACATCGCGATGGGGGTTGCCGAGACGATTTCACGCGTTGCCGACGTGCCCCTCGAAGCGACCGTCGTGATCTTCTCGGACACCAAGCGATCCGACTGGCACGTCGGCGGAACGTCGCAGTCGTCGTAGAAAACGATCCCCGTATTCGGCTGAAACGGTGCGGAACACTTCGTGGCCGCGGCGTTGACACCGCAACCGGCCTCCGCTTGAATTAGTGGTGGCCCGCTAGCTCAATTGGCAGAGCAAGTGACTCTTAATCACTAGGTTCGGGGTTCGAGTCCCCGGCGGGTCACCATTCGGGCTTTGGCCTGCAGCCATTGGCCGACGATCTTGATCGGAGGGCCAGAGTAGGCGGCGCATCGCCCGACTCGCCCGCGCCAATAATCCGCGGTCCAGGAATGCATTCTCGTCCTGCGAGAAGACCGTCTTAAAAGAACCCCTGGCGCATGGTTTCACCTCCACCCCTTTTTTGTGCCCGCGGCCCGCGGCGCACCCACGGCCCCACGGCAGCGACTACAGGATAAAAATTGGATCCGGGGAGATTGTGATTTTCGTCACACACGTGTCATTTCTATCGAATATAGACAATTACTAGAATTGCTCATACGATATACGCACCTTTCGTCTTGCGAAGCAGGCGTATACGGTTTCGTTCAAGATAAATCTTGCAACTTGGCGGAATGCACAGGCAGCGGCACCCCGCGCCAGGAAGACAACTGAGGCTGACATGATGATCCGCAGATTTTTGAAATTCGTGGCTGGAATAGTTGCAGCCGCACTGGCGCTTGCGGTGGTTGCGTGTGGTAGCGAGACGATCGTCGTCGAAACCGTTATCGTCGAGAAATCGGTCGAGGTAGAGGTCGTACAAACAGTCGAAGTAGAGGTCCCGAAGATCGTTGAAAAGATCGTCATTGCGACCGTGGTGCCCACTGCGGCGCCGACGGCTCTCCCTGCGCCCAGCCGCGCGCAGATTGTCAAAGTGGCAACGGACGGGCAGTTGGGACAGGGAGGGCCTGAGAGTTCGATCCATCCCTTCCACAGTGTCTCTGCCTCGGGCACGTTGATGTACAACCGGCTCATTAACTTGACCGGCAGCTACGACCCGATCCCCCAGCTTGCAGAGAGTTGGAGCGCCAACAGCGATGGGACAGAATGGGAATTGAAGCTGCGGAAGGGCGTAACGTTCCACGATGGGTCCGACTTCACCGCGGACGACGCCGTATACAGCTACGCGTACATGCTCGACCCAGAAAACGGCGCACCGGGGTCGAGCCAGTTCACCAGGTTCATGGACGAGGCATCCATGACCAAGGTCGACGATTACACAGTCAAAATCACGCCGCTTTCCGCGCAAGCTGAGATCCCTTTGCTGCTCCATAGCAAGGAGATGTCGATTATTCCCGAAGACTCGACTTTTGCAACCCTCCAGGTCAAGTCCAATGGCACTGGACCATATGTGATGGAAGACTTCGATCACACCTCGCAGATCTGGGCGCTGAACAAGTTCGAGGACTATTGGGAGCCCGATAAGCCAAGGACCGAAACGATTGAGTACTTTGGAATCCCTGACGATACAGCCCGCGCCGCCGCCATTCAGACTGGACAGGTAGATCTGCTCACCGCAGTCGGAGGCGCAGTCAAGGTCGCGCAGGTGAACGCCCTGCAGAACGCAGACGGCGTAGATCTCCTGATTGCGGACAATCCGGCGATCTCACTCGTCCTATACATGGAGATCGACACACCGCCCTTCGACGACATCAATGTTCGCAGGGCCTTGAAGATGGTGGCCGATCGCGAATTCATCGCCAACACCGTACTTAACGGACTGGCTTTCCCGGGCAACGACACTCCCATCCCGCCATTCTGGCCCGTGTCCTTCTCCGGTACCCATACCCCGCAGAACATCGAAGAGGCAAAGAGGCTGCTCGCAGAGGCTGGCTACAATGAAGACAATCCTCTACAGCTTCAGTTGCACGTAGCGGATATTCACGCCGGCGCGCTGGAGATGGTCCAGGCATTCCAGGAGATGGCGTACGAAGCGGGAGTAGACATAGAGCTCGTAACCGTCCCCAAGTCCAGATACTGGGACACTTCGTGGCTCAAGAATCCCTTTGGTATCTCAGCTTGGGGCATCAGGCCGCCAAGCCAGGCCCTCGCCATCGCCTACAGCTCGGATTCGAGATGGCCTGAGACGCACTGGTACCGTGACGACTACGACGCTCTCCTGAAGCAGGCTGAGGGCACGGTCGACGGATTCGCTCGCGCCGGACTTTACAAGCAAGCGCAAGAACTGCTGAATGCGGAAGGGGGGCTGATAAACCTCCTCTTCACCAGGCCGGTCGACGCCATCCGAAGCAACTGCTCCGGCTACGCGCCTCCCATACCTTTTTATCAAAGGGACTTCACAACGATCGAGTGCCAGACTCGTTAGGAGGCCCGGGCGTAGAGCCGGTGACACCCGGGGCCAAAATCCAACGCTTGCAGACCGAAGAAGGGCGCTCACGCATCGAAAGGCGGGTGAGCGCCCTGCTATTCGCGGACATACTGCATCCGAAAGCTGCGGTGATTGAATGACATCCAGCGCCACTTGCGGCAGCCATGACCCGCATACGTTCGCGAAACAACCAGGCAACGCGCCGGTCCCAGGCACGACGCCGGCGCCCCCGGGATGCCGTGCCGCCAATCTGGATTCACGCGACTAGGGTTCAGTCTTTTCGGCGATGAGAATTACACGACTAATAGGCGTCCGAATCGTCACCTCGGCGATCGTCTTGTTGATCATTTCCGTGATCGTGTTTTTCGGTAACGAGATCGGCGGAGGCGACGCCGCTTCGTCCCTTCTTGGAATTGACGCCACGCCCGAACTCCTGGCCGTCTGGCAACGTAAGTTCGGGCTGGACCGTCCCATGTGGATTCGTTATTTTGACTGGCTGGGCGACCTTTTGCGGGGTGATCTTGGCCAATCGATGACGTTTGAACAATATCCGATCTGGGAACTGATATTTCCAAAGCTGAGAAACAGCTTTTACTTGGGAAGTTTGGCATTCGCGATATCCATTCCAGTTACCATAATATCTGCTGTGATTGCCGCGACATGGCGTTACAAATGGCCTGATCACGTCATTTCTACGTACACACTTGTAAACTTGGGAATACCCACGTTTGTAATCGGACCGGGACTGTTGATCCTGTTCGTTTTATTTTTACCCGTGCTCCCGGCGATCCAGTTCCTGGAACGAGCTGAAACACCGCTCGACTACTTCAAGATTTTCGTTTTGCCTGTGACAACATTAGTTCTCGCTATCACGATCTTCAAGACCAGGCTATTGCGAGACAACCTCATCGAAGTACTCGAGTCTGACTACGTTCAGATGGCGCATTTCAAGGGTCTGCCTCTCCACAGAGTGGTCTTCTTCCACGCATTGCCGAATGCCATCGTGCCAACATTGAACGTCTTCGCGCTTAGTCTTCCGCTGTTGATCGGCGGCGCCTTGATCGTTGAGATCGTGTTTGCTTTCCCGGGTGTAGGTCAGCTGTTGTTTCAAGCGGTGGAAACGCGAGATACACGCCTTATCGAGTTAGGTGTGATGCTGAGCGCCTTCGCATACGCCGTTGGCAACTTGATCGCCGACATCATGGGTATTATGCTCGTGCCCAGGCTGAGGACTGCATAACGTGACCCGCCAGGCAATGAATGGTTACGTCACAACTCTGCCCCCGCGGAGTGAGTGCTGCGATCTTGTCGAGCGAGACGTATGAACTGCGATTTACATGACAACCCCTTTCCGACCTTCGGCATAGCCAGTTACCCGACCTCAATATGGCCATAAACGAAATCGAACAAGCTTCCGCGATTGACCGGCTGCAGGAATCGGCGTTGGCCTACGCGAACGTTCTGAGAAGTCCGCGTCTGATTCTCCAGTACCTGAGAGAACTTCCGCCCACCATGGTGATCGGCGGGTTCATTTCTCTTGCCTACATTGCCGTTGCCCTGACCGCGCCATGGTGGATCCCTTACTCGCACACCGCTGTAGGCGTCAGCACCCCGTTCGACACCATGAGCGGTCAGCATTGGTTTGGAACCGACAGCGTCGGCCGGGACGTGTTCAGCCGGGCGATGTTCGCGACGAGACTCGAGTTGACGATCGCCGTACTCGGAACCGGGCTCGGATTCCTCGCGGGCATTCTGATCGGGCTCTCGGCGGCACTCGTCGGGGGCATCTATGACGAAGTGATGATGCGTATCGCGGAGGCCATACACGGCATTCCTACACTGCTATTTGCCATCATGCTCATCTCCATCATCGGGCTGACAAACGCCGGGAACACCTGGTATGTGGTCCTGATCATCGGTTTCGTCTACGCACCAGCGGCGGCCAGGCTGATGCGCGCCGCAGCGTTGGAGTTATCCACTCGTGACTTCATCGGAATCGCACGAACGCGCGGTGAGTCAACGTTGGCAATCACGATACGGGAACTGCTGCCAAACGCCACTGGCACCCTCTTCGTCTCGTTCGGCGTCCATCTGGCAGCCGCCCCATTGATCGTCGGCTCGCTCGGCTTTTTGGGAATCGGCATCCGCCCTCCTACTGCCGAGTGGGGCCAGATGATCACTCAGAACGCACCCGCCATGCTCGGCTCGCCCTCCACGGTCATGGGCCCGGCGTTCGTGTTGGTCGGAATGGTCGTCGGCCTGAACATGTTCGTTGACGGGCTCGCCAGGGTCCTTGGCCGCAGCAAAGACCTGCTGGCCAGGGGGGCGTGATGGCCACCATCGCCGATCCTGGCCGGTCGCCTGCGGGGCTTTCCGTTGAAGCCGCTGGGGAGGTCCTAGTAAGTGTCGATGAGCTATCGATTGACTACTACCAGGACCGCCGTTGGAACAACGTCATTGACCGCGTCTCCTTCTCAGTGGGCAGGGGCGAGTCATTCGGGCTGGTCGGTGAGTCCGGCTGCGGCAAGAGCACGGTACTTCGCTCGCTGATCGGCTATGCCCACCCGGCGAGTCGCATCACCAACGGGCGGGTCATATTCGACGGAATAGACCTGATCAGGGCTACTGACAATGAACTGAGAAAAGGGATCCGGGGTCGGCGTATCTCCATCGTGCCACAGGATCCGGCCACATCGCTCACGCCTACGATGCGCGTCGGCAGACAGGTGCTGGAACCGCTTCTTGCCCACCGCGTTGTCTCTACCAAAGAGGAAGCGTACGAGCGGATGCTGGAGCTTCTGGACAGGGTGCGCATTCCGGACCCCGAAGTCAGTGCGAGCAAATTCCCGCACCAGTTGAGCGGGGGTCAGCAGCAGCGGGTTGTGATCGCCATGGCGCTGGCGGCGAGTCCGGATCTGCTGCTCCTCGACGAACCGACTACAGGCCTGGACGTGACGACGCAGGGAAGAATCCTGGAGCTACTAACGGACCTACGGTCACAGCTTAATCTGTCCCTGGTGTACGTGACCCATAACCTGGCCGTGATCTCCAATATCTGCAATCGAGTCGGAGTGATGTATGCGGGGAAGATTGTTGAAATTGCGCCCACCCGTCCGCTGTTCGAGGACCCGAAGCATCCATACACCCGCGGCCTGATGGCATCCGTCCCGCGCCTCAGAGAGGCCGGCCCGGCGCGCTTCCCTCCTTTGCGGGGGATGCTCCACAGGGAGGAACTGCCTGAAGGCGGTTGTCCATTTGCGCCGCGCTGCGACTTTGCACGCGACCGATGTGTCGAGGAATCCCAGGCGCTTAAACCAGCCGCGACAAACCACGCCGTCGCATGTTGGCGCTGGTCTGACCTGGAGTTGGCGGTGAGGCCGGACAGCGCCGCGACGGAGCAACAGGCGCAACGGGTTCCAACCAGCGCCGCCATCCAGGATGGCGGCGAGAGCAAGCTCGGAGTGAGGGACCTCTATGTGGCCTACCAGCACCGGCGCGGGAAGTACCTGGTAAATCGAGGCAGTCCGATACCGGTACTCAGGCAAGTCAATTTTGAGATACGGCCCGGCGAGACACTAGGCCTGGTAGGTGAATCGGGCAGCGGTAAATCCACGATCGCCAAGGCGCTCATCGGTCTTCAGCCCCCGTTCAATGGGCAGATCACTCTCGACGGGGAACCCGTGCCACCCTCCGTTAAGTCGCGCTCCCGCGATACGCTGCGCAGGATGCAACTCGTAATGCAAAACCCGGACGCCTCTCTGAACCCGAGACAGCGCGTGGTGGACATTGTCGGGCGCCCGCTGACGGTGTTCTACGGCATCCCAAAGCGTCAAATGCGTCAACGCGTCGCAGATCTGTTGCTGGATGTGAAGCTGGACCACACGTACCTGAACCGGTTCCCGAGCCAGATGAGTGGAGGTGAGCGTCAGCGGGTCGCCATAGCGCGGGCGTTGGCAGCGGAGCCCGATATCCTGCTCTGTGACGAGATCGTCTCATCGCTAGACGTGTCGGTTCAGGGGGAGGTGCTGGAACTACTACGCGGGCTGCAGGCGGAACGGGGCATAGCCTATCTGTTCATCTCTCACGATCTGGCGGTTGTGCGTTCATTGGCGCATCGCGTGCTGGTGCTATTTAGCGGCGAGATGATGGAGATCGGCAGCACCGCCGACGTGTACACCCCTCCCACGCATCCCTATACCCACGTGCTGCTTACAGCCGTTCCCGACGTCGATCCTGCGAAGAAGGTACTGACGGTCGAGGGCGCCACCTCGGACCTGGTAATCGATCCAACTACGGAGTCGGCGTGTGCCTTCGCATCGAGCTGTCCCTGGAAAGTGGGAGCGATCTGCGACGACGTCGAGCCGCCTTGGCGGCAGGTTAGCGAGGATAGCCGGATACGGTGTCACATCCCACTAGACGAGCTCATGGAACGTGAGAGAGGCTTCCACGAAGCCATGGGGTGGTGGGTCGGCGAACGCACAAATGACGATTCGCCGAGCGAGCCGGAAGCCCTCAAGTGATGCTCCGGGCCTTTATCGGCCTCCGCCACTACTAACGACCAGATCGCATTCGGCAAACTTCTTCTGGCAGACGTACATTTCGGTGATGCGCTTGATTTCGCGGGTCTCCTCTCCGAGTACGTTTTCGAAAAGATCGTTCGTCAACTGCTCCAGGCTGTTGGCAGTTACAGAACCCCCGCTCTGCGCGTCATCCAAAACGAAACGGAATATATAAGTGAAGTGCCACTGCCTGGCGCCGGAACCGGTCTGGACGCGTACCCCGTTCTTGTCCGCCTGCAAACTCAGGTTACCCAACAGGTCACTGACGCTGTTCTCAAATATGAAGTCGCCTATCTCCGCTGCCTCATCGTCAAGAAGCGCCGACGTGTAGAAAAACTCGTTGCTGCCATAGTCGAGTCGCTCGCCATGCCCGGGGCCGCAACCTGCCGCAACAATCACGGCAACCGAAAGGACGGCGAGTATGAGTGAATACCTTGTGAACAGGCTCATGTACGCTCTCCACTCCCCCCAATGGCGAACCTCGCGCCGCACTCGGCGGGCCGAGCAGGCTCAGCGACGCTTTCAACCCGCGCGACCGGCTTCCCACCACCCATCGGCACGGCCATGGTCCTACGAGACGAGGCATTGGCCAGGGCACGCCGCTGCTCAATCGGGCCAATTCTACCCGACTGCGCCCCGGAGGGATTCATGATCCGACTGAAGGGGCTCGTCTGGTCACACCGGCGGGGATACGCCCCTCTGATTGCCACCGCAAAGGCGTACCACGCACTACACCCCGACGTGTACGTCGACTGGCAGGTGATGAGTTTCCACGACTGTTACCACTCTTCCCGCCGTGAGGCCGGATCGGGCGTTCACGAGACCGACCTGGTGTGCTTCGACTACCCGAACTCGGGCGACTACGCTGCCAATGAGTGGGCAGTTCCCATCGACGAACTGCTGAGTTCCGAAGAGGCGGCCGAATTGGCGGCGGACGCCGATCCTGCGTCATATCGAAGCTATCTCGTCGACGGTCGGCTGTGGGGACTGCCAATCGACTCCGCAACGATAATCACTGCCTACCGGCCCGATTTATTGGGGGACGATGCTTCGGCAATTCCGGGCGACTGGGATTCCTTCCTGGAGATTGCGCAAGGGTTCCACAGGCCGCCGGAGCGATACGGATTCTGCAACCAGTTCGGAAGTGGCCTGGGCGCTTATCTGCTACTGGAAGGTATCGTTGCTGCGCTTGGACAGGCTCCGTACGAAGAGGAAGGCGCAGTGCTTGATCGAGAAAAGGCCCGGCGCGGGCTCCGGATCGTCAAAGAGGTCCACAGACTCAGTATCCCCCGAAATATGCAGATGGATCACGGTCTTGGATTTGGCTTCATGCGCAACGATGACCGCGTGGCACTCACAGTTGCCACATTCGCCTATAGCAACTACTTCGGAGGCCGGGGTCCCCGCAAGATAGTGCCGGCCGACATGCCCGTCATGCCCGAGACCGGCGCACGCACGTCCAACATTGGCGGCGTGGGCCTCGCTGTCCACTCCTGGTCTAAGCACCGTGAAGTAGCCTCGGACTATGCACGCTTCGTTATGAACCGGCAGACCCAGGGCGGCATCTACATCGAGAAGGAGGGACAGCCCGGTCGCGTATCCGTTCTCAGGAGCGATGCCTACAACGACATGAGTGACGGATTCGGCAATGTCCTGGCTGATGCACTGGACGACGCTTACCTACGTCCTAACTGGCCCGGCTACCACTACCTCGAAGCTGGCGCCGATCTGGTTATGCGACGTTTCCTCGACGGTGATTTGAGCTCCTATCAAACGATTGCGGAGTTGGACCGGATCGCCGCGGAATCGTTCCGGCTAGGCGGCAGGCCCGGAAAATGGAAGCAAAAGGACGTGCCTGGCTGGGCGCCTGCGTTCTGCTGGTCGTAGCGCTCGCTGTCGCAAGCGCCACCCTAAAGGGGGCGATGAGGATCACGAAAACCGTACTTTAATGCATGAGTGATCGGAGGCCGTAACAATACGATGGCTAGGTCGTCGCGAGTCGGGCTTACTCTTGCACGGGCTAAGCAAAGCCAAGAAGTTGTAGAGCTCGCCTACTTGAGAGGCGTCCCGTTCATACCAGTCAACAGGTCAACTTAAGTCCCAGAGACCACCACCCGTCGGCTTGACGACGATTCATGGTCTACACTGCCCTTTGAATGAGCACGTTGCGATCGAAATCATCTGATCGCATAGTAAATCAGGAATCGCCATGAAGATAATTGACACGGAAATCGTCGTCCTCAGCGATCCGCCGCCCGAGAAAGCAGAACACACTGAGGGCATAGGTTCCCTGGCGGTACTACGGATCCGAACGGACGAGGGAATTACTGGGACGTCCGAGATATTCTCGGTCCCGCCGGGGGTGGCAAAAGCCGTCCTGGACGGACCTGATTCCTGGTTCGGGCGCATCCTCATCGGCCAGGATCCGGTCCATCCTGAGCATCTCAGGGACCGCCTTTACAACAGCATGATTCACGGCAACCGGCGCGGCTGGGCCGTCATCTGTATAGGGGCGGCCGACGTGGCGCTCTGGGACATCTACGGCAAGGCGATGGGGCGACCGGTCTACGAGTTGCTGGGCGGCGCTGAACGCAATGATTACCAGGTGCACAGTGAGTCGCAACGCCGCGAGGCGATTCCTTACTGCACCATCGTTCCCGACAACTATGACGGGGAACGTATGATCTCCGACCAGCTCCGGCGTATTGAACATCTGCTTGAGTTGGGGTTCCGGGCGTTCAAGGTAGAACCGATGATGTCGCCCCCTGCCGCCGTCGTAGAGTGCGCACGGCAGGCGCGGGCGCTGATAGGCTCGGAACTCATGCTGGCGGTCGACGTTGGCTACGGCCTCAACGATGTCCCAACCGCGCGTTGGATATGCGACCGGCTGGCCGACCACGGCGTGCTGTTCTTCGAGACACCGTTCCCGGTCGATCACATCGACGCCTACGCCGCTCTCGCCAAGGTTTCACCGGTGTCCATAGCGATGGGCGAGCACGCAGTCACACGCTGGGAGTTCCTCCAGATGATGGACCATGGCGGCGTCAAAGTCGTGCAACCCTACCCTGTCACCGTGGGCGGACTTACCGAGGCAAAGCGCGTCGTCGATCTGGCCCATCCGCGCGGTGTGTCCGTCATACCTGGCAACTGGTCAACGCACATACAGATGGCGGCCATAGTCCACCTGTGTGCGTACTCACCGATCACGCCTTTCTTCGAATACGCGCCCCCGCAAGCGTATTGGTCTCCACTGCGCCGCGCATTGATGGAACACGGTCTTCAAGTCGTAAACGGCGCGGTACCGTTTCCGTCGGGACCAGGTATGGGATTCCACTTACCCGACGATTTGGTTGTACGATTTGGGGTAAGCTGACCGCCGGAACAACTTTCTCGTGGACGGCATGGTCACTATGCCTAGGCGTTGACGAAGAGCCCCTGAGCGGGACCCGGAACACTCGTCAGGAGGGAATACGTCCTGCAGGCCGCTCGTGTCGACGGCGGCAATTATCTTCCTCGGAACTATTCGTTCTGATCAAGGAACCCGCACGAGTGGAGACGCCTTGGCGACAGTAAATAAATTGGCAGCTATCTACATGATGGTAGTCGGCGTGGCGGTCGGAGTGTACTTCGTAGTCAATCCTCTCTTCGCCGAATTCTTCGGATCGGCCAGCTCGGCCAGCGTCTGGGTGGCGGTGAACATCCTGAATGCCCTCGTGGGTATCGGGCTGGCGTCGGCGCTGATCTTCAACTTCGCCCGAAAGCAGGCCGAGTGGGGACGCGACTCAAACGGCGCCGTCACCCGCCGCTATCTGGAAGTCAACGCGGCTTTCTACCTGACAGCAGGCGTCACGATTCTGTTTCTGCACAACTGGTTATCGCTGCTAGCCTTCGGCAGGGTGGGCTTGGACAGCTACAGTCTGTCCTTGTTCAACTGGCCCGTCGGGGACGTAGTTCTGCCGTTGATCATGGGCGTCACCGGCTACCGTCTGTGGCGCGAAGCGTCCCAGACGTGACTGGTTCCGGTCGGGTCCGGCAAGAGGTGGAGCAATGCCTATAGCAAAGAGACTTATCGGAGCGGCGTTGTTCGGCTACGCAGTTCTCTACATTCTGCAGGTCGTCTTTAGCACGTTTTACGCCGACTTACTCTCGCCGTCCGAAGTGTGGCGTGTGATGAACTACATCACCGCGGTGGGCATCTTCGTCGCGGCGGGAGTAGCTTACGCGCACAAGCGGCGCCTTAGGCCCGACACTCCAGCCGGGCAGGTCATAGGGGCGTTGGCCGCGTTCTACACCACCCTGGCGTTGGGCATCTGGTTCTTCACCGTCTGGTTCAGACTGCTCACGTTGGGCGAAGGCGAGTCCGTCAGCGAGTCCGACAACGTGATCTGGTCCCTTATCTCCGTGCTGATCCCGTTTGTGCTCGGAACGACCGGGGCTTCACTCTGGAAGTCGGCCCGCCGTGAGAGGGCAGCAGCGCGGGGAGACTGAGGAATGCACGCAGCGGCGCAAATGGCGCCGTAGCGCGCACTAACTAGCCCCTGTCGGGACTCACCGCTCTGCTTTATCCAGCCATGGCGTGTGTCTGGACGATCGTCAGTAAGGACTTGGCCCCTTCTACCATACGAGTGAATTTGAGTACGTCTAATCGGTACTGGGAACAGATGCAGACCGGTCGTTATGTTTCCATATTCGTTGCGCTGATCATCGCCGTCGCGGCGTTCGCCTGCTCGTCGGCGCCTGACAAAAACGGCTCGCAATCCGGCGATGTGGTGTCCTCGGATCCGAATTCCCGAACGGGGCAGGAGATCTTTGCCGCTACCTGCGCTGCCTGCCATGGCGCCGATGGACTGGGACAACCCGACTGGCATATCCCCAAGGAAGATGGCACGCTGCCGGCCCCGCCTCTAAACGGCGACGGGCATACGTGGCATCATGCGGACGGTCTCTTGTACAGAATCGTCAGCGGGGGCGGCAAGATACTGGAAGACCCGACCGTGCCGAGCTTCAAGAGCGGCATGCCTGCATTTGGGGAACAACTAAGCCACGAAGAGTTGATCGCGGTGATTACCTACGTCAAGAGCCTTTGGGACGACAAAATCAATCGAGGTCTGTCTATCCGGGAGTCGCAGGCGTTAGTCAGCGAGGCCGACCCGTTTCCGCCAAGTGGTAATTAGGATGCGGGTGCGCCGACACTGGGCGCGGCCGAATCAAAGCCCCGACGATCTCCCCATGAGGTACGAAACGGCCACTCTCGCGGTGCCGCCGCGAATGCAATGTTGGTACCAAGTACAGTCTTTGCCTGACCGCACTGACTTCCATCATTTACTCATCGGCCATCGCCATTTCGATCTCAGGATAAGTCGAAGCGTTGCTTGGACCGGTTGACGCACGGTTGACCCGCGGCCGAATGGCACGCCACGCGAATCACCGAAAACGAGATTTATTTGTCCATCACGCCTCTTGGGAAGGAGTCCCAGCCGCGAACATTGCCCACGCTCAAATGAGGCCAAGCAAAAGGACGACGACGATGGCCAAACCAACGGTCGCGGCGAAAATACCGGTAGCAACACCGGCCCGCTTGACAGAAATCGGTAGACGGGTTGAGGCGGTTTGTGGACCTACACCGTCTGCCCCCATTAGATGGTTAACAAAGAACTCCCGGTCCCTGTGTTGGTAACAGTGCGAGACGACATAAAACCGTTCAAGCCGCCGCGTCTGCCGGAACACCCGCTTTTTCTGGCGTCTGCTCCTCCATGTCCAGCAGTTCTCCACGGAGACCAGAAAAACTTGCAGCAGACAAACCATTTCGAAAACCGTCACCACTGCCGCCTTCACTAACGAAGTCGGCAGTGGAATGAGCGGTAAATTTCAGGTTGACAAGCCGTGCGCGTAGTTTCTCTCCGTGCCGATCACACTCTCGGCAATCCAGTTGACCGCGCCCTTTGCACCTACGGCAAACCACCTCACCATCGCCGCCACAATTCTGGCACCGTCGTCGGCCTCGTCCGCCACAACGTCCACATGTCACTCTTCCATTGGAGCAAACGCGGCAGCGTCCGACGGGAACCTGCCCATCGTCACAGCGGGAGCACCCGATTCCGAATCCATCACAAGCTCCGCAGCGTTTGTACATCCTGCCGGTCCCGTTACACTCGGAACAGTCTTCCCTCCGGTCGCAGCGAACTAGGCCCTGTCCATCGCAGGAGCGACAGTTGTCAGTTGGTGGGCACGACGTGTAACCATGCCCCCTACAGACCGAGCAAATTACTACCTCTCGGTCCACCGCAACCCTAACGTTCTCTTCTTGGAATCCACTGGGCACGTATGAGAGCATGGCCGAGTCGAGCTCGTATTCTGGCTCCTTGCCAATCTTCCACTCTTCCCAGCTTTCAGTGACGCTTCTTTCAAGATAGTCAGTGGTAGATTTCCAGCACTGAAAAGCTTCGCCACGTAAGCACTTTGTCGTCGCGATGAAGTCTGCAGGAGCCAGCATGCGACGAATTGGATTCTGGCGCGAAACCAATCCTCTAGGACTTCATGACCCCGCTTTTCTTCTTCGTGACTGAGCATTTAGAGCGTTCCCTCGCCGGTATTGGCAACTTCGCAGTAGCGAAATGTTAGCAGCGTGCACGATCGAGATCGATTGATTCAGGTCGCGAACGATGCCGTCAGTAAAATGACCTCCTGCGGCCCGCCAGGGCGCGTAGAACCACTGCGGTGTTGGTATCCCATGAACGCGTACCTGTGGCTCTCGCCAAGTTGCCGCAGGCCAGATTAGCAGAGGATCGAAGTCATATGAGTAAAACTGTCAAATACGGCGTTGTAAGCACTGCCCGCATCGCCGTCAACAAGCACATACCAGCTATTCAGGATTCGACTAACGGCGAGGTTGTCGCGATATCGAGCCGCGATCTAGCCTTGGCGAAGTCAGAGGCGGACAGGCTTGGCATCCCGAGGCACTACGGCAGCTACGCGGAGTTGATCGAGGACCCGGACATCGACGCGGTGGTCAATCCATTGCCGAACACGATGCACCACGAATGGACCATTCGTGCGGCCAAAGCCGGCAAACATGTGATGTGCGAAAAGCCCATCGCAATGACCGTGCAGGAAGCGCACGAGATGCACGACGCCGCGGAAGCGAACGGCGTGCAACTGGCGGAATCTTTCACGCACAGGCTGACCGAGCAGATGCGTTACGTGCGGGACAGCGTGGCAAACGGCCTGATCGGTGAAGTAACGGAGGCCCACGGCAGGCTCGGCTCGTACTTGCACGAGGTCGACACCAATATCCGTGCGAACCCCGAACTTGGCGGCGGCAGCTTGTGGGACCGCGGGTCGTATCCCGTTTGCGCCCTTCGATTCGTCCTCGGCGCCGAGCCGGAATCAGCGTACGCGATGAGGCGCGATTCCCTTGGCAGGGACATCGACTCCACGCTGGTGGGGATTCTCCGCTTCCCGGGCAACGTGGCTGGGACGGTGTCGAGCAGCATGGAGCAGGTAATGACCAACCGGTTCTACGTGATCGGTTCACGGGGCATGATGACCGTGACCCACATGTTCGAAGAGGATGCGCCCGTCATAACGGAGGTCGATGGCAAGACGGAAGAGATTCAGTTCAACGGGCCGAACCGGTTTGTCGTCCTCTACGAGCAGTTCTCGGACACGATACTGAACGGAACGCCGCAGGAATTCGGGCGCGACGACTCGGTAGCCAATACCGCGGCCATCAAGGCATTACTGAAGTCTGCGGCCACGGGCAGACCGGTCGAAGTATCGAGCGGGCTCTAAAGAGCCTGTTTCTTAATGTTGAGACCACCTGAATCACGATCCATTGGATTACGGTTTTCGCCAGCATTATGAGATATGGTGCCGTATTCCAATCTCGTCATTCCCGTGAAAACAGGAATCTCGTCGCATGGCGTTCGACACGAAAATGTGCGAAGGACTTATGAAACACCCTCCTAAAGGGTGTCCAATAAATTCCTTAGTGACAATCTCAGAACTGCCCTTAGAGTAGCCAAACCCGTCTCTCGCTCTCTCCAGATTCCCGTTTTCAGAGACCATTGCATAACTCCTCGAGTGGAATCATATCGGGAAGTCCTGACGGGCTTTCCAGTCGTCAACCCCCGCCCACAGATTCCCGCTCGGGGGCGGGAATGACGGTTGCGCAAAGGTTTCTTTTCACGGGAATGATGGGAATTTTGAGATAGTTCCTTAGCTATTGTGGGATGCCTCCCCACCGTCTCTCCGGCGCAGGCCGGAGCCTAGGGGTCAGGCCGGGGCCGACGGCTGTGGCAGCGTTACCGTTAGCGGTCTAGGACCACGTTACCCGTGCACCCCGTCCCCAGGTCCCCGATCGGGGTCGGGGACGACGGGTATGGCGCCCGTCATTCCATCGTCACTTAACTGAGACCAAAGCCCAACTATTCCAGCGTCGCTGCGTCGCAACCCGGAACCCAGTGGTCGGCGCCCTTTTCAGCCCCCGGCCACCGGCTTGTTCCAGCGCGCTTCGAGCTGGTAGCGCGGGTTCCAGCCGAGGACCCGTCGTATCTTGTCGTTGCGGAACTTGCCGTGAGGCAGATCGGCGAACACGAAGAAGGACTCGAACTTCGAATAGAGCCGGGACTCGGGCACCTCGACCGCGCACCGGATGGCGTCTCCGGCGTCCGGCCAGGCCACTGAAAACGGGGTCAGGTCATTGTGCAGCGTAACCGCCTCACCCCCGGCAGTCGCGAGCGTGTCTGAGTGCATCATGTTGTAGTAGTGGAGCGTAAGCACCTGTATGCCGTGGCGTTCGGCGTAGATGCGGGTGATCTCCTGGCCCAACGCCTTGCTTAGCGCGTATAGGCGCGTCCCGGGCGCGGGTGGCACTTCGGGGTTCAGCCCAAAGTCCCATTCTTCGTATTGCGGGCCGACCGTCTGAAAGTGGGGACCGGTGTTCACTACCCGACCGATGCCGTGCTTCCGCGCCGCCACCATCATGTTGTAGTTGCCGCGCGTGCTGACGTCGAAAGCCAGCTTGCGGTCCTGGCGCAACACCGACAGGTTGACTATGACGTCCATTCCGGCGGCGGCCTCGACCACGCCGTCGAGGTCCGACGCGTCCAGCTTGACGTAATCGTGTTTGAAGTCTGGCGACGGGTCGTTGATGTCGGTCACACGCAGGTCGTGCCGGCCTTCGAGGGCCTTGATGGTCCAGGGGCCGAGCATGCCGTTGCCGCCGAGAATGAGGACCTTCATGCGCTTACCTCCATGCCGCTTGCGGATGGGTATTGCAGTAGTTCACCGGCGGCGTGCATCAGGAACCGTTGCCGCGGGACCGGTGACTGGACGTGAATGTCCTGCCAGCGTGCGATATCCGCGGTGAGCGCCTTCCCCACCGCCGTGAATACGTCTTCGATTGAGACCGCCGCGGACTCCCCCGAGTCGACGGCAGCCTGCCGGTCTCCGCATATGAGCGGGAATCCGAGGCGCAACGTTACGACATCGATCAGGCTGTCACGTGCAAACTCCTTGCACACAATCTCGCCGAGGTGGCAGGCCAGCAATAGCGGGTCTTCCGAGGGAGGCAAAGAGCGCCATTTTTCGGTGACGGTGAGGTTCTCCTCGTAGTCCTCGAGCAGGCGCAAGGTGCTCAGGTATACACATCGGGCCACGCCGGCCTCAGCCGCGGCCGTTAGCAGGTTGTAGGTGCGGCGGGTGTGGTAGTCGATGAGTTCAGACGGATCTCCGGAATCGACGGCGTTGTACCCGATGTGGATGATCGCGTCGATGTCGCGGACAAGTTCGTCCGTCGCACTGTCGTGGCCGAGGTCGCATTGCGTTAGCGCCGCGTCCCCGGCGCTTCCGTCCACGTCCGTAAGTCGTACCGTGTGACTGGCCGAAAGGCGACTGGCCAACGCAGCCGCCAGACTGGACTTGCCCTGGGTAATGAGGATGTTCATGTAGCGCCCTGCCCTGCTCGCCTGAATAATGCCAGAAAGGCTACAACGTTCGGAGGGTGGGCGCTATGGGCGAGAGACTTTCGACGGGTCACGCTAATACAGGCGTGGGAACTGGCGTGCTGGCATTTACAGGGAATCGGCGTTGTTCATGCCTCATCCGTCAATTGGCCATCTTCACCCGTTCGGGAGAGTTGAATACGGCCCAGGCTTGCTGATAGAGGTCCCACGACTCGACTTCGGGTCTCACAATCCAATGAGGCTGAAGCGTTACCGTGACCGCCATCAACTGCCAGTAGCTCAGGTAATCCTGCAGGCGAAGGTTGTTATCGATTCGCGTCTGCAGGTCCTGTTCCGAGATGTTGTCGTAGCGGATCTTGCCGATCTCTTCCGGTAGCTCGATCCCGTGGTTGAAGCCGCCCGTCGGCACAATCGTGCCGCCCTTGGGTTCATCGGGAGTAAGCCAGAAAGTGTGGTGAGCAAAGGGAATGTCGATTGAACGGGCGACCAAAGTGGGCCTGCGAGAAGCGTAATCGGACTTCTCGATAGTCGCCTTTACCCCGATGTCCCGCCACATCCGGGCTATCGCTTCGAAAGCCTCCGGCTCGACCGCGAAGGTGTTGTCCGGAGAAACCCACATGGCGAGGTCGAATCCGTTGGGGAATCCAGCCTCGGCCAATAGCCGCCTTGCGCCCTCAACATCGTACGGGACTGTCCACTCGTCGTTGTGCAGGGGGTCGCCAGGAAGTATGTCGGTATAGGTGTAGGTAATCTGGCCGTAGCCGTAGAACACTTCGCGGTTCAGCGCGTCCCGGTCGATCGCAATCGACATCGCCCAGCGGACCTTGCGAGCGTTCTCCATCGACTCCGGGTCGTCCGGATTGCCGATCCACGGGTGATCCTTGTCTGCCTTCAGACCCACACGCGGGAAGATGTCCTCTTCGTCTTCGAACTGGTAGGCCCGCTTGGCCCAGAAGTTGCCTCCGAAGTAGACGATCTGCGGCTGGTACTTGCCGGTAGCCTGTGTCCAACTGCCTTCGATGTCGGCCTTGGCGTCGTCGATGAACTTGAGCGGGATGTAGGCCATGTGGACCTCACCCGTCTTGAGCGCAGCGATCTTGGCGTTGGTGTCGGCGATCTGAACGATCCGCAGTTCGTCGATCATCTCGGGCTGCGCACGCCAGTTGATTCGAACCGGCGATGCGACCACCTGCTCCTCAGAGACCCACTCGTCGATCTTGAACGGGCCGGAGCCGCAGGGGGTCGAGATGTCAGCTTCGCCGCCCTGGTCGAATAGAGCCTTGCTGACAATCGGTATGCTCCCGCCACCGTTATTGGCCAAGGCCAATTTCCATGTTGGTTCCAGCCTCCCGGGCAACAACCTAGCGCGTACAGTGACGTTATCAACCACTTCCCATTCGGGCGCCCACCGCCTGACGCCTGGGCCGCGAGTGCTCCTTGTTCCCTCGCTCATGCTCTCCATGAAGGAGTGGACGATGTCCTCAGGTCCTACGGTTCCACCAACGTCGCAGTGGAACCACGCGTCGCTACGTATTGTGAACAGGATCTCGCTCAGGTCATTGGCTACCGTCCATGCCGTCGCAATCCCAGAGGTACCGACTTCGCCAAAGACGAGAGGGTTCGAGTGATCGGCCTGCAACAGGAAGTCGTAGAAACCCCAGTCCTGCAGACCGAACGAGGAATGGGCGCCACCGGTGACTAGGGAAGGCCTGAACACCTTTGGACCGATCAGGTCATTGGCCACGACCAATGTTCCGCCCCCGCCGTTTGGTTTTTGCATGGAATTCGTTCTGGGGGTAGCTGTGGGAATGGCCGGGACCGGAGTTGGATTTGGCGTGGGCGTGACCCCGGGTAACGGTGTCGGGGTCACTATTGTGATTATCTTTTCAACAACCACGGTCTCAATTATCCGTATCCGCGGTTCAGGGGTTGGCGTGGGCACGGACAAGGGTGTCGCGGTCGGCGCGGGGGGTGTGGTTGGCGTCGATGTCGGGATCGGGATCGGTGTTGCGATCGGGGCGGCTGCGACGGTTGCCGCAATGGCGGCCTGAACTGTCGCGTCAATGTCAGGTGTAGGAGAAGGCGTGAGAGTGGGAGTTGGTACGGGTGTGGCGGTTGGGGCTGCTGCCGCAGTTGCGGCCATGGCAGCAGCGACTGTCGCGTCAATATCGGGCGTTGGGGTCGGCGTGGCTGTTGGCAGCGCCTTGGCCACGGCAGCCTCCACGGTCGCTTGAACGTTGGGGGTTGGTTCAGGCGCGGGCGATGTGCACGCGGCGACGGCGGCGGCGAGGAACGCGGAAAGTACTAATCCGATGCTGATGTACCGAACAGGTTCTCGCATTCGTCAATTCTACCGGTCAGACGGTTTCCAAGAATTCGAACTGAAGTTGCAATTCCCAAGATTCTTGATCGCCTGGGGTACGGGGTCACCTCCGGACGGCCGCTGCGGCCCACAAGATTCAACATTGCTCCAGATCCCTGAAACAAAGGGATGGCGAACCACGAACGTCGGGGCGTCGGAGCGGCATGTCGCCGGGCGCTAGTCGTATGGGGAACCCCACACCTCAAAGTTTTCGAATTCAACCGTACTTGCAGCATCGTCCGCGTAAATCCCATAAGCAACTGCAACATCCCCAGACGTATCCACTGAACTTATATCGGCGGTACCCAAGAACACATCGTTCACGTACATCATAGCCACGCTGCCAACAAAGAACACTTCTAGCTTGTTCAATACAGGGTCGTTGAAGTTTATGGCGGAACTGTGACCACCCTCCAGTCGTCGCCAGTCATCCCCCGAATAGGTGGCGTGCTGGACTGACCACTCACGCGCGGCTGTCACCATGAACAGCAAATAGTCATTTTCACTTTCTTTCCTGAACATAATGCCTGAGCTCCATACAGCGGTGTTGATGGGTGTCTTGAAGTCTGCTCGCGCGTATGCAGTAGTTACGTTCACTCCGGCGTACTGAGTGGCGATAAAACCTTCCCTCTTGGTCAGTTTGCCGGAATTAGGGCCGGACAGCAGACCCACTTCTTGGCCAATTACATTGTTAAAACCGGTCGAGTAGCCGGGCACTTCGCTACCAGTTAACAGTCCCGTTGCGATCGCCAAGTCCCCCCGGGTTTGACTTCCGCTGATATCAAGATCTGCTACGTAGTCAAAGTTCACGAAAAGCCATCCGCGGTCCTCAATAACGACTAGTGTCACCGTGTTGATTGATCCCGCTGAGAGCCTCAAACTGTCGACCGGACCGGTACTTACGAGGTGGTCACTACCATCAATCCGCAAATAGTGAAAGTAACTACTGTCTTGGGTCAGAGCAACATAAGAAAGGTTGTTGTCGAGTGTATTACGAAACATGAACCCAAAGTTCCAATCACCCACTCCTGCCTCATAAGGGACCTCGAAATCGACGAATATGCTGAAGTTTCTGATGCTGGATTCGACGCCTTTTTCCTCAATGAACCCATCGTTGTCATGTGCCATCTCTCCATCGTCGAGCTGGAATTGGCGGAATTGACCACTCGGACGGGGTGTAGCCCGTGGCGTGGGATTGACCGTCGGGGTCGGGAGGACGGTCGCGGTGCCTCGTTCAATGTCGGGGAGCCGCGTTAACACGGTGCGGGCCGCAATGGCGTAGCCGGTCCCTTCGACAGGTCTGCCGCTATCTGACTGTTCCTTTCTGGCCGTATTGATGCCAGCGACTAATCCATCAGATCGGATCAACGGTCCCCCGCTGTTGCCTGGGTTGAGCGCGGCATCGGTTTGGATAATGTAGGCCCCATAAACTGCGCTGTACTCTGAGGCTGAAACGATGCCTTCCGTGACGCGAATCGAATTCGCTCCCAACGGATAGCCCAGCGCGTAGACGCGGTCGCCGATGGCGACGCTACCGGATTTGACAAGTTGCGCGGAAGAAAGACCCGTATTGCAACAGATGCGGAGAACTGCAAGATCGACGTCTCCATCAAAGCCGCGCAGCGTCGCGTCGTACCTAACGGTGTCGGCTACCACGGCCGAAATTCGGCTCGCTCTTTCAATGACGTGGCGGTTCGTCAAAATCAAGGCCGCGCCTGTCGCCGAATCGACATCGTAAATAACACCAGACCCTGTGCCGCTGTCGGTGACGATCTTGACCACCGCTGGGCTGATCCGCCTCATGAGCTCGGCTGGCGATTCCGTCTCCGGAGTTGGTGTCAATGTTGGAGCAGGGGGCGGGACCGGTGTTGATGTCGGTTCGGGGGTCGGCGGTACCGGGGTAGGTCTGGGAACAGGCGTAAAGGTTGGAACTGGGGTCCACGTAGGAACGGGCGTCCAGGTGGGCGCGGGTGGCGGCGTCGGGGTTGGGGTGTAGGTAGGAGTAGGCGTGGGCGAGGGTGTTGCGGTGGGCGTCGGCACTGGGGTGGCAGTTGGATTGGATGTGGGCGCCGGTTCAGGGGTAGGCGTCCCGGTCGGGACCGCCGCCGCGATTGCAGCGTGAACCGTCGCTTCAACGTCAGGGGTAGGAGAAGGTATCGATGTCGGGACCGGGGTCGGTGTTGCGGGAGGGGCTGCTGCCATAGTCGCAGCCATTGCAGCAGCGACTGTCGCATCGATATCAGGGGCCGAAGTCGCCGTGGCGGTCGGGATCGCCTTGGCGACGGCGGCTTCGATGACGGCCTGAACATCTGGCGTTGGCTCTGGCGCGGACGACGTGCACGCAATGACGGCGGCAGCCAGGAACGCAGAAAGGACGATTCCGAAGCCTACGTATCGGACAATCTCACGCATTAGGCAATACTACCGCCGGAATCCAGCGAGGCTTGGATTCACGTAGATATGATCCATCTAATGCTCAAAAGACTCAGGCCAACCTGGTCCCTTTCTCACACACCCTCTAAGGACGCCAAGAGTTGAACACGTTAAAGGGCAGTCCTCGGAACTTCTTCACTCCCTCGATGTCTGCCCTGTAAGCGGCCGCCGAGTAAGTGTCGCCGAACGAAACGTAGGGGATGTCGTTCCAGAACACCTCTTGCATGTCCTTGACGATCTGGAGCTGCTCATCCGCCGACGTGGCACGCGCCAGGTCCTGCATGAGCGCAGTCATTCGGCCGGACTCGTCCTGGTATCTGTTCCAGTATTTGTTCTTGGCCAGTGAGCTGTTCAGCAGTGGGTTCGTACCCCAGGCGCCGCCGCCAGCGGTGTGGAACACGTCCCACAGCTCCGGCTTCTCACGCCAGTTGATCTGCGTCGCCCAGTCGGTCACCTTGAACTCAACATCGAAACCAAGTTCTTCGAGTACCTGGCGGGAAATTTCCGCCGGGCCGGCGAACCGCGGCCGGTCAGCGGCCTGCAGCACGATGATAGGCGTACCAACGAGGCCCTTGTCCTCGACGATCTGCTTGGCTCGTTCGAGGCCGGTCAGGCCGTCCGAACCGGCCGTGTCGCGGGCGTTGTAGATGTCATCTGAGAAGTCATCGAATCCGCCCCATTTGTTACCTCCGCACACCATCATGGACGGGCAAAGGTCCCAGAACCGCTCGTCACCTACAGCCGCTCGAAGAGCGTCTTCGACCGGGTAGGCCATGGCAAACGCTCGCCGAATCGCTCCGTCGGCGAACGGCCCGTCGATGTTGTCGATCCAGGCGCCATCACGTGTCGAGTTGTTCGTGAAGATCTCGACTGTCAAGTTCGCGTCTTCGGCCAAAGTGTCCACGAAGTCGCTGGGGATCGCACCGTCGATAACGTCGATTTCACCGGTCCTCAGCGCCGCTATGCGGGCGTTGGTGTCCGGTACGACCACGTAGTCAACGGTGTCGAAGTAAGCGACCTTCTTGCCGGCCATGAAGGAGAATTCTCCTTCGACCGGCAGGTAGTCTTCAAACCGCTCGACCAGCAGATGGTCTCCTGGTATCCACTCGGCGTACTTGTACGGACCGGTACCGATCAATACGTTTGCGCCGTCTGCCGCGGGAACGTTGTACATCTCGGGTGGCATGATGTACGGGTAGTACCCGCCGATTCGTGCCATACCTTCAAGTACCAGCGCCGTAGGTTCTACCATGTCGATCTGGAATGTCAGATCGCCGGCGGTGTAGATGTCGTCGATGAAGCCGAAGATGAGCGAGCCGTAGTTGTCTCGTTCTGCCCATCTGATCCAGGACTGCACTGCGTCCTCAGAAGTCACGGCCTTTTCGTTGTGGAACTTGAGCCCGTCTCGCAGCTTGAAGGTCCACGTCGAGCCGTCCGAACTGGTCTCCCACCTATCGATCAACAGAGGCTGGGCCTGAAGTTGTTCGTTGTAGGCGAACAGGAACTCCTGCACTGCGTACGCGATTGTGTTCGCGGTTGTGCCAGTGGTCCTGTGAACGTCCAGCGTGGAGATCGCTGCGCCGAGAGTAACGGTCAAATTGCCGCCGTATCGTTCGGGATTCTCCCGCTCCATCATCGCCATCGCGGTCGGAGTTGCCTGGGCAGGCATAGCCGTGGGGTCGGGCATAGCCGTAGCGGCAGGCATGACCGTAGTCGCAGGCGTGGCAGTCGCCGCGATTGTGGTCGGCGTGGGGGCGGGAGTCGGCGGGGGTACCGGTGTGGGCGTAGGTTCCGGGGTGGGGGTAGAGGTCGGCGCGGGTGTAGCGGTCGGCGTCACGGTCGGGTTAGCGGCCGCAGTTGCCGAAATGGCGGCTTGGACTGTCGCTTCAATGTCAGGTGTAGGAGAAGGCGTGAACGTGGGGGTTGGAACGGGTGTGACGGTTGGGGCCGCCGCGGCGGTCGCGGCCATGGCGGCACTAACCGTCGCGTCGATGTCGGGAGTCGGGGTAGGCGTGGCGGTCGGCAGCGCCTTGGCCACGGCAGCCTCCACGCTCGCCTGAACGTTGGGGGTTGGTTCAGGCGCGGGCGATGTGCACGCGGCGACGGCGGCAGCCAGCAACGCGGAAAGTACTATTCCAGTGACGATATTTCGGACAACATTGCACATTGCCGGATTCTACTCCGCATGCCCGACGCCGCGAGCTTAACTCGAAGTTGCCAGAAGCGGGGAATGTCGAAGAGCCGCACGTTGAAAGTGTTCGTGACAGGCCCTCAACGACCCTTCACGCGATACACTCGGAGCCGGGCGCTATACGAGCGGCCCGAACGACGTTTTGTTTTCTTAATTCCAGGGTTACTCCAGCATGGTTATTTCCGAACATCCCGCCTCTGAGTACGCCGTTATCGGCACAAGACCGATCAGGCACGACGGCCTCGATAAGGTAACCGGCCGAGCGGTCTACGGCGCCGACATCCGGCTTTCGGGCCTCGTTTACGGCGCGGTGCTGCGCAGTCCGTATCCGCACGCGCGCATCGTGAGCATCGACACATCAAAAGCAGAAGCGGCTCCGGGTGTGTTGGCGGTAATGACGGGCGCCGACGTGCCGGGTACCGGTCCAGACGCCGACCGGGTCATGGCGGGCGCAAAGGCGGTCTACCGCGGGCACCCCGTTGCGGCGGTCGCCGCTACGAGCCTCAACCTGGCGCAGGAGGCGGTCGACCTGATTGAGGTCGAGTACGAGAAGTTGCAGCCCATCCTCGGCATAACGGAGGCCATGAGCCCCGGTTCCGAGATCATTCACCCCGACTTCCGCGGCGACCACCTTGGAGAGTCGGTGGGTAATACGAATGTATCGACCCATCTGCGTTATGTAGCAGGCGACACCGAAAAGGGGTTCGAGGAGTCGGAGGTGGTGGTCGAGCGGGAGGTGGAACTCGCCACCGTGCACCAGGGCTACATAGAACCGCACTCGGGGACAGCGCTTTGGGATGAGAACGGCCGCGTTAACGTGTGGACGAGCACGCAGGGCATTTTCGGGGTGCGGGACAGCGTCGCAAAGATTTTGGAACTGCCTCAATCGGGCGTGGTTGTCGAGCCGCTGGAGATCGGCGGGGGGTTTGGCGGAAAGCTGTCCATATATCTTGAACCCCTGGCGGCCATCCTTTCGAAGAAGTGCGGCAGGCCGGTGAAGATGTACATGGACCGCAAGTCTGTATTCGAGTCGACCGGTCCGGCGGCGGCGGCGATCGTGAAGATCAAGATGGGCGTCGATGGCAACGGCCGTATTCGCGCCGCACAGGCGGACCTGCGTTACGATGCCGGCGCCTACCCCGGCTCACCTGTCCAGGCCGGCGCGGTTTGCTGCTTTGCCGCATACGACATCCCGAACGCACTTATCGACGGGTACGCGGTGATGACCACAAAGCCGAAGACCTCTGCGTACCGGGCGCCTGGCTCGACGCACGTCGCCTACGGGGTGGAGGTAGTTGTCGACGAAATTTGCAAAGAGATCGGCATGGACCTGTTTGAGTTCAGGCTGCTCAACGCATCGCACGAGGGTGGCCGACGGGCCGACGGGCCACTATGGGGGCCGATCGGCACGAGGCAGGTCCTCGAAACGGCGCGCGCTTCGGACCACTGGAACTCGCCCATCAATAACTCCGGCAACGGCAAGCTGCGGGGACGCGGTGTGGCAACCGGCTTTTGGCGCAACGCTGGCCGCCGTTCGAGCGTGGACCTGGCCGTCAACGACGACGGGACGGTGGCCCTCACCGAGGGGTCGGTCGACATCGGGGGCACGCGGGCGGCGATCGCCATGCAGGCCGCCGAGGTACTGGGCATTCCGGCTGAATCGATAATCCCATCGGTGGTGAACACGGACAGCATCGGCTACACCGACAGCACCGGTGGCAGCCGCACCTGTTACGCCACCGGATTTGCCGCCTACGAGGCCGCGCAAATGGTGGTCGCCGAAATGAAGCTGAGGGCGTCGATGCTGTGGGAGATAGATGAAGGCGATATCCAGTACATGTGCGGCATTTATAGTTCGATTTCGGACCCCGAGCTGCGGATCAGTTTCAAAGACCTGGCAGGCCGGCTTGGCGGAACAGGCGGGCCGGTAACGGCTGCCGCTTCGGTTGACGTCAGCGAGGCCGGGGGCGCGTTCGCCACTCACATCGTCGACGTGGAGGTGGACCCCGATACCGGTAAGACTGACGTGGTCCGTTTCACGGCGGTCCAGGACGTGGGCAAGGCGATCCATCCGGCGTACGTCGAAGGGCAGATTCAGGGAGGCGCCGTGCAGGGAATCGGATGGGCCCTCAACGAAGAGTATGTGCTGGACGATGAGGGAGTTATGAAAAACAGCAGCTTCCTCGACTACCGGATGCCGACCTCCTATGACCTGCCGTCGATCGACGCGATCCTGGTGGAGGTCGGCAACCCCATTCACCCGTACGGCGTGCGCGGTGTTGGAGAGGTGCCGATTGCGCCGCCCGTCGGAGCGATCTCCAACGCTCTGTACGACGCGACAGGCCACCGGTTCACGACCTCGCCGATGCATCCCGGCCGGATTCTCGAAGCTATGGGAAAGCTCGGCCCGGGTAACTCGAAGGGTTAGCCAGGAGGATCAGACAATGGCCGTTCTGGTGTCAGAAAAATGCGTAGCCTGCCGACGGGACTCGCCTACTGCGACCGAGGCAGACATCGAAGAGTTGAGTCCCCAGATCCCAGATTGGGAACTCATCTCGGAAGACGGCATCCCAAAACTAACGCGTTCGTTCCGGTTTTCGAACTTTCGCGAGGCGCTGGACTTCAGTGCGAGGGTTGGCGAAATAGCGGAAGAGGATGGCCATCACCCGCGAATCGTCACCGAATGGGGACGGGTTGCCGTTACGTGGTGGACCCACAAGATTCGCAACATCCACCGCAACGACTTCATCATGGCCGCAAAGACCGACCGGTTAGTGACTGGTTGACCGCCGGCAATACGGCGCAAGTCATGGTCGAGCGCACGGCCGGTTGATTCACGGCATCGGTCGCGGGCAAGCGGCCAGCGCGAGGCGGTCCATTTGGAGGGGGTCTTAATATGATTGTCATTCTGAGCGAAGTCGAAGAATCTACCGTTTGCGAGGCGTAACGGCCCGTCTCGCCGACTCCAGGCCGTTTGGCATCGCTCGGGAAAGAGGGATTTATTAGACACCCTCTCAGAAAAGAATTGAAGGTCATAACGTGAAATACGGTTTCAGCGTCCCCACCCGCGGCCCTCTCGCCACCGCCGACTCCCTCGTAACGCTTGCCAAGCACGGCGAGGAGATGGGGTTCGACTTCGTTGGCGTGAGCGACCACATCATCATCCCGAGAGACATCCGGTCTCGCTACCCGTACAGCATCTCCGGTGAATTTGCGGGCGCCGACCCGGGCGAGTGTCTCGAGCAACTCACTGTCGTTGCATTCCTGGCGGCGGCGACTTCGAAGATCAAACTGCTGACATCGGTCCTGGTCCTGCCCCACCGTAACCCGGTGCACACGGCCAAGGTGTTTGCTTCGATCGACGTGCTTTCGGGAGGGCGCTTGATCGCCGGATGTGGCGTCGGATGGATGAAGGAAGAGTTCGAAGCTTTGGGAGCGCCGCCGTTCAACAGGCGGGGCGCGGTCAGCGACGAATACCTGAAGGCCTTCAAGGAACTCTGGTCCAACGACGATCCCGAGTTCGACGGCGAATTCGTATCGTTCAGTAACGTCAGATTCCGCCCGCAACCTATTCAGAAGCCGCACCCGCCAATATGGATCGGCGGCGAAAGCCCACCCGCGCTACGTCGAGCAGGCCGGCTCGGGGATGCGTGGTATCCGATTGGGAACAATCCACGCTATCCGATGGAGACGCTCGATCAGATCGGGCAAGGCATGGACGTGGTCCGCAGACACGCGACAGAAGCCGGTAGATCCCCGGAAGACGTCTCGCTGTCGTACTCGGCCGGCTGGTACAGCGACGATGGCGCCACACTGGGCGAGAACGGGAACAGACGGATAATGACCGGCGACAGCGACGAGATTGCGGGCGACATTGCGTCGCTGGCCGAGGCGGGCGCCGACCACCTGTCACTCGGTCTCCAGGCCGATACCCTGGACGACACGTTGCGTCGCATGGACAGATTCGCGTCGGTCATAAAGCCGCGCGCGGCAATTTAGACAGATGTGCTGTGGGAATGGCCATCGTCCGTTCCCGCAGCCTTTACGGGGAACGACATTATGAATAGACGCCCTCTTGGAAATACTGGGTTAGAAGTCAGCAAGCTCGGCATCGGGCTTGCGGAAATCGGGATGCACCTCTCACCGGCAGAACAGTCGCGGGCCGCGGTGGTGCTAAATACGGCCCTCGACAACGGCGTGAACCTGCTCGATACATCGGCCTGCTACGGCAATAGTGAAGAGCTCATTGGCGATGCCGTGTCGAGTCGCCGCGACGAATACATACTCGCAACCAAGTGCGGCCATGTGGCGGGAGACGAAAAGGGCGAAGCGTGGACCGGTCCCACGGTGGCCCGCAGCATCGACCGGAGTTTGCGGAGGCTGAAGACCGACCGCGTCGACATTGTCCAACTGCACTCGTGTGGCGTGGACGTTCTCGAAAAGGGCGAGGTGATACGCGCCCTGGAGGATGCGCGAGAGGCCGGCAAGACACGGTTCATTAGTTACAGCGGTGACAACGAGGCGGCGGCGTGGGCGGTCGACAGCGGGATTTTCGCCACGCTGCAGACGACCCTCAACCTTGTGGACCAGAACGCGCGGCGCGGCCTTCTGGAGGCTGCCCATAATGCCGGTATGGGCGTGATCATCAAGCGGCCGATTGCGAATGGCATCTGGGGAGGCGGTACGGACCAGCCCCGCGCCACTTCGCGTTACGATGACATCAACGAGCGCGTGATGGCGATGATGAACGCCGGACCCGTAGAAGGCGCGCCGGATGACCGGATCCTGCTGGCCCTCGGTTTCACATTCGCGCACCCGCAGGTGGACACCGCCATCGTCGGGACAACCAACCCCGATCATTTGCTGTCCAACATCGAGCTCATTAACTCGGGGTTGGGCCTCGCGGACGGCGTGGTTGAAGAGCTATATCGCCGGTTCGACTCGCTGGGCGCAGACTGGCACCAGATTTCCTGACGGCCCGTCAAATCCCCTCACCTCCGTCTCTCCGGCGCAGGCGGGAATCCAGGGGTTTGGCGGTCCGCCCTCCGTCGCACACGAGGTAGAACCAGCGACATCACGTAACCGTAATCCCCGGCAACAGCCGGAACCCTTCAACTGACCTTTCGCATTTGTCTTCCCCTGCTCCAGCCGGGGAGCCACCGGGGTGTCCGGATAGATCCCCGATCGGGGTCGGGGATGACGGGTGTGGGATCAGGATGACGGGTGCGGGTTCAGGATGACGGGTGTTGGGTAGGTCGGGGATGGTGGGGGTGGGTTGGTTGGGGGCGACGGGGGTTGTGTATGAACGGTTTAGATTCTTCGACTTCGCTCAGAATGACATTTAGGGGCTCGGAGTGACAGTCGCGTCATACAAATGACACGATGGCGGTGCGGAAAACATTTGGGCGGCTGAATGGCATCGCCGACGGGTGGACGACACCGCGGGCGGCTGAATGGCATCGGGAGCGGCTCGGTAGCATGGCCTTGGCTTGAACCGGCCCCTGGTCGCGGGGCTCCTAATGCCGCAAATCGTCGCAGCCGCAGTGGATTTCCATCCAACAGTCACGCGGCGCATCCCGCATGGGCGCAAATCCGTACCATTCGGGGAGTACCCTTAGGGAACTCGCGCACATAGGCGGCCCCTCGGGAGATTGCGACTGCCGGTCTGACTGACCTGACAACTGCTCCAGCGTCTCGGCCGCCCGACAAATTTCCGACCGATGGCACAAGATCAGGCCACAGTAACCACAGACACGCTAACGACTCCGGACGGATTCATGTCCCGTACGTTCGAGTCGCTCAGCGTCAGGAACTTTCGTTACCTGTGGTTCGGCTCTCTGCTCGGGATGGCCGGGTTTCAGATGCAGTCGATTGCCCGAACCATCTTCGTCGATGAATTAACGAACAGCGCGTTTATCACCAGCATCGTGGGCATGGGGTTTGCTCCAACGCTGTTGATTTTCTCCCTGGTTGGGGGAGTGGTCGGCGACCGCGTGGAACGCCGGTTGGTGATACAAGCGTCTCAGGCGGCAGCAGCGTTCCTCGCCCTGACGATCGCCACTTTGATCGCGGTCAACATGATTCACTGGACCCACCTGCTGGTGGCTTCGATGATCCAGGGGGCGCTGTTTTCGTTCCAGATGCCGGCTCGCCAAGCCATCCTGCCCACAATTGTCGGCAAGAAGCGGCTGACCAACGCTATCGCCCTCAGTTCCGGCGCGATGAGCCTGATGGGGATCGTGGCGCCGGGCATTGCCGGCGTGCTGTACAACTTCGGCGGACCGGAGGCCGTCTACTACTGTGTGGGCGGCATGTCGGTCGTGGCCGTGCTGATAACCGGATTCCTGCCGCGGATACCACCTGAAGCTGTGACCCGCACACGCAACATGGTCGGGGACATTACCGACGGGATCCGATACGTGGCGCAGAACAGAGTCGTATTGCTGGTGTTGGTCACCGGCATCGCCACGGCCCTGATTTCCATGCCGTTCCGCATGCAGTTGCCGGTGTTTGCGAAGCGTCTCTACGACTCCGACGCCAGTGAAATCGGATGGCTGATGATGCTTACCGGCGTCGGGGGAGTCATCGGCACGCTGGCTATCGCCAACCTGCGGCAGGGTAACCGGCGCGGGGTGGTCTACATCATGGGGACCGTTTTGGGCGGACTGGGAATCGGACTGGTCGCAGCGTTCCCGCAGTATGCGTTGGCGCTGCCTTTGATGCTCATCGTGGGGCTCGGCAGTTCCCTGCGCATGACACTCGGTCAGTCACTCGCGCTGGAGGCGACGGACAGCCAATACCGGGCACGGGTCATGAGCCTGAACATGATGATCTATGGCTTGATACCGCTTGGCGCGCTGCCGGTAGGCAAGGCAGTGGACGTATACGGCGCTCAGCCGACGTTACTGGTGGTCGGACCCGCGCTCGCGCTGATCGGCGTGATTTCCTTGTTGGTGTCCCCGACCCTGCGCCGACTGGGGTGACGATCAGGATGACTATCCGTCACCGTACTTCTCACGCAGCAAAGACGCTCCGCGACTCATAGCGGTCAGCTTTAGATAGGCCTCGTCTAGGTCCATGGGATTGGCGCTTGAGGGAGAAAAACCGCAGTCGGGATTGAGGGTGAGTCGTTCCTTCGGGACGTATTCCATCGCCGCTTCCGCCCGCGCCGCGACCTCCTCCGGCGTCTCGACGTGCTGGTCGGTGTGGTCGATGACGCCCAGACCGAGCGTCTTGTCCGCCGGAAAATTCTTCAAGACGCCAATCCTTCCCGCGTCGGGCGTGGCGAACTCCATCGCAAACCGCTCGACGTTCATCTCGCCGAGGGCCTCGATAATGAGATCGTACGGGCCTTTCGTTGCGTGCTCCCGGTTGAAGTGCGCGTGGCAAAGGTGCACGCTCACCGGCACTCCCTCGAGACCCTCCACGGAGCGGTTCACGGACTTTACCGACAACTCGATTTCGTGGTCGACGTCGGTTATGCCTTCGCTCTCGCGATAGGTGGGATCGACCAACAGACTCAACCAGGGATCGTCGAGTTGGATCGCGTCTACCCCAAGAGCTGCGAGGCGACGCAATTCCTCGTTGATGATCGGAACGCACGCGTCGATAAACTCCTCGCGGGTGGGGTACGACGCCGTCGAGTGGTCGGCGCTCCACATGCGCCTTCCCACCGTGTAGGGCGAAGGGACGGCGACGATGATCTTCGAGTCCGTGCGCCGTCGCAAGAACTCGGCCTCGCCCGCCGCAATTGAACGGCGGGCCGATATCCTGGAGGTCACGGCGGGATATTGCGGGGACGTGAAAGACCTTGTGCCCAACGTCGTAACGAGGTCATTCGTGAAGCCGTCTACGGCCTCGGTGAAGACCTTAACGTAGCTCTCGCGCCGCCATTCCCCGTCGGAGATAAAGTCGACTCCTGCCCGCTCCTGCATTCGGATGGCCGACGGCACCGCGTCGTCGAGCAACCTCTCAGCCGCTTCCTCGGCGATGCGTCCTGACTTACGGTCTTCGATCAGTTCGCGCACCCACTGCGGTCGCGGGAGACTTCCGACGACAAACGTCGGAAAGAGAGGATCGGCTGAGTTCATGATCGACTCACTTCCTGCCTGGAGCAATGCCTCTGCGGCCTCGGGGTTCGGGTTTCATGGCGTGCCACCGCGAGAGTTTGTTTCGATCTAGTATGAAGCTTCGATATGAGAACCATCGTTGATCCCTGACTCAAATGGGTTCCCACTTTCGGAGAGACTTGACCAAACACAGGGGTGGCAAAGACCGCAGACGAGAAGGATTGATGAAATGACTGAAGGCGTCAACAGGCAATGGACACTGGCCTCACGCCCCGAAGGCTATCCGGCACGGGAAAACTTCGCCCTGGTTGAATCTCAGATCGAGGACCCCGGCAATGGCGAGTTGCTGGTGCAGACCATGTGGCTGTCTCTCGACCCCTACATGCGAGGTCGTATGGTAGCGGCGCGTTCCTACACTGCGCCGGTCGACATCGGGGGCGTGATGCAGGGCACGGTCGTCGGGCGCGTGGTTGAGAGCCGCGCAGCGGGATTTGCGCCCGGCGACATCGTCGAAGCCCCGCTTGGTTGGCAGGACCATGGCGTGGTCAGCGCAGTTCGAGCCAGGAAGGTAGACTCTTCGCTCGCGCCGGTGTCCACTGCCCTTGGGGTGCTGGGTATGCCCGGCCTGACGGCATACTTCGGCCTGCTAGAGGTTGGTCAGGCCCGTCCCGGCGACGTCGTGGTCGTCTCCGCGTCGTCGGGCGCCGTCGGAGCCGTAGTCGGTCAGATCGCGTTGCTGATGGGGTGCAGGGTCATCGGAACGGCCGGGACCGACGAAAAGGTCTCGTACGTTGTGGACGAGTTGGGCTTCGACAGCGGCATCAACTACAAGACGGTAGACGTGGACGCCGCCCTGCGTTCAGCATGCCCCGACGGGGTAGACGTGTACTTCGACAACGTTGGAGGAGAGGTAACAGACATCGTCCTGAGCCAGATTCGGTATAGGGCGCGGGTGGTGATATGCGGGCAGATTTCTCAGTACAACCTCGCCGAGCCCGAGCTCGGCCCCCGGAACCTGCGGTACCTGCTGACGAACCAGGCCCGAATGGAGGGATTCCTCGTATTCAGCTACTCAGACCGCTACGAAGAGGCGCGCGCCAGGCTGGCCGGTTGGGTGAGGGACGGCGCTATCAAGTACCGGGAGGACGTGATCGAGGGGTTCGAAAACGCTCCGCAGGCGTTCATCGGCTTGATGCACGGAGCGAACTTCGGCAAACTGCTGATCAAGGTTGCTGATTGACAATCCCGAGCGCCTCCCTGGCTCCCTGATGAAGCCTGGGTAAGACGGATGTAGTGGCGGGTCTCAGGAGCCTGTTTCAAAAGTCTCCTCTCAAGAACCAGGCCGTACATGGCGCGACGATTTACGACATCAACCCTCCTATCAATACGTGATACGGCCGTAAATCCCGTCATTCCCGTGAAAACGGGAATCTAGAGGCCATGGTCCCCGTAGGATTCGAGTTAGTGAAACACCCTCCTCAGACCCGCCATCGGCCTCGCACATAAACAAAGTTCCGTCATGATGGGGTCCGAGTCCGGCGTCACAGGGCCGGGGAAGGGTGGGTTTGAAGAGCCTGTTTCAAAAGTCTCCTCTCAAGAATCAGGCCGTACATGGCGCGACGATTTACGACATCAACCCTCCTGTCAGTACGTAATATGGCCGTAAGTCCCGTCATTCCCGTGGAAACGGGAATCTAGAGGCGGGGGTCCCCGTAGGATTCGAGTTTATGAAACACCCTCTTGAAACCCACCCCTACGGATGCGCTAATTCGTGGCATGACAATCCAAGGCATCGCGCCGTGGCAGGGACGTGACGCCGAATGCCGACTCATTCGTGAACTACGAAGGGATACCAATCGTGCGTCTGAAATGCCGAGGGGAACTTTGCGCCAGGCACCGGTTCCAGGCGCACCAGTAGCAGGTCGCCTCGAATCTCCATCTCGATTCGCTGAATCAATTCTGTGAAGGGAATCCCACGCCCTAGCGAAACTCCCTCTTGCAGTCGCGCCGCCAGCCGCACCGCGTTGGCATGCGCCGCGTCATCGCTGTCGTGCACAACCACCAAAAACACATGCGGCGGTTTGTCCAGGGAGGTGAGGCCATAGCCGGAACCTATGGCCCGGAAGGGCAAGAGAGCCGGCGGGTCGTTCAATCGACCCACGCTATATTCAATTGGCGGGATAAATTCAACCCTTGGTTTTTCATTAAGAGGCGTGAGCGTGGCGAGCGACATGTCTGCCTCCGTATACGAAACTGCGTACGCCCCCAGGTCAGCCATCGCCTGAGCGACCTGTCGCATGTCCTCCGAGTCCCAAAGGGAATCGCCTGCTCCGGCAGCTGCTTCGATCAGGCTATGGATGCCGTCCGTAGAAAGCGCCCGTAAGACGCGGCCCTGTTGCACAGAGATCCTGCCGCCTCTGCCTAGGGCATCGAAGGCTGGCGGGGCATGTCGTATGAAGAGATCTCCCTTAAAATCCTCACCCCAAGAGTAGTATGCATATCCGCGGTGGCGGAACTCCTCGTGTGGCATGCAATCGGCGCATTCTGCCAACCTGGCCTGTGTGATCTCCGGATCTTACGCACCCACAACCGCCTCCAGAGCGATCGGTTGTTTTCCACCTGCCGCGGCATAATCTACATTCCGAGGATCAAATCCCATCGTGGAAAAAGTTGACCCAGAAACAATATACTCCGTAATCCCGGAAATCCATGGCATGTCATGGCGAGATACTTGAGGAAGGTACGGGACGCCGTCCTGTAGTCGAGGACTTTCTATTACATAATTATAGTATCCTTCAGGGCCATCATCCGCAGTCGGTCGGTTATAACCTTGCAACTGATAATACTTCCAGATTGGGAGCATATTCTGCATCCAGATGATCTCTCGAACATCTTCGGAATCAGGCATCAGACTCAGAACTGCCTGCAACCACGAACCATCGACCTCGCTATCGAAAGGCTCGAGATTATGAACGCGCAACGGGCCGATTGTAAGACCAGCTATAAGGGAGGCCGAATCCGGAGCAGCTGTGGAAGGTGGCGTTGTCGGAGTGGGTACAATCGGGGTCGCAGCTGAAGTAGCCGTTGCGGGTGGGGTTGTCGGAGTAGGTAAAGGACTGGTGGGGACCACCGATTGGGGTGTCGCAGACGGTGTTGCTGAAGTGACTGGAGCTTCAGAGGGATCTTCTGTTTCGGGCGTTACAGTCGAATACTTGGGGGCAGAGTCCTGCTCACACGCTAATCCCACTGAAACAAAAATAGACGCTACCAGCACAATCCAAATCGTGATGGGTATGCCCTTCGGCATTGATCCGCGCGGACATAGCGTCACTATAATCAGCGGAATCAGTGTGTTGATAATTCGATTGATTATCACCGGTATCTCTGGGCTTAATTACAATCATTCACGCCGTCTGCCGACAGCGCCACCAAACATGACAATTAGTCCTGTCGGCGCGCGAGTACGGTAGTCATTGACGCCGTGAGTTCGTGCAGGGATTTACGTTACCCCGCGCCCCTGGATTCCGGATCAAGTCCGGAACGACGATGGAGGGCCAACAGCCCAACCGGGCTATTTCATGAGGAATAGTCAGTGAATATGTTTTGTTCACAAACATTCAATTTAGTATACGCTCTTCGAAACGTGTAACTTGCGGAAGCTCACTACGAACGAATCGTTCCCTGCCTGACAGTCCAATGTGGCAGTGTTAGCATGTCGCGCCTGCTAGCGCTCGACGCTTTCGCATATGTCGCCGCGCAGGAATCCGGAAAGGCAGCATGGCAATTTCCTCAGCACCCCAATACGGCATCGTGGTCTCCAGGGACGTGATGGTCGAGATGCGCGACGGCGTCCGGCTTGCCACCGACGTCTATCGGCCCGCTAATCCAGATGGTTCGCCGGCCGAGGGGCGATTTCCCGTCGTCTTGGGCCGCACATCGTATGACAAATCGAACCCCGTCATGTGGATCGGACCGGTTGCGGACTTCTTCACACCGAGGGGCTACGTGGTCATGCTCCAGGACCTGCGGGGGCGCGGCCAGTCCGAGGGGACGGGCCAATACTTCCACACCGCCAACGTAAACGAAGGGCCGGACGGGTACGACACCATCGAGTGGGCGGCGTCGCAGGCGTGGTCGAACGGCCGGACCGGGATGGTCGGCTCGTCTCACGGCGGCATCGTTCAGAACATGGCGTCCCTGTACCGGCCACCGCATCTATCCGCGCTGTGGGTAGACGTCGCCCCCACGAACGCCTTCAAGTGGGAGGCGAGGCAGGGAGGCGCAATGGGCCTCCACATGTACGGCGCAATGTACCTCCATGGCTACGACTCGCAGGAAATCCAGGGCGATAGCGAGGCGGTGAGGCGGATCGAAGAGGGGGCCGAAAACCTGCGGGAAGGCATATGGGATATGCCGCTGCGGCCCGGCGAGACCCCCATCGCAGCCGTTCCCAACCTGGAGGAGGTGCTCTTCCACTACTACTACGACGGCGCGTACAACGACTGGTGGGGACACGAGTGTCTCGACCAAACGCCCTACTTTGCGCGCATGGCGGACATACCGGCCGTGTACAGCTCCGGCTGGTACGACCCGTTCGCCGCGGATGCGTCGGAGCAGTTCGTCCAGATGTCGAAACAGAACGCTTCCCCCCAACGCCTCTTGCTGGGTCCGTGGAACCACACGCGCATGCGGGGGCGCGGTTCGTCGGCTGTCGGCGACGTGGACTTCGGCGGCGCGGCCAAATGGGGCGACGAGGTCTACAACCGCTTAAGGCTGCGGTGGTTCGATCGCTGGCTCAAGGACATGGACAACGGCGTCGATGAAGATCCACCCGTGCGGATTTTCGTAATGGGCGGCGATGATGGCCGTATGTCATCCAAGGGCCGCTATTTCCACGGCGGAGAGTGGCGGTTTGAACAAGAGTGGCCACTGAAACGGGCCGAGTCGAAGGCCCTTTATCTGCGTTCGGGAGGCGAGCTCTCGGATCGACCGGGCGGCGACGGTGATCCGGGCGTTTCCTGGGAGCACAATCCGGAATCGCCCGTGCCGACCGTTTCGGGAAACGTCACCGGCTTCCACGAATGGGTGAAGGTCCCAGAGGAGCTTGATCCGGCGTACGTGCCTCAAAGAGCGCGCATGCGTTCCCTGGTATACGACGGGCCCCGCCATCAAAAAGAGACGCCTGACTCTGTAGGCGCGCGTCCGCCCTACCTTCTCCTCGTAGATCGGGAAGATGTGGTGGCGTTCCAGACACCCCCGCTCGACGCAGCGATGGAGGTGACCGGACCAATCGAGGTCATCCTGTGGGTCTCGTCGTCGGCCACCGATACCGACTTCACCGCCCGACTGGTCGACGTCTGCCCTGCAACTGACGGCCATCCTGAGGGCTACCACCTGCCCCTGGCTGACTCCATATTGCGGGTGAGATTCAGGGACGGGTTCGATCAGGAGACGCTGATGTCGCCGGGGCAGTCGTACAGGATAAGGATCGAGTTGCCGCCCATATCGAATGTGTTCGGCGTGGGCCATCGAATTCGCGTCGATGTCGCTAGCAGCAACTTCCCGCGGTTCGACGTTAACCCCAACACCGGGGAGCCGATCGGCCGTCACACCCATACGATTAGGGCCAACAACACCGTATACGTAGATCGGGACCGCCCGTCACACGTGGCATTGCCGATCGTACCAATTGAGTGACGAGTCCGGCGTGGCCGCTGCTATTCGAAATCAATCGAACCCACCCTCGTAGCGGCGGGTTTGAAACCCGCCGGCCCCGAATTCGTGGCTTGAAACGGTCAGTGGCTACCGACCGCCGGACCATTTGTCGAGGCCTTAGGCGGGTTTGAAGAGCTTGTTTCACTAACTCGAATCCTACGGGGACCCCCGCCTCTAGATTCCCGTTTTCACGGGAATGACGGGATTTGCGGCCGTATTACGTATTGACAGGAGGGTTGATGTCGTAAATCGTCGCGCCATGTGCGGCGCGATTCTTGAGAGGAGACTTTTGAAACAGGCTCTTGCAACCCGCCGTCCCCGATTTCGTGGCTTGAAACGGTCAGTGGCTACCGACCGCCGGGCCATTTGTCGAGGCCTAAGGCGGGTTTGAAGAGCCTGATTCACTAACTCGAATCCTACGGGGACCCCCGCCTCTAGATTCCCGTTTTCACGGGAATGACGGGATTTACGGCCGTATTACGTATTGACAGGAGGGTTGATGTCGTAAATCGTCGCGCCATGTGCGGCGCGATTCTTGAGAAGAGACTTTTGAAACAGGCTCTTGAAACCCGCCCCTACGAACCGATTTGGGGGTATGTCTAAACGGAACAGACCCCTTTTTTAATAGTCGCTAAACCGGTAGGAACTTGATGCAGACGGGCATCGGAACCTGAACGACCTGGCCGGTGGGCGTCAACTTGCCCGACTCGGCATCTCGCCGAAACTCGACGACAGTGTCGGAGCTTTCGTTTCCCACCAACACGATTTTGCCCGCTGGATGGATATTAAAGCCCCTCGGCGTCTTGCCACGCGTCGATTCGTGCCCGACGAAACTCATACTGCCGGTTGAATCGTCAAAGGCAAATATCGACAGGCTGTGGTGGCCGCGATTCGAGCTGTAGACAAAGCGCCCATCAGGCGAGAAATGCACGTCGGCGGTGGAAGGGTCTTCGGCGACCTCCCCCTGCAACGTCGATACGGTCTCGACGTGAGTCATGCCGCCAGAGTCTGCGTCGTAGGCATACGAAGAGAGGGTCAGGTCGATTTCGTTGAGAACGCACACGTAACGGCCGTCCGGGTGAAAGTCGACGTGCCGCGGGCCGGCGCCCGGCGCCGATTCAACCCACGGCGTGGAGGCCGGGTTAAGGCGACCCGTGTCGCCGTCCAGCTCGTAAATCATCACCTTGTCCATACCAAGGTCTGCCACCAATACGAACCGGTTCGAGGGGTCGACTGTTACGGAATGGGCGTGCGGCCCCTCCTGCCGTTCGGGGACCACGCCGGAACCACCCTCATGCTGGGCCACGTGAGACGCCTCACCGATACTTCCGTCAGCCTCGATCGGGAATACTGCGGCGCTGCCTGACTGGTAGTTTGCGGCGACCACCCAGCGGCCAGTGGCGTCGACGGCTATATGGCATGGCCCGGTCCCACCGGACGGGTGTTGGCTTAGCAGTGTCAACTCTCCCGTAGCGCTGTCGATAGCGTACGCGGCCACCGCTCCGGAAGTCTCGCCGCCGAAGTTGTCGATTTCTGACGTAGCGTAGAGATATTTGCCATTGGGGTGAATCGCAAGGAATGACGGGTCCTCGGTGCCTCCTGCTACCGCGATTTGGCTCAGCGTCCCGGTGGCGTTGTCCATCCTGAACGTGTAGATGCCTTTGCTGGTGCTCTTCGTGTAGGTCCCCACGAATACAAGGGTCTCTCCGCTTGACGATCCCATAGTTACTAACTCCGACTCGGTTGGTAATGCGCTGCCATATCAGGCCCTCACGGGCCGCGTGCCAGCCGCCTTTTAGTCATCGCGGCACGGTATCACAGACCGCGCTGGCATGGCGGCCGTTGAGGCCTTATGGGCCAGCTGAGTCCCCACCAACGGCATTGCGGCCACCACCCCCAAACCCGCGGATGTCCTCCAGGCCCTCCGGTATGACGTTGACAACCCGGGCGTCTATCGCGACCTCTTCATCTGCCGGGCCGATCACTGTGACTCGCATCCCCGCTTCGAGGTCGGCAACAGTTCCCTCGCGGGTTTCAATGATGACTGTGTCGTCGTCCATTGAAATCGGCAGAGGCCCCTGCTGGGTTTCGAGCGTGAAAACACCATCTTGTATGTCCGTGACCGCGCCAATAAGCGGACGAGCTCCCCCACCTTCCAGTCCACCTTGACCGCCTTGACCGCCTTGACCGCCTTGACCGAACCGCCTTGACCGCCACCGATCCTCCCTGGCCGCCTCCAAATCCGCCAGGACCGCCTCCAAATCCGCCTCGGCCGCCGCCGAATCCACCTTGGCCCTCGGGGACGAGGGTGATCGAACGAGCGAGGTTACTGCCTTCAACGCGCTCACTAATAACAATGACCTGTGCGCTGTCGGTCAGCGCCACCGGTTCAAGGATCGAAGTTATGCTGATGTTGGTGTTCTCTCCCAAGGTGGCCGTGACCGTGGCGAGTTCCGTGGCGATTGCGATGGTGTTTCCATCGATGTTCTCGATCGTACCCGCGGCCTGGCTGCCTCCGAATCCTCCTGGTCCGGCGTTGCCCTGCCCGCCGCCGAACTGCTCACGGAGCCGTAGGAACACCTCCTGGGCCTCCTCTTCACTCAGTTCGCCGCGTCCCAGGCGCTCCCTCAACTCCTGGATCTCCTCGGGGCTTATCGGCGGGACATCGGCGGTCTCGCTCCCGCTGTCTTCTGAGTCTTCCGGCGTTTGGGCAGTAGGAGCCGGCGAGGTCGGTCGTGGATCGGGCTGCTGAGTGGCCCGAGACACCGATGGCGTTGGGAACGACGAAATGTCCGCAGTCGGCGCCCCGGCAGGGGAGCTTCCGTCGCCTGCCGACCCGCATGCCACGGCGAAAGCGATAACCAACGCGCCCGCTATCGCGGCCAGTGGTCTATTCGTGTGTGAATTCTCTTTTTCCGATCCTCCGGACCCTGATCCCGTTTCGGGGTTCGGAACAGGATTTGGCAAGAACGACGGGACCGATGCTGTCCAGGTTAGTGACAAGGAGTGACTCCCAAGATTGTTTCTACTCATATCGAAGTGCGTCGATTGGGTGAAGCCTTGATGCCCGGACTGCGGGATAGATGCCGAAGAAGAGGCCGATGGCGGCCGACACGACCAGCGAAAGCAGGGCAAACTCACTGCTGAAGCTGGTTGAGAAGGTCTGGCCTCCGAGCGTACGACCGTCTATTACGTTGGTCATCCAGAACCCCAGTCCTCCCCCCAACAGGCCGCCGCCGACGCTCAAGACGGTTGCTTCGGCCACGAACTGAAAAAGGATGTCGCGCCGCTTCGCGCCCATTGCCTTTCGGATGCCGATCTCGCGCGTTCGCTCGGTCACCGACACCAGCATGATGTTCATGATGCCGATGCCGCCGACGAACAGGGATATTCCCGCTATGACGCCAAGGAAGACAACGAGGGTGTTCGTCGTCTCTTCCAGGGTCTCGATCGTGCTCTGCTGGCTGATGACGGTAAAGTCGTCCTCTGCGGTGATGCGATGGCGCAGGCGAAGCACCCCACTCGTTTCTTCGATGCTCTGGTCGATGTCCTCGACATCCCGGACCTGGATGTTGATGAGATCGACTGCAACGTCTCCGGTCGTGGTGCGTTGGCCGCTCAGTCGGTAATAGGCCGTCGTGATCGGTATCAGCACTTGAGTGTCGAAGGTGCCGAATCCACCTCCGCCCTGGCTCTCCAGCAGGCCAATCACCCTGAATCTTCGCCCGTTGACCCGGACGTGCTGGCCCACAGGGTCGAAGTTCTGGAAGAGCTGCTCCGCCACGATGGAGCCAAGCACGATGACTTCGTCCCGGTTGTCGACGTGCGGCGCCTTGATGAACATCCCGCTCGCGAGATCAAGATTCCTGGCATCCAGGTACTCAGGAGTGATGCCGGCCACTTGTGCGAAAATGTTCTCTCGCCCCGCGGCCAACGTTGCAAACGTGCGAATCTCGGGGGCGGCGGCAAGCACCGTCGGAGCGTATACGGGATCGACCAGGGCGTCGGCATCGCCGAGGGTAAGCTGCCCTTCCTGTCCATTTGGCTGCACGAACAAGAGATTCGTTCCCAGCCCCTGGATGATGCCCGTGATCTGCTCGGTGGCGCCCCGACCTATCGACATGAGCGTGATGACGGCCGTCACGCCGATAACGATCCCCAGCAGCGCGAGTCCGGCCCGAAGCTTGTTGGCCGCGAGAGACGAAATTGCAGTCTTGATGGTCTGGAGTGGTGACATTATCGGAGTGAATTTGGGTGCATGGAGCGATGTCTTCAGCTTTGACGCGGTTCGGGGACCAATACCGGTTCCTGACGCCTGTCGTCGAGAACTTTGCCGTCCAGCATGGTCACCACCCTGCTCGCGTGAGAGGCGATGTCTTGTTCGTGCGTAACAATTACGACGGTGATGCCAGAGCGCCGGTTCAGCTCCTGGATGACCCACATGATCTCGCGGCTCGAAGCCGTATCGAGGTTTCCGGTCGGTTCGTCGGCCAAGAGGATCGAAGGGGCCTTGACCAGCGCCCTTGCAATGCCGACCCGTTGCTGCTGACCTCCGGAGAGTTCGACCGGCTTATGGTGCACTCGATCGGCCAGTCCGACCTGGGCCAAGGCACTTAACGCCCGCTCTTTTCGACCGTGCCCTTTGCCGTAGAGCAACGGCAGTTCGACGTTCGTAAGGGCTGAAAGCCTCGGCAGAAGGTTGTAGGTCTGAAAGACGAATCCCACCTTGCTGTTCCTTATCCCGGCGAGACGGTCGTCATTAAGTTTCCCGACGTCCTCACTGTCGAGGAGGTACCGGCCAGAAGTTGGCACGTCGAGGCAGCCGATGATGTTCATGATGGTCGACTTGCCCGAGCCGGAAGGCCCCATGATTGCGGTCAGTTCGCCTCTTCCGATTGTGAGGCTGACACCCGCAAGCGCATTCACCTCGATGTCTCCCATCCGGTAGACCTTCGTGACATCGTGCAGTTCGATTACGTTGTCGTGACTTTCAGTCATGAGCTTGAACCAAGTTCAAATGGGCACACCACGTATTGACCACTGGGCAGGTCCGCCCCTTGCGTAAATACAGGCAGGCTCCGTTGGGCAGGGGTCCAGATTCCTCTCTAACGGCCCCGTGATGGAAATTGGGCGACATCAAGGGCCTCCACGGCCGCCTCCGGGGCCACCGAATCCTCCCACGGCACGGAACGTCCCGCCGATTCCGCCGAACTGACCTGTGCTGCTGCCGACGACCTCCATGCTGATCGTCTCCCCCTCATTCAGACCATCCTCGATCACCACCCAAAAGTCGTCGTTGATACCAAGCGTCACAGGCCGTTCGATGATGTCGTTGCCGCTTACCACCCTCACGATCGGGGCTTGCACCGACCCGTAGAGGGCCTGCAGCGGAACGAGTAACGAGTCGGTCTGCTCGCGAATGATCACCTGTGCCGTGGCGCTCAGACCTTCGGGCAGTTGAAAGTTCTCCGTGGAGTCCACTCGGATGGTCACAGGGTAGGTCACGACCCCCTGTTGCGCCGTGCCGGAATTGGCGATTGAGGAAATGGCGCCTTGCAACGTTTCGGTACCCAGAGCTTCCAGGCTGACATAGGCCTGCGCCCCCACCCTCAAGAACAAAACATCGATCTCGTCAACCGAACCGCTCACTTCTACGACGGACGGATCGGCAATTTCTATGGCCTCCGTGTTGGCGTTGACCTGCTGGCCCACCTCGATGTTGATGGCTATCACGATGCCGCCGAACGGCGCGCGCAGGGTGGCGTGTTCCAGATCGACGACGGCCGTTTCCTGCGTGGCACGCGCCGCAACCACATCCGCCTGTCGAAGTTCGATCTCCAGTTGATCAACGGTGTTGTACTCTTCCAGCGCCTCCTCAGCTTCTCCGAGCGTCTCCACAGCCAACTGGACCGCCGTTTGCTTGACGAGAATGTCAAGCGGATCGGAGTCCTCGAGCAGTGTGGCAAGGGCATCTTCGGCATCAACGAGCTTGGCTTCGGCCAACTCAATTTCGCGGTCCGCCAACTCAATGTCCAACTCGTTGGCCTGCATCAGTTCGGCCAATGTCGCCTCGGCGTCGAGTAGGTCCGCCTGGGCGATCTCGATGGCCCGATTCCCGGATTCAAGCAGCAACTCGTCCGGCGGCCCAGTTAGAGAGGCGAGGGTTTCGAGGCTTTCGGCCAACCGGGTCTCCGCGATGACGATGTCCTGCTGTTTGGACTCGATATCAAGCGGGTCGGGCGCGGCCGAAAGATCGGCGAGGTCTTCCATCAGCGCTTCCAGGGTGGCCTTTGCCAGCCCCAAGGCCTCGACCTTGCTCTTTACTTCAGACTCGGTCGACCCGGATTCAGCTACATCGGTCAGGTAGTCGTCCAGTGCTTGGCGTCGTAGTTCAAGCGAGTCTCCGGCCGTGGACACTGCGACATTCGCCTTTCTGATCTTTTCGGACTCCTCGGATTGAATTGTCTCGAGGTCCGCAGCTAATTCCTCGACGACTTCGTACGCATCGAGGAACTCATCCTGGATACACGCACGGTACGGTCCCGGCTCAAGGTTCCCGCAGTCGACGAGAATGTCACCGGGGTAGAAGACCGCCCAGGAAAATACGACCTCTTCGTTCCATGGAGTGGCGGAGTCGTCTTCAAGCACGCCATCTTCGGCCTGCGACATCATCTCCTGGATGCGGGACTCCCCGAAAATACTCTTGAGGTCGGTGTCGTAAGCCCCTAATATCGCCCCGGGCGATTGGCCGTACTGTGGAGCTATGTTCATGCCGAGCCACTTCACGAAAACGCCGTTGTAGTCGGCATGCGCCGTATCGAGGTCCTCAGTGGCGTCTTGAATCCTTTCTTCGGCGTTGCGCTCTGCTGTCTGAAGATCGAATTGGACGCCAATCAAACTGTTCGCGTCTGAGTCGATGTCGGCCTGGTAGTCGGCAATGTCTTCTGCCACAGCCGGCGTGGTCGCCTCATCGACTGCGTCCTGCGCCGCTTCGACATCGAGCTGAGCATCGGCGACGGCTGACTGCGCCTTTGCCAGGTCTACTGCCGTGACATTGGTGAGGGCTTCCAATGCATCCCGGGCGGCTTCAAGTTCAAGGCGCGCCTTGGTCACGTCGGCCTGCGCCGCAGCTATGTCGGTGTCGGTCGGGTTAAGGAGAGCGTCAAGGTCGTCCTCCGCGTCCTGCAGCGCGGTGCGCGCGGCGGTAACGTCCGACTGAGCGCTTGCGACCTGTTGGAACGTCGGCGCAACCAGCGTGGCTTTGTTTTCTTTGGCGGATTCAAGATCGGCCTGGGCATTCAGGATGTCGATGCGCGCCTGTACGAGGAGATCAGGCGAAACTACGCCCAGCTCCTTCAACTCTTCTTCGGCCACCTGGAGGTCTAGCCGCGCATTCGCCACGTCGGACTCGGCCTTGGCGATCTGTGCCGCCGTATAGGGATTCCGGGCCTCTTCCAGCGCTTCCTCCGCGTCGCGCACGTCGATTCGAGCCTGGGTTATGGCCTTCTCCAGATTCGCCAAATCCTCATCGTCCAGCGTGGCCAGCGCGTCCCCGGCGGATACCGCGTCGCCCTCTAAAACGGGAATTTCCGAGACGATCCCCTGCTGTCCGAAGGAGACGGTCTCGCGAGTGGCGTACGTGAGAGTGCCGGTTACGCTGACGTCATTGACGAGATTGCCGCGCGTGACCGGGACCAACTGCGTCTGCGCCGTGCCATCCTCTGCGCCCGAATCCGTCCACGCGTTGAAGCCGAAGTAACCACCCCCGCCCACAGCGATCACGATGACGACACCGGCCCAAAGCTTCCAGGACTTTGTGAGATTAATGACTTTTCTGAGTGTGATTGTTCCTGTTCCTCTCAGATTGCCCGGCGCTTAGTTCCATCTCGATATGGTGTTGAGGGGAAGTATTGTGCACTCATTGACACTATGGTTACCACTCGCCCGAAGGAGCCTTGATATCTGAGATGACGGCATCCGAGGAATCGCCTTCTCGCCACGCCACAGTACCGGCCATGTTTAAAGATACTGTGAAGATCACGAAAAAATTGTGTGATGCTGGGCAAGCCGACCGTCAATCAGTCAGCGCCCGGCTCGCATAACCTCTCTACAATGCCACTATCTCGTTAGTGTTGTCATTGATTACCGCCGATCTGAACCAGGAGCTGCACCCCTATGCCCCGACGAAACCTTGTCTTCATCATGAGCGACCAACAGCGCCGGGACTCGATGGGGTGTTACGGAAGCGACTGGGCGCAGACACCGAATCTCGACGCGCTCGCCAACTCCGGCCATGTCTTCGAGAACGCCTACGTCACCCAGGCCGTTTGCACCCCGGCCCGCGCCTCCATCATGACCGGTCTGTACCCTCACACCGCCGGTCCTACAGTGAACAAGCTCCCCCTGTCGCCCGATATTCCCGTCCTCGCCGAGATGGTTTCTGAGGACTACCAGTGCGGCTACATGGGCAAGTGGCACCTGGGCGACGACGTTATCAGGCAGCATGGATTCGACGTGTGGATCAGCACAGAGGACCACCGCGAGACCTACACGCGACGCGAACACAGGGCCGCCCTTTCCGACTACCACCATCACCTCGTGGCAAATGGATTCGAGCCCGACGTAGAGGCCGCCGGCGAGATGGTTTTCTCCCCCACCGCCAGGTCTCGACTGCCCGAAGAGTTCCAGATGGCGTCATTCCTTGCCGGGCGCGCCGAGCAGTTCATCGACGACAACAGTGACCGGCCCTTTATCCTCTACGTCAGTACTTTCGAGCCGCATTCGCCCTACGACGGTCCGTTCGACGACCAGTACGATCCCGACCGGCTCCCCATCGGCCCGGCGTTCCTCACGAGGCCCGAGGGCGCCGCCCTCGCGAACCGGGTCCGCGCCGACTACTTCATGCAGTACCTCCGCGCCGGCGATATCGGCGAGGACGCTTACATGAGGGAGACGCTGGTACCTGGCCACGACCTGTCCAGCGAGGCGGGATGGCGTAGATTGCGTGCACAGTATTACGGAAACGTAACGCTCGTCGACCGCATGGTCGGCAGGATCACGGCCGCCCTCGAGCGCGCCGGCGTTGCCGACGACACGGCGGTCGTCTTCACAACCGATCACGGCGAAATGCTCGGCGATCACGGGATGCTGGAGAAGCGGTCATTTTACGAGGAGGCGTCGCGCGTCCCCTTGCTGATGAGGGCGCCGTGGCTTTCATCAGGGCAGCAGCGGGTGGATGGCAGCGCAGGTCACGTGGACCTTGTTCCTACGATGCTCGATCTTCTCGGCGAGTCGCTCCCCGACCACCTCGAAGGCAAGAGCCTGGTTCCCGTGCTTAGGGGCGAAGAGACCCTGGCCGGCAACGACGTCTTCATCGAGTGGAACGGCATTAGCCCCACGGTTCGGGACAGGTTCCTGGGCAGCGACGCGATCAACCGAATGTTGGCGATGCCCTACCGATCTGTGGTGTCGGACCGGTGGAAGTTGAACCTGTGCGCGGGCGACCAGGGCGAGTTGTTCGACCTCAGGTCGGACCCCTACGAACAGACCAATCTATTCGACGATCCAGCCCAACGCGACCGCGTCCGTGACATGGCCGCGCGCATACGCATGTGGCAACACGAAACGGGAGACGTGGCGGCGCTGCCGGGTGTTTGAGATGGGGTGGGGTAATCAGGCCTCGTGGGCGTGACGGTGAATTGGAAGAACAACGGTTCACCGATGTCCTAGAACAGGGATCCGCCCGGCAGGCCTCAATAATATGGCGGTCCACAGGACTCACCGTTGCCTACGGACATTTTGGCCAAGATTGCGGCACTCCGAGCGACGGGGCTATGGGGTGGCTAAGTCAGCGGCGTAACGCCTGCAGAGCAATCATCTATGGCGTCGACAAGCTCTTCCACGGCATGACAAAACCTTTGGAACGAACGCGAAGTGCTGTGAGTCAATTTCAGGTCAATACAGTAAGTTAGTCTTTCTTGATCTTGTGTTTCTCGGTACGCCCTTCCGTACGGCATATTGCGGGTCAGCCAGCCCTTCGCCCCTGTGATGTCTTCCGCATTTTGCGGAGCATTGACACTGGAGGAGATCCCGAGCCGTTCCCTAATAGGCATACCCCCGTTAGGGACCAGACTACAAATAAACCAAGTTTCATATTCAGCCTTCGCATATACAACAGCTACCGGTACATTGAGATTCAGTGCCGACGCCTTTTCAGCGACCCTTATCGCCTCCTCACTAGGGCATTCTTTATCTGCATCCACAAGCACCAAAATCGCATCGCAGGCTTCAAAAGTCGCGTAGCGTAATAGCTGTTCTAGTTTTTTCAGGAGCGCGGGTTTCCCGCCTGCTACTTTAGATTTGAGCACTGTTATATCATATCTGAGAAGCCGTTCGTGAAGTATACGCCGTACAAGGCCGGAAGCGGCAAGTCTATCACCGGGTCCCTCTACTATCGCGATGATTCTAGGGTTCTGGGTCATTAAGGTTTTAGTAAAGGCCGAGTTCGCCCATACGATGCAATTCACCTGGAGAAAAAAGGTGTTGACGCACTGCTTCCATTTGATTTTCAGGTATCCGACCTACTTTGGTGGCACCATCAACGAGCTCCACGATTCTTAAACTGTTGACAGCCCTATAGTCTGTCACGCAATCCACAAAGTCAGGACTATGGGTAGTGACAACCAATTGCGAACGGCTGGCTGCCTCGCTGAACAGATCCGCCAATGTCGATAGAGCCCCCGGATGAACGGTGAGTTCAGGTTCCTCGATGCCAATCAACGGGGGGGTTCGGCGCTGATACAGAGCGGCCAACAAAGCCACTAAACGAACGGTTCCGTCGGACTCTAAGGACAGGTCGAACCAGGCGCCTCCCGGCACAGCGTCATGCCTCAACCTGATAACCAAATAACCCCCGGCTGCTGTCACCTCCAAGTCGGAAACTCCAGGTATGAGGCGACCTAGCGATTCTTTCAATCGTGCCATTCGCAGTGGTCTTTCTTTCTCCATGTCGCGCAACACCGAAGCAAGGTTGCCAGCGTCCTCTTCCAAAGGAAATGAGCTACCCAATTTTTGTGGTTCTCGGATTGTATTGGGGAAAATATGATAAAATCTCATGTTCAAGAGATTACGGTGCAGATGGGAAAGGGCACTATGCACTGCTTGTGTTGTGAGTTCGCTTTGACCGGCATCTTGTATCACTCGTCTTCTTGTAATTCTAAGTAAAGTCGGAAGTGCCAGATCAGTAGTATCGAAATCGGTATTGGTCTCATCTTCAAACAAAGGTTGTTGCGATCCCTGAAGATTCAAGGAATTCGGGTGCGTTAAATTTCCTTCACAAATTCTAAAAGTGACTTCCGCATTGTCATCACCGGCATTCCATATTTTGCCGTATTCGCGATTAACTTTATATCCTCCATCTTGTGCAATCGAAAGACTAAACCCGTACTCGACATCAAGAGTGTCTTCCCAATGGTAACCTCGCACGCCGGCGATTATGCCGATCTCAATATCAGCAAAGCCGTTTTGCGATTCCTGACGATGAATCGCACCGATACCCTGGCGCGTATATATAGCCGCTTCGAGATCGAAGCGCAGGGCATCTTTTATAAAGCGCAAGATATCGAGCAAATTACTCTTGCCGGAAGCGTTGGGGCCAACGAACACCGTTAACTGTTCCAAGTCAGCGGAAGTGTCTAATATACTGCGGAAATTCTTGGCCCAAACTTTTTTTATTTGGAATGTCGTCAGTCTATGGGGAGTCACCATGATAAGCTCCGTGACATTAGTTAAGTCAGTTTAGCGCACTGGCCATTTCAGCCTCGGCATGCCCAAGACTAACAATAGACTTGATCCAGTTCTTGGGGGACAGGGCAAGCTTTACACGATTTGTTATCCCGGTCATCAGTAAGACTGAGCATGAGTTTAGATCCACCAGCCGCGAGCACCCTAATTCTCTATTGGTGTTGAGTCCCAAGGACGAGAACGAACGGCCTACCCTCGGACGATTGGCCATCGTCAATTTTGACCGGACTTTCTCTCGGTGGCAAACGCCCGCACGCCGCGTAATCAGGGTTTTCCTGGACCGCGTCCGATTGTATCCAGCCCCTAGTTGATTTTGGGGTCGGTGTAGGTGTCTACCGGGTCGATCTGGCCGGGGCTTAGTTCCTTGAAGGTCTTTCGGTACACCTGCACGCGGAAGCGCGCCGCGTCGACTACGAACACGCGGAACTCGTCGTCCACGCTTACCGTCGTCGGCCGCCAGAATCGTTTCTCCCTGTCCAGGTCGGGGATGTAGTCCCGCCACCTCAACATGTCGGGGTTCGACATCAACCGGCGGGCGCCCAGTTCGTTCATCGGGGCGTCGCCGATCATGGTCTCAATGAACAGGCCGCGATGGTTGAACTGCACGATCCGGTCGTTGCCGCGGTCGCACACGTAAACATCACCGTGGCCGTCGACCGTTACGTCGCTCGGCCGCTTCAGCGGGACCTTGTCGGGTCCGAGGGTGTCGAAAACGTGAAGCAGTTCGCCGTCAGGGTTGAAGCGTTGCACCCGGTCATTGCGCCAGTCGGCCACCAGCACGCTGCCGTCGAATTTATCGACCGAGACACCCCACGGGTAGTCGAGCTGACCCGGCTCCGATCCCTTCTCGCCGAACCCGCGAATGTATTCGCCGTCTACGGTGAATTGCTGCACACGTGAACTGCGGGTGCTGACTACCCACAACGTGCCGTCCGGCTGCCACTCGATACCCCCGGCGGCGTTCAGTTGGCCCGGTCCGTCACCGGTCTCGCCCCAGTGGTTGGTCACCGCGCCGGTCGAGTCCAGCGTCACCACCTTGTTGGCGTGTTCGTCGGTGAAGAAAAGGGTCCCGTTCCTGTCGGAATCGCAACAGACCGGTCCGGGAAAGGTCTCCTTGTCCCATTCGTCGTACTGCCCGTCGATGGACAGGTAGATATTGGGATCGAACACCCCTTCGAAGTCGAACTTGGCGAACCGGACCCGTTCGAACAGGCCAGCCCTGGGATCGGTCTTGTTCAGGACGTAGTACCAGCCATCGCCTCCGAACGCAAAGTCGAGGGCGCCGTACAGCCCGTCTACGAACGCACGTTGGCCCATGGAGGTCACGAATACGTGGCCCATTCGCAGCAGGTCCGGATAGGCTGCTTCCGTTGTTTTGGTGGGAAATATTTGAGTAACCATGTGCTCAGTTCAGAGGGCTGATCATGCCGGAGTATCGTTCGAATGAGCCGTTGACTATGGGTTCCGGCTGTATGCCGAACCAGTCGTCGAGGACCGTGGAGTAGATGCTCCTGAAATCGTTGTTGTAGTGAAGGTCCCCGCTCAGTTGGTCGGCGGGGTCGAGGGACGGGTACTCGGCGTAGATTCCGCCATTCACGCGGTCGCCGATCAGGAACGCCCCGCCGCCGGAGCCGTGATCCGTGCCGTTTCCGTTGTCCTTCACGCGCCTGCCGAACTCGGTAAACACGAGCATGACGACTTCCTCGGCAGCGTCGTGTTCACGCAGGTCGTCGAAGAAGTCGGACACCGCCGTGGAGACGTGGCCCAACAGGCCCGTCTGCGTACCCATCTGGGCGCCGTGTGTGTCGAAGCCGCCCAATTCGGCGTAGAACACCCGCGTGCCGAGGTTCGCGGTGTGCACCTGTGCGATGCCCCTCAGGCTCTGCGAAAGCTGGTCGCTCCCATACTCGACGCTCGACGAGTACTGGGCAGGGACCGGTTTGAGCATGTCCACGCCGGTCAGGGCATCGACGCCGGTCTGTCCGATGTGGCCGAGCACCATGCTGGCCTCCTCGAATTCCTCCGGGGCGTACATGCGTGTGAACACGTTGATGGCCCGGCGCTTGCGACCGCCCGACATCTTCGTGAGCAGCCCGTAGCTTTCGAGGTCTCTGATGGAGATTGCCGGAACACCGGACAGGTACATTGCACGGGGGAGGCCCTGTCCGAAACTCACGCCGGTACAGACATTCTGCTTGGTTGGGTCGAGCTCCCTGATGACCCGGCCGAGCCAGCCCTCCGGGACAACGGCGGTCGGCTCGGCGGTGTGCCATATGTCCATAGACCGGAAGTGCGATCGATCGGGATTCGGATATCCGACTCCGGCGATAATCGCCAGGTTCCCCTGGTCGTACATGTCCTTGAACGACTTAAGCGCCGGGTGTAACCCGTACTGGTTGTTGATGTGCAGCAGGTTTTCTTCCGGTATGCCGACGGTCTTCCGGAAGTCGTAGTAGAACGGATCGCTGTACGGGACCACCGTGTTCATGAAGTCGTTGCCGCCCGAGAGCTGCAAAACGACGAGGACGGGGTCTTTTACGGCGTTGCGGTTTGCGGTTGTCATTGTCCTGCTCCTCAGGCCATCTGGAATTCGCGGGACGAAGCTATGTACTCGAACATGCGGGTCACCGCCTCGTCGAATGCCTCTTCGCCGGTTGCGACGTTCATCTCTCCGACGTCGCCCAGTATTACGCGCCGGCTCTTTTCTTCGAGTTCCCAACAACCCAACTCGTACAAACATGCGTCCAGGAGTTGGTCGGCCGTAAACGAAGAGCGCATCTGCCCGACGTGGTCGATCATCTTTTTCACGCCCGGGTAATTGGCGTCGCCAAGCCTGTCGACCGCGAAGTTGACCCGCTCTATCAGGAACGAGGAGTCGATCCATTCGCGGCCGGAGTGCCAGCCTTCAACCGTAGGCGGGTTCATCAGTTCCTGGCCCATGTCGGCCGCAGCTCTCACCAGGAACCGGATGCCGAATTCGTAGGGGTCGCGGTGCTGACCGTTAAGGATGATCGTGTTGATCACCAGCTCGGCCGGGCTCCTGACTCGACTGAATCTGGCGTTCTTGAAATAGTCCGAGTTGAGGAGCGACCGCATCATTTCGCTCAGGTCGTAACCGGAGTCGAAGTACACGGCCGAGAGCGATTCAATCGCCTCGTAGTCGGGCTCGTCAGAAACGAAGTACTGGTACAGGGTCTTGGCGACGTATGTGCCTGTCGCAGGCTGACGGACCACGACATCTACGATCTCGTCACCGCCAAATGTTGCCTTCTCGCCCAGGAACGCCTTCTCCCCGGAGTCGTGGTCGTCGTTCCTGAAAACGAATCCGGACTCATACCAGCCGTTCGGGTAGCGCGGAATGGTCTGCTTGATGGTCCAGCCGGTGAAGGCATGAGCCGCGGCCTGCACGTCGTCTTCCGTGTAGTTGCCCCTCCCCATGCTGAACAGCTCGAGGAGTTCCCGTCCGTAGTTTTCGTTTATCTCCCCGTCGTGGTTCGTCTGCTGGTCGAGCCAGTAGATCATGCCGGGATCGTGGGACAACTCATCGAGCAAGACGTGATAGTTGCCGAGACCCTTGTCGCGCAACATGTTGATGTGGCCGCGAATCATGAGCGGGTTCGTCACCTTCGACGCTGCCGTGGCGAAGCGGTTGTGCCACATGAGGGCCACTTTTTCTTCGAGGGGCCGACGAGTGTTGATCATGGTGTAGAACCACATCTTGTTGGTCCACCAGTAATCTTCTTCGTTGGCGTGCTCCAGGTTGAAGCGGTCCATCAATTCGAGATCAGGCCGCTCATAACGGTCGATCTGGATCAGGTCTTCAACGAGGTCCTCGTAGCTGCGTTCGGCGAGCTGTTCGAGACGCCATGCGGGCAGCCCGAAAGCTGCGCGTCGCATGAGGTGCGCTACCAGGGACACGTCGGTGCGGGTTGACGTGGTCATGAGGTTGCCTCCGTCACCTGGGGCCAGGCGCTATTCTGCCTGGCGAGTCTTCGGGCATTGGAAAACTGGCCCAATCTTACAACGGCTGGGAAATTCGTGGAAGATCAACTTACCGGCGGTTTACGGTCTGCCCACGGGTGAGCCTCTTCGAATGCCGCAGAAGCCGCCAGAACGGTCTCCTCATCTCGCAAGCGGCCCACGACGTGCAGCCCGATGGGCAGCCCGGCCGATGAGAAGCCGCACGGGACGTTTGCGGCCGTATTTCCGGTCATGTTGAAGAGATAGGTGAACGCGAAGTAGTCCATCATGGGGTTGCCGACCCGAACGCCGCCGATTACAGCCGGTCTATTGCCGTGCTCCAGGGCCGTCACCGCCGTCGTGGGCGTCATAAGAAGGTCGTAGCTTTCGAAGAACTTCGACACGTAGTCGCGGTACTTGCCGATGTTATTCAGCGCTTCGATGTACTCCGCTGCGGTCCTGTCTCGTCCGATTTCCATGTCGACCCGCACGTAGTCGGTCAACAGATCGGCCTGATCCAGAGCCCCGGGGTTGCCGGCATACGTGCGCGCCGTCCAATACGTAGCGAATGTCGCCCGGATGTTGTCGAATTCGTCCGGCTTGAATCCCGGTTCTTCGACGGTCGCGCCCAACTCCTCGAACGACTCCGCAGCGCGCTGCGCGGCGGCTTTCACCTCCCCGTCAACGGCGGCGCCGCCGATGTCGGGGCTCCACGCGATCCGAAGTCCCTTTACTCCCCTGCCCAGCGCCTCGGTAAAGTCGGGCGGGGTTTCCTGCAACGTCAGATACTCGGCGTCTGGGGCAGGACCGGCCATCACGTTCATCATCACGGCAGAGTCCCGAACGTCGCGTGTGATCGGACCTCCCGAGGAGTGGTTGATGGGGTGGAAGGAGGCATCGCCCGCCGGTCGGCGAGGCATGCGTCCCTGCGTGCCCTTTATCCCGTAAAGGCCGCTGAATGAGGCCGGGATGCGTATCGAACCGCCGCCGTCGCCGCCGTGCCCAACGGGGAATACCCCTGCCGCAACACCAGCCGCCGATCCGCCGCTCGAACCACCGGGAGTGTGGTTCAGGTTCCACGGGTTACAACATGGCCGGCCAAGGCGGTTTTCGGTGAATCCGGCGTGCCCGAACTCCGGCAGGTTCGTCTTGCCCACCACGATTGCGCCAGCGCCCTTTATCCGTTCTGCGGGCAACGAATCGGCGTCGGCGATACGGTCTTTGTAGAGAAGCGAGCCAATTGTGTGCGGCATCCCTGCCACAGCTTCGGTGTCCTTGATCGGGAGCGGAACGCCGTGCAGCGGGCCCAACTCATCGCCCCGCATAACGGCCGATTCCGCAGCACGGGCCGCGTCCAAGGCGTACTCCGGCGCCAGGTACAGGAACGCGTGCAACTTTGGTTCGAGCTCGTCGATCCGCCTGAGACACGCTTCGGTCAATTCGACCGGCGACACTTCCCGGGCGGCGACCATCTCTGCCAGACGCCACCCCGGCGTAAACATCAGTTCTCTGTCGTCGTGGCTCATAGTTTTGATTTCCTCCGGCGCCGGTCCGAATGCCTGCGCAGGCTAAGGTCTGTTCACACTAAATGCACCGCATCGGGCGGTCCAAGTTTTCATTTCATTAGCTCCGGATGTTGTCAGGACCGCTCGAGTGTCATTGCTATGAAAACGAATTGCAATGACCCAATTCCCTCAGTCCGGCCTTGAGTAGGAAATCGGGCCCCGGCCCCTGGACTCCGGCCTGCGCCGGAGCGACGGTGGAAAGACGGCCGCATTTTTATCGTCTTGCGCGGCCTTCGCAAGGCCATAGTGATTCCGAACATAGTGAGGAATCTAAGCCGGTGGTCGGCAGTCGTGGCGCCATTCTTGCAACCAGGCCCGCATTAATGCGCGTTGCTCCGCGACGGCCTAGCTGCAAGATGAGGTTTTGAGATTCCTCGGCTACGCTCGGAATGACATTTGGGGGTCTGAAGTGACATTTGGGGGTCTGGAACGACACTTGGGACATGGAATGGCATTTGGGGGCGCGGTATGACATTTTGAGCATACGAATGACAGTCGGGGCTTGGCGATACGTAGATTATTGTGCGAACAGGCCCCAGTCCATATTCGCGGCGGCAGGCAAATGCTGCGGCTACTCCATTCTCGATCCGACGAAGTTCGACAGGGCCCGGGCGGCTGGGTCTGTGTGTACGTTTACTATCGCTGGCGCGCCCGACGACATGGCCCGTTCGAGGGCAGGTCTGATGTCTTCTGGTTTTTCCACCGACTCACCGTACCCGCCGAGCGCCTCTGCGATCTTGTCGAACTGAGTAAATCCCAACTCCCGCCCCGGCTTGCGAATTCCCTGGACGCGGGCCGTCCAACCCTCGTTGTTTGAAACGACAATCGTCATCGGCAAGTCGTACCTCACCGCCGTGTCGAAGTCCTGAATGTTCATTCCGAGGGAACCGTCGCCGTGAAGGGAGACCACCTGCTTTTCGGGTTTGGCCAGCTTGGCGCCTATGGCGTATGGAAGCCCCACACCCATGCAGCCCGTTGGGCCCGAGTTTATGCGGTGGCCGGGCTCGTACGTCTGGATCGATTGCCGACCGTAGTGCAGTATCTCGTTGCCGTCGACGGTCAGAATCGCGTCCCGGTCCATCACTTCGCGAAGCTCTTTGCATAGCCGGAGCGGGTGGATCGGAGATGAATCGGAGTTCTCCAGCGGAGCGACGCGGTTCCGGCGGATGAGGTCGGCGTCGCGAAGGTGTTCGACCCACGCAGACTCGTGACCCGCCGGGAAGTCTGTGCGGTCGAGTTCGTGATTGATCTGGGTGAGCACCGCCTTCGCATCGCCCGCCAGCCCGATGCTTACAGACCGGTTCTTCCCGATTTCGGAGGGTTCGATATCGATCTGGATGATCTTGGCATTGGGATTGATGCGCCTGCCGAACGTCATCACCCAGTTGAAGCGCGTTCCCACGACCAGTACTGCGTCAGACTCGCGGAAGGCCACGCTTCGTGCGGCTGGGAATGACAGTGGGTGATCTTCAGGTACCAGGCCTCTTGAGATCGGGGTTGTATAAAAAGGTATGCCCGTGCGGTCTACGAACTGGCGAAGCTCGTCCCACGCTCGCGACCAAAATGCCCCTCCGCCTGCGAGCACGATTGGGCTCCGGGCGTCGGCCAATATGGCGACGGCGCGTCGGACCATGTCGGGGTCTGCTTCCGGACGGGCCAGCATTTCAGGCCGGGGCGGCGATGGCGCTTCCGATTCTTCCACGCGTTCGTACAGGACATCCTCGTTGCAGTCGACGTACACCGGTCCCGGCCGGCCCGTGGTTGCGAGCCGGAACGCGGTCGAGACCTGTTCCGGGTAGCGAATGGCCTGCGTGGGCCTCATCACCGCTTTGCTAACCGGTTCGAACACCGACACCTGGTCGATCTCCTGAAAGCCCCCGCGACCAAAGTCTGAAATCGGCCCGGCGCCCCCTAGAGTCACCATCGGAGCACAGTCGACGAACGCGTTGTACTGGCCGGTTAGCAAGTTCAGCGTGCCGGGACCCGACGCAGCGGTAGTTACACCGGGCTTTCCGGTGACGCGGGTGTAGCCGTGCGCCGCCATTGCCGCCGCCTGCTCATGCCGGAAGTCGACAGTCCGAATGCCCATGTCTTCCGAGTTGTTGACGATTTCGTAGTTGGGGCCGCCCATCAGATAGAAGAGGGTGTCTACACCTTCTTCTTTTAAGGTCCGGGCGACCAGATAACTACCCTCTACCTGGCCCATTAGTTCTCCTTGCAACAGGTGATTGGCGAGTCTTGGCCCGTCGATTCAGACTCTACCCGATATGACGCGAGACCGACGGCGTGTTTGAAGAGCCTGTTTCATAAACTCGAAACCTATGGGGGCCAGTGCCTCCAGATTCCCGTTTTCACAGGAATGACGGGATTTGGCGCCGCATTACGTGTTGTTGGGAAGAATGACGTCGCAAATCGCCGGGCCGTATACGGCCCGACTCTTGAGAGGGGACTTTTGAAACAGGCTCTTGAAACCCGCCGCTACGAACTGATTTGGCGGCGCGATCAAAGGGCAGAGGTATAACAGGTCCGACGACGGCCGGTTCGGGATCGATTGCGTTCAGCGTGGCAATTCCCCATAGCGTGTGGCGTCGAGTCAGGGCTCGGCGGCGGGAATACTCAATCGCCCGGGCTCTGGTCCCCGGTCAGTCTCCCGGCTTCTGCCTCCGGGCGCTGCTCAGCCAGCGCTGATGTTCGCGTCCGGGGTGAAGTTCCCGCGAGTCGCGCAGTCTCAGCGAGTAAGGACACCCCACCGGCGAAGTCCGCCAGGGCGATCGACTCGGCAGCGACCGAGCCGTCGGGACTGCCGTTGTGGTAGTTGGCGAGCGGAAATGCCATTCCGGTCGTTCGGTAACCGAACGCGGAAAACGCCGTCGCCTCACACACTCCCCCGCTCATAAGCTGTCGTTGACACCTGAACTCCCCGGCGCTTGCAAGTCGGTCTCTGGCCGTTGCGAGGTATGCCTCGGCGTCGGCGTCGAACGTAGTCCTTGCATCTCCCACCCGTATCACCGGCCCGCGCCCGATTTCGGCGCCGGGCAGTGTGCGGCTGGACTCTACGGAAATCACGACGGTGTCTTTGGACAGCAACCCATCGGCTGCGGCCAGACGCGCGCCCACGAGCCCGACCTCCTCAGCCCGCGTGAACAGGCCGTGGACGGCGCCGGGCGTTTCGAACTCGGTCGAGGCTCTCAGCAGCGCGAGGACCGCCGCGCAACCTGCCAGGTCGTCGAGGGCGCGCATTCGGATCATGCTTCCGTCAAGATCGAAGTCGGGTAGGTCGAATACCACGGCGCAAGGCAGATTTCCGACACGGTCCTCAGCGTCAACCAGGACTGCCCTGTCCCTCGTTGGGGTGTCGTGCGCATCTTCCGAGACCGGCACGCCGGCGATGACGGACCCGCGTATGCGGCGGAATGGGTTGGGACCACCGGAAGCGTCGTCCGTGATCAACTGGACAGCGGTCCCTGATCTGAGCGCGCCGGGCGGCACACCGCCTAGCGCCCTGCACAGCAGGTAACCGCCATCATAGGAAACGGCCTCGAACCCCGGATGGTCCAGGTGGGCTACAAACGCCAATCCCGGAGCATCCATGTCGGCGCCGGGCCTTGTTGCAAGTACGTTTCCCCACCGGTCCACCCTCACAACGAGCCCAGCCTGTTCGCAAGCGGACTTTACATAGTCGGCGCCGCGACGTTCGTAGTATGAAACGGCTGGGAGGCGCCCGAGCGCAGCGAGCGACCGTAACGCGAACTCTCTATTGCCAGCTTCGCTCAGCGGTTCGTCCCCCGGTTTGTCAGACGGATGCCCACCAGTCGGCAAGCTCGCTCCCGTCTTGACTAAAGGGTACGGCAGGACTTACAGATCATGGCGCGTCACGCCGTGCGAAATTGGGCGGCCTTCGTCGGCACTGGGTCAAAACGCTTGTTACCGCGGGCATCCGAGATAGTCACTGGCGGCTACAATGCCGCTTGTTACAAGGAAATGCGTCTTTTTGGGGGGATTTCCCCACTTACGAAGCAACGAGGAATGATCGATGCCAAAGGTGTTGTGCCTGACAAGCCCGTCGCTGCCGCTCGGCGATCTTGCGAGGGAACAACTGCCGTCCGGCTGGACCATTTGCGTGATGGACCGCTCGGACGACGACGCCGAAAAAGTGGAGGCGGTCAGGGACGCCGATTTCATATTTTCCTGCGCCCACAATGTCGGCGAAGACCTCCTGAGAGCAGGCAAGAACGTCAAGATCGTTCAACTGGCGTCGGCGGGCTGGGACAGGATTGACGTACGACTCGCCGGGGAGCTTGGCATACCCGTCGCCAGCAATGGGGGAGCAAACGCCATCCCCGTTGCGGAATTTGCCCTGACGTTGATCATGGCGACGTATCGCAACCTTCGTCGCGGCGACCGTGCGGTCAGGAACGACGACTGGTACAACGGCGACCTGTTGGGACAGGAACTGTTCGGCAAGACCGTCGGAATCGTGGGCGCCGGCCGGATCGGTTCGATGTTGGCAAGGCTCCTCCGCGGATTTGAGACCACTACCCTATATAGCGACGTGATCAGAAGTCACAACATCGAGCAGGTTGGCGCCCGTCGGGTGGACCTCGACGAACTGATGAGCACGTCAGACGTGGTCTCTCTTCACGTGCCGCTGATGCCATCCACCGAAGGCTTGATAGGCGCGCGTGAGTTGGGCCTGATGAAGCCGACCGCCATCCTGATCAACACGTGCAGGGGGCAAGTCGTTGACGAAGCTGCGCTGCTCGATACGCTAAGCAACCGCCGTATCTACGGGGCCGGGATCGACGTGTTCCAGGAAGAACCCACTCCCGCGGATAATCCGCTGTTGCAACTCGACAACGTGACCGTGGGGCCGCACATGGCCGGAAGGTCCGGCGAGAGCTTCCCTAGAAGAGTCGAGTTCGCGTTCGAAAACATGGCGCGCGTCTGGGCCGGGAGTGCGCCGGAAAGCATTGTGACCGAAACGGCTTAGTTCAACCGATCATGACCATTAAACGGTGTCACCGTCGGGCGGCGTCCGACGGCAAACAACACAACATAAGTTTCCAGCAAAAAACGTAAGAGAACAGGAGTAGTCAGGCATGAGTAGCGAGATCAGGGGACTATACGTGGGGTCCAGCAACATGGACATCGAGCCGCATGAGCGGGCGTTTCGGGCCATCGGAGCCGAGGTGGATCGGGTCGAAGATGCAGATCTGGGAGCGATCATCGAGGCGGTAAAGGACGCGGACGTCCTTATATCCGAGGGCCACAAACTCGACGCTCAACTATTCGACCACATGGGAATCAACGGGCGCTGCCAGGGAATGGTCTCGTTTGGCCACGGCTTCGACGGAATAGACGTGGCGGCCGCCAGCGAAAATGGCGTGGTCTTGTCGAACACCGCGTCTTTCGGAACAGAAGAGGTCTCTAACCACACCATGATGCTGTTCCTGGTTGCGTCCAGGAAGTTTGCCCTGCATCACAAGCTCATGATCAACGGCCAGTGGACCAGGGAATACCTCCCGCCGATGGGCCACATTTCCGGCCAGACCTTCGGCATCGTCGGCCTCGGCAACATCGGACGGGCCGTCGCGCGGAAGGCCAAAGCATTCGGTCTGAACGTCGTTGCCTATGATCCGATGATTCCGTCTTGGGATATCAAGGAGTACGGGGTCGAGCCGCTCCTCAGCGTGGACGAGGTGTGCCGCGTGTCCGACTACGTGAGCCCACACGTCTTTCTGAACGACTCCACGTACCACATGTTCAGTGACCGCCAGTTCGAAGTGATGAAGTCGACGGCGTACATGATCAACTGTTCCCGCGGCCCGGTAGTCGATGAGGCGGCGTTGATTAGGGCGCTCCAATCGGGTCAGATCGCGGGCGCCGCGCTCGACGTATTCGAACAGGAGCCACCGGACCCTGACAACCCTCTCTTTAAGATGGACAACGTGGCGGTCACGAACCACTACGCGAGCTACTCCGAACTCGCTTGGGACCGAGCGCAATCCCAACTCGGTGAAGAAGCGGTCCGCATCGCGACGGGTTCGTGGCCGATGTCGCACATCAACCCCGACGTGCGGCACAAGATCGCTCCCCGGTCGACCGCGTTGCAGTGGGAGGTGTATCTCGCGCAATTGCAGGCAGAGGAGTGAAGACTGTTGTTAGGTTGGACAGCAACTGAGTAGAAGGACGTTCGCTAGCCTTTGAAGCCCACAATTCTCCTATCGACTCAGCAGAGCCAGTTGTTGGCAACCGCTGGACTGTCTACGATAACCGTTTAGCAGAGCACAGGATCAAATGGAACATTCCAGTGCAAGACAAAGTCAAACAGCCGAAATGTCAATTCTTACGTACGCAATTTAGCAGGGTAACCCGAGTAGGTTGCAACGAAGACGCTATCCCTGGTACACGATTCTGCCATGCGCACCGTATGCAGGGCAGGGATACCGAGACTAATAGGAAGATACTTGCTGGTTGTCTGATTTTCCTAGTATTACTCGTAGTCGTATGCGCCGTTTGCATCGGCGTGTCGGTGGACTAATCGCAAGACAGCATTCACTTATTCCGTTATGTAAGGAGACTACATGCCTAAGATCAACCCCGAAGCGTTGCGTCAAGTGCAAGAAGCACTCGACCGGTACGAGAAGGAGGTCAATGCTAAGCCACTCGCGCCCTCCAGCAGGAAGACTTACATCCTGCACGCATGGCACTTCGTGCGCTGGCTCAACGACGACTTTGAGCCGGGTGTTTATTCAAGAAGTCGCACTTGGGAGAATAATCAACCTACTAGTGCGCGGAGCCAGAAAGAGGAGCGAACGACCGAGCAACTTGAAGCCGAGTTCCATCAGGCGATGGTGAACATCTATCATGCCGCTGCCAATATTGGATATCGCCCTACGTATTTCTTGCAAATAGTTAACGAGCACGGCGGCGTAATAGCGGCCAAGCGTTTGCTACGCGCTGCCGAACACCAATCGGGATTAATCAGACTTTGGAAGCTCGGCCGGCTCGACATCTCTGCGGAGGCTCTCGTTCTTCAGAAACGATGGAAGACGCTTTTTAGCGACGAAGAGCGACAGACGGCACGGGAGCGATTGCGAGAATACAGGTATGATCCGTTCGTACCGCACGAAGACTGAAAAATTACGCCTACTATCAACGATTATTTATGAAATAAACTGCGCGAATGACTCTCAGCCGAAAACTTGACAGGAACAGACTAAAAGGACGGATCGCATGACCAGGCACAAGGTAGTAATTCTGGGGCCCGAGGACGCTTCGATCGAAGCGGAAAGGGCGGAGTTGGTAGACCTCGACGTTGAGTTCGTTCAGGCGAATCCGCAGAGCGAAGGGGAAGCGATGGAGGTGGTCAAGGACGCCGACGCCATCATGACCCGCGCCGGTTGGGGCACGGCGCCCGTACTGAACGCCGCCGAACGCTGCCAGGTGCTGGCTATGTACTCGCACGGGTTCGACAACATCGACGTTGAAGCCTGCAACAACAACGGCATCATACTTACGAATTCGGCGGGCATGTGCGCCGAGGAAGTGTCCGACCAGGCAGTGGCGTTCATCCTCGCCCTAAACCGGCACGTGGTCCAGGCGACGGAGCATGTCCGGTCCGGCGAGTGGGACCGTATGGTATTCGATACCGATCCGCTGGACAGCCAGGTGCTCGGTCTGGTCGGATTCGGAAATATCGCCCGCCTCGTTGCTCGCAAGATGAGCGGATGGGGCATGGAAACGGTCGTGTTCGATCCGTACGCGTCGCCGTGGGTCATCAAGGAGTACCGGGCCGAGCAGGTTTTCGACCTGAACGAACTGTGCTCGGTGGCCGACTATCTCACGATCATCGTGCCGCTTAACGACGAAACGCGTCACATGATCGGCGCTGAGCAGTTCAATGCTATGAAGAAATCGGCGTATCTGGTGAACGTGTGCAGGGGTCCAGTGGTCGACGAGAAAGCACTTATCGACGCGCTGAACGACGGGCAGATTCGTGGGGCAGGCCTTGACGTATTCGAACAGGAGCCTACGCCCCTCGACAACCCGCTCTTGAAAATGCCGAACGTGATCTGCGCGCCCCACATGGCCGGCATCTCAACGCGCTCGTTGGTCCTGAGTGTCCAGCGCGCCGCGGCACAGGTGGCATCCGTTCTTCGCGGGGAGTGGCCCATGGCGGTCCAGAATCCCGAGGTGGCATCCAGGATCGAGGCGCGTCGACGTTCAATCGGAGTACCGCCTGCCGGTTAAGGCCCGAGAGCCAACCCGGACGACGCACCCCGGCAGCGGAAACGTAGTCCCCCGGCACCCAACGTAATCGGGCATCCGTCGCGCCACGCCGACCCGCAATGTGACGACCCAGTCGGCGCGGCGCTGTCAATTATCGGCCGGGTTCGTTATGCCCTGTATTGGTCGATTCCGACCGTTACCGGGCTCGGTCCGGTGGGCATCACGGCCGTCTTGGCCCTGTCTGCGCCCACCACCACGATGGCCAACCGGTCAGGGTTCTCCAAAACCGGCACGGTGATTTCGAGCCGTTGCTCCTCGGTCAGGTACTCAAGCCACTTCCAGCGTTCGCTGACCCTTGCCTCACCCTCGAGGGGCATGTACTGGATCATCTTGCCCAGACTGCCGTTAGCGTGCGCGTGTATGAAAGCGCGCGCCTCCGACTTCGACATGCCTGACGCGCCGATTGGACCGGCTACGTCCGGTGGCATCAGGATCAGCCTTTCGGCATCGTGCCCGCCCTGCAGGGACATCGTCCCGAACGTCAAGCCGTAAGCCAGATTCTTGAGCAGACCCTCGGCCGTCGTGTTTCCCTGGTCCTGAACGTCGAGTTCCCCGTCGGTTATGAACAGGCTGACCGCGCTTTCGGTCGACGCGAAGCCCTGGTCCACGTGAAAAGGGCTCCACGGGCTGGCGGTCTCATTTTCCGCGATACAGTGGACGAACTTCCGCGTCGTGCCGATGGTGTCCATGTCCATCTCATTCGGGTACCAGTAACCGATGTTTCGCAGGCAGAGCGAAAACGCCCGGCCGACAACGATGTTGATGCGGTTGTCCCGGCCCGGCCCCAGCGCCGACCGAGGGTTGAGGCCGATCTCCCTGGCAATCGGCCCGTTCACGATGAGCAGGGGCGCCTGGGGGCTGGTGGACATCAATAGAGACTTGCCACCATGCCCGCCAATTTCTGAAAGCGTCTTAACTGCGGCAATGATCACCGGCATGTGTTCCGGGCTTGCGCCGGCCAAGGCCGCGTTTACTGCGATCTTTTCGACTGTCGCTATGCCAAACCCCGGAGGGACGTCACACACTTCGTCGTCCGGTGACAGGCACGTGCCGGTCAGGAGATTGTCCACCGCCTCGCGGGTCGCCGGGTGCAGCGGAAAGCCGTCTCCCCAATCGCGGCCGATGAACTCCTCGTTCATGCGAAGAACGGCATCGTACCGGTCGTCGCCCTCGAAGTTACGGTTCTCCTCGTCGGCCCCGCGCTGATCGACCTCGGCGGTCTCACCGTTCGACGTAAGGGTCCCTACGACCTGGTCGAACGCCAACTCGGTCTGGCTGACGCATTCATCCAGCGGCAGGTTTCTGTAGATCCTGGGAACTACGACGAACTGGAGTTCGGGCATGCCGAACGCACGGGAACTCGCTATCGCGTCGCCTTCGAATCGGCCGGAGACGATGGGCACGCCGGGCTTGCCCATCTTTTCGACCTCGATCATGTCGTGGACCATCCACGACGCACAAGTACCTCAGTCGGCGGTGGCGCCGATTACAGCGTCACACTCCTCTCCCGCCTGCCTGACGATGTGGGGCGGAGTCGGGTAGTTGCCGCCCGTGTAGAAGTTGATCGACACATCGTTGAAACGCTCTTGCAGCATCTCTCCGGCGCGTTTAAGGGCGACGTCGCCGCCATGAGTGCCGCTCCAGATCAGACCGATGGTCTTGCCATCGAGGCTTGCGGACCGGCTGCTCGGCTTAAACGGGCTCTCGAGCGCCCGCTGCCTGCCCACAGGGTTCAAAACTTCCAACAGGTGCACGTTTCTATCCTCCGTTCACGGTCCGCCGCCCAGACGAGGCAATGTCTCAACGCAAGGCTAATCGGATTACATTGCCGGCCTTTGGGCTCCAGAGCCGGTATTTACGCATTTGCGTGGATATTAAGGCACAAAGACCTTTATTGGGATACTTCCGCTGTCTCGTTCAGGCTGGTCCGCGGGAATTTCCAGCTACTTGGCCAGGCCTTTGTAGATCTCCTGCCCTTCCCGGAACAGCGTCACGATCTCGGCGCGTTGCGAGTCGTTGTAGAACTTGCCCTTCGTCTTGACCCACTCCAGGGACCTGTCGATCCCATCTGCGAACCTCGCCGCAGCCTGTCGCGTGTGCTCGCCGCGGACGCCGCCCGTGTCGACGTACACCGGGCTGGTGTGGGCCCAGATCGGCTGATTGAAACTGTCCCGGCTACTTGAGCCGAGCCGGGCGGCGATCCAGCCGTCCGATTCGACCGGAACGGTTACGCTCACGTGGCCATGCGTCGATCCGCTTGGGAAATCGCGGCTCGCAAATACCTTGCCGTTCGTGACTATTTCAGCCCTGTGGATGCCGTAGTGAGAATCCCAATTCATGTGAACGTTTAACTTTTCCCCGGGGTTGCACTGGACCGTCTCGCCGGGCTCGCACCCGACCACCGACATGAACACGCCGGGCCCGTTTGTGATGAACGTCTTGCCGTCTTTTACCGCCTGCAACCACTGTTCATACGAAAACGGGTTTCCAGACTGCGAGTAGACCCGGTTGGCCGACGAAACGAACCAATCGGACCCGGTCGAGGCGGGCATGCGAAATCCGCAGTTGAGCATCTGGTAGTAGATGTCGTATTCAACGTCGACCCAGTGCGGATCGAAGAGGTTGAATGCGTGCAACTTGCCAAGCGCGGCGGCGACCGGGGCCTCCATGCCCTGCCCGTTGTGGCACCAGATCACCAGGCCGCCCTGTCGGTTGGCGTCGTCGCAGGCATACGTCAACGGCGGATAGTCCGGCTCGAATCGGTCTACGAGCAGTCCCCTGCTCAGCGGGTCTACCACGTTGCGGATATTGAGCAGCATGACGTGGCCGTAGCCGATTTCGTGAGACTGGTTGGAGTTATGGCGGGTCTCCTCACCGCACTGCACGTAGTGGTGAGTGTCCGTGTACTCATTCATCACGCCGGGCGCGTACTTGTTCGTCGCGTACTCCAAGTCCCAGCGCTTCAGAATACTGACCGCAGTCATTCGCAGGTCCTCGACGCGGGAGTCGTAGCCCAATCGCTCGTCGGGCCGGGTTTCATTTTCGTCGTAGTGGATGTGCGTGTTGCCGGGATGCCAGCCTCGCACGGGAAGGTCGGACCAGCGTTCCAGCGCGACGTCAAGCGGCGCAATTTCGGCCTTTCCCACGTGCACCGTCGTTTGCCACGGACGGTACTCCGTGCCGCGCTCGACCAGGACCCTGTAGTAACCACGCGTGGTTTCGACTGAAAATTCGCCGTCGGAGTAGAAGAACGGCTCGCCCGGCCCGACCTTCCATAACGCGCCGTCCGGACCGGCAGGCACTCCTGCCGGGTCCAGGACCTGCACCCTGGCCTGAACTTTTTCGCCCGTCGCTGCGTCTCTGATAGAACCTGCTATGCGCCCCATGATCTGTCACCTGAGACCCCGCGGGTTGTAGTCAGTTTTATGCCGGCGGGTGTCCGCCCAAAGTGTAACGCGCAGAGAACGTAAACATGACGCGGCCGCCCGCGGGATTGCGTCCTGCCGGACGTCAGTCTTTGTAATGTCTGCACCGCGCGGCATAATATCGGCGGAACGGTGATCGAATCGTGATACCAGGGATCGGCCGGGCGGGCAACAGGCGCAGCCTGCGCCGATTCCAAAGGAGCAATCAATATGGCCAAAACTGCGGAAGTCGAGTTCAGGTTCAAGAGCCCCGGCCCCCAGCCGAACGGGCTGCAGGCCGCGGAAGACGGTCTCTGGTACATCGACCAGGGAGACAACCGGGTATTCAAGCTGGACTATGACACCGGCGAAACGCTGTTCGAGGCCCAGACCACCACCGACCGGTCAAGCGGCATCACTGTGGGCGACGGGAGCGTGTGGATAGCGTCCACATATAACCGTTTGATCGCCCGGATCGACCCGGAGACCGGCGTCACGCTAGAGGAGTACCCGTCGCCCGGAGCAGGCGTAAATGCCCCGCGCGAGCACATACCCAACCCCCCGGAAACCGGAGATCACGGCCTGGAATGGATGGACGGCTACCTGTACGTAGCGTCTCCGCCATCTCAAACCGTTCACGTCATGGATCCCCAGAACTGGCGGGAGGTACACCGTTTCAGGGTGCCTGGCTTCCGGGTGCACGGAGTCGCCTGGGCGGCTGAGGCTGGCATGATGTGGCTCGCAGACACGGCGATGGGGGTCGTGAGCCGCGTTCGGGTGGCCGACGGCCGCGTTTACGATATGTTCCGCGTGTTGGACCCCGTCGAGGTTCACGGGCTCACTATGCACGAAGACGTGCTGTGGTACGCGGATGCGAACAATTGCGACATCGGGCGACTCAACGTGGACATGTCCCCGGCGTTCTAGGCTAAAAACCGGGGTCCAATGGGCCCCGGGCAGGAAGGACTCGTTCTTTGAAGGTACTGGTCACGGGCGGATCCGGTCTGGCCGGAAGTTACATAGTCGCGGAGTTGCAGAGCCATGGTTACGAAGTAGTCATTGCGGACATCGCGACTCCTGCAGGGGCGCGTCGCGGAGCCACTGGCCCCGGGGAGGCGGCCTTTATTCGAACGGATTCGACCGACTTCGGCCAGGTCGTGGCGGTAATGAAGGGAGTCGACGCAGTCATTCACATGGCGGCGATTCCCAATCCACTGGGCGCGCCCGAGCATGAAGTGTTCCGGGTCAACATGGCCTCCGACTGGAACGTGCTCGAAGCGGCGGAAATTCACGGAATCCGCAAGGTCGTCAAGGCATCTTCCATCAACGCCGTCGGAGCGGTCTTCTCCAAGCGGCGCGTGGCCCCGTTGTACTTCCCGATCGACGAAGAACACCCCACCCGCGCCGAAGACTCCTATTCCCAAAGCAAGTGGCTGGGCGAAGAGATGGCCGACGGGTTCTGCCGACGGCGGGAAATGCAGATCGCTTCGATGCGATTTCACGCCTTGATGGAAGAATCGCGGCAGGCAGACCTTCGAGAGAACGGCGACACGACAACCGTGGAAGGACGGACGGCGAAAGAGTTTTGGGGCTGGACAGACATCGGAGAAGCCGCGACCGCCTGCCGGCTGGCGCTGGAAACTGACTGGACCGGACACGAAGCGTTCTTCATAAACGCTACCGACACGGTCCTGACCGTACCCACCGAAGAAGCAATCGCCGCGGCCTATCCGGGAGTGAAAATCCGTTTGCCCTTACCGGGATTTGCGTCGGCCATCAGTGTTGAAAAGGCGAAAGACGTTTTGAAGTGGGACCCGCGCCGAACGTGGCGAGCGCCCTAGTGCGGGAAACGGCGCGTCGTGATATACAGTCCGGCGCCTCAACAAATCCGATATCGCCGGCCGGCGGCTTTCGAACGTCGGGCGTTACCCAGGAACAAAGTTTATGACCTCTGCTAACCATCCGCCCTCAGAAGCAAGCGCCTCGGGCAAGGTGTTAACCGTACTCGGGCCAATCGAACCGGCCAATGTCGGGATCACCACTACCCACGAGCACCTGTTCATTGACTTCACCCCGGTCCTGACCCCCCCTGATCCGGCCACCGAACTAGGTCTGATGCACGAAAAGGTCGGACTCGAAAACCTCGGGTGGATTCGTTATCATTGGACGAGCAACATCGACAATCTCCAATTGCTGGACGAAGAAGTCACGATCCGAGAGGCGGGCCACTACTACAACGCGGGCGGCGGCACTGTAGTCGACGTGACCTCGAACGGGCTCAGGCGTGATCCTCGCGCGTTGGTTCGGGTTTCAAGGGCAACAGGGTTGAACGTGGTCATGGGCGCCGGGTACTACGTCGGCCCGACACATCCCGAATGGTTCACCGATAAACCGGTTGAGGACATCTCGGCCGGGATCGTGAGGGACGTTCAGGTCGGCGTCGGAAACACCGGCATCCACAGCGGGATCATCGGCGAAATCGGTTGTTCGTGGCCGTGGACCGACAACGAGAAAAAGAGTGTCCACGCCGCAGTCCTTGCGCAGCAGGAGACCGGGGCCCCGCTGCTCATACACCCGGGCCGGAACGACTATGCGCCGCTCGAGATCATTGCGGCCATAGACAAATGGGGCGGCGACCTGGGCCACACCGTTATGGGACACATCGAGCGGACGGTGTTTGACCGCGGCGTGCTCAAAGACCTGGCCGCAACGGGCGTCTACCTGAACCTCGACCTATTCGGCCATGAGTCCTCTTTCTATCCGCTAGGGGCCGAAACATACATGCCGTGCGACTACGAACGAGTCGATATGATCAACTTCCTCCTGTCGCAGGACTATGCGGACCGCATTCTCCTGGCCCACGACATCTGCTCCAAGCACCGCCTGAAGTCCTACGGCGGCCACGGGTGGGACCACATACTGACCCGCGTGACGCCGTGGATGCGCGCCCGGGGCGTTGCCGAGGAAGACATACGACTGATGCTTGTCGACAACCCGACGCGCATGCTCACATTCAAGTAGAAGCAGACCACGGCTTCGAAACGTCCGTGCCGGTACGTGGCGGTACCATTGAGGCAACCGGACCCGAACCCCGGTTTTGCCACTGTCTTGCGCCGTTGCGGGCGCCCGTCGCGCTCATGAGCGGCAACAATTGCCGTTTCGTCATAATCCCGTATGCCGGGGACTTCGATCTACAAAGTTATCGGGCTGTGCGCCGCCCTGATGCTCGTCGTTGGTATCGCCTGCGGCGGAACGCGCTCGGCCGAATCCGATTCGTTCAACGACCCACAATCCGGCCTGGTGGTCCTCAGCGATCAACAAGGGCTGGTTGTGTTCTCTCTGGCTCGAGACCTTGGAGTCGGCCCTAACCGCATCTCGATAACGATACTGCGGTTCGATCAATCGAGGGTTCTGGACCGCGCGTCGGATCTTTCGGTCACCTACGGCCTGCTGAACGGGGAGGAGGAGCGCGCGGTGTACGAGATTACCTGGCGGCCGTGGCCGTTCAGCGGGGGTGTTTACACGTTCGTGGCGGAGTTCGACATGGCCGGCACGTGGGAGATCGCAGTGACGTTGGACGACCCCGGCGGGGAGGTAACCGGCACGGCCGCCATCCAGGTGCGGCAGGAACCGCTCGCTCCCGGTGTGGGCAGTCCCGCGCCCCGGACTCCGACCAAGACGGCATCCTCCATGGACGAAGTACGGGTCATCAGTTCCGACCCGAACCCCAGGCCGGAGTTTTACCAGGTTAGCCTCGATGAGGCGATCGGATCGGGCATGCCGGTAGCAGTCACGTTTTCAACTCCGGCGTTTTGCCAAACGAGCGCCTGCGGTCCACAGTTAGACACGTTGGCGGAAATCCAGGCCGAGTACGCTGACCGATGCCACTTCGTGCACGTGGAGATTTGGGACAATCCTCGGGAAATGCTGGAGAGCGGCGACATAGGACTTGGGAATCTCTCGCCAGTCGTCGGCGATTGGAACCTCCCCACAGAACCGTGGACCTTCCTGATCGACGGGAAGGGGAATGTGTTCGCCCGTTTCGAGGCGTTCGCCACACGGGCAGAGCTGACAGGCGCTATGGATGCCTTGCTCGCAGGCGATAAATGGCGCCCCGGCTAACTGCGTGCGAGTGGCGCCGTAGAGGCCAACGCGCCATCATCATCCAGGACGAATCCACCGGCGTAGGGGCCGGTTAACATAAATGAAGGGGAAACTCACCATGGCAACCGATGCACAGATCGAACGACTACGCGAATTCATTTCGCCACCCCGCATTGCGATGGTGGCTACCATCGGCAAAGACGGTTTGCCGCAGCTCACGCCGAACTGGTACGCGTACACCGACGGCGAAATAATCGTCTCGATAACGAAACAGCGAGTGAAGTACCGCAACGTCATTCGCGATCCTCGGGTGGCGGTTTCGATTTGTTCGGAGCCGTTGGCCGAGGAGTACGTAACGGTGAGCGGTCCCGCCAGGATTATCGACGGTGAAGAAATTTGGGGTCCGACCCGGCAGATCATCGGACGGTACCTTGAGCCGGAAAAAGCAGACCAAATGGTGGACCAGCTGCGCCAACAGGACCGCGTCCTGTTGGCCGTAACGCCCCGGCGGGTCTTCTTCAGATACGAATAGTCCCGGAAGCCCGGCGGCAGTACCCCTCACAGCCGTTGGTTGCGAGTGGCGACCGGCACGCGTTTATGGACACCGCGCGCCTGGCCTAATTTGACGACTGGCTTCTTTCCTCCAGGGCTTTCAGCAATTCCTCCGCGGCGTCGATTACATCCGGCAGTCGTGGATCCTGCGCCAGCGAGATAGCCTCTTCGATGTCAGCCCGTATCTCCTCCTCCGGGCCGCCGTATCTCATGAGAAGAATTGCGCGGTCCAGGTAGATAACGGCGCGCGCTGTTTCAATTTGCAGCGCCCGGTTGATGTCGGTCAGCGCAAGTAACGGTTCCTGGGCGAAATCGCGGTAGAACCTGCCCCGCCACCAGTAGGTTGCCGCCTCGTCCGGGGCTAGCTCGATAGCGTACGTGAAACTCTCTTCCGCGGCCTCCAGATCGCCGAGCGCGCTGTTAGTCCGGCCCAGAACGATGTACGGCTCCACCAACTCCGGGTCTCCCCTGACCGCCGTTTCGGCATCGCGCCTTGCGCCTTCGGTGTCACCGATGTTCATCCTGGCAATGGCTCGGTGGCCATACGCCTGCCACAGGTTGGGCTTGAGGAGAATAGCCTGGTCGTAGTCGAGCAACGCATCTTCGTGCTCACCCTGCAACATCCTCGCCTGACCGCGGCCGTCCCAGCCGCGTGCGAAATCGGGCTCCAACTCAATGACGAGCGTGAAGCGCTGCTCAGCCTGCCTGTACTCTTCCCTGCTGAGCAAGCCGTATCCGTGGACGTAGTGGCCCACGCTTTCCGTGTCTGGAGTCGGGGTAGCAGCGGGTGTAGATGTCGGAGCCGGGGTGGCGGTCGGTTCCGGCGTCGGCGACGGCGTTGGCACGGGTGACGGCGTAGGTTCGGGAGTCGCCGTCGGGACTGGCGTTACCTCTGCCGGCGCTGAAGTCGTACACGCCAACAAGATAACGACCAGGGCGACGAGGGCCGCGGCCAGGTGCAGGTGTCTATTGAAAATTGGATTCAGACTCATGTTTCGGCGCTGGACTGCGTCTCTACCATCATAAGAAGGATACGTCGGGACTTGTATGCTGAGATTCAGTTGGCGCTGCTCATCCGGCAGAAAGCCGCCCTACGAGGATTTCAAGGGCCAGCCGGTCGTTCAGTTGACCTGACTTGATCGCCAAGTCCGCTGACAGCAGCAGACGGTGTGTGTCGGCCAGGTAGTCCGAACTGAATCGTCCGGTTTGGCCAAGGGTCTTGTTGAGCACGAAGCTGTTAGTCACTCCGACCCGTCGGCCAATCTCCTCGCGATTGAGCGCACCGCCGGAAAGATGCTTGGCCATCAGCAGTATGCGCACCTGCCGGGCCATCAGCCCGATTACCGAACTGACCGTAGAGCCATTTTCGAGCAGGGAATACATCATCCTCATCGCCCGTTCGGGCCGTCGCTCGAGCACGGCGTCGATCGTGGCGAAAATATTGGCTTCCCTCGCCTCGGAAACCATCCCGTCAACGTCGTTCCGCGTCACGGAACGGCCATCAGCGTAGAGCACGAGCTTCTGTATCTCCTGGTCGAGCAACCGCAAGTTTCCGCCGGAGACCCACGCGAGCCGTGCTACGGCTGACGCCTCAACTGTGGCGCCTGCACCGGCGAATCGTTCGCTTATCCAGGAATCGAGATTTGCACCGCGCAGACTCGGGAATTCCCTGATTTCCGCCTGGGGTCCAACCGAGCGCAAGCCCCGACCCCCCCTGCGTAGACGGACGTGTTCCACAAACAGCAACTCTGTGGTTGCCGGAACGTCCGACAACCCGTCCGCAATCTTTGTCCATTCGTTCCCCAACGACCGGTCGTTGCCGTCGAGTCGTTCGAGTAGTCCCCGAACGATTACCAGGCGCCGGTCTGCGAGGAAAGGCGCCGAGGCGGCCGCACCGAGAACTTCCATCCATGAAAACCCCGTGCCCTCATACGAGGAGGTGTTTGGGTCGCGGACCTCAGGGGGGCCGACCGACTCGCGGATGCGAGCGACCTGTTCCCCAACGGAAAATTCGTCCTGACCGTGAAAAACTCGTATCACTTCACTGGTTCCGGGTATGGGCGGCCGGTGAATCGGCTCTGGAAAACATCGGTGTAAACTGGAAATTACCGGACTTTGAATGACAGATCGACCTGCCGCCATTGTCCCGAACCACGATGATATTCCACTTCCTGCGCTTGATCATCAGACTTATGGCGGATAGACGCGTACCCATTTGGGTCAAGTTGATTCCGGTCGCCGCGGTTGCGTACATATTGTCCCCGATAGATTTGAGGCCGGATTTCATTCCCGTCTTGGGTCAGATTGACGACCTTCTGATCACAATACTGCTCTTAGTCTTGTTCATCGTGCTGGCCCCGAGCGAGGCGCGTCGGGACGGCCTACGCTCCGGAAACGCAGCTCGCACGGACGATCCGGAAGCGCCGGCCACGTTCGAAGGCCGAATACGAAACGTGGACGATGACGCTCCTCTTAGCTAATTACGTATTTCCCGGTAAGAAAATATGAAGATTGGCATGACCGGTCTGCCTTCGTCCGGTCGCACAACGGTGTTCAACGCCCTGACTCGCGGGCACGCTGAGACAGGCCCGATCGCCGACCGCAACGGCCATATCGGAGTCGCTCGCGTCCCCGACCAACGTCTTCGGATAGTGACCGACCTGTTCGCCTCACGGACTACGGTTCAGGCAGAGGTCACGTATGTCGATCTGCCGTCCAATCACGCAGGCCGCGTCGGCAAGGGCGACCTCTTCACCGGCGAGAATGCGACTCAGCTCCAGCAGGTAGACGCGTTGTTGGCGGTAATAAGGTCTTTCAAAGATGATTCCGTGCCCCATCTCTCTGGATCGGTGGACTGGCGCCGCGACCTTGAAAAAATCATGTTCGATCTGAATTTCTCGGACATCGATCTGATCGAACGGCGCATTGAACGAATAGTGGCCTCGTTCAAAGGCATGCGGTCGGGTGAACGAGCCGCGGCGATGCAGACGATCGAGACGTTTCGCGGCATACAGCAGGACCTGGAAAACGGGATACCGGTCCGGGCGCAGGACCCCGCCGTTACCGGCAACCCGTCCATTCGCGATACATACCTCCTGAGCGCCCTGCCCTTCCTCGCGGCGATAAACATCGACGAAGATGAACTACCACAGAGCGGGGACTACGAGTCAGACCTGAGCCAATTGCTGTCGGGCCCTCTCGCCGGTGGCACAACCATCGCCGGCAAACTCGAAATGGAGCTCGGTCAACTGGAGCAGGGCGATGACGAAACCGGCCTGCGAGAGGAGTTGGGCGCCGGAGAGCCCGGCCTTTCACGAATGATCCGCCTGTCATACGACGTCCTGGGCCTCGTCACCTTTTTCACCGCAGCGCCCAACGAGGCCCGGGCCTGGAAGATCACGGATGGCACACCCGCGCCAAAGGCAGCGGGCAGCGTTCACTCGGATATGGAACGCGGCTTCATTCGCGCCGAGGTCACGAGCTACGATGACATGGTTGAATACGGCTCGGAGGCAGAGGCACGAAAACGAGGAAAGTTGAGGACGGAAGGTCGGGACTACGTCATCAAAGACGGCGATATCGTCAACTTCCTGTTCTCCGTTTAGCCGGACCGAAAAGTTTCGACCGATCCGCAATTCAGGGGCTTGGTTAACTTACCCGGTTACAGCACTTCATCCCGGCATACTCAAACGGGCGACGCAGTAGCAACGGAAAACTGAGGTACTCGTGCGTAGTCGACTTGGACTCAGCCGAAGTCATATAAGCGAATATAAGTCAGGACGGTCGCGCAACATCCCTCAGTCAATGTGAATCAGGACAAGAGGAATTCACTCGGCTTCCTTGTCCGTGGGCAGGGTCGAATCCAGTCTGGTGTTCCAACTGTGTCCTGGGCTTCAGGAAATTTGCCGACACCTGGAGTCGTAACTGTTCAGGCTTCGGGGGATCTGTTGGTCGGCAGTGTCGCCGATGAGGGCGAATCATACTTGAGCACGGCTGTGTGCGGAGCGCTCCACGGTCGTTCGCCCCCTCAACTCTGAACAGTTACATCCGTTCGTGGTGAGCAATCCGTTCGTGGTGAGCGGAGTCGAACCATGAACGGGGGGCCCTTCGACGGGCTCAGGGCGAACGGATGGGGACTCGCGTCCGGGTGACTGTTCAGAGGCTTCGGGGGATCTGTTGGTCGGCAGTGTCGCCGATGAGGGCGAATCATACTTGAGCACGGCTGTGTGCGAGCGCTCCACGGGCGTTCGTCTCATCGGTTCTGAACAGTTGCATCCGTTCGTGGTGAGCAACCCGTTCGTGGTGAGCGGAGTCGAACCATGAACGGGGTGCCCTTCGACGGGCTCAGGGCGAACGGATGGGGACTCCGCTCAGGGCGAACGGATGGGGACCGTCCGGGTAGATGGGGACTTGCTTCCGGACAACTCGACGACCCCAAAACGCCGGAGTGCGTCATCGAAACACTGAATCAACGCCGGCAGCACAAGTGCGGGCTCGACGGGGCGGTGGCGAACCCCGAACGGCGCATAACGATAACCTCCTGGTACAGGCCCTGGTGGGACCCTGATCCGCTCGAATTCACCAACTTCCAGGCCGACCTGCACCAACCCGATCCGGGATGCGTCAATCCCGGCGGTCAGTTCCGCTTCGTTTATGTTCCAGAGCAGCGGGCGACCAGCCGACGTGGTGGTCCAACCCATCAATTCACCACGCGCTCTGAAAACGCTATAGAGGTCCTCCTAATCTTCAGACACAATGCCTTCCAGGTTGGCGTCCCGGAGAAGCTGCCCGAATGCTTCGACGAAAAGCAAAGACGACATGACAGTTGCTCCCTTTCCCGGATGCGCGCTGTGGTTCACACGGCTGCGTCAGGGTCGGTCACCAGTGGCGGTATGCGGACTGCCGCCCCTGCTACTAGCGCGGTTGACGCCAGGCCGATCGCCAGCAGAAAAACCAGGATGGACACAGCTTGTGAGTTTACCTGGGGCCATGGAACGCCGAACGCCGTGTTGTAGGAGGCAGCGAGGCCGAGGCCGGCGGCGACGGCCAGCCCGAAGGCGAGTATCAGCGGGACGGCGAACAGCAGCACGAGGTCGACGGCCAGCAGCATCCGCGTTGCGCCCAGGGCGCGGAGCATCCTGAACTCCGTCTGGCGTTGGCGGAAGAGCAGGAACACAGCGTAGAGCATCGCGACCGCCGCCATTACCGCCGCTGTTGTGGCCATCACGAACAAGTATGGGAAGGTGACTAGCTTATCGTCAGTGGCGCCGGTTCCGAGGGCTGCCTTCGTAACAGGGTACGATTCTTCCGGCCGATCCCGCAAACCATCGATGACCCCGCGCAGGGAGCCCGGTTTGCCGTCAGTAGTGACGAGTAGAATCGTGTGGTTCGGGATTGGCCGCTCGTCCACGATCAATACCGCTTCATCTCTCTCCCCGGTAATCCATGATGCGGTGACCTGACCTGCTACAGGGTACGTGCCTAAGACATCAACATCTGTTGTGGAACCCCCACCGGGGTATTGGGAGGCGTAAGCGGCCACCGTGACGGTATCAGCGCCGCCGCTGCGTGCCAGGAAGACAGTACCGGCTGCGCACGGCGCGTCCAGCCTTACCGAGTTGTGCGCATCCTCGCAGGTCATCGTATAGACCGAAGTCTCGTGCCCGTCGATCCGGACGGGAATTCGTCCCACCGGTACGACCCTCTCGACACCGTGAATGCCCTCAAACGCGCGTACGACAGATTCGTATGATCTCAGGTTCGGAAGGCGGATCAGCACGTCGAAGTTCCCGACTGGAGGCGGAATGTTGTCAAAATTCGCGTACACGGAAAACATGATCAGCAGAACCGCCACCGACGTGGCGAACACGCCCAGGAGGGCTTCGGCTCCCGACCGGAGCATCCTGGATCCAGCCACGTGCGCCCGTGTCCGGTCCATAAGTAGCTTGCCCGATATGGCGACCGCGATCCGCGACAGACCCTCCAGGCCTATTACGCTCAGAAGTAACCCGCCAATAATTAGCAACGCAGACAGCGGGTACTCCACGTAAGCGGCCGCGTACACGGCGGCGAGACCGGCCACAAGGGCAGCGGCTGAGAAGTACGAGAGATACGATGGAGGCTTGCGCCCTCTCCGCAGGGTTCCGACGGGGTCGCGACCGGCGCGGACAATCATTCGGAGGAAGCTCATAAGCCCGACCATGAACACAACAACGGGGAGGGTAAGAGCGAGTACTAAGGGAAGGAAGAGATCGCTCGCCCAGTACGAGTTTCCCGCAACCGTGAACGAGTCCAGCGATGATATGACAACCGCGTAGGCGGCCGAGCCGACAAGCCCGCCAGCCAGCATGGGAATCGACATGTCAGCCGCCATGACTGCGGCCAGTTGGCGCGGGGCCGCGCCAAGTACCCTCAGTAGCCCGTATCTCCTGGACCTGGCGTTTAGCTGCACGGCGGCGCCCGCCCTCGCCAGGGCTATGGACGGGAGCGCAAGGACAAGGAACCCTATGATCATGAAATCTATGTACGGCGCGTAGCCTTTGTCGTAGCGAATAGGCTGGAAGTTTGAACTCAATACGATTTCGGGCCTGACCGTATCGGTGAATTCGACAACCACCAGTTCGCGCGGGTGCGCCAGCGCGTCCGCTGGGAGGGCGCGTACTGGTCGGTCCCCCAGCCAGCCGCCTATCTCGCCCGTCCAATCGTCATCACCCTGGGCGATTACGGCAGGGGAGGCCAGGACGGTCCCGCTCGCCTTGATTGCGGGGATGCCGGGAAGGTTGAGCCGCTGCCCCTCCTCACCCCAGAAAACCGTAATTACTAAAGGCCCGTAGCCCGTGGAAACCGTCTTCGACGACCGCAAGGGTGGTTCTCCGGCCATTCGGGCGCTGGGCGGGAAGCTGCTCCCGCCGTCGCGCGACTTGGCCGTTTCGTATTGGGCGAGAACACCGAGGGGAATCGCTATTGCCAGCGAGAGGCCGACGCATGAGATGAAACCGACGGCCAGAAGGGGAGCCCAGACCGAGAGCGAACGCCACGATCGGGGTCTAAAGAACCTCAAGAAAAGAGTCATGACGTTCCAGCCTCCTCATCCAATCTTCCCTCGCGCAGACGGAGCACGCGATCACACACCGACCGTACGGAGGGATCATGGGTGACGATCAGGACGCCGACACCGAACTCGTTGGCGACCAATCGCAACTCGCGGACCACAAGCGCCGAGTTCTCTTCATCCAGCGCTCCGGTCGGCTCGTCGCAGAAGACGATCCCGGGTTCGTTCGCCAAGGCCCGGGCTATTGACGCACGCTGCAACTCACCGCCTGAGAGAGTTGAAGGGTATTTTCCCGCCAGGGAGCCTAGTCCGAACCGGGCGAGCAACTCACCCGCCCGCTGCCGGGCATCCCCGGGTCTGGTCCCCGACACGATTGGGGGTACCGCGACGTTCTCCGCGATCGTGAGGTCGTCCAGGAACGCCGGAAACTGAAAGACGAGCCCGCATGTCTCCCGACGGGTCAGAGTGAGGCGCGGCTCGCCGAGGCTCCAAACGTCGGCGTGGTCGCCCCAGGCGACCGTGCCCTCGTCCGGCTTACGCAGACCAGCCAGGGCGTAGAGCAGGGTGGACTTGCCGGACCCGCTCACCCCCGCGACGGCGAGCAACTCCCCTTTGTGGAGCTCCACGTCGGCTCCCCTCAGAACACCCTGCTCGCCAAAGCTCTGAATCAATCCCCGCCCGGTCATGACCGGTTTCGACGTCGTTACAGTAGTCATCTTGGAAGAACCCCCTTACCTTCAATAATGATGGACCGCCTCAAGAGTCGTTGGAGCTGCGAAGAGCGTCTTGGTCCCACGGTGGGATGTACCTGTCTTCAAGTCCAAGATCGAAGATGCATTCCAACTCGGCGCGGTCCACTTCAGGAGGCATCTCCAAAAGCGTCTCTCCAGGCGCCAGCGTCAAGATGTGCGGTCCATAATCGGACGGCATCTCGGGGAACTGATCGAATCCTGTTCTGTCGGTGATACATCCGCGCACCCGAAGGGTCTGTTCGCTGGTGGGGAAATTCTCTACAAAATATCTGTTGGCCGCCTCTTCCTGGGCTCTGTGTTTGGCGTCATGTGCGGGATCATACTCCTGCGTACGGTACGAATCCGTAGAACAACCTGCCAGGAGAGTCAGGCACACTACGGCGCTCAAGAGTATGGTTTTTGTTCGTTTCATGATTACCTCCCCGGGAGTTGACCTGCCGGCGAGCGCTCGGCGAGACGCCAACGTGCTCGCCGGCAACGACACTCCCAAGTCGCATCTAGTCGTCTACACCGTTCCCGTTCTCGTCCCTGAAGCACCACCTGTAGACCGAGTTCTCGTGATCAATCCAATGCCACAACTCATTGGTTGCCGGGCGCATGTACGTGCCGTCATCACTGTAGGCGTCGGTGCGCGTGGCTGGCCAGACAATGTAGTGAGTGTGGGAGTAGTGCTGGTGGCAGCGGGAATCCGCCGAGGCCACCTCCGGTCCGAGAGGACCCGATCCGAATGGAAGCAGTCCCACGCTGGCAGTCAGGATGACGGCCAACAGCAAAGCCACGAGGTTTGCACGTCGTATGGCATGTTTGAACACCATAATCGATTACTTTCGTTGTTTTCTTTCTTTACGTACTTTGGCAGATGCGCCGCAGGGCGCAGCGTCCTTGGGTGTATATCAGCGATCTAACCATGCGCGCCTCCTTCTTGTGACCTGTGGGATTCCACATTCTACGCAGCCCGCATCAAATGGACGTCAAAAACAACCCCTTTTCCATCAAAGAACCATCAAAGATTCCCGATGGCCCGTTCTTGACGGCACTGGTTGTTATTTAATTCACGAAGTTCGCAGCCCATCGCCGGGTGGGATGATCCAGGGGATGGCAGCATGGTACGAGAAGGGTCCTCAAAGAAGGACGACGCCCTCAGACGACAGATCGAAAACCTGCGGATTCGATTCGCCAGGATGAGCGAGGTCAGCCGCCGCGTCACCGGGATATGGGACCTCGACGCCGTACTTCAGGAAATCGTTGACGGCGCACGCTCGCTGACCGATGCCCGGTATGGCGCGCTCGGGGTGTTCGATAGCTCCGGGCGGATTGTGGATTTCACCACTTCGGGCATCACTCCCGAAGAACGCAGTCTGTTGGGAGATCCACCGCAAGGGTTGGGACTCCTCGGATACCTGAACGAGATACAAGAACCGTTACGACTCACAGATATCAGCCAGCACTCCCGCTCGGTCGGCTTCCCGGAGAACCATCCGCCGATGAAGTCCTTCCTCGGAGCGCCGGTCCGTCACCTCAACAGGTCCGTAGGCAACATCTACCTTACCGAGAAGGAAGGTGGCCGGGAGTTCTCGGAAGACGACGAAGAGATCCTGGTCATGTTCGCGTCACATGCCGCAATCGCTATCGTCAACGCCCTCAGGCACAGGGAAGAGCAGCGATCCAAGGACGAGGTGGAGACCGAGAGGCGTCGATTGGCTGCGCTGGTGGAGTCCTCGCCAGTGGGAGTCCTTGTAGTCGATGCCAAGACCAGGACCTTCGCGTCGGTCAATCAGGAGGCGGAGCGCATCCTGGGTATCTCGCCGAAGCCCGGCTCAACACTTGTGCGATATCACGAGGTGGCGATCTACCGACGGACGGACGGGGAGAAGTACGAAAGCCACGAGCGTCCGCTGGCCAGGGCGCTGGATCGCGGCGAGGTCGTGCGGGCCGAAGAGATTCTGTTCGATCTCCCCGATGGGCGTAAGGTGACTACTCTCGTCAACGCCACACCGATCTACTCGGATGATGGGGACATCGTCTCCGCTGTTGCCGTAGTACAGGACATGACACCCTTGGAGGAGGTCGAACGGCTGCGCCGCGAGTTCCTCGCTATGGTGAGCCATGAGCTGCGAACACCGCTGACCACGATCAAAGGCTGCACGGGCATCGTGTTAGGCAGTTCCAGTCCCCCCACCAATTCCGAGATGCTCCAGTACTTCCGAATGATAGATGAGCAGTCCGATAACCTGCGCGACCTCGTCAACAACCTTCTCGACATGACACAGATGGAAGCGGGAGCGCTGTCGGTAACTCTCGAGCCTACGGATGTGGAGGCGATTGTCGAAGAGGCGAGGATGGCATTCATTCGCCAGGGACAACGGAATCCCGTCGAGGTGGAACTCTCGCCGGACCTGCCGCAGATCGCGGCGGATAGGAAGCGTATCGTTCAGGTGCTGAACAACCTGCTGTCCAACGCATTCAAGTACTCAGGAGAGACCACAACGATCAGGGTGAGCGCATCGCAGGAAGACATTTACGTAGCCTTGTGTGTAACAGACGGAGGCAGAGGAATACCTGCCGACCAGTTGCCCAATCTGTTCAAGAAGTTCTCTCGGATAGAGAACGCTGGTCGCGAGCAAAGGATCGCGGGAGAAGGTCTGGGGCTTGCGATCTGCAAGGGAATAGTGGAGGCGCATGGAGGTCGCATCCTGGCCGAGAGCGATGGAGAGGGACAGGGCACGCGGATCACCTTTACGATTCCCATGGTCGCTGACGCCTTACAAGAGCCCTCTGGTGGCGCTCTGGCCGTTAGGTCGAGAGATGGAGGGAAGATCCTCGCTGTGGACGACGAGCCTCAAGTCTTGCGGCTTCTTCGAACCATACTCGATGACCATGGATACACGACGTTCGGGACGGGCAACCCGGATGAGATGATGCGTCTCTTGGAGTTGGAGCAGCCTCACCTTGTCTTGATGGACCTCATGGTGCCTGGGACAAGCGGGTTCGAATTAATGGCTCGCGTCCGTGAGGTGTCCGACGTGCCGGTCATCTTCCTTTCCGCGAACGATCAGGAAGAGAACGTCGTGAAGGCTCTCCACAAAGGAGCCGACGACTACGTGGTCAAGCCCTTCTCTTCGACTGAGTTGGTTGCACGGGTCGAAGCGTCATTGCGAAAGCGGAGGTCAACTGGTACGACGACGCAGCGTCAGCCCTATCAACAGGGGGAGTTGATTATCAACTATGCATACCGCGCAGTGACCGTATCCGGGCATCCGGTGGAGTTGTCCGCGACTGAGTACAAGCTGATCTACGAGCTTTCAATCAAGGCCGGACGGGTGACGACTCACGACCAAATCTTGCAGCGGGTCTGGGGATCAGGGTACTCCGGCAGTGTCCAATTGCTTCGCGCCACAATGAGAAACCTTCGCCACAAGCTGGGAGATGACGCGAACAATCCCCAATACATCTTCACCGAGCCCCGCGTCGGTTACCGTATGGCCAATCCCTAACCCACTTCAACCCACTTCGTCCCTTCCCACCGAAGCAATACAGTTCACCTTAGCCTGCGTTACCAAGAGATCACGATGCCGGCCCATCCGGAGCCTCACAGTCCGCCCAGCCACATTTCGAAGATGATACTGCCTACCGTCCATTCAGGCCCGGCTGCGGGCGAGGACCCAAAAAAAAGAACGAGCAGGGCCGCACCGTGAGCTTCAACCTGACAGTGTACAAGGCATATCGTAGACGTTGTCGCCTACTGAATCTGGCGGTGACTCATGGTCAAGAACGGTCGACGCGCCGATGGCGAACAATTCGGAATCGGCGCCTGACAGTCAGTAAGTAAGCGCCTAGGATTCTGGGTCTGAGGCGCAATCGGCTCTCCGATGTTCGCGTTTGCCGAGGTGTTCTTATCGATATCGAATTCAATATCCAAAGAGTCGAATTCCAGCGGTTCCTTAACGTTTATCATGCAGCCGGACCACTGCGTATACTCTCCGCAGCGAGCCAACCGCGACTTTCGGTCCGCATGAAAGCGATACGGGACGGGACTACTTAACTGATGGAATTAGGACGGATAAATCGACCTGCGGCCGGTGATCTTATGACCCGGCGCAAGGCCTACCTGGTGAGCATGGTGCAGACCTCACCGGATGCCCCGCCCGAGTTTACGAGCCACTACGACGCGTACTGGCGAGCAGTCGATGAGCATGTCGCCAGCCTTGAAATGCGGGCAGGTCCGGTGGCGCGTGTGTTCGTCGAAGGCGTCGGATTCGGGGGCGAAGAGGGGCTGCTGCGAGTGCAACAGGCCGACCGGCAGGCGCACCGCATTGTGAAGTCGAGATTGGATTCGGGCGCTGTCCTGGAACCCTATGAAGACCAGGACCTCTTCGAACAGGTCATCGACTGGGGACGCATCCTTCAGTACGGGTTTGTCAGCCAGACGGTGGCCGCCATCGTGCGAGACGCCTTCGATTCAGCCGGCAAGAAACGCCTGGAGCATGTCAGGCAACGCCTCGCCGAATCCATCAAGGAGACCGAGGCGGCGCTCATAATTGCCACTTCCGACGTAGGCGAGGTGCTACCGGGAGAGGTCGAGCGATTCATCGTTTCACCGCCTGAACTGGATCGGTTGATCAGGTGGGTACGGGAGCAGGCCGAGGCGGCGCAACGCGAAGTCGAGGCCATGCGGCGCGGCGCGGCACAGCAAGGGGCCGAGGGGTCGCAAGAACCCGAAGGTTCTGCCGGTTCAGGCCTATGGACTCCCGGCCAGCAATAGGGCCGCTGCAAATCGCAGGCCGCTTGTTGGCGGGGCCCTTACCACTGGTCAGGTCCCTCTGCGTGAATTACGGAGTCTTATGAGCAGCCGGTCAACGGCCTGCGCCGCAATAGGTCGCTCGGCATTCGTCGATTCCGGGGGCAGGCCGAATCCCGCTAGCGGTCCTGACGGCGAGGGTATCGCGCTTTACTTGCACATACCCTTTTGCCTCAGCAAGTGCCCGTACTGCGACTTCAACACATATGAGGGCATCGAAACGTTGATGGGCGGCTACATCGCTGCTTTGGCGCGAGAGATCGCGCTCTGGGGCGGTCTGCTCAAACAACCCCGCGTCACGTCGATATATTTCGGAGGCGGCACCCCGTCGTACATTCCGCCCGGCTCGACAGATTCCACGATGGCCGCTGTCCACGAAGCGTTCGACGTGCTTCCCGACGCCGAAATTTCCATGGAGGCCAACCCGGGCGACATCACGCCAGAACGGGTCGAGTCCTGGCGCTCCTCCGGGATAAACAGGATGAGCATTGGCGTCCAAAGCTTCGACGATGGACTGCTCAAGAGTTTGGGCAGGCGTCACAGTTCCGAACAGGCGGCTGAAGCAGCGCTCGTCACGAAGTCCCACGGATTCGAGAACTTCAGTTTAGACCTGATGTTCGGGCTGCCCAATCAGACCATCGACCAATGGCGGCTATCCCTCGAACGGTGCATAGAACTCGGCCCCAGGCACATGTCGCTCTATGGCCTTTCCCTGGAACCTGGCACTCCTCTTGAGGCCGATGTCCGGCTGGGGCGGACACCGCTGCCGGACTCTGACCTCGGGGCCGACATGTACACCCTCGCAGAAGATCGACTGGCTGTGGAAGGGTTTGATCACTACGAGATTTCGAATTGGTCCAGACCGGGATTCGAAAGCACACACAACCTGGCGTACTGGAACCTCACGCCCTACCTGGGACTGGGCCCCGGCGCACATTCGTTCGTCCTTGGCCGTAGATTTTCGAATATCAGGTCGCCCCGCGGCTATATAAGGCGCCTTGAAGCATTGGACGCTCCTGAGGAAACCGGCGGCCACCCCGCCGAGACTATGCGCGCGTTGGGGGTGGTTGAAGAGGTCGAGCCAACGGACCGCGGCACCGCGATGGCCGACGCAATGATGATGGGCATGCGGCTGGCGCAGGGAGTGTCCCACGCCCGATTCGAACAGCGATTCGGTGTGAAGCTGACTGATGCGTTCGGAGACGCGATCCGTGAAATGTCGATGGCAGGGCTGATTGTTCACGATCAGGCCGGGATCCGCCTAACGCGAAGAGGCCGGCTTCTGGGCAACGAGGTGTTTGGTCGTTTCGTCGAAGACTCACCGCGAGCAGCCGAGGTTCGGCCGACGTTGGTCAGGTGATTCCGCGCACAATTTGCTGTCATTCTGAGCGTAGCCGAAGAATCTACGTCTGACAGTCAGCAAGTCACGGCCCTTCGAACCTAGACCCTTCGACGTTGCTCAGGGTGACATGGTGCAGGGCTATGAGGGCACCATGGGGCTAGGTGAAGATGGGCGCACGGGGCAAAAGACGGGACGCGTTTTCGCCAATGCGTAGGCGTCACACAATGTGGCAACGGGCTTGTTAGACACCCTCCAAAGCCAACTGGGTTACGCGTACGTCCAGGCGAATCAACGAGCGTGGGCGCGGTATTATCGTGCCATGTACGTAATCGGAACTGCAGGCCACGTAGACCACGGCAAGTCCACGCTCATCCACGCCCTGACGGGCATCGACCCCGACAGGCTGAGGGTAGAGAAAGAGCGGGGCATGACCATCGAACTCGGATTCGCGTGGCTCGACTTGCCGAGCGGTCTCGAAGTCAGCATCGTGGACGTGCCCGGCCACGAGCGATTCATCAAGAACATGCTGATGGGCGTCGGCGGCATCGATCTGGCTCTCCTCATCGTCGCCGCAGACGAGGGAGTCATGCCACAGACGAGGGAGCATCTGGCCATCCTCGATCTTGTGCGTGTCGAGCGCGGCATCGTCGTGATCACGAAGACCGATCTGGTGGACGAGGAATGGCAGGAACTCGTCACTGCCGACATCGAGGAGGTTCTGGAAGGGACCGTCCTCTCCGGCTCACCGACGATTGCAGTGTCCGCTGAGACCGGAACCGGGCTTGACGAACTCCTGCGGGCCATCGATTCCGTTTTGGTGGACGTGCCGCTCAGACCTGATTTGGGGCGGCCTCGATTGCCGGTAGACCGCTCCTTCACGATGACCGGCTTCGGGGCAGTGGTCACCGGCACGTTGTCGGGCGGCACACTGCGTAAAGGCCAGCAGGTTGTCATCGCTCCCCGCGGGCAACGTGCGCGCATTCGCGGCTTGCAAAGTCATAGGGATGCCGTCGAAGAAGCTCTGCCCGGCACGCGGGTAGCCGTAAACATAGGTGGCGTAGAGCACCACGAGATCGAACGCGGCGATGTCTTGCTAACCGGCGACTGGCTCGTCCCCTCAGACGCGTTCGATTGCTCAATCCGGACGATTCCCGACTCCCCGCGGCCGGTCCGGCACAATCACCGCGTGACCCTCTACGCCGGCACGTCCGAATCACCTGCCGTCGTGAGGCTTTTGGACGCAAACAGATTGCCGCCAGGCGAGTCCGGATGGGCGCAAATTCGGACTGAATTGCCGGTACCGGTGGTGCGTGGGGACTACTTTGTCATCAGGGACACGGTGACTACAATCGCCGGTGGCCAGATCCTGATTCCGAACGCGCCCCGCCGCAGACGATTTCAGTCTTCGACGATTGAGCGGCTGGGCATCCTGTCGACAGGCGCCGATTCAGACGCCGTGGTCAGCACAATGGACCTGACAGGGCTTTCGACGGTCGCAGGATTGGCCGTCGCCCTGAACCATGCGGAGTCGGACGTAGAGACGATTCTTGAAGATCTAGTCGCTCGCGGGGCCGCGGTCAAAATCGGCGATGCCGCTCTTCCGGTCTACTTCACGGCTTCAGCCTGGTCAAACGTCGTCTCCAGGACCTCGACCGAACTTACCGGCTATCATCGCGAGTACCCGTTACGCGGCGGGATGCCCAAAGAAGAGTTGCGAAACCGGCTGGGCATGCAATCGCGCGATTTCAACGCCGCCGTGGCGCGGCTGTCGGAAGACAGGGTAATACAAGAGGCCGAGGCCACAGCCAGGCTCCCTTCTCACGTACCCGACCTATCTGACGCTCAGCGGCGACAAGCCGACGAGTACCTCGCCCTATTGGGCTCCAACCCATACTCCCCTCCTACCGACGCGCCTGTTGACCTCGAGTTGCTACAGGCACTTTCGGACCAGGGTCGAATTGTTCGGGTCAACGAGGACGTGGTATATCTGAAGTCCGCATATGACGAGATGTCGAGTCGCGTTGTCGAATTCGCCCGGGACCACGGAGAGGTGACGATCTCCGACGTTCGCGAGCTATTCAACACGAGTCGAAAGTACACCCTGGCGCTGCTCGAACACATGGACCGTCTACAGGTCACGCGGCGCGTGGGCGACAATCGCGTCCTGAGATAACCGGGACCGATTCCGTACGTTCCGGCCCTGGGGGATACACTGACGGCCGTGATGGACCCCCTGCAATCGCCAGAATCCGTGCCGCACGGTCGGCTAGTCGTGAAGCTGGGCTCGAACGCCCACGCCGTATCGGCATTGTCGTCCACGCTGCGGACACTGCACGCCGCTGTGAGGGAGACGGCAGGCAGAATCGGAATCGGTGAGGACCTGTTCGAGTCCCGACCCGCGCCAATTCTCACGACCGAAATTACGTCCAAGGACGAGGGCCTGCAACTATCGCTGTTTTTTGCCGGGCGTGAAGGAAAACCACGTGACGATGCATCACAAAAGGCATTTTGCGCATTTGTGGAAGAAGTCATAGCAGCGGCAACCGCCGACCCCCAACCAACCCTATGGGAAACGAACGCCCGCATAAGGCCAAGGCCGGCGAATCAGCGGTTAAAACTGTTTCTGGACGATGTCTTCAGGCTGCGGGACGTTGAAATCGCGGCTTGCGGCCAGCGCGTGCGGATATCCGACTCCCGTATCGACATCGCTCAGCAGTAGTCACCCCAGGCCCATCTCATGCAGGGTCTCGTCCGAAATACCGAAGTGGTGGGCCACCTCGTGGACTACCGTTAAGCGCACCTGTTCAACGATCTCCCCTGCATCCTCGCAGAACTCTTCGATCGGCCGCCGGAATATCGTTATCTTGTCGGGCATCACGAACCCATAGCCCTCCCTGTCGATTTGCGGGATGCCTTCGTAAAGTCCGAACAGAGTTTCATGCGGCGCCAGGTTGTTGGCCCGCCTCTGGTCCCTGGAGGGGCGGTCCTCGACCACCACGTCGACGTTGTCGAGCCGCGCCAGAAAGCGGTCAGGCAAACTCTCGACCGCTTGTCTGACAAGTTCTTCGAATTCAAGGCGGTTCATGGGCTGGTCTACGTGCCCGCAGCCGCAAAGGGATTGGCCGAACGGGTTCGGCCGACCTTATGCTCCTACCGACGCACGAATTCGCTTTAGCGCTTCCACGTTTGGCCGGTCGGGTCCGCTCTTGTCGACGCCGGGCACTTCGAGATAGAAGGGCACGTCTTGAAAGGCAGGGTGGCTCATTACGTTGACAAACCCAGCTTCGCCGATCTGCCCGTCCCCTATATTGTCGTGCCGGTCGACCGACGAGCCAAGTTCGCGCATCGAGTCGTTAGCGTGAACCGACCGAAGCAGCTCAAGGCCAATATCGCGGTCGAATTCGTCCATAGTCGCGTCGAGGCCATCCTTGTCGACAATGTTGTATCCCGCCGCCCACACGTGTTGGGTGTCGAGGCAGACGGCTACCCGCGGGCTGTCGACCGCCTTGATGAGTTTTCCGAGTTCTTCAAACTTGGAACCCACGTGGTCCCCGGAGCCCGCGCTCGTTTCGAGCATGAGCAGCGACTCGCCGGGGGCCGCTTCAAGCACGGTCTGCACATTGGAGACGAATTGATCGAAGATCGCATCATATCCCCGGCCCTTGTGGCTCGCCGGGTGGAAAATGAGGCCCAAAGCGCCCAGTTGCTCCGAGGCCTGCAGATGGTTGATCAGCGACTGGATGCTTCGCTCGACCAACGCCGGGTCGGAGGAGCCGATCGCGACCAGGTAACTCGCATGCAGCACGGTGGGGCCCAAAGAGGCCTCGGACGCCGCCGCGCGGAATTTCGACGCGTTCTCCTCCGCTATGGGCTTGAACTTCCACGTGCGGGGAGAAGATGCAAATATCTGGATGCACTCCGCATCGATGTCCAAAGCCCTCTTGACGGACTTTTCGACGCCGCCGGCCGCTGAAACGTGTGCGCCAATTAGCATGTTCTTACTCCGAGTAATCTACCAGCCCGATTCAATTTCGCCATCCCGAGTTGCAAGTTAACGGCCGCGAACAGAGCACGGCACGGGCCAATCATCATAAAAGCGAATGGGACTACTTGCGAGGCTGGCCGGAACCCTACGCAATTTCCGGAGAACTTCGCCTGAACCTGGCTGGCACGAGTCCGCCCAGTCCTCCGGCAGCATCCCATGCGACCAGCACTTGAGCGGCTATGAAAATGGAACTGTACGTTCCCACAACTACTCCCGCCAGCAGCACGATCAGGAAATCCCGCAACGATACGCCGCCAAACAGCAGCATAGCGAGGATCACGGTCATCGTCGTGACGCTGGTGGCGAGGGACCGCGTGAAGGTCTCGTTGATCGACAGGTTGACGGTCGACCTGAATTGACGGCCCGGGGCAGTCCGCACGTTCTCCCTGATCCGGTCAAATATGACGATGGTGTCGTTCACGCTGTAGCCGATGACCGTGAGGATGCCGACGATGAAGATGGCATTGACCTCTGCGTTAATCGTGAGGCCGAGGACGGCAAAGAGGCCGAAGACAAGAAGCACGTCGTGCATCAGCGCAATAACCGCCGCGATTGCGTAACGGTACGAATATGGCACCGACCTGAACGCATAGATGATGTAGAGCATCACGAACAGCGCCGCAACCGCCACCGCAGTAAATGCGTTCCTGACGGTGTCGTCCGCCACGGACCTGCCCACCGTCGAGGTGTCGAGGGTTACAAAGTCGGGACCTATGCGTGCTTCGATAGCCTCGTTCACCGCCGCCTGCCCATCGTCCTCCAACTCGGTCAGCCTCACGAAGTACCTGGCGTCACCCAGTCCCTGCACGATCGCCTCGTCGTGCCCTGCATCGGCCAGCGCGCTCTTTAGCCCGTCGGAGCCCGGGTCTTTAGAGCCCGTAAACGAGTATGTGATCGCCGTTCCGGACACAAAGTCGATACCCAGGTTCAGTCCCTGGGTTAAGAGGAAACCAATACTGAGCACACCAAGCACGGCGGAAATAGATAGGTAAATCCTTCGCTTGCCGACAATATCCATCAGCGGCTCTCCTGCGAGCCATCGGCCGCGACCGTATCCCGAACAGGCACAAACAGGTTCTGCCATTGGGCCAGTTTGGTGCCCGCGGCCACTCGTAGCATGAGCCGGCTGACGAAGAAAGCGGTGAACATGCTCAATAGAACGCCGATGCCAAGCGTCAGGGCAAAGCCCTGCATGATGCTGGTACTGAATCTGTCACCGAACCAGAAAAGCACCACGGCGGTGATGATCGTCGAAATATTACCGTCCCTGATAGATGGCCAGGCCCGATTGAAGCCCTCGTTGATCGCGGCCATTAGCGTGCGGCCCGTCCGCAGTTCTTCCTTGACCCGTTCCGCAATCAGAATGTTGGCGTCCACCGCAAAACCCAAAGAAAGAACGATTGCCGCAGCCCCGGAGAGCGTAAGCGTCACGGGAATCCCTTTGAAAATGGCGAGCAGCAGGGTCGTGTACATGACCAGTGCGATTGCAGCAATTAGGCCGGGAATCTTGTAATACACAACCATGAAGATGAGGAGCAACACCAGTCCGACTCCTCCGGCGATGAGGCTTTTTTGCAGTGAGTCGTCACCGAGTGTGGCGTCTACGGTGCGTTCCTGAATCAGGTCCAAATCCACCGGAAGCGCGCCGGACTTTATCTGGATAGCGATCGTTCTGGCCCGTTCAGCCGTGAATCTGCCTTCGATGATGGCGCGGCCGCCGGCGATGCCGCCTACACTCTGATCGACTCCCGGCGCCACCAATTCCTCCTCGTCAAGGTAAATGGCGAGCCTATCGTTCCGCAGCGAAACCCGTTCGGTCAGTTTGAAAAACTCGTCGGCGCCTTCGTCATCGAATACGATGTTGACTACCGGATAAGGGCTTGTCTCCACCGTGCTCGCGAACGCGTCGGTGAGATTGTCGGCTTCGATGTCTGTCGCTTGTTCCTGGTAGTACTCCGGGTTGTTGCACCTTTCGATCAGCCAAAGCTCCTGGCTCATCCCTGCCGGAGGAGCGCTTTCTTCGCCGCAAATTCGCTCCTTGAATTCCAGTTTGGCAGGCGTGAACAAATCCTTGGCCTTTTGTATGCCACCTCCCACGATCCACTGAGAAATGTTTCCGGTTACAAGCGGATTCGCCCGTGCGCCTCTTGTCAGCGTGCCCAAGGCACGTAATTCGTCAGCGATTCTGTCCAGGTCGCCGGGTACCGGTTCGCCCTGTTCGTCCTCCGAGGGCTCTGCAAGGCCGAACAGGGTGGCGGTAAAGAGACCGTCAGTCAACTGGGCAATCTCGGCGTCAGGGCGTCCGGCTCCCGCGAACGCTTCCTGCACCTGTTCGAGAGTCGGCCAAACGGGTTCAAACTGGGATTCTGGTTCTGCCGTTTCGGCAGCATCGGCCGAAGGTTCAGCCGGTTCGATCTCTACGAATTCGGGATCGTAAGCGATGGTCAATTTAATTGGGAATCGGGCCTCGGCCCTTTCTCCGTACTGGGCCGCCTCGGACTCACGCACAATCTCACCGGATTCGTTGCGCAGTTCACCCAGCAAGTCATCAAATCGAACCGTCAACGAACCGTTGTCGTTTTGGCTAACTTCGGCGTCAGGCCTGTCAAGTTCTTCTACGAAAAAGTCCTGTAGGGTCTCTGCGCTGACCGGACTGCCGGCGAAGGTTACGGTGATCGAAGCGCCAGAGAGGCCCGGAAGCTGGACCATAATCCGGTCCGGCGGGGTGCCAAGAAGCTGAACAATCGGCTCGCTTACACCGAACTCGTTGACCCGGCTCTCAATAATCCTGCGAACACCTTCCATGTCGTCGATCGTAACGTCGCGGCCTTCCTCGGGCCTTGCGACGTATACGAGATGCGTGCCGCCTTGCAGGTCCAGCCCGAGTGACAACCCCAGAAAGGTGTGGTCGTTGCCGCGGACGAACGTGCCGCCCAAGGCATTTATTTTCAACTCAGGGATAGACAGCAACGCCGCCGCGAGCGCGACCAGAACGACGATGATGCTGAGTCTCCTCAGTGATCTGGACAATCCGCGTTCCTCACGCGAAACACACGGCCGCCGAGATTGTCAGCGTCGGAATCACGAGGATCATGCATAGGTTTGAGAACCGTTCCTCAGCCGCCGAGTTTCACTTCGTCTCACTAGGTCAACCTATGCGCTTCGGGTGGCATTTCAATGGCGGCAATGGCCGTAATCGTTCGTTACAGAAAAACGGTTTCGACGCCCGAGGGGATTCGAAACCGCGACGCAGTATATCACCGATCCCCTGTCCGCTTGGCACGAAAGATAGGCGGAGGATCGTGAGGTTTACCCCGTACCTTGCGGTCCCGTTCGGCCGTTTTTCTTCTACCCAGCCGGGGCAATTCCTGGCTCAGCTGGCCAGCGGTCAGGTCGTAGGCCAGGTCAGTCATGGAGGTGTCTACGGTAACAGTCGATAGGGTAGCCTTGGCAGTCAGAATCTCGGTACTCGCCGACTCGCGGTCATTAGGGTCAGAGTGGTCGGCGTGTATCGTCAAGTCCACGTCATGTGAGTGAGGGGCGGCCGGCTCCTCGCCGGCTTTCCAGAGTCTTTCGTGGCTCTCGAGATGATCGAGAAACAGGATGCCGTTGAGGTGATCGATTTCATGCTCAACCGCCTGCGCGAGCAGTCCCTCCGCGGACAGCCTGAATTTCGCGCCCCATTCGTCGAGCGCCCTGGCTCGTATCGAGACGGAACGGTTGATGAGCCCGTAGTATCCGGGCACGCTCAGGCAACCTTCCTGCACCTCACGTTCGCCGACCCGTTTGGTGATTTCCGGGTTTACGAAAACCCTCGGTTCTTCTTCGGGCAGCTGGATGGTGACCACGCGCTTGAGGACGCCCACCTGGTTTGCCGCAAGTCCGACCCCGCTGGCCTCCTGCATGGTCTCGATCATGTCCCGGGCCAATTTGCGAATGGCGTCATCGACCCTTTTGACCGGGCGCGCCTTTTTGCGCAGGATGGGGTCCGGCGCTATGCGGATTTCCAGTATCGACATGCGGATATTCTCGCGCCGCCTGAATGCGTCGTCGACGGGAACTTCAGCCTGTAACCGCGTAAGACACTACACAGGCCCTCTAAGCCAGGCTTACGGGATCCACGTCCACGACCCAACCTTCGCCCACCGGGGACGCGTCCAGAAGCCTTTCAGGCCTCGGTCCCTTCAGTACCACGTGCCACCGGTACATGTCCCGCACCCGAAGCGGGTAGGCGGGGGTCGGTCCAGTCACCACGGTATCGGTAAGGCCGCGATTCGTCCTTTCAATTTTCAGAAAATCTACTTTCGTCATAGCCGCAGCATGGGCGAATTCGCGGTCGTGCGAGGAGCAAGTAAGCCGAATCAGTTTCGTGAACGGAGGATTGGCCAGATTCTGCCGCATGCGGATTTCAGTGTCGTAAAACATCCTGTAGTCCTGTGCTGCGGCAGCCCTTATAGCGTAGTGGTCGGGTTGAAACGTCTGGACGACCACGTTGCCGCCCCGCGGTCCCCTGCCCGCTCTTCCCGCGACCTGGGCCAGTATCTGGAACGCTCTTTCCCCTGCCCGGTAATCCGGGATTGCAAGGCCGGTGTCGGCTGATACGACTCCGACCAACGTCACCGATGGAACATCGAGCCCTTTGGCCACCATTTGGGTGCCGACCAGGACGCGAGCCTCGCCTTTCTCAAACTCCTCCACGATCCGAGCGTGGTCTCGCGCCGTGCGGGCCGAGTCCGAGTCCCATCTGATCGCGCCGGTTCTGGGAAAGTATGCGGCGACGGCATCCATCAACGCCTGGGTGCCGGGCGATAGACGTCGTATCTGGCTCCCTCCGCACTCGCGGCACGTCCGTCTCGCTTGTATCCGGTAGTTGCAATAGTGGCAGACAAGCTGGTCGGCCGTTGCCGGATCGGCCGATCGGTGAAACGTAAGCGACGTGTCGCAACGCCGGCAACTGCGTATGGCGCCGCAATCCCGACATTGGACGAACGAGGCGGTACCCCTACGGTTGATGAACAGGATCACCCGCCCGCCTGAGTTCAGAGAACTCTTCATCTCGTCAATTAGCGGTCGGCTAAGTATTTCAGCGTGGCCTGCCCGCAGTTCCTCGCGCATGTCGACGAGCCGTACCTCAGCGCGGTTGTCCCGGCCATTCGACGGGCGGTCGGCCTCGCCGGAGATTATTCGTCGCGGCAGTGAAAGCAGCCGTACCTGGTCCCGCTGGGCGCGACGGTAGGTGGCAGTGTCGGGCGTGGCGCTGCCCATAACCAACACGGCGCCCGTTAACCTGCAAAGCCGTTCGGCCACCGCCCGGGCGTGGTATCTCGGAGACATGTCGGGCTGTTTGTACGTCCATTCATGTTCCTCGTCGATCACCACCAACCCGAGACTGTCTATGGGAGTAAAGACCGCGCCGCGAGAGCCGAGCACTATCGGATAGTCGCCCCGCCTGATGCGCCACCACTGGTCGTAACGCTGCCCGGCAGGGAGGCCCGAATGTTGCAGCGCAATCTTGCCGGGAAACCGCGACGCAAATCGTTCCAGAGTCTGTGGCGTCATCGCAATTTCCGGAACCAGGACGAGAACGCGTTTCCCTGCCCGGATGCAGGCGTCGGCAGCGCTCATGTAGACCTCTGTCTTGCCACTGCCGGTAACTCCGTAGAGCAGGAAAGGCTTGCCGGCGTCGAGGTTGTCCGACGACGAGGCATCACCGCCCACCAGAGCGTCTTGAATCGCCTCGACGGCGACGGACTGGTCGTCTGTCAGGTCAGGTGGGAAACGTTCCTGGACGACGTAGCCCTCGAGTGGATCGCGCTCCACCTGGACGCGTTCGAGTTTGGTCAATCCCTTGTCCAAGGCTGCTCGCACAGCATGTTGACCAAAGCGCCGTGCCAAGTCTGATCTCGTCTCCCCTCCGTTGCCTGACAGGAGCCAATTCAGTAGCTCGCCTTGCCGCGCGCTGCGACCATCCTCGAAATCCTTCGCGGCGTCCTCCGCATCCTGGGCAGACACGGCCAAGGTAACTACGTCGCGGTACTTCGTTCTGACCGTTGGCGACTCCCAGGAGTACGCGCTCTGAAGGAATCCTCGTCTGACCAGACGGTCTACTACCTCGATACCCCCTCTGCCGAGTTTCCTTCCTGCGGACTCCCTTGTGACCCTTCCCTGTTCAACCACATAGTTCATCGCGCGTTGTTCACGCGTTCTCAGCGCTGTCAGCGGACGGGGCGTGGCTCCGGTCTCTGTAATCCATACACGCAACCTGTTAATCCCGCCCGGCGGGAGCATGGAAGCAGCAGCTGCAAAAAGAGTGGACCTGTAGTGGGACGCGACCCACCGCGCCAGGGAGAGGCCGTTAGACGGGATGAACGGTCCGCCGTCAGCAACCCGGACTATGTCCCGCGTGTGTTCGACTTTGGGCGGCTTGCCAACCTCGAACACAACGCCTTTTACGGTTCGCGGTCCGAACGGGACCTGCACCACGTCGCCCGGCGATACGTCAAGATGGTCCGGGACTGAGTAGGAGAATGTTTCAGGGCGGTCCACTGGGCAGTCGACCGCCACCTCGGCGTATCGCAACGTGAATCGATCCCTGCAGGGTGAGTGGCGACGTTAAGTAGCCTGCCCTGTGATCTTAAACCGGCCGCGCCGTAGTCATCCCGTCGGATGGCGGCCACTGAAAAGGGGCGACGACGCCCGGCGGGATCTTAGCGCCGCTCCTTGATGCGGGCCTTTCGACCGGTGAGACCCCGGAGGTAGTAGAGCCTCGCCCGGCGGACCTTTCCGCGGCGGGTCACCTTTACCGACTCGATCATCGGGGAGCAAAGAGGGAATATGCGTTCTACTCCCACACCGTATGAAACGCGCCTGACGGTAAAAGTCGCACCCGGCTGGGGGACGCGGTCCTTGCGGTGGGCGCCGATGATGACGTTCCCCTGGTACGCCTGGACACGCTCCCGGTTGCCTTCACGGATACGTACATTCACGATCACCGTGTCGCCGGGACGAAACTCATCGATAGTGTCGGCCGGTTTTATTTGCAGGATGTCGCGCGCGTCCATTGTGATAGGTCCCGGGAAGTTTTGCGCTCGACGCGAAAAGGCGCGCACCGCGCGCCCGTGGTCGAACAAAAGAAAATCGTTCCTCCCAGTTTACAGCCGATACGGTTTCATGATCAACACTTAGCCCACGCGCTGATGGACGACTTTTTTGATGAACGCGCTGTGGCTACGGCCAACCTTCGAGAAGGTCCGGCCGGCGAAACCTGGTGCGTTCGAGCGCCTGCTGCCGCCGCCAGGATTCTATGCGCGCGTGATCTCCCGACGTCAGGACATCGGGAACCGACAGGTCCTTCCACACCCTCGGCCGCGTATACACGGGACCCTGGAGGATTCCTCCCGTCCCGGTACCGAATGAATCCCCTTCCGCCGAATCGGGGTGGCCCAAAGCGCCCGGCAACAGCCGGACCACGGCGTCTATCACTATCATGGCGGCGAGCTCACCGCCCGTGAGGACGAAATCCCCGATCGATATCTCTTCGTCGACCGAATGTCTAATGAAGCGCTCGTCAACACCTTCGTAGTGGCCACAGACGATCAGGACCGATTGCAACCGGGAAAGCCTGTTAGCGGTGGATTGATCGAACGAAACGCCCTGCGGCGACATGAGCACCACGCGCGGCGGCCTTTCTCCGTTCGCTTCTCCTTCTTTCTTCAGGCTGTCCACTCCCTCCTGAAGAGGCTCCGGTTTCATCACCATCCCCGGGCCTCCGCCGTACGGTTCGGCATCTACGGTGCGGTGGCGGTCGTGAGTGTATTCACGGATGTCATGAATCGTAAGTCGGACAATGCCGTTGGTTCTCGCGCGACCCAAAATGCTCGCACTCATAGGTGAATCGAACATCTCCGGAAACAGTGTCAGGGCTCTTATGCGCATGATCGTTGAGTGGTCCAGACCGTCGCCAATCGGCTGTCTCCGTGTAGCTGATTATCAGGAACCAACTTGATCACCCCGTGCGTCATGCAAATAAGCGGGTCCTGACCCGCGTTCGCGCCAATCAGACTGGGTGAGGGCCTGCGTGCCGATTCCGGAGTATGTCGACAGCGTGTCCCAGGACCGGTAGCACCACCTCGAGGGTTTCCCTCACGCCTGTCGGACTGCCGGGAAGATTCACAATAAGCGTACGGCCCCTGGCGCCGGCCCGCGACCTGCTGATCATCGCCATCGGAGTTTTGGTCAGGGTCTGGGAACGCATGGCCTCGGGTATACCCGGAATCTCGAATTCCAGGACTCGGGCGGTGGCCTCCGGCATCACGTCCCTTGGACCGAGACCGGTTCCGCCTGTCGTCAGCACAACGCCAATGGCGCCGGTATCACACCAATTTGCCAGTTGTTCGGCCAGTTGATCCACCTCGTCAGGGAGGACTGCCCGGTCTGCCAATTCGTGACCCGCTGCGCTCATTATTTCGACGATAGCGTCTCCGCTCGTGTCGATTCGCTGACCTCTCGCGCCGAGATCGCTACTTGTTAAAACTGCGTAAGTCGCCATGGTTCATGCGCCACCCGGCCGGATAGTAGCACGTCAGGGACTTCGTCAATTTTCGGTCAAAACGCGCTACTTTTTGACTAGGCAAGCCGGGTTCGTGGGCTGTTACTACTTAGCGCAGACCGAACAAAACATCCCGAATGAGCACGGGGCAGCCCTTCAATCCGCTTCCTGCTCGAACGCTGACCCACCGGTCGGAACCGACCCGTACCGGAACTCGCCAAACATATTGAAAACGCACACACCGTACAACACGACATACGCCGGGGGGACCTGGAGTTGATCCTGATGGACCTGGAACTCCACCACCGCCCAGTGTTGGTCCCGGAAACGCTTGAAGCGTTGAATGTCCAGCCGGGAGGCCGCTACATTGACGCGACTCTGGGCGAAGGCGGTCACGCCGACGCTGTGCTCAAAGCGGCAAATCCCGGCGGCCAACTGCTGGGAATCGACGCCGACCCGGAAGCGATCTCGGTGGCTCGGTCACGGCTGAGCGGTCATGCCCAATCGTTCCTGGCCGTTAATGAGAATTTCCGCGATCTGCGTGCCATCGCGCTTCAGCGGGATTTTGTGCCCGTTCACGGGGTGTTGTTCGACCTGGGTGTTTCTTCGCTGCAACTTGACGCCGAAACGCGCGGCTTCTCTTTTCGCAGACGCGATCCGCTCGACATGCGATTCAGCCTGCACCAGACGACCACTGCGGCAGACATCGTCAATCATTACAGCGAATCCGAGTTGGCGGACTTGATCTACTACCTCGGAGAGGAACGGTCTGCCAGGCGCATAACAAGGGGGATCATCGCCAGTCGCCCCATCGCGACATCAAGCGAGTTGGCGGAGGTCATTCAGCAGACCAGTCCGCGGCGCGGCCGAATCCACCCAGCCACGCGGACATTCCAGGCCCTCCGCATCGCGGTCAACGACGAACTGTCTTCGATCGAGATTGCCTTGGAACAGGCGGTGTCTCTCCTGGGCCACGGGGGGAGACTCGCAGTTATCTCGTATCACTCCCTCGAGGACCGCATCGTCAAGAACTTCGTGCGAATGCAATCTTCCGACTGTATTTGCCCACCCGGCGGACCGGTGTGCACTTGCGATCACCTAGCCACAATTCGGCTGATCAAGCGCAGGGCGACCAAACCCGCCGCCGCCGAGCTGCAAATCAATCCTCGAAGCCGAAGCGCCAGGCTGCGCGTAGCGGAGAGGATCTAAGACTTTGGATGCGAATGGCGCCAGACGCAGCAGCGGCAACGACAAGCCCGTAATAAAGGCAGTGATGGGTCAATGATTCAGGACGCCTTTAGAGCAGTAATCGACGTGGGAACCACCAAGGTGACCGCGATGCTGGTGAAACAGAGGCCCGACCGGGAGGTCGAGTTGGTAGGCGTAGGTGTCCAGCCCTGCTCAGCGATGAGGAGGGGAACGATCAGTGACCCGCGCGAGGTGACTGAGTCGGTACGGGCCGCAGTTAAAGAGGTCTCCGTGCAGACTGGCAAAACCATCGCGCGTGCTTACTTGTGCCTGACCGCCAGCAATATCGAAGCGTCGAATCAGTCCCACAACGTGCCCCGCGGCGGCGCTGTGAGAGCGATCACCGAAGAAGACTTGAGATTCGCGCTTCGCACGGCCAGCAATATCGGTCTTCCTCCCGGGATGAGACTTGTGCATGTGATCCCGCGTGGATATTCGCTCGACGGACTTCATGGCGTTCGTAATCCAATGGGTATGCACGCAGCAGAATTGAGTATCCAAAGCCATTGCCTGATCGGTGACGTACGGCACGTGGAAATGTTGTCCAACGCAGTCAAAGCAGCGGGCATCACACCGTCTGAGTTCATCGTGGCCCCGGTCGCTATCGGGGACGCCGTACTGACCGCCGAGGAGCGCGAAGAAGGAGTCGTCCTCGTGGATGTTGGCGGCGGTACGTCCGACATTGCCGTTTACGCAGACGGTTCCATCGTGCACACCACCGCGTTGCCGGTTGGTGGCTATCAGATAACAAATGACCTGTCGATCGCCTTTGACATTGACTACGAAGCGGCCGAGCAATTGAAGTTAGACAAAGGTTCCGCCACACCGGAATTAGTCGGCATGGCGGAAGAAATAACGATCCAACCCAGGAACGTGGGCGAGCCGATTAACGTAACCCAGCGGGAAGTCGGCCAGATCATTAAGGAACGTGTGGCCGAAATATTCAGCCTGATACACATCAAGCTGGAACAAGAAGACCTGGGTGACGTCTCACCGGCAAGCTTTGTGTTCACCGGTGGCGGATCGAATGTCGACGGATTCGCCCAACTGGCCAAGGTTGAGTTGCAGCGGCCAGCCAGGATAGCGATGCCAAGGGGCGTTGCCGGCCTGACTGAACAATTCACAGACCCGGCATACGCTTCGGCCGCAGGCGCTGTGCTGTGGGGGATTCAAAATCTGCCCCGCGAATCCCACGTCGGTCGTCCGCCAAAACCGGTGGAAAGCCCGGTGAACGATGAAGGGGCCCCATCCAACATTTTCAGCAAATTGGCAACCGCCGTACGAAGTTGGTTTGGCAAGGCTTAAGTACGCGAGTTGATTTGGCAAGGCAAAGCTCTAATCGGAAGGCAGGAAATATCGATATGCAACAACTAGAAAAAGCGCCTGGCATGGTTTTTTCGCCCAATGGCAACGGGTTGGAACACTCCACCGAGGAATCGGAGCAAGAGCCGATTCAACAGCCAATGCCGGAAGGCAAAATCGGCGCGGCGACCATCAAGGTTGTCGGTGTAGGCGGTGGCGGCTCCAATGCGGTCTCACGCATGTACCGTGACCGTGTTCCCGAGGTCGAATACATCACGATCAACACCGATGCACAGGCCCTGATCATGAATGATGTTCCCACTAAGATCAGGGTTGGCGACCAAACTGCGCGGGGACTCGGCGTGGGCGGCGACCCCGAGAGGGGGCGCGTATGCCACGAAGAGGACCGGGATGAAATCAGGGAAGCCCTGCAGGGCTCTGACATGGTCTTCATCGCCGCAGGAATGGGCGGCGGCAGCGGTACGGGCGGAAGCTCGGTGATCGCCGACGTCGCTAAAGAACTCGGGGCGTTGACCGTGGGTGTCGTGACCAAGCCGTTCGGGTTCGAGGGAAAGCGAAGGCAGCGGCAGGCGGAAGAAGGCATCGCCACGCTCGCCCAATACGTCGACACGCTGATCGTCATTCCCAACGACCGGTTGCTGATCATGTCCGATGCGGAATGCTCCATGGACATGGCGTTCCGAATGGCTGACGACGTGCTGCGCCAGGGCGTGCAGTCGATTGCCGAATTGATACTGGTACCCGGTGAAATCAACCTGGACTTCGCAGATGTCAAGGCGGTGATGGACAACGCCGGTCCGGCATGGATGGCCATCGGCACGGGAACGGGTGAAGATCGCGCCGTCATGGCCGCCGAAGCAGCCATCGACAGCCCTTTGCTCGAGGTCTCGATGGAAGGCGCCCAGGGCGTGATATTCAACGTGACCGGTGGATCCGATCTGACGCTGGCAGAGGTTTTCCAAGCTTCTGAGATCATCTCCAAGATGGTGGATCCTGATGCCAACATCATCTTCGGTATGGTCACGGACCCGAAAATGGAAGACGAAGTGAAACTGACGCTCATCGCGACCGGTTTCCCATCGGATGAACTCAACACCGAACGTGAAGAACAAGCGAAGGCTGCGCTTTCAGAGATCATCGACGACGAGGAGAGGATGAGCCTGCCCCCGTTCCTGCGCCATCACCCTTCGGCCCGGCGCAGGCCGAGGACCCCGGCATAGCAATAGTTCTGGGATAAACCTAGAGTAGTCTCAATTGAAGGTTCCTGCCGCCAGATCCCGCGGCAGGGACAATCATCAGGGCCCGCCGATTCCAGCCACCGGCGGGCCCTTTCGCGTCCTGTTTCTGACGCAGCGCTACGTCGCTCGGCGTTCTCCGGTAAGCCGGTTTCCTTCGCCATTTGGGCGAAGCCATTTAGCCTGGACGCCACACTGCAACGTAGCCCTTATTGGCCAAGCTTCGCGTGCCGGCGTCGTTGCGCGTTTTCTCGCCGGTAGCCATTGAGTCCGATGGGCACGGGGATAGAAACCAACTTACCCGTGCTGCATTCATTCACTGCGGCCCGGCGCGATACTACGCACAGACAGAATGAAAGGCCGAGCCGAATAGTCATGACGTTAAAGCCGCTAGTCGCAATCACACTTGGCGATCCTTCGGGCATCGGCCCGGAGGTCGTCTCCAAAGCCCTCTTGCGTCCGGGCATCTACGAGCGGATGCGGCCGTTCGTTATCGGCGCCGTCAAGGATATGGAGGCCGCCAACGAGTTGACCGGTTCGTCTGCACGAGTGAAACCTATCGATTCCCCGGCCGAAGCCGTCGGCAAACCGGATTTCGTCGAGGTTCTCAACGTGGACGGATACGAGACAACCAACTTCCCTATCGGGGAAAACTCAATACATTCGGGCAGGGCTTCGCACGCCTGGGTCGAAAGGGCTGCCCGTCTCTGCATAGACGGAGCAGTCGACGCCATGGCTACCGCGCCGGTCAACAAGGAGTCCTGGCAGATGTCCGGTTCCCCTGATCTGGGCCACCAGGAGGTGTTTCGCCGTCTTACCGGATCCGATTATGTGGCGACTATGCTGGTGTCAGGCGAACTGAGGTGCATGCACCTTTCTACGCACAAGGCTCTGCGGGACGCTTGCGACTACGTAACTACGGAAAACGTGTTGCGGGCCTTGCGGCTCACAAACGAACACTTCATCAGGTGGGGATTTCCCACGCCCCGAATCGCAGTGGCGGGGTTAAACCCACATGCCAGCGACAACGGTCTGATAGGCAGGGAGGAACTTGACGAGATCGCGCCTGCAGTCGGGGCTGCCCGGTCGGAGGGAATCGACGCGACGGGACCTCACCCATCCGACTCGGTATTCAACAAGGCCATCGCAGGCGAGTTCGATGTCGTGGTCGTCATGTATCACGACCAGGGGCATATCGCTATAAAGGTCCACGGATTCGAGGAGAGTATCAGCGTAAATTTGGGGATCCCGTTTATCCGGACCTCGGTAGACCATGGCACGGCATTCGACATTGCCGGCAAGAACGTCGCCGACGAAACAGGCATGGTCGAAGCGCTCAACATGGCCGCGCTGTTGGCAACGCGATCTAAACCACCCGGCTTGGCCGCGATGCGCAGGTAGTTCGCGACACGCCTCACCGTATAATTTAACTATCCGGGCAGCCGCCTTCTCGGAAGGCCAAAACGGCCGACGAACACACAATTCACGCTGCGAACGTCGCAAGATATTCCCGAAAAGGTTTGATAATGAAACTTGGATTCATCGGCGGCGGCACTATGGCAGAAGCCGTCATCGCCGGCATTCGTGACTCTGGTCTAGATGCGGAGATCGCGGTCGGCGAACCGGTTGACGCCCGACGGAATCACCTGGCGGAAAGCTACGGCGTCGTTGCCTCGGACTCCAATCACCAGGTCATCGAAAGCGCCAAGCTGGTGGTCCTGGCGGTCAAACCTCAGCAATTCAAGCCGGTGGCAAGCGGCATAGCCGGGCGACTGTCGAAGGACCAGACGGTCTTGTCGATCATGGCTGGAATAAAGATGCACTCGATCGGACTCGCGCTTAACCATCGAAGCCTGATCCGCGTCATGCCGAATACCCCGGCCCAGGTCAGGAGCGGCATGTCGGTGTGGGTGGCGACGGCGGAAGTCCCGGACGAAGTGATTGACTTCACGTCATCGATGCTCGACGCATTGGGCGATCAGATCCGGCTCGATGACGAAAAAGTCCTGGACATGGCGACGGCGCTCAGCGCAAGCGGCCCGGCATTCGTCTACGTGTTCCTGGAGTCACTGATCGACGCGGGCGTCCAGATCGGCATGCCGGCCGATACTGCGCGGCGACTCGCGATTCAGACCATCCATGGCAGCGCCGAGCTAGCGCTGAAATCTGGCAAACACCCCGCAGAGCTGCGCAACATGGTCACCTCGCCGGGCGGCACAACTGCGGCCGGGCTGCACGCCATGGAGAAGCACGGCTTCAGGGCCGCTGCTGCTGAGGCAGTCCTGGCGGCCTACCAGCGCAGCGAGGAGTTGGGAACCGGCAAGAAGTGATTGAGTTCCTTCGACTTATAGGATTTGCAGCCCAATTGATGTCATGGTTGATCATCGCGCGGGCCCTGCTGTCATGGTTCCCTGACACTCGCAACCACCCTGCCGTCGTCCTGCTATATCAGATTACGGACCCGATTATCGTCCCTATCCAGCGGCTCGTGCCGCGCATGGGCATGATCGACATAAGTCCCATGATCGCTTTTCTGGTGTTGCAGATCATCTCCAATGTCATAAGAACCCGCGTAAGTGGCCTGTAACACAGGCGGGGGTTCAGTCGCCTCCAATCAACGCCCGTATGGCCGAGTCCTTTTCGAAACCGGCTATTTCGACAACCTTGTTCCTGGATTTCAATCCCGAGGCGATGCGAACCACGCTGATCGGCACGCCCAACCTGTCGGCGAGAAGTTTGATCAGCGCACGATTCGCCTGTCCGTCGACCGGAGATTCCTGGACCCGTGCGCGGAGCCGATTTGCGGCGTCCAGGCCCACTACCTCAGCCTTAGACGAGCGAGGTTGAAGACGGACGTCGATGCGACATTTTTCAGCAGGCATGCCGAATCGCCAGAACGATCAACGTCTTTGGGATCACACGTGAGCCATGGCGCCGCCGTCTACGTAAACGGTCTGACCGGTCACGTACCCGGACTCGTCTGACGCCAGGTATGTAAGCAGGTCCGTAACGTCACCCGGGGTGCCTTTACGCCGCAGGGGCAAGTAGCGGACCAACCTTTCGGCGCGCTGTTCCTCTACGGTCTGGCCTTCGTATTCGTACCATCCGATGCCAATCGCGTTAACCCTTACGTTTTCACGCGCCCACTCAAGCGCCAGTGATCGCGTCATAGCCTCAATTGAGGCCTGGGCCATCGAATCTGCGGACGCGCCTGCTACCCCGCGTCGGGCGAGTCCGGTAACGAAATTCACGATGGCGCCGCCACCCTGGTTCGTCATGGTGGCGCCTGCTACGCGGCACCACCTATAGACGGTGGCCGCCTGTTCCTGGACGGAGACCACGTCGTCATCCGAGGTCTCCGTCGCGCCGAGATATAACGGTTCGATCGGCCCATTCACCAGGATGTTTATCGGACCGATACCGTCGCCGATGACGGCCAACGAGTCGGCTACCGCGTTCTCGTCCCGGCCCGGATCGTAGATCCGTACGTCGGCGGAAAGATCGGAATCCGGCTCCGCCACCAACGCCACCTTTGCGCCGCTACCCGATAACGCTGTCGCTATTGACGTCAGCCACCTAGCGTCCCCAGAGCGGACGACCGCAACTTTGCCTGCAAGTATTCCGGTCACGGCAGCACCCTCAGGCAGAATCGGCTCGGTGTCCGGTCGGCGCATAGCCGCCGGCGAGCCCTCCGCCATCGATTATGAAAACCTCACCCGTCATATAGTCGGAAGCCGGTGAGGCAAGCCACACAAGTAACGGGGCGAATTCCTCCGGTCGACCTGTGCGGCCGACCGGGATGAAGTCGGAGGTTGGAAGGGCCATCGGGGACGCGTCGGTGGCCTCGGTGGGGAAAAAACCGGGCACTATGCAGTTCGACGTCACGCCCCACCTGCCCAGACTTACCGCCAACGAACGTGTCAGTTGAATAATCGCACCCTTGGCGCATGCGTACATGTAGTTGTCGCGCGCCCCGCGCATGCCGAGACCTGACGAAATGTTGACGATCTTCCCTCGGCCCCGATCGCACATGCCCTTGGCAACCGCCCTCGAGCAGTAAAACGCCGGATTCAGGATGCCCTCTATACCGGCTTGCCAGTCGGCGTCCGAGAGGTCCCAGATTGCGGCGGCGCCCTGGTCTCGAACCAATCCGGCGCAGTTCACCAGAGTGTCGATTGGTCCCAGCTCCCGTTCAACTTCGGTGATGGCCCGCTCCGTGTCGAATGACCTGGTGAGGTCGGCAGAAACTGCATACCCCGCTTCACCCAAATCGGCGATGACCTGCACCGTCTCTTTGAGCGGGGCCACTCTTCGTCCGACCACAGCCACAGAGGCGCCCGCTGAAGCGAGACCGATTGCCATGGCGCGGCCGAGTCCTGAACCGCCTCCCGTCACAACGGCTATCTGACCCGCGAGTTTGTCGCTTTGTCCAGTTGGCCCGCTCTGGGTCATCGGCCATCTCCATTCAAGCCGCGTGCTGAAAGGCTCACGTCGCCGGCCATAAGCGGCCACAGACGCCCCTCGTCGTCGCGGACCAGGAGTCGCCCGAATTCGCCGATTCCCACGGCGATTCCCGTAACCACCCGTTCCGGTCTCTGAGGATCTCCGATAGCTACGCTCACTTGTTGGCCGACAGTGTCGACAAGGGTAGACCATTCATCGATCAGGGAATTTCCCCTGGCGACTCTGTCATACAGGCCATCTGCGTTTTGCACGAGGATTTTCAACGTACGGTCCCTGTCGATATTCCTGCCCGCCAGTTCGGAAAGACTGGCAGCAGGTGGGAGATCGGGATGATTGGTATTGGAGGTGTACAGGTTGAGCCCAAACCCAGCTACGGCTGTCAATCCCCGGTTGTCTTCATGGCTTTCCACCAGGATCCCACACACCTTTTTGCCATCAACGCAGATGTCATTCGGCCACTTGATTTTTGGCGATCGGCCGGTGGTCGTCCGGATAGTTTCGACGGCAGCGAGGGCCGCGACGAACTGGACTTCCTGAAGTAACGCGGGGCGGGGTCTGAACAATATCGACGCCAGCAGATCACGGCCGGGCGCAGCGACCCATTCCCGCCCGTGTCGTCCCCTTCCGGCCGTCTGCTCGTCCGCCACGACGACCAATCCATGCGGCGCGCCTTCTTTGGCAAGACGCGCAGCCAGGTCCATCGTTGAAGATGTGCGTCTGACTCGCACGAAACGAGATTCAGACGGCGAGCCTACTGTTGTTTCCACGGAGTGACTCTCCTGAATACGGGGAGGACCCAATTGTGGCACAGCCGAAAACAGGGTCGGACCGGCAACGGCAATTTGGCCCTTATGGGTATCCGCGACACCGGCCGCGGAGAATAAACTATCGCATACCGCCACACGCGGCCCAGGAAAATTAGCCCGAAAGGCCACGCAGATGCAGCGCGCCACCCGCGATGTTCTCTATTTTGAAACAGGCCCGGACAATCCGGTCACCATGACGGTCTCTCCCGGTGAGACCTTCGAGATCGAGACCCAGATGAACCGAGGACGCGACTCGTCCGAGGTGCCCGAAGAGTTGCGAGACCTGTGGAACTCGAAACGCAGCGACTCTAGTCCGACCGACCGCGGCAACGCGTCGTCGGGCGCCATCTGGGTTGAAGGGGCCGAACCCGGGCACGTTCTTATAGTGCACATCGAAGACATTCAGGTACACGGAATCGGCTACACCCAGTACCGGGGTTCTACGGGCGCGGCTCCGGGTTTCCTGGGGCCCAGCGGCATCGGACCGCAGTTCAAGGCGGTGCGAATTGAGGATGGCCGGATCATTTGGAACGACAAGCTATCGTTCCCTGTCGAGCCGATGCTTGGGGTCGTGGGCGTAGCGCCGGAAAGGGAGCGCCGGCACAACGGTTGGGCGGGCGAATGGGGCGGCAATTTCGACATTCAGGAAATCACCGGGGGGGCCTCGGTGATGATCCCCGTACAGGTGCCGGGCGCACTGCTCCACGTTGGCGACATGCACGCCCGCCAGGGCGACGGGGAGATTTGCGGTGGCGGAGGCATCGAAACGGGCGGCGTGGCCCGCCTGCGAGTCGAGTTGGCAGACAAGCCCGATTCGATGACTTGGCCGCGAATAGAAAACGCCACGCACATCATGACCACTGCGCAGGCCAAACCGGCTGAGGACGCGTTCAGGCTTGCTCTGGCGGAAATGATCCTGTGGCTGGGCGACGACTACGGCATGGAGAAGGGCGAGGCATTCATGTTTCTTGCCCAGTGCCTGGAGGCGCGGGTTACCCAGTTCGTCAACCCGTCATACTCCTACATAGCAAAGGTCAACAGGAAGTACCTCGTTTAGGCCGCATCGCGAGGGTCCGAGGTCACGCCCCGTGCGGTACCCCAAACCCACACCCCGCCCGCTATTCCAGTCACCGCAAGAACTTCTTGTCACCCTGAATTCCCCGTTGTCACACTGATGGCCCTATGTCACCCTGAGAGCCTGTGAATAAATCCCCATGGAACGAATTGAGACCGTTTTCAAAGTCAAATTGAGACTGAAAACGGCAGGTTTCGCAATAAAATCACAAGCTCTGGCGAAATCGAAGGGTCCAGGATAAGTCCGGGGTATTGTATGACGTGCGTAGATTCTTCGACTTCGCTCAGAATCACTATGGCCTTGCGAAGACCGCGCAAGACGATGAAAATGCGGCCGTCTTTCCACCGTCGCCCCGGCGCAGGCCGGAGTCCAGGGGCCGGGGCCCGGTTTCCTACTCAAGGCCGGACTGAAGGAATTAGGCCATTGCAATTCGTTTTCATAGCAATGACAGCAATTTGCGGCCACGACAATTGTTTACGCTCCGCTCAGGCTGCACCTGTCAAACCGGGGTCGCGGACTTGGCTGCGTCGCACAACTCAGCCACCACCTCTTCGAGCATCCTCCGTACGTCGGGATCAGTGACATTTCCGTCGGAGTCAATGATCTTCGGCGCTTCGGTTACGGGGTGAGGGCCGCCAATGGGCTTTGCTCCGGCGTTGCCGAGCACCGTAATGGTCAACTCCTGGGCCCACTTGGCCCCGAACCGCGACGCGCTGGCGCCGACTACGGCGACCGGTTTACCGTTAAACGCAGACTGCCCATACGGCCGGGAAGCCCAGTCGATCAGGTTCTTGAGGACACCGGTAATGCTGCCGTTGTACTCGGGTGACGCTACCAGGACCGCGTCGGCCGCCCGTATCCTGGCGCGTAGGTCGAGAACCGGCGCCGGCGATAAGTCGCCGTCCATGTCCTGGTTATACGGCGGGATGCTCTGCCCGTCGCGATACACCTCGATATCGACCCCTCCCGGCGCAAGGCGACTTGCCTCATCCAACAGTGCTTTGTTGTACGAGTCCTTGCGGAGGCTGCCGGGTATTGCGAGCACCTTGATTGTCTGTGAGTCCAAGTAGAAAACTCCGGTCTTTGATTATGGTTTTGAATACAAACGCAGCGAACCAACTTCCGCGTTGAGTTCGCTGCACTAGTTTCGAGCCTACCACGCCCATTGGCGCGACAGGCCAGACCGTGCCCGTGGCCGGTTATGCCCGTAAACTGCACCAAGCAGGGCTACCAGCTTCGGTCCTGCGTTTCGCGGTGCCGCAAACAGTGATTTCGGGAGGCGAAGTTAACCCCATGCCAGACCGTTACGCCAAATCCCGAGCCCTGTTCAAACAAGCCCAGAGCCTGGTTGCGGGCGGCATCTCCAGCCAGATTCGCCGGAGTGAGCAGCCGGTGCCGCTGTTCTTCGCCAAGGCGAAGCATGGCCGCATGTGGGACGTCGACGGCAACGAATACGTCGACTTCGTACAGGGCATGGGGCCGAACCTGTTCGGGCATTCACCTGATTTCCTGATCGACGCGGTCGCCCGCGCCATGCAGGAAGGCATCGTTTTCACCGGCCAGTTCGAGAGAGAACTCGAAGTGGCGGAAATGGTCAGGGAAGCCGTCCCGCTTAAGGGAACCGTCCGGTTTGCCAGCTCGGGGACCGAGATCGACCAGCTTGTCATCAGACTGGCGCGCGGTTTCACCGGGCGGCCAAAATTTCTGAAGTTCGAAGGCCACTACCATGGCTGGGCCGACTCGGTTAACTACAGCGTGCATCCTCCACTCGATCAGGCCGGCCCAATGCACGCGCCGGCCGCCGTCGGAGAGTCCGCCGGCATGGACCCTGCGTCCAGTGAGAACCTGGTGATTTGCCACTGGAACGATCTGGACGCATTGAATGCGGCGTTCGAGCAATCACCTGGTCAAATCGCCGGGGTGATCATGGAACCCCTGCTGATAAATACCAACTTCATCTTCCCGCGCGCCGGATACCTGGAAGGTGTGAAAGAGATTTGCGAGCGCAACGGCGCGCTGCTCATATTCGACGAGGTGATTACAGGATTCCGCGTCGCGCTCGGCGGCGCGCAGGAACTTACCGGGGTCGAGCCCGATCTGGCCACCTACGCCAAATCACTGGCCGGCGGATTCCCGATCGCGATGCTTCTCGGCCGCCCCGAAATCATGGAAATGCTCGGGGACGGCACGGTCCAACACGGCGGCAGCTTCAATTCAAACGTGATGTCGATCGAAGCCGCCCACGCCTGTCTGGCCCACATCATGGCCGACAGCACCGGTTTCTATCGGGACCTGGACATACGAGGGACACGACTAATGGAAGGCCTGAGAAGCGCCGCCCGCGAATCGGAGTCCAACCTCAGGGTTCACGGCCTCGGGTCCGTATTTTCGACGTCCTTCACCACCCGAACCGACATTGATGACTATCGGGAGCACGCCGCGTATTGCGACGAGGACAAATACCAGCGTTTCCGGATCGCGATGCTGGAGCGCGGGATACGCATTTCAGCCAACGGCAGATGGCACATGGCGTCGACCCACACCGATGAAGACGTCGGGCGAACAGTCGACGCTGCGAAATATGCCCTTAAGTCGGACAGATTGTGATTGGCCGATGGGCGACGGGGCGGTTAGGGTAAACATCGGACTGCCGGGCATGCCTGCTCGCAACGGGGACAGGCGGGGCGCCGAGGGCCGCGGTTCATCTAATAGGCGGAATGCGCCCGAGGGAGACTCGAGGAGTGAAATGGACTTCAGCTATTTCAGACTCACCGTCGTTCACAGAGGCGGTAACCGATGCTTGCGAGCAGGTGTTACTCGATCTCGAGGGTCAGGCGCCTGACCTCGCGATAGTTTTCATATCGGCCCACCACGCCTCGTCCTACTATTCCGCTCCCGAACTCATTATTGAAAAGCTGTCCCCCGGCGCGTTGATTGGATGTTCGGCCGCAGGAGTAATAGGAGCAGGGCACGAAGTTGAACGACGGTCTGCCGTGGCTGTCTGCGCGGCAACGATGCCCGGGGTTAACGTCCATACGTTCGCAGTTGAGAATTTCGACTTGCCCGACATGGACGCCCCTCCCGAAACCTGGGAGGAACTGATCGGCGCGCCGGCAGCCGAGTGCCCGGCCATCATCCTGTTGCCCGATCCGTTTTCAATCCCCGCCGGGGACCTGCTCTCCGGGCTGGACTACGCATACCCCCAGGCCGTCAAGGTCGGCGGCTTGGTCAGCGGCGGGGACGGGCCCGGCAGCAATGCCTTATTTTTCGGCAAGCAGGTCCGAAGATCGGGGCTCGTGGGCGCTGCGTTCACCGGGGACCTCGTGGTTGACTCGGTCGTTGCCCAAGGTTGCAAACCCATCGGGCAACCGATGGTGATCACGGAGTCCGACCACAACATCATACTTTCTCTCGACGGCGAGCAACCGCTCGACGTACTGCGGTCGCTTTTTGAACAGGCCAACGATGGCGAGCGAAGGCTCATAGAGCGTTCTCTTCAAATCGGCATCGTGATGGACCCGCTCAACGACTCGTTTGCAGCCGGAGACTTTCTGATTCGAAACGTGATCGGCGCGGACGAAAGCGACGGGACCCTGGCGGTCGGAGATCTGGTGCAGGAAGGCCAAGTGGTGCAGTTCCATGTGCAGGACGCAGACGCGGCGGACGAGGACCTTCGCGTGATGTTGGAGCGTTACGCAGAGGGAATGAGCGGTGGCGAACCTGCCTCCGCTCTACTCTTTACTTGCCTAGGGAGAGGACAGAATCTTTTCGGGGCGCCGGACCACGAAACGGGTAGATTCAGGTCGATTGTCGCCCCGATCCCTCTCACCGGGTTCTTTGGCAACGGTGAGATTGGACCGGTAGGAGGCGCCACGTTCCTACACGGCTATACGTCGAGTTTCGCCGTGTTCAAACCCTCGACGGCGATTTCGGCCCGCTGACAAGCGCCACTTCGAGGGGTGAGCCGGAACGGGACATCAAGTCACGCCGTGGCCGCCAGCGCTACCGGCGTATTCTGACTCCCAGGGACGCCATTGCAGCCGCACGCCTTTCGAGTCTGGCCTAGGAGCGGGGTTTGGGCTATTGTCACCGCACCGTCGTAGTTTGCACTGGAGGATGAATCAATGGGCAATTTTCAAGGTCAAGTAGCGATTGTTACCGGTGGCGCCACGGGCATCGGAGGCGCGACTGCCCGAACATTGGCCAGCCGCGGGGCGAAGGTGCTGATCGCAGACATCGACGAGGAGACGGCCGCAACCAATGTCCAATTGATCTTAGACGCCAACGGCACTGCCGCCGCAATCCGGGTTGACGTGTCGAAGGCTGACGACAGTCAACGCATGGTCATGGAGGCGGTGGACCGATGGGGCCGGATCGACATACTCGTGCAAAACGCATTCGGTGTGGCCACCATGCCGGCCGGGTTTCAGGGCGGCGCGGAAGACGTTGAAGAGGATGCGTGGGAGTACGGAATATCGGTGCTGGCAAAAGCCCTCTACCTCGGCGCCAAGTACACCGTGCCGGTAATGCGCGAGGGCGGAGGCGGCGCCATCGTCAACCTTGCCTCGGTCCACAGTCTCCTCCAGGCTCCCGGCTGGTTGATATACGAATCGGGCAAGGCCGCGGTAGTCGGCATGACCCGTCAGATGGCGGCAGAGTACGGGCCAGACGGGATTCGCGTGAACTGCGTGTGCCCCGGACACATCGTCACTGAAGGCCTGGCGGAGATGTGGAAGTCGAACCCGGCGGGTCTCGCCTTCTACGGAGATATGTATCCCCTTCGCCGCACAGGAGTGCCGGACGACATCGCCAAAGCCATCGCTTTCCTGTGCTCAGACGATGCGTCGTTCATAACGGGACATGCCCTGGTCGTCGATGGCGGACTCACAATACAGATCCAGGAGGACTTTGGCGTCCGGATGGCCGAGTACGCAAGAACACATCCCGACATGGTCCCTTCCCACCACTTCTAACCCCGTTGGGGCAATCGCGTCATCCACACCACGGAAGACCCGGATGAGCCGCGCTGGCACGACTCACAACTTGAGTAGGGAACGCACCTCGACACCGGGCAACGCCGCCCTGCCCTGCAGGGCTTCGAGTTCAATCACGAACGCCAAGGCTTGCACCCGCGCGCCGACCTTGTTCGCGAGCTTGACCGCAGCAGCAGCCGTGCCGCCGGTGGCGAGAACATCGTCCACGATAACGATGCGAGCGCCCGGCGAGATCGTCTGGGGGTTCACCTCAATTCGGTCGGTACCGTATTCGAGATCGAAGTCGACACCCACGGTTTCCGGTGGAAGTTTGGCCGCTTTTCTGAAGGGGATCAGGGGCAATCCCAACGCATACGCGACCGGGGCGCCGAACAAAAAGCCGCGGGCATCGATAACGGCAATCGCGTCCATGTCGTACTCCTTGAGTTCTCCGATCAACATATCCACGACGTAATTGAAGGCCGGTGGATGGGCCAAAAGCGGAGTAATATCGCGAAACAACACGCCGGGCTTTGGGTAATCGGGTACTTCTCGAATCCAGCGGGTCAGGTCCATTACGCGTCTCCCTGGCAGTAAGCCGATCGGACTTTCTGTGGATAAGTCAGGGTGATCATGATCAATGGCCGCAGAATAGCCTTGCGCGGCCAACCGAATGACGGTACCGCTCACTCAAATACGATCCACCAATACGTGTCTAGAATACGGTGGCACGCAAGCTTCGCACCGGAGGTGCAGATGTCAAAACTCGAAGCGATCACGGTCGAACACGACGGACCGGTGGCGGTCATCACGTTGTGCCGACCGGAGGTCTTGAACGCGCTCAACTCTACCCTTCAGCACGAGTTGTACACGACGTTTCAGGAGCTGGACGCAGACGCCCAGACAAACGCTATCGTAGTTACTGGATCTGGCGACAGGGCATTTTCCGCCGGGGCCGACATCAAGGAGATGGCGAGACTTCAGCAAGAGGGTGGTTCGTCACCGAGCGCTCGTCATACCGAAGACGCCTGGGACCTCGCCAACGCTCGAAAGCCGACTATTGGCGCGCTGAACGGCCTTGCGTACGGCGGCGGCGCTGTGTTGGCGTCTTCGTTTGACATTCGTGTCGGATGCTCCCGCACGAAATTCCGGTTCTTGGCCGTCTCGTACGGGCGAATCAATTCGACGTGGCTGCTGCCGGAGATCGTCGGCAGGCCCGATGCACTCGACCTGCTAATGACGGCACGCGTCGTGGAGGCGGAAGAGGCATACCGGATTGGCCTACTCAATAGGCTGGTCGAACCCGAAGAGGTTTTGCCGGAAGCGTTGCGAATCGGCCACGCCATCGCGGCAAACGACCCGCGCATGGTTCAGGCCGCAAAACAGTTGGTAAACCACGCGCCGGGAGGTACTCGCCGGCAGTGGCACGACGCCGAACGGGACGCCATGCGCGGCGACAATGAGCCTACCCCGGTGACGGAGGCCTTCTCAGACTTCCTGGCCCGCAAGGGCTTTTGACCCACACATGGAGGTAGTCGCGCGGATAATAGGCCGCCGATACGCGCGTAGAGACAGACGCACCACGAAAGAGAAGACAGCGCCTTGAACGAAGACATAATCGCAGGATTCAAAGACCACTCCGGACCGGGACCGCTCGATGGGATAAGAGTCCTGGATCTGGGCAGATACCAGGCCGGTCCGCGCTGCGGGCTCGTGTTCGCCAGGCTGGGGGCGGACGTCATCAAGGTGGAACCGCCCGGGCGGGGTGACGAGAGCCGGTCCAATAGCCCGCGGGTGCGGGGGCAGAGTTCCTACTGGGTCCAGTACAACTCCGGAAAACGCAGCCTGTCGGTGAACCTGCGAACGGAAGAAGGCAAGGAAATCCTTCGGAACCTGGTCAAGGAATCGGACATGCTCATCCAGAATTTCCGGCCGGGAACCATCGACAAGATGGGCTTCGGCTATGAAACGTTGAAGGCCTTGAACCCCGGCATCATCATGATCAACGTTTCCGCCTATGGCCAGTACGGGCCGTACCACTCTCGCGTTGGATTCGACCAGGTTGGACAGGCGATTTCAGGCCTGATGTCGCTGAATGGCGAGCCAAACGGCCGACCGACGCTAGTTCCGTTCCCGTTGATCGACCGCATCACAGCGCTGCACGCCACAATCGGCGCGCTGGCCGCGTTGCACGAACGTTCCAGCTCCGGCGAGGGGCAGGCGATCGAGGTCTGCCTGGCCGACACTGCGTATACGACTGTGGAGATACCCGTTTCCACGTACCTCGGCACCGGCGAGGAGACCCCGCGATCCGGCAATCGCTACGGTTCGGGCGACATGTATGAGACGCTGGATGGACACGTCTACATTGCCAGCTATTCGAGCAACAACATATTTCCCCGGTTTGCCAATGCCATCGGCCATCCCGAGTGGGCTACGGACCCCCGGCTTTCGTCCCGCGATGGACGTGCCGAATTCGCCCATGAGATCGAGCCTGAACTTGCACGGTGGTTCGCATCGCGAACAAGTGAACAGGCCACAGACGCGTTGGGTGAGGCCGGCGTACCGTGTTCACCCGTCAACGACATCAAATCCGCGTCCGCCGACCCCCATATGAGCGAGCGCGACGTGATCGTCGAAGTGGAAGACAAGCGCGCAGGCGCCATCCACGTGACCGGCAGGGTGATCAAGTTCAACCGCAGCGGCATGCCGGTCGGCATAGCGCCCGAGATTGGCGAGCACACAGGTGAAATCCTCTCCGGCATTCTGGACATGCCGGAGGATGAGATTTCTGCGTTGCGTCAGCAGGGAGTAGTCTGAGCCCTCAAGCCCAGGGCTGCACGACCACCCTGGTGGCTGCCGAACCGCCCTGCTTGCCAACCCACTCCGCCGTCTCGAACGCCTCATTGATCTGCGTCAATGGGAACGTGTGGGACACAAGATCGAACAGCGGGTACTTGTCCTTGACCTTGACCAGCCAATTCGTGGCCGCTTCGAGAATCCACGGGTTGTAGTGCATTATTCCGATCCAGTGGATCTGGTTCACGATCAACTTGTTGCCCGGCAGCTGGAAACTGCCGCCCGATATGTTTCCGACATCGACGTAGCGCCCTCCGATGCGGACCATGTCGAGGCCCTCGAGGGCCGCGGCGGCTATCCCCACGACTTCGACCACGACGTCTGCGCCTACACCGCGCGTTAGTTCTTTAACCCGTTCAACACGCGACTCAGGCGTCGGATATTCGCTCATGTCGATTGTCGAGGTTGCCCCGCAGCGGGACGCGAGATTGAGCCGCGCCTTCTGACCGTCGATAGCGATGACCTGGGAAGCTCCGGAGTCTGCGGCGATTGCGCACGCGTATATTCCAAGCCCCCCGGCCCCTTGTACGACGACCGTGTCGCCGAATCGCAGGCTTGCCTGGTGCAAGGCCCAGGTCACCTGTGTCAGGGAGCAGTTTGCCGTGGCGAGCGACGCTTCCGGAATTTCGTCCGGTGCTTTGAAAATCCAGTGGTTTGGCGGCAGTTTGTAGTACTGTGCAAATCCGCCGTCGCAGTACGGATAGTCCTCCCAGGAATCACCCCCCATCCTCGGGTGGCTGCGGAAGGTGCAAGCGTGCATCTCTCCGTGCGTGCATTGGTAGCAACGCTGGCAGGGGAAGAAGAAGGGGAAGACCACGCGGTCACCTTCTTTCAGAGGACGGCGCAGCGAATCGGTGGTGATGCCGCCGGTGAGCGTGTCGACGACACCGCTGCACTCATGTCCGCCAACGTACCGGTTTTTTCTCATCGGCTTGTCGCCGTCGCCCCGCCACCCGTGCAGATCGGAACCGCACACTGCGCCGCCTGTGTTGCGAATCAGTATCGACCCTTCTTCGAGTTCGGGAACATCGACCTCTTCGACGAGAATCTCCTCGCCGGCCGCCTGAAATATTCCTGCCAAGCCTTTCATGGATGTTTCCTTTCTGTCATTTGGCGCCTGCTTTCCACCGCGTGCACACACATCGGTTGCCGATGCATTGCAGCGCCGGCGAAACGTTGGTGGTTTTGCGCTTAAGGCTGCCAAGTTTAACCGTATTCCCCATGAAAACGGAGAACTCACGCCCACGTGGATCCACGATCGATGCCAGGGAAGACGGATGTAGCGGCGGGTTTCAAGAGGGTGTTTCAAAAGTCTCCTCTCAAGAATCGCGCCGCACATGGCGCGCCGATTTTCGACATCAACCCTCCTATCAATACGTAATACGGCCGTAAATCCCGTCATTCCCGTGAAAAGAGACCTTTGTGCAACCGTCATTCCCGCCCCCGAGCGGGAATCTAAGGGCGGGGATTGACGATTGGAAAGCATGCCCGGTCTTCCCCATATGGTTCCACACGAGGAGTTATGCAAAGGTCTCTGAAAACGGGAATCTAAAGGCGGGGGTTCCCAGAGGTTTCGAGTTTGTGAAACACCCTCTTGAAACCCGCCCCTACGGCATGGAAATTCGCGGCGCAGTCAAAACGAATTGGCACTACACGTCCATAGCGGCCATGGAATTGCAAACGGCTCTCCGGTTTACCGGAGTCAGGAACGTTGAATTTCTTCTCATGTACGATGGGCCGCGATGAATTCAGTCAGCCGACCGGACGCCCTTCATGCCCTGGCCGCCGACGTGGGCGGCACGATGATGCGCGCGGCCGTGGTATCTGCCGAGGCCGAGGTGGTTACGAGCGAGTCGAGACCAACCGAGCCGGATCGCGATATCGACGATGCGGCGAAGCGGCTGGCCGGCATCATTGGCCTTGTCCATGAACGGGCCGGTTCGCCGCCCGTCGTAGGACTCGGCGTGGCTACCGCGGGCCCGATCGATCCTGATACCGGCATCTACGACAACCCCCCAAACATGATGGGATGGACTGGAAAGTCCCTCAAGCCGGGATTGGTGCGTGCGCTAAATTTGCCGGTGCACGTGGGACATGACGCCACGCTCGCCGCTCTTGCCGAAACAACCTGCGGCCCCCACAACGGGGCTCGGAATCTGATCTACGTGACGGTCAGCACCGGCATCGGGGGCGGGATAGTCACGAACGGCCAGATAGTTACCGGCGCCAGAGGGGGCGCGGGCGAGGTCGGCCATCTCATCATTCGACCGGGCGAGGAAACGTGCGAGCCGGGCGGCCCCGACACACTGGAAGGCAACGCCTCGGGCACCGGCATCGCGAGAATCGCCGCAGAAAAGGCGGTCGAGGGCAACGCGCCAAGCTTGTTGGATCGCGCGGGCGGGGATGCCTCTGCAATAACCAGCCGTATGGTATTTGAGTCTGCCAGCGCTGGAGACCCTGCAGCAATACTCCTGGTCGACCACGTTATAGAGAGCATCGGTATAGGCATGGGCAGCCTTATCAACGTTTTCGATCCGGAGGCGTTGGTCCTCGGCGGAGCGGTCACGGTGGCCCTCCAGCCACAATGGCCAAGTTTGAAAAACGCCATTGTTCGACACTCGTTACCCAACAGGGGCAACGCTGTCAGGATCGCAGTGACGACCCTGGGAGACGAAGTTAGTCTCCTGGGTGCGGCAAGATTGGCATTCCTTAAGTCCGCAGCCGGCTGATCGGCTAGTCGCGGCTCCAATTCACATACAGGTTGTAAGCCGCCCTGCCGTACGCGGTTCAATTTGGGGGCGACTACGGCCTGTTCACACCAGAACAAACGTATCTTCGCCTCCCGACTGGCATGTTTTTTCAGTGCCAATCTGTCAACGAATTACATAACATATACAATTCCGAACGCAGTGAGGAATCTCAGGTCCTTGTCTCAAAACCAGGCTGTCGAGGAGCAACGCGGCTTCAACCGAGGCCGTTGTTGTCCTTGATATTCGCTCCGTTTTCGAACAGGTGAGACCAGCCCTCCCGTTCGGCCGACGAATACTCGTCGTCCGACGGATCACCGGCAGGCCGCATCCCCGGACCATAAACCACGCCTGCCAAATCGTCGTCCGGTGGTGCGACCTCGAGCATGCCATCTTCAGCCGTCAGCATATTCAATGTCTCCGTGGCTGCGGCTGCGATAGCGGGTTCCGGGCTTTTCATGGCACGAGACAGCAGGACCGCCGCTTCCGGCCCACCGAGCAGGCCGAGCGCCTTGATCGCCGCTTCCTGAACGGCCAGATCCTGGTCGTCCAGCGGCGGCTCAAGTCGCTGTGCGTCCTCCTCCACTCCGATTTCACCCAAAGCGGCAACGGCTTCGTAACGCACGCCAGCGTCGAAGTGATCGAGGTGCACCGTCGCGAGTGGCAGCCAATGGGGGTCTGACGTTCTTGCGACGGCGATCAGCGTTGAACGCAGCGTTGCCGGATCGACATCCGAACTAAGGCGATCGATGTGGCGCTCCGCGTCAATGCGGCCAAAAAACCCGATTGTTTCAAGCGCTCGGCGTTTTACTTCAATCGTCTCGTCTTCATTGTCGAGCGCTTCATGCAACGTCGCGCACAATAGGCTGCTGTCACGTTCAGTCAGCCGTCGTTGTGCCGCCAGAGATGCCAGCCCTGCCGATGCTCGCGCCGCCGATTCGCGCACCCTTCGATCTGGGTCATTGCGCAAGATCAACGCAAACGTTGCGACCAACGTCCGGTCGTGAGACTCGGACAGGCCCAGCAAGGAGAGCACACGGCCGCGGGGGTCGTCCAGGCGGAGGCCCTCCTTGAACACGACCTCAAATTCGAGGTCGTTGTGATCTTCCTGCAATCCCGTCAGGCGCTCGATCAACTCCAGCCGCCTTGCTTCGGTCCACTCTTCCCAGGTCAGGGACAGTTCAGTCGCTTCAGGGCTGGAAATGCCTGAAAGCTGAGACAGGGCGGCGCAACTGAGTGGTTGATCTTCCGACTCAGGAAAGTTGTCAAGAAACTCGATCAGGCCCATGGCGCGTTGAAATTATCGCAACATTCGGGGATGGAAGGCAGGATCTTATCGCCGGACCAAAGATTAGACGGCACCGAAATCAAACAGTCCAGGCAGAACATCGACAAACGATCGCCGGGCGCGCCGTCACTTCTGGGTTGCAGAGACGCCTCGGGAAAGATCCGGTGGATTCCCTCGGGTCAAACGCGTGCTGCGCTGATCAACAACCAACTGCGCGGGACGCTTTTCAGATTGAGTTCGTCGAAAACCTGCCGAAGACCCTTTTGCAAGGTTTCCTGGCCGATGTCGAGCGGAATGCCCGGCATAATTCCCTCGATCCAATCACTGAAAGAGCTGATGTGGTACCAACCGGCCTCGGGCACATCGACACTTTCGATGTCCCGTCTAACAATGGTGAATCCTGAACGTACAAGCAGGTCTTCGTATTCGTCGGCTGTAAGTTGCTGCCGTGCCTGAACCTTTTTTGTCTTGTCCGGAAAAAGGCCGTGCTCCCGCTTGAGCAGTCTAAGGGAACGCATCATCCACCGGCGATAAAACTCGGCGGACTCAGGTGGATGTGAGCCTTCGAAGAAAGAGGTGTTTATGGCCAACCGCCCGCCAGGCCGCAGCTTGTCGCGAATTTGTGCCATCAGGGCTTGCTTGTCGGGCACGTAGTGGATCGAATTACAGTAGACGACAGCGTCCACCTGTTCCCGCACGGCATTGGAGAACTGTTGTACTTCGGCCTGGACAAACTGGACTGCGGTGTCTCGGCGGTCGCCCAACTCTACGACGGCGGCTCGCAAAGCGGTGGCGGAATGGTCCACTGCATAAACGACAGAGTCGCATGCGGCCTGGAGTCGCTCCAGGATGAGTTTTGTCACGGCCCCGGTGCCGCATCCGAGGTCCACGATGCGGCGCTGGCTGCCAATCTCCGCTATGTCCAACAGGCGGGCGTTAATCGACCCGTAGAATGGCATTGCGGCAAACGAACTGAACGAATGATCATCAGTGTGGTCAACCATGAAACCAGTCCTCATTCACCTTGGATCTTGTGGGTGGCGGCCGGACCGAGTGCGACTTCTGACGGTCCAACGATCTGAAATCGTCGCTCTCGGTTGCTGCGGCAATTCTAGCAGAGGTGATATTAATGCCGTTTAGCGAATTTTGGCATTGAGGCGCCGATTCACTGGCGAATTGAATACAGCATTGGCGAGAAGCCGAACGATTATCGCCCTGATCGCCATATTGCCGCTGGCTTTGGCCGCATCTTGCAGCAATGACCCGTCGCCGCTCGTGTTCGCGGCCGCATCCATGTCTGACGTCCTGGCCGAGATTGCAGATTCATACCGGATGGAAACCGGCAGGGACGTCCGATTCAGTTTAGGTGGTTCAAAGGCGCTGGCGGTACAGATCGCAGACTTCGGGGCCCCAGCCGACGCCGTCGTTTTCGCAGGGGAAACGCCGTTCGAGGCGCTGGAACGGGCAGAAGTGATCGACCCCGACAACAGGATAGACATATTGACAAACCGCTTGGTCGTCGCATCCCGCGGTGAGAAAATCTCTGGCCTCGCCGACCTAGCCGGGAAATCGGGCGGATTGGTAGCGATAGCCGACCCCATGCTGGCGCCCGCGGGAGAATATGCGATTGCCGCGCTGGAACACGCTGGGGTCCTGGACGATCTGAACGGCCGAACAGTAAATATGATCGATGTCCGGGCTGCGCTGGCGGCGGTATCCTCCGGCAACGCTCGATTTGCAATCGCCTATGAGACCGACGTTTTGGCGGTTGACGGAGTCGAAATCGCTGCCGAGATTCCTCCGGCCTACCACCCGCCGATTGTCTATCCTGCCGCGGTCATCAAACATTCGGACGCGCAGGACGAGGCGTTCCGCTTCATCGAGTACCTTCAGACCGAACGAGCGAGGGAGATCTTTGAAAGACACGGTTTCCGACAACCCGGCTGAAGGCGCGCCCGGGCATCCACAGATCCTTTGTGTTTCCACGGGGTTAGACTGACATTTCCATGGCGTCCGACCTTTCGATCGTCCTGCTCTCTCTCAGGGCGGCTGCACTATCTACCGTAATACTTGTGCCCGTCGGCCTCGGCCTCGCCTGGATACTTGCGCGGCGTAACTTTCGTGGAAAGTTTGTCCTCGACATCCTCGTAACGCTCCCACTCGCACTGCCCCCGGTGGTGATTGGCTACGCGCTGCTCTGGTCTGTGGGCGGATCGAGTCCGGTTGGGCGGGGGATCGAGTCGGTTTTCGGGTCTCCCGTAGTGTTCACGTGGGTAGCGGCTGCGTTGGCCGGCGCCATCGTGTCAATGCCGCTTGCAGTCCGGACATTCGCCGTCGCGCTGTCCCAGGTAGACCCAGTTCTCGAAGGCGCGGCCAGGGGACTTGGGGCCGGGCCGATTCGGGTCTTCTTTACGATCACCTTGCCGCTCGCCTACCGGGGGTTGCTGGCGGGCCTGCTCCTGGGGTTCGTGCGGGCGTTTTCCGAGTTCGGAGCGACAATCGTAGTGGCCGGCAATATTCCCGGCGAGACCCAGACGACCCCGTTGGCCATATTCACCCGGCTGTCTGCCGGTGACGACTGGGGCGCCGCCCGTCTGGCGATCATATCGGTGGGCATCGCCGTACTTGCAATTGCGGCCCACAACTACATGCTTGCCAGGGCCAACAACACGCCTCGACGCGAAGGCGCGGGGATGCAAGCAGGCCGGTCATGAGCGACAGCGTGCTCCGATTCGACATCCGGATTACAAGAGGCCAATTCACTCTCGAAGCGTCTGCGAACCCCGGTGAGCGGATAACGGCTGTCTTCGGCCCGTCGGGCGCGGGCAAGACCACGTTATTGGCGTGCATCGCCGGCGCCTTACAACCGGACAAGGGCGAGATCGTACTGGGAGGACGTACGCTTTGGTCGTCGAACGGTGAAAATATGCCGCCGGAGAAGCGGCGCATCGGGTACGTGTACCAGGACGGCGCCCTTTTTCCTCACCTCACTGCGCTCGGCAATATCAAATACGGATACGACCTCACGCCGCCCATCGCGCGCCGTATCGAGCCCGAGTCGGTGATCCGGCTCCTTGGCCTGGAGGACCTGCTCGAACGCCGGCCAGGGCAGTTATCGGCTGGAGAACGGCAGCGGGTGGCGCTGGCGAGGGCGCTGGCGACATCTCCGGAGTTGCTCTTGCTGGACGAACCCACCGCATCCCTGGATGCCCGACTGCGAGGCACCGTTATCGGGTATCTGCGGCGGGTCGAACGCGAGTTGGCGATTCCGATGCTCTTTGTTTCTCATTCTGTATCGGAGGTCATGGCCCTGGCGTCGCGAGCCTTGTTGTTGCGCGCTGGCAAGGTCGCAGGCTGGGACAAACCCAATCGTCTTTTGCTCCAGGCAGCGGCAGGTTATGAGCTTGAAGCAGAGCCGGTTGATAATCTGCTCGACGGGGTGGTGGGCGGTTCTTCGGGCCGCGTTATCGTTGGCGACAATGAACTCGTGGCTGCGACGGGCGACCACAACCCGGGCGAGAAGGTGATCGTCTCGATACGCGCCGCGGACATCATCGTCGCTGAGGATCGGCCCGCGGCGCTGAGCGCGCGCAACGTGATACCAGGCGTGCTGACGGGATTGACCGGTGAAGGAGGAAGGGCCTACGCCACGGTTGACACCGGCGTGTCCATGATTGTGGAATTGACTGAATGGTCGGTAGACCGGCTGGGCCTCGAAGTGAGCCGAGAGTTGTTCCTGGTGTTCAAGGCCAGCAGTATCTCGGTACTCGATGCCTGATGTCGAAAACCTGGAAATTGGCGAAAGACGCGGCAGACCGAGATGAAGCGCGCACTGGCCGCGTCACCGATAGCGTTGAACCGGCGATTTCGCACGATGCCTAACCCCTGAAGGAATCCACATGAATAGCGGAACCGCCGCCGATTACTTCAGGCGAGGAATTGAGGCAGCCCAACTGGGATTTCCGGACAAGGCCGCCGCTGAGTTCGAAGAGGCGGCGCACGTAGAGCCTGACAATGCTGAAGTACAGTTCAACCTGGGCACTGCGTATCTCTCGATGGGCGATTTCGAGCAGGCAATCGTAAACTTGTCGAAGGCTGTGGAATTGAAACCCGGCATGTCAGACGCCTGGGGGAACCTGGCGGTGGCGCACGCGGCGATCGGGGAAGATGAACGGTCACAACGCGCCGCCGCCGAGGCAATAGACCGCGGAGCGTTTCCAGACGGTCTGGCAGCTGTGATCGAATACGTCAAGAGCAGGCGGGCGCCAGCTCGATCTTCACGCGCCGCACCCGACCAATGAACGCGCATGTCGCATCACAGACACGATTCCGGCAACGCGGTGAAACCCAAACACAGATGGTGAGGAAATGATGACGGACCGACTGACCGATTCCGAAATAGGCGCGCGAATGGCCGATGTTCCTGACTGGGGAAGAGAAGGCGATGCAATTTCCCGCACCGTGCGGTTCGACACGTTTGCGGACGGTATCGATTTCATCTGCCGGGTTGCGCCTGTCGCAGACGACGCAGACCACCATCCCGACATCGATATCCGATACCGAAATGTGAAGTTTTTGCTCACTTCGCACGACTCGGGCGGCATTACCGATCGGGATTTCACGATGGCGGCCAAGATTGACCGGTTGCTCGAAGGATGATCTGCCCCTGACCTCGACCGCTGCCGCCGGGCATGAACTGTTGGAACGCGGCGAATTGCCGGCCTGCCAAGGACTGATGGCCTGGTAGGCCTGTTACAGCGGCCCGGTCGCCATTCATGGGCGGAATTGCCTAAGGCTTAATCCGGCAACCAACCGGGGTATGCGGACTCCACGTTTACCCGACGTAGGTACCTGCGCATACCATCGAACGACGCTTCGATAACCCGCGACCGGTCGTCCGCGACCCGCGCCGACCCCGCTACTGCAAGATGTTCTGCCAGGAAGTGGGCCTCGGCCCTGGCCACCGGCTCGAACTCAGCATGGCGCGCCAGGACATCCAGTCCAACCCCCGCTTGCAACAACAAAGCACATGCACGCGCCGCAGCCAGATCGTGGCGGTCATACAAGCCGTTTCGGCCCTTGACTCGATGCGGTCGCCGGAGCAGTCCAGCTTTGACCAGCCGTCCAAACAGTCCCGTCGTAAGCCCCGATTCCCTTAACAGCCTGTCTCGGGACATTGGCGCCGTCGGCTCGTCGTTCCCAAACTCTTCTGCCGCAGATTCGTTCTCTTCCGATATGCCCAACTCCGACGCGGGATCGTCGCTATCCAGGACCTTCTTTATCACTCTCAGAGGCAGTCCGCGCCCCTTGAGTGCTTTGATGTGTTCGATGAGTTGGGCGTGGGAAGCAGGGTACAGGGCTCGTGTTTGCCCCGTTTTTTCGGGCCGCGGCAGCAGGCCGATGTTGACGTAGTAGTTGATGGTGGCGGTGCTAACCCCGGTCCGTTTTGCGAGTTCCCCCACGGCAACAGGGTCTTCGGTGTCCACACCGTTGGCTGATCCGGAAGCCATTTGGCGTCAATCCTCGCTGGACAACTCTCCGATCGAAGAATTGTGGCCCCGAAAGGTTAACGTATCGAAAGCGGCAGGATTACGGCCGTTCGTTCCCCTCAAACTGCTGGTATGGTCTGCCCGCGGGATTCGACGAGGCCGTTCGTAGGAGAATTGTCTACCCAGGACGGGCCATCCGGGGTCACTACAGAAAAAGTCGCGAGGAAGAACCAAAAGACATGGAATACAGGAACTTTGGCACAGGCGGTGTAAAGGTCTCGCCGATTGCGCTCGGCCTGGGTTTTAGAGGCCAGGCAGATGCCGCTGCTGCCGAGCGCACCATAAGGGCGGCCATCGAAAACGGCATCAATTTGATCGACTGCGCGAACGTCTATGGACTGACCGACAGCCGCGAATTTGCCGGAACGTCGGAAAAGGTGCTCAGCAAGGTGCTCAAAGACCATCGGGACGACTTGGTGGTCACGTCCAAGGTGTTTAGTCCCATCGGCCCCGGCCCGAACGACTCCGGTCTGTCACGCTTCCACATAATGCGGGAGATCGAAAGGACCCTTCGGCGGCTCGACACGGACCATATCGACGTATACCTCGTCCACGGTTACGACGATGTCGTGGCCCTCGAAGAACAGTTCCGCGCGCTGGACGATCTGGTGACACAGGGCAAGACGCGTTACATCGGCGTCTGCAACTATCAAGCGTGGCAAGTGGTCCAGGCGGTCGGAATCCAGGACCAGATCGGCGCCGGCCGGCTGATCACCGTGCAAAACCCCTACAGCCTTTTGAACCGCGCACTGGAATACGAGATGTTTCCAATGCTCTCCAATACCGGCATAGGGGCGATGGCCTACAGTCCACTGGCAGTTGGTCTTCTAAGCGGCGCGTATGTTCCGGAGGAAATTCCTCCTGACCACACGCTATGGGGCTCCATTCGCCGCGACTGGTATCCGGAAGTCTTGCAGGGAAGAGCCGCCGAGGTGCTCTCCGCGGTAAACGTGGTTGCCAACGAACGCTCGTTGACCATGCCGCAGGTAGCGTTCGCGTGGGTCCTGTCTCATCCCGAAGTCACAGTTGCCATTTCGGGCGCCGATACGGAGTCCCAGATCGAGGACGTAGCGCAAGCTGCCGGTGTCACACTTTCCTACGAGGAAATCGGCATACTCAACGACGCGTCGTCAGGGCTGGGAATAGTACTGGACCGCGGTTAATCGACCTTTACTGCTAAGGCTGGAGGCACAGTTCGATGAAGATTCTCCTTGTAGGCGGCTCAGGCCACGTCGGATCGTTCATAACCCCTTATTTGCGGGAACAGCACGAACTACGCGTTTTTGATATGAAGCCGCCCCGGCACGATGTCGAGTTCGTCGAGGGATCGGTTACAGACCCCGCCGCCATCGGGCGGGCGCTGGAGGGCATGGACACGTTTATCTGGCTGGTCATGCTGTCGCCGCAAGGCGGAGGGGTCGTAGACCAGGATCCCGTGATCATTGCCAATAACTACGAGGTCAACTGCAAGGGTTTACACACATTCCTGTGGGTGGCCCAGGGTCTGGACGTCAGGAAGGGCGTATACACATCGACGATGAGCGTTCACTATCGTAATCGTGAGTACTATCACAACGAGGATTCGATAATGCTCGACACGCCAAGCGCATACGGCGTGAGCAAGGGATTCGGCGAGGGTATCTGCCGGTACTTCGCCCGGTGGTTCGACATGAACCTGATCGCCTTGCGCATTACGGGGCCTCGAACAAGGGAACAGTGGATAGCAGAACGGGAAGCCGCCAGGGAGCCGGGCCGCGGCCAAGGGTACTTCGCGACCGACGAGGAAGACCTCGCGAACGCCTTCCTGGCAGCGGCCGAATTCGTGCAGAAGGGCCACGGGAATTTTGAACCCATTTTCATCGCCGGTGACGAAAATGAAGTCGAAATCAACCTGTCGAAGGCCAAGAGTCTCCTAGGCTGGCAACCCACGACGCACTTGAAACTCGAGGTCTGAGCCGCGCTCCGATAATCATTCGGCGGTAGAGATTGCAACGCTGGGAGCGGCGCATAAAGCGGCATCCGTCTTCAAGAACTCGTCGGCCTCAGCGGCCCGGAAGAGTCTTCCTGACGCTGTCGGACACCCGGAGCGCTGCCAAAAAGTGAAAGCCGAATGATCATCCGCGAATTGGGCGAGGGTGACGCCCTCGCGTACCGAACGCTCAGGTTGAGGGCTCTCAAGGAGCATCCCACGGCGTTCGTCTCCTCGTACGAGCAACAGAAAGACTGGCCACTGGAGACTTTTGCTCAACGGCTGCTAAGGACGTTCGATTCAGCCGACTCTTTCAACCTGGGATGTTTCGCCGAAGAGAACCTTGTCGGCACGGTCGGGTTTTTCCGTGATGATAGACCCAAGCGAATGCACATCGGGGCGATCGTTGGAATGCACGTGGCCGCCGAGCAACAGGGCAATGGATACGGGCGGGCGCTGCTGGACGCCGCCCTGGGACTGGCCCGCCAGATGCCCGGGCTGGCTGTTATCCACTTGGGGGTGGAAAGCACGAACAAGCGCGCGAAGTCACTGTACGCGTCCTTTGGTTTCGAGACTTACGGCGTAGAGGAACTGGCAATCTTCGTCGATGGCGAGTACTTCGACGAAGATCTGATGGCGTTGAAGCTCGACCAGCCCTCCGGCCCAGGGCCTGCGTGAAATCGCTGGGGAAGGCTGCTAGGCGCTTTCGGGCGTTTCCCTTCATAGATCGAAAGCATCTCAAGCCCGTCATACGGCCCCGTCAGCCCTTAACGCTTTCCGTGGGGCCCACCGAGACCTGGGAACGGACTATCTCTCCAACAGGATGTTTTCCCGGTATCTGCGCGTACTGTAACATCCCGAACGATCGCTGGATGCTGGATGGAGGCTAAATCCCGTCATGTCACAGCCCATTAAAGTCGTTCATTTCCTCAATCAATTCTTCGCAGGCGTCGGAGGCGAAGAACAGGCCAATCTGCCTGTCGAAGTACGTGACGGCGCCGTTGGTCCGGGCCGCGCGCTGCAGGCAGCCCTTGGCGACTCCGGCCAGGTAGTCGCGACGATCGTCAGTGGGGACAACTACTTCACTGAAGAGAGCTCCGCCTCGGCACGGGCGGTGCAAGATACCCTCCGCAGGTTAAACCCTGACGTTGTGGTTGCCGGACCCGCCTTTAACGCCGGCCGATATGGACTGGCGTGCGGCGAGGTGTGTGTGCTGGCCAACGCGGAAGGCATTCCCGCCGTGACGGCCATGTATCCGGAAAACCCCGGCGTTCTGGAGTACGAAACGCGGGCCTACATCGTCCCGACGGATGAATCACCGGTTCGCATGCAGCAGATCGTCGCCCAACTGGCGGGACTCGCTACAAAACTCGGGTCCGGTGACGGTCTCGGTCCGGCCGAAGATGAGGGGTACCTGCCGCGGGGGATTCGACAGCCGGGTCTTCGCCCTCAATCCGCAGTAAAACGGTCTGTGGAAATGTTGATGGCCAGAATGGGCGGCCGCGACTGGGTCACCGAACTGCCGATTCGTATGCCGGACGCCGTTGTGCCGGCCGGGCCGATCGCGGACCTGTCGAATGCGAAGCTCGGCCTCGTGACGACCGGCGGACTCGTCCCAAAGGGCAATCCGGACCGACTGGTGCGAGGCGGCGCTAAGGGCTATCTGAGGTACTCTATCGACGGCATCGACTCCCTTTCGGCGGAGGAGTGGGAAAGTGTGCACCGCGGCTTTTACACGGCAATCGTCAACGAAAACCCGAACTACGTTTTACCGCTGAACGTTGTCAGGGACGTGGAGCGGGCGGGCGAGGTTGCGTCCGTTTACCAGTGGATATTGACGACAAGCGGCGTAGGAACCGCAGTTGCGGACTCGCGAATGATCGGCGCAGCGATGGCGTCCGAGTTCAAGTCCGAGGGGGTCGATTGCGCGCTCCTGGTTGCCACCTGAGGTACTTGCAACCGTTGCGGCGCAACGGTAGCGAAGGAAATCGAGAAGGCCGGCATACCGGTCGCAATGATCTCCGCCATCTTTTCACTGGCTCTCACGACCGGCGCCCCGCGGGTCGTCCGCGGCAGCAGGATCGAGTACGTGTGCGGGGACCCCACGCTCGGGCCCGAAAAAGACCGGGCATACAGCGGGGAGATCGTCGGCGCCGCGCTCGACGCTTTAACGACTGAGGTGAGCGAACCGACACTCTTCGTTCCCGCAGTTCCGTGATGTCACAACCCGGAGGACACCCGTCAGGCTCTGACGCGCAGCCGCTTGACGAAATGACCAACTCCACCATGGCCGCGAGGCTGGAAGAGACAAGGCGATGAGACTGGAACTAGGCAAATTCCCGGTTACGGAAGTCGAATTCGGCGACAAAACCGCCTGGACCGACGGCAAGTTGGAGATCGACCGGGCCGGACTGACCAGCAAGATTCTGGAAGACCCGCGCGTGCTTTCGGCGGATTTCGATTTGGCCCGGCCGGGTGATTCGGTTCGCATCACGCTGATCAGGGACGTTATCGAGCCGATGGTCAAGGTGAGCGGAGGCGGCTCGGTCTATCCGGGCATCTGCGGGAGACCCGTGGATACGGTCGGCAGCGGCCGGACGCACAAGCTCACGGGGGTCGCGGTAGTCGAGGTGTCGGATACCCCACTCTATCTGGGCGTGGGTATGGGCAACTACACCGACCGTTCGGTGATCGACATGCGCGGCAACGGCGACATGAGCCCAGCGTCTTCGAATCTCATAAACGTTTGTGTGTTGCTGGAAATCGACCCGGGGCGGGATGTCCTCGACAGAAACGACGCGGCCCATGCGGCGGCCCTGCTCGTCTCAGACGCCCTCGCCGACGCGGTCAAGGACCTGGAGCCGCCCGAGCTCGATGTGTACGAACTGGGCAAAGCCGATCCCTCTCTGCCCAAAATGGTCTACATCCTCTGCCAACACTCGCCGGAACATCACGCGGGCTCAGTGCGCGGTTGGGGCGACCACCTCTACGGTCTTACCCGGTTGCACCCGCCGTGGGTTATCCACCCAAACGAAATGCTGGACGGCGCGTTGACGTTCGGCGACTCCTGGGGATTCTCTAACAACCCGATGCTGTTTGAGTTGTACGGGAGGCACGGCAAGGACCTGAACTTCCTGGGATGCGTCGTCATCCGCACAAGGTGGAGTTCCCAGCTCGAAAAGAACGTTGTCGCAAAGCAGGCCGCCAAGACGGCCAAGATGTTGGGAGCGGAAGGCGTGATAGTGGTGGGGATGGTCGGCGGAAACGACTTCATGGAGGCTGTCCGAACGGCGCAGGCGTGCGAACTTGAGGGCCTGGATACGGTGTTCGTCGTTCAGGAAGACGACCCAACCGACGGAGGCCCACCGATTTTGGAACCTCTGCCCGAAGTGAAATCGATCGTCAGCGTCGGTGTTGGACGGGCGGAGTCGAACCCGCCGCCGACCGGACCGGTGGACCGAGTGATCGGCCGACGCAACATCACACTGAACATGAGCACCGGTGTCGGGACGATAGACGCGCAAGGTGAAATGCCATTTGGCCGGTCCGGCCTCGGCTGGTCCTCACTCGACACCCGGACGAGCTGTTTCGAGGTTTGAGGGCAGCTACTGCCCTACCCTGCCGATAGCCGCGGACTGCGCGATTTCGCTTGGTCAGTCCGCGAGCCCGCGTTATTCACCGCGTGCGAACAGGCCCCGGCAGCGCGGTGTCTAGTACGTGAACGCGGTCTCTTTCGTGTACCCGTACCGGTCCGACCATGCAATCGACCTCAGAGGTCCTGTTGCGTCGTGCCTGATGTACTCGTTCGAGACGGGGTCGACGCGCCATATTTCAGGCCTGCCTATTACACGTTCAGGAGCGGTGAGTTCGGCAATCCTGCCCCCGGCGGCGCCATGAAACCCGGTCGACACTATCGCGTCGGCCTCGGGCAACGGTTCCAGCAGAGGCGGTCCGCCGCTGGTCGGGCTCTCTTCCATCGTCAGGAATACTGTCTTTACGCCGCTTTTCTCACACGCCTCGATAGTACGGATAACTTCCATGAAGTCGTTTCCGCCGGAGTCCCATCCCACGACGGCGCCATCCACATTCATAGTCCGGCAGAGGGACGCAACCTGGTTCGCGGTGAGAAACTTCTCGCTCTGGGCGGACCATCTCGTGCGTATGATGATGCACCCGACGAAATTCAAGTCCTGCCCATGCCGTTGCGACAGGCCCCACGCGACCGGATTGTTGATGAGTTCCCAGGAAGCCCGACCTGACACTGCGCCGTCGAATATCTCGTTGGGGTTGATGAGCCAAGGCGGCGTGAGCCTGGTAATGCCGTATATCGCGGTCCAATGGGCATACTGTGAGTTCGAGTAGTGCTCTGGCGAGCGCAGCGCCATGACGTATGCGACTCGCGGCAGGGAGGGATCCACTGCCCCCAGGTCAGACACCTCGATCGCAGGGGGGTCGAGCTCTTTCGTGGTTGCGGCTATCGCGTCAGATGCGCGTAGTACCGCTCCGTGAATCGCCTGGTTCTGGTCCTCTATGTGCACGCCTTCGCGAGGCGTAATGGTCATGCACAGGTTGTGCATCGAGCCGAACGGTACTGCCTGACCACCCGGCCCGAACATGTCGAGGTAGGTCTCCACGTCCCCGTCGTTGCCCGGGTACCACATCGTGTCTGACACTTCGAATATCGACATGCCTCGAAGGACGTGAGTGCGGCCCGAACCGACGACGTCTACGGGTCGCCCGTCGAGGCCGGGATATACGACGCCCGGCCCGCTTACCTTGACCCGGGGCTCAACCTGGTCCCTGACCGTGGTAACGCGCACCATGTCGCCGGGGTGGATCACGTCAAACTGCACGTCGTCTAGCCGTATGTCCTCGAGAAGGGCATCCCGAAGCCCATCGGCATCGACGGTCACGACGCCGTCGTCATATCCGGTCGCGGAACCCAGTTGTACGTCGGTAACCGGGAATATCCCCAACTCAAGTCTCTTGTCGGCCTCGTTCATTTTCGGCTCCGGTGTGTCGCGTCCTAATTCAGGCAGACCAATTATGGCCGCCGGCATCGACGCTCAAGCGCTCTATTCGCGCCGTGTGAGAATCAGGTGACGCTGGGCTCAAAAAGTGTCGGCTCAGCCACCGGCGTCATCAGCGACTCCAGGGCCGATTCGACGATGCTGGTCGCATAGGCAAGATCGTCGGCGGGCGACAGTCTTGGGTTTCCACAGACATGTTCAATCCGGCCGCCGCGTACGACTCTGGGCGCCCCCGTCGTAAGGGCCAGACTGAACAGGGCCGAGATCAATGCTACGGGGATGCCCTCTCGCTCGATTTCCTTCGCTATCGTTGCGCCGCAACGATTGCAGGTCCCTCAGGTGGCCACCATGACAACGCCGTCTACACCCCCTCGTTTAAGGACCTCCGCCATCTCCCGGCCCATCCGCCTGGAATCGGCTACCGTCGTGCCCCGGCCTGATGTTGTCAGGTACTCGGGGTGGACCGACTCGATGACGCCGCGGTCCTCGAGTGAACGCATGACGTTCAATGGGAGCACGTAGTTGGGGTTTTCGTTGGTCACGTCCGTGTAGAACCCGACGTGGACCGACTCCCACTTGCCAGTCTCCATCGTTGCGAGCTTGCTGATGTCGTATCGATACCAGACTTGCGCAGGCCCGCCCGACAGGCGGTCGGGATTGCCGATGGGAACGAGGCCACCGGAAGTAACGAGGCCGATGCGGGCAGTTTTCATGTCGCTAAGCGGGCTGGCAGGTTCGACAACCTCGGGCAACTCGATGGGAAGTTCCGTAACGAAGGGCTCGCCGCGGACCTTCTTGAGGACCATTTCGATGGCTCGATCCGCCGCCCGCACGTCTCGCCTTCCAGCCTTTCGGATGCCCCGCGGGATGTACCCTTCCTCGTCCGCCGGACCAAGCTCCGCGCCGCGGGCCAGCTTCAGGCCGATGCGGGCGACGGTTGCGACGGCGGCAGGCATTCCCCCCACGCCCTCGCTGGTCGGCACGATAACGACCTCTTTCTTGTAGGTCAGGGTGCCCGGGTTTTCCTCAAACATGGCGGTCACGGCAGGTATACCGTCTGCCAGTGCCAGGTGGCACACCTCGGCGCAGGACAGTCCGTAACGCCCTGCGTTAAAGGCCGGACCGGCGATCACGAGGTCGGGCCGATACCGGGCAAGGGTGTCTACGACTGCCCTGACGGAGGTCTCGTGTTCCTCGTTGAAGTAGTTGTCGCCGGCGACTATCGTTGCGACGATCTCGGCGTCATCCTTGAACACCGCCCGGAACGCGTTTCCCGGGCCAACAGCCCCCTCGCGAACTTCGACTGGGTGATTGGCGGCCTCTTCAGCCCCGATTCCTGCGAAGAACTGGTTGAGGAAATGAACGACTTTCAGCTTTGGCTGGCTCGTCACGATCCTTCTCCCTTCATTGAGATATTCAACTGTTTCCCTTGAATGTTAATAGTCGAAAGCGCTCCACGCAGTGGAACCGTAACGGTCCACCCACAGGTACGAACGTAACTCAGAGTGCGAATCGACTTGCCCCGACTGGGCGTTTTGATTGGCCATGATGGACTGTCTGCCGATCACTTTGTCGACCGCCGGCAGCGGCTCGTCATATTTGGGAATGCTCCCCTCCGACATCAACTCGTTGCGGCCCCATCCCGTGGTGATTATCGCTCTTGCCTCCGGCAGGGGTTCGAGGAGCGGACTTCCGTTGTCCGGATGTTCTTCAAAGGTCAAGAATACAGCGTTGATGCCTATCTGCTCGCAGGTCTGGACTGTCCTGATGACCTCCATGAAATCGTTCCCGCCCGCGTCCCACGTGACGACGGCGCCCGTTGCGCCGACCTGCTGTGCGATCTTGGCGGCCTGATTCGAGGTCACGTTCTTCTCAACTTGCTGGCTCCACCTTGTGCGAATGGCGATGCAACCGGCAAATATCAGGTCACGATTGTGACGGGAGTAGAGGTCCATGATCACAGGATTGTTTACAAGAATCCAAGAGTCTCTTCCCGCCACGGCGCCATCGAGCCATTCGTTCGGGTTCAGCAACCACGGCGCGTTGAGGCGTGACAATCCGTATATGGACGTTCCGTATGCCCTGACGGCGTCGGCGTAGTGTTCGGGTGAGTTGTGACAAGAAATGTAGACAACGCGCGGTAGATCGGCGTCGGGATCCGGGCTCTCGAACGTATGGACCTTGGCCGGGGTTTCGTCTCGAACGGTCTCGGCAATGGCGTCGCTCACAGCCAACGTAGCGGCCTCGGCCGCCCAGGCGCGGGCCGGTCCCGACAAGTTCCGATCGGTGTTGAGCACAAGGCAGACATTATTGAGTTGCGAGTAAGGGATGATGGAAGCCGACGGACCGGACATGTCGAACAACGTATCGAATCCGTGAGCCAGTTTCTCGGCCTTGCCTCCAGGCGGTGGCTCGGTGTCGGCGAGATTGACCACGCCAACACCGTCGACCCGGTGGGTCCGGCCCCGGCCGGTGAATTCGGCTGGCCGACCGCAGATGCCCGGGTAGGCCACGCCCGGCCCTTCAACCTTGACTTGCGGCGCCACAACGTCGCGATATCCAACGATCCGAACGGAATCCCCGGGGCGGACGATCTCGACGCGAGCGTGGACAATGGCCGGGTTCTCGAGTACGAGCCTGGTCAATGACTCCGTATCGACCGTAAGTACGCCGTCGCGATAGTCCGTGTGCGAACCCTCGCGTACTTCTGAAACTGGGAATTTCCCGAGTTCGAGTTTCATTGTTTATGGCCTAACAAGGATGTCCGCGGACGATTGTCACAATCAACTGTCCGTCCATTCGCGTCGGCTCGGACGTGTGCCTCTACACACCCGCGGGTTCGAACAATGTCGGCTCGGTAACTTGAGTAGTCAGAGACTCTAGCGCCGTTTGCACGATCTCCCGCCTGAACGCTACATCCCGCTCCGGCCCAAGTGTTGGGTCCCCGCACACGTGCTCTATTCGGGCGCCCTTGACTACTCTGGGCGCTCCGGTTGTCAAAGCAAGGCTGAATAACGCCGTTATCACGGCCACGGGAATGCCTGCGTCCTCGATGCGCCTTGCTATCGTTGCGCCGCAACGATAGCAAGTGCCTCAGGTGGCGACGAGCAGCGCTCCGTCCACCCGTTCGGCTTGCAGATACTCCGCCATTTCGTCGCCGATGCGTATCGAGTCGCTGACGTGCGTGCCGACGCCCGACACGCTAATGGCTGTCGGGTGTATTTCGGCAATGCCGCCTGCGTCTTCGAGCTGCCTCATCACGTCGAGCGGCATTACGTAGTTGGGCTCTTCGTTCGTTATCCCGACAAAGAACCCGCGGTGGATCGACTCCCATTCTTCCGCGCTTAAACCGCTGAGGCCATCGATCGAGTACTTCCACCATCGCGTTGAACCGCCTCTCACCTGCCCATCCGGATTGCCCCTTGGCACGAGACCTCCCGACGTCATCATGGCGATTTTGGCATTTGAAAGGTCACTGACCGGTTCCGCTGGGGTTGTGGCGTCGGGCGTCTCGATAAGCAGTTCTGTGGTCCACGGCGAACCGGTCAGGCGTGCCATCAACATGTCGCCGGCGCGGGTTGCAGCCGACGCGTATCGCCTGCCCTCTTTCCTGGCGCCGCGCGGGAAGTAACCTTCGCTCTCTGCGGGCCCGAGGGTTACACCATTTCCGAGTTTCACAGCCAGTTCCGCGAGCTTCGCCAGCGCCGGCTCCATGCCCTTCACGTCCTCGGCGCCCCCGGCGATCAGCACTTCGCTTCGGTAAGTGAGCACGCCTGGATTCTCCTCGAACATAGAGGTTGCTGCCGGCACGCCGGCGTCTTGCGCGACTTTGCACACCAGCCCGCAGGCAAGTCCGTAGCGACCTGCATTGAATGCGGGGCCTGCTACTACGACGTCGGGCTTGAATTCGAGAATCGCCTCGCGCAGGTGTTTGGCTGCAACGACCTCTTTTCCGCTACCCAGTTATCTCCGGCGACCAACGTTGTAGCGATCTCGGCTTCGTCTCCGAGCAGTATGTCCAGCCTGATTCCGGGGCCGGCGGAGCCGTCCACCGCGTCCAGCTCAATGTTTGCCATTTCTTCACCACCGCGTCCGGCAAAGAACTGGTTAACGAAATGAAGGACTCTCAGTTTTTCTGTCACGTGTCCTACCCCCAACAACAAAATGGGTTAGTCGAGTTGGCGCAACCGCGGATCCAGCCGGTCGCGCAGCCAGTCACCCAGGAAGTTACTCGATAGCACGAGCAGAAATATAGAGAGTCCGGGGAAGAATGCGATCCACCAAGAAGACTCCAGGTATCCCCTGCCGTCGGCCACCATGACACCCCATGCGGGGGTCGGCGGCGGAATACCGGCGCCCAGGAAGCTGAGAATGGCTTCGGCCAGGATAAGCGAACCGACCCGCAGAGTGGCGACCACTGTCAAAGTGCTGATAACGCCAGGGAAGATGTGCTTCCACATGATCCACAACGTGGACGCTCCCGCGACCTGTGCCAACGAAACGTAGTCGGCCGCCTTGATCCTGAGCGAATCGGCCCTGATCTGACGCGCGAAACCGTTCCAACTGAACACGGTGAGCAGGACCACCACAACCGTCATACTCTGGCCAAAAACGATCACCGCCACGAGCGCGACGAGAATAAACGGCACGGCCAGGGTGAAGTCGACAGCCCGCATGATCAACTCATCGACGTGGCGGCCGTACCAGGCAGCGATGATCCCCAAAGCGGTCCCTATGGTCCCGCCAATGGCGACGACGACCACAACGATAAAAACGGATATCCGAGCGCCGAAAATAACGCGGCTCAGCATGTCCCGACCTTGCTGGTCGGTCCCCATGATGTGGGTGATACTTCCCTCCGGATACCAGATCGGGGGTATCTCGCGGTCACCCAGATAACCGTAGAGGGGATCGTGAGGCGCCACTAGCGGGGCGAAGATCGCCGCGATCATCATGAAGAGCATGATGATGCCGGGGATTATCGGGTAACGGTTGGCCGCGTGGATCCAACCGCTAATACGACCGCGGTCTTGCCCCGGAATAACCGGCTCCGAGGCGCTGCTGACCATGGGTTGAACGCTCATTCGAGCCGTATCCTGGGATCGATCACGGCGTAAAGAACGTCGGTCAGGAAGTTCACCACCACGTACAGCAACGTAAGGATAAGGACCACGCCGGATAACACGGCCAGATCAAGGTTGTTCACAGACCTGATGGCCAGGCTGCCCAGCCCGGGCCACGAAAACACCGTCTCGGTTACTACGGCCCCCGTAAGGAATGCGACAAACACCAGCGCGGCGTATGTCAAAGGCGCGATCATGGCGTTGCGGAAGGCGTGCTTCCAGATAATTGCGTTCGGGCTTGCGCCTTTAGCCCTGGCCATTTTTACGTACTCGGAGTCGAGCACCTCCAGCATGGCGGACCGCACAAGTCGCAACAGGCCTGAAGCGGTGAGCCAGCCGAGTGTGATGGACGGGAGAATGAAGTGATCGAGCCCCTCCCGCCGGCTCGTAGGCAGCCACCCGAGTTGTACCGCAAAGACCAGGATCAACATAATCCCTAACCAGAACGGCGGGAGGGCTTGGCCGAACAAAGCAAGGGTCCTGCCGAAATAGTCCAGCCAGCTACCGCGCCATACGGCGGAAAGTACTCCGAACGGCAGGCCCAGAAGGATCGCAAAAGCGAAAGCGCCCGCCGCGAGTTGGACAGTGGCCGGCACCCGTTCCAGTATGACGTCCAGGACGGGTCGGCTTTCCCGCAGAGACTGGCCAAGGTTGCCGGTAGCCGCGCGTCCCAACCAAAGGAAATATTGTACGATTACCGGCTTGTCGAGGCCCCATTGGCGGCCCCATTCGTCCCACTGCTCCTGGGTCGTGTATTCGTTCAGGAAAACGGTGCGCGGATCACCTGACGCGCGGGACAGGATGAAGACGAACAGCGTCACCAAGATGACGACGGCGATGCCGTAGAAGAATCGTCGTACCAGGAACTTGGTCATTGCCGACGCCCGCTCTTACACCTTCCAGGACAACACAAGGGCCGCGAAACCGGCATTCGCGCCGACGCGGCCCTAGGTTAATGCCCGACTAATTCGATCTGCGGCGACGGGGATCAACTGGACCCCAGCCGCCGCGATCGTGACTAACTTACTTCAGGACGACCGACTCGAATGTACCGGCGTAACCGGCGCCTTCCGAGAATGGCCTCCACTCAAGTACGTCTCCGCTGGCCACCCAAATACTGGGAACGCCCACAACCGGAGCGACCGTCAGCCAATGCGCTTGCATGTCTTCGGCCCGGATGTTGATCTGGATGCGCTTCTCCGGATCTTCCTCGGCGTCGGCTTCCATCCAGAGGTCGAGTACCCACTGAATTTCCATGCCGCGGTTCCATCCCGCAGACGGAATCACGCCGTGGCTGTGAGCATCATCGATCTTGCCGACCGAGGCGTTTGAAGCCCACATCCAGACCACGTCGATCGAGCGTTCAACCATGGTTGGCCTTCGAGCCTGGTAAGCCGTGCTCTCGATGACGACGTCAAGCCCGATATTTCTCCACATCTGGCCGATCGCCTCACCGATCTCCACGCTAACTACACCGGGCACGTCTGGCGGCAGGAAGAAGGGAACCTTAAAGCCGTCGGGGAATCCCTGCTCGGCAATCGTCTGCTTTGCGCCTTCAGGATCGTACGGAATTATCCATTCGTCCTTGAAGTACTGGGGGTTGGCGTTCTTGTCGAACCCGTACCAGGTGTACTGGGGCGAACCCAGGCCAAGAAGGATTTCATCGTTGATGAGGTCCCGGTCGATGGCCTGCGCCATGGCGTGCCTGATCAGGCGGGCGCGTTCCATGTTTTCCGGATTCTCGGGGTCCCCAATCCAGGGGTGCTCGTCATCGGCATTCAGACCCGGCCGGGGGTAGATGTCCTCACCGGAGTTGTGGTCTTTCTTCATCCAGTAGTTACCGGCATACGCCACGTGCCTCGACGACGGGTTTCCGATTTCGTGGAAAGTTCCACCGGTCGCCTCTGCGGCCTCGGCCAACCTGTTGGTTGGGAACTGCGACAGGTGGATCTCACCGGTCTTGAAAGCCGCCAGGCGGGTTGCAACTTCCTTGATCTCGACGATCTTTACGTTGGCCACACCGGGTGTCTGTCGCCAGTGGGGATCGATTGCTGAAAGCTGAACAATGTCGTTGGCTTTCCATTCATCCACTTCGAACGGGCCAGTGAAAACGGGGGTCAGTACGGCTTCGTCGAAACCAAGATCGTCGTATGCCTTCTTGCTGATCATCGGTACGGAGCCAGTGTTCTGGTGCATCCACCCGTACCACAGGCCGCTCCACTTTTTGAAGCGGAACTCAAACGTACGGTCATCCAGCGCGACGCCCTCTGACATGAAGTCGCCAATCTCGACTCGAGCCCATGTGCTGCCATCGGCCTGGGTCTCATTGAAACTGTGCGCCACGTCGTGTGCGGTCAACTCACCCCAGTCGTCGTGGAAATCAACTCCCTCGCGAATCTGGAACGTGATCTTCGAAAGATCGGAGGCGATTTCCCAAGTGGGAGCAATGCCTGTGTCGTTCAACTCGCCAATTAGCGGAGGCTTCACATAGTCGGTGCGAACCAGCCCCTCTCCGACTCCCCAGGAAATGATGTTGAGATTGCCTGGCCACGGGATCTTGCTGGGCAAGAAGTTGGGTGGCGTGATCAATGCCACACCCACGTTCAGCGTACCGGTCGGTCCGGAGGCTGGCGGCGTGGCTGTGGGCGCCGGTGTAGATGTGGGCGCGGCCGGGGCCGCCGTCGGCGTCGACAAGACCGGAGCGAGGGTCGGCACTACCGCCTTCGTTGCGGCGGTGGGGGCCGGGGCGGCGGTTGCGGGCGCGGTTGTCGGCGCGGCCTTGGTCTCAGGTTCATCGCCGCCACCACAGGCAACTACGATCATCGCCGCAAGAGCCAGAATGGCCAGTATCAAAAACTTCTTTGGAATCAATTCGGTTCCTCTCAAATTAGTACCGCAGCCGAAATGGACCGCGCGCTAAGGCGGCGCTGAGACCTGCCAGTACAGTCCCACACACCTGCTCCATATATTCGGCCGATATTTTACATGCTTATCTCTGTCAGCGTCGTATCACTTAACGCGGAATTCGCCCGCCATGCCTGACTCACTGAACGTTCGGCCGAAGACCGGCGGCGGCGCCAAGGCCCGGATCAGTAGCTGAAGCAGCTCCGAAAGCCGAACCCGTAATGGTCTTCTGATTGCAACGTGGCCAGTTGACTTTTCGCGTCAAGTATCTGCAGGGGTTCGTTGGGTCCAAAATTCAACTGCACCTGCGGAGCGCCGACCACACGCTCAACGGCAGGCATGGGAGTACGTTCGAACCACATGTTGGCGCCTATGCCGGAACTTACGACGGCCTCCATCTCAGACAACGGTTCCAGCAGAGCAGTCCCTTCGTTGTCCGGGTCCTCTTCGCCGGTCAAGAGGACCGTGTCGATCCCCGCCCGTTCGCAGGCCTGAACGACTCTGGCGACCTCCATGAAGTCATTGCCGCCCGCATCCCACGTGACGACCGCGCCGGACGCGCCCAGGTCACGCGCTATGCGCGCCGTCTGGCCTGACTGAACGTTCTTTTCGGCTTGCGAGCTCCACCGGGTCCGTATCGTGATGACGCCGAGAAAGTTGCACTCTCCGGCCCGATGCTTGCGGAGGAGGCCCATGACCACTGGGTTGTTGGCCATCTCGTAACTGTATGAACCGCAGATCGCTCCATCCAGGATTTCCGTGGGCCGCAACACCCAGGGCGGCGTTTGCCTGGTCAAGCCGTAAATGGCGACTCCGTACGCGTTCAGGCTGTTGGCGTAGTGCTGCGGAGAGTTCATGCAGGCGACGTAAACAATTGAAGGAACGTCTTCGGTCAGCGGCCGGTTGCCAAAGACCTCTGTCTCGTCGGGCGGCGCGTCGAGAGTCGTGTTCGCCAGCAGATCGGCAACCCTGAGCGCGGCCGCATGGATGGTCTCGTTTTGATCGTCCAGATGTAGCACTTGACTCACGTCGAGGCTAATGCATATGTGATGCAGAGACCCGTACGGTGAAGCGTCGGCGCCGGGCCCACTCATGTCGAACAGGTTGGAACCCGGGCCTGCAGCGCCCCCGACCATGCCCCCTGCCGGGCTCGGTAACTCGTAGACCTTGATTGGGCTCAGTGGAGTTACAGCCACTCCGGCAAGGCAATTCGTTTCGCCGACGCCGACTGTCGTCACCGGTCTACCGGCAACGCCCGGATACACCTGCCCCGGCCCGGAGATCTTCACCCGAGGTTCTATGACGTCCTTGATCGCGGTGACGCGAGTCGACTCCCCGGGATGAACAATCTCTACGTTAACCGCGTTCACTCGCGGGTCTGACTTCGCTACGGCGGTTATTTCCACCTTATCGACCGTCAGCGCGCCGTCCCGAAACTCGGTGGAGGGGCCAAACTCGACGCTGTTTACCCGAAAGGTGTTGAGCGTCAGGGATTCCTGAAGATCCGTTGCCATAGATTAGGTCCCGCTAATCCTTCTTCTTGCGCGCGGGTCGGGATTTCGAGCTTTTCGTAGATGCCTTCGAGGCGTACTCACCTTCGAACAGGCCAGTGCCCTGCGGTACCGCTTCGTCAATTGTCTGTTCGAAGTCCTCGCCGGCTTCGTATGAGCGAAGAAACTCTTCGCTTACGAAGAACATTCATATACAGAACCCGTCACGAATGATGTCCTCGTGGTGCCGGTCGCACGGGCATATCTTCTTGCGATCCTCGACCGGATCGCCGCTCAACGGCATTCAGGGGCAGTAGCGATATCCGTGATCCAGTTCGTTCTTGCCGAGACCTTCCTGTACGACCTTGACCACCTCCGCGTCTGGGAAAAACTCGTACGGCCCCCTGCTGACGTACTTCTCTGAGAAATTCATGGCTCTCTGAAGGGCCTCGTCCTCGGTCAGTTTTTTCCTGGGCATTGCTGCTCTCCCCGGACTTAAGGAATTTAAGTGAAATTGGCGGTGGATCGTGATTCTATTTGAATTGGCCGGACCTGAGGTTCTGATGGGAACGGCATGACATTTTTCTGAAGCTGGATTTCTGTCGCATCAGGCGGTCGAGAATGGCCGGCATTGCCGACTCCAGGTCGGCTTCCGTCCTGTCGTTGGCGACCTCAACACTCAACACTGCCGAGGTCCCGCAGTCGCACCTGGCGCCGAAATAGACCTTTTGGAAACCCATGCCGGCAGGGGTCGGCACGTTGAGCTTGGGCAATGGGACCAGGTCGTGGCCCTCAGGCAGGGCCCTGATGACGGAATCGAATATCACTTTGCGGTCGATCATATTGTCGTCCGATTCGTATCCTGCGCCCGGATGGCCAATACCTAATGGCCGCTTCCGGAAAACGGTCGGATTACTTATACAATCACCATATCCGGATTTCCAGAATCGCCGGATTCTTGGAGGATTGAAAACTTGACCGATTTTGACGCAGCCATCAAGATCTTCACCTCGAACGGTTGAGGCCCTTGCCACATGGTGAAAGTGTACCTTTCACGAAAGGGTGTCCCGTTCGCGGAGCACAACGTCTCACTCGATGACGACGCCACCAGGTACCTGTTGACCGAAGGCTACTCCTCGACTCCCGTGACCTTCATTGGAGACCAGCGAGTGGTTGGCTACAAGCCGAAGGATATCGACGCCGCGCTGGCTGCGATGCCCGCCTGAAGCTCCGCGCCGCAAGTCCGCGCGCTGTGCCGGCCCACCCGGTCCGACCCGACGCGCCGGCTTTGGCGCGAACAGGACGGGAATTCATGATCTCGTTGTTGGACGGTGACCCGTTTGCTTGCGAATCGACACGGCGGGCTGAGTGAATACCTGAAACTGCTCGGTTACAGGCGGTTTCACTATCTCTGGTGGCCCAGGTCGTCAGCAAATATGACTGTCCTGCTGCACGGCCTCGGGGAATGCGCCGACACCTACGGACCATTTGCCAGTCGAATCCGCCGGTCTTCCGAAATAATCGCCATGGATCTGCGCGGCCATGGCGGCACGCCTTGGGACCCCGACGGCCAATACGGCTTCGATGAGTACGCCGACGATTTACACCTGCAACTGTCGTACTGGCAGCGGAAGGCAGTGCTGGTGGGTACCGGCCTCGGCGCTCTGCTGGCAATTCGGGCGTCCGAACGGTGGCCCGACCTTGTAGGTGGATTGGTCCTGCTGGGGCCGCCGCCGGACGACGTCAAAGTCGCAGGCCTTGTGGACCTTGTCACGGGACCGGGTGGCGCCGAACTATTCCTGTTCGGGGATCATCCGTCGATGCGCGCTTCCGAAATGGCCGACGTGCTTACCTGGGCCCGGCCGGGAGGGTTGCGGGCCCCCAAATTCGATCCGGCCGCAATGAATGTCGAAAACCAACCGGGCTTGACCGATGCCGCCGAACCGCGGGTGCCGACGCTTATTATTGCTACCCAGGAGGACGGGCCGGTCAATGGCCCAACTGGCCGAATGCCACGAAAGCGGTGATCAACGGGGTGGGAAATTGGCCGCACATCACAAACCCTGCGGGCGCGGCGGAGGCCGTCAACGATTTCCTGGACGGTCTGGGCCCGGATATCGCCAACCCGCGCCCGCCGGGTTCGTCCCGGCTTTAGCCTCCGCGCCGGTCTGCGGGTGGACGGCAAGAACGTGCAGCCGAATACTCGCCCGGGACGAATCCGGCCTTCCAGGCCAGGATCAAAACAACCAACGTAATAACTGTTCATACTTCGTGGGAACGCTTGATAGGCACAGCCACCGTCATACCGGCGAAGGCCGGTAGGGAATCCACAGGGCTTGTGGGGGACCCTCCACTCACCAAATCTGAACAGTTACCCAACGTTCGTGTTGAATCCCCACTTAGAGAGTGTCCAATAAGTAACTATCTCAAAACGGACAGGCGCCAGTGTCGTCGGAACCACAGGAGCGCGCATGCGAGCTGTAACACTCCGAGGTTGTTGGCCGCCTTCTTGTCGTATCGGACCGGAATCGCACGGCGCTTGGAGAGCCATGGCGGCATCCGTTGCACAACCCACCGGCGCGCCGGATACCGCTTCTCGCCAGATGCGTCCGGTTTTCCTCACTGATGCGTCGGATGTGCGGTTGATAGCCGTGTCGGGCGGCAGCTCCACGGCCCGAAGGATTGTCATACCCCTTGTCCAGGCACAGGTGTTGGGGTTCATCCCTGTTGGGCTGCGGCCGTTTGACCACGATGACCTCCAGGGTCGCCTCCAACAACTTGGCATCATGAACATTGGCGTTCCTCGCGTTTTGGTGTCATAGAATGCCTGACCATACCGGCTGGCATCCAGCGTGCCGTTGTCAAAGAGACGCGTTTACGGTTCGCTCACGCAGGCAGTCAAAGGATGCGTCGCCAAGCTGGGGCCAGAGGAGAGCGGACATGTCCCCATTGAAGACAGACCCGCCCAAGGCGCTGGTGTTTCTATGAGAGAGTTGGAATTCACCTACAAGCTGGGACTGGCGGTGATGGCGACCGCGGTCATGATTTTTGTGTTCAGCGGGATTCTGGGGGGTATTGTCCACAAAGCTGGTCTGGGCATCCTGGAGTTGCTGGACGCGCCTGCGGAGAGAGGTTTTTTTCCACAGGATGAACCTGAAACGGGCTCGGAAGTCTTGATGTTCGTAGGCCTCTTGACCCTTGCGACCGGGGCCAGCGCCGTCAGTTTCCGGTACCTGTTCAGCGCGGCGGAAAGAATGCTGAGACTGACCCGCAAGCCGGGACTGATCGACCGGCTGGGACGGATTGACCAGGTTGGATTGGCCGCGGCGGCGATTGGACTCCTCCTCGTCATCTCGGGCGGAATTCCGGAGCATCTCCTCATTAACATTTTCCTCTATGGAGAAGGTGGAGCAAGCGACGAGTCCGGGACAATAGAGACACTTGAGGCACTACGGAAACTAGGCCAAATAATATTTTTCCCGGCGATTGCCGTTCTCATTCTCGGGGGTGTCCGCCGCCGGGCCGCCGTGTGGGGATTCGTGCTTTGGGTTGTTGTTGTATTCGCCGCCTGCATCAAAGCCGTTGTGAGGCGTGTGGCCTAGCAGGCGGGGTCAAGCGAGGGTCCGGGGGAGCACAGGCCATCGGTGAAAAGGGCGTTGAGGCCGTATATCGGGCGCTCGGCGTCTGGCGCTTTCCTCGTCGCAAGAGTGCGGCGACTTGACTGCGAAACACTTCATAGGCCGACCATGACTAGCCAACCTGCCCTTGCAGTCCCGTGACCGGCGCATCAACTACTCAATCGGCGTAGTTGTCGACCCGGGCGGGCCTGTGGACGTAGAAATCGGCGCATTAGCCGTAGACGTCGCCGTTGGAATTGGAGAGGGGCCGGCGGCGGACTCCAAGGGGTCCCATCCGTTTTGCGCAATCGACCACGCCATCAGCCCCACCATAACCGCGACAACCGCGATAACCGTGACCGCGACTCCGAGTATCACTTTCTTGAGCTGACTCCGCAGTTCTTGTGATGAAATCGGTGGAGCAGGAGCGATGACGACAGTGCGGGATGTACTCCATGAACGAGTCGCCGGCGGGGGAGTCGGCATGGCAGGCTGGGCTGCCGATGCAGGACTGGCGGCTGGCGGCGCGGCAGGCCGAGGTTGGGCCGGCGCCGTGGCGGGGTGCGCCGGCGCGGACTGTGGTCCTCGGAGTATCTGCCGGTATCCCGTAGCAGTCGTGGTTGGCGGCGGTGGCGTTGGTGCGGCTCGTGGAACCTGCCGGCGATGGCGCTCTTACGGACGGAATACCCTGCAACGCGGCTTCCAGATCCGGCACTTTCTCCACCGGGAGGGCGCAGTAGTTCTCAAGGCGCTCCGTCAGTTTCGCCACGGTCTGGTCGGGGGACTTCTTCAGCAGGTCGAAGAGTGGGGACTTCCCCGGGTCGGCGAAATCGTTCCGGGTAAATATCAGGTTGTCGTCGTTATAGAAAGACCACAGACCGGGGTCGGAAGCGATGGCCAATAGGCTGAGATAGATCACCAGGGACGGGAAGTTGTCCACGTAATCGTCGTAGTCTTCCGACGACCTCTGGGGGTGCTGGTAGTTCTTGTGCCCTAATTCCGGGCTGCGCTCCCCGCGAAACTGGGGCAGGAATATCCCGTCGTAGTCCACCAGTCGGATATTCCCGTCCGTCTGCACCATGACGTTGCCATGCTGCAAGTCGTTGTGGGCGATGCGCAGCCCGCGTAAACTGGCGGTCGTGCCGCCGCGCCACCGGCCGGCGATGCGCCGGAGAGTGTCAGGCTCATTGAGCCTCGAGCCGACGAATTTGCTCAACGGCTCGCCGTCCACCCACTCCATCTTGACGATGGGATACCAATCGCCTTTGAAACTGATCCCGCGGTCGAGGTACTCAAAATAGACGAAAGCCGGTGGGAGCACGTCTTTCAAATAGGCGTCCAACTGCCCGTAGCGGCTTTGTTGGTCCGTTATCGCCCGGGTGAAGCAGCGCACGGCGTACTTGCGGTTCCCCACGGATACCGAATACACGCAGGCGAAATTGCCGGAGAACACCAGGGGCAGCCCCCGCTGGTTGACCGCCACCTTCCCGGCTTCAAGCTCGGTGCCCTGGAAGCACAGCCGGGGATTTTGGACCGCATCGCTAAAGTCGGTTAACGCTGGCCAGGACATGGCGTCACTTCGCCTGACTGGCCAGGCTGACTTCGATGAGGACCAACGTAGTGTCGTCGTTCCGCATCAACCCATCGCGCCTCTGCTCCCCGACCCAGGCGTCCCACCCAGACTCATCCAATGCCAGCAGGGTATCCCAGGGCTTTTCTCCGGCGGCGTTCCTGGCGAGAAACCAGCAGGCCAGGGCGTCGGAAGCCAGGATTAACCGGTCCCCCGGCGCGCACTCCCCGCTTTGTAGTCGTACCTCTTCCCACAGCTCTGCGGAGTTGGCCGGGTTGCTGCAGACCAGGGCGGGATTGTTGTCGAACTGGGCGGCGTCTTCCAGGGGGAAGGACAGGCACAATTGGTCGTCGCGGACGACAAAAAGGCAGCAATCTCCAACGGCCACCGCTTGCCAGGAAAGCCGCTGGCAGTCGTTCGGCTCAGCGGCAACGTTCAGCCCCAACAGGGTAGCGAAGGCCCCGGCCCGCGCCTTGGCCTCGCCGTGCCATGGAATCCGGTCCCAGGGCACACCATCATGCCATTCCGCCTGCCCGGGCTCAAGCCAGCGCTTCAGGGAGTCCGCGTTCAGATCTGAGAGATCGGGAGGCCGGTCGACGAAGGCATCTGTGAGGATTTTCGCCCATTGCCGGGCAAAGGCGGACTCGCTGGCGCCGTCGGAGACGGCTACACGCGCCGGACCGGCGTCGGGCGCGCCGCTTTCACAAGGGTACACAACCCGGAAAGCGTCTTCGTACTCCTCCGGCAGATTGCCCGCTTTGGGCAACCAGAACGTCGTTGGAGGCCCCAGGGCGATGTCACCCTCCCACTAGTGCAGGTCGGTAGCGGCGCGGGTACCTATGTCCAGGAACTGCACCAGGGCCACCATGTCGGCGTTGAAAACATACCCGCGGGAACCTTCGGTAACAGGCAGACCCATGCTTCCGGCAAGTTCCAGGACCGGGTCCGGAAAGACTGAAGACATGCGGAACATTCGCGCCGCATACTCGTCGGGGGGCAGGTCGCTCTCGTTGGCCGGGTACTGCACCGGCATGGCGGACATCTCCGAAAGGTGGGCGTTGTAGACCAACACGTTGCCGTCATTGGTTCCCAGAGCCTTAATCTCCAGGGCGAGGGGTTCCGGATTCCCATCGGTGGCGTCGCCGTCGGTGACGTTAATCACCATCGGGGGATAGGAGTCAGGATGTTGGGCCGTCCACTCCCCGAGGGCCTTGGACGCGGCCGACAACGCCTCGCACATGGGGGTCCCATAGCCTGTCTCTGGGCGGAGCCATACCGGGAACTTTCGGGTAACTTCAACCATTCCGCCGGCCCCGTCAGACTCCTTGACCTGTTTTTCCTCCACCTCGGCAACGTCAACCACCTGGCTAATTGTCAGAAACGGCTGCTCCGGCGAAGTACCGGGCAAGGCGGACCCCAACACGAGTCGCCCGCTATTGTCGGTGGTGTAGGTGACAACCCCGATGTGGAAGTAATCGCGAACGTCCATGCCTTGGGAGCAGCGTTGGGATACGGCGTCCAGAACCCGGTTGATGGCATCGGCTGCCCCGTCCATCTTTCGTTGACCGGGTTGCCCCCCCAGCGCCCCCGCCATCGAACCCGATTGGTCCAGCAGGAAAAGGAAGCACGCGGGGTTGTTTCGGCTAATATCCGCCGTGTATGGCATGTTTGATTAACTCCCTGCAATTTGGCGTTCGACAGACAGAGCCACTATAGACTTACGAATCATGTTCGGTCAAAGAGAGGACCGCCGTGCCAGGCCTCGCGCAGTTGAAGCGGTCAGTAACCCGGAGCCATCATCCATTTTTTTTCCTGTCCTTCAGCATGTCGCGGTAGCTGGTGGAAGGAGCGGCTACGGGCGTTGGCTCGTCCGGGAAACGCCGGGGTTCCGGTTCCACCGTCGGGGCGTGTTGTAGAGGCGGCGCGTTGCGGACTGTGGTTACCTGCCCCGCCTTGCTGTTGGTGGAGTTGTAGAAGTTAATGATGCGGTAAATGTAGTAGGCCACCACTGCGATCCACGCAATCATGGACAATGCCCACGCCAGTTCTCCGTTCAACCCCAATCCGTTCAGATTGGCATAAACGACTGCCGCGACAATGACGGGGCCAAATATGGCAGGCGCGCCCAGACCAGCGATCACCAATTTGCCGTCAGCGTTCTTCAAATCATTCATGTGAAACTGCTCCCTTGTGAGAAGCCACGTACAGAGCAGTCTCCAACGGGGCGCTCCCCCCAATGTGCGAGGGTTAAGCGAGAACCACGACGTTTAACAGGCATTCCCCCGACCAGCCTACCAAGGATGCGGCGAAGGCGGCCGCTTTGATCAGCCGCCGTTGGACTCCCGGACCTTCCGGACTGCCTGCTGGATTTCGTCCAGTTCCAGGACCATCTCCGCCACGCCTACTTCGTCGTCATAGACCTTCGCGTCCGCCTGGTTTTTGACCTCGTCCTCGGTCACATGAAACACAGGCAATCCAAGGGCTGTGCCGGCAAGCGCTCCGGCCCAGGATGGGTCGCCGTCCACCATCGTGGTGGCGTAGAGCTCGGAACTTTCTGCTGTAGGAGTACCAAGGAGAACGACCAGATCGTCGGTCCCTACCTTGTCCACGGTCCGCTTGATTTCGTCTTGACCTTCCAGGTCAAGGGCGCCAGCGGACGTTCAGACGAAGCAGTGAGTGACCTCCAGCACGACTTCCGCCCCGGCGGAGCGGGCTATCGTGGCGATGGAATCACCCTGGATTCCGTCTCGTTCACCCAGGGCGATTACGCGTTTGCCCTTCAGTTCCAAATGATTTCTCCTTGACGTACGGTGGCCGGTCGTGAAAATTTCGGCCCTTTTCTACTGGGTCAAAAGCACGAATTCAGTTTGCGGGCTCCATGATAAACGACAAGCCGTCTGACATCTGCGTCATCCGGCCCAGAAACAGGCTCCCTTTCGCGAGGAACATTACCCGATTCAGACTGCCGTTAGAAAGTCCGTCGATGGCGTGGGGCATGAATGGAATCGCCGACGCAATGTGGCCCTGCGTGGGAGAAAATCCCGGCATGCCGTGACGGGCCACAAAATCCGGCATTTCCGACCTGCTCAACTGGCCGGCTCTGACCGCAAGCGCTGCGATGAGCTTGTAGTTGAGTTCCGGCACATTGCCGGCGCCTGCTGGCTCGGTCACCTCAGGGTTGTGCATCTCCGTGGCGTACTTATCGACGTCGGCATAGGCCAGCCCAAGCCGTTCCAGCGGCTTGGAGACGAGTTCGGCCAGTATCGCCGCCTGCGCGCCGCCCGCGCCAACATTATGTTTCCCCACCGAGTCGAGCCGCACAACCGGGCTCCTACCGTTGCTTTTTTGCACGAGCATCGCCGAACCGGCCAGAACGTCTTCGAGAATGGGCATGTCATTTCGGACATGCCCCTGGTACTTCATACCCAACTTTGCAAGCGAACACCCGCCAACGATGATCACTTGTTCAAAAAGCCCGGCCGCGATCAGACCCGCGGCTATCAGGACGGCGTGGTTGGGACCGGTGCAAAACGCCTTCACGTCCGATCCGGTTGAATTGATCAGGCCGCACCCCTGCGCGATCGCCTTTGCGAGGTTTCCGCCGCCCCTCTGGTAGCGGTCTCCTACGGCTTCCTCGCCGCTATTCAGTATGTATGGGACGGTGAGCGGATCGATCCCGAGGTCCTTGATGAGGCATTTGACGGCCATAACTGCCGCTGCCTTGCAGGCCAGGTTTTCCAGCAGCACATCCGCAAACAGCGATGCGTCCTGTTGGTGCGCCGCGTTGACGACCCCGATCAACTCGCCCTCGCGCAGGTATATCGGGAGGTGCCCGGAACCTTCGCCGAGCTGTCCTTCGATCTGGACGATCGTAACGCCGGACTCAAGCAAGGAGAGTTGCTTTTCGGTCCAATCTCCGGTCTCGCTCAGAGTGGCCGCCATCTTGCGGCTAAACCCATCTTCGAGCCACAGCAGGTCGAAGTCGTCCATCATCTTCATCACGCCATAGAACTCTTCTTCCGGCATGATGTGGCCATACGGCTGGTCGCGCTCGAACTCCCCATCGAGTCCGTACCACGGCTTGTCCAACTCGGCGAGCCCGGCGGGCTGCAACCCGCCCAGATAGGTTTTGTTAGGCGCGTAGGCGGCAGCTTGCTCGAAGCTGCGCAGGTGGTTCGTGATTACATCGGCCACGTCAGGATTATCGTGAATGTCCCGCGTTGGCCGCGAACCGTGCCTTACAAGGCCGGGGGTGTGGGCGAGGAAGTTCCTTGCTCCCGTGATTACAACTGACCGTGTGTCCAAAGTTGCTTCTGCCTGCCTTTCGATCGAGTATTGCCGTTCGATTACTCGCCTGACGAGCGATTTCGTAGATTAACATCCCAACCGACGAGCAAACCTTGTCATTTCGCGTTGTCGATAGGGCCCTGGGCCGCAGGGCTTAAGCAGGTCACACGAGGTGGAAATGGACGGCCAATCCCCAAAGACGTTGGTAGCAGTCGGTGCGTCAGACTCCGCGGGAGTTGATGGAATAGCGGCCGACATTCGCACGTTCGCTGCCATGGGCGTGCACGGCACCGCCGTGGTCACCGGCATCCTGGCAAAACGCGGCGACGATACGGAAGTGGTCGCAGCCATACCGGCAGGTGAAATCGTACGGCAGATCGAGTCGGCGCTGGTCGTCACAGGCGCAGAGATCATCAAGATCGGCTGGATGCCGGACGCCGAATCGGTCGCCAGTGTTTCGCAGGCTCTCGATCGGGTCTCGATAAAACACGTCGTAGCGGACCCGGACCTTGCGCACGCAGACGACGCTCTGAAGGATGCCCTTAAGACAGAACTCATGCCAGTAACTGAAGTCGTGACGATCAGCATGCCGGAGGCGACTGCCCTGCTCGGCATCCCGATCAGAAACGCCCTGGGGCTGCGGGCCGTCGGGAAGTTGCTGGATCGCGCCGGAGCGTCGAACGTGCTCGCAAAGGGAGGTCACCTGGGCGGCGACGAGTGCCTGGACATCCTGTGGGATGGCAGCGAATACCTTGAGTACCCGAGTGAACGCATCGAAACAACTTCTGACGACGGCGCCGGCAGTACATTGGCTTCTGCCATCGCATCTGGGTTGGCGTTAGGACAAGGTGTCGAGGAGGCCGTCGCCATCGCCAAGATGTACGTTACCGAAACACTGCGGAACTCATACGCGGTCGGGCCGTCCGGGGGAAGTCCGAGCCAACTGTACCGGTGGTGGGAAACGGGCGGCAGCGACGGTTACGGCGGATAGCCTACGACCCGGCTAGAGCGGATAACATCGGCCTTTAGCAGTCAGCGAGACACTAGTCAGCCTGCATCCATCGGAGCATCAGATGATCGTCGACGTCCACACACATATCCCAAGCCACGAAAAGGCTGTCCCTCCGGAAGAGATTCGTTCCGAGACGACGATGCGGTCCGGGGACACCGTCCAACAGACGAACAGCGTGGCCGATTACCTGGCCGCCATGGGCCCGGTCGACAAAGCGTTCGTGTTCCCAATAGCCCAGCGCCCATGGAAATCCGGTGAATATTTTGGTCTCGGAATTCAGGGTTGGCCTCAAAACATGAACGGAAACGATGTTTCGGCCGCCGTAGCAAAATACGCGCCGGACAAGATAGTCCCGTTCATGTCGCTGCACCCGCTCGATCCCGGTGTGAATGACGAGTACGACCGTTGCGTCGGGGACCTGGGCTGCAAGGGGATCAAGATGGGCGCCAACTACCAGGACTTCGACCCCAACGGCGAAGCGGCGTATCGCCTTTATGCACGGCTCGAGGCCGACGGCATTCCCATCATCTGGCACATGGGCACATCGCCTATGTGGGATGCGCCTCTCCTGTACGCGCACCCCCTCACGTTCGACCGGGTAGCTGCGGCGTTCCCGAAACTAAAGATGATCATGGCGCATCTCGGCCACCCCTGGCACGTAGACACAGTCACAATGGTGCGGAAGCACCCAAACGTCTGGGCCGACGTCTCTGCGCAGTTCTACCGGCCCTGGTCCTACTGGAACGGTATGCGGCTGTTCCACGAGTGGGGAGTGACGCAAAAGATCCTCTTCGCATCGGACTGGCCGGTGACGATGCCGCAGGACAACATCGACCACCTGCGCGGGCTCAACAAGTTTGCGGCCGACCACCACCTGCCAGGCATCCCCGAACAGGAGATCGAAGCCATCATCAACCGGGACGCTGCCGAGCTTCTGGGTGTTTCCTAGACAACCGCGTCGACTGCGTAATCGAATCGTAAGGGTGGCGGATTGAATCTGATCCAAAGGACCCGGGAAAGGTTTCAGGTCGCGCCTTTTTATGGCTGGTACGTCGTTGGCGCTCTATTCTTTTCGATGTTCCTCGGCGTTGGAGCCAGGAACGGGTTCGGCATCTTCGTAGAAACGTGGGAGAGGGAGTTTCACGCGTCGGTTGCGACGATCTCTATCGCCGCAGCGGTCGGCTGGCTGGTAAACGGCGTAAGCCAGGTGGTGTTTGGACGGATGGTGGACCGGTTTGGCGGCCGCATCGTGGTGACCATTGGCCTGATTGTGATGGGCCTCGGAACCGCGTCGATAGCCGCCGTGGGCAACGTCTACGCCCTGATCGCCCTTTACGGCGTGGTGGTCTCGTTCGCTTCCGGCGCCCTGTCCGGTGGACCGCCGAGCGTGGTGGCAGCGCGCTGGTTTCGGAAGAGTCGCGGCCGAGCCCTGAGCACGTTGGCTTCAGGCGGTTCAGTCGGCGGGCTTGTTTTCGTGCCGTTCCTGACCTATTTGCTCATCTGGACCGACTGGCGTACGTCGTGGCTGATTGCGGGCGTCATAGTTCTGTTCCTCGGCGCACCCGTGGTGTACTTCGTGGTCAGAGACGACCCCAGGGACGTTGGCGAATCTCCGGATGGGGTTCGGGACAGGACGGGGGTCGGAGGCGCCCCGGGCCGGACGCCCGACACTCCCCTGGAGGCAAAGAACTGGACGGCGCCGTTCAGGACCGCGCCGATGTGGCAGTTGTCCCTCGGATATTTCGTCTGCGGCGTAACGACGGGTTCGATATCGGTCCACTACGTTAGGTGGGCCGTGTCCGAAGGCATCACCCCGACCACGGCGGCGCTGGCATTCGGGCTGCTGAGCGGGATCAATGCCATAGGGGTGATATTGATCGGCAGTTTGTCCGACCGCGTGGAACGCCGTCTCCTCCTCGGATGCGTCTACCTTGTTCGGGGCTCGGCATTCCTTATTCTCCTCTTGCCCGGGCAGTGGGCCCTGTGGGGATTCGCGCTCGTGGGCGGGGCGTCATGGTTGGCCACAGTGCCCTTGACGACTGGACTGGCAGCCGATGTTTACGGGTTGCGGCACATGGGCTCACTCGTCGGACTCATTAACTTTGCCCACCAAATAGGCGGTGCGCTGGCCGTCTATCTGTTCGGCCTGGTATTCGACATCTCGGGGAACTACGACCCGGCTATCGCAGCGAGCGTGATTTGCCTGGCCGTAGCTGGCATAGTTTCTCTGACCATCAGGGAACGGCGGTACTCGATAAGATACGCCCCGCCTACCACGGCGCCTGTGCCCGCCGGTCCGGCAAGTAACACCTAGCTCGCCTATCGCGGAGTTCGGCAATGACAAGCGCGCTCCGAATACTTCTGCACCACAGCGAAAGCGCTGACCCGACGTTGATTCGATGGATCCGCGACACCATCGACGCCATAACCGGGCTGGGTCCTCAAACTATTGTCCTCGTCCTGGGTGTGGTAATAATCGCTTTTCCGCTGACAATCGCATGGATGGCTTCACGCCGTCGCAAGGCGACCCGGGAGCAAGGCTCAAAATCCTGATCGCACACGCGCAGATCGGCTCCTTCCCCGCAAAACGCTCGCTTAGAACGCATCGGTCTCGTTATGAGACCGGCAGCCGATGCCTTGCTATACCATTCGATTCAATGTCCTTATTGATTCACCTCACACGAAACAGGATGACGAGTAACAACCCTCAAATCCCGGATTAACGGAAAGGAATTCGATTGGCCGACCCGCCCTTCGGATCTGCAATCGTTTCAAAATGCCCATGAGAGCAGCGCTTGATGACGGAACTGGCCGCTATGTGGTCCAGGACGTGCCCATGCCGGAGATGTTTCCCGGTTCGGCATTGATCAAAGTCCGGCGGACCGGTATCTGTGGATCGGACCTGCACTTGACCGACTCCCGGACCGAGCCGCAGACATTGCCGTCCGGACACGAGGTGGCGGGTGAAATCGTCGAACTGCCGGCGGGTGAGACCCGTCTGAAGGTCGGCGACCGGGTGGCGTTGGAGACCATCGGCGCGGGCCTGTGCTGCGGTGACTGTTTCTACTGCAATGACGGCCAGTTCAAGCACTGCGTTAACTTGGCGGGAGACACCGGCGGCGGATTCGCCGAATACATGACTCGCCGGCCCACAGGGCTATTCCCGCTCGACGACCGCATCGATTGGGTCGATGCCGCCCTGGTCGAACCCATGGCCGTGTCGGTTCATGCCGTCCGCTATTGTGGAGTCGCCAAGGGCAGCACAGTCGCAGTGATCGGGGCCGCAACCATCGGTCTGTCGTGCATAGCGGCTGCCAGGGCCGCCGGCGTGGGCAAGATAATCGCCTCGGCGAGGTACCCTCAGCAGCAGCAAGCCGCCCTGGCAATGGGCGCTGACGAAGTGGTCGGTTCCGAGCCGGGCGAACTCGAAGAGGCCTGCCTTTCGGCGACCGACGGGCTGGGCATGGACGTGGCCCTCGAAACGGTCGGAGGCAATCAGGCGGACACTCTTGTACAAAGCATTGGGTGCGTACGCAACCAGGGAAGAGTCGTAAACGTGGGGGGGATAAAAACTCCCCAAACATTTGATTTTCTTACGCCTCTGCTGCGCGAGATCGATCTGTTGTCTTCGAACTGCTACGGCGTAGTTGACGGCCGTCATGACTACGAGGTCGCGATCGACATTCTTGCCTCCGGGGATGTCCCGTACAGGGACATAGTCACTCACACCGTGTCCCTCGAAGATACTCAGCAGGGGTTCGACACGGCATACGACAAGACGAGCGGCGTCATCAAAGTTCACATTCAGCAACACGACTGAGCGCTCGGCTGCTGGCGCGCCCGTTCGCGCCTCCATCTCATATTCGATATTTCGCCGGCGACCGCCCGGCATTCTCCGCGGGGGAATGACTCGTGCCAATTGAGATAAGACAAAGAACCGAATCAGAACTTGACACGTTTCGAATTACCTCGGAAATAGCGTTTGGGGAGTCGGTGCGGCTTGATCCCGAATCGACCAGGGAATGGCTTTCCCGTCATGAGATGGACCGCGACTTCGCGGCGTTCGAAAACGGTCAGATGGTTGGTACCGCCGGCGCCTACTCGGCCCGCATGACCGTGCCCGGCGGCGGTTCCATTCCGGTCGCAGCCATCACCGACGTGACCGTGTTGCCGACTCATAACCGCCGCGGCATCGGAACGATGCTAATGCGCGACCAGCTCGAACGCTTGCGGGACCGCGGCGAGACAGGGGCGGCTCTTTGGGCCTCCGAAAGCATCATCTACGGTCGCTGGGGCTACGGCATGGCGATGCAGACCGACGCCGTTTCTATCGACACGAGGCACAGCCGTTTCCAAAACCAGGTGACGGCAGGCGGCAACATGAGGATGGTTGACGTCGATGAAGCGGCGCGAATATTCCCGGGCGTTTGGGAACGGGCGACGTCCATGTGGCCCGGATTCTTGACACGAAAACCGGAGTTTCTCCACCGGACACTCAGGTTTCCCAATCCCGAACCCAGTCCTGGCGAAAGCAGTCTTTTCCTGGCCGTCTACGAGGAATCCGGATCCTTAGACGGCTATGTCATGTACCGGTTTTTGCGGGGCGCCGACGAGAGCAGTCTGAAAATCATCGAGCTAATCCCCACCACGGACAAAGCTCACGCGGCACTCTGGAGATATTGCTTTGATGTCGATCTCATCTGGCGGGTGGCCTACGATCTGACTCCGGTTGACGATCCACTTTGGTGGATGTTGGCAGACCCGCGGCGTCTGAAGCGGACACGCTACGACGCAATATGGCTCCGTATTGTCGACGTACCTGCTGCGCTGTCGGCGCGGAGGTACGCGTCCGCGGGCAAGTTGGTCATAGAGGTGGTCGACGAGTTCTGCCCGTGGGCCGGCGGCCGCTTCGAACTCGACACTGACGAAACCGGCGCGACATGCAAGCCGACGTGGGACGAACCCAATCTTGTGATGAGCGCGGCCGATCTATCGGCTGGCTATCTCGGCGGCGGGGATTTCGGCGCCATGTCGCGCGCTGCGCGTGTGGAAGAACGCACTAACGGCGCCCTAAAACGCGCCGACGCTATGTTCGCCGCGGAACGAGCTCCGTGGTGTCCGTGGGACTTTTAACCCCGGCCCGCCCGCGTCAATCGTGGATCCGACGCGCTGTCCCGGCATTCACGCTCAGCCTGCCTGCTTGGCGACAGCCTCGATCATGGCCTGGATATACCCGTTCGCAAAGGCGCGCCCTCGGTGGCCCCAGATCGAGTCGCCCTCGGTGTGCGGCACGTGGTCGTCTATGAAGAAGCTCTTGTAACCGGCGTCATGGTACGTCTTCATCGCGCGGTACATGTCGACGTGGCCCGTGTTGATGAACTCCTCGTGAAAGCTCTCCGGATTCGGCCGGGACACGTTACGGAAATGGACGTAAAGGATGCGGTCCCGCTCGACCATCTCCCTGATGAACCCGTAGATGTTGTCGCCCGCCGAGTCATGCATCTCTGAAATGGTCCCCTGGCAGAATTCGATGGCGTTGTTGGGAGAGTCGACGACGGCCAGGTAGCGGCGGTAGTTGTCGTAGGAGTTAAACAGCATCGGTATGCCGCCGAGGGAGTCGACGGGCGGATCACACGGATGGATACCGATCTTTATGCCCTCCTCTTCCGCCACGGGGATGATGATCTTGAGCCAGTACTCGAGGTTCTCCCACATCTCCTCTTCTGAATAGCGCCGTCCATGGGTATCGGGCATCTGCCGTGCTATTTCGTTGTCGAACGCCGTGGCCAGGGCGCCGCCACGGATCGGCACCTCGGGAGTCCTCCACACGTGCGACGGCATCCAGTGGTATCCGAATATGGGAATTCCGGCGCGGGCCATATTGCTGATCGTGATGATCATTTTTTCGATCTGTTCATCCCGCCGCGGCCCGTTGAGCATGATGTGGTCGTAAAACGAAATCGGCACATTCTCGATGGCAGAGAGTTTCATGCCGTACTCCTCAATCCGAAGCCTCAGCTTCACGAGGTCCTGAAGCGCCCATGTCCCGTCGATTGATGGGATGCCCTCAGTGCTGGGGATGATGTCCGTCGCGCCGAGTTGCTGCGCGTAGCGCAATGACTCTCGCGACGTCGCAATTCCGCTGCCAAATCCGGCTCGCATGATCTCTACCTCCAATAGCTCCGGCGATCAACACGCCGCCGGACGTTGAACAACTCAAAACCCCTGTTACTTGAACACTCTCGACGCTCAAAACCCGCGATCAAAACGATCCCGGACGTTGAACGAGTGTAAGGGTACTACCCGCGCGGTAAAGGCATAACCGGAGTTTTGCTTAAAGCCCATGCACAGGAAAGACGTTCTCCCTGATTTGCCGAACGCTTTCGGCCGCGAAAGCCCGCGTCTGATCGAAGACAGCGGGACCGAGATCTGGCGGATTGTCATCGGGGAACGTTGCCGGAACTGGTATCGAATTGAATGAATCAGGGACGCGCTCCGGAAGCTCAAATCCAGCCATTGTCGCCAAGTCCATCGTCCATGCCCTCGCTACCGCGCCCGGGTCGTAGCCGCCTCCGCCGACGGCCACCCAACGCCCGGAATTCTCAGCCAGCTCGCCCAGCCTGCGGACAGCCTCGTTATGTCCCTGCGTGGTCAGACGCAAATGGGTGATCGGGTCGCGGAAGTGCGTATCGATGCCGAGTTGCGTGAAAACCAGGTCTGGTTCGAATGAGCCAAGCAGTGGCGGAACAACCGCGTCGAACGCCTCCAGCCACACTTCGTCGCCGGTATACGGAGCGAGAGGCACGTTAACCGAATAACCCGCTCCGTCTCCCCTACCTGTCTCATCTGTGTAACCGGTCCCGGGGAACAGGAACTGACCGCTTTCGTGAATCGAGATCGTCAGGACCCTGTCCGTATCGTAAAACCCAAGTTGAACCCCATCACCATGATGACAATCGATGTCCACGTAGGCGACGCGCAGGCCGTTTTCAACCAGGCCCTGGATGGCGATTACCGCGTCGTTGAATACACCAAACCCCGAAGCGCGAGCGGGCATGGCGTGATGGTGAACCCCACCGGCAATCGCAAATGCGACCGGGGTGGCGCCGGACATGACCAACTCCGTCGCCACAATGGAACTGCCCGATGACAGGGCCGCCGCGTCGTAAAGCCCTCGGGCAGGTGGGTTATCCCCCATTCCAAACCCGAATTCACCCATACCCGGCACAATCATCCCTGCGCCGATAGCGCGCACCACATCCACATAGTCGTGGTCATGAAACCGCTCGATTTCCGGTTGGCTGGCCGGTCTGGGAGGGACGATCCGTAAGTCGGGGGATTCAAGCAGCCCCGAAGCGCGCATCAACTCGACGGTGTGAGCGTACCGGACCGGCTTGAGCGGATGGTTCGGCCCAAGATCGAAAGCGGCTAGCTCCGGCGAGTAGACCAGAGACGTCGTTTTTGTATGGGTTGCCAAGTAAATATGTCCTGGACGCCAGTGGCTTTAGGTCCGCGGATTCTGGCAAACCATATCGCGAGTTGGCTAGGCGTGGCGCGGCCGGGAATGAATATTTGAAGGTATCGACATGGAGGGCATTCCCATAGGCTGTGGAACGCCCCGGCCAGCGCTCGAAGTGGTCCGATGCTTTTGTTGCCTTCACTTCATGCATCTTTCATGATATTCTCACTACATGACCAATCTACAAGTACGAAACATACCCGACGTCCTTCACGAACGCCTTCGCCGCCACGCGCGTTTGAACAACAGCACGATGAGCACAATCGTACTCACCGCCCTGGAGCGTGAATTGACCAGATGGGAGTGGCAGGCGCACCTGGCCCAGCGCCCCAAGACCGATCTGGGCGTTGAAGCCGCAACGTTGCTCGCGGAAGAACGCGCCCTCTACGACACGGAGACAGGGTGAGCCGATACGTCGTCGACGCGTCCGTCGCGGTCGAGTATCTCCTGAGGACACCCCTTGGCCTTACGGTAGCCGGCATGTTCGAGAGCGCCTCGTTGGCCGCCCCCGAACTGATGGACGCAGAAGTCCTGTCGGTGTTACGGCGAGCGGTGCTGAACGGGCATCTTGAGGAGGCCCGGGCGGAGATGGCCATCGATGACCTGATCCGATGGCCAGTGGACCGCATTTCTCATCGATCCCTGACTCGTTTGGCTTGGCAACACCGGCGTAACGTCAGCGCCTATGACGCCTTCTACGTCGCCGCTGCCCGCGAGCGGGGCGTCCCTCTGATAACTGCCGATGGGCGGCTTTCACGTTCACCGGGCCTGGACGTGGCCATACAACATGTTCACATGACGTAGTTCGCGCCCGTGGGCGTGTCGCCTATGTGCCCTGTTGCTCACGCAAAAGTGGGGAGGGGCCGAGCCCCATGCGGCTCCTGGCGCAGCCGTGCGCCACTTGGTGAATGCCTCTAAAATCCTTTCCGCCGGACAGGGCCGTCCATCTACGCGAAAGTTAGGGGCGGAGTATGATCGACTGGCGCCGCGAAGCTTAGCTACGAGAGTTCCCACATGATTGGGGTAGTTCTCAAAGGAATGGGCATGACAACAACAGGGGCCGACATATACGCGAAAATCGGAGCGCGAGCCGTCATCAACGCCCAGGGCAATCGAACCGTGCTCGGCGGTTCGGCCACCGTGCCAGAGGTGACCGCGGCGATGGCTGCGGTTAACGACACCTACATCGAGATGGCGGAACTGCTCGCCCGGTCGGGCGAATACATCGCTGATCTGCTGGGCGTCGAGGCAGCATACGTCACCTCCGGCTGCTCGGCAGCCCTCGCCTTCAGCGCCGCGGCGTGCATGACCGGGCGCGACCTCGACAAGATAGCCCAGCTACCCGATACGACGGGTATGAAGAACGAGATCGTCATTCAGAAGGCCCAGCGCTACATCTACGACCGCAGTTTCACGGTCCCCGGCGCGAGGCTCGTCGAGGCAGGCGACGAAGACGGATGCTCCCCCGATCAGCTCGAGGAGGCCATCGGAGATAACACGGCGGCCGTCGCATACCTCATCCGGGCGGACGAACTCGACGGGGTCCTGGCGCTGGAGCAAACGGTCGATATAGCGCACGATGCCGGCGTACCCGTCATAGCCGACGCGGCGGCGCAAATTTATCCACTCGACTACTTCTGGCGCAATGCCCAGAGCGCCGACCTTGCCTGCTTCGGCGCCAAGTACATGGGCGCTCCCCAATCCTCCGGCTTCCTGTGCGGCCGCAAGGAACTCGTGGAGGCCGCATCCGATCAGGGCTTCATTGCTTTCCAGGAAAACGGCGGCCGCTCCTTTGGACGTCCTATGAAGATGGACAAGCAGGAGGTAGTGGGCGTGGTCACCGCGGTCGAGCGATGGGTGAAGATGAATCACGAAGACCGTCTAATGGTTTACGAGGAGCGCCTGGACACCGCACGGCAGATTTTGGCGGGAACCCCCGGCGTGGGCCTGGAGATTGAGAACGTACCCCAATACTTTGGCTCAACACTCAATGTAACCGTCGATGCCGGAGTAGTCGGCAAGACGGCGCAGGACATCGCCGACGAGTTGGACGGCGGCAACCCGCGCATTTGGGTAATGGTGATCGACGAACGGACCCTCACTGTCAACTCCCACGCGCTCAACGAAGGCGAGGAGATCATCGTGGCCGAGCGAATCCGTGCCGCCGCCGGAGGTTAGAACGGTCTGGGACTAAGCCGGGTCCGCTTTACTTATTCCCATTCCTGCCAGGCGGTCTGTTCTCTGCCCGTTCCGAAATCTCATCGCCCTGCTTACCCGGTGCTCATCATTGGGGGCTAGGAGGACTGAGGGATGCGGTTTTTGGAAGTCCGGCGACATACCATGAGGCGCAAGCCCGGCCAACATCTGTCGCAGGACGGTATCGACTTGGCGCGGCTCGTCGGGGAAACCTCCGGCCCTTTCAGCCTTGTAGTAACCAGCCACATTCCGCGGGCCATCGAAACGGCCATCGCGATGGGCTTCGAGGTCGATGAGACCAACAAGTTTCTGGCTCACATACCCATGGACGTGCTCACCAGCGCGCATTGGCCTAGCCCGTTCTCTGCAATCTCTCAAGCCGTCAGTTTGGGAGGATCTACCGCGAATTTCGCTGTCGAATTGGCAGACGTCTGGCGCAGCATCGTCGAGCGCATACCGGACTCCACGCAGGCCCTTGTCGTCACCCACGGAGGAATGGTCGAAGTGGGAGCGGTGGCCGCCGTCCCGAACTACCCGCACGCCGAGTGGGGCGACGCCATAGGTTACTGTGAGGGCGTAACGCTTAGCTTCGACGGCCGCTTCAAGAGTTGCGAGGTTCTCCGGGTACCCGACGAGTACCACCTGGTCGAGAACTGATCACATGCCCCAGGCGCTAAGAACCTATCGCCCGGCGGCGACGCGTTCTTAACCTCGTAAAAGCAAATGCGCCTGAAATGGCGGCGAACGCTCCAAGTGACACCGCAATGATCGCTATCGCCGCAAAACGTCCGGGCGTCCCGTCGTCCAGAACTTCCGCAGGAGACCCGTAATCGGACGCTTCCTGGTGCGGCGCCGACGTTGGCGCGGGCACGGTCGTAGGCGCAGGTGTTGTCAAGTTGACACTTTCTCCAGCCCCCTCCGAATCAGGTGATTTAACGGTGTCCGCCGGCGGCTTAAGGAGAGGTATTTGGGTCATGACCGGAGGCGGAAGCTGCGACCCGGCCGAGTCCGGAGTCGGGAGCGGCCCGGCGCCCAGTGTCGATCGCCACACGTTTTCGACGTCGTATAGAGATTCGCCGTAGGTCGAATGGAACGCGTCCGCGATCTCTTGCCCGGAATCGAGATTCTCGAGCAACACGGCTACACGTTCATGGCCGTACGCGTTGATCAGATACCCGACAAAGTGGCCTGCCTGCGGATAAAACACGCTGATCTCATCGCGACGGCCGGGAACGCGGTTCATGTTCTTTATGGCCAAGAGATTACCTTGCCGGGCAGGACCGGCGAGGCGTCTTTCGAGGGACCCGACGTCTCCCTCGTTCTGAAAGTAGACCGCGAGACCCTCGTTTAGCCAGGAAGGCGCGTCGCGGCCCAGCGGAGATTTCTCCGATTCCGCCACCACGAGGTGGGTCATCTCGTGGACGAATATCCCGCGCGACGGCGAGGCCATCACGAAAAGGCCATACTCCGACATGGCGAATCCGGCGAAGAACTGCCGGTCGGTGGCGGTCTTTGAGACGGGCGGGAAGTAAGGCGTCGCTTGCCTGACCGAGTCGAAGAGGACCGCCTTAATAGTGGGAGGTTCGTCGACGCCTATCGTGGCGGTAATGCTGGGCAACACCGTTACGGCGTGATCGACAAGATCCCGAGCCAAGTTGTCGGATATGCCGTGGTAAATGGCAGTCACGGGACCATTGTTCACCCGCCGCCAATTGATGCGAGGGTCGAGGTATTCGACCATGAATGGCGTGGTTGAGTGGGTTACGCCCTCGCTGTCCAGGAGTTCGAAATGGACTTCGAACTCCGTCCCGGGCGGATAGTACGTTGCCCCGCCGGTCGGTATCGTGAACTGCACGTTGAGTCTGTCAAATACCGGATTGACCTGGACGTCGGCGTACGCGTAGGTCGAAATTCGCGACGGCCCATGCGGACGATAGATCGCCCTCGTTTCGACGGTGTCAATACCGCCGACTTGGATCTCGGCATGTAGCTCAATCGCTTCTCCGAAGTCGATTTCGGCGCGGTGTTCGATTACTGGAAGTCGCGAAACTTCGCGGGACGCGTCCGGCTGCAGAGCGTTTGTTGTCGCCTCGACGCCCGTTGCCATGGTGGCTACCAGGGCAATTGCGACAAGCGCGGCGAGGAAGATGGTGAGTCGCTCCAATTGTTGATTTCCGAACTTGGGAACCGTGTATCTAAATTGTTATACGCCCAAAGTTGCTTTGGGTCTTTGCGATGCTCCACCATGTTTGCCCGCGTCCGCCGAAATGTGCTCCTCGACAGTCGCGCCGGTTTTGACACCAAATTGACGTGCACGTAGCATCCGGCCAATCTCCGTCCGCAGACACCTAATAACCACACGGACGGACGGCGACCTCCACAGGATGCAACGGGTACCAAAACATGCGCTACTACCAATTTATGACTAACTGCGAGGCGAGGGTTGGCGTTCAGACAAATGAGAGCACCGTGCTGGACCTGACTTCGATCGAGCCCAGCGTCAATTCCACTCTGGAACTGTTTCGCATCGCCTCGATAACCGGTTCCGATATAGACGGCGTCTCGAAGTCGCTCATCGGTCGCGGAGGCGCGAACGAAGTGCCGATCTCCACCCTCCTCGACCCATCAGCTCCGGGCTGCCCGTACAAGTTGTTATCGCCTATTTCGGCCCCCGAAGTGTGGGCGGCAGGCGTGACATACCACGATTCGATGAGGGAACGGCAGGCGGAGAGCGGCACGCCCGACGTGTACCAGATGGTCTACGAAGCAGAGAGGCCGGAAGTGTTCTTCAAGGCCACGGCCGAACGACTTGTCGCTCCGTTCGACGAAGTGGGCATCAGGGCCGACTCAACCTGGAACGTGCCCGAGCCGGAACTTGCGTTTGTCCTGTACGGGGGGCAGATGGTGGCCTTCACCGTGGGCAACGACATGAGCAGCCGAACTATCGAAGGCGCCAACCCGCTCTACCTGCCCCAAGCCAAGCTGTACGACCGTTCATGCTCCATCGGCCCGTGCATCGTTACCCCCGATTCGTTGGGTGACCCGCAAGATCTGCCGATAAGAATGTCTATCGAACGAGACGGTGTTGAAGCATTCAGCGGAGAGACCTCCACGAGCGAGATGAAGCGGACCTGCGCGGAGATCGCCGACTGGCTGCAACGCCACAACCCGGTACCCGACGGAACGACGGTGCTCACCGGCACGCCACTGATACCGCCGCCGGAATTCACTCTGGCCGAAGGCGACGTCGTGAGCATCGACATCGACGGGATCGGGAGGCTGACCAACTCGATCGTGGTGGTCTGATCCGGCTGCCGTTGATATCCGCCCGTCCCGCTGGTACGGCAAGACGGATTCTCGAGGATAGGCAGCGGCCTGATTCAGATTCACTACCAATTAACTGGTGGTAGGCTGAATAAGCTCGCCCGCAAGCGCCAGTCCATTGGCCGGCGTAACGGCGTCAGCGGAATATCAAACGGAGTTGACAGGTGTTGGGGATCGAATCCGAAGCAACGAAAGAGACGGTTGCCCGCCAATCGATAAAAAACGTTCGTGATTTGGCGACCCGGGTACGTGAAAACGTACAGCGGGTAATCGTCGGAAAGTCCGAATCCATCGACTTGGCTGTGATCGCGCTGTTGTGCCGCGGCCACGTGTTAATCGAGGACGTGCCGGGAACCGGCAAGACCACGTTGACAAAGGCGTTGGCCGCGTCTCTCAACTGTGAATTCCACCGCATCCAGTTCACCCCTGACCTGGTTCCGTCCGACGTCCTTGGAATCAACTACTTCAACATGCGGTCCGGCGAATTTGAGTTCCGACCGGGGCCCATATTCTCACAGGTACTGCTGGCCGACGAGATAAATCGGGCCACACCCCGTACACAGTCAGCCTTGCTCGAGGCGATGCAGGAACGCCAGGCGTCGATCGACGGGGTGACCTCCACCCTCCCCGACCCATTCATCGTCATGGCCACCTTAAATCCCATTGAAATGGAGGGCACGTTTCCGCTCCCCGAGGCACAGCTGGACCGCTTCCTGCTTCGGGTGAATCTCGGTTACCCCACACTCGAAGAAGAATCGGCGATGCTGATGCGGTTTCAGTCAATGCAATCTCTGGATACGATTTCCTCCGTTGCAGGGCCGGAGGAGATTCTGGAAGCTCAGCATGCAGTCGAGCAGGTGCGGATGGAGCCCAACGTTCGTGACTACCTTCTCGCGATAATCGCGGCGACTCGAACTCATTCGCAACTCAGACTGGGCGCCAGCCCGAGAGCCTCGCTAAGCTTGCAGCACGCGGCGCAGGCTCGGGCCGCAATGGCCGATAGGGACTATGTAATCCCCGACGACATTAAGGAGATGGCGAATCCTGTTCTTGCCCATCGAGTCGTCATCGAGTCGTCGGCGGGCTTGCGCGGCAGGACTCGAGACAACGTCATCTCGGAAATCCTTAGTTCGATCACGGTACCGATCGAACGGTAAGTTGCCCCGGATGTGCTGCCGCTTATCGACACGGTCCGTTGTCGCCGTTCGTTCTCGCCCGATCGGCCACCGGTCCGGGTTTGAGACGAACAGGTCGCACTGTGTGCTTGGCCGAGCGGGTACGGAGCAGGGCCAAAATGCGTTGGATTAAATCTTGTATCCGGTAATCGTCAGGGCGCCTCCGCGCATCAACGACGGCGCAGCTTCAGACCTGTTCGCCCTTCTGCTGGTCATCGTCGTGATCGTCGGCGCGGCGTTGGGCGAGCCTCTCATCGCGGCTGTCGGCGCGCTCGTGTTTGTCGTCACCATCGCCGCGCGGCTGTGGGCCCGATTGTCACTCGAGGAGGTGTCGTACGGCCGGGAGTTGAGCGCCGATCACCTGTTCCAGGGTGACGAAATCAAGCTGTCGCTGGCGTTGGAGAACAACAAGCCGCTGCCGGTGCCTTGGGTGCGTGTTCGAGACTTCTTGCCACTTGGTCTCCAGGATGCGTCCGGTACGATCACCGAAAGGCCGTTTCTGGGGGGATCCGAGATAACCGAGACCACGAGCCTGGGCCGATATGAGCGGGTGCGCATTAATTTTCGGGTCTTGGCGGCCAACAGGGGGTTTTACCGGCTGGGTCCCGCGAAATTAGAAAGCGGGGACCTGTTCGGCATGTTCGGTTCCATCCGGGAAGAACCGCAGTCCTCCCAAACCATCACGGTGTATCCGAAGGTCGTGCCGGTACCGTGGCTCAATCTACCTGCGGCGCGACCGATCGGAGATTCGAGGACCCCTACGGGCCTATTGGATGACCCGTCGCGGCCCAGCGGCATACGAGAATACCGGCCCGGCGACCCTCTGCGTTCAGTCGACTGGAAGGCAACCGCCCGGCACACTTCGGAGGAAAAATTGTTCGTCAGGACGTTCGACCCGAGCGTGTCTCACTACGCAGTGGTGCTATTGGAGGCTGCCACCACGGACAAGCCCTGGGAGGGGTACCACGCAGACGTTCTGGAACGGGCAGTTACGTGTGCGGCGTCGGTGGCGGTGCGCGCTTCCGACGCCGGTCATCGGGTTGGACTGATCGCCAACGGGGTGCCGCCGCACAACGAAGGCAGCGCCGTAATACCCCCGGCAACCTCACCCGGCCATCTCCTTGCCATCTTGAAGTCGCTCGCCATGGTCAAGCCAATGGCAATCAAAAGCCTGGATGAACTGGCGCGGAATCACGGGCAGGGCGCCATGCCGCCTGGCGCAACGATCATCTACGTTGCAGGAGCTTTCAGACCCGGCGCGGTCGAGTATGTACTAGGTCTGAGCCGCCGGGGTTACCGAGTTCAGTCTCTGTACGTCGGTGATGACGACCCACCGCAGATTCCGAACCTCAACGTGATGTCGGTAGGCGCATATTTCGCCGAAGAAACAGACGAGAGCAGTCCCGCCGGCGCTGACCCGCACTCCCAATTCCGACGACCGACGGGCAATTCAGTTGGCTGACAATCGCGGCAAGATCATCCTCGGAGCGCTGGCAATTGCCGAAAGCGTCTGGATTTACGGTGTCCTGTCCGTTGTTGGCCTGCTGATCGGACTGGGCGGATCGCCCCTGACGTGGTATGCCGTTTTCGCACTCTATGTCGCGGGGATGTTCATCGGCTGGCTGACGATGGGGCTCCGCGGCAACAAGGCGACGCTGGCCATCCTGGAGGGTCTGATAGGGATCACCATCATTTACTTGGTGGTCGCGAGCGGTACGTTTTATGAGGGCCGAAGCTTCGATATGGCATGGCCCGCAAAGCTTACCGGCGCCGATCTTGAAGCCAGCGCCTTCGCCGGCGTCATTTTTTCTCTCCTCGCCGCGGTATACGTGTGGCGCAAAACGATTGGCATAGTCGCGGACGACTACTCAGCCGACCGGCTTCAAAGAAGTTTCAAGATCGGCATCGCGGTTATTGCCGTGGGCGTCCTGGCGGAGGAGATCAGTAAGACAGACGTAGGCATACAGACCCTGCTGGTGCCGTTCTTCGCAGCGAGCCTCGCCGGCCTCGCTGCCGCGCGTCTGCCTGAACATGGCCTACGCGGCAAGGGCGCAGCCTGGGCCCGCATTATTGCGGTCGCGATACTGGGAGTAATCGCCCTCGGTCTGATTCTCGGTTTGCTGGGCGGCATTTATGGCGGCGTTGGTGTGAGGTTGCTGTATCGGGGTTGGGGTCTGTTGGTCGACGCCCTGCTGTGGATATTGAGATATCCCCTCGAACTGCTCGTAAACCTGATGTTGTTGATTTTCAACTGGCTTAAATCAATGTTCGGAAGCGAAGAGCAGCCGGAACAGGAATTCGGTGGCGGCCCACCGGGCGGGCTGCCTGAAGGCATCACCGAAACGGCTGGGGACAGCCAACTTTTCGAGACCATCTTCAACATCATCCAGTACCCGCTTCTGGCCATACTGATCATCGGCCTGTTCCTGTTCCTCGCACTGGCGTACCGGAAGTTCATCGCACGTGAGGGGCGGGGTGAAGACGAAGATCGAGAATCCCTGGACACGGACGCGGACGCGACGAAGGACCTGATGCGATTGTTGGCGGGCCTGTTGCCGTCCTGGTTCACCCGGTCATCGGAGAAGCCGAGGAGATGGCGCTATCCGGAGGACGAAGTAGGGGTGACAGAGGTTTTCTTGCTGTATTTCGACTACCTGTCGGCCTGCGTTTCAAGGGGTCTGGTGTTCACGCCAAATTTGACACCCAACGAGCGCGTGCCGGACATGCAGGTGGCGTTGCCAGGAGCGCGCGTCGGGCTGGTAACCGAATTGTTCAACGCGGCATGTTACGGACACGTATCGGCCAATCGGTCGACCGTAGATCAGTTGAAAAGCGAGCTTGCCGCGTTCATCGGCCCAGCCGCGCCCGATTCAAACCCCGGGTGACAATGGGGTGACCGGCTCCGGGATTCTGATCACGCGCAGCAAGTTGGTGTTCCCCGGAACGCCGATCGGTATGCCGGCAACCGCTACCGCCAGGTCGCCGTCCGATGCGAAACCGGTCTCTTGCGCCGCCCGCGAGCCCTCCGGGAACATCTGCTGGAGAAGGCTGAATTCCGGAGCGTAAAGCGTTATCAATCCCCAGCGAAGAGTGAGTCGAGATCCGGCGGTTTCGTCGCGCAACATGGCGACCAGCGGGGTTGACGGCCTATAGGACGCGACACGCGCGGCTGTGCTGCCGGACTCGGTAAAGGCCAGGATTACCGAGGCGCCTACGGCCCGGGCGGTACGGACGGCGCCATAGGCGATGGCCTCATCCAGGCTTTGGCCGCTTGCCTCGCGCGCTTCACGACGCCGCTCCAATAGACCGCTGTAGTCCAGTTCCTCCTCGGCGCGGCGCGCGATCTGCGCCATGTATTCGACGGTTCTAACCGGATACTTGCCGATCGACGTTTCCCCGGAAAGCATGATCGCATCGGAGCCGTCCCGGACCGCGTTGTGCACGTCTGACGCTTCTGCGCGGGTCGGCTGTGAAGACTCGATCATCGACTCCAGCATCTGCGTCGCAGTGATCACGACCTTTCCTGCGTCGTTCGCTTCCCGGATCATTCGTCTTTGGATGCCGGGCACGTCCTCGATGGGTAACTCCACGCCGAGGTCCCCCCGTGCGACCATCAGCCCATCGACCTGATCGAGAATGGATTTCAGGTTATTGACGCCTTCAGCCACCTCGATCTTTGCGATCAACTGGTGTGGATAGGTGCTGTCCTTCAAACAGCCTTTGACCTGCTCCAAGTCAATAGAATTGCGCACGTAGGACAGGCCGACGAATTCGACATCGTTTTCTTTGACGAATTCGAGAGCCGATCTGGTTTCATTCGTCAGGTAGTCGAGTGTTGAAGTGATCCCGGGTGTCGTTACGGCTTTGCGAGATCCCAGCGCGCCGGGTGACGTCACCCGGCAGTGAACGTCGACACCGTCGACACGTTCGACCACTAACTCGATGGCGCCCTCGTCGATCAGGATTCGAGAATCGACCGATACATCGTGGTGGATTCCGGGTGGCCAAACGGTGGTGCGATCGGCGGTGGTTTTGACGGTGGACGCAGTCAGTGTTAACCGAGCGCCTTGTTCTAGCTGAATAGTCCCCTCGTTAACATCGCCGGAGCGGTATTTGGGACCCGGCAGGTCGGCGAGAATTCCGATGGGCGCTCCGGTGATCTCCGCTGCCGCCCGGACGTCCTTGACGTAGTTCCGGTGAGATTCACTGTCACCATGGGAAAGATTCAGACGGGCTACCGACATGCCGGCCCTAATCAAGTCGCACATGATCTCGACCTGATCGGTCGCAGGTCCGAGGGTGCACACGATCCGGGTGCGAGGCCGCTGGATCACGCACTCCGGCAAATGGTAGTCATATTTCTGTTTCTTGCTATTCGACATCTTTTGCTACTGCGCAGGCCCGTGAATCTCTGTGATGGATATTATGTGTCATGCAGGATAATTTACAGCCGACAGGGGTGCTCCGACACTCCTCGTTGCATGGATTTGACGTTTTGATTTGTTGACATAATGTTGTCCCGAACCTAGACTTTTATCTTCGAACAGCAGTATTTGAAGCATCTGAGAGCGAGATCATTTGAATTCAGCAAGGGCACTACATGAACTCCAGGCCACCGACCAGCAACTAGCCTCTCGACGCAGTGAATACCGGCGGGTTACGCGCGACCTTGAAACGCAAGGCGGACTGCCAAGCCTGAGGGAACGCGCCGAAAGAGCCCGCAAAGGAGAGTTGGAGGCAAGGCTGGAGTCTGCCAGGCTGGAATCTGAATCGGCCGCCCTGAGCGAACGCCTGGCCCGCTTGGAAGAGCGCTTGTACGGCGGCGCCATCACCAACGTTCGTGAACTGACAGCCATCGAGACGGAACATGCAGGCGCCAAACGGGAACTTGCCCAGGTAGACGAATCGTCCGAACCCGCCCAGATAGCAGCCGCGGAAGCGATGAAGTTGAACGAGCAGCGCCAGGCCGAATTGGAAGAGGCTGAACGGATATGGGGCGAAAACGAGAGCCAACTCAAGTCCATGAGAAGGCGTCTGGGCCGCCAGTGCCTCAAGATGCACGAAGAGCGCAAGATTTCCACGTCCGGCCTCCCGGCAGAGGCCCTTTCCCTTTATAACTCTCTCTTGATCCGCAAGGGTGGTGTAGCCGTGGTGCGTGTTGAGCGCGGTGTGTGCCAGGGGTGCAGAGTACGTCTGCCGCTGAGGGAGTTGGCTCGAATTCGAGCCGCAGGCAGCCTCGTTTCCTGTAGTAGTTGCGGCAGGATCCTGTTGAACGACTAACCGATGCGGGCGGTTGGAGTCTATAAGTCCCCCCTGCTCGGCGATGCCTCATCCGGGGTCGAGCCCGGTTACCCATTGCCGCGTGGCCCCGTTGGCGACGAGGCGATACGCGACTATTGCGATCAATTCCACCACAACCTGGTTGAGACGTTTGCGGAGACCGACGGAGACAAGAATTACGCCGGCCTGATCGCGATAATCGGAGGGCCGGCAGGCCGGCCGGCGCTGGTCATTATCCCGGATTCCACGCACCTGGCTGATGATCTTGAATCGCTGGTTGAACGGCTGCTCGAAGTACAGGCGACGGGCTCCGAAGTCCGATGTCTCGACTCCGACTACCCGGACCTCCTGCAAAACGGGCTCCGACACCTGAGCCTGCCGGGCAGATCGGCCGGGTCGCTCCGCCGAATCCGGGAGGCGATTCTCGCCAAGGCGTCCCGCGGCGAGGTGCTCGGCCGGACTCCGTACGGCTATTGGGCCGGTCTGGACGGCCAACTAAAGGTCGACGAAGCCGAGGCCGCCGTCGTCAGGCATATGTTCGATGCCTACGCCGGACCGCCCCCGGCCGAAGGACTGCCCCCTGCCGGCGGACAGGGTTTGCGGAAGATAGCCTCCGGGCTTAACGAACAGGGGCTGATGACCCGAAAGGGGCGCCCGTGGACACCCGTTGCCATTGCCGGGGTGTTGCGAAACAGGGTCTACGTCGGAACGTACACTCGCTACGGGGTACGTATCTCAGGGTCCCACCGACCCCTCGTCGATCGGGCCAGGTTCAACCTGGCTCAGCAAGTTCTCGAAAACCGTAAACCGGTCCGCCGCGCTCCGTCTGCAGAGTCCTATCTACTTGGCGGACTGGCTCGCTGCGCGTCGTGCGGCCAGGGCGTGTTTGGCCTCACCCGAAAGAGATCATGGAAGCGGAAGGATGGCGAAAAGGTTGACCGAATTTACAGGTATTACGAATGCCCGGGCGGGGCGGGGCCTGGCAGCGACAAGGTCGAAGGGCACGCCTCCTGGCGGGCAACCGAACTCGAGGGAATTGTTCGAGACCAATTGTTGCAACTGGCCAAATCAGGCCGCCTTTCTCGCGCCGGGTCCAAATTCGCGAACCCCATACCCTCAGCCAGAAATGCCGCGACCATAGCAACCGCAGAGCGGGAATTCATGAAGGCGTTGAGGTCTGTAGCTTCAGGCCACGGCAGCATAGTCAACCTCACGTTACCGCTCGCAAATCTCCGAGGGGCGCGGGCAGCCGACGCCAAAGGTAGCGGTCCACGGGGAGACGCAATGTCATTGATGGAGGCTGTGACGGGGCAAGACATGAGCATTGCCAGAGAAGCCATGTCCGCCCTGTTGGAACGCGTGGTCGTGAGCCCCCGGGGAGCGGAAATCGAACTGCGTAAAGCGCCGGCCAAACCCCCGCCGCGACGCCGCCGGTCCATATAGTCGGCGTCGGCCAGCGTCCCTGCGCTGCTATCATCAGGCCAGACCAAGGTGGACGGGCGGCCGCTCCTCGACATATCGAGGGGAGGAAAGTCCGAGCACCTTCGGGCATGGGCGCCCGCTAACAGCGGGGCGGGGCAACCCGACGGAAAGTGCAACAGAAACACACCGTCCGCTTAGTCGGATAAGGGTGAAATGGCGAGTTAAGAGCTCACCGCCCGGCCGGTAACGGCCGGGGCAGTGCAAACCCCGCCCGGTGCAAGGCCAAATAGGGGGGCTACGACGCAGCCCGACCAGCCCCCGGGTTGGCCGCTCGAGCCCTGCGGCAACGCAGAGCCCAGATGGATGGCCGCCACCATGCTGTAGGGAGAGGAGGAAGGTCTCACGAGGCCGTAAACTCCCCTGTCGCAAGGAACAGAACTCGGCTTATAGTCCACCTTGATCGAACACCCGCGCCCTCGTTGGCGCGGGTGTTTCATTTACGGTCATTTTCGGCCCGAAGCGGCCCCCGAACACCAGACCGTCCGCGAAATTCCGCGCCCGGATTTCCCCCGACGCCGTGGGGACGCCAACTTCACACGGAATCGTGCGTCCGCCCGCCGGTTCCGGATTTTCTGGTGTCGAACGCCCGTCAGCCGTCCTGACCGCGCCGCGCCCAGTCGGCGTTCTCGAACATGTTGAGGCCGGGGTCCGCGACAACTCCGCTAACTGATTCCGGCGGGTTGGAGCGGATGAAGTTTTCGTCGAGTTCAACTCCCCAACCCGGTCCTTCCGGAATCGGAAAGTACCCGTCGACAACCTCGGGGTAGTTCGAACCTGCTTGCTTGACGAAAGGATCGGCGAAGTCGTTGAAGTGCTCAAGGATCTTGCCGTTCCTCAAAGTCAAGGTGAGGTGGAGCCCGGCCATGGTGGAAATTATGCCGCCCACGTTGTGAGGCGCCACCATGATGGAGTAGGTCTCGGCGGTCGACGCGATTTTCTTGGCTTCGAGTATGCCGCCGGATTGGGTGATGTCGGGCTGGATGATGTCCACCGAGCCGCTGGCCCATAGCTCCCTGAACTCAGGTGCGCCGTATAGACGTTCGCCGGTCGCGATGGGCAACGAAGTATGTTGACGGACTGATCGCAACGCCGGTATATCGGAAGGTCTTACCGGTTCTTCGATCCATCCAACGTTGTATCGCTCCACAATGCGCGCGATCTCTCGGGCCTGGTGCGGCGCAAATCGCCCGTGCATCTCCAACATGATCTGCGCGGTGGTTCCGGCTACGCTCGCAACCGCTTCTATCAGGTCGAGCGACTTATAGAACTCCGGCCGTTCCAACTCAAGGTCGCCGTTGCCGAACGGATCGAACTTCATCCCCCTGTATCCGCGTTCCATTACCCGCCTGGCAGCTTCGGCAAATTGCTCGGGGGACCTTTCTACTGTGTACCAGCCGTTGGCATATGCCGGCACCCGATCTCTGGCCTGCCCGCCCAACAGCCGGTAAACCGGCTGCCCGCACGCCTTGCCGATGATGTCCCAAAACGCCATTTCGACAAGCGCCAGTCCGGTGTAAACCACTTCACCGGGCTTGCCGAAGTCGAGAAGTGTCATGCGGCGATAGAGCGCCTCGATATTGAACGGATCGTGGCCGATGAAGTGGCGCTGCACGTCTCTCAGGTACTCGCCGACCGTGTGTGTCTTGCCGAGCACCCTGGCCTCGCCGACGCCTGTCAGGCCCTCATCTGTTTCGATGAAGACATAGGTCAGGTTCCGCCAGGGAGTGCCCAGTACCGCCGTCCGAAATGAAGTTGTCTTCATCCACTCATCCTACGGCTAAAAATTTGGCCCGATCGGACGCGAACCCCAAGTCGGACGCGGCTCGCGGGCGGAGCGATGCCAACGCAGTTGTTGAATTTGCGGGTAAGGATCATTCGGGATCCCGATGCCTGCGAACCGCCGGCAGACCCGAAGAAGCGGCCCGACCGGAAAATTGGTCGGGCCGCTTGCCGGATCGCCCTAATCTCGCCTACCAGGTCTGGTAGAGGGACATCGTGTTTTCGTCCAGGGTCTTGACGTCGAGCAGGCAGCACCTGCCCTCGGCGTTGTGTTGCCTGGCCTTTCTGATCGCGTCGCCGATATCGTCTCCGTTTTCGACTGTGATTCCGACAGCGCCGAGCCCTTCGGCAATGCGAGCGTAGTCACCTGTCATGTTGCCGGCGCCGTACTTCTCCATCGCCGTCGGGATCGACCGGTCGTAGCCGCCCATCGTCCCGTTGTCCAGGACAATCGTCGTGATCGGGACGCCGGAGCGCACCGCGGTTTCGATATCCAGACCCGACATTCCAAATGCCGCGTCGCCCATGAAGTTCATGCAGAACTTGTCGGGATTGGCAATCTTGGAACCGATCATCAAAGGGATCCCGTAGCCCAGGTGCGTGGTCTTGCCCCAGCCGATGTATCCGTGCGGCACGGTGGCCCGATAGAACGGCATGATCTGGTCGCGGGGGTGTCCTGCATCGTGCGTCAGGATGGAGTTGTCGTGGTCGACAGCCTTGTTGATCTCGTTGACGAGGCGGTACGGGTTTATCGGCCGGGAATCTGAAGTGAGCAGCGGCTTCCACTCTTCCAGCCACCTGCGTTTTACGTCAGCCACGTCTTCCTGAACGGCGGTGTCCCCTCGCCGTCCCTGCTCGCCGAGTTGCGCTTTTGCCTCGTCGATCATCGCCTCGAGCACCAGCCTGGCGTCGCCCGGCAATCCGATGTCGATCGAGTAGTCCTTGTTGATGTCGTCCACGTTGTTAGTGGAGTGGATCATGAACTTGCCCTCGGACGGGACGTCGATGCCGTAGTTCGTCCGTGTCAGGCTCGTGCCGATGCCAAAGTAAACGTCGGACTCTTTCAGCCATGTCCAGACACCGAGCGGCGCCGTGCGGTTCGCAGCGCCCAGCGCCAGGGGATGGTCTTCGGAGATCGCCCCTTTGCCCTCCATGGTTGTTATCACGGGGATTTGGGTAAGTTCCGCAAACTCCCGCAGTTCATCCGTAGCCTCTGCGTAATACACGCCCTGGCCCGCTGAGATGACGGGGCGTGTTGCAGACAGTAGTTTGGTAACCGCGTCCTTTATGTCGGAACGGGAAGGCATGACTTTCCACTCCCGGGGCGACTTGTACGAATCGAGGTTGGTTACCTCGCCCATCATGACATCGCGGTGGATCTCATACACAACCGGGCCCGGCCGGCCGTTGCGCAGCGCGTGGAACGCCCGCCTGAGCAAGGGGACGATGTAGTCTGGGCTGCTGGGCGCGTCGACCCACTTGGAAATATGCTGATAGTTCGTGGTCGCCTTGAAATGCGGCTTAACTCCGGCCTTGTACAGACCCGGTCCATCGGGGAAATACATTATCGGAACGCCGTCACCCCAAGCCTGGGCAATTCCACCGAATGAATTTTCGACTCCCGGCCCACCTTGAGAGGCGAAGATTCCAGGCTTGTTACCGTTGTTCATCCGGCTGTACGCGTCAGCGGCCATGATGCCGCCCCGCTCCTGTCGGAACGTGATTGGGCGAATGTCCGCCTCCGCCACCGCCTCGATCAAGGGGTTTGAGGGAAAACATGCGATCCACTCGACGCCTTCCATCTTGAGCACGCTTGCAATAGCTTCATAGCCGTTCATTGATTGAACCTCCGTTGTTGGGCCGCCCGGCCAAGACCTGCGAATCAGGCCGGTTACCGGGTTGCCTCAGTGTATGCCGGGCCTCACCGGCCCGCAAACGATTGTTGAAGCCAAGGCCGCATTCGAGGGCCATCGACCGCTCGCCCACATTCGCCGCGCTTGGACACCTTGACCCGTGACTTCTATCATTGCCGCCTGTCAGCCATGAAAACTTCGGGAACAAATAGCTCCGGGCGCATTACTAAGCGCGAACTTCTGGCCTCACTGCCGGATGTCGACTCGACTCTTTCTATTGCCGGGCTCCGCGGCCCTGTGACGATAATTCGGGATGCTTGGGGTGTGCCCCACGTAAAGGCGGAATCCGAGGGGGACGCGTTCATGGGCCAGGGATTCGCCACCGCACAAGATCGACTGTGGCACATGGAGTACGATCTCCGACGCTCATTGGGCAAATGGGCGGAGTGGGCCGGGCCGAGCGGCACGGCACACGATCTCCTTTGGCGCAGGCTCGACATTGAACGCGCAGCCAAGGCCGATCTACAAGCGGCGGGAAAACCCGCAATAGAAATGCTCGAAGCCTACTGCGCAGGCGTAAACGCGTTCATCGAAACGACCGACAGCCTCCCGGTCGAATACCGGATACTGGATGCCACTCCGGAGCCGTGGTCGCCATGGCATTGTCTGGCCGCGTACAAAGTACGGAACCTCATTTACGGCGTATGGGAGATGAAACTATGGCGCGCCCGGCTTGCGAACGAGATCGGCCCGGAGGCGGCCGCAAGGCTTTTCAGAGGTTACGAGGCCGGGCATCTGATCACGACTCCGCCCGGCGAATCATTCGATGGGCCAGAACTAGAGGGACTCGACGACCTTATTGCGGCAGTGGAACTCCTGGGAGACCCGGCGTTCGGAGACGGGGGCAGCAACGCGTGGGTTATCGGGGGTGAGTTAACTGAGTCAGGGATGCCGCTGGTTGCAGGCGACTCTCACCGCGCCCTGGACACGCCGAACGTCTACTACCAGGTACATCTCTCGTGTCCCGAGTGGCGCGTAAGCGGCTACTCCCTGCCCGGCGTCCCCGGGGCGCCTCACTTCAGCCATACCGAGTTCGCTGCCTGGGGGATGACCCACGGGTACGCCGACTACCAGGACCTATTCGTCGAGAAGTTCCGCAATGGGCCTGAGAATCGGCTCGAGTACAAGGCCGGCCGTGAATGGACCGCGGCGGAGCATCGAGTTGAAGAGATACGAATCAGGGGCGCCGCGCCGCAGCCGATTAGCGTCGTGCGCACCCGCCACGGGCCGGTCATATTGGGCAACCCGGACAACGGCAGCGGTGTCGCATTTTCGCACCCCGGTACAAATAGCGGCACACCGTGGGCCAACACCCTTCTCGGCCTCCTCAGGGCCCGCAACGCAGATGAGGTCGAGGAGTCGCTGAGGGACTGGACCGAGCCGGTAAACAACTTCGTCTACGCCGACAAGGCCGGGGAATTCGGTTACAGGTACCGCGGGCGGATCCCCATTCGATCGATGTCGAACGCGTGGCGGCCGATCGACGGATCGGGAAATAAGCACGAATGGGGCGATGAAATCCCGTTCGAAGATATGCCGGCGACGAGAAATCCCGCGACCGGATGGGTCGTTACGTGCAACCAACGCGTGACGGGCGACGACTACCCGTACTACATCGCGCTCGAGTACGCCCCGGACTTCCGGGCGCGCCGGGTAACGTCTCACATAGGGAACTGGCGCGGCGGTAAGGCCGACGTGCAAGCAATGGGGGCGATGCACGCTGACCGGGTTTCCTTGCCGGGGCTAACATTCGCCCGGGTTGCAGCCGGTCTTTCCGTGACTGACGAGCCGGTCGCCAACGCCGTTTCGTTGCTCAAGGCGTGGGACGGCTCGATGGAGGTCGACTCGCCAGCGGCCGCCATTTACGGGGCTGCCCGTGCGCACCTGTTGAGCACATTGGCAGACATGTTGCTCGGCTCGCTCGCCGACGAGGGAACGAGCAACTCCGGCCGGGGAGCATTCGTCCACCTGTCCCAGATATTCAGCAGGGCCGTCGCCGACATGGAATCCGAGAACCCGTCGTTCCTACCCCGCGGGCACACCTGGGGCGCCATCATCCATGATTCACTGGCTGCGGCGGTAAGGGAGCTGACCGATCGCCTCGGTGGCGACATGGCGTCGTGGAGATGGGGTGACATTCACCGGACCAACCCTCAACACCCCCTGAGCCCGATGTATCCCGAAGCGGCAGATCTGCTCGACCCCCCAGGGTTCGAGTACGGAGGCGATGCCGAGACACCCCAGGCCGCCGCTTACTCTTTCAACGACCGTTTCAACGTAAGCAGCACTTCCTCGAACAGGTATATTCACGACACCGGAGACTGGAACAGATCTTTATGGGTGGTCCCACTGGGCGCTTCCGGTCATCCCGGCAGCCCGCACTACGCCGATCAGGCGCCCCTCTGGGCCACAGTGCGCTATGTCCCCCAGCTCTGGGACTGGGACGACATCGAAAAGAACAGCGAATCTCGGCAACAGCTAATGCCGGTGCGAGTCTCTGAGTGACGTGCCCATGAAACACGGCCGATATTTCGACGATTTCGAACCGGGGCAGACCTTTTCGCATTGGCCGGGACGCACGATCACAGAGGCGGACGACATCTGGTTCTCCCTGTTGACGCAAAACCAGAACCCGCTTCACATCGATGCCCACTATGCCGCGGGGCGCGGTCCGCACCACAAGCCGCTCGTGAACGGAACGCTCGTTTTCTCGATCGCGGTCGGACAGACCGTATCCGATATATCCCTGAACGCCGTTGCAAATCTCGACTACGAAGAGGTGAAACACAAAGGGCCCGTTTTTCGCGGCGATTCCATCTACACGACGAGCACGATATTGGCGACGCGGCTAACCTCGCGCGGGGACCGCGGCATCGTCACGTTAGAAACCGTCGCCAGAAACCAGCGGGGAGAGCGCGTGCTTTCTTTTCGCCGCAACGTGCTTTTGCCTCGCGGCCCGACTGACGCCGCCAGTTGATCCCTGGCTGGGTCGCCATCGTGACTTCTGGTCCTATCAACACCACGAGGCGGCGCTACAACATGCAGAAGGAGGTCCCGCGTGTCCGATCCGCTTGAAGGAGTGAGAATCCTGGCGATCTCGCAGTTCGGCGCCGGGCCGTACGGTACCCAGGCGCTGTCTGATCTCGGCGCCGAGGTGATCAAGATCGAAGACCCTCTGTCCGGCGGAGACGTCGCGCGTTACGTGCCTCCATTCGAGATCGACGGGGACTCGCTGTATTTTCAGTCGTTCAATCGGGGCAAGAAATCGGTAGCGATCAATCTACGGAATCCATCCGGGTTCGACGTCTTTCGAGACTTGGTGCGGGTGTCGGACGCCGTCTACAACAATCTGCGGGGAGACCTGCCGGCGAAGCTGGGTCTCGACTATGACGGCCTTTGCCACCTGAACAAGGCCATAGTCTGTTGCTCCCTGTCAGGATTCGGCACGGTCGGACCGCGTAAATCCCAACCCGGATATGACGCCATACTCCAGGCCCTTTGCGGCTACATGGATCTGACCGGCGAACCCGGCGGACCGCCTACAAAGTGCGGTGTGTCGATAATCGACTTTGCGGGCGGACTGGCGTCGGCTCTGGGATTGACCGCCGCGCTTTTCGAAGCGCGAAGCACCGGCATCGGCCGGAACGTGGACGTCAGCCTGTTCAGCACCGCCATCTCCATGCTGTCATATCTCGCATCGTGGAATCTCAACCGGGATTGGGAACCGGTACGGACTGAGGGGTCGTCACATCAGACGCTCGTTCCCTCGCAGAACTTCGAAACTACCGATGGCTGGATAACGGTATTCTGCGCCAAAGAGAAGTTCTGGGTGTCGTTGGTCCAACAGCTTGGACTACCCGATCTCGCAGAAGACCCCCGCTTTTCGTCATTCGCCGCACGCAATGAAAACAGGGGCGAGCTGCTGCCAATGTTGACGAACCGATTCAGAGAACGGACCACCGCCGAATGGCTCGAGGCAATGTCTCCCCACCTGCCTTGCGCGCCCGTCAACGATCTCGGGTCGGCGTTGAGCGATCCGCAGGTTGATGCGCTCGGCATGATCTCCCGGACCCATCACCCCGAATACGGCGAAATTTCGCATGTGGGGAGTCCTATCGACGCCGGCGGCGCGGATAACCGAGATGCGCCTGCGCCCAAGCTTGGGCAACACACTGACGACGTGCTGTCCGGTTTGCTGGGCTACGACCCTGACCGCATCTCTCGTCTAAGGGAGGCGGGAGCGCTTGCGTGATTCGATGACACGCCGTTCAAAGTGCACGTCGGAGACGGAAGCCGTGGATCAACTCATTCGGAGGTCGGGCGGAAACCGGCATAGCCGAACTAGGATTCCGTATTGCGCGTCAGTTGGTAGAATTCCCTGAATGTCACTATGCTACGCAATTGTCTGGAACTTGGCCTTGTCCCACTATCCATCCGGGTGGGATTACGAAATGAAATCGGGCATGGGCCGCCCGGTTAGCGTAAGCCGGCGATCTGCCCGAAGCCTCTGCACATCCAGGAGACAGCCATGCAGGATCCCATAGCCGCTGGACCGGAAAGTCTCACTATGAAAGCCACCATCAAGGTGGTTGGTGTTGGTGGTGGCGGCTCGAACGCCGTCAACCGGATGTACCGGGACCGGATTCCCGAAATCGAGTACATAGCCGTCAACACGGACTCACAGGCTCTCGATAATTCCACGGTACCGCTCCGACTTCGGGTCGGCGATCAAACGGCTCGCGGCCTGGGTGTAGGCGGAGACCCGTCAAAGGGACGGGCTTGCCATGAGGAAAGCATCGACGAAATCCGCGAAAAGCTGGAAGGCGCAGATCTTATCTTCGTGGCGGCCGGCATGGGCGGAGGCACGGGAACCGGGGGTTCGCCTGTAGTTGCGCAATCCGCCCGCGAGTTGGGCGCGCTCACCGTCGGAGTGGTAACAAAGCCCTTCGCATTCGAGGGTTCCCTTCGCATGAAGAAAGCCCTCGAGGGTATTGAGGAGATGAAGTCCTGCGTCGACACGCTGATCGTGATACCTAACGACCGCCTCCTCGCCATTTCGGACGAGCGGTTGACTATGGAGAATGCGTTCCGAATGGCCGACAGCATCCTGCAACAGGGTGTGCAGTCGATTGCCGAACTGATCCTGATTCCCGGAGAAATCAACCTCGACTTCGCTGACGTACGCGCCGTGATGGAAAACGCCGGTCCGGCATGGATGGCCATAGGCAAGGGTTCCGGACCGGACTGCGCAGTAATTGCCGCGAGAGAAGCGGTGAGGTCACCATTGCTCGAGGTATCGATCGAGGGCGCCACGGGGGTGATTTTTAACGTAACCGGCGGCACGGACCTGACCCTGGATAAGGTCCACCAGGCGGCACAAGTGATCTCGGAAATGGTCCACCCCGACGCCAACATCATATTCGGGTCGGTGACCGATCCGAAGCTCGAAAACGAGGTCAAACTCACGGTGATCGCCACCGGATTCCCGGTCGAAGACGAAGAGGTCATTGAACCGGAGACTCCTGGTGAGCCCGTACCCGTACAGGAAATGGACGCTGAGACGCTCGCAATTCCACCTTTCCTGCGTCACCACCCGGCGGCGAGAAGGCGCATTCTCGCCAGCCGCCGCGCTTCAGGTTCCCAGAGTTCTTCCTGAGAGCGGCGCCCTACCCCGTTCCAGGCGATCGGTTCCAATACCAGTTCGTTTGATCACGCTGCCATTTCACGTTGTAGCGGCGGGTTTCAAGAGCCTGTTTCAAAAGTCTCCTCTCAAGAATCGCGCCGCACATGGCGCGACGATTTACGACATCAACCCTCCTATCAATACGTAATACGGCCGTAAATCCCGTCATTCCCGTGAAAACGGGAATCTAGAGGCGGGGGTCCCCGTAGGATTCGAGTTAGTGAAACACCCTCTTCAAACCCGCCTTGGCCGCGCCGATTGGCAGCTTCTCCGAGCAATCCCTGACGACTGCTCGGAGACCATTCGCCGCCACAGGTCACCAACCCGGTTCACGCATACTTCGCTGCATCGGACAAGCGTTCCATTTCCCGGAATCCGCCGAAGCCAGCGCGCGCCGTCTTCCTGCTAGAGCCGTCCCTGCTAAAGCAATGCGTCTAATGCGCGGTTAGCTACCGCAGTCGGGCCGTTCAATCGGGGGTCCGCGACTACAGTGAACGCCTCCGCGAGCGCACCGAGCATCGGGGTTGGCGACGCGGCGACGCGGTAGCTCAATTTGGCCACGCGCTTGTTGAGCCGTACCGCCAACGGACCGGACTTGGCCCGTGCTTCAGCGTTCCTCGGAGAAGCGCGCAAATCCTGAATAGCCAAGAGGGTCCGGAACTCGCTGGCCGAGCCGCCGGCGAGAAAAACGCGTGTGTCGCGGGCGATGTTTGCGCTGGAGGCGATGTATACCGGGCCAGAGTCGTCGAATATGGCGAGAAGACCAGGCTTGTCGCCAAGCATCCACGTCCCCTCCGGCGTCAAAGGCTGGGAACTGCCCTCCAATAGGTCATGATAAAGCGACTCCCATTTTCCAAGGTGGCCCGGCGTAAATGTGGACATAACGACCCTTACTTTAACTTGTGCGACGCGGATGATTTCTGCGATTGCGGCCCAAGGCCTCGGCGAGCGCACAGGGGAGACGCCACCACGGACGTGCCGGCGGGGGAGTGTCTTGCGTTTACCGGCCAGCGCCTCTTCCGACACACACAACCGCGGTGAAGTGCTAGCCTGCAATGTCTCCAGAATTGGGGCCGGATGCTGGCCCGGAGCCATTCGGCCACTGACAGAAACCGGAGCGTAGTTTTGCAAAGCCGCGAAGACACCATAATCACCGGCGGACACGTGTTGGATCCCGCGAACGGGGTCGACAGGGTGTCCGACATTTTGATCAGGCGTGGGCGGATTGAACGCCTGGCCGAGACCGTCCAAAATCCCGGCGGAGCGAGAGTGATAGACGCCGCCGGAAAATACGTGATGCCGGGCCACGTCGATCTACACGCCCACGTATCCTCCGCCGCGACGGAACGCGGCAGGGACCGCGCGGTCGGCCACCGCATGTTGGTGGAGAGCGGCACAACCACGATCCTCGATCTGGCGGGCGAGCCGAGCCGGATGGCCGAGGGTATGAAGCGGGACGGGGCCGGGCTCAACGTAGCGACGCTTCTGGGCCTGATCCCCCACGAGACGGTCGACGAAGACGATCCTCGTCCCTCGGTGATTCGCGAGACGATCGCGAGCACGTTGGAGCAAGGCGCAATCGGCGTCAAACTGCTCGGCGGGTATCACCCATTTACGCCAGAGGCCAGCGCCGACGTGGTCTCGGCCGCCAACGAAATGGGCGCCTGGGTGGCGTTCCACGTTGGTTCCAAGGACAGCGGCAGCCACATTGACGGCCTGCGCGAAGTCCCCGGCATCGTGGGCAACGGCCGGCTGCACGTCGCGCACATCAACTCGTACTGCAGGGGACTCATCATGCCCGCCCCCGAGGAATCGAATGAGGCGTTGCGTATCCTCGGCGGCATGAGGGGACAGGTCGTTACCGAGGCTTACCTGGCACAGCAGAACGGTACGAACGGTCTCTGCGATGAAGAAGGCAACGTCGTCTACAACGTCGCGCAAAACTGCCTCGTCACCAGGGGCTATCCAACAAACGAAGATGGCCTCAGGCAAGCGATGAAAGACGGCTACTGCTCCGCGCTCAAGCCCGAGGGCGGTCGAATTGTGCTGGTGACCGGCGACGAGGCGATCAGCATTTGGGAATCGGCGCAGACGAACGCCTCCCTGAGCTTTCCGGTCAATCCGGCCTCGACGGCCTACTCGCTAACCACAGCGCGCCACGAGGACGGCGATTGGGCAATCGACGCAGTCAGCACTGATGGCGGCTCTCTGCCCAGAAACGTGTCGATCAGGCGCACCTTCGCCCTGGTGGCGTTTGGCGCTCTTTCACCACTAGAGGCGGCGGACAAATTGTCGTATCGGCCATCCCGCGCGCTCGGCCTGCGGGACAAGGGGCACTTCTCGGAAGGCGCAGACGCGGACGTCACCATAGTCGACAGGTCAACGGGCGCCGCCTCGATGTCGCTCGTTGCCGGGGAGCCGATCATGATCGACGGCAAGGCGGTCGGAACCGGTGGCACCTGGTTGGTGACCGCCAACGGCGAAGAGACGGCGCGGGCGAGCGGTCTACCCCACCAGGTGATCGACCTTGGACAGTCAAAGCTGTACGAGGGCTGGTAAATACACGCGGGAGTTTGAACAGAGGCACGGGCGCGATGCAGCGGCCTCGGGAATCTCAACCCTTCCACCCGCCGCCCACACAGTTCAATGCGCAATTCAAAACAGGAGTAGGACATGCCTGACGACCGGCCGAACATCCTGATCCTGATGGCGGACCAACTCAAGGCGACCGCCCTCGGCCTATACGGCAATCGCGACGTTCCTACGCTCAATCTGGAGCGTCTTGCGGAATCGGGAATCCTCTACCGCCGGCACTACGTGGCCGCGCCGTTGTGTGTTCCGTCGAGAGTTGCCTTCTGGACAGGCATGTACCCGCACAACACTGGCGTGCGCCACAACCAGGTCCTGATGCCCGAGGACAGGGCTCACTACGCCCGGCTGCTTTCCGACGCCGGCTACCGGATGGCCCTCATTGGCAAAGACCACTGTTTCCAGGGTTCCGACAAGGACCTGTTCACAACCCGCATGGAGGCGGGCCACGCCGGTCTGGCGTCGACGTCGGCCGACAGCGACGCCCGCGCGGTTGCCGAATTTCTGAGCGACCAATCGTTCAACGAATCGGTGACTCATTCCGCGACTATCCCCTACCCGCCCGAGGCCTGCACTTCGAGCAGGATCGCGTCGAAAACCGCGGAATACCTGAAAGAGAGCGCCGACTCAGCGGAAGCCCCGTTTTGCGCGTGGGTCTCGTTTCCCGATCCACACCATCCGCTCGCCGCGCCCGAGCCCTACGCCTCTACGTACTCCCCTGAATCCATCGACATGCCGCCCCAAAAGGCCGGTGACCTGGAAGACAAAATGGAGCGCCTGCGGGTCTATCGCCACGTGATGGGATTGGACCGCACTTCGGAGGAGGAGCTCCGCCGGGCCGTGGCGATGTACTACGGGATGATCCGGTACCTCGACGATGCCATTGGGGCGATCCTCGACACACTCGAAGAAACCGGAGCTGCGGAAAATACGATCGTCGTATTTACGGCGGACCACGGAGACTACGCGGGCGAACACGGCCTGATGTTGAAATCAGGCACGTTTTACGACTGCATGACACGCGTGCCGCTGATCGTTTCGTGGCCCGGCGGGCTGGAAAGCGGAGTGGTCCGGGAAGAGCTGGTCAGCAACATCGACATCATGCCGACAGTTGCATCGCTGATCGGCCTCGACGTCGCGGAACCCGTGTACGGAAAACTGTTGCCCGGCGCTGGCGGAACAGGCAGGGAAGCGGTGTTCTCCGAGCATGGGGCAGGCGGACCGCGAGTCCTCATGTCGGACCTGAATAATTACCCCGACTACACGGACCCAAACCCGGTTGTTCACGTCCGCATGATGCACGCCCGCAGCGCTGAAGGTCGGCCGAAGATGATCCGAACGGACCGCTGGAAGTACGTCTACGATCCCATGGACCCTGTCGATGAGCTATACGACATGGAGGCCGACCCATGGGAATTGACCAATCTCGCCGGTCAATCTTCGATGGCCTCAATTCGGCAAGAATTGCGAGACAGGCTGCTCCGTTGGGCCGTGATGACCGAGGACCACTCGCCGACACCGCTCTTCTCCGAACCGGCAACCCTTCGCGATACGCCCGACGGCGGGCCCCGGTACTACTTCCACAAATTGGCCGACTCCTGAAGGGACCCGGAAACACACATCGGGGCAGTATCCGTCAAGCGACCTGCGCGCATTTCCGCCCATACGCTTAGCGTGGACGCGGGGACGGCTTGCTAACTCTGTGAGTTGTGTCTGACGGCCGTTGAGGAGATGTCTTCCCTGAAGGCCGATTCAGGGATCGCCTCCAACAGGTCGCTGAAATCCTCCGGCACGCCCAGATCGTCAAGGGTCAAGAATCCCCGATCGCCCATCACTCGTCCGGCCACCAGTATGCGGCAGCCATTCCTGCGCAACTCCTCCAACGCCAGGGCGGCGGGCGATACTCGCTGCGGGTCGGCTAGGGTCGGCTTGATCGCGTTTGTAGTAACGATCGAAAAACAACCGTTCGGCAGTGTCAACGCCGGTGACAAAAACTGAGCCTGGCGCCAACCTGGACTTTTCGACAAACGTTGGAGCGTTTGTCACGATCACCCCTGCTAACCCCGCAAATTGCTCTAGCCTGCTTCTCAGTTCCTGTTCCGATAGTCGCGGTTTGTCCACGTTTTCGATGGACAGTTCGAAGTAGCCGCGGCGGCCCGTAATGTCCCGTGCCGCCGCGAGCAGGCCGACGTGGCCGCGGTGGAGAGGATTGAACGACGCTGCCAACACGACCGCGTTTTTAGGGGCGACTGAGTGCTGGCGGCCGTCCGGCTCCACGACCACAAACGAGAGTTCCCCTGAATACAGGCGTTCGATCAAGTCCCGCATGTCAAATTCACCGCGGGTACTTGTATCTTTTCGAACCGTTTCTCTTCAACCGATGTTTAACGACGGCTTCGCCTTCGAGGAGGAGCAGGTCGACCCGTTCGTCAACGCCGCAAGCCTCCGCCAGCGTATTGAGAAATAGCCGGCTGACCACCTCTTCCTCTGCGGACGCGGTCACGCGCTCCCTTTTCTAGCGTCAGGGAATATACGGCGCGGTCGCCATCCCGCGCCCATGCGGTGGCGCACTGGTGTTCACCCTTTTTGGGCCGGTCCGTCGCTATGGTGGCCGTACAGGATACTCCTGCAATGCTCTTAATCAATCCGGCCAGATGTTGCCCTCTCATGAGCGCCGTTGTGGCCATTCGGTCGGCCTCAATCGGCGAAACGTGCTGCTCAGCATCGACACCCACGTACTCGTCCAACGCTCGCATGGAGTAGGGGATCTGCGCATCCAAAAACGTCCTCGACGCGCCCGGCTCACCGAATAGCCAAGCCAACGACAACACGCCCCCACCCGTCACGACCGCGCAGACCCGGGTTGGCGCGGCGTGAACAAGCCTTACTAATTCGACCGGTTCGATCTTGTTTGCCGCCAGTGTCTTGAATCCTCGGTTGCACATGCCGCGAACTCGAACCCTGTTTGACTATGCGCCGCCGCGGATCGGTCTGTAACGTGAAGGCTACGCCGGTCCCGTCATAGGCTTCCCCGGCAATGTAACCGCAGCCGCAGAACCAACTGAGTCGGGACGACCGAGTTTACATCTCCGACGCCCCACATGAACGCTTTACTATCCAAAGCATCCGGAGCGGGCCTCGTAGGGCTCTTGCTTCTCTTTGCCCTTGCCGTGGCTTGCTCGGTCAATGGGGATACAGGGCGAGAGGCCCTGAAGACCGACAAAAAGGTACTCCAACCACAGAACACCACGGCCCCCCAAGTGGATAACGAGCAAGTGGCCCCGTCGCCCGACGAAAACAAGCTCCCATCGCAGCAAGCCATAGCCGCCCGCGTGGATACCGAACAAGCAACCACGGAGGTCGATGAAGTGGAGATCCCGAAACCGGGAACCATACTCGTCGACGTGACAGCCAGCAAGGTCCCCCTACCAATAACCATGGAGGAGCTACTCGACCGCGTGGACATCATAGCGGTGGGGCGGGTCGGCCCGATCGTCCGTGAAGCGGAAGAGGACGGATTCGATCGCACAGGCCCAAGGTTAACACCGCATACGTATTTCGAACTAAACATAGAACAAGTGATCAGAGACGATGGCGCTATTGCTCGCGGAGAGACCATTTTCCTGCGTGCAAAAGGCAGGACACATAATTGGCCCGAGGACAGGAGTGTAGAAGGGATAATCAAGGTATACCACGATGCTGATCCGTTGCCAGTGACCGGTCAGCGCCGCCTCTTCTTGCTTTCCAGAACTCCAAACGGCAGTTACATGTCGGGTGGACCCAGTGGCCTGTTGATCATCGATGGTGACGTCGTCAAATTCGCCACAGAGGACCCCAAGCCAGTACCCTTTGCGACGGGCAAGACATCGGAGGATTTCTTAAAAGAGCTTAGGGGCGCCGCCAACGCCGGCCGGTAAGACCAACCCGGCGTAGATCGCCTTCAAATCCATAAGAAAGAAAAGGGGCTGCTCCGATAACTGGGGCCGCGCCCGACGTAGTCTTTGGCTGCGTATAAATGTAAAGACGGGCAGCCGCCCGGCACGCCGCATTACCGAACAATCGCCCACAAAACCGATACGCCCGCTTGCGGCCGTCGTATTACCAATTAAGAGCTGTTTCCGAATTAACCGAGGCGCCTTAAAGCGATGACAATTTCAAGCGAAAAGCTCGCCAGAGAGTCCGCCAAACGACCATGGCTGGTTGTGGGCATATGGATCGCTGCGACCGTCGTGTCAGCGGTTCTCTGGTTCAACCTGATCGAATCCGGCACCACTCAGGGTCAGGGCATGTTCACGGTGGAGCCGGAGGCGGTTAAGGCGCAGCGGCTACTTGTGGAAAGCGACATCAGGGATGAGCGCCTCGATACAGAGATCATGGTGATACGCCACGACTCGCTGACCGTGGACGACCCGCAATTCAGGGAACGTATAGACAAGGTCTACGCCCAAATCCTCGCGCTCGACAGCGACCCCAACAACCCTGTCCTTCATGATCCGCGTTCGCTCCCCAATCTGAACCTGCTTCCGCCGGGCGCAGCGGAAATGCTTATCGCGTCGGACCGGACTGGAACGTTCATTCCGATCACGCTGGCAGCTTCGGGACATGCTGAGGGCATCCTTGAAATCGCCGAATCCAACTCGACCGACGGATTCGACATGGCAGTTGCCGGAGAAGCCGCGACTGGCGAGGACTTCAGAAAAGTCGCCAAGAAGGATCTCATACAGGGTGAGACCATCGGAGTGGGGATCGCAATCGTCATCCTGCTGCTGGTGTTCAGGGCGGTCGGTTCAACGTGGATCCCCGTAATTCTGGCCGCCATGGGCATTGCCATCGCCACAGGCGCGGTTGCACTGATCGGGCAGTATTACAACAATATCCCGTTTTTCGTGACCAACTTCATAACGATGATCGGGCTGGCCGTCGGAATCGACTATGCGTTGTTCATTGTGGCCCGATACAAGGAGGAACGGAGCAAGGGACTCGCGGTGGAAGAGGCGATAGCAAGGTCGGGCGCTACGGCAAATCGGGCCGTTTTCTTCTCAGGCATGATTGTGGTGATCGCCCTCGTCGGAATGCTGATTGTGCCCACGACCATTTTCTTCGGCATGGCGCTGGGGGCGATACTCGTCGTGTTGGTGACGGTCCTCGCTTCACTCACGTTCCTGCCGGCGCTACTGAGACTGCTCGGCGACAAGGTGTATGCCTGGAAAGTCCCAGTTCTTCAGATCAAGTACTTCAACAGCGACATTAGCCTGGGCGGGTTCTGGAATTGGGTCACCATGAGGGTGTTGAAGCGCCCCGTGATTCACCTGGTGGGAGTCGCTGCGGTGCTTGTAGCCCTGGCGATACCGTATTTCGACATCAAACTCGGCTTCAACGGCGTCGAAACCCTGCCTGACGACTTCAGGTCGAAGGGAGCGTTCACCTATCTGCAAGAGGAATTCCCTGAAGCCCTCGGGACATTGTCCTCCATCGACATCGTTGTCGACGGCGACGCCTCTTCACAGCAGGCCCGGGATGGCATAGACGCGTTGACAAAGTCAGTCGACTCCATCCCGGCGTTGGGCGATGCCCAACCCTATGTCGTTAGCGAAGATGGTGACGTAGGGCTCCTGCAAATACCGCTGGCAGTATCGGGCGATTCCAGCGAGGCCAACGACGCAGTCAAGGAGCTGCGGGAGCGGTTGATACCGATGTCCGGTTTGCCGGAGGGCGTCCTGATTGGCGGCGCAACCGCGATAAACGTGGCGTTCTTCGATCTGGTATCCATGTGGACTCCCATAGTCATCGGCATCGTGCTGGCCCTGAGCTTTGTCTTGCTCCTCTTCGTGTTCAGGTCGATCCTCGTCCCGGTGAAGGCGATACTCATGAATTTACTCTCCGTGGGGGCCGCCTACGGCCTGCTGGTGATCGTGTTTCAAAAGGGGTTCGGGGCGGACCTGTTCGGTTTTACACAGGTTCAGTTCGTCGAAGCATGGGTACCGTTGTTTTTGTTCACCATCCTGTTCGGGTTGTCCATGGACTACGAGGTTTTCTTGCTCAGTAGGATCCGGGAGCGATTCGATCAGACCGGCAAGAACGACGAGTCGATCGCGTTTGGATTGCGCTCCACGTCCGCCATCATCACCGGCGCGGCGCTCATCATGGTTGCGGTCTTCATGGGATTCGCGGTCGGCGACCTCGCCACATTCCAGCAACTCGGCTTTGGTCTGGCCATGGCGATCCTTGTGGATGCGACGATCATAAGATCGGTCCTGGTACCGGCCACGATGAAACTCCTGGGAGACAGGAACTGGTATCTGCCGGGTTTCCTCAAATGGCTGCCGGATCTGAGGGTGCACCCGGCCGACGACAAACTTTCAACTGAAGTCAACGGGCGAATCGACTGACGTACGGCGCTGACAATCGGAACCAAGGCCTTTTCAATTTGGAATTTTCAACTTATCGCCCCTTGGGACTGTCATCCCGAAACGAAGCGGAACGCAGTACTGTCATTCCGAGCGCAGAGAGGAATCTCAAAACCTTGTCCCAAGTCCAGGCTGTAGAGGAGCAACGCGGCCTATCGCAAGGCCCCGATGCCTGAATGGTGCCGCGACTGTCGATCACGGGCTTAGATTCCTCACTCCGCTCGGAATGACATCGGCGCGTTCGCAACGACATTTGGGCGGCTGAATGGCATCTCGGGCGGCCCGGTTGCTGGGCTTCTACGTAATCTGGCTCCGGTGGGCAAACGATGCCGCCAGTCCCGACCCCACTCAGCGCAGTTCGACGACCGTAACTCCGTTGCCGCCGCGATTTGCCGGCGCCGGACCGAATCCCACCACATGGGGCGTTGTTGCCAGCAACTCCCTGACGGCTTGCCGCAACGCGCCCGTGCCGGCGCCGTGGAGAATCTCACACGATTCCATGCCGTTCAGGGCGCAGTGGTCGACGTATCGGCCGACCTCTATCTCGGCCGCATCGACGCGGTATCCGCGGATGTCGAGCCTGTCCGTGTCCGATGCTTCATTTCCGGCATCTACCCTCACGTCAGCCGGCGGGTCATCTGCCCGTTCCTCCGCCTCTTCCAGTACGCGCAATTGGTTGGCAGACAACTGGATGCGGGCGTTGCCCATCCTCAGGTCGGCCGTGCCGTCACCGTGTACGGCCAGCACACTGGCCTTGATGTTGAGGCCCTTTATCTCCACGAGGTCGCCCTGCTGCACACCCCTGTCTTCGGATTCAGCGGAACCCGGAGATTGTCCGGCAGCCATCTCCTTAGCCTCGTCGACACCGGCGATGGGAAACCATGTGGGGTCGCTAACCCTCTGCCGGATTCGGTTCACCGCGCGCTGTGCCTCCGCCGGAGTTGCGTCGCGCCTTGCCTCGGCGGCTACGCGACGTAACTCTTTTCGAACGGCATCGGCATCGCGCCTAAGTTCAGAGCGCGTCCGTTCTACCAGGTCTTCCTGCTGGCGAACGACGGTATTCAGCCTTCTCTGTAAGTCGACTCGCACCGCCGCCGCGCTAGCCAATTCTTCCTGCGTCTTGACGGCCGCATCCCTTAGCGCGTTGCGCTCAGTCTGCAGTTGGTCGAGCAGCAGTTCTGCCTCGATGTGTTTGTCATCCAGCATCAGGCGCGCTTTGGCCAAAATATCTTGCGGCAGCCCGAGCAGGGAGGCGACGTTCAGGGCATAGCTGCGTCCGGGGATGCCGGTCACGAGGTGATATGTGGGCAACATGGACGTTGGATCAAGTTCCACCGAGGCGTTCACGACCCCGTCCATGGAGGTTGCGAACTCCGCAACGGCTCGGTGATGAGTTGTAATCGCCGTCGGGATGCCGCGCTCCAGAAGGTACGAAAGGATGGAACGGGCCAGCGCAGAGCCCTCGTCGGGGTCGGTGCCGGTACCGAGCTCGTCCAGTAAGACCAGGGAATCGGGGCCGGCTTCCCCGAGGATGTGCACCACGTTGCCCATGTGGGACGAAAAGGTCGAAACCGATCGTTCGATACTCTGCGCGTCGCCAATGTCTGCGTACACGCCGTCAAACACGGCAAGGGCCGTGCCTGTCAATGCCGGCACCTGCATCCCGCACTGGTGCATCAGGGCAAAGAGACCAATGGTCTTTAGCGCAACCGTCTTCCCGCCCGTATTTGGGCCGGTTATAACCAGCCCCTTGTACCCCGGGCCGATCGACACGTTCACAGGCACTGCGTCCACGCCCAGGAGTGGATGACGGGCGCCATATAGCCGGATCGACACCTCGTCCCCTGCTGGCAACGACTCAGCCCGTACGCCGTTCATGGAAGCCGCAAGCCGGGCGCGCGCAATGATCAGATCGAGGTCGGCAGCAGCCTCCAGGGCGTAGGTTGCTTCCTGCTCGCGGCCGCCGATGATCTTCGAAAGCCTGATGAGTACCCGCTCTTCTTCCCGCTGCGCCTCGGCCGCAAGTTCACGCCAGGTATTACAGGGTTCAACGGCCCGAAACGGCTCTACAAAAATCGTGGCGCCCGTTTTCGATACATCGTGGACGATACCGGGCACGTCATTCCGAAGTCCCGCCCTTACCTCCAGCACCAACCTGTCACCGCGCGCGGCGATCGCCGACGACTGCAACGCGGCCCGGATGGCCGGCCGTGCCGTCATCCTCTCCAGCAGGCTCAACAGTCGTTGATACGCCCGGGCAGCCTTCTTCCGAAGTGGTCCCAGTCGCGGCGTTGCGTCGTCGACCACGTCGCCAGTGTCAGAAAGAGACTGCTTGATCCGGTCGGCCACGGGTCGCAGGTCAGGGATTTCGCTTGCAAGTTCCTCGAGTCGCGGCGCCCTGCCCTTCATCGAAGTGACCACAGATCTGGCTAGCCAGATGGATTCGACGACGCTGACGATCTGCATTAGCTCGGCGCCGGTGAGCATTCCGCCCAACGCAGCGCGGCGCAGCAACGGGCGTGGGTCCGCAATACCTCCCAGACCTATATCTCCCACCGTGTCGAGCATCAAGCGCGCTTCGGCCGTCTCTGATTGCAGGCGTTCGACGTCGTCCAGTTGGGTCTGTGGGACTGTCGCCAGAGCCAGTTGGCTTGATAGGAAAAAGCGGGTGTTGCCAGCGAGCTTATCGGCGATACTCGGAAACTCTACGAGCTCCCGGGCAAGGGCGCGCAGATCGGTGGCCGGAACTGGCGCGTTGACACCTCCGTCCGCCGGTCGATCTTGATTCTGTACTTCCACTCGCTCGGTAGTCATGATCCGATTTTATTACCCCAGGGACATCGTCGAAGGGTCCGTTGATCCCGATTCTTCAGCCCAGAGCGCTAACACGGCTTTCGACCCGTAATATATTTTCGAGGCCATGGAAGTTACGTTAGAACACACTCCGCACATGACCGCGGCGCGGCAACGGATTCACAGCAGCATGGTCGACCTGCTCGCGCAAGCCGGGCTCGACTACAGCGGCGGGTACGTCAACGTTGGCGGAAACCTCGTGCACTACCTCGACTACGGGGAAGGCGAGCCGGTGCTGCTGCTACACGGTGGGGGCGCTGGCGCGGCAGTCTGGTACCGCCAGATAGCGGCGCTAAAAGATTCGTACCGCGTATTGGCGCCGGACAGCCCAGTATTCGGCCTGTCGAGCCAGCCGTCCGTCCCCACGCCTTTGCGGCAATTCGCACGAGAATACGTGCAGGGGTTCATCGAAGCCCTGCAACTGGAATCGGTGCGGATAGCCGGGCTCTCCCTGGGTGGGTTCATAGCTCTCGCGCAAGCGGTCGATCGTTCCCCGCGAATCAGGAGCATGGTCTTAATCGATTCCGCCGGACTCGGTGCCCACCTTCCGTGGGTGTTTCGCCTGATGGCCCTGCCGGTCTTTGGCCACGCGGTCTCGGTGCCAAGAAAGTTCATGCAGGACTGGTTCTTCGACATCAAGTCAGTGGCGGACTCCCGGGGGCGGGAATCAGAACCGTTCAAACGATACGCGTTCGAAACGACCCGGCTCGAGGGTCACGCCCTGTCCATTCGTAGACATGCTCCAGAGTTTGCGAACCTGCGGGGGCAAAAACTTGTGTTCAGCGACAACGAATTGAGAGCAATCGATATTCCGACGGCCATCATTTGGGGTCAGCAGGACCGGTTCTTCCCCGTGGCTCACGCAGAACGCGCCCACCGGACGATACGCGGTTCGCAGCTACACCTAATAAACGACGCCGGCCACGTCTCCATTTGGGACCGGCCTGATTTGGTCAGCGATGTTCTCTGCGAGTTCTTTTCGAAGACCTGAACGCCGCGGTACGAACGGCCGAAACGCTCCCAACAGACACCGCAGATTCAGATCGTAGTGGCGGGTTTCAAGAGCCTGTTTCATTAACTCGAATCCTACGGGGACCCCCGCCTCTAGATTCCCGTTTTCACGGGAATGACGGGATTTGGGAACGTATACCGTAGTGATGGAAGGGCTGATGTCGTAAATCGTCGCGCAATGTACGGCCCGGTTCTTGAGAGGAGACTTTTGAAACAGGCTCTTCAAAGCCGCCTGATTCATCCTCGATGATGCCCACACGGCAACCCTTGATCGCGGACCCTGAATCAGTGTCCGAGCGGATCCCCGGCCTGCAAACCAACCGATGTCGACCACTCCCCTGCTGCCACCTTGCGTTGGCCAGGGACCTGCACCCGCTTTAACCGTAGCCGGCCGCCGCTTGCCGCCACCTCGAAACCTTCGCCCGACACGGAGGTCACCGTCCCGGGTTCGACTTCCGGGCCTGGGGGCAGTAGCTCGCAATCAAACAGCCTAAGCGTCCCGCCGCGATGAGTGGTGTGTGCGCCCGGCCTGGGGTTCGAGCCGCGAACCAGATTGTAGATCTGATCGGCCGATCGCTGCCAGTCGATCTGCGAGTCTTCATCCTTGCACCAGCCTTCGTACGTGGCCTGCGTCTCATCCTGCTCAATACGAGGCGCTTCGCCTCGCCGCACGAGGTCGACCGACTCCAACATCGCCTCCACTCCCAGCGGAAACAGCTGGCCAAAGTAGAGAGACCCGAGGGTGTCGTCCGACCCTATCGGAACGCGTTTTTGAAGCAAGATCGGGCCGGTATCAAGACCGTCATCGGGCCAGAAAATCGTTAGACCCGTTTCCGTCTCGCCAAAAATAATCGGCCAATTGATCGAACTTGGACCGCGGTGCATTGGCAGCAACGAAGGGTGGTACTGAATTGTGCCCTGGCGAGGCGCTTCGAGGATTTTCGACGGCACAAAGTCCGTTACAAAGGCCATCACGCAAAGATCGGCGTCGAGCGACTTGAATTCCTCGATGGCCGTCTTGCTCCGCATTCTCCTGGGCTGAAACACGTCGACCTTCAACTCGCCTGCGGCCGACTTGATCGGGTCGACGGGGCGGCCCTCCCGGTCCGGCGGGCAAATCACACCGACGATGTCATCCGCTCCGTTTTCGGCAAGCGCCCTTAACACCGCTTCGCCGAATGCAGACTGGCCTATGAGTGCGATTCGCATGGTCCCAACCATACAGCAGCACCGTATGTTGTCCTGAGCACTTGAGTGTCACTCCAGGCCCTCAAGTGTCACTCCAGGCCCTCAAGTGTCATTCCGGCCCCCAAAGTGTCATTCCGGGCCCCCAAAGTGTCATTCCGAGCGAAGTCTAGGAATCTAAGCCGGCGGTTAGCGGTCGCGGCCTTATTCACGCAACCGGACCTCGCACTGTGGCGCGTCACTGCGCGAAAGCCTAACTTCTGGTCAAGGTTTTGAGATTCCTCACTACGTTCGGAATGACAACCCAGGGCGCGGCAATACTTGCATTATTGCGTGAACAGGCCCTGCCTAATCCTGCCGCGGCCGGATTGCGTGGCCGGTCAAACACAGGTCCTGCAACGGACATCCGTGACAGTGGGGCGTCTTCTTGCAGGTCCGGGAACCGTGGGCGTCCAGGAGCGCGTGATATTCGTTGAACAAAGCGGCATCAGCAGGCAACAGGTCGGCAAAGAGGCGCTGATAATCGACGTACTTCGCGCCACCGCTTTTCCAGCCGATCCGGTCGACGATCCGCCTCGTGTAGGTGTCGATTACGAACGACGGCTTTCCCGCCGCGTACAGCACGATATCGTCCGCGGTCTCCTCCCCGATACCCCAAATTTCCAGGAGCCGCCGTCGAAGCGCGGGGATGTCCAACGCCAGCAGCGCCTCCACCGAGCCGTCAAATTCTTCCATGACTACAGAGGCGAATTCCTGCAACTTGCGGGCCTTGGTGTTGTAGTACCCGGACGGCCTGATGACCTGAGCCAAAGAGCCGCGGTCCGCTTGTAACAACGCCGGAAAACTCCACAGGTCGGCGTTCTGCATGTTGCCCAGGGCCTTTTGCACGTTTTTCCACGCGGTGTTCTGGGTAAGGATGGCGCCGGCAATGACCTCGAACGGCCCGTCCGCAGGCCACCAGTTTCGAGGACCATAGGCAGAGTAAAGCCGTTCGTAAACGGTCATCAGCTCTTGGCGGGTTGGTGTAGTTAGTTCAACACTCATATCGGTTGCGGGGTCATGTATCAAGCGTCTTGCCTCTAGGCCAGAATATACTAAGGTCGACCAGCGTCGGCTAAGCAGGACGCGTTGAAGGGACGGGCATGCACGCTTTTTTCAAAAGGCTTGATTCGGAGCAAGTTGCAGCACGCAGCCTTCTATGTGTGGGTCTTGACCCCGACCCGAATCTCATGCCGGTGAAGGGCATCTTCGATTTCAATCGCGCCATTGTGGACGCCACCGCCGATCAGGTCTGCGCATACAAGCCACAAATGGCCTGGTACGAGGCGCAGGGGTCCGCCGGCATCATCGCCCTGGAAAAAACTGTCGAGTACATCCGCTCGCAGGCGCCGGACATTCAAATCATAAGCGACGGTAAGCGGGGGGACATGGGGTCGAGCGCTTCAGCATACGCTAAAGCGATGTTTGAGGCCTGGGATTTCGACGCCGCGACGGTAAACCCTTATCAGGGCGTCGACACCATAAAGCCGTTCCTGCAACATCCGGGCAAGGGAATATTCGTGGTGTGCCGTACGTCCAATCCGAGCTCCGGGCAGTTCCAGGACCTGATCGTGTCGAACGGCAGTGGCCCGACCACGCTTTACAGCGTGGTGGCTGAGGCTGCGAATTCCTGGGATCGTTCCGGCAGTGTCGGCATCGTGGTCGGCGCTACCGCCCCGGACGAATTGGGGTTGCTGCGCCGTGACCACCCGGAACTCACATTTCTCATTCCCGGAGTCGGCGCCCAGGGCGGGGACGTGCGGACGGCTATCGAGGTGGGAATCAATCACTTTGGTCGAGGCCTTGTGATTAACTCCTCGAGGGGCATTATCTACGCGTCCCGTCGGAGCGCCGATTTCGCCCAGGCGGCGCGTGAAGCTGCAGAAAGGTTAAACGCGGTCATCAACTCTGCCGTTGAGGAATCCTTGGCGGACCGGGAAACGTCTAACCATCATGAGCCCGGATGACCGAACACCGTTCGCTCCGGGTGACCGGCTTACCCTCAAAAAGACACACCCCTGCGGAGGAAGGGAGTGGGACGTGTACCGTATCGGCATGGACATCGGATTAAAATGCACAACGTGCGGCCGACATGTGATGTTGAGCCGGCGCGTTGCCGAGTTGCGGACCGTCTCGCGGACGCCCGCCCACGCCGCGCGAGACGCCAATAAGACTTGATTCCGGCGGTCTGGACGACTGCCCGTCGGTAAATGGTATGTCGGCCGCAGATGCGGGTTGAACCTTTACACTAGGACTCGCCGACGGCCCGATTCGCATTTAGGCCAATTAGTGCAAGAATAGGCTGCGTGGCCGTCGGCGCGAATCCACGGCGCGGCGCAAGGAGACTGGACCATGATGGAGTTGGAAATCGACAGCATCAGGGTAAGCCTGCTGAACTATCAACGTGTGGTCATTCTGAAAGAGAAAGAGGCGGATCGTTACCTGCCAATCTGGATAGGCCCCAATGAGGCCGATGCAATAGCCATCAAACTCCAGGAAGTGGCAGTGCCGCGCCCCCTTACCCACGACCTGCTCCACAATGTGCTGGGCGAACTGGGCGCCGTGATTCAACACATACTGGTCTCAGGCCTTGACCACGAGACCTTCTTCGCCAAGATCATGGTCTCGATTGGCGAAAAGACTATCCCTATCGATTCCAGGCCATCCGACGCCCTCGCCCTGGCGGTCCGCGCACGGGTGCCGATATTCGCTGACGAAGATGTCCTTGCGAAGGCTGGCGTGAAGCTCGATCAGGAAACGGGCGGCACGATCATTGGTTCGAGGACCGCGGGCGATTCTGAACACAGCAATCCGCGGCCGGTCAAACCGGAAGAACTGGAAAAGATGTCCGCGTTCTCCGATTTCATCGAGACCCTGGATATGGGAGGTATCGGTGAAAAGGGGGACAAGCCCGAGAGCAAGGAAGACAAATAAGAGCTCTGCGCCTGGCGCCCCTTTACATGTCTAACAAGAGGCCCCGCCAGTTGGCGGGGCCTCGTCTTTCTTGAGGCGCCGGCACCGTGTAACCGGGCTTCGGTGGACCACTACGCATTGGGTGGCTGTCGGGCCTGTCAAAAAAACTTTGTGATAAACTACGCAATCGAATTCGGGAGGGGTCGTTTCCAGTTGCATGGCGAACCTGAACCGCCCAAAACCAAGAGCACAATTCCGGGGTCCGGAGACGGTCATGAAGATGATTGGCCGAGCACCGTTGCCCTACTGTTAAGACTCACGGGCATCGGCTGGTACGTGGCATTGTCGATAACCCTGGGAGCGCTCGGCGGGTGGTGGCTGGACGGGCGATTTGGAACAGGACCCGCGATAACGTTGGCTGGAACCGCGTTCGGAGTAATAGTTGCATTCACGGGCATGTTACGGATGCTAAGCGCCGCGAGCCGAGTATCCGATAGTAGCCGTCAGCGCCAGACCGGGCGCACCGATGGCGAGACCAGAAACAGAGACCTGGAGCGGTGAAGGCACTCTTCTCCAATCCAAAGATTCTGGCAATCGCCATCATTGGCCTCGCCGCCCTATTGATCTCCTTTGCGGGCGGCGCCCTCGGCGCGGCCTTTGGCGGCGGTTTTCTGGGAGGGCCGATCCCGGAGATCCAGCTTCCCGCCGAAAAGGTGGTCGGCCTCGGCTCATACGACGTGACGAACACGTCGATCATGTTGTGGGCAGCCGGACTCCTCCTCGTCGTCATTTCATGGCTTGCGACTCGCCGGATGCGGGAAGTCCCTACGGGTCTCCAAAACGTCTTTGAGGTTATCGTCGAGTTCTTCGATTCGACGGCCGACAGTGTTGCCGGAGGCGCACGTCACGCGGGGCGCCGTTTCCTTCCCCTCGTGCTCGTGATATTTCTCGTCGTCCTTGTAGCCAACTGGATGGGCACACTGCCGGGCGTCGGCACGATCGGCAGAATCGAACCGGTGGAAGAGTGGGTGGAACACCGCGTCCACGATAAAGAAGCCGAAATCGAATCGGAACGAATCGACTTTGGCCATCCCCCGCTGTCCGAGGTCGAATTGGAAGAACACGCGCTGAGAGCCGTGTTGGAAGAGCACGCGGCGCGGGAGTTCGTGGTCTTCAATGGGAACGGCGGATTCGGGATCATACCCTTCGGTCGCGGCGAGGACGCCAAGGTGGCATTGCGCGACGTCGTGGACATCGAAAGCGATGACATCCACCACATTGAAGGAGATCTGCATGCCAGCTTAGTGAAACGCGCCCCTGTGGACCCCGATGACCCGGGCAAGCACTCGGATCTCGTCGGTAGCCGCGCCGGACTCATAGTGCCGTTTTTCCGGGGCGCCAGCACAGACCTGAACACGACGCTCGCAATCGCGATCGTGGCAATGGTCGCCGTGCAGATATGGGGGATCCGGTCTTTGGGCCTTCGCCGCTACAGCGGCAAGTTCATAGTCCTTAACAAGGGTCCCATTAACGCATTTGTCGGCTTTCTCGAAGCGTTCGGTGAGATCGCCCGGACGATCAGCTTCACTTTCCGATTGTTCGGTAACATGTTTGCTGGCGAGATACTGCTGATCGTGATGGCGTTTCTGCTTCCGCTCATCGGGATTATCCCGTTTCTTGGCCTGGAACTTTTTGTAGGATTGATTCAGGCATTCATATTTGCAATGCTCACTTTAGTGTTCGGGGTCATGGCGAGTATCAGCCATGGCGACGACGAGCACGCTGAAGAGCATTAACGACTTGGGTAATTGCCGCTCCCGTGTCCGGAATTGGGCACACGGACGGCTCTAGGACAAAAACCTGGGAGGAACTTAGTTGGACGAAGGACTTAAGGCGATAGCCGCCGCACTTTCCATTGGCCTGGGCGCGATAGGGCCGGGCCTGGGAATCGGACTGCTCGCAGGGCGGGCCATGGAAGCGTTGGGCAGGAACCCCGAAGCCAGGGGGCCGATCCAGCAGAACATGATTCTGGCCCTTGCGTTCGCCGAGGCCATCGCCATCTACGCGCTGGTCGTGGCAGTAATCATCGTCTTCGTGGCGTGATCGTACCCGGACGAACGGTCGTCGTTAGTCCCAGCGGAGAACGGCGGCCAACCGGCCGTATGAGGTAAGCAATGGGTGGACTCGGAATCACCTTACCGGGGCTGGTGAACCAGCTGGTCGCCTTTCTGGTCTTTTTCGGACTGCTTTATCTGGTTTTGTACAAACCGATGACGCGCATGTTGGACTCCCGCTCCAGCCGCATTCGGGAAAGCCTGGAAGCTGCAGATCGGGCACGGCAGGAGGCCGCTTCATCGGCCGAGCAGGTTGAACGGGAACTGGGGGATGCAAGGAATCAGGGCCAGGCGCTCATCGCCGAGGCCCGCACGGCAGCCAGCCAGTTCAGGCAGCAGGAAGACGAGCGGACCCGCGCGGAGATGGAGGCGATGCTCGAACGGGCCCGCGCCGAAATCGGACGCGAAAGGGACGCCGCAGTCGAGCAGGTGAGGAGGCAGTTTGCCGACCTCGCTATCACTGCTGCCGAACGAGTTGTCGAGCGTTCGCTCGACAAGGATGCCCACGCGCAGTTGATCGACAAGGTTCTCGAAGAGGGCCTCGCGAAACGGCGCAACTGATAAAGCCGGAGACCCCAGGTCCCAATGGCAACTCCATCGATCGCAAATGTCCATAAGCAGGCGAATCCCATTCCGGCGTTCGTCTGTCCCGGACGTTACGCACCGGCGGTCCGCTCCCTGACGGCAAAGTAAATGGCAGCGCCCAAACCACGTAGATACGCCATAGCCGCGCTCCAGCTGGCCCTCGAAAACGAGGGCATATCGCGCTGGGAGCAGGACATCGCCCGCGCCGCCGACGTATTGAGCGATGATGATTTTCGCGCGTTGCTGGTTGCGCCCCAGGTGTCGGACGAGGCAAAGCTCAACGGGATTACCACCCTCTTGGGCGATGTCGCGCCGCTTATCGTCAATATGGTCTCGATAATGGCCGTACGCGGCGACATAGGTTCGTTTCCCGAGGTCTTCTCGACGTTTCAGGAGATTGCCAACGAGCATCGGGGCATCGCGCAGGCCGAAGTCACGTCCGCCGTGCCGCTCGACGACGAACGCAGGGAACGAATACGCGTTAGCCTCGCCGACATTACCGGCAAAGAGGTCACAATGACCGAAAGCATAGACCCGCAGATCATCGGCGGGGTCGTTGCCAGGGTTGGCGACCAGTTGATCGACGGCAGCACGCGCACCATATTGCGATCTATGCGCGACCAGATAGCCGTCCGGCCCGCGGAGGTGGCGTAGGAGCGGTTAGCCGCACGGTCTTTATTTGACAGAACATGAACAGGGTCCTCATGGACCGTCCGGTGTAGCAGCGATGCAATCAGCCCGGGCGATCCGGGTCCCATCGGCGGAGTAAAAAGTATGGCAGTAGCAGGTCAGGACATAGCCTCTGTTATCAAGAGGCAGATCGAAGAGTTCGGCGCCGAACTGACGATGGTGGATGTCGGGACCGTCATCGAAGCAGGCGACGGCATCGCCCGCATCCACGGTCTATCCGGCGTTAAGGCCAACGAACTACTCCAGTTTCCCGGGGAAGTTCTTGGTCTGGCTCTCAACCTGGAGGAAGACAGCGTCGGCGCGGTCATCCTGGGTGATTTCCTCAACATCAGGGAAGGCGATGAAGTCCGAAGCACCGGCCGAATCATCGAGGTTCCGGTTGGTGAATCGCTGCTCGGCAGAGTGGTCGACCCCCTCGGCAGGGAGCTCGACGACAAAGGACCGCTTCACACGCAGTCAATTTTGCCCGTGGAGAAGATCGCCCCCGGAGTGGTAACCCGCAAGTCGGTCGATCAACCTGTTCAGTTCGGCGTCAAGGTTGTGGACGCCATGGTGCCGATAGGCCGCGGCCAACGAGAGTTGATAATCGGGGACCGCACCACCGGCAAGACGGCGCTCTGCGTGGACGCAATTATCAATCAGCGCGACTCTGACATCCTGTGCATCTACGTGGCTATCGGCCAAAAAGCGTCCAAGGTTGCCGCAGTCGCCGCCAAGTTGGAACAGGCCGGCGCCCTCGAAAACACCATCGTGGTGGCGGCAAACGCATCGGACCCGGCCGCGCTTCAGTATCTGGCGCCCTACGCCGGCTGCACCATGGGCGAGTACTTCATGGCGCAGGGCAAGGACGTCTTGATCGTCTATGACGATCTGACCAAACACGCCTGGGCGTACCGGCAAATGTCACTGCTGCTCAGGAGGCCGCCCGGGCGTGAGGCGTACCCGGGAGACGTGTTCTACTTGCACTCGCGGTTGCTCGAGCGCGCAGCCAGGCTCGATCCTGAATATGGCGGCGGCTCGATAACCGCCCTGCCCGTCATCGAGACCCAGGCCGGAGACGTGTCAGCCTATATTCCCACGAACGTTATCTCCATAACGGACGGGCAAATATATCTCGAGCCCGACCTGTTCGCCTCGGGAATTCGCCCCGCTGTAAACGCCGGTCTGTCGGTAACCAGGGTGGGTAGTTCTGCCCAACAGCGCGGCATGAAATCGGTCGCCGGAAGCATGAAACTGGATATGGCCCAGTATCGGGAACTCGCCACGTTTGCCCAATTCGGCACGGCCGACCTCGATCCGGCCACACGACGGCAACTGGAACGCGGACGCAGGTTCACCGAACTGCTGAAGCAGGACGAAACACAGCCGGTCTCGTTCGAGAACCAGGTTGCGCTGTTCCACATAGCCAACGGCGGCGCATTCGACGATGTCCCGATCGAGTCCGTGCGACAGTTCGAGTCGGGTTGGTACGACTACGCCGCGGCCAACATACCCGACGTGCTCAAGGAGATCGCTGAATCCGGCGACTTGTCCGACGACACGAAGGAGAAATTGGGCGAGGCGGCGAAGGGCTACAAACAGACCGCCACTATGACAGTTGCGGGGGGTTAGTCCGGCCGCGATCAGACCAGATGACGCCGGAAACGGCCCAACCGTGGAATTCGGAGTTGTGTCGCAGACACGCCACCGGACGATGGCTTAAGTAACAAGACATGCCGAGCACCAGAGAACTTCGCCGCCGCATTCGGTCGGTCGACAATACTGCGCAAGTCACGAAGGCGATGCAGTTCATCGCAGCGTCCAAGATGCGCCGCGCCCAGCAGATGGTCTTGGCAGGCAGGCCTTATTCACAACGTATTCAAGCCGTCCTTGCGGACCTGGTCCAGACATTGACCTCGCAAGATGACGAACTGAATATCCCGCTTCTGGATGACAGGCAGGTAAAGAGGACCTCGCTGCTGCTCATCACCCCGGACCGCGGCCTGTGCGGCGCTCTGGTCGGCAACATCCAACGTGCGGCGGGTGAAGCCATTCAGGGGTCCGAGTCGCCGGTCGAGGTGATCACCGTGGGCCGCAAGGGCGAAAACTTTGTAGTTCGAACAGGGCAAATTCTCAAGGCCTCGTTCAGTGTTGGGGACCGCCCCACCCTGGACGAAACGGTGGGCATTTCACGCATGCTCATGGACGAATTCGAGAATTCCGACGCCGACCGAGTCCTGATCGCGTACAGCGAGTTCGTAAACATAGGAGTTCAACGTCCTGTCGTAAAACGACTTCTGCCGGTCGAACCGCCCAGCGACGCTCCGTCCGGCGGCCCGTCGGACACCTCGGGGTTCATATACGAGCCAACCCCGCGTGAAGTGTTGCTGGAACTCGTGCCCCGTTACGTGGAGACGCTTGTCTACCACACGATATTGGAGGCAATCGCCAGTGAACACTCGGCGCGCATGGTGGCCATGCAGAACGCCACGGACAACGCTCTGGAGCTAGTGGACGATCTCACGCTAGAGTTGAACAAGGCTCGCCAAGAGATGATCACGTCCGAGTTGCTGGACATCATTGGCGGTGTCGCGGCGGTAGAGGCCTGATAGCGACTGGCTGCAAACAACACGAATTCGCGGATAGACGTCAGACCCAAATTACTCAGATCGGAACTACTCCCTGGACCGGTCACACGACAAGGGATAGATCGCTCCGGCATCAGGCCTGGAGCAACGCAAAGGAAAACGAGATGGCAGAAGGTTCCAAGGGCAGGGTCGTACAGATAATCGGCACCGTTGTGGACGTCGAGTTCCCGCCCGAAGAGATGCCCACCATATTCAGCGCCCTTGAGCTGGCCCTCGAAGGCGAACGGCTCGTGCTCGAAGTCGAACAACACGTCGGCAATAGCTGGGTGCGATGCCTCGCCCTGGGCCCTACCGACGGACTGGCACGCGGCGTCGAAGTAACCGACACGGGCCGGCCGGTTACCGTGCCTGTCGGTGAACCGTCTCTGGGCAGGCTGTTCAACGTGGTCGGAGATGCCATAGACAACCTTGGCCCCGTCGACGCCGTGGAAATGTGGCCTATCCACCGCCCTGCCCCGGCGTTTGCCGATCAACGCGGCACCACCGATATTCTCGAAACCGGCATCAAGGTGTTCGACCTCATCACCCCCTTCGCCAAGGGAGGCAAGATCGGCGCCTACGGCGGCGCGGGCGTTGGCAAGACCGTCATCATTACCGAACTGATACGGAACATCGCGCAGGAACACAGCGGGGTATCCGTTTTCGCCGGGGTCGGCGAGCGTTCCCGCGAGGGGAACGACCTTTGGCACGAGATGCAGGACTACGGCGTGCTCGGTTCGACCGCCCTCGTGTTTGGCCAGATGAACGAGCCGCCCGGCACGCGGGCACGCATCGCGCTCACCGGACTGACGATGGCCGAGTACTTCCGTGACGAACAGAAACAGGACGTTCTCCTGTTCGTCGACAACGTCTACCGCTACATCCTTGCAGGCATGGAAGTGTCCGCGCTGCTCGGCAGGATGCCCTCCGCTGTGGGATACCAGCCAACCCTGTCCACAGAGATGGGCGATCTCGAGGAACGTATCGCGTCCACAGTGAACGGCTCAATCACTTCCTTCCAGGCCGTGTACGTGCCTGCAGACGACTACACGGACCCGGGTATCGTCACCACGTTCGGGCACCTCGACGCCAACATCTCGCTTGACCGGTCGCTGTCCGAGCAGGCCCTGTACCCGGCGGTCGACGCCCTGGCCTCCAACTCGAGGATCCTCGAGCCGGCAATTGTGGGGCAGGAGCACTACGACGTAGCGAGAGGCGTGCAGCAGATTCTGCAACGCTACAAGGACCTTCAGGACGTGATCGCCATCCTGGGCATCGAAGAGCTTTCTGATGAAGACAAGCTGGCAGTGGGCAGGGCAAGACGAATACAGAGATTCCTGACCCAACCATTCTTCGTCGGTGAAGTGTTTACCGGCATACCGGGCAAGTACGTTTCGACTCCGGAAACCGTGCGAGGCTTCAAGGAGATCGTCGAAGGCAAGCACGACCACCTGCCCGAACAGGCCTTCTACATGGTCGGAACGATCGACGAAGCCGTGGAAAAGGCGCAACAGATGGCCGCAGTGTGAGGACGGAAAAGAGCGCTCGCTGAGCGAATTCGTTCAGGCAGGGCAATTGCCTCACCGCGGCTATCCAGGAACGGTATACGGGGATTCCAACACATAAAACGGACTTGCAAATTTGGCACAACTGCAACTCGAAATAATCACAGCCGAAGGGCAAGCCTACTCCGGCGTCACTGAACTGGTGGTCGCGCCCGGTCAGGTTGGAGAATTTACAGTCCTTCCTTCGCACGCTCCGCTCATCACAACCCTCCAACCCGGCGAGGTCAGGCTGACCGAGAACGGGGAAAGCACGTCACTGGTGGTGTCCGGCGGCTTTCTGGAGGTCAACGGCAATCGGGTTGTCATACTTGCCGATGCCGCCGAGCGCGATGAGGAGATCGACCTTGAGCGTGCCGAAGCGGCCGTACAACAGGCGCGGGAGCGCATCGAGAACCGGACCGGTGAAATGGACCTCGAAAACGCCCTGTCATCGCTCAGGCGGGCGCAGGCCCGGGTCGGGGTGGCGCGGCGACGCCGCCAGCGGCGATCCTCTTCGTCTGGCGCATCTCAATAGTAGTACGCGGCGCGGCCACAGTTCCGACGGCAAACGCGATCCCCGTCGATCGCGATCAGCGGTCTGCCAGATTTTCGTCCTTCCGCGCAATTATGTGCGTGTCGCCACCGCCTCGGCTGTCATTCCGAGCGCCCCAATGTCATTCCGAACGAAGTGAGGAATCTCAAAACCTCGATGTGAAGTCAGTCTGTCGCGGAGCAGAGCGCCTCGATGCGAGGCCCGGTAGCGTGACTGGCGCCGCGACTGCCAACCGCCGACTAAGATTCCTCGGCTTGGCTCGGAATGACATTGGAGCGCCCAGGACAAAAACTGGGGGCGCTGAAACGATGTCTTGGACCGTCCGAAGGGGTTGACTTAGTGTGAACAAACCCTGGTACGGCAAGAGTCGGCGTGCCTCGGTGGCGCCACGCTTTATTCGCGGCTAGACGGAAGGGTTCTTTAAGTAATAAGTCATCGACTGAAGCGCCAGGACGGGGTCGATGCTCCTCACCTTGACACCATCCGGCACGCGAGGCGCAAACGGGGCGTAGTTCAAAACAGAACGGACCCCTGCGGCTACCAACATGTCTATTACGGACTGGGCCTCGATCGCCGGCACGGTAACAATGCCGATCTTCACGTTCCGCGACAAAACCGTAGTAGGGATTTCTCTCATCGACTGGACCCTCAGGCCGCCGATCTCCTCGCCGGTCAGCCGTTCGTCGATGTCGAACGCGGCGACAACCCTGAATCCTTCTGGCTCGAAACCGGGATATGAAACAACTGCCCTGCCCAACCTGCCCATACCCAACACCGCCGCGTTCCACGACACGTCGAGGCCAAGAATGCTTCGGAGGGAGGAGGCGAGGTGCTGAACGTTGTATCCGCGGCCTTGCTTGCCAAATCGGCCGAAGTAACTGAGGTCTTTTCGAATCTGGGCCGGGGTCATGTTCAGGCGGACCCCGAGCTGCTCGGAGCTCACGACTTCGACATTATTGGACTCAAACCGGCCGAGCACCCGCACGTACAGGGGCAGCCGCTGAACAACGACGTCAGGAACTTCGTCGGCCTCCGGTACTTGCGAAGACCTGCGTCTGTTGTCTCTGCCGGAAGCCAATTGGTGAGAAGTCTGCCTTATGCGGGGAAATGAAGGAACGGTCAGTATGTGGCTTATATCACAAACAAAAATCAACGGGCAAATCAAGAAGGAAAAACGCCCGGCAACCGCACTTGACGTTTACCGTGCCAACATGCGAAAAACTCGCTGGTGTCGTCCCGATCAACCCAACGCGCGCAAAAATCAAGCGGCGCCGTTGACGGCAAGACGGCGCACATGTCCATCGCCGAAGTCCCCGCGCCACTCATAGGGCGGGCGTAATAACGAAAGTCAAAAAACCAATATGAGCAGACCACTCGTCGTACACCTGGACCAGGCTGAACAACCTGTCGCACTCGAAAGACAAGCCCTCGCGGGGATCGACTGCGAAATCATCTCCGTTGCCGTGGAATCCCAGGATCAGATCCTTGCCGCAATACGGCACGCGGACGTTGTTTTGGACGACCACTCACCGATCACGCCAGAGACCATCGGGCAGCTTGAGCGATGCGGACTGATAATCCGCTACGGGCACGGCTACGAGGGCGTCGATCTCGACGCTTGCACTGAACACGGGATCATGGTCGCCAACGTGCCCGGGTCGACATCCGAGGAAGTTTCCAACCATGCCCTGGCGTTGATGTTCGCCTGCGCCCGTGAAATAAAACGGCTCGACCAGGCCACAACCGACGGCCGTTGGAGCGAGGTCTACGGACGTTCGATTGGTCAGCGCATATTCGGCCAGACCGCCGGGGTTGTCGGGTTTGGCTGGATCGGGAGATCGTTCGCACGCAAGGCGAAATCGATGGGGATGGATGTGCTGGTCCACGATCCCTACGTCGGTGAATGGCTCGGAATCGAGTATCAAGTGAGCTTCGTTTCGTTCGATGAGTTGCTGGAACGTTCGGATTTCATTTCAATTCACTCCCAGCACGATGAAACATCCCATCACATGTTTAACGAGCAAGCGTTCGACCGCATGAAGAGTTCCGCTTACCTGATAAACACCGCCCGGGGCGGAATCGTCGACGAAGCGGCGATGATCGACGCGTTGCGAGCCGGGAAGATCGCGGGCGGTGGACTTGACGTGTTCGAGGTCGAACCGGTCGCAACAGACAACCCACTCCTGCACATGGAGAACGTGGTTGTAACACCCCACATCGCAGGATCCTCAGAACCGGGCTGGGCTGCGATCCGCCGTCGCGCCGGTGAAGACGCGGCTCGCTACTTGCGCGGCGAACGCCCGCACGGACTGGTGAATCTGGAGGTCCTTGGTCGACTGCGACATCCCTGATTTCGTGCAATAATGCACAAACCGGTTTCGGTCACGGTGTCGACTGACCTTCCGGCCGCAGGGCGGTTCCTCGCCTGTAGCGGGATACTAAGTAAAGGAGGTTGTCGAATAATGTCAGATAGTAGAACCAGAGGTGCTTTGCTTTAGCGAGGGTACCCGCAGGCAAAGTGCCTCGGCGTAGTGGGGTCACCCGGCCGGGATTTTTCCCAGCCCGGTGGCCCCACTCGCGTTTCGCCCATTTCGTGCCGGACGTCGCATGCCCGCCGAGCGTCCCAATGCCCGCCGAGCGTCCCAATGCCCGCCGAGGGCCCAAATGCCATGCCCAGCGCCGTAATGTCATTCCGAGCGCAGCCGAGGAATCTAAGCCGGCGGTTGGCAGTCGCGGCGCCATTCCCGCAACAAGGCATTGCATCAAGGCGCGTTGCTCCTCGACAACTTAGCTTTGGGACAAGGTTTTGAGATTCCTCACTACGCACAGAAGGACAGCCGAAGGGGGTGGGGTTGCGCACACTCTTGTGTGAACAGGCCTTAGCCGATGACTAACCACCAGCCGATTCGCAGGCACTTTGTGGCCACGGCGTTCGTCGTTTTCGGCGATGCCGTCCTCCTGCATTGGCACCGCAAGGTGAAGGGCTGGTTGCCCCCAGGCGGCCACGTCGAAGCGAACGAAGACCCCGTTCAAGCCGCGCTGAGAGAAGTGCTCGAAGAGACGGGCCTGCGAGTGGACATCGTGCCCACGGTCCAGCTATTGCCGATGCCAAACATCCAACAGGTCCAGCCCCCGGTCACAATCCTGATAGAGGACATTCCCGACGATGGCGACGGCCCCCACAAACACATCGACTTCATATACTTCACTGTGCCTGAGGAAATTCCCACTGGCCCGCCCGAGGGCTGGAAGTGGTTCACCAGGAACCAGCTTGAAGAGGGCTCGGCTGTGACCAATGAGAACGGCGTAACCGTACCGCCTCCCGAAGACGTGTTATTGCTGGGAATCGCCGCCATCGACGCCGCGAAGGGTCTGGGATCATCGGGCTGATCCTCAATGCCTGGCGCGGACGTTAGTCAGAATCACTATGGCCTTGCGAAGGCCGCGCAAGACGATGAAAAGACGACCGTCGCTCCGGCGGAGGCCGGAGTCCAGGGGCCGGGGCATGGATACTGCCCCAAACCGCGATATCGCCGACCCCTACGTTCCCAAATGCTCCATCCAGGGGCTTCGCTTGTGGACACCCCCGGTGATGTGTGGCAACAGATGTATCCGCATTGACAGGGGCCCCATATCCTCACCCCTGGGTCCCCGATCGGGGTCGGGGACGACGGGTTTGGAGGCTGGCTTTCCATCGTCGCTCCGGCGCAAGGCAGGGGCGCCAAAACCGCGAAGAGGGCCTCACCAAGGCACCGGACTACTACCTGAATCTACCGCGGGCAGTTATCGGAATCACGTCTTCGAGGATGCCGTCCCTCACACCGAAGTAGTGCGAGTGCTGGTTGATGGTGGTGTCGCCGTGCATTGGAAGGAGCCGGACCCGATCTCCGACCTTGAGATTACGGGCCTCGTCTTCCAGTGACAGGATGCCGTGCTCCTCGGCCATCCGGGAAATTTCTGCCCCGGGCCTGTCGAACACCACGGGCGAGCCGGAGTCCACGCTCACCGACTTCAACCCAATGTCGATCACCGCCCGTTCGGGGACCGGTCGGCTCATCACCTGCGAAATAACCGTAAGGGCGGTCGTAAATTCAGGCGCTTCGGGGCCGTACGCGCCATCCATGAATATGTATGTGCCGCACTGCACTTCAGTCACGCGTTCGTGAGACCCTGACGCCCGATAGGTGGTTGTGCCGGCGCCGGAGACTACTTCGACGGGGTATCCCGCTTCTTCCACCGCGATGATCGCCGCCTGCAACTTGCCGAGCCAGGTCTCTACAGCATCCGTCTGCGCCTGTTCCTCGGGCGTTACGTGACCCTCGTAACCCATTAACCCGTCGAACCGCAAACCCGGCGCATCGGCGATCGACCGGACCAATTCGATTGCCGGTTCTCCCGGCTCCACACCGGTGCGATTAATGCGTACGTTGATGTCCACCAAAACGCCGATATCGACGCCTGCCCGACTGGCCGCATCCGACAAATCTCGGACATTGTCCGCATCGTCGACTACTACACCGATAGTCGCTTGGTGGGCGAGGGCGACCAGGCGGGGGATCTTGATCGGTCCGACGATCTGGTTGGCGACCAGGATGTCCTTCACGCCGCCTGCCACCATCGCCTCCGCCTCTCCAACCTTGGCTGCGCAGACCCCGATCGCGCCGGCCTCAATCTGTTTTCGCGCCCAGTACGGACTCTTGTGCGTCTTGACGTGAGGCCTGGCATTGGTCCCGTTTGCGTCGCACCAGTCTTGCAGGGCCTTGATGTTGGCCTCGGCAGCATCGAGATCAACGATCAGCGCGGGAGTGTCTATCTCCTCGAGTGGGGTGCCGGGGAGCGGCATGTAGTCGACTGTCAAAGGTCTTCTCCGGGCATGTGCGCACCTTGGCGCTTGGCGAAATTCGTTCGGCGAATGAGTCTAGCAGGCATGGGTCTTAGACCGGGGCGGCACCTGACTGGATGTTACATGCGGCAAACGGGGCGGTCAGAACGATGCCCAACAGTGTTCACGGCGTGATCATAATCGACAATGAACCCACCAAACCGTCGTTCCGGCGTAGGCTTGATCCCACCGCACCGTCGCCCCGGCGAAGGCCGGGGCCCCGGGGGCGGGGCATGGGAACCGCCACCACCCCCATAGTCCCCAACCACGATCGTGGACCCAATACGACACCCTCAAAAAGCTGTTCCCTGCTACGCCTTGTCCTCTTCGATCAGTCAGACTTTTCGTTGTCTTCGCCGTCCCCGCCGTCTTTACCGTCTTCCTTGGACGCGAGGCTTCGTTCCAGCTTCTCAAGTCGCTCGGTAAGTCCCCTGTTGGTCTCTTCCAGTTTTTCCAGGTCGGAACGCAATTTGTTGACGTTGTCCGGCGCATTCTTGCCGGCCCGGATTGCGCTGATGGCCTGGCGGGCCGTGCGCACGACCCGTCCGTCCAGTTCACGATCCGCCATGCGGTACAACGCCGGCAGCGCGGCGTCCGCGGTCAGGCTGCGCAACGCCCCGGCAGCGCCAAGCCGTGTCCTGTACCAGCGGTCGTCAAGTAAGTCTGACAATAATTCGACTGTGGGCTTATGGTCCTCGCCCGTCTTTCCCAGCGCCACGACGGCAGATTCACGGGCGCGTTGGGGTAACCCGTACTCGGTCCAGCGGGATATCACCTCGCGTGATTCCTCCGTCTTCAATTCGGCCAGACCCTGAAGCGCGCTTGCCCGTATCACCTCCATGTGTGAATCCCTGTCCAAGGCGCTGACCAACTTGGCGTGGGCGCGGTCGGACTTCGTCTTTCCAAGACTCGATGCTGCTGTGGCAGCCACGTAGTAGCTCTCATCGGAGTCCAGCATGTTCGTGAGCGCTCCTGCAGCCGACGGGCGTTTGAACCTGCCAAGGGCCTCCGCCACGCCCCGCCTCGCTTTCGGATGATCCGTTTCGGCGCAACTCACAAGCGCGTCCAGCGCCGCGTCAGTACGAATCTCCCCCAACGCACGGGCCGCCGCGACCCGTACACCCCAGAATGCGTCTTCATGCACCGCATTCCGCAGAGCCTCGATTGCTTCCGGGGAGCTCTCTTTGCCGAGTCCCTGTGCGGCATCGACGCGGCCGATCACATCCTCATCGTTTTGGAGCTGATAGATCAGCAGGTCCTGGGACCTGGTGAAATCGACAGTCTTTACGACGGAGTAGCCTGCATCGAACTGCGCAGCCTTTGGCCGACCGCCGAGGCGATAGACAAAACTGTGCTCTTTCTCAGTGATCTTGGCCCGAAACGTCTGCCGCCCATCTTCAAGCAGAAACGCAACATCCAGACTGCACCTGAAGGCATTTTCCTGGGACTGCCGGACGCTCAGCGTGGCCGTACTTTGTTCATCGTCCCATGAATACTTGACCTTGAATTGGGGATGGCCGGGGCCGAACACCCACTGATCGAAGAACCAGTCCATGTTGCGGCCGGTCACGTCTTCGATGGAGCGCTGGAGGTCGACGGTCAGTACGTTGTGGTCCTTGTACTTCTTCAGGTAGTGGCGGATCGAATCGAAAAACGCCTCGTCGCCCAGTTCCCTGCGCAGCATATGCAGTACCAGGCCGCCCTTTTCGTAAAGGTGGTGGTCGAATATGTCCACCGGCTGGTTGTAGCGTCGTTCCACTATAGGACGCTGGTAACCCTCGCTCAGGTACCCGCGCGCCATCAGCAGGATTTCGTAGCGGTATTCGTCGACGCCGCGATGGTGTTCCTGCCATCGCGCCTCGAAATATGTGGCGAACCCCTCGTTGAGCCATCCATGGGACCATTCCCTGCAAGTGATCTGGTCTCCGAACCACTGGTGCACGGCTTCATGGGCGACCAGGAAGTCCGACGAAAAGTCGAGGTGGGCCCGTTCGTCGTGCAGGGTCAAGTCGGTCTGCGTGGTCGCAGAGGTGTTTTCCATTCCGCCAAAGATGAAGTCCTGCACAGCGACCTGCGTGTACTTGTCCCACGGGTACTTTTCCCCGAAATCTTCTTCGTACAGGGCGATCATCGCCGCAGTGTTCTCAAACGCTCTCCCGGCATCCTCTTCGCGGCCGGGCTCGCAGTAGAAGTCGATCAGCGGACCTTCTTCCTGTTGCACGACGCGAGAGAATTCGCCTGCCACCAGCGTGATCAGGTATACGGCGTGTTTCTTGTCCTGGAGCCAACGAACGGTCCGGGTCCCGTCCTCGCGGTTTCTCCTGTCGCTGATCAGGCGGCCGTTTGAAATCACCGTCCAACTGGAAGGCACAGTCGCCACGATTTCGCTGGTGAGCCGGCCTTTGGGTTCATCGATGCACGGGAACCAGTGGTGATTATCCGTGTCCTGGCCCTGGGTCCAGATCTGGATCGGTTTGTCCGGATAGCCTTCGTCGGGGCCGGTGAAGTAGATGCCTTGCTGTGGAGTCGCCACATACTCGATAACCAGCAGGAAGGTGCGGCCGCGTGAGTACCGCCGCGGAAGTTCGATCCTCAGTTTCTTGCCGTCGAGCACAAAGTTGGCCTTCGTCATCCCTACGCTTACTGAGTGAACCCGTGTGTCCTCGCAGTCCAATTCGATGCGTTGCACGCCGTCGACTATTGGCCTCATCCGCAGTTCAGCCTTGCCGATGACTTGCTTCCTGTCCAGATCGAAGCTGACGGTGAGCTTGATGTGGTCGACGTCTACGTTGCGGTCCTGGAGGTAGTGCGGCCGGTCCCCGGGCAGGGCAAAAGGCGCGGCGGCCTGGGCAGAGCCGGTTAACTCCCACTCCCTGCCTGTCAGCCAACTTTCGTCACGAGGTCCCAAGATTCTGGTCATGTACCCGTCTCCTATTGCCATTGGGGTGTGCCCGAATCCCGTGGTCGCGGGTGTTCAGGCCGTTAACGTTGAGCGAATTCTTACGTCCGGCGCTGCATCGGCATCACGGCCAACCGTCCTGCAACCGGAAACGTAGCAGATTGTATAAAGTCGCCACGCCAATGTTCATGACCATGACCGTGATTCCGGATTCCGGCTTGATGCCAGGGCGATGTATCCGGCCGCCAGAGGAGCAGCAATGAGTAGATCAGGAACAGTCGACTCCCACGTCCACATCTTCCCAAACATGGGAGGGTCGTCAGGGTTCGAATCGGTCGAGCGGCACATGCAGTTCGCCACTCACCTCGTTGTTCACAGGTCGGTGGGCCGCAGACTTCACGACAACGCGCCGGTGGTCGGACGGGATTGGCATAAGGGCGAAGACCTCGACGAGTTGAACTTCAGGGGAGGCGATTACGGCCGATTCCTGTGGACTGCGGACGGGGTGGACTACGCACGGTACTACTTGCCTCCAACCGCCCGCGAACTCGATTCACCGCCGGAACAGATAATCGCCCAGATGGACTACGCAGGCGTCGATCTCGCCGTCGTACAGGCGGGACATGTATACGGTCGACTCAACGACTACCTTGGCCAGGTAGCCGCGGAACACCCTGATCGTCTATGGGCACTGGCAACAATCGAAGAGTGGCGCGCCGACGACCCGAGCCAGTTGGCGGAGATCGAGCGAGCCGTAGGGGAGCTTGGGCTCAGGGGTCTGTTCTATGACACCGGATCGATCGAAAAGTTCGGCCGAAAGACCCTGCCCGACGACCCGTGCTTCGATCCGTTCTGGCAGACGGTCCGTCGTCTGGGCATTCCGGTTTTCTGGAACATCACTTCCCCAGAGCCGACTCTCGACGCGTGGCTCGAACAGCAGCGATCATTCGGCCGTTGGCTCGCCAGATATCCCGACGTCAAGTGCGTCTACACCCACGGTCTGCCCCTCTACAGATTTGTTGACGACTCCGGAGACATCACCGTATCCGACGAGGTGTGGGCGCCGCTGGAATCCGCCAACGTGTACACGGAGATACTGATTCCCATACTGATGGGAGGCGTGTGGGAGTATCCGTACGCCGAGGCGCAACCATACATCCGGGCATACTACGAACGGATAGGCCCGGACCGGCTCATTTGGGGGTCTGACTTGCCAAACGTCGAACGCCACTGCACTTACGAACAGTCTCTCGGCCACCTGAGCCGGCACTGCGACTTCATACTCCCGGCCCACATGGCCAAAATTACCGGCGAAAATACCCGTTCGTTGTTCGATGGTTAACCATTCGAACAAGGCCGCGGTAAGGGGCAAATCCGCGGTCCGCGGGTATCATTGCGGGAACCCCACGTAAACACAGGAATTTCAAATGACTACAACCCGAAAACCCGACGAATCAGCCATGGGCAACGGCGCAACAGCCCCCGACACACTTGCCGCCGGCGCGGCCGGGCGAGTGCCCGGAAAGCACCGGAGTTGGGAGACCACCGAGGGCGTCATACGAGCGCCGAATCGCTCCATGATGTGGGCGATGGGCCTGACCGACAAGGACATCAACGCGCCGTTTGTGGGCGTCGCCTCCACGCACAACGAAGTAACCCCGTGCAACTCGGGCATTGCGCCGCTCGTCGAGGAGGTCAAGCGCGGCGTCTTCGCGGCGAGAGGTACGCCCTTCACCTTCGGGACAATCACCGTTTCGGATGCCATCTCGATGGGCACCGAGGGCATGAAGGGCTCCCTCGTTTCACGCGAGGTCATCGCCGACTCGATCGAGACGGTGTGTTTCGCTGAGCGATTCGACGGCCTCGTAGCTGTAGCGGGGTGCGACAAGTCATTGCCCGGCGCCATGATGGCGATGGCGCGGCTCAACCTGCCATCGATCTTCATCTACGGCGGATCCATACTTCCGGGCAACTGGCGCGGGCGGGACATCCAGATTCAGACGGTGTTTGAGGCGGTGGGGCAGCGCCAGGCCGGGCTGATCGACGACGATGAACTGCGCGCCATCGAGGTCCACGCATGCCCGGGACCGGGGGCGTGCGGCGGCATGTTCACCGCCAACACGATGTCTTCCATCGGAGAGGCGCTCGGCCTTTCCCTGCCCGGCTCGGCCTCTGAACCGGCCGTCGACCAACGAAAATTGGCATCGTCCCGGCGCGCCGGGGAAGCCGTACTGAACTTGCTGCGCGAAGACATTCGGCCCTCGGACATCCTCACGAAGGAAGCCTTCGAAAACGCCGTGGCGCTTGTGGTGTCGATGGGCGGCTCGACGAACTCAACATTGCACCTGCCGGCGATCGCACACGAAGTGAACGTGGAACTCACCTTGAAAGACATCCATGACATCTCGATGCGCACGCCGCTGCTCGCCGACATGAAGCCTGGCGGCCGGTATCTGATGTTCGACCTCGACCGGGTGGGCGGCGTGCCGGTAGTGATGAAGCGCCTGCTCGAGGCGGGCCTTCTTCACGGGGATTGCATGACCGTGACGGGCAAGACGGTCGAGGAAAACCTGAAGGATTGGCCCGATTTTGGCGATACGAACGTCGTGAAGACCGTGGACGCGCCGCTCAGCAGCACAGGCGGACTCGTGTCCCTGTTCGGCAACCTCGCGCCGCAAGGGTGCATATTGAAAGTCGCAGGCCACCAGTTCGGGGCGCGATGGTCAGGCACGGCCAAGGTGTTCAATCAGGAAGAGCAGGTCATGGACGCTCTGGGGCGTCGGCAGATCGTGGCCGGAGACGTTGTAGTCATCCGCTACGAAGGCCCAAAGGGCGGCCCCGGAATGAGAGAGATGCTGTCTGTCACGGGGGCGTTGGTGGGCCAGGGACTTGGCGAGAAGGTGTTCCTCATTACGGACGGGCGTTTTTCGGGAGCATCTCACGGCTCGATGATCGGGCACGTGGGGCCCGAGGCCGCCGTTGGCGGGCCGATAGCCGCAGTGCGGGACGGCGACGTCATCGAGATCGATCTGGACAACTTCGAACTGAATGTCAGGCTCACCGACGAAGAGATTCGCGCCCGGCTCGAGACGTGGAAACCCTTGCCGCCTCCCTACAAAACCGGCGTCCTCGGCAAGTACATCAAACTCGTACATCCCGCCGCCCAGGGCGCCGTCACCGGGTAACAGCGCTTAAGGGTTTCGGGCGCGCGCCCTGTAAATCTGAAGGTCCTTCTCGTCAAGATCGTCATGATCCACGAGACGGTAGTGCTTTTCGCTGTTGACCCTTACTTCCGCGCCGTCTCTTTCCAATTCAAACATCGCTATCAGTTGGTCGTCCATGAACTGCGCCGCAATTGATCGCGCAACGAGGGTCGGAAACTTGGCCGCGCATAGCTCAAAGTCCTGGGCGATCTGCACGACGCTGATGAAATCACGACCGCCTTTTGCCTGAACCGGGAAAACGTAGTGGGCGCCTGCCTTGTCAACCCCGACATAAACCTCGTCAGTCTCGATCTGACCTATACCGGCAACACTAGTACGCAAGTCGCTCTGGAGCGAATAGCATGCCACGCCGGTGAAAATATCCACGAGCCGGTTGTATCGCAGTCTGGCCAGCAAGGCCTGTTCATCGCTCAATGCGTACCTTGCGACAACACCGGGCGTCGCGTCCGGGATCTTTGTCTCAGCCAGTCGCTCGTTCGGCCTGATGTCCGTAAACGCCACTGCGACGAAGACATATTTGGCAATTCCATCCGGCATTATGACCCAAGAGCGCCCGGGAGGCGCTTTGTCAATAATGCTTTGCGGTAGTGGTCGCCTATATCGAAACGAATAGACTACGTCCCCAAGGTTGAGGGGTGCCTTAAGACCCAATTCGATGGCGGCATCCGCAATGTCCTGTCGCCTAAAACTCACTTGCCTGTCGCCATCGACATAGGCAGACAAAAATATGTGTTCGATAATGACTTCGTACTTCGATTGCTTTCCCGACATTGGACGATCCTGTGTGATCCTATCGACCTACCCGGGCCAGCGCAGTACGAGCACTTCTTCTCGTAGCTGAGCTCCCGTGGCCGTCGCGTGCCGTGTCCGGAACAAGTCTCGCCGCACGACCTGGTAGCCAAGCCGCTCAGCCGCCATCGCGATTAACTCGCCCGTCCTGATCATCACTCGCAAGTAGGAGGCCTGGTCTCCGACCACATACGCGAGTTTGGCGTCACGCTTGAGCGCCTGCCGAAGGCCGGCCAGGTGCTTCACCATTCCGCCGAAATACAGCCTCGTGACGCGCGAGTACTGCTTCTCAAAGCCCGACGTCTTGCCAAGACGCAGTCGCTGGGCTTCGATTTCATCAGCGACTGCCCCGGCCTCTGGTAGCACTTCCAGATACTTGTCGTCATCATCGGACTTGTAAACACCCCGCGTATTTGAACGCATCAAGTCCTGCTTTGTTGCTCGAAGTTCGGTTTTGGTTTTGACGAAACCCAGAATTACAGATTCCAAACGGGTTGTCCGCGTGTAATCCTTCTCATTTGGATACGGCGGGGACGTGATGACCGCGTCGACTTGGTTCCTGCCAAGGACTTCGTTGGATGAACGGGAGTCCGCGAGCAGCACGTTTACAGCAGCATCAGATTGACCTGCCAGCATGCCTAAATCAGTCGCCATTTCGTGCACGCGCTCAAGCCAACCGGCGATGACCGGCGCGTCGTCCTTGGGGGACCTGACTCCCACTTCCGGTCCGAAGTGCAAATTTCCGATGCCTGAGGGGAGCGCGGCCGCCAACGCGAGCAATTGGTGGTCCCTTAGTTCGGCAGCTCCGGCCGTTATGATCGTGTCCCGCAGGACCAGGGCCTTGTGGAGAGGAACCGGGCTGATCGACCCGCCGATAAGCAATTTGGCGGCCTCTTCCGGCAATTCCCGCGGGCTTGATTGTGTTTCCCCGATTCGATGGGCCGCCAATTGCGCCACGTTTTTGGCGTCTGAATATAGACTTTCAGGATCGGGCGCCCAGTTGGTCTTGACCGAAGCGACCATGTGCGTCAGGGGATGGGCTTCGATGCCAACGCTATCGATTCCCTGTTTCTTGCATTCGACCAGGACGGTCCCCGTGCCGCAAAACGGGTCCAATACTGTATGTCCGGGGCGGATTTGAAATCGGGCCAGGTAATCCCTCACCAGGTGAGGGGGGAACGACAGCACGAACCGATACCAGTTGTGGGCCGGCCGGTCCTCAATACCGAGCCGGTTCGCGGCCGCGTTGGTGTGCTTAGTCTTAAGCCCGTCCATGGTGAATGAGGCCTGTATGTCCCGTACGGAAGTCATCAGCAAGATCTGTGCATATTCAATAACCCGACGAGAATTTGTGCGGCGGAGCTAATCGGCTGCAGGCGCGCCGATCATGGTAATTCTCACCCATGGTGCCTCAAGGAGCGAGTTGCTGAACAGAGGTTGCAGCTTGCCCCTGCAACTGTAAAGCACGGCATGACATTTGCCACGCCCCGGGTTGGGTAGAGAGCGTCCATCCCCCAATCGTAGCCACCACAGCCGGCCTCCCTAGGCGTGACCGTTGGTCAAAACCCCAGCCTACTTCCCGGGGTTCTCCACACGCCCCACAAACAGGATGGCGTCCGTTGCCCGGTCCCGTATCAGGAAGATAAAAGGCCGGTCGACCATTATCCTTATCGGGTCCGGTCTCCCCGACACCACCTTTTCAGTAATCACACCCGTGGCCGCAGCCGCCTCGGTGCCCTCTTCATCCACCGACACGAACGCCTTGTGAACAACCTCCGAGATCACCAGACACGGTAAGTCTCCAGCGAGGCACGACCGGCCATCCATCCCTGAGAATTCGGATGCGCTACGGTCGAAGGCATTGGGCATCCCCATCGCCTTGAGGGGATCGCTCAGGCTGAACCCCGATTCGAATTCGAATTTCGGCATCGTCAACTCAATGTAGTCGCGTTCGATACTCTCGAGAGTCCGGCTGAAAAGAGCCGCGTCCATCGCCTGCTCGAATCCTCTGAACGTCCCCGCGTCGGGGAGCAGGATGGTCATGGATATCTCGAGGCCGTCGTAGGGCAAGTCCAACAACTGGTACCCGTCTCCCTTCACATAGCCCAATCTTTCGGTCTGCCTCATCATTGGCACGTCAACCTCGCTGCCATCCAGCAGATGGAACGGACGTACACCCATGGAGGTCTTGAAGGGGTAGTTCCACGCTGCCTTGAAGTAGATGGCGTTCGTGAGCACCAACACAGTGATCTCTTTGATGGCGTTCTTTGGAATCAGGTCCTTGATCCTGTCCTCCGTCTGGTCGGCGATCCAATCGTTGATGGTGAGCCGTGATTCCTCCCGGGCATCCATGTCCTTGAAGTCCACCGGCCTCACGCCAGCCCCGTAGTTCTCTGCGAGCACGTCCAGGAACGGCGCCAGGAACTCATAGTCTTTCTGGCCCCAGACCGCGTTGGCGATGTTCAACGTGAATCCCTCGTCTCCTTTCCCCACCGTCCCTCCTCCACGGGAGGCGAGCTCGATGTCCAGGGCGTTAAACGCGGGGTGCAGCCTGTCCTGCGGCAACAGGTAGCGGAGCGTGTCCGCCATCTGGCGTTCCGTCTCACCCCTCGCGCCTGCGTACGTCATGGCAAGCGCCAAAGAAATGCTGTACGGGGAGTAGAACAGGTTGCCGTCCTCCGCTCCAAGAGACCGGTACAGATCAAAGGCGAATGCGCTATTGCCATCGACCAGTTCCACAAGCTCCGCAGCCGTGGCCGCCGGCGCGGCTCGCTCCTTGGTCGAGCGCAGCTCATCCGGCACAGAAGTAGGCTGCGGCACCTGCGTGGGCGTGGGCCAGGACTCGTCCCCAAGCTCGACGACACTACCCAAGAACAGTATGGCGCCGGTCTCCTCATCCCGGATCAGGAAGATGAAGGGTCTATCTACCACGACGGGAATAATCGGCAACCGCGCGACCTTCGTCACCGCTTGTTCAACGATCACCGCGGTGGCCGCGGCTGCCTCTGTGCCCTTCTCGTCCACTGAGACGAACGCCTTGTGTATGACATCCGAGATAAACAGACACGGTAAGTCCCCGGCCAGGCACGACTGGCCGTCCATGCCCTGGAACTCCGATGCCTCGTCGTCGAATGCGTTTGGCATTCCCATGGCTTTCAGGGTCTCGGCCAGCCTGAATCCCGAGTCGAACTCGAACTTCGGCATGGTGAGTTCAACGCTGCCTTCGACAGGTCCGATACCTTCCAGAATCTGACCCGCACGTTTAGCGTCCAGCGACGATTCGATCTCTTCGAACTTTCCAGGTTCGGGGAGGATGATGGACATCGAGACCCTTCGGTTTCTGTACGGCACACTCGCAGCCTGGTAGCCGTCCCCGCTCCCGTAATTGCGGGTCGATCCGGCCATCATCGGCACATTTGCCATGCGGCCATCAAGCCGGTGGAAGGACTTTGGGGCAGCCTCATCGAAGGGCTTGGACCACATTGCGTTGAAGTAGATGGCATTGGTCAGGACCATGCGAGTAAGAGCGTTGAAAGAGTCCGGCGGGACAAGGTCCTTGATCCTGTCTTCCGTCTGGTCGGCGACCCAGTCGTTGATGGTGAGCCGTGATTCCTCCCGGGCATCCTTGTCCTTGAAGTCCGCTGGCCGCACTCCAGCCCCGTAGTTCTCTGCGAGCACGTCAAGGAACGGCGCCAGGAACTCGTAGTCGTGCTGGCCCCAGACAGCGTTGACGGTGTTCAGCGTGAATGCGTCGCCTGCCTCCTCCGGCGCATCAGCCATCGAGGCGAGCTCAAGGTCGAGCGAGTTGAACGACGTATGTAATCGCTCCTGCGGCAACAGGTAATGGAGCGTGTCCGCCATCTGGCGTTCCGTCTCGCCCCTCGCGCCCGCGTATGTCATGGCGAGTGCGAGAGAGATGCTGTAAGGGGAGTAGAACAGGTTGCCGTCCGAAGTCTCCCGCAGGGCGTGGTATAGATCGAACGCGAAGGCGCTGTTGCCATCGACCAGTTCCGCACGCTCCTCCGAAGTCGCGTCTGGCGAATCGTCCCGGCTCTTGTCGGACCGCACCAACTCCGGCGTATTAGCTGGCTGAAGGGCTACAGTTGGCTTAAGCGCGGTTGTGGGTACAGATGTGGCGGTCGGCGCGACGGTCTGATCAGCCTCCGGCAAGTCTCCACGACAGGCGATGAATATGCCGGTCACCGCCACAACCGCCAATGGCAGGAGTGATCGCCGGAGCATCTGGGTAGTTACGAATATGGCCGACCATACCGATGGGTTTGGTCTCTTCAGGTTGGTAGTGGTCTGATACATCTGTCGTCCCCATCCGGCCCCTGTCCCACTGCTCTCGCATGCCAGGGAGCCTATGACTGATAAGACGTATCGGCTCAAGAAAATGTTCCCTCATGCTTGAGCGTTGCCTAAAGGCCGAAGCAGAAGACAACACCACGCCGAGACATCAATACGCCAGCGCTGCGAGACTATGGCCGCGCCAGACGTAATTGTCGTCAGCCACGATGTCATTCCGAGCGCCCATCATGCCACCCTGAGCGCCCACCATGTCACCCTGAGCGAAGTCGAAGGGTCTGGGTCAGAGGGGCGGGCCGTGCTGCATGAAAGCCGATAGATTCTTCGCCATTTGGAACGGCCCCACCGGCCTAGCCCAAGTGGGTTTGAAGAGGGTGTTTCACTAACTCGAATCCTACGGAGACCCCCGCCTCTAGATTCCCGTTTTCACGGGAATGACGGGATTTGGGGCCGTATTACGTAGTGATGGGAGGGTTGATGTCGTAAATCGTCGCGCCATGTGCGGCCTAATTCTTGAGAGGAGGCTTTTGAAACAGGCTCTTGAAACCCGCCACTACGAATTGAAATCACGCCTCAACGAAGCCGAATTGACACTAGTGTGTCCCGACCGCCCGCCGTTCTTTGTAGGCGGCCATCAAGGCGTCCCGCCACTCTCCAGGAAGGTACTTCACAGCCTCTCTCATGGTCACTCCGGAGGCGCGGTGAGTCCTTGGCGCGGTCCAGTCCAACACCAGTTCCGGCCTTTTCTTGCTCACCTCCCGCAGCACCCAGCCTATCGCCTTTCGGATGAAGAACTCTTTTTCTTCCAGCATGCCGTCGGCGTAGCGACCAAACCGGTCGAAATCGCCTTCTCCCTGCCGGAGCGGGATTAGCAGCGCAAGTATCGCCGAACGTCGGACCCAAAAGTCGTCGTCCATCGACCACCGGTCCAGCGTGGAAGTCAATTCGGGAAATCGCTCGACGAGCCCGCCCGCCAGGTAGATCGACAGTGGGTCCACATAAGCCCATGTTTTCGACTGACGTATGAAGTCTTCAATGAACGCCATGTCCCGTATTTCCAGGAGATCGGTCTTCTCCTGCAAGGCGAGAATAGCGGTGAATCGCAGTTCGTGAACGCCGGCCGCCCAACATTCACCGGCAATATCCAGCAGTGAGTCCCGGTCCGAAATCGCTCCGGACCTCAAAGCAGGTCTGACAGCGCGACGTATCAGCGGCTTTGCGACGCCGATGAACCGCAAGTCGCTTTTCAGATACCGCTTTTCGTTTCGAGCCCGTTCAGGGTTCGATGTGGCTATAAGCGCGGCTTCGATCTCCGCCACTAGCCCCTGAGGCGAGCCGGGCAGACTGCCGGTCACTCCGCATCGCACAAATCGCAGGCCAGGGCGAGCATGCAGCGTGTGGCGCTGACGAGCGTAGCAATACCGACCGATTCGTCCGTGCCGTGCGCCCTACTCAGCATGGGGTCGTCACTTGGATGGGAACCGGTGAACCCGTAGGTCACTATGCCAAGATTTCGAGTAAACCTGGAGTCGGTGAAGCCGTTACTGATAGCCGGTACCCACCGGATGTCATCCCGTTGCACCGCGAGAGCCTGTGCGCGCCGCACGGCGTCTCCCAACTCCGTCTCGAATGGTGACGAATTCGGAACGGACATGTAATCGACGTCGTATTCGACGTTGTCGATGCCCGCCAAAACTTTGTCTAACTGCGACCTTACGTAGGCTTCGTCCTGGAACGGGAGGGTCCTTACGTCGCACGTGAGTTCGAACACCTCTGGCACGCTATTGGATTTGATTCCGCCCTTGATCATGGTCGGAGTCAATGTCATACGAGAAAGCGCGCGCAGCATGGACCCCAGACGCGGCGAAATGCCATTCGCCTGTTCGACGATGCTGTTGATGTTCGCAGGGCTCGCCTGCTCTTCGATCGCAAACTCGGAAAGGTGATCGAATATCGGCAACGAGGTGTCGAGTTCGGGTTCGTACTGCTCGATGGCCTTCAGCCCCTGGGCGAGCGTGTAGCTCGCGTTCGTACCCGTCCACGGCACGGATGCGTGGGCGCTGTCGCCCCTGAATCGGATGTGAATTTCAAGGCGGCCCTTTTCACCCGTCCCCAGCGCGTAGACCAGGGAGTTGCCAATCTCGACCGGCGTTCCCCCACCCTCGTTCACCGCGAAGTCACATTCCAGCGACTCGGGGTGGTTGTCGGCAAGCCACCCAAAACCCCAGCGCCCGCCGTGTTCCTCGTCCGCACCGCTGACTAGTCTCAGTCCGTGACGAAGGCGGATGCCGTTCCGCTTGAGAACGGCCATGGCCATCAATTGGGAAGTCAGTAACGCCTTGCAGTCGGAAGCGCCTCGCCCGTAGACGCGGCCGCCCAAAATTTCGGCGCCGAACGGGCTATGCTCCCACTTTTCAACCTCTTCGACCGGTACAACGTCGGTGTGCGACATCAGCATCAGGCGAGTACGCGGCAGTTCGCCGGGGTACACCGCGATGATGTTTCCCCGGGCCGGATCGCGGGCCAGGATTTCTGATGAGATGCCCTCGTTCCCAAGCCAGTCCCGGATGAACTCTGCAACCTCCGTTTCGTTCCCCGTTGGCATTGCCCCGGTGTTGACCGACGGGATACGTACGAGAGCCTGTTCCAGTTCGACGATCTCCTGCGTCAAACCGTCTACCTGCTCGAGCATTGTTTGTAGTGAAGGCAATGGCGTCCTCGAATTTCCTGGCCAGGTGAATCAACCGGCCCGATATCTAACCGTTATATGTACCGCCGGACGACGTTCGTTCGCAACGATCAGTGGCAATGTGCCGCTGGTTACCGCGATACGTACAGGTTGCTCTTGTGCTCGTCCAACGACGGCGCCTGGCCGGTGGCCCCCGAGCCCGAACCCGGAAGCGCGTTGGCAGCCGCGTCCGCCTGTGTCCTGCGCCATGCGGCCTTCAGATCCTGCGTATGACCGCGGAAGTGAGGCATGACGTAGCGGGCGAACAGCTCGAGGCTGTAGTTGGTCTTGTGGGAATTCACCCACTCATGAGTCGACAGCATGATGCCGCCTATGCCGTCTGCCTCGCGGTCGATCTTCTCAATCGCCTCTATCGCGTCATCCGGTGTGCCGATCACCCAGCCGCGCAAGGCTGCGATTGATTCGACGTTGAACTCCTCGAACGGCTGCCCCGGATATTCGGCGTAGCCGGCGGTCCCGCCAATAGTCGCGAAGTAGTGAGTGTCTCTCATCGCGGTTTCACGTACGTCGTCCCATGCCTGCTCGCGGGTGTCCGAAAGATGGAACCACGAAACGGCGCGCATGTTTTCCCTTGCGGGCGTGTGGCCGTGTTCCCGGGCTGCCTCCGCGTAGACCCCCCAACGCTCGGCCGGCAGGACCCCACCCGGGGGTGTTCTGCCAACGGGTGAAAGCATGATCATCCCGTACTTGCCCGCAAGCTCTATGCTGGCGCGCGTGCCGGTAGTCGCCATGCCAAGCGGCAGCCGCGGTTGTTGATAAGACCGCAACTGCAAGGCCATATCGTTGATCGTCCAGTAGCGGCCTTCGTATGAGATGGGTTCGGGCGACTCCAGCAGCTTGACGATGATGTCGATGGATTCGAACATCATCGGGCGCAGGTCCTGGATCGGGATATTGAACAGCTTGATGTCCGGCTGAAGGTTCGATTGCCCGACGCCGAGGATCGCTCTGCCGTTTGTCAGGTGGTCCAGGAATGCCATCCGCTCCGCCACGTGAAAAGGGTGATGGAACGGCAGCGAAATCACCGATGTGCCGAGCCGGATTCTCGGCGCAAGCGCGGACGCCTTGGCCAGCGCCATCTCCGGCGACGGCATCGTTTCCCATCCGGCAGTGTGGTGTTCGCCTATCCAGAACTCGTCGAAACCGAGATGGTCCACGTAGGCGATCAATTCGATGTCACGCTGAAACGCAAGCGACGGATTGTCGCCCGGAACGTGCAACGGCATCATGAAAAACGAAAAGTTCACGCGGTTAGAACCTCCCACGCTTGCCCGGTCAAATGAAACAGACGAATGCATCCACGGGCATTGTTGATACGCGGCAACGTAGCACCATGAGTGTTGGCGGTCAACGCCGCGCCGCCACGCGTTTCACGCACGCATCCGGTCTGACGCGACAAGAACGAATAAGACAGGCCGACCAACTCGGGACCGTGAAGGTCCCCCCACTGGAAGCGCGTGAAAAGCCTCAATCTCGCCGCGTATTTCCAAAGCGTTCACTGCGCCTCCATTGCTAGTCTGAAACTCAATTATGCCCGGTCAGCGCCCGGCAGAGTGGTTGCGACCAGGCAACGAGTCCCTCGAGTGGCCGGTTTCGCTCCCGGCCAACAGCGCAAAAGAGGCTTATCCCCGATGTCCGTTCTTTGCGATCAAGAGCTTCCCAGGAAACACACGTTCAAGTCATGGGTTAGAAGGGCTGTTCCCATGGCCGTAGCTGCCCTCGCATCGGTTCTTGTCGCCGCATGCTTCGGCGGCGACGGAACCGGGGGACAGGTGGTCTACTCGTCGAACGAGGACGGCTTGCCTGATGTTTACCTTGTCGATACAGCATCGGGCGACGTGACCCGGCTAACCTCCAGCGCCGGCTATGACTCCGAACCAGTCTGGTCGCCGGACCGAAGTCTCATCGCCTTCATTTCGGATCGAACCGGGTCAACGACGCTTTGGGTGATGAGCACCGATGGAGCAGGGGAAGAAATGCCGTTCAAGGACCTTGAGAAGGTCGCAGATTTCAGATGGGCGCCACATTCATCGCGCCTGGCCATCCTTGTCGGGGATGAGTCCGGCGGGCGCATTGTCGTGGGAGACCTCGAGGCCGGCGTGACCGAACCGCTGACACTCGAGGGAGAGAAAGCCCTCCTTGGCGGATGGTCCCCTGACGGTGAATGGGTTGTCTATTCGATGATGGATGAAGACCGGACGGGCCTTTACAAGAGAAATCCCCGCGGGGTGCAGGAAATCCAGATCACGAGTGGTCAGGACACAAATGCCGTTTGGTCCCCTAAAGGTGATCTGATCGCATTCAACCGCCCGGGTGATGATGACGACCTGGACATCTACGTTGTATCTCCGGACGGCGAAGATGAGTGGGTGCTGTACTACACGAACGGTATGGAAACCGGTTTCGAGTGGTCACCGGACGGCCGAAGACTGGTTTTCGTTTCAGATCAGGATGGCAACAGGGAAATCTATCTCATGGACGTCGACGGCAAGGACGAGCCCATCCGGTTGACGCGGAATCGTGTCGCAGATGATCAGCCCCACTGGTCTAAAGACGGGAAATACATACTTTTCACGTCCGACAACGACGGGGACTTCGACCTTTACACGATGCACCGCGACGGTACCGGGCAAAGGCGCATAATCTCAAGCGACGTGGACGAGGTCCAGTTCGACTGGTAGTCGCAGCGCCGGGTTCAGGGATTTCTTGGAGCGCGACGCGGACGCGAGAGTGTAAATCAGTTACCGACGCGTCCGGCGGCCCGCCTTAATCGTCTTCAGAAACAAGCCCGAGCCGCTTGAGCCAACTGTTGCGTCTCGGTCCGGTTCCCTCCCCTTTATTGTCGCCTGCCCCTACGCCTGCCGGCTCCCTGCCAATCGGGTGCCGACTCCCCGGGCTCGGGGTGCTTCCGTTCGTTAACGGTCCGGCTGTACTGCCGACTCGCCGGCGGGCCGGTGTGCGCCTGAAGGGTTTCCTGTCGGATTCGGCTGAAGACGAGGCAACCCCATTTGAGGCGGTCCTGGTTTTCCGTGCCGGTGTGGTTTTCTCAGTCGTTTTTGGCGTTGCCACCCGGCGTCTGTTCGTCGGTGCCTGTTGGCGCGGTGTTCGGGCCGGCTTGTCCTCTCCGTTGGGAGACGATATCTCATCTTTTATTTCCGGCTTGTCGGCAGACTTGGCAATCGCCTTCGCACGGGTGCGGGTCATCCAAAGGCCGGTGAAGAAGGTCTTGGTCAATTTGATGTGAAGGTCGGAGACACGCGACGCCTCGGCGGAGATATTCGATTCGAACGCTGCGACCTCCACCTGTTTGCCCCGGTCCTTTACTGCCTGTATCGCCGGATAAAAGTCGCCGTCGCCGCTGACCAGGATGGCGGTGTCGTACTGGTCCTGGTACGCGCGCACGACAAGGTCGGTCGCCAGCATCACGTCGACTCCCTTTTCGACCACCTGTTCGCGGCGTTGCTTGCCGATACCCAGTCGAACCTCGACGTACGGCGTGTCGTACAGGGAGTGCAGGAAACGGTCCTGGTCTACCCGGCCGTCGTTACGATCAGTATCCTGGCGAATGTTGTAGTAGTAGATGCGTCTGAGGATGCGGCCATTCGCCAGTTTCTTTGCGAACTTGTCGAACTGGACGTCGTGTCTTGAGCAATTCTGGTCGAGTACGTGATAAAGGTTGCTCCCGTCGATAAATACCATCACGCGCTCGTTGACGTTATCGGAAATGGATGTGGTTGCTTTGGACGGCATTCAGGCCTCCGGGCCTAGGATTTTGGATGTCTGCATTACGATGTTTCCAGCAGGCGCGCCGGGCCGAAGAAAGCGATGTGGCCAAGGTCGCAGCGCATGCCTGACATAGAGGCCGATACAACAGACAAAAGTGGGATATATCGATTCAGTCGGCCTACATTCGGTTACATTCTACTACGTCGCGGCCTGAAACACATTTGACACGGCGCGCCTTGACGAGTATGCCCGTCTGCCAGAGTATGTCCTGGCCGAAACCTCCCGTCCGTCAACCGGTGCTGGAGCAGTTTAGTCGCCGCTTTTGAATCGAGGAAAAAATGAGACCTGTAGCCACGTTTGATTCGCCATGCAAGCACCCAAACGGCCTTCAATGGGCCGTCAACAAGTTGTACGTGATCGACCAGGAATTGGACGACGTCCATGTCCTGGACGAATCTGGAGCATTGGTGAGAACGATTCACACCCCCACCGAAAACGGCTCTGGAATTACGGTCGGCGGGGGGTTCCTATGGACCGCCTCGAACGGGGTCACCGCCGCACGGCCGTTCCGGGCGACCGATACACATATGGGCTGGGTCTTAAAGCTGGACCTCGAAACAGGGGAGATGGTCGACCGTTTCAGGACGCCTGACGGCGGCGGCATCCACGGCGTCGAATGGGACGAAGGAAACATCTGGGTTACGCAGTTCAACCCAAAGGCAATCTATCTCGTCGATGGCGAGGACTACAGCATTGTTCATCAGTTCCCAGTCGAACTGGAACGCCTGCACGGTCTGGCCCGAGACCGAGACGGTATCTGGTGCGGGCACACCACCGACAGGGTAATTGCCCGTTACCATGTCGAGTCAGGCGAGGAGTTGGATCGGATCACGTTCGGCCCTGAGGACGCCTATCCGCACGGGCTCTCAATCAGGAATGGCGAACTGTGGTATTCGGACGCCAACTTTGGCGGCAAGGCCCATAGCGACACCCTTCGCGGTTGGCCGGAAATAGGAAAGATCGAGGCGTAATTCACTCCGTTCTTTGAACGTGTATCAGGAAGAACCGATGAACAATTCTGCGACGGTAATAGACAGCCATCACCATTTTTGGGACGTCGGAAAACTCGAATATCCGTGGATGTCTCCGGGAGAGTCAGTACTCAGGCGTAACTACCTCCCGGAAGACCTCGCGCCCGCGTTGGACCAGGCCGGTGTGAACAAGACCGTGATAGTCCAGGCTCACCAGTCGATCGAAGAGACGATGTGGCTGTTGGACATCGCCGAGAACACTGAATTCGTGGCCGGTGTGGTTGGGTGGGTTGACCTGACCGCGCCCGACGTCGGCAATACCCTCGATGAACTTCAGGCAAACCCCTGGTTCAAGGGTGTCCGCCATATCTGGCACGACGAGCCCGATGACGACTGGCTCGCCCGGCCCGGACCCGTCAATGGGCTGCGCGAGATCGCGGCCAGGGGACTGGCATACGATTTCCTCGTAAGACCCCAGCACCTCAAGTACGTGCCGGAAATCATGGAAAAGGTGCCGGATTTGCGGTCGGTTGTTGACCACATCGCCAAGCCGCTGATAGCCGAAAAAGTCATCGAACCGTGGCTTGAGGACCTCCGTGAAGTGGCCAATATCCCCGGGATGATGTGCAAGGTGTCCGGCATGGTCACCGAGGCCGACATGGACAACTGGTCGGCCGACGATCTGGCGCCCTACGTCGCCCACGTGCTGGGCATGTTTGGATATGATCGACTCATGTACGGATCCGATTGGCCGGTATGTCTTCAGGCGGGGTCATACCAACAGGTGTTCGGCGCCGCCAAGAAGACCCTGTCATCCCTGACTTCCGAGGAATCTGCTGCGGTCTTCGGCAAGAACGCAGCACGATTTTACAGGCTCGACTGAGGAAGCCGCCGAAACAGCTTCAGCATGGTCAACCAGTCCGACACTCTGATTTCAGCCCGGTCACTCACGCGCCACTACGGCAACGTCGTCGCGCTCGATTCGGCCGATTTCACCGTGGGTCCGGGTATTACGGGCCTGCTTGGTGAAAACGGGGCAGGGAAGAGTACGGCGATAAAGATCTTTTTGGGTCTACTCAGTCCTACGAGCGGCCACGCCGAGGTGCTGGGCAGCGATCCGCGCCGCGATGTCGAGATTCGTGAAAGGTTGGGGTATTCGCCGGAGCACGACTGCCTGCCCCTGAACGTGTCCGGCGCCGACTTCCTGACGCATATGGCGCAGGTGAGCGGTCTGCCACCTAACCACGCCCGTTCACGGGCCGCCGACACGTTGCGTCACGTTGGTCTGTTTGAAGAACGCTACCGGCCGATCAAGGAGTATTCGACGGGCATGAAGCAACGGATCAAGTTGGCCCAATGCCTGGTCCACGATCCGTTGCTGATCCTGCTGGATGAGCCCACGGCCGGTCTCGACCCCGGCGGCAGGGAAGAGATGCTCGACCTTGTCCGCAAGACCTATGCAGAATTCGGCATCAGCATAATGCTCTCTTCGCACCTCATGAACGACGTCGAGAGGACCGCCGACAGCATTATCGTCTTGAGCGAGGGCCGTGTAGTCGAGGAAGGAAGGGTCTCCTCATTCACGACCGAGACCGAATCGATCTACGTCGAGGTCGACGAAATGCACAAGGAGTTTATTGCCGCTCTGAACTCGAGGGGCGTGGCAAGCAGTACTGAGGGATCAACCGTCGTTATCAGGGACGTGGCCGATGACGGTTACGACATGATCCGGGACGCGCTGGCGGAATCGGGCGCCCCGGTACGCCGCCTCGGCCCCCGTCGCCACAGCCTGCGAGAAGTATTCACCGACGGCGATGACCCATCATTCGCAGACGTATCGTCCGGTGCAGCAGAGCGTCCGACGCCTGGCGCCGAAGCACAGGAAACCCCATGAACACCCACGCACACGGCCAACTCTCCCGTCATTCCCGTGAAAACGGGAATCTAATCCGATGAACACGCGCGACCTCAGACAAGCCACCTCCCACTCTCGCGAAAGCGGGAATCTGGTCAAATGACCACACGCCCCCGGGGTCAGGTCTTTGACATTGGCTACCAACGTTATGAGGGCCCGCGAGGCGGCCGTGCGCAGGCGCGTGCGGCAATATTCGCCGACGGTGTGAAAGCTGCGCTCGGCATCGGACGCGGCGGACGCGCAAAGATCCTTCCCTGGATATTCCTTGTCGCCGCAGTAATTCCGGCCTTGATCATGGCGTTCATTGCAGGAACTGTCGACAGGTTAGTAGGCGAGGGTGCAAGTTCGGAACTGCCCTCCCACCCCGATTACTACGGAATCGCCGCCTACATCCTCTTTCTCTTTGCCGCGACGGCAGGGCCCGAGTTGCTGTGCCCCGATCGGCGGAGCAACGTCATCAGCCTCTACCTGATACGGCCGTTGACCAGCACCGATTACGTTGGCGCCAAGTGGCTGGCTTTTCTTGTTGTCATGTTGTTCGCCGCCTGGCTGCCGCAGTTCGTGCTGCTGAGCGGACTGGTCCTCGGCGCCCAGGAGCCGGGCGTCTACATCAGGGAAAACTGGCTGGACATTCCCAGGTTCCTGGGCGCAGGTTTTGCCATGGCCCTGTTCTTGACGACGCTTGGATTGGCGGTCGCAGCGTTCACCACCAGGGGCGCGTATGCCGCGGCGTTTTTGATCGGGTTACTGATCATCACCGCGGTCGTAGTCGGCCCGATCGCCTCACAAGACAGCATAGATCTGGACATCCGCAAGCTCGCTGGCCTGTTCGCCCTTTCGGATATTCCACTTCACATGAACAACATCATTTTTGATAGTTCGGACCAGAACGACGGACTCATTTCGGCTGTGACGCGCGAGTACTCCAACCTCATCCTTGTTAGCTGGTACGTTCTGTGGACGGCAGGACCCGGACTCATCCTGTGGTGGCGGTACCGGAGGATTGCGTCGTGACGAACCGGGATCATGGATCGTCGGGAAACGCCGCTTCGCCCGAACCCGTAATCAGGGTCGCCGGTGTATCCAAATGGTTCGGCAACGTTGTCGCTGTGAGCGACATATCATTCGACATCCGGCCCGGCATTACTGGGCTCCTTGGACCGAACGGCGCCGGCAAGACGACACTGCTCCGGATGATGTGCGGGCTCGCAAGCCCGTCGGAGGGGACGATCACGGTATTCGGCAACCCGGCGAGGAGCGATCCTTCGATGTACGGCCGCATCGGGGTGATGCGCGAGCACGAAGCGGTTTACGAGTTTCTTACGGGCCGGCAGTTCGTGGAATTCTCGGCGAAATTGCGGGGCGTGAGCGACGTTGCCGGCGCCGCGGCCTGGGCCATCGACGCCGTGAATCTGGCTGTAGCCGCCGAACGGAAGATGGGTGGCTATTCCCGCGGGATGCGCCAACGTATCAGGCTGGCGGCATCTATCGTTCACAATCCGGAGTTGCTGCTTCTCGACGAACCGCTCAACGGCGCAGATCCGCGTCAGCGGGCCGAATTCCAGGGCCTTTTGACACGGATGGCGGAACAGGGACGGACCATCCTGGTCTCATCCCATATTCTCGAAGAGATCGAGAATTTGGCCGGAAGCGTGCTGCTCATCGTAAACGGAAAGCTGGCCGCCTCCGGCGACTATCGGGCGATACGGGCTTCGTTGAACGAGCGGCCGTACCACGTGCGAATCATCTCCGACGACCCTCGCAAGCTGGCTGCCGGGCTTGTGAAGCTTGACGCCGTCGATTCTGTGTCGCTCGATCCGAATGGGGCCCTGATAGTACTGTCCCGCAACGTGGGCGTGCTCCAGGAATCGTTTGCGGGCGTCGCAAAGGACCTTGGAGTCCGCATAAGAACGTACGAACCCCTGGACGACTCACTCGAGAGCGTGTTCGGGTACCTGGTGGAACGCTGAATTGATCTCGCTCTACGTTTTGTCGCTCCGGCAGTTGGCAACCGTTCGGCGGCTTGCCGTGCTCGTCGTCCTGGGAATACTGCCTGTATTTATTTCCGCGGTGCTGGCCGGAAATAGCGATTCAATCTCGTCGTTTGTCGACGATGTATTGTTGACGGGCGTGATCACGGCCGCAATCGTCCCTCTGATCACTTTGGCGGTGGGCACGGCGGCGTTTGGAAACGAGCTCGATGACAATACGCTCAGCAATTTGACGCTGAGTCCATTTCCCCGCTGGAAAATTGTGGCCCCAAAGCTGATCGCCGCCCTGACGGTCAGCGCGCCGATCCTGGTCGCCAGCGCCGTTATTTCACTACTGATCGCGCTCGACGGAGACGCAGCCCCGGCAGTGGCGGCTGGAGTGGGCGTGTTGGTAGGCGTGGCGATCTACGCGGCCCTATTCATGTGGGCCGGACTGATGACCGCCCGCGCGCTTTGGTACGGCCTGTTCTACGTCTTCTTGTGGGAAGGGCTGTTCACATCGTTCGTCGACGGGGTCAAATACCTGTCCGTTCGTCAATACACGCTCAGCCTGATCAACACCCTCGACGATTCGTTACTGTCGGACGACCGTCTGGGACTGGTCGAAGGGCCGTTTGCGATAGCGGGAGCCATCGCCGTGTTCGCAGTCTTCACCGCGCTGAGCATTCGCCGGCTGCGAAATATGGACGTGCCCTGAACGGCCGCCCCGTGGCGCCCGCCCAAAACTAGTGGCTGGGCTTGCCGGAGCTCCAGTTCCAGTTGTCCGGCGGCCAGATGTTCAGCCCGCGTCGGCCGCCGGCTCGCTCGCCTGAATACCAGTTTTCCACGGTCTTGCGCCACTCCTGGATGTGGGGCGTCTTCGCGTGATAGTCGAACGCTGCCTGGTTTACGTACACCTCGTATAGGTAGAGCTCGGCCGGATTATCGACGTTCTGGTACACGTCGAACCTCAGGCACCCCGGCTCTTCGCGGGTCGAACCGATCGCATCGCCCTTGAGCGACTCTATGAAGTCATCGACCCGTTCGGGTTTGATCGGGAGCGGCGCGTGAATGATGTGAAGGCCGCGCTCGAATGCGGAATCTTGCACCGCGTCCGCCCTGTGGGAGTCCCACTGCGCGTCGCCAATCGGGAACACCGGCTTGCACTTGGAGACCTGGACCGGCTCGGCGTGCCAATCGCCCGTGGTATCTCGCCATCTGGCGTAGTGCGGCCTTGAACGGTGGTCGTCGATAGCGTCGTCGTCGTTGTACACCTCGCACAGGGCGAGCATGGTCGGGTCGTCCATATCCTGAACGATGTCGAACCTGCGGCATCCCGGTTCGTTCATGACCGAACCCTCCGCGTCGCCGATCATCTCCACTATGAATTCATCGAGGTGTTCGGACTTGACCTTAATGCGGACCATCAGGATTTCCATGTCGACTCCATTCCCTAACGCGAGTTATTTTAGTTCAGTCTGTGGTTTCCGGCGAGGCGTCGGCGGGCAGTATACCGTGCATCCGCCCGGCCATCGCGCTGCGTCGCCGGCGTACACCCGTGGTCGATGATGTCGCTCTTACCCCCTGCCGATGTACTTCTGCGTTACCGGCAGTACGATGGCCTCGAGCATGTTTGCTTCCGGCGGCAAGGTGACCATCAGGAGAACGGTGCGCGCCATGCTCTCGGTAGAGATCATCGGCTCTTCATCTTCGTTTACGCCCGTCGACGAAACTGTCCCCGGCCCGCGGCGTTCCACCTCCGTGTTCCCCGGATGGAGGCAGCTCGCAGAAATACCGAACTCCCGGCCATCGAGCGCGGTGCTTTGGGTCAGGCCCCAGATGGCATTCTTGCTCGTCGCATAGGGAGCCGCGTGAAGTCGCGTTCGTTGGGCCGAAATGCTTCCGATATTGATGATCCGGCCTCCACCGGCATCCTTCATGATGGCGAACGCTTCCTTCGTGCACAGGAATGGACCGGTGACATTGGTTTCGATTACGCGGTTCCACGCCTCGGCGGAAACCTGATCGACGCGCCCGCCGTCGAACGCCCCCGAATTGTTTACGAGGATGTCGACGCGGCCCAGTGCATCCATCGACTTGGCAAAGAGGTTCTTGACATCGTCCTCGCTGGTAACGTCGGTGGGCACGGGTATGATCCGCGTGCCGTGTTCGGACAGTTCCTCTGCGGCCTCATCGAGCCGCTCGGCATTCCGGGACGCGATGACTACGTCGCACCCTTCACGCGCAAATATGCGGGCGATGCCCTTGCCGATTCCCGTACCGCCACCCGTAACAATCGCCGCTTTTCCTTCTAGTTGTCCCATGTCATTCGTTCCTGTTTGGTTCCTGCTGATCTGAATATGATCCGAAAGCCGTCGAATACTGTCGGCAGCAGAACGGTTTCACATCAGTGTTGATTCGATGCGCTGTCTCGCTCCACAACCTCGCACGACAGGACCGTTTCCGGTCAGGGTGTCGGCTGATCATGATATTACCCGCGGACACGGTCAACGCGCAGGCGGCCGGGCAGACAACGACCGGGACGCGGGGCGTCGATCCGCGGGTTTCGGCCGCCCATCAATTCGACCGGATGCCGATGTCCCGAGTCATGAGCGAGGCTAACCACGCAACTGCGCTAAATCCGGCAAGCACGAGGAAGGCCAGACGCATACCCGCAACGAACGCCAAGGCCGTGCCATCGCCTGACGTCGATGCCATGGCGCCCAACTCGGGTTCGACTCCCCGGCTCAGCATGACCGCCGCAACGACAGTCGTCGTAACCGCGATGCCGCCGACGGTCGCGACATTCCGTACCAGGTTGAGGAATGCGCTGACGATTCCGTAGTTGCCATGATCGACCGCGCCCAGCGTCGCGCTCATGTTGGGGGCCATCCACAAGCCGGAGCCGATTCCGTTTAACGCCAAGGCGGGCATCACTACCCATAGCGGCGTTTCCAGATTGAACGTTGCGAATACGACCCCGATAGTGGTGGTCATTCCGAGGCCGACGAGGCCGAATACCTTTACCCCAAACCTGTCTGACAGCCGACCGCTAAACGCGCCCGTTACGGACATACCGAGCGCGCCGACGAAGATAACCAGCCCCGCGGTGGCGGCGGAGTATCCCAGGGCGTCCTGAATGTAGAAAGGGAACAGGAACCAGGCCGCGGAGGTCCCAAAGAACCCCAGGAACCTCGAGATGGTGCTCCACGAGAACTGCGGAATCTTGAACAGACGCAGTTCCAACATCGGGTTGGCGACGCGAAGTTCCCAGAGGACAAACACAACGCCCAACGCCGCTGCGCCCAGGCCCGTCCCAACGACGCCCAGGGATGTCCAAGCCAGGTTGAACGGGTTCGTAACCGTGAGAATGGCGAGCCCCAACGCGCCCGCAGAGCTAAGGGCCCCGATCCAGTCGTATGGGGTTCTGATTCGGCCTCTGATTGTGCCGATCCGGTCGTCTTTGAGGATTATCGCGGCAAGCGGGAACGAAAGGATCGTAGGGATCGACAGGAACCAATAGACCGATCTCCACCCGAAGAGGTCCACCAACGGCCCGCCGAGGATCGGCCCGGCGATCGCGCCGACTCCCACGGCCATGGTGATCATGCCCAGTCCTTTGCCCCGTTCGTGGGCAGGGAAAACCGATACGACGATCGCCATGACTAACGCCTGGTCCATTGCCGCCCCTAGCGACATGACCACCCTGGCTGCGAGCAATGTCGGCAGATCGGGAGACACTGCAGCGAAGATCGCCCCGGCGGCGAACAGCGTGATACCGACCAGGTGCACTGACTTGCGGCCCGCTATGTCGGCAAGTCTGCCGAGTGGCAAAAGGGCCGCGCTTATAGTCAGGGACCCCGCAATCGCCACCCAGGACACGACGCGCAAACTCAACGAAAAGTCGGCGGAGATCGAGGGCAAGGCGATACCGGTGACGGAGGCGTCCATCACCATCGTGAACAACGCGATAGCTACAACAGTGAATGCTTTCCACTTGTAGTTGTCGGAGGCGGACGTTGCTTTGTCAGGCAACTCCAGGGAGCCGCTCAGGCTCAACTTGTCCACTCGCCAATTGCATCGCGAAACCTGTTGCGCAACGACCCGTTATTCGGGATCACGAAGGTTCGTTTTCTGGGGCGCGTTGCCGACTGCTGACCGCTGTCGAACCGCCTCGTATAGGACGATGGCCGCCGCCACCGAGGCATTGAGTGATGCCATGTTTCCGCGCAGGGGGATGGAGATGAGTGAATGGCAAGCCGACTTTACTCCGGGAGCAATGCCGCGTTCTTCCGAGCCGACCACGATCACCGTGGGCACAGTGTAATCGGGTTCGGCATAGTGGCCAGGCGCGTCTTGATCGAGCCCGATGAGGTTCAGTCCGATCGTCTTCAGGTATTCAGCGCTCTTTGCAACGTTGTTTACCCGCGCCACGCGCACATGCTCCAACGCCCCTGCCGACGCGCGTATGGCCCCCGCAGTAACCCCGGCCGCTCGCCGTTCTGGAATGATGATTCCATGTCCCCCCGCGGCATCCACGGTGCGAGCGATCGCGCCCAGGTTGTGCGGGTCCTGAACACCGTCGAGGACCACCAGCAGTGGCGGTTCGTTGAGACCATCGGCCGCGAATATCAGGTCCTCTATCTGCACGTAGCGGGTATCGCGAACCAGCGCTATGACGCCCTGATGCTTCCTGGTGGCGGACTGACGATCCAGGTCGTGACGTGAAACGCCGTTGACCGTGATGCCGGCGCCGTTGGCGAGGAATACGATCTCCCGCAGTTGGGGACCGAGGTCTGCGTCGTCCTGCATCAGGATCTGCTCGATTTCGCGACCCGCCCGCAAGGCCTCTATGACGGCCCGTCTCCCCTCGACAGTCGGCCTTTTACGGAGCCGCGTATATCTCGACAAATCAGCCGCCGGCAGCCTGTATCAGCGAGTCGATTTCCGACATGTCACTTTCCGTGAGTTCCCAGTCTCCCGACGCCGCGTTCATGCGGGCCTGCTCGGGCGTTTTGGCCCCGACGATGCTCGAAGTGACGGCCAGGTGCCCCAGGGTCCAGGCAATCGCAAGATCGGCGAGACTTTGGCCGTGATCGGATGCCCAATTACGGAGCCGGTCCACCACTGCGAAGGCCGTACTCATCACCGACCCACCGTAGTACGGATGGTCGTGACGCTCATCGCCCTCCGGGAATTGATGCCCGGCGCTGTACTTGCCCGTAAGAAGACCCTTGGCCAAAGGTGAATGCGCGATGACTCCGATCCCGCGTTCCAGGCAGTAAGGCAGAACCGACTCCTCAGCATCCCGCTGAATCATGTTGTAGCGCGGCTGCGAGCTGTGAATCAACCCGTGCGCCGATGCCGCTTCGGTCTGTTGCGCCGAAAAATTGGACACCCCCAGGTAGCGAACCTTCCCTTCGTCACGGAATCTCACCAGTTCCGCCATGGTGTCCTCGATAGCCCACTCCGGTTTCGGGCCGTGGATCTGGTACAGATCGACGTAGTCGGTACGAAGAGCCTTCAGGCTGTTGGTCAGGGCTTTACGAATGTGCTCGACGGAGTGGTCACCGGAAAGTTTCGTGGCGAGGAACACGTCGTCCCGCCGTCCTTCCAACGCCCGACCCAACACCTCCTCGCTCGTTCGATAACTCTCGGCGGTATCTATGAACGTGACGCCGGAATCGATGGCGGCGTGCGTTGCGGCGATGGCCTGACGTTCATCGACCTCGCCCATTCCTCCGCCGATCGGCCAGGCGCCGAAGCAGATAACGGGAACATCCGGGCCGTCTTTGCCTAATTTGCGTGTGCGCAATGGAATTTACCCTTGATAAATGGTTTTCAATGGGGCTGCGTGCCGGCGTGGGTTCTCCGGCCGCCGCAATCATTTGAGTTTATGCGGGGCGGCCTCTCCGTGCTAGACTCGGCTCCCAATTGAGCGTCAGCCTGGAGGCAATTCCCAAGTGCCCGATTTTGCAGTCAATACGTTGAGAAAGAAGATCGCCGATGGCGGCATAGGCGTGCTCGCCAACGGTCCGAACACATCCGAGATGTGCGACTACATCGGCCAGTTCGGATTCGACGCCGCGTTTGTCGACTTTGAGCATGGCGGTGTGTCGTGGCGAGAACTCGCCGACATTACTCGCGCGTGCGAGCTGTGGGGCATGTCGACCATCGTCAGAGTTAACAAACTCGACGAGGCGCAGATCCTCCGAACTCTCGATCAGGGAGCAAGCGGCGTGGTTGTCCCTCACATAATCACCCCCGACGACGCCAGACACGCCGCAGCAGCGTGCCGATACCCGCCGGACGGGGTGCGCGGCGTAGCAGGAAGCCGCCGCTCTTATGGGGTGGATGACTTCTTCAGGCGAGCCAACGAAGAGGTGACCTGCACAGCCCTTATCGAGGATCACGCCGCCGTTCAGAACATCGAAAAGTTGATCGAGGTCGACGGCGTGGACGTGTTTTATGTGGCGCCCTCAGACCTCGCCGCCAGCATGGGTCACACGGGAGACGTCGGTCACCCAGACGTGCAAGATGCCATCAGCGGGGCCATCAAGAAGATTGTGAAGAGCGGCCGGGTTGCCGGTACCCTGGTCACCGAGGAAAACGTGGACCGCTACCTCGACCTCGGGGTCCGCTGCATAGGAATCGCCTATCTGAGCTGGATCGCCAAGGGCGCGGCCGGGTTCCTGGAAAAGGCCGCGGGCCACTAGTTCCAACACCAACAGGGGGTCAAAAAGGTGGAATCGGCTGGAGAGGCAGCGACAATTCTTCAGGCCCTGCGCCTGAGGCGGACCAGCAGGGACTATGAAGATCGCGATGTCCCTCGACACGTGCTCGAGGACATGGTGGATGTCGCGAGATGGGCGCCGAACCACAGGCATACCGAACCATGGCGGATATTCGTCCTCAACCGGGGAAGCGCCAAGCGCAATGAGATCGCCGATCTTGTTGCCCAGTGGACCTACGACAGCATAAAGAACCCCGCGCCGGGCCGCAGGGAAGGGAGCGCTGAGGCCGCTCGACAGGAGATCCTAGACGCGCCGTCGTTCATCTACGTCTATTCCGTGCCGGGTCCGACAGAAGAGGTGACCACGGAGAACTACGCCGCAACTTGCTGCGCGGTCCAGAACATGCAACTTGCCGCATACGCCCACGGTGTGGCAGTCGGTTGGTCCACGGGAAAACCGACCAAACCTGAACGGCTTGCTGATGTCCTCGGAGCAGACCCGGACTGGACGATCGTGGGTGCGCTGTACGTCGGTTACCCAAAGACCGTTCCGCAGGTCGAACGACGCCCCACGGACGAATACGCCCGCTGGTACTAGCGCCGCAGGGCGGTGTTCAGGCAGGGGGCGGAGGCACGACTACCTTGTCGTACGGATGCCTGGAGCCCACCAGTCCGGCGTGCTCGAAAACGTCCAGAGCCGACTCATACAGTTCCGGCTCGATGGCGATACCGCCAGACCATGCGCCAAGGTCCTGGTAGTACTTGACCGCCTCAGCGACCGCCTCGGTCGCCATGTCTGGGAAGAAGCTCGCTTCGGCCCTCGCCACTTCGGCGGGGTCTGCCGTGTTTACCCATTCGCGAGAAGCCCGATACGCCGCCGTGAAGCGCCTGGCATCGTCCGTTTCGAGCCACTCGTGGCGCGCGACCAGGCTGCTGAAAGCGACCGGACCGACGGCCTCGCCCACGCTGGCAACGATGCTGGCCACTCCCTCGTGCTCAAGTTGTTGGGGATAGGCCCCCTGCTCGTGAAAATAGTCGCCTTCCCCTCCCCTGAACGAGTCCATCATTTCGGGAGTGGTCGGCTTGTTGATACCGTCAACCTCGTCAAGATTCACTCCCATCCTGAACAAGCCGTATCGAAGCATCGCTTCCGGCTGCGCCCCGTGCACGTACATCACGCGTCCGGACAGGAGTTTTTCCCACGAGAAGTCGGGATCGGGTTCTCTTGCTGCTATCAAGAAGCCGTCGTACCGGTTGATCTGGGCGAACTGGCTCACCGGCGGTATTTCACCCCGGTCGAGCGGACCCCATGACGCAGAAACCGCGGCCTGTCCCACGTCCGCCTTGCCTGTCGCCACTTCCGAGGGAGAGGTACTGCCCGCCGGCGCAACGGCGTAGGTGCCGGAGAGCCCTTCTTTTTCCAGGAATCCTCCCGCAATCGTGGAGATAAACGGACTGTAAAAAGCCGAATGGCGGGAAACAATAAGGCGGAGTTCGGTCACGGGTTCTTGCCTTTCAGATCACGGCGTGCCATTGCGACAATCGCAGCCACGTGAATTCTAACGCCGCGGAGTCATGCACGGCCCCTCTCTTACCTCCGTCGTCCCCGACCCCGATCAGTGACCCATCCCCCACAGTCGCAGGATCCAGTACACCGGCCATGACCGTCACGTAGAGGCGGGTTTCAAGAGGGTGTTTCATAATGTTGAGACCACCTGAATCACGATCCATTGGATTACGGTTTTCGCCAGAATTATGAGATATGGTGCCATATTACAATCTCGTCATTCCCGTGAAAACGGGAATCTCGTCGCATGGCGTTCGACACGAAAATGTGCGAAGGACTTATGAAACACCCTCTTCAAACCCGCCCTGGGTAAGGTTTGGAGCAACACACATCCGCCATAATCATGGTTCCCATTCACACCCTCAACGCCCGATATCGACGAACACGCACCTTCCCAAACGCCCCCTCCCCTCCACCATTCCGAGCCCCCAAATTACCATTCCGAGCCCCCAACATGTCATTCCGAGCGAAGCCGAGGAATCTAAGCCGTTCATACACAATCCCCAACCTACCCACCACCCTCCGCAACCCTCCAAACCGTCTTTCCGCCGAACGCCGGAAGGGGAATCCAGGAGTTCCGGCGGGCCACCCTTCCGTCGCACATGAGGTAGAACCACCGCACGGTTTATTCATCAATTCTTGAATCTTCAGCCTTAGCATCGCAGCCGGTGACACGATCGCTCGACTCAAATTGCGTTAACCGCAACGGCCGCAAACGGGTACCGCGAAAAGACGGTGCTGGGCCAGTCGTACGAAATACCTGCCGGGATAAACTAAAGGCTGCAATCCAATGACCACGGCGCGTGCTCTGGCGCATCCGTCGCAAACTTATTCAGACGAGCCCACCGGCCCCATTTGAAAGTCCGTATGCCAGGAGTAATGGCGAACAACCAACGCACCGCCCTCGTTACCGGTGGAGCAGGATTCATCGGGTCGCATCTTGTCGACGCGCTGGTCGCCCGCGGCGACAGTGTCGCAGTGATCGACGACATGTCGACCGGAAAGTCCGGGTATCTGAATTCCGCCGCCGAACTCTACGGGATGGACATCGGGGACGACGATGTCAGCAACGTCATGAAGGCCGTCAGGCCCGACTTGGTGTTTCACGTCGCGGCCCAGATCAGCGTCTCTGTCTCGGCGAGGGAGCCAAAGTTCGACGCCGAGACCAACATTCTGGGATCGCTGAATATTCTCGACGCCATGAACGCCGCGGGCGCGTCGAAAATGGTGTTCGTTTCGACCGGCGGAGCGATGTACGGGGAACCCGAGACATTGCCGGCGCCGGAAACTCTTCCTGCACGCCCGGCGGCGCCATATGGCGCATCCAAACTGGCCGTGGAAAACTACCTGCCTGTTTATAAGGTGCTACGCGGAATTGACTATTCGATCACCCGGCCGGCAAACGTCTATGGGCCTCGCCAGGACCCGCACGGTGAAGCCGGAGTCGTAGCCATCTTCACCCGGGCCATGCTGGCCGGGGAACCTGTCCGGATATTCGGGGATGGCACTGACGAACGGGACTACGTATACGTGGAAGATGTCGTGGACGCCCTGATTCGGGCGTCCGACTGTCCTGGCACCGGTCCTTACAATATCGGATCGGGTTTCGGTACGTCCGTAAACGACATCGCGGCAAAGCTGGCCGCGCTCACCGGATACACGGACGAGCCTCAACGCCTGCCGCCAAGACTTGGTGATTTGAGACGAATTAGCTTGGACGCCTCCCTTGCAAAAAAGGATCTCGGATGGTCGCCGACCACAAGCCTGAACGACGGCCTGCGCCAGACCGTCGACTGGTTTCGCTCACAAATGAGCGCCACAGGTTGACCAGCGCCCGTACCTACCGGACGACCCATTCCGATAGCGATCCAACGGCGGTGCGGCCACTAAAGGACGTGTCCAGGCTCGCCTCTATCTGTTTATTCGCCTTCGCATTTGCAATGGTTGCCTGTTCCGGCGATCCGGCGCCGGAAACCCCAACCCAGGCATCGCCGACGGACACGCGAGGTGAGGCGACGCCGACTGTGATCGCAACGTCCACAACAACCGCCGCCGTTGCTACTGCGCCCCCCTCCCCTACTTCTACCCCGATTCGTTCAGCGACCGCGACTGCGGAACCCACCCCAATCTCGGTGGGCGCCGCCGCCTCGCCTTCTGCCCCGGACGGGTTGGTTCGGGGGGGTGTCGTACGGTTTGCCGTGCCGGAACTACCGCCCCACCTGGATGTTCACCAAACCCAGTCGCCGGCGCTGTTGACCTGGGGTCCGGCCCTCGCCTACAGCCGACTCTTCAGATTTTCCACCGGAGTAGAGGCGCCTTCGCCGAACACCATCGTAGAGTGCGACCTGTGCGCTTCGTGGCGCCTGCTGGACCCGGTCAGCCTCGAAGTGAAGCTGCGAGCAAACATTCGTTGGCACTCACTTGAGCCGGTAGACGGCCGACGGCTTACAGCTGACGACGTGGTATTCAGCTACGAACGCCAGATGACCGATGGATGGCCAAACGCGCCCGTGCTAGCAAATGTTGCGCACGTGGAAGCCATGGACGACAGGACCGTGCTGATCCGCTTCCGCCAACCGGAAGCGGAGTTCCTCCATGGACTGGCCGACGGGCACAGCCGCATAATCGCGCCCGAGGCGGTCGCCGCGGCCGGGGACCTGCTACACGGCCCTACAGTCGGAACCGGGCCGTGGCTGGCGGCGCGCATAGGCAACGACGGCGCCGAATATGAGGCCAATCCGGACTACTACGAAAACGGGTTCCCATATCTCGATGGCCTGGACGTACAGATCGTCAATACTCCGGAAATCCGGGCCGCTGCCCTGCGCAACGGCCAGTTGGATTTCGACCGGTCATCCTACCAGAGCGTCATCCATGCAAAGAGCGCGTTTCCCGGGATCGAATCGGCCGCCTTCGTCGACCCCGGAGCGGGCGCCGAACTGATCATGAATACGACCTGGGAGCCATTCGATTCGCAGGAAGTTCGAACGGCGGTCCTGCACGCCATCAACCCCTGGACGCTGAACCAGACGTTCTGGAATGGACAGTCGATGCCAACAATGGGTCTGCGCGTGCCTGAGCCAGACTGGCTGTTGACCCTGGACGACATTCGCGGCGCGTTTGCCAAACGGGGCGCGGCGCGGGAGGTCCTGGGTGAAGCTCCTGGCGTGGTCAGGCTCACGGTGGGTCAGTTCGACGCAAGTTTTCCGGCCCAGGCCGAATTCATCGCAACGTCAATGAGTGAACTGGGACTCCGGACGACAGTCGAAGAGATTTCGACCAGGGAGTACGCCGACCGTGTCTGGGTCGGAGGGGATTACCAGATGGCGCTCGGCGCATTGCCGCCAATATCCAGCCTCACGGGCGCTCTCCTGGCCGTTCACCATTCCCGCGGCGGGGTGAATACGACCAACCACGAGATATCGGAACTAGATGAACTTATCGAATCGCAGGCAGTTGAACTCGATGAATCGCGCCGCAAAGCCCAGGTGCTGGAAATCCAACGGATCATCCTTGCAGGCGCATACCGGATCAACCTCGCAGCCCGCGCGGAAAACTGGATGTGGTGGGACTACGTGGAAGGATTCGCGCCGAACATGGCGCGGGGCGAGAACTTCTTCTTCACCAAGGTGTGGTTAAGCCGACAGCCGTAATGCGGTCCGAATACCCGCCTGCACAGCGTTCAGGCTTCCGCCGATAGCTTCTGCTGATAAGACTCCAAAGCGTCCTGAAGGGCAGCCCAGGACAACAGGGCGCACTTAATCCGCACCGGATACTTTCGTACGCCGCGAAGGGCCTCAAGATCGCCCAGGTCGTCAAGTTCGTCCTCGGTTAGATTCTCGTCCCTCATCATGCGCCGGACGAGGTTTGTCGTGCGCGACAGTTCACCTTGCGTACGCCCTTCTGCCAACTCCGACAGTAGCGAGGCTGACGACTTGCTGATGGCGCATCCGCGACCGGTGACGCCGATTTCGTCTATCCGGCCGTCCTGGAATCTGATTTGAATCTTCACCTCATCGCCGCAGAAAGGATTGTTGGCCTCGATCTCCGCGTCGGGGTCCTCTAACTCCTCGTTGTTCCTCGGGTTGCGGTAATGGTCGAGGATTATCTCTTCGTAGAGTTCACCTAACCCCCGCATGTGAGAAATACCCCTCCGCTTCCTTGATGCCGTCCACGAAGAGGTCCACCTCCTGCTCCGTGTTGTAGATGTAAAAGCTGGCTCTCGCCGCGGCTACCACCCCGTAGCTGCGTACCAGCGGCATGGCGCAGTGGTGGCCGGTGCGGATGGCTATCCCCATGCTGTCCAGCGCCGTGCCCAAGTCATGCGGATGAAGTGTGTCGTGCACGAATGAAATGACGGCCCCTCTCGATGAAGGGTCGGTCGGGCCAAGAATCTTTACGGTCTCAATTTCGGCCATTCGTTCCAGCGCGTATGCCGTCAAGTCCCGTTCGTGTGCGGCGATCCGCTCCATCCCGAGATCGGTCAGGTAGTCGACCGCCGCGCCTGTGGCGACGGCGTCGGCGATATTGGGTGTCCCAGCCTCGAACTTGTACGGCAAGTCATTCCAGCGTGCGTCCTCGTAGGTAACCTCGATGATCATGTCCCCGCCGTAGAGAAACGGCGGCATCGACTCCAGCAGCTCCGGGCGGCCATAAAGCACGCCGATGCCGGTGGGGCCAAGCATCTTGTGCGCTGAGAATGCCAGAAAGTCGCAGTCGAGCGACTGCACGTCGATGGGCATGTGCGGCACCGACTGGGCCGCGTCCACCAACATCACCGCGCCTACCGAGCGGGCCAGGGCCGTCAGTTCGGACACCGGGTTGATTACGCCGAGAACGTTAGACGCGTGGACCGCGGCCACGATCTTGGTTCGGTCGTCGATGAGGCCCTGGGCGACTTCCATTTGTAGGTAGCCGTCATCGCCGACCGGGATAAAACGGAGTTCCGCGCCGGTCTGTTGAGTAAGCTGTTGCCACGGCACGATGTTCGAGTGGTGCTCCATGGCCGTTGTGACGATGTTGTCGCCGGGCTTCAGGTTGGCGCGCCCCCAGGTGTGAGCCACCAGGTTGATCGACTCGCTGGTGTTTCTCGTCCATATAACCGACTCCGGGCAAGGCGCATTGATGAACCGCTGCACCTTTGTCCTCGCAAGCTCGTACATGTCGGTCGACTCGATGCTCAGCGTGTGGACGCCGCGATGGACATTGGCGTTGTTTTGCTCATAGAAATCCACGAGCGCATTAATTACCTGCCGGGGTTTCTGGGTAGTGGCCGCGTTGTCCAGATAGACAAGCGGGTGTCCGTTGACCTCCCGCTTGAGTATGGGGAAGTCCTGCCGTATGAGTTCTACGTCCAGCAAAGTCGTGCCTGATTCGCCCGCGACTTAACGCAGGCCCGCGGAAAACCCTGGCAGCAGCCGGTCTGTAGCCCGTTCCACGTATTCCCGCAACGCCTGTGGCCTGAACTCTTCAACGATCTCGGACGCAAATCCCCTGATGAGCATCGCAGCAGCCGTGTCGCGGTCCACGCCGCGCGACTCCATGTAGAACAACGCGTTTTCGTCCACGTGACCGGCGGTTGCCCCGTGGAAACACTTCACGTCGTCGGCATAGATCTCAAGGCTGGGCATTGTGTCGATCTCGGCGCGCCTGGAAAGTAGCAAGTTCAGGTCTTTTTGATCTGCGTACGACTTCTGGGCGTCTCGCTCGACAAGCACCTTGCCGCTGAACACCGCACGTGATCTGCCGGCGAGGATGCCTTTGTAAAACTGATGACTAGTGCCGTTCGGCTTGGCGTGAGTCGTGCTGATGTGGTTGTCCAGGTGTTGGCGATTGGTCGTCATGTATAGGCCGTGAAGCGTACATTCGGCGCCGGTCCCGTCGAGTTGGACGTGTAAGTCGTTCCGCCCGATTGCAGGGCCGGTAGCGAACGAGATGGACCGGAAATTAGAGTCCGAGGACTGGTGGACCCGCGTGACGCCGATGTGGAACGTGCTCTCGTTCTCGGTCAGTATCCGGTAGTGATCGACCTGAGCGCCTTCTTCCAGGACCATTTCGACGACACTGTCCGTGAACTGGCGTTTTTCGCCAAGGCTGGAGTACGTCTCTATCAACGTCAGTCGGCTCCCGCGGCCGGCGACCACCAGCGCCCGCGGGTACGCCGCCCGATCGCCTTCAACATTCGTGTTCACGTGAGCAATATGTACCGGAACGTCTAATTCTGTTCCTTCCGGCACGTGCACAAACGCTCCGTGGTCCACGAACGCGGTATTGAGGGCCGTGAACGCATCGTCTTCAACCACAGCGAGTTGGCCGATCTGACTTTCCAGCAGGCCGCGGTTCGGCCCGACCGCATCGGAAAAATTGGCTACGTCCAGACCATCGACGGGCGCCGAAGAAAGCGACTCGGCGTATCTCCCATCTACGAACAGCAACGTGTGCCACGAATCGTCCCACGGCGCAGCAGCCCTGATTTCGCCGGCGGTCACAGCCGATGAGGCGCTCTCTGCGCCGAACTGGAACGGAACCCGATCCACTGGGCGGACGTTGGTGTACTTCCACTCCTCATTGCCGCGGCGCGCGACGGGAAAACCCATTCGGGCGAACTGGGCCCAAGCCCTCTTCCGTAGCGGGGCAAGCCAGGACGCGCCATTTTGCGATGCGGAAGCGGCCAGCGCCCGATAGTCGGCAAGATACCGGTCGCCGTGGGTAGCCGCGAGTGTAGTTTGCTGATCTACGACCATGGTGCGCCCCTGTAAGGGCAATGCCCCCGCAACTAACGCAGCGCCGGATCCGGCATGAATGATTCGTAACCGGTAGTTTCGACTTTGTGCGCCATTTCGGCGCCGCCCGAGCGAACGATCCGGCCGTCGATCAGGATGTGAACAAAGTCGGGTGTGATGTGATTCAGAATCCGTTGATAGTGGGTAACCAGGACGAACGCCCTGTCGGGTCGGCGCATCTGGTTGACTCCTGCGGCGACCACTCGCAGCGCGTCCACATCAAGCCCGGAGTCGGTTTCATCTAGTATGGCAAGCCGCGGTTCCAGGACCATCAACTGCAACATCTCATGGCGCTTCTTCTCTCCGCCCGAAAACCCTTCATTCAACGACCTCTTGATGAGGTCGGGGTCGATCTTCACGCGATCGGCAGACTCGTCGAACAACCGTGAAAATGCGCGCACGCTCAGTTTCTTTTCGCCGCGATAATCGGCGAGCGCATCTTTGGCAGCCTTCAGGAACTGCCAGGGACGCACACCCGGCACCTCGGCCGGATACTGAAATGCGAGAAACAGGCCTCGGAGGGCCCTGTCGCTGACCAGCATGGGGACAATGTTTTCACCGTCCAGCAGGATGTCGCCTGCCGTCACCGTGTAGTCGATCCGCCCGGCGAGCACGTTGGCGAGAGTGCTCTTGCCGGAGCCGTTCGGGCCCATTATGGCGTGAACCTCTCCCGCGTTAACTTCGAGGTCCAGGCCCTTGATTATCTCAGCGCCGCCGGCAGCGACGGACACGTGCAAATTTCTTATGCTAAGCATGATTTCGCAATTCGATTAAATTGGAACAGGCTCCTTTGCCTGCAGCAACTTCGGGTTTTTCTACGGGCCAACTGTGGGGTCAAAACCTGTGACACGTCGCTACGCTTGCGATCCTGACGAGATGGCGTCAGCGGTTACCGATTCACCTCCGGCCGTGCGTTGCAGGCCCAACCGGGATCGTCGGCGTCCAGTCCACCCCGCCGTGTGCGGTCTTTAGCCCACAGCTCCTTCCAGACTGACCTTGAGCAGTTGCCCGGCCTCAACGGCAAACTCGAACGGCAACTCCTTGATCACGTCCCTGCTCCAGCCAGTGATAATCATGTGGTGTGCGTCCTCTTCGGAGATGCCGCGGGACATCAGGTAGAAGAGCTGGTCGTCGCTTACCTTCGACGTCGATGCCTCATGCTCCAGCCGCGCGGATGGGTTTCTGACCTCGATGTACGGCACGGTGTGCGCGCTGCACTTGTCTCCGATAAGCAGGGAGTCGCACTGGGTGTGGTTCGTGGCGTTTTCAGCGCCGGGCATTATCTTGACCTGGCCGCGATAGGTGTTGCTTCCGTGGCCCGCCGAAATCCCCTTTGCCACGATGGTGCTCTTCGTGTTCTTTCCGAAGTGGATCATCTTCGTGCCAGTGTCGGCCTGCTGATAGTTGTTGGCCAGCGCGACGGAGTAGAACTCGCCGGTCGAGTTGTCCCCCTTGAGCATCACGCTGGGGTACTTCCACGTAATGGCTGAGCCTGTCTCGACCTGAGTCCACGAGATCTTTGAGTTATCGCCCTCGCAGGACCCGCGTTTGGTCACGAAGTTGTATACGCCGCCCTGGCCGTCCTTTGTTCCGGGGAACCAGTTCTGGATAGTCGAATATTTGATCTCGGCGTCTTTGAGCGCAACGAGTTCCACGACGGCGGCGTGGAGTTGAGTCGTTCGTCTCATCGGCGCAGTGCAACCCTCGAGGTAGCTGACGTAAGCGCCCTCATCCGCGATTATCAGCGTGCGCTCGAACTGACCCGCGCCTTCCGTGTTGATGCGGAAGTAGGTCATGAGTTCCATCGGGCACCGGACTCCGGGTGGCACGTATGCAAATGAGCCGTCGCTGAACGCGGCTGAGTTGAGAGAGGCGAAAAAGTTATCGGTGTAGGGAACGACCGAGCCGAGGTATTTTTCGACCAGCTCGGGGTACTCTCTCACTGCTTCATTGAAGGAGCAGAATATGATGCCGAGTTCCTTGAGTTGAGATTCGTATGTAGTGGCCACGGAGACGCTGTCAAAAACGGCGTCCACGGCCACCCCAGCCAGCTTCTCCCGTTCGTAAAGTGGCACGCCGAGTTTCTCGAAGGCTTCGAGCATCTCCGGATCAGCCTCTTCAAGTGACTTCGGCCTGTCCTCCTGGCCGCGCGGGGCTGCGTAGTAGTAGCTGTCCTGGTAGTCGATCGGCGGGTAGCTGATCTTGGCCCACGTGGGGTCTCCCTCATTTCGTTCGAGGTTCTCCCAGTAGCGCAGGGCGCGCAGGCGCCATTCCAGAAGCCATTCTGGTTCGCGCTTCTTTGCCGAAATCAGCCTGACGATGTCCTCGTTCAGACCCTTCGGGGCAAGGTCGGTGTCGACATCTGTTACAAACCCCCATTTGTAGTCCTGATACTCTGAGGTCGAGAGGTCTGAGTGTCTGGAGACCGTTATGGGGGAAGTGGTCAATCGATTAACCTTCGGCTGCGGCTGGATTCGGTACCTTGCAGGAACGTCGTTAAAACTCGTGCGGCGACGCCTTAAATATCAACGATGTATTGTTGACCTGCAAGGTCAGCTTTAATGCTAGCCACTACCCGATTGAGTGTCAACGAATTTCGTAATTGCGAACCCGCTTTTGTGTGCGCGCGAAACAGGTATCCCGGGTGCACCGGCGCACAGGCTAAATGCACGTAGAAACGGAAAAGAGCGCCAACGTGCCCTCACCGCAAGTCTTGAACAGCGCCCGGGAACTCGGTCTGGAGCAATCGCGGCTCGAGTTTCTTGATCGAATAGTGCGCAGGGGCGTGTCGGCAGCCACCGTGGACGCCATGTCCAGGGTCCCACGCGAGATGTTCGTGCCGCACTCGCTCAGATCCGAGGCCTACGAGGACGTCGCATTACCCATTGCCGAGGGGCAAACCATCTCCCAGCCCTCACTCGTGGCCAGTATGGTCGATCTACTTGAGCTCGATCCCAGCCATCGCGTCCTCGAAGTGGGCGCCGGTTCCGGCTACCAGGCCGCGGTCCTTTCACTTCTCGCGTCGCAAGTGGTATCGGTCGAGAGAATTCCCGAACTCACGAAAACGGCGAAGGCCCGGTTACATCTGCTCGGGTATGCCAGGTGCCGCATAGAACAGGCCAGCGACGAAATTGGATGGCCCTCGGCCGCCCCTTACGACCGGATTGTCGTAGCGGCGGCGGCCCCGAAAGTGCCGGCCGCGCTTTCCAACCAACTCGGCCCCGGTGGGCGCATGGTCATTCCGGTAGGCCGGCGAACCAATCAGGACTTGCTCGTTGTTTCGCGTAAATCTGACGGTCTGAGCGTGAAGAAGGCCGGCAAATGCATGTTTGTCCCGTTGATCGGCCGCGACGCCTGGGCGCTGACATAAGCAGGTACAACGCCGGCGCTGACGACCACACGCGAAGACGGAAACCCGGTGCGCGCCAGTCGGGTTAATCTAGAATCCCGGCTTTCCTGAACGCGGCGGCCAATCGTTCCGTTTGGCTTTCACCGAGCGGGGGATTGGGCCTTCTGGGTCGCGTTCCTTCATAACCCAGCAGATTCAGTCCCGCCTTGAGCGCAGCGACCCCGTACGTCATGCCGATGTAGTCGGCGTCGAGAATACGGTTTTGAATCTTGCGCGCTTCTTCGAACTTCCCGGCCATCCCCAGGGTCATGATTTCCTTGACTAGGTGAGGGGCCCAATTGCCGAAAAACATGCACGCCCCGTTGGCCCCGATCAGCCCTCCGTGGATAAGTATGCTGCCGTTGCATATCCAGAATTTTTTGTTAGCCGGCACGAACTGGCGGGTTCTGGATTCAAGACGCATATTGGCGTCGGTGATGTAACCGAACACGTTATCCATCGAGCAAATGTCGCCAATCTGCTCTGGTGTGGCAGCAAATGGCCGTCTGGCGAACGTCTGGTGGATAACAATTACGGGGATCGGGGATTTTTCTACAACCTCCCGGTAGTAGGCCACGACGTCTCCGCCTACGGGAATCCGCACCCGCACCAGGTCCGCGCCCGCGGCGCACATCGACTCGGCCAGGCGTAGTGTGTTGGTGGTAGACGGGTTGTCGATTCCGCCGATAACGAATCTTTGGCCTTCGTGCGCCTCCGCCACTGTCTTGACGGCCGCCACTCGTTCGGCATCCCCCAGGAAGTTTTCTTCACCTCCCGCGCTGCCGACGACGAATCCCGATAGAGTTGTCTGAAGCCAGCGTTGCACGTTACGTGCAAGCGCGTCATGGTCGATTGAGTCGTCCGGTCTAAGTGGATTGGGGGTCGGCGCGACGATCATCGGGTCGACGTTGGGTATGGCCATTCTGTTACCTGCCGCGTGTCTTCTAAGTCCGGCCGGCTGCCCCGGCCTCATGCCCCCGGCACGGAAGGTCGCCTCGAACATCCGCTCTGGACGAGGTCAATTCAACCCCATTTTCGAAGAGACCGGGCGCGTGAACACAATTTACGCGATGTTATAGTCCAATTCGGACCTGAGTTAATCATTGAACGCAGGCACTGGCATTATCCAGTTCCCCGGCGGAGCCATGGACACGCAGTACGAAACGGTAATCGGTCTCGAAGTTCACGTGCAGCTACGCACTCACAGCAAGATGTTTTGCTCGTGTGGGGCTGACTACCAGTTGATGCCGCCCAATACCCGCGTGTGCCCTGTTTGCCTGGCGCTGCCGGGCACGTTGCCGGTGGTCAACTCCCGTGCAGTCGAAGATGCCATCAAGATCGGCTTGGCTCTCAATTGCAAAGTTGCTGCGACGACGAAGTTCGACCGGAAAAACTACGCCTATCCGGATCTCATGAAGGGTTACCAAATATCCCAGTACGACGTCCCGATTTGCTACGACGGTTATATGGACGTGCCTGGCGACCCGTCGTCCAGGATCGGGATCGAACGGGTGCACATGGAAGAGGACGTTGCCCGGCTGATACACATCCCGGGCCAGGATGGAGAGGCCGGCCACACATTGATGGACGTCAACCGAGCCGGTGTGCCGCTCATGGAGGTGGTGAGCCGGCCAGACTTGCGCACCACAAATCAGGTCGAGGCGTATATCTCCAACCTGCAGATGATCATCCGCTACATTGACGTGGGTACCGCAAACATGGAGGAAGGCTCATTCCGATGCGACGCCAACGTGAGCATCCGCCCTGCCGGTTCAACAAAGTTGGGCGCAAAAGTTGAAATCAAGAACATGAACCGCATCCGCGCCGTCACCCGCGCGTTGGAGTACGAGATCGCCCGGCAGACCGAGGACGTCAAGGCCGGAAACCGCGTAGTACAGGAAACCCGCGGCTGGGACGACGAACTCGGAGTTACCGTGCCGCAAAGATCCAAAGAGGACGCGCACGACTACCGTTATTTTCCGGAACCTGATCTACCTCCGCTGCGAATAGATGCGTCGATAGTGGACCAGATTCGGTCCGAACTGCCTGAACTGCCGGCCCTGCGAAAAGATCGCTTCCAACAATCATGGGGATTGCCGGAATACGACGCTGCGCTGCTCACGTCTTCCAGGACCACCGCCGACTACTTCGAACAGGTGGTGCGATCCGTGGGGGCAATGGCAAAAGGCGAAATGAGCGCGTTCGCGAAGGAAACGGCAAACTGGCTCAACGGTGAGATGGCTCGACACATGAACAATGACGGGACCACGAACGTCTTCGATACGCGGATCAAACCCGAGAATCTGGCGGTCCTCGTTGGGCGTTTTGGGCGACGCGAATTGAATAACGCCGGGGCAAAGCAAGTATTTGGCGAGATGTACCGGAGTGGCGCCGATGCGGACGACGTAATCGAACAACAGGGATTGCAACAGGTCAGTGATTCATCCGAACTCGATCCCGTCGCTGACGAAGTGATCCAGGCCAACCCCAGCGCGGTGCGAGACTACCTGGGCGGCAAGAAGACCGCGGTCCGGTTCCTGGTTGGCCAGGTCATGAAGGCCACCCGCGGTAAAGCCGATCCGCAGGTCGTAGCTGGGATTCTCCAGTCGAAACTGGACGTCATGATTACAGCAAGATGAGTAAACAGAATCTTGGCGAATAACGGCGTATCGAACGACGGCCTCGAGAGGGGCAAAGGGCCAAGGATCGCCGCGATCGGAGGCGGGACCGGCCTGTCGACGTTCCTCCGCGGCATCAAAGAACGGACCTCAAACGTCACGGGCGTGGTTACGGTCTCCGACGACGGCGGCAGTTCGGGAAGATTACGGCATGAACTGGGCATACTTCCGCCCGGCGACATCCGAAACTGCATCGTTGCTCTTGCAGAGGCCGAACCTCTGATGAAGGAGTTGTTCGAGTACCGCTTCACGGAAGGAAACGGCCTCGCAGGACACTCATTCGGGAACCTTTTCATCGCCGCCATGTCCGGCGTCACGGGAAATTTCGAGCAGGCGGTCAGCGAGTCCAGCCGGGTCCTGAAAGTAACCGGCCGGATAGTGCCGTCGACCCTCGTGGACGTCCGGTTAACTGCCGACATGGCCGACGGAACGGTGGTGCTGGGCGAAACCAATATCGCCGCGTCGCCGAAACGGATAATGGAAGTGCAAGTTTCTCCCGCAAACCCGAAAGCCTTCGGCGCCGCCATGGACGCAATTCGGGATGCCGAACTTACGGTCATCGGGCCGGGCAGTCTGTACACAAGCCTTATCCCGAACCTCCTCATACCCGGCATCGCGCGCGCTCTAATTGAAAGCAGTGAGCCCGTCGTCTACGTCTGCAACATCGCGACACAGCCGGGTGAGACGGACGGATACACCCTGGAGGATCACCTTAGGGCGATCGAAAGGCACCTGCCGGGGCTGGCCATCGACTACGTGGTGGCCAATAACAGCGTGAGACCGTTGGGTCCCGATTTCCCCGCCAGCGAACTCGTGGAGATCGGAGACATCGGATCATTCCCTGCCCGGCTGGTCACGGCTGACCTGATGAATGACGGCTTCAGAGGACACCACGATCCGTCCAAACTGGCCGCCGTGCTCATGGACATCTACCGTGAAACACGCGGCGCACGGCAGAGCCCGGATTTCCGGCATTCGACCGTCAGCCTGTAGACTTATAACTTCGGAACTATGGATATCAACTTCGCTCTACAACTTGTCGAGATTGCTGTCGCAATCATATTGGTCGCCGTTTTGCTGCTCCAGGTACGAGGCTCAGGCACCACCCTGTTCGGTCAGGCCGAAAGTTCGTACCGCTCCCGCCGAGGTGTGGAACGTCTAATGTTTCGCTCCACCATCGTGCTCGCGGGCTTGTTCGTCGTGATCGCCATCGTTAACGTCCGGCTGGGCTGAACACGCTGGTAGAGCGCCCAACGCTGGGATGGATTACTTCGGCTGCCGGCGTAATTCACCGCTCCGAAAGTTGCCTGATCGCGGTACGCGTCAGTTGCGCGCCCAGGTAGTCCCGTCTGGTCCGTCGGCTACGGCGATCCCATTCGCCTCCAACTCCACACGGGCGGCGTCGGCGTCGGCGTAACGCCTGGCCTTCCGTAGTTCCGTGCGGATCGCTACGAGGCGTTCCACCTCTTCATCCGACAACTGCCCATCGACCGCGTCCGGTGTGTCTTCGAGGGCCAGACCAAGGACCCCGGTTAATTCTTTGAGTTTCGACTGGGCGGCCTCGATCCCTGTGCCCGAGTCGCGAGCCCGAAATATGTCCCTGCCAAGATCGAACAGGACGGCAACTGCCTGTGCCGTATTCAGATCGTCATCCATGACCCTTACGAAACGTTCGCAATACGGCGCCGGGTCCAATTCATCAGGCGACGCGGGCGACTTGGCCTCGATCGCGGAACGCAACCGCCGGACTGCCCGTTCCTTTTCGTCGATGGCATGTTCCTCGTACCGGAGCGGAGCCCGATAGTGGCTGCTCAACATCCATAACCGCAGCGCGTCAGGTGAGAATCGCTTGAGGGCATCGCCAACGAAGATGATGTTGCCAATGGACTTGCTCATCTTCTCATCGGAAAGCTGGAGCAATCCGTTGTGCATCCAGATCCTTGCGAACGGCTCGACGCCGGTGGCGGTCTCACTCTGGGCGAGTTCGTTCTCGTGGTGCGGGAAAATGAGGTCCAGGCCGCCGCCGTGAATGTCGATCGAGTCGCCAAGGTGCTTGCGCGCCATCGCGCTGCACTCGATGTGCCAGCCGGGCCTCCCCGGCCCCCACGGACTGTCCCACGATGGTTCACCCGGCCTTGCGGACTTCCAAAGGGCAAAGTCGGCTGGCGCACGCTTCCCGATCCCCATCTCACCCCGGGTACCCTCAAGCATCTGCTCGACCGACCGACTGCTCAACTTGCCGTAGTCGTCATCGGCGCTCACGCTGAAATAGACGGAACCGTGACTTTCGTAAGCCGCGCCGGTGTCGACCAACGTAGAAATCAGGTCGATTATCTCGGGAATGTGCTCGGTTGCCCTGGGGTACAGGTCGGCCCGCCGGACGTTCAGACCGTCGAGTTCTTCAAAAAACGCGGCTGTGTACTTCTCGGCGATCTCGGACGAGTCGATCCCTTCTCTGTTGGCGCGGGCGATTATCTTGTCGTCGACGTCGGTGAAGTTCTGGACGCGCTTCACCTTGAATCCCCGGTATTCCAGGTATCGATGCAAAACCTCGAAGGCGATCGAGCTGAGCGCGTGCCCGATGTGAGGCCGGTCGTACACAGTGACCCCGCAGACGTAGAGCTTTATCTCGCGGTCAGCAGGGCCAAGGTCTTCTTTGGTTCGCGTGAGGGAGCTGTAAAGACGCATGCGGCAGTCGGCAGGGCGTGAATTAGGATGCGCGCCGGGAAAGCGTGGCAATAGCCTGGGCGGCGATGCCCTCCCCAGCGCCTATCGCCCCTACACCGTCGGTAGAGGTCACTTTTATGTTCACGGACGTCAACGGGATGTTGGCGGTCGTGGCTATCTGCATTGCCATGTCGCGCAGGTGGCCGGCCAGTTTGGGACGTTGGGCCACGATTGTAGCATCGAGATGTGTCACGGCCCATCCGCCGGAACGGGCCATCTCGACACACCTCGCCAAAATCACCCCGCTGTCGATTCCCGCCAATTGTTCATCCGAAGACGGGAAGACCGAACCCAGATCACCCAGCGACGCCGCCCCCAAAATGCTGCTGGACAAGGCGTGCAGCAGAACGTCCCCGTCGGAGTGGCCCTCGAGGTGTCGGTCAAACGGTACATCCACCCCTCCCAATCGGAGTGGCCCGCCAGAAACGAACCGGTGGCCATCGAATCCCGTCCCCCATCGCTGTTCGCCAGTAGACGATTCCACTCCCTGCCGGCGGTTGGCGATTAGTCTGGCCACAAGCAGGTCGTCCGGCGTAGTTATCTTGATGTTCTCCGGGTGGCCGTCGAACACCGCCACCAGACCGCCGCCGAGCTCGACCATCGCCGCATCATCTGTGACTTCTGCGGTGACTGTTTCGTACGCGGCCGACAGCACACCGGTGCGAAAGATCTGGGGCGTCTGTATAGCCCACAGACCGCGCCGGTCGAGCGTTTTCGTCACCACGCGGTTCGATCCACAGGCCTTGATCGTGTCCTTAACCGCCACACCGGCGGCCGCCGCGCCAGTCACTCTGGCTGTGGCGAGCCCACGCTCTATCATCGAATCATCGACGAACGGGCGGGCACCGTCATGGACCGCAATGAACTCCGTTTCGGCCACTGAAGACTTGAGTGCCTCCAAACCGATACGGGCCGAGTCCTGTCGCCGTTCGCCACCCTGAACGCAGATGACAAGGTCGTCTAACCCCGCATCAGACACGAGCCTTCGTCCGCGGTCCAGGTTGTCCGACGAAAGTACGAGGGCGATTCCGGCGACATGCCTGCACCGCGCAAACACCCTGAGGCTGTGGCCAAGCACAGGTTCGCCGTTCAGGTCGGCGAATTGCTTGTCGCCCCCGCCCATTCGGGTACTCGACCCGGCGGCAACGATGATCACGCCAAGTGACTGGGAGTTCGTGCGTGGGTCACCCATTCAAGAAGTTTCCCAAGAACGGAACACCGTAGAAATACCCGTAATAGCAAGCGTACGCGACGCCGGTCGACTTGATCGACTTCGCGACAAACAGGATCGCAAGGAACCGGCGCACTGGGTACGCAATGCTGCCTGCCGCAATGCCGACAATGTCAAAAGCCGGATTCGGAATGATCGACATCACGAAGAGAAATACGCTGCCGTGGCGCCGCATCCATTCCTGAATACGCGGATACCACCTGTAGCGCGCGACAAAGTTCCGGCCGCTCACCCCGGCCAGATAGCCGGTCATTTCGCCCAACGCCTCGGCCGAGCCGGCCAGGACCCCAATTGCTACCGGGTTGAGGCCAATTTCCGGCGTTCCCGCTACACACACAGCGGCGAGACCCGGCACTGGTATCACGATAGACGCCGAACCGATGAAACTTAATAGCCAGACCCCGGCAAAGCCCACCGACTTCAGATCGAATTGACCGAAAAGCCAGGTGATCAGGCCGAGAACCACGAACGCCAGAACCACGGCCAAAATCGCCACCCTGAATACAAGGTCTCGATGTTGGTCCAGCCACGCCCGCGGAGGGTTCGGCTGTCGTTCGTCGCTGAATTCAGTCACGTGTGTTTGCGCGAGGTCTGCATTGCGTGGCCCAGGGGAGAAGCAAATGGCCCCGAGTAGGATCGCCTGCGCACTCCCCTGATTTCATATTTAATCAGCCGCAAGCGGGCGCGCTACCTTGTACGAATGTCCCGAACACTGGAGATTGACTATCGGCGCGGCATGTATCGATCTGGTGAACTGCGATCGGCAGGCTCATCCGCAGATCGCGATTCGGCCAAACCAGGACCCCGATCATCACCTCATGTCAATCTGATAATCCAGTCGATACCCTGCCGGCACGCATATGCCACCACCACGAACTTGATCACCTTTCCGGCCAACACGTAGAGAAGGAACCGTTTTAGCGGATATCCGAGCGAACCGGCGGCAATTCCTGCGATGTCGAAAACCGGGTTCGGGATGACAGACAGGACGAACAGGGCCATGCCTCCGTTCCTGATCACCAGCTGCCTGAATCGCTCGTAGTGTTTTGACCGCTGAATGAGCGTGTTCCCACCGTAACCGGCAAGGTACCCGCTCATTTCGCCGACCGTGGAACCGAACCCTCCGGCGAGACCCAGCAACACCGGGTTGAGGCCAACATCTCCCGCGCTTGCGCCGCACACCACGGCCAGACCGGGCACCGGCACTATTACCGATGCCGAACCTATCACGTTGACCGCCAGCACCCCGGCGTAGCCTACGTTCTGAAGTTCAAGCCGACCGGTTGCCCACATGAACGTTCCGAACGCAACCGAGGCGCCAACGACCGACCATATGCCGATGGTGAACGCCTTTGGGTGCCTCGCTGCCCACTCTGCCAAGGCGTTCGACGGGCGCCTTGAATCCGCCGGATCCGGCTGTGATTGTCCGTCGGTTTGGGTTTCCCCAACCTCATCTGGGAGCATTACTCGATTATTCAGGGATGTACTCGGCGGTACAAGAATGCGCCGCTACGAGGATGAACAGGTTGATTGCCGGCGAGGGAGCGTTCACACAGTCATGTTCTGCATTTCCTCGGCCGTCGCATGGCGACGAAATGGTTGGTTCAGCCCATGGGCATCACCCGACGTCGCAACGAACACGAGGCCCGGGGATACTGCGGGCGAGACTTCATCTGAAGGTACAGCGCAGCCTCTCCGGGACGATATACGGACCTGTCGGGGGATCAAACTGCCGACGGCGTCGGCGTCCGGCTCTCCGAAAAGGTCAACCTGTCGTTTTCAACGTCTACGACGATCTTCGACCCCGGACCGAAGTCGCCTGACAGAATTCGCTTCGAAAGCGGGTTCTCAAGGTGATGCTGGATCGCACGCGCAAGCGGCCTGGCGCCGTACGTCTTGTCAAATCCCTCATCGCCAAGCCACTGCCGAGCGGCGACCGTCAGTTCAATCTCGACGTCCAGTTCACTTACCCGCTCCTGAACCAACGCAATCATCTTGTCGACAATCAACAGGATGTCGTCACGCGTGAGTGGATCGAAGATGATGATGTCGTCGATCCGATTCAGGAATTCTGGCCGGAACGCCTTCTTGAGCGACGCGTCGATAGACGCCCTGAAGCGTTGATGTTCATCGGATCTGTTCCGCGCACCCTGAAATCCCATAGCGTCCTGCGACAAGCCCTCGGACCCAAGGTTGCTGGTCATGATGATCACGGTGTTCCGGAAGTCAACGGTCCTGCCCTGCCCGTCCGTCAGGCGGCCATCGTCGAGCACTTGGAGAAGCGTGTTGAACACCTGTGGGTGAGCCTTCTCGATTTCATCAAACAGAATCACGCTGAACGGCCTCCGCCGCACCGATTCCGTGAGCTGCCCGCCCTCGTCGAAGCCGACGTAGCCCGGGGGAGCGCCGATGAGCCGTGAAACGGCGTGGCGCTCCTGGTACTCCGACATGTCGACCCGGACCATGTGCTCCTCGTCATCAAACAGGTATTCGGCGAGTGCCCTCGCAAGCTCCGTCTTGCCGACTCCGGTAGGACCCAGGAAAATGAAGCTGCCGATAGGCCGTTTCACATCCTTCAATCCGGCTCGAGCGCGACGAATGGCGTCCGATAGCGCCGTAACCGCCGACTCCTGGCCAATCACGCGCCGATGCAGCCTCTCTTCGAGATGAAGCAGCCTTTCCGCTTCCCCTTCCACGAGCAGCGCGACCGGGATACCCGTACGCTCGCTGATCAGCGCCGCGATAAGCTCAGGGTCGACAGTGTCGCCTATCTTGCGATTTGCCAGCCATTCGGCTTTTGCCTGATCGAACTTTTGGGACGACCTCAATCGCTCGGATCTGAACCCCGCCGCGGCCTCGTAGTCGCCTCGCTCGGAAGCCGAGCTTTCTTCTTCCGCGAGTCGTTGAATTCGAGCCTCCTCCTTCTTAAGCTCATCTGGGAAACTCTCGTTCTCTATGCGAAGCCTCGCAGCAGCCTCGTCGATCAGATCTACGGCCTTATCGGGCAGCATTCGGTCCGAAATGTACCGGGCGCCGAGCAAGGCCGCCGATTCGAGCGCCTGATCGTCTATCTTGATCCCGTGGTGCTTCTCGTACCGCGGCCTGAGATTCCGGAGCATTTGCACCGTGTCGTCGATCGACGGCTCTTCGACCCAGATCGGTGAGAAGCGGCGTTCAAGGGCTTTGTCGGACTCGATGCGCTTGCGGTACTCGTCGGGCGTGGTGGCGCCTATCGTTTGCATCTCTCCGCGCGAGAGAGCCGGTTTCATCATGTTCGACGCATCGAGGGAGCCGTCTCCCCCAGCCCCTGCTCCGACGACGGTGTGAATCTCGTCGATAAACAGGACAATATCGCCTGCGGCGGCCTTGATCTCGTCCATCACGGACTTGAGGCGTTCCTCGAACTCGCCCCGGAATTTCGCCCCGGCGATCAAAGCACCCATGTCGAGTGAAATTACCGTCCTTCCCTTCAGGCTTTCCGGCACGTCACCGTTGTGGATGCGTTGCGCCAGTCCCTCCACGATCGCAGTCTTGCCGACTCCCGCATCCCCGATCAATACGGGATTGTTCTTGGTCCTCCGACTGAGTGTCTGCATTACCCGTCTGATCTCCGCTTCGCGGCCCACTACAGGGTCGAGGCGGCCGTCGCGGGCCATTCCGGTCAGGTCCACGCTGTACTTTTCGAGGGCCTGGTACTTGCTTTCGGCCCGCTGATCGGTCACGCGCTGCGAACCCCTCACGTCGAGCAACGCCTGATAGATGCGCTCCTGGCTGATGTTTCGCCTCTCGAAGGCCTTACGGACGCTTCCGCCTATGCCATCCTGCGCAAGAGCCAGCAGCAGGTGTTCGGTGCTGATGAACTCGTCCTTTAAGCGTTTCGCCTCTTCCCGCGCACCATCGATCACTGCCTTAACGCGCGGCGTGGCGAATATCTGGCCCGTTGTCGATTGCTGGGAACTCAGCCTTGGCGCAGCGTCGAGATCGGACCGGACCTCGTCCGCGATCTCGCCCGGGCTGACGCCGAGGTTTTCCAACAGGCGAGCGGGCAGGCCATCCGAAACGTCAAGCAGACCCAGTAGAAGGTGCTCAGCGTCCCACTGCGAGTGGCGCATCTGCATCACGAGTTGTTGCGACGCACCGAGCGCCGCTTGTGCCTGTTCCGTAAAGTCTTCCTGTCTTAGAACCATCGTGTGTATCCCCCGGATTTTCGGGTCGATCGCCTTGCCGTAGTTCTGCGTCCTTGATCAGTCTTGGCCATCGCGGCCCGGCAGTGTCCGGCCGCTGTCGCGCATCCGGATCATCTCGACCGTCAGGTCTGTGACTTGTTGCTCGAGTTTGTGTATGCGTTCGAGAAGTTTCGTCATCACTTCGACTCCCGCCAAATTAAGGCCCAGGTTGTTCTTCCACTCCGTGATTTGCAGGATCCGTTCGACGTCAATCTGCGAGTACATTCGAATCCGGCCCCGGCTTCGGCCGGGAACGACCAGACCCCATCGCTCGTAGTTCCGAAGCGTCTGCTGATGGAGCCCGATCATCCGGGCAACGACGCCTATGGCATAAACCGGCTCGTCTCTGCCGATCGTCATTTGCCCTCTCCTCCCGCTGTATTTGGCGTGACCGATCCAACTCGCCGGAGTTGCAAAAACAGTTCCCGTTCTTCCCTTGACATCTCCTCGGGTAGCCTGACGTCGACTACCGCCACCATGTCGCCAAATGAATCGGCCGCCTCGGACTTGGGCATGCCCTTGCCGCGAATTCGGAGCGAAGTTCCGTTCTGGGTACCGGGCGATATCGTTAGCGCCACCTTGCCGGTCATGGTCGGCACCTCCGCTTCGCCGCCAAGAACCGCATCCAGGAACGGCACCGGGATTTTGACGTGGAGGTTGTCGCCCCGGCGTTCGAAGCGGGGGTCGGGCCGGACCTTCACGGTGATCAACAATTCGAGTTCGGATCGCGGTCTTATCCGGATTTTGACGCCATCCCGTATTCCAGCCGGGATGTCGAAGTCATATTCACCTCGCGATTCGACACCGCCGCCGAGCTTCAGCCGGCGGGTGGTTCCGCGATACGCCTCTTGAAGCGATATTTCCGCGGTTGTCTCAATCACCCGCGGGCCAGACGGGGTACTCCGCGTCTGCCTTGTCCGCCCGAATCCACCGCCGAAGAGGTCGAAAATCGAACCGGATTGACCACGGTATCCTCCGATGTTGAAGTCACTGTAGCCATGCGCTCGAGAGCCGTGACCAACCCCGGCGCGCCTCAGGTCATCCGCATGCCGCCAGTTTTCGCCGTATTGGTCGTAGTCCTTGCGGGTTTGGTCGTCCGAGAGGACCTCGTAGGCCTCATTTACCTGTTTGAACCGCTCTGCCGCGGCTTGGTCTTCGGGGTTGACGTCCGGATGCAGCCTACGGGCCAACTTCCGATACGCGTCACGCACATCCTTGCCGGAGGCGTTCCGTGGCAGTTCGAGCACTTCGTAGTAATTGACGTCCAAATCCGGTCTCCGGCTGCCACTTTTCCTTAAGGGGCCGTCTGTCAGCAACTATCCTAACAGATTACGACTCAGTTTAATTGACAAGCTAGCTATCAGATACTTATCATTACTCATATCAGAGTCAAGGCGGACCGCCCGGCTCGACGATCAATTATCGGGTTTGAATTTAGAGGAGAAAGATATGACTATCGTACATTGGAGCCCTTTTGCGGACTTCAGGCGCATGGATGAACTGATGAACCGGGCAGGGAGTGCAGGGTCGCGGTATGGTGGCGCCAAAAGGCAGTGGTCCGTGCCGCTGGATGTAGCCAGAGACGGCGAGTCCTTCATCGTCAAGGCATCTTTGCCGGGCATTGACTACGAAAAGATCGACGTCAACGTGGACGAAAATGTCCTTGAGATCAAGGCAAATAATGAGGCCGAGTCGGAAGAGCGGCAAGACGGCGTGCTTCTTCGTGAGAGGCGAACCGGGACTTTCTATAGGTCGATCAGGCTTCCCGAAGCGATCGACCACGCAAAGGCTGAATCGAACTACAAGGACGGCGTCCTGACGGTGACCTTGCCAGTGCAGGAGTCGACAAAGGCGCGCAAGCTGAAGGTCATCGCGGCCTAGGCGCAACGGCCACCTGCTGCCAGTGGCGCGCAGGCTGGCCCAAAAACAAGGGTGAGCCTCCCTGTCGACGTGGGTGTACCAGACCCGCTGCGACCGGGAGGTTCTATTTTTGTCCCCAGACACAGGCACTACTTGAAGTCGATCAGCACCCCGGCCTGCGGTCGCCGCGCAATTCTTGTCACCACGTCGAATAGCCCCGGCTCTCCGACACCAACCGGTTACCCGCGATACTGCCGTCGTTCCTTCATAATGTACGGTCCCGTGCCGTCATCAATTCCGACCACAACCTGGACTGGGGTGGGCCCCAATTGACACCATTTCGCGCAGGTTGCTAGCATCCGGGCTCGTCAGGTGACCCCGCGGCGGTACCCAAGGAGCAGCGGATTTGTCCAAGGTGGCAGCAATTCCCTCCGATTCGTCCGAACCGGTTCGCGCCGCGGCGCAAGGTATGCCGGCTTTTTTTGCCCGTTACCAATCGCTGATCGAAGGCGCGTTGCGATGGGAAATGGACCAGTCGAATCTCCCCGTCTACAACCCCCTGCGCTACATGATGGGCTGGGTGGACAGCGAGGGTAATCCAACCGGTTCGGGCGGTGGCAAGGCTGTAAGACCGACCCTATGCCTCCTCGCCTGCGAGGCGGCAGGGGGAGATATTTCCCGCGCCTTGCCCGCCGCCGTGGCCCTGGAATACGTCCACAACTTTTCGCTTATTCATGACGATGTGCAGGACCGCGACCGCTATCGACGCCACCGCTTGACCGTATGGGCCGTTTGGGGGGAACCGATTGCGCTGGTTTCCGGCAACCTGATGTTGAAAGTTGCGGACCTGGCAATTCAGCGTCTTGCCGAAAACGGGGTGTCCGACGATACCTGCGTCGAAGCATGCAATGTATTGACAGCAAACTACCTCAGGATGATCGAAGGACAGGTCCTCGATGTCCTGTACGAAACGAGGCCGTCAATAACTATCGACGAGTACCTTGACATGATCGAGCGTAAGACCGGAGCGTTGATCGAAGCATCGAGTTACCTCGGCGCCCTGGTCGGTTGCGACGATGGGCCGGACAGAGCTGTCGCAACCGGGCTGCGTCGGGTCGGATACGAGCTTGGAAGGATATTTCAGATACGGGACGATGTTTTGGGCACCTGGGGAGGGCCTGAGACCGGAAAGCCCGTTGGTTCTGATATCCGGCGCAGGAAAAAGGCTCTGCCGGCCGTGCACGCAATCACCGAGGCCTCAGGAGCGGCCAGGGCCGAACTCGAACGAATCTACGGTTCGGAATCCATCGACGAAGTAGACGTTGAGCAGGTGTTGGAGATCATGGGTGAGCTGAACACGCAGGAGTACTGCTATCGACTTGCCACAGAACGATGGCAGTCTGCCCGGTCCGTGTTAAGGTCTCTCCAATTGCCTGGAGATTCCGTACGGGAGTTCCAGGAACTGGGAGACTACTTGCTGGTGAGGGACAGTTGACGTCGGGTTGGGCGTCATAACTGCCGAGCCCGGTTCATAAGGAGTCCGAGATGGCCAGACCCGTCGAGCTCGCCGTAAGGGTGGGTTGGTACATATTCAAAAACAAACTCCTCAAGAGGCGTAAGCGATTTCCGCTTGTGACGATGCTCGAGCCCCTCGAAGCATGCAACCTGGCCTGCGAAGGATGCGGCAGAATCCGCGAGTACGAGTCTGTAATACACAAGCAGCTCACAGCCCAGGACTGCCTGACCGCCGTTGAGGAATCCGGCGCGCCGGTTGTGTCCATCGCCGGAGGGGAACCGACGATCTGGCCCCACCTGCCCGAGCTCGTCAACACCCTGACCGCGCGCAAAAAGTTCGTATACGTGTGCACTAACGCCCTGACTATGGGCAAGATGATGAAAGAAATTCCGCCTTCCAAGTACTTCGCCTGGGTGATCCACCTCGACGGCACAGGTGAGCGGCACGACGTTTCGGTGTCGCGCAAAGGCGTCTATAAGATCGCCATGATGAACTCTCAGCGGGCGGTCGAGCGCGGTTATCGGGTCTGTAGCAACACGACGTTGTTCACAAGTAGCGATGCCGACGACCTTCAGGCCCTGTGGCGAATGACCACCGAGATGGGCTTCGAAGGAGCCATGGTGACGGCGGGTTACGACTACGAGAGCGTGCCGAATCAGCAACTCTTCCTGAAAAAGGAACAGGCGAAAGAGATTTTCAGAAAGGTCCTGGACCCGGCGCAAACGAAGGATATCAAGCTGTACAACAACCCTCTGTACCTCCAGTTCCTCCGAGGTGAACGGGAAATCGAAACTTGCACGGCCTGGTCCAATCCCACTTACACGATCATGGGATGGCGTAATCCCTGTTACCCGCTGGCCGATTCGCACACCCAGAAACTGGACGACCTAATGCAGGACGAAATCTGGGACAACTACGGCAACGCACAGAAAGACTCGCGCTGCGCAAATTGCATGATGCACTGCGGTTTCGAATCAACCACGATTTTCAGCGCTTTTTCCAATCCAAGGGACGCCGCTGCCCTGGTGCGCGGCGGCGCTCTGACCAAAAGTGGAATAACCGCAGGCTGACCACCCGCCGGCGCATTGCGCCCCGGGCGTTCGCCCTGCGCTGTTCTCAGCATCCCTGAACGGTGCATCGGATGTTGCTGATAATTGCCGCCCTTCGAGAAGAAGTTTCGGGCATCCTGCGAGCCGGGAATGCAAGCGAAGTCCCCAGCCCGGACGGATTTCAGGCGTTCTCCGGCAAGTTCGATCACGGAAAACCCGGCGCGCAGTTTACGGCTGTAATCAGCGGTGTTGGTCATATCCGTGCGAAGGAAGCGGCGAAATGGGCCATCGAACAGGTAACGGATCCAATGCTCCTCGTTATTGGATTCGCTGGCGGGACGAGCGCCGCTCTGCGAAAAGGGGACCTGGTAATTCCGACCAGCGTCTCTGGCATTGAAGGTTCACCGATCACCTGGGACTCTCAAGGAATGTCCGAAGCGATATCCCCGGACCCGGGCATGATGACCTGCGCACGAATAGTCGTCGAGATGGCCGGGATCGATTCCACCTCCGGATTGCTCGTGTCGTTACCCTCAATCGCGAGGACTGCGGATATGAAGAGCTGGATCGGCGATCGATTGAGCGTCGAAGCCGTGGACCTTGAAAGTCATACCGTATGTTCCATCGCATCCGAGGCTGGAATTCCATTCCTTGTCGTCAGGTCCGTTGTCGACGCGGTGGATTTCAACCTCCCGCATTTCGTTACTGAAATTGCCCAGGGGCCGTCGGACCGAAGAGTATGGCCGGCGATCAGGTACGTCGCAAGAAGGCCTTGGCAGTTGCCGATATTGATCGATCTGAAAGAGGCGTCTCGCGCTGCAAGGGGCAACCTAACCAGGTTCTGCCAAGATTTCAGTAGCGAGATCGATGGCGCGGCTGCCTACAGAGCAAGCTCAGGAGCGGCGGTGTGAAGTTTCTGGTCACCGGCGCCACCGGATTCATAGGAGGCGCAGTAGCCCGGCAACTTGCTGCGTCCGGACATGAGGTTCGGGCTCTCGTTCGCCGCGGGCGAGACACTTCGGCCCTGGAGCACATCGGAGTCCGCCCTGTAACGGGAGACCTGCTGGACGAACCGGCGCTTAGGCGCGGGCTGGAGGGGGTCGACGGCCTTTTCAATGTCGCTGGCCACTACGCATTCTGGGCGCGTGACCGGTCAGTGTTCTATAAGACGAATGTCGATGGCGTCAAAACCATCATCGACGCGGCTCGCCGGGCCGGGGTGAGAAGGGTTGTGCACACAAGCACCGTGGCCACACTCAAGTGGCCTGGCCCGGGGCGAGTCGCTGATGAAACAAATCTTGCGGAATTGGATGACCTCCACGGTGACTACAAGAAGTCAAAACTCCTGGGAGAACAGGCCGCCCTGTCTTTTAATTCGCCCGAATTGGAAGTAGTGATCGTCAACCCCACCGTGCCCTTGGGACCTGGAGATTGGCGGCCTACTCCGACCGGACGCATAATCGTCGAGTTTTTGAAGCGCAGGTTTCCAGGGTACGTAAATACAGGCCTGAACATCTGCGACGTGGACGATGTTGCCGACGCGCACGTCGCAGCGTTCGCCAGCGGACGGCCCGGCGAAAGGTACATTCTGGGAGGCGAAAACCTTTCGCTGCTCGGGATCTACAAGTTGTTGAAACAGGCGACGGGCCTGCGTCGTTGGCCGGTCCGCGTCCCCTTCGCCCTCGCCCTGGCATTTGGCATGGTCGACGAAGTAGTTGAAGGCAAACTGTTGCGTCGGGAACCCTATATCCCAACAGAGGGCCTGCAGGTCGCGAAACATCCAATGTACGTGGACTGTTCAAAGGCTGTCCGCGAGTTGAAATTGCGGCAACGCCCTGCCATTGAATCAGTTGCGCGCGCCGTTAGATGGTTCTCCGACCACGGATACGCGGCCACAAAACTTCCGGCGAAGGCTGCCGGAGAGCTGCGGGCTGCTGAATGACGACCGCATCGCAGGCGCCGCATGCCCTTCCGGTCCCGATGTTTCGGACCGGGATGCCGCGAGAACCATCGCCTCAAGGGCCGGCTGCGTCGACTGAGGAGGCCATCGCGAAAACGGTTTCGCTGCTGCGGAAGACTCAGCATGAAGATGGCTACTGGTGGGGAGAACTCGAATCGAACCCAACGATGGAGGCCGAGTATGTCTTCCTCACCCACATCCTCGGCGCGTCGAATCCCGAACGACGGAACAAGATCGCCCGTCACATCGAACGGCAGCAAGGCGAGGATGGCGGTTGGCGGCTTTACTACGGGGCCGGCGGCGATCTGAGCACCACGGTTGAGTGCTACACAGCCCTGAAGTTGGCCGGGCGAGACCCGGAATCTCCGGCGATGCGCAGGGCCAGGGAGTTGATCCTCTCGAAAGGCGGTATTGAAAAGGCGCGCAGCTTCACCAAGATCTGGCTCGCGTTACTGGGACAGTGGGAATGGTCGGGCACTCCCTACATAGCGCCGGAACTGATATTTGTGCCCAAGCAGTTGCCATTCAACGTCTACTCGTTCGCCAGTTGGGCTCGCGGAACCGTAGTGCCCATGACGGTGATTCTGTCGCAAAGACCGGTATTCTCCCTACCGCCCGGCGCCGAGATCGACGAACTATATGTGAACGGAAAGGACAACGCCGCCTATACGATTCCATTGCCCGATGGCTTTGGGTGGGAGCGTGTCTTGTACGCCGGCGACCGCCTGCTTCAGGCCGCCGAGCGGTTGTTGTGGATCCCGGTGAGAGGCAAGGCCCTGGGCGAGATTGAGCGCTGGATCATCGAGCGCCAGGAGGCTGACGGGAGTTGGGGGGGCATCCAGCCGCCTTGGGTCTACTCCCTCATAGCCCTGTACCAGTTGGGCTATTCCATGGATGATCCGGTCATGCGGAACGGGCTGGAGGGGTTCGAAGGGTTCGCCATCGAGGACGAAGAGACCTGGCGGTTGCAGGCCTGTGTTTCGCCCGTATGGGACACGTGCCTGACGTTGAACGCATTGCACGAAGCTGGGGTAGACCGGGATGATCCCATGTTGGTCAGAGCGGCGGACTGGCTGGTTGTGAGGCAGATTCGCACGCCCGGCGACTGGTCGGTCAAAGTCCCGGACCAGGAACCCGGCGGCTGGGCATTCGAGTTTTTTAACGAAACGTACCCGGATACCGATGATGCAGCCGAGATTTTGATAGCCATATCCCAGGCCGGAACCAACCTGGGGGCCGAGCGAGACGAGGCTATCGACAGGGGCATGCGATGGCTCCTGAGTATGCAGAGCAAGAACGGCGGCTGGGGTTCATTCGACAAGGACAACACGTCTCTGCTGGCGACCAAGCTGCCTTTTTTCGATTTCGGCGAGACCATCGACCCGCCCACCGTGGACGTAACGGCCCACATCCTGGAGGCCATCGGCATAATCGGTTGGCCGAAGGACTCCGACGCGGTCAAGTCTGCTGTCGACTACATATGGTCGGAACAGGAGGAAGACGGCCCTTGGTTCGGTCGGTGGGGAGTCAACTACATTTACGGGACCGCCGCCGTTTTACCCGCCCTGGAATCGATCGATTACGACATGAGCGATCCAAGGGTCCAGTTGGCCGCGGACTGGGTGGAATCTCGCCAGAATCCAGATGGGGGATGGGGTGAAACGTGTGCGTCTTATGCGGACCCGGGTTTGCGGGGCATAGGCGAAAGCACGGCATCTCAAACGGCCTGGGCGATGATGGCGTTGATGGCTGCGGGCAGGTCTTCAGGCGATGCGGTCGAAAGGGGCGCCCGCTTCCTCGTAAGTACTCAGCAGGAAGATGGCACCTGGGATGAGCCACAGTACACCGCCACCGGCTTCCCGGGTTACGGCATTGGAGACAGGCGATTCAGGTCGCCGAACGGCAACCCGAGTGAGCTACTTCCGACCGAACTGCCGTCGGGATTCATGATCAAATACCATATGTATCGAATCTATTGGCCCCTGCTCGCGCTGGGTCGGTACAATCGCCGTACTCGAACTACCACGGAGAAGAGCACGCCGATGATCGACTGAGGGCCTGAATTCACTTTGCCGGAGTCAATCCCACCCGGTCTGACGTCGATGTCCACAGCGAACGGAAATGTAAGGCGCATTGACGTTCGGCCTCGGCCCTTAGTTCAGTCGCCGCGGAGTTCAAGGTACTCAACTTCGAGTTAGATGAGCCCAAGAACCACTGCGTACTATTGCAGGTGATGCGCATCTAAAGCCGGGGTGAGCAGGATTATCAGCGTATTCACGGCCAAATGAGGGCTACGTGGACCTTCCAGGAATCGACCTTGCGGGACGTGGGGGTCGCTCCGCGACTCCCGAGGCCGCATTCCGCGCCTGCGAAAATCTGGCAAGGTCTCACTACGAGAACTTCTCCGTAGGAACCCGCCTGATCCCGAAGGATCTCCGGCGGCACTTTTACTCCGTTTACGCGTTCTGCCGCGGCGTGGACGACCTCGGCGATGAAGCGAAAACGGACCAGTTGGCGCTGCTGGACGAGTGGGAACGCCAGCTACGCCTCTGCTACGAAGGCGTCCCGGACCACGTCTATTTCAAGGCCCTCCAGGTAACCGTAGAAAAATTCGATATACCGCGGGAACCGTTTCTCAAGCTCATAGAGGCCAATCGCCGGGACCAGCGAATCAAGCGCCACCCTGACTACCAGGAATTGCTCGAATATTGCGAACACTCGGCTAACCCCGTCGGAAGAATCGTCCTCTACGTGTTCGGCCATCGCGAGCCGGAGTTGCACGCGCTTTCGGACTACACATGTACCGCTCTGCAACTGGCCAATTTCTGGCAGGATGTCGCGCGGGACTACTCGATCGGCCGGGTCTACATACCTCAGTCGGACATGTCCGAGTACGGGGTTGGGGAAGACGTGATCGAGCGGCGCGCGCCTTCTCCGGAATTTCGGAGGTTGATGCAATTTGAAGTCGAAAGAACGAAAGACCTGTTCCGACGCGGGTACGCATTGGTTAATAGGGTTATCAAACCGGCCAGAATCGACATCGCGTTGTTTACCGCCGGCGGGTTGTCCATCATAAAGGCCATCGAACGGCAGGACTATGATGTGCTTACCCGCCGACCAACCCTGTCAAAGTCGGGTAAGGCAAGACTGCTCGCCGCTGCGTGGATCCGGTCGAAGATCGGGCTTTCTCCGCTGGCACAGCGCCTGTTTGACTGAATTGACCAAAAGACCGGCGGCCTCAAGACATCAGAATGGCGTCACTCAAAACAGCAACGCGAGACGGGGTTCTCGATCCCGCCGAGGTCAGGCAGGCATATTTGGAATGCCAGGCCATCACCAAGGCGAGTTCGACGAACTTTTACTACGCGTTCTTGACCCTGCCGCCCCAGAAGCGGTACGCCATCTACGCAACGTATGCGTTTTGCCGTATGTGCGACGACATCGTGGACGACCCCGAAAGGCGGGAAACCGCAGAGAATGAACTCGCAGGTCTTAGGGAGCAACTGCGTGGCGCCTACGATGGCCGGCCGGATGGCCCGGTCTGGACAGCCCTTGCCGATGCCCAACGACGTTTCGGAATTCCCATGGCCCACTTCACCGACGTCATCGACGGCTGTGAGATGGACCTCACAAAAAACCGTTACGAAACATTCGAAGAACTTGTCCAATACTGCCGCAGGGTGGCGAGCGCGCCGGGGCTCATATGCATCGAAGTATTCGGCTATACGGACGAACGCGCGGTGGAGTACGCCATCGACCTGGGTATCGCGATGCAGCTCACGAACATCATCCGTGACGTGGCCGAAGACGCCCGCGCCGGGCGGGTGTACTTGCCCGTAGCAGAACTTGAAAAATTCGGGTACGCCAGCTCAGACCTTATGGCTGGCAAGATCAACGATTCATTCAGGAACCTGATGAGGTTTCAGATAGAACGGGCCAACCGATATTTCGAACGCGGAGCAATGCTATTCCCGTTATTGGACAGAAGATCGCGGGCGTGCCCCAGGACCATGTCGTCGGTGTATCGGCGGTTGCTGGGACGCATCGAAGCAGCCGACTACGACGTATTCAGCCAAAGGATCAGCCTCAGCAAGACAGCCAAGGCGGCCCTGGCGGCGAGGCTGTGGATTCAATGTCGGATTCCGATCCTGTCCTGAACCGCCGCAAGGCGGTAGTCGTGGGCGGTGGACTCGCCGGACTGGCAGCAGCCGTCAGGTTGTCGGAAGCCGGCTACGAACCCCTTCTGCTGGAACGGCGGCCCTTCCTGGGCGGCAGAGCGTACTCGTTCGAGGACAAGGAGACTGGAGTAGAGGTAGACAACGGGCAGCACGTCTTCGTTGGCGCCTGTAACGAATACCAGGAGTTCCTCCGGAAGATTAGCGCCCGGGACAACGTCAGGATGCCAAATCGGCTCGACGCCCCCGTCCTGCGGAACGGAAAAATGTCCCGCCTGAAGGCCAACGCGTTGCCCGGCTCGTTGGCGAATATCAAGGCTCTTCTGTTCTACGGCCATCTATCGCCAGCGGCAAAACTGAGGCTGTTATACGGGTTGCTTCGAATCCGCCTGGCAAAGAGAGAGCCCGGCGGGCCGATGGAAGATGAAACATTCGACTCGTGGCTTCGTCGGCACATGCAGAATGATGAGACGATCGACAATTTCTGGAACCTCATCACCCTGCCCGCCCTGAATGACGACATCAAAGACGTGAGCGTGGACATGGGCGTGATGCTGTTTCAAACCGCCCTCATGGGCGCGCCACACAACGCCGCCATCGGCTACCCGTTGGTTGGCCTTTCAAGCCTTGCTGGGACCGCGGCTTCGGACTTCATTCGCTCCGCCGGTGGAGATGTCCGTTGCGGCGTCGGCATCGACGAGGTCGGCTTTGATGACGGGCACATTCAGGTGCGAACTTCGGGAGGTAAGACACTTCGGGCCGACGCATGTGTCGTTGCCCTGATGCCAGACAAGCTGCTGGATGTCTTGCCTGATGGCCTCCGAGAGAATTCATTCTTCTCACAGGCGCGGATGGTGCAGACAGCGCCCATCGTGGGGGTGCACATCTGGTACGACCGGCCGATCATGGATGATATGTTCGTCGCAGCCATCGACACCCCGGTTCAGTGGGTCTTCAACGTGACCGGGATGAGAGGGACGGAGGGTGAAGACGGGGGGCAACACGTCGTTATTTCACTCAGCGGGGCCTGGAAGTGGAAGGACACCCCTAAGGCCGAGCTTAGAGATCTGTTTATTGCCGAAATGGAGGGGTTGTTCCCAGCCGCCGTCGCTGCCAACGTGAACAGATTCCTGGTAGTAAAGATGCTCGACGCCACGTTTCGGGTCGTGCCCGGCTCCGGCAGGTACCGCCTCCCGCAAAATACCCCCGAACCCGGATTTTTCCTGGCCGGAGACTGGACCGACACGGGGTGGCCGTCAACCATGGAGGGCGCGGTGCGTAGTGGCAACATGGCGGCAGACCTCGCAGTAGAACACCTGAAGGGGCAGGGCTGACCGCCGTGCGAGCGTTACTGCTTGCCCCATTCTCCGATCAGGCGATTGCCGAACTCGTTGCGGCAGGCGTCGAAGTTGTCCACGAAGATTGGCTTCAAACCGGAACGTTGCAGGACCCTGAAGAACTCGGCGCCCGGATTTCGAGGGACGGGATCGGCGCTGTGGTGGTCGAAGGCGATTTTCTGTTTGCGGAGACGTTCGATCTGGCCCCGGAATTGGGATTCGCCGGTATCTGCAGGGCCGCGGTCAATCAGGTGGACGTGGAGGCGGCGACAGAGCGCGGCGTGGTCGTGGTCAACACACCGGGGCGAAACGCCGCCGCCGTCGCCGAGTTGACGCTCGGCCTTATGCTCGCCGTGGCGCGCCGCATTCCGGAGTCGGACAGGTACGTGCGTTCAGGCTCGTGGGAGTCTCCAACCGGCCCATACAGGGAACTCCGCGGTCGTGAACTTGCCGGTAAATTGGCCGGCGTAGTCGGGCTCGGCGCAATCGGCCGACGGGTGAGCGCGTTGTGCAACGCCCTGGGCATGAACGTGATCGCCTATGACCCCTATGTGCAGCCCTCCGAGGCCGCGGGATTGGGCGCCACTTGGTGTGCGCTCGATTTTTTGATCGAGTCCGCCGACGTGATCACGTTGCACGCGCCGCCGCCGGGCAATGGCGAGCCACTTCTGACCGCGGAACGGATCGAACGGATGAAACGAGGTGGCATCCTCATCAACGTGTCAGCCCCCGAGTTGGTGGACCAACACGCTCTGGAGACCGCCCTGCGCGCCCAAAGGCTTGGCGGCGCCGGCCTCGACATCTTCCCCACCCATCCGGTCGAACCTTCATACCCGCTGCTCACCCTTCAAAACGTGGTCCTCACACCCCACATAGGAGGGGCCACAAGCGAGACGATTGTTCGGCATTCGCAGGCTATCGCCGAAAACCTGCTCCGATATCGGCGCGGTGTTAAACCGATAAATCTGGTCAACCCGGAAGTTTGGGAGCACAGGCGTGGCGCATAAAACGTCTGGACCGAACTTCTTGGCGTTTGATTTCGGTACCAGTCACCTGCGCGCCGCCGTTGGGAAGGCCACGGGCGCCCCGGCGGCGGTCGCGACACGCACGGTCCGCTACTACAAGCCGGACGGTACGCCCGACGCTGCCCTGGAATTCGATGCCGCCCAGGTTTGGAATCTCGCGGTCGAAGCCGCAAACGAGGCGATTCACTCGTCGAAAGTTACGGCAGCGTCCATCAAGGCCGTGGGTGTTACCAGTCAAAGACACGGCTTGGTACTGCTCGACAGTGCAGGGAGAGAGCTTTACGCCGGGCCGAACAAAGACCTGAGAGCCGCCTTTCAGGGAGGGGTTGTCGACGACGTGGCAGGCGACGATCTCTGGAACCTCACGGGACATGGACCCGGCTTCCTGACTTGGTGGGCGAGGTTGTTGTGGATGAAGGAAGAGGCCCCCCAACTCTTCGAACGCATAAGATCGGCCTGCGGCATCGCAGATTGGCTGGCTTACCGCCTCACGGGCGATTTGACGGTCGATTCGGCGTTGGCGGTGGATGCGGGCGTCGGAGCGTTGACCACGGGCCAGCCGGCCGAAGCCATCGCTGAAAAATTGGGGATCGATGTCTCGATATTCCCGCCGGTAAGCAGATCAGGTTGCGTAGTCGGCACGATGTCCAAAGTTGCCTCTGACCAACTCGGCTTGCTGGAAGGCATACCGGTCGTCAAGGCCGGTCCCGACACGCAAACTGCTTTGGTCGGCATGGGCGTTTCAGAACCAGGTCACGCCGGGATCGCAACCGGGTGGAGCACCCCGGTCCAGTGCGTCACGAATCAACAGACGCTCGATTCGACCCGCACCCTGTGGACCGGCCGACACGTCGTAAGTGATAGATGGGTTGTAGAAGGCAATTCGGGAGTAATGGGCGGCGCCTACGACTGGCTGATATCAATGCTCGGGGGCACCCAAGACCTGACCGAAGCGATGACAAGATTGGATGCCGAGGCCAGCCAGGTTGAGCGGGGCGCGCAGGGTGTCACGGCATACCTCGGTCCGTCGCTGGCCCAATTTGGAGACGTCGGCCTGCGATCAGGGGGATTGCTGTTCCCAGTCCCGTTGGCCTTCGAACCACCCAACGGCGCGATCATTGTGCGGGCCGCGCTCGAAAGTTTCGCCTTCGCAATTCGTCTGATACTCGACCGCATCCGGGAATTAACCGGTCAGGTCGAAACAGTGTCAGTCGGTGGTGGCTTGACTCGGTCCACGACGTTTCTGGATGTGCTCTCTAACGTGATCGAACCGCCTCTCTACGTTTCCGAAAGTCCCGATGTTTCGCTCCTTGGAACGATCACTCTCGCGGCTGCGGCAGTCGAGCATGGCCCGGGGCTTGAAGCCGGACTACTTGCCAGGCGCAACGAACTGCGGCAGTTGCAACCTTCTCCGGCCTCGGTTGAGGAGTACAAATATCTGTTCGACGCGTGGTTGTCGCGGGAGCAACAACTGCTGGAACTCGAACTCTAGAAACAACTCCGTCCCAGCGAACCGATGGACCAAACCGGCCGGCGTGTTACGGTAAATCGTCGCCGGACCCCACTAAAATCCCCCTTGAAATGACCGACCTCAGAACACAACTGTATGCCGCCGTCATGGAGATGGAACGCCGTGGACTGGTGGCCGGTTCGAGCGGAAACGCCAGCGTGCGGTTGGCATCGGTAGACGCCTGCGGGCGTTATCTGATCACCCCGTCCGGGCTGCCTTACGAACACATGAAACCGGCTGATCTTGTGGAAGTGGACGAAAACATCGAACCGGTAACCGGTGATGGAATACCATCGACGGAGTCCGCCCTGCACCTGGGCATCTACCACCGCCGGCCCGATGTCGGCGCTGTAGTACACACCCACTCCCTCTATGCAAGCGTCTCGGCGGTCGTAGGGAAACCGATTCCGCCAATCGTTGACGAGATGGTCGTTTACCTCGGTGGACCCGTCGAGGTAGCCGAGTACGGTTTTCCGGGAACCGAGGAGTTGGCTGAAGCGGCCGCCGATGCCCTTGGCGACCGGCGGGCCGTTCTTCTTCGAAACCACGGAATGTGCGCCGTCGGAGTGACCGTGGAAGAGGCCCTTCGGAACGCCGTGCTGGTCGAGAGAATCGCACAGATCTACGCCTTTGCCCAAATAGCCGGGGGCGCGAAAAATGTGCCGGAGGACGCCGTGGAGGCGGAGCGGGCGGTCTATATGATGCGATACGGGTTAAGCGACGACTAACTAACAGCATTTCGGAGCAGGCGATGCCAGGAGTTCCAGCGTTCATATTGCGGCGGCTCTACGTAAAGGGCAGCCTCGCTAACACTGCCGAGGGTTGGCAGTTTCAACTGCGGAATTCACTCGGTTCGGGCTACGCGAGGCAACTGCTCCCGCTGACGGTTGACGATACAGAGTTGCCGCTGGAGTCGGCGGGATTCGATCTCGAAGGCAAGTTCACCGGCTTCCACGAGGTTGATGAAACCAACACATTCGGCCTGCCCATGAACAAGGTAATTGTTATCTCCGCTTCGGGCGGCCCGCTCGAACCGGGGGCGCACAAGATCGGAATGTCGTTCGTAGTGCCCGGATTCGGCAAGATCGGGTTCGATTTCACGGATGAGGTCGCCGTTGGCTGACTTGCCGGCCCGCATAGCCGTAACCGGCTCAGCCGGGTATCTGGGCAGCGCCACCGTCGCCGCGCTTTGCAACAAGCCTGAAGTCGAGTTGGTCGCAGGAATAGACGTCACGCCCACAGAACTTCGGCCGCGCCAAACACGCCGACTCATCTCGATCACACACGATATTCGCACGTCTCTCCTGGATGTCCTGCGGGACCTCGATATCCAGGCCGTGGTCCACCTCGCATTTTTGTTGCGTCCCGCCCGGGACGAGTCCCTTGCCGCCGATATCAATATCAACGCTACTGGCCGTCTACTCGAAGACTGTGAGGCTGCCGGAGTGGGCCAATTTATCTACCTGAGCAGCACAACGGTGTACGGCGCCGGACCGGAGCGTAATCGGCCTGCCGTTGAGGACGACCCGGTCAATCCGGTCCGAGGCTTTCAATACTCAGAGCACAAGGCGGCCGCCGAAAGACTGATCCTGGACCATTCGAGGCGCAATCCCAACATGCGTGCCTGCATCCTGCGAGGATGCGTCACCATGGCGGCAGGCGCCGAAAACTTCATCACCCAGGCATTCGCCCGTCGTGTCTTGCCCGTTCCGGCCGGCGCCGATCCGGAGATGCAGTTCCTGCACCTGGACGACTACACGGCGATCGTCGAGACGGCCCTTACCAGGCGGGCGAACGGCATATTCAACATCGCAGGCAACGGCACGCTGCGGTGGAGAGATCTGGTTCGAACGGCCGGGGCCATGGCCCTGCCGCTGCCGGCGCCGATCCTCAAGGGGTTGACTGGGCTGACCTGGCGCCTGGGGTTGCAAAACTCCTCGAAACCGGCCGGACTGAACTTCATCCAGTACCCCTGGCTGGCGTCGACGGAAAAGGTCCGAAGTGAATTGGGCTGGCAGCCGACTCATTCTTCGCGGGATGCATTCGCTGACTGGGCAAAATCGCGGCGCGGATGACTGGGACAAACACACTTTGAAACCTCTCAACGTGATCATCGACACCGACCCTGGCGTGGACGATCTCTTCGCCATCCTGCTGGCGCTAGAGTCTTCCGAACTACAGGTGGACGCCCTGACAACGGTCGGAGGCAACTGCTCGCTTGCCGACGCAACGCGAAACACCCTGCGGACGCTAGAAGTAGCCGCCATGCCTGACATTCCTGTTTACAAGGGCGCTGCCCGGCCTCTGAAGGGACGATACGTATACGCCCGGTATTTTCACGGCCCCCGTGGGCTGACGGGCAGGTTGCCGGAGCCGCGCATCACAGCGGCCGATGGCCCGGATGCCATAGATGCGATCGCTTCGAGGATTGAAAGCGCCAGTTCGCCAGTAACACTGATCGCCTTGGGTCCCCTGACCAATGTCGCCCGGCTGGTCACGCGTCATCCGGATGCGGCGAACGGCATATCGACGTTGATCGTGATGGGTGGCGCAGTCGACGTGCCGGGCAACGTAACTCCGTATGCCGAGTTCAACACGTTTAGCGACCCGGAAGCCGCGGACATCGCATTCCGAAGCGGCCTGAACGTGAGGCTGATCGGCCTGGACGTCTGCAATCCAGTATTCCTGGAGCGCCATCGTGCGAGCCAAATAACCGGGGTGAAGGGGCGCGTCGTGCGGGGCTGGTTCGACTTTCACCCTGAACTCAACTCGATGTCATTGTGCGACCCGCTGGCAGTGGTTGCGGCGATGCGGCCGGACCTGTTCACGTTCGAACAGGGGCCTATCGGCGTGGCTACGACCGGCGAGGAACGGGGCCGGACCTTCAGGATGGCGGATGGACCTTCCATTAGTTTCGCCACCGGAGTGAATGCGAAGGGAGCATACGAGCTGATCCGCAGCCGTGTGCTGATCTGAAATCCAGATTCTCGTTCGGGGCCGTGCCACTACGAACGGCTGGTGTTACCAGGTGTGAACGCGGGTGGGCAACTTCGAGCGCACAGCGACCGTTCCGCCCTAGTCCGAGACATACCCGCTAAACACTGAGTAGCCCGCAGGCGCGATACTCACCGTATGCCCCCTGGGCATATCCAAGTTCGGAGGCCAATTGTTGCCGCGTTACTACCCTATTTTCCTGGACGTGCAGGATCGCAAAGCCGTCGTGTTCGGTGGAGGCCACGAAGCAGAACGCAAGGTCAGGTACCTGATCGAGTGCGGCGCCAATGTGACCCTCGTCAGCCCTGAATCGGAATTGACAGCCGGCCTGCACGAAATGACGAATTGCGGGTCGATGGACTGGTTGCGGCGCGGCTACCGACCGGGTGACCTCGAAGGCGCCTGGCTGGCAATAGTCGCCGATACCTCCGACGACGAAATCAACCGCTCGATTTACGAAGAGGCCCGCGCCCGGAACGTCGTGCTCAACGTCATGGATGTGACAAACCTTTGCACGTTCATCGCCCCGGCCATCATTCACCGCAACGACGTCACCGTCGCAGTCTCCACTGCGGGAACAAGCCCGGCGTTGGCGCGCCGGTTGAGGGAACGAATGTCTGACTCCCAGGGCTGCCGATGCCTCGAGTGGGCCGACATGGGCCCCATATTTGCCGACGTGCGCTCCGATATCAGGGCGCGTCGTGTACCCGTCACACCGGATGACTGGCACGATTGCATCACTGACGATCTATTAGAGCGATTCAGGAGCGGAGATGACGCCGGGGCAAAGAAAGAACTGGCCCGTAGGCTCGAAGCCAGAGGTTCGAAACGGGCTGCAGGACAGAAAATTTGAAACGATCTCGGTAGAAAAGGCCCTCCCAGCCAAGGTTCGAACAACCGACAAGATATCTTTCGCCAACTATTCTCGCGACCGGGTTTCAGCCGGGGGCCGCAATCGCAAATGCAGCCACGATCAACAAGGCCAATACGCGTAGGTACTCGCGGCAGCAGGCTCGCGCTGGCCCAGACCGCGCTGGCGATTGCCGCCCTCGAAAACGCTAATACCGGGATTATGTTTGAGACGGTTGTCGTCAGGACGCGCGGCGACCGAAATCGCGCCGCCCCTGTTGCACAGCTTGGCGTGGGCGTTTACGTGAAAGAGCTTGAAGAGGAGCTCGAAAACGGCAACATCGACATGGCGGCGCACTCTCTGAAAGACATGACCTCCGAACTGGCGCAAGGATTCCATCTGGCGGCCATCCTGAGACGGGGCGATCCGAGAGACGTACTGATAGACCGTCACGACGCCGGACTGGCTAGACTCCCGCGTGGGGCGACTGTGGGCACCGGCAGTATGCGCAGGCGGGCACTGCTCAAGTCCGCGCGGCCTGACTTGCGGGTCGAACCCATCCGCGGCAATGTGGACACCCGCCTGTTGAAAGCCTCGAACGAAGGCGGAATGGACGCTGTGGTCCTGGCCGCGGCGGGACTGCAGAGGCTGGGAAGAAACGACGCCATCTCCGAATACTTCGAACCGGAACATTTCATCCCCGCGGTGGGACAGGGCGCCATCGTCATAGAGACCCTCGAACGCCGGACCGACGTTACGGAACTTGCCCAGAGCGTCGACCACGATAAAACGCGCGCCGCTGTCACCGCCGAACGCGCGTTCCTTGCGGCGATTCGAGGGGGCTGCTCCGCTCCAACGTCCGCCCACGCAACCGTAAACGGCGATTCGCTACATATTCACGCATTTGCGGCAGACATAGACGCTTCGTGCGTCCTGCGCGCTTCCGCCGAGGGTGACACAAATGATCCTGCGTCGGTTGGCATCGCGGTTGCCAAAAAGTTGCTCGATTCCGGCGCGGCCGGGTTGATCGGCGTTTCGTACGAATCCGGAGACTCACCCGATGCCTGAAGCCGGAGTCGTATATCTCGTCGGCGCCGGACCCGGTGACCCTGGCCTCATCACAGTCCGGGGCCTGAACGTGTTGCGCACCGCAGACGTTGTACTACACGACCGACTGGTACCGGAATCCCTGCTCGCCGAGGCCCGTTGCGACGCCATCATGATCAACGTGGGGAAAACACCCGGTGAGGCCAACCTTTCGCAGTGGGAAATCAACGAGTTGCTAGTCGATCACTGCCGATCCGGTAAAACCGTGTGCCGACTAAAGGGGGGAGACCCCTTCGTATTCGGGCGCGGCGGAGAGGAGGCCATGGCGCTCGCAGCGGCCGGCCTGAAGTGGGAAGTTGTGCCGGGCGTCACGTCCGCCATCGCCGCTCCAGCCTACGCCGGTATCCCGGTAACTCACAGGGGCATCTCGTCAGGAGTGGCCGTCGTTACGGGGAGTGAAGACCCCGATGGGCCAGGCAACCGGGTCGATTGGGATGCCGCTGCAGCGTTCGATGGCACACTGGTGGTACTGATGGGTTGGCGAAATTTGCCCGACATTGTGGACGCCCTTACGTCGCGCGGCGTGCCCGCGGAGCGACCGGCTGCGGCGATCAAGTGGGGAACCAAAAACACCCAGCGGGTGGCGGCAGGGACATTGGCCAACATCGCCGACCTTGCAATTTCTTGCGGTCTCGGTCCTCCCATGGCTCTCGTGGTCGGTGAAGTCGCGGCATTGAGAAATGAGTTGGCGTGGTTCGACAAACGGCCGTTATTTGGCAAAAGGGTACTGGTCACAAGGGCGCGCAGCCAGGCCAGCCGGCTTGCCCAATCGCTCGAGGCTCACGGCGCCGAGACCGTCCAGACGCCGGCCATACGCATATGCCCGGTAGCCGACACCGAAGAGTTGGATGCCGCCATCGCAAGAATCAAGGAATATGACTGGATAACATTTACCAGCCCAAACGGCATTCGCGGCCTGCGAGAAAGGCTCGCGGCGCTTTCGCTGGATTCCCGTGCATTGTTTGGTGTGCGAGTAGCAACCGTCGGGCCAGCTACGGCCAGCGCAGTGGCCGAGATGGGCATCCGCCCCGACCTGTCGCCCCAAGCCTACGCAGCCCAGTCGCTTCTCGACGAATTTGCAACAGCGGGAGTGGGAACTGGCAAAGCACTCTGCATACGGTCGGACATCGGCAGGGAAACGCTGCCAGACGGACTCCGAAAGGCGGGTCTGGAGGTTGACGAGGTAGTCGCTTACCGTACCGAAATGGCCCCGGACTCGGCGGAGGCCGCTCGTGAGGCATTATCCGACGGTGCGACGGGCGTGGATGTTACGACCTTTACAAGTTCTTCCACCGTAACGAATCTCGCAAAGTTACTGGGCGGCGACATCGAGCCGATCAATCACACTGTCGTAGCCTGCATCGGACCGATAACGGCGGCGACGGCGCGGGAACACGGAATACGGGTCGACGTGGTGGCCAAGCAGCAAACGATCCAAGGTCTGGTCAGGTCGCTTGTCGATCACTTTGAAGGCGAGCGCGACGAATGAACGTGGGCATTCCGGACAAATTCGCCAGGCTACGGAGGAATCGCAGCAGCGCCGCGGTCCGGTCGTTACTTGCCGAGACCCGGTTAGACCCTTCTGACTTTGTGTACCCGATGTTCGTTACGGGAGGGTCGGGCGTGAAACTGCCCATCGGGCCGATGCCGGGCTGCTACCAGCAATCGGTCGACGAGGCGGTCAAGACGGCAGCAGCCGCGCACTCGCTCGGCATCCCCGCCGTGCTGCTATTTGGACTGCCATCGAAAAAGGACGATGTCGGTTCGTCGGCGTGGGACCCCGACGAGCCGGTGCAACGGGCCGTCGCCGAGATCCGGTGCGCAATTCCGGAACTGGCCGTGATCACAGATGTTTGCCTTTGCGAATACACCTCCCATGGCCACTGCGGGGTACTGGAAAAAGACGGCAGCGTCGATAACGACCAGACCCTGCCGTTGCTTGCCAGGATTGCCGTATCGCACGCACGGTCAGGCGCCAACGTCGTAGCGCCCTCCGCCATGATGGACGGCCAGGTGACGGCCATCCGGTCTGCGTTGGACGCCGACGGATTTGATGCCACGGCGATACTTGGGTACTCGGCGAAGTATGCGTCAGCCTTCTACGGCCCGTTCCGCACGGCGGCTGACTCGGCGCCGCAGTTCGGTGACCGGCGCGCTTACCAGATGGCGCCGGAAAACCGCTCAGAAGCGATGGCTGAAATCCAGGCCGACATCGACGAGGGGGCCGACATGGTGATGGTCAAGCCTGCCCTCGCCTATCTCGACGTGATCGCCGAGGCAAAGCGCAGGTTCGCAGTCCCACTGGCCGCTTACAACGTGAGCGGTGAGTATTCGATGGTGCATGCCGCAGCCGCGAACGAGTGGATCGACGGCACGCGGGCGACCCTTGAAATACTCACCTCCATCAAGCGGGCCGGGGCCGACCTGATCATCACGTACTCGGCCTGCGAAGCGGCGAGGTGGCTGGACGGCGGACGTTAGGGTGTCTGAAAGCATTCCGCCAAAACGGCGGGTTTGAAGAGCTTGTTTCAAAAGTCTTCTCTCAAGAGTCGACCCTTAGATGCGCGACGATTTACGATATCGACCTTGTCATCAAAACGTAATACGGTGCCAAATCCCGTCATTCCCGTGAAAACGGGAATCTAAAGGCGGGGGTTCCCAGAGGTTTCGAGTTTATGAAACACCCTCTTGAAACCCGCCGCTACGGGTGTGAGATTCTGGTGTGCCCCAGAACGGCGCCCGTGATAGCCGAAATTCCTATCGGGCCGAACTGTCGACTATCGGTCGACCGGGATCGATTGTCTCCCACGACAACGTATTCGTCCGGTCCGGGCATCCACGAATAGTCAGCCGGGTTGCCGGGCGCGGCGTGGGTCTCATCTATCGTTCGGCAATCGACCACGAGTTCGCCGCCGCGTAGTTCGACGTGCTCCGATGGCAAGCCGACGATCCGCTTTACGGACCACGATCCCGGCCTCCGAGGGTCGACAAACCGGACCACGTCGAATCGGGACGGTCGGCGGCGGGCATATGCGCGCCGGGACACCACCACCCACTGGCCGTCCCGCAAGGTTGGCGCCATGCTTTCCCCTCTCACCTTGATGAGTTGTCTGGAAAGTAGTTCGACCAACCGTTCACGCATCGCATCTCTCTTTGTGGAAGTCGCCATTTCTGGTAGATTTACCCGAAACGGCCAGCCCACGCGGTGGGCGCGCATGTCGCGAGTACGAGTAGTCGTCGGAATTACGTACAACGACTGCCACGATGGCCGAGTCCAGGTTCAACCTGCCGGGAGTAAAAGACACCGATGCTTCACCGTATAGCAAAATTTATTGACCGTTTCTCACCCGTTGGAGTGGCAGATGCCCATTGTGACATTCCGTGCGGGATCTACGACCCACGCGACGCCATTCAGGCCGCTCAAACCGTCATCAGGATGACCGAGCTGATCGGAGAGGCCTCGGGAGGGGACATGACAATGGCTGCGGGGAACTCCTTCAGCCGCTATGTCGCGGCCAAAGAGGAACACGCCGCAAAAGCCAAGCACGACATCCTCGTAATCTGGACCGACTACTTCAAGCCCGAACACCTGGCCGACTATCCAGACCTCCATGAAAAGGTGTGGAACGCTTGCAAGCTCGGTTCGCAAGTCAAGGTAAACGTCGATATGGAAGCAGCGCAGGCCTTCAAGGCCGCCCTGATCGAGATCGGCAAGATCTTCTGGGCGACAAAGGGAGAGGATGTCCCGCCCCTCCCGTAGGCCCCTGCTCAAGCGGATTCGCGTCCAGTCGCCCGCGCCTTAAAGTTCGAGACGGGTCGCATGAATCGGTTGCCGCTCCCCGGACTGCACGAAATTACAGTATCCCTAACTTCGGAGAGCCCCGATACGAACTGCCATTGAGAAATGACGGGCGCTGCGAGTAGCTTTAGGAATGGCGATGTTTAGACGCACACGTAACGAAGAAACCACCCAGACGTTCAGCAACGCAATTCAGGCTGAGCCCGCAATATCGGATCCGCATGCGGTCAGCACGGCGGGCGCCATAATAGCGGTCCTCGTGGCAGGCCTGTCGTTCACCGGAATGGTGTGGTGGTTCTTCTCATTCGCCGCACCGGAGTCCCCTGCGGCGTTCTGGATTACGGGAATCTCGGCAGCGGTTGTGATCGTTTCGGTGGTTTCGCGGGCGCTTAAACATGCAGAAGGCCACGATCACGTCTATGCGTTGGCGACCTGGTTTGGGTTGCTGGGCATGGTCGCCTTTGCCATATTGAGCCTGATAATTCCGCCGTCATTGGGCCAGGGATTTGATGTGGGCGAAGACCCGTCGGATACCTTACGATTGGCCGCATCGGTCGCCTTTTTCGTTGGTGGCGGGTCGATCAATATCGCCCTTGCGGTCCTTTTGGCCCTTCATTGGCCTCGCCGCGCCGGTTAACCTTTCAGCCTGATCCGAGCCGCTCGAGGTAGTCCTCGCGAATCGGGGACCATATGTCCAGCGCGAGCGACGCGCTGGCGGTTCCTGTCGCGGAGTGCGGTACGCCGGGAGGAATCACGTAGTGGTCCCCTTCCCTGACCAATCGCGTCTCTCCGTCGATGGTCAGCTTAAACGCCCCTGAAAGCACCCTTCCGCACTGCTCGTGCGGGTGTGTGTGATCAGGGATCTCTGCCCCCGGAGCGATGTCGATCAGGCCCATCATGATCCGTTCACCCCATATCGGCCTGCACGTTACCCCCGGCGCCAGTTCTATCGCCTTCGCTTCGTTCTGATCGAAAAATGGCATCACTACTCTCCTTGTTCGTTCACCGAGTGTGTGTCAAGGGCGGTGCTGATATATAGCCCGTCGCCGCCCCGCCCGGCGTTTTTGAGTCGACAACTCCGCTTTTTTTCGTCACCGCTCAGCCGGCAGGTCGGCTATCCGTGCGTGCCCAGTTTGCGGTTTATCGCGGCTTCCGCGACGGGTGAAATGACCTGGTCGATCTCTACGTTGACGAGCGCCGGCCGATTCGAGGCGAATGCCCGCGTGAGAGCGGGCGCCAGATCGGCCGCCCGCGTTACGTGTTCGCCGTAAGCGCCGAGACCCTCCGCGACGAGGTCGTACCGCGTGGGCAGCAGATCGGTCCACACCGGTCTGCCGAACAGGCCCTTTTGGATCTGCCAGTCGATTCCCCAAATGCTGTTATTGCCCAGCACGGCCACCACCGGGAGATTATGACGCACCGCCGTGTCGAACTCCATTGCGTTAAAGCCGAACGAGCCGTCGCCCACAACCAGGACGCTCCGCTTGTCGGGAAACGCAACCTGCGCGCCGAGGGCGTAAGGAAAGCCGACGCCGATCATCCCGAAACTGCTCACGTACAACCATCTATGAGGGGTGTTCGCCTTAAACGAAGCACGGAAAAAGTGGCAGTAGTCGCCTCCGTCAAACGTCATGGGCGTATCGTCATCCACAAAACCTTGAAGTGTTTGGCTCACGAACATGGGATGCATGGGGTCGCTTTCGCTAGCCAATTCCGCCAACTCTTCCTGGTGAGCAGCACGCGTTGCACGCAATGAACTTACCCACGGCGATTCGTTCCACCGCCGTGTTTCCGCGGCATCGGCCAATTGGGTCAATATCGGCCCGACATCGCCCAGTATCCCGACCTCGACCGACCTGGCGCGCCCGATCTCCGCAGCCGCCGGATCGACCACAATCTGACTGACTCCGGCCGCAAAAGGCGGAGTGCCTCCAAACCCCACCATGTAGTCGAGCCGTCTCCCCAAAAGCAATACGGCGTCCGCTTCCCCGATGCGTTGCGCAGCCTTGTTGAGGGGCAGGTATCCAAACCCCATGCTGTACGGGTGATCGTCGGGGATCAGGGCTCGGGCCGAGTCCTCGGTAAACACCGGGATGCGAGTGGTCTCGACAAATCGCGTTAGTTCTGCGGGGTCCGCCGTTGCGCCTGCCCCGGGGCCTGCGAATATGACCGGCCGCTTCGCCGAATGCAGGAGTTCGATGGCCCTTTCAACCTGGATTTGGTCGCCCGCGGCCAGGCGAGGACCGGAGTACTCGCCCGGTGCGTAACGCTGGGCAGAGACTGAGTCGATCTCGGCCGCCTGGAAATCATGAGGCAAGGTGAGATGGACCGGACCCCGTCTTCCGTCCATAGCGGTCCGGACCGCCATGGCGACGTATTCGGGGATGCGTTCTGGCGACGGGATCTGCCACGCGCCCTTGGTGACTGGCGCCGCGACTCCCGTTTGATCGAACTCCTGCATGGCGCCGCGGCCAAGATTAGCCGAGTCTGCCGCGCCGGCGATGTTGATCACCGGGGCCTCGGAGTGCAGGGCGTTCGCCAGCCCGGGAATGGCGTTGGCGTGTCCAGGTGTGGTGGACAGCACCACCCCTGGCCTTCTCAGCAATCGGGCGTATGCGTCTGCCATGTGGGCGGCAGCCTGCTCGTGCCGAGTGTCGATCATCCTGATCGGTTCGTCGACCATCACGTCGAGCAGATGAAGGATGTGATCGCCTGCGATGCCGAAGACGGTGTCGACCCCCTCGGCCTGTAGAGCATTGATCAGCAGGTGACTGCCGGTAGTCGTCGCCATATGAATACGTGGTCCTGGACTGGGTAAGTAAGCTCACAAAACGGCCGCCGGGAGGGGCCGGTCAATTGAAGAAATGCCCGTTCGACGGACGGCCGAAGAATAGCACAGGGCCCACGGCCAAACGGGACCGGCTCAGTCCAGCAACTCGACGATTATGTTGCGATAGCGCGTGTTCCCTGTATTGGTCACCCGGTGGGTCGACGGGCTGTTGTAAACAACTTCCCCCGGTTCGGTGTCGGTGGTGTTGACGCCGCCGTCTTCATACTCGGCAAACAGCTTGCCACCCTCGACGACAATGAATATGTAGTCGTTTTCATGGGCGTGCCATTCGCTCGCCTCGCCCGGGTCAAGTTTCAATTCCCAGAGCTTTACGCGGTCGTGTTCAGCGATGACCCGCGTTCCGATGTTCGGCCCTGGTTGTTCTTTGGATGTCATGGATTTTTCCTTATGAGTTTTGGGCCCGAAATCGTGTCGATCAGAGCCTGATTCAGCCGATCATAGCGTCTCATCAAGGCGTAAAGAGACCGACAAACTCATCTACTGGCATGTCGTCAAGCCTCGCCGAGTCGCGGCAGGTCGCCAATATCGAGTCAGTGCGATCTCCCTCATAGCGTGTGCGCAGGTTCGACTCGAACTTGCTCCAGAGAAGCGGTATCCCCTCTTCGCGCCGTCTACGGTGGCCAATCGGGTATTCGACGGCCACTTCTTCGGTCGCCTCGCCGCCTGCGAAAACTACCTGCACCGCGTTGGCAATAGACCGTTTCTCAGGATCTAGATAGTCGACGGTATAACGAGGATTTTCTGCGACTTTCATGCGGGCCCGTAGAACGTCGATCGTCGGATCGGCCGCCGCGTCATCTTCGTAGTCGTCCGCGGTCAGGGTCCCTTTGATAAGCGGTACGGCGACCATGTATTGCAGGCAGTGATCGCGGTCGGCCGGGTTCGATAGCGGCCCCTTCTTGTCAATGATCCGCATCGCCGGTTCTTGCGTGGTGATCAAAACCGACTCGACTTCATCGATGCGATGGCCAACCGCCTGATGTAGTCGCGAAGCAGCTTCGACCGCCGTCTGCGCGTGAAACTCGGCGGGATAAGAGATCTTGAACAAGATGTTCTCCATGACGTAGGAGTCGAAGGGACGGGCAAGTTTTACCTCGTACCCGCCGAACCAAACGCTCTCGAATCCCCAGCCGGGCGCCGACAACGCTGTGTCGTACCCCATCTCCCCGGCCATCGCCATCATCGCCAATCGCACTCCCCGGCTCGTCGCGTCGCCGGCGGCCCAGGACTTGCGCGAGCCGGTGTTGGGCGCGTGGCGGTAGGTGCGCAGCGTCGCTTCGAGCCAGGCGTTTGAAACTGCGTTGAAAATCCGGTCTCGGTCGCCTCCAAGCATCGCCGTGACGACCGCGGCGGAAGCGACTTTAACCAGCAGCACGTGGTCGATTCCGACTCGATTGAACGCGTTGTCGAGGGCCAGCACGCCCTGAATCTCATATGCCTTGGTGGCAGCGGCTAAAACGTCCCTGACCGTGACCGGTTTCGTGTCCCCCGAACGGCTCACAAACTGCGCTGCCGCCAGTATTCCACCAAAGTTGTCGGAGGGATGCCCCCATTCCGCCGCCAGCCAGGTGTCGTTGAAGTCGAGCCATCGAATGGCTGCGCCGATGTCGAACGCGGCCTTTACGGGGTCCAATTCCCAGATCGTTCCGGCCACGCGCGCCCCGCCCGGCGTACGTGTGCCGTCCACGTACGGACCGAGGAGTTTTGTGCACGCCGGGTAATTGAGGGCCAACAGGGCGCAGCCTATTGAATCGATCAGACATAGCCGGGCCGTATCGAAGGCCAAATCCCCGCCGACATCCGGGCCCGCGGCGTACTCGGCAATGGCTCTCGATAACGGAGTCGCGACCTGTCATTGGATCTGGCGCCCAAGCTGGACGTATTCCGGTCGCATCAATATCGAATCGTCGAAGTTGTTCACGCCGCCGTTACGTCCTGGAATCCAGTGGTACCCAGGCCCGCGGTTCCGGTCCGGTGTACTCGGCAAGCGGGCGTATGAGTCGGTTGTCATCGCGTTGTTCGATGATATGCGCCGCCCATCCCGCGGTGCGTGATATCACGAACAGCGGCGTAAACATCGCCGTGGGAACGCCGCAGTAGTGGTAGACGGAGGCCGAATAGAAATCCAGGTTCGGGAACAGGCCCTTCTCGTCCCGAATCACCTGCTCTATTCGTTCCGAAACATCGAACAACGTGCTGTCGCCGGAATTCGCCCCGAGCCGTTGCGACGCATCCTTCACGAAATCCGAACGCGGGTCGCCGGTCTTGTAGACCCTGTGTCCAAATCCCATGATGAGCCGACGTGCGACCAGCATCTGCCTGATCGACTTCTCCGCCTCCCCGGGTGAGTCGAAGCTCGATATCAGTTCCATCGCCGCCTCATTCGCCCCCCCGTGAAGCGGGCCCCTCAGCGCGCCGATGGCGGCCACTATGGCGGAGTAGAAATCCGCCAGTGTGCTCGTAACTACTCTGGCCGCAAACGTAGACGCATTTAACTCGTGCTCGGCGTACAGGACAAGGGACATATCAAGTGCCTTCAGCCTGTCGTCGTCGGGCTCGGAATCCGTCAACAACCGTAGAAAGTGACCGGCGATGGAGTCGTCTTCTGAACTCGTTTCAATCCTCTCGCCGCGCTGGTGGAACCTGTACCAATAGAGGAGCATGCTGCCAAAAGAGGCCATCAACCTGTCGGCAATCCCCGCTGCCGTTCGTCCGTCTTTCCCCTCTGGCTCCAAATTTCCGAGGAACGAAGCGCCGGTCCGCATGACATCCATGGGGTGGGTGGTGCCCGGGATCATCTCCAACGTTGCCTTTAGGTCGTCTGGCAGGCCCCTCAGGCCCGCCAATTTCTTTCGATAGGCGGCCAGTTGCGTGCTATTGGGCAGACGGTTGTAGATGAGCAAATAGGCGACCTCTTCGAACGAGGCATGCCTTGCGAGATCGGTAATCGAATAACCCCGGTACGTGAGGCCGGCGCTCTCATTACCCACCGTGGCGATGGCTGAACGGCCCGCAATTATTCCGGCCAGGCCCTCTGATGCGGTCGTCATGTGACATTCTCCTCGCCGGACGCAAACAGTTCGTCCAGCTTGCGTTCGTACTCGTGGTATCCGATGTATTCGTAGAGATCGTCCCGCGTCTGCATAATGTCGACCACCCCGCGTTGCGTGCCGCTTGCGCGGATCTCGCGGTACACCTCCAGCGCGGCGGCGTTCATCGCCCTGAACGCGGACAACGGGTACAAGGCAATCGCCACTCCGGCGTCGCTGAGTTCCGTGACGGTGAACGGCGGCGTCCGGCCAAACTCGGTTAGATTCGCCAGTATAGGTGCGCCCACGGCCGACGTGAAATGGGCGTAGTCGTCCAGGCTTTCGATGGCTTCGGCAAAGATCATGTCGGCGCCCGCGGCCAAGTAGATTTCGGATCGAGCGATAGCGGCTTCGAGGCCCTCGCCGGCGACGGCGTCGGTGCGGGCCATCACAACGAAATCGGCGTACGGCCGAGCGTCCACAGCAGCCGCAATACGGTCGGCCATCTCCGAAGCCGGGACGAGTTGCTTGCCGGGCCGATGTCCACACCGCTTTGCCTGGACCTGATCCTCCAGGTGGATACCCGCAGCCCCGGCGCGGCACAACTCCCGTACCGTGCGGGCAATCATGAAGGCCGCACCCCATCCCGTGTCAGCATCCACCAAAAGCGGAAGGTCAACCGCCCCGGTAATGCGCCGGACATCCTCCGCCACGTTATCGAGGGTTGTAATCCCCAGGTCCGGCAGTCCGTAGGATGCGGTCGCAACTCCGCTGCCGGAAAGATAGATCGCCCGGAATCCCGCCGCGGCGGCCAAGATCGCCGAATAGGCATTTACGGCGCCCGCGACCTGGAGCGGCCTCTCCGCATCCAGAGCGGCCCAAAATTTACTTCCCTGGGATGCAGTCATTGCCAATTCGCTATGTGCGCGGCGGCGTGCGTCAACCGAGCACCTCCGATATCCCCTGGACCAATGTTATCGGGACCAGCGCCAGCAATATGACGCCGATCATCAGACGCAAACGCGCAGGAGAAATTGCTCCCGTGAATCGGGCGCCAAGGAAAAAGCAGACGGATGCCGCTCCACCCATAACGCCCAGCAAAGGCCAGGAGATGTTGCCGTTGATCAGGTGACCACCGAAGCCGGAAAGGCCGATGAGAACTCCGATTCCCGTATTTGTGCCGACCGCTTGCCCCGGAGAAAGTTTCATAAGATTCATCAGCGCCGGCATTCGCAACATAGCCAGAAGCAGGCCGACGGCGCCGCCAAGCAGCCCAATCATCAATCCGATTGTGCTGTCTCGCGCCAACCTGAAGTAGCGCCTCTTGCCTTGCACATCCTCTGATGTTCCCGACTCGGCGCCCGCCGTTCCGTCACTCGATACTGCGTTGACGATGAGATTGAACGCAGACCAGAAAATCAGCGCTGACACGCAGATCAACAATAGCCAGGCGGGAACGGTATCGGCGAACACTCCACCAATGAACGCCCCGGTGACCCCCGGCAGACCCATCAGGAACACGATACGGAACATCACCCTGCCCGAACGCACGTGTTCCCAGCTTCCGGCCAGCGACCCGAAGAGGCCAACGCCGAGATTGGTCCCCGCAGCAACGAATGGATCGATGCCGATAAACAACATTACGGGCAGCCGCATTGTGCCAAGCGCCAGACCGGACATTCCGCCGATCAGGCCGGACACGGCAGAAACGGCCGCCAGAATCACGTATTCAGTGAGAGTGACGTCGACCACGACCTGTCCCCTACGACGTCAATTCCGGCGTGGAAGTTAGCGTCGTCCACCGAACAGAGTTTGGCGGGACGAACTTGCAGGCCGGATTGGGTAGACGGGCGGCGGTCATGACATTTGCCAAGGCAGATGCGGACTGAAACGCAATGGACCGCCCGCCCCTACAGGCGCAGGGGCAGGACTCCGAACCATCGCTGGAGCAACCGGGGGTCACACCAGCCCCTGTTCCTCAAGCATCCGGTCCACCTCGTACAACTGCAAATCATCGGGTTCGAGGCTCGGGTGACGCGCGTAGGATGATTCCATGCTGGTCACGCCTCGCTTGGCCACGATGTACTTGTAGATCGTGTTGGAAAGCCCGAGTCCCTGGGCCAACGTGCGAATCAACGGCGCATGGCGGTGAAATTCGGCTTCTGCCGCCTTTTCGCTCCCGTCTTGCCACAGATTCCATAGGCGGACCCACACGTCCGGCATGGTGCAGCCGGGCATCGTGCCGACCGATCCACGTCGAAGCTCTTCGAGGAAAAACGCCCCTCCGGCGCCGCCGAACAGGATGAGCCCTGAATCGCCGCGCAGGCGCGCCGCCTCCGCAGTGCGCGGGGCTGTGGGCGGCGTCTCGACCTTGATGTAGCACAGGTTTTCGTGGCGATTCGCACACTGCACCGCCATCGCCGGGGGTACCTGTGCTGTACTTTGGTCCTGTAAGAACACCGGTATCGACACCGCCTCACCGATGCGCCCGAAGTATTCGACCACCTCTGACGCGACGGTCGGAACGTAGGTCGGCGGACGGATCATCAGTGCGTCGGCGCCCAACTCTTCTGCCTGTTTCGACAGGTGAATCGTCGCATCGGTTCCTTCGGCGCCGGTGTTCATAACCACCTTCGCCCTGCCGTTTGTGGTCTTCACGACGGTCTTTAGCACCTCGTCGCGTTCCGGGCCGGTGAGTTTGTAGACCTCGCTGGCCATTGCGATGCCCATCCCGTGGACGCCCGAATCGATGAACCATTCGACCTCGCGCTCAAGGTCCTCGAAATCGATAGTAGAGTCCTTCCGAAACGGCGTGGAAAGGATCGGATAGACACCGGTCATACTTCGATCTGGCATTGGGCAGTCCTCGTTTATTTCAGTCACCCGGGGGTCAAAAAAGCGTACTGGCTGGGTGAGGATCAGGTGCCGGGATTCTACAGGACGGCAGGCAACGCACGACCCCGGCGCGGGTTCGGCTATTTTATGAGTTCGGGCACTACGGCCAACAAAACGCCTGCGACCGTTGCAGTACCTATGACGCCGGCCACGTTGGGGCCCATGGCGTGCATGAGCAGGAAGTTCGACTTGTCTTCCTTTTGCGCCATTTCCTGGACCACGCGCGCCGCCATCGGAACAGCCGAAACCCCCGCAGCGCCGATCATCGGGTTTATGGGGTCTTTGGACACCAAATTCATGAGTTTCGCCAGCAGAATGCCGGTCGCAGTCGCGGTGATGAACGCAAAGAGTCCCAGAAGGAAAATCGCAATCGTTTCCGGCTTAAGGAACACCGCAGCCGGCATCGTCGCGCCGACAGCCAGACCGAGGAGAATAATGACTATGTTCATGAGCTCGTTCTGCGCCGTGTTGGCCAGCCGCTCGACCACACCGGATTCCTTCAGAAGATTCCCGAACATCATGATGGCGATGAGCGGAGACGCCTTCGGCACCAATACGCTGATCACTATCGCCGTGACTATCGGGAACAGGATCTTGGTGCGCCTCGATACCGGTCTGTACGAGTAGGGCATCTTGATCCGGCGCTCTGCCTTGGTTGTCAAAAGCCTGATGATCGGCGGCTGAATTATGGGTACCAACGCCATGTACGAGTACGCTGCAACCGCGGTGGCGCCGACGACGTCACGAACGCCTCCCGGACCATAGACGGACTCGCCCAGCTCTTTCATTCGGGTCGCGATGAAGATCGTGGTCGGTCCGTCCGCCCCGCCGATAATCCCGATCGAAGCCGCCTCGAACAGCCCAAAATCGAACAACGTCGTCATGCCGAGCAAAAGGGCGCCGATAAGCGCAAAAAATACGCCGGCCTGAGCTCCCGCGCCCAGCAAAAGCGTCTTCGGGTTCGAGAGCATCGGTTCAAAGTCGGTCAACGCGCCAAGGCCAAGAAATACGAGCAGCGGCAATATGTCGGTCGTTAGGCCAAAGTCCTGAAACACGCGTATGAAGCCGATCGGCTCGCCGCCGCCGCCGGGCCTGATCAGTTCGCCGAGCGGTAGGTTTGCGAAAAGGATTCCCGAGGCGATCGGGACCAGCAGCAGAGGTTCCTTTCGCTTGGCGATGCCGATGTAGAGCAGTCCTGCCGCGATAGCCCACATTGCGACGATTCGAGGGTCTGCCCCGACCGCCGTGATGCCTTCCCAAACGGCGCTGAGTCCGCTAACAGTGTCCAACGTGACCCGTTACTCCAGTTCCACGAGCGTCTGTCCGTGCTGGACAGCGTCCCCCGCCTGAACATGCACGGCGCGAACCATGCCGTCTTGCGGCGCAGCGATGGTCTGTTCCATCTTCATAGACTCGATAATTAGTACCGGCTGCCCGCTCTCCACGCGCTCACCCGGATTCACGTTCACCGAAATTACGCGGCCGGGCATCACAGCCCTTATCATGCCCTCGCCGGTTTGGTTCGACACGGACGGACGCGGGGCCGCAGGTCTGGCCGGTGCGGTGCGCGCGGTTGCCGCGGGCCTCACTCTCGGGGCTTCACTGCGACGTTCGCCGACCCCCGGGAGCTCAACTTCGTAATCAACCCCGTCCACCGTAACCGTAACCGGGGAAACCGAGAGATCCCCGACCTCAACGGAGTACGGTGTCCCTCTTATCGTTATGCGATACCGCTTTGGACTCATGGCCTGCGTCCCTGTCCGACCGTCCGGGCGCCCATCTCTCTGAACCGGCCTGATTGCACCCACGAACCGGTGGCGCCAGAACGTACAGGCGCAACCGCCGGCGCAGCGGTTTCCGCCTCGGCCATCGCGATGGCAGCGCCGATGGCCGCCACAATCTCTGCTGGGATATCGGCGCTAACGACCTCTGCCGGCGCTGGAGATACAGGTTGTGGCTCAGGCTCGGACTTCGCAGCTTCCCTCACGGCCATCAGGGTCTCGATTTTGGTGAGGATCGTGATAACGATGGCCAACAAAATGAGGACTACGAATACGGTCCCCAGCCCGATACCGCTGACAACCAGACCGTCCTGCAGGACTTCCGAATCAAACGTGGCGACTACTCCGGTGGATGTATGAGGGTGTCAGAGCAAGAAATGGGGCGCGTCAAAATGGCCCCTCGCAGCGGCAAATGATATCACCGGGCCCCGCGAGCCAATCCGCGGCGGCGATTATCCGCGACCAGTGGGACAGAATCCGGTCGCCGCCTATTCATCTATGTTCTCGATAGCGACGAGTTCCGCCCTGCCGTCAATGTCCATCTGCAATGTCTGGCGGTGTTTGCCGACGACCGGCCTTGCCACACGAACGTCGTACGCCTGTCCCTGTAAATTAAACGATAATGATCGCGCCGGAGACGCATCTTCCAGCGGACTTCGAGTCAACCGCCGCCTGTGTTCCCGGGCCGTGGTCTGCGCCGCCCCCACTTCGATTCTTTCGAACCTGATAGTCGCGCCCGGCTGGGTCTGGGCGAGCTTTGGGATATCGACACTCGCGACAGTTCCGATCTTTGGGTACCCGCCGGTAGTTTGACGGTCAGCCAACAGGATTATCGGTTTTCGGTCGCCAGGTACCTGTATCGAACCAAAAACCACCGCGTCGGACACGATGTCATACCGCTCGTTTACGGCGCCGATCTCCGGCCCCTCGAGACGCACGCCCTGCCTGTCCGAACGGTCTGAGATAGCGTACCCGGAGCCGTAAAAGGTCCCGACCCCGGCAGCGGTAAAATCGTCCTCCTGTGGGCCCGGTACAACACGGACGGTGATGGAAGACTCGATCCCCGGAACCAGGTCCATGGGCACACGCAAATGGTCCCGTACATCCGGCGCGGGACCGACAGGCAGTTCGTCACCGGCCTTGAGCGGACCGCCGTCGATGCCGCCTATGCCGGATGCAACGTGGGTAGACCGCGAGCCCAGTACCGGCGAGGATGTGATTCCGCCTGCCATGCACAGATATGCCCGCAGGCCCCGGACTGGAGCGCCAAACGACAGGTTGGAATTGGCTGGCGCCAAGAACGATTCCCACAACGGGGCCGGCGTGCCGTCGATCGCCGCCGAAAGGTCGGCGCCGGTTATGGCGATTAAGGCGTCCTCGTCGAAAGCGAACTCAGCGCCGCCGAATGTCACCTCGACAGCCGCGAAATCTAGCTGGTTGCCCACTAGCCTGTTGCCGAGAAGGAGCGAATCAGGGTCCATCGCTCCGCTGACGGAAACGCCGAACCGCTGAAAGCCGCGCCTGCCGACGTCTTGAATCAGTGACAGTACCCCGGGGGAGATGACACGCATGCCTGTCATTGTCAGTCCTGACCGGTGACTATCTCTATTTTGTAGTCGCCGGCCTCAACCTCGGCGGCAATCGTCCGGTACTTCGCCCCCGAGACCGGCATAAAGACGACCCTGCTCCCGGGAAGAATCGCTGCGGGAGGTTCTGCGCCCGGATCGAAGAGCTTTACAGGTGTTCGCCCTATAATCCGCCACCCGCCCGGACTGGCGTTCGGGTAGACGCCGGTCTGCGACTCGGCTATCCCGACCGATCCGGCCGCGACGCGAATACGGGGCGTCTGGAGACGAGGGCAGGCGATGCGTTCATCCATGCCGCCCAGGTACGGAAACCCCGGGGCAAATCCGAGCATGAAGACCCGGTAGCCGGTCCCGGAATGTATGTCGATCACCTCTTGGGAAGAAAGCCCGTTGTGGTCCGCCACCGCCTCCAGGTCAGGTCCGAATTCGCCGCCGTACGCCATCGGTATGTGCACGACAACATTCCCGCGGGGGACAGTGTCGGCGGGGCTTTCAGCGACCTTGGCGAATTCCTCAAGCCTCGCGGCCACGTCCTCATACGCCACTTTGTGAAGGTCATATTGGACCAGCAGTGACCGGTACGTGGGCACCAGTTCCTCTACGCCCTCGATATCCGCAGCCGTCACCGACTCGGCGAACGAATACACCCGGTCGCTTAAGGCAGGGTCGATACTGTCGCCGAACTCGACTAGTACCGCCGCGTCCCCGACCGGCAGGATTCTGGGGACCAAATCATCCGTGCGTTGAGGCATGTGGGGGTCAGGGGACAATTTCGGACATTGGCCTGATGTCGACGCCCGCCGATTCCAGCTCGCGCCTCACCGCGGCCGCCAACCCCACTGACCCGGCCGTATCCCCATGCAGACATATCGAATCGGCCTGAAAATCTATCATCGTTCCATCGGATGCCTTGACCCGGCCCTCGGTAGCCAGTCGCAAGGAACGTTCGATGACCTCGGCCTCGTCGTGTATGACCGCGCCGGGCTGAGAACGGGGCACTAGTTTGCCGCCGGGCGTTACGGCTCGATCGGCATAACACTCGCGTGCGACGCGCACCCCGGCTTCCCGCGCGATGCATTCCCACAGCGATCCCGCCAACACGACGTGTATTAGATCAGGGGCAAATGCCTTAACGGCCTCGACAATCGCAGTAGCCTCTGAGACATCTCGAACGGCCTTGTTGTACATCGCGCCGTGCGGCTTTACGTGCTGTAGCCGGTGACCCGAAGTGAAGGCTGCCAGCGCGCCGATCTGGTATGTCACGGAGTTCTGTATTTCGTCCGGTGAAAGGGACATGTCTCGCCGGCCAAATCCGGCCAGGTCCGGGTAGGCTGGATGCGCGCCAACGTGGACGCCGTTCTCCTCAGCCAGTTTGACCGTACGGGCCATCCAGTCGGGATCGCCGGCGTGGAAGCCGGTCGCCACGTTTACCGACGTGACCTGCTTGATGATCTCTTCGTCCAGTCCCATTACGTATGAGCCGAACGACTCTCCGAGGTCGCTGTTGAAATCGATTACTCCGGCCGGTGATGCCATCTCCGCCTGCCTCCTCGCGGCATATTTTCAGTCCAACCGGACGTGGTCAGCATGGTGCGCCCACAGGCGTCCGGTTAACCGATATTGCGTAGTGCGAGAGTAGCACAGGGCGGCACGTTTCGATTGTCACGAAAACCGATTCCCGGCAGGTAGTAGCCGCAACAGGCTGCCGGCCTGGACTTACTTGAAACCGAGACCGCGTTCCCGCATGGACACAAACTTTCCATGTCCGATTACGACGTGGTCCACCAGGTCGATTTCGAGTAGGCGGCCCACCTCTACGAGCTTCGCCGTCGTCTCGACGTCTTCATCGCTGGGTGTCGGGTCGCCCGATGGGTGGTTGTGCACCACGGCGATTGCCGGACAGTTCTTTTTGACCGCGCTGCCGAATACTTCAGCCGGGCGGACGAGTGCAGAGTTGACGCTGCCCGAATAGAGGTCTTCAATGCCGACAACCTGGTGTTTGATGTTCATGAGCACCACGCGAAGTTCTTCGCGAGGGAGGTAAGCCATCTTGCTGGAGAGCAACAAAGCGATGTCCTCCGGCCGGTTAACTACCGGGAGTTGACGCGGATCGGGAGAAGCCACGCGGCGTCCCAATTCGATTCCGGCGAGAAGCGTGCAGGCCTTGGCCAACGATATCCCGTGCTGTTCGCACAGGTCGTCATATGAGGCTCGTGCAATGCCGTCCAGGCCCTTGAATTCTGCGAGCAACCGATTGGAGAACGCCAGAACGTTTTCGCCCTTAAGACCGGTCCTGAGCAAGATGGCCATCAACTCAGCGTTGGACAAGCTCCCCGCACCATAAGCGCACAGGCGCTCCCGCGGCCGTTCCCCCGCAGGGAAGTCGCGGATGAGTGGCGGGTTTGCGGCGCCGTTGGACGGGTAGACGCTGGATTTCGGGGGGTCGATTGTTGCCTGCAAGCATTAGGCTCCAAGAATGTGATTACTGCTGCAACATACCGGACAGGCGGCCGTTCTCAAAGAACGGCTGTCACCGGAGCGAGGCACCGAAAGACGGCGAGGAGCGCGCTCCATCTCAAAGCGAACTCAAAGGAGACGCCTCTTACAGGTTCCTCACAAAACCCGTTCCAGACCCTGTGAATCTATCCAACAATGAGGACGTGCCCAACGGCGTAGCGGCGGGTTTCAAGAGGGTGTTTCACAAACTCGAAACCTCTGGGAACCCCCGCCTTTAGATTCCCGTTTTCACGGGAATGACGGGATTTGGCACCGTATTACGTATTGATGACAAGGTCGATATCGTAAATCGTCGCGCATCTAAGGGTCGACCCTTGAGAGGAGACTTTTGAAACAGGCTCTTCAAACCCGCCTTCCCCGCGGCCGCGAGTCGGCGCGGCGCGGCCTGAAAACGTACGCGCGTTCGAGACCGGCTCAGAACGGGAGCGGTACCCTCTCGCCGGTCTGCACGGATTGGGTCACCGCGTCGGTGAACTCCATGTACTTGACGCCATCGACAAAGTTCGTGTGCGTTACGGGCTCAAGTCCCCGTATGGCGTTTATGAACTCCTCTTCGACCCGCCAGCCACCGCGCTTCTCCGCCGGGATATCGACCTCAGCCATTCCCGAATCTCCTCTCTTGCCAGCCATAACCCGGATACCGGCGTTGAGCGAGTTTGAGATATTGGCGGAATCTAGGTGAAGCGTGCCGTCAGTACCGTAGATCCAACAGTCGAACTGGGGCGAAAAGCCGGCGGTAGTTGTCACCGTGTAGTTCAGTGTTCCGCCACTGTGAAGTGCGCACAGCACGTCAAGGTGGTCCGGGATCGAAACCGAGATTCGCCGTCCGTCGGCGTTCAGCCGGTGCTTGACCACGACCTGCCCAAGAGCCTGCACTGAAGACGCCGGGCCCAACCAACGCATTAGGGCCTCGTAAAAGATGCCCATGCCCATGATGTTGTTGCCGGAGAGGTCGCGGTCGTGCCTCCAATGCAGAGGCGTTTCGGGATTGGGAAAATCGCTGCCCATGGCCAGATGGGCTCTGACGTTTATTACATCTCCGAGGAATCCTTCGGAGATCATGTCGATGACGGTCTCGTCGACCGCAAGCGTATGCGGCGCCGGGACGATCTGCGCCGTCAGGTGCGGATTGTCACGCGATTCCGCCAACATTTCCCGCGCTTCGTCGGAGTTCATCGCCATTCTGGCTTCGACGAGGACGTGCTTACCTACGTCGAGGGCGCCCACGGTGCACGGGTGGTGCATATAGGGCCAGGTGCCAATGCAGACGGCATCGATTTCGTCATCTTCAAGCAGGTCCTGCCAGTCCTCATAGACGTTTGGAATGTCGAAGTCTGCGGCGGACTTCTCGCTCGACGCGCGCGTTCGGTTGACGACGCCGTAGATCTCCACGCCGTCCTGGGCCTTGAGCCCCGGTATGTGCTTGGTTCGGGTGTTTGCGCCGGCGCCGATTATTCCTACCCGGATCGTGTCTTCTGCCATGTCCTGCTCCACTGGGTTGGACCTGTGCAAGGCCGATCGCCTTACGGTCCCCTGTTGATCATTGTCGTTTATATTGTGCTTTTTGTGCCGAGCCGGTGAGACCCGGAGAATTGATTATGACGGTTACGACACGGGTTATCATGGCCCGAGGCCCTGTATTTTGTCGGATCGGACAGACTCCCCGGATATGTCGCCTTAACGAAGCGACCGATCCGGTCGCAATTCAGCTCGCTCAAACGAGGATCGTTGATTGACTACAACCGCCGATAACGTGGAACTGACCGGAGAAGGCGTACAGGTCGCGTGGTCGGACGGACGTACCTGCGCCTACCCCTACCGATACCTGCGGCTTCAATGCGCGTGCGCGGCATGCGTCGAGGAGATGACCGGCAGGCAGATTCTCAAAGTATCGGCTGTTCCGGACGACGTAATCGTCGTGGAGTGGATCCGCGTGGGCCGCTACGCGTTGCAATTCCTTTGGTCAGACGGCCATCAGACCGGCATCTATCCGTTCGAGATGCTGCTGCGGCTCGCCGAAAAGGACGACGCCGTCACCTGCACGGACGGCGGGCCTTAAAACCTGTCTCATAAGCCCGCCATTCTCTCCGTCATTCCCGTGAAAACGGGAATCTGATCACAGCGATTCACGGGCGTGGCTACTTTAGGGGCAGTTCTGAAATAGGTTCCCAGCCGCGCCCGGCCGCGGCCGATCTGACCTCAAGGGCGCTCAGTAAGGCCGCAGAGGCCTTCGCTATTTCGTCGACCGCGCTATCGAACGCCGGCCGATTTATGCGGGACGGCGACCTGAACCCGCTGATCTTGCGAACGTACTGAAGAGCGGCAGCCCTGATCTCCGCATCTGTCGGCTCGTTGTACGGCGGCCTGAGAACCTTGATGCTCCTGCACATGTTCCTGTCTTCCCTGTCATGCGGGTGTCACGATACGCGACCGGCTTCAGGCGTCGTGCAAAAGCCAACGCCCGAGGTACGGAATACTCCACCCCCGGGCGGAACCTGAGTCCGCGGCACTGTGATCGGAACAAATCAACCGAAGTGGGTTATACGGCGCCCAACAAGGCCTTGGTGGTGCCTATCACCGCCGCCTCGTCCGGGATAAACGCCGTCTCCAACCCGCGGTTGTACGGCATTGGCGTGTGGGGGCCGGTCACCCGCTTGATCGGCGCGTCCAGGTAGTCGAACGCCTTCTCCGCCACCACCGCTGCGACTTCCGACGCCATGCTGGCGCGCGGGGTGTCCTCGTCCACGATTACGAGGCGGTTGGTCTTGGCCACCGACTCGAGGAAGATGTCTTCGTCGAGCGGAGATACGCTGAGAAGGTCCACGACCTCGGCATCTATGCCTTCAGCCGCCAGTTGCTCGGCTGCGTTCTTGCAGACGACGGACGTCCAGGACATGCCGACAATAGTCACGTCGCTGCCTTTTCTCAACAGGCGGCCCTTGCCCAGGTCGATCGTGTAGCTCTCGTCGGGAACGAAACCCGAGGTGTTTATCAGCTTCTTGTGATTGCACACCATCACGGGATCGTCATCCCTGATGGCCGCAGCGAGCAATCCCCGCACCGTGTAGGCGTCGGACGGCACCACGACCTTGATGCCCGGAATGTGGGCCAGGATCGAGTAGAAGTTCGATGAGTGCTGGGCTGCGTGCCCGGTGCCGCCTCCCGATCTGGCGAACATGGTGAGCGGGACCTTCGTCTGGCCCCCGAACATATACCTGCTCTTCGCGGCGTTCGAAAGCAGTTGATCGAATGCGACGGCGACAAAGTCGAAGTACATCAGATCGACGACCGGCCTCGTACCCGTGAGCGCGGCCCCTACCGCTGCGCCAAGGAAACCGGCTTCCGAGATAGGGGTGTCGCGAATCCTTTCAGGCCCGAAGTCCTGGATGAGGCCCTTGGTCGCTGCGAACGGACCGCCCCAGGCGTCGAGCGGCTTGCCTTCTTCGTCGAAGCGGCCCGCTCCTCCGGCGATGTCCTCGCCCATGATGAATACCTCTGGATCGCGGTTCAATTCATCGCGCAAGGTCTGGTTGAACGTCTCCCGGTACGACGTCACCTTGCCGGGCACGTCAAACCCCGGACCCAACGGTTGGGACGACCATTTTGTAGGCGCTTGTGCTGTAGTCATTTTGAATGTGCCTCTTGCAATTCCCGGTTGAACGTATTGGTCAGCGAAGCCCCTGCAACGGATTGCTGTAATTCACGTAGACGTCTGTATAGAGTTCCTCGATGTCCGGCATCGGACTTACTTCCGCGAACTCAACGGCGTCGAGCATCTCCTGATCGATTTCGGCCCTGATTCCGGAAAGCTCCTCTTCCGTCATCAACTGTTGTTCGGTGACTCTCGTTTCGAAATTCTTGAGGGCGTCGCGGGCGTGCCACGAGGCCTCCTCTTCCTGGCTTCGGTACTTGTGGGGCTCGTCGGCGTGGAAATGACCGTGGTACCGATAAGTCTTTAGTTCAAGGAGTGACGGCCCTTCGCCGCGCCTGGCGCGCTCGATCGCCTCACCGGCGGCATCGTAGACCGCGAAGATGTCCATGCCGTCCACAACCACGCCCGGCATGGAGTACGACTGCGCACGGTCGGCGATGTCAGTGACCGCCACGGCGTACTCGACAGGCGTCGCCTCGGCGTAGTGGTTGTTTTCACAGGCGAAGACGACCGGAAGCTTCCAAACGGAGGCGAGGTTCATGCTTTCGTGAAGAACCCCTTGCCCGTTCGCCCCGTCTCCGAAAAAGGCCACGCCAACTGAGTCTGTGCCCCGGTACTTTGCGGTCAGGGCGGCGCCGACGGCCAGGGGGATTCCTGCGCCCACAATGGCGTTGGCGCCCAGCATGCCCTTGGTGAAATCGGCGATGTGCATGGAACCGCCCTTGCCCTTGCACTGGCCGGTGGCCTTGCCGTAAATCTCCGCCATCATGCGCTTGGCATCGAGCCCTTTGGCGATGCAGTGGCCGTGGCCGCGGTGAGTAGATGAGATCCAGTCGGAATCGGTCAGGTGAGCGCAAATGCCGGTCGGACCCGCTTCCTGCCCATCGGAACTGTGCGTGACCCCCATCGACTTTCCCATGAAAGTCTGCTCGAGCATCGTCTCCTCAAACCGGCGAATACGGCACATCGTCGTATATAACCAATTCAGTTTCTCGGAGGATATTTCCATTTCTTGCTCCCTCGGCGGAGTGGCCCGTGTCATCAGGTCCACAACTCCGCACACGATTTTCCCACATTCGCGGTTCGGCCCGCGCAGCCCGGTCCGGAATTCTTCCGTTAACCGCAGATGCTAGCAAATACGCAGGTTGTCGCTTGACGTTCCGGGCTCGGAGTTTCGACGAATAGCGTACTAACAGTCCCTTATTTGCGGAACCGCATTAGTCTTCCCACCGACGAAACCAGCGATCCTTCAGCCGCCGGAGCGTTGGCCAACTCACCGCTCAACAACGGATCGTAAGGGGTGCTGTCAGTGTCGATGCTGGTGGTGATGGAGAAGAGTATGGCGTCGTCCCTGCCGCTGTCTTTGCAACGCCGCGCCTCCGCGATCACTTCTTTCACCGTGTACATGGACGGCGGCGACAGCACCACGCCTTCAGACCTGGTGAACTCCAGTCCGGCCTCGTACGCCTCCCGCTGGCTGTGCACAACGGCCTCCACAAGTTGTTCCTTGTACAAGGCCGAAATAAGTGGAGCGACACCGTGGTAGCGCATGCCCCCGGCAAATATGCCGGGAGGAGTGTACTCGTGCCCCAACGTGTACATCTGCACCATGGGCATCTGGCCGGCCGAATCGGCGGAATCGTACGCGTACACGCCGCGAGTCAAACTTGGCGTGGATGCGGTCTCTACGGCGACGAATCGGGTCTCCGCGCCTTCTACGCGCCGCTTCATGAACGGGGCCAACAGTCCGGCGAAGTGGGCCCCGCCACCGATGGCGCCTATCACCACTGCCGGTTCCTCGCCGACCGCCGCGAGCTGCCTGAACGCTTCGAGTCCTATGACGCTCTGGTGAATGGCGGTGTGGTTCAACAAGGTCGGCATGGCGAACTTCACTTCGGGCCGGAGGGTCGCCTCCTCGTAGGCTTCGGCCAGTGCGACGCCAATCGATCCGGCGCCGCTCCCCCTGGTTTCGAGCGTTCTCGCGCCGACGCGCGTGTCACCGCTGGGGCTTTCGACAATGTCTATTCCCCATAGTCTCGCCGCCGCTGCGCCAAAGTGTGAATCATCCCTGACTGAGTAGACCCGCGCCTTTATGCCGAAAACGGTGCACGCGTGACCCACGGCGTTGACCCATACACCACCTGCCCCGCCGGTGACGATGGTGCTGAACCCCCCGGCGCGGACGTAGTGCGCAACGGGAATCGCGGTGTTGGACTCGTACGAGCCGGAAGGGCTGCCACCCTCGAACTTGTAGTACAGCCGGGCAGGCGTCCCGATAAGCGCCTCCAACTTGCGAGCCCTGAACATTGGCGTCGGCCGCCACTGCGCATAGGCCGACTTGACCTCAGGCGGAATGCGAAACGAGCGTTGCTGCCGGTCTGCAAACTCCTGTTGCCTTATTTGCACAGGAAATAGCGGCTCGAGCTCCCTGGACGTAATCGGATAACCCGACGGCGACATCATGGGCGGTATGCGAAATGGGAGGTCCGCGGCGAGGTTGTACCAGGAGCGGGGCATCTCCCTGGGACTGAGCGTTATCTTGTCTTCTACTACGCTTGCCATCTACAGGTCTCCCAAAAATCGCTGATGAGCCTGCCCGGACCTTCCACGCTTCACTCTGATTCCGCGACAGCCACACCGCGCCCTCGGGCAACTTTACTGGAGGCTGCGTTCTTCTAGCCTACCTGCCTATCGGCAAATTGGTAACGCGGATCGTGTGGTGAAAGACCTCATTCAAGAAATCGATCCAATAAGCTTCGTCATCAACTAGTTTGTCAAGCAAATACGTCTTTCCGATGCCGAGATCGGCCAGCCGTTCTCCCATTTCATCGGTTATGACTCCCGCAATCAAAATATTCATACACCCTGGTGGCGTTTCCTTGAAGCTCTTCTGAATCGCTCCAAGCCGTTCAAGGGCCCCCGCAGGATCTTTGCCGCCTTTGATTTCAATCGTGGACACAACATTGGTTCCACCACCGTCAGTCCAGGTAAACTCAATGTCAGGCTCGGAGCCAAATCTCATCGAATAACCTTTGGGGAGAACAAATTGCGTCTGTAAGTCATTCGCTTGGACAATTAACCCTTGATCATGCAACCAAGCCTTGATTTGGCCCTTTATGCGTTGTTCCGCGTCTTGGCCTATAATATTCCGCATAGTGCCGTCCAAACCTATGCCCATATTCGCGACAATATTTCGGTAACCGTTCTCCAGGGTCCAGTTCGTGGCGCGTTCGATAATCGATGATATGACAGCATTGTATAACCGAGCAATCTCTATGCCCTTGGCTTCTGTTACTTTAACGGTCGGATTGGGTTGCTCCCAGGAAACAACAGGACTTGCAAGGTCTGCAACACGCTTCCGCGGCAACAGAGCCATGCCTCGAAAATACTCAGATATCCTTGGGTTTTTCCGAAGCAAATGTGGATGGGCGAAAACCAGCTTTGGGTCAAATCCACATGATGTCACGTACTCCCACGCTTTCTGGCTAATCATCAGGTCTGCCAAGATGCTGAAGTCCAGCTCGCCATCAAAGTCAGCTATCCACTGCCTGAGTTCCAGATCAGTCCGTTGACGGATCCGCTCGGCTAACAGCGCCGAGCGTGCCTGGGCATCGTCCCACTTACTCACTCGTACGTACCCACCGGTAAATGCACTTCCGGATTTCGCGCCGGCCGAACCGGCCCATCTGCTGACTCGAATTCCCTTTGCCACGAGGTAAGACAGATATTTGCTCACACCGAAATCCCGATTGTTCAGCAAAGTCAGACAAAATCAAATCGACAGGTACTTCTTCGCCATGGTACTGAACATTGTCATTCACCATAAACACGGTACCGCCATGCCGGATGACACGGCCCAATTCAGAAATGATGACCGCCATCTCCAAGAAATATCCTTGGATTAGTCGAATGACGTGAGGATTTGCTAAATCGGTTCGATGCGTCTTAAGAGTTTCCACGATTTCCTGAACTGCTCCTTGCCGTTCATACATTGAAAATACTGCATTTATAAAAGTTGAATTGTTATAGACATGTCGTAACCACGCTTGTTTAGATTTATTCTCGACCGTGGCAGACAGCATTTGTTGGCGTAGGGTTTTGAATTCATTCTGGCCATAGCTGAGCCAAGCAAGTTCCAGTGCATATGTCCTCGTATAGTCGTAGCGATTTGCATAGGGTGGAGACGTGACGACCATATCAAAAGCTCCGTCTGCCAACATTCGGAGTAGACTCAAACTTGATCCCGTTATAAGATACGGCGCGCCTTGGCCGTGTCGAGCCTTCAATGGGTCAATATCCTCTTCGATTTCCGAAAGACGGGCCTTCAGCGCGGTCTTGAAATCAAGTATTGGACCTTTGTGTATACGGGCCTTTAGTGAACGGCCGGAACGGTAGTCCCAGCGAAGATATTGCCCATCTTTACGAGTATAACTTACAGATTCAAGCACGCTCATGCAGGCAACGTTCAGAATTGTTGCCAATCCGACGTCATCAACCGTTGCTATGAATTCCTTCGCTTTCGCAAGATCCGCTTCAGTCCCTTGAGGAAATGCCGCTTCTGTAATACGCACATGACGAAACTTATATTCGTCATTCGCCGATTTATTGGACCTCACACGGTCAAGTAATGATTTTGCCGCGATTTTATACGCTTTGCGATCGAAGCCGTTGGCCGCGTGTGCGATGGCATTTCCCGCCATTACCCCGACGGGCATGATTTCGATTCCGGTAGATCGCAGCCCCTTACCGGCCGCGACGAGGGGAGTGGTGCCTATCCCGGCGAACGGGTCAAGCACGGATTGTGGCTGAACATCCTCAATTAGCCGTTCAACCAAACCGCGGGAGAAGCCTTCTTTGTATTTGAACCACCGAAATCCGGGAAGGTCTTTGCTACCCTGATACGAGACTGCCTTGCGTGTTAGTTTCGGATTGACGACCAAACGCGACGCAAACCGCTCGTGTAACGAACGCCGCTCGTACATCTCCCCACTAGCTGGAGAATTCACGGGTTCCAAGACCTCGCCTTGCAACAGGCCGCCGGGAGATGGGCGCTGGATCGACATTGGTTCAAGTTGTTCGACTTGGCATCGCTTGTTGTCGCGTAGGTCCGCTGAAGGTCACAGACTGCCGCGCCAGGTACACGAACCGGATTGTAGCTATGCCCCAGCCGAACTGCGATACCGTTTGTCTTGTCCGGCCCCGACGTTGGTCCGGAAATGTACGATGGCAAGACGCTAGGCAGGCTGCGCCTCAACTTGGGATTCTTGACTTTCTTGCAACGAGTCGTCGCCAAATCCGGAGGATCAACCCTGATTGAGCCGGAGAAGGGTGTTGGACAACACGTATGGCCCAGATATGGATCGAGATCGAGGAAAACCCGAATTGCGGTTACCTGCCGCTCCGAACGTACTCGTCTATTGGTGAAGAGCAGTCTGCCCGCTCGGTGTTGCTGGCGTACACAGAGGGTGGGGAATTGACTGAAGTAACAGGCTGGAGGCCGGACAATGGTGGGTCGCCGTGCGACGTGCATTGGGTCCGCGCCGGCGACTCCGGCGAGGGTGAATCCGTCCTCGTCTACGGAGGCGATTGGGGGGTCAGACTCCGGCCGTCCCCAAGCCAAACGGAGTGGTGCACGACCGCGCCGGACCAAAGCGGCGAACCGTACTTGTTGCTTACGCCCGGCGTGATAGTCCGGCCGGCCGAATGACCATGATCGTCAGGTAGTCTCGTCGGGATCGACAGCGGGATCCGGCCCGCGCTTCTCGACTGTCCGATCTGTACTACGCCGCGCAGGCAAAAACATCGGGTCTTCGGCGCCATCCTCCGGCTGATCGAGGCGCTCGAGGTCCCGCGCCGGGCCTGGGGATCCAAGGCCGGGCGCTCCCATGACCCTGGCGGCCGTTTCCAGCGCGTCGGCCACGCCGAGTGCGGCTCGTTTCAGGAACCTCCGGCGGTCCAGCGCCCGGGGTTCGTCCCCCATCTGTTGTGTCATCGCATTAGGTCGCACCCGGCCAGCCGTACACTCGCCCAGCCCGCACGTCTCGCCTGGAAGTGTCCGTGTGGATTGTCCCCCCGATGATATCCCCCAAACACCCGGCGGCAGTGCTCACTCGGCCAAATTTGCCTTGACACTAAAAATTCTCTCGTGATAGTTTTCACACGTGCTTTCGCGTTACAGTCAGTAGGGTTTGACGCGAATACAAATGGGGTGCGCCCGCGCGGGCGGCCTCTACCGCGAATGAAGAAACCTTTATCAGGACCCGGAGTCGCCGTTCCCCAGTGGATCCGAACACGACCACAGGCGCTGACTGGGATTTAACCAGCACGACCCTCAAGCTTCTCTGGGTATCTCTTTTGTTTGCTCTCGGGGCCGGGTTTTCGCTTGTAACAGCACACGCGATCATTCCGTCCGCGGTAGCGACGCGCACGATCCCAAAGACGTGGGAAAAACTTAGATGGCCACTCTACGCGTTCGGCATAGCCTCGGTGGCCGGGATTGGCATTACACTCGCATTTGCGGCGTATGAGGCGGAGCCATTTATCACCAGGATCTACGACCGCTACTGGCAATGAGCATGTCGGCAGCAGTCCGAAGGGCCCTGCCGCCCCGGGACATCGACTGATTGGCGTCGTTACTCGACTTCATCAAAGAAAAGCACAGGACGACGCCCCTCTGGATCAAGGTCCTGGCGCCCTTCCTGATGCTTGGCGGTCTGGCCGTTTTTGCGGCCGTCGGGGCCGTCACGGCATTCGTAGTGGTCGCGTGGCTTGGTCAGCCCGTGCCGGTGCTCGGGTTTGAGCAGACGGTCGAGCAGCCGATAGCGTTCCCGCACACGATCCACGCCGGGACCGGCGTTTATACCGACGCGACCGGCCAGAGCATCGAGGGTCTCGGCATGGACTGCACGTTCTGCCACCGCACGGTGACGACCCAGGCCAACGCCGGCGTTCCGCCCGTCGGTCTATGCAGCTATTGCCACAAGGTTATTGGGCCGGAGGAAAACCCCGAACTCGCCAAGGTCCGCAGTGCGGCGGGATTGACCGGCGAACCCCCGTTTCCAATCAACTGGAAACGCGTGCATCGGCTGCCGGACCACGTCCGATTCGTGCATGAACCACATATTCGCTTTCTCACTCAGAATCCATCGGTCATCGGGAACGCGGCGCCCGGCGTGAACCAGCAGACTGAGGTAGTCCCGGCGATGGTGTGCTCCACCTGTCACGGGGACGTCGCCTCGATGGAAGAGGTTTCTCAGGTAGAGCCGTTGAAGATGGGGCAGTGCGTGGATTGCCACCGCGAAAACGAAGCGCCCACCGACTGCACAGTGTGCCACCACTGATCTACACACGTTCCGAGGCATCGTCTTGAAGAAACTGACACGCAGACAGTTCATGGCCCTGAGCGGCAAGGCCGCTACAGGCGCGGTGATATTCGTGGCGTGCGGACTGCCGGAGCGTGAACTAATTGTCCAGAGCCCGATCGGTCTTCCGGAAGACCTCGTGAGGGGCGAAGACGCCTGGTACGCCACGACTTGGGGTGACGTGCCCGGGGGTGACGGCCTGATCGTACGTGTCATGCAGGGCAGGGCCAAAAAGGTCGCAGGAAACCCTGACTTCCCCGTAAATTCGGGCAAACAGAGCGTCAGACACGATGCGGCGCTCCAACTGCTTTACCACCCGGATCGGATCTCCAGACCCTATAGGCGCCGCAGCAAGGGAGGGATATTAGCCCCTATCACCTGGGCGGAAGCAGAAGCGGAGTTGTCCAACGCGCTCGGAGCCGCGTCGGAGGGTATGACGGTTGTTACCAACCCGCTGAGAGGACACCTTGGATGGGTCACTCAGCAGTTTTCAGCGCTCTACGGCGGCCGACACATGACATTCGACCCGGTGGAGCAGGGAGTGCTCCATCGCGCCGTTGAAGACATGTTTGGCCAGACCGCTCTCCCAGACCTGGACATCGGCCGCGCCCAGTCGGTGCTTTCGTTCGGCGCGGACTGGCTGAGCACGTGGGTCTCGCCCGTCGGCATGTCGGTCAAATACGGGCAGTTCCGCGGTCAGGACCATCGCGGCTACCTGACGCACGTGGAACCCCGTATGTCGATGACCGCCGCCGCCGCCGACCTGTGGATAGCGCCAAAGCCCGGAACGGAAGGCGCCGTTGCGCTTGGCATCGCCAAACAGATCATCGACCACGGCTGGTCCTCGGACTCCGAGATAAGCGCGTTTCAGCAAAACATGCCCGAGGGCGCTCTCGACGACTACAACATAGAGTCCGTGGCCGAGCGCACTGGAGTACCGGCAGACCGCATTTTGAAGGCGGCCGAGAAGCTCGGCACAAATCGTCCGGCCGTGGTGTTCGGTGGAGGAAGCGCGGGCGCACACACCAACGGAAGCTTCAACCTGCGGGCGATCTATTCCCTGAACTATCTGCTTGGCGCAGTGGGCGCCGAAGGCGGCGTTCGCGCCAACCCCGGTTCCCCGTTGGAAGGCGTACCTTCGTCCGCCACCGGGGCGACATTCTCCGAGTGGGAGAGCGAACTGGCCCAGTGGCGCGCCGGCAACGTCGGCACGGTCATCGTTCGTGGGGCGGACATCGTTCACGGCATGCCCGCATCGGTCGACGTGAAAGGCGCGCTGAACTCAGTGCAGCGGGTCATCGCATTTGCAACGGTTTTGGACGACACGGCAGGGGAAGCCGACCTGGTCATCCCGGAAAATTCATTCCTTGAGAGTTGGGGCACCGACATACCGGAGCCCGGCCCTGGTTATCAGACCGTGGCGTTCCAACAGCCCGTAGTGGGTCCAACCGTCAACCTCGATGAGTCAGCCCTGATTGCAGACGCTCGTTCGTTCGGAGACGTTCTCTTATGGGCAAGCGGAGGCGCATTAGGGGTGCGAACTATGGAAGACCTGGTTCGAAACGCCTCCGGCCAACTCTTCGATCTCGGCAGGCGGTCCGGTTCCGTCAACGCCCCCGACAAGGGCCTGTTCATGAACGGCGTGCTGCAAAGGGGCGGCTGGTGGGATACCGGTGAGACCGGAGACGACCTTTCGAACGTAACCCCCACCGTTGTCAAAGGGACATCCATTCCGGCCTATTCCGGCACCGTGCCGGAAGAGGAAGGCCGGGAATTCAACCTCGTCCCATTCCAATCGAATGCACTTCTCGACGGGCGGCTTGCCTCAACCCCCTGGGCGCAGCAATCGCCTGACCCGATGTCGTCCGCGGTTTGGGACACCTGGGCGGAGATCAGCAAGAAGGATGCCGAGGAGCTCAATATCATCGAAGGAGACGTGCTGTTCGTCCGCTCCATCAACGGTGAAATTGAAGCCCTCGCATATCCCCACCCGGGCGTGCCGCCCGGCGTCATCGGCATTCCCATCGGCCAGGGCCACAGTCACGGGGGTCGCTACGCCGAGGGGCGCGGCTACAACGTGCTCAGCATCATTGCGGGCATGAAAGACACGGAAACCGGCGCACTTGCCTGGGCTGCGACGAAGGTGCGTGTCTCGAAGTCCGGCCGCAGGCGCAAGGTGCCGAAGTTCGAGGGTACGGTCGAAGCCTTCCCCATCGAGCCGGGCGTGCCTGTGCTCGTGGTGGGACCCGGCGAGACGGCCCACGACGCAGAAGAGGCGAACCACCACCTTTATCAGCAAAGTATCTACGGGGGCGGAAAAGAGTAGGCTTTTTCAGGCACACTTGCTACCGCAACGGAATTGACGAATGGCAACCGAAACTTTCGGTAAACATAAGTGGGGAATGGTGGTCGATGTCGACCGCTGTACGGGCTGTCAGGCCTGCGTACTTGCCTGCCAGGCTGAAAACAACATTCCGCTAAACACGCAGGAACGATACGAACGGGGCCGAGGAATGGCCTGGATCCGGGTCGAGCGCTATTGGGAAGGTGAATTCCCCGACGTCAAAGCGCGCTTCATCCCGATCTTGTGCCAACACTGCGAGAACGCGCCGTGCGAACCCGTGTGCCCGGTATTCGCCACTTATCACAACCCGGAAGGGATGAACGTACAGATCTACAACCGCTGCGTCGGGACCAGATACTGCGCCAACGGTTGCCCGTACATAGTTCGTTTCTTCAATTACTGGGAACCGGTGTGGCCCGAGTCGTTCAGGAACCACCTCAACCCCGACGTCACCATCCGCAGCCGCGGCGTCATGGAAAAGTGCAGCTTCTGCATGCAACGCATACGTAGAGGCGTACGAAAAGCGGCAAGCGAGGACCGGGAACTGCTGGACGGCGAGATACAGACCGCCTGTCAACAGGCGTGCCCGACCGATGCCCTGGTTTTCGGGGACATCGATCCCGAAAACAACCGGACCAACCCGGGCCGGGCATACAGCATGATCCACGACGACCGGGCTTACACGCTGTTATCCCGGCTGAATACCGATCCAAACGTCGTATACCTGGCGAAGGTAGACCCCGACCGCGAAGGTGGTGCTGGTGACCACTGATAGTCACAACCACAACGGCGGACACCACGCCCCTCCTGGGGTGATTCCTCCCAACGAGGTGGTGACGGACCTTGTGTCGAAAACCGCCGCCAGTCCCCGGTTCAAGCGCGCAGCCTGGATTCTGGGCATACTGGGCGTGCTGGGCGTGGCAGGCGTGATCGGCAAAATAATCGACGATGGCGGCGACACGACCAAGTGGGGCTACATCGCGGCGGTCATGGCGTTCCTGCTCACCGCGGGCGGCGGAGCGCCCATGGTGGCGATCGCGCCGGCGCTGGCCAAAGCCAATTGGGTCAGACCCGTGTCCCGCATGGCGGCGCTGTTCTCGCTTGTAGGCGTCGTAACGTCACTGATGCTGATCCCGCTGCTTGTACTGCTCCCGCCGCTGATCGTCGATGAGACGAGGCGCCGGTCGATCTGGTTTGAAGGGCCGAACTACTCCCCGCACTTCTGGGGCATTATCGCTCTGGTGGGTCTCACCATCACCGGGTTGGGCCTGCTCTACTCATCCGCCTTACCCGACCTGGCGGCGATGCGCGATCACTCGTCGGGCTGGCGTCAGCGCTGGGGCGAAAAGCTGGCAAGGGGTTGGAGGGGCACCGACATCCAATGGCGTTCGTTGCGGATGCGCATCGGCATGTTCGGCACGCTCTACTTCCTGGTCCTCGTGTTTACCCACTTCCTGATAAGCACCGATTTTGCGATGAGTATGGTGCCGGGCTGGCGAGACGCCATCTTCCCGATGTACCACTCGATTAGCTCTATACAAGCCGGCATTGCGTCCGTAGTGCTCGCATTGTGGATCGCGCGGCGTTTCGGGGGCCTGGAACGCTACCTGCACCTTGACCAATTTTGGTCATTGGGCAAGTTGCTGTTCGCCTTTTCACTGCTTTGGTTCTACTTCTTCTTCTCCGCGTTCATCGTGTTCTGGTACGGGCGGGCAAACGCAGACATCGCGTTCCTGGACCTTCTTATCAGGGGCCCGATGATCTACGGATTCTTCATCGCATTGGTCTCATGCTTCATTGCCCCCTGGTGGCTGCTCATCTGGAACCGGCTGCGGACGAGCATAAACGGACCACCCGCAGTGGCTGTCCTCGTGCTGTTCGGGATTCTGGTCGACCGCGTACGGTTGTACGTGCCATCGTGGTCGGTTCCCGGCGACCTTATCCACGACCCGTACTTGACCGACATCCCGGGCACGTTGTGGCCCGACGTGTTCGACATCCTTGCGATCGTCGGCTCGATCTCCGCAGCCATATTGCTGATGCTGTTGGCGACCCGGCTGATTCCGGTGGTGTCGATATGGGAAATACAGCAAATGAACCTGCTGTCACGGCCGGTCAAGTTCTTGCGGACCCACGGGATACTAGTGGCAAAGCCTGATTAGGAGATCGATCGGGCCTCTCGGAGGACCCGACCACCTTTAACGATGCAACAACGCCGGGCTCTGGATCAGCCCTATACCAACAAGGTTCTGCTGAACGGTCAGTTGGCAACTCCCGCATGGTGGTTGCCCACGGTGATCGCGTTGGGCTTCGTCGTGATCTGTGGCTGGGTGGTCATCGGATTCATCCTGAACAAGGGTCTGGGCGTAACCGGGCTGTCCCGTCCCGTCTTCTGGGGCCTGATGATCGTCACCTTTGTGTTCTGGGTCGGGATCAGTCACGCCGGAATCATGATCTCGGCCATCTTGAGGCTCACCCAGGCGGAATGGCGCAGACCGGTCACAAGGGCGGCAGAGCTTCTGACCGTCTTCTCACTGCTGACCGCGCTACTCTTCCCCCTGATCCACGAGGGTCGGCCCTGGCGGGCGTACTGGTACGCGCCTTATGACTTCGCCAGGGGCATCTTCCCAAGCGTCAGGTCCCCGCTGGTATGGGACCCGGCCGCCATTGGGACCTACCTGACAGGCAGCACGCTGTTCCTGTACGTGGCGTTACTGCCGGACCTGGGAAACCTGCGCGACCGCACAACCGGCTGGCAAAACGCCATGTACACGATGCTGGCGCTCGGTTGGCGCGGCAATCCCCGTCAGTGGAAGATGCAGACCGTCGGCGGGATTCTCCTGTCAGCCCTCATGCTCCCGATCTTCGTGTCGGTGCACTCGATCGTTTCGTGGGACTTTGCGGTGACCACGGGCGTAGAAGGATGGCACTCAACGATCTTCGCCCCCTACTTCGTCATCGGCGCGGTGCACTCCGGCGTATCGGCCGTTGTCACCATGATGGCCCTCATGCGCTGGCTCTGGAAGTGGGGAGACTTCATAAGGCCCGAGCACTTCGACGCGCTGGCCAGGCTGCTCATCGTGGTGGCGACCGGATGGCTCGGCTTCACGTTCCTCGAACTGATCTTCGCCCTGTACACGCTGGAAGGACCCGAAATCGCTCTTCGCGAGATGCAACTGTTCACGTGGCCGTGGAACGCCTTGTTCATCGTGTTCCTATTAACGGCCTATTTCATCCCCGTGCCTCTGTGGTTGTTCAAAAAAGTGCGGAACAACATAGCCGCGATGTTCTGGACGTCGATCCTCGTGAACATCGGGATGTGGCTCGAACGTTTCTTCATCGTCGTTCCCGGCCTCGCAAGAAAAACCCCGTTCACCTTCGCCTGGGAGTCCTACAAACCGAGCCCCATAGAGTGGTTCCTGCTCGGGTGGTCCGTGGCGTGGGTCTTGTTCCTGATGCTTATGTTCGCCCGGTTCTTCCCGCTCGTACCGCTGTTCGAGCAAAAAGAGAGCCAGGTATTCACAACAGACATGAAGATCGGACGGGCCACCGTGCCGGCGATCATCAGGGAGCAGGAGTAAGAGTCAAATGGCATCAATGAGCGTTCTGGGCCTGTTTCAGGAACCGGACCCCGCAGCCGACGCCATGGACGGCCTTGCGGCGGCTGGGTTCGAAAAAGGCACGTTCGACGTGCTTACCGGCACCCCCTACCCCGAGGGCGCGTTTGGCGAACACGTGCCGCAGCACCGGCTGTTTCGCTTCCCCGCGTTCGGGGCCATCATCGGCTTTACGGTGGCGCTCGTCTTCACAGCCGCCACGCAAATCGCCTATCCCGTCGTTTCCGGCGGGAAGCCGATCTTGTCCCTGTTCGCAATGCTGATCATCATCTACGAGCTCACCATGCTCTCCGCCGTCATTGCGACCGTCATCGGCATCATCTTCGAGTCCAGATTGCCCAACATGAAACCAGGCGCCTACGACCCGAGAATCACCGAGGGGTGGATCGGCGTCGTGATCAGTTGCGACGATGATCGAGTCGACGACGCCAAATCGGTATTGACTAACGCGGGCGCTGTCGAAATCAAGCAGGCATCGTAAACCCACGGGCATGCCGAGCATCATCTCCACTTCAACAATGAACCGCCGTCATCTGGCGCCTCTTCAACGCGCCGCTCGGGGGTTGGGCGTTAAGGCGCGGCTTGTACCGTGGATCGCCGGCGTCGCGTTGGTAGCTCTCGCGGCCGGGGCCTGCATTCAGCAGTCGAATACCTACCCGGTCGAGCTATTCAAGGAGATGCACTACTCCCAGGCCCACCGCTCGCAGGAGCCGCCCCGTCAGGCGCCAGTCCGGCGAGCCGTGGCGTTCCTGCCGGCAGGCGGGCCGGATGTCGTGCTGGAAGTACCCGCCCAGCGAACTCGGCCCTACGACCCGGCGGTGGCCGGCGAGTTGTACCGCGTGAACTGCTCGGTTTGCCACGGCGCAGGCGGCCTTGGGGACGGTCCGGCATCGCCGCACATCACGGCGCCAAACAGCTTCTACGCATCGAAGGGCGACGGCACGCCGTACAACCCGCCACCCAATCTCATCGAACTCAGGTCGGACCGAACTCCAGAGGCGTGGTTCACCGTCCTGAACAGCGGGGTTAACGTGATGCCCAGGTACGGCGCCCTGATGTCGGAAGAGGAGATCAGGGACCTCGTCGAGTACATGTTCGATGAACAGACGGGGCTCGGCGCACAATAAGCCGCCGGTAATTGAGCGTCGCAGGTCGCGGCCTTCTCCCAGCTTCCCCGACCCTCGCCATCATCCGTCATCCCCGTCCCCAATCGGGGATCCACGAGGGGTGATACCGACGTTGCTATGGAGGCAACCAGATGTAGGAGTGTCTCTTTTGGGCACCCGCCGGGGTTGGGCGCGGCAACCAATCCTTAAGTTGAATAAACGCCGCGGTCTCGCAACACACCCGGCCCGGCGTCGCCCGATTCCCACCACGTCTGCGGAGTAATCTTTAACTATCGCCCGCGCAGTCATGCAAACATCTCCAATGACAGGAAACTCCCTCCTTACCAACTCCCGACGAGCCGACCGGCTGTCACTATGCCCAGGACTGCTCTTGTTCGTCGTAGTGGCTTTCTTCGCGGCCATCGCCATCGCCTGCGCCAGCCGGGAAGCGACTATCGATGAGCGCGCATACGCGCTCGACCGGCAACTGATGTGCCCCGTTTGCGACGGCCAGACCGTCGATCAGTCCAACGCTCAGGTGTCTCTGGATATGAAGGGAGTCATCCGGGAGAAGTTAAAGGCCGGTGAAAGCGAGAACGAAATTCTCGACTACTTCGCCGCACGCTACGGAGACTCGGTCCTGGCATCGCCGCCCACGACTGGATTCTCGATCGTGGTATGGGTCGTGCCCCCTGCCGCGCTTCTGCTGAGCGTCGCCTTCCTGGCCGTCATCATGCGGCGAATGAAAAAACGCGAACCCGGCGACGGAGCCACCGACGCAGAACTGGGCGACTACCTTGCTCAGGTAGACCGGGAACTCGGTCTGGACAACGCCGATGAAGGGGCCAGCAGTTCACAAGGAGCGGCGAGATAGCCGAGCTCGGCCAGATAGCAGTCCTTCTGGGGCTCGCCCTGTCGCTGTACGCAGCAGTCGGGTCGGCCCTGGCCGCCAACCGCGGGCTCCCGGAGCTTGCCGTGAGCGCGCGGCGTGCGGCATTTATGACGCTCCCTGTCGCGGCGACGGCTGTGGGCGCGCTCGTCGCGGCGTTTATCTCCAACGACTTCTCGATCAAGTACGTGTACGACCACAGCAACCTGGTCATGGACCGGGCCTACACGTGGGTGGCCCTCTACGCCGGCAACGAAGGCTCATTGCTGTACATCGTCTTCATACTGGCCCTGATGTCGGCGCTCGCCATGCGATTCGCCCCGAAGCGGTTCGCCCGCAGCATGCCTTACACCGTTGCGATCCTGGCAATCGTGCAGGCATTCTACTTTTTCGCCCTCGCCTTCTATGCAAGCCCGTTCGCCCCACTCGGTTTCGAAGTGGACGACGGCCGCGGCATAAACCCGCTTCTAACCCACCCCGGCATGTTCAGCCACCCGCCCATGTTGATGGCTGGCCTGATCGGCATAACCATCCCATTCGCATTCGCCACCGGCGCTCTCATCGCCGGCAACTTCGGCGATGATTGGGTAGACTTGGCCAGGGTCTCGTCGATCCTCGTGTGGGGAATACTGGGCGTCGGTCTGCTGCTCGGCGCGTGGTGGGCGTACACGATTCTGGGGTGGGGAGGCTACTGGGGCTGGGACCCGATCGAGAACGTCGCATTCATGCCCTGGCTCGTGTTGACCGCGTTCATCCACTCGATCATGGCCCAGAAACGCCGCGGCATGTTCCGCATGTGGAACGTCGCCCTACTGAATATCGCCTTCGTACTGGCGCAGTTGGGGATGTTCATCAACCGCGGCGGCCCCGTCGTCTCCGTCCACTCGTTCGCCGCCTCCACTCTGGGCGCGATATTCCTCTCATTCATGATCATTTGCCTCATATTCGGGTTCAGCGTGTTCATATGGCGGCTGCCGAGCCTCAAGAGCGACCGGCCGATGGAGTCGTTCCTCTCGCGTGAGGCGTCGTTTCTTGTCAACAACTTCCTGCTGCTGGGAGTGACATTCGCCACGCTCTGGGGTGTGGTATTCCCCGTGTTTGCCGAATTCGCGCAGGGTAAAGAAATCAGCGTTGCCGCGCCGTACTTCAACAAAATCAACGGCCCGCTTCTTCTGACCGTGCTTTTCGTAATGGGAATCGGTCCGCTGCTCCCGTGGCGTAGGACCGCCGGCCGCTCCCTGGCGAGGCACATCGCCATCCCCTGCCTCGCAGGGTTGGCGGTCGTGATCGGCCTGACGGCGTCGGGCATTACAGGCGTAATCGCCGTAATCGCGTTCGGCGTAATCGCGTTTACCGCCGTCACGGTCCTCGAGGAGTGGTTCCTCGGCGCTAGAAGTCGTCACCGGGCAGGCGAAAACTGGCCGTTGGCGTGGTGGCGGCTTGTCAACGGCAACCGGCCGCGGCACGGCGGCTACATCGTCCACCTTGCGTTGCTCACGTTGTCGCTAGGCGTCGTCGGAACCCAGTTTTTCGATCAGCGGACGGACATAGCGCTGCGGCCCGGCGAAAGCGCAGTTATCGACGACTACCGCATCGAGTACGTCGGCCGCGATGGCGCCGTCCGTTCGGACCGGATTGCGCAGTGGGCCGATTTGAATATCTATCGGGTGGACCCTGGTATATATGCCGAGGACGCGGCCGGGTACGAAATCGAGCCGCAGAAGTTCGCAGCCGGTTATCCGGGAGATGACCTGATCGGCACGCTACAGCCTTGGCACGGGTTCTACACCGACTTCAACCAGGTGTCGGTGCGGGCGGGCATCCGATCCACCCTGACCGAGGACCTCTACGTGATACCGAGCGACTTCCTGAGTGAGGACCGGGTGTTGCTGCGCATAAGCATCAACCCACTCGCTATGTGGCTCTGGATCGCCGGCCCGATATTCGTAATCGGAACCATGATCGCCCTATGGCCCCAGCCAGCCCTGGAACGAAGACGCCAGACCCCGGCGCCGGCGACCCAACCCGCGGCCGCAAGCGCTGACTAGAGCGTCACCGCCAACCCGGTGTACGTCACTATCCGCTCTTCTTCATTAACCTCGAAAAACACCGCAAACGTGGGCGGGGCCACCAATACTGCAATCCCTACTTTGCCTTTAATCTGGTCTCGCAACTGTCGATTCAGTGGATCCCGATTCAGGCCCCAATCAAGGGCCCACCTAACTTCGTCCCAGAGTTCGACGCTGCGGAGGATTGTCCTGACACTCTCACTAAACTGTCGACTTTCGACGATCTCATAGCCCTCTTCAAAGTTATTCATTGTCCGCCGCGAACCGCACCGCCATTTCCTCTATCTCCTGGCTGATCGGTTCGGAACTAAACCGTGCTGTTTCGTACGGGATATCTTCCCTGGGGCGGGCCAGAGCCCAGCCGAGTTCCTTGTGTGAAAAGTCCGAAACCTCCCGCGCCGTCTTGCCGGCAAAGAATGCAATTACGGTGTCCACAAGATGGAGTTCACCCGGACGGAACAACTCCCGGTTCGGTTCACGGCCCGGGCGGATAACCAATCGGTGTTGCGTGCCGGTAAAGTAAGGCCGCATATCTAGTTTGGCTTCTCCGGAGTCGATCAACTTTCCGCGCTCTTTAAGAAGATCCCTCGGCGCAGGACCCTCACTGAGTTTTCGGTAAGTGGCACCGGTGATCGGTTGGCCGAACTGCCGGTATGCGGCAAAATCGGCGTAGTACAGGACCTTGTTCAGCTTGATCGCGCCGAATGTCGGATCGTTCGCCGATTGAGCGGCGATATAAATGATCAGCTCCCTAAACTTTTCGGAGTCGAGTTTGAATATTTTCTGTTGGTATGCCCCGCCATTGGGTAGCGCGGGCGAGTTGCCTACACCTTTCGCTTGCATTTCGTGCTCCCTTCCAACTGGCCTGTATCCGCAAATGCGCGCCGAGCCAGTCGTCACGCGACCATGGTTATTTGGCCGCATAATAAACAATCTTGTCATACGGTAGGGAAAGAACAATCCCCGCGCGTCACCCTGACGCGGCGTTCAGGTAGCGGCCCAGCCCAGCAGTCTCCCCACGACCTCCTCAACCGCCTGCCCCTCCGGCGACTCCCGCAGCCATTTGCGGAGTTCACGTCGGGCGATGGTGACCGTTACTTTGTCCCGCTCTTCTCGAAGACGTGCAAGCCGCTTCGCCGCGCCCACTGCCGTTTTCTCGCCTGCATCCGATATTTCGATATGTAGGTCATCGTCCGGATCGAATTCTGGAATAGACAATTTCCAAAGGTGTTTGTGCAGGTGGCGGGCACCAAACTGACCCTTCGGCATCAGCGGTGTCACTGCCTCATACAGAGAATCACTGTTGATGATTGCGAGGAGGTAATTGGCCTCATCCATGTCCTTGCAAGCGACCCAGAACAACGTGTAGTCAACGATGCTGCCAATTGTCCGAAAGCAATGCCGCCGTCGGCGCGCCGCCGTCAGTGTAAATCAACCGCACTGGCCTGGCATCCCGGGCTAGTTGCCAATCCAACTGCGCCGACAGTTTTCTCATATAGTTAATTTGTCCCAACAGGCTTAGTGTTGTAGCGGTCGCTTTGTTCCCTTCCCACAGGCCGCTTACTGTCTGCCAGCGTTCGCGCATCCGCCACTCCAAGGCCTCTAACCGGACACCACCGGGCCCTCCCTCATGCGTCGGCAATTCAGGCGCGCCGCGCTTTAGCGGGAGGACGGCCTTCAGGGGCGCTAGGGTTGCGTACGGAACTACGGTCTCACCGAGATGCACGTCGAAAACGTGGCGAGACTCGATGGTCTGGCCTGTAATGGCGGTCAGGTCAAGGTTCTTCCACGGCGCCTTGTCGTACGGTCCGCGACGCGGATTAACCGTGACGGTTTGCCCTGCCTTGATGATGGCCGTGCTCTCGGTCTCTTCGACGAAGAAAAGGCACCGAGGCACGATAGTCGCGCCCTGCCGGGCGTGACCGGCATATGGTGATACCGATCCCGCCGAAGTATTGATGATCGGGACGATCTTCCGTTGATTCTCGTCCGGGCGTCCCGGCCTCTCCCGTCCATCGCTCCGCCTTACCTGCCAGAGGTCGAATCTCTTTTTCAGCGCCGACTCGCCTTGCAAACGCGACCGATGCCGGGACAGGGAAGAATGTGTTCGGTTTCAGTCGTTCGAGGTCCCAGGCGGTCTTATAAGTGAAATCCACCGACACGGCGCTTCCACTGTGCACGGCTTTCCAACTGCCGGTACGCCACTTGGAGTACTGGCCGGCCTGAAGGGCGCTGTGGGGCATCACCATGCCGATCACCCCGCCGTCTTTCAGGTACAGGTCAGCGCTGCGTGCGAAGAATAGGCCTGCGACGTCCTGATGGGTTGCGTAGCGGCCACCGGCCCAAATGCCGTAAAGGTCCCTGCTCTGTTGCTTCAACTGTTCCCGCAGTCACTAACCGTCTGGTTGTAGTTCAGCCAGGGCGGGTTGCCGATGATCACGTCTACCTTGCTGCGGGATAGCGCCACAGGGCGCACCATATTGCGGGTGTAGTAGGCCCAAATATGGTCGCGGCCCTCCTTGTGCAGCCGCTGTAGCGTTCTGATGGTCTCCGCGAGAGTGTGCCGCTCCCCGTCATCGACTATGTAGTTATCGTCAAGGGCTAGTTGAGGGTCCTGCCCGCTATCTATGAATTCGGCGACGTTGCCCATGAATGAATCGAATTCCTCGGCACGGTCGACCAGGCTGATCGGGAAAACCAACTCGGTGTTCTTCTCGTCCCCGATCTGAATCGTGACCTCGTTCTCAGCGAACATGTCGCCTGAACGGAAACGCAACTGCAACGAATCGCCGAGGTAGACCGGTATGGGGATTGAGTCCGGTACGTCGGCGTCGGCGATCACGCGACGTGCGGCAAGGACCCACGCCGCACGCGCCAGGTGGACTGCCACAGGATGTATGTCGATGCCGATAACGGACACGCGAAGCCTGTTGAGAATCTCCCGCGGATGGAGATCGGTTTCACTTGCGGCGGTTAGGAAGCGGTCGACCGCTTCGGCCACGAACGCGCCGGAACCGCAGGCAGGATCGAGCACCCGCTGATTTAGCGGGTCGGTGACCAACTCCCGAACCATGGTCCGTGCAAGCCAGTCGGGCGTGTAGTACTCGCCGAGCTGTCTGCGTTCAGCAGGCGGGATGACGGTTTCATAAAGGATTGCGGCCGCGTCGGACGGCGCCGAGTCCCAGTCGAACCGGGCGACACGTCTGGCGACGGTCTTCAGCAAGGGCGTGCCGCCGACCTCGTTTGGCCAGGCGAAGAAGTCCGATTCAACTACGCCCTGAATTCCCGTATCGCTCAGGAACTTACGCCCCAACAGCAGGTCGAACGGGTTAGTTTCCGCCAGTTGCCTGATATCAATGCCAAACGATGCCTGTACCACCATCCCTATAACGGCCGTCAAGTACGTGTGACGAACGAAGAGGTCGTCCATCTGTTTCGGGTCTTGGGCAATCTCACCCAGGGCGGTTCGAAGGAGGTCATGCCACAGTTGCCGCTTGACCTTGATAGTCGGGTAACCAGCATAAGACTGGTAAAGGGTTCTCAGGGCGGCTATGTCCCGTTCGTACGACGGGCTGTTTGGGCCGAAATGCGCCCTGATGCTCGTTCTGTCCGGTTTAACGTCCTCCAGCGAGACCAGCGCCGTGTCGCGCAACCATTCGTACAGGGTCGCCCACCGGCTCGGATCGTCGAATGTGAAGCCGTATGGAGCGGTGGTCTTGACCGGACCGGCGCCGGGCCAGCGGAGCAACCAGTACTTGCCGTCAGTGAGAATGCCCGTGCGAACGGATCCGCCCGCTTTCTGCGACGATTCCAAGTAGTCGTCGAGTTGCTGGACGTTGTCGGGGTCGGGCGAAAAACCTGGTGCCATGCCAATTCGGCGTTTGACCTCGATAAAAGTGTCGAGAGCGGTCAGATCAACGGCCCGGCGGGAACCCTCAGATGGCGGATTCTCCTCGACGATCTCTTCAGACTTTGCCAGGCCGGTAGCGACAAGGAAGTCACGCACCGCGCTCGTGATATTCGCCTCAGGTTCGCCTAGGTCGTGCCGCCTCAGTATTTCGGCGGCCACATCGGCGACGACTGGGTCGTCCGGTTTCAGTTGGCTGTGCATGACGGTCTGGCGGGAAACGGCTGTCCGGGTTGAGGGGCGCTGTGTTGCCGGTTAGATAACAGATTCAGGATACCGGCCAGCCTAAATCTTGCGCGCGTGGGTGACACGCCCGGTCGGATCGGGATGTCCCGGCCCGTATGGTCACGCGATCGAGGATTAACGGTACCATTCAGTGAGTGAATGTCCCGCGAACTCAGACCGTGTGCAACTGCGAGGCAGCCGCCACCCCGCGACCATCAGGCCGATTAAAAATCCCGCATCTCCCAGCCATTTCTAGAATCATGCGATCAAAGACCGGTAGCGGATAGAACGATGGGCATTACGTTGGGGATAATCCTGGTGTTGGCCGCGCTTGTAGTCGTGGTCTACCCGTTTGTGATCGTGCGCAGGCGCTGGGTCAGCGCACCGAACCCGGCAGCCCAGCGCCTCCGGGCGGCAAGGACACGGATCTACCGGCAGATCGATGAGTTGGACTCCGAACTGAAATCGGGCGAGATCGGCGAGGAGGAACATCAAAAGCAGGTCCATGAGCTTCGAATGGCAGCCGCACGAATCCTGCGCGAGATGTCGATGCTCGAATCGGGTACGGAAAGTGAAGCGGAGCTTGAGCAGGAGATAGCCGAAGCCCGCCGCGAACTTTCGTCCGCCGTAAGCGAGCCTGACGCCAGAGTCGTCGAACCGGAAGTGGATCGTTGATCGCACGCCGCGACCTCCGGCCGCTTCTCAGGTCGGCGCTCATTATGGTCGTACTCGTTTCGGCCATCCCGCTCGGAGCAGGCGCAGTAGCAGCACAGACGCCCGACCGCATTGCCGGCCGGGTGATCAACGGGACGGCAGGCGGCACGGTGCCGGAAGGACTCGAAGTGGTGTTGCTAACCCTCAACGAGAGCGCAGCGCAGATAGTAGGCCGCGAATCTACCGTCGTCGATGGCGAAGGCAGATTCGAATTCGCTGGGTTTTCGACTGCGCCGGGTCTGACCTACCGGGTGGCCGCCAACGACGAACTGTTCACCCCATCGGTCGATCTCGCGAACACGGCCGACTGGTCGAACGTGGAGTTGGTCATCTACGACCGGACCAGAACGCTAGACGACCTGTGGGTGTCGTCCTACTCCCTCCTGATCCCCTCGATCGATGCCAGGTCCCGCGTAATGGGCGTGCTGGGCGCAATCGACATCCGAAACGAGGGTGACACGGTGTGGCTGCCGGAACTCAACGACCCCGGACTGACCGGGCTCGATCTCGTTAGATTCTCGATCCCGGAGGGCTACTCGAATCTGTCGGTGGAGAGCGACCTGCCCGCCGGAAACGTGATGGAGATCGGAACGGGGTTCGCGCTTTCGACCCCCATTCCTCCCGGTGAGTTCAACATCCTCGTGAGTTTCCTGATGTCCTATGACGGCAACGGGTTTGAGTTCCCGCTGATCTTGCCGTTTGGCGCCGACCAGGTGAGATTCATGCTGCCCCACGCCGAGAGCACGATCACCGGCGAGGGCCTGGGACAACCGAGGACGGAGGTCGTCAACGACCGGCTCTTCACCATCGTGGAGGGCGCCGGGTTCGACCGGGGAGCGAGGCTCACCGTCACGGTGTCCGGCCTGCCGAGCCCGTCATTCGTAGAAAGGGCCGTCGACTATTTTGGCGGCCGCCCGTACATCCCGATCCTCGCGTGGCTGGCCGGCACGGCCTTTCTGTCGTTGCTGGCGTACGCGCTGATCAGGTCGAGACGCAGACCGGCCACTGAGGCGCCCACACGCCGCGAGCTGGTGAACGCCATCGCAGCGCTGGATGAGCTACGGGACGCGGGCAATATCGAACCGGAAAGGTACACCGTCGAACGGGAAGCGCTCATGCGGCGGGCGCTCAGGGCGCCAGAAGACGACGAGCCGTCCATGAAGGACGAGACCGGCGCAGCGCCACCGGCATGACGCAGCGGCGCGCCATAGTCATCGGCCTCGGCATCCCGGTGGGGTTTATGGTCGCCATTTTGATATGGGGCACGTTGCGTACCGGAGGTGAACAGGGACGCCCCGGCGTAAATTCCAATTTCGGTGAGGTGACGGTCTCGACCGACCCGCACTCAGACTTCACGCTGCCCCTTCTTGATGGCGGCGAGATCAGCCTCGCCGATCTGCGAGGGAAGATCGTCGTGGTGGATTTTTGGGCGTCGTGGTGCCCCCCGTGCAGGGCCGAGGGACCGATATTGGCCGAGGCGTACCGGGATTGGCGGGAACGCGGAGTGGAGTTCGTGGGGGTCGCGCTGTGGGACCAGGACGAGTCCGTCCGCGAATTCATCGCCGCCAACGACATCGAATACGCTACCGGCATCGACGAACGGGGCCGCATCGCGGTCGATTTTGGCGTTAAAGGCCTGCCGGAGAAGTTCTTCGTAATGCCCGACGGCGAGATCGTCAAAAAGATGATCGGGCCATCGTCTCGCTCACAACTCGACCGCATCCTGACCGAACTGACAGACCGGGTCATCGGCATTGACCGGAGTTAGGAGGGCGTCTTTCCATCGTCGCTCCGGCGCAGGCCGGAGCCCAGGGGCTGGGTGCGACCGTTTCCTCCCTCGCCCGGTGGATCCCCGATCGCGGTCGGGGACGACGGGTGTGGCCACCATCTTTCCACCGTCACTCCAGCGCAGGCCGGAGGCCGATCATCGTCGCGGATCAGGCGTCAGAGGATCGAATTAGCCGTCCGACCCGTCCGGCCCCAGAAACCAGGGGGTCAGTTATTAACCCAGCCGCCGGTTACGTTGATGGCCTGACCCGTGATGTTTCGGGCCCGATCCGATACGAGGAACGCCGTTACCTTGGCGATGTCCTGCGGTGTTTGTTCCCTGTTCATAGGCGTGGTTTCGGCAAGCCGCCTCAGAAACACGTCCCGCCCAGACAGCGTCTTTTCGTTCGGACGTATCACCTTGCGCCGAACTGCCAGCTTCTCCCAGAGGTCGGTCCATAGCAGCCCGGGGCACACCGTGTTGACGTTTATATTCGACGGCGCAAGGCGAATGGCATAGGCCTGCGACACATTGATCGCTGCGGCCTTGGATGCCGAATAGTGGGCTATGCCCCCGGCGCCAATTCGTCCGGCCACTGACGCAATGTTGACGATCTTGCCGCTTTTCTGCGAACACATATGCTCTTCGACCGATTTCGTGCAGTGAACGATGCCAAACACGTTTACTTCAAACGCTGCGTCCCAATCTTCGCTGCTGCTTTCCGCCCGTTCCCACCAGCCGGGCGCGCCTCCGACGCCAGCGTTATTCACCAGGATATCCACCGTGCCGAATCGTTCGATGGCGGCCTCAACGAGTGAGTCGGTCGACGCCTGTTGGGTGACGTCGGTCTCGACGGCGATCGCGTCCTGCCCCGCGGCCTTTATCTCTTGAGCGACCTGCGAGGCGGAATCGACGTCGATCTCACCGAGGACTAAGTCCGCGCCGCGTTCGGCCAATTCCAGGGCAATACCGCGGCCGATGCCTTGGCCGCCTCCGGTGACGATTGCGACCTTCCCATTCAATTCCATTTAACTAGTTTCCGCCCTGCTATTCGCCGCGCGACGGCGGCGTCACGCCGATTTTACGGGGTGGGGTTTCTGCGATTGCACTTGCCTGCTTCAACTAGCTGCGCTCTTTTTGTCCCTGGCCTCGTCGGCAGTCAATCAAAATCAGCCTACCTAAGGAAGAATCCGCCGTCGACGTTCAGGGCCTGACCGGTGATGTTTCGGGCATCTTCGGATACCAGGAACGCTACCGCCTCCCCGATGTCTTCAGGTGTCTGAGGCCTGCCAAGCAGTATGTTGGCCTTCACCATGCTGTTGAATATCTCTTCCGGCGCCAGGTCCGCGAACTGCGGATCGTCTGCGCCGTACCTCCCGGCAACCTGTTCCCACATCGGAGTCCACAATAGACCGGGACACACCGCGTTCACATTGATGTTGTAGCGGGCAAGCTCGTTTGCCAGCGACTGGGTGTAGTTGATCACCGCCGCCTTGCTGGCCGAGTAGTGCGGCAGTGAAGGCCGCCCCTCGCGCCCGGCGATCGAGGCAATGTTGACGATCTTCCCTGCCCGTGCCTTCGTCATCGCCGGCTTGACCGACTCGGTGCAGTTCACGATCCCCTTGATGTTTACGCGGTACGTAAAGCGCCAATCTTCCTCGGTAGACTCTTGTCGCGAATCCCAGCCAGGAGCGCCCGCTACGCCCGCGTTGTTGACGAGTATGTCCACGCCGCCCAGAGTGTCGAAGGCGGCCTCGACCATGCGGCCTGTCGCTTCCGGGTTGGTAACATCGGTTGCGACGAATCCACTCTTGACCCCAAGCGCCGCGAGGTCAGACGCCGTCGCCTCGGCAGCTTCCGAATTAATGTCAGCAACCAGTATCGAAACGCCCTGCGCGGCGAGGAACATACCGATAGATCTGCCGATGCCGGTGGCGCCGCCGGTGACTATTCCTTTTCGTCCGTTTGGTTGCATGTCAAAATACGGGTTGTCTGCACAGACATTTGCCGTCGGGCAGTTTGTGCCGGGCGATTATATATACGCATTTCGGCTCCGGTCACTAATCCATCTAAAAGAATCGGCGCGAGAAGTTAATCCCACGATTGCTTTACAGCGAAACGGCGCGAGTCAAAGTCTGAGTTGCGCAGGTCGGCGAGCGCCATTATTAGCGTCTCGCCGCAAGTCCCTGAGGGCAGGGTGAGCATGTCCATCAGCCGAAAAAAAGCCCTGGAGTACGCATACGAGTTGATCGAGGTCCCCCGCGCCCACTTGCGGGTGCAGCTCAAGCAGAGCAAAGAGGGAGTTTCCTTGAGCTACAGGGGGCGCGTGATGACAAAGGTCTACATGAACCGGAGCGGCATGAATGCCGCCGCGGCAATGGCCGAAGCGCTGGGCGTGCCAATTCCGAAGCTCGGCGAAAGCGTCAGCGCCCTCGTCTCCACCGGTACCCTGTACCGCGTCCTCGCACTCTCAGAACTGGACTACCGAAAACCTGAGTCATTCGAGGTTGCGGCGAGGCTGATCGACGACGCGGTTGACCAACGCGGCGGTATCAGAGGCGACACTTGACCGCCCGCGATTGCCCGCAAGGTCAGGTCTTAATACAATCCGGCTCCTACGGGTATGAGCGCGCCCGCGCCCGACCCAATAGGCCAGACCGGACCCAGACTTGAATCTTGCCCAACTTGAAACAGGCCACAAACTTGGCCCTTACCCTGTCGGACTATCGGTCCAGGAGTCGATCAAATACGCCGAGGCCGTCGGCCGCGAGTGTTTGCCAGCCGCCGCAGACAAGGTGCCTCCGATGGCCGTCGTGGCGGCAGGACTTGGCAAGTTGATCGACGAATTGGGGCTGGCAGGTGGAACGATCCACGGCTCGCAGGGGGCACGATTCGAAAGACCGATCGCCGCTGGAGAGAAGTTGTCGGCTACCGCCGTTTTACGGGGAAACTCGGTCCGGCGAGGGGCCAGATTCGCGACACTGGATACCACCTTTACAGATGCCGATGGCGAGGTTGTGGCGACTGCAACCAGCATGGTGATTGTTAGTCCATGACGAAGTCCAAAGATATGGGCGGCCCATGCGATGTTGGCGACCGCTTGCCCGTCATAAGCCGTCAGGTTACCCAGGACCGTGTTGACCTATACGCCGAAGCTGCGAAGGACTTCAACCCCGTTCACCTGGATGAGGAGTTTGCCCGCACTACGCAATTCGGTAGGCGAATCGCCCACGGAATGCTGACACTTGCGTTCGTATCTGAAATGCTCGAAATGGCGTTCCCGGGCACGTACGCGGCGGGCGGCGAACTCGACGTGAGGTTCAAGGCGCCCGTATATCCGGGTGAGACCGTAGAGACCTGGGGCGAAATCATTTCAGTGACATCCGACGGCCAGGATAATTTTGCCCGTTGCCGGGCAGGTTGCAGGAAGCAGGACGGAACCGAGGTGGCGACTGGTCATGCCACTGTTCCCCTGCACCGATCATCTGATGAAGCCGCTAACTGACACGTAGGGAGGACCCTTGGATCCAACGACCAAAATGAGCGGAACGGGTGGGTTGATCCCCATCGCGCTGGATGCCATGGGGGGCGACCACGGCCCCCGCGAGACAGTGGCCGGCGCCGTATTGGCGGTCAAGCAAAGCCCCGTGGCCATTGCGCTGGTGGGCGAACCCGACTTAATCCATCCTGAGATCGAACGGCTGGGCGCTTCAGACCTGCCGCTGCAAGTCGTTCGTTCCAGTGGCGTGGTCGCCGAGGATGAGTCCCCTGTGACGGCATTCCGATCGAAACCCAACGCATCGGTTTTCGTGGCTGCCGGGGCGGTCAAGGCGGGCAAGGCAGCGGCGTTCGTGAGTATGGGTTCCACCGGGGCGTCTATCGCCGCCGCTACTGTCGTATTCGGCACCATGGAAGGCGTAGATCGCGGGGCCCTTGGAGGCCCTATCGTAGGATATGCGCCGAATACGGTAATCATCGATCTCGGCACCAACGTCGATACGCGGCCGCAACAGCTACTCGACTTCGCGGCGCTTGGATCAGTCATTTCCCGCCTCATTTACGGTGCGGACAACCCTCGCGTGGCGATCCTCAGCGTGGGTTCGGAAGCGGGCAAAGGTAATCGACAGGTGAGGGAAACCTCGGAGTTGCTCAACGCCAGCAGCCTGAACTTTATTGGCAATCTGGAACCCGGCGATCTGACCGGCGGCAACGCAGAGGTGGTAATCTGCGACGGGTTTGTGGGCAACATGGTGCTAAAACTGACCGAAGCCTTGGGTCAGGCGATTGTCACGGACATCGAGGCAGCGGTGGGCCAAACCGATTCCGGGGCGGCGCTTGCACGTGATGTTTTTGACAGGACCAACGTGCTGGAGGCCCTCGGAGGCGGTCCGCTGCTGGGAGTCAACGGCGTCGCCATCGTGGGTCACGGGAGGGCTTTGGCCCCGTCTATTGCCAACGCTATCGCCACGGCGGTTACTATCGTGACAACGGACTTCGTCAAGGCGTCAGCCGATGAGTTGTCGAAGATCCGCACGGAAGTCCTGAACTAACGCGCTCATCAAGCGCCGGGGATCATTTTGCCTGATCAATCACGTTGCGCCCTCATAACGGGCGCGTCCAGGGGAATAGGCCGCGCAGCTGCTTTGCGGCTGGCCGCGGCGGGGCACAGGATCGCGGTTAACTACAACACTCATCCGGAAGATGCGGAGGATGTGGCAAACGAGATTCGCAGCGGAGGCGGAGAGGCGATCATCGTGGGTGCAGACGTCTCTGACCGCGCCGCGGTCGAAGAGATGTTCAGGGAGACCATTGAGAAGTTGGGACCCGTCGAGATTCTCGTAAACAACGCGGGGATCATCCAGGACTCGCTACTCATGCGCATGAAGGACGACGACTTCAAGCGTGTGCTGGATACGAACATCTACGGAACATACTTCTGCTCCCGAATGGCCGTGGCTCCCATGGTGCGCGCCAGGTGGGGGCGGATAATTAACGTAACGTCGGTCGTGGGTATCAGGGGCAACGTGGGGCAGACGAACTACGCGGCGTCAAAAGCTGCGGTCCACGGCTTCACCAAGTCGCTGGCCAAGGAAGTGGCCACACGCAACGTAACCGTCAACGCCGTGGCGCCTGGTTACGTCTCTACGGCAACGACAATCGTGTTGCCGCAGAAAGTCAAGGATAAGGTCCTGACATGGATCCCGTTCGGCCGTTTCGGGACTCCCGACGAGATCGCTCCCACCATCGCTTTCGTAGCGTCGGAAGATGCCCGGTACATGACCGGATGTGTCATCACGGTTGATGGCGGGATGGCCATCTGATGCACCATGTCTGGCTATGTCCGCGTTCGCCAGTGAATTAGATCAGTCATGACCGGCGACGAACACGTGAGCGGACAGCTTGCCGGAAAAGTCGCGGTGGTCACGGGCGGAAGCCGGGGTATAGGTCGGGCCATCGCGCTGGAACTGGCCGCCCGCGGCGCCGACATAGCCTTCAACTACCTCAAAAACCACAGCGCGGCACGGGAAACCCAGTCCGCAGTCGAAGCCTTGGGCGTGAAGTGCCTGAGAGTCCGGTCGCATCTCGCCGACCCGGATGCCATCGCCTCTCTCTTCGCCCGGATCGGCGACGAATTCGGGCGTATAGACATTCTGGTGAACAACGCCGCGTCAGGCGTAATGCGGCCGGCAACCGAACTCGACGTCCGGCATTGGGACTGGACCCTCGACATCAACGCCCGCGCCCCGTGGCTGTGTTCAGTCGAGGCTGCAAAGCTGATGCACCATGGCGGGAGAATCATCAACATATCGAGCCCCGGGGCAACAAAGGTCCTCACCAGCTACTTTGCGGTTGGTGTCTCTAAGGCGGCGCTGGAAGCCATCACGAGGTACCTGGCAACGGAACTGTCCCCGCGCGGCATCGGCGTGAACGCGGTGTCGGCGGGGTACGTCATGACCGACGCCATCAACGCGTTTCCGGACGAACTGGGCGTGAGGGAACTGGCAAGCCGACCGACCCCGGCTGGCCGGACCGTAACCGCCGAGGACGTGGCTAAAGCCGTCTCGTTCCTGTGCAGCGACGACGCGGAGATGATCCGAGGCCACGTGCTGGTGGTGGACGGCGGCGAGACCCTCCTGCACAGGTAAGTTGCTTCCGCGCCCGTCCTAACCGTGGACGGTCGACGGGGTTTCGACCACATTGACCTCGCCGGAACTCGCGCCTAACACAGTCCCGGGCTCAATGAAGGCTCGCCGGACATACCCGAGCGCATCCGAACGGCCTTTGTTCGTCATCGTTGAGACCGACGTTACCCAGCCTGCAGTCCGTCTGCCCGAATTCAGCGTCTCGCCGGGTTCGGCCCCTTCCGGCACGTCGAGCACTACGAGCCGTCGCTGGACCTTGTCGTACGTATCCAGCCGGGCGATCACCTCCTGGCCCACGTAGCACCCCTTTGTGAAGCTGACAAAATCGTCCAGACCGGCCTCGAGAGGATTGACCCGATCGGTAAGTTCGGCCCCCGGCGCTGGCAGGCCGGCCTTGATTCGGGCGTGCTCCAACGCGTGATGCCCAACAGGCGCGGCTCCCGCGTTGAGGGCTGTCTCCCACAATTGCGTTGCGGCGCCCGCGGGAAACACAAGGTCATACCCTTCGCGGATGAATGGGTTGCCTCTGAGAACCACGGCTCCTTCGCCAAGGATCGGAACGGGCTGCGCTCCGCCGGAATCTACGGCCGACATGTCGATCCCTGTGATTTCAGCCGTAACTGCACGAGCCAAAGGTCCCCGAATGCCGATGCGGGCGGTTCCGGACGACATGTCTTCGAGAACGGCGTCTTCCAGGATCGTGTACTTTTCGATGTTTTCGATCAGCGGACCCGGCTCATTGGATTCTGAAATCAACATGAGTTGATCGGTCGCCAGGCATACGACCTGAAAAACGTCGATCACGCGGCCGATTTCACTTGTCAGCACCGTAGTCGAGACGCCCCCAGCCGCGAGGCCCCCAAGATCGTTCGTGGTCAGCCGGTTCAGCAGGTCGAGGGCATCCCCGCCTTTGTGAAGCACACGCGTCGTGTGGCCGAGGTCTGCCACCGCCGCACCCGTGCCAAGCACCTCATGCTCGGCACGCACGTCCCCATACGACACCGCGACCGGCTTGCCATTGACCGGCTCGTACTTTGCGCCGCGGCCGCGCAGCAAGTCCATCAAGGGGGTATCTGATGATTGGGTCACACTGGCCATCTCAGGTCACCTGGAGGATGTCCAACCGGTTAAACGCTAATGATTCGTGTCGATTACGACACCAGTTCAGGTCGTAGTGGCGGGTTTGAAGAGGGTGTTTCACTAACTCGAATCCTACGGGGACCCTCGCCTCTAGATTCCCGTTTTCACGGGAATGACGGGATTTGGCGCCGCATTACGTGTTGTTGGGAAGAATGACGTCGCAAATCGTCGCGCCGTGTACGGCCCGACTCTTGAGAGGGGACTTTTGAAACAGGCTCTTCAAACCCGCCTTCTGGCTCGCCGGTTAGCAGGGTTGTCGGTATTCGCAGACCAGTTCCCTGGATTGTCCATGTACAAAAAAGGCCGCTCTCGGGTAGAGCGGCCCAAAAGGCGGTCTCGTCCGCCGATTCATACAGAGAAGGAGTCGCCGCAGCCGCACGTGCGCTTTGCATTCGGGTTTTGGAATTCGAAACCTCGCCCGTTAAGGCCGTCTGAGAAATCCAGAACGGTCCCCGCCAGGAATACGAAGGCCCTCTTGGGCACATATACCTCTATGCCGTTTTGGGCAATGATCTTATCGGCTTCTTCCGGACCGTCGACCAGCTTGAGAACGTACTGGAGACCCGAGCAACCACCACCCTGCACCGCTACCTTCAGCCCGAAGTGCTCCTTGCCGTCTTTCTGCGCGAATTCGCGAACCTTGCCGGCCGCCTTCTCCGTCACGCTGATCGTGTTTATGGGGACCCTGGGTTGACGTATTGCTGTAGTCATGTTAACGGCGGCGCCTCTTGGAACAAGGGTGATCGTGTCTGGCCGTCGACTCGCGACGGTTCCGGTAGGTGTAATTCATGATACCGCAAGTCAGGAATTAACACGCGCACAACCGAAGTCCGATTCGGCAATACAATGATCTATGAAAGGGAGCGACATTGGCAACTGCCGGACCCATATACACCCGCCGGGGTGATGCCGGTGAAACCGGGCTACTGTACGGTGGCCGGGTCTCGAAAGACGATGAACGCGTGCAGGCCTGCGGCGCATGTGACGAGGCCGTCTCCGCGCTCGGACTGGCCCGTTCCCTTTGCGAAGACGAAGAAGTTCAGGACGCCATCGCCTCGGTGCAACACGAACTGTTCAGGGTTGGCGCCGAACTGGCGACCGACGTCAACTCACGCCACCTCCTGGAAAAACACTTTTTGCCGGTCACCCCTGAGATGATCGAGCAACTCGAAGCCCGTATCGACGGACTACAGGCCCGCATCGAATTGCCGCGTGCGTTCATTTTGCCGGGCGCATCACCTGGGTCATCAGCTCTCGATCTTGCACGCGCACTCGTCAGGAGAGCAGAGCGCCTGGTGGTCGGACTCGACCGGTCGGCCCTGTTGGGCAATGCCGAGGTTCTTCGTTACCTCAATCGTCTGGCCGACTATCTGTTCATCCTGGGCCGCTACGAGGACCGCTCGTTGCCGGTCGAAATCGTGACGGGCGTGCGAAACAAGGGACAGGCCGGCTGATGGGAACGCGTATCGCCGTCGTAAACACTCGGGCATCGAACATTCACAGCGTCGAGAAAGCCCTGGTCAAGGTGGGCGCCTCGCCCAAGGTCATATCCGACCCGACTTCGTTGTTGGATTCCGACGCCGCGGTATTGCCGGGAGTCGGCGCATTTGACGCCGCGATGCGTGCGCTGGCCGACCAGGGCCTGATCGAGGCGGTCCGCCAGTTCGCAGAGTCCGGAAGGCCGCTCCTCTGCGTCTGCCTTGGGATGCAGATACTCATGAATCGGTCTGAAGAAGGGGTTCGAGCGGGACTGGGGATATTCGGCGGAGACGTCAAGAGACTGCCGGACGGGATGACGGGTCCTCAGGGCGAAACGCTCAAGATTCCGCACATGGGATGGAATTCCATATCATTCTCCGACTCCGACGCCGGTCGACACCCTTACTTTGACGGCATCGAGGACGGGGCGCACTTCTATTTCGTGCACTCATATCACTGTGTGCCGGATGACGCCAACGTAGTCGCCGCCACCGCGGACTACGGGGTAGACGTCTGCGCCGTCGTAGCCGCAGGTGCGGTTGTCGGCGTGCAGTTTCACCCCGAGAAGAGCGGAGACGTCGGGCTCGGCATTTACGAGAACTTTGTCAATCACTCGGCGCGTCGAGCCGGCGCTGGGTCAACGAATTAGCTGCAGGGCGCAGGCCGAATTCACTGGTCCCGGCGCGCTCGAACCGGCCAAAACAAGACGTTCATGACGGGTTAAAACCCCAAGGTTTAAGACAAGGCATGCAAGTTATTCCGGCGATTGACCTGCGCGGCGGAAAGTACGTCCGCCTATATAAGGGCGATTACGGACGCGAAACGGTGTTCGGGGACGACCCCGCGGTCGCGGCGACGCGGTGGACCGCGGACGGCGCGAGCCGGTTGCACATAGTCGATCTGGACGGCGCGCGTGATGGAGTACGCGCCAACATGGAGGCGGTCGACGCGATCCTCGCCGCAGTGAGCGTGCCAGTGCAACTCGGTGGCGGGATTAGGTCCGCCGAATCGGCCATCGAGCTCCTGCGTCTCGGGGTAGACCGCGTGGTATTCGGCACCGCGGCGATTGAATCACCCGGCGAAGTTCGAGCAACCATCGATCACTCAGGCGCCGACTCGGTCATCGTGGGCGTCGACGCGAAGCGAGGCGTTGTATCCACACGCGGCTGGACCCAGGCGACGCAAGTTCTGGCGATCGACCTCATGACCGAGATGGCTCGCATCGGGGTCAGGAGGTTCATGTACACCGACACCGAGCGTGACGGCACACTGTCCCACCCGAATTTCGTTTCCATGGCTGAAGTCCTGGAAACGGTCCCCCACCCTGTTATCGCGGCTGGCGGGATAGCTACAATTGATGACCTGGCGCGACTGGCGGCCCTGGGCGCCGAAGCGGCGGTGACCGGGCTGGCAATTTACTCCGGCGCGCTGGACCTGCGTCAGGCGATCGAGGAAGTCGAGCGTGGTGGCGGCTGGCAGGCATGACGCCGCAGCACCCTGATCGAGAGAGCGATAGATGGCTGTGCTGACCACAATTGAAGAAGCTGGGAAACTACTCAACCCGCCCCTGGATGAGGCGATTGATCCTTTGCAGATCATTGCCTTGACGCCGATTCGTCCCTACGAAGAAATTGGCGACATCGGCTGCGGACCCGGATACTTGACGCTGCCGCTCGCCAAGCACGCGTACGACGGCAAGGTGTACGCAATCGACCCCCGAAAGGAGATGCTGGATATTGTCCGTCAGCGGGTCGATTCCGCCCGTCTGGGAAACGTGGATTTTGTCCTATCGAAGCGCATCAAAGTGCCTCTGAACGATGATGTCCTGGACGGTACGGTCGTTTCTGATGTTTTGACCGCGGCGCCCAGGCCCAGGTCTCTGTTGAAAGAGGTGCACCGCCTTCTCCGCGGAGGCGGTTGGTTGGCCATCATCGACTGGATCAGTCCAAATAATTCGGATGGTTCGGAAAATGTCGGCGATGGGCGGCTTCCTGCGGAACGCGTCGCCGACATGGCGTCCGAAATCGGCTTTACCAAGGTCACATTGCGGCTCGTAGGCGGGCAAAGATACCTGTTGCTGCTACGCAAGCGAACGGCCGTGAAATGCTGACCAGGCGAATCATCCCCTGCCTGGACGTCGATCAGGGCAGGGTTGTCAAGGGTGTCAGCTTCGTCGACATTCGGGACGCCGGAGACCCGGCCGAACTCGCAGCGTTTTACGACACCGAAAGCGCAGACGAGTTGGTCTTCCTGGACATCACCGCAAGCTCGGACGGCCGCAACACGATGGTCGACGTGGTCGAAACGGTCTCTTCGCAGGTATTCATCCCGTTGACCGTCGGCGGGGGACTTCGCAACGTCGAGGACATGAGGCGCATGTTGGAGGCCGGCGCCGATAAGGTCTCGGTTAACACCGCCGCGATCAACGACCCGACATTGATCGAACGCGGCGCGAACGAGTTCGGGTCACAGTGCATAGTCCTCGCTATGGACGTAAAGCGGGTTGAGCAGCCGGTTCACCACGAATATACGAATGGCAGCGTTCAACTGGCCGAAGCCCCGTGGCAGGTCTACACGCACGGCGGAAGATTTCCGACCGCCGTCGATCCGATCAAATGGGCGCGTATCGCCGTCGAACTTGGCGCCGGGGAGTTGTTGGTCACCAGCATGGACTCCGACGGACAAAAAACCGGATACGACCTCGAACTAATGTCGGCCATCTCTCGAACCGTAAACGTGCCGCTAATCGCCAGCGGTGGCGCCGGAAATATGGACCACATGCACGCCGCGCTGACCGAGGGAAAGGCGGACGCCGTCCTCGCCGCGAGCGTATTTCACTTCGGAGAACTTCGCATTAGAGACGTAAAGACATTCCTCTCCGCAAAGGGACTCCCGATAAGGTCCGAAGGGTGACCTCGGCCGCCAACAATAAGGGGACCGCCAAACCCCTTCCCACTCCGGAGGCCATCGTATTTGACTGCTACGACACGCTCTTCCGGAATCCCCAGTCAGGCTGGCAGGCGGTTGTCGGGGAGATCGCCGTCGACCAAAATTTGCCCGTAGACGCCGACGACCTGTACCGCACATGGAAAACGCTCGAAGTCCAATTCAGGGGCAGGCGGGTAAATATGGTCGACCCGCGGCTGGCGCCGCCATTCATGTCGTACGAGCAGGCCTGGGCCGAATGCTTCGCAGAGACGTTCCGCTCGATGGGTCTGGACGGTGACCCGGCGCTGGCGGCGCGGAGGTGCGTAGAGCACATGGCCACGCGCCCACCTTACCCGGAAACGGCTGCCGCCCTTGAATCACTTGACAGACTTTGCACGCTGGGTGTGTTTTCCAACGCAGACGACGACTTTCTCTTGCCGTTGCTCGCTACAACCGGTATCCGGTGGGCCGCCGTCGCCAGCAGCGAATCGGCACGCGTTTATAAGCCGATGACGGCGGCGTTCACTCACATCGCCGAACTGTTGGATGTGAGCCCGTCCCGCACCTGGTACGTTGGTGACCACCTGGTTGACGATGTGCTGGGATCGAACCGGGCGGGCATGACATCGATTTGGGTGAACAGAGACGGGAACGCATTCGATGGTGAATCGAGACCCGACGCGGTAATCGACGATCTGGGCGGGTTGATTTCGCTGCTGGACGGAGTCGGCGTCGCGGGCGAACGACGGAGGGATGACGATGGTCAAGTTCGATGACCGGGGGTTGATCCCGGCTCTGATCCAGGACGCATCGACCGGCGACGTGCTCACACTCGCCTACATGAACGAAGAGGCGTTGCGGCGGTCTCTCGCGGGACCCGACGTGTGGTTCTATTCCCGCAGCCGTGCTGAGTTGTGGCACAAGGGCGAGACCTCCGGCAACTATCTCAAAGTGAAAGAGATCATCGCCGATTGCGACGCCGACGCGGTGCTCGTAAAGGTCGAGCCGACCGGGCCCGCGTGTCACACAGGCAAGGTTTCCTGCTTTGACACCCGCTTAAGTGGACTAGAGGCGCTCAGTGTCGGGCGAAGGGCCGGGCCGGGTGTTCTCGCAGAACTGATGGATGTCATCGAACAGCGCAAACGCGACCGGCCCAAAGGTTCCTACACCACGCGGCTATTCGACGACGGACCGCCGCGAATAGGTCAAAAGGTCATTGAGGAATCCGGCGAAGCAGTGATCTCCGCCCTGACTGGATCGCCGCAGGAGACCGCGGCCGAGGCGTCCGACCTGATCTACCACCTGCTTGTTCTGCTTTCGGCAAGCGATGTCCCAATGGAACAAGTTTGGGAACAGCTGCTCGAAAGACGCGGGCTGCCCGCCAAGACGAACGATTCCGACTAGACACTGCCGCCGCCTCGTCTCGTAGCGGCGAGTTTCAAGAGGGTGTTTCACTAACTCGAATCCTACGGGGACCACGGCCTCTAGATTCCCGTTTTCACGGGAATGACGGGATTTACGGCCGTATCACGTATTGATAGGAGGGTTGATGTCGTAAATCGTCGCGCCATGTACGGCCTGGTTCTTGAGAGGAGACTTTTGAAACAGGATCTTCAAACCCGCCGGTGCCGCGTGACACTGCCCGACCCTTGTACGGCGTTCACAAGGCCATAGTCATCCCGAACCCCAATGTCATTCCGAATGAAGTGAGGAATCTAAGTCGGCAGACGCCTCCGGCGCCCCATCAAGGGCCTGGGCGTAGTTCATCGCATCTATGGCGACTTCGATCATGCCGTCGTCCGGCTGCCTGGTGGTCATCTTCTGGAGCAGCAGGTTTGGGGAACTCAGAAACCGCACGACCGTCATCTCCGAGTGAGTACCGGCGAATCTGATCAGTTCGTAGCTGATGGCCGCAATCGGCGGAATCAAAATGAGCCGAGACGTAAACAGCAACCAGAACGGCTCCCTCGGAATGGCCATGAACAACAGGATAGAGACCAACACGACCGTGAGCAGGAACGCCGTCCCGCAGCGCGGATGCGCCGTGGAAAATCGCCGCACCGAAGCAATGTCCAGGGGCGCCCCGGCCTCATGAGCGGCCACGACCATATGCTCCGCTCCGTGGTAGCCGAAGACGCGCTTGATGTCACTCATCCAGCCGATCAGCCAGATGTATCCGAGAAACAGGACCAGCCTGATGAGGCCCTCAACGATGTTTGCAACCACAGCGGATTCGATCAGAGACTCAACCCCGCGGGAAGCGAACAGCGGGATCATAAAGAACACCAAAATTCCGATTGCCAGGGCAATTACGATCATGGCGACCATCCCGCCCGTCGAAATAGCCTGGGACCCGCTTTCACTCGAGCCGGAAGGATCGTTCGGATCTTCGACCGCTTCGTTGGCCGAAAAAGTGAGCGCCTTCATGCCCATGATCAGGGTCTCCAGAAGCACCAATACCCCGCGGACCAGCGGCAGTTGACGCGCCCTGTTCTTGGACCAACTCTCGAGCGGTATTGCGTGGCGGACGATGTCTCCCGAGGCTTTTCTGACCGTGACCGCCGCCTGGGTACGGCCGCGAATCATCACGCCCTCGATGACGGCCTGACCGCCGTATAGCGTCCGGTTACTCATGAACTGTCTCTGGGAATGCCGGTACCGGCAAAAAAACGGGGCGCACGCAACGCCCCATTTTGATTCCTGATTTGGTTGTCCGTTCCCTAACGGCAGTAGGGCAACGGCTCAATCGATCAGGATTGATTACTTGGCTTCGTTCAGCTTGTATCGGCGGATAAGCCGCTCGACCCGGCCTTCCGTGTCGACGATCTTCTGCTCACCCGTGAAGAACGGATGGCACTTGCTGCACAATTCGACGCGCAACGACTCTTTGGTAGAGCCTGCCATGAACGTGTTACCGCAACTGCATGTAACCGCTGCCAACTGGTGATATGTGGGGTGAATATCTGTCTTCATGTCTGGTAGGCCTGTGCGATTACCCGGCAGGTCGGCCCGCCTGGTCGTTATCGCTCAAACTGGTCACTCCCTATGCTTCCACCGGGTCAACGTTGACGCGACGCCGCTTCATCGCCGCAAAATCAAAACGGACCACGCCATGCGCCTTGGCGAAAAGTGTGTGGTCCTTGCCCATTCCCACGTTCTGGCCGGGATGAATCCGGGTGCCCCTCTGACGGATGATTATTGCGCCCGCCGGCACGGTCTCGCCAGCGTACGCCTTGACACCAAGACGCCGACCAGCGGAATCTCGTCCGTTTCTTGAAGTCCCGCTTCCCTTTTTGTGGGCCATTGTCTCCTACTCCGATTGTCGCAACTGCGTGCCTAGCTGGCAGCGATGGCGGTGATATGTACGGACGTCAATTGCTGGCGGTGACCCTTCTTGACTCTCCGACGGGTCTTGGGTTTGTACTTGAAAACCGTTAACTTAACGCCTTTGGTCTGGTCCTTGATTTCGCCGACGACCTTGGTGCCGGCCAGCGCCGGTGTTCCGATCGAAACCTCCCCGCCAACGGACGCCAACAGCACTTCCCTGAAATCGACGAACTCGCCGATCTCCCCGGCAAGCTTTTCGATCTCTATGGTGTCACCTTCCCGAACGCGGTACTGTTTTCCGCCGGTCGAGATTATTGCGTAGTCTACGTTCATACTTTCCGCCTAACCTGTCTATGTTAAGTACGTCACCCGGTACAGGTCAATTTGGATTTGCACGAATGCCGGCCTCCCGCGCGAATCCAACTGACCTTGCGCGCAGCCGTCGCATCGGTCGAACCAGTTCGGCGATAACCGGAATAGAACCACCCGGAGCTAACCTCTCGTAACCCCGGACAAGCCGTGCGGCATCTCGGCGCCATCCCGTACCGAATACACTATATGTACGCCCACTTATCGGCGGCCCAACGTGCGGCCTACGTTACGTCACCGCGCTGGATGCCCCGAAAGCATTGAACGAAAGAGTGAATGACCCAACCAGAACCTAATTTGGAACATAGTCGACCTGATCTGCCATACCGGAAACGATTCAACCCGATCCACTGGGCGATGGCTTATCCGTTGTTTGCCGCCGCAGTTGTGCTGTTCGCCGGATTTTTTGCCATTGTCGGATGGATCCTCGCAAGGGACTTTGTGCTGCCGGGCGGCTTTGTGGTCGTCGAGGTCTATCCGATAAACCTGACCCAAACCCAGGGTGACATCACAATAAATTACAACCGAATGACCTATCAGCCCGGGTTCCGAAAGAGGTTGAGCAGATGGCTAGAGAACCGTTCGGATCCGCTCCTGATGATCGACGGCTGGATAGTCAACAACGGTTCGGAACCCCTGGGCGCGTTCCTGGATACCCCCCAACAGCCCGCAGGGGTCACGTTCTTTGGCGGACCGGACGGGGATACGCATTGGCGCGCCAGGGCCTCGGGTCAACACACGTGCCTTGCAACCGGCACGGACCTGGCTCGCACGACGCCCGGTCTGCGCAGGCGAATGACCATTGTTCTCCCGGCATCGGGTGGTCCAACAGAGTGGATAAAGAAGTCGGTCGAAAATGGAGTACTCCCGGCGCATGAAATAGGCGCTCTGGCTTTCGGCGATTGCGATGGCGAACCCGGGACTCAATTCCGGGAAACGACCGTGTTCACATTCGACGCGGTCGACCTTCCATTGCCTGTTGAATACGACTACTACCCGTTCGGCGGTCCCACGGCCGGCAAGATAAGCGTCAACAACCGGCCGTACTTGCCCCGCGGAAACATAAAGTGACCGGAACATCTGGTTGCCCCGCGGAAACATAGAATAACCACCCATCGGCGTGATCGTCACCAAGGACGAATCCACCGGCGTAGCGCATGAGGGTGGTTCTGGGTTTCAAACCGACTCCTACGATTTGGCGCGCCGAACGGTTCCGAGTTGTACCTCTCTCCATTCATCCTGCAGGATTTCAGGCCTTGGAGCGCAAGTTCGAGTCAGGAACAAGGAATCAGATCGAAATGTTGCTGGACGGCTACTCTCATCGAGCGAGGCTCCCGGATGTGATCGCCGCCAACCATGCCGACAATCGCATCCTCGAGTCGCCGGGGAGACCTCCGCCGACTCTGGTCACCGTGACCGGCGGCATCTGTTGCCCCTTGGGCAACACGACTAGAATCCTCAACGGCCCAGATTCCTATCTGTCCGTGATCCGACGACGACGGAACGACGGTCGAGGTGAAACTTCCGAATCTTCCCTCCACAACGGATAGATTCGACCTCCGCGACAAAAACCGTGTGGTCTCCGCTCTCAAGACAATCCGGCAGTCCATCGCCGCGATCGCCCCCTCCACAACGGGCGACATGCCCAACTCGGCAAACCGGATTGAATGGCTTTCGGGTCGGTGTTCCGGCGGCAGAGTGAAATGGCGGGCCACGTGTTCCTGTGTGGCGGAAAGCACGCTCATTCCGTAACGTCCCGTCGCCTTGATGAGGCCGTACGTGTTCCGGTTATGACCCACGCACACCAACGCCATCGGTGGATCGAGGGAGACCGACGTGACTCCGTTGGCAGTCATACCGTGCACCCCTCCGCCAGCCTCAACGGTAGAGATCACCGTCACGCCGGTAGCAAAGCGCGACCAGGCCCGCCGATACTCCAATTGTCTCTGTTCGATGTCCGTCAATTCGCCAATTTCTTCGGCCGACCGTTAACAGGTGACCCCAATAACCGCACGGATTTTGGTTTTCAGCCGCAGAGCGCGATCCAGACCCGAAACGGCAGGATCGAACCACCTCTCACCGATTAAGTCCTTTGCGCCACTCGATCTCCGGGGATTCTACGTACCCGGTCAACTCCACGTACGCCCGTCCGGATACTGACTCCCCTGCGCGGGTCCCTTTAACCATCGTCTTTCCCTCCCAGTAGATAGCCGCTTCGGGCACGCCCTCGGTCACTTCCTGATCGCTCAGGACGGGAACGACTTCTATGTCCAGCTCCAGCGACTCGATCTGAACGCGCCAGCGGGACGGGTACATCGCGCCGGTATGCGGGCTCGTCCACGTATCCTCGACGCCGATGTGAATACCGTCGCGGTCCCCCGTCAGCCCGATGCCGTTTCCACCAGGATCCATGTAGCTGCCGATAGTCTCGGTCACCGCGCCGTCCAGACCGCGGGACTCGTTGAGCATCAGCGAAGATCCGTCGTCAAGCTGGATTGCCATCCACTGCCACCCGGCCGGGTGACCCATGACGAAAAAGTCGCCCCACTGATGGTCGAACCACGCCTCGCCCGAGACCAGCATCTCGTCCCCGTCGAGCCTCAGTTCGCCAGAAACCTGCATGCGCGGCCATGAATAGTAGTAGGTCCAGCCGAACGGCCCGCCGAGCCAGCCCTCTTCACCGTGGAGCAGCGCAGGTGTGAGCGGTTCGAGCGTCAACTCCAGCCCGTGCCCATCATCGGACCGCGCTACAAAAGAATGGCGACCTGCATCGACGTCCAGGCGCCAGCCGCCGACTTGCAGTTCGAGGAGAGCGCTGCCCGACTTGGTCGAGATGGAGTCGTAGCGAAAGTCGTGAACGTACCGGGCGCCGGCAACGTCAGTGATCCCTAATTGGGCTGCGTAGGCTCCGCCTTCTCCTGCCAGCGACTGGAATATGACGAAATGAAACCCGAACTCAGCCCCGTCCTCCGATACGAGATGGCCGTTGTAGTACCACCACTCGAGATTATCGGCGTGAGGACCCTCGTCCGAGGGCAGCGAAATCGGCCGGGGCGCAGGAGTCGGTTCGGCAGGCTGCGCCGTGGGCACCGGCCGATCATCGACCGACCCGGCACAGGCCATAGCTGTTACCAACAACAGGCTCGCAACCCAGCCGATCTCACTCTGTCGACTAGGCCCCATAACTGACATCCGGCATTCGTCGGTCCAACCACCCGGGGAACCACCAGTTCCATCGTCCGAATACACGCATCAGCGCCGGCGCCACGAGACCACGCACAATCGTCACGTCCACTAAAACGGATATCGCCAGACCCAGCCCCAACGCCTTGATCACCACGATGTCCGCCGCCACAAAGCTCGCCGCAACGACTATTAGTATTCCGCCCGCGCCGGTGATGATCAGCCCGCTTTTTTGTAGACCTTCAATGACGCTGGTCCGGTTATCGCCGGTGCGCCGCCACGCCTCGGCCACGCGGGCGAGCAGGAATATCTCGTAGTCCATGCTCAGGCCGAACACGATAGCGAACAGCAATATAGGGGTTGTGGCCTCGATACTCCCGAGGGGCTCGAACCCAAGCACGCCGCTAAAATGTCCCTGCTGGATTATGAACACCAGAGCGCCGTAGCTGGCCAGTATGCTCAAGGAGTTGAGCAGAACGGCCTTGAGCGGCAGGATGAACGACCGAAACAGGAACATTAGGGACAGGTAAGTAACGCCCAGGACAAACGCTACAACCCACGGGAAACGGCTGTAGAGGCCGTCTACGATGTCCTTCAGGTCGGCCGAACCCCCATCGACGTAGACCTGCCGTCCCGGACCCGGGTCGAGCGCGCGGATCTCGCCGACGAGGCGTTGCGCTTCTGTAGAGAACGGATGCAACGGACTTTGCACGAGGAAAAGCACTGCGCCGGGGCGCACCGATTCCCGCAGTAACCTCGACGCACGGGCGTCCGTGACCGCCTCCGGGCGGGAATACATGAGGCGGTATTGGTCCGGCCCAAACGACGGCGACAAATTCACGATGCTGCTGACGGTCTCGACGTGATCCAATTGTTCGACCGCCTGCCCGAACGCGTAGAGGCGCTCAATATTCTCTGCGGCCAGCGGGTCGCCTTCCAACGTGTAAGCCACTGGGATAACGGTGGACACGGCAAGGCCGAACTCCTCTCGCAGCACGTCAAACCCCTGGCGGGACTCCAGGCTCTTCGGGACCACCGTTGCGTCGACCGTTCCGAGGCGGAGGTCCTTGACCGGAAGCGCGAGGAGCACCAGGAAGATCGTGGTCGGAATCAAGACCAGGATTGGTCGGGCCATCACCCGACTTGCGAGCGGCTTCCATATCGAACGGCCTTTCGCCCAGTCCGGTCCGATACGCAGCCGATCGATGCGGTGACCAAGCACTCCCAACAGCGCGGGTAGTAGCGTCGTGGCGGCAAGCAGGGCCGAGCCGATCACCACCAGGGCGCCGATGCCCACCGAACGCAACATCATGATGTCGAACGCAGTCAGGCTCACCAGGCCGATGAACGAAGTGACGGCCGAGAACATGATCGCCCGCCCTGCCAGGGATTGAGCAACCGCCACCGCGTCCTCGACGGATAGGCCGGCGCGCAATTCTTCGCGAAATCTGCTCGTGTAAAACAGCGAATAATCGATGCCGATGCCGATGCCGAGCAGGGTCACGATGTTCAGAGCGAAGATCGACATGTCGATGCCCATGGACAGAAAAAAGACTGCGCCCAGGCCTATCGCCACCACCGCGCCGCCAACCGCCGCGGGCGTGATGGCGGCGACAAGAGTGCCGAAAACGAGCAGCAACGCCAATGTAGCCAGTGGAAACGCTATGGCCTCTCCGCGGCGCAGATCGCTCTCACTGGCGATGCTGATGTCCCTGTAGAGGGCAGGACCGCCCGTGACGATCATGTCCAGCGGCCCGGGTTCGACTGCGCCGATAACCGTATCCAGGTAAGGCACGGACTCGTCGAGAGGCAAATCGAGCTCTACGCTGACGCGAACGGTGTGACCGTCGTCAGACACTCGCTCCGGAGCGCCGAGATGCGTTGTGACGCCGGTTACGCCGTCGAGCGCCTCAACGCGCGTCAACGCAGTCTGAACGGCCTCGATGAACTCCGGTTCGTAGGCGGTCCATTCACGGCTCGCGAAAATCAGTTCAACCGAAATCACCGAAACGTCCAATCGGTCCTGAAGGACTCGCCGCGCCTTCACCGACTGGAAGTTTTCGTTTGTGAAACCGCCCGGCTTCAGGAATTCGCGGGCGCGTGGGGCGAATGGCAAGACCGCGAGCACAAGGACGGCCCAGGCGACGATGACCGCGTATCGCCGTCGATAGATGAACCGCCCTGAACGTTCAAGCACCGGACTGGGAGCACCGGACGCAAAGCCCCAAGGATTGTCGAACGCTATAAAACGGGGGCGCCTCGACACCCCCGTCAATCACTTTGCGGTCCGTGGCGACACCAGCCAGACTACCGGTCTCCGGGATCAATACCGGGCGTACCCGAATCTGACTCCAACGCCTGGGCAGGTTGCCCCTCCGAATCACCGTTAAGGAGCTCGGCGCCGACCCGGTCTTCGCCATTATTTTTGTGTAGATCGCCATCGAGCGACCGCGGATCGATCTCCCGTTCGGGCTTGCGCTGGCCCTCGACCACCCTGATGGCGCTTATGTGATCGCCCTCCTCGGGAACCACGATCTTCACGCCCTGAGCGATCCGGCCGGTGGAGCGAATCTCCGAAAGGTTGGTCCGAAGGACCTGGGCCTTGTCTGTCAGCAGGAATAACTTGCCTTCTGAGTCGGTACGAACTTCCTCGCTGACCACCGTGGCCGCGGCCACGTTCCCGGTCCTGGACGTCACTTTCAGGGTGATTATTCCCATGCCGCCGCGTGACTGAAGCCGGTAGTGGCGCATCAACGACAACTTGCCGTAGCCGTTGCGGCCTACTATCAACAGCGACCCCTCGTCGTCCACCACGTCCATTGCGACTATTTTATCCCCTTTTTCGAGGGCGATCCCCTTCACGCCGCCCGCGGCCCTCTGGCGAGGAGTCACCTGCGTAGACCGGAATCTGATCGACATCCCCTTGCTCGTCACCAGGACGATGTCCTGGTCGGCGCGCGCCAGGTTCACTGCGACGAGTTCGTCACCGGGTTTCATGTTGAACGAGTTCAGGCCGCCCCGGTTGATGTTTCGCAACAGCGGCAGGTGCATGCGTTTAATCTGGCCTTGCCGCGTGGACAGGACGAGGTAGGTGTCTTCCAGGAGGCTGTGTGCCGCCAGTATGGCCTGTACATGCTCACGGGGCTCGATGTTGATCAGGTTTTGTACCGGAGTACCGCGTGCATTTCTCGACTGCTCCGCCGCCAATTCGAACACGCGTGATGAGAAGACTCGCCCGCGGTTCGTAAAGAAAAGCAGCGTGTCGTGGGTATCGGCCACCTGGAGGTGAGGAGTGACATCGTCCTCCCTGGTCATGCGCTGTCCCCGCACCCCCTTCCCGCCGCGATGCTGAGCCCGGTAAGTACTCGACAGGACACGCTTCAGGTAGCCATTCTGGCTCAGCGTGATCACCACTTCCAGGTGGGGCTCGGTGTCTTCTCTTCGCCATTCGCCCAGCTCTTCGGAGTGTATGACGGTCCGGCGCTCGTCGCCATACTTCCGCTTTAGCTCCAGCGTCTCCATGCGGATCACCTGGAGGACCTTCTCCGGGCTGGCGAGCAGTGCTTCGAGCTCGGCGATAAGTTCGTTAAGCGACCGATATTCGTTCTCGATCTTTTCGCGTTCCAGCGCGGCCAGCCGTCTCAACTGCATGTCGAGGATGGCCTGGGCCTGTATCTCCGACAGCACGAATTCGGCCATCAGGTTGATCCTGGCCGTTTCGACGTCCGCCGAGCCGCGAATTATGGTGATGACGCGGTCCAGATTGTCGATGGCGATCTTGAGGCCTTCGAGCACGTGTACGCGAGCGAGCGCCTTGCGCAGTTCGAATTCGGCCCTTCGCCGGACGATCTCCTCACGGAACTCGATGTAGTGCCGTAGCGCCGACTTGAGCGTGACCACCCTGGGAATGTCGTTTACAAGCGCCACCATGTTGACGGAGAACGACGTTCTGAGCGGCGTGTGGCGGTAAAGGTTGTTCAGGATGACGGCCGGTGCGGCGGAGCGGCGGAGCTCGATGACGATGCGCATGCCCTTGCGGTCCGATTCGTCCCGCACCTCCGAAGCGCCGTCCAACTTTCGCTGTTTGATCAGATCGGCTATGCGTGCCACGAGGTTGGCCTTATTGACCTGGTAAGGAATCTCCGTAAAAACGAGGCGCTTGCGTTCCTGGCGACCCACGTCCTCGATCTCGTGATGGGCCTGCACGATTACCCGGCCGCGACCTGTGGCGCAGGCGTTTCGTATGCCTTCCATCCCCCATATGTGCGCTCCGGTCGGGAAATCCGGTCCCTTCACGAACTGCATGAGGTCGTCGACGGTGGCATCGGGGTTCGATATCAGGTGAGCGATGGCGTCACACATTTCGCTCAGGTTGTGGGGGGGTATGTTCGTGGCCATGCCCACTGCGATGCCGGACGCTCCGTTGACGAGCAGGTTCGGCAGTCGCGCCGGCAGTATGGTGGGTTCCTTGAGTGAAGCGTCGAAGTTGTCCGCCCAGTCAACGGTCTCGCGGTCGATATCACCGAGGACCATTTCGGTAATCGCCTGGAGCCGGCACTCGGTGTATCGCATGGCGGCCGGCGGATCGCCGTCCACGGAGCCGAAGTTACCCTGACCGTCTACGAGCCTGTAACGAAGGGAAAACGGCTGGGCCATCCGAACCTGGGCGTCGTAAACAGGCGAGTCGCCATGAGGGTGGTATTTCCCAAGAACTTCTCCGACAAGGCGCGCGCTCTTCTTGTAGGACGACGTTGGCCGCATGCCCTGATCGTGCATGGCGTAAAGAATACGGCGTTGCACGGGTTTCAAACCGTCGCGCACGTCCGGCAGCGCCCGTGAAACGATTACGCTCATGGCGTAGTCCAGGTACGAACTACGCATCTCGTCGGCGATGCCGCGGAGCCGGATGGCGCCTATGTCAGAACTGACCATGTGTTACTCCTGGTCTGAGCATCGCCACTCGGGCCCGCCTTGGGTCGCAGGAAAACTTAAGCGTTACGACGTTCTCTAACTTTATCGTATCCAAGACCCGCGCCTGCGCGCAATCACGCGCGCGCGAGGCAATTATTGCGAGTTTTCTAAGCCGCGCAAAAATTGGTTAGCGATGCGGTCGTGACGGAAATACATAACTATGAAAAAAGACACTGCCCCCGTCCCGTGTCGTAGTGGCGGGTTTTAAGAGGGTGTTTCACTAACTCGAATCCTACGGGGACCCCTGCCCCTAGATTCCCGTTTTCACGGGAATGACGGGATTTAAGGACGTATTACGTATTGACAGGAGGGTTGATGTCGTAAATCGTCGCGCCATGTACGGCGCGATTCTTGAGAGGAGACTTTTGAAACAGGCTCTTCAAACCAGCCTCCGCCCTTCCCTTGGGACGCCGCCCCGCGTTACCGGCGGTTAAAAACCGGCTCGCTCCACGAACGCCAACAGCAAGCTGTCGAATCCTGACGGCAACTCCTCGATCAGATGAGCGCGCCACTGCACACCAATTACCCAATTCCGCCCCGGTAGTTCGACCGCCTCGATAACGCGGTCCTCGGCAAATGCGGAAGCCAGCAGGTCAGGCCCCAATTGCGCCTCAGTGATGCCCAGCCGGTGGGCGCTGTTCACGGTAACCCAGCCCGAGCCGCCTATCGTGTAAGAGAGCTTGGCGCCAGGCGCCAGAAATATCCTATGTCGACACGAAGCGCCGCCCGACCCAGGTCCATGCCCATCTACGCAGGACGGAGGACCGCCGCCATACGCCGCGTTGATGGCGTACATACCCCAACCTATTCCCAGGACCGGCTTGCCCAAGCCGGCCGCACGGAGTACTGCGGCGGACACCGCGGGACCCGGGGTCTCATCGCCCTCCCCTGCGAGTAGCAATCCGGTCGACTTATCGGGCAAGGTCGCGCCAGGGGCCAGGGGGGTCGTGTGTCCGCCTGTAGCGGCGATGGCGTCTGCAAAGGGCGCTAATTCGGGCATCATCGGGACCGTTCAAGCCTTGGCGCGTCTGCGCGGCATTTGTAGGCCCGACGCCGCGGCACGGACTACAGGATGAACTTTACGGGGTTGGGATCCATGTAACGGATAGCTGTCAAGCTCCGGTCCCATTCCTCACTATCCACAAGCTCAAGCAGGTCTAGTTGGGTTCCAGGGTGCGCCAGTATCTCACCGTCCAGAAGGGCGACCCAGTGGTGAGGGAAACGCTTCGTCAATTCGGCTGTCCGGTCGTCCAGTTCGCACATGTTCTTATGGAAGGCGGCAATGCCGTCCGCCACGGCCTTCGCCCCGCCCATTGCATTGATCACTGCCTTAACCCGTTCTTCCTTGTCCTCAACAGTCGTGTCCATCATTTTCCTGCTTGCCCTTTTTCCATGTTGTACGCCCGCATAGTACCAACCGGTTCAGAAGGGTATGCCCCAAAGGCCGAGCCATTCTTCCATCGAACGCTCGATCGCCATCCCCTCTTTTCGAATGAGAGTTGCCAGTTGCGCCTCGACAGGCCGGTCGCGTTGGCCTTCTTCGTCGCCCGTGGGAACGAATGGATAGAACGCCTTCCGGTCGTAGCGGTAGATCCAGTAGGTTCGTGAAGCGGTCCGGCGTGTTTCGTCGCTCACCACGCCTGTGAAATACATTTCGAACACCGCGGCCAGGAGGTTGTCCGATGCGCCATTGGCCCCCATGGCGTTGCCCACGGTGTAGGTAGAAGAGACCAGGTCCGGGAAATTACCGTCCTCCAAGACGACCCATCTCATGCCCTGATCGTCATCCATCAGGTCAAAGGATGTCTTGGTTGCCCCTTCCCCGGTGTGGAGGACGTTACGCAGCTGCGAATCAATATCGGCCAGGAACTCATTGTCTTCCGAGTGCCTATACACGATGCCCGCCCTACGGGCCGGGGCAATCTCACCCTTGACGCGAAGTTTGGACTCGGCGCGAGTGACCGTGGACATTGCGTCCCAGTCGTTCCGCGGCTGCCGTCGCCCGGACAGGAACCAACACACAGGCTAGCGCATACCCCATCGTGCCCGGCGCTCGAGCTCTCTCAGGCGCCTGATGCGGTCTTCAACGGGCGGATGGGTCGAAAACAGGTTCATCGCCGATTCGCCCTTCAACGCTGCGGGGATAATCATGAAGGCGCTGGCGGTCTGCAGCTTTCTCAAGTCTTCGTCAGGGATTCGAGCCATACTGCCGCTGATCTTTTCGAGCGCGTTTGCCAACGCGCCCGGATCACCCGATATCTCGGCCCCACTATGGTCCGCCCCGTACTCTCGATACCGCGTACGGGCCAGCACGAGAAGCTGGCCGAGGAAGTAGACCAATATCGTCACCAGGTACACGAGCATGATTCCGCCCGACTGTTGGCGACGCCCGAATCCTCCAAACAGCATGTTCCAGAACAGCATGGTCATCAGGAAGCTGGTAATCGTTACCAGGAAGTTGGCAACCGCCAGGACCCGCATGTCACGATTTCGCACGTGGGCGATCTCATGAGCCATCACTGCTTCCAATTCTCGGTCGGACAAGCGTTGCCTGATACCGACCGTAACGGCGACGAGAGCGTTCTTCGGATTGCGGCCGGTAGCGAAGGCGTTCGGTACCATGCTGTTGATGACTGCCACCTTGGGCATCGGCATGTCGGCCTTCATCGCTACGCGTTCGACCATCGCGAATAGTTCCGGTTCCTGAGAGCGGTCGACCTGTTTCGCGCCTGTCGACCACATGATCATGCGGTCGTAGAGGAAATACTGAACACCGACCAGCAGGGCAACAATCACACCGATCAAAATGATCGGGAAGTTGACGGCCATCAGAAAAAGGGCGAAGACCCCATAGAGGATACCCAACATGAACATGGTGAAGTACATGCGGGTCACCAGGCCGGTGTCTTTTTTGAATCTCGCCCTGGAAAATGATGCCAATTACTGCCTCCCCAGCGTCGACGCGTGTGTCGACGGTCGCCGCAATCCAGCCAAAGCGGCGCGCTTCCGGTTGACGTTTAGAATTCTAACGTCGAGCGCCGACGCGGTCCAACTCGGCGAACCATGAAAACTCCCGAATTCACGCCTGAACGCGTCGCTACCACTGCGGCCGCGGTCTCTACCAACCAGGATATGCGACACAATGCCAACGAATGATGAAGGTTCCCCTCCCGGCAAGGAGCTATTAATAGCGCTGCACGAAACGGCCTGCGCCGCGGCGAAGAACGCCGGAGAGATGGTCGCGGAGAGATTCGGCGGCCCTCTGGAGGTCGCATCCAAAGTCGACAAGACACTCGTAACGGACGTTGACAAGGCCAGCCAACAGGTCATAGCCGACACCATAGCCGCCCGATTCCCCGACCATATGGTCCTGGGCGAAGAGGACGAACACGAAAAAGAACCGCCTGCAACCGACTTCGTATGGGCGGTCGACCCCGTGGACGGCACGACCAACTACGTGAACGGCATGCCGGTGCATGCCGTGTCGGTCGCAGTGCTTTACCGGGGAGCGCCCGTTGCAGCAGCGGTGTGGGTCCCTTGGCCGTCGAAAAGCGGGTTCTGCCTTTTCCACGGGTACCTGAACGGAGGGTCATGGCGAGACGACGAACCCATGAAAGTCAGGCCGGCGGGAGAAAATGGCGCGCCCGTAACCGGCCGGCTGGCAGGTGTCCCGTTCGGGCTGTCGTTCCAGTACCAAATAGGCAAGCCCCTGCGCGCGGCATACGGCGACCCGCGCTCATACGGTTGCGCGGCCTACGAGGTCTGCTTGGTGGCGGCCGGCATGATGCAGTACTCGGTTACGGGGCCCGCCAAAATTTGGGACTTCGCAGCGGGCTCCCTGCTGGTAACTGAAGCAGGCGGCTCGGTATTGGCGTTGAATGACAAAGGCGACTGGGCTCCGCTCACCGGGTGGGGCGCTCCCTTCGCGCGAGATGCAGCCACCTCACGGAGGATGCGCGCGTGGCACGGCGCAATACTTTGTGGCCCACCCAAAACGACAGCTTTCCTGGCCGCAAACATGACACCGAGGCGACGACCGTTGCATCGCCGGCTGATCCGCCGCATCAAGCGCCCGAAGTGAGCCAGAGTCTCTAACCGCCGTCAAATAAACGGCCAGGGGACGTTCATGTTCGGGTCGAGCAACGGATATGCGCCTTCGGACACCATCCGGTCCGCCCGTTCGATCAGCGAGTCTATTTCCCGCGGACTGAGGATTTCGACCAGTTGATCGGCGATACCGTCATCGCTCCTTAGTGACTCGGTCAGCTTGGCGATCGAGCTTAGTTCGTCCTCAGGGTAAGCCCTTCCGCAAAACTCGAGCATTACAGTCCGCTGCCTGGCCCTCGGATTGAAGGTCAGGCCGTGGTCGATGGCCCAAAGACGCCCATCCGTCCCGTTCAGACACGACCCGCCCTTTCGGTCGGCGTTCTGTATAAGCACGTCGAACATCGCAATGGGCGCGAAACGGTCCAACTGGTCGTCGCGCATGGTGAAAAAGTTCGCCCGCGGGTCCGAATCGATGAGAAACTGCACGCTGCCTTCGCCGTGAGGCCCATCCCTTACTACTGTGGGTGGCACGAGTGGCCACCCGAGCTCCCTGCTCAACAGCCAAGCCGCCCTCTCTCTCAGGTGCAGCGTTCCGTAAGGAAAGTCACGCAACGGCCGCTCACCCGAAGCCGGTTTGTAGATCGCAAGGAGCTGATCGTCGTCGGCTGGCTCCTCGTCTTCGCTCCGTGATTCCGGTTCCAGCCGCACGACGAACACGTAGTTCGAACCGCCCGGGTGCAGGCCGATTCCGGTGATCGGCCACTCCTGGAGCCGGCGGAGTATCAAACCGGTTTCCTGCTCGTCCATTACGGCGGCTGCAATGATCCGCGTCTTGTGCGGCCCGCACTTGCGGAGCGGTCTCGACATTCGACAGCGGAATTCGCGCCCAGACTAGTCCCGGCTACTGCTCTGTCGGTGGCCGTTCACTTTTACACAGAAATGGCCGTCCGGATTTATCGGTCCGCCGCACAAGGGACAGGGTTTTCTGCCGGCCGCCACTATTTCCAGCGCTCTGTCGGCCATCTGTTCCCCGAGCCGCCGCGTGAAACTGAATTGAACGGAGTCTGGCTGTGCGGAGGGGTCTTCTTCCTCGGACTCACCGCTTCGCGCCTCGAGGGTAAACACGTCCGAAGCGCCATCGTGTTTCAACGCTAACTCTCCCGTCTTGAACTCAACCGAGATAGGGAACGGGCCGGGCGGGGAATCGGGTACGAACTGCGCTGGTTGCGAAGGTTCGTTGCGCGTGGCCGTAAGTTGCTTGACGGAAACGCTGATCTGGAATAGCTGCTCTTTCTCCATCCACACGATCGCCTCGCCGCGGCTACTCGTCGCCGTGATATTGAATGTTCGCTGTCCCGGTTCGCCGATCGACTCAGGCGTCAACGAGTCAACTAGGCCGAGGTCTTGATCCATGTATTCGCTCGCTTCACCTGGTCACGTTCGTAAATCGCTCGCGTCACGCTATTCTAGATTCGGAAAGGCTCCGTCACAACGCGAGATTACTGTCTAAAGTCCGATCCGCCTGACCATTGGCCGCTCCGGGCCTGAATGTTGGTGCGCGAGCCCAAGGTCATCGGTATTGACCGTATGCTAAATTTGAACTGAAGGTGTAGCGAAACATAGTTTCGCACAGGGGAGACATGTGGGCCGGACGCGGCCGTCGAGCGAGCCCGATTTGGTGTGAGAGGGTGCGTCCACGCCGGTCAGACATCCCTCCCCTGGCCGCCATCCAAAATCCGCGCTTTGAGGCGCTCCGGAGAGTAGGCTTGGCCGGGTTCGTAGCCCGTTAACAGCTACGCGGACATGAAAACGTGTCCGTATAGAGTGGCCGGTTTCAGGTCATTTCGCTCGGCTGACGGAAGTCAGCGCCAGGCGAAAAGATCAGACGGCAACCAGGGTGGTACCGCGGGAAAAGACAACCCGTCCCTTTTGGGACGGTTTTTTTATGCGCCAAATAAACAGGATCAGATCAACTATGGAACGCGTGGAGCTATACGATACGACGCTGCGGGACGGCACGCAACAAGAAGGCATCTCCCTGTCGGTGGAGGACAAGTTGGCGATCGCCCGGCGGCTCGACATGCTGGGCGTGGACTACATCGAGGGCGGCTACGCAGGCGCCAACCCGAAGGATGACGAGTTCTTCAACCGGATTGGCGAACTCGACCTCGAACACGCGGTGGTGGCCGCGTTCGGCAGCACGCGCCGGGCCGGTCTCGACGCTTCCGAAGACCCCGCGCTCAATGCCCTCGCGGACTGCCCCGTAGAAGTCGTCACGATTGTCGGCAAGGCGTCAGCATCACAGGTGCGGACGGTGCTGGAGTGCTCGCTGGAAGAAAACCTGGCCATGGTCGCCGACTCCATCAGGTACCTTGTCGGGAGAGGCAGACGCGTATTTTTCGACGCAGAACACTTCTTCGACGGACACAAGGAAGAACCAGACTACGCGTTGCAGGTACTGCGGGCCGCGGCCGATGCAGGCGCGGAACGCCTGGTCCTTTGCGACACCAACGGCGGCACGTTGCCGCGGGAGGTCACTGAGGCCACGAACACAGCGGCCAGTGCCTGCAACGTTCCACTTGGCATTCACACCCATAACGACACCGACACGGCCGTGGCCGCCGCCCTCGCCGCTCTCGAGGCTGGAGCGTTGCAGGTCCAGGGGACGATGAACGGTTACGGAGAACGGTGCGGCAACGCCAACCTGGCCAGCGTCATCGCAAACCTGAAACTGAAACTAGGGGTCGACTGCGTTACCGACGCGCAACTTGCAAACCTGACGGAAGTCTCGAACTACGTCGCAGAGGTGGTGAACCGCCGGCCCTTTCCGTTCCAGCCGTACGTTGGAGCAAGCGCATTCAGCCACAAGGGAGGTCTGCACGCCGCGGCCACCGAAAAGACTCCGCACGCCTATCAGCACGTCACCCCGGAAACAGTGGGCAATGCCGGATCGGTCGTCATCTCCGAATTGGCGGGTCGGGGCAACGTGGTGCGCAGGATCAGGGAATTGGGACTTGAACACGAGTTGGGATCTGTAGACGCCCGGAAAATTGTCGGGTTCGTCAAGGAACAGGAGGCAAAGGGGTACGCGTACGAGCACGCCAACGCCTCGTTCGAACTGGTCTTCAGGCGTGCCCTCCCAAACTACGAGCCCATGTTCGAACTCATCGACTTCATGGTGCTGGTCGAAAACAGGCGCAGATCGTCGTTCGGAGTGGGGTGGCGGAACAGCGGAGCCGAGCATCCAATGTTGTCCGAGGCCACCATCAAGGTGCGAGTGGGCGAGGAATTGAAGCACACCGCCGCCGAGGGCAACGGACCTGTCGGCGCGCTCGACAACGCGTTGAGAAAGGCGCTGATCGAATTTTATCCGGACCTATCCCGTGTCCGACTAACCGACTACAAGGTGCGCGTCGTCAATGAAGATGGGGGTACCGGCGCGGTTGTACGCGTAGTCATAGAGTCGGCGGACGATAGAAACGTCTGGAACACCGTAGGAGCCTCGTCCAACATCCTGGAAGCGAGTTGGTCCGCCCTTGCCGATAGCCTGGAATGGTGGCTGATCAATCGAGGCTATTCTGCCCACTCACCGTCCCCGGAGAACATAACGGGCAACGCCTGAATCCTATGACCGGTAAGGCTTTCCGTCCGTCGTAACCACCACCTCGGTTACATCGCCGTCGTCGCTGATGCGAAACGCCCTCACCACCGGCCGCGTCTTTTCGACTAGCGAAACGAGCACGTAGACCGGGGCGGTCCACATCGAATTGACGGCGTTCCGGACATCGATTGTCGACGGGTAAGCCTGCGTAAACGTGTGGGAGTGAAATATGCCGGTGATGGACCTGCCGTCGGCGTCGGCGCGCTGTTCGGCCGCCGATTGTTCAAGCGGGTCCATCGAGTAGCGCCGCTCTTTGTCTTCGGCAACGTTACTTATCCTGACGAACTCGATCGCCTCATCATCGCCGCTGCCCAGGAGCACCCCGCAGCACTCCTGGGGATCCTCCTCCAGCGCGTGCAGGATCATCTGGCCGATTACCTTTCGATCGATCTTGAAATGCACGGGCGCATACCTGCCATAGGAATTTGCGTAACTGATGCTGCCAACCTGCCGCCGCCGAGACTTCGCAGCCTGCCGATTATAGGCGTGCCGCCCGGCGAGCCGTCACGCCGCAACGTCTCGTATTGTGACTGCCTTGCCACTCCCGCCCCCGGTGTACGATGCGCAGGCGGTTGAAAAAGACGAGTCCAACCCGAAGCCAAAACAAACTGCCAGTAATTGGTCGCAGGAGCGCTAGCATGAAGATCACAGACGTGACGGTCCACAAGATGAACCCCGGCGTGGGTAAGAACTTCGTGTTCGTGAAAATCCAGACTGACGCTGGAATCACCGGTTGGGGAGAGGCCTACACGCAGGCGGACCGCGACGTCCAGATCGAGGCCCACATCCACCAGCTTGGACGATACCTCGACGGCCGCGACCCGTTTCACATCCGGCATTTCACCCACATAGTCCACGAGGACTTCGCCACCAAGCGCCCCGGCATGGACCTCCACTGCGCCGTCAGCGGTATTGAGATCGCCATGTGGGACATCGTCGGAAAAGCTCTCAATCGCCCTGTCTACGACCTGCTCGGCGGTCCAACCAGACCCCGGATACGGCTTTACGCCAACGGCTGGGGCGGCAGCGGATCGCCCGAAGACGCAGGCCAGGCCGCGGCGAAGGTCGTCGAGGAGCGCGGGTTCACGGCCCTCAAGTTCGACCCGTTCCCCGGCCCGTGGATGGAGTACGTCAACAGGGACGCGTTGGAACACGCCGCGAAGGTGGTCGGCGCCGTCAGGGAGGCTGTGGGCCCAAGCGTCGAACTGCTCATAGAGGTACACAGGCGGCTGTCGCCAATGAACGCCATCCGGGTCGCAAAAATGATCGAAAAGTATGATCCCTATTGGTTCGAGGAACCGTGCCCGCCGGACAACATCGACGCGATCAAAGAGGTCCGGGAGGCCACGACAATTCCGGTCGTGACCGGTGAAGCGCTGTACACCAGGAACGACTTCCGGGAGGTCCTGGTCAAACGAGCGGCCGACATTATCAATCCGGACATCTGCAACACGGGCGGCATTCTCGAATTGACGCAGATCGCCGCAATGGCGCAGCCCTTCTACGTCGGCGTGTCGCCGCACGGCTGGAATAGCACCAGCATCGGGTGCGCCGCCGCTGTTCACGCCTCGGCGGTCATGCCGAACTTCCTGATCTACGAATACGCAATCAGCGTTGAGCCGATGTCGCGGGACGTTTGCGACGGGTACCTCGAACCGGATTCCAGCTATATCGAACTGCCAAAAAGGCCCGGCCTTGGCGTGGAGATCAACGAAGAGAAGCTGGCGAAGTACCCATACAAGCCATTCCCGAAGCGCGCCATCCGAACGGTCGAAGACGAACGCGCCTGGCACTAAGGGCGTTCGAATAGTCCCTATCCGTTTGGATTACGTAGGCAGGAGGGCCTGCACAGTCTCCGCCGTTCTCTCGATCTCGTCCCAGTCCCACAATTGCGGGACCGTCTCGACGGCTGCCCACATCTGTTGCTGGTCTGTGTAGTGGGGGCTGCCGGGATGACCCGACGACCCTAGCGGGGCGATCCAGCGCGATTTTGTCCAGTCGGACGGGTCGTGCACGTATCTATTGACCGAGGCAGACCCAACCGCGAATCCGCCGATGAGCGGGTACCCGCCGGCAAGAGGCGTATCCCCTCCTCCCGCGATACGCACCGACGGCGGATCGAGCACCGCAGCCGCTGCCGGGAAGCTGGCAGAAAGAGGGTGCATGTGGCTCGTTCGGTGGAGGTCGCCCCAACCCCACTTGGTCATGTCGTCTCCCAGTCGTCGCGTAAGATAGTCGACTGCGGCATCGAGGGCATCGGAAAACACTGTCCGGAGGTCGTGTTGGCGCGAGAAAGAATCTCCCTCCCCGCGGGCAAGATCGCGCACAAGGGCAGGAACCACGTTGCGCGAGTAGTGAGACTCCGCCCCGGGGTCGATGTCATCGCCAGTGCCAATAGCGGCGCCGTAGAGGTCCCTGACCAGAACCTTGTCCACCTCTGCCTTTAACACGGCGCAGATGGCCGCTCCCGCAGAATCCAGCGACATCTCTCCGTCCCAATTTCCCAACAGCCGTGCCGCCTCTCCGGTCGGACCGGCGGTCGTGGCGCAAGACGCGGCAAGCCCCGCGTACGCGAGCATCGGTATCGAATGGCGGTCGGCGTGGATGGCGGCCATGTCCGAGGGGTCCACCGAGCCGCTGCGTAGTTCATTCAGCCGGTCTGTGACACGTTGAGCCCTGAAGGCAGAGCCGAATTGGACCCCGAGATAATGTGGGTACTCGTCACCGACGATTCTCTGATTGCAGGTAACGACATAGCCGACCGCTGGGTTTCGCGACTCCGGCAATTCGGCAAATGGGATGTTGCCCTCCCACTCGAATTCCCCTGTCCAGCCCTCGACCGGCCCCCAACCGGCCGCTGACGGCCTGACGGGGATGCGGCCCCGCAGCGCGTAGCCGAAGTTGCCGTGGACATCGGCGTACGGGTAGTTGTTGACCCGGTCCGTCCACTCCGAAAGGGCGTCCAGAAATTCGTTGGCGGAACGGGATTTCATCGCGCCCAAAGCGGCGTCGACCCAAAGGGTGCCGTCCTTCGCGCCCGGGTCCGACAGCGTTAGGCCGACCCCGTTGTCAGGGTTGCCAGCCACCACCGGACCGTGGTGAGTCTCAACGACAGTGATCTCTTCATCTGCCCCGCCGCGCACCTTGAGCGTTTCAGACTCTTCGGTCGCATCTTTCCAGTCGCCCTTGAAAAGGTATTGCAGCCGGCCGTTGCTGCGCCGGAACTTCTCAGCGAACAGGTCCTGCGTGTCGCAACCGCCGTGGGTCATTCCCCACGCAACGTGTTCGTTGTGACAGAAGTGGAGGGCCCCCGGCATACCCGGCACCGCGTGGCCGATCACTGTGAATTCGGGGCAGGAGAGGTGCACCTGGTAGTACACGTTGGGTGTGTCGAGGGCACGATGGGAATCTCCCGCAACGAGGGGCAGTCCGGACTGTGTGCGTTCGCCTGAAACGGCCCAGCCGTTGCTGCCACCGTCGATCGCCCCAAGGGCCTCGACGTGCCGGGCCGCCGCAGCCAGCTCGTCTACCGCCCGCGAGACCTCGCCTTCCCAGGTACGGCCGGGCGGCACCGTGAGCAGGTGCCCCGGCGTGTATCCGGGCGTCAGGTCGGCGATGTTCTCCGGTCCTATGGCGGCGGCCAATTGCGCAAGCCACAGCTTGCTCTGGAAGCCGCCCTCAGCCGAATTGCGGACCTTATAGACAAGAATGCTGTGCCAGGACGCCCAGCGTTCCGGCCGCGCCTGTAACAAGCTGTACTCCACGGGCAGCGACTCAGTCGAATCCAGGAACGCGTTGACCCCGGCCGTGTAAGCGTCGAGCATGTCGCGCGCCTCCGGGCTGCAAACATCGTAGTCAGCTTTCGAGGCCCGTCCGAACCGCCGACGGCGCATAAGCCGGTCAGACTCCAGGCCGGCTGGCCCCGCATACTCCGACCACCTCCCCAGACATCGCATCCGGTCGTAGTCCATCTGGAACAGCCGGTCCTGAGCAGTCGCGAACCCCTGTGCAAAAAACAGGTCGCTCAAATTCCCTGCCTTAATATGCGGGATGCCCCAGGGGTCTCGATATATATTGACAGGACCGCTCAGGCTGTCGAAGGTCATAGTGGACCGCACGTCCGGCAGGGCAGCGGCAAGGTCTTTGTCGGTAATTGCGTCGGTCACGAAATTAAGGCTCCCATAGCTGGTCACTTGGCAGACGTAACCTTACCCACCCAGACATATCGTTTCCACAAGACCGCAGACCCCGATCGCGGCTAGCGCAGCGTGTAGCTTGCCGAGGGGCTTGCCTGTCGGCCGGTGCGATTCGTATCGGCTGATAAATTCACAGTCACAGCAGTTACCAACTCAGCAAACAGGCGGGAGAGACTGATATGAAAGTTGCGACTTGGCGCGGCGAGGACAGATTCACCCTGGACGAAGCGCCCGACCCTGCGGCCGAAACAGGGCAAGTGGTGGTCAAGGTGGACACTGTGGGCATCTGCGGCAGTGACGTTCACTTGATCCAGGGCCTGTTTCCCGGCGAACCTCCCCGTATCCTGGGCCACGAGTTTTCGGGAGTGATCGTGGAGACCGGCCCCGGAGTAGACGAATCGATCCGCGGCCGCGGGGTGGTTGTCATTCCGACGTGGGTGTGCGGCGACTGTGCAGGATGCAGAGCAGGAATGAGGAATATCTGCGTAGACCCGTTGCGGACATTTGGCCTGGCCGAATACGCCGTCATGCCGGAGTACAACGCACTCCAGATCCCGCCGGGCCTCGATATGCAGACGGCGGCAATCATGGAGCCCTCGGCGTGCTGCCTGTCGGGCCTGGAAATGTTCGAGATGCCGGAGGATGCCGTCGTCCTGGTGATGGGCGGGGGCGTTATGGGCCTGATGACCGCGGCGTTCGCAAAGTTGAGGGGGGCGCGGACAGTCATCATGTCGGAGCCGATAGAGTCCCGCCGAAATCTTGCGGCCGAGTTGGGCGCCGACATGGTGATCGACCCGACCACGGATGACCTCGACGGACTGATAAGCGACCTTACGGACGGCCTCGGCGCGCACGTCGTATGCGAAGCGGTGGGCAAACCGTCGTTGGTCGAACAGGCGATAAGGCTTACGAGGCCGAGGGGAAACGTGCAACTCGTCGGGGTAAACCCGCAGGGCAGCATGTTGCCCGCCGACCTGTTCGACGTTCACTTCCGCGAACTCTCGATCCGCGGGGCGTTCGGGGGCGGCGAGGCTTACCGCAGAGCCCTGGACCTACTGCCACAGGTACCGGCCATCGAACGCGTAGTGACTACGTCCTACCCCATGGAACAGGTCCACGAAGCATTCGCGGAAGCAGCAGATCCGGCCGGTGTGAAGGTGGCGATCAAGCCTAACGGCTAGCAACCGCGACTCGCGCTGGGATGAAACTGGCGGCTGTGTCCTACGGCAAGGCGCCAAATCCCGTCATTCCCGTGAAAACGGGAATCTGGAGGCACTGCTCCCCATAGGTTTCGAGTTTATGAAACAGGCTCTTGAAACCCGCCGTGGAGGCCACTGTGTAGCAGCCGTTGGCCGGAAGGCGTAATTGCGCGGTTCTCTGTGGACCGCTCGACCGCTAGTTGATACGCGAAGCGATCAGGTCACCCATCTGGCGGGTATCGAGCGTTTCATCACCGGGCATAGCGATCTCCCTGGTCCGATACCCCTCGTCCAGGATGCCCTCGACCGCCGCCTCCACCGCGTCGGCCTCTGCGTGCAGTCCGAACGACCACCGCAAGAGCATTGCCGAACTCAGAATGGAGGCCAGCGGGTTGGCAATTCCCATGCCGGTGATGTCAGGCGCGGAGCCGTGGATGGGTTCGTATAGGTCGGGTTTGGCGCCTTTGCGCGGCTTCGGCGTTGCGGACGGCACGCGTGTCAGGGAAGCGGACGGCAGCATGCCCATCGAACCCCCGATCACGGCCGCCTCGTCAGACAAGATATCGCCGAAGGTGTTTTCCGTGACGATCACGTCGAACACGTCTGGATTGGTGACGATCTGCATCGCCGCGTTGTCGGCGAGCATGTGAATGAGCTCGACGTCCGGATACTCATCGCCTAGTTCTGTGACGACCTCCCGCCAAAGCCGCGACGTCTGCATGACGTTCATCTTGTCGAGCGAGTGCAACCGATTCCGCCGGGTTCTCGCCAGTTCGAAACCGACGCGGGCGACGCGTTCGATTTCCTGCTCCGTGTACTTCAGGGTATCCACAGCTCTACGACCGCGGCTCGTGTTCCACCGTTTCTTCGGCTTGCCGAAGTACAGCCCGCCTGTCAGCTCCCGAATGATGACGAAATCCACTCCCTTCAGCCGCTCAGGCCGGAGCGGGCTGCTGTGGATTAGCTGCGGGTACACCTTCACCGGGCGCAGGTTGGCGAAGAGCCCGAGGTTCTTGCGAAGCCCCAGCACACCGTCTTCCGGCCGTGACTCCGCCGCCGGGTCATCCCACTTGGGGCCGCCGACCGCGCCAAGTAGAACGGCGTCGCACGATAGCACCGTCTGCATGGCCTCATCAGGCAACGGAGTACCGTAATCGTCCATCGCGTTGCCGCCCACGGCGGCGGTCAGGAATTCGAACTCGTGCCCAAAACGGTCCGCCACCGCGCCAAGGACCTTCACCCCCTCGGCTGTGACCTCCGGTCCGATGCCGTCACCGCCAACAACTGCAATACGCGCTTTCACTACTGGCTTCTCCTGCTATGCAAAATGGATCGCCCGGATTGCCGGCCGTCAATTACCCGACTTGAACCGCCGACCTGGACGCCTCGAAAGCGGTTATGTCGTCTTCCAGTTCGAGTGTCCTGCCGATGTCGTCCAGCCCCTTCAGAAGGGAGTCTTTTCGGTATTCGTCGATGTCGAAACGTCCGGCAAATCCCGACTCGTCCGTCACGCTCTGCGCTTCCAGATCGATTGTGATTCGGTAACCGTCCTCACGGATAGCCCTCGCCATCAAGGTGTCGACCTCGTCTTCGCTGAGGACCACCGGCAGCATGCCGTTCTGCATGCAGTTGTTCCTGAAGATGTCGCCGAAACTTGTCGCTATGACCGCCCTGAATCCATACTCTCCAAGCGCCCAGGGCGCGTGTTCACGGGACGAACCGGAACCGAAATTGCGCCCGGCAACGAGAATCGAGGCGCCTTCGTACCGCGGCTCATTAAGCACAAAGTCGGGGTTCGGGACCCCATCTTCAAGGTATCGCCAGTCGAAGAAAGCGAACTCGCCAAAGCCGGTACGCTCGATGCGTTTGAGAAATTGTTTGGGAATAATCTGATCGGTATCGACGTTCGCCAGGTCCAGCGGCGCGGCCAGACCGGTCAATTTCGTAAATGTCTTCATGTTGTATCCCGATAAAGTGCGAGCGCACGCGTAGGGGCCATCGCCCGCGCCGTGTTTACTCGTCCCGCTCGCGTCCGCTGGTCCGTATGTCGGCGCGTGATTTGCCTACCCGGCCGCCAAGTCGCGGCGTAGGTTTGCTTTTACGCTCTTCCCGCGCCTGCTGTATCAGGTCGAGTTCGGGAGGAGGAGGCGTGTAGACGAATTGGCCCACTTTCGCGTGCCGGGCTTCCTGCCTCAAGTGGAGCGCGGTCACCATCAATATGGCGAATAACCCCGCTACGCCCAGAATGGCATCCGACCACACTGTCGTCTGGAGCGTAGAGATCGCTCCCTCGATGGTGTCGCCGGGGGGGAAGAAGACCCTCTGTACGAGTATCGGGTTGAAAATAAACGCCGCGCCCCAGGCCAGCGCCCAGATATACACGATAGCGGGAATCTTGCCGGTTCGTTTCCAGTCCTCGGTTTCGTTGACGCTTGCGGATGGGTCGCTGCCCTTGAAAAGCTCCATGATCGACCGCGCCGGTTTGACGATATTTACTATCGGGACGAAAAACCAGATAACGGCAGAGTCCGGCGAATACCGCTGTCCGGACGACTTCAAGGTTGGCAAGTTCCGGCTGGCGCGATGAATGACCGTGGAGAACGGGAACGCGATGATGATGAGCAGCACGATGAGACCGGCGAACATGAGATTGCCCCGGTCTTTGCGGCTGTTGAACTCCCTCTGGATATCTACAACCCGCTGGCAGGGTTCCGTAAAGGTGACCACCTCTTCCACAGAGTCGCACGCGATCCCCTCGACCTTTGAATACTCGACCACCGTCGCCGGGAATATGTCGCCCGGCGGGGTAGTCGTAATCCCCATGTCGGATATTTCTTCCAGATAGCTGGCGGTCTGGTTGTCGTTGAACGCCAATGCTATTGACAACACGATCCACACGCCTAGAAAAGCGACGAGCCAGCGTAGCGTCTTCCAGTTCGACTCGTAGCTGTACGGGTCGAACCGCGAGCGCATCGCCTGATCCAGGTCCTCTCTACCGCTAACGCGCCGCCATGTGCCGCCTACGCGTCCCCTCTTCTTGCCATCGTTGGGCGTGGAAGTTCGTACCAAGACTCAGTCCTCCAGGTCCCAATCGCTAATGTCCACGAAGTGGCCGGCGGTCCCTGCCGCGGCGGCCATCGCTGGACTGACCAGGTGCGTACGGCCTCCCTTACCCTGCCGGCCTTCGAAATTCCGGTTGGACGTGGACGCGCAACGCTCCCCCGGCGCCAGAATGTCGGGGTTCATGCCGAGGCACATGGAGCAGCCCGACTCCCGCCATTCGAATCCCGCGGTCTTGAAAATCTCATCGAGCCCCTCCCGCTCCGCCATGAGTTTCACCGCCGTGGAGCCGGGCACGACCATGGCGCGAACGCCCGGCGCAACCATTTTGCCCTTCACTACACGGGCTGCCGAACGCAGGTCCTCCAGCCTCCCGTTGGTGCATGAGCCTATGAAGACCCGGTCGATAGGTATCTCCTGAATCGGTGTGCCGCCGTCGAGGCCCATGTACTCAAGCGCCCGGGCAGCGTTCTCCTGGTCGGCGGGGTCGTCGAAGTCGGCAGGGTCAGGCACCGAGTCGGTGATCCTGGCGACCTGGCCGGGGTTCGTACCCCAACTGACGTACGGCGCCAGCTTCTCGCAGTCGACCACAACGGTCGAGTCGTACGATGCGCCTTCGTCGGTGACGATCGACTTCCAGCAATCGACCGCCTCGTAGAAGTCCTGCCCTTTGGGCGCATACGGACGGCCTTCAAGCCACTCGAAGGTCGTGTCGTCAGGCGCAATCATGCCTGCGCGCGCTCCACCCTCTATGGTCATGTTGCAGACCGTCATGCGGCCTTCCATGTTGAGATCGCGAATAGCCGGTCCAGTGTACTCGAACACACGACCGACGCCCCCGGCGACACCTATCTGGCCGATGGTGGCGAGGATCATGTCCTTCGCGCCAACGCCGATGGGCAGGTCTCCGGCAAACCGGATCTCCATCGTCTTTGGATTTTGCTGGCGCAGGGTCTGCGTCGCCAGAACGTGTTCGACCTCCGACGTGCCGATCCCAAAGGCCAATGCCCCGAAGGCGCCGTGCGTGGAAGTATGGGAATCGCCGCAGACAATGGTCTGGCCGGGCTGCGTGTAGCCGAGCTCAGGGCCGATTACGTGGACGATGCCCTGCCTGGGCGACTCAATGTCGTAAAGCGTGACACCGAAGTCTTTGCAGTTCTCCCGCAAAGCTTCGATCTGCTTCCTGGCGATGTCATCAGTGATGGGCGACGGGCGCAGGTCCGTGGGCACGTTGTGATCAACCGTTGCGATGGTGAGATCCGTTCGCCTTACGCTTCTGCCCGCGAGCCGCAATCCTTCAAACGCTTGCGGCGAAGTGACCTCGTGGACAAGATGCAGGTCGATGTACAGCAGCGGCGGTTGGCCTTCCGGCGCCGCAACCACGTGCTCATCCCATATCTTTTCGAACATCGTTTTCGTCACGATGGGTTCAACTCCTGCGCCAGCCGTCCGCGGATGGCGTAAACCGTGATTTTACTTTAGTCATGCAATGCTGTTGGCGCGCCGAGGCCCGGGCGCCACAAACGTGATTCAAATGGTGATGGCAAAGGCGTGATCGAAAACCGCCGATACGGGCTAATACGACGCGACTTCGACGATCCGCTCAAACCGTCCCTGGAATTTCAACTGCCGGAACACGCGATCCGATAGTCAGCGCCCGGTTTATGGCGTTTATGTACGCCTTGGCCGCGGCTACGACGATATCGGTGTCGCCGCCGCGTCCTGTATAGATCGAACCGTCTTTATCTATCCGGATCGTCACCTCTCCAATGGCGTCCAGACCCTCGGTTACCGAATTCACGGCGAACTCAGTTAGCTTGACGCGTTCATCGATCATGGCATCGATGGCCTTGCACACTGCATCCACTGGCCCTGTCCCCTGCACCGCGCGGGTCCGATTGCTCCCGTCCGGACAGTCGAGGGACACAGTCGCCTCCGGCGTCACGTCATTCCCGCACACCACGTGCACTGCGCCAACCTTGTACCCGCGTACGGAATCGCTGAAACGGTGTTGTTCCGCCATGAGCGCTTCGAGATCGGCGTCTGTGACCTCGCGTTTGCGATCGGCCAAAATCTTGAACGAGGCAAAAACGTCGGACAAATCCTCTTCGGACATTGAGTAGCCGAGGTCGGCAAGCCTGGAGCGCAGGCCGGCCCGTCCGCTGAGCTTTCCGAGCACCAGGGCCTCCCCTCTCCAGCCAACAGATTCGGGCTCCATGATTTCGAACGTGGTCCGCTCTTTCAGGTATCCGTCCTGGTGAATTCCGGAAGAGTGTCGAAAGGCATTCTGGCCGACGATGGCCTTGTTGTACTGAATAGGGAACCCGAATATTGTGCTGATCAGGCGGCTCGTCGGCCCGAGTTCCCTGGTTTCGATGCCCGTCACCGCTCGGTAGTGGTCAGGTCGCGTCTTGATGGCCATGATGACCTCTTCGAGGGCCGCGTTGCCGGCGCGCTCGCCGAGTCCGTTGATGCACCCCTCGACCTGGCGAGCCCCGTTTTCCACGGCGGCAAGGCTGTTCGATACGGCCATACCCAGGTCGTTGTGACAGTGGACACTGACGACGGCGCGGTCGATGTTCGGAACGTTTTTGAAAATGCCCCGGATGAGGGCGCCGAACTCCGCAGGGTTGCTGTAGCCGACGGTGTCGGGAATATTGACCGTAGTCGCCCCCGCGTCGATGACCTCCTTGAGCATGGCGTACAGGTACTCCGGCTCGGTTCGTGAGGCGTCCATGGGGGAGAATTCGACATCGCCGACGTACGTCTTCGCCCTCGCCACGGCCTCAACCGCCATTCCCATGATCGTCTCGCGGTCTCGCCTCATCTGGTGCAGCAGGTGGATTTCCGATGACGAAAGAAATGTGTGTATGCGAGGCCGTTCCGCGAATTCGAGGGCGCGCCCGGCCGCGTCGATGTCACCGGCGACAGCCCTGGCGAGAGTCGCTATTACCGGTCCCTTTATTTCACGGGAAGCGCGTTGGACCGCTTCGAAATCGCCCGGCGAACTGGCGGCGAATCCGGCTTCGATAACGTCCACGCCCAGTTGTGCAAGCTGGTGGGCGATTCGCAGCTTCTCTTCGACCGTAAGGCCCGCGCCAGCCGACTGCTCACCGTCGCGCAGCGTGGTGTCGAAGATTACTACCCGGTCTTCGGTTTCGCCTCTGGTCTGTGTTGTCATTGTCTGGTCTCTCTCTATGGGATGTGAAGAGCCGTACGCACTGCTCATTCGACCCGCCGCATCCCTGCAACCGGGTTGAAAGCGCGTCTACGTCGTCGCCTCCAGCCACGGCATCATGTCCCGCAGTTCTTTCCCTACGGATTCGATCGGGTGCTCGGCATTCTCTTTCCGCTGTTGGTGGAACCGGTGCAGCCCTTCGTCGTTCTCGGCTATCCATTCTTTGGCGAATGCGCCTGACTGGATGTCGGCCAGGATCTTACGCATCTTGTCCTTGACCTGCTCGTCCACGATGGCGGGCCCGCGCGTGTAGTCCCCGTACTCTGCTGTTTCGCTAACGGAGTAGCGCATGTAACCGAGCCCACCCTGGTAGATGAGGTCCACAATCAGCTTTAGTTCGTGAAGCACCTCGAAATAGGCAGATTCAGGCTGGTATCCAGCCTCCGTAAGGACCTCGTACCCCGCCTTGATTAGCGCGGTAACGCCGCCGCAAAGCACGGCCTGTTCGCCGAACAGGTCGGTCTCGGTCTCTTCTTTGAAAGTTGTGTTCAATATGCCGGCGCGTCCACCCCCGATGCCCTTCCCGTATGCCAGCGCCAGATCTCTGGCCTGTCCGCTGGAGTCCTGATGCACGGCTATGAGGCACGGAACCCCCAAACCCTCGACAAACACCGCGCGAACCCGGTGTCCGGGCGCCTTGGGGGCGATCATCACCACGTCCACCTCTTCAGGCGGGCTAATCTGCCCATAATGGATGGTGAATCCATGCGCGAACAGCAGCGTTTTGCCTGAGGTCAGGTGAGGCTCAACGTCCTCCCTGTATACCTGCGCCTGTTTCGTGTCGGGCAGCAGCATGACTATGACGTCGGCGCGTTTTGCCGCTTCAGCGTTGTCGACAACTTCAAGGCCGTCTGCCTCGGCCTTCGCCTTGCTGCGGCTGCCCTCGTACAGGCCAATGATCACGTCGAATCCGCTCTCCTTGAGATTCAGAGCGTGGGCGTGGCCCTGGCTTCCGTAACCGATTACGGCCACGGTCTTGTCTCTCAGGGGCGAATCGTCAATGTCTTTGTCGTAGTAAAGCTCTGCCATTGTCCTGTTATGTCGCCTCTCGTTCCGGTGATTTGCCCGACTTGCCGGGAACCCGGTTGTTTTTTGATCTGTGCCCTCACGGGCTCGCAAAATTTAGAGCGGTGAGTGTGTCCGCGCCCCGGAAAGCTCCGGGCAGGATTCATCAGACGCCGCCTGAATCGCCGGCGATGGTCATGGATTCCGAACTGCCGGCCATAATGTCCGGCCCCAGGTCGAACTCGCCGTCCTCTCCGCCGTCGATCAGGCTGCCACGTAAAGTGGCCACCCGGCCGGTGCGCATCACCTCCAGCAGCCCGTACTGTTCCAGCAACTTGATCAACGAGTCGATCTTCGCCTGGTCTCCCGTGATCTCGACCGTCAAACTCTCAGCGGCCACATCCACCACGTTGACGCGAAAGATCCCGGCCAGTTGGAGAATTTCGCTTCGGGTGGCGGGGGTCGAACTGACCTTGATCAACGCCAATTCCCGCCAAACCAGGTTCTTGTCGGTGATATCAGACACATGCACCACCTCGACCAGCCGATCGAGTTGGGCTGCCACGTGTTCAACGATGTTTGGAGGACCTTGCACAACGAACGTCATGCGGGACAAGTTTGGCTGCTCCGAATGGCCCACCGCCAGGCTCGCAATATTGAAGCCCCGTCTGCGAAACATCCCGGCGATGCGAGCGAGCACGCCCGGCTTGTCCTGCACCAGGGCTGTGATGGTACGGGAGTGTGTATTCACCCCATGTTGGCTTGTCATCACTGCGCCTCGCTAGAGTGGGTCCTCGATCAACTCCGCCACGCTCTGCCCACTTGGAATCATCGGGTATACGTGGTCTACCTGTTCGATCACAAAGTCCACCAAAACGGGCCCCGGATGTTCATTGGCTGCGCGTATCGCGGGCACCACCTCTTCCTGGCTCTGGACTCGTATGCCCCTGATGCCAAAGGCCTCCGCAAGCTTCACAAAGTCGGGGTTGGCGGTATACGCGTCTGCCTGATGGTCGTTGTCGTAGAACAGGTCCTGCCACTGCGTGATCATTCCGAGGTGGTTGTTGTTCAGGATGGCGTACTTCACGGGCAACCGGTTCTCCACCACCGTGGCCAATTCATACATCGTCATCTGGAAGCCGCCGTCGCCGCATATCGACCACACGAGACCGTCGGGCCGGGCGACTTGCGCGCCCATGGCGGCCGGAACTTCATACCCCATCGTGCCCAGGCCGCCTGAGCTGAGCCAGCTGTTGGCTCGGGTAAATTTGTAGTGTTGGGCAGCCCACATCTGGTGCTGCCCGACGCCGGTGATGACTGTCGCATTGCCTTTCGTAACGTCCGACAACCCCTTCACGACGTGCTGCCCCAACAATCGGTCCGTTTCGGGGATTCTCAGCGACGGATGTTCGGCCTTGAGGTGCTCGATGTGGCTTATCCAGTCCTCGTGGGTGGTCCTGGCTACGCGGGGTATGAGTTGTCCGAGCACCTGCCTGACGTCTCCAAGCACTGGTGCTTCCACGCGAACACTCTTGTTGAACTCAGCCCGGTCTATGTCGATGTGGATCTTCCGGGAACCCGTAGAAAACCTGCTGGCGTCACCCACTATGCGATCGTCAAACCGGCTGCCGATAGCTATGAGAACGTCAGCCTGATCAATCGCGAGCGACGCGTAGGCCATGCCGTGCATCCCGGGGAATCCAACGCTCAACACGTGGTCCTCCGGAAATCCGGAGATGCCCAACAGCGTGGTCACAACGGGGATCTGTGCCTTCTCGGCAAATTCGCGCAGTTCGTCGTAGGCGCGGGAGATTATGACGCCGTGCCCCGCGAGGATCACCGGACGTTCCGCCGAGTTGATGAGTTCCGCAGCGGCCTCGATTTCCGAATCGACCGCGGCGCCGGGCGGCCTGTAGCCAGGCAGGTCGATGTCTTCCTTGAATTCGTACTCAGCCGACTCCTGGAACACGTCGCGGGGTACGTCTATCAACACCGGGCCGGGCCGACCCGTTCGGGCAATGTGAAACGCCTCCCTGATGGTAGAGGCGATATCCGCCGCGCGCATGACCAGATAGTTGTGTTTGGTGACGGGCAGCGTCGCTCCGGTTATGTCCGTTTCCTGGAATGCGTCAGTGCCGATGGCCGCGCGCCCCACCTGCCCGGTGATCGCCACCACCGGCACGGAGTCCATCATCGCAGTGGCAAGACCGGTAATGAGGTTCGTCGCGCCCGGGCCGGACGTCGCAAACGCAACGCCCACCTTGCCGCTCGCTCGCGCGTATCCGTCGGCCGCGTGGGCCGCCCCCTGTTCGTGCCGCACCAGGATATGGCGCAGCGACGGGTACTGCGAAAGGGTTCCGTACAGAGGCAGGATAGCTCCGCCGGGAAGGCCGAATACTACGTCCACGCCTTCTCGAATGAGACTCTCGCAGACTATCTGGCCCCCAGTTTTGATGGACATTCCCTTTTCCGCCTTGTCAATTTTGCCTGTTGACGTCCGTACGACTTACACCCGGACGCCATCCACCGGGTCGCGAAATGGTGATCGACAACGGGCATAAAAAAAGCCTCGCCCTGCCAAGGACGAGACTTGAATCCCGCGGTACCACCTTGCTTGCCGGGCCATTCGCCGAAACGAACGCCAACGACCGCTCATGGCCGTAACGAGGCCAACGTTCATGCCCTAATGTTCGCGACTGATCGCGCGTTCAGGCAGAATGCTCACGGGCGAGTTCCCAAGTGGACGGGCGCCGGTTCACACCACTGCCGGCTCTCTCGCGCCCACCACTACTGGTACTACTCCCGATCTCAGCAATTGCACCTTTGAGGATAGCAGCGATTCTTGAACTCGGTCAACGAATCCCGACTCCGGCAGCCGTCAATCCTTCTCGACAACGAGGTCGGCGAACTGTTTACTTTCGCCGATCCACCCACTAGGCGATGGGTTTTGCATGAATTCCGGCGCAACATTTAAATTACGCCTCTGACATGTGCCGTAAGATGCGTTGTTCTGCCATCATCTGGTCACAAGTCGGTGACCAAAGAGAGGAAATGTGTTTTGATTCGTCGTCGCAGGTCCATGTCGACTATGCGCAACTCCGTAAGGCCGTTTCGGTCTGGGGACGTTGGCGGGTTTTTCAATCTGCTGCGACGGATAGGCTCGCACGGCCACATCAGGTGGCCGGAGCACGAAGAAGGCGTGACGGAGTGGCTCAGCACGCCGCGGGTGGAACCTGAGTTGAATCTATTCGTCGCTGAAGACCAGAACAAGCTCAACGGGTATTCATTCGCCTACCCGGAACTGAATATCGGCAGGGCAGTGCTTGGGGTCGGGGTGGACCGCAATTTCTCGGTCGCCGCGCTGAGGATCCACTTGATAGAGCGGGCTACTGAAAGGGCTCGGGAACTTCGCGCGGAATCGGCCGACATAGCGGTTGGCGCCGAGGACATGAGCAGCCGAGGCGCAATCGCATTTGCAGAATTCTTGCCGGTGACGCGCATGTTGGAGCTGATCTCCCGTGAACCAAGACTTGACGCCGCGTTGCGTTATCCATTGCCTGACGCGTACTCGATCCGACGGGGCGCCAACAACGATGCGGAGCTATTGACATCCCTGCAAAACGCAGTGTTCGACGGCTCCTGGGGTTACTCGCCGAATAGCGTCGATGACATAGAGGTCCAGCTACAACAAAAGGGCGCCGGTCCGGAACGGATCTTTATCGCAGAGGACGCCGACGGGCGTGCCGTTGCGTTCAACTGGACGCGCATTGAAGAACGGAGTTACAGCCGAACCGGATACATCCAAATGACAGGCGTCCTACCGGCCCACAGGGGCGTAGGACTCGGCATCGCTACCGTCGCCGCAGGTGTGACAGACCTCGCGCAAGAAGGCGTGGCCTCCATCTCACTCGAAGTGATCGAGTCGAATGTGGCAGCCCGGCGAACTTATTCTCGCTTGGATTTCGAAACGCAAGGCATAGTCGACTGGTACAAAAAGGTCCTGACCTGACGATTCGGCGCACCTGTTCGACCGCCAAGATACCCAGCGGCCCGCGCTTTCTGCAACGGGCCTAGTCTCTGCTGCCCAGGGCGCGATCCAGATTGAACGCCGCGCTGATCAGCCCAAGGTGCGTGAAGCCCTGCGGAAAGTTGCCAAGCGCCTCGCCGGTGGGACCGATCTCCTCGGAGTAAAGCCCGACGTGGTTGGCGTACCCGAGCATATGCTCGAACATGAGACGAGCCTCGTCCAAATACTTGCTGTTTACGCTCGACGCTCGAGTCAGAGCCTCGACCAGCCAGAACGTGCACATGTTGAACGTGCCCTCTTCACCTGGAATCCCGTCCGCCGTCGTGCTGGTGTTATAGCGATAGACCAGGCCGTTCGACACGAGGCCGCCTTTGTCGGGTGATCTCTTTATGGCCTCCAGCGTACCTATCGCACGCGGATCTGTCGGCGAAAGGAAAAAGACGAGCGGCATCATCAGTGTGGACGCGTCGAGGGTACTGCTTCCATAAGACTGGACAAAGGTCTGTTGAGATTCATCCCAACCATTTTCCATTATGTCTTCGTATATCTCATCCCTCACCCTTAGCCACTTGCTCCGGTCCGCCGGTAGCGACCTCTTGTCGGCCAGCCGAAGGGCACGGTCCACAGCGACCCAGCACATCAACTTCGAATATACGAACTGACGTTCATTGCCTCGAACCTCCCAGATCCCCCAATCGTCGGACCGCCAGTTGTCGCAGACCCAGTTAACCATGCGGCGTAGAAGGGTCCAGAAGTCATACGAAATCGGCATGCCGTACTTGTTGAACAGGTAAACGGAGTCCATCAGTTCGCCGTAGATGTCGAGCTGCAACTGGTCGGCCGCGCCGTTGCCGATTCGAACCGGCTTCGACCCGCGGTACCCATCAAGGTGGTCGAGCACCTGCTCGGTCAACTCCGTATGCCCGTGGATGCTGTACATCACTTGCAGGTTGCCATCCGGACCGGTCTCGCTGCACCGGGCTTCCAGCCACTCCATGAACTGAGTTGCCGCCTCCGTCAGGCCGATTCGAAGAAGACCGTAGACCGTGAACGCGGCGTCCCGGATCCACGTGTACCGGTAGTCCCAGTTACGTACGCCTCCCATCTCTTCCGGAAGGCTGGTCGTTGGCGCCGCGATGATCGCACCGGTCGGCGCGTAGGTGAGCATCTTCAGTACCAACGCTGACCTGTGGACCATTTCGCGCCAACGCCCGGTGTAGGAGGACTTGCCGATCCATCCCCTCCAATACGCGATTGTCTCGTTGAACTTCTCTTCTGCCCATTCGCTGCCACGGGTTTTTGGCGCCGCGCTATCCGGTTCGAAATGACTGAGAACGAACAGTGAGCGGCTTCCTTCGTTCACGTCCAGGTCTGCCACTGCCGAACCGTTTCTCTCCGTAAGTGATTCGGTGGACCACAGGTCCATTCCCGTACTGAACGTCCTGAAGTGCCCCCACTCGCCCGAGATGCTCACGGTGTGGGGATCCCTGGCGTAGTTGAACGCCGGATCGCACTCCACGTTCAGCCGGATGTGGCCTCGCACCCCGTTGACCATACGGATGATCGTGTGCTCCTTGTCCGTGTTATCCCGTCCGCCCAGAGGCATGAAGTCGATGACCTCCGCCGCCCCTTCGTGAGACATGAAACGGGTAACAAGGACATTCGTATCGGGCAGGTAGCTCTGCCTGGTGCGGACATCGTCGCTTTCGGGCGAAATCTTGAATTTTCCGCCCTTGGAGTGATCGAGAAGGGAGCCAAAGACCGAAGGCGAGTCGAAACAGGGAGGGCAAAACCAGTCGATCGAACCGTTGATCCCTACCAACGCGACCGTGTGCAGATCGCCTATTACGCCATAGTCGCTGATTTGCAGGTAGGTCATGTGACTACTTCCCCCGGGTTACAAGAAACTGTCTCGAAACGTCCCGTCATTCCCGTGAAAACGGGAATCCGGGGAGAACGAGAGGCGGGTCTGGCTACTTTACGCGTAGTTCTGAGATATTAACTGAACGCTACTGACGAGGGTGGATTCTCTTAGTGTCTGGATCGGTTTTTCCACAGCGAACCGAATCAACCCGCGGCGGCGAGGCAGGTCAAGGCGGGCGCATCGGGTTTAAGTTCCTCAAATACCCCGAGTAGTCTTGCTGCCGCCGCTTCCCAAGTCAACGTCTCGGCGTGTGCTCTCGCAGCCATACCCATGGCGCGGCGCAGGCGATCGTTGGCGAGAAGCAACTCGATTTTGTCCACGAACGGGCCGGGACATCGCCATGGGATCAAATACCCCGTCTCGCCATCTTTCACCACCGACGGCAGGCCGCCCACTCTCGACGCAACGACCGGCGTACCGCAAGCCGATGCCTCCAGCGCCGCCAGCCCGAAGCTTTCGTAGTAAGAGGGAAGCACGCAGACATCCGCCGCATTGTAGTAGTGAGCCAACTCATTTTGCGGCACCGAACCCAGGAATCGGGTCATCGGCGCGATGCCCAATTCACCTGCCATCTTCTTCAGTCTGGTCAACTCCGGGCTGTTCGACGAACCCCCGGCAATCAGAAGAGTGACATTGCTTTTATAGTCGAGGGCTGCCGTCGTCTCAAGAAGGATGTCCACACCCTTCAGCCGTTCGATTCTGCCGACGAATAGCAGGATAATGTCGCCATCGAGACCCAACCTCGCCCGGGCGGCCGCCTGATCGACGGGACGGAATCGGTCGGTATCGACGCCCGGCGGAATAATGTCGATCTTGCCGGGGTCGGCATGGTAATAGCGGGTTATAGCGTCTCGTTCGTGCGGCGTCCAGACGATGATGCGAGTTGCCCCGGAGGCGATCTTGGCCTCGGAAACCGACCTTATCGGCGCCTCTTGCTCGCCGGGCCGCGCCCTGCGTTTGACCTCGGCGAGCGTGTGAAAGCTCGTTACGTGAGGAACGCCCCAGAGCCGGCCGAGTTTCAGTCCCACCAGGCCGCTCAGCCAGTAGTGAGAGCTGACGAGATCATAGGCGACGTTCTCCTTGCGCCTGAATGCCAGTAACTGTTCAGTGAATTCCGGCAGCAGCGGGTAGGTCTGGCCTTTAGCCGCGTCCGCCGGCCCAGCGTCGAGATGTATTAGCCTTGCGCCCGGCGCAAGATCGATAATCTGGGGATCATCCGGGTCGTGGCGGCGCGCGAACACGTCTATCGTCGCGCCCAACGCTGTCAGCCGTCTGGCCGTCTCCAACACATAGATGTTCATGCCCCCGGCGTCCTGCCCGCCGGCTTGTATCACCGGGCAGCCGTGGACACTGATGGCAGCGATTCTCATTCGCCCTTGGCCGATCTGCGGGTGGCGGTCAATTTGTACAAGAGACGGTCCGCGCCGCCGAGGTGGTATTTGTAGGCTTCGTTTCCGCGCATGAAATCGAATACCGACAGCCCGGCCTCGATGGAACGGCGGATATTGTAGGCGTGGTTCAACAGACCCGCCGCCAACCGGCCGTATGCAGGATCGTATCCGGAGTTGTAAAGGTACTTCGTCCCGCAACACACAAAAGAAAGTGAAGAAGCGATGCGCAGATCGTCCAGCTCCACGAAGCTGAGCCGGGTAATGCCCTTTTCAGCCAGCAGCACAGCGGCGCGACGAAAAAAGCGCTCGCGGTCCGGCGACATGAATTTGGCTTTCTCCGGAGTGCTCCTTCTGTGAAGATCGAAAAAGTCGTCCAGACCGTCCGTGATCGAAACCGGATCGCTGACTTCAAAGTGGCGCAGTTGACCCGCTCCCTCCAGCCGTCTCAACTTCCTCCGCAACTCGTGGCGGTTCTTCCTGGTCAGGCCGGCCACGTACTCATCCCAGGTGCCAGGCAGCGACAACCTCGGCGCAACATCCTCCTGCTCGACTGAGACTAACCACCCTGCTGCCTCGCACACGGCCGGCAGGTACGCCACGGCGGTTGAGTCCTCAGACAGCGACAGGAATTCGAGACGCGTGATATCGGGATCGCTCGTGAGTCTTCTGATCACCGCGTCAACGTAAGCGGGTCTAACTTCTCTTGCGCCGTCCGGACATATGAAGTCATGGTAGTCGAACAGGTCAGTCCCACCAAGAAAGGATGCCGTCCCGTTCGCGACCTGCAGCGGAGCAATCAACGCCGCCTTCCCCGCTTCATCCCAAACGGACAGTAACTTCAAGTCACTGTCGGCCGAGTACTCGTCCCACCATGCACTCAGCCATTCGGGACGGTCGACGAATGTGAATCGGCCCGATCGGTCCGATACGTCAGGGACGAGGTCGGCAAGAGACTCGAAGGTCTCTTCTGAAACTGCAATGGTGCAGGTCAAGCCTTGTTCCCCATTTTGTACTTAACGGGCGGCGAAATTCAGTTCCCCGGTCGTTGGTTGGTACCGGTCGACAACATGGATGCGATCTCCGTGAGGTCCGGCGCTACGTACTCTAAAGCTACCAGCGCCCGGCTCTCCGCCGTGCCCGGGTCCTTCAAACCGTTCCCGGTAAGAATGCACACGATCGTCTTGCCCCTCACCTCCACACCCAATTCCGGCAGACGCAGGAGTCCCGCCAGAGAAGCAGCCGATGCCGGTTCGCAAAACAGCCCTTCGTCCCGCGATAGACGCAGGTAGGCCGAAATTATCTCTTCGTCGGTCACCATGTCGATGAGGCCGCCAGATTCGTCCCGCGCCCGTTCGGCCCTTTCCCAACTCGCCGGATTCCCTATGCGGATCGCCGTGGCGACCGTCTCGGGATGTTCGACTCGCTCTCCCAGCACGATGGGAGCGGCGCCGGCAGCCTGAAAGCCCATCAGCCTGGGCAGGCGCTTCGCCCGCCCTATGTTTGCGTACTCCCTGAATCCAAGCCAGTACGAGGTGATGTTCCCTGCATTTCCGACGGGCATGCACACCATGTCCGGCGCATCTCCGAGATCGTCCACTATCTCGAAAGCAGCCGTCTTTTGGCCCTGAATTCGATACGGATTGAGCGAATTGACCAGTTCGATGTCCAGTATGTCCACCAGCCCCATCACTGTCTGTAAGGCATCATCGAAACTGCCGTCGACTGCCAGAATCCGGGCCCCATATGCCATGGCCTGCGCCAGCTTGCCGAGCGCTATCTCGCCGGCGGGCACCAGCACAAGTGTTTCCAGCCCATACCGGGTACCGTACGCGGCGGCAGACGCGCTGGTGTTGCCAGTGGAGGCGCATATGATCCGTTCGCGGCCGGTCTCCAGCGCGTGTGCTACGGCCATGACCATGCCCCGGTCCTTGAATGAACCGGTCGGATTGCACCCTTCCAGTTTGAAGTAGAGGTCGTCGCAACCCAGCATCGGGCCGATGGCCCGCGACCGCACGAGAGGAGTGTCGCCCTCTCCCAACGTCACATCCGGAGTGGACTCGCTGACTGGCAGCAACTCCCGATAACGTTCTATTACGCCCGCGAACATCCCCAATTGGTTCAAGCTCCGCAGCGCGCGGGACCGTACGCGGCTTGCTTAGGCCGATCTGGAATAACTCTCGACCCTGATCAGATTGTCGAGCTTGTCTACGACGTCGAGGTCCCGCAACTGGGCTGCAGCATGCTGAATGTTAGCTTCCCTGGCCCTGTGCGTCATTATTACCAGGTCGGCCGTGCCACGGGTTTCGTCATTATCCATCTGGAGAACCGAATGGATGCTGATGGCGTGCTGTCCGAGAATACCGGCGATTCTGGCCAGAACGCCGGCTCGGTCGAGCGCAGTAATTCGCAAGTAGTACTGCGAGACATGCGTGCTCATCGGCAAGATACTCGGCGCCGGCTGCCCGGCGTCGTGCCTGCGCGGCGCCATCTGGCCGGTCCGCATGTCCCTTACCACCCGCCATATGTCCCCCAATACCGCGCTGGCCGTGGGCTCAGCTCCCGCTCCCCTGCCCTGCAGCCAAAGGGGCCCGACAAGGTCCCCCTCCACTTCAACAACGTTCAACACGTCATTGACGTTTGCCATCGGCACGTCGAGCGGTACCAGCGCAGGGTGCGCCCGGACCAACAATCCTTCGTCATTCCTTTGGGCCGCGGCCAGCAGCTTGATGGTGTATCCGAGTTGTTTGGCGTACTTGAAATCGCGTGCGTCGACGCCTTGAATACCTTCCCGGTAAATGGCTTCATTAGGCACGCGCGTTCCGAACGCCAGCCAGGCGAGTATCGAGATCTTGTAGGAGGCGTCGAACGATTCCACGTCGCTCGTAGGATCGGCCTCGGCGTAGCCGAGGGTTTGCGCTTCCTTCAGAGCGTCCTCAAATTGCGCGCCGTCGGCCGCCATCCGCGTAAGGATGTAGTTTGTCGTGCCGTTGATTATCGCCCTGAGGCTCCGAATTCTGTTTGCGACCAGATCATTCGTAAGCGGCCCCAGAATCGGGATGCCGCCCCCGACGCTGGCCTCGAAATAAAGGCTCACACCGTTTTCCGCGGACAGCTCGGCAAGCGAGTCTCCGTGCTTCGAGATGACTTCCTTATTCGCCGTAACGACGTGCTTGCCATTCCGAAGAGACCGCTCGATCAGTGTGCGCGCCGGTTCCTCACCACCCATGAGTTCGACTACGATGTCGGCGCCAGGATCGTCCACCACCTCGGCTGGGTCGGTGGACAAAAGACCGCGTTCCAGCTTGATGGGGCGTGCACGGTTCGGGTCCCGTACCAGGGCGCGGCGCAGTTTCAATTCGGCGCCCGCAGAGCCTGGCCTGGAAGCGCCGCCCTCGAGGGCCGCCGCGACGGCGGACCCAACTACTCCGAGCCCGAGGAGCCCTACGCCAACCTGACCGCCGGCGTCGGTGTCGGCGCTGGGAGTGTCTGTCACTGCGCTACCTGGAACCCGCCGCCACCGAAGCCGCCCAGACCGGGTATGCCCTGCTCAGGCGTTGCGGTGGGCCTGATAGACGCTATCGCGACCTGCCTGTTCACCCATGCGTAGATACGGTCATTCAACTCCATATAAAGGTCGAATTCACGGCGATGGTCATTGAGAAAATTGGTCAACGCGTTGTCGGCAAGGATTTCGAAGTGGGCGTCGGAAACTTCCCTTGCCTCGGTGGACTCGGTTACGACGTACACGACGATCTGCCGGGTCTCCGAATCGAACTGCGGCGGGCTCGGTTCCCCAAACGGAAGGAGCCGTTCACCGTCCTCGTTCACGCCAAACAACATTCGGTCCAGCGTCTCGTGAACATCCTCGGGGAACCACCCAACTTCACCACCGGTACGCTGAACGGCAGGGTCAATGGACAGCTCCCTCGCCACTGCTTCAACTTGCTCTCCACCCTCAATCCCTCTCATGACCCGCTGAAGGTCCTGTTCACCGGTCTCCGAAAGTCTGATTTCATACAGGCGGACGTGCGGCCGGATACGCGCCACGTCTGTCGCAATCGCGGCTCGCACCTTGTTCTTGAACACTTCCTTACGCACGAACTCCCAGTACACATCTTCTGAGAGGCCGACGTTGTTAAGGAACTGACGCTTTCGCTCGGCCAGACTCGCCTGGTACTCGTCAGTTTGGCGCTCTGCCAGGTTCTTGGGACTCATCTGCAGCAGGAATTCGACCTCGAGGTCCACTTCGTCGGGATTTACTGTGATCCCCAATTGAGGCGCCAGTTTGAAGGCGATCTCGTTGTCCTGAATCACCTGTAACGCCTCGAAAAGTGACGTGCCTAATTCAAACTGGCCGCCGACCTCTTCCGTCAACCTTTGCCGAAACCTGATGAAGTCCACGACGTCGCCGCGGGTGTAAATGGAATCTTCGACGCGTACGGCAATCTCTCTGGGCGGCAACGTGAATGTCGCGATGAATGCGTAGATGGGGAACGCAAGCAACGCGATAAGCAGTAACGCGCCCCCGATTATCCACGGCCTCGAACGAATCTTGGTCTGGCGTTGCTCCGCCAGAAGTTCTTTGCGGCCCGTACCTCGGCGAGTGATGCTGCGGGCGCCCGGATCGTATTGGTCGGGAAGGGCCGCTTCCTGTTCCGGGCTGCCTTCATTTTCTGTCAATGATCAGCCTCCAACGGTGACTTGAGGGGTTGGGCGCTCCACGTATCGGATCGGATTGATCGGCCTGCGAACGAATCCCGGAAGAACGTGCCAGGCCTCAGGCTTTCGCCGCTTCCATATCGTCGGTTTCGGACTTGCCTTCGGGTTGTGCTACGTCGGGAGCCGACGCCGTGGATGCAGATGGCGTTTCCTGTTGAGTCGATTCTGCGCTAGCCGGTTCGGCAACCGGGGCGGGTTCCACCGCCGGGGTAACCTCCACTTCAGTCGCGGGAGCCGACGCCGTGGATGCAGATGGCGTCTCCTGTTGAGTCGATTCTGCGGTAGCCGGTTCGGCAACCGGGGCGGGTTCCACCGCCGCGGGTTCCACCGCCGCGGTTGCCTCCACTTCAGTCGCCTGTACAACAGCGCCGGCTTCACTTGCCGCGGCCTCCCCAGGAGTGCGCGGCGCCAACATGTTCGTAACCCGCGTGTGGTCGGGGGAGAACGGCAAAAGGGCCATGAACCTGGCCTTGACAATAGCGCGTCGCACCATGCGTTGATGCTTGGCGCACGTGCCGGTCTTCTTGCTTGAGTCGATCCGCGCGCGGTCGGATACGTAGCGCCGGAGCCGGTTGGCGGCTTTGTAGTCGACTGAATCGACGTGGTCTACGCAGAAATTGCAAACGCGTCGGCCGCGCCTGAAACCTCGCCGGCCTCCACGGAACTGGCCGCCGCCACCGCCGCCAGGGCCGCGTGATTGGCCTCCGCCGCCTGGACCCACTGGGCCACGCGAATAGCCTCCACCGCCAGACCCCCCCGGGCCGCGAGATTGGCCTCCGCCTCCCGGGCCTCCGGGGCCGCGCGGACGGAACGAGGATGACGACGGATACGAGGGCCGAGACCCTTCATATGACTGAGACGAAGTTCTGGATGTTGTCATTTCAAGCGCTTATCCGGTATCTAAGAACCGGTATCTGATCCTCCAAAAGAGATGAATATCGAGTTACCAGGGCAAATCCTCTACGCCCTCGGGGTTTTCCTCGGCAGGCGGCGCCGGCGTCCGGGAGGATCTCCCCTGGAAGTTGTCGCCCTGTTCGCCTCCATACCCCTGACCCGGCCGGTCAAGGAACAGCACCCTAAACGCGATTACTTCATTGGAGGTGCGGGTCTGGCCGTCCGAGCCGACGTATTGGCGGCTTCGGAATCTTCCGTCCACAAATACCTTGCTGCCCTTGACCACGTACTGATTGACTGTTTCGGCAAGCCGGTCCCACGCCGAAACCCTGAACCATTCCGTTTCTTGCTGGACGTCGCCGTCTCGCCTAGAGCTACGGTGGTTCACCGCCAGGCTAAAGTTGGTTACGGCTGCGCCGCTCGGCGTGTAGCGCATCTCGGGGTCTTGACCGACGTTGCCGACCAAGAGGATTTGGTTCAGGCTCAACTTGACATCACCCTGCTACTCGGCCTTCGCCTCAGCGGTCTCTTTGGTCTCTTTCGCCTCCACCTCTTCAGCCCTGACCAACAAGTGCCGCTGCACCGCTTGATCGACGGTCATCTGCCCGTCGATCTGGACCGCGCCTTCCGGTTCGACCGAAAATGTGGCGACGTAGTACGTACCCTCAGCCTGTTTGTTGATCGGGTACGAAAGGTTGCGCCGGCCCCATAGACCGGCCGAGTGCAATTCACCGCCGTTTTCGGCGATTAACGCCTTGGCGCGGTCGGCTGACGCTTCGCAATCTTGGTCCGAAGCGTCGCCTGCAAGTATCCAAAGTAGTTCGTATCGGCGCATTTTCACCTGCTTGGGATCTATTATTCCCAAACTTAGCCATTTTACCACAGGGAGAGCCCGTACCAGGTTCCTACCGGCGCGCATTTCCAGGGGTTGATTGTCGTCTCAGGCAGCTCCCGGCGCCCCGAATTTCGAGGTAAAGGCTGCCACCTCAAGCCTGATGAATTCCAGTTTGCCCGGCCGGTCTGCCGCCCTGAGCGCCTCTAGGATATACCCGCCAACCTGCTCCATATCCGTCGGATCCATCCCCCGGGTCGTGACAGCCGGGGTGCCGACGCGTATCCCGCTGCCCGTCCGCGGCGGTTGGGGGTCGAAGGGAATCGAGTTCTTGTTTACGACGAGGCCCGCCGACTTCAGAGAGGTCTCAGCCTGTGCGCCGGTCATACCAAGCGGGCGTACATCTACCAGCATCAGATGATTGTCCGTGCCCCCCGACACGATCCGTAGCCCACCCGACGCCAAGGTGGAGGCGAGTACACGAGCGTTATCCACAACACGGGCAGCATATGTGCGGAACTCGGGCCGCAACGCCTCCCCGAACGCGACAGCCTTTGCTGCAATGGCATGCATCATCGGACCGCCTTGCACGTTCGGAAACACCGCGCTGTCTATGCGCCGCCTCAATTTCGAGGCGCACAAGATCAGTGCGCCCCTTGGCCCTCTGAGCGTTTTATGTGTCGTACTGGTCACCACGTCCGAATACGGGACTGGGTCCGGGTGGACGCCGCCCGCTATCAGGCCGGCAATGTGAGACATGTCGACGAGGAGACGGGCGCCGACCGCGTCGGCGATTGCGCGAAACCGTTCGAAGTCGATCAGGCGCGGGTAGGCCGTAGCCCCTGCCACGATCAGTTTCGGTCGAAACTCAGCCGCCCGACGAGCCACCTCGTCGTAGTCGATTCTCTCGCTTTCGGGGTCCACGCCGTAGTGGGCGAATTCATACAACTTGCCCGAAAAGTTCACCTCTGAGCCGTGAGTCAGGTGCCCCCCCTGGTCGAGCCTCATGCCCATCACCCGGTCGCCCGGCTTGAGCAGGGCAAAGTAGGCGGCCATATTCGCCTGCGCCCCACTGACCGGCTGAACATTCGCGTGATCGGCCCCAAAAAGGGCCTTCAGGCGATCGATCGCTGCCTGCTCGACGATGTCCATGTTCTCGCAACCGGCGTAGTACCGGCGGCCGGGGTAGCCTTCGGCATACTTGTTGGTCATGACCGAACCGGTGGCCTCGAGCACCGCGGCGCTGGCGTAGTTCTCGGAGGCGATCAGGACGACCTCGTCGATTTGCCTTTTGCGTTCGTTCTCGAGCGCGGCCGCGATTTCGGGGTCTTGCGATAGCAGGTTCGACATGCCAGTCATCCGGGATAATTAAGGAAGTCATTCAAGTCTAAGCCAGACGTATATCGCCACGCCCGATTGCGTAGGTATATTGTTGCGCGGTTTGGCAACGATTCCTGCCGCAGGCGCATATGCGGAAATGAGCGTGCGGACCAGGGTTCGGCCAGCACGAGAGGAAGGGAAAAACAACCCTCAATGGAGATTTTCGACGAGATTCCGGAGCGGGCGATGGTCGTCTTTGCTCACCCCGACGACGCGGAGCTCGGTGCCGGTGGGACCTCAGCCACATGGGCTCGCGCCGGATGCGAGATTAGCTACGTTCAATGCACGTCCGGAAGCAGCGGCAGTAACGACCCGTCGATGACCTCCACCGACATAGTGCCCATACGCGCGGCCGAACAGCGCGCGGCGGCAGATGTGATCGGCGTCAAAAACCTCGTGGTCCTCGATCATCCCGACGGTGAACTGGAAGCCGACCGGGCCTTCCTGGGCGAAGTGGTCAGAGCGATCCGCGAACACCGGCCCAACGTGGTCTTGTGTCACGACCCGCACAGGTTTTCGGGATTCAATCACCGGGACCACCGCAGCGTCGGAATCACCGTCATGGACGCGATTTATCCTTACGCACGCGACCACCTGCACTTTCCGGAACACATCAGGGATGGGTTGGAGCCGCACAAGGTGAGCCACCTTCTGTTTTGGGGCGCCGATTCGAAGAATGCCGTGGTCGACGTATCCAGCGGGATGGATGTCCAAATCGAAGCCCTGGCCCAACACAGAAGCCAGATCCCTGGCCTCGTCCGGGGTTCGGAGATTGAAGAGCGAATGAGAGAACGTCGCCGGATGAACGCTGAAGGCCTGCCCTTTGAGTACGCCGAGAGATTTCGGCGGATCTCGGTACGAAGATAGACGTAGTCGGGCATGGTCAGCGCACATCTGCGCCGCAATGTCTCTCCCGGATCGGCTGACCGCCCCGATTCGAACGAGGAATCCCTCGAAATTAGAGACTGAACTCCCCGGGAATCGCGCGACCGGGGCCTTCAGGCGAGGGAGAACCCGCGCGCCACCCGGATAAACAGGCTGATCACCGGTTCCAGAAGGTCGCGAAGCCGAAGTGTGCCTACAACGACCAGGATCCCCACCGCCGCGCCTCCCAGGATGTCGGTGGGATAAAAGACCCCTGCGTAAACCCTCGAAAACCCGTATGCCAGCGAGCCTGCCATGAGCCAAATGGCGAGTTGCCTGTTTACCAGCCACGCAGCTCCGGCGGCCGCGAATCCTATGGCCACCGGATTGGCGGGAAACGATGGATCGGTCGCCCGGTAGAAGAGAAGGTTTATGTCGTCTCCCAACTCGACAAATGGCCTGGGTCTGTGCCAAAAAGAGTTGATCACAAACACGGCGAGGTTTGAGAAACCTATCGAACTCATCCCTACAAGAGACGCCATCTGGTACCGGGGTCTGGCGAGTTCTGTCCGGCTGGCAAACCACATGGCGACGACCGCCGTGGAAAACAAGAGCGGCATCAGGTAATCGCTCGCCAGTATCCTCAGCAGATCGTCAATTGACTGGACGTTGCCGGAAAGGCCGTTCAACCACAGCACTATCTCGATGTCGAACGTGTTCACGAACGCAACCTTCTTGCAATCCACCCGAAAATACTGTGCGGGTGACGGGCGAGTTCGCTTTCAGCGTCCTCATTGACTGAGGCACGTAGAGCAGGCAGCGATGTCCTGAGGGCCGATAGATACGGGCGAGTCGACAAACCCGCCAATCCTTCTACAGGATCGCTGGCCGCGGGAGGTTGTGCAGCAGGAAACAGCCACAGCATAACCGTGCCTCCGGCAAGGGACGTAATTAACGCCAGGGCCATTGCCATCGGAAACCACCTCGCATGATCCGTCCCCGACAATCCACCATCCACGTCATTGACATTTCGCGCCGCTCCGAGATCCGACCATGCTGCGCGGCCCCATTCCCTGTTCGTGGAGTCGGACTCGACCGAGCCCGCAGCCCACGGACCGTCCACCCATAGCGGCATCAGGTAGAAGAGGACGATTCCGAGAACAATCAGGCCGCCGCCCAGGAATCGCGTAGGGATGCGACCCGGCAGGATCATCATGCCGCGAATCCCCGGCATGGAGGCTGCAATTTGTAGCGCGCCCAATACCACCAGGAACGCCATGACGAAGTACTGGCGGCCGATCTGTTCAGTGATGACTTCTGTAGCAGGCATCAATGGCGACGCGTCAACGGCGATGCCTGACCAGCTCGAGGACCACCCACCGTCGTAGGAGCGGGTTTCAAAAGTCTCCTCTCAAGAGACGGGCCGTACAGAGCAAGACGATTTGAGACGTCAGTCTTCCCATCAACACGTAATACGGCGCCAAATCCCGTCATTCCCGTGAAAACGGGAATCTGGAGGCACTGGCCCCCATAGGTTTCGAGTTTATGAAACAGGCTCTTCAAACCCGCCTCACCGGCATCGCGACGTTCCAAACCAGCGCAAACGTGGCGCGGACGTATTGGATAGTGTGCGCACATTTATTCTGGACATTTCCTGGAAATGGTCCGAGAGTTCCGATAAACCTGAAAATTAGCGAGGCCAGCTACCCGACGTTCAAGCAGCCCCGAAATCAACTTCCCTTGGGAATAACTGGTGTGCACCAGTCCATATAACGCTCATTGTTGCCCGTCACCGCGTCGGCGTAGAGCTCCTGCAACCTCGCGGTCATTGGGCCGATATCACCGGTTCCCAACTTGCGATTGTCGAGTTCCCCCACCGGCGTAACGTGGGCAGCGGTTCCCGTGAGAAAAACTTCGTCGGCGAGGTACAACTCACTGCGGTGAATACTCCGTTCGACAACCTCAATCCCGAACTCCTCCCGAATCAGTGTCATGACCGAGTCCCGCGTGATTCCCAACAGGCAGTTGTCCGTCTCTTTCGGCGTGGAAATGCGGCCATTCTGAATCAGGAAAAGATTTTCGCCGCTGCCCTCGGACACCGTCCCGTCGTTGTTTAACAAGATCGCCTCGTCATAGCCGGCAGCCACCGCCTCCGTCTTGGCGAGGATGCTCGTCGTGTATAGACCGGTTATCTTCACACCCGTCGGCATCATTGTGTCTTCAGGCCGACGCCACGAAGACGTCTGGCACCGGATCGCTGCGTCTGTGTCGATGTAAGCGCCGAACGGCACGATGATGACGCAAAAGTTGTCATCCAACTCATGCAGTTTCAAATTGGCCACGAGCTCCTGGCTCTTGAATGCAAGCGGCCGGATGTAGACATCCTCCCGATATCCGCAGCGTTCCAGGAGATCGACGGTGATCTGGCACATGTCGTCGGGGGAGTAAGGCAGCTGCATACGCAGGATGCTTGCGCCGCGATGGAGGCGCTCGAAGTGTTCCCGCAGGCGGAATATGTAGGACTTGCCGTGGGCCTCGTTCCAGTTGCCGCGGATGCCCTCGAATACGGCGGTGCCATAGTGCAACGCGTGAGTCATTACACCGACACGTGCATCGGCTAGCGGGACCTGCTTTCCACCGAGGAACGCGTACGCTTCTGGCGCCATCCATGGGCCTCCGGTTGACACTTGTTGGTTGGGTTTCTGATTCGGATTTAGGCGAACATTGCCGTTCGAAGACTAGGCAATTATACGGGCGGGAGTCTGCCCGGAGTTTGGTCCCTATGCGGGCTGGACGAGATGTTCGTCAATGTATTCGAAATTGATGTCCTCGCCGAGTCCGGGCTTGTCCGGCATCAGAATATAGCCGTCGGAGTCCATAGGGTCGATGATGCTATTCAGGTACCCGGGCACCTCGTCGTAGTCGATGAACGGGTGCAGCAATCCCCGCTCGTACCATCGTCCGTTGAACATTGCGCCAAGCACTGCCAGATTGCCCGGGCCGCCGCCGTGAATCTCGCACGCCACCCCGTGCGACTCGGCCAAATGGGCGATCTTCATGCTCGGACCTATCCCACCGACGTCCATCACGCCGGTCCGGGTAATGTCTGACGCGCCCCGCACGATCCATTCCGCGCGGGTGCGAAACTTGCCCTGCGCCATCTCGGGACCCAGCACGGGCATGCTGAGCTGTTTTGCGAGCCAAATATAGGACGACATGGAGTGTTCGTCCATCGGCTCTTCGTACCAGTAGTAGTCGAGCTTTTCGAGTTCTCTTCCGATGTACCACGCGTCCTCGCGGCTGTACCAGTGGTTGGCGTCCAGCATCAACGGCAGATCGGGTCCAACAGCCTCCCGCACAGCCGCGCAGGCCTTCACGTCCATCTGCGGATCGGGCGCCCAGGAGACCGGCGGCATCCACGTGTGCAGTTTGATCGCCTGGTACCCCCGGTTTACCAGCCACTCCGCGAATCTGCCGTAGTCCTCCGGCGTAGCCAGGCCCCCGTCCATCTCGTCTCCGCACATGGTCGAGCCGTACGCAGGCACCTTGTCCCTGTATCCTCCAATGAGCTTCCACACTGGCAGACCCAGCTTTCGGCCGGCGAGATCCCAGAGGGCCATCTCGACAGGCGCCATTACGCGGTCGGTCAAAAGTTCACCCGAACCCCGCTGCCTCTTGTAAAGGCCCTGCCAGATCATTTCCCGATCGTACGGGTCGCGGCCTATTAGTTCGGGCTTTACGAACTGATCGAGCACCACCTGTCTGACCGACCCTGCCGGGCCGAAGCAGTAGCCGGCTGTGCCGTCATCGGCGGTGATCGTCACCAACGCCTGGAGGGCGTCGTGTTCAGGGCCGGGGTGGCTGTGGCCCTCGCTGTCGTGGACCTGATTCGATTTGTAAGTGAAAACCTTTACGCCTATGTCGACGATCTTCATGGGAGAACTCCCGTTATTGACGTTGTTGGCCGGTCCGACGGCCAGGAATTCATGATTCGCACACGGTCGGCCGTTAGAGATGAATACCCGGAGCAAGAGTAAGCCAATAACGGGGTCAGCGTGCAAGCACGCGCGGTTTTCCGCAGGGGCGGGGCAAGTCCATGCAATTCTGCCCTGGTTCATTGCACACAGCTGCACTGCAATTCGAATTGGGACGAATGACGGCCGTAGCCTCCGGCCCCTTATCATATGATCAGTGTATGATCTGTCGGCCAGCTTACATACAACCATGGTTGACCAGGAACGCAGCCCCGGCGGAAATACCGAAAAGGGCGATCACGAGGACGACGCGCATCCAGACCATTCGGATCGCGTGCCGGTCCGCACCCTAATTTCCTGGGCGCTCATAGGACTGTCGATTGCCGTGGGGCTGAGCGCTGCGGGGTTGTGGCTGGCTCAAAGGCCGTCGACCACTCCCGGACGTGTCGAAGTCATCATTCCCACGCCTGCCCCCATCGTCGTACACGTTTTGGGCGCCGTCCGGAACGAGGGCGCATACAAATTGCCGCCCGGCTCGAGGATTGCGGATGCGATCGACGCCGCCGGTGGAGCAAACGCCGACGCCGACCTGTCCCGCCTCAATCTCGCAGCCCGCGCTCCCGATGGCGCCCGATTGCATATCCCGCTTGCAGGCGAGGACCCGGTAGGCGCTCCCGGGGCAGTCGATGAGGATGCGCCGTCCTATACCGGGGGCGCCTTCGCCCAATTGGTTGACCTGAACACCGCATCGTTGTCGGCCCTCATGTCTCTGCCCGGTATCGGCGAAAAACGGGCCGAACAAATAATCGCCTTCCGGGAAATTAAGGGACAGATCGTTTCGGCCGACGATCTTCTTGAAATCGACGGATTTGGTCCGGCGACTGTCGACAACATCCGACCGTTCGTGGCGCAATCGACCACGGAACGACCAGGCAATGTGACGGCCGGGGACGATTCGTCGGCAGGCGCCGGAGCAGCCCCCGACGTGCCCGTGGACCTGAACAGCGGATCGTTGTCGGCCCTTATGTCGTTGCCAGGCATTGGCGAAACCCGGGCTGCCGCCATCATCAGGTTCCGGGAACTCAACGGACCGATCGAATCGGCCGATGATCTGCTTGAAATCGAAGGCATTGGCAAGGCGACCGTCGACAATATTCGGCCGCTCGTGGTGCAACCTTGAGGCTTGTGGCGGCCGCCGCCGCGTTTCTTCTCGCCGCAGCAGCAGCACTTGGTTTCGATCTCGCCCCCGGCCTGAAAATCCCCGCGGCCGCGTTTTATCTCCTGTTGGTGGCCTCGATCATCGGTGTCGCCGGCGCGCTGCTGGCTGGGCGGCGACTGGGCGTCGGCTTGCTGGTGCTAATCGCCTTGCTGGGCATGTGGCGGGGTGGACACGCCGCGGCCGTCGACATCAGGGACGGGTGGCACGGCGTGCCGGAAACTTCCGGCGTCGTGACCATCGAAGGGGAGTTGCTGACCGATCCCGCGCCTGCCAGCTTCAACACGCGCCTCCGGCTCGACGTCGTTGCCGCAACTGTGGACGGCAAGAGTAACGACGCGGTCTTCAAAGTGGACGTTTTCGCCGACCGGCTTGCCGATACCGCCGACTCGGGAACGACCGGCAGACCGGTCAACGGATTCCGGTACGGAGACCGCTACATCGTATCGGGACCCTACGAACCATCTGCCGAAAGCGGCGAACCCGTCGCAGGCAGGATTTCGGTAACGACGGTTGTCCTGATCGGAGACGACGCAGGGAACCCCGTCCGCCGATGGCTCGCATCGGTGCGCCAGACCATGGCAGCGTCCATCGAACGTTCGGCAAGCGGTGCAGGCGCCGACTTGGGTGTCGCATTGACCACCGGGCTGCGAGGCAGCCTCGACAAACAGTTGACCGACGACTTCCGGGCCGCCGGCACCGCGCACGTGCTCGCAATATCGGGGCTCCACATCGCGTTGGTCGGAGGCCTGGCCCTTGGCGCTGGGGCCATGGCATTCGGCAGAAGGCGGCAGGTCTACCTGTTAGTACCATTCGCTATGGTCTGGGGTTACGCAGCGCTTGCCGGTTTTTCCCCGTCGGTGACGAGAGCCGCCATCATGGCGAGCGCCTACTTGCTGGCGCGCGCTATGGGCCGACAGCGGTCCGTGCTGCCTGCGATCGGATTGGCGGCCGGGTTAATGGTGGCGGTGGATCCGGCAATTCTGGCTGCCGTCTCATTTCAGCTGAGCTTTGCGGCGGTCGCCGGAATAGCGCTGTTGGCAACGCCCTTGCATGACCTGTTCCATCGCGGGATCGAGAAGGCATCGGGGTCAGAATCCAGATCGAACGTAGTGGTATATCCCATCGTTGCCATGGTAGCCATGTCGATCGCCGCGACGATTGCGACTGCGCCACTGGTTGCCTTTTACTTCGGGCGGGTTCCCACATGGAGCGTTCCGGCCACAACATTTGTGCTTCCCGTCTTGCCGTTGACCGTCGTCCTTGGAGCGATGACCGGGCTGGCCGGTTTGGTGAATGACCAGCTTGGGGTCGTGTTTGGGTGGCCTCTGTGGATCGCGGGCAGATACATGTCGGGAGTTTCGAACCTGTTCGCGAACCTGGGGCCGGGCCTATTCGAATCGGCGGCATGGTCGACGCCGGCTGCCGTCGCGTACTACGTGTGTGTGGCAGTGTTTCTGGCCCGGAGTCGCGTCATCGCGGCCATGATCTCCCTCAAGGGGTATGCGGCGTCAGCGTCCAGCCGCGCCGGATTACCTGCGCCTCCCGTATGGCTCGCCGTTGCCGCGGCAGCCCTCGCCGCAACTGGTCTGGCGCTGGCTCTCACATCTTCGCCGCCGGACCTCCTGCGGGTGACGTTCTTCGAGACCGACCGCGGCCACATGACCCTCATAGAGACCCCGGGCGGCAACCGGGCGTTGATCGACGGAGGTCGGGACGCCGAAGAGGCGGTCAGAGCCCTGGAATCGCACCTGCCGTTCTGGGACAGATCGCTTGACGTGGTCCTTTTGACCCACCCCGATGTCGATCACGTGGGAGGGCTGCAGGCCGTAGTGGAACGATTCGACGTCGGATTATTGATCGAGTCTCCGGTAGACCATCCCAGCCAGACCTATGCGGCCTGGCGAAATATCGCCGACGCACATCCGAACAGGACTGTTGCCGACCCCGGCCAGATCGTCGCGCTGGATCACGGAGTAGCTCTACACGTCCTTTTGGCCAGGCGAGGCGATCCTGACCTGTCTATCAACGACGCGTCGGTGGTTACCAAACTGACCTATGGAGACGTGTCGATGTTGCTGCCGGGAGACATATCCAAAGTCTCGGAATTCTCGTTGCTGGAGTCCGGCGCCGATCTAAGGTCTACCGTGCTTCACGTGCCGCATCACGGCAGCGACACGTCATCGACCGGAGAATTCCTCCAGGCCGTCGCCCCGGCGTTCGCCGTCGTTCAAGTCGGGACCCGCAACCCCTTCGGCCATCCTTCGCCCACGGTCATGTCGAGGCTAATTGCGACCGTGCCGGAACATCAGGTCCTGGTAACGCGGGATGCCGGAACGGTGACTTTCGAGTCGGACGGCGAACGCTTATGGGTTATGACGGCCAATTGACCGTCAGGTCAGAATCCTGCCGAAAGACGAAAATCGGGGACGCCTTCCCATCTCGCAGAGCCCTGCTCTCTCATCACCGCAATGCGCTTCACCACGTCGGGATTTGCAAGGCCCCAGGGCGCCCTGCCGCTCAGCACTCTGACCGCGTTTTCGGCCCAACGCCTCGACCCTTCCATTCCTGACACAGGTGACGCTCCGGCAACGTGAGGCGTGATCATCAGATTCGGCACAGTCAGCAGCGGACTCTCGGCGTCGAGGGGCTCAACCTCCGTCACGTCGAGGCCGCAGGCCGCAATCTGCCCGTTCGACAACGCCTCGTGGAGCGCCGATCCATCGATCACCGGACCGCGGGACGTGTTGACCAACACAGCAGAAGGCTTCATCTTTGCGAACGCCTCGCGCCCGAAAATATGCCGCGTGCTTTCGGTCAGCGGCATGTGGACCGATATGAAGTCCGATTCCTCAAGCAATTCGTCGAATTCGCAAAGTTGAACGCCGGAGAGGTCGGCCGTGGTCTGCGGCGTAAACGGGTCGTGGGCGATGATCCGGCCGGGACCAAAGCCGCGGATTCTCGACGCAAACGCCTGACCGATGTTCCCGAATCCGGCAATGCCCACGGTAGACCCCGCTATCCTCGACAAACGCTGCCTGAACCCGCTTAGTTCACCGGGCCGGTCGCTCCACGCGCCCGCCTTGACTCGCTCGTCGAGTTGGGGGATCTGTCTCGTGATCGAAAGGAGCAGGGCCATCGCATGATCGGCAACCTCTGTCGTGTTGACTCCCGGCGAGTTGCATACGCAGATGCCCAACTCCGTTGCCGCCTCCAGGTCCACCGAATCAACCCCGACGCCATTGCGGCAAATGGCCTTCACCTTGGGCAACGCCTCGAGAATTCGACGGTCGGTCAGTGGACGAATCGCAACCAGCATGGCGTCGGCGTCCCGCGCCGTCTCGATAACCTCTTCCGCCGTGTTACATGCGCGCTGCACGACCTCCACGCCTGCATTTTCCAGCACGCCAATGACATCCGGGGTCACGCCCGATTCCGAAGTAACTGCAACTTTCATTTTCACGTGTTAACAAACTCCCTGCGGCCGGCGCTTGGCCGCCGCGCCTGACTTTCAAGATCGGCCCAACTGCGCCCCGTGGGGTGGTTGACGCCAGATCGAAAAGATACACCCTGTCGGGCCATTACGTCTTCAAGGCCGCACGACTACAACACTTCGCGTAATCCGCCTGACAACAGTCGAACTGTAAGGGTGCCTCTTGGAGCCTGTCTCAGAAGTGGGCGGGGCTAAGGATCAGGCGGATCGGCGCCAGTCGGATGCGCTGGAAGATTGAAAGCTCCGCCGCGGGATCGATCTCCCGTAGCAAGCAGATGGGCAATTTTATGTGGAGACCTGTCCGGAACCTGCCTCAGCGGCCTGATCTGGTGTTGCACTTCGTTTGTGAATCTAGGGAACACACCGCCTCCGTCGTTCCGCCAAAAGCCCAGACTCACCAGTTCCCTGTCATCCCCCAAAATGTCATTCCGAGCGAAGCCGAGGAATCTAAGCCGTTCATACACAATCCCCGCCTTCCTCAACTTACCCACCACTCACCACACCCCCGTCATCCCAGACCCCGATCGGGAACCTCCCACCACATCCGATGGGCCGGACCCGAGACGTTAACATTGGGTGGAGAACAGAACGGGGGTCCCGATGGACGTTAAGGAAGCGGTTGGAACGGCGAAAGCCCATGTCACTGATCTGTTCGCCGGCGAAGAGATCATGAACGTAGGCCTCGAAGAGGTCGAGTTCGACGGCACGAAAAGTGCCTGGAGAATTACCATTGGATTTTCCCGGCCATGGGACCAGAAAAACACTCTGACCGCCGCCCTGGGTGAGGGACGTCCGGGCCGTTCCTACAAGGTCCTTCTCGTAGATGACAAAACCGGCCGCATCGATTCTCTTACGGACCGCCTCCTGAATGCCTCCACTCGAACCGGAGCGCCGGGCCGGGCTCCTTAACGCAGCGAAACTTCTCGTGTTACTAATTACCGGCGCCGTCGGTCCAGACTTAACCGCAAAATAGCGGTACAACCCAGAAGATCAAGCCGAATCCGACGACCAGCCACTACACAGAGGTGCAAATCCAATGCAACAACGGGAAGACGAAGCACGCAAGTCCGGCAGGCTTGGGGTGTTCCTCAATCCGAGGGAAGTGGGCGTCGTCGTCGCCGCCCTGACATGGGCGCGGACCGACCTGGCATTCGCCAAACGACTGCTCACCGAACGCGCGCCCGACCACGTCAGGGCGGAGGTGCCCGAAGAACTATTCACCAATTGGGCCGAGCTTCTCGAGTCGGCCCATCAGGTGTTGGTGCTGCACGCCCTGTCGGACTGCCAGGAGAGGTCGGACGACGAAGCTAAGGAGCAGGTCGAGGCGTCGATTCGCGAGTTAATCGAACAGGCGCACCAGGCCCAACAGATCACGAACGTTGTAAGGGCCGCAGTGCTCACCGCGGACATGCAAAAAGACGTTTGACCCCGCCGGGAGTCGGCTCCGTCCGGTCAGTTTCCTGCCTGGTTGCCGTTCTTGAACGGTTCGAGAGCCATCACGAGCGCCGAACTCGCCGGGATAGGGATTCCCATGTCCCGGGCCATTCGAACCACTGCGCCCAGCAGTTCGTCCACTTCCAACGGTTTTCCGGCTTGCATGTCCATCTGCAGGGATGACACGAACTCTTCGGCCTCTTCTGCCGCAGCCGCAAATCGTTCGTCGACCACGTCGGGCGGAAAGTCGATACCCCGCGCCTTGCCGACCGCGACGATCTCTTCCATCACGGTCCTTATCGTGGCCGTTCCTTCGGGCCAACTCAGGACCGCCGGCAGTGCCGACCTCGAAACCGTCATTACTGTGCCGAACGCAGCCACAGCCACTAGCTTGGTCCACAGCGTGGAGGCGATATCGGAACTTACCGCGATCTGGATGCCCGGCCGGTCGAGCAGGGTCCTGATCGCCTTCGCACGATCGCTCGCCGCTCCATCGCGTTCGCCGAACTCGATGCGCGCGGCGGATCCGGTCTGCTCAATGTGCCCCGGCGCCGCGATAGCAGCCTCGATGTAAGTAGCGCCCTGTAGCACTTTGCCCCACCCGAACTCGTCAGCCAGGCGTTGCCCGCTCGTCACCCCATTCTGAATCGTCAAGATATTCGTCTCGTCGCCCACCAGCGGCCTGAGAAGCGGTACCGCTTCGTCATTCGAGTAGAGCTTCACGCAATGCAGGACCAGATCGACTGGCCCAACCTCGCCCGGATCGTCGGTGGCGAATGTGTTGACAGTGAACTGCCCCCAATGGCTATCGACGCGAAGTCCCCTCTCGCGAATCGCGTCCCTTTGCGCACCTCTGCATATCAGGGTCACGTCCACACCATCTCGCGCAAGCACACCTCCGTAATACCCGCCCACCGCGCCGGCGCCCATAACTGCAACTTTCATTTGCTGCTCCGAAATTCCTTAATGATGCCCACAACCGCCTAGAATATCCTTCGGCAATCGAGCGATGGGCCGGATTGTCCCCCCGGACCTGCTGAACGGCAGATTCGGAGAGTACACCGGGCCAATGGCCCCCGCTTCGCCCATGAGTTCGCCCTAAAGGAATCTATAACCCATGCCCCCGACCCGCGACCCATTACAGCCATCGCGACCCGATCCCGACGAACACGCAACGCGGGCGGACGGCCGCACGGCTGAGCAAACTCGACCGGTGAAAATCACTCCAGGGTTCATGCCCAAGGCTGAGGGGTCGGCATTGATCGAGATGGGGGACACCCACGTCATCTGCACCGCCACCGTGTCGCCGGGCGTTCCCCGCTGGCGCAGAGGCAGCGGCATGGGATGGGTAACCGCCGAGTACGCAATGCTGCCGAGATCCACCGACGAACGGGTCCGAAGAGAGGTTGCCAGCGGACGCCCGTCCGGCAGAACCCAGGAAATCCAGCGCCTGACCGGACGCGCCCTGCGATCTGTTACAGACATGGCGGCTTTGGGAGAAAACACGGTGACCATCGACTGCGACGTGCTGCGCGCCGACGGGGGAACCCGTACCGCCGCCATCACGGGCGGGTACGTTGCGTTGCAATTAGCCCTCGAAACGCTGAGGCAGAGCGGAGCGATCAAGTCTTTGCCGCTGACCGCCCAGGTCGCTGCGGTGAGTGTCGGAATCGTCAACGGTGTCGAGTTGCTGGACCTCACCTACCCGGAAGACTCCTCCGCAGACGTAGACCTCAATGTCGTGATGACGGGCGACTTCAGGTACGTCGAGGTACAGGGCACGGCGGAGCGCGAACCCTTCGACAGCAGGCAGCTCGACCGCCTTTTGGAGCTCGGCAGGACGGGTGTCGCCGTACTTATCGAGGCGCAAATGGCGGCGCTGGGCGAACAACAATGAGCGAAGTGGAACGGCAACTGCTGATTAGCGTAATAGGCCGCGGGGACGACGCCTCGGACCGCGCTAAAGAGCTCGCTGCCGAGGTCGGCAGGCTACTGGCCAAGCGCGGGGCAACGGTCGTGTGCGGGGGACTCGGCGGCGTCATGGAGGCCGCATGCAAGGGCGCAAAGTCCGCCGGAGGCACGACCATCGGCATTCTGCCGGGGTCGGACCCTGACGCCGCCAACAAATGGGTCGATATACCGATCCCGACCGGCCTCGGCTACGCCAGGAACACGGTCGTCGTCAAGGCCGGCGCGGCGGTAATCGCCGTGTCCGGCGCGTACGGCACGCTCTCCGAAATCGGGCACAGCCTCGCCGAAGATAAGGCCGTCGTCGGCCTCGAAACATGGGACCTGAACCCTCCCGACGGCACAAATGACGAGATAATCCGAGCCACCAACCCCGAAGACGCTGTGGAGAAAGCGATGACTATAGCCTTGGGGAATCACCCCTGATGAACACTCGGGCTTTTGGTGTGAATGCAGACATCGCCGCCGCGACAAATCGTAGTGGGGGGTTTCAAGAGGGTGTTTCACAAACTCGAAACCTCTGGGAACCCCCGCCTCCAGATTCCCGTTTTCACGGGAATGACGGGATTTGGCACCGTATTACGTTTTGATGACAAGGTAGATATCGTAAATCGTCGCGCATCTAAGGGTCGACTCTTGAGAGGAGACTTTTGAAGCAGGCTCTTCAAACCCGCCTTCCCGGCGGCAGAAAGTCGGTGCCCTATTTCGTCCCCTCGCACGGCCCTCCCGAGACCAAAATGTTCCCGACGGTCGAGACTGTGAATTCACCATGAGCAAGATCGAAACCGTGCTGACAAGCGAAATTCTCGATTCGCGCGGCAACCCCACCTTGCACGCAACGGTTGTGCTCGACGACGGTGCGAAAGGCATGGCAGCGGTTCCGTCCGGGGCAAGTACCGGCTCGCGGGAAGCCGTCGAGCTACGCGACGGAGACGCCCGGCGTTACGGGGGCAAGGGCGTGCTCAACGCCGTGGCCAACGTTCGCGGCGAGCTCGCGGACGCCGTCCGGGGACTCGATGCCGACGATCAAACGGCGGTAGATCGCGCCATGCTCGATGCTGACGGGACCCACAACAAAGCGCGGCTGGGGGCCAACGCGCTGCTGGCCGTATCACTTGCCGTGCTTCGAGCCTCGGCGTCAGGCAGGCAGGTCGAGGTCCACCAACGAATCCGGGAATTGTCAGGCGTGGAGGGACCCGCAGTATTGCCCGTCCCCATGTTCAACGTCTTAAACGGCGGCGCCCATGCCTCTGGTTCGACGGACTTCCAGGAATTCATGGTTGTGCCGGCCGGGTTCGAGTCATTCTCGGACGCCCTGAGAGCGGGAAGTGAGATATATCGAACCCTGAAAACAACGCTGGACGAAGACGGCTTGCCTACCAACGTAGGCGACGAGGGCGGATTCGCCCCGCCGGGCCTGACAAACCGCATGGCTCTCGAGTACATCCCCCGGGCCATCGAATCGGCCGGCTACGCGCCGGGCGGCGATGTATTCATCGCGCTCGACCCCGCGGCCAGCGAATTCTATGTGTCTGCCACCCACCTGTACCATCTGGAGCGTGAGGGCAGGGAACTCACGACCGCCGAAATGATCGAGGAGTACGCGACCCTCTCCCGTGAATTCCCGATCTACTCCATCGAAGACGGACTGGCGGAGGACGACTGGGACGGTTGGACGGCCCTCACGGCGGAGTTAGGAAACGACGTCCAGTTGGTAGGCGATGACCTGCTCGTCACCCAACCCGAATACCTGGAGCGAGCCATCGAGCAAAAGGCGGCCAACGCCATCTTGATAAAGCCGAACCAGGTTGGGACCGTGAGCGAAACGCTGGAGACTATATCGATTGCACAGAAATCCGGCTTCAACACGGTGATCAGCCATCGATCAGGTGAAACCGAAGACACGACGATCGCCGACCTCGCCGTAGGTACGAACGCAGGCCAGATAAAGGCCGGAGCCCCCGCGCGCGGCGAACGCGTGGCGAAGTACAACCGGCTGCTCCACATAGAATCGGACCAGGGAGGTCGCGCCGTTTTTGCCGGAAGGCGTGTCCTTCCCGGCACATGACAAACCCGGACTAAGAGGATGTCTGAAAACAATTGTCTTTCTGAGCGCCCTCACTGGCATTCTGAGCGCCCCTACTGTCATTCTGAGCGAAGTCGAAGAATCTACCGTCAACGAGGCGGACCGGCCCGTCCCGCTGACCCCGGACCGTTCGGTGTTGCTCTGGACACAGGAACTTATTGGACGCCCGCTAAGAGCGCGAGACAAACAAACGACCGATAACATGAGTTCTCAATAAAAACACGCTGGACCCAGGGAGAAGACGGTTACATGGATGGCAAGACCAAAGTAGGGATAAACGGCTTTGGGCGCATTGGACGCCAGGTCTTCAGGACCATTTCCGAGCGCCACCCCGACACCCTCGAGGTTGTGGCGATCAACGATCTTACGGATGCCGCCACGAACGCACACCTCTTTAAGTACGACAGCACATACGGCGTCTACCCGGGCAGCGTGAAGCCGAAAGGCGCCGACCTCGAGATCGACGGACGCACCGTCAGGGTTTTTTCAGAACGTAATCCCGCAGACCTGCAATGGGCTGGCGAGGGTGTCGAAATCGTCATCGAGTCCACGGGAATCTTCACCGATGCCGACAAGGCCGCGGGCCACCTCCAGGGCGGCGCAAAGAAGGTCATCATCTCGGCGCCGGCGAAGGGTGAGGACATAACCTTGGTGCTCGGAGTCAACGAGGACCAGTACGACTCCGCGGCCCATAACGTGGTGTCGAACGCCTCCTGCACCACCAACTGCGTCGCGCCCATGGCGAAGGTCCTCAACGACTCTTTCGGCATCGAGCAGGCCCTCATGTCCACCATCCACGCCTACACCAACGATCAGAGCATCCTGGACGGGGTCCACAGTGACCTGAGACGATCGCGGGCGGCGGCGAACAGCATCATTCCGACTACGACCGGCGCCGCCAAGGCTGTAACCCTCGTCATACCGGAACTGGCGGGGCGGATCGACGGAATGGCATACCGCGTGCCGGTCATAACAGGGTCCGTGACCGACCTCACCGCGACATTGAGCACGCCCACATCTGTCGAAGACGTTAACGAGGCCTTCAGATCGGTTTCCGACGGCGCCATGAAGGGCATTCTCGGCTACTCCGACGAGCCTCTGGTGTCAGTCGACTACATCGGTAACCCCAATAGCTGCACCATCGATGGCCTTTCGACCGCTCTAACGGGAGACGGCTTCGTGAAGGTCGTCGGCTGGTACGACAACGAGTGGGGTTACTCGAGCCGCACCGCAGACCTTGCGAATTTCATAGCCGCCAAAGGCTTTTGACCACCGCATTCCCCCCGCATCGGCCAGCCTCGCTTGAGGCCCCAAGCTAGTGCATTCGCGGCGCCCGGCCGGCGATAAGTCCGGGCGATTCCGGAGGGGTCGGCGATTTTCCGCCGCGGGCTGGCGAATACCTCTACCCATGGGCGTATAATCTGAGCCAGTTGCGCTATCTCGGGCGCAAAGTCGTAACGCGGGTTCGGTGTCGCGGGTACGGCTCCCGTTTCAAGAAGAAACGGGAAGGCGCAAAAAGCCGGCAGGAGATCAGGAAATGACGACCACCCCAGGTCAGGAAACTATTACGTCCACAAACGGCAAAGGCGATTCGCCGGATTTCAAGGCTGGGCGGGTCCATGCCCGCGTATGGAGCGAAGGCGATAAGCCGACGGTTGGCAACTGGACGGTGAAGGGCGGCCTCGCACAGATGCTCAAGGGCGGGGTGATTATGGACGTAGTGACATCCGACCACGCCAAGATCGCGGAAGACGCAGGCGCAGTGGCCGTGATGGCGCTGGAACGCGTGCCGGCAGACATACGCAGGGACGGCGGTGTCGCCCGCATGTCGGACCCCGATCTCATCACGGGCATCATCGACGCGGTGACTATCCCGGTCATGGCAAAGTGCCGAATCGGCCATTTCGTCGAAGCGCAGATACTCGAGTCCCTGGGCGTCGACTATGCCGACGAATCCGAAGTGCTGACGCCGGCCGACCTGGACAATCACATCAACAAGTGGGACTTCTCGATGCCTTTTGTGTGCGGTTGCAGGGACCTCGGAGAAGCTCTCCGGCGCATCGGTGAGGGTGCGGCGATGATCCGCACCAAGGGCGAAGCGGGCACCGGAGATGTCGTTCAGGCCGTCAAACACGGCCGTACGGTCCTGGGCCAGATCCGCAAACTCACCTCCATGGACGCTGGCGAACTAATGGCGGAAGCCAAGAAACTGGGCGCGCCTTACGAGTTGGTTGTAGAAGTTGCCAGGACCGGAAAGCTGCCTGTCGTCAATTTCGCGGCCGGTGGAGTAGCAACTCCGGCGGACGCAGCCCTGCTGATGCAAATTGGCGTCGACGGGATCTTCGTCGGCTCGGGGATCTTCAAGTCCACCGAACCGGCAAAAAGAGCCGATGCCATCGTGCAGGCCACCACGCACTACCAGGACCCTGACGTGCTCGCTAAAATCTCGGCGGGCCTGGGCGAGCCGATGAGCGGCATCGACACTTCGAGTCTGGCCGAAGAGGCCCGGCTTGAAACCCGGGGGTGGTAGCCAAAGTCGTCGCCAGGACATCGCCCGACACGAAGGCAATACAGCAAACCAGGATAGGCGTTCTGGCCCTCCAGGGTGACTTTCGGGAGCACATCGCGATGCTCGCCGACATGGGAGTCGCGTCCGTTGAGGTACGGCTCCCGAAGCACATGGAGGGTCTGGACGGCCTGATAATTCCCGGAGGAGAGAGCACGACCATCACTAAATTGATGGACCGCTGGGGATTCCGTACTGCCCTGCCGCAGGCCGTCTCGGATGGCATGGCCGTGTGGGGCACCTGTGCGGGGATGATCGTCCTGGCGAGGCGGCTCGTCGATCCATATCCGGAACCGCTCGGACTGCTGGACGTGACCGCGTCGCGAAACTGGTTCGGTCGTCAAGTCGATAGCTTCGAAGCGGATTTCGACATAGCCGGATTGAACGGGAGGCCGTTTCGAGCAATATTCATCAGGGCCCCGGTCATCGTGGAAACCGGAAAGTCGGTCGAAGTGCTCGCGGCCCTCCCCGACGGGCACCCGGTGGCGGTCCGGCAAGGAAACTTGCTGGCCACGTCGTTTCACCCTGAGCTTACCGGCGACGACCGGATTCACCGCATGTTCGTCAATATGGCGGCAAGCGGACCGGAAAAGACCCGAAATGGAGCGGCGGTCGCGGAGGCCCCGGGATAGATCGGAGCGACCAGCGGGCAAGGCTGCATGATTCGACACCTGCACCCCACCGATTCGCCTGCGTTCCTGCCATTCAAACTGGCGGCGGGCAAGGCCCGCGCGTATCCCCTGCCTCTCGTTTTGACAGGCGGCACAGGGTCTTTTCCCGTGGTCAAGTACGCTGGAGTGGCAATGTCGCCCAGGGCCTGGCAGAGTTGCTGGGTCCAGACGCAACGGACCAAAATCCAGGTCCTTATGAGAGCCGGCCAACGGTCGGGGCAGTTGGCTTGGGAGGTGCGCGATCTATACGTGCACGAGAAGTTCGGCGCCGCCGCATCGGAAGCCTTGGAACAACTCGCCCTGCCAGCGGCAAGATCCGGCGCTCGTAGAGTTTTCCTGCGCATGTCGTCGGATGATTGGCTGACAGACGAGGCAAGGAAAGCTGGTTTCGTTCCGGTAGACTCCGAAACCCTCTACAGTGCAGAGTCGGCGGCGGCGGCATCCGAAAAACTGGGAGTTTCCGGCCGAGAAATGCATCTGAGGCCCCGCGACGAGGCCGACGACGCCCCACTCTTTCGCCTTTATTGCTCCACAACGCCGGTGAACATGCGAATGCGAACGTCACAGACCGTACCCGAATGGCGGGACTCCCTCGAAAAGCCCGGACGGCAAGTGAAGGAGTGGGTCGCGGTCGATAGCTCAGGAAGGGTCTGCGCCTGGTTACGTACCGCAAACGCCCGCTCAGGCCGCTTCGTTGACATGACGTGGTCCAGTGAATCCCCGAATGGCATGGGCCGTATTCTGTCTGCGGGTATGGACATGGGAGACGGGCCGGTATCGACCCTCGTCCCGTCCCGCAAGAAAGAACTGGCAGAATTGCTGGTCGACATAAGCTTCCGTCCGCTGCGGACCTACACGGTTTTGGTTAAAACACTCACAGTGCGTGTTTCGGAAACGCGTAAAGTTGCGGCTGCAGTCGGCTAGCAAACAGGAGGTAGCGGGATAGCCACGAATGGCACATATGGCGAGCAGAGCATTTCGGCCGGCATCATGGATGACCTCGACGCTTTCGTGAAGATTCTGCCCGACAGGGTGCAGGATTACCTGAATGGCTCGCCTGACTGCGCCGACTTGATCGAGGTTGTCCTGGATCTCGGCCGGCCTCCCCAGGTCAGATACCTCGTCGGCCAGGCACAGGTCGGCGTCAAAGAGGTAACGTCCGATGACATTCAGCACGTCGTCGAGCGGATAGGCTCGTTCGGCGATGACAACCGGGCAGGTATTGAGCGCACGCTCCACAGGATTTCGGTGTTGCGCAACCGCGCGGGGAAGCCCGTGGGCCTCACCTGCCGCGTCGGACGCGCCGTATTCGGCAGCGCCAAGTTGATCGACGACCTGGTCCGAACCGGTGACTCGATTTTGTTGCTGGGCCGCCCCGGCGTGGGCAAGACCACCATGCTGCGGGAAGTTGCCCGCGTACTCGCCGATGACGTCGGGAAAAGGGTCGTCGTCGTAGACACGTCGAACGAGATCGCCGGGGACGGCGACGTGCCTCACCCCGCAATCGGCAGCGCCCGCCGCCTCCAGGTGGCGCGGACAGAGTTGCAGCATCGCGTGATGATCGAGGCCGTGGAAAACCACATGCCGGAGGTGATTATCATCGACGAGATGAGCGCGGAGCTCGAAGCGCTCGCGGCCCGAACCATCGCCGAGAGGGGGGTTCAGTTGGTCGCAACCGCCCACGGCAACACGCTCGCCAACGTCATCTCAAACCCCAGCCTGTCGGACCTCGTCGGCGGCACACAGGCCGTCACGCTTGGCGACATCGAAGCACGTCGTCGCCGGACACAGAAAACAGTCCTCGAACGGAAACACGATCCAACATTTGACATGGTGGTCGAAATTCGGGAACGGAACCGGCTCGGCATTCACCTGGACGCCGGTACCGTCGTTGACCGGATCCTGCGAGGGATACCCGCGCCGCGTGAACTGCGCTGGCTCGACGAATTAGACGCCGTGCGCACCGAAATCGAAGAAGTCGCCGAACCGCCGCAAGACTTCCGAACTGCGCCGTTCGACGTCCCGACCGGCAGGCGGCCCCGCCGCGAATTCGTAGTCGGAGAACCGTACGGCGGACCCGGCCCTGCCGTGGAGCAGGCGGACGAAAACAGTCCGGTGGCCCCGATGAGGGTGCACCCATTCGGCCTCCCTGTTCCCAGCCTGAAGCAAGCAATCGGAGACATCGGCGCGCTCGTTGAGCTTGTGGATAATGCAAGCGACGCTGACGTGCTGGTTACTACAAAATCTCACTACAATCGCAGGCCGACCGAGGTGCGCCACGCCGAACGGGACGGCGTCCCCGTATACGTATTGAGGCGCGGCACCGATGAGCAGATCGCACAATTCATCCGCCGATTTTCGCCCGTCGGGTCGAATGGAGCCCCCCATGTCGAGGCCGAAAACCACCAGGTTAGCCTGGCGCTGAAAGAGGCCGAAGAGGCCATTGAAATGGTCAGGGGCGGGGAACGGCGTGTGGAACTATCTCCGCAGGCCGCCTACATCCGGCGCTTGCAGCACAGTCTGGCCGCCCGCAGCAACGTTGGGTCGTCCAGTACCGGCAGGGACGACGGCAGGCGGGTGGTGATTCGCTGGCGTAAACGCTAGGGGGTTTTCGTCATGAGAACGCAGGGACATGGCGCCCCATGCTGATATCCATCGAGGGCGGTGAGGGCGCAGGTAAGACCACACAGGCGAAACTGTTGGAACAAAAAATCCGCGCCCAGGGCCGCGACGTCGTGTTAATTCGCGAGCCGGGCGGCACACCCCTTGGAGAACACGTACGAGAGTTGGTCAAGGGTGGGATCGGGCAGTCTTACAGATCGGAGTTGCTGCTATTCGAGGCGGCCAGGGCCGAACTGGTCGAAACCGTCATCCGACCGGCGCTCGAACACGGGACTGTCGTGATTTCCGACCGCTTCTCAGATTCGTCGCTCGCCTATCAGGGGCACGGTCGAGCCATTCCCTTTCAGGACGTGGCCCGTCTGAACGAATTCGCAACCGGGGGACTCGTGCCGGACGCCACCATTCTGCTAAACGTTCCGCCGTCCGTGGGCGCGGCACGCGCCGCAGAGCGAGATAGCCGCGTTAGCGACGCAAAAACAAAATTCGAGGACGAGCCGGAAGACTTTCAGGTACGTGTGAACGAAGGTTTTCGAAAGATCGCCTCACGCGATCCAGGCCGGTGGTACGAGATCGACGCGGCCCCATCAATCGACGAGGTGGCGGACGCAATATGGCAGCACGTTGAAGCGCGCTTATGCGAACGCGCAGGGAAAGATAGATGACCGAAGATTCACTGACGGACACCGAGGTTCTCGAACTCGTCCGCGGAACTCACCTTGCGGTGTTTACCGTGGTCAGCGCAGACGGCTTCGCTCATTCCACGCCGGTCTGGTACCTGCCGGAACCTGCAGGGAGCGTGACCATTCTGATCGACCCCGAATCGGTAAAGGCCCGCATACTGAGACGGGATCCGCGGGCAACCGCCCTGATCGTCAACAACTCGGACGGAAGCGACCGGTGGGTGATGTATCGGGGCAAAGCAGAGGTTTCCGACGATCGTATCGACGACCTGATGATCCGCATCTCCAGGCGATACATGGGAGATACAGAAGGCGACAAGTACGCGGCAAGTTACGGCAAGCCGCTGCCTTTCATAGCCGTATCGCTGCGAAATCCCCGGCTGACTAGTTGGAAATCCCCGTTCGCCGGGTGACCCGTCAACCTTGCCGTCACGTTCTTTTTATCTCAACCGGCTCGCACCGGTCGGCTAGCGCCTGATCACACTAAACCCACGCAATCGAGTGGCCCAAGATGTCATTTCAGCAACCCCAGATGTTTTCCAGGGCGCCCCGGTGTCATTCCGAGCGCAGTCGAGGAATCTAAGCCGGCGGATGGCAGTGGCGGCGCCATTCATGTAACAAGGCCTTGCACTAAGGCGCGTTTCTCCTCGACAGAGCCTGTTTCAAAAGTCTCCTCTCAAGAATCAGGCCGTACATGGCGCGACGATTTACGACATCAACCCTCCTATCAATACGTAATACGGCCGTAAATCCCGTCATTCCCGTGAAAACGGGAATCTAGAGGCGGGGGTCCCCGTAGGATTCGAGTTAATGAAACACCCTCCGACAGCCTAGCTTTAAGTCAAGGTTTTGAGATTCCTCACTACGCTCGGAATGACAGTCTAGGTGGTGCAGATACGTACACTCCTGTTTTTTGAACAGGCCCTAGTACTTACCCACCCCCGGACATCGTCGCCGTCACGATGTCTGAGTCACTCAGGGGCGCCGCAATGCCATTGGAACCTCCCCGCTCAAGAGTTTCATAGACTTCGTCGACAGACGCCACTATCCAGGGATCCGGCGCACGTGCGACTGATTCGTCCTTGCCTGGATAAGGCATTTGATGAATCAGGTGGCGCATGGCGTTGGTGCGCGCACGCATCTTGTCGTCTGCCTTGATGAGTGTCCACGGCGCTTCACGCGTGTGGGTGTAGTAAAACATCGCCTTCTTTTCACGCGTGTAGTTGTCCCAGTTGACGGCTGACTGTAGATCGATCGCGCTCAGCTTCCATTTCTTGAGCGTGTCGTTCTTCCGTTGCTTGAATCGCCGCTTTTGCTCTTTCTTGCTGACCGAGAAGTAGAGTTTCACAAGCCTGATGCCGTCCTGGACGATCATTCGCTCCAGCAAGGGCGTCTGTAGGACGAAGCGCCGGTACTCCTCCTCCGTCACAAAGTCCATTACCCGTTCCACACCGGCCCGGTTGTACCAGGATCGGTCGAACAGCACGATCTCGCCTGCCGTCGGAAAATTCTCAATGTACCTTTGGAAGTACCACTGACCGCTTTGCACGTCGGACGGTTTCTGGAGCGCCACAACCCTGGCTCCGCGGGGATTCCAATGTTCCATGAACCGGCGTATTGTGCCGCCCTTGCCCGCCGCGTCCCGTCCCTCGAACAGAATAATGACGCGCTCTCCGGTCGCCTTCACCCAATCCTGAAGCTTGACCAACTCCACCTGCAGCGGGAACTTCTCGTTGTAGTACTCCTCGTGGGTCATTCGGTTCGGATAGGGGTAGAGATTGTTCCTGAAGTAGCGAGCGCGGGTCTCCGGGTCAATGACCGAGGGATCCTCAATTGGAACCGCGTTTACCACCGACTTCTTCTTCTCCGGCCCCTTGGGGGAGCCGTCGTAAAAGTATGTGTAGTAGCCTTTGACCCGGTTCTTTGCCATAGCCATACTCCATCGCTGAATACGTTGGGATGTGCATATTATGGCGGGAATGATACCGCCCATCCGCGCTCTTGTGGCAGGTACGAGCGTAACAAATTCGGCGCCGTGCGCCGAAATCGACCAGATACGGGACCGCCAACGATCAGAAAACCCGACTGACCAGCCGGATTGAAAGGTGCATCAGGCAATCGTGAGAATAAACACGCTCAAACAAAAACTCAACAACGGAGAGGCCACGATCGGCGCCTTCGTAAACTCCCCATCGCCGGCGATGGTCGAGACGATGGGCTGGCTCGGATTCGACTTCGTGATCATCGATTGCGAACACTGCCCCATGGACTACGAAACGACCGAACACATGATCCGGGCGGCTGAACTGTCAGACATCACGCCGATCGTCCGCATTGGGATGAACATTCAGCAGCACATCCAGCGGTACATGGACGCAGGCGCGGCTGGCGTACTGATGCCGCTCATCAACACCGGCGCGGAAGCTCGGACCGTCGTGGATGCCGTCAAGTACCCGCCAGTCGGAAAGCGCGGCCTTTTCGGGGGCAGGGGCAGCATGAGCGGCTTGCAGGACATTGCCGAATATGTGAAAGAGGCCAACCGGGAAACTTTCATCGCCATCCAGATCGAGACGCTGGAGGCCATAGAAAATCAGGACGAGATCATAAACACAGAACACGCCGACCTCATTTTTCTAGGACCCGGCGACCTGTCGTCTGTGTTCGGAGTACACGGCCAGATGCGGCATCCGAAAGTCGTCGAAGCCATCGAGGAGTTGACGCCAAAAATCCGCGCGGCCGGTAAGCATGTCGGATCGATCGCCCTCGACGGAGACCACGCACGGCGTTGGAATGAGATCGGCATCAAGTGGCTGGTAAGCGGCACAAACCGGTTTTTCTCCGTCGGAAGCCAAGCCTACCTCGATGAAATCCGTGACAGCATAACAGCGTAAATTTTGATCCACGGGCGAGGACAGAAAATGGCGGCAAGCAAAAGAGACAAAATCGGGTTTGTTGGACTCGGAATCATGGGAAGGCCCATGGCCGGCCATCTGGTCGACGCGGGCTACGAAACGACCGTGTTCGACCTGCTGCCCGATGCAGTCGGACAACTCGAAAGCAAGGGCGCTGTCGCTGGATCAAGCCCGGCAGACGTGGCGGCCCGGTCGGACATTACGATCACGATGGTGCCGGACTCGCAGCACGTCGAGGCGGCGATTGCCGGACCTGGCGGCATCTTGGAGGGCGCGGCCCCCGGCTCGGTCGTGATCGACATGAGCACCATCTCGCCCATGGCCGGCCAGAAGCTGGCGGCCACTTTGAAGCAACAGGACGTCGAAATGCTCGACGCCCCGGTGACCGGCGGCGAGACCGGCGCAATCAACGGGAGTCTATCCATACTCGTTGGGGGCGACGCCAACGTGTTCGAGCGGTGCCTGCCGGTATTGCAGATCCTCGGCGGCGCGGTCACCCACATGGGGCCGGGCGGCTCGGGACATACGGCAAAGCTGGCCAATCAGGTGCTGGGTATCGGCTGCACGATCGGCATTTGCGAAGGACTCGTCCTCGCCAGCAAGGCAGGTCTGGACCTCAATAAGTTCCTCACCGCCGCCATGAACGGCGCAAGCACGTCCTGGCACCTTGAATACCTGGGGCCAAGGATCCTCAAAGGGGACTTCTCGCCCGGATTCATGGTGCGCCACATGCAGAAAGACCTCCGATTGGCGCAGGAAGTGGGCGCCGAAGTCGCATCACCCTTGCCAATGGTGGCGTTGGTGTCGAATCTTTACAGGTCGCTCCAGGCACAAGGCGAGGAAGCCACGAGCCAGGGGCATCACGCCCTTATCCAGGTCATCGAACAGTTGGCGGGCGAGCAAGCCCGGGCTCAGGCCGCGTTGGACGGGACCTCCTGATCTAAATCTCCGTCGTAGGGTCTACGAATTCAGTCCGCCGCCCCCCGCATACGCCGCCCTTCGCGCCAGTCCTCGACAATCTGTTGGTCGTATGCGAACGCCATCTTCGGCAGGTCATCTATCGGAAAAACCCGTGATGCGAGCGTCTCGTCGCCCGCAACGAGAGCGCCGCCCAGCACCTCTGCGTTGTAGACGCCGAGCACAACCGGCCTGCCGGTCGTTGAGTAGATGCCTATGACCCAGCCCGCCGAAACTACAAGCCCGCACTCCTCGCGCACCTCCCGTTCGACAGCCCGATTCGGCATTTCGCCTCGATTGACGTAGCCGGACGGGAAGCTCCACATCCCCAGGCCCGGCTCGATCGCGCGCTGCACAAGTACGATGCCGCCGTCAAGGGGAATGACCGCAGCGGCCGCAAACTTTGGGTCCGCATACGCCACCCGTCCGCACGATGGGCAGACCGGAACATCGTTGGTTCGCTGGACCAGCCTCGTCCCACATGTAGGGCAGTAAACGGATTCTGGGTTGATTGGATCGGTCATGCTAAATGGCACAATTACACTCGCTGCACGAACGCGCGGCAGAAGTGACAGATCAACGAATGTAGCAGAAGGTCCGGCGTCCGGTGCTACGGTTGCAAGCCAGGCAGGGAGCCGTGACGCGGGTTTCGCACCACAGCCCACCCTTAGTACTGGAGCGGCCCACCAACACGGCCTGTTGACGCTCAGGCCATGCAACCGAGCCGCCCAATCTGTCAACGAATTACCTAACATCTAAAGGAATCACTACGGCCTTGTGAAGGCCGCGCATGACGATGAAAATGCGGCCGCCTTTCCACCGTCGCTCCGGCGCAGGCCGGAGTCCAGGGGCCGGGGCCTGGTTTCCTACTCAAGGCCGGACTGAAGGAATTGGGTCACTGCAATTCGTTTTCATATCAATGACAGTCGAGCGGCCGGAAATATGTACATTCCGGTGTTATCAGTCCTCAGACTCGGAAATTGAAACGTGAACACGACCGAAGGCCAGCCCGAATCGACCTTACGGGCCGCGCCCGCAGCATCCAGACGCCCCCTAATTCAAAGCGCCGTCTGGAGAAGGCTGCTCGTAGGCCTGGTAACCGTCTTTCTGTTCCTCCTGATCGTAGATTTGGCAGTGGCCTGGTACTACTCGGACGTGTTGGCCGACGAAGGTTTGCGAATAATCGACGACGAGATTAACTACGACCTGACCGCAGCACCCGCAGGCGATGGTCTCGTGCGACTTGAGGGCGACCCCGAAGACGACAGGCTGAATCGCCCCGGCAACTGGGGCCTGGCCTGGAACGGCGGCCGTGCAAAAGTCGGCGCCGTGGTCGACGAGGGAGACGGGTTCGTCACGCGGCGGATGACTCTCGTAGAAGGCAGGTTACGAAGGGCGTCGCCCGCCGAACTGTCTCAAAACGTCTATCCAGACGATCCGTACCTCGCCTTCGGCATCAGATACAGGGAAGTCGAATACAACGCGCCGCTTGGCGCCACTGCAGCTTGGCAATTCGATGGCGCAGATGACACATGGGTCATTTTTGTTCATGGCCTCGGCGCAGAGCCAGGGGACGGTATGGCAGCACTGCCCATATTCCACGAGTTGGATCTGCCCGCGCTGTTTATCAACTACCGGAACGATAAAGGCCAGCCGCTTGATCCTAGCGGACGCCATCAGCACGGATTGACCGAATGGCATGACCTGCACGCCGCAGTTGAATTCGCGCTCACACGAATGGGCGCTGGCAACGTCATCCTCTTCGGCCACAGCATGGGCGGAGGGATCATCATGAATTTCCTCTATGAATCACCGTTGGCGGACAAAGTGGCCGGCGTCGTGATGGACGCGCCCGTGTTGGACTTCAACGCCCCGGTCGATCACGGCGGCCGGGAAAGAAACCTGCCCGGGTTTATCGTCTCCTCAATAAAGTGGATGACCACCGCAAGATTTGGCGTGGACTGGGAGGCAATGGACTACCTTCGGGATGCGGAAAAACTGAGAGTTCCCATCTTGCTGTTCCACGGCGAACTCGATCCGCGCATTCCGATCGAGACAAGCTCCGAACTTGCCAGGCTTCGGCCGGACCTCGTCACCTTCAGCGCGTATGAAGCCGCGGGCCACGTCGAATCGTGGAATGTGGACAACGATCGGTACGAAGGCGAACTACGGGAATTCCTGACACGCGTGGCGAAGTAATCCGCCTTACGGACCAGGCCCTGCCGCCAATGCTTTTCGAATAGGCACGACCAACGCCACCAACGCGCCGAAGGCAGCAATCGATCCCGCGTAGAACACCAATCCGCTGAATTCCCAGCTGGTGTAGATCAGGCCCGCGATAACCGGCGCAGACGCGCCGATGATAGCGCCACCCGTAAACAACATCGCTACAGCCGACCCTTCGGTCCCTGGCTCGATTGCATCCATCGCCGTTGCCGTCATCACTGAGTTGATCGAAAAGACGAAAATCCCCAGCAGACCCAGCATGACCGTCAGCCACAACCCTGAGTCGGCCCAGAGGAAATTGAACAATATCGCTGTTATCGCAGCCATGCCGAGGACCATCACTCCCCGCCTTCCCGTGCGATCGGAAATCAGCCCAAATGCCGGCCCGGCAACGATCCCCAGGAAGGTCAACAAACCCACGTGCAAGCCGATGCTCAGGTCGCTGTACCCGAGATTCTCGTTCATATGTATTACCAGGAACACGGCAAAGGAGCGGTGCGCCATTCCGCGAAGGGCGCTCACCGCCACCATGCCCAGCACCGTGGTGTTCCGCAGCAGCGGCACGGTCGATTTCAGGTACTGGCCGAATGTCGGTCTGGTTGTCTCGCCCTGTAACGGCGATCGGAACGCGTACAGTACGGCCAGCCCCGTCAATGCAGACGGGACGACGTGCAATAGGGCGACCGTGCGCCAGCCGAATCCAACAAAGTTCAGCCCCCAAAAACTGATTCCCCCCAGCAGAAGGCCGACAATAATCGGACCGGACGTGTCGCCAACCGACCCGCCCGACCTATGGGCGGCGAATGCAAAAGCCTTGCGGTGCGGGTATCTGGCCGCCAAAGTCGAAAAGGCTGGCGCGTGCCAAAGGGAGGTACCGGCGCCGGCCACCGTCACGGCCACGAGTATCAGCCAGTAGTTCGGAGCGAGGCCAATCGCCATGTACCCCACGGTCAGGCACGCCATGCTTGCCGTAAGCATCAGGCCGACCTGGCGCCTGTACATGTCCGTGAGGATCCCCGCCGGAACGTTCATGGCGCCCATCGCGGCGGAGCGAGCTCCCTCGATACCGCCTACCGCGACGTCGCTAAGGCCGAGACCCTCCTTCAGGTGCGGCAGCAAGACGATGATGCCCTGCTGATAGAAGTGCTTGACGGCATGACCTGCCGACAGGCCAATGAGGAGTTTCTTGCCCGTCGGCGTGGAACGGGCGACGTTTATGGTTTCGGAAACCACGTCGGACCCTGCCTTTGCCTCGGCTCTTGTTTCAGATGCTGTCAACCAGGTAGCTTTCTTTCCCACGAATTGATGATTTAGGACCTTCAGATCGCCGCGCGATTCTTCCACCCATTCGCCGCGTCCGCAAGCGGTCCACGCCCATTTCGAAAGTTAATTGCCTTACGCTACATCCTGAGCCTGACCTACTGGGAAACTACCCGGCATTTTCGCCCGACGTCCGGCTAAATACCTTGACTTAAGAATCATTGATTGCAATTGTCAAGTTGCCTTGCCGTTCTACCACAGTTAGTGGTAAATTTGCGCCCACCCGCTACATATAGCGGGTGGGCGCAAATGTGTTTCAGTGTCTCCGGCCGCCTCTTGGAGGCAACGCGGCTGCCAATCCAGGTCTGGAATCGTTCTTAATTCGCGCTGTAGCCGACTAGCACTGCGCACGCTCCGGGCAGCGTTAAACTGAGCCCGTTTTTGGCGAACATGAACTGTCCGTCTTGTGAAAACGAAGAGTCGCGAGTAGTCGACTCGCGGGAATCGCCGGATGGCATCCGGCGCAGGCGTGAATGCCTCCGATGCAGAAATCGCTACACGACCTATGAGCGGGTCCACACAGTCTCGCTCGTGGTTGCCAAACGGGACAACCGAAGGGAGCCGTTCTCCACAGAAAAGCTGGAGCGTTCATTCCAGATCGCCTGTGCCAAACGCCCGCTTGAGGTAGGAGCCATTTTGAAGGCGGTTAACGACATCGAAAGGGAGTTGCACGTGCTCGGCAAGCCTGAAGTCGAATCAAGCGTGATAGGCGAAATGGCGATCGAGCGGCTCAAAGAACTCGATAGCGTCGCATTCATCCGTTACGCGTCCGTCTACAGGGATTTTCAGGACGAAGAGAGTTTCGCCCGGGAAGTCGAAGCCCTGAACGATGATCCCGCGTCTGGCGGCCGGCGCAGCCAACTCAGGCTGATACCTGACAACGTGCCGCGACTTGCCGATCGCGGCAAGAAGCGCCGAAAAATCCCAACTTTGTGACGCCGCGGCGATAGTTCCTTGCCGGGCGTCCGAATTTATACAAATTTTTGTCCAAACATATAGGAAACATTTAATGACATCTGGTGATAACCAGCAAATCAAAGACTCCAACGCGCAGATTTCCCCGGATGCGAACGCCAATTCGTTCCGGCCGGCAAACTTGACCGAAAACGCCCGGGTCGTGGTCGAGAAACGCTACCTCCGAAAAGGCAAGTCCGGCGAGCACGTCGAGGACCCCCAGGGCATGTTCCGTCGCGTGGCCGACTCCCTGGCACAGCCGGATCGCGACTACGGCGCAGACGACGAACAGGTCACGGAAACGGCGCAGCGGTTCTTCGAGATCATGGCCACGCTCGAGTATCTGCCGAACTCGCCCACGCTGATGAACGCCGGGACCGGAGCTGGGACGTTGTCCGCATGCTTTGTGCTGCCCCTCGCAGACAGCATGGAGGGCATCATGGGCGCGGCTCACGATGCCGCCATGGTGCAGAAGTTCGGGGGCGGCACCGGGTTCGCGCTATCGGAACTACGCCGTAAGGGCGCTCAAATCAAGACCACCCACGGCAGGGCGTGCGGCCCCGTCGCGGTGCTCAAGCACCTGTCCTCAGTCTCCACCCTGGTAACGCAGGGCGGAAAACGGGATGGCGCAAACATGGCCGTCATGGATGTGCACCACCCGGACATCCTGGAGTTCATCGACTGCAAGCAGGTCGAAGGAGACATCCACAACTTCAATATCTCCGTCGGCGTCAGCGACGAGTTCATGCAGGCCGTAGCCAACGGCACCACCTATCCCCTAAAGGCCCCGGTCGATCCCAGCGATCCGGATAGCGAAGAGGAAGTGGTAGGCCATCTGGATGCCGGGGAGGTGTTCGGCAAGATAGTTCAGGGCGCGTGGCGAAACGGCGAGCCCGGCATGATCTTCCTCGACGAGGTGAACAGGAACAGCCCGGTCCTGCACGTCGGGCGAATAACAGCCACCAACCCGTGCGGCGAACAGCCGTTGCTGCCAAACGAGTCCTGCAACCTTGGCTCGATCGACCTGTCGAAGTTCGTAGCCGGTAAGAATGCCAACGGAGTTCTGACGGACGAAGAATCCCCGAAAAACGGCGCAGCGCCGAGGATCGATTGGACGAGGATCGGCCGGACTGTCCGGACGGCCGTCCACATGCTAGACAACGTGATCGACGCAAACCAGTACGCCGTCGATCCAATACGCGACATGACCTTCCACACCCGAAAGATCGGCCTGGGGGTCATGGGATTCGCCGACATGCTGATCCAGCTCGGCATTCCCTACGACTCGGAAAAGGGCATCGAGATCGGGCGCAAGATGATGCGGTTCATCATGGAACAGGCCGACGAAGCCTCGGCAGAGTTGGCAAAGACCCGGGGACCGTACCCCGCCTGGCACGACGGAGAACCAAAGAAACGCGGCGAGATCCCAATGCGCAACGCGTGTCGGCTGACAGTCGCCCCCACCGGCACGATCTCGATGATCGCAGGCTGCTCCAGCGGCATCGAGCCCATATTCTCGCTGGCGTTCCGCAAACACAACATCCTGGAAGGTCAAACGCTCTACTACGTGGACCGCAACTTCGAGCGCGTCGCCCGTGAACGCGGCTTCTACAGCGAAGAGTTGATGGAGTACCTGTCCGACGGCGGATCGTTGTTGGCGCGGAAAGACGTGCCCGACGACGTGAAACAGCTATTCCACGTATCCGCCGACATCTCCCCCGAATATCACGTGCTGATGCAGGCCGCATTTCAGGCAACAACCGATGCCGGCATATCCAAGACCATCAACTTCCCCAATTCGGCCACCATCGAGGATGTTGAAAATGCCTACATGCTCGCTTGGAGGGAAAAGTGCAAGGGAATAACGGTCTACAGAGCAGGTTCGCGCGAAAAGGAAGTGCTGACCACCGGCCACGACGATTCGAAATCCACCGATGAAGCCGCGGCCGATACAGGACAGACGGCGATACCTCAATATGTGATTGAAAGGGAGCGGCCCGCAAAACTGTCCGGCACGACACGAAGGCTCCGGACAGGGCGGGGTAACGTCTACGTCACGGTCAACATGAGCGATGACGGTCGGCCTTTTGAGGTATTCGCAACTCACGGCAAAGCTGGGGGCAACGACGCCGCAATGGCCGAAGCCGTGTCCCGTATGGTGTCATTGTCACTGCGCAGCGCAGTGGACCCGAAGGACGTGGTAACCCAACTACGCGGTATCACTGACATGCCGGCATGGGACCAGGGCCAACTGATTCGTTCCGTTCCCGACGCCATCGCGCTCGTGATCGATGAGGTCATCGCCGAATCAAAGCTGCAGCCTGACGATGCCGGTCAGTTGACGATGCTTGAACGGCCCACGGCCAAAGAACTCGGTATGCCGTCGGCGCAGCCGATCGACGTAATGTCGTCTCCCATAAGGGACATGGCCGCGATTTTGAATGCCGGCATGTGCCCGGACTGCCAGTCGACGTTGGCCCACGAAGAGGGCTGCGTCAAGTGCTACGTCTGCGGCTTCAGCAAGTGCTGAGACCGGCACAGGCAAGACAATGAAGGACCGGTCCCTTTACTACGGCGACTGCCTCGATTGGATGAGGGGGTGGTCGTCCGATTCGGTAGACCTGATTTATCTCGACCCGCCTTTCAACAGCAACACCGACTACAACATTCTTTTCGGACGCGGCAACGGCACGCCAGCCCAGGTACGCGGTTTCGCCGATACCTGGAAATGGGACGAAGCGGCGGCTGATCGTGTATTCCGTTTCAAGAATGCCGTCTCTCACCCCCTTCACCGGGTTACATCAGCGTTCGAGGCGATGCTCGGGCAGTCGGGGATGCTCGCCTATCTGACCTATATGGGGGAGCGTCTGGTGGAGATGCGAAGGCTGCTCAAACCGGCGGGCAGCATCTACCTGCATTGTGACGACACCGCGTCCCACTATCTGAAACTACTTATGGACTCGGTGTTTGGCCCAAAGAACTTTCGCAACGACATCGCTTGGAGACGCGCCGTTTCTCACAACGATCCGCGACGGTTTGGGCGGATTCTCGACCACATCCTCCTCTACGGGAAGACCGACCGTCCATATTGGGCCGGCCATGAGATCAACACTCCCAAGACCGTGGAGCAACTGAGGAGGGCATACCCATCGGAAGACGAACGGGGACGATACCGGAGCGACAACCTGACAGGACCGTTGCATTCCATGTCGGCGGGCAGCCCAAGTACCATCCCATGGGGGAAGTACGACGTCTTCGCCATGAACAGATGCTGGTCGGTACCAAAGTTCGGCAAGTACGCCGAATTCATCGAGCGGGAGTTCATCCCCGGCTACCGCAACATCGAAGGGATACACGAACGGCTTGCCGCCCTGGATGAAGCCGGACTCATACACCACCCTACCGCCGGAAAGTGGCCCGGGCTGAAGCGATACGCCTCATCCGAGGAAGGCAATCCGCCACAAAACCTCATCATGGAGCCCACGGGATTCACTAATTTCAGTGCCCAATTAGGTGAACACCTAGGATTCCCAACGCAAAAGCCGCTCGGATTGCTCAAGCGGCTGATTCCCGCCGCGTGTCCACCGAATGGCCTCGTGCTCGACCCCTTTTGCGGTTGCGGCACCACAGTGGTCGCGGCGCATGATCTCCGGAGACGATGGATAGGCATTGATATATCGGCCACCGCTATCGACATCGTTCAGCAGCGGCGTCTCAAACCTTTGGGAATCAAAGCCGAAACATTCGGCATTCCGCAGGATCTGGCCAGCGCTCGCAAACTAGCGGCTGAAAGGCCCTCGGACTTCGAGGCATGGGCGGTTACACGAATACTCGGCTTGGCGCCAAACGAACGAAAAAGCGGCGACCGCGGCATTGACGGCCGCGGCACATTGATCGACACCCCAAAAGAACGTAAGTCCAAGTTGGTGCTCGCCCAGGTCAAAGGCGGACGGACCTTTCAGCTTTCAGCGTTCCGGGATTTCATGCATGTGGTTAACCGGGACGACGCGGCGGCTGGCATATTCATTACTCTGGCCACTGTAAATTCAACCCAGGCCCGCGCCGAAGCCAGGAATGCGGGCGAGATTACCGTCGGAGCAGACCGGTGCCCACGCGTACAGTTGTGGTCTATTGAGGACTACTTCAACGGTAAAACGGCCCACTTGCCGACGATGGCCGATCCAAACACCGGCAGGCCAATTCAACCTGCCCTGCTCGCCTGACTGAGCCGCCACAACCGTATCGCCACAGATGACGGGGCTTCCTGACGCGAAAAATCCGGCCCGAAGGCCGGATTTGCCTGGATTCTAGGATCGCTGGCGGGCGGTTACCCAAGAGGATGCTATTTCGGGACTCACTTGTCCTAGTTCACGAATGCCAGCATCGTCGTCTGCGGATCACGTTTTCCTCTAACGGGACGACCATCTCCATTACGGTGCGGCGTAGTCGTATCCTAGTCTGCCTCACAGACTCGCTTTTACGCAGCCTGTCACGTAACGGGAGCACAGTATCCAGCGATTGAAGACCGGCAAGCGCAGCATATGGGGCGACCAGCCTTTCTTCTACTACGGCTGGGTGATCGTCTTCTCCATGGCCTCCGCCGGCGCCGTGAGCATGGCGATGGGATCGCTGAACTTCGGCCTGTTCATCAAGCCGATGGGTGACGAACTGGGTATCGGCCGCGCCTTCTTCGGCTGGGCCCAGACAGCTCGCCAGGTGTCGAGTTCCGTGACCAGCCCGACCGTCGGATGGCTGTTGGACAGGTTCGGCTCGCGGATTTTGCTGCCCGTCGCTGCCGTAATCACTGGGGGCGCCATGATCGCGCTCGCCTTCATCAACAGCAGTTGGCAGCTTGTGGCGCTGTTCGCGGTGATGGGCCTGGTCGGAATGAGTGGTCCGGGCGCCCTCGTTACATCAGTTCCAATACTGAAGTGGTTCGTTCGGCGGCGTGGGGCCGCGGTCGCCTTCGTAGGGCTTGGTATCCCCGTTGGTGCGATGATTTTCGTGCCGCTCACCCAGTACTTCATAGATGCCTGGGGCTGGCGTACAGCATGGATCGTGCTTGCCATATTGGGCATAAGCATCATCGTTCCCCTGTCCCTGATCTTTGTCCGGCGCCGACCGGAGGACATGAATCTTCTGCCCGACGGCCTGCCGTCCAAACCTGGGCCGGATGTTGGAGCAGACACATCAGGGGAACCGCTTGGGGAACTGGAGATTTCCTGGACAGCGCGGAACGCGATGCGGACACTCCCTTTCTGGAGTCTTGTCGTCGGGTTCTCCATGGTGGCGCTGGCCATCGGTACGGTCGCCGTGCACAGGATCGCTGCGTTTATGGACAGGGGCCTCGATCCGACTCTGGTCTCGATCGCCACGGCCTTTGACGCGGTCTGCGCGGGTGTGGCGACATTTGCTTTCGGGATGCTCGTCAGGTGGGTCTCCGTGCGGATCCTGGGCGCAATAGGGTTCTGTTTGCTCGGGCTGGCGAGTGTGATGACAATTTATGCGGACTACACGTCCCTGATGTTCGTATCCATGGCGGTCTTCGGGCTTGGCATCGGCGGCATGATGTTTCTTCAGAACTTCGTTTGGGCAGACTACTTCGGTCGGGAGTACGTGGGCAGCATCAGGGGCGTTGTAGCGCCGATTACCCTAACGGTCGGCGGAATCGGACCACCGTTGGCCGGCTATGTCCGAGACTGGACAGGCTCGTACGACCCGGTCTGGTGGGGAGGTGTCTGCCTGATGTTTCTTGCTGCCCTAGTGATTCTCGCCACGACAGCGCCGAAGAATTTGCCAGACGAAGCGGGCGCCACGTAAATCCCCGTCTATCCCATGATTATTGACAATGCCGCTGGGTCGTTTCGCGGTGGCGGATTTCAAGAGGGTGTTTCAAAAGTCCCCTCTTCCGTTGGCGGGAGAGGCTCAACATCGTGCCGGCAAACGCCGCAACCCACCACCTCCGTCTTCCCGGCGCAGGCCGGAATCCAGATGCGGGACGAGGAACCGCACGTAACCGCCATCATCCCAGACACCGTTCATCGACCCCGCCTCCGTCTTTCCGGCGCAGGCCGGAACCCAGGTGTGCGGGTGGGCTCCCTTCCGTCGCACACGAGGTAGAACCAACCACATGACATAACGGTCGATCCCGCGAACGCCGTGGTTGCCGCCGATTTCGCTCCGGAAGTAATTAAAATGAAGTGGCCAATGACATAAAGGTGGCGGACTAATCGTCTAGGGCTCGGGTACCAGGCGTAATGCGTGCGGGATGTGCTCATCCCGGCGTGAAAGAGGAGTTGAATGCGTATACCGCTGTTTCGAAGGGGTAAGCCCAAGGCAATCGATCCGGTCTGCCACATGGAAGTCGACACGAAAAAACCGCCCGGCGGCAGTTGGGACCATGAGGGTGTCACTTACTATTTCTGTGGCCCGGGATGTAATCGGGCCTTTCAAAAGGAAGCGGCCTCGTATCTGTCAGGAGAAAAGCGAGTCGAGATGTAGGGAGGAATGCCGGGTGAGGGGTGTTCTCCCCGATTACGCGGTCCACAACATGCCGCATACGTGGGCCGCAGGTCGGAACGGCAGCCACGGAGAAGGAATTGCCGCAATGATTAGAAGCAAAAGCTCAATGGGTAGGCTCTTCGTCTACAGCCTTGCCGCGGCCTTCGTCCTGATGATGATGATGGGATGTGGCGAAGATAGCGCCTCTCAGCACGAGACCACTAATTCGAACGGGACGGGACAGGACTCAGCGACAGGACCGTCCTTGCCCAACACAGGTCGTACAGGCGAAGAACTGTTCAGGGCTAACTGCTCCATCTGTCACGGCGTGGATGCCTTCGGGACCAACCAGGGGCCACCCTTAGTCAACAAGGCCTACCACCCGAACCATCACCCTGATTTCAGCATTCGCAACGCAATCAACAAGGGCGTAAAGCAACACCACTGGTTTTTCGGCGATATGCCTCCCGTCGCCGGTGTATCTCCGGATGACGTGGAGAAGATCATCTGCCACATACGCGATACGCAGCTTGCCAATGGCCTCTTCGAAGCGGACGAATATGAACCTACGTGCTGAGCAGAACTCACCGCGCGTCTTCATCGGTCTCAGCTTCACGACGGAGAATCGTGCGCTGAAATAATGCGAAGGAAGCGTTACCAGTGTTGCTCCACGGTTTGAGGGATGTCGGGCGGGTTGCGGCTCGCCCATCGCTCTTTGATGAGGTCTCGTTGCCTGCCATTGAGCCTGGGTGGATATGTAAAGCCCTCCAATGGGGATAAGCGCTCTAGAAGCCGGGCGCGGCGGCCAACTCCCCGGCCTTATCCTGGAATCTCTTGGCCACGGCGTCGACCCGAGGCTTGTTCTTGTAGTAGAACAGGTCGTCGTGCGTGAGCCCAGTGATGTCCAGAGCAAGCTCCAGCATGTGGGGTTGCAGGTGCTTGTTCAGGTACATCCCAACACCAGCGCCGACTAACGTGCCGCCGACGCCGCCGATGAGGTTGCCTATTCCCAGCACTGAAGTTCCTGCGGCTGCTCCAGCCGTGCCACCCACCGTTGCGAGGACCGCGCTGACGCCCATCCGAGACATCAAGGTCAGGGTTTGTACCACGTGTAACCTGTTCTTTGTGGTTCGGTCAGCGGCTTTGAACTCTCTTTCGGTTTTGAGCGCGCTGTAGATAAGACGCGCCGCGCCGACAATCACGATGGCATATGGGATGATGTCCACAACACCGTCGGGGATGTCTATTCCCTCGTTGGCGCTTAGGGTTTCCAGCCCATCCTTGATTCCTTCCACGCGCGCATAGTCTGAGCCAATCACGGCTACTATTTGGTTTCCCGTATCCATTCCGGACGCGACCACTTTGTCGTGAATCTCAGTACCAAAGGCGAAGAGATAATTCGGCTCAGCTTCCAGAAGGTCTCGGACTTCGCTCGCAGAGAGTGATGTGCCTGTTTTGACTTGAATCAGGGCAGTTTGTCCTTCTGGGTCAACGGCGCTGATGTCCCACCCTTCCTGAGTCGGGTCGGAGGCCAGCGTCACATTTGTGTACCCATTGTCCTCCAGCAAGTCTTTGGTACGAAACTCCGCGACCTTGCCTTTCAGCCCGTTGATGAATCCTTGCACGGATTCCGGGCCACGATCCATCATCTCTTGCCATTGTTCGTACAGCGACTGGTTGGCGTCGTCGTTCGGGTATTGAGCCTTATACGCTGTAGCCAGCGTGTCATCCACGTTGAAGCGGTCAAAGACGGGCCACATGCCAAGGGATACGGCGGAGGCGAATTCCGCGGCGTACATGGCGCGGTCGGTACCCACGAGTCCGGACATCATGTCGCGAAACGACAGGAGCTGGGTGGACTCGACTGTGGGCAACTCCCGAAGTGCCGGAAGCAGGTCTATTGAACGCATGGTCATGCCGGTCGCCCTCCCTGCTACGTGAGGAGGTTCACGATGAGCGCAGCGACGCTGATTATCCCAGCCCCGGAGGCTATGACGATGAGCATGTTACGCGTCCGGCGGATTTCCTGCCGCACGGCTGCCAGAGCCTGATCCAGGCTGGACCGGGTATTTTCTGCAATTTCTATCTTGGCGGCGTCCAAGGCAGACTCGTACTGCTGCCGCTGTTCTTCCCGCGCTTCGGCAAGAACCTCGCTGACGGCCCGAGCATTTTCTGCAATCTCTCCTTTGGCGGCGTCCAAGACAGCTTCGTACTGCCGCCCTGCTCTTCCCGCGCTTCGGCAAGAACCTCGCTGGTGGCCCGGGCATGTTCGGCAATCTCTCCCTTGGCGGTGTCCAAGGCAGTTTCGTACTGATGCAGCTGTTCTTCCCGCGCTTCGGCAAGAACCTCGCTGACGGCCCGAGTATTTTCTGCAATCTCTCCTTTGGCGGCGTCCAAAGCAGCTTCGTACTGCCGCCGCTGTTCTTCCCGCGCTTCGGCAAGAGCCTCGCTGATGGCCATGCCCGCCACTTCCGGAAGGCTGTCGTGCTCGGCGATGTGCTTGGTGAGCAACTCATTCTGGCGGATTACCCTGGGGATTAGCTCCTGGTTAATCTTGTCCTGTTCTTCCCAAAAACGGACGCGCTCCGCTATGGGATGTACATTTCCATTCTCAAGATGGGTTTGGGTTGTCTGGGCGTCTTCCTCCTCAGCAGGTGCCACTTCCATTTCCTCCAGAGATCCCACTGCTCCTGCTATTTCGACCAGTTCCTCAACGGTCTGGTCCTTGGCGAAACGGTAACAGTGTTCTTCGCCCGTTCTAGTCTCGATGATCAGCGTACGACCGTCTCTTCTCACCAAATCGATATCATCGTGGTCCAGGCTGAGGTCGAGCGTACCGACATCGTCTTCCCCGACGGTTATCAGGACTCGTTGGTCGGTGATGACTATCACCTTGCTTTCAAAATCGAACCCAGCGGCGGCCACCGGCGTTTCATCGTCTCTAAGTATGCTGTCTGTGTAGGCTACTGCCTCTTCGTTTAGGTCCTCGTCGCCGACGAAAATAACTTCGGCGTCTTCGTTCTCTCCAGGTGCCATTTCCATCAGAGATACCTCCGCTATGGGCGTGGCGGTGCCCAAGTAATTGTGCCTTCCCGGTCCTGACAGTCACCAGCCAACCAAACGGGCCGTCCTACAACCCCATTTCGAACCTCTGCGTGTAGGTTCTTGCTTTCCGGGTAGTGGGCCCGGGAAGGCCCGAACTGCCACCCACTGTGTTGGCGGTAGCCACCACCTTCATCCTGCCCGCGGGTCCCTTACATCTCGATCATTACCTTGCATGTGCCTGGACGCGGTGAGCGGGCGTACTCGAACGCGCTTACCGCCTGGCCGAATGGGAATCGGTCCGTCACGAGTTGAACTGCAGGGACTCGTCCGCTGCGTGTCAACTCTATCGCCGTTCCTGCAACTAGGGGATCAGGGGACAACTTTTGCGTTTCCGACGTGAGAGTAGCGCCCCGGGGTACAGGTAAGCACGACTACTTGACACTGCCTGCCCGCGGCTGCGATGGCGGCGCCCATGGCTTGGAGACGTTGGGGATCGCTCCAACCCAAGGCGTCATCGATCATCACTGGGACGCCCCCATCATCCGGGCTCACGATAGTGGCACACGCGATTCGGCAGAGGACGCCAAGCTGCTCTTGAGCTCCGGTGCTTAGTTGTTCTACATCCAGCGTCGCGTCCTCAAGGGTGCGGCGTACTACCCGCATTTCCTGGTCTAGCTCCGCCGCAAAGGTCGGACCGAACACGATTCGCCCGAACTGGTCGATTCGCTCCTTGAAAGGTTCGATGTAGCGCAGGTGGGCTTGCCGGCGGTACTTTTCAAACGTTTCTTGCAGCAGGCGTGTGGCCTCGGCGCGCTCCTCTACGCGGGCGTGCTCTCGTTTGACGTGCCCCCATTCGCTGAGGGCCTGGTCATAGAGTCCCTGCAGACCCTTTTCGCCGTGGAGATCCAGGCGGGCTCTAAGCTCACTCTGGCTATCTCTGTTGGCCTGGAATTCCTGAATGGCCCGTTTCTTGGCCGCGCGAGCGTTCAGAAGAAGAGTTTCGAGAGAATCCGGATCCGCAGCCTTCAGTTGTGCCTTAACGTCCGCCAGGGACTCGAGAGCGGCGTCCAAGCGCCCTTGGGTCACCACAAGAGCTGCCCTGAGGGCTTCATCCGCTTGAATCTTTCTGGCCGCGGCGAGCCGGTTTTCTGATTCCAACTTGCGGTCGTCAGCGACCCTGATCCTGGCAGTACGGTCGGCATCATTGAGCCGGGCCTTGGTAAGTTGCTCGTCTGACTTCTTCGCGGCGGCGTCGCAAGCATCCAATCTCGTTCGACAATCGGTGACAACCACTTCAGCGTCAGAGGCGATTCGCGTGGCCTCGTCCAAGTCGGGGGGCAGCGGCGGGTCCGCTGGGCGCACATCGGGATAGGACGTGACCCTCTCCGTTAGGTCCTTGATCTTGGCTTGCAGAATGTCGGGGGTGAGATCCCGAAGATCCCGCTTGATGGCTGCGATGGCGTCGCCTTTGACGCGCTGGGCGTCTCTTCGCCCCTGCGCTGCTTTCCTCGCCCCGGCCAGGTCGGCGACGCCAACCTCATTGCACAGGCGCTGGTAGGCCTCCTGAGTGATCCGACGGCGTTCGGCCAGACCTTTCGATTCACTCCCTGCGCTCACCCGCAGCCGCGCAATACCGGGAATGACCAATTCCACCTCATCTTCCACAAGTTCGCTATGAACCTCTTTGGCATGGAGATCGACATCTTTGCCAGCAATCTGCATTCTCATGTCGCCTAGCGCTGTGGTTTCCACCGAGGCGGCAGCGCTATCGGTAGCTGCTCTGGCGCCCACATCATCGAGATAGGCCTTTTCAATTCGTTCCAGCTCATCGTCATCAACCATGGCCGATTCGAGATAATCTTCAGCTTCCTTGAGAGATTGCCCGGCTTGCACATAGCGCTCGTAGCGTTCGCTTATTTGTGCCACCTCAATTTGCTCACGCAAATAGTCGCGATCCTTAGCGGCACGGACGCGTCTATCATCAGCCAGGCGAAGCGCCCCGGCGGCGTCCTTTAGGGACGCGGCGGCGGCTTCCCTGCGGCGAATGGCTGCGGAAAGTTCTGGCGCCGCTTCCTGTGCCTCGGCCTCAAGCACAGTCAAGGCCTCGGTAGACTCGGCGCAGGTTTCGAGCAAATCCTGACGACGGGCCCAACTCCCCTCGGCAAGGTGGTGTTCAGCTTCCGCAGCGCTGTAGATAGCGTTCAAGCGATCGATCTCATTGCGCATGCGCTCAATAGAATTCCACCGCTCCTCAAAGTCGAGCTCGCTCTTCTCGCATTCGTTTCGAGTAGCGCTAACTCGGGCCGCCTCATCGACCAGTCGGTCCATCTGGGCCACATCTCTTTCGACATCACCCATCTGTCGCTTCAGATCGTCGACCTCCTCCGTAGCTTCTGTTATGTGGCTTTGAGACGACTTTCGTTCCTTGCTCTCCTGACCTGTTGGAGTCCAGTATTTGCCGTACTCCTCCTTTATGCGCTCCCAAAGGGTGTCTTCGTGGTCGGACGCAAGATCGCCGCCGGCGGCGCTGTCCAAGGCTCTGCGCATTGACGGCATGGTGAAAGGTGGCAGGTTCAACTTGATGCCCTGCTCAATGCGCAGCGCGTCCCAGAGATCCATGTCCAGGGTCTCAGCAAGGATCTCTCGTAGACGATCATGCGCCGCGCGCCCGGTGTGACTTTCGCTCCGTGGAGATGAAATGCTGAGAATGGTTATTGGATTCCGAAGCCATCGCTTATTGAACGACAGCGTGTATTGGCCGGAAGACAGTTCAATCTCCACCTCAGGACCCTCATCACGGTTTACGGGCTTTACGGACCTGACTCGGGCGCTCCTGGACGAGTCCGGCAATTCGACAGCCAACGCCAGCGCTTCGGCGATGGAAGTCTTGCCCACCTCGTTCGGCCCCTCAACGATCGTGACGCCTTTATCGGAGAAGCTCACGTCGTTGTCGGTGACTCCGCGGTAATTGACCAGACGGACGCGATGTAATTTCATACGCGAGTGCCTACCAGACGATGCAATAGGGTTAGAGCATCGCGGGCAATTAGGGCATTGTCACCGGACTCGGCCATCTCTTGCAGGTCGAGCAGGGCCTCATGGGCGAAGCCCGATAAACCAAGGTACTCAAGATCGGTATTATCCGGGATCACCACGAGATCGCTGCGTCTCTCCCACGTCTCCAACGCCGCCAGCAAATCAAGGTTGTGATCCAGTATGCCGTCCAGCCGAGCCTTCTGTGCGAGGGACACTTGACCTGTTAACGAGACCTTCACGATAGTGCGGTCTTTGCTGGTCAAGTCCGAAAGCCACTCTTCGAGGGCGTCGATGTCTTCTTCGTTGCCCAACTGCCAATCTTTGCTCAAAAACCTCCAGGCGCCCACGCGCTTGGCCTCAACACTGACATTGTCCGCGTCTAGGTCGACGACGAGCACGTTCCCAGGGTCAGTCTCGGTATAGTCGGTTGGCTCAGGGGCGCCCGAATACCACACCCTGCCAGTCGTGCCCACATCGGTTGTGGAGTGGCGATCGCCAAGGGCTACGTAGTGGATCAGGCCAGCCTCGATCTTCTCTTCAATCTGCTTCAGGCCAATGAGTTTCGGGTCATCTCGACTCGGTGACATAGTGTCGGTGGCCCCATGGCCCACGATGATACTCACAGCATCGGTCGCCTCGAGTTCATTGCAGGCAGCGTTTGCCAAGTCGATGGTCGGGTACTTGTTGGGCCAGGGCGCCGGAATTAATTCGACTCCCGGAACTACTTCCACTGGTTCGGATTCGTAGAGCACTTTCACGTTTTTGGGCTGGTACGTGGTGAACGTTTGAGAGCGATAGATTGACGATGCATCAAGCGGGTCGTGGTTACCGGGTAGTAAGTAAAACGTGACTTGCGGAAACGCGGCCATCTTTTCGAACGCTCGCATGAGCACCTGCCGCTCTACCTGATTCGAATCGAACACATCGCCGCACACGACTACGAACTGACAGCCTTCATCAACGGCGAGATTTCCCATCTGCTCGATGACGTCGAGGCGAGCGGCGCTGAAGCGTGCCTGGGCATCACCGGTCAGAAAGTGCCTGGTCATCCCGAGTTGCCAGTCAGCGGACTGTAGGAACCTCACCATGTTATGAGCACACCGTCCTTTCGCATTCGCTAACACAATACACAGGCTTACAGGTTGGGACTCGTGGTTTGCATCAGCCCTGCATGCCATCAGAACCCGGGCTCGATTGCGAGTCCAGAACGAACCTCATCACGAAGGTTCAGAGTTTTGTGCAGTCTGGTTGTCCGGGATGACTCGAAAATCCGGCCTCTAAGTTGGCCACAGACAGTATCTTAGGCCTGCCCGCGAGCCTTCTACATCCCGATCATAACCTTGCAAGTGTCAGGACGCGGCGAGCGGGCGTACTCGAACGCGTTTACCGCTTGGTCGAATTGAAATCGGTCCGTCACTAGCTGAGCTACCGGGACTCGTCCGCTGCCTGTCAGCTCTATCGCCGTTGGGTAAGCGTTGGCGTAGCGAAAGACCGTGGCCAGGTCCACCTCTTTCACCATCGCTGCCACCGTGTCGATTTTTGTCGGCTGCGGTCCCATCCCGACCAGGACGACACGTCCAGCGGGCGCCGAAGCGTCCACAAGCGTCTGTGCGCCGTCGGGATGGCCGGAGCATTCGACCCCAACTTCCGCGCCGCGGCCCCCCGTCGCCGACATCACAGCCTCTGCCAGCGACTCGGACCGTGCGTCCACGACTGCCGCCGCGCCCAGTTCCTTAGCGCGTTGGAGGCGGGCGGGAATCACGTCAGCCACAATCACCTGCGACGCCCCGTAGGCCAGGGCTGCCATGAGCGTTACACATCCGATGGTCCCGGCGCCGTTTATAGCCACGACGCAGCCCGGCCGCACGCCGCCGCGTTCGCAAGCGTGCACTCCCACAGCGAGCGGCTCCATCAGCGCGCCTTCCTCGGTGGTCATGTGACCGGGTAGCCGGAAGGTCAGCGCGGCCGGGTGCAGGACGTACTCCGCCAGTACTCCGTCATGCGGAGGAGTCGCCCAAAAGCGAACGTCTTTGCACAGGTTGTAACGGCCGATTCTGCACTCCCGGCAGGCCCCGCAAGGCACGCCGGGCTCCATCGCAACCGTGTCCCCGGGCGCCAGGGACCCTACGCCTTCGCCCACCGCGTCGACCACTCCCGCCGCCTCGTGCCCCAGGACCATCGGCGCTCTCAGCACGAAATCGCCTATCAGGCCATGCTCGTAGTAGTGGATGTCACTGCCGCAGATGCCCACCGACCTGACGCTTACTCTCACCTCGTCCGGTCCCGGTACGCCCGGATCGGGAACGTCGCGAACGGCAAGATCGAACGGGCTATTCAGGACCAACGCCTTCAACGCGCTCCCTCGCCGCCGTCCACCGGCAGAATCACTCCGTTCACATAGTCCGACAGCGGCGACGCCAGGAACAGCGCAACGTTCGCCACCTCACGAGGCTTGCCGAAGCGTCCCATCGGCACGCCCGCCAGTTTGAAGTCCGTTCTCGGCCCCGGCGTCCATACCGCTTCGGCCATAGGCGTGGCTATCACCGTGGGCGCTATGGCGTTCGTCTGTATGTTGTGAGGTCCGAACTCCACGGCCATGGTCATCGTGAGTAGCTGTAAGCCCGCCTTGGAGGCGCTGTACGCGGCGTGTTCCTCCAACGCGCCCAGACCGGCGCGCGAGGTAATGTTCACGATCTTCCCGCTGCGTCGCTCGATCATGCCCGGCGCAAAGCATTGCGTCAGCAACAGCGGCGCCAGCAGGTTCACGTCCAAGGTGTTTCGCCACTCAAAAAGTCCAACGTCGAGCACCCTTTGAGGGTGCGTCAGGCCGGCGTTGTTGATCAGGATGTCGACCTTTCCGAACTCTCTGAGGGCAGCATCACCCAGTGACCTCACCTGGTCCGGATCGGCAAGTTCTGTGGTGTGAGTCCAGGCCTTGACTCCCCGACTGCGCGCCGACTCCGCCGTGGCTTCCAGCCCGCCTTCATCGCGCGCCGTCAACGCCAAATCGGCCCCGGCATCAGCGAGAGCCTCGGCGATGGCGACCCCTATCCCCTTCGAAGCGCCGCTTACAAACGCCACCTTACCGCTCAGGTCGATCTTCACTCCGCTGGGTATATCCATCTCACTCACCTGCGCTTGCCGCATTCGCTGATAGTCCCGGTAAGTTGCGGATGCGGCTCCTGGCAACCGAACATTACCACGCGGTTCACGTCGTCTCGATGCCTGTCGATTGCCTCCCCGCCGTCGTCCGCCGCTTATTCGCCAAGTTCTCGCGGGATGCAGGGCTGGCGCACACGCGAAAACCCCGGCCGGGTTCACTTGGGTCGGCGGGTCGATGACGGGCCTGAGTGGCCGAAATCCAGAGTTGAGGCCGATTCCGCCGTCACTTCGTCGCCAGGCATGGGGACGGTGTATGTCAGCGCGGCCTCGTCCCCAAACACCTCAATTCGCCGAGTATCGCCGGGAGTCTGCCCTGAGTCGAAGGAGAGCTGACTTGCCCTCACCGCAAAATGGGGGCTCCAAGTTGCGCACGGCGCTCCGACGGTCTGGTCCGCCCGACTTGCCGGGCTCGGCGGGTGTGAACGATGGCAAACATCGCGAGTACAGGGTTTTCGCTACACTTCACGTCTCTAGCGAGGAGGGTTGGAATGTCAAGGTTACTGAGTCTGCTGGTCGTCGGCGTTGCGCTGCCGATCCTGTTGACGATTGGATGTACCAACGATCCCGCGCCTGCACAGACCTCCGCGCCTGCACAGACCCCAGCGCCTACATTGACCCCTGCGCCTGCACAGGCCTCTGCCCCTGGACCGACACCTTCGCCTACATCGACCTCCGCGCCTGCACCGACCCCAGCGCCTAAACCGACCCCAGCGCCTAAACCGACTCCTTCGCCTGCACCGACCCCAGCGCCTAAACCGACTCCTTCGCCTGCACCGACCCCTGCGCCTACATCGACCCCTTCGCCTACATCGACCTCCGCGCCTGCACCGACCCCTGCGCCTGCACCGACCCCCGCGCAGTCGGCTGTTGCCCTGACCCTTGACGAGTATTTGTTAAATTGCGCCCTGGTTGAAGAACTGAGGGACTGGACCACCTATGGGGAATTATCCGCCGTCGCCGCGGAGATGATCGAGGTTTTCTCGCAGGCGCCGCCCCCCGACGAAGTGGCCGACTGGCACAACAAGGCGCTGATCCTCGTTCGGAACTTCAAGGCATTGGTTGACTCGCAGCCTGCGGACCAAGTCATAGGCATCGAGTTCTTCCCGATAGCCGCAGAAGTGGAACCCCTGGATGATGCGGTGACTCGAGCCGAAAAAGAGCTGCCTGCCGACATACGAAGGCGGATGACAGAGGCCGGCTGCCTGCAAGAATCCGGCGCTTGAAACCCCTATGCCCTTCGAAGCGCCGCTCACAAACGCCACCTTACCGCTCAGGTCAATCTTCACTCCGCTGCGTATATCCATGTCACTTGCCTGCATTTGCGGAACGCCGCCTCGGGTATCGCGTCGTCTCCGGACCCAGTCGAAAGGCTTCCCGTGATCACCCGCAGCCGTTACGCCAAGCATTACTGAAGCAGGTCAGCTTGACTGAGGACGAAAGAAGTCTTGTTGTAGCATTTCCTCTCCAGCGTTTGTCCTGAGGGACGATTTCATAGATCGAGTAATCTCGTTCCGCCGGGAACTGTAGGCTTTGCTCCAGTAAACGTAGAACATTAAGACGTATTCTAAGACCGTTTTTCCAATGGTCATTTGTGTCCCCGGGTCAATTGCCAACTCAACGTAGTCCCCAGTCCAATCAGGTTTGTGTAGCCACCAATTCCAGGTTTCATGCCAGGCTTCGCTCGACGGCGGGTGAGTTTTTAGCCGTGTCTGGTCGGTAAGCTTGCTCCGATTGGGATGGTCAACGGTGAAGAATTCCCTGAATGCTATAGCAGCGCCAGTCGGTTCCATGCTCCAGCATTCCAGAATTGTGGGGCCTTCATCCGTATCGAATTCAGCTAGGTAGAGTTCGACGATGGGGCTGTTGTGGTCAAGGGTCATGCGGCGCATGCCGGTTTCCATCGCGTCTTGTCGCGAGACATCATTCGGCGGCAGTTTCTCAAAGTTGCAACGACGACCATTGACTAATCGTCAAGGTTCTTGGATCTGTCCAGGTACGTAGGTCCAACAGGTTAATGGTTATCCAACACTCCTACCGGGAACTCGGCGGGATGCCGGGACGCTAGGTGCGTCACAGGCGAGTTTGTGTTAACAAGAGTCAGCTTCGGGCCTCTCTGATAGCCTTTTCGAGCCGCTCTACAATGCGCCTTCCCGTGCGTCTGAATCCAAGCTCTTTCATCATTTCCCGTATCAGATCCTCGTCGGTCCGCAAAAGCGTATCGGACTTGATCCAGCGGGCAAGTGCTACGAGCTCCCAACGGGCGTAGTCGGTGATGCCGTAGCGGCCATATGTTCCCTTACTAGGAATTCTGGGGCGTGGGCCGCGTTGCGTTGATGGGGATAAATGCGGTTTGGGGCTTGATACCGGAGTAGTCGACGGCTCGCCCCTTTCTGATATCTCAACAGCCCTTTTCCAAGCATCCTCCGCCTTGTCGAGTTCCGCCTCGCGGTCCCGAAACCATGCGGTCGACCAGATACGATGGAATCGCCAACCCTTGCCCTCAAGCACTTGCTGTCGAAGACGGTCACGGTCGCGCGTAGTGTGGGCTGAATGGTAGCTTGCGCCATCGGCTTCGATGGCGAGTACCATCCTTCCGGGCTCTTTGGGATGCGCGCACGCAAAGTCGACACGGTAGCCTGAAACGCCATATTGTGGCGTAACTGGGATTCCGCGACGGTCCAGCCCATCCTTAATGGAAAGCTCAAATGGGTTGAGAGGCACATCTGCCACGTCCGAACCCAGGTTGTGACCGCCGGACGCTGCAAATTCGAGATACTTCCGAAGCAGTTCTACACCTCTCTTGGAGGAGCGCCCCGGACCCATGTCGCGGTGATCAAAGGAGGACACGAGCGTAAGACTCGAACGGGCACGCGTGACGGCAACATTAAGACGACGTTCTCCACCTTCCTGAAGGAGCGGTCCGAAGCGGTAGGGTAGGTTTCCGTTGGGGTCCTTGTGATAGCCCACGCTGATGATGATTTTGTCTCGCTCATCGCCCTGGACGCGTTCAATGTTCTTGACAAAGAAGCGCTCCTCGTTAGTTTCCGAGAAGAATTCGTATAGAGAAGGATCGCTTGCCTCGCTCAAACGGCGCATGAGAGCGTTTTCGATGTTATCGGCATGACGTTGGCCAAAGGCGATGACACCGAGCGTCTCGCGTGGAGTCTCGCGGGCGTGTTCGAGAACGAGTTCCACGACTTTCGCCACTTCGTCAGGGTTTGAGCGCGTTCCAACAATCCCGGTGATGGGTCGGAAGGGGATGAGGCAGCGAGTTATCGGCGTCCGGACAATCGAGCCTGGGAAGGTCGTCAAAGATCCGCCATAGATGTGCACATTCGAGAACGCAATTAGACGATCGTCGCGGCTGCGATAGTGCCACTGCAACATCTCGTCCCTCAGAAGAACCCCGGCAGTGTCGAGCAAGGACTCTATATCAGAGGTCAGCGACAGATCATCATCAACATCTTCTACGTCATCTTCCGCGCTATGGCCGAAAAAGGAAGTAGGCGGAAGTTGGCGACTGTCGCCTGCGATCACTGCCTGGGGAGCGCGGGCGAGGCTACCGATCGACTCGGCCGGCGGTATCTGAGAAGCCTCATCGAAGACGACAACATCAAAAAGCCGCAGATTCGCAGGGATCATCTCAGCTACGAGGATAGGCGACATAGTCCAACAAGGGCGGAGACCGGCAAGAACATTGGGCGCGCGAGTGAAGAGTTGGCGCGCGCTGAGGTGGCGGCGCTTATTCGCGGCCTCTCTCCGGACAAGAGCGGTCTCATCGGGATGGTCATTCATAGTTTGGATCATGGCTTCGGCAACGAGCCGGTGAACACGATGGGGCGCAGAGTCGCGGTGCCGACAATCGGCCTCCGCGAATTCATCGCGGTGGCGGGTATGTGTGCTGCTATCAAAAGCAGCGAGCCTTCGATCTTCAAATTCGAGATCATTAAGGACACGTGACAACCAAGCGTGCTCCACTGCGCTGGCAGTATGCTCTGGTGGAATATCGTCACCAACACGCTTGATCACACTATCTATACCTGACCATCGAAATCTTGCTTCAAGTTCACGGATACGAGGAAGGTTTACAACCGCGGTGCGGTCAGACGCCATCCGACCCAATTTCACAGCCAAATCCATGTGAGGAATCTCATGGAAATATGCGTTCCCAGTTATTTTGGAGAGGGCAGTGAGTTCCCTGACGAGAGGGCTGACGAGCTGTTCTGCATAAGTTACCTTCTCCGGCGATAGACGTAAGGACCTAGTAGCGCCAAGGGCTCGCCTCGTCTCTCGGAAGTCAGCCGAGGTGATCGCGGCCTTCATCCGCGCCCACCATGAACCGCTTTTTGCAACGAGAAACTGAGACGCTTTGTTCCACTCCGCGACCGTGTCCGGTCTGGACAAGGGAATTTCATCAAGCGCGGCGAACAGAGCACCACGGGCGGCTGGCAGGTGTTCGTATGCGAGATCGTTGACGAGCTCAAAGGCCGTGCGGGCGTCATTGGCGGTGGTGATAAGAGTGCGCGCCCATTCTGGATGATCTTTTGCGTGTGTGTGACCACCTAAGCCGACCCATTCTGCTATGTCACCTCCTAGCCGCTCGAAACCGGCAACATCTAACGAACGCGAATCCCTGGTAGAAAGGCGCAATTGGGTGCGTGCGGCTTCAGGTATTGCAAGGACTCGCTCTCTCATCTTGAAGACAGAAAGCTTCCAGGGATCGCGCGGTTCGTGCAGGGCGGCATCGTTTGCATTCAGGAACGCCCGCCGTTCTTGGACACGGTGGTGCAGGGCGCGATAGTCATTCAGGGGAATAGCGGAAATTTGTTTGAGGGAGTCGTTCAGGGTTCGGGCGAAATCACGACGGGAGGTGACTCCCCCATGCATGTCCATTACCAGATCGCTCAAGCCCACGTGCTCCAGTCGTTTCGTTACGGCTTCAATTGCAGCGCGCTTCTCCGCGACGAAAAGGACTCGTTTGCCTTTGGCGATTAGGGAGGTTATGAGATTAGCTATGGTCTGTGACTTGCCTGTTCCGGGCGGCCCTTGAATGACCAGGGACTCGCCGCCTAGGACGCGATTGATCGCGAGATGCTGGCTCGAGTCCGCGTCCAGTACGAGAAACTCATTTGAGGGTGGGTCTATGTCGGGCTGGTTGGGAGCGGGATCACATATACGGGAGGCAAGAGTTCCACGTGCCTCCCGGTCTCCAGCGATTGCCGCAACGATGTCGTTTGCTGCGAATAGTTCGCCATTCTGTTCCAAATCAGCAACCAACGGCATCGTGGAGTAAGAAAAGATAGCGACGACAGAGCGCGGTTCAACTACCAAGTTAGGAAGGAGCCTCCACGACTCTTCCATTCGGGTTAGAAGGGCCCAAATGCCATTGAGGTTAGCGGGTGGATCTTCAGCCACATCCGCCTCGTCCTGGTCAGTTTCAAAATCGTGTTCGGCGCGCAGGATATGAACCAACACTGGGTTGAGGTGGGCATCACCATCAATCTTGATACTGAAGTTTCGCGCTGCGGCGCCGGTGGCTTCGACATCAAGCGGCACCAAAATCACGGGTGCATTCGGAGGGGTACCGGAAGCAACTTTCCAGGTCGCGAGCCCAAAGGCCGCAAAAAGCGTCCTTATCCCTTTCTCCTCCAGGTTAGTGAGGGCGGTCTTGTGTATGGCGGAAAGGCGTCGGCGGGCCTCGCGAAGTGCACCGAAGTCATTTGATGCGTCAGGGAATAGGTCGCTCAAATCGACTGGCTTGCCAGCCAGCAGCCGATCCAATGCGGATGCGTCAGGGCCGTGCTTGCGACCAGGCGTGAAATCTAGCGTACTGGTCTTAAGGTCGCGGTATCGACGAAGGCGATTACGGCCAGTAGTGTCGAATAGTTCCTTCCGCCATCGCCTAGTTGCCCGAAGTACGGCTTCAATGCGGGCAGCAGTGGGTTGGGGCATAGAGTGCGTATCTTGGCAATCTGCCGTAAGAGCCCTCTACCGGCGAGTCGCCGCGATGACGAGCGTTCCAGTCATCACGTTGGCCATACCTGACTGCAACTTCCCAGCCGAAAACGCCAACCCCTGAACTTATAGAACCAGCCGAACCTGACCGCGAACGGTCTAGATTCTGCGTAGCTTGGTGGGCCCGGGATGACTCGAACATCCGACCTCTACTTTATCAGAGTAGCGCTCTAACCAGCTGAGCTACGGGCCCGTCTGACCGCCGCTGCACAGGCGCCATTTCGACGCGTTGCGCGGGCGCCGCATCCCAAGGCCTGAAACATCGACATAACGACGTCAGAGCCGAGAATCAGCAGTCCTTGCGGCCGACACCGTCCAATTCTACAACCAGCTCGACCGGTGTGTTGCGTGCCACGATCAGTCGCAACATTTCCGAATCGCTCGTGTTCAAGGGCTGGTGAGCGGCGCCCGGCGGGATGTAGATCATGTCGCCCGGACCGATCTCCTCCTCGACGGATAGGTCGTCCCCTGTCAACATGACGCCGCGGCCCGAGATGACATAGATCGCCGACTCGCAGTTCGAGTGATAGTGCGGTGACGAACATCGGCCTGGCGGTATGACCGACTCGGCGAGGTGTATGCCGGTGGCGCCTGTGAGCGACTCCGACACGCCGGCGACGCGCGTCATCGCGCCGGAGCGAACCTCGATCTCCCGTTCATCCTCGCGGATCACTTTGACCTGGGGCGCGGCGGTGTCTTCGTTTTGCATTCGGGGAGTATAGCCCTGAGAAGGTGGGTGAGGCGCCAACGGCCGCGCCCGGGAAGCGCAACCCTGGAGTTCATCAGACATTCGACATGCGTCGACGTAGGTCAACAAAAAAGCCCCGTCGCCGGGGCTTTTTCAGGCACTTAACTTCTGAATAGTGAAAGGAAGAATACGTCGTTAGTTTTTTTGGTTTGGTTTGGTTTTGTTACTCTTTCGAGTACAAGGCGACGGATTTTTCTGAAGGCTTCAATCAGGTCGTTGAAGAGCCCCTTCCACTCCGGTTACCCGAAGGGAATCTCGCTCTATCCGGCTTCCCAATTGCCGCCATCCGTCGATCGACCAGGTAGCTCTTTGCAGGTTAGCGCCACTCCTGTATAGACCGCCGGCAAACACACCGTGTTCGCGGCGACTTAACCAGGATGACCCTGCTTAGCGCTCCTTAGAAAGGAGGTGATCCAGCCGCACCTTCCGGTACAGCTACCTTGTTACGACTTCGTCCCAGTCATCAGCCCCACCCTCGGCGCCTGCCTCCCCGAAGGGTTAGCCCAGCGACTTCAGGTGTTGCCAACTCCCATGACGTGACGGGCGGTGTGTACAAGGCCCGGGAACGTATTCAACGCAGTATGCTGACCTGCGTTTACTAGCAACTCCGCGTTCATGCAGGCGAGTTGCAGCCTGCAATCCCAACTTGGACCGGCTTTGTAGGATTGGCTCCACCTCGCGGCTTCGCAACCGTCTGTACCGGCCATTGTAGCGTGTGTGTAGCCCTGGACGTAAGAGCCATGATGACTTGACGTCGTCCCCACCTTCCTCCCGTTTAAGGGCAGTCCGGCTAGAGAATTCAACTAACCGCAGGGGTTGCGCTCGTTGCGGGACTTAACCCAACACCTCACGGCACGAGCTGACGACAGCCATGCAGCACCTGTGCAAGCTCCCTTGCGGGTCCCTCACCTTTCGGTTCAGTACCACTCGCATGTCAAGCCCAGGTAAGGTTCTTCGCTTACCATCGAATTAAACCACACGCTCCGCTGCTTGTGCGGGCCCCCGTCAATTCCTTTGAGTTTTAGCCTTGCGGCCGTAGTCCCCAGGCGGGATGCTTATCGCGTTAGCTTTGGCTCGCAGGGGGTCGATACCCCACAAACCTAGCATCCATCGTTTAGGGCGTGGACTACCCGGGTATCTAATCCGGTTTGCTCCCCACGCTTTCGTCCCTCAGCGTCAGAACTGTCCCAGAAAGCCGCTTTCGCCACTGGTGTTCCTCCCGATATCTACGCATTTCACCACTACACCGGGAATTCCGCTTTCCTCTGACAGTCTCTAGTCTTGCAGTATCCCCCGACCGCTCCAGGTTGAGCCTGGAGTTTTCACAGGAGACTTACATAACAGCCTACGGACCCTTTACGCCCAATAATTCCGGACAACGCTTGCCACCTACGTATTACCGCGGCTGCTGGCACGTAGTTAGCCGTGGCTTATTCCTCAGGTACCGTCCTTGCTCTTCCCTGAGAAAAGAGGTTTACAACCCTAAAGCCTTCGTCCCTCACGCGGCGTCGCTGCATCAGGCTTTCGCCCATTGTGCAAGATTCCCTGCTGCTGCCTCCCGTAGGAGTGGGGGCCGTGTCTCAGTCCCCCTCTGGCTGGTCGTGCTCTCACACCAGCTACCCGTCTTAGGCATTTGGTAGGCCGTTACCCCACCAACAACCTGATAGGACGCGAGCTCCTCCCAGAGCGGCGCCGGTTGCCCGGAACCCTTTCCACCACTGCCTTTACACGGTGGAGCGTATGCGGAATTAGTCCGCCTTTCGGCGGGTTATTCCCCTCTCTGGGGTAGATCACCCACGCGTTACTCAGCCGTCTGCCGCTAGGACATCCTCCCCGAAGGGTGGAGCCTCGCTCGACTTGCATGCATTAGGCGCGCCGCCAGCGTTCGTCCTGAGCCAGGATCAAACTCTTCGAAACTGACGTATCTTCCTTTCACTATTCAGTTGTTAAGGTGCCAAATCCAGAAGGGTTTATTTTCCAGATAGACGCGCAAGTATACGAGCAGACTTGCAGCAGAGTCAATGTGCCCCGCCCGAAAACCGAAGCCGAAACGACCGGTCTGTCCCACCCCGACGCACCCGAAACCCTCAAAATCAAGCCGATTATTCCCAATGGGGTCGTCCCCTGCTCGTTGACACGGTATTGGCGGAACAATACATTTGCCTGATGAGCGAAAGGCGCATTCGCCGACACCCACCGTCCCGATTGAACGGTCGGGGCGGTAGTCGCAACGACCGGCTTGCGCCAATCCAACTCCAATAGAGCAGCAAAGAGTGCGCCGGCGGCATCGACCGGTGCAGATTTCCCCCAGGGAGTCCTGAATGGCGAGGCAAGTACCCGGCGAGCCTTACACGCGCGTCACCTCAGACGAGGCGTTCCAAATGCTCAAGGAAGGCGGCGCAGCCGTCGTCGACGTTCGACGCGATGACGAGTACAAGGAAGGCCACGTCTCGGGCGCGATCTGGATACCGGTAGACGACGTAATCCCGCGATTCGACGAACTGCCATCAGACGGCAGCCTTCTCTTTATATGCGCGGTAGGCGCCAGGAGCGGGCTGGCCGCCGAGTATGCCGCCGCCATGGGCGCCGATACGGAACGGCTCTTCAACGTGGATGACGGGACCCCCGCCTGGATCGAAAAAGGCTACCCGACGTCATTCGGCGACGACTTGTGAGCGCCAACGGCGAGGGACGACCCGCGTGAATATCCTCGTGGTCGGCTCCGTCGCTTATGACTCGGTCAAGACGCCGCAGGGCCGCAGGGACCATCAACTCGGCGGATCGGCAACGTACTTTTCCGTGGCGGCGAGCTACTTCTCGGACGTCGGCGTAGTCGCGGTGGTGGGCAGCGATTTCAGAGGGTCAGACTGCGATCTGCTCGAATCCCGCGGCGTCGATCTGTCAGGTCTTGAATTCGCAGACGGGAACACTTTCCGGTGGTCCGGCGAGTACGCCGGCGACATGAACTCCGCCATTACTCGCGACACCCAACTCAACGTATTCGAAAACTTCCAGCCTGCGTTGACCGAAGAGCAAGCGGCGTCGACGCACCTGTTTCTCGCCAACATCAATCCGGCCTTGCAACACGGCGTTCTGGATGCCATGGCAGCAAAACCTCGCATGGTGGCATGTGACACCATGAATTTGTGGATCGACATCGCGCGGCCGGAACTGGCCCGCCTCCTGCCAAGGACCGACGCCCTGCTAATTAACGAAGCGGAAGCCAGGCAGTTCACCGGTGAGAATCGGTTGCCGCAGGCCGCACAGAAGCTGCTCCAAAACGGCATGGAGTCCCTCGTTATAAAACGCGGCGAATACGGGGTTGTCCTGTTTCAGCGGGACTTCACATTCGCCGCCCCGGCCATACCTGTCGTAGACGTAATCGATCCGACCGGCGCCGGTGATTCGTTCGCGGGAGGTTTCATGGGATACGCCTCCGCCTCAGGCGACACAAGTCCAGATACCATTCGCCGCGCCACAATCGTCGGTTCGGTGATGGCATCATTTACCGTAGAAGCGTTTGGCCTTGAAAGGCTGGCGTATTTGTCGGCGGAAGACATAAGACAAAGATTCGACGAGTTCATCGAATTGACCAGATTCGAACCTCAAGGCGGCGGCAGCGACCTGCCAATAAGGACCAAAACGAACTGACGGCCGGAACGGGTCCGCTGGTTCAACAAGGCCTCCTCCCGCAAACGGGTCAGACATTGAACGACGGAGACTGAATATTGGAATATGACATCAAGGATCCCACGCTGGCGCCTAAGGGCGCGTTAAGGGCCGAATGGGCTGGACGCGAGATGCCTGTCTTGAGGTCCATCCGTGAGCGATTCGCGCAAGAGCAAACTTTGAAGGGGGTCAAGATAGCTGGCTGCCTGCACATCACGGCAGAAACTGCCAACCTCGCCGAGGCGCTGCAGGCCGGCGGCGCCGAAGTGGTCCTGTGCGCATCGAACCCGCTTTCGACGCAGGACGACATCGCCGCCTACCTCGTTCAGTCGGGGATCCCCGTATTCGCCGTCAAGGGTGAGGACAGCGACACCTACCACCGGCATATAGAGGCAGCGGTCAAGTCCGGTCCCCAAATAACGATCGACGACGGCGCAGACCTCGTCGCCGCGCTCCATTCCAGCCACCCGGAAGAGCTCGAAAATGTCATCGGCGGCATGGAAGAGACAACCACCGGCGTGGTCAGGCTGAAAGCCATGTCGGCCGATGGCAAACTGCGATACCCGATCGTCGCTGTCAACGATTCGGACACGAAACACATGTTCGACAACCGATACGGTACCGGCCAAAGCACTATGGACGGCATCATTCGGGCAACCAACGTTCTCATCACGGGAAAGACAGTCGTAACGATCGGTTACGGTTGGTGTGGAAGGGGGTTCGCTTCCAGCGCAAAGGGAATGGGCGCTCACACCGTCGTGTGCGAAGTGGACCCGGTCCGCGCCCTCGAAGCGGTGATGGATGGCCACAAAGTCATGACAATGGACGAGGCGGCGGCGCTGGGCGACTTTTTCGTAACCGTCACTGGCGGCATGAGCGCCATAGACAGCCAACACTTTGAAAAGATGAAAGACGGCGCAATCGTCGCCAACTCAGGGCACTTCAACGTGGAGATCAACATCGACGCACTCGAGGAGATGGCCGAGGCGAAGCGCAAGCCGCGGGAATTCATCGAAGAGTACACGCTGGAAGACGGCCGAAAAATCAACCTGTTGGGAGAGGGGCGTTTGATCAATCTCGCCGCCGCCGAGGGCCACCCCTCAAGCGTGATGGACATGAGCTTCGCCAATCAGGCCCTGGCCGGTGAGTACATCGTCAACAACCACCACTCCCTCGAACCGGGCGTCCACATACTGCCCAAAGAGATCGACCGGGAGATCGCATCTCTAAAACTGGATTCGATGAAAATGTCTTATGACACATTGACCGAGGAACAAGAGCGTTACCTGGCAAGTTGGGAATTCGGAACCTGAGTCGAACCTGCCCGACCTTACGACGCCAGTTAAATAACACCGGAAAGTCCTGATGACAAAGAGTGACCAAAAAGCCACCTACCTTCTCACCTCTGAGTCCGTGTCTGAGGGACACCCCGACAAGATATGCGACCAGATTTCAGACGCTGTCCTTGACGCGGTCATGGCGGCCGATCCCAGCGGACGGGTCGCCTGCGAGACGTCCGTCACGACAGGCCTGGTGCTGGTGTTCGGTGAGATCTCGACGACTGCTCACCTCGACGTGCCGAAGATCGCCCGCGAGACGATCAAAGGGATCGGCTACGACAATCCCGCTTACGGATTCGACGGGGACTCCTGCAGCGTCCTGGTAGCCATCGACGAGCAATCCCCGGACATCGCCGCAGGCATCGGAACGGCATTGGAAGTTCGCGGTCAAGAAGACGCCGATCAGCAGACCGGCGCCGGCGATCAGGGCATGATGATCGGCTACGCGGTTGATGAGACACCAGAGCTCATGCCACTGCCCATCGCGCTCGCGCACAACATTACCCGGCGAATGGCCGATTGCCGCAGGCAAGGACTGATCGGCTACCTCCGCCCCGACTCGAAAAGCCAGGTGACAGTCGAATACGGCTACGATCACCGGCCGATCAGAGTCGACACCATAGTAATCAGCACGCAGCACGACGACGACGTGAAGCAGGAACAGATCGCAGAAGACCTTGAGCGCCTTGTAATCAGGGAAGTCGTGCCGGACGAACTTCTCGACGAAAACGTGAAGACCTACATAAATCCATCCGGTCGGTTCGTGGTCGGAGGACCGGTCGGCGACTCCGGACTTACCGGGCGAAAGATCATTGTGGACACTTACGGCGGAAGCGCCAGGCACGGCGGTGGCGCTTTTTCGGGCAAGGACCCCACCAAAGTCGACCGCTCGGGCGCCTACGCCGCCCGCCATGTGGCGAAGAACATCGTCGCTGCCGGACTTGCCGACCGCGCCGAAGTCCAGGTCTCCTACGCCATCGGCATCGCCAACCCCGTCTCTGTAATGGTGGACACGCAGGGGACGGGCAAGCTTTCCGATTTCGACATAGGGCAACTGGTGAACAAGCACTTCGATCTGCGCCCCGACGCCATCATCAACCGCCTGCAACTCCGTCGGCCCATATACAAGCAGACCGCCGCGTACGGGCATTTCGGACGTCCCGACCTCGACTTGCCATGGGAGCGGCTCGACGTTGTTGACAAACTGCGTCAGGACGCATTTGGGCAGGACGCCGGGTCGGATTCCTGATTCCCGCCGCGCAATCCACTTAAACAATCTTGGACCCAGGCCCCATGCCAGTCGACGAATCACGAACACCGATCCGATTTGGCACGGATGGCTGGCGGGCAATCGTTGGCGAGGACTACACCTTCGACAACGTGCGCGCATGCGCGGCGGCCTTGGCGGCCCACATGCACGACGCCGGGCTGGCGAAAGACGGAGCGGTCGTCGGCTACGACACGCGCTTCATCTCAGACCGGTTTGCCGCGGCCGTGGCTAAGGTCCTATCTGACTCGGGCATCCCCACCCATCTCTTTGATCGCCCCGGTCCCACTCCGGCCGGAAGCCTTGCCATCGCGATGCTAAACGCGGGCGCAGGGGCGATCATCACGGCGAGCCACAACCCCGCCGAATGGAACGGATTCAAAGTCAAGTCGAACGCCGGTGGCAGCGCGCCGCCCGATATGGTGGAGGCTATAGAAAGACACCTCGAGAACTTACTGACCGGTGATCAGGTCTCGCACTCCGGCTCAGCGCGCGAGTCGATTACTGAATTCGATCCTGTGGAGCCTTACGCGCAGCGTTTGGGAGAACTCGTCGATACATCCGCGCTGCGGTCGGCCGGCCTCAAGGTAATAGTTGACGCCATGCACGGTGCAGGCGCAGGTGTGTTGCCTACCGTGCTCGCCGGAGGTTCGACCGAGGTGGTCGAAATCCGGGCCGCTCCCAACCCTGCCTTCCCCGGCATGGGGCAGCCGGAGCCCGTTGAGGCCAACCTGTCGCAGCTTGCCGACGCGGTACGTGAACTGGGCGCCGACGTCGGTCTTGCGCTCGATGGAGATGCGGACCGCCTCGGCGTGGTCGACGAGAACGGCGTCTACATGTCCACACTGGATGTCTTCTCACTGATCGCAGATCACCTTATCGGTCGAAAGCGTGCAGGGGGCGGCGTCGCATGCACGATAACAATGAGTTCTATGATCGACCGGCTCGGAGAGAAGTACGGAGCGCCTGTCTACCGAACGCCAGTCGGGTTCAAGTACGTAGGTCCTGCGATGGTCGATAACGGCTGCGCAGCGGGCGGTGAAGAGAGCGGTGGTTACGCGTTCCGAGGCCACATTCCGGAGCGGGACGGCCCACTAAGCGGCCTGATGTTCCTCGAAGCCATTGTGCACACGGGCAAGACGCCATCGCAGTTACTCCACGAACTGCATCAGATCGCCGGACCACACGTATTCAGGCGAATCGACTTGGAGTTCCCTGCGCAGCGCAGCGCTGAGATCAGAGACGCCCTGCAAAACGCCCAACCCGATTCGCTGGGAGACATGCGCGTCGAGTCGGAAGATCGGCGCGACGGGGTCAAGTATCACCTGGCAGGCGGCGCGTGGGCGGCTGCCCGGCTATCCGGTACCGAGCCGCTGGTCAGGCTCTACGCCGAAGCGCCCAACGACGCGTCGATAACCGCCATCCTGACCGATCTCCGCATCCTCCTGGCCTTGTGACGGCTAGTTGGGGATGGGAAGTAGTGTCAAACATTTGGCCTGTCCCCGAATAGGTATAACGTTTCTACAAAGGCCGTGGCACTGCCAAGCGTCCGGTCAAAGCTTCGTATTGAGTATCCGACGAGCCCTCTGGAAGCTGGGTAGGCATGAATTTAGCGTTGCGGGATTTAACTTGCCTAACACGACGAATGACTTTGCGCCCTTCTCGTATGGGGCAAGGCAGTTACGGGTTGCGTGCTTCAATTTGGCCAGTACTTCATATCTAGGTCTGCGTTCGAGATCGTCAGCAGGAGGTAGGGCAGAGAGTTGAATGCCTTGGCCAAAGTGGGCGCGCAGTGCGTTGTAGTCTGCCACTATCCAGGTTTCCATGCACGTGGTCATGAACAACACCTGATCGTCCCGAGCGCCCTGCGGCTTTTGCCAGCGGTCCCGCCTCATAAGATGGTCCCAGGTTTCATCAATATTTGATAGGGGCTCCTCACTGTCGATCAGCAGGGCGACATAACATTCTTTGGGTCCATGCTCCTGAGCAGACTTGAATCTGTCGTATGCAGATTCTCTGCTTCCACAGGCCGTGAGGGACGGCATCTGCCCAGCGAAATCACACTTCTTAAGTAACTTCCTAAATCCTTCACGACATCGACTCTTGCCAGCCTTACCGTCGCCGCCGCCTTCAATGTAGAGGCGCACGCTCACCACCGCACTCCTCCCAACTCTCCACTGGTCCACAACTCTCCCAGGCGGTACTTTTCAAGCCAGTGAGCCAATTCAGAACTGTCGAGACGCCGCATACTCGTCCGCCCGTCGTGCTTCTCGCACACCACAATAGACTCCGGCCACTCCGACAGAGCATCTACCAGGACGTCCGAGTGAGTCGTCACAATCAACTGACATCTTTCGGATGCATCCACCAAAAGGTCGGCGATCTTTGGTAACAAGTCCGGGTGAATTCCCAACTCGGGCTCTTCTATCCCGATCAGGGGCGGCGGTTCAGGATCTAACAGGATTGCTAGCAGGCAGAGGTAACGCAGGCTTCCATCGGAAATGCGCGACGCCGGTACGGCAAGCCTTCCCTCCGTAAAGAAGATCTCTACGGTGCCGCCCTGAAAATTCAATTCAAAGTCTGAAAGTCCTTCATAGGCGTCAGACAGACCGTTGATTAACTTCGCTTTGGTAGTGGGGTCTTGTCTGAGTCGGTTAAGGAACATCCCAATGTTGGTGAGGTCCTCAGCCAAAGGGCTCTGGCGAACGTCTGTACCGTGCGGTTGCCGCATGACGGTCGTTCGTCCGATTCCCCAATCTCGATACAGACTGATTGCGCGGTACGACCTTCTGAGATGGGCCAACTCAGGAAACTGGTCCGGGTCTTCGCGTTGCGAGAGGATGGATTGGTCGGTTGCGACATCTTCGGGCCGGAGACTTCTTTTATTACTGCCTTGGCCTTTGACTGCCAGTAACGGATGGCCCTGTTGGAATCTGTAGAAGAAGTAGGGTTCAGTATGCCCAATTTGTGGACTCTCATTTTCAACCCGCTCGTCCACCAGACTGAAGGATTGGTTGGACTCAGTGAACTCTATGGTGTGCCGCAGTGGTAGTGGTCCGTCCGGATTCTCAATGATCGCCTCTACAAGGGCCGTGGAATTTGGGTCCCTTTGCCATATCCAGTTCCGAGTTCCCCCGCCTCTGCGGATAGGCTTCACAAGCTCGTCAGGAGCAGCTTTCAGCAGTCCGATCGCCTCAAACAGGTTCGACTTTCCGGACCCGTTTGGGCCTATCAGAACATTGAGGGGCCTGAGGTCAAGATGGAGTTCATCCGGCTTCGGCCCGAATGAAAGCAAATTCTGTGCACTTATTTTCTGAAGCATTGGACCGATGGCGCTCTGATGATTCCTCATGGAGCAGGACTCTAATGCCATTGTAAGACAGGTCGTAGGTTTCCCCCGGACTTCCAGGTCAACTTGACCAACGCCTCAAATCCTAGTCCAGGCGGAATGTTAGTAGCCCGGACCGGGACAAGGGGGAGTGGTCGCGAACAGGATCCTGGAGCATCGCGACAACTGGGACGGTGTGGATGCGAAGGATGCCGAGCTCGGTTGGAGACCAGCCGCTTAACTGCGAGCGTTCTCTTCAAAAGGCTGCCTGACATCGGGGCTTCGCGACCACCCTGAACAGCCCTTATCATTCCGACTGGCTGGGGCGACTCGGCTAATATGAAACTTCACCGTTGGACACTGATGAACGAATCACGACTTGGCTTCTCAGGAGAACGCATTGACCCCTTCGGCACACTTCACTCCGGCGCTGTTTGAATTTCTTGCTGATCTGTCTGCCAACAATCGGCGGGAGTGGTTTCAGGCCAACAAGGACCGATATGAGACGCACGTAAAGGACGCGCTCCTGGATTTCGTGTCTGACTTCGGTGAGAGGCTCGCCGAGATAAGCCCGCACATGGTCGCCGACCCGCGGCCCTCAGGTGGGTCCATGTTTCGGATTTACCGAGACGTACGATTCTCGAAGAACAAGAGTCCGTACAAGACGAACGCGGGTGTCCACTTCCGCCACGAGGTGGGGCGTGAGGTGCACGGGCCCGGCCTATACCTGCACATGGAGCCCGGCAACGTCTTTGCGGCCGCCGGTATCTGGAGGCCCAACTCAGCAACGGTCGGGAAGATCCGCGGGGCGATTGTTGCGAACCCAAAACGGTGGGAGACGCTCGTCAACGAAGGACGATTCAAGTCGATCTACGGGCTCGATGCCGAATCCCTCAAGCGGCCGCCGAGAGGAATCGACCCCGAACATCCTCTGATTGACTACCTGAAATTGAAGTCGTTCGCCGCTGGGACGACGTTCAGCCAGGATGACGCCTGTTCGCCCGACTTCATCGATATGTACGTAGACTCGTGCCAGACCGCCGGGCCGTTGATGGAGTTCCTGTGCGACGCGGTTGGCCTCGATAGGTAACGCGGCTCCGACGGTAGGAAGTGACTTGAAGGGTTGGAAACCGGGCTGACTTGTGCGGCGCCCGGCTCCCTGTGGAAGAAGACTCCAGCATTCGCCCCGACCCGGTAATAGGACTGGCTAAGTGGTGCCGGGGGTGGGATTCGAACCCACAAGCCCTTTCGGGCAGCGGATTTTAAGTCCGCCGCGTCTACCATTCCGCCACCCCGGCAACTGATAATTTCTGCTTTGACCTCTCCTTTGGTTACGACCAAACGGCGCTCGCGGTCGCAGACATCCACACACCCTCACCTACGGACAACAGCAGCCGGTCCGGAATGGGCGGAGTCTGCCGTATGCCCCATCGATACTACGGTTATCATGCCCTTAAAATCCGCCGTTTGGGTGGGCCGATAAGGCGACGAGTCCTCGCGTCGCACAAACTAAATGCTTTGGAAACCCTGACTTGAGACGATTCATTATCCGGCGAATCCTCGCCTCGGGTCTCACTATTATCGCCGCGACACTCTTCGTGTTCGGCGTTTCGAGGGCCGCATCCGACCCCCTCGACCTGTACGTTCAGGAGAGCGGCTACGGCATCACGGAGGAAAGCCGGCTCGCCATCGGCAAAGAGCTCGGCCTCGACCGATCCATCCCCGTCGCCTATGCCCTGTGGTTGGGCCGCGCCCTGCGAGGCGACCTTGGCGAAAGCCTTGTCAACAAGCGGCCCGTAACAAAAGTGCTTGTCGAAAAGCTGCCCAACACGCTGCAACTCGGTTTTGTGTCATGGGTTCTTGCCACGGTGATAGGGGTCCCGCTGGGCGTGCTCTCCGCCGTGCAGCGGGGTAGCGTGTTCGACTACCTCGGCCGCGGCTTCGCGTTGTTCGGCCAGGCCATACCGAATTTCTGGTTCGCCATCATCAGCATCCTGATATTTGCAGTTTGGCTACAGTGGTTCCCCGCGGCGTCCAAAGAAGGCCTCAGCCCAACCCATTTCATCCTGCCCGCTATCACCCTCGGCTCGGCCGCGGCAGCCGGTTACCTAAGAATCACCCGGTCCGCGATGCTCGAAATACTCGACTCCGAGTTCATCAAAATGGCTAGGGCAAAAGGCGTGAGCCACAGCACCATCATCTGGAAGCACGGACTGAGAAACGCTCTCATCCCACCGGTCACCGTGTCGGCACTGATTCTCACAGGCTTCATAACCGGTTCGGTGTTGGTAGAAGTCGTGTTCGCCTGGCCTGGGATCGGAAGAGTTGCCGTCACGTCCGTGACCAACAACGATTTTCCGGTGCTCACCGGCGCGATGCTTATGTTCACAGTGATGTACGTGGTCATGAACTTCTTTACAGACCTGCTGTATGTAGTTATCGACCCCCGAATTCGATATGGGTAACCGGACCACGTGGCTGTAAACACAGAAACCTACACAGGCGTGCTCGATCACGCGCAGCGCCGGAATCTTCTCAGCGCCGGGTGGGCGTTTGTCCGGGCCTGGCCAATCCTGCCCGGAGCAATCGTCGCGCTGATGGTCTTCACAGCCGTATTCGCCCCCCTGGTTGCTCCGTCCGACTCCCGCAAGCAGTCGCTGGCCGACAGCAGACACCCTCCTGTTTGGTTCGGAAATCCGGAACTTACTGAGCGAGACATAGCCCGGGGAACCGAAAAGGCGGGGCTCTACAGGCTGGGCGCCGACGAACTCGGCCGAGACGTACTCACTCGCGTCGTCTTTGGAGCGCGACTATCTCTGCAGATAGTTGTCGTCGCATTGACCAGCGGGGTACTAGTGGGCACGCTGCTCGGGCTGTTCGCAGGATACTGGGGCGGGTGGATCGACGAGCTCATCATGCGGTTAGTAGATTTCTGGCTTGCACTGCCGTTCATACTCGTCGCCTTGGTGGTCGCCATCGTTTGGGGCCAAAGCCTCATGATCATGTTGGGCCTGTTGGCGTTGCTGGCCTGGAGTCCGTTTGTGCGAAACATCCGGGCTGAGGTGCTAACCCTCAAGGAACTCGACTATGTCAACATGGCGCGGGTAGCCGGGGCAACGGGGTCTCGCATCATGATCCGGCATCTGCTGCCCGGCGTTTTCAACACCATCGTGGTCATCGCCACGCTCCGGGTCGGAAGCCTGATTCTTGCGGAGGCTTCGCTCAGTTTCCTCGGGGTCGGAATCCCGCCGCCCACGCCCGCATGGGGACTCATGGTGGCCGAGGGTCGGCAGTGGCTCACCACCGCTTGGTGGATCTCGTTCTTCCCGGGGCTTGCGATATTCCTGGTGGTTATGTCCCTGAACTTCTTCGGAGACTGGCTACGGGACAAGCTCGATCCTCGTCTGAGACAAGTCAGGAACTGAACAGGTGTCCCGGCTGCGAACTGCTGGAAAACGCCTACGCCCTCCGACGCGGAGGGCGTAGATCAATAGGCCATTCCAGACAGATTAGAAGAGCCGGTTTTCTCCGCCGCCCGTCAATTCCCTGAGCAGATACCGCTCTTCCTGGCTCTCCATGATGTTCTGTGTAAGTGCGTCGGGATCTGGCCAGAAATCCCTGATTCGAGCGTACAGGCGGTCTTGAATCGCCATCGTCTCCGACTGCCCCGCCAGGTTATTAAATTCGCCCGGGTCGCGGGCCAGGTCGTACAACTCGAATTCCGGTTCGTCCAAATGCGTGTAGCTAAGTTTCCAGTCACCCTGCCGGATCATCGCCCTCGGTCCCTCGGTCCCATGGGCGAGGTGCTCACAGAAGACCTCGTCTTTCCACTCCGGCTGTTCGCCCGACAGGTACGGCAGCAAACTGTCGCCGTCCATGTTCCACTCCGACGGATCGATGCCGACGATATCCATCATCGTAGCGACTATGTCGACGTTGGAAGTGGGTCCTGTCTCCCACCTGCCTTCCGGCAAATGGCCGGGCCACGACATCTGCAAAGGGACACGGGCCGACTGCTCGTAGAAGCACATCTTCCGCCATAAGCCGTGCTCACCCGCCATCTCGCCGTGGTCGGACGTGTGAACGATCACGGTGTTTTCCAATTGGCCGGTCTTCTCCAGCGTGTCGAGGATGCGCCCGTACTTCTCGTCGAGGCAGGTGATCATGCCGAAGTAGGCCGCCCGCGCTCTTAGCAGCTGATCGTCAGTGTATGGGCCGCCGGTACCCGTGTACCGGCGCAGGCGGTCCACTGCCGGCGGCAACGATTCCAGATGACCGGGCGGATTGTTCGGCAGGTCCACGTTGTCCGGGTAGTACATGGAGAAGAAGGGCTCAGGCACGTTCAGCGGGAAGTGCGGCGAAATGAACCCGCACACCATCGCCCAGGGACTATCCTGTCGCGCCGGATCTTGCAGGTAGTCGTGGGCCGCCGATTCAACCGCCTCGTCGTGGTCGATCACCGGACTACGGCCCGGTCCGGCAGTCAGCACGTCCGGCCAAGGGGTAATACCGTCGCCGACACCGTCTTTCCAGCGAATCACCGCGTGCTCGTTCGCTGCATGAGGGTCGTGGCTCAACTGCTCGTCAAAGCCGTTCAGCGGCCTCGGCCCCATCATGTGCATCTTGCCGTTCAGCGCGGTGTCGTACCCGAGCGACTTCAGCAGCCAGGGCCACGTCATCCTGCCGACGTACAACGGTGTGGAGTTGTCCCATCCCTGGCAGTGGCTGACGTACTTGCCGGTCATGAACGACAGCCGGGACGGCGTGCACAGAGGCGAGTTGCAATACCCGTTCTCAAACGTGACCCCTTGTTCGGCGATCCGGTCCATGTTGGGCGTCTTGACCAAGTCGTGGCCATACGTGCCGCTGAACATGGGACCGTGCTCGTCTGACATGAACACGAGAAAATTGGGGCGTTCGCTGGAATCCTTCATTTCGTCTCCGCCGCGGCTCTGCGCGGGATCTGACTGACCTACCGTATATGGCGGCCGCGCCGACGCCGCGAGGCTGGTACCCCGCGGCGCCGGTTATCTACTAATCCTGATCTGCCGACCAGTCAATCAGCGCGGATCTATCTATCTGGCAGGCACTATGTTTTCAGGCGCCCGGTAGCTCGCCTGGAATGCGCGCGGCATCTCCCAGGACTCGATCGACTTCGGGTTGATCGTTACCGTGACCGGCACGGCCAGCACACCGGGCGCAAACGCCCAGTGATGCATCCAGTCCGCCAGCCGGTTGTTGATCTCGATACGCTTCTCGCGGTCCGGCTCCAGCTGAGCCTCTTTCAGCCAGTTAGCGATTTCAGGAGCTTCCTGCGCGCAGCTAAAGCCGCCGCGTGAGAAGCTCGACATCTTGATGCCTCGCGGCCAGTCCCAGGGTGCGGATGACGTGCTTTCGCCACAGGTCTTCAGGAACGGGTGAGTTATCGTCCGCTGTACAAATGACGGCCGGATGATGTTATACGCGTGCGTCAGGGCGGTGGTTCGCACGCCGATCTCGTCCCACATACCGGCGATGGCCTGTGCCTGGCTGGCGTACGTTGGCGGAGAGGGCTGACCGTAAATCACGATCTCAAACCGCACCCCGTCGCCACCTTTGCGCGGGAATCCAGCCTCGTCCAGGAGCCGTTCGGCTTCGCCTGGGTCGTACGCTATGTTCCACTTGTCCTGCCACTCGGGTGCGGTGGGCGAGAACATCGTTATGTACGTGGGCCATCCAAGTCCGTCATTGAGTTGTTCGTTCATTAGTTCGCGGTCTAACGCCATCGCCAACGCGTGGCGAACAAGTCGCGACTGTTCCATGTCTGCGTCATCGTCCGGATGACCGAGCCATGGAATTGCTTTGGCTGCTGCCAGGGGCCCGCGGTCCAGGGGTTCACCCGAGATCGCGTGATTTGTCTCCCAAAGATTGCCACCGAACATGATGCCGATTTCGTCCGCCCTGCCACCGGCGGCCAGGACATCGAAGCCCTGAGCCTTCAATTCGCCGACTCTCGCCAGCGGTATCTGGCCCATGTCGACTTCGCCAGTTCGCAGAAGGGCGATCTTGGTGTCGGGTTCGGGTATCTCCAGCCAGGTCACATTGGGTACGGCAGCAGTCTTGCGCCAATGACTCGAAACAGCCCTCGTTACTATCCGATCGTCCGGAATCCACTCGACGATCTCGTACGGACCGGTGCCGGTGATGTGCCCAGGCTCTTTGGCCCAGTCCTCACCGTTCGTGTCAACCGCGGCCTTGCTTACAATCGCAACCGATTCACCGCCAAGGTTCAGTTCGCGCGATGCCCACGTCGGGTTAAACGCCGCAAAGGTGGCCAGCACCGTGTGGCTGTCGATCACCTGCCACGGGTTACTCCCAAACAAGGCATTCATGTCGCCCGCCTGGCCGTGAATACTCAGCGGGGTAGTCCCGGCATTGGCGTCGTTGACGTTCCACGCAACGTCCTCGGCGGTCATCTCGCCCCAGCCGCCGTGGAACTCCACGCCTTGCTGAAGTTCTATCGTCACCGAACTCAGGTCCGGGGCCAGGGTCCAGGCCGTTGCCAGCATCGATCCCTCAGCCGAATCGTCCGTAACCATGAAGAACGTTTCGGTAATTCCCATGTGCATGGCGCCCTCAGCTGAGCTGCCAGCGCTGTGGAGTCCGCCCCCTGTGCCTACCTGGTCGATGGCCATTACAAGGGTCCCCACCGGATTCCCCGGGTCGGGGATGTTTATCACCACGGCGGTCGGGAGCGGAATGGGCGTGGCCGGTACTGGAGTAGCTACCACGATGACGGTCTCGACGACCTTCTCGGTGATAGTGACCGGCCTCTCGACGATTTTCTCGACGATGACCGTTTCAACAACCTTCTCGACCACCGTCGCACCTTGTTTCTCGACAAGCACCGTCTGAACAACGGTCTGAGGCTCGGCCTCTTCGCCTCCGCAGGCTACTGCCAGCAAGATGGCGGCCAGGCCCACCCCCAGCGCAACGGACCACAGCCCAAAAAAGCGCGTTCGTTTTGGTAAGGAAACCTGCATCGTTAACCCCTCGGAAATTCTTCGTTGGCGGCAGGAATAACCGCACATGCCAACGGTTCTACGCAACCAGCCGGGCTTGCGTGCAAATCAGACCGGCGCATTGGCCTATGCCGAATCCGTCTGACGGCAGTCAGCCGACATTCGATTGTTACGCCACAATATAAGATGGATACCGCATGCGCAAGAATTTCAGTCGCAATAGGCCGTCGCCAGTCTGCCATGTCGACTCCTTCCTTATCCCGATGCCGTTTACCTCGAGGACGCGATGGGGTCCAATTTATTCCTAACTGATGTCTCGGGCAACGACGTAAAAGCGATGAAGTCAATATATTCGTCAGAAACCTCGAATTGAAGGCAGGGCCGTTAAGATGAACAATGGTGTTCGCCCCATAACCTTGCGATCATTTTCTGCGGCCGTACTTTTGCTCGTACTGGCTTCACTGGTCGTAATCCTGGCGTGCAGGGGGCCGGAGCAGACGGCGCCTGCATCGCCGGCGCCGGCGCCTCAGCCGACGATTCAACCGGCTCATTCCCCCGCCGCGTTACAGACGCCATCCCCCGCGGCCATCGCATCGTACACGCCGACGCCGGAACCGGCCCCGTCACCGACCCCTACGGCCGCCAGACGGCCCACGCCGACGCCATTTGGCCGCCTGCTCATTCCCACCGCTACACCCGTGATCTACGGCAGCCAACGATTCCCGGGTTTCGGTACGACGACCGACCTTGAAGAGCGGATACTCTTCTCGGACGTGATCGCCAGGGCACAGTTGCGCCAGATCAGCGCCATCACCATAACCGTCGCCAGCGCTGACGCAGGCGTGGCGCCAACCTACCGGCCGGGCATGCGGCTGGAATTCAAAGCCGTCGACTTCCTGAAGGGGCGCGGCAATGACGATCTGATCATCGAGATCACGCTCGATTCCACCTCTCTAACCAGTAAAGACGCGTTAGAAGTCGCCCAGAGAGCCTTCGTGGAACGACACAATCCAAAGTGGGACCTCACGGAAGCCGTGATCTTTCTGCAACTGTTGCCGGACGATGGACCGGACATCAAGTACAGGTTCGCGCAGCCACCCGGCTTTTACGATCACTACTATTCAATCGAAAGCCTGAACAAGGTGTGGCTGCCAGCCAAGGATGACGGTACGGCGGCCAGCGCCGAACCGGTATTCCTCTTGAGTTCAAAGCCAGCAGACGAAGAAACGGCGCCACCCGTTATCTCGTACGACGAACTGAAGTCCCGAATAGGCGAAGTAGAGAAACTACTGGCCGACAACATCCAAATAGAGGGTTACGAGAGGTGCGTCCAGGCAAGGTTCCACGCGGAAAGAATAAAAAGGGAAAAGGAAGAGCTCACTGGAGAGCCGTACTCGCCGCCAGTACGCGTGTTGACATTCAAGACCGGTTCCGGACTGCCAGCCGGAACGTCCTTAGAATCTTATGCGCTCCTCACAGCGGGAGAACCAGACCTGTATGAACTTTCCGACATGGCCGCAGGCAAATTCGATGTCGCAGTCCGCGTCACTGAAAGAACGCCTAACTCGGTCCGGTACATCGTAGATTTCACTACAACAAGGCCCCTCCCATCCGGCCTATACGAACATTCGAGGCGAGGCCAACTGGCGGTATGGATCCCCTGCGATTACTACAGCGTCTGGAGACCTACCATAGTGATAGTAACGCCGCCCCTCGGCGCTCTTCACGAGGCGTTCTTCGATCCGGCGGCGCTCGGCGATGCCCTCGGCTACGAAGGCAGCATGGGATATCTGGATCCCGGCAAGTTCGTCGTTAATGTCGCGACATCCACCGCCATTACGTCCCTGAAGTGGGAGGACGGCATGGTGACCATGGCGCTTGGCAGCTACGTTCCCCTGGCTGGTCACGACATCGATTTCATCGAGCTGGACGGCTCGGTGGGCCTGAACCTCTCGTTTGACGACGCAGCCACCGACCCGGTAACTGGAACTTACGCCTGGAAAGTGGCGGACCAGCCCTGGCGTCACGGTGACAAGCTAATGATCCGCATCAGGGACAGGGACCCTGCGCTGCTCCCCGAGGGCGTAGTCCTGGAGGCAACGCTGGGCGTAACCGACGTCCTGTTCAGGGCGAAAGACGCGGTCGGCTATGACGACCTTAGTGGCGATATATCAGGAGTTCTCACTCCCTCCCTGTTCGATGCAGGAGGACAGACCTTCACAATACATTCGCTGATATGGACCTCAGGGTCAGGCGGCTACGTGCTGATCGACCTCGGCGAAGCCACCCTCGGCGGACATGAGATCGAGTTCACGAGGCGTGGCAAAGATTCGCCAACGTTGACCTTCTCGTTCGACGACGCATCGCCCTCTGGCAAATCTTTCGGCGTTGAGGGCAGATATGGCGTCGGTTGGGAGCTGCCGGACCAGCCCTGGGTTCCCGGAGACATATTCAAAGTCGTGATCCGCAAGACCGGCAACTGATCCCCCGAATATCCGGCGGCCTTGGCGTCAGGGCGAACGGCTGGTCAATCTGGCCATCGACCGCGGAGGGCACGACAACGCCGCCGCCGCCGCGATACTCGGCTGAACGGCAACCCACCACCATTGTCCTGCGACCAAGCATCGGCCGCAGGACGGCGGGCATTTTGGATAACCGCGCCGCAGGGAACCTCTGAACATCCTCTCGGGGGCCAGGCTGACTCCATGAGCGGAGATTGATTCGAAGTGAATTGAAGTTGGTTCGACGGGCTCACCGCGAACCGGCAGGGTCGCCGCAACCTCCACTTCCCAACGAACCGGGTGGTAGCCACCGGCGCTACACCGGCGTTATGCTCAGGCGCTATGAGGCGGTAAATTTGAATCAGCGGCAGACGGACACAGAGGCTCTTGGCATAATCGGCGGGACCGGCCTATACGAACTTGAAGGATTCCAGAACGCCCAGTGGGTGCAGATTGATTCGGCTTTCGGCCCACCGTCGGACGAATTGCTGATCGGCGAGTTGGACGGCCAACGCCTTGTCTTCCTGCCGCGGCACGGCAGAGGCCACCGTCTTTCGCCAACCCAGGTGAACTACCGTGCGAACGTCGAGGCGATGAAACGCGTCGGCGTGTCGCGGATCATCTCGTTCAGCGCCGTCGGTTCGCTCAAAGAACGTCTGAGGCCCGGCGATTTCGTAATCGTCGACCAGTACATCGACCGTACGTTCGCCCGCGAAAAGAGCTTCTTCGGCGCCGGCATGGCGGCGCACGTGAGCATGGCAGACCCTGTATGCCCGCAGTTGGGCGACGTTCTTGAAAACGCTGCCAAGCGCTGCAATGTGAGCGTCTCCCGCGGCGGAACGTACATCGTCATGGAAGGCCCGCAGTTTTCGACCCGTGCCGAGTCTGAGTTGTACCGGACCTGGGGCTGCGACGTAATTGGCATGACCAACATGCCCGAGGCCAAACTCGCCCGGGAAGCGGAAATCTGCTACGCCACGGTCGCCATGGTGACCGACTACGATTGCTGGCACCCCGAGCACGAAGACGTGAGCGCCAAGAATGTTCTGGAGGTGCTCCACGACAACGCAGATTTGGCGAGGTCCTTGGTGAATGCCGCATCTGCGGGGGTAGGCGAACTAGCCCCCGAATGTCCGGCCGGATGCCACCGGGCCCTTGAACACGCTATCGCAACCGCGCCAAACGCCCGCCATCCTGCGGTCGTAAAGCGGCTCTCCGTCGTAGCAGGAAGAGTACTTGCCGGGGAAGGCTGGGCAACTGCCTAACCGTGTCCAATCTCAGCCAACAAATAAAACAAGTCGCTAAAATTCCAGTCACCACAAGATAAGAGGAAGCAGGAAGTCAATTGAAAGCAGTTCGAGTCCATGAATTCGGCGGACCGGAAGTGTTGGTCTACGAAGACGCGCCCGATCCAGTGCCGGGCGAGGGTGAGGCGCTCGTAAAGATCGGCGCCTCAGGGATCAACTACATCGACGTCTACTACCGGACCGGCCAATACCCTGCCCAACCGCCGTTCACGGCGGGCCAGGAAGCGGCCGGAATCGTGGAATCCGTGGGCGCCGGCGTGGAAGGCATCGCGGCAGGCGACCAAGTCGCCTACGAAGGCGTTCTCGGGTCATATGCTGAGTATGCCGTCGTGCCAGCCCACAAACTCGTGCCGCTCCCGGACGGCGTCAACATCCACACCGCGGCCGCCGTCCTGCTACAGGGCATGACTGCCCACTACCTGACCCGTGACACGTACAAAATAGGGCAGGGCGATACGGCGCTGATTCACGCCGCGGCGGGCGGCGTGGGGCTCCTGCTGATTCAGATGGTCAAACAGTCCGGCGCCACCGCCATCGGCACGGTCTCCACGGATGCCAAGGCCGCCCTTGCAAGAGAGGCGGGGGCCGATGAGGTCATCCTTTACACCGAGAAAGATTTCGAAGTCGAAACCAGGCGCATTACGGACGGCCGCGGCGTCGACGTTGTTTACGACTCCGTTGGAAAGTCCACTTTCGACAAGAGCCTGGCCTGCCTGCGCCCACGCGGCACGTTAGCGCTATTCGGACAGGCGAGCGGGGCGGTCGGGCCTCTCGACCTGCAACGATTGAACTCCGGCGGGTCGTTATTCGTGACCCGCCCGTCCCTCGTACACCACACGCTGACGCGCGAGGAATTGCTGGGACGCTCGAAAGACGTGTTCGACATGGTGGGGTCCGGCATGCTGAACGTGCGAATAGACCGCGAATATCCACTGTCCGCCGCCACAGAAGCCCACAGCCGCCTCGAGGGCCGTCAGAGTACAGGCAAGCTCCTCCTCATCCCCTGACACCACCTCAAACCGAGCCTACCCGTTTGTTCGGCGTCCTGCAGGACGTGCGACTGCGGCAGACCGCGCAATAGAAAATGCCTGGCGCGAAATATCCCGCGGACCAGCGGGACTATAGAAAATGGGGGGCGGTTGGAGGCGACGGGCGGATTCGAACCGCCGAATAGAGGTTTTGCAGACCTCCGCCTTAGTCCACTTGGCTACGTCGCCCAAGATTGAAACGCCATGCGCGGCAATTCCAATTGTATCTGCAAGCCAATCCCCGGTGAACATCCGCTTGGGCTGATCTGTATTCGCGCCGGGCCGCCGAGGGATGCCGCAGGCGATCGCGGCAATGAATGAGGCGTTCACCGAGTCAGTTTAACTGGTGCCGAGGGTGGGATTCGAACCCACACGCCCTTTCGAGCACTGCGCCCTCAACGCAGCCTGTCTACCAATTTCAGCACCCCGGCCAGTTTCGAAGTCTCATGCAACCAGGCGGACGACACAGTAACTAGCACTGCCTGCCATCACGTCGCGAATACCGCGGCCCAGCATTTTCCAATGACTCCAGAGGCCGGACGAGCAACGCAGCGACCAGCCTCCGCATTCCAATCCTACCGCGAAACCCGGGCCTGCCGTCACGTCGTGTATCTATCTGTCCGGGCCTTCATCACGCCGACAAGTCCGCCCAGCCGGAATTCGCACTCGGCCCATAGATCGGGTTCGGCAGCGCCAAGTGATCCTGGACGATTCAACAGGAGGTCGCAGGGTCAGGTTTTGCCATGGCCGGGGGATGGGATGCCAACCCAAGGCGTTCCGGCCGACGTTGTCGAAACCAAAAGGGGGTGTGCGAAACAATCGCACACCCCCTGGTACAGAGCTGAATCAGGTGGATTTCCTGCCCGTCGCCCCAGACTAAGAGCCGGAGGCCGGCTGGGCCATCAGAGGGCAGCGCCGTCGCGTTCGCCCGTGCGCACCCTGACGACCTCCGACACCGGCGAAACAAAGATTTTGCCGTCGCCTATCGCGCCATCCTCGCCGCTGCGAGCATTGGCGACGATTGCCTCAATCACGGCATCCTTCTGGTCATCGTTCACAACGGCGGAGATAATCGTCTTCGGCACGGATGCACGGCTCACGACCTGCCCACCCCTGCCCGTGAAGACTTCAACACCCTGCTGTTGCCCGCGCCCGGTGACGTTGGTGTAGCTATAGCCTTGGCAACCGGCCTCGACGATAGCTTCAAGCACAACATTGACCCGTTCCGGGCGTACAACTGCCTCTATTTTGATCATTGCGTCGTCCTCAAAAGGGCGGCTACGGGGCGGCTCGAAATGAGATCGCCCCGCGCCTGCCAAGTCTAGTCAGCGCCGTCTGCTACGTAGGCCCGTTCACCGTGCATAGACAAGTCCAGCCCAGTGTCTTCTTCAACGGTTTCGGCACGCAAACCGAGGCCGGGAATCTTGTCCAACGCCAGCAGGATAATTGTGGTCACGATCAGCGACCAGCCAATCGTTGCGACGACCGCTCTGAAGTTGGCCCAGAGCAGATTCGCATCGCCGTCTATCAGCCCAACACCGCCGACCGCAAAGATTGCCGTAGCGATTGCGCCCCAGATGCCGCCCACACCGTGTACAGCGAACACCTCTAGTGCATCGTCGATCTTGAATCTGTGGCGGAGTTGCACTGCGACGTAGCAGAACACCCCTGCGCCCAGACCAACGGCGAGCGAGCCCATCGGACCGACGCTGCCGGCCGCGGGCGTAATCGCCACCAGGCCTGCAACCGCTCCGCTGGCAACCCCAACGGCGCTCATCCTCCCGGTCTGGACGTAGGAGATGATCCCCCACGTAACGGCGGCGACAGCGGCGGCCATGTTCGTCACCAGGAACGCGTTGACAGCTACTCCGTCAGCGGCCAGGCCGGACCCTGCGTTGAATCCAAACCAACCGATCCAGAGGATCGCCGCGCCAAGGACCACAAACGGGACGTTATGCGGTTCGACTCCGCGCTCCACGTTGCGGCGCTTGCCCACAAGGTAAGCGGCTGCGATCGCCGCGACACCGGCGTTGATGTGGACCACCGTGCCACCGGCAAAGTCGGCAGCCCCGATACCGAGGATCCATCCGTCCCCTGCCCACACCCAGTGGCAAATGGGCACGTACACAAACGTGACCCACAGCACAAGGAATATCAGGTAGGTACTGAACTTGAACCGCTCAGCGAATGCGCCGGTAATAAGGGCCGGCGTAATTATGGCGAACATCATCTGGAAGGTGGCGAACAGCATGTCCGGGATGAAGACTCCCTCTGTTGTGCTCACGTCTGCGCTCACGTCCCTGAAACCGATGAAGTCGAAGTTGCCGATCAGGTTGTTAATACCCGTGGCTGCTTCGTCAGCCGCCGTTCCGAACGCGAGGCTGTAGCCCCAAAGGAGCCACACGATGCTGACCACCCCCATCGAAATGAAGCTGTACATGATGGTGCTGATGACGTTCTTGCCGCGCACCAATCCGCCGTAGAAAAAAGCGAGCCCCGGCGTCATGAACAACACGAGCGCCGTTGCAACGATCATCCAGGCGACCGATCCTGAGTCGATCATGGGCTATACCCCTCCCTGATTTGTGGAAAATCGGGTTGACGCGTAGTCAACCTTGCCGACACTACGGATCCCATGTTTCGTGAATGTTGCGCGGGTGTGACGGCCCGGTTACACCGGCGCGCCCGGCTTCAAACACGATGGCTGCGCAACCCTTGGCGGCGGACTCCGTCGCTAAGGCGATACGCTCTGACTGCGTCCGGGGCTACGCCATCGTGAACCGTGGGAGGGAAGATGGGGCGGTGCTGGGCAACCCGTTAACACCGGCTACCCGGTGCCCGGCCAAATGGGAATTTTGGCAGGGGCGGAGGGGCTCGAACCCCCGACCTTCGGTTTTGGAGACCGACGCTCTAGCCAACTGAGCTACGCCCCTGTGCATATATGCGAACACCAGTCCAACGCCCGGTATCAACGGGACGCACCAAAGTACGTGCACGCACAGGTATTCGGGAATCGTATCGGTCCCCGCGCCGGTAAAGGCTGCGGGACGGACGCGGCAACCTTATTTCCACGAACCCCGAAGTTTGATGATACCGCGTCGGCGCAGCGAGACTCAATCGGCGAGCCGGTCGGAAAGGCCCGGCCTTGCAAGCATGCACGGAGGACGCCGCATTACGCAGGCAGCCGCCCGTATTCCATCTAGAGAGCGGCGGAGTCCCGCTCCCCCGTGCGAATCCTCACGACATCCGTAACCGGAGTGATGAAGATCTTGCCGTCGCCGATGGCGCCCTCGCCCTGGCTGCGCGCCGAACTGAGGATCGCGCCTATCACGGCATCTTTCCGGTCATCGCGCACAACGGTGACGACTACCGTCTTCGGCACAGATGCGCGGCTCATCACCTGACCGCCCCGGCCCGTGAAGACCTCAACCCCTTGTTGCTGTCCGCGCCCGGTCACGTTGTAGTAGCTATAGCCGCGGCAGCCAGCCTCGACCATGGTCTCCAGCACCACGTTGACCCGTTCCGGGCGCACCACTGCCTCTATTTTGATCATCGTTTCATTCACCTCCAACAAAGCGGCGTGGGAGCGGTTCGCATTCAGAATACCCCGCGCCTGCGGCCCTAGTCAGCGCCATCTGCCACGTAGGCCCGTTCACCGTGCATCGCCACGTCAAGGCCGCTGTCTTCATCGACCGGATCGGCGCGCAGACCCAGGCCAGGAATTTTGTCCAGCGCAAGCAGAATGATCGTCGTGACAACCAGCGAGAAACCGATCGTCGCCAAGACCGCCCTGAAGTTGGCCCAGAGCAAATTAGCGTCACCGTCCACCAGCCCAATTCCTCCGACCGCAAAGATCGCGGTCGCAATGGCGCCCCAGATGCCGCCCACGCCGTGGACGGCGAACACCTCGAGGGCGTCGTCTATCTTGAACCGGTGGCGGACCTGCACCGCGATGTAACAGAGCACGCCTGCGCCAAAGCCGATCCCGAAAGCGCCCATAGGCCCTACGTTGCCGGCCGCCGGCGTGATGGCCACAAGACCCCCGATCGCTCCAGTGGCAACGCCGACTGCGCTCATCTTCCCCCCTCGGACGAGGGACAGGAGCCCCCAAGTGACGGCGCCAACAGCGGCGGCCAAGTTGGTGACGACGAACGCGTTGACCGCTACCCCGTCCGCGGCGAGGCTGGAACCTGCGTTGAATCCGCTCCAGCCGACCCACAGGATCACCGCGCCGAGAAGCACCAAAGGAACGTTGTGTGGCTCGACTCCGCGCCCCACGTTGCGGCGCCTGCCGACAAGATGGGCAGCGGCTACGGCTGCCACGCTGGCGTTGATATGGACCACCGTGCCGCCGGCAAAGTCCACCGCGCCTATGCCTTTGATCCATCCGTCTTCTGCCCAAACCCAGTGGCAGATCGGCAGATAGACCAGAGTCACCCACAGCACAAGGAACAACAGGTAGGTGCTGAACTTGAATCGCTCGGCAAACGCGCCGGTGATAAGGGCCGGCGTGATGATGGCGAACATCATCTGAAAGGCAGCGAACAGCATGACGGGAATGCCGTCGCCCTCCGAAGAGCTTACGTCTCTGAAGCCGGCATAGTCGAAGTTTCCGATGAAGTTGTTGAACCCAGCCGACGTAACGTCTGCCGCGGTCCCGAACGCCAGGCTGTAGCCGTACAGCGCCCAGATGATCATCACCGCGCCCATGGATATGAAGCTGTACATCATGGTGCTGATGACATTTTTGCCGCGCACCAGTCCGCCGTAAAAGAAAGCGACGCCCGGCGTCATGAACAACACCAGCACTGATGCCACGATCATCCAGGCGACGGATCCTGAGTCGATCATCGGCTAACTACCTCTGGTCCCATGGGACAAACCTGAGCTGAAACTATCGACATTGTGCACTTTTGCCTGCCGCCAATGTCGGCAATCAGTTGAAGATATGAACAAGAATTACTCATATAGTTGACGCACCGACCTGACACCGAAGCGGCGAAGACGGGGAACAGGCTCACAGACTACGGAAGGACGATCATGATCATCGACTCGCATTGCCACGCATGGGAACTATGGCCCTACCTGCCGGAAGTCCCCGACCCCGAGTCGCGCGGAATCGTCGAGCAACTGCTGTTCGAGATGGACAAGAACGGCGTGGACATGGCAACCATCGTCTGCGCGCAGATCTGGCAAAACCCGGCGAACAACGACTACATCGCCGCCGCAGTCCGCAAAATCCTGACCGCCTCCGTATGTTCGCCGACGTCGACTCCAACTGGTCGGATACATATCACGTGCCCGGAGCGGCAAAACGCCTTGAAGAGACTGCAATGCGCCTGCCGATGGCTGGATTCACGCACTATGTCGCCAGTGAGGACAACGGCGATTGGTTTACGTCCCCCGACGGTGATGACTTCTTCGGCGTCGCCAACGAAATGAAACTCATTGCCTCGATCGCATGCGGGCCGCAACACCAGCCGGCCATACGCCGGATCGCCGAAAAGTGGCCGGACATACCCATCCTGTGCCATCACATGTCGGGCCTGCGAGCCACCGACCGGCCGCCAAGCGAGAATTTGCAGAACGTGCTCGCGTCTGCCGAATTGCCCAACGTGCACCTGAAGCTGTCAGGCTTCCACTACGCCACTGAACAGTCGGCGCGCTGGGAATATCCGTACAACGAGGCGCGCTGGGTCTACGAGGCCGCCTACGAACGGTACGGATCGCGCATGTGCTGGGGATCTGACTACCCCGTCGTCAGGGCGGACATGATCTACCGGCAGGCGCTCGAAGCCTTCCGCACGCACTGCACGTTCGTATCGGACGAAGACCGCGAACTCATTCTCGGAGGCACGCTCGCGAAGATACTCGACAGGTCTCGCAAGATAGGGTGACGAGCAACTGCCAACCACGGCCCGGCGCCGGCGGTCAAACGCCGGCGGTATGGCCGTGGAATTTTGCGCCTAGGCCGAATGCTCTCTGATGAACCCAAGTACGCGGTTCCAGGCGTCATCGGATGTGTCGGCGAACTCCTCAAAACGGCGGTCGAAAAATGAGTGCGGAGCGCCGGGGTACACATGGATGCCGTGTTCCACTCCGGCGCGGTCCAGGGCCTGATCGAACTTCTCGACCTCCTCGAGGGGAATACCCTGATCCTCGCCACCCATCAGACCCAGCAACGGGGCGTCGAAAGTATCGATCCGGTCGATAGCGGGCGCTGATCCGTCGCGGCCGAGCCTGGTTGGGTGACCATAAAATCCTACTGCGCCCGATAAGCCGATCCCTGCACCTGCCAGGATCCACGAGTTCGAGCCGCCAAAGCAAAACCCGACCGTAAACAGCGGACGGTCTTTGTTGCCATCGCCGCTGCGAAGCACATCTGCGGCAGCGCCGGCGTCGGCGGCAATATTAGGTACCTTCGTCTGCTCCACGTGGGGCATGAAATCGAACTCTTCCGGCCTCTCGCCCGTGCCGGCGGTCCGGCCGAAGTAGTCAATGGTTACTGCGTCAAAGCCCCGTTCGGCAAACCGGTCCGCCAGCTCTTTATAGAAACCGAAAATCCCGCGAACGTCGGGCAACACAATTACGCCTGGGCCGCCCGACTTGTCCGACATCGCGTGGTACGCGAGGAACTTCGTGCCGTCTTCAGACGTAAGGATCAGATCTGTCGAACTGATCGCAGAGCCTGATATGGGCCGAATCGGGGGCGTCGAGTCATATGGAAAACACACGTTGGGTACTCCTGATGTTCACATTCGCCAGGGGAGAATTTGCGGCCCGGCGTGTGGAATTCTAGACCCTGGGACCGTCCGCGTGTTAATCGACGGTCAATCCGTCTTGCCGGTCGCTCCCGTGCGTCGGCGCCGCGTCCCCTTGTAGACCGCAAATGCCAATAGGGCGGCAAGCCCGCCGACCATGGACCCTTCAAAGCCGGCCCCTGCCTGCGGCGGCGAATTACATCTGCCTCCCTCGACGGGCGTGAGCTTCGGTGTTGGCTCCGGCGCCGTAGTGGGCGCGGGCGTCGGCGTTTCCGGAATCTGCGTTGGAGACGCCTCTACCGCAAGCTCCGCGCCGCCGGCTATCGGCGTAAGGCTATATGGGGTGAGTGTGGGGCGGGCCAAAGGACTCAACGTAGGAGCAGGCCGCGGCGTCGCCTCCACGAATGGATCGGCGTCGATCGATTCCCGCCAGTGGTGGTCGAGATCGCGGATCCCGAAACCGTATGTCTGTATCAATGCCCGGTCAACGCTTTGGCCGTCGGCCATTCCGGCAAGCAGGTCCGCCATCTTTTCCGGTCCCCACTCGCGAATCAAGAACTCGACCAGATTCCTGGCCTGGCCGTAGCCGACAATGACCAGGTTCGGGTCACCCGGGAAACTCTGAAGCTGGTGGAGCGGCGTGAGCCGGCCGGTGTCGATCGCCCACTCGAGGTAGCGGTCGTAGGACAACGACTTGTCGAGATTACCGAACTCGGCGAGACCCTCATTTAGCCACACCGGCACCGTTGCGCCGCCCCTCGTCGCCCTGTGAACCAGAACGTGGACCAGTTCGTGCGTCGCCGTACCGATGGCCCGCGTGTCGCCTCCCTGCACGATCACAACATTTTCCGATGAAAACGCCTGTCCCTCGGTAATGAGCTGGTGGGCAGTGGTGAAGCTACGTTGGACTACGGCCTCGAACATCTCGTTCTGGTTGTTGTACATCGTTATCACGATCGGGGTTTCGATTTCCGACCCGGTGATTGGCCCCATGATGCTCAGGGACTCGAAACCCTTGTCTGCCAGGGTTTGGGCTTGCGACTTGACCGGTCCGTGGTAGTAGACGATTATCGGCCCGGTCTGCGCGAATTCCCACTCGAAGCGGGAGTCGAGCACGAGGAGATCCTGCGATTCGCTTTCGAACACCCCACCGGCCTCGTCATAAATTTCGAAGTTGAAAGTGACAAACGCGCCCGGCGGGATGTACGACTGCGAATTACTGATCCGGTGAACGTATTCCCCGCTGACCAGTTGGCCTGCATCCTTGGGCAGGTCCAGATAGTTGTATTGGGTCGTGGCGCGGGCGCCAATCGTGTAGCGCACCCGTATGTCGTCAATCGGGACGTCGCTTTCGACCTCTGCGAAGAATCGTATGTTCTCCGGGAATTTGGACTCTGCGCCAGACGAGATAATTCGCACGTGCTCGTCGGCCGCGGCAAGACCGGCGCCGCCAAACAAAGCGGCGGCAGCCACTGCGGCAACCAACAACCGGACGAGCGCCAATCTAGTCGGGCAGTATTTCGTTAGCTTCTTCATGGACCCTCGGACCCGCGCCGTGACAACCGGATGATCAACACGGGCGAAATGTAATACGTAAGTTTTTCCAACCCGGACGGGCATACACACTTCATTTCGAGCAGGGAGCGTCATTTAGCCGGGGAATCCGCGGCGCGCCACTCCGCGTAGAAGCGGTGCAACGCCGAAAGTGGCGTGCCGATCGCAAGGATCCAGAGAGACGGTATCGGGTGCATAGCCAGCAAGCCGGCGGTCAAGATAACCACGCGCTCCGGCCTCGTCAGAAAACCGGAGGTCCCGCGGTAGCCAAGCCCTTCTGCCCTCGCTCTTACGTAGCTGACCATGAGCGAACCGGCCAACGCCACAGCCGCAAGGACTATCGCGTGACGATTCAATGCGGCGACGCTGGAATAGTAAATCATGAGGCCGATCAGGATCGAACTCTCCGCCACACGATCTGCGACGGAATCGAGCAGCGCGCCGCGATTGCTCACCGTGCCCGTTCGTCTGGCGATGGCGCCGTCCACGAGGTCGAATATCGCCGCCGCCAACGCCACCAGGCCGGCGAAAAGGAACCGGCCCTCAATCACCAAATAAGTCGCCGCACCGGTCAGCGCGAGGCCGATAAGCGTTGCGCCAGTTGCATTGACTCCCAACTTTGAAAGGGCCGTAGCGGCTGGCACTTCAAACCAGCGTTCTACCTGGCCGCGGAGACGGTATCGCAGGTCTTGCAATCTGGGCACCGGAACCCGCCGGACTCAGATCGCGCCGACCGCGGCCGGAGTTTGTTGAATCGCGGCGCGGTAGCAGTCGACAACGGACTCGGCGAGACGGTCCCAACGGTATTGTTGCGCCGAATTTCGGCCGGCAGCCCCGAGCCGATGCCTGAGGGTTAGGTCCAGGATCAAGATGCGCAGGGCGGCGGCAATAGACTCCTCGGACTTGGGTTCTACCAGGAATCCCTGTTCGCCATCCCGCATAACCCCAAGGAAACCCGGGATCGAAGTCGCGACCACCGGCGTGCCTGCGGCCATCGCCTCTACTACGACGTAGCCGAAGCTCTCTTTGCCGGTCGCGGGGCTACAAAAAATATCTGCGGCCTGATAGTAACCGGGTAACTCATCGTCGGAAACCGGACCGGTAAACACCACGTCATCTATAGCACGTTCGCCCATGGTGAGGTATGAAGTGGGGTCAGGCTCGCCCGGTCCAACGATAACCAAACGCAAATCGGGGAATTCCCATTTCAGGGTGCTGTATGCCCCCAGGAGATATCGCAGGCCCTTGCGCTTTTCGCCCATTCTGCCCACGAACAAGATGTTCGTTTTGTCCGGGTCCATCAGGGCAGGCCATGACGACGGTTTGCCGAACCGTTCCACGTCGATGCCATTGGGAATGACCTTGTAGTCGCCGGGGAAGTACCGATTCGCGAAGTCCCGGGCGGGTTCGGACACCGCTATGCGGCCTGCCAACCTGCTGGCCCCCTTGGCAAGCACCGCTTTCCAGATTGTGTAACCGCTGCCGCGGCCCTCGTTGAAAGCGTGAAACGTTCCAACCTTGGGCGCTTTCGCCAGGAAGCAACACATCAACGCAAACATTGGCATCAGCGGCTCGTGCAAATGGACAACGTCGAACGCCTCCCTTTCGAGTGTCGCCTTGAGGCGCGGCCTGTGCCACACACTGAAAGAGATGCGGGAGATCGAGCCGGCCGATGGGACCGGCACGGAACGGCCGAACGATATCAATTCGACTTCGCCAGTCTCGACCTGCTCAGGATCGGAACATGGCGCCAGGATTTTTACGTTGTGCCCGCGACTAGACAGTTCGTTGCCCAGGGACACGACGTGGCTCACAACCCCGCCCTTGTAGGCGAAGTCGTAGGGAGATACCAGCGCGATCTTCAGACTGAACACTCCCCCGGGGTTTCCGGAGTTCCGGTCCCGCAATTCATATCCTGACTGCGGGACCAAAGATTATTGCCTGAGGGAGTCTACTCTCCCCAGGTTGTGATCATGGCGGTCAACTGGAGATTACACCCCATTCACTGAATGGTCGCCGGAGGCAAAGTCCTCGACCATCTTCCGGGCGTCGTCATCGCGGTGCTGCACCGGGGGCGATTTCATGAAGTACGCGGATGGGGCTTCAAGGGCGCCGGAAATACCGCGGTCCAGACCGACCTTTGCGCAGCGAATTGCGTCTATCGCCACGCCCGCTGAGTTCGGGCTGTCCTCCACCTCGAGCTTTAGCTCAATGTTTAGCGAAACGTCTCCGAACGAAGTGCCTTCCAGCCTTATGTACGCCCACTTGCGATCCCCCAGCCACGGAACGTGGTCGCTGGGTCCGATGTGAATTTCGTCGGCGTGAATCTCGTGGTCGAGCTGCGACCGCACCGAGTTCGTCTTGGATATCTTCTTAGAAATGAGACGCTCGCGCTCGAGCATGTTAAGGAAGTCCGTATTGCCGCCAAAGTTAAGTTGGTAAGTGCGATCAAGCCGCACGCCCCGGTCCTCAAAGAGCCTCGCCAGCACGCGGTGGACAATCGTGGCGCCAACCTGCGACTTGATGTCGTCGCCCACCACCGGTAGGCCTTTGTCGGCAAAGCGCTTCTGCCAGTAAGCCTCGCGGGCGATGAACACCGGTATGCAATTTACGAATGCACACCCCGCGGCAAGGATCTGCTCGACGTACCACTTTGTGGCCTGTTCCGATCCAACCGGGAGGTAGTTGATGACTACGTCGACTTCCCTGTCGCGCAGGATGCCAATGATGTCGGCCGTCTGTCCCTCGGGCTTTGTCCGGTCTCTCTCGACATCGACGATGTTTTCGAGGTATTTGCCAATTCCGTCGTGGGTCATGCCTCTGTCGACTGTTACGCCGGTCGCCGGTACGTCGTGAAATCTAAGAGCGTTGTTGGCGGGAGCGAATATAGCTTCGGATACGTCGGCGCCGACCTTTTGGCTGTCGACGTCGAACGCCGCGACCAAGTTGATATCACCTACTGAGTACCCACCCAGCACCGGGTGCATAATGCCCGGGACGTCCCCATCCGATTCGATCTCGGAATATTTGTACAGCCCCTGTACCAGGGAAGAAGCACAATTGCCGACGCCAATGACGGCGACGTTTATCTTGCCCAAATTCTCCTCCGCATCCATCCGACCGGCAGATTATTTAGGTCTGCAAGGCAAGATGGGATCACACGGACAATCATACTGTCGATGCGGCCTACGGCTTCGACTTTCGCCGACCAGTCCAGTTCACCGCGGCTTCACGCGACGCGACCGCCAAACACTGACGGCCACTACGAACAAGGGCGAATTCTAGCAGAATGGGCAGTCCGTCCCTTGGGTCACAGTTAGAGACCAGGTGCTTCCAAAGAGAGCGTCAGCCGTTACCACGCGACGGCAGCGCCGTCCTTGCGAGGCTCCGACCCGCCAGTGAGCACTCCCGTTTCGGGATCACGGGCTATCACCTGGCCGCCGCCGAAACCAGTCCTGTCGTAGCCGGACCTGACCTCGATGGTATGGCCCCTGCGTCGCAGTTCATTGATCGTCCACGCCGGCAGGTCCTCTTCTACTCCAACGTTCCAGGAATCTTCCACGTCCACACTGAACCGCAATGCGTCGAGCGCCTGCTGGGAGTTCATCCCGAAATCGACCATATTCGATATCACCTGGAGGTGACCCTGGGGTTGCTGGAACCCACCCATTACTCCAAAGCTGAGCCAGAACTCGCCCTCGCGCGTCGCCATGGCAGGAATGATGGTCTGGTAAGGCCGCTTCCCTCCCTGCAGGTAGTTCGGGTGATCCGGATCAAGCGAGAAGAGCGAACCGCGGTTTTGCAATGCAATGCCGGTGTTTGGAACCACAAGGCCACTTCCGAAGCTCTGGTAGAGCGAGTTTATTAGTGAACATGCGTTGCCTTCGCCGTCCACAGCGGTGAGGTACACCGTGTCGGACGACGCAAGCGGATCGCCGTACACCGGCTTTTCCACCACATGGTTGGGACCGATCAATTCACGGCGGGTACCGGCGTACTCTTTGGACAGCAGCGCGTCGATTGGCACGTCGGTCACGCGGGGATCGGCAACGTACCGCAGCGCGTCCGCGAACCCCAGCTTCAACGATTCGATGAGGTAGTGATAGCGGTCGGGAGATTGGCAGCCCATTTCCGCAATGTCGAACCCTTCGGCCACGTTGAGCGCCATCAGGGCGCCGATGCCCTGCCCATTCGGAGGACACTCCCACACGGTCACGCCGCGGTAGTCGGTACTTATGGGCTCGTCCCAATCCGAATGGTGTGCGGCGAGATCGTCGGGGACCAGCCAGCCGCCCGACTGCCTTACGTACGTAGCGATTCTTTGGGAGATGTAGCCCTTGTAAAAGGCTTCGCTGCCGCCCTCGGCAATGGTTTGCAGCGTGCGTCCGAGGGTGGGTAGTCTGACCACGTCGCCGTGGACCGGCGCTTCGCCCGTGGGCAGGAGCTCCAGCCCCGACGGTCGTTGTCTGAGCTTGCTTTCCGAACCCAATCCGCCCGGCGTGTCGGTCCCCTTCCATCCATGGGCGATGACCTCGCTCACCGGATACCCGTTTATGGCGTAGTCGATAGCGGGCTGAAGTACGTCGTGAAGGGACATTCGGCCGTAAGCCTTGATTGCCGTCTCCCAGCCGTGCACCGTGCCGGGGACGCTCACGGACATGCCCGCGTCGCGGCCGGATTTTGGGATGGCGTCGTAACCCATTGAAGTCACGTCTGCCGCGTTGGCGGCGGCGGCAGAACGACCACTGCCGTTAAGTGCCACGACGCGTTTTTCGTTGGCCATCCAGATAAGGGCGAACATATCGCCGCCGATACCCGTAGAAGCCGGCTCGACGACGTTGAGCGCGGCAGCCGTCGCCACTGCTGCGTCGACGGCGTTACCACCATCCATCAGGACGCGGAGGCCGGTCACGGCAGCGAGAGGTTGGCTGGTCGCAACCATCCCGTTGCGCGCCAGGACTGCGGATCGCCGGGACTGAAAGTAGGACATATTGCATCTCCGGGAGGGCTCTGGATGTACTGAACTGACATCAAGCGTGGCTGCCGAAATGTTACATAGACACCAAGCCTCATTGCCAGCCGCAACAGGGGCGAACTTGAACGTTGTCAGTGTGAGGAGACCGAAGCGACCCGCATGGCGCCTTTGCGCGACCGTTTCAAGCCTGGTAGCGGATCAGGCCTCCGCGCCGGCGCGGCTGCTATCTCGTGCGGGGGTTAAGCACGTCATTCAGGGCGTCGCCCAGGAGGTTCCAGCAAAAGATCATCAGAAACACAACCGCTATGGGCGCGATCAATTGCTCCGGATGGTTCTGCAAGACCGATACCCCGCTGCTGCCTGTGCGACCGATGGTCTCTCCTATCATCCGGCCCAGGCTGGGCCTGCCGACCTGCACGCCTAGGCCGAAGAAACTCAGTACGACTTCAGACAAGGCAATTGCGCCGAGGCCGAACGACATGGTCACGATGAGTGGGCTAACGACATTCGGGAATATGTGGCGCGCAAGCAGTCGAGGCGTGCTGGTCCCGATGGAGTACGCCGCCTCGACGAACTGCGATTCGCGTAGCGCCAGCACCTGGCCCCGGACCAGCCTCATCGTGCCGAACCAACTCAGCGGTAGCAGAGCTATGCCGATGACGATGAAATCCACGACTCCCGTCGACACAAGGCCGCTGAAGAAAGTGGCGTCTTCAAAATCTCGGACCATCTCCACGATTCGCGGCCTTAGGGTGGCCGCGATCAGGATGATGAGCAAAATATCCGGAAACGACGACACCACCTCCCCGAGCCGCATGACTGCGGTATCGATCCTGCCTCGGAAGTAGCCGGCCAACAGGCCCAGGCTGACCCCCAGAATCAGGCTGCCGGTCAGCGTGGTGACGAACGTGATGATAACGGTGGTCTGTACGCCCCAGATAACCCTGGTGAAAATGTCCCTTCCCAGGCGGTCGGTGCCGAACCAGTTTTCCGCATCCGGACCGTGCTGGGACTTGAGAAGGTTTTGGTCCGAGTAGTCCTTGCCAAGGGCCCCGGTAACCAGCGGAGCGAATATACCGAGGCTGTATAACGTCACCAGTAGTATCAGGGCCGCCATGGCCAGTTTTTTTTTGCGCAACCTCCCCCATGCGATCGCGGCGGGACTACGCCCATCGGCATCTCCGTGTGACGTTTCCGCGACCATCGGGCTACTGGAGCCTTATCCGGGGGTCGACAACCGTGTAAACGATGTCGATTATGAGATTTGCCATCACCAGCGACGTGGCGCCGAGCAGAGTCACCGCCATGATTACTGGATAGTCACGGGAAAAAACGGACTCGAGCGCGAGCCTCCCGATCCCCGGTATTCCAAACATGAGTTCGGTAATCAACGATCCGCCAAACATGCCTGCGATCGTAAAGCCGAGAATCGTGATGATCGGCAGCAGTGCGTTGCGGGCGACGTGGCGGTAGTTGACGACGCCCGCGCTCAGTCCTTTCGAGCGGGCCGTCTGGATGTACTCCTGCCCCAGGACGTCCAGAGTGCTGGCGCGCATCAAGCGCACGAATATGGCGATGCCCGGCAGCCCGGTGGTAAGCGCGGGTAACACCACCCGGTAGTCAAACAAGCCGCCCCAGCCGGACACGGGCACCCAGTCAAGGTTGACGGCGAATATGAGAATGGCGAACGGGCCGGTGAAGAACACCGGAAGCGCGAAAATGATCAGCGCGCAAAACACCAGGGTAGGGTCGATCCACGTGCCCTGTCGCCGTGCAGCGTAAAAGCCCAGTGGTACGCCGAACCCTATCGCGATGATCGATCCGGCGATGTTCAACTGGGCCGACGTGAGCAGCTTCGGTCCGATGAGCGTGATTACGTCTCGGTTCTGGAACGTGAGACTTTTGCCCAGGTCTCCCTGCACCGCTCGGCCGACGTAACGAGCGTACTGCACGAAGAAATGGTCGTTCAGCCCAAGTCTTTCGCGCAGCCGCTCGGCAAGCTCAGGCGAGTAGTTGTGACCCAGGCGCACTTCCACCGGGTCGCCGGGACCGTAGGTACCTAACAGAAATACGAAGAACGAAACTATCAGCAGCAGGACCGGGGTCCACATAAGCCGGCGAAGGCCGTAAGTGAGCATGCGGTGACTTTGTGCCCGGCGAGAGCGTGTGTCAAGCCCGGCGCGCCCGGCATTGCTGCCGGGCGCTTTTCGTCGGGCCTATTTCTGGATGTAAACGTTCTTGAGGCGAGGAACGATGATCGGCGTGAATGCGTAGTTCTTGACCCACGGCTTGATCAGGGCTAGACCTTCCATGTCAAACCACAGGGGCAGCCAGGCCGCATCTTGCAGAATGATCTCCTCCGCTTCGTTGTACAACTCCACGCGTCGGATGATGTCCTGCTCCGTCCTCGCCTGCTCGACTCGTCTGTCGACTTCCTGGTTACTGTATTTGCCGTGGTTGCCGGAGCTTTCCGAGTAGAACAGGATGTCGATGAAGTCCTGGGGGTCGGGGTAGTCTGCCTCCCAGCCGATGCCGCCCCAAGCCTGCAAGCGGCTCCTGTTGAGGTCCTGGAGGTACGTTGCCCACTCTACCTGCTGCACATCGATTTTGACGCCGAGAACGTCTTCCCACATGGTACCGATGACCTGAACGTCTAGCGGCGCTGAACCGCCGGTTCCGGGGATGGTCACAGTGATTCTCGGCCGCGTTTCCGGATCGGCATACTTCGACTCTGCAAGTAGCTGCTTTGCCTTTTCAGGGTCATACCCGATGCCTTCGACCTCGTCGGAGTAGCCAGGGAAGCCCGGAGGCAGAATGCCATAGGCGGGCATCACGAGGTCCGAGTAGACCTGTTCAGAGATGAGCTGCTTGTCGACGGCGTAGTTGAGCGCCTGACGGAATTTGGGGTCGTCGAACGGCGGTTCGGTGATGTTGAATCCGACGTAAGAGATACTGAAGTGCGGAGGGACCCGGACCAGGTCCTTGTTCAACTCCTCGGTCGGGTCCTGAACTCTGGTCAGATCGGCCAGGCCCACACCGGTAATGTCAATCTCGTCATTCTCGTACATCGCCATCGAGACGCCGCCCGCGAGATTCAACACGACGTTGTCCAGGTAGGCATGCTTGCCCCAGTAGTTCTCGTTGCGTGCCAGCACCATTCGCTGCCCGATTCGATATTCCTCGAGGAAAAACGGCCCGGTGCCTGCCGCGTTGTCGGTCCACGAATCGCCGCCAGCTTCGACGTTGTCCCGGTTGAGGATGTACGCCGTCGGATAGGTGAGCTTGGCAAGGAAGTAGGCCTTGGGGGCGTCAATCTCGATACGAATCGTCCGGTCGTCGACCAACGTCACTCCGGGCGCGGAGACGACATCTCCACGACCCTCGATGATCTCGTTTACGCCGACTATATCGCCAAGATAGATCTCGGCAACGGGCGATTCGGTGTCGGGATGCGCGGCCCGCTCGATAGACCACTTCACGTCTTCAGCTGTGACCGGTTCGCCGTTAGAGAACTTCAGGTCGGGGCGAAGCTTGAACTCGTAAACCGTTCCGCCGCCGCTTATAGACCACGATTCTGCCAATTCGGGAACGATGTCGAGGTCCTCATTCAATGAGACCAGCCCAGAAAATATCTCGACGACGATGCCGGCTGACGTGGTGTCCGTCACGAGGTGCGGATCGAGGGTCGGCGGGTCCGACCAATTGCGAGTGAATACCCCGCCTACCGGTATTCCGTCATCCTCAGTGCCGGACGCAGAGTCGGTCTCGGCCGTTGGCGAACTCTGAAGAGACGGTGCTACCTCCACTTGGGCAGCGCGGGTCGGTACAGGTGTAGTGGTCGCAACCATCACCTGCTGGTCGATATTGTCAGAGCCGCCACCTGAGCACGCGGCCAGGATGACGGAACCCGCTGCGATCAGAACCAAAATCAGTAATTTGCGCATGTTCGTTTATCCAGTTTCACTTCGTTGACTATTGCTACGTTTGCCACCCATTTTGAGCCCCGCGGGACCGAAATTCATCTGTTTCGCGGATACGGCAGCAACTGCCTGTCGGTTTTTATGACTATTGCTCCTGGCTGCCGGGCCCTTTTACCTGGGCGTTCAGGCTGGCCTTGATCAGATCATCCAGATCCCCATCCAGAACATTCTGGGCGTTCGAAGTCTGGTAGGCGGACCGGTGGTCCTTGACCATCTGATACGGGTGCAGGACGTAGCTCCTTACCTGCCTTCCCCACTCAGGTGATACGTGATCTCCCCGCAGCCGGGCTTGTTCTTCCGCCCGTTTTTGCATCTCCAGGTCCATCAATTTGGCGTGGAGGATACGCATGGCGATATCCTTGTTCTGCCTCAATGACCGCTCGTTTTGCACCGATACAACGAACCCCGAAGGCAGATGGGTCATTCTGACGGCCGAAGAGTTCTTCTGTACATTCTGGCCGCCGTGGCCGCTGGCGCGAAAGGTGTCGATTTTCAGATCGTCAGGGTTAATCGTCAGTTCTTCGTGCGCATCCGGTTCGGGAAGCACCTCGACGAGCGCGAAACTCGTGTGGCGAAGATGGTCCGCGTCGAACGGCGAAAGCCTCACCAGCCTGTGAACGCCCCGCTCCGACCTCAGGTAGCCGTACGCGTGTCTACCGTCCACCTTGACCGCCGCGCTCTTTATGCCGGCCTCGTCACCCGCGGTCAGATCGAGCACGTCCGCCTTGAATCCGCGGCGTTCGGCCCAACGCAGGTACATGCGAAACAGGATCTCGGCCCAATCCTGCGCGTCGACGCCGCCTGCGCCCTGTTTGATCGAAATGATCGCCGGGCGGGCGTCGTGCTCGCCGTTAAGCTGTAGTTTGAACTCCTCGTCCGCCGTGATGGTAGTGATCTCGTCCAACTCGGCGGTCAATTGATCGCCCATCGAGTCGTCCGACTCATCCATGGCGATCTCGGCCAGTTCGACGAGGTCGGCCGAGCGGATCGTCAGGTCATTCCAGGTTTCGAGGTCCGCCTTGAGCGACGAAAGCTCGCTCATCACAGGATGAGCAGCGCGAGGGTCGTTCCAGAATCCGGGCGCGGAGGCCTGCTTTTCGAGTTCCGAGATGCGCTTTTCGATGTCAGGCAGGTCAAAGCCGCCTCACAATCCCGGCGATTCGCTTGTTGAGTTCGCCGGCGTCTCCAAATAAGTCGCGCATCAGGTCTCGCTTACCCAGTTCCGGGCCATATGGATACCATCTCGTAATCGCAGTGGCCCGACCGCGAATTATAACAACGCCTTCCTACGTCCCCGAAGAGGAGTGAATGGCTGAGTGAAGCGCAAAAGTCCCGGGGCGGATGTGCTGCCCAATCGCCGGGATTTCCGGAGATGCCCGCCGACGATGATGTAGCCGCGGAATGTTACAGCAACCCTCACCAAACCACCGGGCTGGCTCCCCACTGATTTGTGATGTTTGTAACGATATTCGTGATATTTTTTACTATGTTGACGTAAAGCGCACCTCTCCCTGACAATGTCATTTACCGCCCTCGAGCTGAGATGAAATCGGTAGTCGGTAGGTGGTAATCAGGTTCCAGGAGGTTTGACGTGCTTAGACTGCTACTCCGCTGTCGCGGCCCCTGCGAGTAGGTAGCGGGGACGATGTTCCGCACGCTCCCCGATTCTCGACCAGGGGCAGAGCCACACATCATTTGTTCCCAGCGCGCCGGTCACCGGCGCATAGAGTAGAGGTTTAGATCATGATTACGACAACTGTTTTCTGGCGGGTAGCGGTTCCGGCCGTCCTGGCCGCCGCACTGACACTGGCGATGTTGATCACGTTCGCCAGCCCAGCGGAGGCGGCCGACCCCTATTACGTGCTCGGCCCGTGTCGGTACGACCCTGACTTGATAGCCCCCATCACGTACCGCTTCTACGGGGTGGAGGACAGATACGAGACCGCGTTCAAAGACGGGGAGGCGAAATGGGACTCGACGTCGGCTCCTGGATACTTCGTAGAGACATCGGGTTCGAGCCCCGAGATCAGGGTGTACGACCGCTTCGTCGACATGGTGGATTGGAACGCCATGATGATGGGCAGTTGTCCGTCCAACACCGGCCTGTGGAATGGAAATGCCGTCTCCATTACCTTCAACAGGCAAAAGATGGACGGTCACGGCTCGGTGAGCAAGAAGAACACCGCGATGCACGAGATCGGCCATGCCTACGGGCTGAGCCACGTCTCGGCCGGGTGCCGGCTAATGAGAAGAGACAGAATCACCGTAAACACCTGCGGTTTGTCGCTGCCGACGTCTGACGACGTGGACGGCGTAATCGCGAGGTTCGAGTACCCATAGACAGGAGGGAAACGATGAAGAGCAACACCAAATACCAGTGGATGCTGCCGCTCGGCAGTATGGTGGCGGCCTCGATCATTGTGGTCGGCGCATGGTTCGCGGTCGGTGCGCTGAGACCGGATACGGCAGTCGAAGAGATCCGTGAGGTCGCGGCAATCGAAGTGGTCGACCAGAACGACGAGGTCCATGAGGTCGCGGCAGTCGATGAGGTCGACCAAAACGACGAGGGCCAAGAGGTCGCAGCGGTCGATGAGGTGGACCAGGACGACGAGGTCTATGAGATCACGGTTACGTCCCTATCGCTCAACGTCTACCCGACGCTTGAGGTCCTCTCCGAATCAGCGGACGCGGTGATATTGGGCGAGGTCAAGGGCGCTGTGCATACCGGAATCTCGTTCGGGACGGATGGGACCGATGGGACCGGCGGGATCAGAGTCCCCTACACACTCTACGAAGTTGAGGTCCACGAGACCTTCAAGGGTGATGCCAGCGGGGCGATCTACGTCGCGAGGACCGACCCCAGCTTCCTGGGGGAAGCTCCAGGAGTGGCCGATTACCCACTCACCACGCTGGGCGTTGGAGAGGCCGTCATCCTCTACCTGTACCGCGTGAGCCCCGTATTGGAGCCCACCATGCCGTCAGGCCTGACCGACACCATCTATTACCCGCTCGGATTCGACAACGGGGTCTTCGATGTCTCGGCTAACGGCCCGGTCGGCGCCGTCGGTAGGGTCAACGACTCCACCGAGGTCATCCCCAGGGGGATAGACAGTGCGATGTTTGCCGAAGGGAGTGTGTTCACGGCTGCGGACATCCGGCAGGCCATAGAGCCGGAATCAGGCGAGGAAGGACCGGTCGGCAGCACTAATTAGACTTGTACATGAGCCCACTCGGGCCGGGTAAGCTAAGGGCGCCGCTCCAAGTTAGGGGCGGCGCCCTTTTTCACCCCGCGGGGACTTTTGCTTTTCCTCATGGCTTTGGCCATCGGAGGGCGCAGGTCAATTAATGGGCAGGTCCTCATCCAAAACCGGGGATTCAGGCCCGTAGTCTGCATCCGCGGTGCTATCCTGAACGGCACGGGGCGTGGCGCAGCCTGGTAGCGCATCCGGCTGGGGGCCGGAAGGTCCTGGGTTCAAATCCCAGCGCCCCGACCACGCTTTTTAGCGCATCGGCCCACGCCAAGCGGCCGAAATCGGCGCAGGTTGGCCCGATTTGAGCACGTGCCTGTTGGCGTCCCGGGCTCGACGGGATATCGTTGACCCCCTGCTGAATGCCTCTTACATTAACCGTCCACCACGGGAGCGGCTGCCATGCCGAGGAAGCTCGATAACGTTAATCACATGATCACTCGTCACCGCGACATCATGGCGCGGCATCCGGCGGACGAATCGTGGTCAGAGGTGTTGATCGACGATGGGCGGAACAACGCCGTGTGGATTTCCGGGCCGCCCGGGACTCCTCCCGACCCGCATATACACCCCGATTTCAACGAGTGGTGGATCGCCCTCGACGGCAAGACGCGGTGGCAGATCGGCCAGTACGAGCCAATTGTGGCCGAGTGGGGCGACGTGGTTATGGCCCCCGCCGGTTTCAGTCATGACATTCGCCCGTGGGAAGGTCAACAGGCGATCCGCTTTGGCGTGACGCACCCCGACAGCAACCACGACATCAAGGGCATCGCTCCCTGCAGGTACATACCCGTGGACCCCGGTATGACCCCGCCCAACCTGATTCACACCTCCCTCAACGGTCTGCTCAAAAGGCACGGAACAGACCGCGGGTGGAAAGAGGTTGTGGTGCTGGATGAGCGAAACCGTGCGCTTGTAACCCATGAAATGCCGGGAACAAAAAACCGCCGGATGTGGCACCCGGAAATGCACAAGTGGTGGGTCGTGTTGGCGGGCGAACTGGAGTGGAGCATCGGCGACGCCGAGCCCCTTATCGCCACTCCGGGCGACGTCGTGTTCGTGGCGAGCGAGACCCCGCACGAGATTCGCACCGTTGGAACCGCGCCGTCGATCCGCATCACCATCACTGCGCCGGACATCGTCCACCACTACACGGACGATCCCGACGCTCCACCGCTCCCGTAGTTCGTCGCGCTCCGTTCGAATTCCAGCGTACTGGGCCGATGTGGCCGTTCGCTAAAACCCGCGGTAACTGGCGGACAGATTTCGTCCCGTGTTGATCTAATCTCGGCTTTGAACGGGCTTTTTCAGGACAAGGAATACCGCAGCCGCTCCCAACAGGAGCACGCCGCCAGCGATCAGCACCACCTCATAGGACCCCGACCGGTCGAACACCCATCCTGCCAGCACCGGCGTAACGAGCAGCGCTGAGTTGTACAACGGGGCCAGCATTCCTCTAATCGAGGCAAAGCGGCGTCGCCCAAACATGTCCCCCACCAAAGCCCAATTGAGCGCGCTGCCCGCCTCCGTTCCGGCGAACAGCAGCAGAGCCCCGAATACCGGCCAGGTACCTTCCACGAAGTTGAGCAGAAAAAGGCTTAACGACGAAGATGCATACATCATCGCCAGAACCACGTTCCTCGGCGCCTTGTCGCTGAACCAACCCGCAACGAGGATGAGCGGCACCGCGGCGAGGGCCAACAGTCCGATCAGGTTCGCCGCCGTCTGCTGGTCCTCCCCTTTCCAGACCAGAATGGCGACGAGGTGGACGAAGATTGCGCCGTGCACCGACATCCTCAGGACGGTACCCGCGGCCAATACCCAAAAGGCCCGTGTCCTTACTGCCTCCCTCACCCCCCAGTCGTCATCCTCCGCCTCCTGGGCGCCCGCGGCAGCCCCGACGCGGGCCTGTGCTCGTTTGGGCGGGTCGCCATCCGGTCTGAGACCATGGTCCTCCGGCGACTTTCTGAACACTAGCGCCAGTGGGGTTATCACGATGATCATCAAGAGCCCAACCCAGAACGCGGCGCTTTCCCATCCGAATTTGAGTATGACGAATGACAAAAGCGGCACAAGCCCGGCGCCCCCCAGCCTGAATGCGGCGCTGTTGATGCCCATCACAATGCCCCGCTTCCGCACAAACCACATGTTCAACGACGCAGTAGTCGCCTGCATAAAGCTGGTAGAGGCGCCAATCGATATGACCAGCAGGTAGACGAGCAGGAACGAAAGATAGGTGGACGTCCGCGACAGGAGGATGTAGCCGATGCCGACTAGCAACGTGCCGCCAAACATGAGTGGGCGGACGCCGAATCGGTCGATGAGCCATCCCGTAATCGGCCCCATGATGCCGCCCTCGGCCCTCGACAGGGCAAACGGCAGCGCAGTTGCCGCATGGGACAGACCGAGGCTTTGGGCCACGGGCAGAAAAAAGACGCTGAATCCCTGCCAATGGATGCTGCCGCCGAGGCCGTTTGTCACCGATGACGCGGCGACAATCCACCAGCCGTAGAAAATACCGCCCTGCCGGGAAGCGGGCGCGGCAGCCTCGTTCGATACGTTTGGCTGTGTGGGGCAAACCGCGCTGCATATCGTGCATGGTTTTAGAGATTCGGGACATGCGCTACGCCGTCTGAGCCTTGTAGCGTAGGCGGTCGCCTTCCACAAAACGGGGCCGCCATTGAGACGGCCCCGAAGGCTCAGCGTGGGCGGTGGTCGGTCACCGGACCAGTGGAGAGTGGTAGATCACATCTTCCACGATCTCCACCGAGACCGTCTTCCCGACAACCCCGCCAACAACGTGCGAGACGGCGGAACCAATGATGACTACGGCGAAGACCAACACGAGAATCCCGACTGACCGGCCCAAGTCACCACGGCTCGTCCTGATCGTCCAGATGCCCATGATCACCAGACTGGCGGCGACAAGCACCGGAACCACCACCTCGGCCGCTGCTGATGCTATTGCGTACCCCATATCAACCTTCCTCAGCCGGTCGTGCCGTCACCGTACTGGATTTTGTGAAGTTCAGGATACTGGTAATCGGTGCAATTCTCCATCGGGATTGCGTCCAGTGGGTTAGGCGGCTCGCAGTACCGGAACTCGCCCTGGGTGGAGTCGTGGTGGTATGACCAGTTTTGTCCGCCGGTCGTGGTCTTAAAGAGCGTCCCGTGGTACGTCCAATGATCGCCGTAGACGTGTCCGCTGGCGGTGAAGTGCGGGACGTTCGTGATGAAGGTCCCGTCGTAGCACCAATACGTCCTCGACGTGAATTTCCACAGGGTGGTTCCCCAAAACCCTTTGCCTATCGCGTGCTTGTAGTGAATGCTACAGCCCCCGTTTGACATCCCGAAGGCCCAGCCGTCCGGGCTGGTGACCTCCGTCACGATCTCGACCGATTGGACCGAGAGGGCCTTCCTGATGGCGGCCCGCTGTTCGGGTGTCAGTGCCCAGTACGCCGCGTCGGGGTCTTCCGCGTCTTCAATGGTCTGGATAAGGGCGAGTACCTGTTCGGGTTCGACTGGTGCGGCGTGAGTGGTGGTCGTTGCTAACCCGACGGCTGCGACCGCCAGGACCAACATCGCCAACATGGTAATGATTCGAGCTTTCATGTCATCCTCCTATGCGGGTCTAAATAGTTGCCAAACGGTGAAAACCCCTCCTTTCCTGATTCATGGAGGTATTATCCGGTATGTGTCTGTATAACGTCAACATAGTTCCAAATATCACGAATATCGTTAGTTAATTCACAAACTAGCGCCGGGTAAGGGACGGTCCTTTCCCGCTTATCTGCGCCTATTGCTGACCCAGAGTAGGAACAGCCCGGCAACAAAAATGGTCAAAACTCCTACAATCGCCCAGAATGACGGGTCCATTGATCTGGTCTCGCTTCAACGTAGACGGCGACGTGTTCCCGACCGTTGACGGGGTATCGGGGGGACGATGTGTCGGGCCGTTGCCGCCCGCCGGATTTCGGTGTCTAGCCCCACCGCTTAATTCGCGCAGGCGGCGGATCCCGGCAACGGCCGGTCCGCGCAGAGGTTCTGCGACCATGGCGCGGCCTGACTTGCGAATCGGGGCGTTGACTAACGAACAGATCGAAGTAAAAAAGAGGTGGTGGCGCCGGCCGCTCTACATCTCTCTCGCGGCAACGGGCGTCGCAATTGCCGGGCTAATCGTCCTGCCATTCGTTTGGGACGCCACCCGCACCAATTACGTCCCCACTCACTCAGAACGCGAAATCATGGACCTCGTGATCGAACACTACCGCTCGCAAGCGCCAATGACTTCAATACCCGTTTTCGATGGCTACGAAGACGTCTTAGAACGGGTCGGAGCGTCGATCACGGGCGACGCGCCGCCGTTCATCAGGCTCGGCACACTCCTGAGATACGGAGTAGCTATACAGTGGCCAACTGACTTCACTTGCTACGACCGCATGATGCTACTTACCGACGGCAATCCTGAGTTCGAGATCGAGTGGCAACCCATCGTTCACGAGGGCAGAGTCCTGCGAGAGAGTAGCTGGCACATAAGCATCTCCGGCGGCCAACGGCCAATCTGGGAGACGCACCGCTTCGCCGGTCAGACAAGCTGGGAAGGAATGCAAAGAATCCCATTTCGCTCGCCCATTTACCTCGATGAAGTCTGGATTCACGACTTCGATGAGCAAGTCTTTGAGGCGAACTGCGTCGGAACCCTCGAACAATCGTCAGAGGTCAGCCCCTGGAACGGGACGGGGTGATGGACGGCACGCTCGCGTTGGCGGGAAGCGGGGAGTACTTGCCGACCATGGAGCGGGTCGACCGATGGCTGCTTGACCGTGTTCCTGGCGTACCTTGCGTCGCCCTGTTACCCACTGCTTCCGGACGTTACGGGCCTCGTCGAATCCAGTATTGGCTCGATTTGGGGACCGAGTATTTCACCCGTTTGGGGGTCGAAGTCGATCCGGTAAACGTGTTCGATCGCGAGGACGCCCAGGACAAGCGGCTGGCGGCGCGAGTATCAGCGTCCAACTTCGTCTACTTGTCAGGCGGCAGGCCAGACTACCTGCGGGCATGCCTCGACGGAACCCCGGTATTGCAAGCTATATACAAAGTCCTTAAGACCGGCGGAGTTGTGGCAGGTTGCAGCGCGGGCGCAATGATCTGGTGCGAAAAATTCCCAGGGTTCCCGAAACGCGGATGGCCCTGGCACGATGGCTTCAACGAGCTAAAAGGCGCGGCAATCCTTCCCCACTATGACGAGATTCCCGCCTGGCTGGCGTGGCTCGCGCGCGCTTCCCGTCTGAACAGCCTGGCGACCCTCGGCATAGAAAGAGACACTGCCCTCGTGTGCCGTCAGGGCCGATACGAGGTCAGGGGCAGCGGGCGCGTGGCGGTGCGAAGTCGAAACGGCGCGAAATCGTACGTAGAGGGCCAGACCGTCACTTGGCGCTAGGTCGCTCCCTCGCAGGGCACACAACGAATGTTAAGGCGCTGGCGTCGCGTAACATCCCTAGTCGAACGTGACGAAACGAGGAATACGAGCGGAGTTCTCTTCATGCTGATCGCTGGAATTGGCCGATCCGACATCACGCCCCCCATCGGCATAGCCCACGCCGGATGGGGCGCGTCGACTCACGAATGCGCCGAGGGGATAGACATGCCCCTCTACTGCACAGCCCTATACGTGGCCAACGAGGACACGCAAGCGCTGATCATCGACCTCGACCTGACCGGCGTCACAGAACCGCTCGATTCCCAAATCCGACAGGCCGCCTCCGAGGCTTCGGGCGTGCCGGGCGACAACATCCGGATTTCCTCCACGCACACCCATGCAGCCCCGGCGTTCGGGGGGCCGTGGCTCGTCGAGGGAGTCGATCTACTTGAACAGTTCTTCGCCGAACTTCCCGAAAAGACGGCCGCTGCCGCCCTCGCAGCGGCGGAAAGCGCCGTTCCTGCGACCGTCGGCGCCGCGACCGGTGAGTGCGGCATCAACATCAATCGCAGGCCCGCAGACACAGGCGGAAGGCTATTCACCGGACGTAACTGGGACGGCTACGTAGACCCCGAAGTCCTCGTGCTTGGATTCGACGATGCCAAGGGAAGACCGATCGCTACGGTACTTCACTACGCCTGTCATCCCACCGTGCTTGGGCCGGAAAACAGGCTGCTCTCCCCCGACTATCCCGGCCACGCCCGCCGCGTGGTGGAGGAAAATATCGGCGGGCTGTGCCTCTTTCTCCAGGGCTCGGCGGGCAACCAGGGACCGGTCCACGGCTTCGTGGGGGACGTCGAGGTCGCCCGCAAACAGGGAAAAATCCTCGGCCTCGCAGCAGCATCCGCCCGTTTGCAGGTCGACCCCTTTCCGAGGGAGGAGCATCTTGTCGAAATCGTGCCGTCCGGCGCCGATCTCGGCATGTACGAGGACGTGCCCGCAGGGGAGCCGGACAGCACGCTCAGGGTAACCAACCGCTTCATCGATCTCCCCGCAGGAGAGTTCCCGCCGGAGGACGAGGCGCGTCGATTCGCGGAAGAGAAACGAATGGAGCTTGCGGCGGCAAGGCAGGACGGCGACGACGACGTCATCAAAGCCGCCGTGATGTCTGCAAAGCGCGCCAACTTCACCGTCACCAACGCACGGACTGCCAAAGGGGGAGTGGTCAACGTGAGAGTACAGGCCATGCGCGTCGGCAGCACCGTACTCATCGGCCTGCCGCTTGAGCCGTTCGCCGAGTTCGCAGCCGAAATGCGCCAGCTGTCACCCGCCCCGCTTACCGGCTTTGCCGGGTACAGCAACGGACTACTGGGATACATGCCCACCTTCACCTCGTACGAGGAGGGCGGCTATGAAGTTGGCAACACCCCGCTGCGGGCCGGCGCTGGCGAAGAGGCAATGAGGGCCTGCGCCGAAGTAGCGTCAGAGGTCTGGGCAGGGTGACGTCACTCCGCCCAATCGGCGAAGTGCCGCTTGAGCCGGGGGTAGAGTTGCCGGAAACGGGAGTAAGCCCGGTCGTAGGACTCGGCTAACTCAGAACGCGGCTCGACGCGGTCGATCGAGCGAAGCCAAGACCCGCAAGCCTCGGGCACCGACCCAAAGTGCCCTGCCCCCACTGCCGCGAGAATTGCCGCGCCGTAGGGCGCCCCGCCTGACGGCCCCACCCTCACGACCGGGATGGCAAGCACGTCCGCCTGCATCTGCCGCCACACGTCGCTGCGCGCTCCTCCGCCTACCGCGACGATCTCAGTGGCGTCCACTCCCAACTTCCGCATTAGTTCGAGTGAGTCGCGCAGCGCAAAGGTCACACCTTCCATGATGGCTCGCGTGAGATGGCCGCGCCTGTGGGCGGCGTTCAGGCCGGAAAATGCCCCCCTGGCGTTCGAGTCGGCATGAGGCGTTCGTTCGCCGGTCAGGTACGGCAGGAACGTTAGTCCATTTGCGCCAGGGTCAGTCGCGGCCGCCTCAGCGATCAGTTCTTCATATTCGGGAAGCGAGCCTCCCGGACCGGCGAGCGTCTGCCTGTACCACCCGAGGGCCGCGCCGGCCGATAGCGCTACGCCCATCAGGTACCAGGTGGAATCCACCGCGTGATTGAACGAATGTATGCGCATGCCAGGATCGACGCGCGGCCGATCGATGGGCGCGACCACAGCGCCAGATGTGCCGATCGAGGTCTGCGTGGATCCGGGCGTAACCACACCCGACCCAACAGCCGCCGCGGCGTTGTCGGCGGCGCCTCCCACGACCGGCGTGCCTCGCTGTAGGCCCAATGCGTCGGCGGCGGCCTCGGTCAGTGTTCCCGTGATTTCGGACGAACCGAACACTGGTGGCAGCATCCCAGGGTCCAACTGCATGCCCGTGATCATCTCTTCGGACCAGCGCCCCCGCTTCACGTCAAACAGAAGTGTTCCGGCAGCGTCGGAAGGTTCGGTAGCCAGAACCCCTGTCATCAATAACCGGACGTAGTCCTTGGGCAGGAGGAGTACGCGGGCCTTTTCGAACAGTTCAGGCTCATGTTCCCGGACCCAGAGGAGTTTGGGCGCAGTGAAACCCTCCAGCGCGGGGTTGCCGACCAACCGCCGGAGTCCCGCTTTGCCGACCCGTTCGGTAATGAACCGGCACTGGGCCGTGGTCCGCACGTCGTTCCAAAGTATGGCGGGTCGGACCACCTGGTCGTCCTCGCCGAGCAACACAGAGCTGTGCATCTGCCCCGAAAGGCCGATGGCCCTGACACCCCGCACGCCCGCCGTCTCCATGGACGCCCGTACCGCCTCCACTGTGCCCTTCCACCAATCGAACGGATGCTGTTCCGACCAGCCAGGCGAGGGCACCGACACTTCGAGGGGGGATTCCGCCTCGCCGGCTACCGCCCCGTCTTCATTGACCACCAACGCCTTGACGGCGGTGGTGCCAACGTCTATTCCCAGGTAGTGATCCGGCATCGTTGTTCTCCTGGAGTCGAAACTACGGGAGCGGCACAATGAGGTCAAGGATTCGGCAGACGACGCGTTGACACCCGACACTTACCGTCCCTATGCTCGGCGGAGTAGCACGGCCAGCACAGATTGCCCGGCTCGGCACGTGCATAACGACCACGAAAGGTGGTAATTCCATGTACGTCGGAACCCAGATCGGCGCGCGCCACGAAACAGACATCCGTCAGTTGGCCCAACTCGGCATAGAGCACGTGGACATAACGCCCAAAGAGCATTGGACCGAGTGGACGGTCGAGTTGCTCACGTCTTTGCGGGAGAGGTACGCGAAGCTCGGCATCAACGTCGAGACGATGCACTCTCCACTCGGCTCCCGCGACGCGTTCCACAACGACATGTCCCACGTTTTTCTCGGGCCCAGCGACGAGAAGGAGCGAGAACTGGACGGCCTGTGTGAAGTCATCCGCATAGCGTCCGAATCGGGCCTGCGCGGCCTGCTCTACAACATCACGATACTCGGCCACCTGAGAACCGGCCCGCGTTCCGGACGGGGTGGCGCCACGTTGTCATCGTTCAAGTACGAGGATCTCGACCAGTCGCTGCCTGAATTCGAGGGCGGGGCAGCCGATGCCGACACGATGTGGGAGCGTATCGACTACTTCCTGAAACGCATCGTGCCCGTTGCCACGGAATACAAGGTCCAGATGGCCTGCCACCCTCAGGACCCGGGAATAAAGGACAACGAGTATCGCGGGGTCGCCCGGGTCATGGGAACAGTCGAGGCGCTGAAGAAATTCGTGGCGATGCACGAGAGCCCGTACCACGGACTTAATTTCTGCCAGGGCACCGTCTCGGAGATGCTGGAACGGCCCGGCGAGGAGATCTACGACGTCATCCGATACTTCGGCAGCAGGAAGAAGATATTCAACGTCCACTTCCGCAACATCAAGGGCGGCGTCCTGGATTTTGTAGAGGTGTTCCCCGACGAGGGCGACGTGGACATGCTGAAGGCCGTCCGCACCTACAAGGAAGTCGACTACCCGTATATGCTCATGCCCGACCACGTACCGGGCATCGACGGCGACGAAGCCCAGCAGGTGGGATTCGCGTATTGCTACGGCTACATCCACGCCATGATTCAGGCCGCAAATGCAGACTGATCCTCCCGTGCACCGGGGATTCAAGGCGCGCGGCTAGGTCGCGTGCACACCAAAGTAGTTGAGAGAGCAGATACAGACAAGGAATCAGGGAGGTATGACGTGACAAATAAACCCGTGGTGCGCAACTGGCGCCAGGTCACACCGTACGTGGGCCACGAATCAGCCATCATCTGGCCAATCTTCCGAGGCGGCGAGGACACCGCTGAGCTATCCCATGAAGAAGCGCCGATGCTGGACATGGTGGGCTTCACAATCCACCGGATGCAGGGCGGCAGATCCGGCGATTACCACGATCACGAAGATCTGGAGCAGGTCTACTACTTCACCTCGGGCCGCGGAAAGATGAAGCTGGATGGCGAGATTTACGAAGTCCGGGACGGAGACGCCGTCCACATCCCGCCCACGGTCAAACACCAACTGATAAACGACTCAGACGACTGGATCGAACATCTGCTGGTAACAGCCCCAGTCCGCACTTAGTAGTCCACACCGGGAGGGACACCATGGGCAAGCCGCCGATCGTAACCAAAATCGAAACGACCCAATTCAGATTTGACGTGCCGGACGTGTCGGTGCACCCCGTGGGAGGTCAACTCACCTACACCCCCGGCGCGAAGGTTGAACGCACGTCCAGGGTGCTCAGGGTGTTCACCGATCAGGGCATCGTGGGCGAATACGTCGGCGGCAGTGAGTCGGAGCACGCGGCCATCTCGCAGGTCGCGTCTTGGCTTGTTGGTCGCAACGCGTTGGCCCGTGAAGCTTTCTACAACCGGGCAAAGCACATCCTGAAGCAGACGGCCCGCATGGGGCTAAGCCAGGTCGACGTAGCCCTCTGGGACATTGCCGGAAAGTTCTACGACGCGCCGGTGTACGAACTGCTAGGCGAATACAGAAAAGACCTCCCGTGCTACGCCTCTACCACGATCGGCGACGACTCCCCGGACGGCCTGGGCTCTCCCGAGGCGTATGCCGATTTCGCGCAGCAGTGCCTCGAGATGGGCTACCCGGCGTTCAAGATTCACACGTGGCGCGAAGCTCCTCTCAGCCAGCACATCGCCATGATTCGCGCAGTCGGCGAGCGGGTGGGCGGCAAGATGGACCTGATGATCGACCCCGCATGCACGTTCAAGACGTGGGGTGAAGCGCTAAAAGTGGGCAAGGTGTGCGATGAATACGACTTCTTCTGGTTCGAGGACCCGTACCTCGACGGAGGGGTTTCGGCGTTCGGGCACCGCAAGCTACGGCACTACATGAAGACCCCCTTGCTCCAGACGGAGAACATCAGGGGGTTGGAACAGCATGTAGATTTCATCGTGGCGGACGGAACGGACTTTGTTAGGTACGACATCGACTACGACGGCGGCGTTACCGGATGCATGAAGCTGGCCCACGCGACGGAAGGGTTCGGACTGGACGCAGAACCGCACGGACCCGGCCCGGCCAGCCGTCACACGATGGCTGGCATACGCAATTGCAACTATTACGAGATGGGGCTGGTACACCCCAAGATCCCGACCGCAACGCCTCCCGTGTACCTCGACGGATACGCCGACCAACTAGATTCGATCGACCGAAACGGATGCGTTCAGGTACCGGAGGGGCCCGGACTCGGCGTGGTCCTCGACTGGGACTTCATTGAGAGCCAAAAAGTGGCGCGGGCGGTGTGGACGTGACCGGCAATACCCGACGCGGCTAGAGGTTAGGCCGTCTGGTGTGCCATCCGGCCAATTGCTCGTAGGCATCACCGGCCCGCAACACCGTCACCTCGTCGAAGTGGCGGCCGGTAATCATCAGGCCGATCGGCAACCCGTCAGAGGTGAATCCGCATGGAACGGATAACGACGGCTGCCCTGTTGTGTTGAACACACCGGTGAAATTTGCGAGTTCGGCGCCCTGCGGGGCAACGTTGCCGCCAGGCGGTGTTTCCGCTCCTGCTATGGTCGGCGTCCGCCCCGGCACAGTCGGCGTAAACAAAACGTCGACGCCCTCCATCGCTTCGTTCATCTTCGAGACGAACCATCGGCGGGCTCGCTGCGCCTGCACATAGTCGACCGCTGCTATCGTCATCGCAGATTGCAGCCGGCCGCGTATCTCATCCGGGTAGGTGTCCGCATGCTCGCTGATGTTGGTGCGGTGCACCGACACCGCCTCGGGCATGACCAGGCCCATATTGATTTTTCGCCCCTGCGTGACCCACGGCATAGGAATCTCGACGATCTCCGCGCCGTTCGCTTCCATCAAGTCGATGGCAGCACGCACTGCGCTGTCTATCTCCGGGTCGACGTTTTCTGCGAAAAAGTAGTCTGAAGGCACGCCGATGCGAAGGTCTTCCGGCCCGCGATCCAGACCAAGCGTGTAGTCGACGACCGGCTCATCCGCCGAGGCCGGATCGCGTGGGTCGTACCCGGCAAGCGCGTTCATCATGTACGCGCAGTCCGAAACGCGGCGCGCCATCGGGCCGACGTGGTCGCAACTCCAACTGAGGTCCAGCACACCGGCCCTGGACACTCGCCCGTACGTCGGTTTCAGTCCGGCAATTCCGCACATCGACGCCGGCATTCGAATGCTGCCGCCGGTATCCGTTCCGATAGCCCCGACGAGGCAGCCCGCCGCAATCGCTGCCCCCGATCCGCTGGAAGAACCGCCTGTACACCGTTCCAGGTCCCATGGATTGTGAGGATGGCCGGTGTACGGGTTCAGCCCTGTGGCACCCATGGCGTGCATGACCAGATTGGTCTTGCCGATGATGATCGCCCCGGCCTGCCGAAACCTGCTCGTTATCGTGGCATCCGTGCGAGCAACGTTCTGCTGAAACAGCGGTGAGCCCCCAGTGGTGGGAGACCCGGCGACGTCCACCAGGTCCTTAAGGCCCACCGGCACACCGTGCAACGGGCCCCGGTACCTCCCTGCCGTTATCTCGGCCTCGGCCTCGCGGGCGGCGCTTCTCGCGCCCTCCTCGAACAATTCGAGGAACGCGTTTAACTTCGGCTCAGTTTCCTGGATGCGCTCGAATGCGGCGTCCGTCACCTCGACCGGCGACAACTCGCCGCCCCTGATCAGGGATGACAGCTCGTCGATCGATGCGAATGTGATTTCGTGTGTCATCTGTGCATCGTTCCGGGGCGCCTAACGTGCCCGGCGCGGCCTGAAAGTACCCGCGGGCTCGAATTCCGATGTTTCGATTTCCCTCAATGACTCTTCCGCCCTGCGCAGCGTGGCGACATTTTCCGCGACGTCGGCGGCGTGTTCCGGGGTTATCTTCAGGCCTGCTTTCGCCGCCGCCTTCACATAATCCTCGGGCGATTCTCCGTTGTGGGTTGACCAGCCTGACATTTTTCTGACCTCGCGCGCCTGTCGGCTCCGCCAATCGGACACATTCCCGGCGCGGCCAGAGTATAGCTTGACGGCGGCCGAGTTGTGCTAGCATCGAAACTTCGATGCGAACTGCGGTAGCCCTCTCCGAACTGGTAGCAAACGCCCTCGCGGCGGCCCAGAATTCGGGTTCATTGCCCCCTTCCGGCGACGCCGAGGTCAAGATCGAAATACCTCAGCAAGCCGAGCACGGCGACTTTAGTACAAGTCTGCCGTTGAGACTGGCGCGCGCCTCCCGCATGGCCCCTCTCGCCATCGGCGAAGCCATAGTCGCCGCATTGCCGGCCAACGACCTCGTTAGTCGTGCATGGGTCGCGCGACCGGGGTTCATCAACCTGGAATTGTCCAGGGACTTTCTCCGCCGGCAGGTGACCGAAATCAGATCGGCCGGCGAATCTTATGGCGCAAGCGACGCCGGTGTCGGCGCCCATGTTCAGATCGAGTTCGTCAGCGTCAACCCGACCGGACCTCTCCACGTTGGCCACACGCGCGGCGCCGTTATCGGGAGCGGCCTTGCCAATCTGCTGGAGGTGGCCGGCTACAAGGTGCAGCGGGAGTACTACGTCAACGACGGCGGCAACCAGATGCACGTGTTCAACGAGACGCTCTACGCCCGCTTCATGCAGGCGGCAGGCAGGGACATGCCGCTACCCGACCCCGCCTACCCCGGCGAATATCTGGTTGAACTGGCCGGGCGACTGTACGAAGAGTTCGGCGCCGCGCTCTTATCGACGCCTAAAGAATCGGCAATCGCGGAATTGGCGCCTCCGGCCCTGGCTGCCACTCTCGAGCTCATCAGAAAAGACCTCGAGGACCTGGGTGTCCATTACGACCTGTGGTTCAGCGAAAAGTCACTGATCGACGACGGCCAGTTCGATCAGGCCATGTCGTTCATGGACGAGCGGGGTTACCTGGCCAATCGGGACGGAGCGAAGTGGTTCCTCTCGACCAAACTGGGTGAAGACAAGGACAACGTGGTCGTCCGCAGCGACGGCGGCGGCCCAACCTACCTCGGCACCGACTTCGCCTACCACTACAACAAGTACCTCGTCAGGGGCTTTGACCGCGTCATCAACGTTTGGGGGGCTGACCATCACGGCCACGTTGGTCGCATGAAAGCGGTCGTCAAGGCGCTGGGCAGGGACCCGGACGACCTGGTCATCGTCATTAACCAGATCGTCAGCTTCAAGGACGGCGGCCAGTCAGTCCGCTTCAGCAAGCGGAAGGGGGTCATCGTAACCGTCCGGGAACTTCTCAATGAGGTCGGCGCCGACGCGTGCCGCTACATCTTCCTCAGCAGATCACCCGACTCCCAGATGGAGTTCGACCTTGAACTCGCCCGGCGACAGTCGTCCGAAAACCCCGTCTTCTACGTGCAGTATGCTCACGCACGCATTCGGTCTATCCAACGTGAAGCGGAAAGCAGGGGCCTGGACTACTCAGACGGGGACGTCGCCTGCCTGGACCATCCAAGCGAGATGCAACTGGTCAAGAAGCTGATTCGGCTGCCTGACATCATCGACCACGCCGCGGCGCGATTGGAACCTCACCACCTGCCGCACTATGCATACGACGTCGCACGTTCCCTGCAACGGTTCTACGAAGAATGTCGGGTCGTATCGAACGATCCGTCCGAACTCAAGTTGTCGAAGGCCAGGCTTTTGCTCGTGGACGCAGCCCGCCTGGTTCTTGCCCGAACCCTGGGAATCATGGGGATGACGGCGCCGGACCGAATGTGAGCTGCGGCGCCATCCGCGCCCCCGGTGACGAGCGCCCGACCGTCCTGGCGTCAGCCTTGCAGACCGGCCTCTTTGTAGCGCCCTATACGGTCAACGTACGACTTCGCCGCGCCGCGCATTAACTCTCGATGGCGGTCCCTGACGCGGCCCAACACCCGGCCCGGCATGCCCCGCACCAGCGACCCTGCGGGAATAACCACACGCTCCGGCAGTACCGCGCCGGCAGCGACCAACGACCCTTCACCCACCTCTACTCCGTCGTTCAACACCGCGCCGTTCCCAATAAGCGCGCCATTCCCGATGTACCTGGAATGGCACACCACGCCGTGACCAATCGTCACATCGTCCCCGATCGACGCGTCCGCATCGGCGTGGATCACCGTGTTGTCCTGCACATTGGACCGAGCCCCGATAACGATCTTGCCGCTGTCAGCACGAATAACGGCCCCGGGCCAGACCGACGACTGCGGCCCCAACTCGACATCCCCGATCAAGTAAGCCGCCTCGCTCACAAAAGCCGAATCGTCAATTTGCGGTGTCTTGCCGTCGAGGCTTCTGACTGTCACGCCACCGATCCGTCAGGGAAGCCGGGGGAAGGAAAGGTCGCATTCATACGTGGTCGGGACACTCACCGAAGTGAACTTAAAGGCCTGATCGGCTTTGACGCTTGACTGATCCGGGTCACCCAGGAAAATCTCCAAGTCGGCTTCAACATCATCTGACGTCAGGGGTCCGATGATGATGTTGCGGTACGTTCCCGCCCCAGTTGAGATAGACGGCGACTTGGCGCCGCCAATACGGGCGAACATCGGGACGCCGGCCGGGCCTGGCTCGCCGTCGACCTCGAATTCTCCGTGAAAGATATACGGAAATGATGGAGGGCCGCCGGGCGGCAACTGGCTGCCGCCTTGGGTCTGACCGCCAGCCGCGTCGGACCCGCAGGTCTCCGAAGGATGCTGCGCCTCACCACCACCACCGCACGCGGCCGCAATAGCAAGGATGATCGCCGCTGCGAATATCGCAACTGCTCCCTGAGTTGGAAGAATCGACCGGTTCAAGGCATCAAATACCAGGGTGGCTGAAGCGCCAGTTCGTCGCCTGCTCATACGCGTATGCGATCCGCAGGATCGTTGCGTCGCCGAACTGCGGGCCCAACACCTGCAACCCGACCGGCATGTTTCCTGAAAATCCGGCGGGAACGGAAATCCCAGGCAGGCCGGCTATATTCGCCGGAACCGTGCACACATCGCTCAGGTACATCGATAACGGATCATCGACACGCGAACCCATGGGAAACGCGACAGTAGGCGACGTGGGGGTCAGCAACGCGTCGAATTTATTGAATGCTTCTCGGAACTCGCGGAGTATAAGAGTACGCACCTGCTGCGCCTTCTTATAGTACGCATCGTAGTAGCCCGCTGAAAGGGCATACGCGCCCAGCAAAATACGGCGTTTCACCTCCGCACCGAACCCCCGTCCCCTTGTTCGGTCCATAACTTCCCGCGAGTTGTTGGCATCGCTCTCCGAATACCCGTACTTGAACCCATCGTACCGGGCCAGGTTGGCTGAGGCTTCCGAGGGAGCGATGATGTAGTACACCGCCAGGGCGTAGTCGGTGAGCGGTAACGAAGTCTCCTCCACGTGGGCGCCCAGCGCTTCGAGTTCGCTGGCCGCAGACTCGAACGCCTTCCGCACTCCAGGCTCGATCCCGTCTACCAGGTATTCCCGCGGGAGTCCCAGCCGCAAGCCATTCACACCCCGTTCAAGGTCCTTGGCGTAACCATCGACCGGGCTCTTCACGGAAGTCGAATCGCGCACGTCGGGCCGGGCGATCACGTCGAGGACGTCGGCGCAGTCGCGCACCTCTCTGGCGATCGGGCCGATCTGGTCAAGGGAACTTGCAAAAGCTATCAACCCGTAGCGGCTGACGAGGCCGTACGTGGGCTTCATTCCCACCACCCCGCATAGTGCGGCGGGCTGCCGTATGCTCCCGCCGGTGTCCGATCCCAGGGCCGCGAAACACATCGAAGCAGCCACCGCGGCGGCCGCGCCGCCGCTGCTTCCGCCAGGGACTCTGCCTGTATCCCAGGGGTTGTGTACCGGGGAGAACGCGGAATTCTCATTCGACGACCCCATCGCGAACTCGTCGAGGTTGCCCTTTCCCACCATCACTGCGCCATCCGCCTGCAACAGTTCCACCACGGTCGCGTTGTAGGGCGGGACATAACCCTCCAGCATGCGCGATCCGGCAGTCGTGGCCACTCCGGCCGTCGATATGTTGTCCTTGATCATCACAGGGATGCCTGTCAACGGTCCCGGACCGGCCCCAATGCCTCGAAGCCGCGTGTCGGCATCTCGGGCCTGGCTCAGCGCCAGATCGGGCGTGACCTGCAAATACGCACTCACCTGCGGATCGATCTCGTCGATCCGGTCGAGGACCATCTGCGTGAGCTCAACAGCCGAAATCTGTCGTCCGGCCAGCATCTCCCGCGCCTTGTGAGTCGACATGAAAATGGGAGAGATTCTCGTCTCGCCGCGCATCGCCACGTTGGCTGCCCCTACTCTAGAACCGGCTTTACGCGAAGAAATTCGCCGTCGTGGTCTGGCGCGTTGGCCACCATCTCATCGCGCATGAAGGATCTGCCCTGTTGATCGGGGCGGGTAACGGAGTGAATGTTTGCCCAGTGGCCCGTCTGCTCCACGCCATCCGTCGGAACCTCGGCCAATGACCGAAATCGGTCCAGGATGTCGGAAAGTTGGGACCGCATGTCATCCACTTCCGCGTCGGAAAGTTCGAGACGAGCGAGGGATGCTATTTGTCGGACATCAGCCGCGGAAAGGGCTTCCAATTGGGCTCCCACAGTAAACGGCGATTTTGACACGCCGTAGTGACTGGCCAAACGGCCCGGCGGCCAGGTCATCACAGAGATGCGCCTGGTCAACGGGCCGATACGCGGCGTCAAGTATATGGCCCACGGCCGGGCCCGGCCAGATTGACACCGCAAATCCGGGATCCTTAGAATCCACCACAGGCCGCCTCGGCCCTTTAAACTATGCGGGCCGCCTGATCACTCCTGAGGCGCACGGCCATCTTCCACACGCACCCGCCAACTCCAAGCAATCGCGAACGCGCCAGCGACGTTCGGGCGGAATTGGCACCCCAAAATTCAGGCACGGCCCTGCAAGTGGATCTCTTTACGTTGTCTATTAGCGCGCGCGCTGCGGATGCGCGCAGGCGGGCGCGCGGACGGGCCACTCACGGTAGTACGCGGCGGCGCAGCCTGAAACCCAGAGCAAGTCTATTTTCGCGGCGGCCGCAGCCATGACGAAATACATTTTCGTGACCGGTGGAGTCGTGAGCGGCCTCGGCAAGGGCATCATCGTCGCGTCTATAGGTAGGATGCTAAAAAGCAGGGACATCAGTGTCTCATTGCTCAAATTAGACCCGTACCTGAACGTCGACCCCGGCACGATGTCCCCGTATCAACATGGCGAGGTGTTCGTTACCGCAGACGGCGGGGAGACGGACCTGGACCTGGGCCACTATGAACGATTCGTCGACGTCAATCTCACCAATCTTTCGAACGTCACCGCCGGCCAGATCTACAGCGAAGTCATCTACAGAGAACGCCAGGGCGCCTACCTCGGCGGCACCGTGCAGGCCGTCCCCCACGTAACCAACCTCATCAAGGAGCGGATCCGTCTGCTGGCCAACGAGACCGGGGCCGAGGTCATCGTTGTAGAGGTCGGCGGCACCGTGGGCGACATCGAAGGCCAGCCGTTCCTAGAGGCCATCCGTCAGATGCGAAACGAGGTCGGCAGGTCAACCACCTGCTACGTCCACGTGACCCTGTTGCCGTACCTGGGAGCGACCGGCGAACTAAAGACCAAACCCACACAGCACAGTGTCCAAACGTTGCGCGGCATGGGGATACAGCCCGATGTCATCGTCTGCAGGGCCGACTACCCCGTGGACGCCCCGGTCCGCGACAAAATATCCCTTCACTGCGATGTTCCCGTGGGCAACGTGATCGGCCTGCCCACCCTCGACAATGTTTATGAATCGCCGCTCGTGCTAGAAGATGAAGGGCTTGGCCGAATCCTCGAAGACTCCATCGACCTGCCGTCAATCGAACCCGACATGAAACTGTGGCAGAACGTAGTCGACCTGGCCAAGGAGCCGGGGCAGGAGCTCGAGATAGTCGTGGTCGGCAAATACGTCGATCTGCACGACTCCTATATATCCGTGCGCGAGGCCCTCTATCACGCAGGCCTGTATCACCGGCGGAACATCGTCGTCCATTGGGTGGCGGCAGAGCAGGTGGAGGACGAAGGTCCCGACAAGCTCCTGGCCTCGGCCTCCGGAATAGTTGTGCCAGGGGGATTCGGCGATCGAGGGGTGGAAGGCATGATCGAAACGGCCCGGTACGCCCGCACGAACCAGGTACCGTACCTGGGATTGTGCCTCGGAATGCAGGTCATGGTGATCGAGTACGCCCGCGCAGAACTCGGGCTCAAAGGAGCGAACTCGCAGGAATTCGATCCCCATACGCCGGATCCCGTGATCGCCTACCTCCCCGGACAAGAAGACCTGCTCGCCACCGGCGGAACAATGCGGCTGGGTGAATACCCTTGCGGGCTTGCGGAAGGCTCGCTTGCGCGGAGCGCGTACGGAGTGGGTCTTGTGACCGAGCGTCACCGTCATCGATACGAATACAACAACGACTATCGAAACCGGTTTGAAGCGGCCGGGCTCAAGGCCAGCGGAGTAGCCCCTGACGGATCGCTCGTTGAAGTTGCGGAGGTGTCCGGCCATCCATTTATGCTGGGCTCCCAGTTCCATCCCGAATTTGCCTCGCGCCCCGATAGGCCGCATCCCCTGTTCAGGGAATTCATTGGCGCAGCGACAAACGTACTAAGGGAGGGCGGACAACACTCCCTCCTGGTGAAAGAGGACGCCGAAGAAGTCGCAGCGACCCAGGTCTAGCAGCAAAATCCCGCTGCTGATATACTCAACGCGTCGCAACGCCCGTTGCGGCGCAGGGGACAGGCGCCAGGCCATCCCAGTCCAGCCGACTGACCCCGCTTCCCGATTCTCTTTATCTCCCACCGGAGACAGACGTATCTCCGACACACGCGGAATGCCCATTAGCAATTGAGGCCCGCCGGTCGCACCGGCTGCCGCCAAGACGGGTCAACCCAATAACCCGGACCCATTCCAGACTCTCATACCAGACACGTATCAAGGTCCCTGATTCCCAAAGGCCGGCAATCGCCGCCAAACTCTCCGGATACGCACGCGCCGGTCTTGAATCCGGGCAGTCGGGGTTGGCGCTAAGACAAACCAAACGGAATGACCCGCTACACCAAAGACAAGCACAGAATTCAACTTCGACCCGAATGAGAACCACTCTGTGGTACGACTGCCTTCCGACCCAAATCAGGGACGCAAGGCAAATTCAGGAGGAACCCTAACTGGATACGCCTACCCGCACCCATGCACGCCCGACAGGCAGGAGACGAGCCGGAGGGCGCAGAAGGCCCAGCGCCCCCAAAGGCAACCGGCTAAACGGACTGGAGCAGGTCCCTACCGACGCCGAACTTGCGGAGGCCAACGGGCAGTCCGAGTTGGGGCAACTCGGCGCAAAAACGATGGACGAACTGCGGGCCATCGCTCTTGAAGCCAATCTGAAGAGCGGAATCCCCGCAAGGCGCTCCGACCTCGTACTCGAACTGCTCGCCAGCCTGGCATCCGAGAGCGACCAACTCCTCGGCGCAGGCGTACTCGACGTCCTGAACGACGGATACGGTTTCCTGCGCACACCCGGCCGCACAAACGGGCATGAAGACATCTACGTCTCCCAATCCCAGATCAACAGATTTGGGCTTAGACAGGGTGACATGATCGCCGGTCAGGTAAGGGCCCCAAAGGAAAACGAGCGCTACTACAACCTGATGCGAGTCGAAGTCGTTAACGGATACGACCCCGTATCGGCGCGCAAGCGTGTGCGGTTCGACCGTCTCACGTCCATATACCCCAACAATCAACTCACCCTCGCCACCACGGCGAAGCAACTCTCCACCAGACTCATCGATCTGATCGCGCCCGTTGGCCGCGGCCAGCGCGCACTCATAGTCGCCCCGCCAAAGGCAGGGAAGACCGTTCTGCTCAAGCAGATCGCCGCCGGCATCACGGCAAACCACCCAGACGCCCACCTGCTGGTGGCCCTGATAGGTGAACGGCCCGAAGAGGTCACAGACATGCGCAGGTCGGTCAAGGGAGAGGTGTACAGTTCCACATTCGACGAGCCGGTCGAAGACCATACCGCAACCGCGGAAGTGGCTCTAGAGCGCGCCAAACGGATTGTCGAAAGCGGCGAGCACGCCGTGCTCCTGCTCGACAGCCTCACCAGACTCGCCCGCGCATACAACCTCGCTGCCCCCAGCAGCGGCAAGACGCTGTCCGGCGGAATGGACCCGGTTGCTCTCTATCCGCCGAAGCACTTCTTCGGAGGCGCACGAAACTGCGAGGAAGGCGGAAGCCTCACAATCATCGCCACATGTCTCGTCGACACCGGCAGCCGATTGGACGATCTCATCTACGAGGAGTTCAAAGGCACCGGCAACATGGAACTGCACCTTGACCGCAAACTAGCGGACCGGCGGATATACCCCGCATTCAATATAGAGCTCAGCGGTACCCGCCACGAGGAACTACTGCTTCCCGAGCCGATCCTCCGGCAAGTCTGGCTCCTGCGGCGAATGGTGTCGATCATCTCGACCGACTCGTCCAACCCCACCGAAGCAGCCGAGCGAATTCTCGAACGGATGGTCAAAACTCAGACCAACCCGGAATTCCTCGCCTCCATCACCAAACCCGAAAAATTCTAAGCTAACTCCCCACCGCCACTGGCCTCGCGCGGCTCCGGACGCCGCGCGAGGCCAGTGCTCCAACAGTCGACTCATGGGCGAAGTCCGGGCGGCTGCGCGCACTTTCAATCGACGCGTACCATCAACCAATGCTGTCGACGCCTCTCGCGGCGTATGGCGATTCCCCAACGCCATTCCGTTTACCCCACTTAGGGATAACACGGATACCTCGGACAAATGGCCCCTTGCCCAGCCCGTATATACACCGCGGACGGTCGACATCCGCGGACGTCATTACGAGGCACGGGCGACGCACACGCGACATATCTTCTCCCGGGCGGGGCTCGCGAGAGGCGACCCTACTTGTTCCGCCCTCGGGCCGGCGCGGGCCAACAGCCATGAAGACAATTACGCCCGTCGAAGTGAGGGACCACGCGCGGTCGGCAGTGTCGCCCTGCATCCCCATCACAAATACGCCGTGCGGGGCAACTCTGGCTATCGCCCGCTGGCCGTTCGAGGGGCAACGCTTTACCTTCTGTAACAAAATTGACCATTTGGCGACGCGAATTAACGTTGACACCGTTTGGGCTGGCTCCATATATTCAACGTTGTCCTTCGGGGCGAAGGCGCGAAAGCAAAACAGAGCGGCCCCACTTACAGGTTTCGGTTGATATAGACCGCAATCGCCAGTAAATCAGGTTGACACTGTGAGCGCCGCGATGTAAAAATCGCTATGGTTCGTCCCACCGGACGGGGTTGTGCGCGCGCCGGTTAGCGCCGTCCACACCGGATAAAAGGGCTTAAGTTAACTAGCACCGGCAGTCAGGCCGCAGGCTTGACGATAAAATTGGGCAAAACGCAGGAACATACTGCAAGGATCCTGCAGCAGGCCACCAGGGCAGTGACGGACACTCGCCAACGGCAGGTCACGCAAGGGGGACTAACGCTGTGAAGCATTCAGCGAAATTATTTACCGCGCTGGCAGCGCTCGCGCTGTTCGCTGTGGTTATGGTAGGCATCCAGGACAGGAGCGCAGACGCTCAGTCCGGTGGGACCACAGGACTGGTCTACCTGACCAACCTGAATTCGTGTCTCACGACACAGGCTGCCCCACCAAGCAGTCTGGACTGTGGCAATGCCGGTCGCGTATATGTCGGTTCAGGCACGACCCTTTACACCACGGTGGTCGAAAGGGACAGCGAAGCTCCGCACGACGTGATGAACACGATCGCCGCAGATTCGGACGCCTTGATCGTCACTGTTATAGACAGCGACATGAACCTCTCTCAAGAAGGTAGTGACACCGCGGCCGTCAATACCGCCGCCGGCCAGTTTACGGTTGTACGTGCCCCGGCAGGCACGACGCCCATAACCAGCAGCCCGGGTGACGTCAAATTAGAGGACACCAGCGGAAACGCAGTGGGCTCGGCAGTCGTCACCGTGGTCGGTAGCGACTTCATAGGTCTGGCAGGCGCCGTTCCAGGCGGTGGTGTCGATGACATTGTGGTCAAGTGGCAATACAGCGACGTCGACACATTGGATGTCGTGGCTTACAGCCTCACCGACACCGCGCGGGATCATGTGACTGTATCGCTGGAAGAAACCGGTCCGTCCACCGGCGTGTTCGAAGGGCAAATCAGGCTCAAGGCCAATGTAGTCATTGGTGGCGACGACTCTCCAGGTTCCGACTCCGCGTCGCCGGGCGCCGAGGCCGAAGTGAAGGTCAACTCCACCAGCCGGGTAACGGTCAAGTACAGTGACGCACTGGACTCGAGCGATGACGACGACACCGTAGTCACAGCTAACGCGCAGGTCGAGACAACGCCTCCCCAGGCGATCATCTCCGAACCCGCTGACGGTTTGAATACCCAGACACGCCAGTTGGCGTTCCGCGGCAACGTCACCGACGACCGCTCCGGTATCGTTGTCGACGAGATCATGTTGATCATCGACCAGGGCGACGATCCCGACAACAATAACCAGGTACTTACCGGAGGCGTCGGAGCCGGGGGGTACTCAATGACCGGGGCGGCGGAGGCTTACTCCCCTGCGCTCGCAGGAAACCCAGGCGACGGTGAAACGTCAGTCGCGTGGTCGGTCGCCGAGCCCGGCAACCTGCCGACAGACGTGATCGCGGTCCAACCCGATCACCTTGTCGACTACATCCTGGTGGCCCAGGACCTCGCGGGTAACATCGGTTTCTCAGACGCTGACACCACCACTTCAGGTGTAGGCGTAGTCGTGGACAACTCCGCAACCGACGAAGATGAATCCACGAACGAACCTCACGTCATTTCGATCGACCAGGTGCGTCCGAAGTTGACTTCTGCCGACACTGGTCTCGCGCCTGACGGCGACGATGACGGCGATGACCCCGACACAAACAACAGTCGGTCGATCGCCATCTACTTCGACGACAGCGTGGAAGGCGTTGATGCCGGCGACTTCCAGATCACACTCGACGACGACACTAACCTGATACCTGTTGGTGTGCAGGTCGACGGCAGTACCGTTTTCGCAGAACTCGACGCGGATATACCGACAAACGACACTCCGATAGTAAGACTGCAAGGCGCCGTGTCAGACCCGGCAGGGAACACCACCTCCGCCGGCTCTGTGGATGCCGCAGACCGCTTGTCGCCAGTCCTTACGGTGGAATTGTCCGGCGGCTCAGGTAGCGACGCTTCAGCACTGACCAAGAACGAGATCACCGTGACCATCTCGTCTGACGAAATCCTCGCCGGTCTCCCGACAGTCGAGGTTTACGACGAAGACGGCTTCCGCACCAGGCTCTCTGTGATTGCGCAGGGCGGCGAAACGTGGGTTGCACGAGCGACGCGAGCCAGACTTGGCGCCGACGGTGAGTTGAGCCTCGTGGTATCGGGAACGGACGTCTCCCCTGCTTCTAACGAAAGCATAGTAGGCGAGATGGACCCGGCAGACGCCACGGCCGGTGAGACAAAGTTCACCCTTGATTCAACAAAGCCGTCGTTGGTGTCAGGCGACAGCAGCACAAGCCAGGGCAGGCCGTCGATCCGCATCGAATTCGATGAGGCCGTGACGGTAACCGCCGCATCGATCGGTGACACGGTGCTCGTCGACGACGACACAGACTCGCTCGCCACATCGGACAACAAGCTCTTCTTCTACGTCCCCTCTGAGGATCTGGAGCTTGGCTCGTTGACCGTAAAGGCAACCGCAAGCGACGACGCCGGCAACACCGTAGAGGACGCCTCGTACACGCTCACGGTTGAGGAGCGGAAGGCGTTTGACCTTGGACTGTTCTTTGGCTGGAACGCAGTGTCCGTGCCGTCGAACCCGGTCGACCCTGACATCAACGCAGTGTTCACGGAAGATTCCCTTAACCAGATCGTGGCCTACGACGCCACCGACGCTGAGAGCCCGTGGCGGATCGCTTCCCGCGACCCCGTCTCAGGCGCATGGACGAGCACGACGGACACTCCGCTGAGAACCATCATGGCCGGCCCCGGTTACTGGGTACACTCGAATTCGTTCGACGACCAGGAAATCGGCCTGGCAGGCCCGATTGAGCCGGGTAGTGGACAGGCCCCGAGAGTCGAGGCTATCCCGACCGGCGCAGGTTGGAACTTCGTAGGTGTCATAGACACGACCCGAGACAACACTCAGGGTTCATCGGGCGCCTCCCTGGTACGGGCTGACGGCACCGCGATAACCGCTGACAGGTACTTTGCATCAGTGGATGCCCGAAGAGCGTTCAGGTACAACTCCGCTCTGCAGTCGTTCACTGAGATCGCCCTGGACGGCAGTGCAACGGTGAAGATCGGCGACGGCATCTGGGTGTTCGTCAACCCGCTGGCCGACGGCTCAACACCCGCAATAGCCCCGTAACCACGCAACTCGCACCGCGAGTCAATCAAGAGAGCCCCCTGGCAACGAAGCCAGGGGGCTCTCTCTTTTCTGTTCCCCACCAACCAACCGTCGTCCCGTTCTACGCGCGAGGATGCCCATCGTTAACGCCTGATGGGGCAATCATGCCATCGGCCGCGAACGTTGCCCAGGTCAACCCCGAACGTGACCTCTCTGGGAGCCGAAACCTGGTCCGTTGCGCATCCATATTATTGCCGCCGCGCCGCGGCCCTTGTGTCGCCAGCGCGTGGCTGCGGCGATCCTTTCCGATGGGCGGGGGAAGATTTAGCATTGAGTTCCATATACCTGTTTCCACGCGACCCACAATAAAGAAACCGGGGATCGGGGCACGGTACAATTGCAGGATGTTGCCCCCCGCGCCGAAATTGGGACTGCGGTGTAACAAACCTGTCTACCGTCACCACACGTTTCCGGTGGAGGCAGATTCCGGGGTGAAAGGAACACCACCTTGAAACTGAGACTGGCGGCAGTCGCAATAATCTCGATGGCGCTCGCCGGAGCTGTCTTCGCCGCGACTTCATCCAGGACGAACGCGCAAGCGGGCCTGCCGCAATCTCGCGTGATTACCTATGTCGGCATCGTTACGATTGGCGGACAGCCCGCACAGGACGGACTCCTCATCACCGCCAGGGTAGGCAATTACGAGTCCGAGCCCGTCAAGGTGGGAGGCGAACCGGGCCAGGGCGTATCATCCGGAGTCTTCTCGATCCACGTTGGACCGGCCCCAAATTTTGAAGGGCTGGAGATTGAATTCTGGGTCGAAGGCCAGGTCAAGGCGGACCAGACCGGCGAACTGTTTGGCCCGATCGAGCCCGGAAAAGACACGGTCTGCCTCGGGTGCCCGTGGTCACTGCCCATTCTGCGCAGGCTCGACCTCACATTTTCGACCGGACCGGTAGCAACTCCCACTCAGACCTTCACACCCACCGCTACTGCCGTGATACTGGAACCGGCATTCCTTTCGGGCACCGCTTTCTCCGGATCGTCGACTCCGCCGGATGGAACGTTGATCTACGCCAAGATCGAGGAATACCAGTCCGAGGTCGTGCCGATACTCAATGGTCGCTTCACACTCGTGCTCAATCCCGCGGCCGAAGAGTTCGGCGGTAAGCCCGTCAACTTCTTCCTGACTTCGCTGCAATCTCTGCAGCCGTACAGATTCACGCCGGGCGAGAGCCGGACCGACCTCATCATCCTGTTCCCGCCCCTCCCAACACCCACACCGACGTTGACCCCCACTTTGACGCCTACTGATACACCAACCGCTACACCTACCGCGACGGCCACACCGACGGTCGAACCGACGAGGACCCCCACCCCCACGCCCACGCCCACGCCGACAGCAACGCTGACGCCGACACCGACGCCTGTCATCGACGTCGCGGCTACAGTCATCGCCGGGCTGAAATTAACCCCATCGCCGACATCGATTCCGACAGCAACGCCGACATCGACCCCGACAGCAACTCCGACGTCGACACCGGTACCACCAACCCCGACGGCAACTCCTGTGCCAACCCCAACGGAAACACCGACAGCAACGCCGACGCCAACACCCGTCCCGACTGCAACGCCTATTCCTGAAAGCAGGGGATTCTGCAACTCGACCGGAGGCGGTCAGGCCAACCTCGGTCTTCTGGCCCTGCTGGCCCTGCCCACTCTGCTGGTAGCCCGGCGCGCCACTCGCCGCCGTAACGCTTGAACCCGCTCCAACACACAACCCGCCGATCCCCGACTCTGTAGGGTCGATTCGCATAGTCGCCCGCCGGGGTGGGGCGCAGGGATCAGGAACTGCCGATGCGTTTGGTGAGATCGCCCAGGGCGGCGGCAGTGTAGCCGATCAACGGCAGGGCTCGTGCGTATTGCATGCGCGTGGGCGCAATTAGGCCAACGAGGCCGCCTGCCTGCCCCGGGCTGCCGTACCGGCATACCACGACGCTGAACGCCTGCAGGGACTCATAGGAGTTTTCCGAGCCGATGATCGCCTTGGCGGAACCGTCACTCGGCGCGCTTTCCGCCAATATGGCGATGGTTCCGGAGTCTTCGATCGCTTCGAGCACCATCCGTTGCTGCCCGGGATTGCTGGTCACCTCCGGTTGGTCCAACAACCTTGACAGACCCTGTATGCGCCTTTCCCTCAGCGCAAGGTCATCGTGCCTCCGCAGTAGACCCAACGCCGTGTTACGCACCTGGTTAGTGAGGGTGCCGGCGCCCTCCATCTCGACCGCCTCGATGTCACTGGCCGACTTCCCGGTGATCGTCTCGTTCAGACGCTGCCTTGTCGCATCGAGGTGGCCGGCGGTCACGGGTTCAGCGAGTGTAATCAACTGCCGGTAGACACTTGCCTCCTGAAGGATAAGCACCAGCATTACCACAAGCTCCTGTAGCCTGACGAGCTCGAGGCTCTTCACCGACGCTGCAGTTTCCCTTGGCGGTGTGGTGAACGCCAACGAATCGAGCAGAATTGAAAGAGCCAATGACGCTGCGTCGGCCCACCGGTCGATGTCCTCTACCGCCGGCCCGAGTTCCTGATCGACGCGCCGGGCATCGTCCGGCGTTGGCATTGTGCGTGACTGGATCGCCATGACGTAGTGCCTGTAGCCGAAATCGGAAGGCACTGCGCCGGATGAGACGTGCGGGCGGTGTATGAATCCGCCTTCCTCGAGCATCGCGATCTCGTTCCGCACTGTGGCCGGACTCACGTTCAGGCCAGACTTTCCGGCCACTGTGGACGACGCGACGGGCGCCGCAGTGCTTACGTACTCGTCGACGATCAGATTAAGGATTCGGTTTTTTCTTTCAGTGAGCATGGATTTGGGTTCGGGCGCGCTCGATTGCCATCAATTGGTCTGGCGAACCTAGCACGCCCTTTTCGTGGGTGTCAATAAAATGGTAAATCAGCCGTATGCGTGGCGCCCGTATGCAGTAGTCGCGTAACCCTAAAGGCAACCGGCCGACGCCAACACATAGTCCATGGGGAATGTTGAAATGGAAATACGCTTGATAGGCAGTGCCTCGTTTCTCGTTACGTCCACAGCCGGCACTGTCGTCACCGACCCTGAGCCGGACACTCTGTCTGACTCGTCGCTAAATGATGAGAACGCCATTGCGGTGTTCAGCAGGCAAGGTGGGATCGTCGCCAATTTCCCGGATTCCCTCACCATAATCGACGGCCCGGGGGAGTACGAAGTGTCCGGTGTGAGCGTGTTTGGAATACCAACCCCAGCCGGCTCGGATGCGGCTGTGACTCGGGAGGTGACCACGCAGTATGTTATCGACGCCGATGGAATAGCTGTGTGCTCCCTCGGATTTATCGGTTCGATTCCAGAGGCTCGGGCGTTACGGGCGACGGGAAACATCGAGGTCTTGCTGGTTCCAACGACGGACGACAGCCCGATGTCGGCGGAGCAGTTGGCGGCGGCGGTCAGGATCATCGATCCCAAGGTCGTCGTGCCGTCCGGTTTCGACGCGGAGTCGGGAAAACCGGGCGAGGAACTCAGGCGCTTCGTGGAGGAACTCGGGACCAAGCCTGACGATCCCGCCCCTCGCCTGACTCTAAACAGATCTAACCTGCCCGAAGAAATGCGCGTGGTAATTTTGCAGCCGCGGCCCTCGGGCGCAACATAATCAGCAACCTGTTCCGCTTCTATGCCAGGCGAGAATCGCTGACCACTGCGCGAGGCGCCTGCGACCACCTAGGCAAGGCTTTCGCATCCCGTACAACAAATGACGCATGATCCGCGTCTTTCTCGCGGCTTGCCGCGCTGTTTGCGCCAAAGCAGGGACCCAAGTCGTCCCGCGACTCCGCGATCGCGGCGGATAAACACGGATGATGGGCATAACGCGCCTGGCGGTGCGGATTATTGATACGGGACCAATTTCAACGCCCGACGCCTTGTTGTTTAAGAACAGATTTATGAACTCCCTTCAGGGCATATAATCAACGAGAATGCGCCTGCAAGGGATCAGGCCGTCAAGACGTTAACAATGAACCCCTCACCACAAACCGGGCAGCAATGAATATCGCTCCCACCAATAGACCTGCCGCGGGGTTGGCGCCCGAACTCGTGCGCAAGTGTGGCCGCCAATGACCACCAGTCGCGACTACTACGAGGTACTGGGCATACAGAAGGACGCCTCGCCAGAGGACATCAAGAAGGCGTTCCGTCAGCAGGCCCTGAAGTATCACCCCGATCGCAATCGCGAACCTGGCGCCGGAGACCGGTTCAAGGAGGTCGCCGAGGCTTACCAGATCCTGAACGACCCTGAACGCCGGACAGCCTACGACCGATTCGGGCACGCCGGTGTGAATGGAGGCAGCGCCCGCGGGTTTGACGACTTCACCGGGTTCGGCGGGTTTGGCGATATCTTCGATGCGTTCTTCGGCGGCACAAGATCCGATGCACCGCGCCGCGGCGCTGACCTCGAATACCAGATAGCGATCTCATTCCTTGAATCCGCATTCGGCGGAGAGAAGCTTCTGGACCTGAACCGCACCGAGGTGTGTTCCGGTTGCAACGGTTCGAGAGCCGAACCGGGTACGGAGGTCATAACCTGCGGCTCATGCCGTGGCAGTGGACAGGTGCGACGCGTCCAGCGCATGGTGTTCGGGCAGTTTCAGCAGGTCACCACCTGCTCGACTTGCGTCGGCGCCGGCAGCTACCCAAAGCAGGCATGCTCGCAATGTAGAGGCCTGGGCCTGGAAACGAGGCGGAGGAAAATCGCAGTCGAAATTCCGGCCGGCATCGAAGACGGATCGAGAATGCGAATTAGCCGCGAAGGTGAGCAAACAGGTGGCGGCGGTGAACCGGGCGACCTGTACGTCTACGTTCGGGTTGAGCCTCACCCACAATTCGATCGACACGGCAACGACATTCTTTACGAAACAGCGATAGACGTCGCAAAAGCGGCGCTCGGCGGGAAACTTATCGTTCCCACCCTGGAAGATGAGGCCGAGTTGTCGATCCCCGCCGGCACTCAGTCCGGCCAGATATTCCGATTGCGTGGACGAGGGATGCAGCAGCCGGGGAGGTCCAATCGGCGGGGCGACCAGCTGATCACCGTATCCGTGGCCACACCGGTGAACCTGACCAAGAGGCAAAAGGAGTTGCTGGGGGAACTCGGCGCATCTTTCGGCGACGATGCCGCGAATGGTGCAGATGGGGGCCTGTTCGACAAACTGAAGGGTGGCTTTCGGTAACGACGGAGGCGATTGACCAAGCAGCCGGGGAGGGTGCAAATCTAATGCGCTCGCGCCCCCGGCACATTGTGTTCCGGCAAGTCGAGACCCCGCGGACTCCACCATCAGCGCGATAGTTGACAGGAATATCGGCGTGCCCTGGTTAGAATTGTCGGTTGTAACCCCCGGCGAATTCACTGAACCAATCGTTCACCTGTTCGCCAAACACGGCGAGGGGCGCGTCGCTGTGGAGCAGCAGGGCGGCTTCAATCCCGACGAGGGTGAGTCCGGCCCGCCGCCCGATGCTCCGGTGACCGTTCGCGGATATCTGCCGATAGATGCGACCACAGACAGCCGCAAGGCAAACATAGACGTCGGACTGCGGCTCGTGAGGCACCTCGCCGACATCTCCTGCATAGTGGAGAGGGTGATAGACGATAGCGAGTGGCTGAACCAGGAGTTCGAACCGATCCGCATTGGGCGTAGGCTGCTCATCGCCCCACCGGGACGAGAGACCGCCGCCGCGCCCGATGACTTAGTCATACCGCTGGCGCCGGGCATGGCCTTTGGGACAGGTCATCACCCCACGACGCGCATGTGCCTCGAATGGCTGGAAGAGATCGTTCAGCCGGGATCGAAGTTGCTCGACGTGGGAACCGGCTCAGGCATCCTGGCCATCGCAGCGCTGAAGTCAGGCGCGCAACGGGCGGTCTGCCTGGATATCGACCAAAACGCCGTGGATGCTGCGTTCGGCAACCTGCGGCGGGCGGGCGTTGCCGACGCGGCATCGGTGTACGCGGGCACCCTGCCCCATCCCAAAGCCCCCGCGGGGGCGTGGGACGTGGTCACCGCAAACATCTCCGCCGCTGTGCTCAGCGAATTAGCCGCCGACCTCCTGGCATGTCTGAGCGATAACGGCGTGCTCATCGCATCGGGTCTTCTCGCAGAGAGAAAAGAGGAGGTCGCATGCGCCTTCGCCAAGGCCTCAGGCGTGATCATCGAAGAACGCGCATCGGAGGACTGGCTGGCGCTCAAGGTCGTGCGGCCATGAGCTTGCCAAGGTTCTACGTGCCACGCGACGCGATCGAGGGTAAAACCGTAGTGTTGCCGGACGGCGCGGCGAGGCAGACGCGCGTAGTGCTGCGGCTGAGACCGGGCGACTCCGTGATCGTATTCGACGGCCGGGACAGCGAATGGCCGGTGACATTGAGCCGAGTCGACTCCAATTGGGTAGAAGGCACGATCGGCGAACCGAATTTTCCCGGCACTGAGTCGACGTGTGGCGTGACGATAATGCAGGCACTGATAAAGCCGGACCGATTTGAACAGGTCCTGCAGAAAGGGACCGAACTCGGGGCCTGCAAATTCGTCCCGCTCGCAACCGCGCGAGTCCAGCCTGCCGACGCCAGCGCCGCCAGCAATTCCAGATTCGAGCGGTGGCGGCGCATCGCCCGTGAAGCAGCGGAGCAGTCCGGACGCCTGACCGTGCCGGAGATCGAAAAAACAACCCCGCTCGCGGATGCTATTTCCCGCGAGTCGGCCCGCGGACCGGTGGTGATGTTGTGGGAAGAGATGGGGAGGTCCGCCCCGGGCCTGCGAGACGTGCTTGGTCAGCTTAGCGAGGGCCAATCGCGCGCAAGCCTGGCAATCGTGGTCGGACCCGTCGGCGGATTCGAGGCCGGGGAAGTGGAGGAGGCCAAAGCCGCAGGCGCAACGGTGATCGGCTTTGGCTCGCGCATCCTGAAATCCGAGACAGCCGCCATCGCCGCGCTGTCGGCAGCGATGTTCGAACTCGGCGAACTCGGGGGCGGGGTCTGACGACGCCGGTCTAAAACCTGACCTCGGGCTGTGGCGCCCGTCGCATCAACTCGACGAGCGCCTGTTGGGGGGAGAGACCCTCGAACAACACCCTGTGCGTCATTTCCGTGATGGGCATTTCGACCCCGCGGCGGCGCGCAATGCGCATGGCCGCGCGAGTCGTTGGGACACCCTCGGCGGTTTGCGTCATGCCGCTGATCAGGTCACCTGGATTCGAGCCGGAAGCAAGCTTTTCACCCAAGCCGCGGTTCCTGCTCAGTCCGCTATAGCACGAGGCGATCAGGTCCCCCATCCCTGAAAGGCCTGCGAACGTCTCCTGACGGGCGCCGAGGGTCACGCCGAGACGGGACACCTCATGTAGCCCCCTCGTCACGAACGCCGACTTGGCATTGTTGCCGACGCCCATCCCGTCGATGATGCCTGCCCCGATGGTGATTATGTTCTTCAGCGCCCCACCTAGCTCCACACCGGCCACGTCAGTGCTTCTGTAGACCCTGAACCTCTCGGAATTGAGCACACTTTGCGCAGCTGTCGCCGCTTCGGACGACGGAAACGCGAGTGTGGCCGACGACACCTGACCTTGCGCAATTTCGAGGGCGAGATTCGGACCCGAAAGCGCTCCGACACGAGCCCGGTCGAGGCCGGGCGCTTCCTCACAAATCAACTCAGTCATGCGTTTGCCGGTCTCGATCTCGATTCCCTTCGTACAACTGACCACGATCGCTCCGGGTGGCAGCCACGGCGCGATCTCCCGTACATTGGCGCGCACCGTTGTGGATGGGACGACGAAGAGAACCACGTCCGACGAAGGGAACGCCTCGCCCGGGGTTCCCACAACCCTGATGTCAGGGTGAAGATCGACGCCCGGCCGGGGCCTCGGACTATGGCCCGAGGCCAACTCCTCCGACTCTGCCTCTGTCCGTGCCCAAAGAGTCACGTCATGGCCGTCGCGGGCGCAAACCAAGGCCAGGGTTACGCCCCAGCCGGTCGTGCCCGCCACGCTGATCCTTGCCATTCCGGCCGCCTTCAGGAGTCCTTTGTTCGGGCCTCGGTCGCTCTGCTCGGCCTGCCGATCGACAACCGTCTTTCCGTTCCTTTTATGAGGTTGAAAATATTCGGCAGATGACGAACATAAATCAATACTCCGACCGGAACCGCAAAGGCCAGATATGCGCTGTCGACATCGCCTCTGACAATCAAAACGGCCACGAACACCACCCCGGTCGTCGCCCCAACGAGCGACCCCACCGACACATACCTGGTGGCGCTGGCGATCACGGCGCCGGCGAACGCCGAAATTCCAACCGGCCACCAGAGAAAAAGCAAAACACCAAGCCCCGTCGCCACGCCCTTGCCGCCTCGGAAACGGGCGAACACGGGCCAGGAATGCCCCGCGACCACCAACACACCTGCCACCGCGATGTTGAGGTCGGAAACGGCCAGCGCCTTGGCGATCGCCACTGCGGCCGCGCCCTTTGCAACGTCCAGAACGAACACGAGCACTGCTGCCTTGGGTCCAAGCGTGCGCAATACGTTTGTCGCGCCGGTGCTGCCACTGCCGTAGCTGCGGATATCCACGCCTCGCCACAGGCGGGTGACTATCACACCCGATGGTAACGACCCGATCAGATACGCCAGTAACAGGGTAATAGTCCAGGAGAGATATTCGTTCATTCGCGTCCGGTCCTGAAATGTAGCCGCAGCGGAGAGCCGGCAAATCCAAATGCTTCTCGCAACCGGTTCTCCAGATAGCGACGGTAGGTGAAGTGTATTAGTTCAGGGGAGTTCGTGTTAAGCACGAACGTAGGCGGCGCGGTTCTCACCTGCCTCACGCGGTACAGATGTGTGGGCCGGCGTTTGTGGCGTGGCGGCGGATTTGCAGCGACGGCGCCATATACAACCCGCCGCAGATCCGCTCCCGGCACCGTCTTGGTGAATTCACCGTGTACTTCGAGAATTTTTTGCGGCACCAACTCGACACCCCATACCGTCAATGCGGACACGTACAGCACCGGGACATCAAATAGAAACTTGAACCGGCTGCGGATGCGGCGTTCTGCGACCTCCCGAGTTATATTCAACTGCGAAGACAGGTCCCACTTGTTTAAGACCACAACAACTCCCCGAAAGGCGTCGATGGCAAAACCGGCAATGTGGGCGTCCTGCGCTGTGCTGAATTCTTGCGCGTCCATAACCAGCACGACCACATGTGACCGCTCTATCGCCTGAATGGTCCGTATTGCGCTGAACTTCTCTATGCCGGCCTCCGTGCGGCCGCGGCGGCGGAGTCCCGCCGTATCCAGAAACGCGAATTCCCTGTCCCGGAATGTTGCGCGAGTGTCAACCGGGTCCCTCGTCGTGCCAGGCACGGGGCTGACAATCGCCCGTTCCTCTCCCGTCAAGGCGTTCAGAAGGGCCGATTTCCCGACATTCGGCCTTCCTGCAATGGCGACGCGCACCGAGTCGACGTCTAACTGGGCCGGCAGCGGGGGCAGAAGGGCGAAGACGGACGTAATCAACTCAGTGATGCCGATGCCGTGATATGCGCTGACAGGTATTGGGGAACCCAAACCGAGGACATGGAATTCCAGGGCGAAGTCCTCCCTGACAGGGTTGTCGGCCTTGTTGGCCGCCACAATCACCGGCTTGCCTGAGCGCCGCACCAGATCGGCCGCTTCGATGTCACCAGGTATCACACCTTCGTTAACATCGACGACGAGGATCACCGCATCTGCCTGTTCGATAGCCTGTCCGGTCTGCCCTTGCACCTCCTCCCACAGGGCCCGTTCAGGCCGTTCTTCGATGCCGCCTGTATCGATCAGCACATAGGCATAGCCATCCCATTCCGCGTCGGTCGAAACGCGATCGCGCGTGGTACCCGCGATGTCGCTCACAATGGCGAATCGTCGGCCGGCCAGCCTGTTGAACAGCGTGGATTTGCCCACGTTGGGCCTACCGGCGATGACGATCACCGGCCTGGCCCGGCCGTCATGGGAGTTGTCCATGGGGCTAAAGTCCGAGTTAATGCCGGGTGTCAGCGACCAGGAATTCAAGCAGCGCGGCCTGCGCCCACAACCGGTTTCCACCCTGCTCGTACGCTATCGACCGGGAGTCGTCGAGAAGGCCCGGGGATATCTCCTCACCGGGATGGGCCGGCATGTCATGCATGAATTTCACTCCCTGACCAGCCTGATCGAGCAAGGTGGGATTGACCTGATAGCCGCGAAACGCTTCGAGGCGCTGTACTGCCTCCTGCTCCTGACCCATCGATGTCCACACGTCGGTATATACGAATTCTGCCCCAGCAACGGCACCCCTCGGATCGCGCACAAGGGTCAGATCGCCGCCCGTCTGCGACGCCGTCTTGCCCACCGCGTCGACCGTCTCGAGGGGCAGTTCGTACCCTTCCGGCGACGCCACTGCCAGGCGCCCGCCCATCGCTACAACCGCGTGCGCCAGGCTTACGGCGACGTTGTTTCCATCGCCGATGTACGCCACCCTTGCCCCTTCGAGAGACCTGCGATGTTCGAGCATCGTCAGCAAGTCGGCCAACGCCTGGCATGGGTGTTCGGCATCGGTCAGCGCGTTCACAACCGGCACACTCGAAGCGGATGCAAAGCGGTCCAGCGTGCTTTGGGCGAATGTGCGCAGCACCGCCAGATCGGCCATCTTGGACACGATTTGGGCCACGTCTTCTGCAGGTTCCCGCTTGTCGAGGCCCACCTCTTCGGGGCTAAAGTAAACGGGCTTCCCACCGAGCAGTTCGACTCCGATCCAGAAACTCAGCTTCGTCCGGAGTGAGGGTTTCTCAAACAACAGCACCGCGGACTTTCCGCCGAGGGCGTCGCCGCCCGCGCCGTTCTTGAGTTCGCGTCCTCGCTCGAGGATCGGCAGTATCTCCCGAACCGCAAGATCGCTGAATCTCAAAAAGTCCCGTTTCATCGACTAACTCCAGGCGGCTGACCGCTGCCACAAACCTGTACCAGTCGTGGGTACAAGGCAGGGAAAAGATAGATTCGCGGCGATCATGACGAGCGGCCGCACAGACGGATTCAGGATTGAGCCTCAGGCCGGCCTGAAAACAGGTAACGGCCTACCGTTTACTTCCGAAAAGGTCACCCGCAACGCCATGCCGATCTCAATCTCCGAAGGTTCCGGGGCCACTCCCGTGAGCCGGGTGGGCATACGCGGCCCTTCCGCCAATTCTACAATGGCGGCGACGTACGGGATGTCTTTGACAAAGTCGGGGCCGGGCGCCTGGTGGACTATGGCGAACGCGTGAAGCGTACCGTCGCCGCTAGCCGGGACCCATCCAACTCCCCTGCCCCCGCACTTCAAGCAGAATACCCGCGGGTAAAACTGAAACGATCCGCAGTCGTTGCATCGTTGCAGAATGAGGCGCCCCTCCGCGACCGCGCCCCAGTAGGCGTCTGCCTCCTGCGAACCTCTGTATTGGCCGTCGTCCGTCATATCGATCACCATTCCGGGGGGCCCGCGAACGGGCGCCTAGATTACGCCCTGCCCAATACAGTCGTTCCGGTGGAAGAGAGAAGGCCGCCGGTGCCATGCGCAAGCGCAATGTTGCAGCGGTCCAGTTGCCTGTCTCCAGTCTCCCCGCGGAGTTGCCGCACGGCCTCGACGATTGTGAATATCCCGTACATCCCAGGGTGCGTGTACGACAGCCCGCCCCCGTTGGTGTTAAGCGGGAACGCCCCGCCGGGCGCTGTTCGCTGATCCGCCACAAAGTCCGGCCCCTCGCCGGCGCCGCAAAATCCCAGGTTCTCCAGGCTGACCAACACCGTGTAGGTGAAGGAGTCGTAGATCATCGCCAGGTCGACGTCGGAGTGCGTCACCCCGGCCATCCCCATGGCTTGCGGCCCCGTCTTTCTTCCGAACGCCGAGGTCAGATCAGCCATTTGGGAGACCATCGAGTGATCATGCCCTTCCGCTACTCCCAGCACCGATACGCCGCCCTTTCGGGCGTCGCGGGCGCGTTCCGGCGTGGTAACCACCACGGCCGCCCCGGCATCGGTTACCAGGCAGCAATCGACAAGGTGAAATGGCCACGCGACCCAGCGCGACTCATGGTACTCATCGAAGTCGAGCGTCCGATCATGAAAGTAGGCTCTCGGGTTGAGGTTTGCCCACTTACGAGTAGAAACGGCGATCTCGGCAAACGCCTGCCGGGCCCGGTCCTCGCCGAATCGGTGCATGTAGTTGCTGGCCGCCAGTGCGTAGGAGATCGGCGGCCCGATGATGCCGTACGGGTTTTCGTACTGCGCCATCGGCGCGCCGGCATTGCGGGAAATCGGCGATCGATCCGACCTGCCGGCCTGCCCGTGAGTTATCAACGCAACCTCGCAGTAGCCGGCCGCGATTGCCGCCATGGCGTGGGCGACGTGTATCACGAAGGACGAGCCGCCAACGGAGGTCGAGTCGGTAAAACGGGGCTCGATACCAAGATACTCTGCGACGTCCAGCGTGGACCATCCGGCCGTTAGCAGTCCGTCCACGTCTGCGAGAGAAAGGCCGGCATCGTCGAGCGCGTTGAGCGCAGCTTCGGCGTGGAGAGCGAGCGACGACTTATTCGGTAGCCTTCCGATCTCGTCGGATTCGGCCACGCCGACGATCTCGGACGTTCCCGACAGTCGATTAAGTTTGGCGTCGTTTGGCATGAGTTAACCGTATTCAGTTCCGAAAGGCGGGTGAACGCTTCGTTATACCGAGTCGTAGGGGCGGGTTTACAGAGCCTGTTTCAAAAGTCTCCTCTCAAGAACCAGGCCGTACATGGCGCGACGATTTACGACATCAACCCTCCTATCAATACGTGATACGGCCGTAAATCCCGTCATTCCCGTGAAAACGGGAATCTGGAGGCACTGGTCCCCATAGGTTTCGAGTTTATGAAACAGGCTCTTGAAACCCGCCCCTATGATGTTAAATGACGGAGCGATCAAGGCGAATTGGTATTACTTAAGAGGTGAATAGGGAGTGGCTGCCAGGATCTGATTACTGACGTTTTTTACAATCAGCCCGTCCTCTTCGGACGCCGCCTTTGCCTTCTGCCACTCCGGATCCGCCTGAAATGAGGCCCATGCACGTTCCCTCTGCCCCATGTCGTCGAATGCCACGAGATAGATGAGATCGTTGTTCGAAGGGCCGACCAGGTTGGTCCAATAGCCAACGTTCTTGATGCCGTGCTTCTCGAACAACGCGCAAGTGTGCTCACTAAAGCGCTTATTCAAGTTTGGCAGCCTTCCGCCATAACATTCGTAGATTCGCAGTTCGTAGATCAATTGGTCCTCCGGTTCCTCCGTGTAAATCACATGATTTGACCGGATTCTGTCCGGGATACGGCCAGCCGTCAACCCGTAGCGCAAATTTCGTCGTCGTAATCATCATCGACGAGCCATACATCGGATGGCGACACGATTCGGCGGACGCGGCCGTTACAGTCGGGCAACAGCGTCAGCTACCGCGCCGGTCCGGCAGCGCGATGTTGTCTATGAGCCGCGTTCCACCCACCCACGCGGCGAGTGAAAGCAACGCCGGACCGTCGACCTCGTCCAACTCCTCGAAGGTCCCAGGGTCTGCCGCACTCACATATTCCACTTTGATCAGGGGTTCTCCGCGGAGGACCGCCAGCATTGCCACTCTCAGCCTGTCGCAGGAACGCTCCCCGTTTGCCCAGGCAACCTCGGCTGCATTTAGCGCCCGATACAGCGCGGCCGCGGCCTCACGCGGTCCATCGGCCAGATTCGCATTGCGACTGCTGAGCGCCAGGCCGTCCGTATCGCGCACGGTCTCCACCGGGACGATCTCGATGCCCATCCGCAGGTCTCTCACGAGACGTTCGACAATCACGAGTTGTTGGGCATCTTTGCGGCCGAAGTAAGCCGCGTCGGGGGTGATGATGTTGAATAGCTTGGCCACGACCGTGGCGACGCCCGCAAAGTGGCCGGTTCGATGGGCCCCTTCCAGAACATTCGCGATCGGACCGGGGTCGACCCGGGTCGACTCTCCGGCAGGGTACATCTCTTCCACGAGCGGCTCGAACAGAACGTCGGTCCCACGTGCCTCGAAGATCTCCAGGTCCCGCTTTCGGTTCCGAGGATAGGTTGCATAATCTTCCGACGGTCCGAACTGGGCAGGGTTGACGAACAGCGAGGCGATCACGGTCTTGCACTCGGCACGCGCGCGGGCAAGCAGCGCCTCATGGCCCGCGTGCAGCGCGCCCATGGTCGGCACGAGTCCGACTCGGCCCGGCAGGCCGCTCCGAACATCGCGCATTTCCCGCACGGTCCGGACTACGCGCATGGCTTGGACGGTTCGGGCCGGTCTGCGAGCGCCGGTTTGTCCCTCACGGCTGATTCATCGGAGAAAAACGACTCGGCGTCGCCCGGGAACGACCCGGCACGCACGTCGTTTGCGTAGCTCGTCATCGCCGTTCTTATCACGCCGGCGAGGTCTGCATATTGCCGAGCATGACGCGGCTTAAAATCGAGTCCCAAACCCAGAATATCGTGCAGTACCTGCACCTGCCCGTCGCACATCAGGCCCGCCCCGATGCCGATAGTCGGGATTTTCAGCCGTTCGGTTACTTCGGCCGCCAACTCTGCGGGGATCAGTTCCAGCACGACAGCGAACGCGCCCGCCGCTTCGACCGCAAGCGCATCGTCCATAAGCGCCGCTGCCGCCTCGGTTGACCTGCCCTGCACACGGTAGCCACCCATCCTGTGCACCGATTGCGGTGTCAGCCCTACGTGCCCCATCACGGCGATCCCGACATCGGACAGTCGTTGTATGACAGGCGCGATGGCGCGGCCGCCCTCTAACTTGACGGCATGGGCGCCGCCCTCCTGGAGCAATCGGCCGGCGTTGCGGATCGCCGTCCCTGCGTCAACCTGGTAGCTCATGAACGGCATGTCGGCGACTATCAAAGACCGGTCCGCGCCCCGCACGACCGAAGTTGTAGCGCGGACAATATCGTCCACGGTAACGGGAATCGTCGAGTCGTAGCCGAACACAACGTTGCCGATGCTGTCGCCCACAAGAATCATCGGGATTCCCGCCTCGTCGGCGATTCGCGCGGTCGGATAGTCATACGCCGTGATCATGGGGATCCGTTCGCCGCGTTGTTTCATCGACTGAATCCTGTGGGTCGTGATCCGTCTCGCCGCCATGTCTTTCTCCTTTCCCGGTCTGCATCCCTTCCGGGCTTGCAGCCGATGGCAACAATCGTTGCCGGAGCCTTTCTGTATCTATTTCTTACTTGGGTCTGTGAGGCCTGTTCAAGCCCCTGCCCCACCAATCGCCTGTTTCAGACAACTCTCGATCTGCGATCTGGCCGACTCGCCCAGGCCCCCTTGCTCTACCGCATACGGTAAGGCGGCCAAGGCCAGCGCCGCATACGCCCCACCGGTGGCGGACGAGGCACGATGCGTTGCCTCGATGTGCATCCGAATAGTCTCGACGTCCCCCCGAACGTACGGGCCGGTCAGGGCCGCAGGGATGCCCCGTTCCCCAATGCCCTCCACCGTGGATGAGACCAGTGGGATCAACAGTTCCACAGCGCGCTCCCGGTCGACTCCCAGGCTGGTCCACATGTCTGCCGACAGACCGACCAGGCCTGCCAGTAGTCCGCATGCCATCACGGCCGAGGCGTGGTACGCAGCGCGGACATTTGCGGAAATCGCAACGGTTGTGCCGCCAAGGTCGTTGGCCACCCTTGTCAGCCAGTCACGCAGGCAAGTGGTCCGGGATTCAATCCCGAACGCGATTCCGGAAAAACGGTGCGCCATGTCCGGGCTCGGAAAAGTCTGAAGTGGATGAAAGCCGCCAGTAACAGCGCCCTGGGCATCAGCTCCGGATATTGCCGTCAATGGCTGCGCGCCGGAACAGTGAATGACCGACTGGCCACCCCGCCACCGAAGCGAATTGCAGATCGCCGCTATGCTGCCGTCGTCCACGCATATAAACACCGCGTCGGAGGCATCGGCCACCTCCTGGGCACTATGGATCACGGTCGCGCCCGGAACCCTGCCGGCCAGCCACCGCGCATGTTCCGGCCGACGCGTACTGACTGCGGCAACCGTGTACCCGGCAGCCGCCATAGCCTGCGCGAGGCTCGAACCCAGCCGGCCGGCGCCCACAACCCCAACCGTCGCTGGAACAGAAAATTCGGCTTCAGGCAAGTCATGCCAATTCGTTTTGATCATGCCGCTAATTCAATTCGTAGGGGCGGGTTTCAAGAGCCTGTTTCATAATGTTGAGACCACCTGAATCACGATCCATTGGATTACGGTTTCGCCAGAATTATGAGATATGGCGCCGTATTCCAATCTCGTCATTCCCGTGAAAACGGGAATCTCGTCGCATGGCGTTCGACACGAAAATGTGCGAAGGACTTATGAAACACCCTCTTCAAACCCGCCTTCGCCCTTGGACTTTGGCAAGGTTGTCTACATCATCAAACCAATTCGCTCTCATACCAAGTTGTCGTGATTCGGCCATGTACATGATTGAGTTAAGCGTCCCCAGGCGAGGACAGGGTGGGTTTTAAGAGCCTGTTTCATAAACTCGAAACCTATGGGGACCAGTGCCTCCAGATTCCCGTTTCCACGGGAATGACGGGATTTGGCGCCGTATTACGTGTTGATGGGAAGAATGACATCGCAAATCGTCGCGCCGCGTACGGCCCGACTCTTGAGAGGAGACTTTTGAAACAAGCTCTTTAAACCCACCCCTACACGTATGCAGGTCGTAGCGTAACCAAGACAAGACAGCAAAAGGGGGGACTGTCGAGATCGATTCTTAATCAACGCCAATGGCCTCCCTCGCCGGTAGTACTCCGCCCAAAGCGGTTGCCGAATCGACGGCGTCGATGATTGCGGCGCACATGGCCCGCAATGCGCCGGCGTGGAGTTCGTCGGGCGTCGGGGTCTCGGCATGAGCGCCGGTAGCGAGGGAAAACACGATGTCGCCATCGTTGGATGTGTGCGACGGCCTGATCGTCATTGCGATGGCATCTTGACCCGCCATCGCGAACCTGGCCGCCCCGGGTTTGTCCAACACCGCGTCGGTCGCGACCACCCCGAGGGTCGTATTCCTGAAGAACCGGCGGTCCTTGGGCGGATCGGTCAACAGTATCTCGACCGAGTCCTCGAATCTCGATCCATCCTCGTTGATCGGCCCCGCGATCACCTTTCCGGTCGATGGATCGACGATGCTGCCTGAAGGGTTGACCGCCGCCAACGCACCCACGGTCGCTCCGCCAGCCAGCCGCACCGATGCGGTGCCAATTCCGCCCTTGACGCTACGCTTTCGCCCCCTCATTCCGCCGATAGTCGCCCCGGTACCGGCGCCGACGCTACCGGTCTGGAATTCGTTCCCCGCCGCGCAACATGCCGCATAGCCGTCTTCCGCGGTGGGCCTGACCCTGTGTGTAATCATGCCGAGGTCGAAGAGAATCGCCGCCGGGACGATGGGAATGGTCGCCCGCCCCACACGGAGACCGCGGCCCTGCTCTTCCAGGTACTTGACCGCGCCAGTGGCCGCGTCGAGGCCGAACGCGCTCCCTCCGGCCAATACGATTGCGTTTACCCAACTCGCCTGGGCCAGAGGGTGAAGCAGAGCCGTTTCGCGGGCGCCCGGGGCTGCCCCTCGAACTTCCACGCCGGCGGTGGCGGCTGGATCGCAGATCACTGCCGTGCATCCGGTCGCGTTAGCGGTGTCCGTCCAATGGCCGACCCGGATGCCGCGTACATCGGTGATCGAGCCGCGCTTGGGCGGCCGTGAGTTTTTGGTGGCGTCGACCAAGCGTTCGCCCCGTATCACGAGAATCCGGCAATACAGACGAAGCCGACAGGTATGGAGGCCTGATAGTGGTCGTCAAGTCCGGGTGTAACCGGTACTTGCGCCGCGGGCCGCGCATCCTGCTTGAAAAGGCTCGCCTCTTGCCGGTCCGGTATTTCCAAGTCGCCCCGAATTCGGGGCAAAAGTCCAGCCTGACGAGAGTAGGCGGTACCGGAAGATTAACATACCGCACACAGGACAATGAGATGATTTACACAGGTGGATGACACGCGCCCCGGCCAGCAAAGAGAGTATAATTTCCGAAATTCGCCGCGGCGGTTATCGGGCGTTTCGGAGGTTCGCAGGTCCGGCGCAACCACACCCCACCTTCCGCCCGGCCCCCAGTGTATTCAGGAGCATTGCCTCGTTGCCACGATCATTGAAAGAATTGAGACCAGCCTACGGATTCGATGATGTAGCCATCGCCCCCGGTGACTTAACCATCAACCCCGAAATGGTGGATATTTCGACGAATTTCGATGGCGTCAGGCTCCACATCCCTTTCATGGCTTCAGCCATGGACGCAGTTGTCGATCCGGCCTTCGCCATCAACCTGGGCAAACACGGCGGCCTCGCAGTCCTCAATCTCGACGGATTACAGGTCCGATACGAAGACCCTGCGCCCCTTTTCCTGGAGGTAGCGGAAGCCCCTCCTGAACATGCGACCGTACTCCTCCAAAAACTGTATTCACAGCCGATTCGCGATGAGCTCGTAAGTCGCCGCGTAGAGGAAATTAAACGGGGTGGCGTGGCCGCTGCAGTCTCAGTGATACCGGCGAACACAAAGAGATTGGCGCCCCTGGCGGCGGAGGCAGGCGCCGATGTGATCATCGTACAGAGCACAGTCACGACGGCCCGCCACATATCGAAAAGCCTGCGAGGGGTGATATTTTCCGAGATCATTGAGCAGGTCAAGACCCCGGTAATTGTTGGCAACACCGTCAGCTACGAGGTCACCAGGGAATTGATGAACGAGGGCGTCCACGGAGTTCTCGTTGGGGTAGGTCCGGGGGCCGCCTGCACGAGCAGGGAAGTGCTCGGCATAGGTGTGCCGCAGGTCACCGCTACCCTCGATTGCGCCGCGGCCCGCGACGACCATTACAACGATAGCGGCCGTTACGTGCCGATAATCACCGACGGCGGGATTCGGACGGGCGGCGACTTGTGCAAGGCGTTTGCCGCAGGCGCTGACGCCGTAATGATCGGGACCCCCTTCGCACAAGCGACCGAAGCGCCGGGGCTGGGTTACAACTGGGGAATGGCCACACCGCACGCCTCGTTGCCCCGAGGGACACGCATTAAGGTCGGTACCAAGGGCCCTCTCAAGCAAATTCTTTTCGGTCCCTCTTCAAAAACCGACGGCACGGAGAACCTTGTAGGCGCTCTCGAAATCTCCATGGGCATGGCCGGCGCCAACAACATAAGGGAAATGCACTCGGCAGAGTTGATGTACGCTCCGGCGGTCAAGACCGAAGGCAAGATTTTCCAGATGAACGGGCTCGGCTCGTGAGCGCCCACCGCCATTAAGCGGACTGCGCGCCGCACCCCCCGCACGCTGTAGCCGCGAAGGCGCGCGGAGACACCCCAACATGGCAATTCGCTTACCGCGAGGAACCAACGACATCCTGCCGGATGAGCAACCGTACTGGGATTTCGTTACGACCACAGCCGCAAGAGTGGCGCGCCAGTTCTGTTATCAGCAGGTCGAAACTCCCATGTTCGAATCGACCGACCTGTTCGTCCGCGGCGTTGGCTCCGAGACGGACATCGTCCAAAAGGAGATGTACACCTTCGAGGATCACAGCGGCGATTCGCTCACCCTGCGTCCTGAAGGCACCGCCGGCGTGTGCCGCGCCTATATTCAACACGGCATGCAAAATCAGCCGCAGCCCGTCCGCCTCTACTACGTCGTGGCCATGTTTCGCTACGAAAGGCCGCAGGCGGGCCGGCTCAGGCAACACCACCAGTTCGGCGTGGAGGCGATCGGCGACGGCTCACCACACGTAGACGCCGAGGTTATCGAACTCGCCCTTCGATTCCTTTCCGGGCTCGGAATGCGCGGGCTTACAGTCAAATTGAACAGCATCGGAGACGGCGACTGCAGGCCCGAATACCTGGACGTGCTGAGAAGCTACTTCCTGCCGCACACCGACAGGCTATCTGTGCTCGACCGGGGCCGTCTCCAACGGAGTCCGCTCAGGCTGCTTGATTCGAAGGACCCCTACATGCTCGAACTGGGAGCGGACGCGCCGCGCTCGGTCGACTACCTCGACGACGCGTGCCGCGAACATTGGAACGAGACGCTCGCCCACATGGAGGACTTGAAGCCGCTCTACCCCGACTTCCAGTTTCAGACCGACCATCGCCTGGTCCGCGGGCTCGACTACTACACGCGGACTGTGTTCGAAATACATCCGCGCCAGGAGGGGGCGCAAAGCTCCGTTCTCTCCGGCGGCCGCTACGACGGGTTAATCGAAGAGTTGGGAGGCCCGCCAACCCCGGGTGTCGGCTTCGGCAGCGGCATAGAACGGCACATACTCAACCTCAAACGTCAGGAAACCGGTCCGGCCGGGCACCTGTCCCATCCCGAAGTGGTCGTGGTCCACATCGGACCGGAAGTGCGGCGCCCCGCCGTTGCGTTGACCTCGAAGTTGCGAGGCGAGGGTCTGGCTGCCGTCATGGCGCCGGATCGTTCCATGCGGGGCCAGATGCGCTACGCAGGCGGGTTGTCGGCGACATATGCACTGATAGTCGGGGCTAGGGAACTGGAACGCGGAGTGGTCTCCCTCAAGTCTCTCGGCGGCGGTGACCAGACCGAGGTTCCGCTCGACCCCGTCAGCATCGCCGAGGCCGTACGAGGCGACTGAACCGAATCGACCGCCCGGAGCAACAAGGTCCGGCGGTTATGGACTGTTATGCTCGAGTCATGCAGGACACAACCTTCACCCGACTAAAGCAGATGGCTGAACGCCATGGCGAAATCGAACGCGACATGTCGCGGCAGGAGATCGCGTCAAATCCGACCGCCCTGCGAAAACTCGGTCAAGAGTACAACGAACTGCAAACCGTCATCGATCTTTGGACGGCCTACAAGACGGCACAGGAAAGCCTCGATCAGGCAAAGGGCTTCATGGCGTCGGAGACCGACCCAGAGATGCTCGATCTGGCCCGAAGCGAAGCGTCCGAGATGACAAGCCAGTTGGATGAACTCGACAACCAGATCAAAGCCGCACTGCTGCCGAAGGACGCAACCGAGCAGGCCGACGCCGTGGTGGAGATTCGCGCCGGCGCCGGAGGCGACGAGGCGGGGCTCTTCGCATCAGACCTGCTTCGCATGTATCAGCGTTATGCGGAACGCCGGGGCTGGTCGGCGAGCGTCATAAGCCTCAACGCCACCGGGGTCGGGGGTATCAAGGAAGTCATATTCGAGGTCGAAGGGGAGGGAGCGTACTCCCGCCTCAAGCACGAAAGCGGGGTCCATCGGGTGCAGCGAGTCCCCGCCACGGAGTCGCAGGGCCGTATACACACCTCCACCGCAACTGTGGCGGTACTGCGGCGCGCAGAGGAGATCGACATCCAGGTAAACGACTCGGACCTGAAGATCGACGTTTTCCACGCCGGCGGTCACGGCGGCCAGAACGTAAACAAAGTGGCGACTGCGATTCGCGTTACACATCTCCCAACCGGCATAGTCGCCATCTGCCAAAATGAAAGGTCCCAACTCCAGAACAGGGCGCAGGCTATGGAAATACTGCGCAGCCGGTTGTGGGACAGGGAACTACGGAGGCGGCAGGCTGAAACCAGCGCCGACAAGCGCGCGCAGGTGGGTACCGGCGACAGGTCGGAAAAGATCCGCACGTACAACTATCCGCAGACTCGCATCACCGACCACCGCATCAACCACAACAACCACCAGTTGGAGCGCGTGCTGGACGGCGACCTAGACGAATTCATCGACGCCCTTCTTCGCGAAGAGCAAGCCCTGAAATTGGCCGCGCTCGCCACATCCGGCTGATCAGCACCGGCGGCGGCGAGCCTGTCGCGTGGCGACCCGGTTATGTCGGCAAGAGTGGGCAGTCTTCCAGCGGCCCGCATCGGTTTTTTCTGGAATATTAGTCCGCTGCTGTGAAACTTATTCGCCTTGGTTACCCAACGAACAAGCATCCCCGTAGGGGTGGGTTTCAAGAGGGTGTTTCACTAACTCGAATCCTACGGGGCCCCCCGCCTCTAGATTCCCGTTTCCACGGGAATGACGGGATTTACGGCCGTATTACGTATTGATAGGAGGGTTGATGTCGTAAATCGTCGAGCCATGTACGGCGCGATTCTTGAGAGGAGACTTTTGAAACAGGCTCTTCAAACCCACCCTGTCCCCGCCACGAGATGCCCTCCCCGATCGTGTATATGGCCGCATCATGACAACTTGGTATGAGGATGATGACAACTGCGGCAATTGGCGAGGTCGAAGGCGGGTTTGAAGAGCCTGTTTCATAAACTCGAATCCTACGGGGACCCCCGCCTCTAGATTCCCGTTTTCACGGGAATGACGGGATTTACGGCCGTATTACGTATTGACAGGAGGGTTGATGTCGTAATTCGTCGCGTCATGTGCGGCGCGATTCTTGAGAGGGGACTTTTGAAACAGGCTCTTGAAACCTGCCACTACGAGTTGAATTGGATGCGCGATCGAAGCGAATTGGAATGAACATCAGGCAGACATATTCCGACGCGGTCGCAAGGTTGCACGCCGCAGGGGTACCAGAGGCCGAGATCGAAGCCCGATTGCTGATTCAACACGCGGCAGGCCTCGACACGACGGCGTTTCTCACCTCACTGGATTCACACTTTCCGGAGTGTCGACAACGGACTCTGACTGAGCTTTTGCGCCGTCGGGCCAGACGCGAACCGCTGGCCTACCTGATAGGTCACAAAGAGTTCTTTGGGAGGGACTTCGACGTAGATAACCGGGTCCTGATCCCGCGGCCGGAGACTGAACTGTTGGTCGAATTGGCCACTGGATTCGCGATGTCCCTGGGCGGTGAAAGTGTGAGAATTGTCGACATCGGTACGGGGAGCGGAGTACTCGCGGTTACTCTGGCCGCCGAACTGTCGGACGCCGAGGTCGCGGCCATAGACATCGACGAGGACGCCCTGGCCGTGGCCCGCCGTAACGCAGAGAAGTTAGGGGTAGGCGACAGGGTGGCGTTCGTTCACGCCGACTTCAAAGACCTGTCCCGCGACCGCTTCGCAATCGTGGTGTCCAACCCGCCCTATATTCGGAGCGGCGCGTTGCGGAACCTCGAACCTGAACTGTCCTTTGAGCCTGTACAGGCCCTGGACGGCGGAGAAAACGGCACAGCGGTCCTGAATCCGCTGATCGACTCCCTGCCCGATCTACTTTCGCCCGACAGGAGCGCAGCGTTCATAGAGATAGACCCGCCTCTTGCCATCGATTCCGTCCGGCGTGCAGCCAAAGTCTTGCCATGCTCGCGAGTCGAGATCGTCCCCGATCTTGCCGGTCTGGACCGTTGCCTGGCGATCTACATGGAGGCCGGAAACGGCCCGTAGCGGCGAGATTGCTTGAAGTCTAGCGCTTGGTGTACTGAGGCGCTTTCCGGGCCCGCTTGAGCCCGTACTTCTTGCTTTCCTTCATCCGGGAATCGCGGGTAAGCAGCCCGGCGGCCCGCAACCGCGGTTTGAGCGATTCGTCCATAACAACAAGCGCTCGAGCGAGGCCGTGAGCGAATGCGCCGGCCTGGCCGGATGATCCGCCACCGTGAGTCTTTGCGATGACCGTAACGTCCGTGCGTGTGTTGGTGACCATCAGCGGCATCAGGGCGTGTTGCCGCCAGGAATCTACAGGGAAGACCTCTTCGACGGGCTTGCCGTTGACCGTAACCGGCCCCTGGCTCGCGTAGACGCGCACCCGTGCGACGGCGTTCTTTCGTCGGCCTGTCCCGTAGTAATACTGCTGCTGGGTCACCTAAGCGTCTCCCGGTACATTTTTGTTTCGGTCATCTGCTGCCGTATCGTCGTTACCCTCAGCCTGCACAGATCCGGCTGGGCGTTGCATCGACGACTCATCCCCAACGGCGGTGTCGGCGCTGGCTTCAACCTCTGCGGCGGGTTCATCTGTAGTGGCCGGCCCGGCTTCCGTCTCGCCTGCGGCGACGGCCGCGGCGTCAGCTGCGGACCGTGTTCTGCGACGACGACGGCGCCTTGGTGCTGTCGGCGGCGCTTCTACGGCCAGCGCGTCGTCCGCCGCTGCCTCGGTCGGTGCGGCATCGGATACAACCGGCTCGGGCACATCTCCGACGGGCCTGGCGGGTCTGCGCCGTCGCCTTGCCGGACTCGTCGCTTCCTGGACGGCTGCCATTACCGCTTCTTCAGCCGTCTCGACCGCCTCTGTGGCTAATCGTTCGATTCGCCGTTGTGAACCTGTCAGCTGCGCCACGTGCGGGTGCGTTTCCTCGGCGTAGACCTTGAGTCGAGTGTACATCCGGTCGCCGAGTTTGGACTTGGGCAACATGCCGCGTACTGCGTGTTCGATGATCCGTGTCGGATGGGTATCCATCACCCTCTGGTACGGGATCTCCTTGAGATTGCCGGGGTACTGGCTGTGCCTGCGATATACGATCTGTTCGCTCTTCTTGCCGGTGGTCCGTACCTTCTCGGCGTTGACGACCACGACAAAGTCGCCCGAACTGAGATGTCGCACGTAACCGGGCTTGTGTTTGCCCATGAGCAGCCACGCCACCCTGCTGGCCAGCCTTCCGAGCACCTCGCCTGAGGCGTCGATTACGTGCCAGTCTGCAACCAGATCTTTGGCTCGCGGGTTATAGGGTTTGATTCTCGTTACCATCTCAGTTCCGGGGTCCCTTGGCCTCGTGTCATCTATCGTACAGGTAACTGGCCGGGCAGGCCGCCCGGATAGCTGATCGACATCAGGCAAAGTCCGTGGGCCGGCATGACGCGGGTTGCGGCCCCTCGCGCCGAATTGTCTAGCAAGTCACGCACCAGGTCCGGTTCGGCCTTGCCTCTTCCGACCTCCGCAAGCACTCCCGCAATTCGCCTGACCTGCTGGTTCAGGAAAGAGTTAGCGGTGATTTTGAACTTCACCGTGTCGCCGTTGCGTTCGACAACTGCGCTATCGACATTCCTGACGGTCGACGCATCGTGACTCGTTGCCGGTCCGGCAAAAGCCGCAAAGTCCTTTTCCCCCGCCATGTACCTGCACGCCGCGTCCATCGCGACGTGGTCGAGGCGTGACCGGACGTGCACTGAAGTGCGGCGGTCTATGACGGGTGGTGATGCGGCGTCTGTCAATTTATACTCGTATGTGCGGTTCCGGGCATGCCTTCTGGGGTCGAATTCGGCCTCTACGGGCCCAACTTGTCTGACCTTGACGTCCTCAGGCAGGTGATAGTTCAGGGCATTCCTGATATCGGAGGCGGTCAAAACCGTCTCGGCGTCCAGCGCCGCCACCTGTCCGGTGGCGTGGACTCCGGCGTCAGTTCTACTTGCCAGCCTCACTCGACCTGGAGTGCCAAATAGTTCCTTTGCGGCGTCTTCCAACTCTCCCTGGACCGTCCGGACGGTCGCCTGCAACTGCGATCCGTGAAACGCGGTCCCTTCATATTCGACGATCAGTCCGATCCGCATTCTTTACCGCGGTTCGTCAGCGGCTGCGCCCCTATACCAGCTCGAGCAGAGCCATCTCCGCGGCGTCCCCCTTGCGGGGTCCCAACTTGGTGATGCGGGTGTATCCGCCGGCCCGTTCGCTGTAGCGCTCCGCGAGGCCTCCGAACACCTTGCCGACGACATCACCCTCGTTGATGAAGGCTGCGGCCCGGCGTCGATCATGCAGCGAGCCGGCTTTGCCCAAAGTGACCATCTTTTCGGCAATGGGCCGCACTTCGCGGGCTTTCGCCAACGTTGTCCGGATGCGCTCATGCTTGAGCAACTCCGTCACGAGGCTTCTGAACAGGGCCTTTCGTTGGGCGCTCGGGCGGCCGAGTTGGCGGCCGGTTACTCTATGTCTCATCGCCGGAATCTCCGCTTACTGCCTGCACGGCAGCCAATTCCTCCGACTCTTCCTGTTCATCGCCCGACGCTGGCTCTTCGCCCGGCACTGGCTCTTCGTCCGGCATAGTCTCATCGCCCGACTCCAAAATCCCGTGCTCCCGGAGCGTCCCGTAGAGTTCGTCCAGGGACTTCTGGCCAAAGTTCCGGATCCCGAGCAAGTCTTCTTTCGACATCGAGAGCACCTCGCCTACCCGGTTGACGTCGGCCCGTTTCAGGCAGTTCAACGTCCTGGCGGATAGATCGAGCGTCTCGATCAGCATGTTGTAGATCTCGTGCGATACTCCGGGCGGAAATCCGACGGATTCGTCCTCATCGGGTTCGCGTTCGAGGGTCGAGAACAAGTAGAACTTCTCGATAAGAAGATTCGAGGCCTTGCGAACAGCTTCCAGGGGTGTGATAGTGCGATCCGTCCACACCTCGAGCACAAGTCGCTCCAAGTCCGACCGCTGGCCTATGCGCGTCCTTTCCGTACGGAAATTGGCTTTCCGTATGGGTGTGAACACCGAGTCGACCGGCAGTACGCCTATCGGCAGCCCCTCGTCGTGCGCTGCCGGCACATAGCCGGAACCTTGCTCGACGTTGAACTCGACGGATAGCCTGGCCTGGGGAGAATCCAGAGTCGCCAGATGGTGCTCGGGGTTGACGATGTCGAAGTCTGCGGTTGCCATTATGTCGCCGGCCCGGACTTCTCCCTCGCCGTCCACTTCCAGTCGCAGGCGGCCGGTACGGTCCACAAGCGAACGCAGCCGGATCCCCTTGACGTTCAGCAGGAACTCACCGACCTCTTCCCGCATGTGTTCGATGGTCGTGTATTCATGCAGGATGCCCTCAATCCGTACCCACGTAATGGCCGTGCCTTGCAACGAACTGAGCAACGCGCGACGCAGCGGATTACCCAACGTGACGGCCCAACCACGCTCAAGGGGTTCTGCCATGAAACGCCCATAAACCTCGCCGAGCTCCTCGATCTTTATCGACAGGTCGGGAGTCTCGATCTCGGGAGGTATCAATTCCTCCGGCGGCGTGATGCCGTACATTCGTTCCAGCATCCGGGCTACCTCCTCGAGTAGAACTCGACAATCAGGCGTGTATCAACGCCCGTATCGACTTCACCAACTTCCGGCAGGTTCAGGACCTCACCGGACGCAATATCTGGATTCAATTTCAGCCAGCCTGGCGGGTTCTTCCGTTCGAGTCCGGCGGAGACAATCTTGAACAACTCTGTGTCTTTGGACTGGTCCTTCCAGGTAACGACGTCGCCCTGGCTAACCTGGAACGAGGGGATGGTCGCCCTTCGGCCATTCACCCTGATGTGGCCGTGTTTGACGGTCTGGCGGGCCTGCGATCTGGAGTCGCCGAATCCGAGGCGAAAAACTACGTTGTCCAGGCGCCTTTCCAGCATCTGCATCAACATAGCGCCGGTTACCTCGCGAGACCGCACGGCCTTGTCGAGATACCGCCTGAACTGCCTTTCGTACACACCGTATATGTGGCGGGCCTTTTGCTTTTCCCGCAACTGCGTGCCGTGTTCCGAGATGCGCCGCCTCCGCTGCATCATCGATTTGTCGCCGGGCGGGCCCCTGCGGCGTTCGATTGCGCAACGGGGGGTCATGCAGCGCTCCCCCTTTAAAAACAGTTTTTCGCCCTGCGCTCGGCAGAGCCGGCAAACCGGTCCTGTGTAACGTCCCATATCTTTCCTTGTGCTTATCGGGTCGAGTAAATCAACGCGAACGATCAGTGCGATCGCGCGCTTCAGGGCGCAGGTTGCGGACCTAGACTCTTCGCTTCTTCGGAGGTCGGCAACCGTTGTGAGGCGCCGGAGTAACATCTTTGATGCTCACGACCCGGACGCCCGCGCTCTGAAGCGCCCTTATGGCCGCTTCCCTCCCGGCGCCCGGCCCTTTGATATAGACGTCCACCGTGCGCAGTCCCTGGTCCATCGCCTGCCGGGCCGCGTTGTCACCGGCACGCTGCGCGGCGAACGCAGTGGATTTCCGAGAGCCCCTGAAACCCATCGCGCCGGCGCTGCTGGCGGCGATGGCATTGCCCGAAGGGTCGGTTAGCGTGATGATCGTGTTGTTGAACGTTGCGGTAACGTAGGCCCGCCCTTGGGGGACGAACTTCTTTTCGCGTCTTCTGGTTCTTGGTTTTCTGGGCATGCGCAGTCTCGGTCAGTTCAGTATTGGGTCGGGCAATAACTCGCCCGCCTGGAAAATTGAGGGGCGATTCCCTAGGGTTTGAGGGTTCTCTTCTTGCCGGCCACGGTGGCGCGGCGGCCACGCTTCGTCCGGCTGTTGGTGCGCGTCCGTTGGCCCCGAACAGGCAGGCCCCGTCTGTGACGCAGGCCGCGATAGGCCTGAATGTCGACCAGGCGGCGAACGTTCATCTGTGTCTCGCGGCGAAGATCACCTTCGATCAAAATGCCGGTACGACTTATGGCGCTGCGTATTCGCGCCAGGTCCTCCTCGTTCAGTTCCCTCACGCGGGGGTTATGAGCGAGTCCTACCTCGTTGATAAGTCGTTTCGAAACCGTGGGCCCGATGCCATGAATCGCCGTCAGCGCAACTTCAAGCCGACGGTTGTCCGGTACGTTAACTCCCGCTATCAACGCCATTTTGTCTTCCTAACCTTGCCGCTGCTTATGTTTCGGGTTGGTGCACATAACCCGAATTACGTTGCGACGGCGAACCACCTTGCAACTGGCGCAGATGGGCTTTACTGAAGCTCTTACCTTCATGCTATTTGCCTTTTGTCGTCATTCCGTGAGTGGTCCAATCGGACCTCAGCACCTATTGGTGAATGGAGCCACTTATTTGAAGCGATACGTGATTCGTCCGCGTGTCAGGTCGTACGGCGATAACTCAACCAGAACGCGGTCGCCTGGCAGAATCCTGATGAAATTCATACGTATTTTGCCGGATGCTCGTGCCAATACTTCGTGGCCGTTGGGAAGCTCAACTCGAAACGTGGTGTTGGGCAAAGCCTCGCTGACCAGACCTTCAACCTCTATTGCCTCTTTTTTGGCCAAATGACTCCCCGGTACCCGGACTACAGGACAGTAAGCACTTCCGGGCTGGTGTCGGTGATCGCCACAGTATGTTCAAAATGAGCAGACAACTTGCGGTCCGCTGTGACGACTGTCCATTGATCTTCCAATAATTCCGTTTGCCATCCTCCGGCGTTCACCATGGGTTCGATCGCAATCACCATCCCCGGCCTAAGCATGGGCCCCTGGCCCGGCCGACCGGTGTTTGGCACTGACGGAGGTTCGTGAAGTGACGTTCCGATGCCGTGCCCCGTATATTCCCTTACCAGTTCATAACCTCTGGGTAATACGAAACTCTCTATCGCGTTCGATACGTCGCCCACCTGATTTCCGGGCCGAGCCGCCTGAATCGCAAGATCGAGGCTTTGTTCCGTCGTGTCGATAAGCGCCCGTTTCTCGGCCGTGGCGGTCCCCGCGATCACCGTGACCGCGTGGTCGCTATACATGCCATCCACTATCGCGCCGCAGTCGAAGGACACGAGGTCCCCGTCGGCCACAATCCGGTCCCCGGGTATCCCGTGAACGATCTCCTCATTGACGGAGATGCACGCCGTTGCCGGAAATCCGTACAGTCCCAGAAATGCGGGCCTGGCGCCCAGCTTCTCTATTTCTCCCTTACCAAGCCGATCCAACTCTGCAGTTGTTATACCCGGCTCCAAGGCTGCAACCATTCGTTGAACTGCGAACGCGACAATACGACCAGCCTCTCGCATCGATTCGAGTTCACGAACTGACTTGAGTGTGGCGCCCTCAACCGCAGATCGGTTGGCGTTAAGGCTGGAAAACATCGTGCCGCGCGTTAAACGCTCAACCTTATAAGTATATCGCCAATCTGCACCGAATCAAACCCCGGAAACATTAACCGCAGCCTCAACCAACCGGCCCTTTACGTCGTTCGGAGATCCCTCGCCATCAACCTCTACGAGGAGACCCGCATTCTGGTAGTAGCCGACAACCGGCAGTGTCTGCTCTTCATACACCTGTAACCTGTAGACGACGGCCTCAGGACGGTCGTCTTCCCGTACCAGTAGCTCTCCGCCACAGTCGTCACAGTTGCCGGTAGATCCCGACGGGGACTCGGCCGGGTTGAACGGCTTGCTACAGTCGCTGCAGATCGATCGCCCAGACAGTCGACGCACGAGTTCTTCACGGTCGACTTTCAAGTTGATCACCAGATCCAACGGCGAACCGAGGCGGGTCAATTCAGCGTCCAACGCTTCGGCCTGCATCACGGTGCGGGGAAATCCATCAAGGATCATCCCGGCCGCGTCTCGCAGGCGGCTCCTGATCATGCCGATGATCACGTCGTCAGGCACGAGATCCCCACGATCCATGAAAGACTTCGCCTGGCTGCCCAACTCAGTGCCGGCCTGTATCTCAAGCCGGAGCATGTCGCCCGTCGCCAGGTGGACTGCGCCGAATTCGGCCGCAAGTGCGGAAGCCTGTGTGCCTTTGCCCGCGCCCGGGGGTCCCAGAAGAACGATACGCAAATTGACAGCCCGACGCTTCGTCGTTACCTGATAAAGCCTTCGTAATTGCGCATCAGGAGCTGTGCTTCGAGCTGACGCATGGTGTCTAGGGCGACTCCTACGAGGATCAAGAGGCTGGTGCTGCTAATGATGCTCGTCGCTGCATCGAGTCCTGAAACCAGCCCCGCAATATACGGGATGATGGCGATGAACCCGAGAAACAGGGCGCCGCCCCACGTAATGCGGACTATCACCCTCATCAGATACTCGTGAGTAGGTCTGCCAGGCCTTATTCCGGGAACGAAACCGCCGTTCTTTTGCAGATTTTCTGCAAGGTTTTGCTGATTGAACACCACCAGGGTGTAGAAGAACGTAAAGATCACAACCAGGAGGAACACAGCGACCCAATAAAACACGCTCGCCGGTCCAAGGCTCGTTGCGAAGAAGTTCGCGATCTCCGCGCCGATCGCGCTGCTTCCCGGATTGACGAAGAAGTTAGCCAGGTAAGCGGGCAGGATAAGCAATGAGAACGCAAAAATCAGCGGAATCATGCCCGCGGAATTGACGCGCAAAGGTATAAACGACGATCCCGCTTGCCGGTACATACGACCGCCGCGGAACACACTCCGCCCGTACTGGACGGGAATCCTCCTTTGAGCCTCGTTGAAAAACACGATCAGATAGATGGTCACCAGGCCAATCGACACCAGAATTAACACCTGGAAGAGCTGATCGCGCAAAAGCCACAGCTGGCCGAATATCCCCGGAAATGCCGTCACGATCCCCGCGAAGATAATCAGTGAAATACCGTTGCCGATCCCCTTTTCGGTGATCAATTCGCCCATCCACACAAGGAGCATTGTTCCAGCCGTCATGGCGGTAAGAATGGTGATGGTGTTCAGGGTGTTGTCGCCGAACCCGATGCCGGAAATCGCGGCGCCTTGGGAAGTGGTGAACGTGCTCGACAGCAGGTTCAGCTGACCGTATCCCTGCATGAACGCCAACGGCACCGTCAGGTAGTGCGTGTACTGATTGATCTTCTGCCGCCCGTAGTCCCCTTCTTGCGAGAGGGCCTTCAGGCTTGGGATGATTGGCGTAAGGACCTGAATGATGATCGAGGCCGTGATATACGGGTACACGCCCAGCGCCGCGATGCTCAAATTGCGCAGCGCGCCGCCGCTGAATAGATCGAGGAATCCCAGGATCGGGTTGGCGTCAAATGCGGCGCTCAGCGCGGCGCGGTCAACGCCGGGCACCGGTACGTGGGCTAGGAACCGGAAGATTATGAGGATGCCGAGGGTGAACAGAATGCGGTACCGGAGGTCCGGTATTCGCATCGCGTCTATGACGGCCTGAAGTAAAGCCGGGCGGCCCGAGTCAACTTTTTGCGCAGGGGCGTCCCTTAACATCAGTCTGCTTCGCTGGAGCCGTCGGCAAGTAGCGTTGCCGTGCCTCCCGCAGATTCAATCTTCTCTCGAGCTGTCTTGCTAAAAGCGTGGGCTGTCACATTCAGACTACGGGACAACTCCCCGCCACCCAGGATCTTGACCTTGTCCCGTCTTCGCCGCACCAGCCGCCGTTCCGCGAGAATCTCCGGGGTAACTTCCGCGCCGTCCTCAAACAGATCGAGGCTTTGGACATTGACAGGGCAATACTCGGTGCGAAAAAGGTTCGTAAAACCCCGCATGAACGGAAGCCGTTTTACGAGCGGCAGTTGGCCCCCTTCGAACACCGTCGGCAGGTTCTCTTTGGCCTTCTGTCCCTTTGATCCCCGACCGGAATAGGCGCCGCGACCACTGCCGCGGCCTCTGCCGATCCGTGTTCGGGACTTCTTTGACCGGGGAGCCGGCTTTAGTTCGTGTAGTCCTGGCATGTTCCTGATTCGCTAGCTCTTCGGAGACCGGCGAACGGTAAGTTTCCGTCCGCTACTCAACGACAGTTACGAGGTGTTCCACTTTCTTAATCATTCCGCGCACAGTTGGCGAATCCACCTGCACGACTTCGTGACGGATCCGGCGAAGGCCCAGTGCCCTGAGCGTGGCGCGTTGCGAGGGCTTTGTGCCAATGACGCTCTTCATCTGTCGGATGCGAATGTTCTTGACTTCGGATTTTGCCATGGTCAGGTTCGATCTAGATGCTTCAGGATGGGGTGTCCACGGACGCCGGTGCAGGTGGAGTGTCTTTGGACGGCGGTGCGGACGACGTGACTGCGGACGACGGTGCGGGTGGCGTGACTGCAGGCGCCGGTACGGACGACGTGTCTGCGGGCGCCGGTACGGGTGGCGTGACTACGGGCGCCGGTACGGACGACGTGACTGCGGGCGACGGTGCGGGTGGCGTATCTACCGGCGCCGGTACGGACGACATGACTGCGGGCGACGGTGCGGGTGACGTATCTACCGGCGCCGGTACGGACGACATGACTGCGGGCGCCGGTACGGACGATGTGTATACGGGCGGCGGCGGCGCGGCAAAATTACGGCGCCGTCGGGTTTCGGCCACCGGGTCCCTCATCTGATCAAGCGCCCTCATCGTCGCCTTGACAATGTTGATCGTATTGCTCGATCCGTAGGTTTTCGATAGCACGTCCTTCACGCCTGCTGCTTCCATGACCGCTCGGACTCCACCACCGGCGATGATGCCCGTGCCGGGCGCTGCTGGCATCAACAAGACCTTGGCCGCTCCGAACTTGGCCACCATCTCGTGAGGGATAGTCGCCTCAATCAATTTGACGGGATGCATATCTTTGCGCGCGACCGATGTCCCTTTTCGAACGGCGTCCGGCACTGCGCCAGCCTTGCCAAGTCCCGAACCGACGTTTCCAGCCCCATCGCCAACTACGACCATGGCGTTAAAAGTCAGGTGACGGCCTCCCTTGACCACTTTAGAAACTCGACGAATCTTGACGACGCGCTCGATAAGTCCCGAATCCTCAGTATCATCACGCCGCGACCTTCGCTCGCCGCGTCCCCCTCGCCCACCGCGATCATTCCTGGGACCACCGGGACCGCCATCCCTTCTGGGACCGCCGGGACCGCCGTCTCTCCTGGGACCACCGGGACCGCCATCCCGTCTGGGACCGCCGGGACCGCTATCCCTTCTGGGACCGCCGGGCCGCTATCCCTTCTGGGACCGCCGCCGGGACCGCGATCCGCTTCGAGGACCGCCTGGGCCGCCATCCCTTCTGGGACCGCTTGGGCCGCCATCCCTTCTGGGACCGCCGGGACCGCGATCACTTCGGGGACCGCCTGGGCCGCCATCCCTTCTGGGACCACCGGGACCGCCATCTCTTCGGGGACCGCCTGGGCTTCGATTTTCACGGTCTCCCGGGTTTGTGCTAACCATCTAGAAAACCAACCCTTCGGACCTGGCTGCGTCAGCCAGGGCCTTGACCCTGCCGTGATACTGGTAGCCACCGCGGTCAAGTACTACTTTGGAAACACCGGCCATTTTGGCGCGCTTGGCAACCGTCTCGCCGACGATGACCGCGCCGCCCACTTTCCCGGCGGTCGTGCAATCCGCGCGCAATTCCGGTTCGAGAGAAGACGCCGCTACAAGAGTGTGGCCCCGTTCATCGTCGATGATCTGCGCGTAGATCTGTTTCACGCTTCGAAACACCGCGAGGCGCGGCCTTTCGGTCAAACCGTTAACCCGTTTTCTTATCCTGCGATGCCGAACCCAGCGGGGCCTCGTGTCAAACTTTCGATTACCCAATTATGTCGACGCCCCCGTAGCGGCCTTTCCGGCCTTGCGTTTGATCTGTTCGTCAGCGTACTTGATCCCTTTGCCCGTATAGATATTGGGCCGTCGGATCCTGCGGATTTGGGCAGCCTGTTCGCCGACCGCCTGTTTGTCGATACCCTTCACCACGATCCGGTTGTTGCCCACGACGCTGAGTTCATTGTCGGCGAGCGGCATTACGTCGACCGGGTGGGAGTATCCGATCTGCAATGTCAAACCGTTGCCCTTCTGCTCCACCCGGTATCCGGTTCCCACCATGTCAAGCGTCTTCTCGTAACCGGTATTCACGCCGTTGACCATGTTAGCCAGCAGGCTTCTCGTCAGGCCATGGAGGGACCGCTGGGGAGGCAGATCGTTCGGCCGGTCGACTGTCAACACGCCGTCTGACAGATGTATTTTCATCGTGGGAGAAAATTCGGCCGAAAGCTCGCCCAACTTTCCCTTGGCGGACACTTTGGCTCCGTCGACTGTGACAGTGACGTCGGCCGGTATGGTTATGGGTGACTTACCTATCCTGGACATTTTCTTGTCAATACCTTCGGCTGCTGCCTCCATGACGGTCGGGGTAGACCGCATGGTCTCAGCCGCAATGGCGGCAACTCCTACCAGACGTAAAAGAGGAGTTCCCCTCCTATGCCCTGCATGTACGCCTGCCGTCCTGTGAGCACACCCTTGGACGTGGACACGAACGAAACGCCCAGACCGCCGTAGTAGCGCGGAATCTGAGTCTTGCCAACATATACCCGCAGGCCAGGTTTGCTGATTCGCTCCAGCCCGTGGATCACGGGTTCCCGGTCTTCGTAGTACCGCAGGACTACCCGCAACATCTTTACGTTATTGTCGACGTGCGACTCTACACCGCTAATGAATCCCTCATTTTGCAACAGTCGCAGAAGCGAAGACTTCATGCGCGAAGCAGGCACGTTCACGTGGTCATGCCGAACCCGAACCGCGTTCCGGATACGGGTAAGCATGTCAGCTATGGGGTCTGTCACTGGCAATCGATCAACTCCCCAGTTCGGTCAGAGACTGGCCTTCCGGATACCCGGCAACTGCCCAAGCAGCGCCATCTCCCGGAAGCATATTCGGCATAGGCCAACAAAGCGGATGTATGCCCGAGGCCGCCAACATCGGTTGCACCGGTTCTTCTGCCGAACCTTGAATCGCTTCGGTTTTTTCCAGTGCTCTATTTTTGATTTTCTGGCCATATTAAGGCCCCTTGCCTTGTTTCACTCGTTGAACCACCGGCGCACAGACGTGTTTATCTGAAACCAATGGCCTCACCGGGTCTCGCAAATGGCATGCCCAGCAATTCCAGAAGGCGTCTCGCCTCTTCGTCTGTCCGGGCCGTCGTTACAAACGTCATTTGCAACCCGCGCATACGGTCTATCAAATTGTAATCAATCTCAGGGAATACGATCTGTTCCCTGAGGCCCAACGTGTAGTTTCCCCGCCCATCGAACGAGTTCCTCGGCACGCCGCGGAAGTCTCGCACCCTCGGCAGGGCCAGATTGACCAACCGGTCCACGAACTGCCACATTCGCGCAGCGCGTAACGTGACCATGACGCCAACCGACATTCCGGCGCGAAGCCGGAAGTTGGCGATCGATATCCTGGCCTTGGTAACCACCGGCTTTTGGCCGGTGATCGTGGCAATGTCTCTTGTTGCCGCGTCCACAGACCCGGAATTGGTCAGAGCCTCACCCAGTCCAATGTTGACCGTGACCTTCGAAAGTTGGGGCGCCATCATCGGATTCGAATATCCGAACTCCCTGATGATGACGGGCGCAACTTCCAGTCGGTAGATGCTGAGCAATCGGGGTACAAACGGCCCTTCCGAACCGTTTGAAGCCGCCGACGTTGCCGGCTCTGATTTGGATTTTGCAGGCGCCTTGCGCGTGCGCGGCTTGGCCGCGCCGCCTTCGCCGGCTCGTTTGCCTTTCGCCCGTGCGGTTCGGGTTGGCTTTTCAGTTTCGCCGGCCACTCTTTATAGCCCTCACCTTGGTTCCATCTTCCAGGAAGCGCCATGTGGCGCGCCCCGGCTTGCCGGTATCGGTGTCAATCAGCATCACTTTGCTAACTGATATAGGCGATTCCTGTTGTACCAGGCCCGTCTGGCGGGCGCCTTGCCGCTGCCTGACATGCCTGGTAACCACATTCACGCCTTCTACTACGACTTTTTTTTCGCCTGGAAACACGCGCACGACTGCGCCGCGCTTGCCCTTGTCCTTACCGGACAGAACAAGCACTGAGTCTCCTGTCTTGATTCGCTGTGCCATATCGATAGGCTCCCGGGTTCTCTCTAAAGGACCTCGGGGGCGAGCGACACGATTCGCATGAACTCGCGCTCCCGCAACTCCCTGGCTACCGGGCCGAATATGCGTGTACCGGCGGGATTCCTGTCCTCGCCGACGATCACGCAAGCGTTGTCATCAAACCTGATGTAAGAACCGTCGGAACGGCGGTGCTCTTTGGCGGTCCTGACGACCACTGCCTTTATGACCTGGTGCATTTTAATAGTGCCGCCGGGTGTGGCATTTTTAACCGAGCAGGTGATCACGTCGCCGAGGCTGGCGTACCTGCGCGATCCGCCACCGGAGATGTTGATACACAACACCTCGCGTGCGCCTGAGTTGTCGGCCACCTTCAGCCGTGTTTCTTTTTGGATCATTTAATTATTGCTCGATCACTCCCGCCGAACAGGGCGGCGTATTCGATAATTGAGGCCAACTTTCGGTTACGTTTCACTATCGGCCGCAGGGGCGGTCTCAGGATCGATCTCAACGGGCTTCACCTCGGCTAGGTCAGCCCTTTGGAGCACGTCGACGAGGCGCCAACGCTTCTGGCGTGAAATCGGCCTGGACTCTTCTACGAGAACCTGGTCACCGGTGTGAGCCTGATTGTCCTCATCGTGCGCGGCCAGGCGCGTCAACCTGCGCCTTTTCTTCCGATATATGCGATCGCGCTGTAGCCAAGACACGCCGACGGTAATCGTCTTGTCGGCCTTGTCGCTAAGCACGGTCCCAACGCGTGTGCGCCGTCTTCCCGCCAATCCTCTACTCCTCTACCTGTGTTTCATCGCTGCTGCCTGTTTCGTCTTTGGCCACCCCGGCGTCAGACTCCGCAGGTTCCTCGTCCGGCTCCGCCACCGCTGTGCTTGAGGGCCGCGTCGCGAGGTTGTACTGGACCACGATCTGGCGCTCACGCATGACCGTTCGAATTCTTGCAACAGCGCGCCGCGTACTCCTGATCTGGCTCGTATCGGCCAGCTGCAAGGTGGCCATCCTGAACCTCAGGTTCATTAACGCGCGTTCCTGCTCGCCCAGTTCCTGTTGCAACTCCTGGGAGTTTAGTTCTCTTACTTCGCTGATTCTCATCGTGTGCGCAGACTAAATTTCTTCGCTTCGAGCTACGATTCGCGTGGGCATCGGCAATTTATGGGAGGCGAGCCTCAGGGCCTCGCGCGCCAGATCTTCCGGCACGTCCGCCATTTCAAAAAGCACGCGTCCCCGTCTGACAGCCGCCACCCAATGGTCCACGGCGCCCTTGCCGCCGCCCATGCGCGTCTCCGCTGGCCTGGAACTTACCGGCCTGTCAGGGAATACGCGTATCCAGATCTGGCCGCCTCGGCGGACATGGCCGGTGATGGCTCGCCTTGCGGACTCGATCTGCCGGCTGGTAAGCCAGCTCGGTTCCTCGGCCTTGAGGCCAAAGTCGCCGAAAACGAGCGTACTGCCGGCTGTCCGCAGGCCCTTCATGCGGCCGCGGTGCATTTTTCTGTATTTCGTTCTTTTGGGTTGAAGCATTTCGGCCAGCCGTTGTGTCAGGACCTGGATTCGCTGGTCTGCGTCTCAGGGCTGCGGCCCAAAGACATTCTCCCCACAGACCGGGTGCGCACGACCTCATCCGTCGGCAATACATCGCCGCGGTAGATCCACACCTTTACGCCCACCACCCCGAATGTAGTCTTGGCTTCAGATATCGCGAAGTCGATCTCGGCGCGGAGTGTGTGCAGCGGAATGCGACCTGCCATCTGTTTGTCGGATCGGGCGATCTCTGCGCCGCCCAGACGGCCGGACGCGATGATCTTTATGCCTTTGGCCCCGGCCTGCATGGTGCGTTGAATGGTCAGGCGCATCGCCCGCCTGTAAGCAACCCTGCGCTCCAGTTGCTCGGCCACACTGCGGCCAACGAGTTTGGCATCCAGTTCAGGCTGACGCACTTCCTGAATGTTCAGCCGCGCCCGCTTCCCTGTAAGTTTTTCGAGGTCGGAACGCAGTTCGTCGACACGTTGACCGCCCCGGCCGATGATGATCCCCGGCCGCGCCGTATTTATGGTGACGACCAAGTCTTGCGGGCCGCGCTCTATGTCGACCCGAGAGATAGCGCCGCTATCGCCGTACCGCCCGTCGATCAAATTACGAATCGACTCGTCTTCCAACGTCAGGCGTCGGTAGTCTCGTGCCTTGTTTGCGAACCAGTGCGCCTGCCAGTCTTGGATAACGCCCAGCCGAAAGCCTATCGGATGTGTTTTTTGTCCCATGTTGTTTCTCGGCCCTTAAGGCGGCGCCGCTACTGTGATCCCTCGTCCGGCGCATCTACGATGACGGTAATGTGGCTTGTCGGCCGGTTGAATGCGCCGACGCGGCCGCGGGCTTTGGGTCGGAATCGTTTCAGCTCCGGTCCCTTATTCGCGTATATCTCTTTGATAATCAACGAGTCGCGATCCTGCAAGTCGTTGTTTTCCGCATTGGCGGCGGCCGACTGCACTGTCTTTCTCACGTCCGTCGCCGCGGGCGTGGTCATAAAGCGAAGTGTCTCGATCGCCTCGTCAACCGGCGCGCCGCGTACGAGATCGATCACGTGCCTGAGCTTCGTGCTCGAAATCCCGACGAGTTTCGATACTGCTTTAGCCATGGTAAGTCCGGTTAGCTGACTAACCTCTGTCTGTCTTCGAGGAGTGGCCCCGGAACAATCGCGTCGGGGCGAACTCGCCGAGCCGATGCCCCACCATATTCTCGGTCACAAGAACCGGAATAAACCGTCGGCCGTCGTGAATGGCGAGGGTGAGCCCAACCATCTCCGGCATCATCATTGAAGAGCGCGCCCAAGTGCGTATTGCATCCCGCGCCCCTGTCGATCGGGCCTTTCGGACCTTCTTCATCAACTTGTCGTCCACGTAGGGACCCTTTTTTACCGAACGTGACATGGCCGTTTACGAGCGTCGTCCAAACGTCGGCTGCATCTTCATGCGGCCCATTGCCTAGACTTCGAAACGCCTCCTCAATATCTGATTGTCCGTCCTGTTTTTCTTCCGGCGAGTTCGATGCCCGAGGGCCGGCTTCCCCCATGGAGTCTTTGGTCCAGGCATACCGATGGGCGAACGGCCTTCACCACCGCCGTGCGGGTGCGCCGCGGGGCTCATCGCTGATCCACGCACCGTCGGTCGACGGCCCCGATGCCTGTTTCTTCCGGCCTTGCCGAGCTTCTGATTCTTATGATCTAGATTGCCGACCTGCCCAACCGTTCCTGTGCACTCGCTCCTCACCCGCCGCATCTCTCCGCTGGGCAGCCTTACGAGTGTGTAACCACCTTCGTGCGCCATGATTTGAGCCACGGCGCCGGCGCTGCGGACCAACTGCCCGCCATTGCCGGGTATCAGCTCGACGTTGTGAACGTACGTCCCTGGCGGCAAGCTGCCGACCTTCATGGCGTTGCCAGGAGTTACAGGCGCGTCTTCACCGTTACGAATCTTACCCCCGACGTCCAACCTGTCAGGAGCAATCACATATTTCTTCGTGCCGTCCTCGTAACGGACCAACGCTATTCGCGCCGACCGATTGGGATCGTACTCGATGGCGAGAACCGTGGCGTCTGATTTACCGGCCGTGCGTGCAAAATCGATTATCCGGTACCGCCGTTTGTGGCCGCCTCCGCGGTGCCGCACCGTAATGCGGCCGCGGTTATTGCGTCCGCCCTTCTTGGTGAGAGGCGCCAACAGGGACTTCTCAGGAGACGACTTGGTGATCTCGCTAAAGTCGGACGCGATGGCGCCTCGCCTGCCCGGCGACGTAGGTTTATGTGCCCTGAGACCCATCGACTAGGTACCCTCGAACAACTGAATGGTATTACCCGGGCTGAGAGTCACGATCGCCTTTTTCCAGTCCGGCTGTTTCGATGGCCGGCTCCGGCCGTACTGTTTTACTTTGCCTCTGACCTTCAACGTGTTGACCGACTTCACGTTGACGTCGAACGCCCACTTGACCGCGGCGGCAACGTCGGCCTTTGTGGCGCGCGTGTCTATTTCGAATACGTACTTCCCGCTTTCTTGCAGGATCGTGCTCTGCTCTGTGATGAGCGGCCTCTTGAGGACTCTGGCAGGGTTCACGACGCACCTCCATCGCCCCATAGCGAGTCGACAATCTTGACGGCGTCCCGCGTGATGAGCAAGTTGCGCGCCGCGGTCGCCTCCAGTGGATTGAGTTCGGGCGCCGGCAACACCATTACGTTTTCGAGGTTGCTCGCCGACTTTACGAAAACCGGGTTCGAATCTTCAGTAACAACTAAAGTGCCGCCTGACAGGCCCAGCGCCGACACCAGGTCCTTGACGAATCTGGTCTTTGGCTCGTCGATCGACACGGTATCGATCACCGTAAGGCTTTCCTCTCTGACCTTGTCCGAGAGAGCAACCCGCAGGGCGTGACGGCGCATCTTCTTCGGCAGACGTTGCCGGTGAGATCGGGGGTGCGGACCGTGGGCAACGCTGTTCCCCATAAGCATGGAACTCCGGCTGCCTTGCCGGGCACGACCAGTCCCCTTCTGGGAGCGAATCTTTGCTGTGGAGTATCGGGACTCGCTTCGGCGCATCGAGTCGTGCGTACCTGACCGCCGGTTGGCGAGTTGAGCAACCACGGCCTGGTGCAACAACGAGTCGTTGCGCGGCGCGGCCCAGACCTCGTCGTTAACCTCAATGGTGTCGACCACTTCGCCGCTATGGTTTTTTACCCGCAGTTCCATTAGCTCGGGCCCTGTTTCTGGATTCGCACGATTCCGTTCTTCGGTCCCGGCACGGCGCCCTTCACCAGGATCATATTTCGCTCTACGTCAGTGAGAACAACCGTAATTCCGCGCAATGAGACCATGGAATTGCCATAGTGGCCGGGCATCCTGGTGCCAGGCCAGACGCGACCCGGTGACGTACCTGCCCCGATGGAACCGGGAGCGCGGTGCCGGTCAGACTGCCCGTGCGTCTTGGGACCGCCCCTGAAACCGTGGCGGCTTACGGTTCCGGCGAACCCTTTGCCCTTCGATCGGCCGACTACCTTTACCTTTTCGCCCGCCTCGAACACATCGGCCTTTATCTCCTGCCCAACCTCAAAGTCGCCCAGGTCCGACACCTTGAATTCCTGTAGATGCCGGAACTTTCCGCCCGATCGTTCCAGGTGACCGGCCAGCGGTTTGTTTAGCTGCGTGGCCTGAAGAAAACCAACTTGAACGGCCTCATAGCCGTCGCGTATCTTCGTCTTGACCTGCGTGACGACACATGGGCCCACCTCGACCGCGGTCACGGGGATGGCTCCGCCGTCCTCGCGATAGTAGGTGGTCATTCCTATTTTCCGGCCAAGCAGGCCCTTAATCCCCATCTGTCAGAGGTCTCGTTTCCTAAAGCTTTATGGCTATGTCGACACCGGCTGGCACGTTAAGACGTGTCAGCGAGTCGATCGTCTTGGAACTCGGTTCCAATATGTCGATCAGTCTCTTGTGAACGCGCAGTTCGAAGTGTTCCCTGGAATCCTTGTCGATGTGAGGGCCCCTGATCACGCAGAAACGGCGAATCGCCGTCGGCAATGGAACAGGGCCGGTTATCTGGGCCCCTGTACGTTCGGCGGCATCCAGGATTTGCTGGGCCGAAACGTCGAGCACGCGATGATCAAAGGCCTTCAACACAATTCTAATCTTCTGTCCGGGCACTTGGTCAGGCTCCCACCGCGGTTTTGCTCGCAACAGCCGGGGCTGCCGAGTAGTGATCGAGTTCCATCACGAAACTTGCGCGGCCGGTAGTGGCTGAGCGCAAACTCGTGGCGTACTGGAACGTTTCGGCCAACGGCACATTGGCAACGACTGTCTGTGTGCCTGCTTGACCCTCCATGCTCTGAATCTGCCCGCGTCTGGAATTCAGATCCCCCAACACCTCGCCCAGGAATTCGGCTGGCGTGATTACTTGCATCTTCATGATCGGCTCAAGGACCACGGGCCCAGCCTTCCGCGCGGCGTTCTTGAACGCCATCGACGACGCCACCTTGAACGCAATCTCCGATGAGTCGACCTCGTGGTAGGAGCCGTCTGTCAGCTGCACCTTTACGTCCACAACCGGGTACCCGGCAATCACGCCGGACTGCGCGGCCTCTCTGAATCCTGCCTCGATGGCGGGGAAGTAATCACGGGGCAACTTCGCCCCGGTTATCGCCGATTCAAATACGAGACCATCACCGCGGCCCAACGGTTCGATGCGCAGCGTGACATCGCCAAACTGACCGTGTCCGCCGGTCTGTCGTACGAACCTTCCGCGCCCCTCAGCGGGACGTGAAACCGTCTCGCGGTACGCGACGCTCGGCGCGCCAACCGTCGCCGCAACGTTAAATTCGCGCCGAATGCGTTCGATCACCACTTCCAGGTGCAGTTCGCCCATGCCCGCGAGTACCTGTTGGCCGGTCTCGTCGTCGGAAGAAATCCTCAGTGTGGGGTCCTCGTCCGCCAGGCGGACCAGCGCCATCGTCATCTTGTCCTGGTCGGCACGCGTCTTCGGTTCAACCGCTACCGACAAGACCGGATCGGGGAACTGGATCGATTCCAGGACTATCGGGGCGTCCCTGTCGCACAGGGTGTGGCCGGTGAAGACATCCTTCAGCCCGATAGCTGCCACTATTTCGCCTGGGCCTGCCTCGGTGATCTCTTCGCGGTGATCTGCGTGCATTCTCAGGAGCCGGCCGATGCGTTCTCTGCGTCTCCGCGCCGGGTTGTGCACCGCGGCGCCCGATTTCAATACGCCGGAATATACGCGGAGATAGACGAGACGGCCCACGTGCTGGTCGGTTACGACCTTGAAGGCCAGGGCGCTAAAAGGGGCGGAGGGAGAGGGGCGGCGCTCATCGGGAACACTGCGTTCGGAGGGGGAGGAGCCTTTAACAGGCGGGACATCCAGGGGAGAAGGGAGATAACTGACTACTGCGTCCAGGAGCGGATGGACGCCTCGATGACGAAGCGCCGAGCCGCAAAATACAGGAAAAATCTTGAGCGTACACACGGCACGCCGCAGGCCCGCCTTTAGTTCCGCCTCTGTGATCTCCTCGTCCTCAAGGTATTTCATGAGCAGGGTGTCGTCAGTCTCCGACACCTTCTCGACGAGCCGCTGCCTATACGCTTCGACCTTCTCTTCCAACTCGGGGGGCACAGGCATTACCTTGTGGGCCAACGCCTCTTCCGTCTCGTAGACGTACGCCTTCCGTTGTATGAGGTCCACCATTCCGCGGAACTCCGCCTCGGCGCCGATCGGGATCTGAACCGGCACGGCATTCGCCCCAAGCCGGCGGTGGACGGTCTCGACAGCGTAATCGAAGTCCGCCCCCAACCTGTCCATCTTGTTGACAAATATCAGTCGCGGCACTTTGTGGCGATCGGCCTGCCTCCACACGGTCTCCGATTGTGGTTGGACTCCGGCCACCGCTTCGAGAACCACGACACCGCCATCGAGAACCCGCAGGCTGCGTTCCACTTCGGCAGTGAAGTCGACGTGGCCGGGCGTGTCTATGATGTTGATCCGGTAGCCATCCCACTCTGTGGCCGTGGCGGCGGAACCGATAGTGATTCCGCGTTCACGCTCGAGGTCCATGAAATCCATGACCGTCGTGCCTTCGTCGATGTTGCCGATCTTGTACGTCTGGCCGGTGAAGAAGAGCACGCGCTCCGTGACGGTGGTCTTCCCAGCGTCAATATGTGCGATAAAGCCGATATTCCGGACCTTTTGCAGGTCCGTCCGGCTTGGCTTCTTCGTCATTGCCGTAGTCATTCTTACTGGCTTATCGCCTGGCTCATGAGGGCTTGGCGGCCATCTCCCCTAATTGATTGTTCGCGACTAACCCTGCTGTGGTATCTCACCAGCGGTAGTGGGCGAATGCGCGGTTGGCATCCGCCATTCTGTGCAGTTCTTCCCGGCGTCGGGTCGCGGTGCCCTGACCCCTCGATGCCTCGAGTAACTCCTGGAACAGTCGTTCCGCTACCGGCCTGCCGGAGCGTGCCCGCACCGCCAGGATGATCCACCGGTGAGCAAGTGCTGACCGGCGCTCAAGCCTCACCTCGACGGGAACCTGGTACGTAGCGCCGCCGACTCGCCTCGGCTTGACTTCCAACGTCGGCGTGGCATTACGTATCGCCTGTTGGAAAACCTCAAGGCCTGGCCGGTTGGTCTCAGACTCCAGGCGGCCGAGGGCGTCGTACATGGCGCGCCGGGCAACGGACTTTTTGCCGCCCATCATGAGGCGGTTAATGAATTTGGCCAGCTCCATGCTGCCAAATCTGGGGTCGGGAGCGATCTCCCTGTGTGTTGCGCGCCTGCGCCTTGACATGTTCGACTTCCCTGTCGGGCAAACTTAGCCGCCTGCCCGAGGCCCGGACAGGCGGCGTTTGAGTGATCCTCTGGATTATGATCCGGTCCGGCTCGATCCGTACTTACTGCGTCCCTGCCGGCGATCCCCTACACCCGACGTGTCGAGCGTTCCTCTGATTACGTGATATCGGACGCCGGGCAGGTCTCGTACTCGGCCGCCCCGAATCAGGACCACCGAGTGCTCTTGCAGGTTGTGCCCCTCGCCCGGAATATACGCCGTGACCTCCAGGCCATTCGTCAACCGGACTCTGGCTACCTTGCGAAGAGCCGAATTCGGCTTTTTGGGCGTAACTGTGCGCACGTTAAGGCACACGCCGCGTTTTTGCGGGCTGCCCTTCTTGCCGCGGGTCATCCTGTTCTCCAAGGAGTTCAGGGTGAACCGCAACGCCGGCGTCTTGGGCTTCTTCCGAGACTTGCTGCGCCGCTTGCGCACTAGTTGATTGATTGTCGGCACAATATGCTCCGGCCGCGACTAACTGGGGCCGTTCTGATAAATGAACGGCCTGGGCACGAGTTGCCAAAGCCGCAAACAGCGATTATATGAACTTACGCGCCAAGTAGTCAACGAGTTTCGTAACGAAAGAGGGAAGTGCAAAAGTCCCCGGCGCCCAAAAACGGAACGGAAATTCCGGTAGCATGACCGAGCTGCCCGGCCGTCAACAGGCGGCATCTCCCTTAGAGGCTGTCTAAAAAGGAATCCGTTCACCCTGAACCTGTCGAAGGGCCGAAGCGCCGAAGCGCCGTTCATGGTTCGACAAGCTCACCACGAACGGTTTCGGGAGTTTTTTAGACACCCTCTTAGAGAAGCGGATGACACACGTCCCGCTGAATCAGCACTAATAATTCCGTTCCCGGCGGAGAGTAGACGCGAAGAGGCGGCAGGCCGAAACCTGCCGCCTCTCTACACCCTATTAAGGGCCGGTGTGCGAGTACACCCAACGAGTTTCTGTGTTGCCCAAGCTCGATGTCCGTTGCTGCTCTTTCTCGAACTCGATGAGACTAGGCAGGTATCGGGTCTGGCCTGTATCAACCCAAGGCCCCCAAATTTCCTCAGGGTCTGGAATCCACCGTGTTTGGCTGTCGCCGTAGTTGCTGAGCCGAATCTCCTCGACTTCTCTGGTTGATCCACTGCCCAGGTACCTGCCAGTGCGCTGCCAGGCATACCAGACAATAGGTTCAGGGTCGGATACCCAGCCGACCTCAACTCTTCCGTCAGACCACGTTCGGGTTTGTTTCCGCTCGCGGGTTAAGCCGTCACCCCGGTAAACGACAGGGTCAGTGTCTATCCAATTCCCCGGAGTCGGCGGAGGGTCTGGGTCCGGGTCCGGAGGGGGCGTCACGGGCTCAGGGTCGGATACCCAGCCGACCTCTACATTCCCGAGGTTCGACGTGCGGGTCTGTTTCCGCTCGCGGGTTAAGCCGTCACCCCGGTATACCACGGGGTCAGTGTCTTCCCACTCACCCCAGATTTCTTCAGCCACTACTTCAATGTGCCGTCTGGCTCGGCCTATTGCCCCAAACACGTCCATGACGTTAAGTTCGAACGACAAAGACGCCGCGACATCGGGGGCGGTGAACTCCAGAATTGGAGACGTTGACAGGGGATTGGTCCCGACCGTCGTTCCGCCCGGAGCGACCAACTGGTTCCACTCATAGGTAATATCATCCCAATCGGCATCGCTGCTCTGAGATCCGTCCAGCCTGACGGTCTCTCCCGTCTTGTAAGCAGGCGGAGTTGTGGCTATCCATGCGGTCGGCGCGGTGTTGCCGAACCTGATAAACATCAGGCTTTCGGCTCTGGCCGCGGGAAATGCCCAGCCGGTTCTCCCGCTGGTCGACCGGGCAAAAACGATGCAGACAAGACGGTAATTACCGCCGCCGACATCGAGGTAGCAGCCCGCACCGGAATCCCCGCCCAGAACGGGGCGGTCACCGCAATCCAGCCGGATTAGATTGGTGAAGTCTCTCCCGCCGACTGACTGGACCCGCCCCACTTCTTTAACCGTCACCACGCCTTCACCGTTGGAAGCGCCCAACATCACCAATTCCATGTCCAGAAGAGGCTTTTGGGGCCCGGCGATTATCTTCCTGTTGGCGTCCGGCGGGTGACCGTGGAGGACCTGCTCGATACGGACACCGGTGCAACATCGCAGGTCGCAATATCTATCTGATTGGTAGTTCCCCACGGGTAGTAGTCAAGCCGCGTCCCCACGAGGTTGGCCCCGTCGGGGTCAACTGTAGGGTGTAACATCTGCTCCGTACCGGCGGGAATATTAAAAGTGCCGTTCTCGGCGCTCCCCGCCATGACGTGCAGATTCGTCACCAGGACTTTCCTGCGGGTCGTCAGGTCCGTCGCTATCCCGGTGATCGTGCCCCCAGACCGCGGTTTTTCTGTGTAGAAGGCCCCTGTCCGGCTGCCGCTCTTTACCGTGAGTCCGGCAACGAGTTCGCCGTGGTGCGTTTCTGGTGCTGGCATTATTCACCACCCCACGCAGGCAGCGCGAACTCGCCGTCCTCTTTCCATCTGACAGGCACGCCGTCCAGACAGTCGGGTATGCGTTCCTCTTCGGGCAGAGTAGATTGGTCGATTTTCTTCCCGACAACTTCTATGAGAATGCCCCACTTACCGGTAACCCCGGGGCCGGGGCGAGAGGATTCGATGCCCGCTCCCGTAAAGAATTCGGCGCCGAACCCCGCAACGTTCGCCTGCCCGAACAAGAGACGCGTGTGGGTATCCATCACCTGATTCGCATATTCTACAGTGTTGGACTGCATGGGTTCTCCTTTACATGGGTCTTTCGACGACTGCCAGACCGCAAGACCGGCCACAATCGCGGCGATCACGACCAACAGCGCGAGAGCACCGTGAATCCACTTCTTTCGGTTGGCTTGTTTCACGGCCCGAGAAACTACACGCATTTGCGCCACTGATCCGCCCAAGTTAGACCGCCCGGCGACTTTTACACTTTCCTCTAACGAAGCAGCGGCCCATCCCGGACAATTGGGCCAAAAAGGGGTGCCCGTCCGGAAATGCTAACCTTTCCGGTAACCGCCGTCGAGCGAATTATTAACCTGACGAGGCGTCGTGAACCCTTTGATTCCACTTGTGTGCATGGTCGGCCAGTCGTTTTGCGGGTCATCGCCGACCGCTGAAGAAAATCTGACGCCGGCGGGCGCCCGGGCATTCCGAAACATCCAGTGAAGACCATTTGTTTGATCGGATTCAGATCTGCCGAATCACGTCGCGTGGTCAGCAGCCTGAAGTTGAACGCACTCGACGCGACTTTCGTCGACCTCGAAGGTGACCTCTCCCCCCTGCAGAAGCTCGGGCAAGTGGTGGCGTTAGTGTGGTGCGGAGACGGTGATTTCGCCGCCGTTCCTAACCGGGTTTACCGCGCCGTGGAGACAGGAGCGCCGATCGTAGCATTATTGCCTGCAGTCGACCTGTTCGGAGTCGACCCTACGGTCGGAAAGTTCGAAGTATGCTTCCCGCCCTACAGCGGTCCCGAACTCATGATCCGAATGCACGTCGCGGAATCGAGGGCGGGCGTCGGCGCCGCCGCCAACTTGATCAGCCGAGGCGAACTGACGATTGACTGCGACCGTTACGAGGTCTCCGTCTCCGGCGGCACAATCAATCTCACCTATAAGGAGTTCAAACTCCTCGAATATCTCGCCTCGAACCCCGGCCGAGTATTCACCCGGGAGGCCCTGCTACGCAGCGTCTGGGGTTACGACTACTTCGGGGGTACCCGTACGGTGGACGTACACGTCCGCAGGCTCCGCTCCAAGATCGACAGCGCCCCGCATCGGTTCATCGAAACAGTGTGGAACGTCGGCTACCGCTTCCGCGCCGCAAAGGCGGTCACGGCCTGAATCGGCGGCAGTCTACGCCACGTTATTGAATGAGCATCGGATCGCTCGCCGGGGCCGTGCCAACGATGTCAACAGCGTGGCAGCGGCGGCGTAGTCATCCATCTGCTTTCAAACTGGATTGACAAAAACTTCACAATGTTTCAAACTTGCGAATCTATTCCCTAGGCGTCCTCAAAATCGACCACGATCTGAACCAGGCGCCAACTGGGCAGATCCGTGGGCGATGCGTTGCCCGGACCCAATCTCTATCAGATGACTAAGGCGCCTGAAATGCCGGTGCCGGGGTTCAACGAAGAGGCAGAGCAATTTGTCCTTTTCGCTGCCCATGAGCACGACGTCAAATTCATTCGACTCTGGTTCACAGACATTCTGGGAACCCTGAAGGGGTTCGCCATAACCGTCGACGAACTTGAGGAGGTCCTGCGCAACGGAGCATCGTTCGACGGAGCGTCGATTGCCGGACTCGTCAGGTCCGAAGAGACCGACATGGTGGCAGTTCCAGACCCCTCGACGTGGCAACAACTCCCCTGGCGACCCACTGAAAAGGGCGTTGCCCGGATGTTCTGCGATCTCGAAAACCCCGACGGCGGGCCGGCGCCCGTCGATTGCCGGGGCGTCTTGCGCAAAAACATCGGCAGGGCTTTGGACCTCGGCTTCACCTTTTACCTCGCCCCGGAGATCGAGTTCTACTACCTCCACAGGGATACTCTCCAGCCGATCGACGAATCTGGATACTTCGACCAGACCTCGACGGATGGCGCAGGTTCGGATCTCAGGCGGGAGACGGTCCTGGCCCTGGAGGACGTCGGCATCCCCGTAAAGCACAGCCACCACGAGGTCTCCGGCGGACAGCACGAGATCGACATCCGCCACATGAATGCGTTGGCCATGGGAGATGCCGTGGTCACCTACCGCTTCGTGGTCAAGGAAATTGCCGCGCAACGCGGCGTCCACGCCACGTTCATGCCACGGCCTTTCAACGACCGGCACGGCTCCGGCATGCACACCAGCATGTCCCTGTTCGAGGGTGACGAGAACGCCTTTTATGACGCCGAAGACGAACTGAAGCTTTCCGAAACCGGCAGAAGGTTCATAGCTGGTCTGCTGCGCCACTCCGGTGAGATTACCGCCATAACCAACCAATGGGTCAACTCGTACAAACGCCTCGTCAGGGGGCTTGAAGCCCCGATCTATTCTTCATGGTCTTTGGGCCAATGGGGCGACCTCATCCGGGTGCCCGCGTACCGCACCGGCAGAGAACACGGCCTGCGAGTCGAATACCGCGCCCCCGATCCTGCGTGCAACCCATACCTCGCCTTCTCGGTAATGCTTGCCGCCGGATTAGCCGGTATCGAGCGCGGATATCCGTTGCCTGAGCCCATCAAGGGAAGCGTTTACGACCTGAGCGACGCAGAAAGGGCCGAATACGGAATCGAAAGGCTGCCGTCTACACTGGACGAGGCCTTGAGGGTTGCTGAGCAAAGCGAGTTGGTGCGAGACGCCCTTGGCGACAACGTAATCGACAGCTTCTTGCAGAACAAACGAATCGAATGGGAACGGTACTCGCAGGCCGTAACCGACTTCGAGATTAAAGAGTACCTTTTCCGGCTCTAGCCGGCGCGTTTGACACTTTTCATCCAAAGGCACGTCCGGAGCCTGCCTGGCTACCATATGAACGAGTTGCGGCAAATACCCGATTTCACGGAGATCGCTGAGCGTGGGCTGTATTCGCCTGAGCACGAGCACGACGCGTGCGGCGTTGGGGTCGTAGCCAACCTGGGCGGCGAGGCTACCCACCGAATAGTCAAGCAAGGGCTCGAAGTTCTTGTGAACCTCGGCCATCGCGGCGCGTGCGGCTGCGACCCGCGAACGGGCGACGGCGCAGGTCTGCTGTTAAGGATGCCGCGGGAATTCATGCCCGCCGCCGCATCGCAGTCCGGTATCAGCCTGCCCGAGGACGGAAACTACGCCGTCGGAATGGTCTTCCTGCCGCAGTCGGACGAACCCCGTTCGAAATGCGAGAAGGCAGTCGAGTCTGCCCTGGAATCAGAGGGCTTGCGCTTCCTCGGCTGGCGCGACGTGCCGGTTGAGCCTTCTGCCATCGGATACATGTCCCGGCGCGTCATGCCCCGCATACGGCAGTGTTTCGCCGCCGCGCCGAACAGTCTGACCGGCGATGACCTTGAACGCCGCCTCTACGTGGCCCGAAAGCTCTCCGAGCGGTCGGTAACCGAAATGGCTGCCCCTGAGACCGCCGCGATTCTCTCAAGCCAGTTCTATATCTGCTCGCTCTCCGCCAGGACCATCGTGTACAAGGGCCTCATCATGGCCGAACAGATCAGGGCCTTCTACCCCGATCTCGAAGATCCTCGGATGAAGTCCGTATTCGCCATGGTCCACTCCCGGTTCAGCACCAACACACTCGGGGCATGGAAACTCGCGCACCCATATCGGTTCCTGGCGCATAACGGTGAGATAAACACACTCAGAGGAAACCGGAACTGGATGGCCGCACGAGAGCAGATTCTCGAATCCGAGCTGTTCGGGGATGACATACGGGACGTGGCTCCGGTGTGCGAACCCGACGCCAGCGATACGGCCTCTCTCGATAACGTTTTCGAACTGATTCGCATGGGCGGCAGGTCGATAGAACACACGATTGCGATGATGATCCCCGCCGCATGGTACGGGCACGAGGAGTTGCCGGAGGCGGTAAGGGAATTCTACGAGTTCCACGGCGGCCTCATGGAACCGTGGGATGGGCCGGCCATGGTTGCGTTCACAGACGGCGCGAAGCTCGGCGCGGTGCTCGACCGGAACGGCCTGCGACCCTTCCGTTACCTCGTCACCAAAGATGACCTGCTGGTTATGGCCTCGGAAACCGGCGTCCTCGACATACCGCCTGAGAACGTCAGGTTCCGCTCCCGTATGCAGCCCGGCCGGATGTTCCTCGTCGACTTCGAAAACAAACGCATCGACCAGCCGGAAGAGGTCACGGACCGCTTGTCGCGGCGGCGGCCCTACGGCGAGTGGCTGGCCGGTAATCGCGTGATACTCGACGATCTACCACCTGCCGCAAGCACACCGGACATCGACCTTGAATCCCTGGTCACACGGCAGGTCGCCTTTGGCTACACGCAGGAAGACGTGCGCTTGCTCGTTACACCAATGGGCGTTGTGGGCAATCAGCCGCAGGGGTCCATGGGCAACGACTCCCCGTTGGCCGTGCTTTCCGACCGGCCGCAGACTTTGTTCAACTACTTCAGACAGCTCTTTGCGCAGGTCTCCAACCCTCCGCTAGACGCCATTCGGGAACAACTCGTTACGCAACTGTCCGTCCCTGCAGGCCGCCGGCCCAATCTCCTCGATGAATCGCCGGAACACTGCAAGCTGCTGCGCATTGATCATCCGGTGCTTCGGAATAGCGACCTCGCACGGATCCGCGCCGCCGATCACCCAGCAATCAAGGTCCGCACCATCTCCACGCTGTTTCCGGTAGCCGAGGGCGCGGCCGGCATGCAAAACGCCCTCGACCGTATTCGCGGGCAGGCCGACGAAGCCGCCGCGGACGGCTGTACGCTACTTGTCCTATCGGACAGGGGCCTCGACTCCGAAAATTCATTCGTTCCGGCGCTACTAGCCACGGGAGCAGTTCACCACTACATGATCCGTGAGCGGTCCCGCGATCTTGCCGACATCATCGTGGAGTCCGGAGAGGCGCGGGAGGTACACCACATCGCCTGCCTGTTCGGCTACGGAGCAAGCGCGGTCAACCCCTATCTTGCGTTCGAAACCCTCGCCGGCACGCGTGAACTCCCATCGGCCGAGGAGATCATGCCGAACCAGGACGAAGCGGAGCGCAACTTCTGCTACGCAGTTGAAAAGGGCCTCCTCAAGACGATGTCCAAAATGGGCATATCCACCCTTCAGGGATACCTTGGCGCACAGGTATTCGAGGCTCTGGGACTTTCACAGGAACTGGTCGACGAATACTTCACGTGGACCGCCTCCCGCATCGGAGGCATCGGGCTCGAGGAGATCGCCGCCGACCAGTTGGCAAACCACGGAAGGGCTTACCCGGAGGCGCGCATCCCTGCCAATTTGCAACTCGAAATCGGCGGCTTCTACCTGTGGCGGGGAACGGGTGATCGGCATCTCTGGAACCCTGACACGATCGCCCTGCTCCAGGACGCCGCCACTCGCAACGATGCCCGCATATTCGAGCAGTTCGAGGCTTCCTCGAATTCGGAATCCGGTTCAAATCTGACGATCCGATCGCTACTGGAATTCGCATTCGACGAGCGGGAAAGCGTACCCCTTGACGAAGTAGAGCCGGCCACGGAAATCGTCAGACGATTCGCAACCGGAGCAATCTCCCTGGGGTCGATTTCAAGGGAAGCCCACGAGACTATCGCCGTTGCGATGAACCGCCTCGGCGCCAGGAGCAACACCGGCGAGGGGGGCGAGGACCCAACAAGATTTTCACCCGAAGCGAATGGCGACTCACGTTCCAGCCGCATGAAACAGGTGGCGTCCGGCCGTTTCGGCGTCACGACCAACTACCTGGTCAACTCGACCGACCTCCAGATCAAGATGGCCCAGGGATCCAAGCCCGGCGAAGGAGGGGAGATCCCGGGCAACAAGATCAGCGAGTACATCGGCGGCATCCGGAAGACAACGCCGGGCGTCGAGTTGATTTCACCTCCCCCCCATCACGACATCTACTCGATCGAGGACCTTGCGCAACTGATTCATGACCTCAAGAACTCCAACCCCGATGCGCGCATTCACGTCAAGCTCGTCTCGGAGGTCGGAGTCGGGATCATCGCCGCCGGCGTGTCGAAGGGCAAAGGGGACGTGGTGCTCATATCCGGCGACTCGGGCGGTACCGGCTCATCGCCGCTCTCCTCGATAAAGCACGCCGGGCTGCCATGGGAGTTGGGCCTCGCCGAAACGCAGCAGGTCCTGGTCGAAAACGGTTTGCGGGGACGGATAGTCGTGCAGGCCGACGGGCAGATCAAAACGAGCCGGGACATCGCAATCGCAACATTGCTGGGCGCCGACGAGTGGGGGGTGGCGACGGCGGCTCTGGTGACCATGGGCTGCATAATGCTGCGCAAGTGCCATCTAAATACGTGCTCCGTCGGAGTGGCCACGCAAGACCCCGTGTTGAGGCGGAAATTCACCGGAACTCCCGAGGCGGTGGTCAACTACTTCATGTTCCTGGCCGAGGGCCTCAGGAAACACATGGCGCAGTTGGGATTCCGGCGGGTCGATGAAATGATCGGTCGGGTCGACGTCCTGCGGCAACGCGACGACAGCGGCCACTTCAAAGCCGAAAAACTTGACCTGTCCCGAATTCTCACCCGTCCCACGGGAATCGAGGGCGACTCGCCATTTTCCTGTCAACCCCAGGACCACGACCTCGAATTGGCTCTCGACCACCGCCTGATCGAAATGTCCGAACCTGCAATCGACGGCACGTCAGACGTCACCGGCGCTTTTCCGATCAAGAACCGCAACCGGACCGTCGGTGCGATGCTCAGCGGAAAAATCGCGAAGAAGTACGGCGAACAGGGTCTGCCGGAGAAAAAGATCAGCTTCACCTTCAGGGGATCGGCGGGCCAGAGTTTCGGCGCATTTCTCGTCAACGGCGTCGCGTTCCGGCTCGAAGGGGACGCAAACGATTACTTCGGCAAGGGACTGTCAGGTGGCACGCTCATCACCGTTCCGGACCGTGACTCAACTTACGCGCCCGAAGAGAACATCATCATTGGCAACGTCGCCCTTTACGGCGCGACGGGCGGTGAGGCATACATCCGGGGTCTCGGAGGCGAACGATTCTGCGTGCGGAATTCCGCCGCGAACGCTGTCATCGAAGGCATAGGGGACCACGGATGCGAATACATGACCGGTGGCCGAGTGGCGGTGATCGGCCGTACCGGACGCAACTTCGGCGCGGGCATGAGCGGCGGTATCGCGTATGTGCTCGACGAGGACGGCACGTTTCCCGATCGTTTTAACGATGGCATGGCAGACCTCGAACACGTAGCGCCGGGCAGTAGCGACGACCTGGAGTTGCGAAGGCTTGTCGAGAATCACTATCGCTACACGCAAAGCACCGTAGCCGAGAGGTTGCTGGCAGACTGGGCATCGTCACTTCGCCGGTTCCACAAGGTGATGCCTCGGGACTACGCCCGAGTCCTGCGGGAACTCACCGACGGACAAACGATCCGCTCCGGCAACGGGTCCCGTCCGGATCATGAACTTTCAGTAGCCGCCACCGCGTATGGCTAAGGCGCGGGGGTTTCTCGAAAAGGGCCGCGTGCCACAGAAGCGCCGACCGGTGCATGTGCGCGTGGGTGATTGGCGCGAGGTCTACGTACCGTGGACAACCGCCGAAGCCCAGACACAGGCCAGCCGCTGTATGGACTGCGGCGTCCCGTTCTGCAACAGCGGCTGCCCCTTGGGCAACCTCATCCCGGAATGGAACGACCTCGTCTACCAAGGTGACTGGCGTTCGGCCATCGACCGGCTTCACGCCACTAACAACTTCCCTGAATTCACGGGCCGCATATGCCCGGCTCCTTGCGAGCCTGCCTGCACCCTGGCCATAAACCAGGACGCCGTGACGATCGAGATGATCGAAAAGGCCATAGTGGATCGCGCCTGGCAAGAGGGCTGGATCAGGCCTGAACCTCCGTCACACCGCACAGGCAAGAAGATCGCGGTAGTCGGGTCCGGACCGGCCGGCATGGCGGCATCTCAGCAACTGAACCGCGCCGGCCACTACGTGACCTTGTTCGAGCGCGACGAATACGTTGGGGGATTGCTTTCGCTTGGCATCCCTGAATTCAAGTTGGAAAAACACCACGTAGACCGTCGAGCCGAGCAATTGGTTGCGGAGGGAGTGGAGATTCGCACCAACACGAACGTGGGCTCGGATATCACGGCGCAGGATCTGCGAGCCTCGTTTGACGCAGTGTGTCTGACCGGCGGCTCGATCGTTCCGCGCGACCTGCCGACACCGGGCCGCGAGCTCGACGGCATCCACTTCGCTATGGACTACCTGGCCCAGCAAAACCGCAAAGATCGAGGTCAGGAGTTTTCGCCTCACGACACCATCACCGCCGAGGGCAAGAACGTCGTGATCATCGGCGGCGGGGACACCGGCGCCGACTGTCTCGGAACGGCAATACGACAGCGCGCCGCCAGGATCATGCAATTCGAAATCATGCCGAGGCCCCCCGACGGCCGCAAGAACGAAAACCCGTGGCCGCAATGGCCCTCGGTGTTCCGCATCTCTTCGGCCCACGAGGAGGGCGGGACGCGCGACTACAACGTTTCCACGAAGAGCTTCGCGGGCGAGGACGGACGGGTAACTTCATTGAACTGCGTTCGGGTCGAGTGGCAACCCACCGCGGAGGGACGGCCCCGGTTGGTCGAAGTGCCGGGCAGTGAATTCGTCGTCCAGGCCGAACTCGTCCTGCTCGCCATGGGATTCGTTCATCCCCAACACCACGGGCTGCTCGATGACCTCGGGGTCGAGTACGACGGTCGGGGGAACGTCAAGACCAACGCGTCTATGATGACCAGCGTGGACGGTATGTTCGCCGCCGGCGATATGCAGCGCGGCCAGTCCCTCGTGGTGCACGCCATCGCGGGAGGAAGGGCCTGTGCACGTTACATCGATACGTACCTGATGGGCCACTCAAACTTGCCGACGGTCAGGGGTTACGCCCGCCCAGTAATCGAGAATGTCAGGGCCACCGCGCGCTAGCCGGGCGTCATCCATCACACCCTAATAGTTATGAGCATCGAGACAGAGGGCTGCTCCGGCAGGACCCGTCCGGCAATCGACGGCGCGCCTGCGGATACACGCAAGGCTCCGAACGTGGACAATTTCCGCATAGCGCTGGCACAGGTGAACACCATCGTCGGCGACCTGCGCGGGAACACGGAACTCATCAAGGGTTGGATCGACCGGGCCTCGGCACTTGGCGCAGACCTCGCAGCGTTTCCGGAATTGACCCTGACCGGTTATCCGCCTGAGGACCTCGTCCTGTACCCGTCATTCGTGGCCGAAAACAGGAGACTTCTGCAACAGCTGGCCCGTGAGGTCAAACACATCGCGGCCATCGTGGGGTTCGTCGACGAAGTGGACGGGCATCTGTTCAACGCGTTGGCCCTCATCGCCAACGGCGAAGTGCAAGGCGTATACCACAAGATCCACCTGCCCAACTACGGGGTGTTCGACGAACGGCGCTACTTCGTGCCCGGCGCTGTGTGCCCTGTGGCCAACCTCGGGCGCTGCGTCATCGGCCTCAACGTTTGCGAAGACATATGGCAGTCGGTCGGACCGTCGGAGATCCAGTGTCAAGCCGGCGCCGAGTTGATCGTCAACATCAACGGGTCCCCATTTGAAATCGACAAGCGTAAGACGCGGAAGGGGCTCGTAACCTCCGCCGCCAGGCGCAATCGGGCGTTCGTGGCGTACGTCAACCAGGTTGGCGGGCAGGACGAACTTGTTTTCGACGGCGGAAGCATGGTCGCAGGGCCCGACGGGAACGTTCTTGCGTCCAGCCCGCAATTCGAAGAGGACCTGCTGGTCATCGATCTGGACATCGAGCAAGTACGGGCTGCCCGTCGCGAGAGCCCTGTCACATATCGCGGCGGCGCGGCGGCAGTTGGAACGACGGAGACGTGGCAGGTCCGCGCGCCAAAGCCGAAAAACAGGCCCGCGTTGCCACCGCCGCGGATCGTAGAGGCAGACATTCTCGACGTCATCTACTCGGCACTCGTCGTCGGGACCCGTGATTACGTACGCAAGACCGGATTCGGCAAAGTGGCGGTCGCCCTGTCGGGCGGCGTCGATTCGTCATTGGTCGCCGCAGTGGCGGTGGACGCCCTCGGCGCGCCAAACGTCGTCGGCGTGTCGATGCCGTCGCGCTACTCTTCCGACGGTTCCCGGTCCGACGCAGTTGAAATGGCAAAACGGCTGGGCATCGACCTATGGCACATCCCGATCGAGCCGGGGCACGTCGCCTTCGAGGGGATGCTGGCGCCCTACTTTGCCGGGACCGATACCGGGGTGGCGGAAGAGAACGTTCAGGCGCGCATTCGGGGCAATCTGATGATGGCCATCTCAAACAAGTTCGGCTGGCTCGTGCTGACAACGGGCAACAAGTCGGAGATGGCCACCGGGTACGCGACCCTCTACGGTGACATGGCCGGCGGATTCGCAGTGATCAAGGACGTTCCGAAAACCCTCGTCTATGAACTGGCCAGGCACCGCAACGAGTCCGGCCCGGGTTCTCCGATACCGCAGGCGGTGATCGACAAGCCACCAAGCGCCGAACTCAGACCGGACCAATTGGACGAGGACTCGCTACCCCCATACGCCGTACTTGATCGCATCCTCGAGATGTACGTGGAGGATCGACAGCCGATTCAGCACATCATTGACAGCGAGCGCGCGATTGACGGCGAACGCGCTGACGAGGCCACGGTAAGGCGCATCGCCCGGCTGGTGGACCGCAACGAATACAAAAGACGGCAGGCCGCCCCGGGCGTGAAGATTACCGGCTTGGCATTTGGACGCGACCGGCGCCTGCCGCTCGCCTCGCAATACCGCGAATGACATCCACTAACGAAGGGCGGCCCAGCCGGCGTCGCACGGCCGAATCCTTGACAACAACTTCACATTAGACTCCTAGGCTTAATATAGTTTTTTATGTAGGAACGCGCACGAGACCGGACCAGACTTGGGACGCGCTCGAGTGATTGAACATGAACAAGCTCCTCAAGATGAGAATCCTCCTGAGCGCCGTCGCAGTTGTGGCCGCTACGTCCATGATTGCCGCCTGCTCTGGAGTACGCTCTGCCCCATCTCCCTCAGAGACCGCCCAAATCCCCAGCTTCCCGTCTGTCGATACGACGTTCGAATACACCGCGCAGGAGGCACTGTTAGCCGACCTTTACGACAGGGTCGTCCCGTCCGTCGTCCGCATCGTGTCCGATGCCGGCGAAGGCTCGGGATTCGTGTGGGACGCGGAGGGTCATCTGGTCACCAACTTTCACCTTGTAGGAATTGGGGACACGCAACGGGTCACGTTCCACAATGGCGACGAGTACGACGCCGCTGTCGTCGGCGTGGACCATGATTCAGACATCGCGGTGATCAAGATCGACGCCCCCTCCGGCGCCCTCGTCCCGGTCGTTTTGGGCAATAGCGGCGCCCTTCGGCCGGGCCAATTCGCTATCGCCGTCGGAAACCCGTTCGGCCAGGACTTCACAATGACCACGGGCATCGTCAGCGCTGTGGGCCGTCTCATAGATAGCGGTTTCAGTCATTTCGCCATCCCAGAGGTTATTCAGACCGACGCCGCGATCAACCCCGGCAACTCAGGCGGGCCGCTGTTCGACAGCCACGGCAGGGCCATCGGCATCAATTCACAGATCCGCAGCGAATCAAGGCAAAACTCGGGTGTGGGATTCGCCGTGCCGATCGACCTCGCACGGCGAGTGGTCCCGTCAATCATCCAAAACGGGGAGCACCGCTATTCCTGGCTAGGCATCAGCGCCATGGACGTAGGCATGGACCTGCGAAAAGAGGCAGATCTCGATAGTGAACTCCGAGGCGCCCTGATACAGACCGTCTCGCCCAACAGCCCAGCCGAAAAGGCCGGCCTGAGAGCAGGAGAAGAGCAGATGACCGTCCTCGGCAGGCCGGTCACCATCGGCGGGGACGTCATAGTTTCGATCGCCGGCAACCCGGTCAAGGCCATCGAGGACGTGATCGCCTATCTGGCCCTCAACACAAGCCCCGGAGACACCGTCACCATAGGAATTAGTCGGGACGGCGAACTTATCGACCTCGAAATCGAACTGGGAGAACGTCCCCTGTAGGCTAAATCCCCATGATCATGTCCCGCGGCGCCCAAGTGGGCGCCGGCGGGGCGCCATGGCGCGCTTCGCGACGAAGCCGCCGGGAGGCTCGGCGGCTTCTCGTAATCCAACGTCGCAGGGACACTGTCGATCCATGCCTAGAGAGACGGCTCGAGTTTCAGCAGTCGGCCGACGAAGGCCAGGCACATATCGCCGTTTCCTGCACGGTCGTAGCCTACGATAAGAGGTTCACCGTCCTTGCGGATACTCAATCGGCGATGTGTGCAAGTTCGTAACGTTTTCGCAATAAATGCGCGCCTCTAGCGATAACAGAGAGAGATATTATTTACTGCTAACGATGTTGATCGTACTATGTGTCGGCCGGACCCGGCGTTGACAGGCTTTGCCGATCCTGACCACGATGCAACCATCTCGTCGCGACCGTCTTTTGAGCCTGAGGACTTCCAAAACGGGAATTCCCGGCCAGCAGGAGCACAGCATGGATTTCTACAAGGCAGAATATATATGGGTAGACGGTACAGAGCCGGTACCGAAGCTCCGTTCTAAGGGCAAGATAGTGGCAAAAGGGGAAGAGCCACCGATCTGGGGCTTTGACGGATCGAGTACCAACCAGGCTCCAGGAGAAAACTCGGACTGCGTGCTGCGGCCGGTGTTCACCTGCCCCGACCCTGTCCGAGGGGGCGACAACATACTCGTAATGTGCGAGGTCCTTTTGACCGACCTCACCCCTCACCCGTCGAATACCAGGGCGGCCTGCCAGGAGGCGGCTGAGAAATACGCAGATTTCGACATGTGGTTCGGCATTGAGCAGGAGTACACATTTTTTGACGGCATTAAGCCGCTCGGATGGCCGGACAACGGCTTCCCTGCGCCCCAGGGGGGGTATTACTGCGGAGTAGGTTCCGACGAGGTTTTCGGGCGGCCTATTGTCGAGGCCCACATGGACGCGTGCCTAAAGGCCGGATTAGCCATTGCCGGCATCAACGCAGAAGTTATGCCGGCTCAGTGGGAATTCCAGATCGGGCCGATTGGCCCTCCAGCGGTGGCGGACCAGCTCTGGGTTGCCCGCTGGTTGCTGTACCGGATCGGAGAAGACGTCCATATCGGGGACCGACTAAATGCCGGTGTTAGCGCTACGCTCGACCCCAAACCAATGCAAGGCGACTGGAATGGAGCAGGGGCCCACACAAACTTTTCCACAAGACAAATGCGCGAGAACTACGATGCCTGCGTAGCCGCCGCGGAGGCATTAGGCGCCAACCGTGAAGCGCATATCGCCGAGTACGGCCACCGGATCGAAGAGCGCCTGACGGGTCTTCACGAGACCTGCTCCTACAAGGAGTTCAGATACGGTGTTTCGGACCGTGGCGCTTCCGTTCGCATTCCATGGCAAGTCGAGCGTGACCGTAAGGGCTACATTGAGGACAGGCGTCCTAACGCTAATTGCGACCCTTACAGGGTGACTCGACTGATATTGAACACAGTGTGCGGAGCTGCTTCTTAAACCGGCAACCGCAAAGAATCGAGGGCCTGCGTCGCCTGTGACACAGGCCCTCTTTTTTGACTCGACTGGGAATTTACTGTTCGCCTGGGATCAAATTCACCGCGGTCCTGACCACTTCAAGGTGTACGTCGGCTCGTCATTCTTTGGAGGGGAATCTGGGTAACATCGCGCGGGAATTTTGCGCAATTTGACGCTTCCTTCGGTCCGAGTGCTAAAGCCCGTAACCCTGTAGCCATCAAACGCATGAACCCCCGCCACTTGGAATTCTTACAACTCGGCGCCGCGTCCCTCGACGAATGGCGCGCCGACAACCCGGCGTCCCGCCTCGACCTGCGCGGCGCCGAACTATCGGGCCGTAGCTTTGCCGGATGGAATCTGTCGAGAGCCCTGCTGGACCACGCCGATCTTGCCGGGGCCGATCTGACCGGTTCCGACCTCTCCGAGGCCAGCCTCAAGTGGGCGAACCTCGAAGGCGCAAAAATGCGAAACGCCGTACTCTATCGCGCGACGATGGTGGGATCCAACCTGCAGAACGCCGATCTAACCAACGCGGCCATGTACCGGGTGAGCCTCAAAGACGCCAACATCGAAGGCGCAGACTTCACCGCCGCCACAATGCAAAAAGTGATCATGCCCGACACCCGCTAGCCGGCCCCGCGGCGTCTGTGCCACGTCCTCCGGTTGATACAGCGTCGAACGGCGGATAATCTGCCCAGCATGACAACAATTAACTTCGATTCCAATCGGCCGGCCGACTATCCGGAAACGTTTCTAAACTTCGCCGATTCGATCGCCACCAACTTCCGGCAACAGGTCGCTGCCCAGCCAGAAGACCAGTTGAAGGCCCCGGTCGGGGACCTGTTTCGCGCCTCCGGCCAAAAACTGGGCCTTGACGTCAATTGGCGCACGGAAGTTCGAGCCAATGATGTCCACGGACGGCCAGACATCGGCATAACCCGCGATCAATTACTGGTGGGTCATATCGAGTTGAAGCAGCCGGGCATGGGTGCCCAACCTGAATACTTCAAAGGCGCAAACAGGCAGCAGTGGAATCGATTCAAGGCTCTACCAAACTTGATCTATACAGACGGCTCAGAATGGAGCCTCTATGGCTCCGGTGAGCTTAGACGACGAGTCAGAATCACCCCCGACATTACGGCAGGGCAAAAACAAGTCGAATTGCCAACCTTAAGCCAGGCTTGGGCGCTGCTCATCGAATTCCTGTACTGGGACCCTGTCGTCCCCGGCACGGCGGAAGGACTGGCAGGTTACCTGGCCCCGCTCGCCCGGATCCTAAGGGACGAGGTGCAATCGGCGTTGGAGCAGGAAGATAGTCCTCTAAGGCCGCTCGCCACCGAGTGGGGTGGTTTGCTGTTTCCAATGGGAAGCGATGCCCAGTTCGCCGATGCTTATGCCCAAACTCTGACGTATGCGCTTTTGCTCGCCCATTTCGAAGGCGCGGAAAACTTGCGCCCCGCTGCCGCTTCCGAAGCCCTGCGGGGAGGGCATGCCCTGCTAGCCGACGCTCTGAGGCTGTTGGAAGTGGATTCAGTCCGCGAACAATTGCTGATGCCTATTCAGCTTCTGGAACGGGTCATTCAGGCCGTGGACCCGTCAAAAATCCACTCCGGGGGCGATCCGTGGCTGTACTTTTACGAGCATTTTCTTGGGGCATACGACCCCAAGTTACGAAGGGACAGGGGCGTTTATTTCACGCCGGTTGAAGTCGTTCGGGCACAAGTGAGACTGGCCGGAGAGCTACTCAAAACGCGTTTCGGCAAGCCAATGGCCTTCGCCGATGACGACGTGGTGGTACTGGATCCCGCCGCAGGTACCGGCACGTATCCTCTCGCCGTTTTGGATCACGCCACCGAAACTGTGCGTGATTACTCTGGGCAGGGCGCCGTTACAGGGAAACTGCGCAGCCTGGCTGACCGGCTCCACGCATTTGAATTACTGGTCGGGCCTTACGCCGTAGCCCATTTACGCCTGTCCCGGAGATTGAGAGACGGGGGTGTAAACGATAAACCGGCGAAGGTGTACCTGACAGACACGTTGGAGTCACCCAATCAACTTCCGGAGTTCACCGCCAGCCTGTTGCAGGAGCGACTCACGCAGGAACGGACGGAAGCTCTGGAAGTCAAGAGGGACCTCAGGGTCATGGTCTGCCTTGGAAATCCACCCTACGACCGTGAACAGCGCGATCCAGATGACGATGAAGGGCGGCGCAAAGGCGGTTGGGTGCGGTATGGAGACGATGGACTTGATTCTCTGCCGATTTTTGAAGATTTTCTCGCGCCGGTTCGGGCCGCTGGGCAAGGCGGCCACCTGAAGAACCTGTACAACGACTACGTATACTTCTGGAGATGGGCGCTATGGAAGGTGCTTGACTCCACCGGAAAAGCGGGAATCGTCACATTCATAACCGCATCCTCGTATCTGCGAGGACCCGGTTTTGCAGGTATGCGGCGCAAGATGCGAGAAGTGTTCGACGACCTGTGGATTATCGACCTCGAAGGTGACAGTCACGGAACGAGGAAGACCGATAACGTATTTGCCATCCGCACACCAGTCGCAATTGCAATCGGGGTTCGCGATGGCCACCCGAATCCCGAAACGCCTGCAAGGGTCTGGAAGACGAGACTGACGGGGCCGGAAAAATCGAAGCTCGCGACCCTCGAAAACGCAAGTTCATTCGACGACCTCGAATTGCGGAAGTGCTCCGAAGAGTGGGATGAGCCGTTCTACCCGTCGGGAACCGGTACATACTTCGATTGGCCGAAGGTCACAGACGTGTTCCCGTGGCAACAGTCAGGTGTCAAAATTGGGCGCACATGGCCGGTTAGTCCGCTACGCACCGTACTTGAACGGCGTTGGCGAGAACTCGCGTCTGCCGATCCACCACGGCGGCCGGCGTTGTTTGTGAACAGGCCAACGGGACGTAAAGCAGACCATTCACCGATTGCATTAAGTCCGCCGCATGAGAAATTAACTCCCATTTCGGAGTTGTCGAACTCGGCGGACTTACCCAATTTCGTGCGTTATTCCTATCGTTCCTGGGACAGGCAGTACTTGATCGCCGATGCTCGGCTACTTGATAGGCCTGGGCGACCGTTATGGCGCGCCCACAGCCGCAATCAGGTTTATATGACCAGCCTGCTAACTAACGTGCTTGGGGTGGGGCCAGCAGCCGTCGCTACGGCTGACGTACCCGACCTGGATCACTTCCGAGGTTCTTTCGGAGCCAAGCACGTTATTCCGCTTTGGCTGGACGCGGCAGCCACTCAACCCAACGTCACTACGGGTCTTCTCGAAGAAATCGGCGCCGTGCACGGAATCCCGCTGTCGGCCGAGCAAGTGTTCGCTTATGCCTACGGCATTCTTGCGCAGCCGTCATATGTGGACCATTTCTGGGAAGAACTCGAACTGCCACCACCGCGCCTGCCAATCACCAAAGATGCTGGACTTTTCCGCAAATTAGCAGATCACGGCGCGCGCCTACTTCATCTCCATACTTACGGCGAGAGATTCGTTGGCTCGGACGACGATCGTTCAGCGCCGCATGGAATGGCTCGATGTACCAATGAAGTCTCGTCCAAAACATACCCGCAGGACTACACATATGACCCTGGTGCGCAGGTTCTTTATGTCGGCAACGGCCGGTTCGAACCGGTTAGCCCTGGGGTCTGGAACTACTCAGTTTCGGGTCTACAGATCGTCAAATCCTGGCTGGACCGCCGCAAGCTGAGACCTTCGGGGAGGAAATCGTCCCCTCTCGACGACATCAGGCCGGAGCGGTGGGACTTCACTGAGGAGTTACTCGAACTGCTCTGGGTACTTGAAGAGACCACAAAGTTGCAGCCGACCGGCGCGACGCTTCTGGAAGATGTGTGCTCCTCGGACCTGTTTTCTCGCGACGAATTGCCCATTCCTTCCAAAGAAGAGCAGAAGCCACCTCGGCACACACCGGCGAAAGCAGCGCAGATCGGACTCAGTTCTGCGAAAACGGACTGAGAACGGGCCGCCCCTACTAGCTGATATGGCCCGTGCAACGCAGGATCGTTTCCTGGACTAGCAGTTCGTGGTCCAGGGACCTGTCTGGGGCCTTCTCGCAGCGCAGTGCCCTTACGAATGACGCCAGGTTGTCTACGTACCGAGGCCGGTCCCCAACCTCCACCATCGATACCCCGGCAGGGAATCCACCGCGCTCCTCGTTGAGGCACAAACGGATCGGCCCCGGCGGTTCGAACGGCTCCATGATCGCCGATCCTGCCGTGCCGTACACCTCGAATCGACGCGCCGTCGGGGGAGTCTCCACGGCCGCGATGTCTACGAACGCCACCGCCGAGTCGAATTCGAGCACGCTCAACGTGTTGTCGTTGAATCCGGGCACGAACGTTGCGTCCTGCCTGAGGAACGACGTCACCGTTGTCGGCCTGCCGAGTATCCAGGCGATCTGGTCGATCATGTGTCCCGACAGGTCATAAAAAATCCCGCCCGGGTGCCGCGCTATGGCCTCTTGGGCAGGCCGGTCGAGATGAGTCGACATGTGCGCCCTGACTGAGAAGACGTCGCCCAGAAGACCTGACCTGACCCACTCTGCGATGCGGCTGAACCCGGCGTGATGGCGAAACATGTAACCCATCTGCACCTGGATCCCGGCTGAGCGCGCCTTCCCGACGATTCGCTCGAATCGCCGATAGTCTTCGCCTGCCGGCTTGTCGTAGAAAACGTGTTTGCCCGCATCCACTATCGCCTCGGTGTGGTCGAGGCTCTCCGCGTTGGACCCCTCCGACGCTACTGCGAGCACCGTCGGGTCGTGCAGGAATTCAGCGGGAGAATCGAACCAGCTAACGTCGCTCCAAGGCTGTTTACCCTCGGCCTCCAGCGTTCGCCGCCGTTCCGGATCGGGCTCGTACACCCCAACCACCTCGACATCGGGGCTGGCGAGCATGACGTCGAGCACGCCCTCCGCGTGGGAATGCTTCGTTCCGTACTGCGCCATCCTGACTTTGTGGTTCAAATTCGTTACTCCTTCGCGGATTGCCGAGACACCGCCTCATCGGAGCGTATTACACGCGGAAGAGGCCGCTCCGCAGAGCGGCCTCCGTGCCCATTTTCGCATGGATGGGACCCGGCTCCCTCCAGGGCGATGGTCAGCTGCTGTCGCCGCCGCCGGATCCGCGCGCCCACACGCCCTGGCCGACGATCACCAGCCAGGACACGCCAACGACACCGAAGTAGGTGGTGTGCCAGATGAGCGGCGTCGGGCGGGCCGCCGTGACGACGTTCGAGAAGGCGAACACGGCGAAGATGATGCCGCTGATGAAGAGCCCCAACAGGATCCATGGCCGACGTGCTGCCGGACCGGTGCGCATGAAGAATTGGATAAGCGCCCACGTGAAGATGAGCCCTACGATTAGTTCAACGATGCCTGTGAAGATGTAGGCAAAGTCGCCGAGAGCTGTGCCCCATCCCATCTTGTCCAGGGTGATTTCGAAGGGGTTTACGTCGCCCCTCGCCGCGAACTTCACGCCGATATGGGTTCCGGCAATGAGCTTGGCCAATCCGTTGGCGAGCCAGAAAAACATCCAGAAGATGACAGTTCCGAGTTCGAGCGATCCCACTCTGCCTATGTAGTTGTTCAAACGATCCATCGCTCGGCCTCCTTAAGCGATTGCGATTATGTCTTTCTGAGAGCCTGTGAATAAATCCCCAGGAACCGTCTAATTGAGACCGTTTTCAAAGTCAAATTGAGACTGAAAACCGCAGGTTTCGCAATAAAATCACAAGCTCTGAGCGATCAAAACAGCGTCTTTCTGAGCGATTGCAACAGTGTCATTCTGAGCGAAGCCGAAGAATCTACGTCTTTCATACGGTAACGCCTGCCCCTCAGATCCCAGCCCCTTCGGCTTCGCTCAGGGTGACTTGGGGGCGCTCAAGGCGCCAAGGGACATCATTTGTTTCGATTTCGCTCACGCAAAGGCATCCGGCAAGCGTTTGGGGACGTTTGGGACACCCACCAGGCGATATCGAAGCGTCAACAAGGGAGGTTCTCTGTCCCGCGCCGCCTCAAAGATGGCCTCGCGACTCATCCAGATGGACGTTGAGGAAACAGGCAAGCGTAGCGCCGGGCCTGCGGTGGTAGTGGGCATAGGGAGTACCCCATTAGATTCCGCCGTGCCTTCACGATTCGGCATACTACGTTGATCGATCAAACCCCGTCAACGGTGTATGAATAGGTCACTCTCGCGGAGCTTGTTTCAAAAGTCTCCTCTCAAGAATCGCGCCGCACATGGCGCGACGATTTACGACATCAACCCTCCTATCAATACGTAATACGGCCGTAAATCCCGTCATTCCCGTGAAAACGGGAATCTAGAGGCACTGGCCCCCATAGGTTTCGAGTTTATGAAACAGGCTCTCACGGCCTGATCGGCGGCGGCGGCGGGCGGTGGAATCGAGTGTGCTGAGATCTCGCGGAGAGGATGGGGCGCGTTTTCGTGGAGATCGAACCGCGTGGGCCTGTGGCGGCAAACCTCTACGCCAGCGATCGGAACGCCGGCGCGGCTATTCAACTCAGGACTATGCGCCCAGCCCCATACGGCGCCATTTGAACCGGCCTCAAACCGCCGGGTCGGCTGCCTTTGCGGTCTCGATGAAGTCCTGGATCTTCCGGCGGTCCTTCACTCCGTCACTCTCCACACCCGAGGAAACGTCCACGCCCCAGGGCCGCAACATTCGAATCGCCGACGCTACATTGTCCGGGGTCAGCCCACCCGCAAGCAATACGCCGTCCCTGTCGGCAATGCCCTCGGCCACTGACCAATCGAACGTCTTCCCCGACCCGCCGGGCGTCTTTTCGTCGTAGCGGTCGAGGACCACCATTCGTCCGGCGTCCAGGTGGGACTGCACCTCAGCGCCCAATGCGGCCACGGACATTCCCTGCCTGACCCTGACCTGTTTCAAGACCGGCCGCCACATGCTGCGCATATACGTCTCATCCTCGTCACCGCATAGCTGTACGTAGTCGAGCACGACGCGCTTGGAGACCTCGTTCACCCACGCGGCCGGTTGATTGCGAAAGAGGCCGACGATCTTCATCCGGTACTTCTTCCGGCCGGCCCGAAGGCGATAGCCGGACACCACGGCCGCCCCTTCCATGACCTTCAACTGGCGCCGGACTCCTTCGACGAAATTCAGGCCAATGAAATCGGCGCCGGACTTGGCAGTCGCCAGCGCGGTATCTGCATCCCGCAAACCGCAGATCTTTACCATCGGAACACGATTACTCATGTGGCGCCTGCCTGAGACATAGTCCGCACCAGCGACGCGGCGTCTCCACCGGCGCGCATCAGCGATTCCCCAACCAATACGGCATCTGCGCCGGCTCGTCCCATGCGCCTCACGTCGGCGGCGTTCTTCATGCCGCTCTCCGCGATCCTGATCCTGTCGTTCCCTATACCCGGCACAACCCGTTCGAACACGTCCAGCGATGTTTCGAGCGTCCTGAGATTGCGATTGTTCACCCCGACAATTCCAGGATTCGCCGACAACGCAACTTCAAGTTCGCTTTCGTCGAACACCTCAACAAGCGTGTCCATGCCCAGGGACTGACATAACCCGAATAGATCTCGGTAAAGAGGCCCGTCGAGGATCGACACGATAAGCAGGACGGCATCTGCACCGGCGGCGCGTGCCTCCCACACCTGGTACTCGTCGAAAACGAAGTCCTTTAGCAGGACGGGCACCGAGTTGCGGGCGGCCGCGGTTTTCGCCGCTGTCAGGTCTTCGATCGTGCCCCGAAAGTGATCAAACTCGGTAAGGACCGAAATAGCAGCCGCGCCCGCCGAGCAATACTCCCCTGCCCGCAAGGCAGGATCCATGTCCGGATCGAGCTCACCCGCAGACGGCGCCATGCGTTTCATCTCCGAAATCACGGCGATTCCCGGGGCGCTGCTTATAGCTGCCGCCAGCGAGATCGCCGGTGGCGCGTCTTCCGCAAGTTCCCGCAACCTCGCCATCGGTGTGTCGCGGCGGGTTTGCCCCACCCGTAGACGCTTCGATTCAACGATCCGGTCGAGGATGCCCACGGCAGTTGTTTGCTCGATGCGCGACACGGCTACCTGTTGCTAACCTCGACCAGCTTTCGCAAACGCGCCTTGGCCGCGCCCGAATCGATCGACTCCTTGGCCATCTCCGCGCCGTCCTGAAAACTGTTGGCCTTACCCGACGCCACAAGCGCAGCCGCCGCGTTCATAACCACCACGTTGCGCGTAGAACGCTCAGGCCCGGGCGGCGCGTTGTGGCCTGAGCCCTTCGAGTCCAGAACGTCTGAAATGATCTTGGCGCTCGCAGCCGTATTCCGGACGATCAAGTGATCGCGGCTGCCTTCCGGCAATCCAAAGTCCGCGGGCCGCGTCCGGCGCCTTTTCATCGCGTCGGGAGTGACCTGGTACACCAGCGTCTGTCCTTCGACGTCGATCTCGTCCGCGCCCGAATCGGCGTGCACCACCATGGCGTATTCAGTGCCCAGGATCGAGAGAGCCTTGGCGACCTTCTCCGCCGCGACAGCGTCGTAAATGCCTATCACCTGGCGGGATGCGCCAGCCGGGTTCGTGAGGGGCCCAAGCAGGTTGAACACGGTGCGAATGCCAAGTTGCGGCCTAAGGGGGCCGGCGAACTTCATGGCGGGGTGAAACTCCTGTGCAAACATGAAGCCGATTCCCGCCTCCCTGATGCAGTGCATTACGCCTTCGGGTCCGAGGTCTATCTTTACGCCCAACTCGTCGAGCACGTCGGCGCTACCCGTCGCGCCTGACATGGCTCGATTGCCGTGCTTGGCCACCGGAACTCCTGCGCCCGCGACTACGAACGAGGCCGCCGTCGACACGTTGAACCAGCCCTTCGCGTCGCCGCCCGTGCCGCAGGTGTCTACGACATCGGTTCCCGGGTCCACGTGCAGCGATACCTCCCGCATTGCCGTGGCCATGCCGGCAACCTCTTCCGGCGTCTCCCCCTTCATCCGAAGGGCGGTGACGAACGAACCGAACTGGGCCGGAGTTGCCTCGGCCGCCATGATCTGGCGCATGACGCTCGCCGCATCGTCGACGGCAAGGTCCGCGCCGTCTACGACCGCCTGTATTCCTTGCTGAATGTTCATACCTGTTTCTCTCATTGCTCGCCGTGGTCGAGCCGCTCCCGTGCTGGGCGCGGTCTACATGTCCAGGAAGTTTTGCAGTATCCGCTTGCCCGGCGTCGTGAGTATCGACTCCGGATGAAACTGCACCCCCTCGACCGGCATCGACTCGTGCCTGACTCCCATGATCACCCCAGAGTCCGACCATGCCGTCACCTTCAGTTCGTCCGGCAGGCTGTCCGGCATTATCGCGAGCGAGTGGTAGCGGATCGCCTCGAACGGATTCGGCACGCCGGTGAAGAGGCCCTCGTCGTCGTGCTCGATCATAGACGTCTTACCGTGCTTGATCTCACCGGCGCCCTCGACCCGCGCCCCGAACGCGGCGCCTATGCACTGGTGCCCAAGGCACACGCCCAGCAACGGTTTCTTCCCCGCAAACCGGCGAATAACCTCGACCGATACACCGGCGTTCTCAGGCCGCGACGGGCCGGGCGACACCACCACGCGATCGGGGTCCATCGCCTCTATCTCGTCGATCGTGGCCATGTCGTTCCTCACGACCTCAACCTCGGCGCCCAGTTCGCAAAGGTACTGGTACAGGTTGAACGTGAAGCTATCGTAGTTGTCTATCAGCAAAACCATTTGGTGAACTATCTCCCGGAGACCGGGGCGCGGTCACCCGGCCCCTGCGTAACTACATCGGCCGGCGCAGACTTTCTCACGAAATTAACGTACACCGGCGATCTCCTCCGCGTGATCGATTGCGCGCATCAGAGCCCCGATCTTGTCCAACGACTCCTGGTACTCACCGGCGGGCGTCGAGTCGGCGACTACGCCGCCTCCCGCCTGCATGTGCGCCACGCCGTTCTTGAGGACAATCGTGCGGATGCATATTGCCGTGTCCATGTTCCCCGTATAGCTGAAGTAGCCCACGGCGCCCGAGTAGAGGCCCCGTTTGTCGTTCTCCAGGTCGGCGATCATCTCCATGGCGCGCACTTTCGGAGCGCCGGACACGGTACCGGCTGGGAACCCGGCGCGCAGGGCGTCGAACGCGTTGTACTCGGGGCGCAGCCGACCGGTGACGTGCGACACCAGGTGCATCACGTGTGAATAACGCTCTATGTCCAACTGCTGGGTCACGTTGACTGTGCCGGGGATGGCGACCCGTCCCACGTCGTTGCGGCCGAGGTCGAGCAGCATAACGTGCTCGGCTCGCTCTTTTTCGTCGCTCGCCAATTCGCGGGCCAACGCCTCGTCCTTCTCCGGTGTGGAGCCCCGCGGCCTTGTGCCGGCGATGGGATGAACGGCTATGTCCCCGTCGATCACCTGCACCAGCAATTCCGGCGATGCGCCAACCACCTGGAACTCGCCCAGGTCGAGATAAAACATGTAGGGCGATGGGTTCACCGCACGCAAGGACCTGTAGAGGTCGAACGGCGGTACACCGGTGCGACGGGTAAGTCGCTGCGACAACACCACCTGAATCAGTTCCCCCGCGTATATGCCGCTTCGTGCGACCTGGATCATATTCTCGTAGTCTTCGCGGCTCATGTTCGAGCGGAGCGACCTGTCCGTATCCGGGTCCGACGAGTAGTCCCGACCGGCGTCGCCGGTGACGCCTCCCGAATCCGGCGCTCGACGGTGGGCACGCGCCGGCAACGGCGATTCGAGGCGGTTCTCCATCTCCTCGATGATCTCGGTAGCGCGCTGGTAAGCGGCGTCCGGATCGCCATTGACCCGCGCATGCGCCACCACCGCGATCGTCTGCTTCACGTGATCGAAAATTAGCAGCGCGTCGGTCAGCATGAAGACCGATTCGGGCACGCCGACTCCCGGGCCCTTTAACGGCGGCACCTTTGGTTCGAAATACTGGACGGCCTCGTAGCCGACGTACCCGACCGCGCCCCCGTGAAATCTCGGAAGGCCTTCCACCGCGGCGCACTTGACCTCGTCCATGCGCGACTGCAACAACGCCAACGGATCGACGTCGCCATATTTCTGGCCCGGCCCCGTTATGAGGATCTCCGACGGCTCGGTGCCGATGAAGCTGTAGCGAGCTACGTGTTCTCCCCCCTCTACCGACTCCAGCAGGTAGGAGTACGGTCCGCGGGCAGTCTTGAGATACGCAGATACAGGCGTTTCCAGGTCGGCGGTTATCTCTCGATATACCGGAATAAGGTTGGCATCTTTGGCAAGTGACCTGAAGGTCTCCAGGTCCGGAGTGAATTTCATTTGAGTTCCCCTTGTTTTCATGGCGCGTCGAAGCAGCGATCGTCTAACTGCGTCGCCAGCGGAACTCGTTATTCGCAACCATGTACATAGGGGCGATCTTTATCGACAGCGACTCGAACCGGCTGTCTGATCGATTTTTCATTCCCATTTCGATGTATATGAGGAGATGCGCATGGCATCCCGGACCATCATCATGGTTTCGGCCGCGATGGTCCTGGCCTGCCCCACGCCTGACATTAGGGCCTCTTCCACCAACCCGATGCGCTGCTTGTAGTACTCCCTGCGTTCCCTGATCGGATCGAGGAAGTCATTGATCGCCGCCGCCAGGGCCCTCTTCACCTCGACGTCCCCAACCTTGCCGGCCCGGTACCGTTCCTTGAACTCGTCGACCTGCGCCGTGTTCGGATTGAACGCGTTGTGGTACTCGAACACAGGATTCCCCTCGACGCGCCCCGGAATGTCGGCCCGTATGCGGTTCGGGTCCGTGAACATGCCGCGCACCCTGGCGTTCACCGTCTGCTCGTCGTCGGAGAGCATGATGACGTTACCCTGGCTCTTGCTCATCTTGCCCGCGCCGTCCGTGCCGGTCAGCCTTCCGACCTCTCCGATCAGCGTTTCCGGCTCCGGGAACACTTCCGCAAACATGCGATTGAACTTCCGTGCGACCTCCCGCGTCATTTCGATGTGCGGGGCCTGGTCGTCGCCCACCGGAACAAGGTGGGCCCGCGGCAGCAGGATGTCCGCAACCTGGCTCATTGGGTAGTTGTAGAAACCGACGGTGCGGCGCTCCACCGGCAAGCTGTCCAGCTCCGACTTTAGAGTCGGATTGCGTTCGAGCATGCCCAGTTGCGTGATGAAGCTGAGCAGCATGGTCAACTCTGCGTGCTCCGGCACATAGCTCTGGATGACAAACGACGACTTCTCAGGCTTGAGGCCCACCGCAAGGAAGTCCAGGGCGACCTCGATTACCGAACTGCGTATCAGATCGATATCGTGGAAGTGGTCACCCAACGCCTGGTAGTCGGCGATCAGGAAGTAGCACTCGTAATCGTCCTGCAGGCGGACCCAATTCTTCAGGGCGCCAACGTAGTGGCCCAGGTGAAGAGCCCCTGTCGGACGTATCCCCGTGAGTATGCGCGGCCGCGCCGTCAGCTTGGCGTCTGCGGCTTGTCGGTGGACAGTTTGTTCGTCGGTCATGGTCATTTTGAATATTTCGGCGGCATAAAAAAACCCCGCTCCCTTGCAGGGGCGAGGTAATCGCGGTGCCACCCTGATTGAACCGGCATGCCGGAACATCTCTAGTGCGGGGTCAGACACGCGAATTGCGTGTGTACCCCGGGCCTTGATAACGGTGGCCAAACCGGCTCAGACTATGTACCGCCGCGATTGCGAACGGCTTTCGTCCTGCAGCTCCCGGGTCCATTCGCTGCCAGTCGTGGTACCGGGCTCACACCTTGCCCCGGCTCTCTCATTCCCGTACTGGACGCTACTTATCCCGTTCGCAGCCATTGCGAATTTCGTAGACACAATCGAGTATATGCAGTGCAAGGGGCATTGGTCAACGAATCAGGGCCGCCCATTAGCGCCTCATACGTCACAGCTTGCCCAGGTTAATGGCTCATGCTACGGTGCGCACGTCATAGCCGCGCGGGGCAATTTCCGCATGCCCATTCGCGCAACCGTATGAACCCGACTTGCGCCCTCATCGTTGTTTGCGCCCCCAGCAGCCTGTGGCCGCTGCGGACGTGACAAGCGCCGTTCCTCCCGGCCAGGAAGGTTCCAATGTCCCCGCGTACCTATCTGATCATCGCATTTGTCCTGATGCTGGCGGTCGCCTGCGGGCCCGGAACGGACGAGACATCCGAATCTCAACCGTCAGCCGCGCAGGATTCCGCGCCCACGGTCCCTCCCACGCCTGACACGGGCGTTGTGGCACTTGAAGGCAACGGCAGCCACACGTCATCCATAGTCTTGGATGACGGGCAGTGGTCCGTGGACATGACCGTGCAAGACAACGAAGACTGTTCTTCCGGTTCATGCATTGAGTCCAAATTCACCGTCGAGATCGAATCGGAATCAGGTAAGGCGCTAGTCGTACCGGCGAACGAGACCACGGCCGGTTGGAGCGGAAGCGCAACCGTTGGCGTGGGAAGCGGGTTGGTGGACTTGACCCCTGGCACACAAAAAGTGACCGTCACCGCAATAGGCCCGTGGACAATCAAATTCATTCCGAAATAAGCCGCTCTTGACACCCCACGACGGCGTAGCCGGTGGATGCCGGGCCACGGGTGTTCTCGTATTCAATTCCCACTCAAAAAGTCGAGCCGCATGACTCGGTGGCTCTCGGCCCAGTCCTCATCCGGATCTGCCTGGCTCATAGCGTCACGGCCCGCCGTACGCCACGCCTAGGCTTTCGCCAATGTGTAGTCCGTCAACTACCCATTCTTCACAAGCCGAGTAGCTGCTGCTTCTTGGCATCGAACTCGGCCTGCGTGAGTATCCCGTCTTGGAAGAGCTTCGCCCACTTCGCCAATTCGTCCGCGGCGGACATTATGGGCGTCGAGGACGGCTGCGGGCCTTCAGCGCGGAGAGCTTCAACTTGGGATCGAACGCTGTCTGCAAACGACTTGGCAGAATCCTTCGGGTTAACGTCCTCAATGCGCCACCCCGATGTCCCCAACCCAGTAATCTGAACACCGCCATAGAACATGCCCGTGCTGTGCGTTATCCCCTCAACGCTCCGATACGGCATCTCAGAGACTTCCTTGCTACCGAAAACCCCCTTGTCGAGGAAGATCACCCTTGCTGGTTGCAACGGCAACGCCATTGTGTTTGCCGACGCGGGCTGTATCCTGTTCCGCTCTGTACATACCTCCGACGAGGGCGAGAATGTCCTCATCATAATCGAGGATGTCGTAAAGCATTTGTCGCTCGCCGCTGTGCATCTTCTTCCCACCCGACCAATTGGGCATGACGGCATACCACTGTGCGTCGATTTCATGCTGCCTTTCAAAATGCTTCGCCTACGTCCGCGTCGGTCGATCTAGGCGGTGAGCGCTCAACATCGTTCGCGCCGGTCGACGTGGGCATCGATATGGGCTGCGGGTCCTCGGCGCGAAGAGCTTCAACTTGAGACCGAACATTGTCCGCAAATACCCAGGCAGAAGCCTGTCTCTCCCATCATCTGCACGCTGCAAAAGAACATCCGTAGCTGTGCATTATCTCCTCGATCTGTGAATGGGATTTCAGAAACGTCTTCGTTATGCCTTGTCGCACCCGCCTGTTGGTTGCGCCGCCTGTGCATCTTCCTTCCCACCCGAAATGACCATCAGAATCGAGGATGTCGTAGAGCATTATTTGCTCGCCGAGGTGCAACGTTTTTCCTTTCGGCCACCTGGGCATAACGGCATCACTGTGCGTCGACTTTATTCTGCCATTCCAAGCGCTTCGCCTTTTCGCCAGCGTCGGCCGATGAAAGCTGTGGGGCTTTAGCGCGGAGAGTCTCAATTTGGGACTGAACACTGTCTGCAAACGACTTGGCAGAATCCGGCGGGTCAACGTTGTCAATGCGCCACCCCCAAGTCCCCGCGGTTATCTGTACACCTCCAGAGAAAATGCCGGTCCCCTTCGACGGCATGTCAGAGACATTCTTCTTTCCACTGAATTGTCCCTCGCCAAGGAATATCAACCGTCGTTGCCCTACCCTGTACGTATGCGCGTGAATGACCTCATCAGAATCGAACCTCGTAAAGCATTTTTAGCTCGCCATCGTGCCACTCTTTCCCATCCGACCACTCAGGCAAAGCGGCGAACCACTGTGCGTCGACTTTTTTTTGGCTCTCGGATCGCTCCACTGGCGTTGCCTTTCGATGCGGTTGGGTCCGAACCTGCCGCCGGGCCGATGGCGCGTTACTGCCGGGCCTCCTAGCGCAAACCGGATAACCCGGAACGTTTGACCCGCGATGATAAGTCAAACCAGCCCAACGTTTCGTAACCTTCGAAGCAAGGTCACCGCGGCATATCAAACCCGTGATTGCAAGTCAATACGGCCTAAAATTGCGTAACCTTCGCCGAGAAGACACCGCGGCACACGAAGCCGCGATTGCAAGTCAAACCCGCCCGCTTACGTACATCCCTCGCCGCGCCAAATAAGGAGAATATTGATGACGAGTCAACGGACTGCGCCGTACGGAACATGGCATTCGCCTATCACGCCGGAAATGGTCACGGAGGCCGGCATCCGGCTCGGCGAGATAAAAACCGACGGTCCTGATGTCTACTGGCTCGAGGGGCGGCCGGCCGAGGGCGGCAGAAACGTTATCGTGCGATTGGGCGGGCCGAACGGCGAGCCCGGTCCGGTCGACGTTACACCCGAGGGTTACAACGTACGCAATCGCGTCCACGAGTACGGCGGCGCGGCGTACGAGGTCAACGACGGAGTCGTCTACTTCTCAAACTTCGCCGATCAACGTATCTACAAGCACAAGATCGGCGAGCAACCGGACCCGGTTACGCCTGATCCAGCCATTCCCGCAGGCGACCGCTTTGCCGACGGCCGGTTCACCCCCGACGGCAGGTTCCTGGTGTGTGTGAGGGAACGCCACGCGCAAGACCGCGAAGCCGTAAACGAGGTAGTCGCGGTACAAGTCGACGGCGGTGTGCAGACCGTCCTTGCCAGCGGGCACGACTTCTACTCATTCCCCCGCCTTTCACCCGACGGAACGCGGCTCGCATATACGGCCTGGGACCACCCCAACATGCCGTGGGACGAAGCTGAACTATGGGTCGCCGCCCTCAGCCCCGACGGCGCGTCGAGCGGGGCTGTTCAAGTGGCTGGCGGAAGTGGAGAAAGCATCTTCCAGCCGGAGTGGTCGCCGGACGGAACGCTGCACTTCGTTTCGGACAGGACAGGGTGGTGGAACCTGTACGCGCTTGAGGAAGGTACCGCCGAGCCGCTCTTTCCCGGCAACGCGGAATCAGGTGAACCGCAGTGGGTGTTTGGCCAATCCACGTATGCCTTTCTGCCTGACGGCAGCATCACCCTGATTGTTGGCGGAGAGGCCGGCCGCCGCCTGATGATCATCGACAGAGATCGACAAGCCCGCGAAATCGAGTTGCCGTACACATTGATAGGCGGCCTGGTCGCCACAGGAAGCGATGTGCTCATCACCGCCGCAAGTCCCGCCGAACCGGCCGCAATCGTGCGTGTAGATACCGACACCGGCGCCGTGAAGGTGGTCAAAAAGAGCTCGGAGTTACAGATCGACGCAGGCCTGATCTCACGGCCGCAGAGCGTCACGTTTCCTACTGGCGACGGCGAAGAAGCCCACGCCTACTACTACCCGCCGACCAACCCGGGATTCAATGCGCCCGCATCAGAAAAGCCGCCCGTCATTGTCCTGAGCCACGGCGGCCCCACCAGCGCCGCATCCGCGTCGTTCAGCCTGGACATTCAGTTCTGGACGAGCCGCGGCTTTGCCGTGACCGATGTCAACTATCGGGGATCGACAGGCTACGGCCGGGCGTACAGGGACGCGCTGAAGGGGCAATGGGGCGTGGTCGACACCGAGGACTGCATCAACGCCGCCCGCCATCTGGTAGACCAAGGTCTTGCAGACGGGCGCCGGGCGATCATAAAGGGCGGCAGCGCAGGCGGCTATACGACTCTATGCGCGCTAGTGTTTCACGACTATTTCGCGGCCGGCGCGAGTTACTACGGTGTCGCTGACGCCGAGACGCTCGCCACCGACACACACAAGTTCGAGTCCAGGTATCTCGACGGACTGATCGGGCCGTACCCGGAAGCGCGTGATCTGTACCGCCAACGTTCCCCGATCGACTACGTCGACCAGCTTTCCTGCCCCGTGATCATCTTCCAGGGGCTCGAGGACGAAATCGTGCCGCCATCCCAGGCGGAGGCGATGGTCGAGGCGCTGAAGGCGAAAGGCGTCCCATACGCCTATCTGCCGTTCCCGGGCGAGCAACACGGCTTCAGAATCGCCGCAAACATACGCCGTACCCTGGATGCGGAACTGTACTTCTACGGCAAGATTTTCGGATTCGAACCCGCCGGCGAGGTCGAACCGATCGTCATCGAGGGCCTGCCGGGCTGAATTCTCCCAGACGTCACACGCCGGCGCGGCCGGCATCGCGGGCCCGGTCAGGCGCGACGAACTCGTTCGCAAATCGGATGCGGCTCTCGACCGATGGATGGGAGTGAAACAGGAATTCGACTATCGGGTTGGACTGGCGGCGGGACAGGTTCTGGCTAGCCAACTTTGCCATCGCAGACGCAAACTCGTCGGTCATGCCAGTGGTTGTCAGCGCGAATTCATCTGCCGACCGTTCTTGCCGCCTCGAGAACGCGTTCGCCAGCGGCATCGCCGCGAGCGAAACGGCGGCGGTGATCAGTACCATCAGTGGAATGTTGGCGAAGTCCGAAATCGAGCGGTAGCCAAGCGAAGTCGACCACCACCCCAAACCGAGGTGCACCACGTACAGCGCCCCGAAAGCGATGGCCGATCTGAGCAGCAGCGCGCGCCATATGTCCCCGTGGACGTGGTGCGCCAATTCATGCGCCATCACAACCTCGATCTCATCTTCCGAAAATTCGTTGATGAGCGTATCTGCCAATAAAATGCGCCGCGTTCGTCCCCAGCCCGCAAGCGCGGCGTTCGCTCGGCTGGTCTTCTCCCCAAGCTTCCACACGTACACCCCCCGGACCTGTGCGCCGATCCTCGTGGACAACTCCACTAGTCGACGCCTCAACTCACCGTCTTCCAACGGCTCGAACTTGAAGAAAAGCCGGAATAGGAGCACCGGCGCGAGGCCCGCCATCACCACGGCAAATAGCGTGAATCCGGCGGCGACTATCAGCCACCAGGTATTCGGAAACGCCCGTAGTGCCGAATACACCGCCTCCAGCGCAGCGACGATCAGGACCGCCAGAAGCACCTCGGCCTTGGCGTAATCGAGCAGCCAGGTCCTGAATCCGGTACGCGACAGGCCGAACTTACGCTCCAGCCAGTAGCCCGAGTAGTAGTCGAGCGGGAATCCGATTATTTCGAATACTGCCCCCGCGATTAGCAGGTATATCGCAATCGCGGCGGCGGGCGACGCGGACCACCCTTCGGCAATGTCGCGCAACGCTTCCGTTCCGTCGAAGAGAATGAACAACGCAGGCGCAAACACGCTGAGCGCTATGCCCACACCGGTCGCGATCAGCTTGCGTCGTTCGAGACGCGCGGCGGACCGTTCCTGATCGGATTCGGAGACCACCGTATCCGTTGCCGGAGTGTCCAGGGCGCTCATAACTTCCCTACGTCAACAACCAGGGCCGCGCCCGATCCGCCGCCTCGCGCAATTGTCCAGCCCCACTGTTCAGACCGCGCAGCCGCACGTCCTACGTGAATCCGAAGCTGCAAGCCTCCGACTCAGGTCCGGCCGTACCAGTCGTCTCCCAGTTCGTCAAACCGGCGTTGGAGTTCCGCCACCACGCCGGGGTCGATCGGCAACGCCTCGTTCACCATCTTCACGTTATCGGCCAGGTGGTCGGGGTTCTTGGTCCCTGCGATCACCACGTCCACCTGGGGATGAGCCAACGTAAACCCGAAGGAGGTGAGCATCGGGTCCTCTGGCTCGTCCGCGATCTCACCCGCATCCGAGATCTGCATCGCCCGGTCATAGTAGACGTGGGCGTAGGGACGCAAGTCCTCCCGCGCCCTGCCCGTTCTGATGGCGTGCCACACACTGTTCGCCACCGGTCGCTTCACAATAATCCCAAGGCCGGCGCCATCAGCCTTCTCAAGCAGACCTGATGTGCGCGGAGTCTGATCAACCAGGTTAAAGCTCGTCTGCAGAGTGTCGAACAACCCGCTATCGACCGCCCAGTGAGCCGAGTCATTATCCCCGCTGTATCCGATGAAACGGGTCTTGCCGGCGTCGCGAGCGTCCTGCAACGCGCGAATGACGTCACCCTTCTCAAGCACGTCGATACCGCACGTGTGCAACTGCACCAGATCAACGTGATCCGTGCGCATGCGCACCAAACTCCGATCGATGCTGTCGGAGACCGTGGTGTAGGTCCACGGTTCACCATCGTAATCGCCCGTCACATGGCCGGCTTTGGTCGCAAGCACATACTCAGAACGCCTCGACGACACAGAACGGCCGAGTAACTCCTCGCTGATGCTGTAGCAAGCGCTCGTGTCGAGGAAATTCACCCCGCTGTCCAGGGCACGGTTGATAAGGGACACGACGATATCCACATCATCCAACTCAAGCTCTTGGCCGATCTCGGCCAGGCCCACTCCCAGGCGGCTCACTTGAAGGCCGGTATCACCGAATGCCACTTTATCCATGCCGTCGCTCCTCGTTGTTCAGAACTCGATCTCCAAGAACTAGCTTACAAAATCCCTGACCTTTGGGCCTGCCGTCAAATTTCGACCCCATGCGCCATTCGCAGCGTCAGTTCGTTGTCGTCAACCAGGGGATCCGAATCGCGGATGCGCGATCTGGGTCCGGGCGGCGGATGAGAATACGGTCAGGACAGAAGGATGGCGACAGGCGTCAGGCAATACCTATAACGCTCAGCACACGGCCGACACGGTTCATCAGCCGACCGTGTGCCGCTCTTCACGCGCATGAAGCTCGCAATCGAGGCGAGCTTCATTGGGTTCACTCCCGCGGCGCATAAGGCGACGGGAGAGTGGATGGTCAGGGAGGTGTGGCTAGGACTTCCCGATCTTAAACATCTTGGTTCCGCACATCGGACAAACGCCCTGCGTTGCAGGACGGCCGTTCTTCATGGTGATCTGAGTCGGGTTGTCCATCTCCCGCTTTGCCTTGCACTTCATGCAGAATGCTTCCATTGATTTGCCGCTCCCGTCTGGCTATGTGACTTCCGAGGCTGCCCAAAGCTCCCGGCTGCCCCGCCGTTAGATTGACGGTACTACAAGCAGCACGATTTTGCCTCTGGTTTGGGGCCCAGTGGCGGCCCCGTCAGGGAATTTCGATTCAACTCTCAAATCGTGCAACTGCGGGTTTCGTCTTTTTCGGCCAGCCAAATGGATGGTTTGGAATTAAATTGGCGGTACAGCGAGTCGGGTTGACGCGATTCCGCTCTTCGTTCCCAATTCGGCAAATACACCCAACACCTCGCCCAATTTAACTCGGCAGGGTGATATTTCCCAACTCAGGACAAACTCAACACCGTGCTCGGCCTGCGCCTCGGATCGAGCGGCCAACGGCTATAATTACAGGCTGTCCACACCGTACTGACGGCCCCGCGCCGGATAGATCCCCTCTCTATGACGGATTCCGTAAACGAACGCAGCGCCATCACGCTACAGACCATCGACCGCCTCCGAACCGAGGCCGAAAAGGACCTGTCGGCGGCCGGTGATACAGACAGTGGGGTCGAGGCGTGGCGGGTCAAGTACCTCGGCCGAAGGGGCGCGCTAACCGCGGCGCTCCGCAGTCTCGGCGCCCTGCCGGACAGTGACCGCAGATCGGTGGGCGCCGCCGCAAACCAGGCGAAATCCCACCTCGAAGCGCTGTTGGCAGAGCGACGCGCGGCCACCGCCGCGCCGACGTCCTCCAACGGCATCGACGTCACCCTCCCCGGTCGGCGCCCAATGCGCGGCCGCCTGCACCCATCTACACAGATCAACCGGGAGATACTCGCCGCCTTTAACGCCATGGGCTTTCAGACCGTCGAAGGGCCGCAAGTAGAGTGGGAACGCTACAACTTCGACATGCTGAACATCCCGGCGGACCATCCTGCACGGGACTCGCACGACACCATCTGGATCGATTCGTCCAACAACAATGAGGGAACGTTGCTCAGGACCCACACCTCGCCAATGCAGGTGAGAGTGCTGGAAAATACGAAACCGCCCGTTCGCGTCGTCGTCCCCGGTCTTTGCTACCGCTATGAGGCTACCGACGCCACACACGAATGGCAGTTCCACCAGATCGAAGGCCTTGCCGTCGATAAGCACATCTCGTTCTCGGAACTTAAGGGCACGCTCTACGAGTTCGCCAAACGAATCTTCGGGCCTGAACGCAAGGTGCGCTTCCGCTGCGACTTCTTCCCCTTCGTCGAGCCGGGCGTCGAGATGGCGATCGACTGTTTCAAGTGCGGTGGAGACGGGTGCAGGCTGTGCAAACGGACCGGATGGATCGAAATCATGGGCGCAGGAATGGTGCACCCCGCAGTGTTGCGAGAAGCGGGCCACGACCCTGAGGTCTACAGGGGTTTTGCGTTCGGCATGGGACCGGAACGCATCGCCATGCTCCGCCACGGAATCGACGATATACGCCACTTCTTCGCAAATGACTTGCGTTTCTTGACGCAGTTTTGAACAACTCAAATTAGCCGACGGCCACATGAGTCGACGCCGGCTCAACTATCGCGACCGCGCAAAACAGACCCAGTCAAATGAGAATCCCGCTTTCATGGCTCCGCCAATACGTGGACGTCGATCTGCCATCTGAAGAGTTGGCCCACCGGCTCTCGATGGCCGGAACAGAGGTCGAAAAAATCGAACGCACGGGCGACTGGGGCGACGTCGTGGTCGGCCACGTCAAGGCAGTATCGCAGCATCCCAACGCCGACAGGCTGTCGGTCGTCACGGTCGATCATGGAGGGGGCACGTCGGAGGTGGTGTGTGGTGCGCCCAACGTTGCCTCAGGCCAAAGAATCGCCTACGCCTCCGTTGGCGCCCACCTGATAGACGGCTATTCCGGCAAACCGTCCCGGTTAAAGCGGGCCAAAATCCGCGGCGTGGTGTCCGAAGGCATGGTGTGCTCAGAAAAAGAGCTAGGCCTGGGCGAAAGCCACGAGGGGATTCTCGTGCTCGACCCTGACGCCGAGATCGGCAGGCCGCTCGGCGATGTCATCGGCGACACCATCCTCGAACTTGAACTGACTCCGAATCGCCCCGACTGCCTCGGAATCGTCGGTGTTGCACGGGAGGTCTCTGCCTTCACGGGCGCCAAGTTGCGCCAACCCTGTGCCGACTACCCGGTAGGCAATGACGAAGTTGCGTCTCTGACCAGCGTCGTCATCCAGGATCCCGACCTGTGCCCCCGATACACCGCGTCGGTCATCCGCGGAGTGAAGATTGGCCCGTCGCCCAAGTGGCTGGCAGATGCCCTCGCGAGTATCGGCGAACGGCCCATCAACAACGTGGTCGACGCAACTAACTATGTGATGTTCGAACTCGGCCAGCCGCTCCACGCATTTGACTACGATCGCGTCGTCGATCACGACGTCGTCGTGCGGCGGGCACGCGACGGAGAAGTTCTGACCACGCTCGACGAGGTGGAACGCAAGCTCACCGGAGACATGCTCGTCATCTCCGACCCCGAGCGGGCGATAGGCCTCGCCGGCGTCATGGGCGGCGCAAACACCGAGATCGACGACTCGACCGTAAACGTCTTCCTGGAATCAGCCACGTTCGACAATGCCAACAACCGCCGCACGTCCCGTTCCCTCGGCCTGCAAAGCCAGGCGACACTGCGATTCGAAAAGGGTCTGCGCGCTGGGTTATCCGAAGTCGCCCTCCGTCGGACAACCCGGCTCATCCTCGAGGTGGCCGGCGGCGAGGCAGCAAACGGAATCATCGACGAGTGGCCGGCCAAAGGCACGGAAACAGACCGGGTCTTCTTGTCCAGCGAAAAGCTGCTGGCCGTTCTCGGTAGTAAACCGGGCGCACTAGTGGTCGAGACGACCCTGACCTCGCTCGGGTTCGGAGTAACCACGAAATCCGAAGGATGGGACGTGACCGTCCCGTACTGGCGGCCGGACGTCTCGATACCCGAGGACCTGTGCGAGGAGGTGGCCCGCACCATCGGCTACGACAAACTCCCGCTCAGCACGAATGCAGGCGACCTGGCCCCATGGTCGCCGGTCCCGGGGATCGAACTGCGCGACCGCGTGGAAGACATATTGGCCGACACCGGGCTGCAACAGATAATTACCTATTCCGCGACCTCTCCCGAAGGGGAAGCCCGCATCGATCTCCCGCCCTCGACGGCCGAATCCCTGCGCATCCAAAACCCGGTTTCCGGCGAACACTCCGTCCTGCGTACAACACTGCGGGAGGGAGTCCTGCAGACCACTGCGAACAACCTCCGTACGTGGCGGGGACCGATTTCCATTTACGAGTCAGGGTTGGTGTTCCACGGTCATGGCGAAGGTCTGCCCGACGAACGCCCGATGGTGGTCGGGGCTCTCACCGGCCCAGGAAGTGAGCCGCACTGGGACGGCGCCAACACCCCGCTCGACTACTACGACGCACGAGGCGCGGTGGAGGAGGTGCTGGAACAACTCGGAATCAGCGCCGAATTCGTGCCTGGCCGAGACCCGACCCTGGCTGAGGGCAGGACCGCCCACGTGAAAGTTGCCGGATCCGGCGATACGCGGATCGGGGTCGTCGGCGAAGTTGATCCCGGCGTCCTGGCCAGGTTTGGGATCGACAGCGGCCCTGTAGCCCTGTTCGAGCTGGACATGACCGTAATCGAATCCATAGTTGCCAACGAAACCCGCGGCAAGGCGTACGAGCCGTGGGCCCGATTCCCGGAATCGGCGCGTGACGTGGCAGTCGTAATCGATGAAGCCGTGGATGCCAGTGATGTGCTCGCCATCGCGACGCGGAACAGACTCGTCACATTCTCCAACGTTATCGATATCTACAGGGGCCGGGGACTGCCACCCGGTAAGAAGTCCCTCACATTCCGGCTGACCATGCAGTCGCCGAGCCGAACACTCACATCCGGCCAGGTCGACAGGGTCGAGAACGCCATCCTGCGCTCCCTAAAGAATGAACTCGGCGCAGAGCAGCGGCAGTAGCGGACACCTAATGGCCACTCGAACGCACAGGCATACCCACCATTCGCGCCCGCACCGGCATCACTACGACGAGGAAATGTTGAGCGTTGAGGAAGCACGGGAGCGAATACTCTCGCACTTCTCAAGGCTGGACGCCGTCGACACGCCCCTGCTCGAATCGCGAGGCCGCGTGCTCGATGAGGACCTCACAGCGCCCTTCGACATACCCCCGCTGGCAAATTCCGCCATGGACGGATACGCCGTACGCTCGGCAGACGTGGCGTCCGCCTCCGACTCACAACCCGTCTTGTTGCCCGTCGCCGGCGCAGTCGCCGCGGGCGAGTTGCCCGACCGCCCAGTACCGCCGGGCGGCGCAATCCGAATCATGACCGGCGCGCCCATACCCGACAATGCCGACGCCGTCGTCCCGTTCGAGGACACCGACGAATCGGAACGCAGGCGGGACGGCAGGGTTCTAGACCAAATTTCCGTCAAGACCGGCGCGCTCGCCGGTGACAACGTCCGCCCTGCCGGAGAGGACATCGAGGCTGGCGAGTTAGTTCTGAAGCGCGGCACGGTCATGCGAGCCGCCGAAATCGGCGTAGCGGCCTCCCTCGGCCGGGACTCTGTGCTCACCACAAGGCGGCCGAGTGTTGCCATCATCTCCACCGGAGACGAACTTATCTCACCGGGGTCCCCCCCCGAACCGGGCAAGATCTACAACTCCAACGCCTTCAGCATCGCCGCAATGGTGGAGCGCTACGGCGGTATACCCCGGATTATGGGAATCGCAAAAGACACAATCGAGGCCCTCAGCGAAGTCCTCGATGCCTCGATCGACTCCGACATGGTCGTCACGTCGGCCGGAGTGTCCAAGGGCGACTACGACGTCGTAAAGGACGTCCTGGCGCGACGCGGCGCAATAACCCTGTGGTCGGTCCGAATGAGGCCCGCCAAGCCCCTGGCCTTTGGAACACTGGACGGACCGAACGGCCGCAAAGTGCCCCATCTCGGCCTGCCCGGCAACCCGGTCAGTGCCATGGTCGCATTCGAACAGTTCGGCCGGGCTGCCCTGCACGTCATGCTCGGGATCCCGTTGTCGCCCAAACCGACCGTCGAGGCAGTACTGGACGACCCTGTCCACAACCACGATGGCCGACGCGTCTACGCCCGCGTGGTGGTCTACAAAACCGCAAGCGGCGCTTACAGGGCGCGCACCACCGGAAACCAGAGCTCAGGCGTGCTCACGTCGATGGCCGCGGCAAACGGTTTGGCCATCTGCCCCGACGACGTTGCGGTCGTCCCGGCGGGCCAGATAGTCACGGTGGAAATGATAGATTGGCCCAATACAGTATTTTGAATCGAAACAGCTAACTGGTTACGAGGAATGGTGCAAAACTGATGGTCAACTCCGCCGCTTTGGGTACACAAGACGGCAACGATGCCGATTCGGACGATCCGGATCCCGCGTATTTCATAGACGTATCGACATTCGAACGGTCTGGCAAGTCATTCTCCTATGCTCTGAAGAGCCGACTTTGTGAGACCTGCCCAGGATGTGAGGCTAACGCAGGCGACGAACCGAAGGAGCTCCGGACACCATCCGAACTCATGAGGCACATTGGGCAAAATTGCTCACGGCAACCGGACTACCTGCTGTCATCGACGCCAATCACGGAGGCCGTCTTCAGGCTCCTGATCGCCAACTCCAACCGGCCCATGAAACTGAGCAAGATACAGTCCGACCTCAGCAGCGCGTGGGCCAGCGTCATCTATCTCAAGAACCTCTCCGACACCGTCGTCAAGAGAATGCTCGACCAACCCAACGAGTACTTCATAGCCCGCTCAAAGAAGTAACCCCGTCGGCCGTCACCCGTCATCCCCGACTGTCACCCATCTTCCCCGACCCCCCCCAATCCGTCTTTCCGGCGAAGGCCGGAATCCAGGTGCGGGGCGTGGAACCGCACGCAACCCCCGTCATCCCCGACCCCTCCTCCGTCTTTCCGGCGCAGGCCGGAATCTAGGGGTGCCGGTGGGCTCCCCTCCCGTCCCACACGAGGTTGAACCAGCGACATAACATAACCGTCACCCACACCCACACACCCGGCATCCTCGACGCCCATTCCCCGTCATCCCCGACCCCCCAAATGTCATTCCGAGCGAAGCCGAGGAATCTAAGCCGTTCATACACAATCCCCACCTTCCCAAACGGCCCCCCGCCCGTCATCCGGCCGGGGTATCACGGCGTTACCCTAGCCGGGTTGGGGGAATACGGTGATTTTGTGGCCGGGGCGTTCGGTGATGTGGACGCGGTCGCCGTCATTGAACGGATCGGCGGAGCGTCTTCGAACTCGTACCGTGTCGCCGGAAGGAAGCCTTATTCCGTACTCCGTGAACTCTCCACGGAACTCGCGGTAGACGACCCGCGCGTCCGAGTCCCCGGTCGCAAGGGTGATTTCGAGTTCCGAGGCTCGTAGCAGGGCGAGGACCGCGGCGCCTTCGGCATATGCCTCTGCGGCGCCGTTCACGGTGAATTGTCCCGCCTCGGTCTTCACCTTCCCCCCTTCGATCACGCCGGGCGCCAGCATGCACGGTCCGACTAGCGACGCAACGGCAGGGGAAACCGGCGACGCGTACACCTCGGCGGGGGCGCCGATCTGCTCGACTCGCCCATTGCCCATCACGGCGATGCGGTCCGCAAGCGCCAACGCCTCCTCCCGGTCGTGCGTCACCAGGATGGTCGTGGCGCCCGCCTCCTTGACGATCTGCCTGACTTCACGCCTGAGACCGGCCCGCAACTCCCTGTCGAGGTTGCTGAACGGCTCGTCGAGCAGCAGGGCCACTGGCTCGGGCGCCAGGGCCCGCGCCAGGGCGACGCGTTGTTGCTGCCCGCCCGATAGCTCGTGGACATACCTGCGTTCAAAACCCGACAACCCGGTCAGTTCGAACATGAAGCCGATGCGTTGCCGTTGGGTTCGGCTGTTCTTCGAATCGAGGCCGAATGTTACGTTCTGCTCCACGGTGAGATGCGGAAACAGGGCGTAGTCCTGGAAGACGAGCCCCACGTTTCGCTTGTCCGGCGGCACGTGCACGAACGAGGAACCGACAAGCTGCCCGCCGAGCCTGACATATCCGCTTTCGACCCGCTCGAACCCTGCCAACGCACGCAGCGCGGTTGTCTTGCCCGCCCCGCTCCTGCCGAGCACGCTGACGAACTCGCCCGATTGCGCAAGCAGCGAGAATCCCTCCAACGCCGGTTTGGTCGATCCGGGGTAGGAGCACGCGATGTCGTCGACGTGGATGAGGCCGGTTTCCGGCACATCGGCGCCAGCTTCGCCATCGTCGTGTTTCCAGGGGAGTCTCAAGTTCGCAACTCGGTGTCAATGATAGCCGCGTCCACCGGCCCGGCGACCGACAGTCTCGTGATCCCGTTTCGGAGTACTTGAGGATAGACCGGCTAGCGGGTTGTCTTTTACCCTGCGCTCCGGAAACGTTGGTCTCGTAGTACGAAGAAAGCGGTGGGGATACCGGCAGCGACGATTAAGAGCAGGGCCGGCGCGGCGGCCTGGGCAAAGTAGGCCTCAGATGCGGCCGCCCATATGGAAGTGGCGAGGGTGCGTGTTCCGATGGGACTCAGGATGAGGCTGGCAGGCAGCTCTTTCATCGTCATCAGGAACACCAGCGCAGCGCCGGCCAGTGCCCCCGGCAACACGAGGGGCAACGTAACGCGCCACAATGCTTGCCAGCCGGTCTTTCCGAGGCCGCGGGCTGCTTCCTCGATGCGCGGGCTGACCTGCAGCATGGAGGACCTCAGGCTACCCACGGCGGCGGGAAGGAACAGAACGGCGTACGCGAAGACGAGCAGCCCGCTCGTTTGGTAGAGCGGTTGGGCCATATTGACGCCGAAGAACACCAGCGCAAGGGCTATCACGATGCCCGGCAGGCCGAAACCGATGTACGTCGATCGTTCCAGCAACCTGCTGTAAGGGTTGCTGTATCGCACGGCGAGCAGCGCCACCGGTACGGCGGCGGCAACAGTGGCGATGGCGGCGAGCAATGAGTAGTAGAGGGAGTTGCGCAACGGTCCCCACAGAGGCACAAAGTCCTCGCCGCCCGAAAGCCCCCTGACGAGCCACCAGGCGAGAATTGCCACGGGAGCGGCGAGCCCTACGAAGACCGGCAACGATACGAAAACGGCTGCCGGCCAACGCCATCCGCCGAGTTCGGCGAGTTGCTGCGACCTCGGGGCGCCGGCGGAGCTTCGATGGTAGTGGCCTCGTCTGCGGCTGAACCCGTCGAGCACTAACAGCATCACAGCAAGGACCACGAGGACGAGCGACAATCCGGCAGCGACTCCGCGATCGACCGACGATTCGTATTGCGTGAAGATGGCTGCCGTAAAGGTCTCATACCGCATCAACGCCACTCCGCCGAAGTCGCTGAGCGCGTAGAGGGCGGCGAGCAGCGCGCCGCCGGCGATGGCGGGTCGGAGCAACGGCAACGTCACCCGCCACATGGCCTCGACCGGACCGTAACCCATGCTGCGCGCCGCCTCTTCCATTGCGGGGTCGAGCCGGACGAGCGCTCCCCGCACCGTGAGGAATACGTACGGATAGCAGATGAGCGCCAGCACAATCGTCGCGCCGGGGAGTCCGTAGATGGGCGGTACGGTATCGAGTCCGAACGGTCCGGAGAGGACCTGCTGTAGAGCGCCCCTTGGGCCGAACATGTCGATGACGGTCATCGCCATGACGTAGCTTGGGACTACTAAAGGCAGTGCGGCGGCCACAGTCAGTATTCGCCGGAATGGCATCGTCGTCCTTGTGGTCAACCACGCCATGGGTACGGCCAGCACGACTGAGAAGCCCGTGACGGTGGCAACCAGAATACCGGTGCGGCCAAGGATCTCGGCGGTGCGAACTCTGGCGATGATGCTCCAGGCATCGGTCCCGCCGTCGAGTGTCTTGACGAGCAGGTAGAAGACGGGCAGCACGGCGGCGATGGCGACTAGGGTCGCGGCCGCGAGGAGTCCTGCCGGCGGCATGCGCTGCCAGCGTTGAGGCATATGTGGAACGCGCGCAAAGGCGGCACGCGAAACGGCCACCGAAAGTCCTTTTTTTGGTTGACCCCGTTCAGAAGGGTCGGCTAACTAGGTATGTCTTGGCCGACCCTGTTCAGAAGGGTCGGCCGACGTGAGTCGTATTTGGTTGTTCGCCATGTCCTGGGCAAGGGTTACGGTATGGCGCCTACTTTCCTAAGAAGGGCTTGTGTGCCGGAGAGGTCGGACAGATCGGCGAGGTCGATGTCGGGTTTCGTGATCTGGTCCAGCGGAGTCAGTAGGCGGTCCGCCTTGACGCCGTCGACGAGCGGGTATTCGAATGTCTGGCTGGCGAAATACTGCTGACCCGGCACGGACAGCAGGAATTTCAGGAACGTCTCAGCGCCTTCGCGATTGTTTGCGCTCTTGAGAATCCCGGCGCCCGCGGCGAGAACCACCGAGCCGGGGTCGGCCGCCCGCGTGTAGTAGTTTCGCGCTGCGAATCCTTCGCCCTCTTCTGCCAGGAAACGGTGGAGGTAGTAGTGGTTGACGAAACCGACGTCGATCTCGCCGTCTGCCGCGGCCTGCACGGTGGGCGTGTTCTTCGGGAATACCTGCGGCTCATTTGCCATGATGCCCCGGAGCCACTCTTCGGTCCTCTCTTCGCCCCACAGCACCCTCATGCCCGTCACCATGGCCTGGAACGAGGCGTTGGTCGGAGGCCAGCCTATTCGGCCCTTCCATTTCGGGTCGGTGAAGTCCCAGATCGAGTCCGGCAGGTCGGCTTCGGTCAGTGCGTTGGTGTTGTACACGACCACCCTGGCCCGGCCGGAGATGCCGACCCACTTGGCTTCGGGCGAGCGCGCCCACGCAGGCGCAAGTTCAAGGATCTCGGTCGGCAGGTCGTCGAGTAGTTCGTCTACCGTGCCTAGCCCACCGGGATCCTGCGCGAAGAACAGGTCGGCGGGGGACTTGTTGCCTTCTTCCAACAGAGTCGCCGCCAGCTCGCCGGTGGATGCGTACTTGACGTTTACCTTCATCCCGGTGGCGTCGCGGAACTGCTGGATGATCGGCTCGACAAGGGACTCGCTACGGCCCGAATACACCACAAGTTCGTCGCTGCCCGAGTTCCGTTCGCAAGCGACGGTAGAGGCGGTCAGGGCAAGAAACGTCGCTGCAACCAACAAGGCAGCCACCTTCCACCCTGACAGTCGGACGAGTGTCTTCCCCACGAAGTTATGCAGTTTCTCAGACACGACTAATTTTGTTCGCTGAGACATCGAAGACCTTTCATCGACTCCTCAAAAGTTAAAAGTGTACCTTGAAGGTAAGGTATTATTTTCCGGAGGTCAACACCTGTCGCGGCGTGTTTTCGTCCGTTTCGGCTCGAATTTGAGATGATGCGCCGAACCCGCACCTGTTAGCAGGTACATTGGAGCTTATTCGTAAGCAGGAACGATTTGCCATGTCCGGTGGTTCGATAACGTTTTTGTCAGCCCTGAAATCGATGGCCCAGCCGGTGGTGTTTCATGAATTGCCGCCCGTCGCTAAAATAGTGGGTCGGCGCGGCCCGTAGCCTGCGAATTGACGATATACACATGGAGTGTTTGAACCAGCGATCAGTGTCGGCGGCCATGTTGTCGATTCATTTATGCCCTATAACCTGGATGCCAATGCTGAGGTTGACGATTTGATGGCTTTGGACCCCCTGCGACTCTGCGAATGACGAAACGGCTTCAACTGACTTTGGCCGCCGTGGTGGTGGTAGCGATAATTGTTGCGGTGGTCGTCAACCTGCGGGGCGGCGGCGATGTCGAGGAGGTCTCTGAGACTCCGACTGTCATCGCGCCCACCGCGGTCGCCGCGTCGCCAACGGCCATTTCCACCGTGGCGCCCTCAACTCCATCGCCGGTAACGTCGACCGGGTCAACCCCTTCGCCCTCACCGGTCCCGACATATTCGCCACCACCGGCGCCCTCCCCAACTCCAGTGTCGCCCCCGGACCCGACTCCAACGTCGGCGCCTACCCAGACGCCGACGCCTGCACCAGCGCCCACGCCCAGTCCCACGCCAACACTCGTGCCCACGCCCAGCCCGCCCGACGCACTCGCCTTGGCGATAGCAATGCTCATCAGCAAGCTCGGCGTCAATTCGGATGAAGTGCGGGTAGTCTCCGCCGAGCAAGTCGAATGGCCTTCGACGGCTCTTGGATGCCCCGAGCCGGGGGTTGGCTATGCGGCGGTCATCGTCAGCGGCTGGAAGTTCACTCTTGCGCATGGGGACCAGACACACGAGTTCCATTCCGACGAGTCGGGAGACAACGTAATTGACTGCACGGAGCGGGCGCGCGAAATCGACGACATGGTCAATGTTGTGGCGGCCGCAGGTTTGGACGCCACAACGGCCATTGCCATCTCGCGGCTCGACCCGGCGACCAGCGAGTACAAGAGGATCTCTGATGTGACGGATCCAGGCGAGATAGCCAAGTTCCTATCGATACTTGACATGCCAGTTCCATTTGTTCCCGCAACGGAATGTCAGCCAATATTCGAGATGACGTTTGAAATGCCGGGCCGTTCAGAGACCTTCCAATACATCTGCGTAGGCATCAACACGCTGTTACGGGGCGGACAGTCGTTCTGGGGCGGGGGCGACGGGGAGATCCCGCTTGAGTTCGGCCGGGTGTTTGGGCCGCACGCATCGAAGGGGCCGATCCCCCAGGTCCCGTCAGGGCCGTGATGCAGGCGGGCGCTCCGATCTCCTGAATTTCCCACCCTCCACGGGCTTTAATGTGTGCCAACTGGTATCAGGCAGGAACGGGGGTGGGGAATTCGGAGTTTTGTCGTGCTGAGTTCGTTGGTTTGGTGATTCAATTGGGTGGTTATGGGAGTTCGTCTAAGGCCGGGGAAGTTGCCGAACAGTCTGTTGAAGCAGATGCTCGAGGGCCTGTGCGTAGACGATCCGCGGGTGCTCGTTGGGCCGGGAGTCGGTGAAGACGCCGCCCACATCTCATTTGGTGGGATGACGCTGATTGCAAAGGCTGACCCCGTTACGTTTGCCACGGACCTGATCGGCTGGTACGCGGTAAACGTCAACGCCAACGATGTCGCGGCCAGCGGCGGTACTCCCCGTTGGTTCCTTGCGACGGTGCTTTTGCCGGAGGGGATTGATTCGGGGGGCGCTGCCGCCATTTTCGACCAGGTGCGAGCGGCCGCGGATGAATTGGGAGTCGAAGTGATCGGCGGACACACCGAAGTCACGATCGGCCTGCCTCGGCCCATCGTATGCGGCGCAATGCTTGGAGAGGCGCCCGCCAGCAAGGCAGTCTCCACTTCCGGGGCCAAGGTGGGCGACTCGGTGGTGCTCACTCGGGGAATCGCCATCGAGGGCACGTCCATACTGGCCAGGGAAATGCCGGAACGGCTGGTGGCTGCCGGGGTTGGGCAGGAAGTGATCGACCGGTCGGCCAACTACCTGTTCGACCCTGGCATTTCGGTAGTTGACGCGGCCCGCGTAGCGGTGGAGTCGGGTGGTGTGACCGCCATGCACGACCCCACCGAAGGCGGCCTGACTACGGCGCTATGGGAGGTTGCCGAGGCCTGCGGCCAGGGCCTCGAAGTGGATGCCTCGACCGTGAAGGTCCTGCCCGAATCCGAGGCCGTCTGCCAAGTTCTGGACATCGACCCGTGGGGCCTGATCGCTTCAGGCTCGTTGTTGATCATGGTTAGACCCGAGGCCGAATCGAATCTACTGAAGCGACTCGCCGCCGCCGGATTCGATCCCGCCGTCATCGGCCGCGTCTGCGTGGGGGAGGGAGTAACTTTGCGTGCCGGGTCCGGCGTTTCGCCTCTACGGACATTTGCACGTGACGAAATCGCCCGGGTATTCGAGTCAATATCGGGCTGAGAGAGACCTCAAAATGTTTGAGGCCGGCCACGCGCCAAAGTATCATCTACATACACTAGGCTGTTGAAGCCACACCTGATCTTCGGCCACAGGACCCATTGGCATGCCGGGCGAACAGCTACTGTCGATAGTCGACACTTACCTGCCTCTTGAAAGGGCCCGTTTCGTTAAGGGCTCGCTGAAGTTTGCCGAGGCGGCCCACCGCGGCCAGCGCCGCATGTCCGGGGAGCCGTATATTGAACACCCGATAGCGACCGCCACGCTATTGGCCGAGTTGAAGATGGACGCCACGACCATCGCGGCGGCCCTGATGCACGATGTCGTAGAGGACTGCGGCATTGAGTTGGAGACACTCAAAGACGAATTCGGGTACGACGTGGCCCGGCTCGTGGATGGTGTGACCAAGCTCAAGGGGATTGACAAGATCGCCGGCATCACGCCGACGGCGCCGGACGAGGCCCGCGCGGCGAGCACGCGCAAGATGCTCGTAGCGATGTCCGAGGACATCCGCGTCGTGATGATCAAATTGGCCGACAGGCTCCACAACATGCGTACGTTGTCGCACCTGCCGCAAGCACGGCGCGAGCGCATAGCCCAGGAGACCCTCGACATCTACGCGCCGCTGGCGCACCGGCTCGGTATGTCGGACATCAAGTGGCGGCTCGAAGACGAGGCGTTTCGCTTCCTGAACCCGCGTGAATACAAGGCGATATCGCGGCTTATCAACCGGAAACGCGTGGAGCGCGAAGCGTACGCGGAAGAGGCAGGCCGCTCCGTTACCGCCCGATTGGCCGCGAGCGGTATCAACGCCCTGGTGTTGGGCCGGCCGAAGCACCTCTACTCCACTTTTGGAAAGTTGAAGCGGTACGAGGCGCTTGGACGGGACTTCGACGAGATTTACGATCTCATAGCGCTCCGCATAATTACGGACACTGTGGCCGACTGCTACTCCGCGCTGGGCATCGTGCACTCCATTTGGCGTCCGGTTCAGGGGCAATTCGACGACTACATCGCCTCGCCCAAGGAGAACCTGTACCAGTCTCTCCACACCTCGGTCATGGGGCCGGAGGGCAGCGCAATGGAGGTCCAGATACGCACGAAGGAGATGCACCGCCTGGCGGAAGACGGCGTCGCCGCGCACTGGGTCTACAAGGAGGGCGAAGAGGAACCGGCCAGACTGGATGACAAGTTCGAGCAGAAGTTGTCATGGCTCAAGCAGCTCATCGAGTGGCAGCGAGAGGTGCAGGGGGATCAGGAGTACCTCGACACGGTAAAGACCGACATCCTGCGTGATCAGGTCTTTGTCTACACACCGGCGGGCGAGGTGAAAGAACTGCCTGCCGGCGCAACCCCTCTTGACTTCGCCTTTCGCATTCACACAGAGCTCGGCCTGAACTGCGTCGGCGCGTACGTAAACGGTAAATCGGTCCCGCTAAACACCAAGTTGTCTAACGGGGACACCGTCCGGGTCCGGAAATCGTTTACCGACCGCGGGCCGAGCCTGGACTGGCTGAATTCGGACCTCGGCTACCTGACCACTGCAAGCGGCCGCGCCAGGGTTCGAGCGTGGTTTCGGCGCCAGGCCAAGAGCGAAAATATTGAGCGCGGCAGAGTGCAGTTGCGCAATGCGATCAGCAAGCTGTACCTGGCTGGTAGCGATGTGGAACTTGCCGAGCGTCTTGGATTCTCGACGGTTGACGACCTGGCGGAAGCGATAGGCAGTGGGCAGATAGCCCCATCGAGGATCGCCGAGGTGGCGTCGCCGCGTGACGAGCAGCCTATCCATGCCCAGCCGGATTTCAGGCAGTCGTTGAATGGCGCAAAGGCGGTGGATTACGGCCTTGTTGCGTTGGGGTCCCCTGACATACCGGCCCGTGCAGCGCGCTGCTGCAAGCCGGCTTATGGAGACGACGTGGTCGGCTATCTGACTCGGGGGCGGGGGATCTCGGTGCATCGGCGCGGCTGCGCCGTGTCGCGGGCAGAAAGCGAGCCGGAACGTCAGGTCCCTGTGGCATGGGGGCACGCGTCGGGCAGGATCCCGGACCGGTTACGCCTGGAGGCTGTGGACCGAATAGGTCTCCTGCGTGACATAACCAACGTCATGGCGAGTGAGCATATCAATATACATTCAATGAGTTCGGAAGAGGATTCGTTTTCGCAAGACTGCACGGTGTCTCTCACGGTGTACACTACAGGTTTCGAGCAGTTGAGCAGACTGTTCTCCAAACTTGAGACAATACCCGGGGTTCACACGATCGCACGCCTGACGGGCGCTACTGCATGACGAACCCGTCCGCTACGCCACTCCCGACCAACCCCGGACGCAATCCTTACTTAGCCACCTTTCGAGGAACCCAACATGCCCAGCGCAAAAAGCATGCGCACCCAGCAACGCAGAACTGAACGCAACAAGGCCACCCGTACGCGAAGCCGGTCGAGTGTCGGAGTAGCCCGCGCCGCGATTTCGGACACTCCTTCAGACGAGAATACGAACAAGGTGTTGTCAGACGCGTTCAGCGCTCTCGACCGCGCCGCATTGAAGGGTGTAATCCATCCGAACAATGCGTCGCGTCGCAAGTCCCGCCTCGCCAAGAGTTTGAACAAGGCGAGGTCAGGCCAAGCCTGAAGTGAACCCTGTTGGAAGGGCACAACAACCCACCCCCGGGCGGTCATCACGCCCACGGCGACGCTGAGCACGGCCACTCACACGAATCGCCCAGTCTCCAAGACCCCAGTACGACGTATGTCTGGCGTGTTCACCACCCTGTAGACGGGGTAGAGGACCGGGTAGCTGTTGAGGTATCCCCTCGTCGCGGGCTATTGCCCCGATGGCGATTTGTCGTGCCGGCCGAATGGGAATCCCTGCTGACATGGGGCGTGGGTGAGCCCGGCGGCGGGCCGATTAACCCGTCGGTCAAGCGGCCGGTGGAGGGCGGGCCCGTCAATCTGGTGAACGGGCCTCGGGTGTGGTGGTTCGGCGGGCACGAAACATTGTCATCAAGGCTTAGCGCATACCTGATGTTCGAGGGTGAGCCGCCTCACTATCTCGCATTCGGCCAGGCGGACGATCCCGGCGGTCCGCCAAACCGGCTGGAAGGCATCACCTTCGGCCGTCACCAGGTCCATCCAGGGGGGCCATGAGGGGAGACGGTTGGGCGCAGCGTTTTTTGAGTACGCATTATTGCCCGGACAGAACCCCAGCCGCCATCGAATAGGCCGCGTTAACCAGTCTTTATTCCGGCTAGCTGGCTGTCGATGTTCTCGGCCTCCGACGACAGCCGCTCCCACTCTTCCCAGAGCGATTGTGCTTCCTTAGCCGCCATCGAATAGGCCGCGTTAACCGGTCTTTATTCCCGCTAACTGGCTGTCGATGTTCTCGGCCTCCGACGACAGCCGCTCCCACTCTTCCCAGAGCGATTGCGCCTCCTTTTTGAGCGCGCGGTACTGCTTCCCTGATGCCGCAATTTGATCCGGCTCGTCGAACTGATCAGGCCTTGCGAACATGGCCTCCAACTCCGCTATGCGCTTCTCGCGGTCGGCCAACGAAACGTTTATGCGCTTCTCGCGGTCGGCCACGTTTATCTCCTCTATCCGCCTCGCCAATCGCCGGGCCTCATTGCCAAGCCATCTGTGGCGCCTCTTTTCGGCGTTGTACGATTGTCTTGGCGGCCTTTTGGTTGGGCTCAGTCCCGATGCACCAGCGGTAGCTCCGTTGGCTGATGAACTGGCATACCCCTTGCCGTTCTCAGTCTGCTTCCGGTACAGATAGCTGTCGTAGTCACCGGGAAAGACCGTTGGCCAGCCGGTATCTATCTCGACAATCTTGTTGGCGACCTGCCGTATGAGGGTCCGGTCGTGGGTTATGAAACAGATGCTGCCGTGATAATCGCCCAGGGCGTCCGCCAGTATCTCCCTGGAGGCGATGTCGAGGTGGTTGGTCGGCTCGTCCATGAGGAGCAGGTTGCTTGGCTGTAGAAGCAGCTTGGCCAGGGCCACCCGCGCCTTTTCCCCGCCGGACAGCACGGATATCGGCTTTCGGACATCATCACCGTGGAACAGGAAGCCGCCGAGCGTGTTACGGATGTTCTGCTCCGATTCCCTTGGCGCCGCCTGTCGTAGCTCCTCGATGAGGGTATTGACCGGGTTGAGTAGTTCGAGCACGTGTTGTGCGTAATAGGCCGTCACCACGTTGTGGCCGGTCTTTCTCTCCCCGTCGTCCACTGGAATGACCCCTGCGAGCAACTTCAGCATAGTGGTCTTGCCGGCGCCGTTCGGTCCGACCAGCGCAACCCGGTCGCCGCGTGAAAACGTCAGGTTCATGCCGCGGTAGACGACGTTGTCGCCGTATGACTTGCTTACGTTGGTCAGCCGTATGACCTCTGAACCGCCGCGCGGCGCCGCTGGGAATGAGTAGTGGACTTTCCTGGTCGCCCTCGGCAACTCGATAGCCTGCATCTTCTCAAGTTGCTTCAGTCGGCTTTGCACCTGGGTGGCCTTCCTCGCCTTGGAGCGAAAGCGTTCCACGAAGCGCATCTGCCTCTGTACCTCGCGCTCCTGCCTCGCCTTGGCCGCCCGCTTGATCTCCAGAGAGCGCTCGCGTGCTACCAGGTAATGGTCGTAGTCGCCTCTCAGGAGCACCACCTCGTCCGTCTCGATGGCGAGAACCCTGGTTGCCACCTGGTTCAGGAAAGCCCGGTCGTGGGATGTGATGAGCACCCCGCCATTGAACGAGGCCAGGTACTTCTCGAACCACAGGTTTGCGTCGAGGTCGAGGTGGTTGGTCGGCTCGTCGAGGAGCAATAGGTCGGGATTTTGGAACAGCAGCCTTGCAAGGCCTGCCCGCATGACCCAGCCACCGCTGAACTCGCCCATGGGCCGCGGGAAGTCACTCTGCTTAAAGCCGAGGCCCGACAGGATGGCCTTCGCTTCGTGATCCCGGTCCTCTCCGCCGGCGGCCTCCAGGGCCACGTCGAGTTGGCTGAGGCGTTCCAGCAGGTCACCCTGTTTTGCGGGGTCGGTCTCCGATGACAGGGCCTCCTGTGTTGCGGCAATCTCGTCCGTGAGAGCGTTCACCTCTGAGCCGGCGTCCAACACTTCCTCGAGCAAGGGCCTGTCTGCAAACGATGCGGGCTCCTGCTTGAGATAGCCCACGGTGACGTTGCGCCGCTTCGATATGCTTCCGGTTTCCGGAGCGGCATCGCCCGCGAGGATGTCCATGAGCGTGGTCTTACCGGAGCCGTTAGCGCCTATCAGCGCAACACGGTCCCCGGCGGCCAGGCTTAGGCTCAGTCCACTGAACAGGGTCCTGTCCGAGTAGGATTTGCTGATGTCGGAAGCGAAAAGCATGGAATTCTTCGCGAGCGATCGTTCTGTGTGATGGGCGGCAGCGCGGTAAACAACCGCATATCAATCGTAACTGTTCCGGCCTAGCGGGGCGGGAATTGATCTTGCGGCGTCCATGCTAGACAGAGGTAACGACGTTGCAGAATAGCGGCATTGCGCGCAGGGGACGTCGCTGCTACTGTCCGCCGAGCCGCCAAGCAGAAGTCGGTTGTCCGGTGTTAGATTCGATGTGCAAGGAGACCGATCATGACTCGAACGCTGTCGGTCGAAGAGGAAATCCAAAGACCCGCCGAGGAGGTGTGGGATGCCCTTACGGACTGGCCAAACGCTCACAAGTGGATGCCCGGGATCGAAGGGATGGCGGCTGAGGGAGACACCGCCGCGGGGACGAAACTGACTTTCCGGGCGCGAGGCGCGGAGCGCTCGAGCGCCATCGTCCACTGTGACGCGGGCAAATCGATCGTACTGCGTTCGGTACAGGGTGGAGTAACCGCGGACTACAGGTACGAAGTCCACGAACTGGACGGGCGCTCGACTCGCGTCACACTGGTCGCCGACTGTCAGATCACGGGGCTGTGGTGGCGAATAATGTCACCCCTGCTTCGCATCGCAATACGTTTCACCGACGGCAAGCAACTCAGACTGCTAAAGGCCATGATTGATGGTGAGTAGTGCTTTGGCGAGGTGGGTGGACCTTGGCACGGTGGACGGAGTTACGACGACCTTGGCTACCGCGCCGACGGTAAGACCCCCTATTGGCATGCGCGATGGACACCGGGGGCGAATATTTGACTGGGGTTTTGGGCGCGTGGGCCGGTAAACATGCCAGTCCCGGCGTAGCCCGGAAACACCGGCGCCTGCAGACGAAGTTATTACCTCTGATCCTCGTAAGATACCGCGTCGAGTTCTTCGATGCGTTCGTCAGATGTGAAGCGCCATGTCCCGATGTAACCTCGACGGAGGTCGCCGTTATCGTCCCAATCCAACGTGCCGGAAGCGCCGTCGAAGTCGATCTCATGCCCTTGAGCAAGCAGGGACAGGCCATCGGCGACCCCTGTGGGAGTGCCTGGAACGGTCCGGCCGGGCGGTCCGGCGATTTCCCGCAGATGATCGCGGATTGCGGCGCCGTCGACACTGCCTGCAGCCTGGGCCGCAAGAGCTAGGGCGATGACTGCATCGTAGGTCTCTTTGACGTAGGCGAGAACGGGCAGTTCGCCGTACTCTGCGATGAAGGCGGCCTCCCACTCGGGCGTTGCGGCGTTTTCGGGAGGGGACGCCCCCGCGGTCCCATACATGCCCCCCAACTTTTCCCCGCCGATCTCTTTTACAAGACTTTCTCTTTTTGCCGCGTCGCCGAATACGAACTGGCTGTAAATGCCTTCATCGATAGCCTCGCGCACGATGGATAGGGCCTGACCTTCGAATGCGATAACGACCAATGCCTGTGCCCCTGAGTCCGCGCTCTGCGCCAACTCCGAAAGGTAGCTCGTCTGGGACGTATCGACGGAGACGACCCGCAGCGTCCCGTCCCAAGACTCTTCGAAAGTGGCAGCCAGCCCCTGACCGTATGCATCGTTCTGGTGGATCAGGCCGACGTTGTCGAAGCCGCGGTCACGAGTTACGCGTGCAAGCACGGGACCCTGGGCGGCATCGGAGAGCGCCGTCCGGAAGAAGTAGCCGCTGTCCTCGACATCGCTAAGCTGGGGAGAGGTGGCCGAAGGGCTGATTGTGGGAATGCCAAGCGTCCCGGAAATGCTCTGTGAAATCGGCAATGCCGCCGAGCTGGCGTTGGGGCCAACTAACGCGTGTACACCCTCGACCTCTACAAGGCGCCGCGCCACCACCACGGCAACAGACGGATCTTGAGTAGCGTCCGCGACTACGCTTTCGACAGGGATCCCGAGTACGCCTCCGCCCTCATTGATGTGCTGTACCGCCAGGTCGAATGCTCGTTTTCTGTCCTCAGACGCCTCCGGCGATCCGGTGAAGTTGAGCAGCAGACCGATTCTCAATGGGGTCGCGGCGGGTTGCTCCTTTGAAGCGCCATCGCAACCCGAGGCAACAACGAGCAGGCTGTTCACGGCCAACAGCAAGACTACACATAACCTGATTGACTCGTTCCTGGCTTGAGTATTTCGTTTAGTCGTTGGGGACATGAATAACGTACTCTCCTGCCGCAATCGGGCAGGTCTGCGTAAGGCTACTCACTGAGCCATTGCATGAGCATCACTTCGCGGTTCGTGTTGCCGTCACTGTCTCAGTGGGCCATTATCGTGGCCGGCTCGTGCCGCGGCACGGATGCTGTGGTGCGTAGATGATGGTCGTGGAAATCCTCTGAACCCTGATGAAGGTGGACTTGTTGGCGAGCATGGTGTCATCCAGGTCAAACCGCGAGCCGTCTAAGGTGGTAGTTCCAGATGTCTTCGGCGAGGGGGCGAAGCCCATTCCATGCCCTGAGTCGACCCCGGTAGCCCCTCATCCCTCGTCATTCCGGCTCGACTTGAATATCGAGGTACGTTTTATTCTCCGACTCCTGTGCTCCCAGGTACCTGGTCACAGCGAAGTGGTTGGCGAGGTCATCCCAGAACGACGTCTCGATAATCTCCGGGTAGATGGTCATCCCGTCCATCTCGTCCCTGCGGACAAACCTGACGTCTTTGATCATGTGATCAACGTCGAATATCCCGGAGCCGGGATTGGCCCCCGTCTTCAGTGTCCCTGAATACGAGGTCGCGACGAAGAATATCTCGCAGTGGTGAAAGCCGGGCTCTATGAATTCTCGAACGTAGGCGATCTTGCCCAATTCCACCGACAGGCCCGTCTCCTCCAACACCTCGCGCCGCGCACACGCCACCAGCGACTCCTTGCCCTCGACGCCACCGCCCGGCGGCACCCACCACGATTGTCCCTCGTTGATGTCATTGTGCTGATGTTGTACGAGGAGCACCGAGTCTCCCTCGGTCACTATCGCCGCCGCCCGTATCCTGTGTCGCATCTAAGTTCTTAACCTCTACGCTCAAGGGCTGCCCAATGACGGCTCGACCCGCATCCTCGCGACCCTCGCCGATCAGATGGGAGTCAGGGAGATTCTGATGTGACTTCACAAGCGCATACCGGCCTTGTGACGGCTCCGGCGGCCAGCTCTAAGGATTGCCTACGCCGTTGCGCCGAATGCGCCCTTGATCATGCCGAAAAGACCGTTTCGGCGGCCATTGAGTCGCGCTCCCAGGAACTCTTCCAGTTCAGGGCGGTTCAAGACTGTCCGCCCTCCGACGCTTGCATTGTCGTCGATGAGGGTGGAGGGAACATTATCCCAATCGAACTCGCGCCGCCCAAAGGTGTCGGTCTGTTCGATCACTATGACCTTGTCGCCTTCCAATATCCAGCCTGTGGGCAGGTCTCCCTCTTTTTTCATCTTAGTGGCTGGCCTGAGCAGGTGTTCGATCTGGGCCTTGACCCTCTCGTGGCGCTTGTCGGCGTATTCGTTCCACTTTATGGGCGCGCACCACTTTGGCGGGCTGTCGTCCAGCAGGTCGCTGATAACCCCGGAGAGGATGGTGGAGGAGAACTCAAGCCAGTCTTCGGGTTTGGGGGCCTCGTCGAGTCGAAAGAGGACCCTTTTCAAGTATTCCCGGTAAAGATGGGTGGACAGGCCTCGGCGCACCTCTTGGATCTTCAGGTGCAGGTCGTGGCGAAGGCTCTCCTTGTATGACGGGAGCGCCGTGGTCGTGTAGATCATCAGGCTGCGCTTCACGATCTGATCGGTGAAGGCCTTTAGCTCCTGATTCATCGATAGCACGAAACAGGGATACTCGGCGACCAGCGGAGGATTCTCGTCCTTGATTGCGTCTTCGCCATGATTACGAATGGCGGGCTTGCCTATGTCATCGAACACGACGGGGAACCGCTTATACGCGTGCTGAATGTCTCTGAGCCTGCTCTTTGTGAACTCACGCTTATCGACGTTGTAGGCTTTGCCGAACATCGATGTCATCAGGGTGTCGATCAGGCTGGACTTGCCGCAGGACGGCTTGCCGTACACGATGGCGAAAGATGGGAACCTGAAGATGTCTCCGTCGTGGCCTGCCAGCGTCCGCATGTCGCACATAAAGGGTGAGAAATAAAGCCAGGACCAGAGTATGAAGTAGTCCCGCTGGAGCCTCTCGACTCCCATACCGCCCTCGAACGTCCCCTCGTAGTTGCGGAAGAAAGCGACCAACAGTTTGGCATCCCTTCGCGCCGCGGCGGAATCGCCTTCCAGGGGGAACGGCTCACCAAAGAGAGAAATCGTCCTGGCGTCTCTGTCGATGGACAGTTCGCGGTGGTCGGTTTCTTCCTCGGACTGCACTACGCGTATACGGCTGTATTCCTTTACTATCTGGCGCCTTAACTCACGCGTTATCTGCTGCTTGCCGTTGCGCGGCGGCGGGATGATGTTGGCTATTACGGGTGGAATCGCCGCCTTCATCTTCTCGATACGCTCTATTTGCGCGGGGATGTTGAAGTGGACAATATTGCCTGGCTGTTGTTTCGTCTCCGCGGCGTCAATGACGAGGGTTGAGAGGTCGGTGGGATCCAGGACGGGCACTTCATGGAGCTTTATCTCTGTTTGCTCGACTCGCTCGGGCGGTAGCGGTATCGCGTCGGATGCCTGGTCCCTGATGGACTCGTACATAGCGAGGTAGTGACGCCATGCGGACTCGTCCTCGTCGAAGCACACCAGGGTCTCGGACTGGCGTCCCCCAAAGGCCGTTTCGGACAGGTTCGCAGAGCCGATGAGGGCGCGGGTTTTGCCGGACTCCGTGTTTTCAAGCAGGTACAGCTTGGCGTGGGCTATCTGTTTGCGCAGCACTCGAAACCGCGCCTGACCTTCCCTGACACGGCTGAGGATGAAGGCGTGGCGCTCGTCGGACAGGTTCTTGATCGCGGCTCTGGTGTCGCCGATGGCGACCTGCTGGAAGGCCATTATGTCCTTTAGAGTGCGCAGGGTACCCTCACATCCGAAAACGCACTCGAAGTCGCTGAATCCATGCTTATCGAGCAGCCAGACTATCGCACTCACGCCTGCCGAGTAGGTGAGGATGCGAATGCGGTCGTAACCGTCGAACAGCGACCAGGAGAACTTGGTCTCGGACTCGAACCGGGCTTGAGCGACTCGAAGTCCGGTCCCGTCGTCGATGTCGAATCCTATTAGTTCTCCGAATTTGCGTTCGTTAAGTGTCATGCCATCATTCACGATTTACGAAGTCCGGATAAGATACTGCGCCGGTCGCTCCCAACAAGTGAGTTGAAAGAACTATACCGCCATCCCCGGGGCTGAGTGAGAATGGTTTCAGAGTCCCCAAAATACGACGGAGTGAGGAGCATGACTCCATCTCTGGTGGGTCAGCATCTGGGCCGGATAACGTAGGTCACCTTGAAGGCGCCGGGGAGTCCGAGACCCGACGAGCCGCGGTTCTTTTGCCGTTTAGGAGGGTGCCGAGGGGGGTGTGTCTGACGAGGTAACGGTATGTCACGATTCCCAGGGCAGCAGTCGCAAGGCAGGCTGCCAGGAATTTCAGTTCCGCGCTCCAGCTGAAGCCCGTCAGGTCCTTCAGCCAGCCCTGCCGGTCGAGGTGTGCGAGGTAGAACGTCAGGAAGGTCACGACCGGGAGGTGCATGATGTATATCCAGTACGACGAGTCGGCCAGCCACCGGACCCAACGGCGGGGCATCGAAAGAACCCGCTCGAAGAGGCCGACCAGTCCGACGCTGAACAGGACCGCTGCGAAGCCGTAGAAGACCGCGTCGAGCAGCCTCAGGAACTCTATCGACTCGGTATCCCCGCCCGACTTCGTCATGCCGTCTATGACTCCGATCAGTACCAGGTGGACTAAGTAGGTCACTATGCCGATCGACAATAGAGCCGCCAGCGCCCCATCTCCCCTGAGCCTGTCGACAAGCTCCCGCCGGGCGTACAGTCCATACCCGTAGAGGAAAAACAGCGAGCCGTACAGCACGTCCGGAACGTTCAACGGCCAGATGGGCTTCGCCTCGTTGCCGGCTCGCAGGACGAGCAGGAGCACCGCCCCAAGCGCAAGCAGCAGCGGAATGCGCGTGTAGACGGCGTCGCCGAGCCGCCTGCACGCGGAGGGCCACCACGCGGGCCGGACGACCCGTAGCGCCCGACAGGGCCCTCCCAGCGCCCTGAGGACCACCAGAGCGGCGTACATGAGCAGCAGGTAGTACAGGAACCACAGGTGGGCGATGAGGTCACCGCTGGAGCCGAGGTCCTGCCTGTCCGCCAGCACGTCCAGGAGCGCCTCGAAGGAAATGGCGCCGGTCCATCCGTAGACCCATATCGGCGGGATGATCACCGCCATCACCGCCCCGAAGAGCGCCAGCGGCAGGGCGACCCTCTTCAGCCTGTCGACAACGAACATCGACGTCGAGCGGCGGTCCAACACCAGGTGGGCGAAGAACCCGGCCAACAGGAAGAACACCGGCATCCGCCACGAGTGGATGAAGTCGAACACCAGGGCCAACAGGACCGACTGGTCGTCGTCCGCCGGCCAGATGAATTCGAACTCATACAGGCGTGAGAAGTAGGGCACCGCGGCGTGCAGGGTGATGCCCAGCAGCATCGCGAATCCCCTGAGGCCGTCGAGACCGTGGTATCTCCGGACCCGCGCCCCACCTGTGGAGCTCATTTCGACTGGTCAGAGGGGAGGCGGGTTTGAAGAGGGTGTTTCACTAACTCGAATCCTACGGGGACCCCCGCCTTTAGATTCCCGTTTTCACGGGAATGACGGGACTTACGGCCGTATTGCGTATAGATAGGAGGGTTGATGTCGTAAATCGTCGCGCCATGTACGGCCTGATTCTTGAGATGAGACTTTTGAAACAGGCTCTTGAAACCCGCCGCTACGAGACGGCACGGCGGCAGCGGTCATGTGGAATACCGAAGTTGTCATTGCGGACGGTCCCATGTCATTTTGGGCCCATTTATCTGTCATTTCGAGCGAGGCGAATAATCTCCCGAGTGGTAGTGACGCACCGCCCCCCTCTTACCCAGACCCTTCGACTTCGCTCAGAGCTTGTGATTTTATTGCGAAACCTGCGGTTTTCAGTCTCAATTTGACTTTGAAAACGGTCTCAATTAGACGGTTCCTGGGGATTTATTCACAGGCTCTCAGGGTGACAGTAGGGGGACACAGGGTGACATGGGGGGACACAGGGTCACAGTAAAAGGGGTACGGGGTGACAGTAAGGGGACTCACGGGCACATGAGGACTCCGGGGAACAACGTTTACACGAGCCTCCGGCCCCGCCACGGCACAACAGGGCCACCTGGTTGGGCGGGAGGTACGCAGGGACGGCGCGGCAGGCCGCCCCCGCACTTTCTCATACTCCGCTGCTGTCGGGCGCGGGCTGTGGGCCTGCGAGAGCGCCAGCCCCTCGAGCGGCGCCGCGGCTTTGTGGGCCGCCGTATATGGTGACTGCCTCCTCCTGTTCGGCCTCCTGTTCGTCTTCGGCCTCGTCTTCGTCGGGAGGCGCCGGCATTTCGTCATCGGCTTCTGGCGGGGGGCTTTCTTCAGGCTCTTTTTTCGCGGCGGGTACGGGCTTTCTGAATATCAGTTTTGTCATGGCGATGACGAACATCAATATCGCCATGATCAGGCGCAGGGCGAACTCCAATGCTATGAGGAACGCCAGGTAGTACAGGATGTTGTCTGAGTAGGTCATCGACTCGTTCAATATGACCAGGGAATCCTCGATCTGGAAGAACGACGTGTTGATCAGGAAGAGGCCCAGGACTGCGAAGGGCAGCATCTTTGCCAGGTCCCTCGACAGGTCTTCGTTGATATACGCCGACACACGTATCGTTCCCACCGTGGCCAGGCCCATCAACAGGACCTGCGAGAAGGATTGGTCTTTCGCCAGGAAGGCGAGGATCAATGTGACGACGGCGAACCAGAAGAATGCGAAGACCGGAAACAGGATGATGTACTTCGCTATGTACATGATGACTTGCAGGAAAGACCGCACGAACTGAAAGCGAGACTCTTCGTACTTGGACAGGTCCAGCGCAAACATGTCCCGTGAAGCGACGAAGCGATAGAACGTGAAGACGAAGACTGCGTATACGGTCATGCCCCCGATGTAGACCGCCACAGGGCGCAGCAGATCGAGGGCGTCGTAGATGTTCAGATCGGTGGGTATGAGGTCATAAATATCCACAAGCGTGACCTTTCGTAGTTGAGCGCCTCGACCGTCATTGAAGGTGGCCGCTTCAAAGAGGTGTTTCCCAACAAAGGCAGGCCTGAGCCCGCCACCTGCCCGCCTAAGATAGCAGTTCCCCGATCGGAGTCGGGGATGACGGGTTGTGTGGTCCCAACAACCGGAGGCATGACCGGGGGGCCGGGGTTGGCGGATGACCCGCCACCTGCCCGCCTAAGATAGCAGTTCCCCGATCGGAGTCGGGGATGACGGGTTTGGGGATGACGGTTGCCGAGCCCGGTGGGACCACGCCCGTTCCCCTCACCACTAGGCCCTTCGACTTCGCTCAGGGTGACATTAGGGGCGCACAGGGTGACGGGGGTCCCCGATGGAGTCGGGGATTTGTGTGGTCGGGGATGACGGGTTCGGGGTATGGTCGGGGATGACGGGTTGTGTGGTCGGGGATGACGGGTCGGGGATGACGGGTTCTAGGTCGGCGGATGACGGGTGGGGGTAGGGGCGGATAACGAAACCGGGGGCCTTGTGGGGCCCCCGGTTTGGTTGCTATTTAAGGTCCCCCGGCGGGCGGCTACAAGAGCCGCCCCTACAGGGTCCTAGTCCTAGGCTTGTTGTTGCTGCGCCATCATTCGCTGGCGGGCGTATACGACTGCGCCGGCTGCTACCACGATCACTGCGAGGATGATCAGGATGATCGCCCAAGCCGGGAATCCTCCGCCTTCCTCTTCAACCGGTGGCGGCGCCACTGTCGGCACAGGCGTCGGCGCGGGCGCCACTGTCGGCGGCACTGACGTCGCGGTCGGCGCTGGCGGCACGGATGTCGCTGTTGGCGGCACGGATGTCGCTGTTGGCGGCACGGATGTTGCCGTTGGCGGCGGCTGTCGCTGTTGGCGGCACGGATGTCGCGGTCGGCGCTGGCGGCACTGCTGTCGCTGTTGGCGGCACGGATGTCGCGGTCGGCGCGGGCGGCACTGCCGTCGCTGTTGGCGGCACGGATGTCGCGGTCGGCGGCACGGATGTCGCGGTCGGCGGCACTGACGTAGCCGTTGCGGTTGGCGGCACGGATGTCGCGGTCGGCGGCACGGATGTCGCGGTTGGCGGCACGGATGTCGCGGTTGGCGGCACGGATGTCGCGGTCGGCGGCACGGATGTCGCGGTCGGCGGCACGGATGTCGCGGTTGGCGGCACGGATGTCGCGGTCGGCGGCACGGATGTCGCGGTTGGCTCAGGCGTGGCCGTTGGCGGCACTGCTGTCGCTGGCCCTGAGTAGGTGCCACCGCCGGTGGGCGGTTGCGTGGCGCTACTGACCGTCACGCTGTTAGCGCCGCTTACCTGGACCGGTGCGCTCGACCTGTCAAATGATTGCAGGAATCCGGAGATGACGTGTGTTCCGGTCTGGGTGGCTTCGACGGTGTACGTGACCGACAAGTTGTTGCCCACCAGCGTGTAGGTGAGGGTCTGGCCGTTCACGATAAGTGCGTCGGCCATATTGCTGGACACGTATTCAAGCCCTGCCCCCAGCGATTCCACGAGGGTCCCTGCGAGGCCGTAGTTAAAGGCGATGACCGTCACGTCGAACTGGTCGCCTTCCACCACTGCCGTTTCGGAGATGGTCCGGAGGGCCGTGGGCGGAAGCTCAGCGACCGTTACGGAGGAGCGGCCTCCGACCGGGTAACTGTCTTTTTCGAAGTCCACCAACTCACCATCGAACGAGTAGGTACCGACCGTATCGTGCGCGGTCACGGTGTAGGCAAACGACTCGTTTGCTCCGAGCAGGACGAACGACACCATCTGGCCGTTTACTTCGGCGATGCCGGCCGGCGAGCTGGATACGTAGCTGAACCCGTTGGGCAATGTTTCCGTGACCAGGCCGGACTCGCCGTAGTCGGCGCCAGTGATCTTCACGGTGAAGCTGCCGCCCGGGGCAACCGAGGACGGGGAGAAGGACCTCGTGGCGCGCGGTCCCGCGACCGTTACGCTGGAATCGCCGCCGACGGTGACTTCTTCGGTTTTCTCGAAGTTCTCCAGCGTGCCGGAGAAAGAATATGCGCCGGGCACGTCGGAGGCAGTGACGGTGTACGTAAACGTATCATCCTCAAGGTCAATGAGTACGAACGACACCTCTTGACCGCTGTCGACGCCGAGTCCGGACGGCGAGCTGGACACGTAGCTGAAGCCTGCGGGCAGGGTTTCGGTGACTAGTCCGGTGTCGCCGTAGCCGGCGGCCGTGATAGTTACATCCAGCGTGCCGCCTGCTTCTACTGTCGAAGAGGAGAAGGACCTGGTGGCGCTGGGTCCGGTAACCGGCGGCGGCGGCTCTGTGACAGTTACGTCGGTTGCGCCGCCAACGTCGGCGGTCATCCCGTCGGAGGCCGTCAGGACCCCGGAGATCGAGTAGCTGCCCGCCGTGTCGGAGGCGGTGGCCATGTATGTGACTGTCTGGCCGGCTGCGGTGAGATTGAACGTGACCGCCTGGCCGGAGGCCGTGCCTCCACTACCGGACACGTGCGCGAACCCGGCCGGCAGTGTTTCCACCAGCGTGCCGGAGTCCCCGTATGCCATTGCGACGACCGTCACCGTCACCTCTTCGCCTGTCATCACTGACGCTGGGGCGATGGTCCTGGTAGCGGTGGGATCGGTGGGCTGGGTGGGTGGCGGTTCGACCGTTATCGCGGTATCGCCGCCAACGTCGCGTGCGGCCTTTTGAGAGTCCGAGACAGTGCCGGAGAACGAGTAGTCGCCCGGAACCATGGAGGCCGTAACGGTGTACGTGAAAGTATTGCCGGGAACCTCAAATAGAACAAACGTGACGTCTTGGCCGCTCACGTCGCCCAACCCGGCCGGATCGGACGAAACGTAGCTGAACCCAGCGGGCAGCGTCTCCGTAACCGAGCCGAATCCACCAATACCAATAGCCTCGACGGTTATTTCCACCGTGCCGCCTGCGGCGACTGACGCTGGGGTAATTGTCCTGGTAGCGCTATGGCTCGAGGCGTCTGCTGCGCCTGCAAACAACAAGCCTGCTGCGGCAAAAGCAACCCCTATAACCGCCAACAGCGTCAATGCTCTATGTGTCAAGCTACTCGTTCTCCTGGTAACTGTTCAGTCTTCATGACTGTGTTTCTTCGTCGCCTCGACGCTATGGCAATAGACCTGCCGCTGTGTCGTTTCATTTGGGAGGTTGGAAATCCACATCATCCCGACCCCTGGATTCCGGCTCGCGGGCCGGAATGACGGCGGAAGGGACGCCACCCCATTTTCATCACGCTGTGGGGCCTTCGCAAGGCCATGGTGATTCCGATTTCTGTGATTGTTATGAAAATAGACCCCGCCGTGTTTTGTCATTTGGGCGGGTTTGAAACCCGCCCCTACAGTGACCTACGCCCTTAATACAGAACGCCCTCTCAACCCATCCCTTCGATTTCGCTCAGGGTGACCAAAATTGCCCGAGGGTGACGAGAGGGCGCTCTCAACTTGTTTGTTTCCTTCTTGTAGGGGCGGGGTTTCAAACCCGCCCCTACATACGTCTTGTCGCAGTTACGTTCTCCTGATCCTGTACCTCATGCAGGGTTAACTGCCGTTGCCGAAGTACGCGCGGATCACTAGTACCACATCGTCCTTGGTGATCTGGTCGTCAAAGTAGTCTCTGATTGCCTGGATGACCTCGGGCCGGTCGATCACTCCGTTTTCGTTACCGCCCTCGTCCACGCCGTCGTAGGACAGCGGGTCGAACGTGTCTGGCATCGTCGTCGTGTCGTCCGACGTGTCGTTGGTCACGGTCACGGTCACGTCGAGCTCAGCGCCGCCGTTACCGTTGTTCGCCATCACCGTCACCATGTACACGTTGTCGGTGTTGGCGTCCGTCGGGTTCTCGTAGTCCGGCGCGGAGTTGAAGCTCAGGTCTCCGCCACTGCTGATGGAGAAGTCTCCAGCATCCGGACCAGACAGTGTCCACGACGACGGGTTTTCGATCGTCGTCACGTACGGCCCGACCGTTGTCGTGCCTTCCTCTACGTAGACCGATCGGAGTCCGCCGACAACACCCGCTGATGGGGTTGTGGTTTCTCCGCCGCTGAGCATCACTTCCGGCTTCTCGTTCACGTCTGTGACCGTGATGGTCACCATTGTGGAAGCGTTGAGGCCGAACGGGTCGGTGGCTTTCACCTCGACCATGTAGGTCGTCTGTGAGCCCTCGAAGTCCAGCTCCGTGCCCTTCTTCACCGTGATCTGGCCGGACGTTGAACCTATCTCGAACGCGTCCTTGTCAGCGCCGCCGCTGATGGTGTAGGTCAACGCGTCCATGTCGGGGTCAGCCGCCGTGACCGGTCCGCCGACCTTGTCGCCGTCTCCGGCGTCCTCAGGGACCATCCGCGTGATGCCGGACTCGAACATCGGCGCCTGGTTTACGTCGGGCTCCTCGCGCACGGCGTTGTCAGACTGCTGCTTAACGGTTCTCGTCCTCTCGTTCTTGTCAGTAGTAGCGTCGTCCTCATCGTGTGACGCGTTGTCAACGTACGTGACCTTGACTTCGAGGTACATGCCCTCGTCTCCGTCGACGCCCTCGTTCGCGGTGGTGACCGGGTCGTCTTTGACCGACTTCACGGGCGTGTACGTGTCAGACGTGGCGCCCTGGATGGCAACGTAGCCGCCGTCTGTACTGGAGCGGCCCCACTGCCATGAAACCTCGGTGATTTTCATGTCGGGGTCTGTGAGCGTGGCCGTGACAGGCTGCCCGACCGCCGGCTGCGTGGTCGACAAGGTGACCTTGCCGTCCTCGTTTACGTTCATGACCGTGATGACCAGGGGCAACTCACTGGTGGCGCCCTCGTTGTCAGCGGTAATGATCGTCACGTGGTACTTGTTGTTCCCGTCCGCGTCGGCCGGGGACTCGTAGTTCGGCGATTCCTTGAACACGAGTTCGTATGTGTTGTCGCCCTCGGTGCCGCCCGCAACAGCAGTGTTGGTCAGGGAGAACAGGCCGCCGTCGGCGCCGCCCGCGGTCAATTTGAGCGTGCTGGCGGGATCTCCATCGTCCGGATCGGTACCGTCGGCTACCGCGAACGTGGCCACTACCACTGCGTTGACCTCTACTACATCGCCGTCGGCTTCGACGTCCTTCACCGCGTGATTCTCAACGACCATGTAGCTTGGCATCGTGGAGTCTTCCGCGTCCAAGGGCGTGCGGTCCGTCGCCACCCCCACCGTGGGCTTGCTCGGCGCATCGTTCTGGTCAGACACCTCGACGTTGACAGTCCTGGCGCCGGTGTCGCCGCCCGAAGGATCGTGCGCCGTGACCGTGAACGTGTACTGCCTGGGGTTGGCGTCGGCCAAATCCTCATAGTTCAGCTTACTCTTGACCGTGATCCGGCCCGTCGCAATGTCGATAGCGAACTTGCCATCGCTGGTATTGTTAGCGGTCAATTCGTGGCTCAGGATGTCACTCGAGTCGACATCCGAACCTCTCACCGTGCCGATGACCGTGCCGACTGCCACGTGTTCACTCACTTTGAACACTACGGGGGCGGTCACGCTTGCAGGAAACAAGGGATCGTTGTTGGCAGTACGCTCGGCAGCTACGGGATGAGCCGACCTGGCGTACGCTTTATCGCTTTCCGTTCCGAACCCGTCGGTGTACGTCGCAACCACGCGCAGGCGCTTGCCGGCGTCTCCTGCGACCGTAACGTAGGCATCGGTGGCATTGCCACCGCCGGTGGCCGCGGTCCAGTGGTCGTCGTTTTCCAGATCCGGCCTGCTCACCTTCGGCACAAACCACTTGTAACCGGGGGTGCCGCTAATCATGTCAGGGTCGGTCAGAGTGGCGGTTATGGTCGCGCCAGCCACTCCGGCCCGCACCTGGAGACGGTCGAGGGTCAGCGTGGGGTCCTCTTCAATGTTCTTGACGTTCACGGTGACCATGATTTCATTGGATTTCGCCAAATCGAGGGAACCCGGCGCCCGCACCTCCGTGGCGACCACCATTACCTCGTAGCTGTTGTCATCATCAGTATCAGTTCCAGTGTCCGGCGTGCCCTTCGGGTCCTCGTAGTCGGGAGACTTCTTGAAGGACAGCACGCCGTCCGGGATGTCGAAGTCGGACGCGTCAGCGCCGGCGAGGGACCAGACGATCATCTCGCCCTCGGGGTCCATGCCGCTGAAGTTGGCCACAGGATCCGTGCCCTTTTCGTCGTATTCACAGGTAACAGCCATCGTGGTCGCATCCTGTTTGCACGGGTCGCCTGGCGCCGTCACTTCCGGCTTTTCGTTCACGTCCGTGACCATGATGGTCACCATCGTAGAGGCTTCGAGGCCGAACGGGTCGGAGCCGGTCACCTCGACCATGTAGGTCGTCTGGCTACCCTCGTAGTCCAGCATCGTGCCCTTCTTGACCGTGATCTGGCCGGACGTTGAACCTATCTCGAACGCGCCCATGTCAGCGCCGCCGGTGATGCTGTAGCTCAGCGCGTCACCGTCAGGGTCGTTGGCCTCGACCGGCCCGCCGACCTTGCCGCCCGCTTTGGCGTCCTCAGGCGCCTCCCGCGTGATGCCGGACTCGAACATCGGCGCCTGGTTTACGTCGGGCTCCTCGCGCACGGCGTTGTCAGACTGCTGCTTAACGGTTCTCGTCCTCTCGTTCTTGTCAGTAGTAGCGTCGTCCTCATCGTGTGACGCGTTGTCAACGTACGTGACCTTGACTTCGAGGTACATGCCCTCGTCTCCGTCGACGCCCTCGTTCGCGGTGGTGACCGGGTCGTCTTTGACCGACTTCACGGGCGTGTACGTGTCAGACGTGGCGCCCTGGATGGCAACGTAGCCGCCGTCTGTACTGGAGCGGCCCCACTGCCATGAAACCTCGGTGATTTTCATGTCGGGGTCTGTGAGCGTGGCCGTGACAGGCTGCCCGACCGCCGGCTGCGTGGTCGACAAGGTGACCTTGCCGTCCTCGTTTACGTTCATGACCGTGATGACCAGGGGCAACTCACTGCTGGCGCCCTCGTTGTCAGCGGTAATGATCGTCACGTGGTACTTGTTGTTCCCGTCCGCGTCGGCCGGGGACTCGTAGTTCGGCGATTCCTTGAACACGAGTTCGTATGTGTTGTCGCCCTCGGTGCCGCCCGCAACAGCAGTGTTGGTCAGGGAGAACAGGCCGCCGTCGGCGCCGCCCGCGGTCAATTTGAGCGTGCTGGCGGGATCTCCATCGTCCGGATCGGTACCGTCGGCTACCGCGAACGTGGCCACTACCACTGCGTTGACCTCTACTACATCGCCGTCGGCTTCGACGTCCTTCACCGCGTGATTCTCAACGACCATGTAGCTTGGCATCGTGGAGTCTTCCGCGTCCAAGGGCGTGCGGTCCGTCGCCACCCCCACCGTGGGCTTGCTCGGCGCATCGTTCTGGTCAGACACCTCGACGTTGACAGTCCTGGCGCCGGTGTCGCCGCCCGAAGGATCGTGCGCCGTGACCGTGAACGTGTACTGCCTGGGGTTGGCGTCGGCCAAATCCTCATAGTTCAGCTTACTCTTGACCGTGATCCGGCCCGTCGCAATGTCGATAGCGAACTTGCCATCGCTGGTATTGTTAGCGGTCAATTCGTGGCTCAGGATGTCACTCGAGTCGACATCCGAACCTCTCACCGTGCCGATGACCGTGCCGACTGCCACGTGTTCACTCACTTTGAACACTACGGGGGCGGTCACGCTTGCAGGAAACAAGGGATCGTTGTTGGCAGTACGCTCGGCAGCTACGGGATGAGCCGACCTGGCGTACGCTTTATCGCTTTCCGTTCCGAACCCGTCGGTGTACGTCGCAACCACGCGCAGGCGCTTGCCGGCGTCTCCTGCGACCGTAACGTAGGCATCGGTGGCATTGCCACCGCCGGTGGCCGCGGTCCAGTGGTCGTCGTTTTCCAGATCCGGCCTGCTCACCTTCGGCACAAACCACTTGTAACCGGGGGTGCCGCTAATCATGTCAGGGTCGGTCAGAGTGGCGGTTATGGTCGCGCCAGCCACTCCGGCCCGCACCTGGAGACGGTCGAGGGTCAGCGTGGGGTCCTCTTCAATGTTCTTGACGTTCACGGTGACCATGATTTCATTGGATTTCGCCAAATCGAGGGAACCCGGCGCCCGCACCTCCGTGGCGACCACCATTACCTCGTAGCTGTTGTCATCATCAGTATCAGTTCCAGTGTCCGGCGTGCCCTTCGGGTCCTCGTAGTCGGGAGACTTCTTGAAGGACAGCACGCCGTCCGGGATGTCGAAGTCGGACGCGTCAGCGCCGCCGAGGGACCAGACGATCATCTCGCCCTCGGGGTCCATGGCGCTGAAGTTGGCCACTGGGTCCGTCCCGTTCTCGTCGTAGTCACAGGTTACATCCATCTTGACTGCATCCTGTTTGCACGGGTCAGCCTCCGCCATCTGGGCGGATGCCGAGGGGGCCAGGCCCACGGTAACGAAGGCGATGCCAAGCGAAAGCACGAGAGCAAAGGTTGCCATTCGGGCGATCACGGACTTGAAAGGACTCTTAAGCATGTGATTCCTCACTTTGCGGGATTTCTGGCCAGGGACAACTTGCGCATATCCCACATCATGCGAAACAAATGGCTGCGTGAGGGCGGCGAGTAGTGCGCCGAAGGCCTCCACGATCTTAGCCATTACTGCTTTTGACGGCCGATGCAACATGAACTTCCTCAATTCGGCAATTTTTGGATGGCGCGACTCTTCCATCCCTGAATCGCACAACATAGGGAATTTACCGTTCGGCAGAGTTGGTGTCAATACATATTGGTCGCGGTAGCCGTCAGTTTGGGCTGTACGGGGCTTCAGAGGGGTGATTCCCGTTTTCACGGGAATGACGGAGGGGTGGGAGAAGGCCGTTTGGGGCGGGTTGCGCGCCGTTGTAAGGGTCGCAAGTAGGTCCGGGTAAGGGGTTTCGGGCGCGGTGGCGGTTTTGCGCGCACGTGGGTGAGGGGTCGTTTCCCTGCGGTGTGAGGGGGTGTTGGGGGAGGTGTTTGGGGGGTTGGGGGTAGATTCTTCAGCTTCGCTCAGAACGAGATGGGGGCTGGGTTCCGGCTCGGGGGCCGGAATGACGGGGGGGGGGGGGGGGGGGGATATGTTTACAAGATGTTTACGGGGGCATGGACGCCGACGTCGCGGGTGTAGGTCGTGAAGGTGTGGTCGGGTACGGGCGCATGTGGGGGGACCGTGTGTGTTCCCTCGCGTGGGCTCGCGTGCGCGTGTATGCGTAGATAAAAAGGGGAAGGGTAGGAACGGGGGTGTCGAGGGGGCGCGGGTATGAGGGGGACGGTGGATGGCCGGGGACGCGGGTGGGGGGAGATGGCGGGCGCGGTGATGGCGGGAGGCGCTGTGACCTTTATCGTCTGTATAAGGCGACACTTTAGCTTTCGAGAGTGATGAGTTGGACGGCCGCTTGGGGTCTAATACAGGGGACCTCGATCAACTCTTCCGGTGAACCACCATCAGATTACGACATGAACACCGTCATTTGTTCTTTGGTCTGTGAAGTTATCAGGCGTTGTCGCTTCCGGGCCTGAAATCTCCATTTATGACCGCGTCCGTGAATACTTTGAAGCTGGAGCTGCGCTGGACGATGGTGTGAGCGTCGAGTTCTCTTGCGATCTCCTCAGCAATATGAGCGGTATAGACTCGACTGCCGAGAAGGTTCTTCAGGTGGAGCTTCGGGTTCTGGATGGCATCAGGTTTCGAGGGGTCGACATTTCCGAGCGCCATTCCTCCGAGGTAGCATCGGAGGTTTGCTTCGTCGCCAAAGTACCAGGCTTCGAGATGTCGCTGCGCGTATGCGAATTGGACCGCTGCCCCGATGTCGCCGCCCAATCGCCCGGGCAGCCGCTCTTTGAATGGGCCAATCACGTTGTCTGGGGCTTTTCCGTCTGTATCTATGAGAACGACAAACTTGTCCGGCGGCGCATCTGAGTTGCCATACCACGCCGCCTTTATAAGCCTCTCGGCCATTCGTACGCTTAACTTCAGGTTACGCCGCGGGATGCGTACCTCGCTTACCTTGATTCCCATGTCCCGCAGATGGCGCACGAGGTGAGGGAGCGCCCGCCGCTCGGTCTCGCCCGAAGCGATGACGATTACGCGCTTATCCACTCGGGCTAATTACCAAAGCCAGTTGTCTCGTAGAACTCTCCGAGTCCGAATCCCGAGGCGTCGAGAGCGCGCCGCACGTCGTCGGGATTCTTAGGGTTCTCGACGGTCGTTCCTTCCCCGCCGACAAGCCGCACCACGCGCACCGCCGCCGGGTCGTCGAGGAGGTCGAGGAGCATGGGCGAGTGGGTCGTGATCAAAAACTGGGCCCGCCCGCGTGCGTCGAGCAGATGTTCGACAAATGAAGACAATGCCGTTGGGTGGACATAGTTTTCGGGCTCCTCGATTCCTATGAGGATCGCCTCGGGATGACCGTGGAGTGCCGTCATGAGCGCAAGCATGCGCAACGTGCCGCTGGAGACACCCATTTGGTGGACGGGGTATTTGAGCCCCGGCTCATCCTGTACGAAGTAGAACCTTCCCTCGACCTCCCGGGTTTTGATGTGCGAAGGTAGCCCCACAATCGAGCGGGTTGCTTCGACGATCTGCTCCAGGACGCCCGGCGACCGGCCATTGAGGGCATAAAGCGTCTCGGCCAGGTTTCGTCCGTAGGGGTCGAACCTGCCTGAATCGAGGCTGGGCCAGTCGCGGCGGAGCAGGAACGGGTTGGGGTCGAAGAACCCCCAGCGGGCTACAAATTCTGCGATGCCACGGGCGGGGAAAGACGCATCCGCGGCGGCGGCGGCGAGAGCGCACGACGTGGGTCCCTGTTCAGTTCGACCTTGCCTTCGCTGCCCGACCACCACCAACCTTCACCCTTGTTGGCATCGAGCAGGGTAACTGGCGGGGACCCGGTGGTCACCTCTTCGACACGCTCACGGACATAGAATTCGTGTCCATCCCTGACAAGCCCTACCGTCCATTCGTAAGTCTTCCGGCCATCTTCCACACGCACAGTCAGCCTGATCTCCCTGGCCTCCTCGCCCTTCCAGGCAAGATGGACGATGCCTCCCCGCGAGTACACCGGGGTCCTGAAATCACGCGCTTGAACTGCTTCCTGTAGGAAGCGGAGCGCGTCGAGAATTGTGCTTTTGCCGGAGGCGTTGGCGCCGATAAACAGGTCGAGGTCGCCGAGTTCGATATCGGCGTCGCGAATGCTGCGGTAGCGCACCGCGTGGAGACTCAAGAGCTTCATGTCTTCAAGTCTCCTTAACACTTGTGTTCAAAGCCGGCCTTTTCAACCCAAGCTCGAATCTGATATTAAGCCGTTACCGGCCGAAACGGGGTTCGAATACCAGAGTAACAGCCGCCCGTATTGTTGCGGTTCCCCGATCGGAGTCGGGGATGACGGTATTGTTGCGGTTCCCCGATCGGAGTCGGGGATGACGGTATTGTTGCGGTTCCCCGATCGGAGTCGGGGATGACGGTATTGTTGCGGTTCCCCGATCGGAGTCGGGGATGACGGTGTTGTTGCGGTTCCCCGATCGGAGTCGGGGATGACGGTGTTGTTGCGGTTCCCCGATCGGAGTCGGGGATGACGGTATTGTTGCGGTTCCCCGATCGGAGTCGGGGATGACGGTGTTGTTGCGGTTCCCCGATCGGAGTCGGGGATGACGGTGTTGTTGCGGTTCCCCGATCGGAGTCGGGGATGACGGTGTTGTTGCGGTTCCCCGATCGGAGTCGGGGATGACGGTGTTGTTGCGGTTCCCCGATCGGAGTCGGGGATGACGGTGTTGTTGCGGTTCCCCGATCGGATGACGGTCGGTTCCCCGATCGATGACGGTGTTGTTGCGGTTCCCCGATCGGAGTCGGGGATGACGGTGTTGTTATGGTTCCCCGATCGTGGTTGGGGATGACGGTGTTGTTGCGGTTCCCCGATCGGAGTCGGGGATGACGGTGTTGTTATGGTTCCCCGATCGACGGGGATGACGGCATTGTTGCGGTTCCCCGATCGTGGTTGGGGATGACGGACACCGGGGGCGCGGGGCGACGCGGGTGCGCGGATTCTCGCGTGCACCCGCGTGTTCTCTAATTTGTTCACCGCTGGAATCTTCTATCTGCGGTCGAATGTTGATAAGATACCGGCAAACTTGAGACCCACATTTTTGATTCAGGCGGTATGCGATGTCTACACAGCAGATTCAACTGATGGCACACCTGATGCGGCGGGCCGGTTTTGGCGCATCCAGGGACGAGCTCGAGGCACTGGCGGAGCAGGGGTACGAGGCAACAGTCGAAAGGCTGCTTGACTCCGATAACCCGAACCACATGTCCCTCGATCTGATACGGCGGTACCACCCCGACCACATGGGCATGATGGGGATCGGGGCCGGCGCCAACTGGATGTACCGGATGATCTCCACGGACGCGCCGCTTCGGGAGAAGGCGACGCTGTTCTGGCACGGCATCTTCGCCACCGGCTACAGCAAGCTGGCCAACGGCAAGGTGCTGCACGACCAGATCAGGATGTTTTCCAGGCACGGTATGGGCAGTTTCCGCACGCTGCTGCTGGAGTTGTCGAAGGACCCGGCGATGATCGTGTGGCTCGATAACTGCGAGAACCACAACGGCGCGATCAACGAGAACTACGGCCGGGAGCTGCTCGAGCTGTTCTCCCTGGGGGTCGGAAACTACTCCGAAAAGGACATCAAGGAGGCTTCCCGCGCCTTCACCGGCTGGACCATCGGCAACACGGAGTACATGACGCTCAAGTCGGCGCGGGACTCCATTTGGCCGTATGGCCGGCTTTCGTTCCACTTCGAGTTCAAGCCCGAGGACCACGATGACGGCGAGAAGGAGTTCCTGGGCCGCAAGGGACGCTTCAACGGCGATGACATCATCGACATCATCTGCGAACAGCCGGCCACCGCCCGTTTCATCTCCCGCCACATGTACAGCTTCTTCGTGGCCGACGAGCCGCCGGTGCCGGAATGGCCATACAAGCCGCCGCGCGATCCGGAGGCGATAGAAGAGCTTTCACAGGCCTACTTCGACAGCGGCTACAACATCAGGGAGATGCTGAGGGTCCTTCTCAAGTCAGACTTTTTCAAGTCCGAGGACGTGTGGTACGAACGGGTGAAGAGTCCGGCCGAGTTGCTGGCCGGCGTGCTGAAGCTGACCGGCGAGTTCGGCCGCCCGCGGGAAGAGATGATCCCGACACACATGCAGTCCTGGTTCATGGGGCAGCACCTGCTCAACCCGCCGTCGGTCGAGGGATGGCACTGGGGCACGGAGTGGATCGACTCGGGCGCGCTGGTGGAGCGCGTCAACTTCGCATCGGAGCGCCTGAGTAACCTCGAAAGCCCCGGGGTCGATGCGATGGTCAACAACGTACTTTCAGACGGCAACGGCAGCCTGGGACCGGCGGAGCTGGTCGAAAGGACGCTGGACCAGTTGTCCATGACCGCGATCACCGACGAGACACGCTCATCGTTAATCGATTTCGTAGAACGAAGCGATCAACTGGGAAGCTCAGCCGGCCGGACACCCCGCGAGAGGGCGGCCCACGCTCTGAAACTGGCGGCGGCGGCGCCGGAGTTCCAACGGGCATGATTCGATGCTGACGAAGGCGGACGGGTGACCGGCATATGACACTGGCCGATACGAAAGTTCAGACCGGGCGGCTCGCATATAACCGCACGATCGGCGTTACGGCGATGTTCGGCCGCGGCCTCTATTACCCGGTGGACCTCGCGGCCGGAAATGATGACCGTCTGTACATGCTCAACCGGTCTTCGGATGCCGACAAGCGCGGTGTGCGCGTCACGATAATGGACCTGGACGAGGGCTATTACGGCATATTCGGCTCGTTCGGCGAAGACGAAGGCCAGTTCACATGGCCGAACTCGATAGCCATCGACAAAGAACAACGGGTGTTCGTCAGCGATGACTACATGAACCGGATAAGCGTCATGTCGATCGGCGGCGACTTTATCGCGCGCTGGGGTGACGCAGGCGCCGGAGACGGGCAACTGGACGGCCCCAACGGGCTGGCGTTCAACTCAGATAACGAACTGCTGGTGGGGGACCATCGCAACAACCGCATTCAGCGGTTTACCACCGACGGCGAGTTCGTGGGCAAGTTCGGCGAGGCCGGCTCCGGTGAGGGGCAGTTCAACCTGCCGTGGGGGATCTCGGTCTGTACGGACGGTCACATCCTTATTGCCGACTGGGGCAACGACCGCGTGCAGAAGCTGACGCCCGACGGAGAGTTCGTGGCGTCGTACGGCACGCCGGGCCGGGGTGACGGCGAGTTTCACCGGCCGTCGAGCGCGTGCCTGGACGATGACGGTTATATCTACGTGGCGGACTGGGGCAACCACCGTGTGCAGGTGTTGGACCCGGACGGGGGGTTCGTCCAGTCCCTGAGAGGCCAGGCGACGATCTCGAAGTGGGCCCAGGCGTTCCTCGACACCAACGTCGAAGAAGCCGCCGCGAGAGCACGGGCCAACCTCGATCTACCCACGGAACTATTCGACGGAGACCCACACGAAGAGTCATCTCACATCGAGAAATACTTCTGGGGGCCGTCGGCCGTGAAATTGGCTGGCGGTCACATGTACGTGGTGGATACCAGCCGTCACAGGGTGCAAGTTTTCGATGTACTCACGTCCAGCTAATAGGAGATTGCACTAACCGCAAACCTGTATGAAATTCGGGGACGGCGTGGATGCTAAATTGCGGACACGCTCCCCATGCGGGTGTTTCACGTCGCTCAACGTGTCCGGCGATTAAACAGCCGCCCGTGCCAGGAGGTACCAACTATGACTATGACAGCCCAACGCGATCCGTCCCTGGTGGTGATCCAGCTATCCGGTGGGAACGACGCCATGAACACCGTCGTTCCGTACACGAACGGCATATACCAGGACTCGAGACGGGCGATTCGCCTGACCGAGGACGACGTAATCGACCTCAATGGCAAACTCGGCCTTCATCCCAACCTCGGCCCTATCAAGAGCCTTTGGGACGATGGCAAAGTGGCGATACTCAACGGGGTCGGGTACCCGCGGCCAAACAGGTCGCACTTCCGGTCTATGGACATCTGGCACACCGCCGAAACGGTGGAGATCGCTCCGGACGGCTGGCTAGGGCGGGCGGTCCGGGAGATCGATCCCGACCACCGAAACGTCATCGCCGGCGTCAACTTCGGCCGCGGCCTGCCGCGGGCCCTGCACTGCAAGGGCGTTCCGGTTGCATCGGTGGGAAACCTGGCAACCTACGGATTGATGCCCGATATAACGGACACGCCCACGCGTGAGTTGGCGCTCGATATTTTCACCCGCATGTACGGCCCTGCCGAAGGAAAGGACGCCATCCTGGAGGCCATTGGCGAGACGGGTATGAGCGCCTACCTGGGCGCCGACATCCTTCGCTCGGCCCCCAGGAAATACACGTCTTCAGTCGAATACGCCGACAGTCCCATTGCGCAGGCCCTTCGGGACGCGGCGCAGGTGATGTTCGCCGACGTAGGGACACGGGTGTTCTACATGCAGCACGGCAGCTACGACACCCACGCAGGGGAACTGGCGAATCACGCCAAGCTATTGGACGAGTTGTCGACGGCCGTGGGTGACTTCTTTGTCGACCTCGAGGAACACGGGCGCGAGAACGACGCGATCGTGATGGTGTTCTCCGAGTTTGGCCGCCGAATTAACGACAATGGCTCGGGCACGGACCACGGCTCAGGCGGCGTGGCGTTCGTGATGGGCGCTCCTGTGAAGGGCGGCTTTTACGGCGAGTATCCCTCCCTGAACCCCCTGGACCAGGTCGAAGGCGACATGGCCTACAACAACGATTTCAGGGGCCTGTACGCCACTCTCCTGGACAGCTGGATGGGCATCGATCCCTACCCCGTTCTGGGCGGCGCCTTCGAACAGCTGGACATGATCAAGAGGTAGGGCAAGCCTGCCGCACAGGGGCGTTTCGCCGGTGGGTGGCAACGGACCGGTTTCCATCACCCCAACCGGCGGGCAGCCGCCCGGCGGAACGCGTCTTATAGACATACAGCTGAGGAGCGGAGGGACGCGCGCACGCGGGGAGACCGCGGGGCCTGGTTCCGGCGACCCCGGCCTGATGGGAAGACTTTGCCGGGTGGCGGATATACGCCGACGTATCTTGAGCATACGGGGAGCGCGTGTCGGGTTAAGTTGACTTTAATTGCCTGCGATTATAGTCTTGCGGGCTGATTGAATCCTCCGGCTGGGGAGGAAAACCGAGCTGAATCGACTGGGTTCGGCCACAGAATCCGACTTCGCCCGCCAAACGCGCCCGTTTTCGGCGCGTCCCAACGAAGCAGGACCGATTACGGAGGAAACCTGATGCGAAAAGCCAGGTCTATGTGGAAACACTTGTTATTGACGGCCATTGCTGGCGCCGTGGCCGTCGGTCTTGCTTGCGGCGGTGAAACTAAGACGGTCACAGTTGTCGAAACCGTCGTAGTCACTGAGCAGGTGACTCAAGTCGAGACGGTGGTTGAAACCGTCGTGGTCGACAGAGTTATCAAGGGCGAGACCGTTAAAGTCGTGGAGACGGTGGTAGTGGAGAAGCCGGTAACCCGCACCGAGAAGGTCATTGAGACCGTCATCGTTGAGAGGCCGGTGACCCGTACCGAAACGGTCATCGAGACAGTGGTGGTGGAGAAGATCGTCGAGGGCCAGACCGTCAAGGTCGTGGAGACGGTAGTCGTCGAAAGGCAGGTCACGCAGATCGAGAAAGTCGTCGAGACCGTGGTGGTGGAGAAGGTCGTCGAGGTTGAGGTGACGCCGGTCCCCATGCTTCCCGCGACACCTACCCCGGTTCCGGCCGCCAAGCCGGCGCCCCCGTCGAAGAACCCCAGCGGCGAACTTGTGTATGCGAGCGCCGCAGTTTCAGGGTCCATAGGTACCGGATTCAATGCAGGCGGACTGTGCTGCAATTCGAAAGCGCTTAGCGTGACCGAGACTCTCTGGAAGCCCACGAACGAGGATTCCGCCACACCGTTGATAGCGGACACCTGGGAAGTGGCGGCTGACGCCCTGTCGGCGAATGTAAAGATCAAACAGGGCATCCCGTTCCACACGCAGCATGGCGACTTCGGCGAATTGACCGCCGATGACGTGGTTTGGAGTTTCAATGACACGAACCCCAATACGTCGGAAGAGTACGGCTCGGGGTTGGTGAGTATCACGGACGGCAGCGGTTCCTGGGCGGGCTTCCTCGGCCTGGTCCCGTTGGAGAAGGTCGACGATTACACAGTCAAGATAAATTGGCCGGCGTTTGACCCCAGATGGCAGACCTGGTTCTTCGGGCAGGACGGCCTGACCGCCAGTATCGTCAGCAAGCGTGCTTTCGACGAGATGGGCCAGGACTGGAACTCGGACAACCTAGTGGGCACCGGCCCGTTCATGATGACCGAATGGGTTCGCGGCGACCGGGTCGTGGTCGAGGCGTTGGACAACCACTGGCGCAAGACCGCCCAGGTCTCAAAGATCACTAACCTTGCGGTACCGGACGAGACGGTACGCCAGGCCATGTTGAGCACCGGCGAGGCTGACATTGCGGACATCGGCTTGCGCAACATCGCGGCAATGCAACGCATCGGGATGACCACGGCGACCGCTGGCGTGGCCAACATGTGGTCAATGATGTTTGCCGGAAACCTGTGGGAGGAGTTCCATCCGACCACCGGTGAAAAACTCGAAATCAACACAGTCGTTCACGACATACCGTGGATCGGGAACCCCGGAATCGCTCGACCGCCGCGGGACAACAACCCGCCCGGCATGACCGACATGGAACAGGCTCGCTTGGTGCGGCTGGCCATGTCTGTAGCAATCGACCGCGACAAGGTCAACGAGGTGGTATTCGGTGGGCTTGGATGGCCTGTTTACAACTCGTACTTCGACATCAACAACCCCAACTGGGATGACAAGTGGAAGGTTGAATACGACCCTGCACGGGCAGAGGCGCTACTCGACCAGGCCGGTTTCCCGCGGGGTGACAACGGAATCCGATTCGAGGCCCCGATGTACTCCTGGGAACTCACCAGATCCTGGTCTGGGATCGGCGATGCAGTCGCAGCATTCTGGGAAGACATTGGGATTAAAGTCGAGGTTCTCCACTACGCATACGCCGTGTGGCGGCCAACACTGGTAAGCAAGTCCGCTACTGCTCCGTACATCGACGGTTGCGCAGTAGGCTGCCGGGCAGCATCGCCCTGGGACTGGCCCCGCGAGAGTCAGGCGAGCGCGCTTGGCAGGGGTGGCAAGAGCAACTCCATCGAGATCCCCTTCATCACCAAGACGTTCCAGCAAGTTTCCGCCGAGCCGGACAGGCAGAAGCGGATAGAGTTGAACAACGCGCTTGCCGACTACCTGCACGAATGGGTGACGTCGGCCGGCACGGTGGCTGAGCCTCTTCGGGTGACTCTGAACCCGAACTCACTCTCCTGGCCCATGGAGAGGGGACTCAGGCAACAAATCAACACGCCTGAGAACATCGAACCCAAGTAGGCAGACGAACAGATGCCGGGCTCTTGCGGGCCCGGCATCTGTCTGCTGCGGATCTTGTCGGCAGGACCCAACGGTGGACCAGCCGGGCGCCCTCGATAGTCCTGCGCGCCGGCCGTCCCGGATAAGTGGGTGGTCGACTATTAGCGAGGGCGTTTAGCCTGAGGGAAGACTACGAGCCACGATGCGCGATTTCCTCATCCGAAGGGCTTTGCTTGCAGTAGTCACGCTGTGGGGCGTGACTATGCTCGTCTTCATCCTCTCCCGACTGGGCCCCGACCCGCTTCTCGTGTTCATTCGCGCGGAATCCTATGGACTGAACGAGGAGACAGTCCAAAAGCTAAAGGTCAAGTGGGGACTGGACCGGCCGCTAATCGTGCAGTATGGCATCTGGGTAGGGCGGATAGTGAGGGGCGACCTTGGTCGGAGCATAGGCGCCGATCGACCGGTCACTCGGATTATCGGAGAGAAGATGCCCGCGACTCTGCAGCTTGGTGTGGTCGCCTGGTTTGTTTCGACCGTGGTTGGCATCCCGCTTGGCGTATTATCGGCGGTCAAACGGGGATCTGTGTGGGATTACTTTGGCCGATTCATCGCGCTGATAGGCCAGGCGACCCCCGCGTTTTGGCTCGCCATCGTGATGATATTGATCTTCGCGGTGTGGCTGGACGTGCTGCCTACTGCATCGAAGGCAGGAGGGTCGCTGTTGAACCAGGCCAGGTACTTCGTGCTCCCAGCGGCAGTCCTGGCTTTTGACCCTTGGGCGACATATCTCCGCCTGACCCGCTCATCCATGTTGGAAGTGCTGGATTCGGAGTATGTCAAACTGGGCCGCGCCAAGGGCGTGGGACGGTGGAAGATAATCTGGAAGCACGCCCTGCGCAACGCGCTTATCCAGCCCATAACAACTTCTGCCTTGGTGTTTGCCGCTTTCATTACCGGGGCAGTGTTTGTCGAGACCATATTCGCCTGGCCGGGTCTTGGACGCCTCGCGGTCCAGTCCTCGCTCGACAACGACTTCCCGGTCCTTGCCGGAGTGACCCTGGTGTTCGGGGCAATGTACGTTGGTCTCAACTTTCTGGCTGACATGGCGTACGTGATAATCGACCCTCGAATCAAGTACACCTAGGGACGTCATGACCGTAGCCGCAGAAGAAATATTCCGGCAGCCAACGGGTCTGCTGTCGTGGCCTTCCAGGACGTTTGCGTTCCTCAGGCGCTATCCGGTCATCGCCGGGATCATTCTCACCCTGCTGGCAGTCGGGGCGGCGTTCGCCCCGTTCCTGTCGCCGTACAACCCCGGCAAGCGGATATTGGACGATCGGGAGATTCCGCCGCTTTGGGCGGGCGACGGTGTGGTGAGCCATCCGCTCGGTACCGATCATCTCGGGCGCGACATTTTTAGCCGCATTCTTTACGGAGCTCGTATATCTCTGATGGTCGCTGGCATCGCCGTTTCGGTCGGTGTGGTGGCAGGGACTGCGACCGGTCTTATTGCCGGCTACTTTGGCGGCTGGGCAGACGAGATCCTCATGCGAGCCGTCGATCTGTGGCTTGCTCTACCATTCTTGTTACTTGTGTTGGTGGTCGCGGTGAGCCTGGGGTCGAGCCTGTCCACCGTGATATGGCTCCTCGCGGTTTCCTCCTGGTCGACCGGCGCCCGCAACATCCGCGGTGACGTGCTGTCGCTGAAGACCCTGGACTACGTCGCCCTGGCCAAAGTGTCGGGCGCAACACACCTGCGGATCATCATGAGGCACCTCTTGCCTCACGTTATGCACATCGTGATCGTGGTTACCACCTTGCGCACCGGGCAGTTGATCATCGCCGAGGCCGGTCTCAGTTTCCTGGGTGTTGGGGTGCCGTCGTCCACGCCGACGTGGGGCAACATGATCGCCGAGGGCCAGCAGTTTCTGCTGACCAGTTGGTGGATCGCCATCCTTCCGGGTGTTGCGATCTTCTTCACCGTTACGGCATTCAATTTCCTGGGCGACTGGCTGAGAGACCATTTCGACCCGCGTCTGCGCCAAATCGCCTGACAATACCGTTGCGCGTTCCATTTCCCGGGAGAGCGCTCGTCTGGCAATGTGAAACTTAAACGGGTGGCAACTCGCCCGCTGGAGGAAAAAGGCCTTGGCCAAATATGACCTGTTGCTGAAGGGCGGCCATGTAATCGACCCCGCGAACAATATCGACGGGCCGCGGGACGTGGGCATCTCCGGACGCAGCATAGGCGCCGTCGAGAGCGATATACCGGAGTCTGATGCCCGTCGCGTCGCACGCGTCGACGATTGGTACGTGACACCCGGCCTGATCGACCTGCACGCCCACTGCACCGGGTTCTCCTTGAGCATGTTTCCAGAGGAGATGTGCTTCCCGAATGGCGTGACGACGATGGTGGACTGCGGCGGGTCCGGTTGGCGTACGTTCGACGAGTTTGATGAAAATGTCGTCCAGAAGTCGGAGGTGCGAGTCTTCGGGCTGCTCAACATTGTCGGGCGCGGGTATGCAGTCCCCAGCCGAGCAGGACATCTCCGACATGGACCCGGAGCTGACCGCCGAGATGATCAGGCGTCGCGGAGACGTCCTGGTCGGTGTCAAGGTGGCGCACTTCCGGGGACCGGGCTGGGAGTCGGTCGATCGCGGCGTCAAGGCGGCAGAGTTATCCGACACCTTCTGTCTTATCGACCAGAACCCGAAGCCCAACCGCACATTCGCTCAGATGCTCCTCGAACATATGCGGCCGGGCGACGGCGTTACCCATTGCTACGCCTACAGCCAGCCCATGATCGGCAACGACGGCAAGGTCAAGCCGCACTACCTGGAGGCGCGAGAGCGCGGTGTGACGTTCGATGTGGGGCACGGCAACAACAGCTTCTCCTTCTCAATGGCGTTGCCTGCAATCCAGCAAGGCTTCCCTCCTGACACGATCTCGACTGACCTGCACCGTATGAGCCTGCACACATCAAGGGCGAATATGACAGAGGTGATGTCGAAGTTCCTGGCTATCGGAATGCCGATGCGGGACATCGTGGAGAAGTCAACGACCGCGCCTGCGAAGAAGATCGGCCACTCCGAGTTGGGCACACTGACTCCCGGCGCCCCTGCCGACGTTGCAGTCCTCGAGTACGTCCGGCGTCCTTCGGGCCTAAGTGATTGCGGACCTACCGGCTACCGGATTATGAAAGCGGACGGCAGGCTCATTAATCAACTCACGATCAAAGACGGCGTTGTGCGATTCGACTTCGATGGAGTAACGAAGGACGATTGGTCCGAGACGCCCGGGACAGACCTTTCGATACCGTGAGGATTTCGGCGCCGGAACTGATGAATCGCCGTTCAGGCTCAATTCGTCCGGCTCCGTTGTCACAAATCGGTCCGGTGTGACTGAGGCGCGGGCGATGATCGACCCTGGCGCCAACGTCGTCTCGGAGTTCATGCGTCCCAAACCTCATCCGGATGTTGTTACCTGGTTGGACAAGCCGCATATAAGCGCCTTGTTCGTTGCCGCAGCACGCCGCGAGCCGTGACAAATTTATGATTGCAACGCAATCAATGTATAATTTCGCGATAATGCATAAGGAGGCGCGGTCATGGCCAGTATCACGGTACGCAACCTCGATGATGAACTGAAGCGGCGACTGCGCATCCGGGCGGCTGAAAACGGCAGGTCAATGGAGCAGGAGGCGCGGGAAATTCTGCGGTCGGCGCTGGCCGTGGAGGCGGCGCCAACCAGGAACCTCGGAACGGCGATCCGCGAACGATTCGTGCCCTACGGCGGCGTGGATTTGGACATCCCGCCAAGAGACCCGATGCGCGAACCGCCCCGGTTTGACTGAGGCGCAGACGATGATCGTCCTTGACACCAACGTTGTCTCGGAGCTCAGAAGTCGGATACTCCATCCGGATTAGTTGTATGATTCGACGAGAAGAGTTGATTGCAACGCAATCACTGCATAATTACGTGACATAGCGTATGGAGGTGCAATCATGGCTAGTATCACGGTACGTAACCTCGATGACGGATTAAAGCGGCGGCTGCGCATCCGCGCGGCTGAAAACGGCAGGTCCATGGAGCAGGAAGCGCGGGAAATCCTGAGGGCTGCATTGGCTGTGGAGGCGGCGCCAACCAGGAACCTCGGAACGGCGATCCACGAATTATTCGCGCCCTACGGCGGCGTGGAGTTGGACATCCCGCCAAGAGACCCGATGCGCGAACCGCCAACGTTCGATTGATCCACTCCTGATGTTCGTTGTAGACACCAACGTCGTCTCGGAACTGATGCGTCCCAGACCGCATCCGGATGTGATGGCTTGGTTCGACGAGCAGCTCATAAACACCCTTTTCGTTACCGCTGTTACAGAGGCGGAGATTCGGGCAGGCATAGCAATCTTGCCCACGGGAGAGCGCCAGCGCGGACTGGTCGCAGCGGCTGATCGCGCTTTCGGCGTAATGTTCTCTGCACGCATCCTGCCTTTCGACAGTTACGCCGCCAGGGCCTATGCCGCCATAGCTGCCGCGAGGCGCGCCGCCGGGCGTCCCATCAGCCATGCCGACTGCCAGATCGCGGCGATCGCCCGCGCCCTGGGGGCATCAGTCGCCACGAGAGACGTTGACGGCTTCGAGGGATGCGGCATAGAGGTGATCAACCCCTGGTCTATCAGGCAAATATAGTTGTGAGATACCCGTGACAAGTCAGAACACATTGAGCGCCATTCGTGCGTATTTGCGATCGATAGCGGATACTCAGGCTACCGGTCATGCGACCGAACACAGCTACCGTCCGGCTTTGGAGGGGCTTATCGAGATGCTCGGTGGCGGCGGTGCGAAGGCGCTCAACGAGCCGTCACACGTGGAGTGCGGCGCACCGGACTTCATCGTGGAAAACAGCGGCGTCCCGATAGGTCATGTTGAGTGCAAGGACGTGGGCGTCAATCTGGATAACGCCGAGAGAAGCGACCAGCTCAAGCGGTACCGCGGCGGACTGCCGAACCTGATTTTGACCGACTACCTGGAGTTTCGCTGGTACTCCGACGGCGTCTTCCGCGAGTCGGCGCGACTCGGGCGCTTCAACGGCCAAGGCGGGATCACGTTCGACAGGGCAGGCGCGCAAGCGGTCGCAGCTCTGTGGGACTCGTTCTTCACCGCCGACATCCCGTCCATCGACAGCCCCCGCGACCTTGCCGAACGCATGGCGGCAAAGGCTCGTCTCCTGCGTGACGGAATAAACCGTATTCTCGCCCAAGAGGGTGTGACCGGACCTCTCCACGATCTGCTGAATGCTTACCGTGAAGTCTTGATAAGCGACCTGTCGCCAACCGATTTCGCGGACCTCCAGGCGCAGACCGCGGCCTACGGGCTGTTCGCGGCCCGATGCCGCCATAACGCGGGTACCGGGCCGTTCACACGACAATCCGCCATCTTCGCCGAAACGACCCCGTTTCTTCAGGATGTCTTTGGACGCATCGCCGGCCCCGGTATCGACCAACGTATCGCGTGGATCGTGGACGACCTGGCCCTGTTACTTGACCGGGCGGACATGAGCGCGGTCCTTGCCGACTTTGGCAGCCGAATCGCAGAAGAAGACCCTGTGGTGCACTTCTACGAAGACTTCCTGGCAGCCTATGACCCTGAATTGCGTCAGATGCGGGGTGTCTATTACACGCCAGAACCTGTGGTGTCCTACATCGTGCGCAGCGTGGACCGCCTGCTGCGTGACCGGTTCGACCTCGTCGACGGGCTGGCCGACACGGAGAAGATCAAGGTCGAAGTTTCCGACGGCGTGCATGAAGACGTCCCGCGGGTGCTCATCCTCGACCCTGCGGCGGGCACCGGCACGTTCCTGCGTGAGGTGATCGCATCTATCCGGTCGACCATTACGAAAAAGGGACTTGCGGGCGTCTGGCCTGGCTACGTCAAGGACCACCTTCTGCCGCGCCTGTTCGGCTTCGAGCTGCTGATGGCGCCCTATGCGATTTGCCACCTGAAGCTTGCCCTCGAAATCTCCGGCGCCGATGGCGGTTTTTCGATGCCCGCGGGCGAACGCCTAAATGTCTTTCTGACCAATACCCTGGAAGAGCCCCATGAAGCGCTGTCCGGTCAACTCCTCCTGCTGGCCCAAGAAATTGCGCGTGAGGCCGCCAGCGCCGATGATGTGAAGCGCGATAAGCCGGTCATGGTGATCCTCGGAAATCCGCCCTATTCGGGACACTCCGCCAATAAAGGTCCGTGGATCAAAGGCCTTATTGACAGTTATAAGCGTGGATTCCCTGAGTTGAAGAAGCCGGCACAGGCGAAATGGCTCAGCGATGACTATGTGAAGTTTATTCGCTTTGCCCAATGGCGGATTGAACGCACTGGCGAGGGAGTGTTGGGGTTCGTCACCAACCACAGTTACCTGGACAACCCGACCTTCCGCGGGATGCGCAAAAGCTTGATGGATTCCTTTGACGACGTATTCCTGCTCGACCTTCACGGCAACTCGAAGAAGAAGGAACAGACACCCGAAGGCGGCAAGGACGAGAACGTATTTGACATCCAGCAGGGCGTCGCCGTATGCCTGTTTGTCAAGCGGGCAGAAAGTTCTGGCAGTCCTGCCCGCGTGTTTCATGCGGATCTTTGGGGAGAACGTGAAACGGGACAAGACGGGGGCAAGTACGGATGGCTTGCTGCCAACGATGTAAGTACCACTGACTGGCAGCAGCTTTCTCCAAGACTACCGCAATATCTTTTCATTCTCCGCGACGAGGCTCTGGCCGACGAATACGAGGCTGGGTGGTCCATTCCCAACATATTCTCTCCAAACGGGGATCCAGCTCCTGGAATTGTCACAACACACGATCAGTTCGCAATCTCATGGAACAGAGATGAAGCGGTGGCGAAGGTGGAACGATTACTGGCTACTACGTCGGAGGATGAGGCCCGCTCGATCTGGCGTCTGTGCTCACAACGCCAGTGGCAATACCCCCGGGCAATGATGGAACTGGCGGACGGTTCGTGGAGAGATAAGGTTGAGCCGATCCTTTACCGTCCCTTTGACGTTCGAGTGACCGTGTTCGATCGAAATGTAGCTGTTCACCGGCGGGAACGTGTAATGCGTCACATGCTGTCTGCGCAAAATGTGGCGATAGTTACCACGCGACAAAGTCAGCAAAACTGGAGCGTGATAGTGTCCAACTCGATCATTGGGCATAAAGCCCTAGCGTCGTACGACATAAACTCGCTCTTTCCCCTTTACACGTATCCCACGGAAGAGCAAGAACAGGCCGGACTGGCCCGTGAACCAAACCTCAGCGAAGAGTTCATCGATGCTCTAAGCTCGTCCCTCGCACTCGAGTTTGTGCCTGACGGCCCCGGCGACCTCCGTCAGTCGTTCGGACCCGAGGACGTGCTCCACTATATTTACGCCGTGCTGCACAGCCCGGAATACCGCCGCCGTTACGCGGATTTCCTCAAGTCGGACTTTGCGCGGGTACCGCTTACGGGCGACCGGTCGTTGTTCGCGGCCCTGGTGGACCTGGGCACGCGCCTGACGTCATTGCACCTGATGGAATCGGAGGGGGATGACGCCCCCGCCTTTCCTAAAGAGGGAGACAACCGAGTGGACAGGGTGCGGTACACGCCGCCGAACAAAGGCATCCCAGGCCGGGTGTTCATCAACGATGACCAGTACTTCGAGGGCGTTGCTCCGGAGACCTGGGAGTTCACTATCGGCGGCTACCGTCCAGCCGAGAAATGGCTGAAGGACCGCAGGCGCCGGACCCTTTCATACGATGACGTCGCCCACTACTGCCGCATCTGCGCGGTGCTGGTGGAGACGCCCCGGGTGATGGGGCGGATAGGCGAAACGATTGACGTGCACGGCGGGTGGCCGCTGGGGTGATGGGGCAAGGGGTTGTGGTTGCGGTAGGAATGAGATGGGCGCCCTTTACCGCAGGAGGATTTTACCCATTCGTCTCAGTCGACCCGGAACAACTACTGAGATCTAATCCCACAACTCGGAGTCGCGGATTTCCTTTAGGCTAAATACGGACGTGGGGTTATCGATGTCCTCAACAATCACCTCAAAAACGTGTTTAACGAAGCCGCATCCGTTGGTTAGTCGAAAATTTGTTTGTTGCCCCACTATCTCTCGAACACGTTCATCCGATCCGAGAGCCCCTCGTATATCCTCATTTGCGAGAGAACGTAAGGCCTTCAGCACATCGTCGCGGGGTCTTTCGGCTGATAAATCAGCTACTTTGACATCGCTGAATTCTACGAGTAACGCTGGCGAATTCGTGCCTTTCAGGAACCCGGCAACGTTTTTGGCACCCTGAATTAGGCAGTCGGCTCTTAATTGATCGAGTTCTCTAAGGGATTCCACGGCCGTCTTGCAGAAAGTTAGTAATTCCCCTCCGTATTTCGCCCCGCCACAAGCATACCGTACAGCCGCGAGCTTGCTCGGAGTCAAATAGAGTTCGCCATGCTGCCAATTGGAAGGACCACTAGCTTGGCTTAAGACGCGTTCAACACTCCAGCAGGGTTCCAGGCCCAGCACACGCAAAGCAAGCCACGTGTCGTTGAGCAAATTAAGAGCCTCATCTTTATACGGCCATCTTGATGGCGTCGTCCCCAGCTTAAACGCTGCTAAGAAATGACTTGAGGTTCCGTGAAAGAGTGGAAAAGGTACGAATTGGGGGGTGTTGTCCATCGGTGGACCTCTAGGCAGTGACCGAGTTAGGCGTACCGCAGAAATTGCATTGATGGAGACACTAAAATCATCCATCCAAGTTTATGCCACCGAAGACCTCAAGGACATGCTGCCAGAAGACATTGAGCCTTGCATCCCCTGCTACATCCTTGCTGCTTGCGTGAACCTCTCAACCTTGATGTACTCGGCTCGAACACTGGACTTGGGGAGGCCCAGCCCCTTCCTGGGCTCGCCAAAGTCGGCTCAGGGACCGGCCAGGGTGACGACATCTGGGGACCGCAAGCGAATTTGCCTCTTTTCTCCGTCCTCCGCGATCACATAAATTCGGCGTGAGTATTCACCGGGTGGAAGTGGCTCGCCGGTCCTTTCTGATGGAAAGTCGTCCCTGAGCGGAAACGAGACGCTGACAGACGGCGGATCGATGTGGAACGTCTCCGTGTAGGGCCCGGAGTAGTTGTTTTGCAACGTCATCGAGATGTGGGCGATTCGCTTGTTGAAACTACAACCGCCGCTGTTAGCGTTGTCCGGGGCCGTCCGCAGTCGGTCGTCGAGTGATTCCAGCGTCAGGATCGGGTCGGTGCCTATAACGGTCTGACTGCACAGACTCTTCAGCTTGACGGCGCCGGGAATGCTCAGGCCAAACTCGTAGGCAACCCTGTTGTCCTCCCAGTGGCCGATGATGCGGACGTTGTAGACGCCAGGACCCACGCCCGACAGGTCAAGCGCAGGAGACACTGTCGATGGCCGTCTCAAGCCACCCACCATGACGGCGCCGGTCCGAGTGAACACCTGGGCGAACATCTTGGTCGGCCTTGTATCGGCGTCGATCTTGATGGGGACGTGCGATCCGGGTTCCACCTCGGGGTATTCACGGACTCCTGACCAGATGGCGTACCTTTGGTAGGTGGGCTTGAACTTGAATGCGTCCTCGAACCGCCAGTAGTACATGTGAGGAGCCCCTCGAGTCGGTCCGCTCTCGTGCTCCAGCCACATGACCGGTAACGGCGGGACCGGCCAACTGTCCGGCCATGGAACGACCCAGACCACCTTGGGCGTCGGCGTGGCGCTGTCGGGTTCCATGGGTTTGGTTACCGGCGTGACGCTGTCGGGTTCCACGGGTTTGGTTACCGGCGTGACGCCGTTGGGTTTCACCGGTTTGGTGACCGGCGTGACGCTTTCGGATTCAACAGGCCGCGAGTTCTCACCGGCGCCGCATGCAGTTGCAAACGCCAGAAGGGCGGCGACCGCGAGGGCAACCTTGAGCTTCTTTATCATGAGAGCACCCCTGTCCCATTGTGGTTCATGATAAAGACGCTTGGGCCGCGTCGTTTGTTCCGTCCGCCTGTTCGGTCCTCCGCTTCACCCATACGAGCGGTAACCACCGTACCTCTTGTTTGCGTTACTGCCTTCAGTCGAGCCAGGACTCAAAATGGGCGGTCGAGGACTCAAACCCCCGGCCTGATGCGCGTTGGGCGTGCGCTCAGGCCGGCAAACCGGCTGACCGTCAGTTCGATAATCGCGACGGCGAGGATCCGCTACGTCCTTGCTGCCTGCGTGAACCTCTCAACCTCGATGCTGGCTGCCCGTTCCTGCGCGCGCCAGAGGTCGTAGGCTGTCTGCATGCCGAGCCAGGTTTCCGGTGAAGAGCCGAAGGCCTTGGACAAGCGAAGGGACATCTCGACTGACACGCCAGCCTTCCCGTTGACCAAATCCGACAGCGCCTGTCGGGTCACACCCAGGCCTTGCGCCGCCCTCGTGACCGTCAAACCCAGAGGTTCGAGGCATTCCTCTCTTACGATCTCGCCCGGATGGGGCGGGTTGTGCATCGGCGTCATCTCGTCTCCTCAGTGGTAGTCCGTGTAGTCGACATCCACGGCATGGCCGTCCTCAATCCTGAACACCACGCGCCAATTGCCCGACACCGAAACGGCGCGCGTCAGGCTGTGTTCGTGAAACGGATGATGAGGGGGACTGTTATCGCCGTGATTGCCAGGGTCACGATGGCTCCGGTAAACAGAAGATAGCGGACCCTGTAGTTAGAGATCAGGGCCGGATCGTAATACTTGTCGACGTCGTTGTCGCGATACATGGCGACCAGACCGCCAAGAAGCGTGCCTCGGGTGCGCCTGCCCATCATCAGTCCTGCCACCGCGATGATGTTGACCAACACCGTCAAGACAATGAATACGGTCAGTACGAGGTCGTACGTGGTGGTCGATTTTTCTTCCGTGGCGGCCAGGGACAAGCCGGAGTTGATCCCGAGCACTATCAGGTTGAACACAATGGCGGTAAGCACGAAAATGATGTCCGTGCGACTGCTCTCGCCAAGTTCGCTGACGATGTGATCATGTACTTGACCGAGCAATTCAGTTCCTCCGCATGTGGTAGAAGGCCAAGTGTCTTTGGAATGGCCGGAAGGGCGTCTACCCGGGCGAATACTACGCTAGTACTTGCCCTGGCTTGCCCACGCGGCTCCGTCGACGGGCAGCCAGATTCCGCTGATGAACTGGGCCTCGTCCGAGTGAAGGAACAGGGCCGCGTTGGCCACGTCCCAGGCCGTGCCCATGCGACCGCCAAGGGGGACTCGGGCGTTCCGCGCCGCCACGACCTGCTCTCGCGGCACGCCACGGGCCACGCGGGGTTCGATGGCCATAGGGGTGTCCATGAGACCCGGAAGGATGGCGTTCACCCGGACACCCGCATCGGCGTGGGCCGAGGCCAGGTTCTGAGTCAAGGCGATAAGCGCAGTCTTCGTGGTCTTGTATCCGACGTAAGGGTAGTCCTCCAGCGCCGCAAGCGACGAGATGTTCACAATGGAGCCGCCCCGCCGTTCCCGCATGATCGGTATCGCGTGCTTGCAGGACATCCAGTGGCTTTTCAGGTTCACCGCAAAGCTAAGGTCGAACGCCTCCTCCGTCAGATCGACCGCCACGGCGTCGCCCAGCGCGATGCTCGCCCCGACGTTGTTGTGGAGAATGTCGAGGGCGCCACAGCTTTCGACTGCCCCATTGATGAGCTTCGCCACAGAGACCTCGTCGGTCGCGTCTACTTGCTCGGCGACGGCGTCGCCACCTGCGTCCGCGATCATGTCGACGGTGTCCTGGGCCGACGCCAGGTCCCGGTCGGCGACCACGACCCTTGCACCCTCCCGCGCCAACACTATCGCCGTCGCTCTGCCGTTCCCTATGGTTGCCCCCGGAGCCTGCCCGCCCCCCACGACAACCGCAACCTTCCCAGCCACGCGTCCAGCCATTCTTTCCTCCTGAATGTCTCTCGTCTTGTCCATTCCGTCCCTTAGTTTGCCCCAGTCGCGTACGGACGGTCTCGGCCACGGAAGCACATCTGACCCCCCAATCTTCTCCGCTGGAGACGGCTGTTTAGGGGAGGCCCGGCAGCGTCTTGTTCCAGGGACCGATCTGGTTGAGGGGGCGCCCATTGTGGACCCAGCCAATCGCTTGGCGAGGATGCTATGCGACCCTCTATGACGCTGACCGACAAATGGGTTGATATGAGAGGGTGGGGGGATCCACCTACCTGAAGGGTTACGTAGGGAGACAGGGAGAGGGGTGGAACTCCACCTGCTCAAACGGCCATACTGTCGCGTAACGGCGAGGCTGACGTCATGACTCAAGCATCCGATCCAAGTCCGGACGATGTTTATGCCATTCCGTCTCAAGCTGTAACGCGTACGCCACATTCAATACCGTCTGTTCATCCCACCATCGGCCGGCGATCTGCAAACCAATAGGGAGACCACGGTTCGTGAAACCGCAAGGCACACTTATTGCCGGTTGGCCGGTAACGTTATGTGGCTGTGTGAATCCTCCAAGTCGTTGAAAGCGTGCTTCGGAGCCGCTGACTTGAACACTATCTTCGTCGATTCGCGGCGCTGGGATCGGAGTCGTAGGTCCGACAATTATCTCCACTTCCTGCATGATTTCTTCGATCTTGGCGGTGATTTCACGGCAACGTTCGAGTGTGCGGAGGTATTGTACGGCCGAGATCTCCCGGCCCTCTGCCAGAAACTCCTGGCACCAAGATCCATAGTCATCGAAGCGGTCGCGAATCCAATCACGGTGGTAGCAAGCGCCCTCGGATTTTGAAATTATGGGGCCGATCTGTGAAGCTTCCGTGAGGATGTCCAGTGGCAACTCCTTGATTGTGCAGCCGAGCCTTTCCAGGACCCCGACCGCTTCAACCACTGCGGACCTTACTTCAGGATGTGTGAAATCAAGAAAGGAGTCGTCTGCAACTCCAACGACGACTCCTTCAACCTTGGGGTCCAGCTTGTCCAAATAGTTCGGCACACTCCTGGGTAACGTTGACGAATCCTTGTCGTCGTGACCCGCTATCGCATAGGTTATTGCTGCGACGTCTTCAACGGTTCTCGCGAGCGGTCCGACGTGATCAAGTGTGTTGGAGACCGGAACAACGCCAAATCGAGAGACCCGCCCGAAGGTCGGTTTGAGTCCGACGGCTCCGCTGTATGCGGCTGGGCTCCTTATCGAACCTCCGGTATCCGAACCCATCGCGCCGTAACAGAGGCCCGCCACGACGGCCGATGCTGAGCCCGTTGACGACCCGCCCGCAATGTGTTCGAGATTCCACGGATTGCGGCCCGGCCCGTAGTGGGCATTCTTCCCACCCCCGGCCAGCGCGAACTCACTCATGTGCGTCTTCCCGACGCATACAGCGCCTGCCGCCTGCAAACGCTGGCCCACTGTGCTGTCATCCTGTGGAAGGAAATCCGCCAGGATCTTTGACCCTGCGGTAGTCTTCGTTCCTTTAGTCCAGAACAGATCCTTTAACGCGATCGGAATGCCGTGGAGAATACCTCGGTAATGTCCGCCCAGGATTTCCCGCTCAGCGATGTGGGCTCCTTCAAGAGCCTCTTCTTCCATAACCGTTATGAAAGCGTTGGTTCTCGGGTTCAATTCAGCGATCCTGGCGAGATGAGCCTGCACAAGCTCGACAGGAGATATTAATTTCGAGCGGATCAACTTAGCAACATCGGGAATTGACTGCCACCAGATGTCCGTATTCATCTTTTTAGTCCTCCTGAGAACGTAAAATCCACGCCAGCCGACTCGCTATTGCAGCTGACTTAGCCTTGGATCCAGTCGATCTCTGAGCCAGTCACCTAGAAAGTTGAGCGACATTACTACCGAAAAGATGGCGACACCTGGAAACAGAGGTATCCACCAATTCGTTGCCAAATAGTCTCGTCCCTCGGCTATCATTAGTCCCCACGCGGGGGTGGGAGAAGGGATGCCGGCGCCCAGAAAGCTCAATGTAGCTTCTGCCAGGATTAGTTGGCCAACTCTCAATGTAGCGATCACAAGAACCGTGTTCAACACTCCAGGTAGAATATGTTGGGCCATGATTCTAACGTTTGAAGCCCCTGCGACACGCGCTAGCGCAACGTAGTCTCTTTCTTTCAAAGACAGAACCTCACCACGAATGTTGCGAGGGAAAGCGCTCCAGGCCAGCAGAGCCAGGAGGCCCATTACTGTACTGAGGCTCTGGCCGATAACAACGGCGGTCACCAAGGCAATAAGGACGAACGGCAAGGCTAGCCAAACATCTACCATCCGCATCATTAGTTCGTCCAATACTCCGCCAAAATAGCCCGAGACCAGGCCGGCGACGGTGCCGACCAGGATCCCACTGGCCAAGGAAACACCCGCCACCATCAAGGATATCCTGGCGCCGTGGATAACTCGGCTGAGTACATCTCTACCTGCATGGTCAGCGCCCAGTATGTACGTAATGGCTACCTTGGGGTGTTGTTCGTACCAGTCGCTGTACCAGATTGGGGGCGCCGTTCTTGCGCGAGGATCACCTGCCGAAGGATCGTGCGGCGCTATAAGGGGGGCGAAGGCAGCAACAACGGCCAACACCAGAAGTATGCCAATAGGCAATATCGGCCATCGTCTCGCACTCGATAACGCATCTCTGACGCCAGAAGGACGAAAAGCCAAGGCTTGCTCCGACCTTTGGCTACTGTTATTGGACAACGGCAGGCTCATTGATGGCAAGGGACATTTTTGTTTTATGAATATCTGATACGGGGATCTACAATTACGGTCAGAACATCGGCGAATAAGTTCAGAACAACATTGAAGACCGCAAAGAGCAGGACTGTCGCGGTGAGGACCGGGAAATCATTGTCCCAGACGGACTGCACCGCGAGTCTGCCTATCCCCGGCCACGCAAAAACTGTTTCCACAACTACTGAGCCGTTGATGAAGCTGGCCAGTAGCAAGGCCGACACCGTCAAAGGAGGTATGAGGGCGTTCCTTAACGCGTGCTTCCAGATCAGCCTGTAGGAAGAAACTCCCTTCCCGCGGGCTAGCGTGATGAATTCCGAATGCAGCACGTCCAGCATGGCAGAGCGAGTCAGGCGCAGATAAGTGGCGGCCGGAAGCCAGCCCAGGACAATCACTGGCATGATCAGGTGTCGGATCTGGGTCGGCAAAGACGCGCCGGCAGGCCTCGTGGCCGCAGGTAGTAAGTCTAACGTTACTGCAAACAGCAGAATTCCCATCATGCCAACCCAAAAGGTGGGAAGAGCCTGCCCAAATAGCGCGAAACCACGCCCCAGGTAATCCCAGGGGCTGCCCCGGCGGACCGCAGACAAGACCCCCAGAGGAATTCCCACGACCGTGGCGAATAGCCAGGCGCCGACCCCGAGCTGAAACGTTGCGCCTATCTTCTCGCGGATCACCTTTGTCACCAGCCGGTCTCCTACAAGGCTTCGGCCAAAGTCTCCGCGCACTACCGCGCCTACCCAGACAAAATACTGTACCGTCAAAGCCCTGTCTAAACCGAGCTTCTTCTTCAGCGACTGTATCTGTTCCTCTGTTTTTCCATACCCAGCCTTGCTGGAATACAGGAGGATAGGATCGCCTGCAAGCCGAGAGATTGTGAAAACGATTATTGTGGCTGAAAACAGCGCGAACAGGCCAAAGAGGAGACGTCGCAGTAAGAAGCGCCGCATTACGAACTATCCGACAAACTATCCTGCCCCAGGGTAACCTGGGGCAGGTCCCGCAAGTTCGACCGAACTCCGGTCTCAGCGAATCTGGACAGGGATGTGTCTACTTGGACAGGGTAATCCGTTCGAGGGAGTTAAAGTGGAATGACGAACCGCCTGTGGACGGTCGCATGTCCCAAGACTCGATCGCATTAGGGTTGTACACAATCAGGTTAGGTACGCCAACAGTACCCATACCAAGCATCCACTCCCTCATCCATTCCGCGAACGCATTGTTGATCTCGATTCTCTTTTCGGGATCAGGCTCGGCGCTGGCCCGTTGGTAGAAATCGGCGATGTCGGGTATTTCCAGACCACCACCGAAACCTCCCCTCGTTATGGTCGTATTCCAGAAGGAGAACCGGGGCCAATTCCAGGGCTCTGGCACCTGGTTCGGGCAGCAGGCCGATATTTGAGGTAAGACCCACCCGCGAGACACAACGGCGGGCCTGAAGAGAGAGTAAGCGTACTTCTGGACCTCCACGTCTGCCCCAATTTGCCGCCAGAATGAGGCAATCGTATCTGCCAACTCACCTCCAAACGAGGTTTCGGAGTTTGTGTAGACCGGGATACTGAAACGCACCCCGTCGTCATTTGCCGGCCTTCCTGCTTCATCCAAAAGGCGCTCTGCCCCATCCTTATCGTAGGGGACATCCCATTCGTTCCGCCAGTTGGAATCGTTCGCACTGAAAAACCCCATGTATGCCGGCCAGCCGAGGCCCCCGGTCAGGGTCTCGACCATCAGGTCCCGGTCTATAGCCATGGCGAGGGCATTTCGTACCTTGCGCGCGTTCTCCATATCCTCAGCATCATCTGGATGGGCACGCCAAGCGTGCTGTTTTGCATGGGAGTGGATTTGGCCCCAGTCTATGGGCTCGCCGGTGATGGCGTGCGTCTTCTCCCAATAGTTGCCGGCAAACCACAAGATCCATTCACTTCCCCCACCGGCGCCGGTAGTGACAAAGCCCTGGGACACGAGGGAGGGGAGGTCTTTGAAATCTATCCCGGCGACATCGGCGTCACCCGTTTCGAGTAATGCCTTACGGGTAAAGTTGTCCGGAACTATTTGTATCCTGACCTGATCGAGCTTAGCCACATCGCCCCAATAGCCGTCAAATCGTTCGACAACAATCCGATCTTCCGCCACCCACTCCACGACTGAAAACGGACCTGTGGCGACTATATTCTCACGCATCCAGTCTGCGCCGTTTTCGTCAAAGGCCTTCTTACTGAACACCGCGAGGCCTTGATCGTTCTGGTTAAATGCCCTTGACGCCCACTGCTGGTCGAAATTCGTGAAGGGGACATCCAGGGTGTACGGCCCGGTCACCACCGCCTCTCCTACTATCCCGGCGAAATCGCCCGCTTGCCCGTGGATGCTGGTTGGAGTGACAGCTGCGTTCGAGTCATTCATATTCCAGGCAAGGTCTTCTGCCGTCATTTCGCCATAGCCCTTATGGAACTGCACTCCTTCTCGAACAGTTAGGGATACGCCCGTGAGATCCGGGAACACCGTCCAACTAGCCACGAGGTGAGGCGCCTCCCAAATTTCCGGATGTTCCTGGATGAATAAGGACTCGCCGATACCAAAGCTCTCCTGCATCAGATCAGGCGGGCCTGAACTGTTCAGACCCACGCCGGGGCCACTAGCGGATATAGCCACAACAAGCATTCCTGAGGCCGAATTAGACGCTGGTAACGCGCGAGATGGCGCCATTGTTGTAGCCGGGGCGGCAGGCATCGCGGTGGGGGTAACGACCGTCACGATCTGCTCCGGTATCGGAATCGCAGAGATCGCTGCACCGACGATGGCCTCGATCTCCGAGGCGCTCAGGGGTGTAGGCCCTTGAGAGACCGCTTCCTCGACCGCCTTGGACACCAACCTCTCGATATCTTCTCCGGAGACCGTGTCGGCGGAGAACGCTGAGATAGCAGCCTCCACCATCGCCCCGATCTCCGCTGGACCCAACGCAGCGGGCGCCGCCGCCGCTACCGCTTCGGAGACCAACGCTCTCATCTCCTCCGCACTTGGCCCTGCAGGCGCCGGCGCAGGGGCAGGGGCCGACTCGGCCATTGCCTCCTGTACCACGGAGCGAAGATCTTCCTTGGTAACGGCATCCTCCTGCGCCCCACCACCGCAGGCGGCCGCGATAGCCAACACGCAAATCGCGCCAAGCCCTATCAGAAGTCTGGATTTGTACGGCCTCATGATCATCTTCTTCACTCCTGTCCGCTCCGGAGAGACGAACGAATGGCCGACTTACAGTTTGTGATACGAAATACGAAACATGCCCGACGTTTCGAGAGGCATCCTGCCTGGCGGCACTCTTTAATTACACGGTATACGTACCCTTGTCAAGGCGCTCCCGAATGATCCTGGCGCCGACATGTCTCGAATGTTGCTGCCAGTGCCCGGGCAAGCGACGGCAGGGTAGGGACGCGCCCATTCTGCCCCTTAGTTGGTAGTCGAACTGAGTTTCTAGTACTCACTTGCGCGGTCCGGTCTGCGACGTCGTCGAGTTCACCTCGTACTCATTGGCAGAGTCACATCTGCCGTCTTTGTCGAGACTCGACGATTCGCGGCGCAAAACCAGTCTGGCATCCGCTATTGATTGTCTGCGAATATGATAGCGTCATGATACTAATACGGGATCAAAGTGGCTAAAGGAAGAAAATATGCCCAACTTGGCGCTTCGCGGTATCCCTGACCAGTTACACCAGGAGCTCAAGTCAGCCGCGAGTCGAAACCACCGCAGCCTGAACGGAGAGATCCTCTCGAGGCTGACGGCATCGGTTCGGGGCGAGCCCGTTGATTCCGAGACCCTTCTCGAACGGATACGGCTGCGGCACGAGACTATCGGACAGGTGGACCTGAGCGAAGGGACCCTCCGAAAGATGCGGAACACCGGTCGGCCTTGATAGTCGTCGACACGAACGTAATGACGCATTTCCTGATGGGTGGTGAAGGCAGCGCCGACGCTGCCCTGCTGTTTGAGCAGGACCCTGAGTGGGCCGCGCCTGTCATCCTGATGAGCGAGCTACGCGACGTCCTGCTTGGATTCGTACGCAAGGGCGCTCTGGTCTCGGATCAGGCCAAAGCCATGAGTGATGATGCCGCCGAGATTCTGGGCGACCGCATTGCTACGGTTGCAGGCGACCAAGTGTTCGATGTCGCGCTGGAGTGCGGCCTCACCGCCTACGACGCGGAGTTCGTCGTTATGGCACGAACACTGGGAGTCCCTCTGGTCACGTTGGATGGCGCAATTCTGCGGGGCGCCGCGGACGTGGCGGTGTCGTTAAAGAACGCTCGTGGGTTCGCATAAGGGCCGGGAAGCGCCATAGCTGACCGGACTTTGGGGGTTCTGAAGGCGCGCCTTCAACAATTTCGAAATGCGCTGGCTGTCCGTGCTTAGGGCGGTCACGCGGGTGGCTGCCAGTTGAGCGCCTTGTGCAGGTTGGAGAGATATTCGGCGAACGCTTGGCGTCCCAGCGATGTCGCCTGGACCCACGTGCGCGGCTTGGAGTCGACGAACTCTTTGGTGATGACCAGGTAATCGGCGTCTTCGAGTTTTCGCAGGTGGGTGGTCAGATTTCCGCCGGTCAAATCGAGCGTCTGCTGAATGAACCCATAGGCGAAGCGGTCCTCTTCAGGCAGTGAGACCAATAGAGTCATTATTCTCAGTCGGGTGGACTGGTGGATGGTCTCGTTGAGGACAACGGCCTCGTCGGTCAATTGACCCCACTCTTGCGTATCCACCACGCGCCCAGTACCACCACGACCAACATCAATCCACCCGACACCGGCATAGCAACATCGCCCAAGAGGACGTTGGGAATGTAAAACGCTGCGGCGAACCCCACTCCCACTATCGCTAAGGCTGGGCGGTGCATAATGCCGAAAAGGACGTAAGCAAGGGACACTATGCCTATGGTGACCCTTGGTATCTGGTCCCCGTCTTCGGCGTTCCACATCCCAGCCGCCACCGGGATGAGGAACATCGCCACCACCACGGCCAGCCAATAGAGGAACACCCTTATGCCAGCGCTTCGTGCAGCGTCGCCCGGCGCGATCTTCCTGCCGGCCCGGCGTCCTATGATCCCGCTCCCCACCATGCCCGGCACCATCAGGACGCCCCAAAGCACCCCGAAGATCCACGGGCTGCGATCGGCGAACTCGGACGCCAGCGTCATGATGGCGTACTGAGATCCTAGTCCCACTGATGCTATGGCGGCCCAAAAAAGCAATATCGTCGTCGTGCCGGCGACGTACATTGAGCTACGGGCGCTGTCCATAGTCGTGTGGATGGCCTCAAGACTTTCCTGGGGCGTGAGCGCCGCCGTTTCTTCGCTCGATCTTTGCATCGCGAACCTCCTTGTCGTTATGCGGACCGCAGGGTGGCCCGATGTTTGCTGGGCAAACCGGTCAACATGTCAAGTTGCCTGGTCCCCCGGAGTATATCTGTGGTACAAAGTAGTTTGCAGCACAAATCATCAAAAAGCCTAAGGAAGCTATTGATCGGGGCGCCTTAGGGTTTTCTCTCGGTGCATGTGGCGTCGCCGTGGAGGCTGAATGGCGACATGTTGGCCGTGACCGACGTGAGCTTCGAGGTCGAGCGCGTGAGAGTCTTCTGCATCGCGCCCTCCCTTGTGGACGACCCCTGGATTGTGTTCCTGGACGAACCTACTACTGGCCCTGATCCGAAGTCCCGCTTCCAATCCCGGTCCTGCCTCAGGCGGCAAAGTGCCCGCGGGATGGCGATAGTGACGATCACGCATTGCTAGGAGGAGGCGAGCGAATACTGTGATGCCGATGTGCTCAACCTCACGGGCCTTCTCGCGGGCCACCAATTCCGGGTTGGCGGCTTATGGAAAAACGGCATTGCCCTCGTCGAGGTACGCTGAACCTCCCACGGTCGTGACGGTGACTTCCTGCCGGTAGTTGCCTAGTTCGGCGGTGTGTGTTTCGGTACTAAGTTCGACATCTGGCGAATCGTCGCCGCCAGCGAGCGACTCATGCAGGACGCGTCCGTCCATTTCTTCTCCGCCGGGCAGGTTCAGCAGGTGGAGAATCGTGGGGGCAACGTCGATGTTGCCCGTAGGCGTGTCTACGACGGTTGATCGAAGGAAACCGGGTCCACGGGCTATAAGCGTGTTCCGCAGTTCGTGGCGGGTCATGCCACCGTGCGTGCCAACACCGATCGGGCCCCCTCCGGCCGCTGAGCGCCCGGGAAAACCGGCGTCGTTGGGAGCGGAACTCCAGGCGAAGGCCATCGCCAGGTCGGGACCCCTGGGACCGTCTATGTTGCCCAAGCTCGCGGGGAGCGTGCCGGGCACATGGCCGACGCGTTCCGACGCCAGCATCGCACCGCACCACGGCTGCAGCGCGAGCCAATTTGCCAGCCGCACCACGGTCTCGGGATCGGCTTCGTGCGCGTAGAAGAGCGAAGCTCCGCCGTTCGGCGCGACCAATACTCCGCCAGGTTGGCCACCGCCGGGGAAGCCAGCCTCCCGCAACTCGGCCTCTATGTCCACGATGGCGACGATAGTCGCGTATCCGTGGTCCGAGACCACTATCACGTCGGTCTCTTCCAGGGCTCCGTTGCGTTCCATCCAGCCGATGATCCGGCCGAACTGCTCGTCGGCAGAGGCGAGGGCATTATTGGAGAGGACGGATCCCACTCCGGCCTTGTGGTTGGAGCTGTCCGGCTCAGAAAACCAGATCAGCGCGACCGCCGGGTCGCGTTCCGCAAGCACGTACTCGGTCAACACCCGCGCCCCGTGCTCCATCTGCGGAGTGTTCGGCAATTCATTGGCTGGCCACGGGCCAAAGCACTCGACAAGCTGGTTATGTAGTCCCCTCGGCAGGCAGAACTCCGGGTGGATCGTGGCCCCGCCGAGGGCCTCGGCCCGCGGGTTTTGGACGTACGCGTTGCCTGAAGTGCCGACGCCCACTGCCACGTATTCTTCCCCGTGGTCGTGCAGGATGTCCGCCAGCGTCGGGGCCAGCAGAACGCGTCCCGTCTGCTCGGCGACCTGCGCAAGCTGCGGCTCCATGGCTGGCAAGGTGATGTTCGGGTTGTAGTCGCGGAAAACGAGCGTGTTGCCGGCCAGTCCGTGCGAGCCGGGGTGGCGGCCCGTGACGAGGCTGGCGACGTTGATCCGGGTAACGGTAGGAAACACGGGGTGATTCCTGGTATAGGTGACGCCCCCGGCGGCGAACGCGGAGAGGTTTGGGGCGAGCTCGGGCCGCACCTGCGAAGGCTGGAGTCCGTCGAAAGCAACTATGAGGACGCGGGCCATGGGCGAAAGTGTCCTTTCTAATGATTAGAGGCTGACCGAAACGATAGCTTCCCGTAGGACTCGGGGCAAGGCGTGAAGGCTACACCAGCGTCCATTAGACATGAGCCGTCGGTTCGCCGGAAGTGGTCGGAAGCCTTAAAGGGTTCCTAATCAGTCCCACTGTCACCCTGAGCGCGCCCTGTAACCCTGAACAATGCCGCAGGATCGTGGGGGTCGGGGGACAGAGCGTTACTGCCAGTCGGACGTAGATTCTTCGGCTTCGCTCAGAATGACAATTTATTACGCTCTGCTCGGGCGGCACTTTTTTAGACACCCTTCTGGAAGACTTTGGGCCCGCGGCACACGATGTAAGCTTGACGATCCGAATACGGTCAGAACAAGTCGGCGATTTGCCCAGCAATGCACTTTCTAGCGAAGCCTGTGCCCATCGATCGGGCAAAGTAATCCACTGTGCAGATTGGCGAGGGCCGGAGTGAAAGTGGTTGAAAGGTCAACAAATTCCTGACGCTCCACAACAGGTACCCGGAACGCAGCCATGGATGAAATGGAGGCAAACGGGACTAGTTGTAGTGACCGTGGTGGTGATTGCCGCGGTCCTGTACATCGCGCGCGGCGCGTTGTTCCCGTTCGTCATCAGCATAATTCTGGCTGCGGTTCTCTATCCGGGCGTGGCGTTCCTGGAGCAGCGAATGCCGGGCCGCGGCCGGTTGCCCGGCGTGGCCCGTATCGTCTCGATTCTCATGATCTACGCGGCGTTCGCAGCGGTGGTCGCGGGCATTCTGTACGTCACGATTCCACCCCTGTTCGCCGAATCGCAGGAGCTGGTCAAGACTTTCCCCGATCTGTACGAACGCGCCAGATCCAACGTTGAAGGCTTGTCGGACGACATCACTGAGCAGATACCCGTTGAGTTGCGAAATCAGTTCGCGGACGTTGTTGCGGGGGGCGGCAATGTGCTGGCAGACGCCACCCAGGGCGTTGTCCGACGATCGGTGAGCGGCGTCTCAAACGCAGTGACCCTCGTGATCGGCCTCGCCATAGTTCCGTTTCTGTTGTTCTACATCCTCAAGGATCGCGAGGAAGTAGTTGGCGGCGTTTACTCGATGCTTTCCCCGAAGGGCCGAACTCACGCTCGTAACGTCGTCTTGATTGTCAACCGCGTCATAGGGTCTTACGTCAGGGCGCAGCTCTTGAGCGCGATGATCGTCGGCATCCTGGTGTTCATCGGGCTGTCCATCCTTGGCGTCAAGTACGCCGCCATGCTTGGACTGTTGGCTGGCATGTTTGGCCTGATCCCGATAGTCGGACCTTTGCTCGGCGCCGTGCCGGGCCTGCTCGTCACGCTGGCAAGCTCGCCTGGCCAGATCGTATGGGTCGCCCTTGTCTACGTACTGGTCCAGCTAATTGAGAACTACGTTATCTCGCCCCGAATACAGGGTGGCGCGGTCCGGCTCAATCCCGTGGTGATAATGGTCACTCTGGTCGTGGCAAGCGAGATTGCAGGGCTGTGGGGTGTGATAGTCGGAGTGCCTCTGGTTGCCGCCGTAAGAGACGTGTTCGTCTATTTTCATGAACAGTGGGATACCGGCAAAAACGAAGTGGATCCGCCTGCCGAAGCCGAGGCAGAGCCAATATCCACACCGCCCGAGTCCGATCCTGTACCAGAAGCCCAGCCGGAGTAATTGGTGTGAACGTGAACCCCAACCGGCTTACGCTTTTGTCTTGATGGGCCCGTGGCTGGAACGGGTTGGCTGTCGGCGGCTGTTCCGATGGGACTAAGCTCACACCGACCGGATATCGAGTTCCGCATCAGGCTCTCCGCCCATCGCGCCCGCACGTCCTGCAACGTGAAACGACTTGGTCTCGTCTGAGCTTGGCTGACTTAAGTGTGCTGTACTGCGAATGTTGATATCGGTTCTGCGGCTGCAGCTAAATCCTCCGTCGGGATCGCCACCGCGATGTTCACGTTTTTGCAGCCGTAGCTCGTCACCCCATCAAGAATGAGGTGCGACACCTCCCGGCGCTTCTTTCCCGACCCCCGCCTACCCGAGCCTGAATAGTTGCCCAATTTGTCCCGTCGTGCAGAGTGGAATACACTGCGGCAGGCCTCGTAAGGTAGGCCGCAAACCTTCATAACGCCCAAATCCGGGAGGAAACTGAATGGCGGACGCCCCCTTGTTCCCCGTAACGGTCGTTGGAAGTTGGCCCCGCTCCACCGAGCTGGTTCGGGCGCTGCGTCGCAAGGAAGCCGGCGAAATCACCCTGGATGATTTCAACTCCGTGGCCGACGGCGAAGTGTTGGCCTGCATCCGGGCGCAGGAAGAGGCCGGGGTGGACATCATAAGCGACGGGGAGCAGCGCCGGGACAACTTCTACTCCTTCGCCGTGGACAAGTTGACCGGAATGCGGCTGATGAAGGTCTCGGAGTTACTGGACTACTCCCGGGACCGGGCCCGGATGGAAGAAATGCTGCGGGCCCTCGACGTGCCATCCTTTGCCATCAAGAGCCCCATCGTGGTGGACCGCATCGGGAAACGGCAGGGGTTGGCGCTTGATGAATTGGCCTTCATGCGTGAACACACGGATCGGCAAATCAAGATTCCCCTGCCCGGCCCCTATATGCTGACCCGCTCCAGCTGGTTCGAGGGTCTCTCCGACCGGGTGTATCCCGATCCCGAAGACCTGGCCGCCGACGTGGTGGCCATCCTCCGGGAAGAGATAATCGCCCTACGGGACCAGGGCTGCGACTTCGTTCAGTTGGACGAGCCCATCCTCAGCCAAGTGGTATTTGGCGAGGAAAACACCGAGACCTTCATGTGCGCTGCTCTGCCCAACCGCCGGGATCCTACCGACGAACTGGAGTTCGCGGTGCGCCTGATGAACCAGACCACGGAGGGAATCACCGGAATCAAGACCGGGGTCCACATCTGCCGCGGCAACTGGAGTCGGCGGGAAGACGTGCTGCTCGACGGCAACTACGGGCCGATGTTGCCCTACCTTACCCAGATGAACATTGACCAACTGGTGCTGGAATGCGCCACGCCCAGGGCTGGAGAGATGGAGGTCTTCAAGGAATACGACAACGAGCAGGAAATCGGCTTCGGAGTGGTGAATCCCCGGACCGACGACATCGAACCGCCGGAGCAGATTGTCGCCAGAGTCAAGGAACTTCTTCAATACTTCGACCCGGACAAAATCTATCTCAACCCCGACTGCGGCTTTGGCACCTTCGCCGAAAGAAACGTCAATACACACGAGATTGCCTCCAAGAAAATGCAGGTGATCGCCCAAGCCGCCGAACAGCTCAGGGCAGAATATCGGTAACGCCAGAGTTCACGGCTTTCGCCGGATAAGACCAATTGGCATTAAGGAGTTGGAAATGGCAGAAGAAAGAGACCTTAACGGACTGCCTCGGGAGAAACTGGTCGAAGTCCTGGATTCCTTTCGGGACCCGGAGGTTTTCAATGCGGTAACCGGGCCCTGGAAGTCGCGGGTGGTTTGGCAGGACGGGATGCGGGCGCGCGCCTACATGCGGAACCATCAGGTTGACATGGACGAGCCCGGCGACCTGACCGCCACTGACGTCGCAGCCAGCGCCCACGAGCAGCTGCTGTCGGCCATTGGCAGTTGCATGACCGTGGGCTTCGTGGTCAACGCCACCAAGCAGGGAGTCCGCATACATGACCTGGAGGTGGCCGTCGAAGGGTATTTCGACAACATCCGCAAGTGGGCCGGGGTTGAGGACGAGGGAAACCCTGGCTACGGCAGGATTTCGGCCAAGTGCTTCGTGCGCGCCGACGCCGACGAGGAAACCCTGCGGGAAGTCTGGCGTTTGGCGGTGGAGGGCTCCCCGGTCACCCAGTCGGTGGCCAACCCAACCGCAGTGAAGACCGACTTTGAAATGGTCGGTTGATGGCCAAATTCGTTTCCGCGGATTGGGTCTCTGATCATATCGGCCGGCCGGGGTACTTGATAATTGACCCCCGGTCGGCCATGCGCTATTTGATGGGCCACTTGAGAGGGGCGGTCAGCGTACCTTTCAAGAAGCTGCAAGGCCCGGACGGACGTCTCGGCCAGCCTGAGCAGCTTGCCGCCGCCTTTGGCGAAGCAGGGCTGGGCGACGGCGTAACCCCGGTGCTTTACGACCATCAGGATGGCCGCAACGCCGCCATGGCAGCCTGGGTCCTGGAATACCTGGGCCGCGGCGACGTTCACATCATGGACCTGGTCTACGACGCCTGGAAGGACCAGGGCCGGGAGGTCCTCTACCGGCCCGTCCCAACCGAGCCAAAACTCTTTTCGCCGCGCCTCAACCCGTCCGTGCGAGCTACGATGAACGACGTGGCCAGTCCCGGCGGTACGAGACTCCTGGATACCCGCTCCCCGGAGGAGTTTCGGGGCCAAACGGAAATGGACCATTGCCCCGGGCACATTCCCGGCGCCGTGAATCTTCCCCACTCAGAAATGGCCGGCGCCGATGGGGCACTGCTCATCGAGCCGGATCTGCTGCGCCAGCGGCTGGCAGCCGCCGGCATCACGCCCCGCGATCCGGTGGTGGCCTACTGCCGCAGCGGAGTCCGGGCCTCATTGGCTTACCTGTCTATGCAGCAGGCCGGGTACAACGTCCGCCTCTACGACGGCTCCTACGCTGAATGGATGGACAGCGGGTTTCCTGTGGAAATCTGACTTCCCCAATCTGAACCCTTTCCTCCTCAGGAAAGCGGAGAAATTCCAGGACCCTGCCCCCACCCTGACGGTTCGAATGGGTTAGCAGAGCGGTTGGCAGACCTGGTCAAGGCGCGCCTTGCCTCGGGTACACCTCAGTTTTTAGTGTCTCTTGCGAACTGCGAATGTTAGGCGCAGTCACCTATGAGGGAGTTCACGTATGGGCGCTGCACTGGTCCCTCAACCCCGCCTGAACTGTTCTTTCGGGCCGCATTGCATAATCGTATCGCCGGTTGCCCGGAGTGCCTGCTAAAGGCCCTCCAGTCTTTCTCGCAGCGCTGAAATGCTCGCCTCGACAGGCTGTCCCGCTGTATCTATGACGATGCTGGCCTGCCAGGGTTCATACTCACGGTCGCACACCTGCTGCCACGTAGGCAATTGGTGCCCGACGATGTCAGCTATCCGTGACTCGACCCTGCGCCGGTGCTCCGCCTGGTCGGAACAGACGATTTCGATCTCGATGCAACGCTTGCCTGCTCTCTGGGCGACTTTCCGCCATGCGGCTCGCGTTACCTCTATTGGGTTCACAGAATCGGCAATCACGGTGCGGCCCAGTCTCAGAGCTTGTGATTTTATTGCGAAACCTGCGGTTTTCAGTCTCAATTTGACTTTGAAAACGGTCTCAATTAGACGGTTCCTGAGGATTTATTCACAGGCTCTCAGGTTGTCCTCAGCAATCGTATAAGCGACCTCATACCCCTCTGGCCCCGATATCGTTACACAGGAGTTGCGCAACGCCTGCTCTATGGAATCGATGCGTAGATGAACGGCCTCAAAGCCCCTTGCCAGTCCGGTGGCAATGGCTGTCTTGCCCACCGCAGGAAGGCCTCCGAGGATCAATAACATCAGATCGCGCTATACAACAAGGCGGAATTCCAAGTGACAACGCCTTCTGCCACACCCAATCCGACCGTCCACGAGTACTCAGTTCTTGGTGTCTATTCTGTACTGCGAATGGTTCGTTACGCCGTCTCACTATAGGTCATGGCAGTCATGCTCCAGAAGGCGAACAGGCGGGAAGGCGGAAGCCAGACTCCGAAAATGCACACCGTGGCAGGTCAGGCGGCGTTACTGCCAGGCGGACGTAGATTCTTCGACTACGCTCAGAATGACATTTTTGCGCCCTGCTTCGGCGGTCGTTTTTGGACGCCCCCTTAGACCCAAGGCCCGCTAGTACCCGAGTCCTTGACGCCTGTTGAGTACTCTGAACTTTACGGCGGGTAGTCGCAACACAGACGTTAGAACTAACATGTCTCGGTCGACAACTCCGAAGAGCTTTGTAGCAGAGACACACACCTCCCCGAAATCCATGAATCACAAGGAGGAAGGCGATGGCAACTCGCACTCCCACAATTGACTCACAGGTACACGCCTACGAGCGAAACCGCCCTGAACGTCCCTGGAGAGGGTTCTTGCAGGGCCCTGATGAAGTTACCGGCGACGACATGGTGGCAGCGATGGACGCAGTCGGCGTCGACGGGGCCTTGTTGGTCTCGCCGTTCGCCATGTACGGCTACGAAGCCAGCTACGCTCTCGAGGTTTACGCGAAGCATCCGGGCAGATTCGGCCTGATAAAGCCATTCGATCCGCAGTCAGAGTCGATCGCTGATGAGATGGCGGAGTGGACGGGGACGCCCGGTGTGGTCGGCGCCCGCATCATGCTTGCGTACGAGCCATTCGAAGCGGACGATCCGGGTCTCAGTCGCATACTCGCCGCCGGCGCCCATGCCGGCGTTCCGGTGAACGTCATGTGTTCGGGCAAGCTGCCATTACTGCGTGAGCTGGTTCGCCGCCATCCGGACACACAGGTGGTGATCGATCATGTGGGCCTGATCCAGCCCTTCGAGCCGCCGCCGTCGCCGGAACCTTTTGCCGATCTGGCCAACGTGATTTCGCTGGCAGAATTCGACAACGTAACCATCAAGATTTCCGGGGCCTGTACCCTGTCGCATGAGCCATTTCCGTACCCCGACATCTGGGGGCCTCTCAGCCAGGTATTCGACGCCTTCGGCTTCGATCGATGCATGTGGGGCACCGATTGGACCCGTGCGGTGGAACTGTTGACCTACGAGCAGGGTGTCGAGGCGTTTCGGGTCACCGACCAGCTTTCGGACGCGGAGCGTTCCGCGCTCATGGGCGGAACGCTGGCGAGGATATACAACTGGTCGCCCGAAGTGGGGTGAGTAAATTGCCGTTTCTATACCCGGCCGGGACCTGTCCGCTACCGGAAACGGCCTTTCTTAACACCCTGCTGGGCTAGTCCCCGCCCCTACCCCTTCCGCTGACGGTCCTCGTCGGTTAGGAACGGCTCCACCTTGTCGGCAAACTCGGCGACCGACTCCGATATCGTCACGCCGCTGGTGCGTATGGCCAGTTTGTGCTTCAGCTCCGTGCTGGCGTACTGCTCCTCGAAAAGGTCGATCACCCGTTCGATGTCCTCTTCTCTGGGCACGCCGTCGGGCCGCGGGGCCGCGCTCATCCGCTCCCGTATCGCCTCCGTTGATGCCCTGAGCAACACCAGCACCGTTTCGGGCGCGTACTCCAGGAGCGCCCTGTCCCACTCGCGCGCCTGGCGTCGGCGGTCCGAGAAGGTGTCCCGTCCGTAGCCGTAATACAGCGGCGCGTACACCGCCTCCGCGTAATGGAGGCCGACCTGGATGCTGTCCGACGCGTCCTCCCCGATCACGGTGTGGTGCATGTGACGCCAGATCAGGGCTCGCTGCATTTGCTCCAGCAGCCACGGCTTCAGGGCCCTAACGTCGGACGCCCACTCCTCCGACAAAGCGGCGTTGCCGTGCACGCTGCCTAAACCGCGGTAGCGCCACTTCTCAGGGTCGACACCGTCGGGGCCCAAAATGAAGCAAGTCGAAGGGTCCTGATCGGCGATGTACGGGTACACCCAGTGATCGTGGATGCGTACAGCGGTCGCGGCTCGCTCCCGGAGGAGCCACTCGCCGATGGCTCTGGCCATCGTGCTCCCGCCGGAGTATTCGCACCCGATCAGTATTAGTCGCATGGCAGGCATCTCCGCCAAAGTATGTCCGAAGTACGCTCAGTTATTGAGAGGAGGGTCGTGATGGTCGTGGTGCTGCGTCCGTCGATCCGTCGCCGAGGCGTCGTTCGCGATGGCCAGATTCAGGGTGAGAGGCTCGGATATAGTGGCGGACGTCAAGGCGCCGCCCCGTTTTCCAATGGTCGACGGCGGTTTCCCGCCTGCGGCGGCCGCGGCTAGAGTATCGGGTCAACCAAGCGCCCCGATTCTTTAGAATGGCTGTGAATTGGGTGTTTTCGTCAAAGAGGAATAGCCCCGATACGTCCCGCTAATATTCCGCCCCGGAGGTAGTTCGGTAACTATAAAGCTGGTGCCCGGTTCCACGAAGTTATTTCCACATCCAAGAAGGGATAAAACTTTCAAAAGGGTCTTGGGGACGCTTTCAAGGGGGAGCCAGGGAGACCAGGACATGGGCGCTCTGACGCCTGTCTCCCCAACGGTGTCGCCGGCACCGTATTGCCTACCCGCTTGGCGTCCTGCGACTGAGACCCGAGGCATATCCGGAACGGAGCAATAGTCCCGGGGATTACTTACCGACCTCGCTTGGTGTCGGAGAAGAGCGTCGAGATCAACTGCCTTGCGGTATTCATATCGATGTCACCGGATGCGGCGCGGCTGCCCAACCATACGGCGACTCCAATGAGCCAGCCAAGCCCAGCGAAGGCAACGACTATGAACGCCGCGGCAACGCCTTGCCAGACCCACACCAACCCGAATATCAGGCCAGCCGTGATGCTGAAAACAGCTCTCAGATTGATCATGCTGTTCCCTACCTGGCGAGCACGGGCTCGTCCCGGTGCCGTCCATAACGGGCCGTGACCGACACGTCTATTACTTTGAGCCCCGTAAGTCGTTCGACAACTTCACGGATGGCCACTTGGACATTTGCCGTGGCCTCAGGCAGTTCCGTCGCCATTCGCAGCGTCAGGTCGCAACCCATGCGCAACCCCCCGGGGGTAACTTTCACGGAGCACCTGGCGTCCACTACGCTTCTCACCCCGTAGGAGGTCCGCTCCGTCAGCTCTCGTATACTCTGCACCGAAATTCGAACGTACCCTCGCTCATCGTCACTGAGCAGGACCGTCCTGCCCCCGCGACCGCGTCCACGCGATGCCAGTTGGAGGATGAGGACGGCCATACCGGCCGCGATAAATCCGATCGCTATACCGACGTCGGCCCACAGATCGGCGCCAACGTCCGCGGCAATTCGCTCGATCTGCGGAACGAAGTATTCTCCGTTGATTTGTCCGGGACCGAGCGTACTGCTGATCAATAGCAGGATGTATACGCCCGCCGAGATCAATATCAGCGCGCCGAGTGAAACAATGAGACGGTTAATAACGTTCATTGTTTCACTCGACCGTTACCTGACCCTGGTACATGTTGCGCCCCTGGCAAGACCCAGTTGTCAATTGCTTCGCTGGGTGTATGGCAGTAGCCTGCCTTACGACGCATTTTCAGCATGTACCGGATCTTTACGGGGTCGGACCTCAGTTCAGCCTCGCCCTGGCGGACCGGTCAGGGAATTCGATAGACGTAACAACTACGTTGATCTCCTTCGCCACTAGTCCGACGTGGTCGAAGATCTCCTTGGCGACGGTCTCGCGCACCTCTTTGACGATATTGGGAATGCTGTGCCCGTACATCACCGTGAGGTCGATGTCGAGAATCGCCTCCCGCTTGCCTGCCTCCACGTCGACTCCCGAGGCCTTGTCCGACGCTTCGGATGACAGGATGCTCGTCACGGTCCTCACAAGCCCGCCCCTGCCGATGTTGACCACGCCTTCTATACCTTCGGCCACGTGGCCCGCGATGGCGGCGATCACCCGTCCCTCGATCTCAGTTATCCCTGGCACTCCGCTAGGATTCTCGGTTGCGAACGGGAAGGCGTCTTCCCTTTCTTGTCCGTCAAACTGGCTAAGTTGGCTGACCATTTCGTGTCCTCCTTATGATGGCTTATGGTTGAACTTTTACAAAACTCTAGGTGTGTTTGGGATGGAATTCGTCATGCATGCGAGTTATTTAACAGGTTCCGCCGGGATAATGTTTTGGACGTTCCATCGTATGGTGTGTGTTACCCCCAGGGAGTAATCATTGGTAGGCGGGCGGGGTGGGTTAATCCCGGTTACAAGGCCCCGACCAGCGGGCAAGAGCCGTCAACTCTTCAGGTGACTTGACTTCAGTTAACCCTCGCCCTTGCGGACCGGTCCGGGAATTCGATGGAGGTAACAACTATGTTGATTTCTTTCGCCACTAGTCCGACGTGATCGAAGATCTCCTTGGCGACGGTCTCGCGCACCTCTTTGACGATATTGGGAATGCTGTGCCCGTACATCACCGTGAGGTCGATGTCGAGAATCGCCTCCCGCTTGCCTGCCTCCACGTCGATTCCCGAGGCCTTATCCGACGCTTCGGATGACAGGATACTCGTCACGGTCCTCACAAGCCCGCCCCTGCCGATGTTGACCACGCCTTCTATACGCTCGGCCACGTGTCCGGCGATGGCGGCGATCACCTGTCCCTCGATCTCAGTTATCCCGGGCACTCCGCTCGGATTCTCGGTCTCGAACGGGAACGCATTCATTGTCTCTGGTCTCTCAAACTGGCTGACCATATCGTGATCTCCTTTAGCTGAACATATTGCAATATCAAAAATACATGATTGGGGACGGATTTCGTCATACGAACGAGTAATTTCACGCGTTCTGACGGGATAGTCTTCCAGACGAACACTGGTGGGATGTGTGTTACGCCTGGGGGGTAATCAGGGCTTAGACAGGCGGCGCGCTTTAATTCCGGCTGTTAAACCCCGACCGGTGCGCAAGAGCCGTCAGCTGGTGGCGATTCTGCACGTCGAGCTTACGGTAGATGTTACGCAAGTGGACCTTCACGGTGTTCTCGGTAACGACCAGCGCCTCAGCAATCTGTCTGTTTGTGGCGCCCTGGGAGGCAAACTCAATCACCTCCCGCTCCCGCCTTGTCAGCTCCGAAGGTCCACCCTTGGACAGGGCCATGGGGGTGGTGCTGGCCAGGTCTGACAGTTGAGTGGCCATCCGCCTGGAAACCAACACGTGACCCTGAGCCGCAAGACGAAGCTTGCTGATCAGTTCGCTGGGCTCGGAGGCGGTAGTGAGATACGCAGTCATACCGGCGTCTATCGCTTTCCTCAGATACGCGGGATCGTTCGACCCTGTCAGGGCGACGACGTTGGCGTCAGGAACGGCCTCAGCCAGCTTATCGACCACGTCTTTAAGGTCGATGTCCGGCAATTCAGGATCCAGGAGCACGACCTGCGGTGAGGTGCGCCGCGCTGCAGCCAGTGCGTCTTGTGCGTTAGATGCCGCCGCGAGCACTTCGCACTGACCATTCTCCTCTAAGAGGAGAGTGAGCGCGCTGGCCATCGTCGGGTTCCGATGGACCAGGACCAGGCGAATCGTTTTCTCTGACGTCATTGGTAGTACCACTTAAGCCAAGTGTCACCCGTAAGTAGTACTACCGTCAAGGGATTAACGCTGCACGTTTCGATTACAGCGACAGGCACAACCCAGGAGTAAAAACGCGGCTGACGGCTGGAGCCCGGAGACAGCCGACCCCGCATCGCTTCTGGATCCGTCAAACGATCAAGTGGCGTGAAGAGACCACACGAAGTATCACGCGGCTTCGTTCGGGGTCCAATCTAAACGGCGAGGAGACGGTCGTCGGTACGGTCTGGAAATGGTGGGCCGGAGTGTACCGTACTGCGAACTTTCCGGTGGGAGGTTTCGCTATAGGCACCGCATTGCATATTGTGCAACGGTGGGAGGCGGTCTCAGGTAATGAGCCCCATGCTGGCGGGAAAGCTTGGTTGAAGTCGTCTCTTCCAGCATACCACTGACCGTCTGCCTTGAGTCCACAGACTTGTCCATATCCGCTGCTCAAGGATGCGACGTAAGAGACCAGTTCAATCGCTGGTTCCGCCCCATGACGAACCCAGGCAGAATCTCATGCCGTTAAGCGCTAGCGCCGCCGCCAGATGCCTATGGCGACGCCTAGGGCCACGAGGTTGAGCAGCACGCCTATGAGCGTCAAGACCCATACGCTGATATTGCTGCCGCCCTCGGCCACCGTCAGCGTGGTCTCGGACACCGTCGCCCCGGCGGTGTCGTCGTCGGTGACGGTCACCGCCACCCCGGCGATGGTCGCGGCGTCGTACTCGTTGGCGCTCTGGGCGGCGTCGACGGCGTGGGCGATGGCGGCGGCGGCGTTCGCGGCGTCGGCGTCCTGGGCGGCCCGCACCCTTACCGTCTGCGCCGTGCTCCAGTTGGCCCGGGTGAAGGTCAGGGTGGCCGGAGACACCGTCACGTCGGTACTGCCGGTCCTGGTGACGCTGATCACCACGTCGGAGGTGGGCTGAGCGTCCAGCCTCACCGTGTAGGTGGCGCTGCCGCCCTCGGACACCGTCAGCGTGGTTTCGGACACCGTCGCCCCGGCGGTGTCGTCGTCGGTGACGGTCACCGCCACCCCGGCGATGGTCGCGGCGTCGTACTCGTCGGCGCTGCCGGCGTCCACCACCGCGTGGGTGATGGACGCCGCGTCGTTCGCGGCGTCGGCGTCCTGGGCGGCGGACACCCTTACCGTCTGCGCCGTGCTCCAGTTGGACGGGGTGAAGGTCAGGGTGGCCGGAGACACCGTCACGTCGGGGCTGCCGCTCTTGGTGACGCTGATCACCACGTCGGAGGTGGGCTGAGCGTTCAGCCTCACCGTGTAGGTGGCGCTGCCGCCCTCGGCCACCGTCAGCGTGGTCTCGGACACCGTCGCCCCGGCGTCGACGTCGGTGACGGTCACCGCCACCCCGGCGATGGTCGCGGCGTCGTACTCGTTGGCGCTCTGGGCGGCGTCGACGGCGTGGGCGATGGCGGCTGCGTCCTGGGCGGCGTCGGCGTCCTGTGCCCCCCGCACCGTCACCGTCTGCGCCGTGCTCCAGTTGGCCGGGGTGAAGGTCAGGGTGGCCGGCGACACCGTCACGTCGGGGCTGCCGGTCTTGGTTACGCTGATCACCACGTCGGAGGCGGGCTGGGCGTCCAGCTTCACGGTGTAGGTTGCGCTGCCGCCCTCGTCCACCGTCAGCGTGGTCTCGGACACCGTCGCCCCGGCGTCGTTGTCGGTGACGGTCACCGCCACCGAGCCGATGGTCACGGCGTCGTACTCGTCGGCGCTGCGGGCGGCCACCACCGCGTGGGCGATGGAGGCTGCGTCGTTCACCGCGTCGGCGTCCTGGGCGGCGGACACCCTTACCGTCTGCGCCGTGCTCCAGTTGGCCCGGGTGAAGGTCAGGGTGGCCGGAGACACCGTCACGTCGGTACTGCCGGTCTTGGTTACGCTGATCACCACGTCGGAGGCGGGCTGGGCGTCCAGGACCACCGTGTAGGAGCCGCTGCCGCCCTCGGCAACCGTCAGCGTGGTTTCGGACACCGTCGCCCCGGCGTCGTTGTCGGTGACGGTCACCGCCACCGAGCCGATGGTCGCGGCGTCGTACTCGTTGGCGCTGCTGGCGGCCACCACCGCGTGGGCGATGGCGGCTGCGTCGTTCGCGGCGTCGGCGTCCTGGGCGGCGGACACCCTTACCGTCTGCGCCGTGCTCCAGTTGGCCCGGGTGAAGGTCAGGGTGGCCGGAGACACCGTCACGTCGGGGCTGCCGGTCCTGGTTACGCTGATCACCACGTCGGAGGCGGGCTGGGCGTCCAGGACCACCGTGTAGGTGGAACTGTTGCCCTCGGCAACCGTCAGCGTGGTTTCGGACACCGTCGCCCCGGCGTCGTTGTCGGTGACGGTCACCGCCACCGAGCCGATGGTCGCGGCGTCGTACTCGTTGGCGCTCTGGGCGGCCACCACCGCGTGGGCGATGGAGGCCGCGTCGTTCACCGCGTCGGCGTCCTGGGCGGCGGACACCGTCACCGTCTTCGCCGTGCCCCAGTTACTGGAAGTGAAAGTCAAAGTGGCCGGAGACACCGTCACGTCGGTACTGCCGGTCTTGGTTACGCTGATCACCACGTCGGAGGCGGGCTGGGCGTCCAGGACCACCGTGTAGGTGGAACTGTTGCCCTCCGTAATCGACAGCGTGGTCTCGGACACCGTCACCCCGGCGTCGTTGTCGGTGACGGTCACCGCCACCGAGCCGATGGTCGCGGCGTCGTACTCGTCGGCGCTCTGGGCGGCCACCACCGCGTGGGCGATGGAGGCTGCGTCGTTCACCGCGTCGGCGTCCTGGGCGGCGGACACCCTTACCGTCTGCGCCGTGCTCCAGTTGGCCCGGGTGAAGGTCAGGGTGGCCGGAGACACCGTCACGTCGGGGCTGCCGGTCTTGGTTACGCTGATCACCACGTCGGAGGCGGGCTGGGCGTCCAGGACCACCGTGTAGGTGGAACTGTTGCCCTCCGTAATCGACAGCGTGGTCTCGGACACCGTCGCCCCGGCGGTGTCGTCGTCGGTGACGGTCACCCTCACCCCGGCCACGGTGACTAGGTCAAACTCGTCGGCGCTGTCGGCGTCCACCACCGCGTGGGTGATGGACGCCGCGTCGTTCACCGCGTCGGCGTCCTGGGCGGCCCGCACCGTCACCGTCTGCGCCGTGTCCCAGTTGGACGGGGTGAAGGTCAGGGTGGTCTGGTTGCCGGACGTCGCGGCGTCGGTGTCCGCCGTCACGTCCGAATTGTCGCTGCTCACCGTGATCACCACGTCGGAGGTGGGCTGAGCGTCCAGCCTCACTGTGTAGGTGGCGCTGCCCCCCTCGGGGATGCGCAATGTAGCAGGGGACACCGTCGCCCCGGCGGTGTCGTCGTCGGTGACGGTCACCGCCACCCCGGCGATGGCCGCGGCGTCGTACTCGTCGGCGCTCCGGGAGGCGTCGACGGCGTGGGTGATGGCGGCTGCGTCGTTCACCGCGTCGACGTCCTGGGCGGCCCGCACCGTCACCGTCTGCGCCGTGCTCCAGTTGGACGGGGTGAAGGTCAGGGTGGTCTGGTTGCCGGACGTCGCGGCGTCGGTGTCCGCCGTCACGTCCGAATTGTCGCTGCTCACCGTGATCACCACGTCGGAGGTGGGCTGAGCGTCCAGCCTCACTGTGTAGGTGGCGCTGCCCCCCTCGGGGATGCGCAATGTAGCAGGGGACACCGTCGCCCCGGCGGTGTCGTCGTCGGTGACGGTCACCGCCACCCCGGCGATGGTCGCGGCGGCGTACTCGTTGGCGCTCCGGGAGGCCACCACCGCGTGGGTGATGGACGCCGCGTCGTTCACCGCGTCGGCGTCCTGGGCGGCGGACACCCTTACCGTCTTCGCCGTGTCCCAGTTGGACGAGGAGAAGGTCAGGGTGGCCGGCGACACCGTCACGTCGGTACTGCCGGTCTTGGTGACGCTGATCACCACGTTGCCTGATGGCTGCGCGTCCAGGACCACCGTGTAGGTGGCGCTGCCCCCTCGGTCACCGTCACGTCGGTGGGGGACACCGTCACACCCGCCGTCTCGTTCACGGTGATATGGAAGCGCAGGTGAACGCGGTCACCGTCGATATCGCTCGCGGTATAGGTGAACCGCGTCCTGGGGAACTTCGCCCTGGGCGTGCCGGTGATGGTCCGGTCCGAGTTGAAGCGCAGCCCCTCGGGCAGGTCTGGCGACAGGCTGTATCGCAGCCTGCCGTTGCCCTTAAGAGCGGAGGGCAGGCTCACCGTCCCTACGTCTTCGCCTACTGTGTAGACCTGGTCGTCCACCGTCCGCGAGGCGAACGTCGGACTCTGGTCGGGCGGACTCTGGTCGGGCGGACTCACCCCGGCGTCGTCGTCGTCGGTGACGGTCACCGCCACCCCGGCGATGGTCGCGGCGTCGTACTCGTTGGCGCTGCTGGCGTCCACCACCGCGTGGGTGATGGACGCCGCGTCGTTCACCGCGTCGGCGTCCTGGGCGGCGGACACCCTTACCGTCTTCGCCGTGTCCCAGTTGGACGGGGTGAAGGTCAGGGTGGTCTGGTTGCCGGACGTCGCTGCGTCGGTGTCCGCCGTCACGTCCGAATTGTCGCTGCTCACCGTGATCACCACGTCGGAGGTGGGCTGAGCGTCCAGCCTCACTGTGTAGGTGGCGCTGCCCCCCTCGGGGATGCGCAATGTAGCAGGGGACACCGTCGCCCCGGCGGTGTCGTCGTCGGTGACGGTCACCGCCACCCCGGCGATGGTCGCGGCGGCGTACTCGTTGGCGCTCCGGGAGGCCACCACCGCGTGGGTGATGGACGCCGCGTCGTTCACCGCGTCGGCGTCCTGGGCGGCGGACACCCTTACCGTCTTCGCCGTGTCCCAGTTGGACGAGGAGAAGGTCAGGGTGGCCGGCGACACCGTCACGTCGGTACTGCCGGTCTTGGTGACGCTGATCACCACGTTGCCTGATGGCTGCGCGTCCAGGACCACCGTGTAGGTGGCGCTGCCGCCCTCGGTCACCGTCACGTCGGTGGGGGACACCGTCACACCCGCCGTCTCGTTCACGGTGATATGGAAGCGCAGGTGAACGCGGTCACCGTCGATATCGCTCGCGGTATAGGTGAACCGCGTCCTGGGGAACTTCGCCCTGGGCGTGCCGGTGATGGTGCGGTCCGAGTTGAAGCGCAGCCCCTCGGGCAGGTCTGGCGACAAGCTGTATCGCAGCCTGCCGTCGCCCCCAAGAGCGGGGGGCAGGCTCACCGTCCCTACGTCTTCGCCTACTGTGTAGACCTGGTCGTCTACCGTCCGCGAGGCGAACGTCGGACTCCGGTCGGGCGGACCCCCACCTCCAGTGGGCGGACTCCCGCCTCCGGTGGGCGGCGGCGTGTCGTCGTCAGTGACGGTTACCGTCACGCCGGCGACGGTAACGCCGTCATACTCGTTGGCGCTCTGGGCGGCCACCACCGCGTGGGCGATGGACGCCGCGTCGTTCACCGCGTCGGCGTCCTGGGCGGCGGACACCCTTACCGTCTGCGCCGTGCTCCAGTTGGCCGGGGTGAAGGTCAGGGTGGCCGGAGACGCCGTCACGTCGGGGCTGCCGCTCTTGGTGACCCCGATCACCACGTTGGAGGTGGGCTGCGTGTTCAGCCTCACCGTGTAGGAGCCGTTGCCGCCCTCGGGGATGCGCAATGTAGCAGGGGACACCGTCACCCCGGCGGTGTCGTCGTCGTCGACGGTCACCGCCACCCCGGCGATGGTCGCGCCGTCGTACTCGTTGGCGCTCCGGGCGGCCACCACCGCGTGGGTGATGGACGCCGCGTCGTCCACCGCGTCGGCGTCCTGGGCGGCCCGCACCGTCACCGTCTTCGCCGTGTCCCAGTTGGACGAGGAGAAGGTCAGGGTGGCCGGAGACACCGTCACGTCGGTACTGCCGGTCCTGGTTACGCTGATCACCACGTCGGAGGTGGGCTGCGCGTCCAGGACCACCGTGTAGGTGGCGCTGCCGCCCTCGGTCACCGTCAGCGTGGTCTCGGACACCGTCACCCCGGCGGTGTCGTCGTCGGTGACGGTCACGGCCACCCCGGCGATGCTCACGTTGTCGTACTCGTTGGCGCTGCGGGCGGCGTCGACGGCGTGGGCGATGGTGGCTGCGTCGTTCGCCGCGTCGGCGTCCTGGGCGGCGGACACCGTCACCGTCTGCGCCGTGCTCCAGTTGGCCCGGGTGAAGGTCAGGGTGGCCGGAGACACCGTCACGTCGGGACTGCCGGTCCTGGTTACGCTGATCACCACGTCGGAGGTGGGCTGCACGTTCAGCACCACCGTGTAGGTTGCGCTGCCGCCCTCGGCAACCGTCAGCGTGGTCTCGGACACCGTCGCCCCGGCGGTCGTCGTCGTCGGTGACGGTCACCGCCACCGAGCCGATGGTCGCGGCGTCGTACTCGTCGGCGCTGCGGGCGGCCACCACCGCGTGGGCGATGGAGGCCGCGTCGTTCACCGCGTCGGCGTCCTGGGCGGCGGACACCCTTACCGTCTGCGCCGTGCTCCAGTTGGCCCGGGTGAAGGTCAGGGTGGCCGGAGACACCGTCACGTCGGTACTGCCGGTCCTGGTTACGCTGATCACCACGTCGGAGGCGGGCTGGGCGTCCAGGACCACCGTGTAGGTTGCGCTGCCGCCCTCGGCAACCGTCAGCGTGGTCTCGGACACCGTCGCCCCGGCGTCGTCGTCGTCGGTGACGGTCACCGCCACCGAGCCGATGGTCACGGCGTCGTACTCGTTGGCGCTGCTGGCGGCCACCACCGCGTGGGCGATGGAGGCCGCGTCGTTCACGGCGTCGGCGTCCTGGGCGGCCCGCACCGTCACCGTCTGCGCCGTGCTCCAGTTGGCCCGGGTGAAGGTCAGGGTGGCCGGAGACACCGTCACGTCGGTACTGCCGGTCCTGGTTACGCTGATCACCACGTCGGAGGTGGGCTGGGCGTCCAGGACCACGGTGTAGGTTGCGCTGCCGCCCTCGGCAACCGTCAGCGTGGTTTCGGACACCGTCGCCCCGGCGTCGTCGTCGTCGGTGACGGTCACCGCCACCGAGCCGATGGTCGCGGCGTCGTACTCGTCGGCGCTGCGGGCGGCCACCACCGCGTGGGCGATGGAGGCCGCGTCGTTCACCGCGTCGGCGTCCTGGGCGGCCCGCACCGTCACCGTCTGCGCCGTGCTCCAGTTGGCCCGGGTGAAGGTCAGGGTGGCCGGAGACACCGTCACGTCGGTACTGCCGGTCCTGGTTACGCTGATCACCACGTCGGAGGTGGGCTGCACGTCCAGGACCACGGTGTAGGTTGCGCTGCCGCCCTCGGCAACCATCAGCGTGGTTTCGGACACCGTCGCCCCGGCGTCGTCGTCGTCGGTGACGGTCACCGCCACCGAGCCGATGGTCGCGGCGTCGTACTCGTCGGCGCTGCGGGCGGCGTCGACGGCGTGGGCGATGGAGGCCGCGTCGTTCACCGCGTCGGCGTCCTGGGCGGCGGACACCGTCACCGTCTGCGCCGTGCTCCAGTTGGCCCGGGTGAAGGTCAGGGTGGCCGGAGACACCGTCACGTCGGGGCTGCCGGTCCTGGTTACGCTGATCACCACGTCGGAGGTGGGCTGCGTGTTCAGCCTCACCGTGTAGGAGCCGCTGCCGCCCTCGGCAACCGTCAGCGTGGTTTCGGACACCGTCGCCCCGGCGGTCTCGTCGTCGGTGACGGTCACCGCCACCGAGCCGATGGTCGCGGCGTCGTACTCGTCGGCGCTCTGGGCGGCCACCACCGCGTGGGCGATGGAGGCTGCGTCGTTCACCGCGTCGGCGTCCTGGGCGGCGGACACCCTTACCGTCTGCGCCGTGCTCCAGTTGGCCCGGGTGAAGGTCAGGGTGGCCGGAGACACCGTCACGTCGGTACTGCCGGTCCTGGTTACGCTGATCACCACGTCGGAGGCGGGCTGGGCGTCCAGGACCACCGTGTAGGTGGAACTGTTACCCTCGGCAACCGTCAGCGTGGTCTCGGACACCGTCGCCCCGGCGTCGTTGTCGGTGACGGTCACCGCCACCGAGCCGATGGTCACGGCGTCGTACTCGTCGGCGCTCCGGGCGGCCACCACCGCGTGGGCGATGGAGGCTGCGTCGTTCACGGCGTCGGCGTCCTGGGCGGCGGACACCCTTACCGTCTGCGCCGTGCTCCAGTTGGCCCGGGTGAAGGTCAGGGTGGTCTGGTTGCCGGACGTCGCGGCGTCGGTGTCCGCCGTCACGTCCGAATTGTCGCTGCTCACCGTGATCACCACGTCGGAGGCGGGCTGGGCGTCCAGGACCACCGTGTAGGTTGCGCTGTTGCCCTCGGCAACCGTCAGCGCGGTTTCGGACACCGTCGCCCCGGCGTCGTTGTCGGTGACGGTCACCGCCACCCCGGCGATGGTCGCGGCGTCGTACTCGTCGGCGCTGCGGGCGGCGTCGACGGCGTGGGCGATGGAGGCTGCGTCGTTCACCGCGTCGGCGTCCTGGGCGGCGGACACCCTTACCGTCTGCGCCGTGCTCCAGTTGGCCCGGGTGAAGGTCAGGGTGGCCGGAGACACCGTCACGTCGGCGCTGCCGGTCCTGGTTACGCTGATCACCACGTCGGAGGCGGGCTGGGCGTCCAGGACCACCGTGTAGGTGGAACTGTTGCCCTCGGCAACCGTCAGCGCGGTTTCGGACACCGTCGCCCCGGCGTCGTTGTCGGTGACGGTCACCGCCACCGAGCCGATGGTCACGGCGTCGAACTCGTTGGCGCTGCTGGAGGCGTCGACGGCGTGGGCGATGGCGGCTGCGTCGTTCACGGCGTCGCTGTCCTGGGCGGCCCGCACCGTCACCGTCTGCGCCGTGTCCCAGTTGGCCGTGGTGAAGGTGAGCTTCGCCGGCGTCGCCGTCACGTCCGAATTGTCGCTGCTCACCGTGATCACCACGTCGGAGGTGGGCTGCACGTCCAGGACCACGGTGTAGGTTGCGCTGCCGCCCTCGGCAACCGTCAGCGTGGTCTCGGACACCGTCGCCCCGGCGGTCTCGTCATCGGTGACGGTCACGGCCACCCCGGCGATGCTCACGTTGTCGAACTCGTCGGCGCTGCCGGCGGCCACCACCGCGTGGGTGATGGACGCCGCGTCGTTCGCCGCGTCGGCGTCCTGGGCGGCGGCCACCGTCACCGTCTGCGGCGTGTCCCAGTTGCTCGCGGTGAAGGTCAGCGTGGTCTGGTTGCCGGACGTCGCGGCGTCGGTGTCCGCCGTCACGTCCGAATTGTCGCTGCTCACCGTGATCACCACGTCGGAGGCGGGCTGGGCGTCCAGGACCACCGTGTAGGTGGAACTGTTGCCCTCCGTAATCGACAGCGTGGTCTCGGACACCGTCGCCCCGGCGTCGTTGTCGGTGACGGTCACCGCCACCGAGCCGATGGTCACGGCGTCGTACTCGTCGGCGCTCTGGGCGGCCACCACCGCGTGGGTGATGGACGCCGCGTCGTTCACCGCGTCGGCGTCCTGGGCGGCGGACACCCTTACCGTCTGCGCCGTGCTCCAGTTGGCCCGGGTGAAGGTCAGGGTGGCCGGAGACACCGTCACGTCGGGGCTGCCGGTCCTGGTTACGCTGATCACCACGTCGGAGGCGGGCTGGGCGTCCAGGACCACCGTGTAGGAGCCGCTGCCGCCCTCGGCAACCGTCAGCGTGGTCTCGGACACCGTCGCCCCGGCGTCGTTGTCGGTGACGGTCACCGCCACCGAGCCGATGGTCACGGCGTCGTACTCGTTGGCGCTCTGGGCGGCCACCACCGCGTGGGCGATGGAGGCCGCGTCGTTCACCGCGTCGGCGTCCTGGGCGGCGGACACCCTTACCGTCTGCGCCGTGCTCCAGTTGGCCCGGGTGAAGGTCAGGGTGGCCGGAGACACCGTCACGTCGGTACTGCCGGTCCTGGTTACGCTGATCACCACGTCGGAGGCGGGCTGGGCGTCCAGGACCACCGTGTAGGTGGAACTGTTGCCCTCGGCAACCGTCAGCGTGGTTTCGGACACCGTCGCCCCGGCGTCGTCGTCGGTGACGGTCACCGCCACCGAGCCGATGGTCGCGGCGTCGTACTCGTCGGCGCTCTGGGCGGCCACCACCGCGTGGGTGATGGAGGCCGCGTCGTTCACCGCGTCGGCGTCCTGGGCGGCGGACACCCTTACCGTCTGCGCCGTGCTCCAGTTGGCCCGGGTGAAGGTCAGGGTGGCCGGAGACACCGTCACGTCGGTACTGCCGGTCCTGGTTACGCCGATCACCACGTCGGAGGCGGGCTGGGCGTCCAGGACCACCGTGTAGGTGGAACTGTTGCCCTCGGCAACCGTCAGCGTGGTTTCGGACACCGTCGCCCCGGCGTCGTCGTCGGTGACGGTCACCGCCACCGAGCCGATGGTCACGGCGTCGTACTCGTCGGCGCTGCGGGCGGCCACCACCGCGTGGGTGATGGACGCCGCGTCGTTCACGGCGTCGGCGTCCTGGGCGGCGGACACCCTTACCGTCTGCGCCGTGCTCCAGTTGGCCCGGGTGAAGGTCAGGGTGGCCGGAGACACCGTCACGTCGGTACTGCCGGTCCTGGTTACGCTGATCACCACGTCGGAGGCGGGCTGGGCGTCCAGGACCACCGTGTAGGTGGAACTGCCGCCCTCGGCAACCGTCAGCGTGGTTTCGGACACCGTCGCCCCGGCGTCGTTGTCGGTGACGGTCACCGCCACCGAGCCGATGGTCACGGCGTCGTACTCGTCGGCGCTCGGGCGGCCACCACCGCGTGGGCGATGGAGGCTGCGTCGTTCACGGCGTCGGCGTCCTGGGCGGCGGACACCCTTACCGTCTGCGCCGTGCTCCAGTTGGCCCGGGTGAAGGTCAGGGTGGCCGGAGACACCGTCACGTCGGCGCTGCCGGTCCTGGTTACGCTGATCACCACGTCGGAGGCGGGCTGGGCGTCCAGGACCACCGTGTAGGTGGAACTGTTGCCCTCGGCAACCGTCAGCGTGGTCTCGGACACCGTCGCCCCGGCGTCGTTGTCGGTGACGGTCACCGCCACCGAGCCGATGGTCACGGCGTCGAACTCGTTGGCGCTGCTGGAGGCGTCGACGGCGTGGGCGATGGCGGCTGCGTCGTTCACGGCGTCGCTGTCCTGGGCGGCCCGCACCGTCACCGTCTGCGCCGTGTCCCAGTTGGCCGTGGTGAAGGTGAGCTTCGCCGGCGTCGCCGTCACGTCCGAATTGTCGCTGCTCACCGTGATCACCACGTCGGATGTGGGCTGCACGTCCAGGACCACGGTGTAGGTTGCGCTGCCGCCCTCGGCAACCGTCAGCGTGGTCTCGGACACCGTCGCCCCGGCGGTCTCGTCATCGGTGACGGTCACGGCCACCCCGGCGATGCTCACGTTGTCGAACTCGTCGGCGCTGCCGGCGGCCACCACCGCGTGGGTGATGGACGCCGCGTCGTTCGCCGCGTCGGCGTCCTGGGCGGCGGCCACCGTCACCGTCTGCGGCGTGTCCCAGTTGCTCGCGGTGAAGGTCAGCGTGGTCTGGTTGCCGGACGTCGCGGCGTCGGTGTCCGCCGTCACGTCCGAATTGTCGCTGCTCACCGTGATCACCACGTCGGAGGCGGGCTGGGCGTCCAGCTTCACGGTGTAAGTGTTGTTGCCGCCCTCGGCCACGGTCAGCGCGGTTTCGGACACGCTCACCCCGGCGTCGTCGTCGGTGACGGTTACGCTCACGCGGGCGATGTGGAGGCCGTCGTACAGGTCGTCGCTGTCGGCGTCCACCACAGCGTGGGTGATGGAGGCCGCGTCGTTCACCGCGTCGGCGTCGTGGGCGGCCCGCACCGTCACCGTCTGCGCCGTGCCCCAGTTGGCCGTGGTGAAGGTCAGGGTGGCCGGAGACACCGTCACGTCCGTGTTGTCGCTGCTCACCGATATTACGACGTCCGACGCGGCCTCGGTGTCGAGGAGCACTGTGTAGGTCGCGCTGCCGCCCTCGGCCAGCGACCGCGCCTTGGGGGACACGGTCACCCCGGGGTCGTCGTCGTTGACGAACACTTCCAGGGCGATGAGAGGGACACTGCGGTACTCCTCAGCGCTGCTGCCGGGGATAACGCCGTGGTAGATGGTGGCCGAGTCGTCCGCCGAGTCGTCGTCGTCGGGGGCCCGCACCGTCACCGTCTGGGGGGTGTTCCAGTTGGCCGGGGTGAAGAGCAACTCCACCGCCGCCAGGGTACCCAGTCCGGGCAGATCGAACGTGATAGGGGACCCGTCCACCGTAATGCCCCGGCTGCCGAGCACCCCTATTACTAGCGCCACGTTGGAGGTGGGCTTGGTGGTCAGGGCCACCGTGTAGGAGAAAGGTATGCCCTCCGTCATCACAATCCCGTCGGTTTCGGACACCGTCACCCCGGCGGCCTCGTCGTCGGTGACGGTCACGGCCACCCCGGCGATGCTCACGTTGTCGTACTCGTCGGCGCTTTCGGCGGCCACCACCGCGTGGGCGATGGACGCCGCGTCGTTCACCGCGTCGGCGTCGTGGGCGGCTGCCACCGTCACCGTCTGCGCCGTGTCCCAGTTGGCCGTCGTGAAGGTCAGGGTGGCCGGAGACAGCGTTACGTCGGTACTGCCGCTTTTGGTTACGTTGATTACCACGTCGGAGGTGGGCTGAAGGTTCAGCGCCACGGTGTAGGTTGCGCTGCCGCCCTCGGCAACCGTCAGCGTGGTTTCGGACACCGTCACCCCGGCGGTCTCGTCGTCGGTGACGGTCACGGCCACCCCGGCGATGCTCACGTTGTCGAACTCGTCGGCGCTGCGGGCGGCGTCGACGGCGTGGGCGATGGCGGCTGCGTCGTCCACCGCGTCGGCGTCCTGGGCGGCAGCCACCGTCACCGTCTGCGCCGTGCTCCAGTTGCTCGTGGTGAAGGTCAGGGTGGCCGGAGACACCGTTACGTCGGTACTGCCGCTTTTGGTTACGTTGATTACCACGTCGGAGGCTGGGCTGAAGGCTGATCAGCGCCACGGTGTAGGTTGCGCTGCCGCCCTCGGCAACCGTCAGCGTGGTTTCGGACACCGTCACCCCGGCGGTCTCGTCGTCGGTGACGGTCACGGCCACCCCGGCGATGTTCACGGCGTCGTACTCGTCGGCGCTCCGGGAGGCCACCACCGCGTGGGCGATGGAGGCCGCGTCGTTCACCGCGTCGGCGTCCTGGGCGGCAGCCACCGTCACCGTCTGCGCCGTGTCCCAGTTGGCCGGGGTGAAGGTCAGCGTGGTCTGGTTGCCGGACGTCCCCGTGTCGGTGTCCAGCGTCACGTCGGAGCTGCCGGTCCTGGTTACGCTGATCACCACGTCGGAGGCGGGCTGGGCGTCCAGGACCACCGTGTAGGCGCGCTGCCCTCCTCGGCCACCGTCAGCGTGGTCTCGGACACCGTCGCCCCGGCGTCGTCGTCGGTGACGGTCACCGCCACCGAGCCGATGGTCACGGCGTCGTACTCGTTGGCGCTCCGGGAGGCCACCACCGCGTGGGCGATGGACGCCGCGTCGTTCACGGCGTCGGCGTCCTGGGCGGCGGCCACCGTCACCGTCTGCGCCGTGCTCCAGTTGGCCGTGGTGAAGGTCAGGGTGGCCGGAGACACCGTCACGTCGGTACTGCCGGTCCTGGTTACGCTGATCACCACGTCGGAGGCGGGCTGGGCGTCCAGGACCACCGTGTAGGTTGCGCTGCCGCCCTCGGCAACCGTCAGCGTGGTTTCGGACACCGTCGCCCCGGCGTCGTCGTCGGTGACGGTCACCGCCACCCCGGCGATGGTCACGGCGTCGTACTCGTTGGCGCTGCTGGAGGCGTCGACGGCGTGGGCGATGGCGGCCGCGTCGTTCACCGCGTCGGCGTCCTGGGCGGCGGCCACCGTCACCGTCTGCGCCGTGCTCCAGTTGCTCGTCGTGAAGGTCAGGGTGGCCGGAGACACCGTTACGTCGGTACTGCCGCTTTTGGTTACGTTGATTACCACGTCGGAGGTGGGCTGAAGGTTCAGCGCCACGGTGTAGGTTGCGCTGCCGCCCTCGGCAACCGTCAGCGTGGTTTCGGACACCGTCACCCCGGCGGTCTCGTCGTCGGTGACGGTCACGGCCACCCCGGCGATACTCACGTTGTCGAACTCGTCGGCGCTGCGGGCGGCGTCGACGGCGTGGGCGATGGCGGCTGCGTCGTCCACCGCGTCGGCGTCCTGGGCGGCAGCCACCGTCACCGTCTGCGCCGTGTCCCAGTTGGCCGGGGTGAAGGTCAGCGTGGTCTGGTTGCCGGACGTCCCCGTGTCGGTGTCCAGCGTCACGTCGGAGCTGCCGCTTTTGGTTACGCTGATCACCACGTCGGAGGTGGGCTGGGCGTCCAGGACCACCGTGTAGGTTGCGCTGCCGCCCTCGGCAACCGTCAGCGCGGTTTCGGACACCGTCGCCCCGGCCGTCTCGTCGTCGGTGACGGTCACCGCAAACGAGGCGATCATCACGTTGTCGTACTCGTCGGCGCTTTCGGCGGCCACCACCGCGTGGCTGATGGAGGCCATGCCGTTCACCGCGTCGTCGTCCGCTGCGCTCACCACCCACACTCGCTGCGCCGTGCTCCAGTTGCTCGGGGTGAAGGTGAGCGTGTCCTGGTTGCCGGGCGTCCTTCGGTCGGTGTCCACCGTCACGTCGGAACTGCCGGTGGAGGTGACCCGGATCACCACGTCGGAGCTGGGTTGGGCGTCCAGCTTCACGGTGTAGGCGTTCGCGGTGTCCTCAAACGTATTGTAACTCGTGGGGTAGACCGTCACCCCGGCGGTGTCGTCGTCGTCGACGGTCACCGTCACCCCGGCCACGGTGACTAGGTCGAACTCGTTGGCGCTGCGGGCGGCCACCACCGCGTGGGTGATGGACGCCGCGTCGTCCACCGCGTCGGCGTCCTGGGCGGCCCGCACCGTCACCGTCTGCGCCGTGTCCCAGTTGGACGGCGTGAAGGTCAGCGTGGCCGGAGACACCGTTACGTCGGGACTGCCGCTTTTGGTTACGCTTATCACTACGTCGGAGCTGGGTTGCACGTCCAGGACCACCGTGTAGGCGCCGCTGTCGCCCTCCGGCGCCGTCACCGAAATGACGGACACGGTCACCCCGGCGGTGTCGTCGTCGGTGACGGTCACGGCCACCCCGGCGATGGTCACGGCGTCGAACTCGTTGGCGCTGCGGGCGGCGTCGACGGCGTGGGCGATGGCGGCCGTGTCGTTCACCGCGTCGGCGTCCTGGGCCGCGGCCACCGTCACCGTCTGCGCCGTGTCCCAGTTGGCCGTGGTGAAGGTGAGCTTCGCCGGCGTCGCCGTCACGTCCGAATTGTCGCTGCTCACCGTGATCACCACGTCGGAGGCGGGCAGGGCGTCCAGGACCACCGTGTAGGTGGAACTGTTGCCCTCGGGGATGCGCAATGTAGCAGGGGACACCGTCACCCCGGCGTCGTTGTCGGTGACGGTCACGGCCACCCCGGCGATGCTCACGGCGTCGTACTCGTTGGCGCTCTGGGCGGCCACCACCGCGTGGGCGATGGAGGCCGCGTCGTTCACCGCGTCGGCGTCCTGGGCGGCAGCCACCGTCACCGTCTGCGCCGTGTCCCAGTTGGCCCGGGTGAAGGTCAGGGTGGCCGGAGACACCGTCACGTCCGAATTGTCGCTGCTCACCGTGATCACCACGTCGGAGGCGGGCTGAAGGTTCAGCCTCACCGTGTAGGAGCCGCTGCCGCCCTCGTCCACCGTCAGCGTCGATTTGGACACCGTCACCCCGGCGGTCTCGTCGTCGGTGACGGTCACGGCCACCCCGGCGATGTTCACGGCGTCGAACTCGTCGGCGCTCCGGGAGGCCACCACCGCGTGGGTGATGGAGGCCGCGTCGTTCACCGCGTCGGCGTCCTGGGCGGCAGCCACCGTCACCGTCTGCGCCGTGTCCCAGTTGGCCGGGGTGAAGGTCAGCGTGGTCTGGTTGCCGGACGTCCCCGTGTCGGTGTCCAGCGTCACGTCGCTGCTGCCGGTCCTGGTGACGCTGATCACCACGTCGGAGGTGGGCAGGGCGTCCAGGACCACCGTGTAGGCGCCGCTGCCCCCCTCGGCCACCGTCAGCGTCGATTTGGACACCGTCACCCCGGCGGTCTCGTCGTCGGTGACGGTCACGGCCACCCCGGCGATGTTCACGGCGTCGAACTCGTCGGCGCTCCGGGAGGCCACCACCGCGTGGGTGATGGAGGCCGCGTCGTTCACCGCGTCGGCGTCCTGGGCGGCAGCCACCGTCACCGTCTGCGCCGTGCTCCAGTTGCTCGTCGTGAAGGTCAGGGTGGCCGGCGACACCGTCACGTCGGTACTACCGGTCCTGGTTACGCTGATCACCACGTTGGAGGTGGGCTGCGTGTTCAGCCTCACCGTGTAGGAGCCGCGGCCGCCCTCGTCCACCGTCAGCGTGGTCTCGGACACGCTCACCCCGGCGGTGTCGTCGTCGGTGACGGTCACGGCCACCCCGGCGATGGTCATGTTGTCGTACTCGTTGGCGCTCCGGGAGGCGTCGACGGCGTGGGCGATGGAGGCCGCGTCGTTCACCGCGTCGGCGTCCTGGGCGGCAGCCACCGTCACCGTCTGCGCCGTGCTCCAGTTGGCCGTCGTGAAGGTCAGGGTGGCCGGAGACACCGTTACGTCGTCACTGCCGCTTTTGGTTACGTTGATTACCACGTCGGAGGTGGGCTGCACGTCCAGGACCACGGTGTAGGCGCCGCTGCCGCCCTCGGCCACCGTCAGCGTGGTTTCGGACACCGTCACCCCGGCGGTCTCGTCGTCGGTGACGGTCACGGCCACCCCGGCGATGCTCACGGCGTCGTACTCGTCGGCGCTCCGGGAGGCCACCACCGCGTGGGTGATGGACGCCGTGTCGTTCGCCGCGTCGGCGTCCTGGGCGGCCCGCACCGTCACCGTCTGCGGCGTGCTCCAGTTGCTCGTGGTGAAGGTCAGGCTGGCCGGAGTCGCCGTCAGGTCGTCACTGCCGCTTTTGGTGACGTTGATCACCACGTCGGAGGTGGGCTGCCTGTTCAGCACCACGGTGTAGGCGCGGTTGCCACCCTCGAGCACCGTCAGCGTGGTTTCGGGCAGCGTTACCCCTACAACTTCGTCGTCGACGACGATCACCTTCACCACGTTGCTGTATGTCGTGTTGTTGTTGTACGGTCTGCATCTGCTGGCGCACGATATATAGTAGGAGATCTGGGCCGCGCTGATCCTCGTGTCGGCGTCCTGGGCGGCGGACAACGTCACCGTCTGCGCCGTGCTCCAGTTGGACGGCGTGAAGTCCAGCCGACTCGGCGTCCGTGACACGTTCCCGTCGGAGATGAGAACAATCCAGACCCTCACCCTCGCCTCGGGCTGCGCGTCCAGGACCACGGTGTAGGTTGCGCTGCCGCCCTCGGCCACCGACAGCCTGGACACGGAGCTTCTCACCCCGGCGGTGCCGATTTCGTCGTCGACGACGGTCACCCTCACCCGGGCGATGGTCACGCTGTCGTACTCGTCGGCGCTTTGGGCGGCCACCACCGCGTGGGTGATGGCGGCCTTGTCGTTCGCCGCGTCGGCGTCCTGGTCCGCGGCCACCGTCACCGTCTGCGCCGTGCTCCAGTTGCTCGGGGTGAAGGTCAGCGTGTTCTGGCTGCCGGACGTCGCCGCGTCGGTGTCCACCGTCACGTCGGAATTGTTGCTGGTCACCGCGATCACCACGTCGGAGGCGGGCTGGGCGTTCAGCGCCACGGTGTAGGTGTTGCTGCCGCCCTCGTCCATCCTCATCCTGGGCCTGGACACCGTCACCCCGGCGGTCTCGTCGTCGTCGACGGTCACCGCCACCCCGGCGATGGTCGCGGTGTCGTACTCGTCGGCGCTTTCGGCGGGCGCCACCGCGTGGGCGATGGCGGCCGAGTCGTCCGCGGCGTCGGCGTCGTGGGCGGCGGCCACTGTCACAGTCTGCGCCGTGCCCCAGTTGCTCGAGGTGAAGGTCAGCGTGGCCGGCGACACCGTTACGTCGGAGCTGCCGCTCTTGGTTACGTTGATCACCACGTCGGAGGTGGGCTGGGCGTCCAGCGCCACTGTGTAGGTGTTGTCGCCGCCCTCGGCCACTGTCAGCGTGGTTTCGGACACCGTCACGCCGGCGTCGTCGTCGTCGGTGACGGTCACGGCCACCCCGTCGGCGGCCAAGCCGCTGTACGGGCCGGACGCGTTGCCGGACGACACAGTGTAGCGCAGCTGGGCTTTGTCGTTCACCGCGTCGGCGTCGTGTGCGGCGGCCACCGTCACCGTCTGCGGTGTGCTCCAGTTGGCCGGGGTGAAGGTCAGCCTGTCCTGGTTGCCGGACGTCGCGGCGTCGGTGTCCGCCGTCACGTCCGGGTTGTCGTCGGCGATGATAATCGCCACGTCGGCGGAGGGCCGGGTGCTCAGCGCCACGGTGTAGGTGGCGCTGCCGCCCTCGGCCACCACCAGCGTGGATTCGGAGTTTGTCACGCCCGCGTCGTCATCGGCGACGGTCACCGCCACCCCGGCGATGGTCGCGGTGTCGTACTCGTCGGCGCTTTCGGCGGCCACCACCGCGTGGGCGATGGAGGCCGTGTCGTTCACCGCGTCGGCGTCGTGGGCGGCGGACACCGTCACCGTCTGCGCCGTGCTCCAGTTGCTCGAGGTGAAGGTCAGCCGCGCCGGAGACACGGTCACGTCCGTATTGCCGCTGGCGGTGACGCTGATCACCACGTCGGAGGAGGGCTGGGGGTCCAGTTTCACCGTGTAGGTGTTGCTGGCGCCCTCGACCACTGTCAGCGTGGTTTCGGACACCGTCACCCCGGCGGTCTCGTCGTCGGTGACGGTCACGGCCACCCCGGCGGCGAGCACGCTGTTGTACGGGCCGGACCTGTCGATCGTATAGCTTACCGCGTGGCCCAGCTGGGCTTGGTCGTCCGCGGCGTCGGCGTCCTGGGCGGCGGACACCTTCACCGTCTGCGGCGTGTTCCAGTTGCCCGGGGTGAAGAGCATGAAGACCTGGGCGCCTGCCCTACCCGCATCGGCGTCCACCCCCACGTCCAGGTTGTTGAGGTCAATGCGAATCAGCACGTCGGCGGCGGGCTGGGCATCCAGGACCACCGTGTAGGTGGCGCTGCCGCCCTCGGCCACCGTCAGCGTGGTTTCGGACACCGTCACCCCGGCGGTCTCGTCGTCGGTGACGGTCACGGCCACCCCGACGGCGATGGTCACGCGGCTGTCGGGCTCGTCGGCGCTGTCGGCGGCCTACAGCGTGGGCGATGGCGGCCGCGTCGTCCACCGCGTCGGCGTCCTGGGCGGCGGCCACCGTCACCGTCTGCGCCGTGTTCCAGTTGCTCGGGGTGAAGGTCAGCGTGGTCTGGTGGCCGGACGTCCCCGTGTCGGTGTCCACCGTCACGTCGGAGCTGCCGCTTGTTGGTTACGCGATCACCACGTCGGAGGTGGGCTGAGCGTCCAGGACCACCGTGTAGGTTGCGCTGCCGCCCTCGGCCAACGTCAGCGTGGTTTCGGACACCGTCACCCCGGCGGTGTCGTCGTCGGTCACGGTCACCACCACCCCGGCGATGGTCGCCGCGTCGTACTCGTCGGCGCTTTCGGCGGCCACCACCGCGTGGGCGATGGAGGCCGTGTCGTTCACCGCGTCGGCGTCGTCGGCCGCGGCCACCGTCACCGTCTGCGCCGTGTTCCAGTTGGCCGGGTGAAGGTCAGCGTGGTCTGGTTGCCGGACGCCGCCGCGTCGGTGTCCAGCGTCACGTCGGAATTGTTGCTGGTCACCTCGATTACCACATCGGAGGCGGGCTGGCCGTCCAGGACCACGGTGTAGGTGGCGCTGGCGCCCTCGGCGACTGTCAGCGCGGTCTCGGACACGCTCACCCCGATCTTAGCCGCCGCAACCGGGGCGTCCGTTTTCTGTTGCGCATTCTTGCCCGATCCTTGGCTGTCGGTGTAAGCCGCCGTGGCTCGCAGGTAGCTGCCAACGTCGGCGGCAACCGGTCGGTACGTGGACGACGTTGCGCCGGCAATAGCGGTCCACGTGGTTTGGTCCGAGGATTTGCTCCAGGTCCAACCTATGCTGGAAACACCCCCGTCGGGGTCGGTGATACTGGCCGTCAGGTCTATGCCAACGACGGGCGCCTGGGACGACAGGGTTATCGCGCCCGCATCGTCCTCGTTGGTTACTGTGATGGTCAGTGTTACTTTGCTGCTCAAGCTATTGGGGTCGGTGGCGATAACATCGACCTGGTACGAGGATTTGGTCTCGTAGTCCAGCGGCGCGTTGGCCCGCAATTCCCCGACGGTTGTGTCTTTGATGTTGAAGGAGGAGGCGTCGGTTCCGCCCAGGGAGTAGGTGATCGCCTCGCCGTTCGGCTCTTCGGCCGCAACAGTGGCGACGATGGTGGTGATATCGGCGTTCTCCGGCGTATCCCAGGTGGTGTCGGTATTGGCTGGGAACCGGGGAGCCACCTGGGGAGTGACCCGCAGGATCTTGTCCGCGCCGTTGCCCTCGGAGGTGGAGACATACAGGGCGTCATCCGGCCCCATCATCGGGGTGCGGAGCCGGCCATAGGCGGTCTTGAGTTTGCTGACGCTGATCTCGCTCAACAGGTCGCCGGACGGACTGAACTCAAGGACGCGCAATGTCTTGTCCTTGAGGGACGCCACCGACAGCCGGCCGTCCCACGGGCCCCACCAGGCGCCCTCCAGGAAGATGCCGCCGCTGGCGGCCAGGGATTTGTTCCCCGAGGACCACTTGGCCTCGATGGCGCTGGGGAATTTCTCCAGGTCGGTCATGGGTGTTGACTCGTTGTACCCGGGTGTTGACTGGCTGTTCTCGGGCGCCGGGTCCCACCCGTAATTGCCGCCGGCGGTCAACAGATTGATCTCGTCGTCAAAGGCCGGGCCGTGCTCCACCGACCACATCTGGCCGCCGGCGCCGGGGCGCAGGGCCAGGCCCTGGGGGTTGCGGTGGCCGTAGGTGTAGATCAGCGGCGAATTGGGGGCGGAGAATGGGTTGCCCGGCGCCCCGGCGCCAGTCGATGCAACTACCCGCAGCACCTTGCCGCCAAGGTTGGTCAGGCTCTGGGGCGCCGATCCGGTTACCGCATCCCCGGTAGCAATCCAAAGATAGCCGTCCGGCCCGAAGCGCAGCCGGCAGCCGGAATGGTTTCTACTGCTGCCAGGTATCCCATCGACCAAGGGGTCGGCGACCCGGGTGGCCTCCGTATATCCGGCGTTCATGGTCCAGGCAATTACCTGCACCTTGTCCCCGGTATGGCCCTGGCACGTATAGAACCGCCGGTTGGTGGCGAAGCCCGGATCGACGACTATCGCCATAAACCCGATTTCTGATGCGACCATCACATCACTGAGGTCAGCGGTGACATTCCGCACCGTTCCGTCGGCGAGGCGGACGCTCAGCTTGCGGGCGCGTTCGGTGAACAGCATCGTCCCGTCGGGCGCAAAGGCGATTCCCCAGGGGATGCTCAGGCCGGAGACCAGCTGTTCCACATGAATCTGCGGCGCCGCCGCTTTGGCAGCCACACGCTGGGAGACACCTACCGCGCTCTTGCCGAGTCCGTGCCCGTCCACATAACTCACGGTGGCCTGCAAGTAGAAATTCAGGTCGGCGGCTTGAACTTCGTAGGAGCTAGGGTAAGGCGCACTATTTTGAACGGTCGACCAGTCTGGTGTCCCGTCCCTGGACTTCAGCCAGCCCCAGATACCTGAGCCAACCACAACTCCGTCCGGATCGCTCACCCTGGCCCGGAGCACCTCGCCGACCCGTGGCTGGGCGGGAGACAGGATGACCGTTCCGGGCTCGTCCACGTTGGTTACGCTGATGGTCACGTCAATAGTGGCGTCGATGGCCGTGTCGGCGTTGCCAGTGGCATCCTTCCGGTCGCTGGCCGACACCGTTACGCTGTAGGAGTTCTTGCCCTCAAAATTGAGGGCGGCCAGCGTCTGCAACTGGCCGGTGGAGGGGACAATGGTGAAGGACGCGGCATCGTCGCCGCCCAGGGTGTAGGTCAACGCATCGTTGTCCGCGTCCGTGGCCCCAACCGGCGCGCCGATGTTTGCGCCGGCGGCGGTGTTCTCGGCCACCGATCGGGCGCCGTCCTCGCTGGACGGGAACGCCGGTTGGCTGTTGGCCGCTTGCGCAGTAGCGCTGCCCAAGACCAGGAAGGCTAAAAGTAAGGCGCATACCGCCGACAGGATTCGCTGCCAGCGGCGCAGTTTAGCGCACATAATATCGTTTCAGTAGCGCTCTTTGAATGTGCGGGAATACTGGAATCATCTTTCCAATCTAGGCCCGCGCCCAGCGGCTGATGCTGTCGGGACTGAACCCGAAGTGCCGCGCCGTCAACCGCACCCTCTCATTGTCGACGTACCCCAAGACGGCCTTCTCGCGACGTTTGGCTTCTGCACTGGGCTCCGCCGGGAGCCGTGCCAACGCCGCCGCTCTCGGCAGGATGGCCCCCTTAGCTGCTCATATGGACTCCAGCATACCGTCCACTCATCTCTCGTGCTGCTGTCCGATATGTGCCTGACCCTCTTCAGGGCGCGGTCGCTGGCGGTCCGGCAGTACGGCGCATGCTCACGCTTTTGAGCGCGGCGATGATCTTCAGCCGACGTTAAAGGCGAAGGGCCAAGTCCAGCGTGAGTCTCTCCTTCATTAGAGTATGGTAAACACGGAAAGAATTCAATGCGCGGTCGAAAAAAGGGCAACAAAAAGGCCCGCATACATAGACGAGCAGGGTGGGACACCGAATCACGGTGTCCCACCCTGTGTGTTGCGGCCAAGCGTCCCGCGCCGACCGGCTCCTCCTCTCGCTCCTGCTCCACCGCCCACTCGAACAGGGACAGTGGCGGGGCCTGGGCCTTGCCGCCCCGGCCTTTGGGCTTCACCGGCTCCTCGGCCATGAACTCCGCCCAGGAGAAGAGCGACTGCTGCGGCTCCGGGGTCTCGTCACTGTGGCCGTTGCCGTTCCCGTTGGCGTGGCGGCCGTTGCCCACGACCAGCTCGACCGTTGGCCCGATGCCGCCTGCGTGGTGGCCGTTGCCGTTGACCGCGACGGTCTCCGGCTCGACCTCGACGACCTTCCAGTCGTCGTCCACCAGGTACTCCTCGGCGGTGGCCTCGGCGTCCCTGGCCTGGGCGAATACCGCCTCCACCGTCTCTGTCTCGTCCTCCTCCTCGTCGCCGCTGACGATCTTCCTCGCCAACGCCATCATCAGGTCGTCCCCGTCGTCCCCGTCGTCCCCGTAGGCGGCCAGCCCGTCCTCCGGCAGCTCGCCCTCCACCGCCAGCGAGCTTTGCAGCTTCTTCGCCACCAGCTTCAGGGCGTCGGCCTGGAGGGTGTTCTTGTAGCTCATGAACACCACCTTCACCGGGCGGGTCTGCCCGATGCGCCACGACCGGCGCGACGCCTGCCGCATTACGTAGACGCTGTAATCAGTTTCGTACCAGATCAGGGTTGGGAAGTCGATCAAGTCCAACCCCGTCTGCACCAGCCTGGGGTGGCATATCATCACGTCGATGCCCTGCTTCACCCTGTCCGCCACCCACGCCTCCCGCCGTTCCGGGGCAACGGCGTCGGCCTTCATCACCGCCACGCGGAACCCGTGCCGTGTGAGCATGTCGTCCATCCGCTCGGTGATGTCCCGCGTCCCGGTGTGCGTGGCGTAGACCAGCGCCTTGCGGCCCTCCATCCGCTCGGCGGCCACCAGGTCGATGAGGGCCTTCTCCTTGGGGTAGAGCCGCTCCTCGGAGAGGGGCGGCGCCTGGACGATGACGTCGCCACTCCTGGGGTCGAAGACCGTCTCGCCCCTGGTGCAGCCGTCGGGGTAGGCCAACAGGGTTTGCAGGTAGGTCGCCAGCAGCCGCTTCGAGCCAGCCTTGAGAGCCTCAGCCAGCTTCAGCCGCAGCTCCTCGTACACGGTGTTGTAGGCGCTGCGCTGGGAGTAGCCCGTCGCGTCCTCCTCCGAGTCCATCGAGGAGAGCAGGATCTGCTCGTCGTAGGGGGGCAGCCCCGACGCCACGTCGGAGAGCCGCAGGAAGACGGTGTTGCCGATGATGTGGAAGAGGGCGGAGGGAACGAGGCCGGGCCGCTCCCTGACCACCTTGCGGTACTTCCGCCGCCGGCTGTTGCGCCCGTCCTCCACCGCGTCGTCGTCCGGCTTTCCGACGGTGTGCTCCTCGAAGCCGTACCGCTGAATCCAGCGGTGCTCGTCGGAGCGTCCGAAGTCGGTCCTGAGCTCTGGGCTGAACCGGTAGAGCAGGTGAAAGAGCGTCGAGCTGTAGCCGCCCATCAGAGTCCCCGACAGGCTGAGGGACTTGCCGCAGGCGTCGGCGAGGACTCCGGCGGCGATGCCCTGGGCCGCGCCGCGCCCCTTGTACTCGTGGACCTCGTCCCCGACCAGCAGGTCGAAGAAGCCCTTCATCCGGTGCTTCACGTAGTCCGCCAGCGGGTAGCGGGCGGGGCCGGACTTGTCGGCCTGCCAGAGGGGAGAGCCGCAGCCGGCGCAGGTGTGCTTGCGGCGGCTCAGGTCGGCGTCCGTCAGGGGCACGCCGTCCTTGTCCACGATCTGAGCCGTGCAGTCGGGGCAGCAGGGCACCCGGAACGGCTCCCCCGTCTCCTCGTCCCGAAGGAGCCTGCCCCTGGACACGGCCCAACGCTGTATCACGGCGGGCATCCAGCGGTAGGACAGCTTGGCCTTCTCACGGCTCATCACCGCGAAGAGGGGCCGGAGCCGACGGAGAGGCGCAGCCGCTCCAGGTCGGTGATGGACTTGACGATGACGGCGCGGGCGCCGACGCCGGGCACCGTCATCTCCACCTCCCGCTTCCACTTGGGCACCAGGTGGGGCGGGCAGAGGACCAGGACCCGCTTGAAGCCCGCCATGTGCGCTGCGGCTGCGGCGATGAAGGTCTTGCCCGTGCCCATCTCGCCGACGACGGTGGTGCCCCGGTGGGCTTTGAGGGAGAGGGCCGCGCCCCGGATGGCGTCGGCCTGCGCCCCCAGGGGCTTGCGGAGCAGTCTGGGGAGCGTGCCGCCGTTCTCCGAGGGCCGGTAGAGGGGCGGGTAGGACTCCACCACCCGCTGAGCGATGGCGTCCTTGAACGTGTCGATGAGTTGAGCCCCAGCAACTCGGCGGCCTCCATCCGGCCCTCCTGCCGCACCAGCTCCCGCAGCATGGCGTTCAGCCGCGCCCGCCGCAGAAGCTCCACGTCCACGTTGCCGCCAGCCTTGGTCCCGTCCGCTTGGGTCTCCTCCGCTTGCGCCTCATCCATCTGTGGCCTGTTCACGTGCGTCTCGTTCATGGTCATACCTCCTTCGCTTCAGATGTCCTGTAGGGGGCGTCCTGTAGGGGGTTCCACCGCTCAACCAGCCTCCGCCCACCACATCGCTCGCTCCGATGTAGCAGCCGACCACTTCCCATTGGGGGAACTCCACCGGAACCAGCCCATTCACCAAAGTGCTCGCAGACACGGCCCCATTTCCCTCGTTTCATGCCCATTTCACGTGCAAAACCGCCCCCGACTTCCCTCATGGGAACTGACGCAAATCCCTGTACACGGGTATTACATCAAAACCGGCCCTTTTTAATGCAGGCCCCGTGGGGGGGCATCGCGCGCTTGCCCCCCTCACGGGCCATGATGTTTCGCCCCTCGTCTCCTCAGACTCGACGGCAGGCAACCGACCAACCCGAGAACGAGGAGGCCACAACGTGGGAGTCCCATCGACGATTCGGAAGACCTCTGGTAGGGCCAGGAGGCTGATTCTCCTGGCCGCAGCGCTGCTCCTGGCGGCGCTTGCAGCGATCCCATCCAGCGGCGTAGCCCTGGCCCTGGCCCCGCCCGACGCCATCATCCTGGTCAACGCCGGCCGGGAGTTCGTGGAGCGCAAGGGCGGCGGCAAGTTCGTCGCCCGCCCCGTCTTCGACCGGCAGATCGCGACCCTCTTCTACGCCGTCCGCGACGCCGACACCGGTGACTGGATATCCGCCGTGTACCAGGTGAAGGGCGGGGAGAAGAAGCGCAGCGACGGCTGGGAGTACAGCTTCGAGTACCCGGCCCTGGACGAGCAGCCCCGCCTCGACCCCGACCGCGCCTACCTGCTGGTGATGCTGGCGGGTACGCAGGACGGGCTGCGAGGCGACTTCTACGCGGTCGTCCCCTTCCACGAGCCGGGCCGCATCTGGGACAAGATTCTCTCCGCCCTCAGCCCGGCGCGCTGGGCGAAAGCCTTCGCCGGCTGGGTGATCGAGGGCGTCCACGGGACCCTCTGCGGCGTGGTCGAACGGGCCAGCGGCGACGACGCCGACAACTGCAGGGGAGGGTAGCCGGTCATGGCCGACATCATCACCGGCGCCCCTCCCGATCTCACCTACGGACACTGGCTCGTGCAGCAGGCGTGGATGGTCGTGTGGGCCATCACCTCCGGCGCCCTCGTCGTCATCCTCGGCTGGATGGGGCTGAGCTTCATCATGGCCGAGCGCCTGGGCAGCCGACAAGCGAGCTGGCGCGAGATGGTCCCCCGCCTGGTGCTCGGCCTGGTGGCCGCCGCCTCTTCGCTGTGGTGGTGCGCCCTGGTCCTGGACGTGGCCGACGCCGTGTCCGGCTTCATCGCGGTCTCCCTGAACGTCACCGCCGGAGACATGCTCCGCTCGACGCTGAGCACCCTCATGACATCGGTGCAGGCCGGGAGCGTGGGCATGGCCCTGCTGCTGGCGGCCCTCTACCTGGTCTACGGTTTCTTCGTCCTCTACGTCATCGTGCAGATGGTGCTGCGCCTGGCCCTCATCGACATCCTGCTGGCCCTGGCGCCGATTGCCTTGGGGCTGTGGATCCTGCCCCACACGGCGGGCTGGGGCCGCCACTGGCTCCGGCTCTTCATGACGACGGTGTTCCAGCAAGCGGTGCAGTTGATCGCCCTGGCCCTGGGCTTCGGCTTCCTCAACGAGTTCTCGGCCATCGCCGCCTTCGAGCCCGTGCAGGACCTGATCTGGAAGCTCCTGATGTCCCTGGCCTTCATCTACATGACGACCCGGGTGCCGTCGATGCTGGGCAACACCGGGACCTTCGACGCATGGCTTAGCACCATGTATTTCGGCATGAACCTGCCCGGCTCGATGGTGCGGTCCGCCCGGACCCTCGGGCTGCTGGCGGGCGGGGCCGCCGGAGGACCGGGCGGCATGGCCGTCGGAGCGATGGCGGCCAACGTGGGCCTGTCGGCTGCCGCCGGCGGCCTCAGCTCCGCCGCTTCCCTGGCGACCCCATCGGCTGGCGGTGGAGACGGCGGCGGGGAAGCGCCCCGGAGCAGCGACGAGTAGCGACACCACAGCAGGCGCGGGCGGGGCCCGCGCCCATCGAGAACGCGAAGGAGGTGAGAGCGATGTGCCAGTAAGCGGACGGGAGAGCGAAACCGACAGAGACGAGCAAGAGACTCCGGCAACGGAGACAGAGAGGAGACAAGACCTATGGACGCACTGACTCAGACCATATCGAACCTGGTGGGCATCCTGCTGGGCATCGTGGGCGTCGGCGGCGTGGGCTTCTTCATCTACGGGGCCTACCTGTACCTGACGGCCAGCGGAGCGCCGCACCAGATGGAGCGCGGCAAGAGCGCCTTGATGACCGCCCTGGCGGGCATCGTCCTGGCCATGGTGGCCTACGGCGTCGTCGAGCTGGTGATGGACGCGGTCGTGGGTTCCCCGGTGGACCCCGACGTGCCCGACCCAAGCAGCAGCGACGACGGCTAGCCGGACGCAGGAAGGAGAAGAGTCATGAGAGAACACGAGGTGCCAACCCACGTGCAGGCCGAGGACAAGGTCCTGCTGGGGTTCACCTTCCCGCAGATCGTGGCGATGACGGCGGTGTGCGCCCTGTCCTACGGCGCATACCGCTACACCCCCGTCGGGCCGTCCGAGGTGAGGATGGGTATCGCCGTCCTCCTGGGCCTGGCGGGGCTCGCCGCGGTCGTCGGGAAGATCGGCGGCCGGCGGCTGCCCTTGGTGGCCGCCGACCTGCTGAAATACCGGCTGGGGGCCAGGCTCTACGCCGGGCCTGCGTCCCAGCTGGTGCGGAGCGAGCCGCCCGCGCCGGCACAGCCGGTGAAGACCGGCCCCGGCCCGCTGTCGCTGATGGCGAAGAAGGCGCGGCGCGCCCTTGGCGGTCTCCGCCGGAAGCGCGGGAACCGGGAGCGCAAGGGCGGACGAGCGCCCTTCCGCCCCCACCTCTGGTTCGGCAAGCCCAAGCGGACGGAGACGAACCAGGACAACGTCAGCGGGAACGGCAACGGGGCCGGGGGCCGCAAGGCCCGGCGGGGCAAGAAGCCCCCAAAGAGTTTTCTGGCCGTCGCGGCCGCCGTCGTCCTGGCGGCGGCGGTCGTGACCGTTCCCCAGGCCGTCCTTGCCGACGGCCACGAAGGCGGCGAGGGGTGGAGTTCCGACGAGATCGAGTTCCAGACCCCCCAGACGGTCGAGGGGCGGCGGCTCTTCGTCGAGGGACTCACCGTCTCCGGCGACCGGGCCGCCGTGACGCTGCGGGCCGCCACCGCCCTGGACATCCGGGTGCGGGCCTTCGGCGGGCCGCAGGGCGCATCGACTACTCGACTGCCCCTGGACGGACCCGCGCCGTCCCTCACCTTCTCGTGGGTGGACACCCTGGGGCAGGCGGGGGCCGTCACCGTCGAGGGCGAGCAGATACCGTTCCCGCTTCCGGCGTTCGACGGGGAGCTCTGCGACCTGCGGGTCGTCTCCTTCGCCTGGACGCCGGGCCCCGTCGAGGGAGTCGTCGAGTCGGCGTGCCAGGCCCGCGTCGAGGAGCCTGTTGAGCTTCAGATGGTGTCCGGACACGCCAGCGTCACCGTGACGACGCTCATGGACGCCGACGTGACCGGCGTCGCCGGGACCGTGACGGTCGCGGGCGGCGGCCGCCGCGCGAGCGCCACCTTCACCCCCAACGGCGAGACCCGCTTCCGGCTGCCCGTCGGAACGGGCGAAGCCGTCCACACCGTCACCATCGAGGTCGCCCTTGAGGCCGGCCTCCGCATCCCGGTTCCCCCGCTGACGCAGCTCACCCACCACCCGGAATGGACGGAGCACATCACCAAGACCGTGCACCTCCATCGCCCGGGGGCCAGCGACTCCGACAGTGACACGGCGACGGCCACCTGCGATGACGGCTCATCGTCGTCCGCCACCGCCACGGCGTACGCCTACGTCCCCAGCGCCACCATCGCCAAGGACGTGACGGTGGACGTCCTGCACAAGGAGCACGTCAAGGCCGAGATGATCGATCGGGCGCCCATCGCCGAGACCAGGAACGAGAGCCTGTCCCTGGCGTCCAGCGTCGGGTCCGACGACCCCTTCGAGGCGCTCACGCTGCCGGAGCCGGAGCCCGTCGACCCGCCCGCCGAGCAGACGCCCGCGGACCGCGACCTGATGGGCTGGTTCGAGGCGCTGGGATGGGAGTGGCCGTGGTGAGGCGCGCACTTGCGGCAACCCTTCTCACCGGGGCTGCGCTGGTCACCACCGGCGCGGCCCCGGTCGAGGAGCAAACCATGATCGCGCAGTTCGACCGCGTGCTCACCGCGATGGCCTTCGCCGCCGCCGGTCTCGCCGTCTTCGCCATCGCCTGGGCGGGCTTCGTCCTGATGGCCGAGGGCGCGGAGGAGCGGGGCGGCGGACGCGCCAAGACCGCCGTCTTCATGGCGGTGGTCGGCCTGGTCCTGGTCCTGTCGGCCAAGGGCGTCGCCGCCCTGCTGCGCAGCGGCATCGTCTCGTTCCCCACACCCTAGACCTGAGAAGGAGGCCCCATTGAAGAAGCCGCTTGAACGAATCACGAGACGCGGAGGGGAGAGGCCGCCGGAGGCGGCCGCCGCTCCGCAGGAGACGCCGGAAGCGGGACTGCCGGCCGGCACCCAACCCACGGAGACCCAAGAGGCCGCCCCCAAGCCGCCGTCCCCGCTGACCTACTGCTTCATGCTCTCCCACCTTGAGGACGACGGGCCGGTGCGCCTGGACGGGGTGAAGCTCGGCGTATGCGAGGTGATGGGGCTGGAGCTGGACGAGCCGAAGCTGGGGGCCTTCGCCGGGGCGCTCAACGCCCTGGACTTCCCCATCCAGCTGCTGGTGCGCCAGCACCCGCCGCGCCTGGCCCCCCTGCGGGACAAGCTCAGTGAGGCCCAGCCCGCGGACCTGCCCCCGCAGACGAAGGCGGCGGCCGAGTCGCTTCGACGCCTGCTCACCGACCTGGAGGCCCGCGACGGCATCCTCGACCGGCGCTTCTACGCCGTGAGTGAGTTCTCGCGCATCGACGAGCTGCGCGGCCTGCTGGCGAGGTCCGGGCTCTCCGTCCACCCCATGCAGGGCCGCCGCCTGCGGATGTTCCTCCTGTCCGCCGCTCTGGGCGGCACCCCCACCGAGTTCGACGAGGACGAACCGGTGGAGGTCGAGATCAACCGCCGCGACATGCGCATCGGCGGAACCCTGGTGCGCTCCCTGCACCTGGGCAAGTGGCCCCGATCACTGGCCCCCGGCTTCTTGCAGAGCCTCATGGCCGCCGGAACGCCGATGGACCTGTCCGTCCACCTGGGGCCGATTCCCGCCGAGCAGGCGGCCCGCACCCTGGAGTGGCAGAAGGTCAGGTTCGAGTCGGCCCAGTCCCTGTCCTTCAAGCGCGGCCGCACCATGTCACCGGAGGCGGAGATCGCCCTGGAGGACGTGACCCGGCTCCGCGACGAGGTGCAGCGGGGCCGCGATCGGCTCTTCCACTCGTCCCTGTCCGTCACCCTCCACGCCAAGGACGAGGCGTCCCTCAAGGAGATGACCCAGCGGGCCAAGGCCCACTTCGCCGCGACCCTCGGCAAGCTGGACGACCTGGCCTTCCGGCAGCGCGAGGGGTTGCTCTCGACCCTGCCCCTGGCCCTGAACGCCGTGGCGGAGTGGCGCAGCCTGGACACGTCCAGCATCGCCCGGCTCTTCCCCTTCTCGCCGCCCGACCTGGACACCCGCAGGGGCACCCTCTACGGCATCGACATGCGGGCCTGCGCCCCGGTGGTCTACGACCCCTGGGACGGCACCCATCTCAACGCGAACACCGCCGTCCTCGCCCGCTCCGGCAGCGGCAAGAGTTTTGCCACCAAGCTGGGGATGCTCAGGGGTTTGACCAGGGGCGTGACCGCCTACGTCATCGACCCCGAGGGCGAGTACGCGGACATGGCCCGCGCCGCGGGCGGGCGGGTGCTCTCCCCCGGCGTGCCCGGCCAGGGCATGAACCCCTTCGTCATCGACAAGGGCGACTCGGAGGAGCTGCTCCAGCGCATCGGCAGCCTGCGCCGCCTCATCGAGGTGATGGTCGGCGAGAGTCTCGGGGCGGAGCGCCGCGCCTCCCTCGACCACGCCCTGGCGGGCTACTACGCCCAGCCCAGGGAGCGCACCGGCTTCAAGGACTTCTACCAGTATCTGCAGGGAGACGAAGCGGGCGGTCAGGACATGGCCCGGCTGCTCCGGCCCTTCGCCACCGGCAGCCTGCGCAACCTGCTCTCCGACGAGGGCGACGACCTGCTGTCCAACGAGACCCTGATCACCGTCTTCGACCTGCGGCTCCTCGAACCCGAGCTGCGGCCCGCCGCCGCGATGGTCTGCACCGAGACGGTGTGGGCCGCAGCCGCCCAGGACCCCAAGCCCCGCCTGCTGGTCGTCGACGAGGTGTGGTCGATCATGCAGCACCCCGAAGGAGCGGCCTTCATGGTCTCGATGGCAAAGCGGGCGCGCAAGCACCGGCTGGGGTTGCAGTTCATCACCCAGGACGTCCAGGACCTGCTCAGCCAGGACACCTCCCGCGCCATCACCGGACACTCGGGGAGGGCGCTCCTCCAGAACGCCGCCTTCAAGCTCCTGCTCCAGCAGGACGCCGCCGCCATCAGCACCGTGGGCGACGCCTTCGACCTGCCCCAAGACCTCCAACGCTGGCTGCTGTCATGCCCCAGGGGAGACGGGCTGCTCCTTGCCAAGGGAAACCGCTTCCCCGTCCGCATCGAGGCCACGCCGGAGGAGACGGCAGTCATCGAATGGCGGCCCGGAGCGCACCGCCAGACCGTCCCAACGACCACGCAATGACGCCGATAGAGAAAGGGAGCAACCCCATGAAGCTGAACCCGATCAGGTGGCTATCCGACAACGACCCGAAGCGGCCCCCGGCGCTGCTGGCGGTGACGCCGCCAAGGACCGGGGAACGCACCCTGCTGGGAGTCGAGAACATGCTCGGCTCCATCGCCGTCCCCGAACCCTTCTCCCTGGAGCTGGCCGGGGACATGGACGGCGTGACCCTCCTGGCCCGCTGCCTGGACGACCAGGTGGTGCGCGGCTAGATCGCCGCCCGCTACCCCCAGGCGCAGATACAGGATATCCCCGCCGAGGACGACCCACTGCGCCTGGGCGACGACGAGCAGGCGTGGAGCATGACGCTCCGGGCCGACGGCCCCGAGTACGTGCCCCTCCGCGTCTTCCGGGACGACGACCTCCTCGACCCCGGCTCCGACCCCCTCATCGCCCTCATGGGCGCGCTGTCCAACCTGAACGAGGGGGAGCGCGTCGTGGCCCGGCTCATGCTGCGCTCCCTGGGACCCGAGTGGTCGCAGGCCCATCTGGAGAAGGCCCACAAGCGGCCCGTGGAGGACCGCCGGGACCCCGCCTACACCTACCAGACCAAGCCTCTCCAGTTGGACGGCGTGACGATGGCCGTCCTGGGCGTCGCGGCGTTGGCCGCCGTGAAAGGCTACGTGTGGGTTCAGGCCGGGGAGGCATGGAAGGCCGTGCTGATGGGCGTGTGCGTCACCGCCGCCCTGGCCGCCGGAGGCTGGCTCTGGCACCGCGTCCAGAAGGCCCGCAAGCGCGTCTACGACCCGCTCCTCATCAAGGAGAAGGTCTCCCGCATCGCCTTCGACGCCGAGCTTCAGGTGACGGCGTTCCTGCCAAGGAACACGCGGCCCCAGCGGGCGAATGAGCTGCTGGAGCCGGTGGCGGCGGCCTACCGCCACTACGACAACCCCGCGGGGGCGCGCTTCGACGTGAGCCGGGTGCGCCCCAGCGTCCCCGACCCGGCGATGCTGCACCCGACCGGCCCCGGACTCTTCGGCAAACGCAGCGTCGTGGGCGTGCGCGAGGCGGCCTGCCTCTGGCACCCGCCGGGCGCCAGGGACGAGACGCCCCTGGTGGCCCGCTCCGGGGTCAAGGTGCTGCTGCCCACGGCCCGCAGCGTCAGGGGCGGCGCCCACGTCGGCGACACCGCCACCGGCACGCCCCGGAAGATCCACTTCCCCGACGACCTCCTCCGGCGGCACCACCTCTACGTGGCCCGCACCCGCATGGGCAAGTCCACCCTCATGCACCACATCGTCGCCCACAAGATGCGGGAGAAGGCCGAGGGCAGGGACGGGGACGCCATCGTCGTCGTCGATCCCCACGCCGACCTGGTGGGCGGCCTGCTGGAGCACGTTCCAGAGTCCCTCATCGAGAGCGTGCGGCTCATCGACCTGGCCGACGAGCGGGGAGCGCCCGGGATCAACCTGCTGGACACCCGCATCTTCTCCGACCGCGACCGCACCGCCGACTCGGTGGTGCGCGTGGCCAAGGGCCTCTGGGACCAGTGGGGGCCGAGGATGCAGTCCATCCTCGAACAGACCGTCAAGAGCCTCCACGAGGCCAACGAGCAGATGGACGAGGGAGAGCAGTACACCATTCTCGACGGGCTGCGCCTCCTCGCCGACGAGGAGTTCCGCGGCAAGGTGCTGGAGAAGGTCAACGACCCCTACCTGATGGAGTGGTGGGGCAGGGACTTCGGGAAGTGGCGCCACGAGACCCGCGCCGACGCCCTGGCCCCGGTCCAGACCCGCCTCTCCTACTACGCATCCTCCAAGCGGGCCAGGGCCGTCCTCGGCCAGTCCCGCTCCACCATCGACCTGAGAAAGATCATCCAGGAGGGCGGTGTGCTCCTGGTCTCCACCGCCCAGGGGGTCGTCGGCCGCGACGTGGCCGCCCTGGTGGGCGCGTCCCTCCTCAACTTGGTGGACGCCGTGATACGGGAGCAGGGGAGCCTGCCCTTCGAGCGGCGGCGGGGCGCGCTGGTGGTCGTGGACGAGATGCAGTCGATGCCCGGCGTGGACTACGAGTCGATGCTCAGCGAGCTGGGGAAGTTCGGGGCGTCCTTCGTGCTGGCCACCCAGAGCCTCGCCAAGCTGGACGACCTCTCCCGCACCATGCGGGACACCCTGCTCGCCAACGTCGGCTGCCTGGCCGTCTTCCAGGTGTCCGGGTCCGACGCCCGCCAGCTGGTCTGGGAGCTGGGCAAGGAGCGGGTGACCGAGGACGACATCACGTCGCTGCCGGTGCACCAGTGCTACGTCCGCGCAACCGTGGGAACGGAGCGGATGGAAGCCTTCTCGATGAAGGTCAGGAAGCCGGAGCCGGGAGACGCCGCGGCCGCCGAGCGCATCCGCACCGAGGCGGAGCGCTACCTCACGGCGGCCAGCGACATGGCCGAGCGGGAGGCGGGGCTCCAGGACCTGGTGGAGAAGTACCGCCAGGAGTTTGAGCGGCTCAGGACTGGTCAGGAACCCCAGTTGAAGAAGGGTGGCGAGTCCCAGGACGCGGCCCGGCGCAGGCAGCGCACCAAGCGCGACCAGAACCCCGGCGCCGCGCCGCAGGCGACGGGCGGGGAGCTGAGGGAATGAGGCGGCTCACCGGAGCAAAGGCCGAGCTGCTCAGACGCCTCGCCGCCATGCCCTTCCTCGACCGGCTGGAGATGGCCGCCCTCTCCGGCTGGTCCCAGAGCGCGGTCTACGAGGCCGTCAGAAAGCTGGAGGACGCCGGGCTGATCGCCTCCGTCCCCCACGGGACCGAGCTGGTCCCCCCGACGCGCAGGTTCCACCTCTCCGCCGCCGGGCTGCGCCGGCTGGCCCAGGACGAGAACGCGGCCCTGGACGACCTGCTCCGCGACCGTCCCGTCTCGGCCCGCTGGCGGCGCGTCCTCCTGGAGCGCCTCGACGCCCTCGCCGTCATCTACCGCCTGGCCGCGGACGTCTCCAACCTCGCCTACCCCGTCCGCTTCCGCTGGTACCGCGCCATGCCGCTGGACGCCGCCCTGACCCTGCCCGGCGGCAGGACCGTCGGCATCGTCCGGCATGGCCTCACCTCCGACAGGACGGGGTTCTCCAAGCGGCTCTGGCGGCTCACCCAGGGGCCGCGCCCCGGAGCCGTGCTCCTGCTGATGCCCGACGAGGCACGGCTGCGCCATGCCCGAAGGCTGCTCGCCCAGAACCCCGTCGCGGCCCTCTTCGCCTTGGAGAGCGAGGCGGTGGCCGCCGCCCCCGATGACCCGGTGTGGCGGCTGCGCTCCGTCAACGCCGCCGTCGGCCTGCGGGCGGCCATCGACCGGCTGCCTCCCGGCGGCTCGATTCCCGCCGAGCAGCCCCTGGCGCGGACCTCCATGCCCGAAGACATCGACGAGAACGGGATCGAACGAGGCGTCCCCGAGCACATGCTTCCGGCCCTGCTCAAGCCTGCCGAGAAGCGGGTCCTCGACCTGCTCTCCGACTGGCCCTGGCTGACCCTCGACGACCTGGCCGGGCTGCTGAGCGTGACCTATCAGCGGGCCTCCAAGCTCACCTCCGCCCTCGAAGGCTTCGGCCTGGTCGTCCGGATCCCCGCGGCGCCCCGGCGAATGGCCCTGACCAACCTGGGGCTGGCCGTGCTGGCACGCAGGGACCGCTCCTCCGTCGGCGGGGCCAGGAAGCGGTGGAGCGCCGCGCCCACGGACGCCGGAGACTGGCGCAACGTCTCCGGCAGGCGCAGCCGCCAGCTGCTGCGCGACATGCAGCACACCGCGGCCGTCCACGCCTTCATCGCGGCCCTGGCGACCCAGGCCCGCGACACGGGCTGGGAGGTCGCCCAGCTCGATCCGCCCATCCGCGCCTCGCGCTACTTCCGGCACCTGGGCGGGATGCGCTCCATCCACCCCGACGCCTTCGGCATCCTCCGGCAGGGAGACGACGCCTGGCCCTTCTTCCTGGAGTGGGAGCGCAGGGCCGTCCGCCCCGTGACGATGGCCACCCGGCTCGGCCCCTACCTGCGCTACTACTCCTCGCACCGGCCCATCGACGACCACGGCGAGAGGCCCGCCGTCCTGGTGGTCTTCCACGAAGACATCGCCGTCACCCACTTCCTGCGCGTGGCGGCCGAGGAGATGGTCCGCACGAGGACCCCCCTGCCCCTGCTGGTCTCCCACCGGGGACTCCTGGAGCGGGAGGGGCCGCTGGGACGGGCATGGCTCGCCCCAGGCGAAGGCTTCGAGCCGGACTTCCCGCTGCCCCAGCCCGCCACAAACCAATCCAAGACGGGAGACCGCACACCATGAGGCTGTACTACATCGACGAGTCCGAGGGTCCCCGCTACTACGTCCGAACCGCCCTGGGCGTGGACGCCGAGCGGTGGAACGCCCTCCACCAACGCGTCCTCGACTGGCGGCTCGAGCTGCGAGACCGCTACGCCGTCCCCATCGACCGGGAGTTGCACGCCTGCGACCTGCTGGCCGGACGGGGCAAACTGGCCCGCAGCGGCGACGTCGACCTCAGGCTCGCCCCGGAGCAGGGGGCCGAAATCTTCACCGGCGGCCTGCGCGTCATCGAGGACGCCGCCCGGACCATCGGCGGCGTCGAGGTCGTCAACGTCTGCCTGCGCAAGCCCGACGTCAGGGGCTACGAGCGGGCCAGCCTCGATAGGCTGCTCAACCGCATCAACTCCTCCGTAGCGGCGGCGAACCGCCATGCCTTCCTCATCTTCGACGAGGGCCGCGAGGAGATGGTGACCCGCCTCTACAGCAGGCTCAGGAGCCGCAACCCCGTCCCCAGCAGGTACGAGGTATGGGAGGACGGCGAACGGACCAGGGACATGCCCATAGAGAACGTCATCGGCGGCCCCGCCTTCCGCAGCTCCCACGCCGACTGTCTGCTCCAGATGGCCGACCTCATCGCCCACGCCCTCCTCAAGCAGGAGGAGGAGCCATCGCCCAGGGTGGAACGCCAGGGCATCGCTCGGGCCTTCGGCATCCTCCACCGCGCCCTCAACCGCAGGGCGTCCAGACGAGACCCCCAAGGCGTCGTCAGAAGGTGAAGGCGACTGACCAAACTTGTGGTATCGGCAAGCCATCATGAAGTGGGATGCCCACTTGATCGGGCTATAATGATAGTCAGGAAACCCACGTTAGCTTTGAGACTGATCTTCAGCTACCTTCGAGTGTACGACCCACCACTTGCATCAATGACACTAGCAGTAGGAGTAACCGATGAACATCTGGGGATATAGGTTCGCTGAGGTAGACCACTTTATCGGGTATTGCAGGGATTTAAATATCAAGACCGACCAACGCGAGTTGGAGCACTATGAAAGGACCGGAGCTATGCTGCCGGTCGTCAGAGTGGTGTATCCAGATGAGTATGTCATCCAGAGAGACCAAAGCCAGTGGAATGGTACGATCAATGGGGACACAATCGCCCAATGGCCCGCCCTGGCCCGATTGTCAGAAAGGGTCGGGCTGTTTCCAATTGGCTACGAAGGCTTGACCGACGAAGAGTTGGTTCACTGCTATGATCGTGAAATGGAAGCAGGCGACAATCCCTATTTGAAGCAGCCTGCCTCAGACGATTTCCAGCCCTGGTCGGAATACAGGGTGACAGTCCCTGATGGACGTGGAAATGATATCAAGAGACCCACTGCGAAGCATTACTATAGCTATTGGCAAGTCCATCAACTGTTTTGGATTCAGCAATACCCGGACCTGTACAAGAACGCCCGCCTGATTGAGCGCATACCGGAAGACGATCCAGAGAGGAGGTTCCGGCCATGGGCGCCGAAGAAGAAGCGCCTTGTCGACTTCGATGATAAGCGGCGTAGCTTTAATGCGCTGTCATTCTGGGTCACGGTCTATGGCCGAGAGCGTAGCCGTACCTTCGCCGGCATCGCAGAGATAAATGGCATCAGGAGACTCGACGATGTTCAAGCCAACGCCCACAGGACGAGGCTTGCCATCCTTGCGGGGAAGGTCACGGAACGCTTCCAACTGACACCCGAGGGCTTTTATAGTTTTCTGCACAAGCTCATTGCACTCATGGAAGACTATGAGCGCGAGGAACGCTACAAGCTGGCCGAAGCGTTGAAGAGGGACATTTTCGCTTGGGAGGACCTCTTCATGCTCACCACGGGGGAAACGCGGGACGAGGTAGCGGAAGAACTTGGGAGAGTGAGTATCTATGACAAGCGGACATTCCGCCACTTGGACATTGCGACCAAAGAGCGCGAATACGCCCTTGACTTTCTTAATCATGCTTCAAAGGGCTGTGCCAATGATTTGGGGCATTTGGGAGACTCTCAGTGGTCGTTTACAGACGCAGACGCTCATGACCTGCTCAACTACTGCGAGCAAGCAGGGCTAGGTCTCTTCATGACTGCGTTGAGTGGAATGGTGGCGATAGGCGACGAAGAGTATCGACGGAACTTCAGACGAGTACAGAAGTACACTAACCTGAAGAACGTTCTCAATTCGTATGAGTACATGTTGAAGACTATCGCGCAACAGGCCGGTGTCATCGTCGGCAAGGAAACCCTGACTCCGCTTGTTGATAAGGTTATGGTCAATGAGGCGTGGTACAAGCTATTCGACGCTAAGAAGCAGCAAGGTATACTCAACGGGAACAACACCCAAGAATTCCTACGAACTTGGGGGCACTGCTGACTAATAATCAGTTGAATGGTTCACTACAGGGGTATTGGGCGCAAAAGTTTCTTGTGATGTGTCTCGCCAGGAACGTGACGGTACATTCATATCCCAACGAAGACAGTTACTACGGCGACTTATTCGGTCCCATGTTGGACGCGGCAATTATTGCCACCTTCTATACATGGCGATTTGCGAAAGCGAAGGGGTGGACGTAGAGCTGTGCCTTCGTGGCAAAGCGAGGATCCCGGCCTGTCCTATGCCCACCAGTGGCGCACACTGCGAGGGGTGAAGAGGTCAAGAGCAGGGACAGCAGGAAAGTCAAGAAGGCCGGGCGGTATGAATCTCCCGGCCTTCTTTGCGTCTATGGAAACCCTTCTGCTGACTGCGGCGGATTTCTGTCAGCTCGTCTCCGCCGTTGCGGTCTCCGCCTCAGTAGGGCCGTCCAGCGGCTCAAGGTCCCTCAGTCCCAGGCCGTACCGTCTGCCGTCCACCTCGACGACGCCCATGGTGAACCTCACCAGGGTGCCTATCTTGGACCTGATCTCTCCCCGCCCCGCACGGTCTGCGATAAGGACCTTTCCTCCTTCCCGAAGCCCTCTGGCAGCAGCGCTCCGGTCGGGCTCAAGATCCTCCTCAAACTCCATCCATACTTCGAGGCCATCCACCGCGCCGTCCAGTGTCTCGACGACCCGCTGGACCGCCCGGACACGCCGGACCTCGCCAGGTTCCAGCAGCTTGGCGACCTCTCGATCCCTGACCACCACGTCCATGAGCGTCGGGGGCACGCCCTCGGTCAGCCACGCCCAGCAGCGCCCCACCCACTCGACGCTGATGCGGTTGTCCTCTCCGAACCGCGTCTGCGGAACGAGGGAGCGGTCCACCACGACCTCGAGGTGCAGATCCCCGGTCTCGTCGTTATCTGCGACCTCGTCGGTCGCCTTTTTCTCAGCCATCGCCTCCTCCTCCATCGAGTCTCCCCGGAGCACAACAGCTAGGGCTTCCATCACCCACGGCTCTTGTATGGCGCTGTCGTCGACTGGATCCGGCGGCTCGCCCGCCGCTTTGCCTTTCCTTCGCAGCCAGTAGCCCTTCATGTAGCAGCTCGGGCCGCACCATCCCAAAGTGCCGGATGTCCGCACATGCCGGCGCTGATAGACTCGGCCGCACTCCCGGCAGACCTTCTTTCTATACTTGGGCACTCCAGACCTCCGGGCGTCCGATCGTCTAAGGTGTAGGGCGCTTGTTCAATCCTCTGAGAAGTTCCTTAGTGGTCATGTCACCCTTCAGTCTTACCTTAAGCTCTCCGCCAGTTGAGTCATCACCTTTGAGGAAATAGCGATCAAAGGCTTGGACATCACTCGTCTTCCCCGTCCTGTGAATCTCGTACACCCACCGTATCAAGGCGCGGAATGATTCCTTGTCTTCTGAGTAGCTTAAGAGTTCCGCGTTCTGCGCTGACCACGAAGGGTCAAACATGGCTGGACCATCGTACGTTTCGCGAACCCCGAAATTTCCGGTATCTTCAAACTTTACCGTTTCCCTCCGCTTGGTCGTGAACTTGCCCCAGGTCAACAATCCTCCAGTCAAAACCGCAAGGAAGTTCGGGGATAAACTATCACCGATCTCACGAGTGAAGTCCAGGTATGTCTCCATCAGTGTGTCAGAACTCATCTGCACCGAACCCGCAATTATGAAGCCGAGAATCTGTCTCGTCTCGTCAGGTCCCCGTCGTTCGGTGACATCAGTAATGGAAGGGTTCTGTAGGTTGCCATAGCTGCGCTCTAGGACTATTGGCTTACCCGTTGTGGGGTGAGGCATGAAATCATGTACGGCGTAGCGCTGGAGTTGCTTGACCGATGCGATCTTCTTGAACTCCTGCTGTAGCAGGGGTTTGGTCAAAATGCTCTTCACCTGACCAACCGCAATAACACCCTCGCACGGGTAGTAGGTTGTGCCAGGCGTATTGTTGATAGACAACACAGGGCAGATGTCTTTCTCGTACAAGACCACATCTGTCTGTTGGCTGGTACCACCATTGGTATCGATTACAAAGCCCGACCCTACGCCGATGCCTCTAGGGAGAATTTGCTCTAACTGAGCCCGTACGGGGAACTCCATTGCATCCCCGACAGCCGTGGGTGAGGTAGCCGTTCTGGCGTCGTCGAACTGGATGACCAACCTTTCTCCAATCCTGGCGATGAACTTCTCTACGTCAAATGTCTCGTCCATCCTCTCATACCCCTTTTCAACCATGCCTGCTTCTTGCATTAGCCAACGGCACCGGCTTTGAGATTCCGCTTACACGCTCTACTCAGTATAGAAGGGTGCCCAAACACTTTGAAAGACCGCTTCCGGTAGCTGTCGGCGCCACCGGCAGGAAGTCAAGAAGGCCGGGCGGTGCATCCCGCCCGGCCTTCTTATATTGCTCGGAACCCTGGCGCAGGATCGCAGTGGGTCGCGGTCGTTAGTCATCAGCTCTGCCCCCGGTACGGCCAGGGTTGGGAGCAGTCCGTCAGCAGCACCGCCACGCCGCCCGACACCGAGCAGGCCCACTCCATCATGGACCTAAGCTCGCAGGCGGTGGGCGGATCTCCGCAGCGCCACTCCCTGGCCCGCTCCTGGGGCAGCCGCCATCGCCGGGCGAGCTCCTCCAGGGAATCTCCGGACCGGTCTTCCAGCCGCCCAAGCCGGCCCGCGAAGTCCTCGGGAATGGGCGGCGGGGGGAAGTCCCGGTTTCGTCTTCGCTCTTCCAATGTCACCTAAAGCTCGCAGGCGGTGGGCGGATCTCCGCAGCGCCACTCCCTGGCCCGCTCCTGGGGCAGCCGCCATCGCCGGGCGAGCTCCTCCAGGGAATCTCCGGACCGGTCTTCCAGCCGCCCAAGCCGGCCCGCGAAGTCCTCGGGAATGGGCGGCGGGGGGAAGTCCCGGTTTCGTCTTCGCTCTTCCAATGTCAGGTCCACGCATCTCATGCGCACGCCTCCCTGTCCTGTCCCTGGTTCTCCGCCCCGTCGTCACCGTAGCGCATCTGCTCAACGTCGGTGCCCCGGGGTCGGTCGTGTTCCCATTCGTCGGCAAGCCTCTCGAAGGTTTCCTGGTCCGGTGCCGTTGCAATGTAGTCTTCTTCCAGTTCGTCGTCGTACTCGTTCACACCTAAGCCGCGTACGTGTGGCTCATTGTGAAGCAGCACACGCAGGCGTTCCAGTTCTTGGGCGTCCCAACTCATGGCGTCGGCGACGACCTCGTCCCAGAGGCGGCGAACTTCACACTCCCCATCACGGAACTGCGGAACTTCCATATCTCTGGTAGCTTCCCAGCAGTCGGCCAGCGTCTTGCGAACGCGGGCATCTTTGATGTTGGGGATTTTGAGGTTGCCTGCCTCTGCTGCGCTGTAGGTAGGGAAAGATATCTTCCTCCCCGGGTTCCGCATCAGCTGCAATCGTCCAGCGGTTCCAGTTCGTCGTCGTACTCGTTCACACCTAAGCCGCGTACGTGTGGCTCATTGTGAAGCAGAATTGGCGAACACTGCGATTGCATTCGCTTCTTCGGTAGATAGCCCGGTGACCGGCATCCACCCGTTGCCGACATATCTGGCATTGTCTGCTGTGGCAGTGAGACGTGCTGTGCTGTTGTCCTGTCCAGCGGTCATCAGCAGGTATCCGGCCTTCTCCAGGATTTTGTCCGCTTCGGGGTAGGTGCCTCCGTTTAGCTTTAGGTGATTCTCGTTCCGCTTCTTGGGGACCCAATGTTCATCGGGTTTGCTTTGTATGGTCTGCTGCCCTTCGCTCCCCTTCGATTTCAGGATAGGGAAGCTACCTTCGGTGCCGTGTACTGCGCGCTCGAAGGAGCCGCGCAGTACCTGGCCTGTCGCATGAACCGACAGGCCAGGTACTGTATTGATTGCCAGCAGGTCTGGATGGTTGGCAAATCGTCGGGCTGCCTCTGCGAGTTCGGGGGCTCTCCATATCGCTGGCGTCCAGTCCCCGGCTTCCATGCGCTCCGTTGGCCACTCGGAGACCTCTCCCCAGCCGTTCGACATCTGGCCTAGGTCGCATTCTCGCAGGCAGCGATGCAGGTCCTCAACTTCATCTTCATCTACCGGCATCCTGTCCAAGTGCACGAAACGCGTGGGGGGCTTGGGTCCGTTGGGGTGGCGGCGCATGACCACGATGCTCTCATTGATGTTGGTCTGCTGGCTCATGTTGATGTTGCCTGGCTTATGGCTGGTCAGAACCGTGTGGATGTGGAAGCGTTCCGCAAGTACCTGACGTTCCTTCAGTCCTGAAGTGGCTGACAGGGCGATGGTCGGGTTGATCATCGACACGACACCATCGGGCCGCTTTTGCACGTGGTCCGCTAGGGCCACGAAAAGCGGCCTGATGGAATTCTTGTCTGAGAATCCCATCAGGCTGGGGTCCGCCCCCACCAGTATTCCCTCCATCGCGTCTGCCCGGGAGCGCATCTTCTGCTGTATCTCCTTCGGGAACTTCTCGCCCATCTTGGCCCGGTTGGTGAAGGGCGGGTTCATGATGATGATTCGGGCCTCCTTGACGGCGGACACAGCGTCCTCCAACTCAGTGTCATCGGACGGACTCCATGTAAGCTGCGACGCTATCTTGTCGTCGGCGAGGCGCAACTCGCTCTCTCTCGGTATGACTGCCTTCTGTCCCAGCAGTTCAAGAGTGCCAACGGAGATGCGCTTTGAGTCATTCGGATGTGGGCCGTAGGGCATCAGGTGCAGGCCCATCGAGCGGTATCGGATCTCCTGGTTTCCTGCGGTCAGCTGCGAGGCCGCCAACTGAAGCGAGACAGGGTTGATGTCCAGGCCCTTGATGGTCTCCTCCACTGCCAGCTTCTGGAGTTCTGCGAGGCGGTCTTTATGCGCACCGCTATCTTCAGCCCTTCGCTTCATGTCGGTGAGGATGGCGGCCAGCAGGGTGCCGCTGCCGCAAGCCAAGTCCACCGTCTTGAGTTCCCTCCATACGGCGGGATCTGTCCAGTCCTGTTCACCGCAGGCGTCCAAGGTTAGACGGGCGGCGATGGAGGCCGCCACCGGCCTCGTGAAATAGGCCCCATCGCTGGCCTGATTGCCCATAACCCGGTTGAACAGCGGGCCAGCGTGGTCCGCTCCCATATCAGCATAGGATTCGGCGATACGCTCCGCCTCGGCGGCTATGTGTCGCAGAGCGCGCTCCAGACCTGCCAGCTTCCCGGTGTCCTCGATGGCTTGGATGGCGTTGAGCGCCGGTTCCAAGACGGGACGAAAGTCGTGACTTCTGATCTGGTTCCATTCGCGGATGACTCGTCGCGCCACGTTCACGTCGTTCTTGACGGTCTCCAGGTCGCTTACGCCACTTAGCCAGCGGCCGTTGGCGATGCGCTGGTGGAGCATGGCGGCGTTCATCATCAACAGCGCCGCGATGGTGCATCCGTCGGCCTGCTTTGTTAAGTCGCTCTCCCTCAGGTTGTCCAGCCCGAAGTGGCGGTCGAGAGCGGGGCGTAACTCGTCGGCGTTCAGATGGTGGGCAGCCTCCCTGATGCTGTCCTCCAGGATGTTCAGGTCCCGCAGGACGCGGTCGTCCGTGAGCCCGGACTTTTCCAGCAGGTTCATCCGGATGGCCTCACCGAACTCCTGCATCTCCTTCAGCAGGCGCAGCTGGCGCTCAATGGCTTTCGAGTCGTCCTTTGCGCGCTTCTTTTTCTTGTCTTCCAGGGACGGTAGGGGGTTGCCTTTGCCTTTGTTGATCATGGCCTTGGCCTTGGCCTTGGTCTTCCTGATGTTGATGTCCCCCGGCTTTCCATCGGCATCGGGCTTCTCTCTGGCGACGGTGTCCGTACGCAGGTCGGAGCTGCCGTCGTCGTTCAGTTTGCCCGTGAGGACCGTCGTGGGTGCGCTGGCTTGGTAGGGTGCTCCCTGCTCCCGGATAACGCTGGGCGCTTTGGGTTCTGGCAGGCCGTACTCCATTGACTCCGGCAGGGGGACGAACTTGTTCGTTCGTGGGCTGTCTCCCTTCAGCACCTGCTCGACTGCCTCCTGCGCATCGCCGGGGGCGCCCTCGTGGAACCAGTACTGGATTCGCTTGCTCTCCCCCCTCGCGATGCCAATGAACGTATGCACCTTTTCGGGAACCTTGGGCAGGTACAGTTGCAGCAGCTCTGCGAGGTTCTCCTCGATGCGTTGGTCGTGGGCGCGCAGGGCCAGGAGTATCTGCCCCAATTCTTGCCACCCCTCCTCTGGCGAGCTGTTGCTGAGCCACGCTTCGGCGTCTGCGTTGGGAGGAATGACGAACGGGCAGATGATGTAGCCCAGGGACTTGTTGGGAGCGGTGCGCATGGCGCGGCCAACGGCCTGTATGACGTCGATGGGGCTCTTGCGGGATTCCAAGAATGCGACGGCGCTCAGCGAAGGCGAATCGGTGCCTTCTCCAAAGATGCCGACGTTGATGATGCCATGAGGTTCGACTGTGGTGGCCGCTGCCAGGCGGCGCTTGCCGTTCTCCCGCTGGGAGACGTTGCTTGTGGCGTCCAGGTGTTCCAGGGAGTATGCCGCTGCCGGTTGACCTCCGGAGTGCTCTTTGAGCCAGCCTTGGAGCCAGTCCCGCACAATAGGTTGCTGGAGGTCCCTCGCAAGATTCTTGGACTTGTCCACCGTGTTCATGAAGGCGATGCACGACTTGATGGGGACGTTGCCGTTCTCCGTGTCCACGGTGGCGCCGCCCATGGCCAGGGTAAAGGCCAGGCCACGGAGGAAATGAGAGGTGGTGAGCCTGTGGCGCCCCTTGCTCTCGGTGATTGTGGCAAGCTCGTTGGCGACGTCGTAGGCGTCTGGGTCGTTGAGGGCCACGGCGATGATTCGGTAGTCGGCGAGCCAGCCGTTCTTGACGGCTTCCATGTAGCTCTTGCGGTACAGCTCGACACCGAAGACCTCTTCATCGTCCATGGACCGGACAATCCAGTCGCTGTTGCGGTCGAGCCTGACCCTGGTGGTGTCATAGACACGAGGCGTAGCAGTCTGATAGATGCGGTAGGTCGCGGGCATCGCGTCGTTGTCATGGCAAAGGGTGAAGTCGCGGACGCGCTGCTCGTCCAGGGAGAGCAGGGTGCTCTTGGCGCTCTTCTTGCGCCGCAGGCCAGCGGTGCGGTGCGCCTCGTCAGCGACGAGGACACGGACGGTGACGCCCGTCGCTTGCAGGGCGTCGGCGATGGGTCGGCCACTCTGGTAGGTGCCGAAGATGACGCTGATGCGCCTCCCCTTCTGGCCGTCGCGTATCCACTGGGCGATCTCGGTTGTGTCTGTGGTGACCTTCCCCTTTACCACTGAGGCGCTGACGTTGCTGCTGTCTAGGGTCGGATCTGAGGTGGTGTCTCGATTCCCTTCCTTCTTAGGGTCATAACCCGCAGTTACGTCGGAGCACACGGCCAGCGCTCGCAGCCGGGTGTTCGCGTACTGGAGGTACTCCCGACGAATCTGGGCCACCAACGCGATGGACGGACAGAGCACGATGGACAGTTCGCCCGGTGGTGTCAGTTGCTCGATGATGCGCAGGGAGATTCGGGTCTTGCCTGTGCCGCAGGGCAGGATGATTTTCCCGCGGGCCTCGCCGACTGGAAGCCCACCGCTGTCCGATTGGGCGTGCTCCTCCAGAATGCGGACACTCTCTGAGATTGCCTCTGACTGCATGCACGATTTGGTTCGCGGTCGCCATTCGCCGTCCGGGTTGGGGGCGCAGTGGGGGCATTCCTCATCGGTGGGGCGCTTTGCTGTTGCAGCAGATCATTGGTGATGTCCACCAGCTTGATTGGCTTGCTGGTCATCGAGAGGACCTGCTGGGCATTGTTGCTCACCGGACTGTTGCCGTTGGTTACTATCCAGCGTTCCGCCCAAAAGTCATCCGCGGAGGCGCTGGCGAACTTGTCGGTCTCACCCTTCTCTATGGGAGCGCCGTCTCCGTGCTCGTCCAACTTTCGGGCCTTGCACTGGATGGCGACGTATTCGTCGCCGCGGATCGCTACCGCGTCAATCCCTACGTCCTGTTTGGTGCTCGCAGGAAAGATGTCTTCCCGCTCTGGCCAGTCCGACCAGTGGTAGCACCGGTCAATGTCCCACTCTCTAATGTGGATGCCTGCTTGAACAGTAAGGTCCTCAAGCCACGTGCCGTCCGTGGCTTGAGGATTCATCTCAGTCGCAATGCCTAGCGCCTCTGAGATTACATTCTGTGTTTCAGGGTTCAGCACTTATGAGCTCCATCGGGACATTGCTGATAGAAAGACTCTCCGATTGTACCTGTTGTACCTGAAAACGACCAAGGTCGGATAGTGCGTCGCCACGCTCCGGGCCGCTATGGCCTCCTAGGAAGTTATGAGGGGCGTGAGTATCTCGAGAGACAGCAGCGCGATTCAGCGATAGGTGCCTACACCGCCAGCCTGAACCTCAAGGTGAAAGTTCTTGATTTCGTCAAGTCTGGTGGGCGGTGGAGGACTCGAACCTCCGACCTCATGCGTGTGAAGCATGCGCTCTAACCGGCTGAGCTAACCGCCCGTAAGGGTATTGGTGGCGATGGGAGGACTTGAACCTCCGGCCTAGCGCTTATGAAGCGCCCGCTCTAACCACTGAGCTACATCGCCACAGGGCCTGGCAGCGCGCCAGGCAACTAACACGAATGGTAGCCACGCTACAGAGGCCGGTCAATTCAATTCAGGTCTCTGCGAACGGTCCTGAACGCTCTTTGTGCCACCCAGAAGACGCTTCCTCCTAGCCTGGGCAGTCTTAATTATCTCCCGGAGCGAAGTCGAAGGGTCTCGGGTCTGGGGAGCGGGCGTTGCAGCCTGGAAGACGTCAGATTGTCCGGCTTCGCTCAGAATCACTATGGCCTTGCTAAGACCGCACGAGGTGATGAAAGTGGGGTGGTGCCGGGCGGTACGACTGGCCGGTAGTCACTGACGCTGCGAGGGCGTGCGGGGATTTACGTGTCCCCGGTATTCGCGGGACAAATGCAACATACAAACGACGAGGGGGCTGGCTCGATCACCCGGGGCATCCGGTCTGGCGTTGGCGCGTGACGCGCGGGAGATTCTTCGCTGCGCTCAAGAATGACAGGGGGGCGAGGGCGGACCGGCCGTTGGAGTGGGCTGTTTTCAGAGGAGTGACATCGGAAGGCGCTAAGGTCGTACACGTCGTACATGCGTGCGCCAGGAACAGCAAAATGCTCGAGGGTGCGCCGGGTCAGGAGGCTTGATAGTCGCCGCTCTTGCCGCCGGACTTGTGGGTGAGCCTTATGTCGCCGATGACCATGGCGCGGTCGGCAGACTTGCACATGTCATAGATGGTGAGGGCCGCGATGGAGACGGCGGTGAGGGCTTCCATTTCGACGCCGGTCTTGGCGCGGGTCCGCGCGGTGGAGGCGACTTCCAGGCCGGTTCCGTCTGCGAGCGGCGCGATTTCGACGTTTATCTGTGTTAGGGGCAATGGGTGGCAGAGTGGGATGAGGTTGGAAGTTTGCTTGGCGGCCATGACACCGGCGATACGGGCAGTGCCGAGGACATCCCCCTTCTCGAATCCGCCTTCCTTAATGAGCCGCAGCGTTTCGGGACTCATTGTGACGCTGCCTTTGGCCTCGGCGACCCGTTCCGTATCGGGCTTTGCGCCGACGTCGACCATGCGGGCCTTTCCGGCGCTGTCGACGTGCGACAGGCTTGGGTTCCCGTCGCTTCGCTTAGCGGCGGCGCCGTTTTTGGCCTTTCCGTCGCTACGTTTGGCGTCGCTGCGGTTGTTGGCCTTCTTTCGGCCGCCTGAACTGCGAATTGCGCGAGCCTCATCACGGGCCAGGGTGTCGGCCAGTTCGTTCATGGGGTCGCCGGAGTGGCCGCGCACCCATTCCCAGGAGACTTTCCTCCTGGCAACTACGTCGTCGAGTTGGTCCCAGAGATCGTTGTTGACCTTTCGTTTCCAACCGCGGGTCATGGTCTTGATGACGTACTCGCTGTCGGACCACACGGTGACGTCTGAACCAGGCGGGGTTTCGTCGATACCGCGGATGGCGGCCGTGATCTCCATGCGGTTGTTGGTGCTTTTGGGTTCGCCGCCGGCGAATTCAATGTGCGCGTTGCCGTGAATCATAACGGCTCCCCAGCCCCCAGGACCCGGATTGCCGATGCACGCCCCGTCTGTATAGACATCGAACTTGCCGCTCGAAGTAAAGTAGCGCTGCTTATTATCTTTCGTCACTTTTTCAATGACCCGTCGTTCCCGATGTTCTCCATCATTGTTCCCGTGTAAAGGTCTCTGAAAACGGGACCCTTCGCGAAGAAGACGGGCGTTAGCCGCCTATCTGGAACATTTCTATCTTTTGACGGGGGAGCGTTACGTTGCCCTCGAAGTCGGTGTTGGCGGCGCGCTCCTCGGAATAGCGGTCGGACCGCCGCTCCCACACTCCGGAGATGATCTGTAGCAGTTCTTCGTCAGTGGCCCCACTCCGCATCGGCGTCTTGAGGTCCTTGCCGCCGGATGCGAACAGACACGTTACGAACCTTCCGTCCGTGGAGAGCCTCCCCCGCGTGCAGTCTCCGCAGAACGGCACAGAAACGGAGGCGATGACGCCGATTTCACCGGAGCCGTCCGAGTAGCGGTAGCGGTTTGCCACTTCGCCCGGGTAGTTCGACGGGATGGGTTCGAGAGGGAATTCGGCGTTTATGCGACCGATGATTTCGCTGGCTGTAACGACCTGGTTGAGGTTCCAGCCGTTGCGGTTGCCTACGTCCATGAACTCGATGAATCGCACGATGTGGCCGGTGCCCTTGAAGCGGTCGGCGAGGCTCACGACATCGTCTTCGTTCACGCCGCGCTGCACGACGCAGTTGATCTTTATCGGGCTCAGGCCTGCGCGTTCGGCCGCCTCGATTCCCTCGAGGACACGTTCAGGCCCGTAGTTCCGGCCGGCCATCTTGCTGAACGTGTCGGGGTCGAGGCTGTCGAGGCTCACCGTGACACGTTGCAGGCCGGCATCCTTTAATGACTGGGCCATCTTTGCCAGGAGGAAGCCGTTCGTCGTAAGGGTCAGGTCGTCGACCGTTTCAATGGCCGCCAGCCGTTCGATGAGGTTGGGCAGTTTTGCCCTGACGAGCGGCTCGCCACCTGTAATGCGCAGCTTGCTCGCCCCCAACGACCCGAACAGCCTGGCGAGTCGCTCTATCTCTTCAAAGGTGAGGATTTCCGGGCGCGGGAGAAACTCATAGCGTTCTCCGTAGATCTCTGCGGGCATGCAGTACGGGCATCGAAAATTGCACCGGTCGGTAACAGAGACCCGGATGTCTCGCAGGCGTCTGCCAAACCGGTCTTTCATGGACGCGCCGGGAGACTGCCGCGAAATAGTGGGAGTGGTGGTCATGCTAATTCGACATCGAACGGCGTTGCGATTGACGCCTTAGGAGTGAGTCTAACCCCGATGGCGACCCGCGACCAATTATGCGAGCGTCGCCAGGAATCTCGACATCGCAATTGCCGCCTTGCCGCGGTGGCTCAGGGCGTTCTTCTCCGCCGCCGTCAATTCGGCCATTGTCATCGCTTTTTCGGGTAGCCAGAAGACCGGATCGTACCCGAATCCGCCTCTGCCGACCGGCTCGTGGCATATGGCGCCTTCGACAGTTCCGTTCGTGGTCTCAAGTATGTCAGCGTCCGGCGGGGCGGCGAGGGCGAGCACGGCGCGAAACCGGGCGGTCCTTTTCCATCCGGGGACATTTGCCATGTTGGACAGCAGCAACGACAATCTGTCTCCGTCGTCGAGGTCCGGTCCGCCGTACCGCGCCGACATCACTCCCGGCGCTCCGGCCAGCGCGTCCACCTCCAGCCCCGAGTCGTCTGCGAGCGTCAGGACGCCGGCGAGGGCACAGTAAGTGGTAGCTTTAAGTTGGGCGTTTTCCTCAAAGGATGAGCCTGTTTCAGGCACATCGAGGCTGATGTCGAAATCGTCAAGGTCAGCAAGTTTGAAAGGTAAATCAGCAAACAGATTGCGGTACTCTCTGATCTTTCCGGAGTTTCGGGTTGCGATGAGCAGTGTTTTCACGTCACTCTCCCTCAGGCCGACCGGAGCAATCCGGGCATTCCAATTGGCTGTAACAGGCCGCCGGGGCCATTGCGCGGCATAATGGGCAATGCTATGCTCAGCGCGTTTGTTACAAATAGCACAATCGGCGCCACAGGCGCTGGGCGAGCCGACAAAAACCGAAGCGAAAGGACCTCCGTCCCGCCGCTTTCCCGGACGGACTCACAGCCAGCTTTGATGTCCCTCATTCGTAGTGTGACCGGACGCCCGGGCGCTGCACTAATTCCCTTAATCCTGGTTGCTTTTGTAGCAATTCTGTCTGCCTGTACGCCGTCGCATGATCAGTCCACATTCGACACAGCGGGCCCGATCGCCAAGCAACAGGCCGACCTGTTCATTTTCATTTTCTGGGTCGCCGTCGCAATTTTCATCCTCGTGGAGGGAGCGCTCATTTACTCGGTATTCCGGTACCGGTCGCGGCCCGATGACAAGATACCCAGACAGGTCCACGGCAACACCCGCCTTGAAATCACCTGGACGATTGTTCCTGCGTTCGTCCTTTTGGCCATCGCCGTGCCGACGGTCAAGGCGATCTACGATCATGCCACGCCTCCAACGGACCGCGGCGAGCCACTGGAGATCGTCGCCATAGGCCACCAGTGGTGGTTCGAGTTCCGTTATCCCAGCCTTGAGATCGTGACCGCCAACGAGTTGCACATACCGACCGACCGGCCGATTGTGGTGACGCTCCAATCGCAAGACGTCATCCACAGTTTCTGGATACCCAAGCTGGCGGGCAAGCTGGACATGGTCCCGCTTAACGACAACGTCTTCTGGTTTCTCGCTGAGCGCCCCGGCATGTTCTACGGACAATGCGCCGAATTTTGCGGGGTCGCTCACGCCCACATGCGTTTCCGTGTATTCGCATCGCCGGAAGAAGAGTTCGGACAATGGGTCACGGCGATGCGAACGCCTCCAGACGCGCCCGAGCCTGACAGCCCCGCGGCGTTGGGAAGGACCACGTTCCTCGCCAACTGCAGCATGTGCCACTCGGTCGACTCATATCGGAGCGGCGGATACGGTGACGAGATCGCGGCGCAGGATCTGCGCTGGGATACGTTGGTAGAGCAGCGTGAAGAATCGCCGATAGTTTCCGGCCCAAACCTGACACATCTCGCCACGCGAAACGCGTTGGCCGCGGGCGTGGTCCCGTTGACCGAAGAAAACCTACTGAAGTGGATCCAAAACCCCGCCTCGATCAAGCATGGCACCCGCATGCAAGCGAACGCTGCGGTCTACAAGACCAGCAATAATCACGTCGCTCTGACTGACGAACAGTTGGACAATCTTGTTGGGTACCTGCTGTCCCTCGAACCGGGCGAGGGTGGGCCGGCGGAAGCCATCCCTCCGTCAGAGAGCGGCGAGCCTGACGCAGCGCGGGGCGAAGCGCTGTTTGCCGCCAACGGTTGTTCGGGGTGCCATTCGTTAGGCGACGATATGCTGGTGGGACCCGGACTCAAAGGCGTGGCCGTACGGGCCGCTACGAGGGTGACGGGGCTTTCCGCGGACGAATACCTGTATCAATCGATTCGCGAACCTGCGGCGTTTGCTGCTGAGGGATACACCGCCGGCGTGATGCTCAAATTCCCGTCGTTGACGGACGGGGACATCGCCGACCTTATCGAGTACTTGAAGACGCTGGAATAGGCTTGGCGCGGTAAGCTTTGACAATGAACGCGAGAACGAGCATGAATCCCATACTGGGAACTGGGGAGAAAAAGTGACAACAGGCACACTAACACTCCCGAGGATCGTGCCGCGACCGAAAAGCGACACCGGCATATGGAGCTGGATCGGCACGGTCGATCACAAGCGCATCGGGACGCTGTATTTCTTCACGTCTATCTTCTGGTTCATGATTGGCGGGGTAGAGGCCCTGATCATGCGCCTTCAGCTGTCTCATTCGGAGTCGGGCCTTGTGTCTCCGGAGGTCTTCAACCAGCTGTTCACGATGCACGGCACGTTGATGGTGTTCCTGGTCGTGATGCCGCTGAGCGCAGCGTTCTTCAACTGGCTCGTTCCCCTACAGATAGGCGCGCGCGACGTCGCGTTTCCGCGGTTAAACGCCTTTAGCTACTGGCTCTTCCTGTTCGGGAGCCTGCTGCTCAACACCAGTTGGCTTGTTGGGGACGCTCCGAACGGCGGTTGGTTCGGGTATGCGCCCAACTCCCAGACGCTGTACAACCCGTCGAACGGCATGACGTTCTGGGTGATCAGCCTGGGGGTCCTGGGGGTGGCGTCGATCGCCGCCGGGCTTAACTTCATCGTTACGATAATCAACCTGCGTGCGCCGGGCATGACCATGTTCAGGTTGCCTGTGTTCACGTGGATGACCTTGATTACGTCGGTGCTAATCGTTCTGGCGCTGCCGGTTCTTGCCGTTGCCGGCATTCAGCTACAGACTGACCGCCTTTTCGGCACGAACTTCTATAACCCCATCAAAGGAGGCGACCCGGTCCTGTGGCAGCACATGTTCTGGCTGTTCGGCCATCCCGAGGTGTACATACTTATCCTTCCGGCCATGGGGATCGTGTCGGACATCCTGCCCGTGTTCTCGCGCAAGCCGTTATTCGGGTATCCATTCGTCGTCTTTGCGGGCATTGTGATCGCGTTCATGGGCTGGTTCGTATGGAGCCACCACATGTTCACGGTTGGCCTAGGCCCGGCGGCCAACTCGGCATTTGCCATATCGACGATGGCGATCGCCATTCCCACAGGCGTCAAGGTGTTGAACTGGCTTGCGACGACGTGGGGCGGCTCTCTTCGACTAAACACGCCCATGCTATTTGCGCTGGGATTCATCGCCATGTTCACGATTGGCGGACTGAGCGGTGTGATGCACGCATCCGCACCGAGCGACGCGCAGCAGCAGGACACCTACTTCGTTGTTGCCCACTTCCACTACGTGCTGTTCGGAGGGTCAATACTCGCCATATTCGGCGGCATCTACATGTGGTGGCCGAAGATGTTCGGTTGGAAATTGAGCGAAGGGCTTGGCAAGCTGAATTTCTGGCTGATGATGATCGGCTTCAACCTGACGTTCTTCCCGATGCACTGGCTCGGCATGGACGGCATGCCCCGGCGCGTCTACACCTATCCATCCGATCAGGGTTGGGACGGCTCGAACATGGCGGCAACCATCGGCGCGTTCCTGATCGCGTTCAGCGTCCTGGTATGGGTGATCAACGTCTTTACGAGTTGGCGCCGGAATGATCGGGCCGGGGGCGACCCGTGGGACGCGCGTACGCTCGAGTGGTCGATACCGTCCCCTCCGCCCCACTACAACTTTGCCGAGATTCCGGTGGTTGAACACCGAGACGATTTCTGGTTCAAGAAGCATCCGGAGTTGGTCGAAGAGTATGAAGGCCACCACGGCCCGCGGGGCGCGCCGGAGGGAGCACAGTTCGACGACGACTTCGATGAAGCCGAAGACGACGATATGCACGCGAGCCACGACGGTGAGGATGCCGACGCCCACGGAGGTGGCGGCTATGGCTACGGCGGCCACGATGAAGACGACCACGGGCACGGCATCCATTTGCCGGACATGTCGTACTACCCGTTGGTCCTTGCTGCGGGCATCACACTGGCGATGGCCGGAATGTTCACCGAGTACTGGGTTATCGGCATAGGCGGCGGATTGATCATCTGGGGCCTTCTGGGATGGTCGTTCGAGCCGGTCAACGACTGAACACTACGTATTCCATTGACGAGCAGAACGGGACAGAAACAACGTGACTGAAGCGACGCACGTCGCACATGAAGAGCCGCTGGAAGACACGTCTACCGGGCTGAATAACAGGAAGCTCCTGATGTGGACCTTCCTGGCATCAGACGTGATGTTCTTCGGCGCATTCATCGCTACGTTTCTCGTCTACCGCAACCGGAGCCTTGAAGGGCCTTACCCCAACCAGGTGCTGGACATACCGGTCACCTCGGTCAGCACGTTCGTGCTTCTCATGAGTTCGCTGGCCATGGTGCTGGCGCTGGACGGCATACGGCGCAACAATAAAACGATCGGCCGGTTCTGGATTCTGGCCACCGCTTCCCTGGGTTCGGTTTTCCTGGGCTTTCAGGTGTTCGAGTTCAACGAGTTCGTTCATCTGGGGCTGACACCCCAGACTAACCTGTTCGGCACGACCTTCTTCATATTGACCGGTCTGCACGGAACACACGTTACGCTGGGTGTGATTTGGCTGTTACTCATGGCCCTGGTGTTTTCGCCCTCACCCCTGGAACGGTGGGGCCTCGTGCTTGCGGTTGCGGGCTTCTATGCGTTCATGATTTCGACGTTGAGCGGAATCTTCACCGGCGCGGACAGTTCCCTGGCGGTCATCACGACACTCACCGGCTGGCCGGCGATGGTGTTGCTCCTGCTGGCCATCGTGGGCATATTCGGCGGGCTGAGAATACTGTCGACCGCCGGCAAGGGTGACAAGTCGAGCGACGGGGCCCTGGACCTTGAAATGGCCGGGTTGTACTGGCACTTTGTCGACATCGTCTGGATCGTTATCTTTACCGTTATTTACCTGATATCGGCTACGGACGGCATGCCTCCGGGCAGCATACCGTTCGAACTCCCCGGCCACGGCTAGACGAAGCGGGTTATGGGCTTAATCACACGCATTTGGAACTCGATGTTCTACCATGGCGCCAACGACTGGTGGAACCTGCCGAAGACGCGGGCGCAGGAGCCGAACCCGACGAATGATGGGCCGCTGGCAGAAATCCCGGCGCGTGTCATGCACTTGCTCAGCGCGATGACATCGGGCGACCGTCACGCCACTCCGTGGTTCTATGTGTGGGTAGGCGTGATTCTCGCGATAATCACGCTGGCAGAGGTGTGGATATTCACCTTTGAGACGCTCGGGCCGTGGTTCGTGCCGGTGTTGCTCATACTTTCGCTCATGAAGTTCGTCATGGTTGTGGCGTTCTTCATGCATCTGCGATTCGACAACAAGCTTTTCGCCTGGATATTCGGCGCCGGCTTCACAATCGGCGTGGCCGTTTTCCTGGCGATCCTGGCGCTTTTCTTCAAACTTAACGGCTGATCCAGCCGACTACGAGCGGCTCTTCCCCTCGGGCGCCGGACAAAATCTGGCGCAGCGTCGATTGGTGCTACTTTGAATTTATCGGGGACTGGCGCGGGCGCGCCCGGAATACTTCACCAGACCGCGTAATCGATGGAAACAACCCACACATTCATCGACTTTTTAACGGCGTGGGACCTTACCTCGCCGTTTCTGCCCCTGCTTGCGCTGTCGACTGCGGCATACTCGGTGGGGCTGGCGAGGCTCAGATCGCGGGCTCGTGGAAAGTCGGTCGATCGCTGGCGAGTTTCGATGGGTTACGGCGCATTCCTGCTTCTCGCGTTGGCGTTGTTCGGCCCGTTCGACACCTACGCCGACTACCTGTTCCTGGTGCATATGCTGCAACACCTGACCCTGGCGCTGGCGGCCGCTCCGCTTCTCCTCATGGCCGGTGTGATGCCGGCCTTTATGTGGTCGATGCCCCGGTTCCTGCGGCAGGGCGTCGGCGCGGAATTTGCAGTGACGGGCATGGCCAGGCGCGTCGTGACGTTTGCCACGCGACCACACGTGGCCCTGTTGACGTTCGTCGGAGCCCTTTGGTTCTGGCACATCCCCGACTTCTACGACGCCGCGGTGCGCAATGAACTCATCCACCTGGTGGAGCATATGTCGTTCTTCTTGGGGGCGCTGCTTTTCTGGTGGCCGATCATCGGGCCGGCGCCGGTCAGGTCGGCCCTCAGCTATCCGCAGCGTTTGCTCTACCTGCTCATGGTCGTGACTCCGTCAGCAGTCCTGGCGGCGTTGGTAACGCTGGCTGGGAGCTCGATCTACGAGTCGTACGACGGAACGAACGAGGTGTGGGGGCTCGATCCTTTGAGCGACCAGCGAATCGGGGGTGTGATCATGTGGGTGCCCGGCAATTTCGTCTACCTCTTTACGATGACGGCGCTGTTCTTCAAGTGGTACGAAAGCGAAGAGCAGAAGACGCGGTCACAGCGCCCCCGGCGTCGCAGACGAAGGCCGCGACGGCCGGATAATTCGAATGACGAGTGATCTGCCGGAGACGTCCGGCTTCACCGGGATTGTCGCCGGCAGGGTGCAGGGCGTCGGGTTCAGGTACTTTGTAGCCCGCTCCGCCCGCGGCCTCGGACTGTCCGGCTACGTTCGCAACCTGCCGGACGGCACGGTCGAGGTAGCCGCTGTGGGGAACCGCGCCGCGCTGGAGTCGTTGGCAACGTTGCTCGAGAAGGGGCCGCCCGGCGCCGCGGTCGAGTCGGTCAAGCTGGACTGGTCAACCCGGCCTGACCAAACAGGCAGGTTCGACGTTAGGTTTTAGGGGGCGCTGGTAACGCGGGAACAACCCAGGATCAATCTTCATCCCCTGCGCCGACCTCCACGCCTCTTCCCTGACCCCAACCAGGGGCCTATCCAACGCCTATCCAACGCCCCGCCACCTTCATCAAGATACAAGAGGGTGTGGCATGTCGCGGAGATCCCCGATCGGAGTCGGGGATGACGGGTGTTTGGCCGGGCATGATGGGTTTGCGCGGGGCGCGTTGAAGCAACCCCGGGGGTTATTCCGGAGTTGCTTCGGTTGACAGTGTCTCTGTGGTCCCTTCCCTGTGCCCGGCTGGAGCCTGGAGGCGTTTTTCAGGAAGTAAGGTTTTCCTCTGTCTTCCCCGGACCGTGTGACAAGCGCACGGTATGGCGGCAACTACCCCGCCAGTACGGACGGCCGTAAAAGGCCGCGAGGGAAGACTATTTTTGGCTCTTCACCCGCACCCCGGTTGAATGGGGCACGTTCGGGCGTCGGAAACGTTATGACGCGTTTGCTACCGGTTTTTCGGTCTGGTTCCTCCGCGGCTTACTCCGATAGCTCCCCAGGCGCTCACTCTCACTTTTTTCATTTTTGGCCTGTGGGTCCCGAGATGCCATGGTCAGGATCAGCCCCCACGCCTACGTTGAGGGCATGTTTGAGTCGTTCCCTTCCCCTACGGCTACGTAACCGGGGGCGTGGGAATCCATGTTTCACCCGCGCCTTCTTCCAAAGCGGGCGCGTCCTTTCTCAGTCGTAACGGGCTTTAATACGAGGTGAGGGCACCTCGATGCCGCGGAGTTGTCCCCCGTTACGGCCCGATCAGGTTGGTTGGCATGGACGTCGTGTAAGGACACGACTTAGGTTGATATTAGAACGTGTGTTCTGGTTTGTAAATGGGGGGATGGCACGGATGTTATTGGGGGGGAGGATGGGAGGGGGTCGTGGTTTTGGGGGATGATGGGGGGTTGCGTGCGGTCCCACGCCCCGCACCTGGGTTCCGGCCCCGTATCGGCGTACGGGGTGACGTTCCTGCGCCGGAAAGACGGTGGTGGTGGGCGAGTCGCCCTCACCCCGGCCCTCTCCCGCCCGGAGAGGGGGTTGGGCAAAGTCCTCCCCCCTAAAGCACTTGGCATAAGTCTCCCCGTCACCGGGAATCAAGTTGCGTCGATGCTCGGAATTATGATGTACTGCTACGTCACATTAATTCGCTTCTGACCGAGCCATATCGACGTTCAGATGTTCTGGAGTAGGAATTGGACAGCTTTGAACTTGCCTTCAGCGAGACGGAAAGAGCCGCGGACTCGACGCTAACGTCAGTCGCGGACGTGGCAAAGCTGGCCAGACTACTGCAGAAGGCGGCCAAAATCGGGAATATCATCGCTATCAAGAGGAACCAGCGGAATCTCGAAGCTGCGCTGGAGGTCTTGACACAGACGGCAACCAACGCCGTTCAATCATGGCCGTTCGAAGCTGGAGAAGAGGAACAGTATCTCAGGGACGGTTACGCCGCGGAGTTGCGCAGCGCCGCTTCGGTACGGGGTCTGGAAATCCACGAGCGGGACGGACGGATGGTCTCCCACCCGTCCATAGTGCGCATTCTTCCCGGCGAGCGGGCGGTCAGAATCGACAAGAAGAAGGTTTCAACTATCAGGCCGTCCCACTTGACCGGCATCCTGCTCCAGAACCAGAAAAAGCCCGCCCGGTTCCCGTCCGGGCGTTTTCTTGAAGCCCTGTACAAAGTGTACTCTAGGCTCGTGAGGGTAGAATCACCGGGCCGGATGATGGAGAGAGGCCCGGGACTTGTCGTGCCCCTGGCAGGGATTTACGAGATGTTCATTTCCCTCCCGGGCGTCAGTCGGGACTACACCACCATGGAATTTGCCCGAGATCTTTACCAGCTCGAGACAAGCGGCCTGATGAAGACAAAGTCGGGTTCGACTGTATCCTTCCATGCTTCCACCGGTACCAAGAGCGGCAGGGACGTGTTCAGTTTCGTTGGGCCGGAAGGCCAGGAGATCAAATACTACGGAGTCCGGTTTGTGGAGGCGGTCTGATGCCGAACACCATACCTATTGATGAATGGTTGAAGTTCATCGACACCGAATATCTGTCGTCGTTTGTGCCGGATGGCGGCGCGTCGGTCAAGTTTGCGGTGACACCGGAAGAATTGAAGTCTCATCTCTACATGAAAATGGAGACCCGCTGCCGGAAAATGGACTATCTTTTCGTGCGGTTAGACGCACGCGAGATGCGGGCTCACATGCCCCAGGATTTCTTCTTCAGGCTCGCTCAACAGGTCGATTGGAGGCGGCTTGCCCGCCGCATGATCCTGCAACTGGCCCATCAACAGGGCTACAAAATTGACGGTATAAGGCCGGGCGTAGATGGCAATGTGTTTGACGCTATAGCCAAGGCCAACGACCTCGAATCCCAGTTTGTTCTCGGGGAAATTAGGCCAAGGATACAGAACAGAGTCTTCAGAAACAGGGAGATGGCCAAGGATTTTCGGGTGTGTATGTCCCATCTTTGCTTGAACGAGAACACCCGCGGTGAATATACGGGCCAACCACTCCTGGATTGGCTGACCGGCAATAATACCCGTGTCAGCAGCGTCAGGCCTTATTCCATTTACACCACCATCAATCGCACTACGGCCAGATATTTCATCGAATCGGCCCTCTTCTGGATCCGCTACGTTGGATACGCCGGAACGGTGACACTTTTCGACAATTCCCGCGTGACCGTGGCTCGTAATCCCAAGGATGGCTTTAGGTACTACACGAGACCCATGGCTATGGAGCACTACGAACTGCTGCGGGAGTTCATCGATAGCCTGGACCGGCTGACCGGCACGCTAATGGTGATCGTAACCAATCCAGATTTCCTCGACGACAGCCCCGGTCGCGGGTCACGCGGCTACGGAATCTATCAGGCCCTGCTCACCCGTGTCATCGACGATGTTCGCGACCGCAATCTGGTCAACCCCGTCGCGTCCTTGGTGAGGCTGTCGAAAGGAGAGATCAAGACATGTTAGCTAACGCCAAGGGGATCGACCCACTCACAAGCCGCCGCGCGCTGGAGGCTCTTCGCAATGGCGTGCCGAACAGTGAGGCAGTGAAAATGCTGGGCTGCAACCAGCCCAAAGCCGAAAGTCAATTCAAGGACTTACTAACCCAGACTGCCGACAGAGATAACCCTCCGTCCGGCGCTTTGGGAATGATGTTCTCCGGCGACTTCGGCGCAGGCAAGTCTCACTTGCTCACTCACCTGGAACATCAGGCCCTCTCCCAAGGATTCGTCTGTAGCAAGGTGGCCATAAGCAAGGAAACTCCTTTCTATGACTTGGGCAAGATGTTCAAGTCAGCGGTGGACAACGGTCGGATGCCAGATCGCAACGGTCGACTGATTGAGGAGTTGGGGCAGGCGCTAAAGCCGGATTCTCTTGAGTACACCAACTTCTTCCAGTGGGCAAACGAAACTAAATCCAACGGTCTGAGCCAGATATTCCCGGCAAGCCTTCTTGTCCACGAACGGTCGACGGACCTTGAGTTGAACAGTGAGATCGAGAACTTCTGGGCGGGTGACAGAATATTGATTTCGCGAGTCAAGAGCGGCCTTCGGCAGATTGGGCAAATGAAAAGCTACTCCTTCCGCGCGCCCAAAGCCGCAGACTTGCCACCTCAGCGCCTGCGATTCTTAGTCGAGTTAGTCAAAGCCGCCGGTTACAAGGGATGGGTGGTGTTGCTGGACGAGATCGAATTGGTTGGTTCGTACTCCCTCCTGCAGCGCGGCCGGTCTTACGCTGAGTTGGCCCGTTGGCTTGGACAGGCCGCTCGTGAGAGTTATCCGGGACTGGTAGCAGTAGGCAGCGTCACGGGTGATTATGCCTCCGCAATCATCAGTCCGGACGGCGAAAAGAAGGACCGCGACTACGTGGCCGCAAAATTGGAAACCCGGCATGGCGATAAGGTGGACCGCGCCGTGAGAGGTATGAACCTGCTCGAACGCGAATGTATGCCCTTGAATACGCCCACCCTCCCCGATGTTCAGAGCACGGTGGATAAGCTGCGGGAGATCTACAGCGCCGCCTACAAATGGAAGGCTCCTGAACAAGCAGGAAGGGTTGGCGGGGCCGGTATATGGGGACGAATGCGCTACCAAGTCCGCGCTGCCATCAACGAGTGGGACCTCTTACGGCTTTACCCGGACTCACGTCCTGACACCGAGTCAGACGTGTTCCGACACACCTACGAAGAAAATGTCGACCTGGAAAGGGATTCCAAAGACCACGACGACGACAACGGGCAGCTGCCACCTGCTCCTACCGCCTGAGAGACGCCGCCTTGCCAGTCCCGTTCGATGACCTCGGCACGGAGAGCAGCCCCTCCGGCGCGATAGCCTGGCTCAGGTTAGTCGAAGAAGAAGGTGGCACTGGCGTTCGGGCCGCGCTATTCCAGACGACGGGCCAGGGTGAGCCGCTGGAATTCTGCTTCGCCAGCGCGGACCGGAGAGAATCTCCACCCGAAAGTGGAACAATCAGGCCGGGCACTCTGTCGGCTCTCGCGAAATCGCTGCTTCAGTCCAGTGCCCCATCGCCGACTCTGGTCTTCACTATGGCGGATGAAGTGCCGCCAAGCGTGTTCACTAAAGACATCCGGGTCCGGCTGCCCCTCTGCCGTGTCAGAACTCCCGGGACCTTAACCCATGGCGCTTCTGGGCGCGGCGATCAGGCCAACGGACGATTCGAATTACATTGGCTTTCACAACAGCCACACGGGGAATCTCTTGCGAGCCGGCTTCTCGCCGAAGTAATGGAGCGCCGCAACCCTTTCGAACCGTTCGATCGGGCCGAAAAGGCCTTGGCCGTAGCGTTTGAAGACGAGCGTCTGCAAGCCGTGACCGGGATTGCCGGGCTGGCGACCGTTGTCAGGCTTTCCTCACTTGATGGGCGTCCAGAATACCCAGCTGACCGTTCCTCAGCGGTCCATGAATCCGTCCAGACGCCCACCTCTGCCCCTCCACGGTCCGATTTGACGTTGGCGGCGCGGCTGTGGGAGGTGTTAGCTGCTCCTCTGGAACGCGGTCAGGATTTTCAACTGAATTGGCCGGGACATTTGATGCCATTTCAGCGTGATGGCGTCCGGGCGTTACTGGACAACCACCGTCTTTTGCTGGCCGACGATATGGGCTTGGGCAAGACGATCCAGGCCATCGCCGCCTTCAGGATTCTCTGGGCGCGTCGGGAAGTTGAGTCGTGCTTATTGGCGGCCCCGTCCAGCCTGTTAGACCAGTGGCGGCGTGAGATCGACAAATGGGCCCCGGAGCTTTCCGCCATCATCATCCGCGGTTCCGCATCCGACCGATCTTGGCAGTGGGCGGCGGACAGAGATGTAACCTTGGTTAGCTACGATACTTTGCGCTCGGATTTCGGCGGCGCTCAATCACCGGCGCTTCGAAAAAACTGGGATGTGGTGGTGGCCGACGAGGCCCAGCGTATCAAGAACCGCAACGATACCAGCGACGCGCTCAAAGGATTGCGAAGAACGCGCTCCTGGGCGTTGACGGGCACCCCGATCGAGAACCATGAAGAGGAGTTGGCCTCAATTCTCGAGTTCGTCGACCACGACGGTTCCGAAGGGCCTAAGCGGTATCGGCCGGGCGCGGAATTGCGGGAACGGCACCGCGAATTGCAACTCCGGCGCAAGAAAGGGGAAGTCCTGGACGACCTGCCGCCCAAGCAAGTAACCAAAGTAGCCATCGGCCTGCACTCCAAACAGCGCAGCAGCTACGACAAGGCCGAGCAGGACGGAATTGTCTATTTGAAATCTCTCGGCGCCGAGGTCGGCGTCCAACACGTGCTCACTCTCATAACCCGCCTGAAGCAGATCTGCAATGCCGACCCAAAAACCGGTGAGTCCAGCAAATTAGCCGACATCAAAGACCGGCTGGAACAGTTGGCGGCCCGAGGCCACAAGGCGTTGGTGTTCTCGCAGTACACGAGCGACACGTCCGGTGTAGCGGCGGCAGCGAACTACCTGCACGAGTTCACTCCACTTTCGATGACTGGCGACATACCTCAGTATGAGCGAGCCGACATCATCGAACGATTCAAGACCAGCAACGAGCACAAGGCGCTGATTCTATCGCTGCGCGTCGGAGGCTTGGGCTTGAACCTGCAAGAGGCGTCTTACGTATTCCACCTGGACCGCTGGTGGAACCCCGCCGTAGAGCGCCAAGCCGAAGACCGGAGCCACCGCATGGGCCAGACGGTCAAAGTCAACGTCATCAAGTATTCCTGCGCCGGAACTATCGAAGAACGAATCGACGCGATTCTGGAGCGAAAACAGGAACTGTTCGATCAGCTCGTCGACGACGTGTCGCTGGATCTGTCCACACAGATGAGTAGCGAAGAGCTTTTCGGGCTTTTCGGCTTGGAACAACCGCCCTTACGAGGTCAGCCGGGGACGGTGAAGTTGGATGACAACACCCGGGCGTAAACGGCCACTCAATCACTCGTCCCCGCACAACTCCTCGGGTTCATCCCCGCGTTCGAGGATTTCGGCGGCGCGCTCTGCTTGCGTTTCAAGGGTCATCAGGCGGACTGGGGCGGCGGACACGCCGAGGAAGTTTGTCGTGTCTCCTGGCTGGAGGCGGCAGGGTATGCCTTCGGAACGGACCAACTGCACCCAGATTTCCGCCATGATCTGGTCCGGCGCCGTTGCGAATACCACCCACTTCATCGCAGTTCGCTCGATTCAGGCACTTTCATAGTCGCCGGTCATCCACCGTCGGCCATCGAGGGGATCGCCACGTTGTCGGCCCCCACGAGTTCCGATAATTTCGACTTGAGCTCGTCGCAGGGCTCGACTTTCGCAAATGGCATATCGAGCTTGACCACGTTGCCGTTTGTGGCGACTTCCAGAGTTACAGGCGTTTCGCCGCGATAGTTGAGCAGTAGCCGCACCACGTCTTCCAGCTTGCCCCGGTCCTCCGTCAGGTGGCCGCTTTCCATGAGCCGCACCATCACGCCTGCCCCTTCCGCAGGCGCCGGATCTGACGTTTCCGGCGTCGAGGCAGCAATGGGACCCGCGGCTGACTCGGCAACAACGTGTCTTTGCGGCGGTATGGTGGCGCCGTTGCCCTTGGCGGGCACCGGGCTGTCGAACTGGGGGGGTGGATCAGGGCTCGCCAACGGTTCGGCGCGGCCGGGGCTTCTGTCCGACTCGGCGGTCCCCGGAAAGATGTATTCTCTGGCTTCCTCAACGGATATCGACACCCGTCCATCCCATTCACGGACCTGCCCCTTGACGGTCAGATATCTACCCTCTTGCCACAAGCCCTCGGTAGTTTCGAGAACGTTCGGCCACACTACCAGCTCCACTCCCCCGTCCAGAAGCTGAAGCGACATGGCGAGGAACTGTTTGCCCTGTTTTGTCGTACGGCTTCTCACGTCTGCGATTTGACCCAGAGCGTGCACCGATTGACCGGCCTTATCGGCGGTAAGCTCAGTTGCGAACACGACGAACCGGTCCGACATCGTGTACATCTCGCGGGTGAAATTGCTTTCGGTGAGTTCCACTCCCAGCATCTCCTTCTCCCATTTCGTGCGTTCCCGATCGTTCACGTCGTCTGTGACCGGAATCTCGATTTCAGGTATGGGGACCGGCGAGTTTTCGCCGAAAAGATCAAACATGCTGGTTTGGCCCGATTCACGCAACCGGGTCTGTCGCTGACCCAGGGCCATGATGCGTTCGGACGCTTCCACCAAACCGCCCCGATGGCCCAGTGAATCGAACGCGCCCACCTTGATCAGGCTCTCCATCGCAAGGCTATTGAACGCTCGAAAATCGACCCGCCGGCAGAAGTCTTCGAGGGACGTAAACGGTCCGCCCTCCTTGCGAGACTCCACTATCGGGGTGACGGCGGCCCGACCGACGTTCTTTACCGCCGCGAGGCCGAAGCGGATGGCCGTTCGATTCCCGTCGGTCAGTTCGATGGCAAACGACGCCGTGGAATGGTTAACGTCCGGCAGCAGTACGTCGATCTTGTTGCGTCGCGCCTCCCGCACGCAATCTCCCACCTTGTCCGAGTTGCCGGTGGCGGCGTTGAGCAGGGCGGCGACGTACTCTGTCGGATAGTTCGCCCTGAAGTACGCCGTCCAGTAGGCGATCATGGCGTAGCTGATGCTGTGGGCCTTGTTGAACGCGTATCCGGCGAACGGCTCGATCAGATCGAAGATGCGGGTCGCCAGTCCGGCTGAATAACCTTTCCGTTGCGCTCCGGCGATGAACTTGTCTCGCTCCGCCGCCATGACCTCGGGGATCTTCTTGCCCATCGCCTTGCGGAGAATGTCGGCCTCGCCGAGGGTGTATCCCCCAAACTCCTGGGCGATCAACAAGACCTGGTCCTGGTAGACGATGACCCCGTAGGTATCCTCCAGAATGTCCTTGAGGCCCTCGTGGGGGTACTGGATCGCCGCCCGCCCGTGCTTTGCCTCGACGAACGTGTTTATGTGCTCCATCGGCCCCGGCCGGTAGAGCGCGATCATGGCGGAGACGTCGGCGATTGAGTTCGGCTGCAGCAGGCGGATGTTGCGGCGCATCCCACCGCCCTCAAGCTGGAACACCCCGAATGTCTCGCCGGAAGAGAGCAGGTCGAACGTCTTCGGATCGTCAACGGGTATATCGGGAAGGGACAAATGCTCGCCACGGGTCTCGGCGATAAGAGCCATGGCGCGGTCCAGAATCGTCAGGTTGGTCAGACCCAGAAAGTCCATCTTGAGGAGACCGACGCTCGCGACCGGCCCCATTGCGAACTGCGTGGTCGGCGGAGCGTCGTCGTCATCGGAAGTGGACCGCTGCAGAGCGACGTAATCGGTTAGGGGGTCCTCTGAGATAACAACACCCGCGGCGTGCGTCGACGCGTGCCGGACAGCGCCTTCGAGGTCGAGGGCGGTTTCGATGATCCGCCTGCTCGTCTCGTCGCTGTTCCGAAGATTCGCCAGTTCGGAGTTCTCTTTGAGCGCATCGTCCAGCGTTATACCGAGCCGGGTCGGGATCATCCTGGCCAATCGGTCCCCGGCAGGGTTTCCAAGGTTCAGCGCCCTGGCGACGTCCCGCAGCGCCGCCCTCGCGCCCAATGTGCCGAACGTGATGATCTGCGCCACGTGATCGCGGCCGTAGCGCTCCACGCAGTAGCGGATCACCTCTTCCCGCCGGTCGTCCTGGAAGTCCATGTCGATGTCGGGCATCTCTTTGCGTTCGAGATTGAGAAAGCGCTCGAAGACCAGGCTGTGCTCCAGCGGGTTGATCTCCGTGACCTCGAGGCAGTACAGGACGAGGCTGGCGGCGGCGCTGCCCCGCACAGCCGACAGGATGCGGCGGCGGTTCACAAACTTGAATATGTCCCAGACAACGAGGAAGTAGTCCGCAAAGTCGGTCTTTTCGACCACCTCCAACTCATACTCCAGCCGGGTCGTCACCTCCGGCGTCGGCGCCGGTATGCGGCGTCTAAGCCCCTCCGCGCAAAGCTGGCGCAGGTATGTCATCGACGTCATGCCCTGCGGCACAGGGTAGTGAGGCAACAGGGTGGTCCCGAAGTCGATCTCCACCTCGCACGACTCTGCAATTCGCAGCGTGTTAAGGGTCGCCTCGGGCGTCTCCCGCCAAAGGGCAGCCATCTCACCGGCGGACTTCAGATAGTACGAGTCGTCCGTCATGCGGAGGCGTTTCGGATCGTCCACGTTTGAGTTTGTCTGGATGCACGTCAGCACGTCCTGGAGCGGCGCGTGCGCCTGCATCACGTAGTGCGCGTCGTTGGTCGCTACCACCGGAACACCTGTTTCGCCGGCGATGCGCATCAGGCCGCGGTTGATGACGTCGAGGTTGTCCACCCCGTCGTGATGCATGAGTTCGAGGTAGTAACGGCCGCCGAACACCTCGCGATACCAATCGACGACCCTGGCAGCCTCGGCGTCATTGCCGTTGGCAATCAACTTGGGGAGTTCGCCGGACGGGCAGCCCGAGAGGACGACCAGACCCTCGTTGTGCCTGGCCAGTAATTCCCGGTCCATCCGGGGGCGATAGTAGAAGCCTTCGAGGTGCCCGGCCGATACGAGCCTCAGGAGGTTGCGGTAGCCGGTCTGCGTCTGGGCCAGCACGGTGAGATGGTGCGGGAAACGGTCGTTCGAGTCCTTTTCGAATCGGCTGCCGGGCGCGACGTAGCCCTCGACCCCGATAATCGGCTTGACGCCCTGCGCCTTGCACGCCTGATAGAAGTCGATTGCGCCGTGGACGTTGCCGTGATCGGTAAGCGCGATGGCCGGCATGCCGAGTTCGGCGGCCCTGTTAGCCATCTGTTCCAGACGGCTAAAGCCGTCCAGCAGGCTGTACTCGGAGTGGTTATGGAGATGGACAAACTGCTCCACGGCTGCGGTCACGGAAACTCCTGCTGGGCAGCCCGGACCGTGCCCCGAAATGGGCGACACGCGGGCGCGCCGAAGACTGCAAAGGCGATGTCCGGACTATAGCCTGACGCGCCCCGCTAGTCGAGACGCGAAAGGCCCGAGTCGGCCGCACGGCAGGTTGTCAAAGACGACTCCATCATGAGTCGCTGGCGATGCTCCACAGGGCGGTCGCAGGCCGATGCACTCAGGCGCCATGTTGGCTCCGGCACGCCCACCGTTGCCCGCATTTCCCACTCCTGATGGTTGGGAACCGTCTCGCCTTGTGGGCGGCTCCAAACGCTTACCGCAGACGCCACCCCACACCACTCACTCACTCCGCCCGGATGCGCGGGCGGAACGGCGGGACCTGGCTGCGACGCGGCCTGGGCGTTCGAGGGTCAACGTCAATGGGATTGCAAATGCCGGCAATATGAACAGCACCATAAACGCTGGCCGGTAGCTATCGGTCACGTCGAACATTAGTCCCACGAACACCGGCCCGGCCGCGCCGAAGAGGGCGTTCACCGAACTGATCAGGCCGACTATCGATCCATAGTTCCGTCTGCCGAAGTAGTCGCCGATTATCGCGAGACGCAAGGGCACGGACGCTCCGAATCCCATGCCGAACGTTATGACGAACACCGGCAGCGTCGACATCCCCAGGGAGACGCCTAACACCTCCGCGTTCACCAATGCCAGGCTGAGGACGCCCAGCATCTGAATGAAAAACGTCCAGGCCAGGAGATGGCGCTTGTCGAAGCGGTCTCCAACCAACGCGGTGCCTCCCCGCCCCAGCAGATCGCCGAAAGCGACTGCGCCGGCAGCCAGCGCCGCTATTCCCGGCGACACCCCAAAGTCCCGCAGCGCCGCCAAATGCAGCAGGTTGGTGGAACTGACCAACTGACCAAGACTGCTCGCTATGCCAAGCTGCCAGAAGAACGGCGTCCGCAGGGCCTGCCGAATGCCGAACGACGCCTCTCGCCGCAGACTTACGCGTCGGCGGCCGGCCGGCGCATCCGCGGCGTCGACCTCCTCCTCGTCTCCGTCGGGCAGCTGCCCGTAGTCCTCCGGCCGGCGGCGGGCGAGGATGATCGCCGGAATGCCCATGATCCAGAAACCGACGCCCACGGCGAATAACACGTCCCGCCAGCCGAACACGTCTATGTATCGCACCAGCAGCGGAAGGGTGAACCCACCTATGGCCGACGAGGTCATGAGGATGGCCAGCGCGCGGGCACGGTTGCGAATGAACCAGTTGCTCACCATCGTTACGAACACGATGAACGTGCCGAACGACATGCCGAGCGTCATCAACGCGACGGCGAGGTAGAACTGCCACAGGGTGTTGACCCTGCTCATCATGATGAACGCCGCGCCGGTGGTGATCGTGCCGAACAGCAGAGACCACCTCGGCCCATAACGGTCGAGAATGGTGCCGACGAACGGCGAAAACATGCCGCCCTCGACGCGCTGAAGGGAAATCGCCCCGGCAGTGGCTGCCTGGCTCCAGCCGAATGTGTTGACGATGGGCAGGAAGAAAGCCTGGAAGCCCCTCCAGAACACGGCAGACGTGTACCACTGCACCAGGAAGCCCGATCCCACCAGCCACCAGCCGTAGAACACGTTGTCAGGAACGGGGACGCGGGACTTCAAATCAATTCACGGGATGCGGTCCCAAGGGCTGAATACCCCTGCCACCTGAATGGGGAAGGATGGGGATGACGGTAATCGGGGGCGGATGACCGGCAGCGCAGACTACTCGCAGGGATCTGTTGCATTTCATGGGTATGCAGCCGAACCGGCCCGCTGGTTCAGTTGCGTTACTAGCGAGGGACTAGGTCATCACACGTCTCGGCATAAACTCCGAAGGCATCGATGATCTCTAAAAGGTTCTCAGGAGTCGGGGCATCAGGAAACGACAGCATAAGGTCTACGACGGTTTCACCGATGAGATTCAGAGATATTTCGTCAGTCGTTACCATCGCTTCCATATAAACCGGGGCGGCGTTAAGGTCCATATCGATAGAACCGTCGAACATCGTTAGAAGCAAGGCTGCGGCCAAACATCCTTCGGTTACGGAGAAAGACGTAGTTTCAGGCGTCGGCGTCGACGAGCGGACTGGCCTCGGTGTCGGCGTCGACCGGCGGACTGCCGTGGGTGTCGGCGTCGACGAGCGCACCGACGTGGGTGTCGGCGTCGGCGTGTGGACTGGCGTAGGCGCACTGGAGTAGTCGCCACACGCCACGATGATCAAGGCTAGAGCTAGGGCCAGTAGCTTTTTCATAAGGGCACATGCTACCAGCTACCTATCATTGAAATGCAACAGAACCACCCGCAGCTATTTCGCTACAAGGTCTCCGCACCGGGTTGACTATGCATGCTCTACCAGCCGGCCGCCACTCCGTCTCGCCGGGGGTCGGCCCCGCCGAGAAGCGTCCCGTACTCAGTGAACTGAATCCCATGCCCGCCGCCGACGCCTGACGTCCACCCCGGAATCCTGCCGATCTTGTGGCCCATCTGCGCCAGCCGGTCCAGTGTTGCCCGCGGCACCCGGTCCTCGTAGAAGATTTCGCCAGTATCGTAGTGCCGGAACCGCGGCGCCTCGATCGCCTCCTGAACATTCATCCCCACGTCGACGAAGTGGTGGATCATCTGGGCAGACGTGTGCAAAATTCCATAGCTGCCGGGCGTCCCGATGCTCAGGACAATCTTGTCGCCTGAAAAAATCTGCACCGGAGATACGCAGAAGTCCACCCGTTTGCCCGGGCCGATGATGTTAGGGCTCCCGCAGTCCGGATCGAAGTCGAACCACCTGCCCATGTTGTTGAGGAACACTCCGGTGCCGCCCGGCGCAAAGGCCGACCCAAAGCCGCCGCCCAACGTCTGGGTAACCGTAACCACGTTGCCTTCCGAGTCGGCAGTAGCGAAGTGAGTCGTCAACTCGGGCATTGGCACCCGCGGATACGTCGCCTCGTCCGGTACCACGTCGATCTGCGATCTACCGAAACGTTCCTTTGGAGGCACGTTGGCGCGGTTCGGGTCGATGCGCGAACGCACCTGCTCCGCATATTCACTCGACAACAACCGTTCCAACGGGATGTCGACAAGGTCTGGGTCCCCGGCGTAGAGGGTCCGGTCATCTGCGGCCGCAAGGACAGCCTCGATCAGCAGGTGGAGCGTTTCGGGCGTCCCGTATTCGAGCGGGCCGTACCCGTCAAGAATGTTGAGGGTTTCCAGTATCTGGAATCCAGCCGAGTTTGGCGGAGGTACTCGCACGTCCAACCCGCGGTAGGTCGTGGATATGGGCTCACTCCAGGCGGCCTTGTACGACGCCAGGTCTTCGCGGCTGATGAGCCCGCCCGCGGATGCGATTCCCTCGCACATCCGGTCGCCCAACGTGCCCCGGTAGAACGTCTCCTCTCCCCCTGCAACCACCTCGGCCATAGATTCGGCCAGCGCGGGTTGCCGCAGCATCGAGCCGACTGGCGGCGCTTCACCGTGGCAATCCAGCGCGTCGGAAGACCAGCCAACTTCGGCATGCCTTTCGAACGTCCCTTTTATGACCTCTGCGTTCATCGGCGTAATGGGGTAGCCGTTGGCAGCGTAGTCGATGGCTTCTTTGAACAGTTGATCGAGCGGCAGGCTCCCGTACGCGCTGTGCATTGTGAGCCAACCCGACAGGTTTCCCGGCACCAGCGGCGCGCGCGGCCCTGTGCCACGCGAGAACTTGTCGAACATCTCGGGGCGAGCCGTCGAGGCAGCGCGGCCGGAGAAATCGAGCGCACGCGTGCGGCCCTCCGCCTTGACGTACACTAGTCCGACTCCGACTCCCCCCATGCCGGACATATACGGCTCAACCACATTGAGCGTGCTCGCCACCGCAACGGCCGCATCTATGGCGTTCCCGCCCTGCCTCAGGGCGTTCAGTCCGGCGTGCGTCGCCAACGGGTGGGCGGATGCCGCCATCCCCCGTCGTCCAGTCGCCGGAGCGCGCGTAGACCGCCCGTGTACTTTGTCAATGGGGAACATCTCGTTCATGCGGCCCTCCCGGGCAAACTCAATCCGTTTTTGGGGCTAAGTAACTATCTCAGAACTACGCTTAAAGAATCCAATCCCGTCTCTCGCTCTGTCCAGATTCCCGTTTTCAGAGACCTTTGCATAACCTCTACACATGTCATTTTGAGCACAGCGAAGAATCTAAGCCATCCAGACGGCATGCCCCGCCCCTCTTACCCAGACCCTTCGGCTTCGCTCAGGGTGACATAGAGTCAGGAATCACTGTTTGGGGAGTTAGTTATGCAAAGGTCTCTTTTCACGGGAATGACGGGGCTTTTGAGATGGTTACTTAATATGTGCCCGGTCGGGGCGTGTCAGTCGGAGTAGCGCGCCAACGCTTCCCGTGACTGCAACTTCTGTTCAGCTGTGCCGTACGCCATCATGTAGTGGCGTTTGTACCCGGAAGACTCCAGACGTGAAACAAGTGACCTGAAGTCGATTGTCCCTTCACCCGGCACCAGGTGCACCTCGTACTCGCCGGTATTGTCGGCGAGCCGCACCTCTCCGATGCGTTCCGTCCCGAACTCTTCCAGAAATCCGTCGACGCCCTCCGGCACCAGGTGGGCATGGTTGACGGTAAAGGCCCAGCCCAATCGATCAGGCGGGACCGCGTCGAAGTACGTCCGCAATTCCTCCGCGTTGTGGGCCAGGTAATGCACCTCGGCATGCTTAGGTTCGAAATTCAGGTTTTCGAGTAGCAACCGCGCCCCTGTGTCGGCTGCATACCTCGAAATACGCTGGAGCCTGTCGGTCGACGCCAGAACGCGGGCACTGACGTCGGAGGTGAAATGGTATCCGGCATGAACGACTATCCACTCGCACCCGATACGGTTTGCGAGGTCGATATTGGCGCGCAGGTACTCATCGACAGCCCTTGCAACGTGAGGGGAGAATTCGGCGATATTCACCGCAGAAAGGGTGTGTAGCCCAAGATGTATATCGTGCCGGTCGGCTAGTTCCCTGATCGATCTGACACGCCGGGACGACCATGTGTCCAGGTGGTTCGGCCCCGCGTCGGCGTTGAAATCTACGTAGTAGAAGTCATGCGCGCCCGCCCATTCCAACGCGTCCTCGAGCCGAGTCGTCCCGGCGTCAAATCCAATGCGATCGGCGAGGCTCATCGTTACGAATCGTGACCTGATAGCAGCGAAAATACATGCGCCTCACCCCGCGCCGGGGCGACGCTGCGATTCTATAGCATCACCGGTAGATCCACTCCAACACGGTCGCCACGCGTATACGGGGAACGTCTCACGAGCCGGACTCCGGGTTTCCCCGGCCACGGTCAACAGTTGCCACTTCCGCCGCGCCGGCCGCGTCCCCATGTCCGGTGCTCCGAAGCATCTCGCGATAAAGGACCAGGCTCGCCAGGAACGGCACGAAGTAGTGCACCGCCCTGAACAGCGCAGCTATAGCCACAGCCTCGCCGAAAGGCACGCCCAAAAGGGAGTAAACGCCCGCCATCGAACCCTCTTGCACTCCTAATCCACCGGGAAGCAAGGAGACCATGCCCAAGGCCAGGCCGATGCCGTATCCGGCAAGCAGCACGCCCAGGCCCGGCGACTGACCGACCGATTCGAAGCAAAGCCAAAGGGCCAGCAGAGTCATCCCTGCCTCGATTGCCAACATCACCGCAATGGCCGCCATGCGGCCGATATCGCCGCGCAGTGCTCCGATGCCCTCGTCGACCGACTCTGCAAACTGAGTGCCGAACTCCTTCAAGTCTTTACCGGTCCACCGTTTGACAATCGCCACCAGCCAGTCGATCAAGCGGCCCCGGAAGCGTCTGGCAAACAGCGCGGCGGCGGCGGCGGCGGCGAATATCGACAGCGCAGCGATCGTGCCTATCAGTGCGCCGCCGTGAACGCTCCCCAACGACCCGCTGAACACCACGTAGGCGACCGCGGCTAGGAACATCGACATGGCTATCAGCAGGTTCACATAGGACTGCACAAGAGAGACCGTCGCCCCCCTTGGCAACGGGATCGCTCGTCGCTTCAGAACGGCCATGCACAGCATCATCCCCGCCGTTCCGCCGCCCACAACGTTTCGGCCCAACAACGTGGACACGTATCCGACCTGCCACAACAAGAACATCGGCGCGTGAATTCTGAACACCCGGCTTAGCGTCGCGAAACGTAAACTGGTAACGGCGTATGTAATGCCAGACGCGCAGACGGCTATCAGCAAGGGACCCAGCCGCGCTCCTACGATTGCCTGACGGACGTCTGCCCATGCGCTGAGCATTGCCGCCAAACCCACGATGAGGAGAACAACCATCACCGCAGTCAGTAGAGTGCTCGTACTGAATTTGAATTTCAACGCGGAGTACCTGAGGCGCAAGATGGGCCAACGGATGATGGCTGGCGGAGTACTGAAGACGAATTGATCAAGGATATTCCAGGATTGTCCCCGGGCAGGATCGCTGCGCTGGCGCTAATTGCTCTATTGGTTCTCGCCGCATTATGGGCCGGATTATGGCAGGCCGACGGCGTCATGGCACAGACCGGCGAAGACTCGCCCAAACAGGTGATTGTCAACGAAGTGACCGGCGCCTACGAAATCGTCGTCGCCGTCACCGGGGCGCGATCGATCGCGGGGCCACAACGGCTCACCATAACCGTGCGTGATATCGCGACGGGGGATTGGGTCACCAACGCCAGAGTCTCGATATTCGGAACTCCGCCTGAAGGGGGCCGCCGGACCTATAGTCCTGCCCTCAATTCCCCGGCCGACCCCAACACCTACATTTCGCAAATTTCCCTCAACGATGGCGGAGCTTGGGTAATCGACGTTGAAGTGACGACCGTCGACGGGCTCGTCGCTACTGAAGGCGTGCTGGAGGTAAAGCCCAGGGTGCGGGGGAGCGCAAGCGTTCCTTATGGTACCGCCGTTCTGGGGCTCATAATCCTCGCCTTTTTCGGCGGCGCGGGATGGCTTTACCTGCAGTCCCGCAAGGCTATGAAACGGCGCAAGCTCGCCGCAGCCGCCGATGGCCCAGCCTCCGCTGACCGGTCCCGCCCTACGTGACACCAACCTGCTGGGTTGCAGCGCGGCAGAGAATCTTCTCGCAAAATTCGAGGACGATTCCATTGTTGTAGGGGCGGGTTTCAAGAGGGTGTTTCACTAACTCGAATCCTACGGGGACCCCCGCCTCTAGATTCCCGTTTTCACGGGAATGACGGGATTTGCGGCCGTATTACGTATTGATAGGAGGGTTGATGTCGTAAATCGTCGCGCCATGTGCGGCGCGATTCTTGAGAGGAGCCTTTTGAAACAGGCTCTTCAAACCCGCCCTCCTCGCGACCGTAGACTAGACGCGGCACGGCCTGCTCGAAATCGTACGAGCATCCGTCAATGACGATCCCTGGGAAACCGTCCAAGGATTTCGGCAGCCTTACAGGTTGACTAAGCCAAGGGCGGGTTTGAAGAGGGTGTTTCACAAACTCGAAACCTCTGGGAACCCCCGCCTTTAGATTCCCGTTTTCACGGGAATGACGGGATTTGGCACCGTATTACGTTTTGATGACAAGGTAGATATCGTAAATCGTCGCGCATCTAAGGGTCGACTCTTGAGAGGAGACTTTTGAAACAGGCTCTTGAAACCCGCCCCTACGATCACGTTATAACGGCGCAACTCCCGTCATTCACGGCTCTTCCCTGTCTTACCCAATAAAACGGGGAACTCTCGCCCTCCGATGATGACAGATCGGGTCGTCGAAGACGGGCAGGCGTGAGGGTAATTTCAGAATCAAGGCCCTCCGTCAGCCGGATCCGGCGATTCGCAGATCGTCCGCGAAGGTGAAAAACGCCGGCAGGCCGCCCGTGTGCAGGAATACGACGGGCTCAGAAATGTCGAGGGCGCCGGCCCGCACCTGGTCGATGAGCGCGGCCATAACCGTTCCGGTGTAGTTCGGGTCCAGCATCACCGCGTCGGTCCGCGCGGCCAGGTGAATCGCGTCGATCACCTCTTGCGTGGGGATGCCGTACCCCTCACCCACGTACTGATCGAGCACTGTCATGTCGCTCTCACTGAACGTCACGGGCAGGTCCAGCAGGTCCTGGATGTCCCCCGAGTGCTGGAATATGTACTCGCCGAGCGGCATGTCGTAGTTGACCGTCACACCGGTAAATCGCCAGTCGAGTCCCAGGTTTAACGATGTCAACATCAGCCCGCACAGGCTGCGGCCCGCCACGCCGATGATGTGGGGCCGCTCGATTCCCTTGGCCTCCAGTTGCTCCTGTAGTTCCAGACCGGCCCCGACGAACCCCACCATGCCCACGATGCGTGGGAACAGGTGGTCCTGCAGCAGGTAGGTCTTGTGGCCTTCTGCGTCCATCTGCTCCTTCAGCGAACGAGCGTACTCGATGGCGTTGTGCGACTCCTCATCGTCCAGCGGGTGGATCTCGGCGCCGAGCACCTGATCGACCAGCAAGTTGCCCTGGACAGGCCGCCCCTTTGCGTTCTTTAGCACGAGCACGTAACGCATGCCGAACTTGTTCGCCGCCGCGCCGGTCATACGTGCGTTGTTCGAGTGGTAGTCCATGACGTTGATCATGGCGTCGTACCCCTCGTCCCTCACGTGGGGCAACTCGTACTCGTAATGACGCGCCTTATTGCCGCCAAATGCGAGGCCGGTCATGTCCTCCCGTTTTACCAGAATGCGCGGTCCGCCCAACTCGGCGGTCAGCCGAGGCATCTCCTCCAGGGGCGTCGGGAGGGCGGCAAGCCGGGAGCGTGGAAAACGATCGATGCGCGACCTGAGTTCGGCGCGGCTAATGGGTCCGCGTTTACGGGATTTGTTAGGTGTCATTTGATTCGTCCATCCAGCGATGGTCTTATCCATCGCTTAATTAGCGGCGCAGCGTGACGCCGGTCCTCACGCATAGTCCGTAGGCCAAAGCTCGACGCCCAGGGCCGACTCGCACCAGCGGGCCACGGCCAGCAGATTACCCTCCGAGAAGGGTTGACCGGCTAGTTGGACCCCCAGCGGCAATCCCGATGCGCTGAGACCGGAGGGCAGGGTGATGGTGGGCAGTCCGGCGCTGGTCCAGGGTGCCTGGAACACCGGGTCGCCAGTGGTGTTCAAGTCCGCCGGCGCTGGGGCGTGGATTGTGGGCATTAAAGCCGCATCAACGGATGCCAGGGCCGCGATCAGGTCCCGGCGGAATTCCCGGCGCAGGCGCTGCGCCTGCACATAACTCAGCGCGGGCGCCAGCATACCCATTTCGATGCTGGAGCGGACTCGCGGCCCGTACTCGTCGGCCCGTTGCCGGAAATTCTCCTCGTGGAAGGCCGCGGCCTCGACGTTGCTCACGATGCTCTGGCAGGCGTGGGCGGTAGCAAAACTGTCGGGCAAGCCGATTTCTTCGATGATCGCCCCGGCCGCAGCCAGTTTTTCAGCCGCCGCGTCCGTATGTTCCCGCACCTCGGCAGTGGATCGGTCGTAGAAGAAGTCACGGATAATGCCGATGCGGGGCGGACGGTCCAGCGCGTTCATGTGCGCCAGGTAGTCCGGGACGGGTTCCGCCGCGGAACCGCCGTCCCGCGGGTCGTGGCCGGCCATCGCTTGCAGCATGACTGCGGCGTCGGCGACGCTCCTGACCAGGATCCCGACCGTGTCCAGGGACCAGCTATAGGGCACTACTCCGCGGCGGCTGATGCGGCCGTAGCTGGGTTTCAGCCCGACTATGCCGTTGTAGGCGGCGGGCCGGCAGACGGAGCCAGCGGTCTGGGAACCCAGCGCTGCAGCGCACATTCCGGTTGAAACCGCCACGGATGACCCGCTACTGGAGCCGCCCGGCGTGTGGGCCGGGTTCCAGGCGTTGCGGCTGCGCGAGGGGTCGCCTGCTGCGAACTCGGTGGTGACGGCCTTCCCCAGGATTATCGCTCCGGCTTCCTTGAGCTTCGCGACGCAGGTGGCGTCGTAGTCCGGCACGAAATCGGCCAGGATACGCGAGCAGGCGGTGGTAGCCATTCCCTCCGTGTAGAAGATGTCCTTGAGGCCGACCGGGACGCCGTGCAGCGGCCCGCGGAAACGCCCCAGCTCCGCTTCATTCTCCCTTTCCCGGGCCGCGCCGAGGACCTGCTCCCGGTCAATGGTTACCCAGGCTTGCAGCGCCGGTTCCAGAGCGTCAATGCGCTCGAGAAGCGATTGGGCCAGGGTCACCGGGGACAGGGCGCCGCTACGGATTTCCTGCGCCGATTCGAATACGCCCAGGCGATACGGGGTTGTCATTACTGCGCTGCCGCTTCGCTGGATTGGGCCGCCGGGTAACAGCCCGGCTCGGTATCTGAATCGGGTAACTGCTGCCGAACATCCATAAGAGTCTGGGCGGCCTGGGTCAAGGAATCCTGCAAGTCTGCTGCCCTGGGCGCGCCCCACATGAGTGCGGCGTGGCCGGCCAACGCCTGCGCCAAAGCCTCGGCGGAAGTGTCGGGGTTCATGTCTGGCACAAGTATTCCTCCAAGGGCTTCGGGGGAGCCGGACAACGCCGGGTCACTCCGCCCGTGCTTTGTCCTCGAACCCGACTCGCCTGTGGGTCCCGTCGCAAAACGGCTTGGTCCCGGAACTGCCGCAGCGGCACAGGTATTGGTCCCCTTCTACGGAAAACTCATTGCCGTCAGCATCCTTCAATTGAATCGGGCCGGTGATCTCGTACGGGCCGTTGTCGTTGATGTTGACTGTAACGTCTGTCATGGGGTACTCCATCCGTGTCCTGTCGCTTGCTATAGCCACAACTTACTACGAATTGGCCCTGCCGGAAGCGGCCTCGTGTTGCGACTTACGATCAACCCCATAAACTGAGTCCGTTTCCCGCGCCACCGCAAGCCCACAATCCCGCGGGTGTGGCCAAAAAGTTGCCGCTGGAGTGGGGCGTTGACGCCTGTCCCTTTGAGAAAGGATTGTCGTTCAGAACGAAAAAGACTGTCATTCTGAGCGAAGCCGAAGAATCTACGCGCGTCATACTGAAACCCCTGACTCCCCAGCCCAGACCCTTCGACTTCGCTCAGAGGCTGTGAGTGTTTTGAGGTTCCGTTGCTGTTGACCGGCGTGTTGTTGGTTGAAAGCGCCCTTTGGAACTTTCACCGGGTCGAGTATTTGTTTAGGCAGGGAACTTTGCGATAGAGCTTTGGCCAATTTCCGGGGGAAATCGCCCCGGGAGTCAGGAGCTTCCCCGCTGTGTCCGCTTAACCCATCAACGCCCCCCAGCGCAGGAGGTTGTGGGCCACGGCGACAAGGAGCATGACGCTGGTGATTTTGGTAAGTCCCCGTACGTTGAATTGGCTCACTCCGTGAAGACGAACCTGGGCGTTCGTCCATTCCGCCACTGACCCCCGCTGCCTGTATATGGCTTTGGCCTCACCGGTGGACATCCGTTGACGCCACCGCACCACATCCGGCCCGTCCCCGTAGCGGGGATCGTAACGCTCCCGTTCGGGCTTGTTCCGGGGCAACCTGACCGGCGCATACACACTCACTCCTCGTTGCTCCAGAGCAGTGATGTCCTCCCGGGTGGCGAAGCCCCCGTCCATCAGGTAGGACTCAGGGCGCCGGCCCGTCCGCCTGACCAGTTGCTCCTCCATAGGCGCCGCTTGCCCTGCATCCGTACCCGCCGAGGCAACCGCTACTCCGACGATGATCCCATTGGCGCAATCGGTGGCCAGTTCGACATTGCAGGCTGGCCGGAAGCCGCCATCCGGCATCTTCATCACCGTTGCCTGGGGGTCTGTGGTGGATACCCGCGCCTTCGTAACCTTGGGACGCTGATCCGTCGCCTTGGTGTGCAGTTGGCGTTCCTTCTTCGCTTGTGCCCGGGGTAAGTACGACAGCGCCTCCCGGACCCGTTCCTCCCGCTCTCGCGCCACGCGCTCCCGCGCCGCGCGTTCCCGCCGCGTCACACCGGGGTCGGGGCGCTCCCGCTCCTGCGCCAGCCGCTCCACCTGCGCCCGCGCCTTCTCCAGACACATCTTCAATCCCCCCTCACCACGAAAAGATGCAGCGCCGGCGCTCGCCCGCACTCGCATCCCGTCTTGAGCCACACGCTCCAGCCGGACCGCTCCTGCCGCCATCAGGGAACCTATGATCTGGGTCAAAAGACCGTCCAACGCCTCCTGATGCGCTACCCGGAAGTCAGAGAGCATGTGATAGTTGACAGGTACGTTCCCCCTCATCCAGCGGTAGGCATCGTGCTCCTGGCACAAACGCGCCAGCCGGCGGGCGCTTCCTATACCGTCAACCGTAGCCAGCAGCCACAATGCCAGCAGAGCCTTGGGATCCGTCGTTGGACGGCCGGGCCGGTTCCCTACCGCCTTGACAGGCGCATAAAACGCCGACAGGTCCAACCTCTCCAAAAAGCTCCATATAACACGGGCTCGATGCTCTTGAGGCAACCGAGATTCCAGATCCACTACCGCCCACTCAAGCTGATTCCGCACCGGCCGCAGCACCCGGGCCTCACCCGGACTCGTTGGCGCAGGCGCTCGATTCTCCTCAATGGCCGGCAGTTCAAACAGCGTCTCTTCACTCATGCCTTCACCTCGTCGATGTGGATGACCACTATTGTCCGGGAATCAGCCTCTCAATACCACCTGGCAAAAAGGATTTACTCACAGGCTCTCAGGGTGACATGGGGGCGCTCGGGGTGACATCCAGAGCGTTCAGGGTGACACGAAGGGTGCCCGGCCGGGGTCAGGGATGACGGGTGAGTGAGGCGTCCCAACCCAGCTACATGTCTTTCTGACTAAGTAATGTCATTCTGAGCGCAGCGAAGAATCTCCCGCGCGTCACACTGCGACGCGCCTCCCCCTCTGACCCAGACCCTTCGACTTCGCTCAGGGTGACATGGGGCGCTCGGGGTGACATCCAGAGCGTGCGGGGTTGCATCCAGAGCGTTCAGGGTGACACGAAGGATCCCCGACCGGGGTCGGGGATGACGGAGGTTGTGGGTTCCCAATCGGGGTCGGGGAAGACGAAAGATGGCCGGGGATGCAAGCCGACCGGCGGACGTCGGCTGTCGGGCTATTCGTATCGCAGGGCTTCGGCTGGGTAGATTCGCGACGCCTGGATGGCCGGTACGAGGGTCGTAACCATCGAGAAGATCCACGCCACGGCCACGATGATGGCGACCGTTAGCCACGGCACCGAGAAGCTGATGCCCTCGAACTCCTGGTTTATATCGTTCAGCAGGTTCCAAGAGACCGCCGAACCGAGCGCCAGGCCAAGCCCGATGCCCAACAGGGCTATCAGCGAAGACTCGACAAGGAAACTCGTCCGATCATCGACGCTCTGAATCCTATTGCTCGCAACATGCCGATAGCCTGCCTGCGCTCCGCCACGGCCCGGAACGACACGACGCCGAGGGAGGCCACGCCGACGAGCAGGCCAAGACCCATGTAGCCCTGGAAAAGCTGGTTGAAGGCCTTATTGGCGCTGAGTTCCTGGTTGATCCTGTCTATCGTCAACGTTGCGTCGAAGTTGTTGCCGAGGAACTCAGTCTCCAGCGCCGACGAGACAACGTCTGGGTCAGCCCCAGGCGCCAACCGGAACCTATAAGTAGTTAGCGGTATGTCCCTCGTCGCAAGTTCGTCCAGCATTTCCACGCTGCCGATTAGCTGGGACCCGTCAAAGCCGAGCGGGTCGGCAATGCCGATTACAGTCTTTTCGATCGGATTGCTCGCGCCCAGGGGAGGCCGGATCTCTACCTTAAACGCCTCTATGGATTCGGCATCGGCCGGCTCGATGCCCTCCACTTTGAACTGCGAACCGAACTGCCCGCCAAAGCCGCCGTCAGTCGGCAGCACGCCGGCGCCTGCGATCACGAAGGCAGGATTAGCAGCGACCGCCGCCCATATCTCCTGTTCGGTTGCGCCGTACTCAGGGTCGAAGTGAGTCAGTTCCCACCTGGTCGTGGCAAAAATCGACTCCTCGAATCCTGCAACGCCAAGCTGCTGGAACCTGCGCTCTTCTATCTCCTCGCCGAGGTAGGGACCGATTTGTCGCGCCTCGGCGGACAGGCCGGTGGAACCGCCGACTACTTCGAAATCGCTCGAGTTCAGGTCCGCTGCAGACTCGATGGCGGCGTTGATGTCGTCGATCGGCAGTTCCCTGCTGACGGTAGCCTCGATGTCGTATCCGCCGTTGATTCGATCCACGTTGCTGACGATCGTGTTGCTGAACGCCTCGTTGATTACGGCGAACACCATCAGGGTGAACACGATCAACGCGAACATCGCCACGGTCAGCCCTGTACGGAACTTGGCCTCCATCGGGTAGGCCAGCGCCGCTTTCAGCACCGGGCGCAGACCTCCGACGGAGCCGAGGAAGCGGTTGACAGGCCAGAAGATGATCTCCGAGTTGTACATCACGACCCAAACGGCCGCCGCGGTGACGAACACCCCCGAAAGAATGAACATTTCGATGTTGCCTTCCAATTCACCCGTCAACCAGTTGAGGGCGTCGAACGGCAACAGCCAGAACGTCAGGAGCAGCGCGCCAATGAGCGAATACGAAATCCGGGAGACCACCTCGTCCCGCAGGTCAGTCCTCCCCAGGAAGCTCCGCAGCGCCATTCCCGCCCCTACTATGGCCAGCGACGCTCCTATCGAGAAGTAGGCTGCCGAAGAGGTGTTTACCCCCACGACCGCCAGGATGACCCCGAGTATCGCCGACTCCCACCCAATGCGAATGTAGGGCGATATCAGCCTGAACACCGCGGCAACGATGAGGACCAGCCAAACGGGTGGGATCAGCGCGACCAGGGCCCACAGAAATCTTATGCGCCTGCCTCGAATCCCAAGATATAGCTGATAAAACGGAGCGATGAGCGCTTGGCCCAGGTTTCGCAGTTGGCGTTTGAGATCCGGTTTTGCTTTCGGAACGAACTCCTCGGGAAGGCCTCGGATCGCCACCGCGATATTCAATTTGCTCACGCGGTATGCGGACACCGTAACCGTGATGAGCGTTATCACCATTCCGGCCGCAAACGCAAGCAACACCGAACGGGGCTGAAGGCCGTATCGAATCGTGAAATCGACATCTTCGGGAAGGATTTGGGACAGTATCTGTACCAGCCCCAGACTGGCCAGAATGCCCAACACTACGCCCGCGATGGACGCCAAGAACGCATAGGCAGCGCCCTCAAATACGAACGACTGTACGAGTTGCCGCCGCTTGGTTCCGATGGCGCGCGCGATTCCCATCTCGGTCATACGGGACGCCGCCAGCATGACGAAAACGAGGAATATCAGCAACAGCCCCACCATGATCGAAAACGAGCCGAATATCCCGAATATCGTTGTGAAGAAACTGCCCACAATGTCGGCGATTTCGAGAAGCCTGACCTTCACCTCGCTGATGCGCAATATCTCGAGCTCGGCCAGCATGAACGTCGTGGCCAGCGCCAGTTCGGAACGGCCTGCCTCCTCGAGCGCAAGGATGACCGTTCCGGCGACGAACGGATCGGTCATGGACGAACGAAATTCCCTGCTAGTCGAAGTCCCCGCTTCCAGTTCGGCTACGAGTTCCGCCAGGTCTTCTTTGACGGCTTCCCGAATGTCCTCTTCGTTGGCGGCGATGTAGTTATTTATCAGGGCGACCAATTCGGGTTCGCTCAACGTTGCGAATAACTCGTCGGCGACTTCATCGTCGGTAAATTCCAGTTGCAGGTCCGTGGCCACTTCGTCGGACAGATCGGCGCTCGGGCGCGCACCGCCGGTGAGCGACACCTCAATGCGGTTGACCAGTCCCTCGCGGTCCAGCAGTTCCTGCATCGTTTCGAGCCGCACAAGACCTACGGCAGAATTCGTGCCATCCCCCCGCGTGCCCGCCAATCCGACGCCCATGACGACCGCGGCGACGGTGAACCGGTGCTCGCCGGTCGGAGCAATGACCGTCAGTTCATCGCCCGCTGACGCGTCGAGGTCGTCCGCCATGCCCTCATTCAACAGGATGTCGCGTGCGCCAAGCGACTCAACCTGGAACGACTTGCCGCCGGATGTCCTGATCGCGTCGAAACCGCGTATTCGCGCCGGATCCAGCCCCAGCAGGGGCGCACCGACCGAGGTCAATTTGTTGCCGGGGTTGAGAATGGGCAGATCAACTCGTATCTGCGGCATCGCCCCGTCCACTCGGCTGTCGCTGTCAACCGACACCAAAAGGGCGTCCGCCTGTTCGACGGTCAGGAATTCATCCCCGAACCCGGCAAAAGTCGGTGATTCAACGACGATGTCGGTGGCGCCCAGCGCATCAAGGGCGCCGTTGCGAATCAGGGAGCTGACGGTATCGCCCAGCGCGAGGGCCGAAGTGATGATGGCCGTGCTCAGCATCAGGCCGATGATGATCAACACGGTCTGTGCCCGGCGTCGGGGGATGTTGCGCAGACCCAGCTTGAATAAAACGGGATTGCGGCGCGCAAAAAACGCCAGGACCAGCAAAAAGACCAGAAGGGCGGCGACTACACCGACGGTCAGGCCGCCCATCGGCACTCCGAACAGGTTCTCCATAGAGCGCTAGCCGGCCCCGTTCGTGCCGTCGTGTTCGATCCGGCCGTCCCGCATGCGTACTATGCGGCCAGCCATGTCACCCACCTCTTGCGTGTGGGTAACGATCACGAAGGTCTGCTGATTTTCTTCGTTGAGACGACAAAGCAGGGCCATGACCTCGTTGGCGTTTTCGCTGTCCAGGTTGCCGGTCGGCTCATCGGCCCACACAATCGAGGGCTCGTTCACGAGGGCACGGGCGATGGTCACCCTCTGCTGTTGCCCGCCGGAAAGCTCGCTCGGCTTGTGGTCCGCCCAGTTCGCCATACCAACCTGGTCGAGCTGGTGCCGGGCAATGTCCCGTGCCTGCCCCGGCTTCTGTCCCGAGATAAGAAGGGGCATCTCGACGTTTTCGAGGGCGCTTAGCACCGGCAGAAGATTGTAGAGCTGGAAAATGAAACCCATCGAGCGCGCCCGATACTCGCTCAGGGCGTCATCGGGCAGATCGGCGAGTACCTGGCCGCTTATGGACACGCGTCCGGAGTCGAGGACGTCGAGGCCCGACATGCAGTTGAGGAGCGTCGTTTTTCCGGAGCCTGACGGACCCATCACCGCAACCATCTCGCCTCGCATTACCTTGAGGTCCACCCCCTGCAACGCGTTCACGGAGAGGGTGCGTGACTTATACGTCTTGACCAACTTCTCGGCGACAATGATCGGTGCCTGATCCAAACGTTTCGCTCCAACTTTCACTTACGGCGCGACGGCCTCGTGCCGACTAGGCATCCCGTCGATTTTAACCCCGTGCGGCTGGAAAATCGCCACGGATGTCGCTTCCTCCCTGCCCTGTCCTGCCTTACAGGCCTGCACGGGGTTTCACCCCTCGACCCCCTCCGCCGGATCGGCATCAAGCACGTGGGCACTGACCACTTCCCTCTCCTGGTCTGCGGGAATCGGCCAGTCGCCAGATTCTGTCAGGAAAGACTCAGATAACCTATGTTCCACCCAAACTGTCAAGATGCCGTGACCGACCAACTCGCGGCCAGCAAGGCTCCAACAAGGTCAACGCGGGAAACAGCAGATGAATCAGGAATTCGGGACGAAGCAGATCGAAGCGCAACACATCGTGGGCATCCGCACTACGGCCACGATGGACAAGATCGGGGAAGTCATGGGGCCCATGTTCGGGGAGGTATACGGGCACGTCCAACAGAGTGGACAGCAGCCGGCCGGTATGCCTTTCGCGATCTATCACTCGATGGACGGCAATACCATCGACCTCGAATGCGGAATGCCCGTAGCCTCGTCGATCCCCGGCACGGACCGCATCCGGGCAGGCGAACTTCCCGCCGGAACCGTGGCAACGGTCACCCACATGGGGCCGTACGATGCCCTCCCGCAAACATGGTCCGCGCTAACGGAGTGGATGGCATCGCAGGGCCTCCAACCCGCCGGAGCGCCGTGGGAGGTCTACGTCACTGACCCCGGCAAGGTGACCGACCAGTCGAAATGGCGCACGGATATTTTCTTTCCCGTGAAGTGACGGGTGGTTGGGGGGCCACGCGACTCTGGCATCTTCGGTCATCCCAGAAAAGACGGGCAGCCCGGTTCACCCGCTATAACTTCATCTAAAATCCCCGGGGGGGATCACCATCTCCAACTTTTGCGACGTGGACAAGACCGGTGATTCAGCCTGAAGCAAGGGGCCAGCCAGCCCAAATTCCTGAGACCGAAGGGGCCACCGAGGAAAACCAGAGGCGTACTGGTGATTCAGACGTAGAGAACAGTCCATGAACCGCGAAATAAGGGTCTACTGAAACATGCTGGCACACAAGTGGCAGCCTCTTGAAGGGCTTGATCTCCAATCTTCCAATGTGGACTTCCAGGAGATCGACTCGCTCCACCAGCAGTGGGTGCGTTTTCGGCGACAACGTGAGGAGTCCAGTCCCAACGCATACAGAGGATTCTTGCGGCGGGTGCACCGTAGTTGGGCGATTGAAACGGGGATAATCGAGGGCTTGTACCACATTGACAAAGGCACGACGCAAACGCTGGTCGAGAATGGTTTCCTTGCCGATCTAATTGACCGTACTGCGACGGACCGCGATCCCCACGATCTGGTCAAGGTGTTGAGAGACCATCAGGAAACGGCAGAATTCGTTACCGAGTCTATTAGGCAGAATACGTCGCTTTCCCGGCACTACATTATAGAACTACACCAACTATTAACTCGGAATCAACTCACGTTCACTGCAATTGACCAGTTCGGAAATCGCTTCGAAACTGAACTAGACCACGGTAGCTTTAAGAAACAATCCAACAATCCAACCAGACCCGATGGGATTATTCACGAGTACTGCCCTCCACTTCAGGTAGAAAGCGAAATTGACAATTTCGTCGACTTGTACACCAGATTAGAGAAGGAGGATAAAAGATATCACAAACTTCTGATAGCAGCTTGGATGCACCATCGATTCACTCAAATCCACCCTTTCCAAGACGGGAACGGACGAGTTGCCAGGGCTCTGTTGACCTGGCAATTGGCAAAAGAAGGATACTTGCCAATCGTTATATCCAGGGACGATAGGAAACAGTATATCGAGTCTCTGGAACTTGCCGACGCCGGTGATCTCAATCCGTTCGTCAGGTTTATTGTTCGACTGGAAAGCAAAATGATCCTGGGGGCATTGGAGGAGCCGGAGCCTGTCATGGACTCTGGTATGGTCAGTCAGGTTCTGGATCATATAACCGGGCAAGTCAGGCGGCAGCGCCGGGATAGACTAGCTCAAAGGCGCTCAGTCAATGGTGTCGCTTCTTCCCTACGAGACACCGCGATAACCTATCTGGAATCCCAAGCTGATCCAATCTGCCAGCAGCTTGATGAAGCTGGCCTCGTTGTAGAGCACGCTATCGACTCCGGCGGTCCTGGCGACAGAGAACACTGGTATCGTGCCCAAGTGGTCCAATCGGCACAGGATGCAAGTCACTGGGCCAACTTGAATGAAGACAGGTTCTTTATCAAATTATCCTTAAATCCGGAACAACAGTCGCTAATACCACGCCTTATTTTTGTTATCTCCCTTCACCATGTGGGACGGCAATTAACCGGAATCATGGCAGCGACCGCCTTTGCTCAGATCGTTAATGTCCAGGACCAGAGCGCGAAAGGATCTGAAGAACCTTCCGATCCCGACTTCAGGAATTGCACGATCGAACCGTTTACTTTTACCTGGGATGACAATGCTGAAACCGTCGCACAGCGATTCGCCAATTGGATCGAAGCGACTTTAAGCATTGCGTTGCGCTACTGGAGCGAATTCATCTCATGATTTTGCTGCCTGGGCTGCGGCGCTCACTGACCTTCGTGTACCACCGTCCCACCGGCTTGAAGCCCTGAGGGAAGACGGAAAGGGCAGTAAAGCATCCGGGTCAACGAAACGACCAGTGGCGCGTCTGTTTTGTCTGGACGGACCGGGGCGCAATGGAGATCGAAGTCACCGACTACCACTAGGAGGAAGGCCATGACAACCCTCGAACCGATCCATCCAGGGGAGCATTTGGCTGAGATCATGAATGAACTGGGGATCACCCAGTACCGCCTGGCGAAGACGATTGGAGTGCCCCCGATACGCATCCACGACATCGTCCACTGTCGCAGGTCCATCACGGCGGACACGGCCCTGCGAATCGGACAGGCCCTGGGGACGACTCCCGACTACTGGCTGAACCTCCAGCGGATGTACGACTTGGACGTGGCCCGCGCCAAGACCGATATCAGCGCCATCAAGCCCCTGGTGCAAGTGTCCTAGCGAAACAAGGTCTAGAGTCGAAGGGGTTAGGCCTACTACCAAGCAGTAACTAGTTCCTTCGCCCGCGTAAATTGCGGCGCAGCGTAGAACCTTGCGTCTGCCACCGCGGCCCCTGTAACGACGGCGCACCGTGTTAAGTTTCGGAGTGCCTTGTTGACGGGTATCCACCGCCATCAAATCACAGCAGCATGACAAGCCCGCCACATAGAGACCGCAGTCACGAAAGCATCATCAACGACGCTCTGGCCCGGCTTCTCAGAGAACGAGTCGGGCTATCCGCCGTGGCGGAGACGCTGCACGGCGGATTGCGGCCTGACATCGTCGTTCGCCTGTCCGACAGCGTGGTCATTCTTGAAATTGAAATAGAGCCCGCCCCGACCGTCGAGGCAGACGCGCTCGCCCGTCTGGGGATGGAAATAGACGGCCGAGAGATACAGAACGTATTCGCTGTCAAGGTGCCGGCCCAACTCCGGTCTACTAGCCAGGCACGCCTGTTTGAGCGCATGGGCGCCGCGATCCTGGAATGGCAGGAGTGGCGCTCCGACGGCACCTCCGGCCCAAAACTCAAGGGTTCCGCGGTCGAGCTCGGAAGCGCGGCCGCAAGCGTAACGCCACCCGCTGGCGATCTGGACGAGGCCGTGGATGTACTCGACGAAGGGGTCAGGCGGGCCGGAGCCCGGCTGTATCAATCGCCCGGAACGTTAACCCGCGTTTCAAGGATATTCAGAGCCGAGCCCGGCGATGAGCCGGCCAACATGGCCGCCCTTGTCATCATCAACGCCATGGTGTTTCAGGACAGGCTGGCGAGCGGCGACGCCGCATTCGAGCCCATCAGCTACGCCCGAAAAGACGGAGGATATTCGCGCGATCGCCTACTGCGGATATGGGAGCACACACTCAGCATCGATTACTACCCCATATTCAGCATGGCTAAGGGAGTGTTGATCGAAATTTCGGAGATTGAGGCGACGGCGGTATTGGGCGAATGCGCGCGGACAGCATCTGCGCTATTGGGAATGGGCGCCGTGGGCCGCCACGATTTGGCGGGCAGGATTTTCAATCGTCTGATCTCGGAGAGAAAACTCCTGGCGGCGTTCTACACGAGTATCCCCGCCTCTACCCTGCTCGCGGGACTGGCCCTATCCGAATCGAGATGGCCGCATCTTGACTGGGGCGATGCTGGCGAACTGGCCCGGCTGCGGGTAGCCGACCCTGCGTGCGGCACCGGTACATTGCTAATGGCGGCCTATCGCCAGATCGTCCAAAACCATGCGGCCAGCGGCAAGTCGGCGCCCGACAATCCGGCCCTTCATCAAGCGTTGGTTGAACATGTCCTGTTTGGGGCCGACGTAGTTCAGGCGGCTATCCACTTGACGGCGGCCACGCTGGCCGCGATGTCCCCGTCTGTGGGATTTTCGCAGATGCAACTACACACCCTCCGGCTGGGGCAGGACTCCCCCGGTAAGATCGATCTGGGTTCCCTGGACTGGCTCTTGGCCCCGGAGACCCAATCATCGTTTTCCGGCACGGAAGAGCAGATTGGTGCCAAGAGCGGCGCGGGAAGTGTCGTCCGACTCCCCGAGGCCGACCTGGTCCTGAGCAATCCTCCATTCACCCGCCGGGGAAGCGACGGCGGAAAAGAGGACGCGTTGGCGAAGGTGTTTTCAATGCCGGTGGACGATCCGGAAGCCCTGAAGGCCATCGCCAAACGGACATCCGCGCTGTTAAAGGGCACGCCGGCGAATCAGATTGCCGGACATGCGTCGTCATTCACGGTGCTGGCAGACCGGCTGGTCAAACCCGGTGGGCGCATCGGGCTCGTCCTGCCAGTCACCGCTTTGTTTGGAGAGTCGTGGCGGGATATTCGCAAAATGCTGTCATGCCGGTACGAGATCGAGTTCGTGGTCTCGTCCCACGACCCGGAACTCCGTTCGATGTCCTTCGACACCGGCATCGCTGAGACACTGCTTGTCGCCCGTAGGCTTACCGAGGGTGAGACCCCGCGGAGGCGAGGCATATTCGTCAATCTGTGGCGGGCGGCGCGCCGGGAGACGGACGCCATGGCCCTGGCCAGAGCCATAGGCGCCACCGCTTCAACCCCGGTACTCAGGTCCGACGGCCCGCCCGTTGGGGGAACTCCGCTGATGATCGGAGGTGAACCCTGGGGTGAGGTCGTGGACGGTCCTGCTGGAGAGCTTTCATGGACTGCTGCCAGGTGGAAAAATGCCGTCACCTGCCAATTTGCCACAGCGGTCGAACGCGGCGAACTTTGGAGCGATGACGGTACACAGGTCGCCGCCCGGATACCCGTCGCGGCCATGTCGGAAGTCTGCAACGTCGGGCCGCAAGATCGGCAAATTCGGGGCTCACTTGGAGTTTTCGATGGTTTCCACGATCGGAACGAACAAACGCAGTTCAATGCGATTTGGAGACACGATTCTTCGACTCACCAAAACATGACGTCGGAGCCGAACGCGTGGCTTATTCCAAAGGTGGATCGTGACTATCAGGCAATTTGGTCCCAATCCGGGACGCTCCACTTTACCCGCGACATCCAATACGATTCACAACGAATAGTGACAACTCGCACCAGTATGCGAACGCTCGGAATTCGCGCTTGGCACACATTGCTTGTCCATGAGACAGATCACCAGGTCAGGTCCCGCCGAGAGATCGCTTTAAACCTCTGGTGCAACTCCACTTTCGGAATGCTGTTACATGTGAATCATTCCAATAGAGCGCAAATGGGTAGGGGGACCGGCAACAAAGGAATGTTGGAAACTCTGGTTACACTGGACGTGCGGAAACTCGAGCCTTGGCAACTGGACGAGGCGCAGCAAATATGGCGCGACTTCAGTGAACGAAAGTTCCTGTCCTTCCACCAGTGCGCCGTCGATCCGGCACGAATAGAACTGGACGAGCGCATCGTCCGTGACTTGCTTGGCCTTGGGGAGGACGCAGTCGCAGCAGTAGCACGCCTGCGCACGCTGTTGGCCAGCGAGCCGTCGATCCACGGCTCGAAGAAGCCGGAATTGCCCTGAGGGAAGACGGAAAGGTCAGTTCAGCATCCGAGTCAACGACCAGTGGCGCGTCTGCTTTGTCTGGACGGACCGGGGCGCAATGGAGATCGAAGTCACCGACTACCACTAGGAGTAAGGCCATGACAACCCTCGAACCGATCCATCCAGGGGAGCATCTGGCGGAGATCATGAACGAACTGGGAATCACCCAGTACCGCCTGGCGAAGACGATTGGAGTGCCCCGATACGCATCCACGACATCGTCCACTGTCGCAGGTCTATCACGGCGGACACGGCCCTGCGAATCGGACAGGCTCTGGGGACGACTCCCGACTACTGGCTGAACCTCCAGCGGATGTACGACCTTGACGTGGCCCGCGCCAAGACCGACCTCAGTGGAATTAAGACCCTCGTTGAGACACCCGCCTGAAACCGCCGGAACTTCTACTGCACCCTCTACCGGCTTCACCTGCGCCCTCCCGAACCGCGCGAGGGTTTGTCCGGTGTTCCTGAAACCTTGTTAGCGGCACCGGGCATAATCCTCTTCTTCAGGCATGAAGCCGTCTGAAGTCCGTTGGAATCTGCCCTTGCGGGTACCATTGTTGAGCCAGTTCCGGGCGGTGACTACATGCACCCGAATCCGTCGCGCAGCGTCCAAATCGGAGCAGCCAGGACATACCGATGCCGAATACGCCCTCTAACTGCGCAGAGAAGACACCGTCGGGCAAGCGGCCTCCGAGGCGAAAGGGGCTTGTCGTTGTCAATACGGGCATGGGCAAGGGCAAGAGCACCGCGGCGTTTGGCATCATGTTTCGCGCCTGGGGTCGCGGCATGAAGGTGTGCGCGGTACAGTTCATCAAGAACGACAAGTCGATGTACGGTGAGCAGATGGCCGCCGAGAAGCTGGGCATCGAAATGATCCCGTCCGGCAGAGGCTTTACGTGGACCTCGAAGGACCTCGCCGAGGACGCCTCGCGGGCACGCAACGGGTGGCGCATCGCTAAGGAGATCATGGCGGCGGGCGAACACGACGTGGTCGTTCTCGACGAGATCACCTACCCGATGAGATACGGGTGGATTGAGGTCGATGAAGTGGTCGAAACACTTGAGGCCCGTCCACCCATGGTCCACGTGGTCCTGACCGGCCGGCACGCGCCGGTCGAGATCATCGATGCGGCCGATCTCGTCACCGAGATGCAACAGGTCAAACACCCGTACCATGACCAAAACATCAGGGCGCAGCGCGGCATAGAGTTTTAGCTGGCCGCGCCCACACTTTCGTTCATCGACGACATCCCATGCGCAGATTCGATATCCCGCCTATCGACGCTCCCGCGGCCCGCGCTGCGGCAGAACGGCAGCGCATACTCACCAAGCCACCCGGCAGCCTCGGTCGGCTTGAGGACGTAGCGTGCCGCCTGGCAGGCATCCAGGGGACTGCGCTGCCGACAGTCAGGAACAGGTGGATCGTCGTCGCGGCCGCTGACCACGGCGTGACCGGCGATTCGGTTAGCGCGTACCCGCAGGAGGTAACGGCGCAGATGGTCCTCAACTTCCTGTCCGGCGGCGCGGCGATCAACGTCCTTGCGCGCCACTGCGGGGCCAGGCTGATGGTCGTTGACGCCGGTATCAGGGGTCCTGAATTGACAGAGGTAGGTTCCCGTTTTCACGGGAATGACGGTGGGGAGGACGGGAAAGACGAGGGGACAGACAGCAACGGCGAGGGGACAGACAGCAACGGCGAGGGGACAGACAGCAACGGCGAGGGGACAGACAGCAACGGCGAGGGGGCAGACGGTAACGACGGAGGGGCAGATGGGAGTGATGAGGGGACTGACGGGAACGATAAGGGGGCGGATGGGAATGACGTTGATACTGGCGGGAACGACGGAGGCACGGGTGGGAATGATGAGGGGACGGGGTTGCGCACTATGCGGGCAGGGAGTGGAACAGCAAACTTCGCCCGCGAGCCGGCGATGAGCCTCGAACAGGCCAAGCTGTCGATTTCGAATGGGGCTGAGGTGGCGGACGACCTGGCTAATCGGGGCGCACATTTGGTCGCCGGTGGCGATATGGGCATCGGCAACACGAGCTCCGCGGCAGCAATCTGCGCCGCCATGACCGGGACCGACCCTGCGCGGGTCACGGGGCGAGGGGCCGGGCTTGACGACGCCGGACTGGTGCGAAAGGTCACCGTCATTCGCCGCGGCCTCGATCTGCACAAGCCCGACCCGGCAGACCCGCTAGGCGTCCTGTCGGCGGTCGGCGGCTTCGAAATCGGGTTCCTTGCCGGACTGATGCTTGGGTTGGCGGAACGCCGCGTCGCAATCGCGCTCGACGGTTTCATCGTCACTTCCGCCGCATTGATCGCGCACGCCCTCCACCCCCGCGTTGTCGACTACATATTCGCGTGCCACCTCTCCGTAGAACCCGGACACCGCGTCGCGCTGGAACGCCTTGGCCTGACGCCGTTGCTCGACCTTAACCTGGGACTTGGTGAGGGATCGGGCGCGGCTCTTGGCATGACGATCATTGACGCGGCCGCACGCCTTCACGCCGGTATGGCTACTTTTGACGAGGCCGCGGTCTCGGGCCGGACCGGTCCGTCGTCATGAGCGCGATCACCGCTGCCATCCGATTCCTCACCGTCGTTCCGGCGCCGGGCGGCGAGTGGTCCGCCCGCGCGGCCAGCCGGTCCGTCGCCTGGTTTCCTGCTGTAGGCCTGGGGATCGGAAGCGCGGTTGCGGCTGTCAATTGGGCAGCGCGGCTCGCCATGCCAGACCTGCCGGCCGCAGCGTTGGCCCTCGCCGCCGGTGTGGTTCTCACCGGCGCGTTGCACCTCGATGGGCTCGCCGACACGTTCGACGGTCTGCTGGGTGGAGACACTCCGAAGCGCCGGCTCGAAATAATGAAGGACCCGTCGATAGGCGTCTTTGGCGTCGCCGCTGTGGTACTTGTGCTGATCGCCAAGTGGGGCGGACTGTCATCGTTGCTGGACACCTACGGATGGGCGGCCATCGCTGTCGCGGCGATGTCGGCTCGTTTCGCGGCCGTGGCGTCGATGGCGATATTCCGCTACGAGCGCAGTCAAGGACTCGGGTCGCCGTTCGTCGGGGCCAGTCGCGTCGCATACCTGGCCGCGGCCGTGTTCGCTGCAGCCTTGGCGTTCGTTCTGGCCGGTCCGTTCGGGCTGGCGGCGCTGGCCTGCGCAACGGTGGTTGGCCTCGCGGTCTCTGCCTTTGCCGCGCAGCAACTCAACGGCGCTGTAACCGGGGATGTCTACGGTGCGGCGATAGAACTGGCGGAGGTCTCGGCATTGCTTGCGTTCGTTGCGATGTTCAGCGCAGGACTCGCCGTCAGTCCGGTTTGGAGCGGTTAGACGTGTGGCGAGCGCTGCTGACGCTTGGCCTGGCGGTCATCTGGGACCGCTTTTTGGGCGAGCCACCGGAAAAGATCCACCCCGTTGTATGGATGGGTCGAGCCGCAGAATTCATCGGGGAACCGACGGGAGATGAGGAGACAGATTCACGGCGAGGTCTTATCGCGGCGGCAGTCCTGCCGTTGGCCTCCGTGGCCGTTGCCGCGGCGGCAGGTCGGATCCTGAATCGCATGGGCCCCATCCCGGCGATCCTGGGCGGCGCGTTCCTGCTAAAGAGCATGTTTGCGATTCGGGGCATGACCGACGAGGCGGCAATGGTTGACCGGGACCTCACGGCCGGATCTTCAGAAGCCGCCCGCGCGTCGCTTTCGCGAATCGTCTCGCGGGACGTCTCGGACCTAGACGACTCGGAGATAGCAAGCGCAACCATAAGCTCGGTGGCCGAAAACGTCACCGACAGCGTCGTTGGGCCGCTAGTAGCGTACGGTGCATTCGGTCTACCGGGAGCGGCGGCATACCGCGCCATCGACACCATCGACTCCATGATCGGCTATCGTGGAAAGTACGAACACCTCGGCGCGGCGGCGGCAAGGCTCGACGACGCAGCGAGCTTCGTACCGGCGAGGCTGGCAGGCGGCGCCGTAGTGGCGGCCGCTTCAGCATTGCCGGGCTACGATGCGCCGGCATCCGCCCAAACGATGATAGAACAACACGGCCGTACGGAAAGTCCGAACGGCGGCTGGCCGATCGGCGCAATGGCCGGCGCCCTCGGAGTAGAAGTGGAGAAGACCGGCCACTACAAACTGGGACCGGAAGGCAAACGGCCGGCAGCCAGCGACATTGGCCGGGCCAACCGCTTGTTTGCAGGCGCGGCCCTCGTGGCTATAGGCATCACCGCGGGATTGATCATCGCCAAGAGGCGTTAACCGGCCCGTGCATAAAGGGAGAATCAGATCGGCAGACTAATACTTATCAGACACGGAGAAACGGACTGGAACGTCGAGGAGCGAATCCAAGGCATGAGCGATCAGCTCCTTAACGCACGCGGGCGTGCGCAGGCAGCGAAAGCTGCCGATTACGTCAACCGGCGCTTCAAGCTAACGGGCATATGGTCCAGCGATCTGTCGAGGTGCGTGCAGACAACAGAGGCGCTCGCAACCCCGTTCCGCCGGACGCCGACGCTCCGGGAGATCAATCTTGGCCAGTGGGAAGGTCTGACGTGGGCCGAACTGCAGGTCGAACACGGCGCGTGGGTCAGCAAGTATTTTGCAGGCGACCCGACGTTCCAGGCCCCCGGCGGCGAACTGCTGGCGGACGTTGTCGAAAGAGGCCGGAGCTTCATCCGGGAGGCGGACCTCACCACACCGCAGGGCGATGTTGTCTTGGTCGGCCATGGCGGGGCGCTCAAGGGCCTGATAGTGGCGCTGCTAGACCTACCTCCACAGGCAATGGCCAAGTTCAGTCTGAGCAACGCGAGCCTCACCATCATTGACATCGTTCCAGACTTGGTCCGACTCCAAACGCTCAATCAGACAGCGCACCTCGAGCCGCACGGTTGAGAAGCTAGCGGCCCTGTAGTGAACAATCGGAATGATCGCCCGGCGGCCGCGACCCTGATGGTCCAGGGGACGGCGTCGTCAGTTGGCAAGAGCGTGCTCACAGCGGCGCTTTGCCGCATCTTTCACCAGGACGGCCGTTCGGTGGCGCCGTTCAAGGCCCAGAACATGTCGAACAACTCCTGGGTTGCGCCCGGTGGGGGCGAATTGGGGCGGGCGCAGGCGGTGCAGGCCGCCGCCGCCGGTATAGAAGTCTCAACCGACATGAACCCGGTCCTTCTGAAGCCGGAGGGCGACAGACAGTCGCAGATCGTGCTGAACGGCAAGGCGGTCGGCAGGGCGACGGCACAGGACTACTACCGGACGAAGACCGACCTTTGGCCGCACGTTACCGGCGCCCTCGACCGGCTAAGGCGCGAGTACGACCTGGTGATAGTCGAAGGCGCGGGCAGTCCGGCCGAGCCCAATCTCAGGCACAGCGACATCGCCAACATGCGGGTGGCCCTGTATGCCCATGCTGCCGTCCTGTTAGTCGGGGACATCGATCGGGGCGGAGTGTTCGGGTCGCTGCTCGGCACCCTCGAACTCCTCGAACCAGCAGAGCGAGAACTGGTGCGCGGGATTCTAATCAACCGTTTCAGAGGCGACCCGGCGGTGTTGGCGCCGCTGCCGCAGATGATCGCCGACCGGACCGGGGTGCCGATTGCCGGAGTTATCCCGATGATCCCCGACCTCAGGATTCAGGACGAGGATGCGGCCGTGCTCGACTCCGCCGGCGCGGGCCGGGCCCAAAGTGGCGCCATGCGCGCCGCCGTGATTCGATTCCCCCGCGTGTCCAACTTCGACGACTTCGCTCCGCTGGAGCGTTGCGGCGTTCGCGTCGATTTCGTGACGACCCCGGAGAAACTCGCAGGGGCGCATATGGTGGTGTTGCCAGGAACCAAGAGCACCATCGCCGACCTCCGTTGGATGAAGTCCCGGGGGCTCGACCGGGCAGTCAGGTCGGCCGCCCACAACGGCGCAGCGGTGCTCGGAATCTGTGGCGGTTTTCAGATGCTGGGGACGCGACTCGAAGACCCTCACGGCGTCGACATCGTTGCGGGGGGCGCTGAAGACGGGCTGGGCCTGATCGACTCGTCGACCGTATTCGCGCCGCAGAAACGTACCCGGCGGGTAAATTTTACCCTGCACACCGGCCCCGGGCTACTTGAGGGCAAGACGCCGGCGTCAGGCGCGGGATACGAGATTCACACCGGGGTCACCACTGCGAACCACACGCAACCGTTCGAGGTCGTTGCCCCCGAATGCGGGTCCGAACTGGACGGCGCGGTCGGAAATAGCGGTTGGGTTCTCGGAACCTACATCCACGGCCTGTTCGACTCGCCGGACATCGTGGAGAGGATCATCGGCAACGTAGCGAAACGGCACGGCCTTCCGATGCCGGACGTGCCCCACTACTCGATGGAATCCGAATTCGACCGGCTGGCCGACGTGGTGAGAGCAAACCTCGACATGGACCTCATCTACTCCCTGGCAGACAACGGCAGAGGCCCCGGATGAACCCGGACATCACCCTCGTCATTGGAGGCGTGCGTTCGGGCAAGAGCCGCTTCGCCGCCGACCTGTCCTCCCGGCGCGCCGGGGGCGGGCCCGTACTGTTCGTAGCCACGGCGCGGCGCGGGACAGGAGCGGGCATGGAGGCTCGAATCGAAAAACACCGCGCCAGCAGACCCGACCATTGGCACACCGTAGAAGCACCGCTCGACCTGGCAGAGGCCTTGCGCCAGCCGTCTAATACCAATGCGGCGTTGGTCGACTGTCTCACGATTTGGATCAGCAACATCATGTATGACTGCGGCGACAGCGACGCGCCGGAATTTGAGGACGGGGCGCGCTGCGCTCTGAACCGCAAAGTCGACGCTCTTATGGGCGCGCTCGCGACAACGAAAGTCCCGGTTGTGCTGGTCGCCAACGAGGTGGGCGCGGGCGTTGCGCCGCCAACCCGTCTCGGCGTCGTGTTCGCCGACCTTCAGGGCGAGGTAAACCAGAAGGTTGCGGCCCGGGCTAATATCGTATGGCAAACGGTGGCCGGGATACCCGTCCGGATCAAATAGCCGCCGGCCACGGGCGCGCCAGGAATCGCAGAAGTTCCCCCCGCTGAGCCGTCGGCGCTCGCTCGGCCATCTCACGCAGTAACCCCGCCGCGACGCCGCCCGTGTAGTCGAGCGACTCGAATGGTGGCCCATCTATGAGCAAGAGCCGATCCGCGCTGCGGGCTGCCTCGACGTTACGAAGATTGTTCGGACCGACAGCCATATCGCATAAGACAACCACGTCTGCCGCTTCGATCAACGCCAGATGCCGCCCGTGTTGGGGGTCGTCGATCTGCGAAAACGGCGGAGCGGGCACGAATGACACGCCAAGCAGCTCCGCCGTATCCCGGTCGGTGTCGCCGAGTCCGAGGACGCCCGATGTAACGGTGTATCCGGCGCTGACGAGTTGATGCATCACGTCCCGGCCAGAGCCCGCCCCGCAGATGACGTGAATGACTACGCCCTTTTCCTCAACGCTCGTGTAACCCCCTGCCGGACCGAGTAACGACACCTGCGGCCTTCCGGTGACCGGATCGGATTCGACGAATGTCTCTACTTCGAACGCCTCCCGTAAATTGGCCGGGGTGAGGACATCAGCGGGCGCGCCCTCCGCGGCGATCGCACCGTTGGACATGAGCGCCAAGCGGTCACAGTATCGGCCGGCGAGCGACAGATCGTGCAGGGCCATTACCACCGCGATCTCCCGTTTGTCGATCTCCGCCCGAAGCACATCCATAATCGAAAGGCGGTGCTTCAAATCGAGATTGGCGGCCGGTTCGTCGAGCAGGAGTACCGCTGCCTGTTGGGCGAGCGTGCGCGCCAGCAACACACGCTGCCTCTCACCCCCCGAAAGCGTGTCGAGTTGCCGTGTTTCGAACTCGCCGGTATCCGTTCGTTCCATCGCTCCGCGCGCGATCTCTCGGTCACTCCATCCCTCTAGTTCGAAACGTCCGAGGTGCGGATACCTGCCCATCAGGACGGTCTCCAACGCAGTGAACGGGTGTTGTGCGTCGTGCTGCGGCATGAACGCGATCCGTCTCGCCCTTTCGCCCGCCGCCATCGTGCCAAGAAGTGCGCCGCCAAAACGTACCTCCCCTGCGACCGGTTTCAGCAACCCCGCCATCACACGTAGCAACGTGCTCTTCCCCGCGCCGTTGGGACCCAGCAGTCCCAGCAGTTCACCAGGGCGCGCGTCGAGGGACGCCGAGTCGAGAATCGTGGCGCCGCCAAGTCGTACGGAAATGTCACGCGCCTGTAGCCCCCGGCCGGTACAGGCAGCCGCGCTGTGCGCCTCGGTCATCGCTTCAAAATATCCCGGACATTCGGCCATCCCCCTCGTCTTTCTGGACTTGATCCGGAATCCAGGGGATCGGGGTCACGTCGTTTCCGGCAGGGGTTCCCGTTGCCACTCAACACCGGACTTGCATGTGCCGCCGGTGGCAAACCGGCATGGGTGATTGCATTAGTGGCAGATGCGGTCATGCTGAACGGCTCGCAATTTTTCTCACCGGCCCGGGTAAGGCTCGAAATCGGCGAATCGTACTTTCCGGAACCGGTCCGGGTACAGCAGCGCCGCTGTTTCCTCGATGCCCCTGACGTTCCAGTGAGACAGCGTGGTGTAGTGCTTCGGGTCGGATACGACGATCCTGCCGAAGGTTATTGCTGGTACCAGGGCGAGCGCGGGCTCCGCCAGCAACTCGTCACGGAGCACCCCCGCTCCAGGTTCGGGCTGCGTGATCAGGATTACGTCGGGGTTCATCGCCGCAATTGACTCGACGCTTATCGGCTGGTGGCCGTCGATGCCGTCGCGGGCGGCCGCGTTGACTCCCCCTGCGGCTTCAATGATTCCCCCTTCGGTCGATCCGCCACCGGCTGCGCTGATCGTGTCGGAGAACCGGGCGATGGCCAGCATGGCGGGACGGGAAGGATCGTCACCGGGCGGTATGCGCTCCGATACAACAGCAAGGCGAGTTGTGATATCGGCGATGAGCGCCTGTGCCCTGTCCTCCGCCCCCAACATGTAGCCCAGTAGCAGAATGTTGGGGATGTTGCCGGATGTCGAACTTTCGAGAGCGGTGCGGGCCACCGGTACTCCGGCCTCCTTTATCAGGTCGACCAGGTCGGCATTCGAGAATTTCGAGGCGATCACCAGGTCCGGGTCCAGTCCCAGCACCTCTTCTGCGTCCCGCTTAACTTTGGTCAGACCACCCACCTCTGAGGCGATGTTCGAGTAGGTGGCGTTGGCTGTAAATGACCCGATCCCCGAAAACCGTCCCGGCCCGATCAACGCGGCGATGATCTCATCGTGGCCGAGCGACAGCGTGTGTATCCGTTGCGGAGGCCCGTCGAGTCTCACGACACCCTCCGACGTTTCGATCTCGCGCGGCCATCCCAGGTTCGAAGGGTCGACGATGCCGGGCGCGTCGGGGTACGGCGCCGGCGTTGGGCCCGGCATCGGAATCGATGTAGGTATTGGGGTTGGCGCGGGCAACGCCGGCTGGGCTTTCAGGGCCGGGGCGGGATCCGCTGCGGGACGCGCGGTCGGAGCGGGTAAGGGGGTGTCGGCCGGACGTGGGTCGGAAGGGTCTCTTGGCGTCGCCCTCAGCGCGATTTCCTGCGACGCGTCGCCGCAAGCGGTGAGGGCCAACGCCGCGATACTCGCAGCGACAATCAGGCCAATCCCGATTCGCATTCGTAATTTCAGGGTCACTTAGGTCGAAACTCCAATCTGCGCTGGCGGATCCGTCGTTAGATCAGCCCAGCGCGCGACTTGTTGCGTATTAGTAGAAACAGAAAGAACGGCGCGCCCACGAAAGAAGTGACGATCCCCACCCGCACTTCGGCCGGAGCGACCACCACCCGTGCCAGTGTGTCGGCGGCAAGCAGGAACAGGCCTCCGCCCAGCGCGCTGAGCGGAATGAGTACGCGGTGGTCTGCGCCTACGACGAGCCGCAGCGCATGTGGCACGACGAGCCCGACGAATGCAATCGTCCCCGAAAATGCCACCGCAGTCCCAGTGATCAGGGATGCTGCGAGCAGCAGCAGGTTCCGGGTAAACCCGACGCGAACCCCCAACGCCCTCGCCTCGTCCTCGCTCACCATGAGCAGGTTCAGGTCTCGTGCCAAGACCACCGCCACCGCGGCGCCAGCCAGCACAAACGGAGCGGACAGGCGAACATCCGCCCAGCGCGACGCGTCGAGCCCTCCGGCCAACCAGAAGATCATCGCCCGCTGTGCTCCCTGGTCTTCGGTATAGAGCACGATCGCCGATATGACCGCGGCCAGAAACGCGCTCACCGCAACGCCGGTGAGCAACAACGCGGCCATCGAAAGTCTCCCGCCCGCTGAAGCCACCGCGTACACCAGCGCCAGGGCCCCTGCCGCCCCAGCGAATGCCATGGCCGGCAGGGCCAGCGGGAAGGCCGCATTGGCGCCGATTGCGATTGCGAGGACCGCGCCCGCCGCGCCCCCCGTCGATACGCCGATGATGCCGGGATCGGCCATCGGGTTCCGGAACAGTCCCTGCATGATTGCGCCGGATACACCGAGCGCCCCGCCAACCAGCAACGCCAACACGATACGCGGCAGACGGATAGTTTCTACTATCGCCCGCTCAGTGGCGGTGGCGGCGCTGTCTGCCAGACCGGCTAGGTCCAGGATGACGCTCACCGCGTGGAGCGGCGGCATCGCGTAGGGGCCGACAGCGGCGGCAATTCCCGCCATTGCGGCAGTGACCGCAATCAAGACGGCCGACCCGAGAACGAGCCTGCGCAGCACCGGTGAACCGGCCAGCCCCCGAATTGGAAAGCCGGCGCGGACAGGACGCGACAATGATTGCGCGGACCGGCCTTCAGGCGCTCCGGATTGTGGGCCCGGTGAGCGGGAATCGCTCGACTGCAACGGATATCCCCGGCCGCGTTTCGCCAGGGGACAAATCGTGTGCGCTGCGCCGGGTTTGACGCCGGGACAAAACAACCACGGTCTGAGGCGCTCCCTTGGCGAGGAGCGGCCACTCAGCCCTGCCCGGCAGGTCTCCTGACTCCCGGATCATCGCCTAAACCGCGCCTTCCCATCTGCTGCACGCAGACAGTGGCAATAGCGGTCGGCTAACCGGTCACAGTGGCGCCACCGCAGCGGATTCTCACCGCTTTCCCTGTTTGCCGTTCGCATATCGAGCGGCGCCGGACAGGTATGGCTTTTGTGACGGTTTCGGACACTACGCCCACGCAAAGACAGCGTCAATACCAACTGGGCGGCAATTTTCGCGAATCACCGCGCCCGATTCCCGTCGAATGTTCAGAGCAGGTTCCTACCGCCGATTCGAGGGACGGTCATTACCGGCAAGATCGCGGTTGCCAGCAAGATCGGATGATCGTCTCCGGGTTGCACTTCGGTCGCGGTGTCCGTGCGACGTGTACTCCGGCCGAGTTAAAGCGAACGCGGTAAAATAGAATGGCCATAGGCGAAAACACGGGTATTGGCGTCGAAGGCCTATCTTGTGGAGCAGCCCCTGTAGGGGTCAACATGAACGCAACGGTCGAGATAGTGAACGAGAGAGGACCCCGCGTATGAACCCGGCAGCGAAAGGCGCGAACAAAGCTCGCGCCACACGCAAGAAACCCGAGCCGCCGGAAGGGTGCACCCACCATTGGGTCATCGATCCGCCGAATGGCGCCGTGAGCATCGGGCATTGTCGGAAATGCGGAGAAGACCGCGAGTTCCGGAACTCCATCGAGTACTCGTCCTGGTACGGGACCAGGAATTCCGGGAAGTCGAAATAGCCTGACGACTAGCGGAAAAGGTCGCGCTCCGGACTCCTGAGCAGGACGCCGGCGCCGACGTTGCCGCGCAGAAACCCCACGCCCCGTATTACTCCGACAGGCACGCGCCCGATCTCACCCATCACGATCTGGGCCGCGGACGCCAGTTCGTCCGCAACCGACACCAAAGTCGAGGCCAGGACCCTGCCGTGATCGTCGACATGGCCTCGCAGGTCTGCCAGTGGCTCGAAGCCGCTGACGCCGATCGCGACGTTCATCGAACCTTCGCGCCAAGGCCTGTTGAACGAGTCCGAGACGATCACCGCCACGCTTCCCCCCGCACTCGACTCCAGACCGGAGCGTATACGTTCCGCCGACGCGTCGGGGTCGATAGGCAGTGTGGTCACCGAGTCATCGCCTGGCACATTCGAGCCGTCCACGCCGGCGTTGGCGCAAATCAGCCCGTGATGTGTTTCGACGATCAAAACGCCCGGCACGGCTCTGACGATCCGCACGGACTCGTCCATCACGATTTGGACCATCCGGGGATCTTTTCCGATCCGGTCCGCCAATTCAATCGCTTCGGGCGTCGCCGTGGTCTGACTCAGCCTTCGGATCGCGCCCTCGGACTTTGATACCACCTTCTGGGCTACCACCACCACGTCGCCGGGCCGGATGCCCACGCCAGAATCTTGGGCCGCCGCCGAAATCAGTTCTGTGAGGTTGTCGCCGGGGGCCACTTCGGGGATGCCTTCGATAGCCAAAACCTCAAAACGTCTCGACATGTGCCGCAGCTCCTTCCACCAAGCGTATGCACCGGCATTTTAGACGCCAACCCAAAACAACTGCGGCAGCACAGGTCATGCGATAGCGCGAACCCGACTGCCACATACGCGACGAAAGTCATTGGGATATGCAACCATGGCTGTTGACCTCACTCCCGTATCTGCGCCGTTACGTAGGCGGATATCTTATGACCCGTACCGTGCGAAACCATTATCAGACGACACCCAAGGCGGCCGTCTGATGGGCATGCCCTCAGTGTGGCAGCGCAGGCGAAACCGAAAGATCCGACGTGAGTGCTTGCAGGTCTTCATACGCTTGGATCTCAGTCTGACTATTACAATTCGCCCCCACAATGTCTGCAATAGCCATCGCCTCGTTCTACAAGCTCGAAGTTGCAGTTTGGGCAAATGTAATCTGTTCTTTTACTTTCCAGTCGGGTCGGAATTTCGGGCCGCTTAAATTTCGAAGCATCAATGGCGTAATTAGAAGGTGAAGGTTGTTCACCAGCAGGTTCTTCGTGCATGTTGGCCCAAATCAGGGCAATAATCCATCCGATGACGGTCCAACCCAATAGCAGATTCGTAAAAAATATGGCCGAAGCGTTCTTCTTTTTACTTGCAACCGCGAATATCGTCGGCAAAAAATAAAAGCCCGCGACGACTATGAAGATTAGGGCGCCTTCCATCTCTCAGTCCTTTGCTTCCCATTCAGGCGGGCGCGTTTCTCACCGTCGGTTCGGAGATTAAGCCCCATCATATGTTGATCCGGGTTTAGCTTCCAGTCCGGCGCCTCCAGCTTCAGATTGGAGTCCGATGAGCAGTGAGAGACCGATTACCGTAGGTGAGCAAGCCGAATGCGGGGACGCCCAGTTTTGGTCCATACCTGATTTGATAGGGTCGCCGACGTGGCCGCGCGGGCCTGCGATCCAACGACTCGCCAATCATATCAGCCGGTCCCACCGCTACTCGGGAAGGCCCGAACCCGGTTGCCACGCGAACGGCGGATTTTTTGGGGATATGCAATCATGACGGTTGCCACACTTCTTAACCCGCGTCGCTACGTTGACGATCAATCTATGTCCCGCACTATTCCCGTACATCACTCCGTGACCGAAACGACGGTCGTCTGATGGGCATGCCCTCAGTGTGGCAGCGCAGGCGAAGCCGAAAGATACGACGTGAGCGCTTGCAGGCCCTCCAACGCATCGGTCTGGCCACGTCGGGCTCGCCGGTGACTGGCGAAACGGCGTTGTGTATCGCCTACATGTGCCCATGGGCGCACGCTTGCGGCGCCGCTACGCCAAGGCCGGCATTGGTCAGCCAGCGGAAATGTCACCGCAAGTACCCCGACGACATGCGGCCCCGCTCCGGGCTCTCGGCCCACGCCCTCGACCTGTTGGCTCACCGACGACAAAAAGGCGTCTCGCTAAGCCCTGTAACAACGTCGATGCTGGAGCAGTTCCGTCCCGGCGGCCCAAGCTCAAGCCTTGGCAAGAAGAAACCTGCAATGCCTGTACTTGAAGGATCGGTACAAGGCCAGGGCAACTACCCCGCCCCGCGGATCGCCTAACGGTTAGTCGGGCCGAGCTCCTGACATCAAGCCAGCCGGCTCACCGCAGTCCGTTCATCACAAATGTTCGGCGTGGAGATTTAACGTCGACTGCCGCTCGATTGCGGTTGCGACGCGGCCCCGGTGGTAGGTTTCTGATTCTCGTTCAATGCAGGTCAGCGCCACCCCCTCGCTCGAACGTATCCATCCCTGTATTTCGGTCACCTCATTTTGCCGTAATGGCAGATCGATGCCTTCGAACTCCATGAACATCAGGAGGTTCCGCCGCAGCCGCAGCGGTCACGTGTAACCGCCGCCCAATGGCGCCCAGGGCGGCGTCCATCTGGTCAAGCCGCGACCGGTGCTGAACATCCAGTACCCGGTCCACCTGAGGCATGTGCCACCCCAGGCGGCGGGCTAGTTCCGCCTTGCCGACGCCCTGCTCCCTCATCCCCTGGTACAGCATCACCTTTACCGAAGTCAGTGTCGGCAATAATGCATAGGTTTCGCCCAGTGACGGCGTGGGAATGTCCTTGCGGTCGTGTATGCGGGCAGCTATCGCCTCCTCCAGCGCGTGGACGGCGCGGGCAACGGCCTCCTCCCGGTCGTCTCCGAACGTGGCCATCTCCGGGAAGTCGGGGGAGGTCGCCAGCACGGTCCCGTCATCATCTTCCAGCGTTATCGGATAGGTAAGCATCAGTCCAACCCCAGGTCCTTCTTTATCTTCGCGACGAGTCCCCGTCCCAACTCCTTCCGGCCTCCGTGCATCGGCAACTGGCTGGTGCGGTCTCCGAGCCGGACGGTGAGATGTCCGCTGCCCCCCTTGTGGGTGTTAAATGTGCAGCCCTGCTTTCTGAGCCATCGCCGGAACTCTCGCGCGTTCACCCTTTCGTATCGTGCACAACACTTATGTTGTTGTCAACGTTTGTGTTGTCCTTTCGGGCGGAGACGGCCCATATATGTGGACGCGAAAGTCGTCACCTATAACGCACCAGTATCCCCGGCCGGGCGCACTAATCGTGCACAGGAGAAAGATGCGGCCCATAAAATCCACCTGCGCGGTGTCTTCAGCCACAAGACCGGCAGCATCGCCAAGCTGACGCCCAGCCCGCCTACGTCAGCTCACAGCGCCGGCGTCGAGCAGCCCTTGTATCCGGGCCTCGTCCAGGCCCAACTCTTCGAGAATCTCCCGGCTGTGCTGGCCCAACATGGGCGACGGCCGTAAGGGTGGGTTGCCCGACTTGAAGTCCACGACCGGCCCTGCCGCGCGGTAGGGTCCACCGGCCGGGTGCTCCATCTCGACCACGTAGTCGTTGGCTAAAGCCTGCTCGTCATTCACGATCTCCTCGGCGAACCGCACCGGCTCGCACGGAATATCGCGTTTCCTTAGCTCCGTGATCCACTCTGCAGTGGTCCGCTTGGCGAACTCCTCTTCAATCCGCTCCACCAGTTCTTCAGCCAGTGCAATGGCTTCCGGTGTCGACTCGTCGTAGCCCGGGACCTCGATCCGCGGGTCGGACAGGCCCAAAAACCTGAGCAACCGGATCCTCGGCGGCACCGCCAGCGTTCCGAGAGCGAACGCGCCGTCCTTGGTTCGATAGGCCCGGTAGTAGCATTCGTAAATTTGCGCGGTCGACACCTTTGAGTATTCCGTTTGCTGTTCGGCGTACGATGCCCCCCGCTCGACTAGTTCTTTGCGCTCCCCATCCACCCACACCTGGGCGGCAGAAAGCGCGCGCTCGACACGAATGACCGAAAGCGACTGCATGGCGATCGCGTTGCCGAGCAGGCTCGTGCTGGCCAGTTGCCCTTCGCCTGTGCGTTCGCGTGCCAGCAGACCAGCCAGGACGGCGTTGACCGTGGCGTATCCCGTTGAGTAGTCGATAAATGATGACGACCTGACCGGTACGGGATGCCCGCGCACAACCTTGCCCTCGGTGGCCATTGCTCCTGTATACCCTTGCGTAATCAGGTCGAAACCCGGCTCATCCTTTTTCGGCCCGCTTGCGCCGTATGCCGTGATGTCGCAGTAAACCAGCGCCGGATTGACCCGCATGAGCGTCCCATGATCGAACTTCAGCTTGGCGGCGGTGTCCGGCCGGTTGTTCGACAACACGGCATCGGCGCTCCGCACAAGCGCGTGGCACACCTCGATCCCTTCCGGTTGTTTCAGGTCGATGCAGATGCTGCGTTTCCCGCGATTGAGGGCTATGAACACCCTGCTTTCGTACGGGACGAAGCTCATGTGCGACCGCCACGGGTCGCCGGTCGGCGGCTCGATTTTTATGACGTCGGCGCCCAGGTCGGCGAGCATCTGCGCGGCAAACGGGCCGGCCACAAACGAGCCGAACTCCAGAACGCGATATCCGGCCAGCGGGCCTGCCGACTGTGACGATGGACGGAGTGAACTGTCGCTGTCTTGCATCACAAGTTCCTGTCGGAGGCGCGCCTAAACCCCGTCGACGAACGGACGGACAGGCGTGATCGACGCGCCGCGGCAACCAACATCGAGGCGCTCGATACTATTGCGACCTGCGACGGTAACGTACAGCGACTCGCCCCACCAGCACATGTTGGTCACGCGGTTGCCCCCCATCGGGTAGTCCGCCAATTGCTCGCCTGTCTCGACGTCGACGACCGCCACCGTACCGTGCAGCCAGCGAGCGACCCACAGCCTATTGAACTCGTCGAACATGATCCCGTCCACGGTCGGGCCGCCGAATTGGTGGATCATCGTCTGATTGGACGCCGTACCGTCCGATCCGAGGTCGTACGACACGATGGCATTCAGGCCGGACAGCGCCACAAACAGGCGTTTCTGATCGGGGTGCACGGCCAAACCGTTCGGGTACGGCAGGCCGTTGTCGAGGCGGGTCACGCCCGCGGGCTGATTCCGTTGGTCCATGGCCAGACGGTACACGCCGCCCTCGGATCCGCCCTCGTTCGGGCCGGGATCCGTGAAGAACACGTTGCCGGCGAGATCCATGCAGACGTCGTTGACTCCGAGGTAAGATTCACCCTGGAACGAGTCCGTCAGGATGTCCATCCGGCGAGTGCGTATGTCGAACCGCGTAACCCGCTTGCCGCCATAGTCCGCCGCCACGATATGCCCAGCGCCGTCGTACTTGAGCCCGTTGACCCGTCCGCCAGTGTGCACCCACACCTCGACCGTGCCGTCGGGCGCCATCCTGCCCAGCGTCCCCGATTCGAGGTAGTTGACGAAGTACAGATTGCCCGCGTCGTCGAATATCGGACCTTCCGCAAAGTCGATGTTTGCCACGACCGGGTACGGAGTGATCGATTCGGGAAGTGAGTGTGCGCCGCCCATGGACTAACCTGCCGTTCTCGTGACTCGTGTTCTGCCGTTGCTCGCAGACGACCTGCCGCGTAAGACCCGCCCCGTTGGCCGCGGCTGGATCGACGGCAAGGTGCACCATTGAGTTAGTAGACACATTGTAGCCAGTGGGACGGAAATGCAGCCCATCGGCGGGACCCGATGCAAAATCCGGCGCGCCGAGCACAACAACCCACCACGTTGACAGATACTGCCGCCGCGGATTCGTTCGATAATTGTTAGCCGTCAAGGTGGCATGCCAATGCCCAAACCGTCTTCGACGATGAGCTGTCCGGCAATCTCGAATACCTAATCTGGCGCTGGTTGCGTGGTTACGACGTGCATCAAACCTTGTCAAGATGAGTCTTGACGCGCTTGATGGCGCAATACTACGATAGTGTCACTTAGTTACAGAAAATAGAGACATATAGAAAGGGTGCTAACGATGGTTGCACAACGTGAGAAATTTTCCAGTCAGGCGTCGCCGGAGCTTCTCGCTGAGGTGCGCAAAATCGCCAGAGACGATGGCCGCCACTTCCAGGCGGTTCTGGACGACGCCCTGCGTGAGTACGTCGAGGGCAGACGGCGGCGGAAGGTTCGCCCTGACGTAATGGCACACCACAGGGCCAGCATAGAGAGGAACCGCCTACTCTACAAGCTTCTGGCCCAATGACTCACGACTTCCCCACGATTGAGGAAGTCGTAGCCATACATGACGACCAGATAGCGCTGTTCGGCGGTTCTTACGGAATTCGCGACGAAGGCGCGCTGGCGTCCGCCATCATGCGGCCGCAACTCGGCTACTACGACAGCCTCATCGAAGAAGCCGCCGCGCTCATGGAAAGCCTGGCCATGAACCACCCCTTTGTGGACGGCAATAAGCGGACCGCGTTAGATGCTACCGACACTTTTCTGGGCCTAAACGGTTACTTCATCGACTGCGACAGCAGGAAGGCCTACGAATTCTTCATGCGTCTGTTTGAGACGAACTCGTTCCGGTTCGCCGAGTTGTCGGCTTGGCTCGAAGAGCACGTTAAGCCGCTGCCGGGGGTAGGGTAGCGGGAATTCCTTTAAGCTCGTCTTGGTATCCGATCTCGCCTGAAACGCGCTGACCATCCCCCTTTTTCCTGACCCCAATTTCGGAACCACTGGGCAGCAACCGGATCCCATGTCCCGCCCCTTCAGGATCGGGTGCCAGCGAGAGACACCCCTAGTCTGGCGCAGCGTCCACTGGGGTCATTGTGATCATCACCATCGCGCGCGGGGCCGGCGCAGATATCGTCCCCGGTCGTGCAAGTACGGCTGCTAGCGGCCGTCTCCGAACCGTCATATTCATTGACGGTGATACGGAACGGGGGAGTCTCGACATCTTCTGGTTAGGCTACGAGAGCATGGAAGACTCGGTCACCCTGGTCCCGCCCAACCAGATCACCTACGAGATACTTGAAGACATGCGCAGTCCTCAACCAGCTGGAAAAGATGGCCCTGGATTTCGCCGGGGAGCCAATGTAACGGCTCAGGCCAGACAACGGGAGTCTCCCGTCTTCCCCAGCCCCGATCGTGGGACCACCGCGGGTATCAGGCCAGGTCGGGGGTACATTCGGACCGGAGCGTCCAACTCTTCCCCGAAATCGACTTCCATCCGTTTTTCAATCAATAGTCACTCTTCAGGCAGTGTGTTATGCTTTCGCCTCGTTTCACTGCCAGGTGTCCCGTGCAATGTGGCATTGGCTTCCAACCAGATAGGATATTTGCTCGTTGCTCGATTTAAATGTATTGGACAATGGGCTTCCTGGCATCATACCGGAGTTGGGCAATGCGATGGCTCAAGCAGCAGGTGTATGTTTGGAATCGCAGGGCCACAATCAGAGGGTTCATCTTAATGTGATAGGTTGCGTAAACAATACTTATGCCCTGGCCTGGCCACGTGTCACTGACCAGACTCTGCGGACCTGGGCAGACCTTCAGGAAGCAACTGAATATGGCGCTACAGCCATCGCCGTGTTGTTGGCCAAGAGGGAAGTTGGCTACGCGGTAATCGAAAGGGCAGTGAAAGGCACAGGGATCGATTACTGGCTGGGTCATGAAGCAAGCGGGCCTCCTTTCCAACATAAGGCAAGGTTGGAAGTATCGGGCACCCTCAGTGTCAAAGGAAGTTACAACGACGTTGCAAGGGCAGTTGCCAGTCGAGTACGACAGAAGCTAAGGCAGACCCAACCTTCCAGCGGTTCGCTGCCAGCTTACGTAATCGTGGTTGAGTTTGGAACACCACTCGCCGAGGTGCAGAAGACATGAGCGATATCAATGATCTTCACAACAAGGCCATGGACCTAGCGGAACTTGCCCTCATTGAGCGTCTGAGAGGTAACCCGGAAGCAGAGTCTGATTATTCTCGGCAGGCTTTAAAGTTCGAAATCGCTGCCATCGGAGCACTGAAGGAGCCCATAGAGCCGACATTTTCTGTTCTGCACCGAAGCGCCGGGACGTTAGCGTTAAGATGCCGTGAATATCGCCTAGCCGAACAGATAGCGGCCAAAGCGTTGGCCCACGAGCCTCCACATGAAATAGCGGAGGAGCTTAGGGACCTCGTCGAACAAGCGAACTTCGAGAGGCATCTTGATCTCAGGGGAGTCGAATTAGGGCAGGACGAAGTGCAAATGAGCCTGTCAGGAAAGAACGTTGGCTATGGAATGATCAATTCCGATGAGCTTGTGGGTAGAATCGGCGATGCATCAACGTTGATTGGGCGAATCGTCGAACGCCAAAGAAAATCATCTTTTAGCGAGAGAGGCGTAAGAAAAAAAACACGGGAATCATTCCCATTGCTTGTCTCTGAATCTAGAGCCGCCAGTTTCGCCGTTACTTTGAAGGTCGGCCGTCCGACAGGGCAACTTCATTTTCCGATTGAAATACAAGTTGTTGTCGACGAATTTTTGGACGTAATGGAGATGGTAAATAGCACAGATATTCGCGCTTTAGAAAAACGTATTCCTGAACTACCATACTTACGGAACTTTCTGGGGCTTGCAAAGAAGATAGCCCCAGATGGTGAACGAGTGCAACAAGTAGGTTTTACTGTGGAAAGAGGCGAACGGCCACGCCGCGTGTCAGTCACGAAACCGGCAGCACAGATTTCCGCGCCATCCATCGTAGAAGTGACAACCGACGGCAAAAGCCCAAGTAGGCCGGTAGAGGTTAGAGGTATACTCCGTTTCGCTGACGCAACAGGCGATGAAGACAACGTAATCAAGATCCTTGATGATAACGGTAAACGCCGTTCTGTGAGGGTGCCTGTGGGTATGATGAACGACATCGTTCGTCCAATGTGGGATTCAAAGGTCGTCGTGAAAGGACTTCAGAAACGTCGAACAATCCTGTTACAGGATATAGAGTTAGACGAATAAAGTAGAGCGTGCGCACGGCGCTCAATCGACGATGCTCTGCAAATGGCTGCGTTGGTGAAATAATTAAGGGAGGCGAAGAACCTCACCAATTGCGATAAATTAGACCGCGGCCAGCGCAGGATCCTCGGCGAACTCCCGTCAGATATAAGATCATTATGTTTATGTCTGCAAACCTTCCGCTGGTATGTAGCCTGACACGGAGCGCCACATGAAAAAATCTGCGTTGCTGGTTTGGGGCGGGTGGCCCGGCCACTCGCCTAAGGCGTGCACGGAACTGTTCGGGCCGTGGCTACAGGAGCAGGGGTACGAGGTCGAGATATCCGACACCCTCGACGCCTACCTCGACCTGGAGAGGCTCAGTGAACTGAGCCTCATCGTCCCGATATGGACCCAGGGGGAGATATCCGTCGAGCAGGAGACGAATCTCCTGCGGGCGGTGGCTGGCGGAGTCGGCATCGCCGGATGGCACGGCTGCATGGGAGACTCCTTCCGAACGAGCGTGAACTACCAGTTCATGGTGGGGGGTCAGTGGGTGTCGCATCCCGGCGGCTTCGTCGACTACGAGGTGAACATCGTCGACCACGACGACCCTATAACCTCAGGGTTGAACGACTTCTCGATGATGACCGAGCAGTACTACATGCACGTAGACCCGGGCAACCAGGTTCTGGCCACGACCACCTTCAAGGGCGACCAGCAGATAAGCCGCATTGCCCCCTACGAGTGCCCCTGGATCGCGGGAGCCGTCATGCCGGTGGTGTGGAAGCGGATGTGGGGAGAGGGACGGGTATTCTTTTCCTCCCTGGGGCACAAGGTGGACGACTTCGATGTTCCAGAGGCGCTTGAGATCGCCAAGCGGGGATTGCTCTGGGTGAGCAGGTAGTGCAGGACCCCAGGAGACGAGATATGACACCCGTCGGAGTTGGCCCCATGAAAGTTGGACTAATTGGCTGCGGGACGATCAGTCCGCAGTACCTGAGGAACTTGTCCGCCTACCCAGGTGTAGAAGTCGCGGCCTGCTCCGACATCATCATGGACAGGGCGAGGAGCCGGGCGGAGGAGTTCGGCGTACCCATTGCGTGCACTACGGAGGAGCTTCTCGCCAATCCGGATATCGACATCGCCGTCAATCTGACGGTCCCGGCTGACCACATGGATCTGAGCCTGGCGGCCATCGCCGCCGGCAAGCACGTCTACAGCGAAAAGCCGCTGGCGGTCGAGCGTGAGGACGGCGACGCGATCCTAAGAGAGGCCCGTAAGGCAGGCGTCATAGTGGGATGCGCACCCGACACGTTCCTAGGGGCGGGCATCCAGACCTGCCGCAAGCTGATCGACGACGGGCTGATAGGCCGTCCCGTCGCCGCCATGGCATCGATGCTCGGCCACGGGCACGAGCACTGGCACCCGGATCCAGCGTTCTACTACCAGGTCGGCGCCGGTCCGATGTTCGACATGGGCCCCTACTATCTCACCGCACTGGTTGCCTTGCTCGGCCCCGTCAGGCGGGTGTCCGGCGCCCACGGACGCGCATTCGACCGCAGGCTAATCACCAGCGAACCTCTTAGCGGCACCACGATGGACGTCGAAGTTTCCACCCACGTTGCCGGCATACTCGACTTTGAGAACGGTGCGATCGGAACGATAGTCACCAGCTTCGACGTGTGGGCCTCCGAGATCCCCTGGATGGAAATATACGGCACCGAAGGTACTCTCAACGTGCCCGACCCGAACACATTCAGCGGCCCGGTTCGGCTTCAGCGCGGACGTGGAGAGTGGGAGGAGGTCCCAATGGAACACCCCGAAGGTGGCCGAGGGATCGGAGTGGCGGATATGGCGGATTCGTTACGAAACGGCCGACGGTCGCGGGTCGACGCCGCGATGGCCTACCACGTCCTCGACATCATGCACGCCGTCCACGAGTCGTCAGACCACGATCGCCACATCGCGCTGCGGACCACCTGCGACCGGCCGGCCCCCGTGCAGCCCGGACTCCCACTGGGCTATTTCGACAGCGGCGGCTAATTGGGTCGATCATCCGATCGGCAGACCCGTAGTTCCGCCGATCAGAGCAGTTCTCTCTTGAACGACTCGACCCAACGGCGCTGGTGATGCGGCAGCCCGTTGATCCGAACGTCCAGGTCGATGGAGACGTGAATGGCTTCCTGGGTGCTGCGGACGTTCGCGGACGTGTCCACGTTGATCACGCTGTCCGTGCGGGTGATGGTCCTGTGATGCTGTCCTATGGCCGTAGTGTCTGCGGGATTTCGGTTGTTTGCCCACACCTCCAGCCGGGACTCCATTTTGACGGTCATGTCGGCGCTGGCCCTGTTTTCGTCTACGCGGTGCAACCTGAGACCGGTACGATCCCTCATCACGTCCTGCGTAATCTCCCAAGGGACTTCGCGGGGCGATGCTTCGGGGTACCTTATCGGCTCGGCGGAAGACTCGTACTCCATCTCGTCGGGCGGCAGCTCTCCTGCGGGGGCCTCCCGAGTGGGCACAGCCGGCAGTTCCAGGTATGACTCGTGTCCGCTGTCCCGGTATACGCGGTTCGTACCGAGGTAAGGGGTCGGCCACAGGTTCGGAAAGTCTGCGCTGCTTATGGAGAGCCGGATCCTGTGGCCTCGCTCGAATCTCCATGCCGTGGCGTCCAGGTCGACGTGCAACTCGTAGACCTCTCCAGGCTCCATGGGCTCCGGGTCTGTGAGCGAGTTGCGCCGCGTCCCGTTCAGTACTCCGATCGTCACCTGCGCGCTGGCGCCGTCCGGCGCGACGTCTGATAGCCGGGCCACGAACACCATGACGGGCGCCGTGGAACTGACGTGGATCACGGCCTTCCCCATGCCGATGATCTCCAGCGGTTCGTCCAGGGGTTCAGTGGTGTAGTTCGCCGAGTAGATCTCGTCCACGCGTTGGTCGCCGGGCAGACTATAGGGCACGCCTGCGCTCCACAGGCCGCCAGCTATCCCCACGGACGGCCTGTACTCGTACTCTTCGTAGCCATCGCGGGTCATGTCCGGGCTGTCCGGCGTGAGGTCGCTGCCGAGATCAAGCCGATGCGTACGACCGCCGGGGATGGGGAACGTTGGCTCCGTCCGCCAGTAGCCGGATGTGTGGGTGCGGTAGGGGTCCGGAACGTCGAACGTCTGGACATAGACGCTGATGGCCGGCTCGTCCATGATGCCGTTGTCTACTCCCTTGAGCCAGTAGTCGCACCACCGCACGGTGAGATGCTCGCGCGCCAGCGAGGGACCGGGTGTTTCGCAGTCCGGCCCTGAGTGGTTCCACGGGCCGATGAGCACCCTACTCGGCGCCGTCATGTGCTGCGACGTCCTGAGCGGCGCGTTGCAGTAGCCGTCGCGCCATCCTCCGATGAGCAGCGCCGAGGCCTTGATCTCGTGGTAACGGCCCCGAATGCTTCCGGCTCGCCAGTACTCCCCGTCCTTCTGGTTGGCCAGCCATGTGAGAAGGTAAGGGTTGTTCTGCTCCAGGCGCTCCTCCCAAAGCTCGGCCCAGCGGTCGCCGCTGTACTCGGGATAGGGAGGCATCGAGTTCATGCCTACCATGGAGCAGCCGTACGCGCCTATGTCGTAGTAGCAGCGCAAGGCCCCGCCACGGTAGTGGCAGTCGTCCGTGTACCTATCGTCGGTGTAGTTCCAGGGGATGATCGTTTCCAGGTGAGGCGGCGCCAGGGCGGCGACCTGCACGCTGGAGAACCCGCCGTAAGAGCCGCCGGTCATGGCGACTTTGCCGTCGCACCAGTCCTGCACGGCGATCCATTCGATCACATCGAAACCGTCGCGGTGTTCCACGGGGCGGTACTCATCGTCGTTCGAACCCTCGCTGGAGCCGGTGCCCCGGCAGTCGACGCGGGCGCCGACGTAGCCGTGCTGCGCCCAGTGGCGCTGCATCCCTGCTAGAGGCGCCTGGTCATCCTTGCGGTACGGGATGTACGTAAGGATCACCGGCCACGGGCCTTCCCCGGGCGGCACGTGAACGTCCATCGCGAGCTTCGTGCCGTCGCGGGTGGGCGCCATCATGTTCTTTACGAAGCTGATGCCTTCCGAGCTGACTGCCATAGGCCGGACGCCTGAGTAGGTCTCTTCTGCCACGTACATGTCTCCCGTCTGAAAGTGAGCGCCTGCCAGAATAGTTGGCCTGGGGCGCCGACAACAAGCCCGCGTACTACTCCCGAACGGGCCACCTACGTACACGGCAGACAGAACCGTTTTCGAGATGTGGCTTGGGGCTCTCTGAGACTTGGCACGGCGATCCTTACCCCGAGTCCGAGACTCTTCGGGTGGGCTAGGGTGTCCTGTATTGCGAACTTTTCAGCATGTAGTCTCAATATAGTGTCAGGCGTCAATTCCGCCCGCGCCTGATGTCCTAATGCCTGTCGCCCATGTTGCGATGTTGGTCAGACTAACGTAGCGAGAGGTTCAAGGACTGGGGCAGGTCAACAGCAGGTCCACTCTGGCGGCATACCGACGGAGGGGAGCATCCGCCCTCGCTCACGGCAACCGAGGCCCCAAACCTGCCAACGCCACACTGGACAACGTGATCCCCGAGGTCATCCACCTAGCCCGAACCAATTGGGTGAGCTGCTCAGTGAGTAAAGGAAATAGAGGTAGGTCGTACTACACTCAGTCGCATCCTTGTTGGTGCCCCACCGCACCTCTGGAAAGTCCTTTACGGTGATCATTCGGAACGGTCCGCCGGTGAATTGTGCCCCCTCAGCCACTCTCCGAATGAACACCTTGATAGCACATTCGAGAAATCGAGTCTCCCCCGGAGTGAACTCATCATTGATGCCTTTGGCCTTTCTGGCCATGGCGCGGCCACCGTTTTCGTCGGCAAGTTGTCCGACTTTATCGAGCACCTTTTTGCCAATCGCAAACTTCTTAGCTGCTTTCTTCCGGTCTCCCGCCAATTTCTCGAGCTTGGTCAGACAGAATTGTGCCACGGACGGCAGTTTGTCTGGGTCGTTAAAGAGGTCTTCATAGCGACCGAGCATGAGCAGCACGTCATCATTGCGTTTAAGTGACACGCCGACCGGCGGTCTGGGATACGGTCTACCCTTTGTAACTGTAGGAACCGACGTGCTAAACCCCAAAAATACTGGGCCTGCAGAAACTCTATGCTCGCTCGGGGTAGGTTTTCGATCTACTATCTCAGGCCTGACGAACCTCAACTAGAACACACCGGGCTTGCTCGCTAGGGCGTCATCCTACTCTCAATTGCTAATGTAGGAGTTGACCACTTCCAATGCCGAGTCAACAGTTGGATGGTCGTCCTTCATCACAAAGCACGCTAGGCCTTCCTCTATCCGTAGGTTAAATCCCTTTTTTTCGTGATCGACCGGCTTCGCTTTACCGTAGTCAACAGAGCTCTCATGTTCGATGCGATAGTGGAGTGCGACGACGCGGGGATCATTCATAATTGAACTCACCTTTTCTTTAATCTGTCGGGTTGGCAGGTTCGTCCTCCAACGTGTACGGTAGGCAGAACCGTTTTCGAACTGTGGCTAGGCAGTCTGTGAGTCTACCGAGACCCCCCTGCGCGAGAAATGTCCCTGTCACCTGTGGCCCCCTGGCCGCCAAGGCAAGGAATACGTATAGAGGCCTCGCTCATGGCGCATTAGGAGTAAAGCCCAAATCCCCACTTACATAATTGCGGATGGGCCGCAAATCACTGTGGGAAGGTCTTAAGGTCATGGGGTATAGAGGCAAGATCAGTGACTCAGCATTCGGGGCACACATATCGACGGAATCTGCATTTAGTGGCGAAGCAAGACTGGAATGGGAGCTCTTGTGTCACCCTTGGCCAGCTTCCTGTCACCCAAGGATGCAAGAGAAATTTCAAGACATCAGCGAAGGACAACCTAGCGACGTTGGTAACGCCAGCGGGCGCCCACTGCGGCAAGTTGGGGTTCGGTCATTGAAGCGTGCTGCCAACCCTTGTCGAAGTCAATGTCATTTGAAGCTGGCAGTTCGTCAGGATTGAGAGTGCTAATCACTATCCTTGAAGGTAGGGTTGCCGCCTGTCCCACAAATATTGCCTCTTGTCTTCGCAGCCCCGACAGCATCTTAGTCAATCCTTCCAAAGAGTCCGGAAGGATCCCCCGTACGTGGTTCCTATCGGATTCATTGGTGATTCTAAGGACGATCCAAGAGTTACACTGGGAGAGAACGGTAGCCTCAACCTCGCTTGGACGCTGTGACACCAGAAGTAGTCCTACGCCATACTTTCGCCCTTCTTTAGCGATTCGTCGAATCGATTCTTGCGCTGCCTCATACTGGGCTTCACCTCTGTTAGGCACGTATCGATGGGCTTCCTCGCACACAAGTAATACTGGGTCACAGTCGCGTTCCTCGTTAGTTTGCCAGACTTTCAAGTTGAACAACGTCCTTGCTATGACCGAACTGGCAACCCCTGCTACTTCATTTGGGACCCCAGACAAATTCACTATGCGTATAGGTGAATTGCTGCCAATAATTTGCCCCATGATTTCCGCAAACGGGTCACCTTGGGCGGGATCCCAGTTGGTCATCAAGAAACCCATTCGCGCATCGGATTGCAGGATTTCCAGCTTCTGGAGCACTGAGTTATAGGAAGTTTGCTGACTCGGTGGGCCGGTCCTTTGGGCATCAACATCGCGGCGAAAAGTATCTAGTTTATACGGCACGGGAGAATCAACGGTTATAGCGTTTTCATCGAGACCCAGTATTGAGGCGGCCTCCCTGCGTGCAGTGTCGAGCGCGTGCTTGACAACATTGGCCTGCGAAGTTGCGGCAAACTCGGTTCTTCCCACTAGGAGTGTTATGGTTTCCTGAAGATTTAGCAGCCAGTAGGGTAACTGAAGAGTTCCGTCTTCCGTCGAGAGTCTTGTGCTTGAAGGAAACGCCGCGCCGTACTCGTTGTGAGGATCCAAAACTACAATACGGGGATGCCAAGTTTCGTATGGGACGAGTGTCCCTCGTTCTATGAGGCTACGAAGAATCAGAGCTACGGTGGCAGACTTGCCAGCACCGGTCGACCCCAAGACTGCGGTGTGCTTCCCCAGCATTTCGTTGATGTCAGCAAAACACGGAGCGCCTCCTGAGCCCACATGCTCTCCAAGCTGGATAACGGCAGACTTGTGGTGACCATATATGGCCCTTAGTTCAGATTTGGGAGTGAGATAGAGCGTTTGCTGTGGCAATGGGTAGTCTGCAACCCCGCGGTCGAAATGGAGCTCAGGTTGGCCTTCTCTAGAGTCGACCTTCCACTCACCTTCTCCAAAGAGGTCTGCCTCAATAACTCTTTCGTCACTGGCTGTTGATGCTTGGATTCCTCGTTCCGCTTCGAATTCAGCCTTCATACGGAGCCGCCCCACGAATGCGTAAATGATGCGTCTCCCAAAATGAACCTTTACTATGGAGCCGAACTGACCGATTGGGTAGACTTCTCCAGAGTAAATTCGAGATAATTCGGTGACACTTGCGCTCAACTCGGCAACGATGTGAGTTCCATCAACCTCGACGATCTTTCCGATTGCAAGGTTTTCAATTGGATCACCAGGATTACGTTTGTAGGAGTTCATACTTCTCCCTTAAGCATCCTTGTGAGATTCTCAAACTTCCACCACAGGAGATCCTCCGGGGAAACTTCCATTTTGTCATGGTGGTAGAAACCTCTATTGGCAAAGAGCAAAACTTGTTCTCGAACCTCTTCATCTTCAAACCATTTCTTGAGCAATCCTGTTGGTTGGTTCTCATTGGTGAAGGCAGCCAGAGTCAATTTACCCTGTGACTCTCGCAGAGCCTTGTCTAGTTCTTGGTTGATATGACTATCGCCAAATGAATACCCGCATACCACAAGGAAGCGTTGTAACCCAGCAGCCGGCCGTATTGCTATTCTTGCCCGTTCCAAGAGCTGAGCAAACGGATCCAATTGCGCCTCTCGGTACTTCGTAGAGGCCGGCCAGATGAGGACTGGCAGATCATCCCGACCTCCTATCTCGATACTTTGGGCGATTCTCCTTGGAAATTCTTCATGCGGCAATTGTCGCCAGTCAATCGACCCATGAAGCTTGATGACACGAGCTGACAATCCCCTCTCATCGAAGGTCAGGGGATCCCACCAACCAGTAGTGCCTCCGTGGAGGCCATCGGCATAGGTAATAGACTCCAATGCTAGCGCGTCCTCAACTATCGTGTCATAGTTGAGGACAAGGTACTCCACGGGCTGCGATGATACGGGACGCCCCACGCGAATAGGTTTATGCACGGCCGCGACGAAATCACGGTGCGTTGATATGTCTACTGTCCCCTCGATAGCGCGAGCCACTGCGCGCTTGATCTGGTCACTTGTAAAGTGCAGGTCCTCAGCGGTGTATTCCTCGGCTCCTACGGAAACCTTGTTGTCATTGGCGCCGCGTTCGGCCCTACGGGCGGTGATTGCAAGTAGGTCGCCGATTTCGCTGAGGTAGTCTTCTATGTGTGAGTCGGTAGCGTCAGCGAAATTTGCTTTGACGGCTTCAAGGATTGCTTTGCTCTGATCGTTTATTGAGTCCTCATCAGCGATCATTTGTGTAAGTTCCATGGTGAGGGGGAGCCCAGCACACTTGCTGCAACCGGCGCCCATCAAGAACGTCAATCCATTGGAACTGCTGATGAGCTGTTTGAAATGCGAAACAGCGTTTGAAAATGGTTCCGCAGCTAAGGGAGATAGTTCGTCTCCATTTGTCATCTAGTCTCTCCCACTGCCCGCATGCCTTGGTTCACCCAAACAACAAGGCAATTCTATGGTTCTCACTTGAAGACCAAGAGCTGAGCACTGTGCCGGCTCTTAGCTATTATAGTGTCACAGTTCAAGAGTACTTAACCAAGATGTCCCATATTGGGAGTTTTCAGGCTCTATGGGCAGCCCAAACGAGATGGTAGCATCAAAGTCACATCCTGTAAGGCCACTCAATCGCAGGTCTATCCGATAACGGATGCGATTCCTGCCGTGAACCATGCTACTTGTCCGTCTTTGTCGTCTTCAGGCCCACCTACGTGGACTCGAACCACGTTAGGCCTCGTCAACTGTCGTCGCCTTCAGCCGGCTCCGGACCCACTGCCCGCGAGTACCGTATTTTTTTCGATCGCATCGCAGCCGTGGGTATGACAGGCCCTTTTCGGAGTGGCCAACACCTCCACTCGAGCGATGGCTTTTCAGACGCCCTCTCACGGTTCGCGCAGGCGTACGCGGCAGACACCCCGCGTTTCATGCCAAGGAGGGATATCCTCCACCCCGGCAGCCGCTGGCCGGGGACGCATGTCGCGGGCTAGGCAGGCGCCGCCACTTCCCTGGGCGCCATTTCCTGTTGAGACGCTGCCTCGGGGAAGAAGGCGTCCAGGATCTCCTGGGCGATGCCATCGGCGTCCAGGTGCAGCCCGCGACGCTGGTCGGCCGCCGTTCCGTGCTCGATGAAGGAGTCCGGCATGCCGATTCGGTGGACGACGACACCCTCCAACCCGGCCTCGGCCAGGGCTTCGAGTACTGCTGAGCCGAACCCTCCGGCAAGCACGTTTTCCTCCACCGTGAGTATGCGGTGGGTGCGATGCGCCTCGCCCAGTAGCAGATCGACGTCGAGGGGCTTCACGAAGATCGGGTTCACCACGCCGCACGAGATGCCTCGCCCGGCAAGCGTTTCCGCAGCCTCCATGGCGGCAGAAACCGGCTTGCCCAGCGCGAAGATCACGACGTCGCTGCCCTCGCGTACCACTGATCCCTTGCCGATCGGCAACTCTTTAAGTTCGCTGTCGAGCGGAGCGCCGGTGGCCGCGCCCCGTGCGATGCGGATGGCGAACGGGCCTTCGTGCTTGTATGCGGTGTATACGAGATGCTGTAATTCGTTCTCGTCCATTGGCGCCGCAACGACGGCGTTGGGGAGGCATCGCAGGTACGAAATGTCGAACGCGCCGTGGTGCGTCTTGCCGTCCTCGCCGACGATGCCGGCGCGGTCGGCAATCAGTTTGACCGGCAGGTTCTGTATGCAGACGTCGTGGACAACCTGGTCGAACGCGCGTTGCAGGAACGTGGAGTAGATCGAGACGAAGGGGTTGAGGCCGTTCGACGCCATTCCCGCCGCCATGCTGACGGCGTGCTGTTCAGCAATACCGACGTCGAAAATCTTGTCCGGGAATTCGGTTTTCAGTTCCGCCAGTCCGGTACCCTCGAGCATCGCAGCGCTGATTCCGACTACGGAACTATCGCGGCGCATGAGTTGTCTCATCGTCTGGGCGAAGACCTTCGAGTAGGTGGGCGCGCCGGACCCGTCCCCCAGCGGCGAACTAGGCTGGTGGAACTTGACGGGATCGTCCTCAGCGGGCTCGTATCCGTGGCCCTTGTGCGTAACCACGTGGATAAGGGGCACTGAGCCGGTTGGCGTTCTGGCCTGCCGCAGGGTCTCTTCAAGCTGCTTGAAGTCGTGGCCGTCCACGGGGCCCAGGTAGTGGAACCCCATCTCGGTCCAGAACATGGTGGGCACGATTAGACCCGCGAGTCCGGTATTGAACCTCTTGACGAGCCGGTACATCAGCTCGCCGGTGGGCACCTTTTTCGAAAGGGCCTTCATACGCCCGACCATGGCGTTGAATTCAGGGTGAGTGATCAGGCGCTTGCGCCAGTTGGTAAGGAAGCCGATGTTCTCGGAGATCGACATCCCGTTGTCGTTCAGGACGACGATGAATTTGTCGGGACTGAGGTGCGCGATGTTGTTCAACGCTTCGAAGCTGGAGCCCGAGGTCATGGCCCCGTCCCCGACAACCGCCACGGTCCACGAGTTCGTCCTGCGGTTCGCAGAGGCTTCGGCGATGCCGAGAGCGATCGAAAGTCCGGTCCCGGCGTGGCCCGCGCAGAGTGTGTCGTGGAGGCTTTCGAGAGGCTCCCCGAATCCGGAGAGGCCGCCCTCCAGACGTATGTTCTGGAACTCGTCGCGCCGCCCGGTTACCAGCTTGTGCGTATAGGTCTGGTTGGTCGTGTCCCAGACGATGCTGTCCTTGGGGCTCTCGAATATGCGGTGTAGCGCCAGGGTGAGTTCGACGACGCCCAGATTCGAAGCCAGGTGGCCGCCGCGTTCCGTTATCACGGAGATGATCGTGTCTCGCGCCTCTTGAGCGACCTGTTCCATTTCCTCGCGAGTCAGCGTTCTCAGGCTGCTCGGTTCATCGATCCGGTCCAATATACGGCCGGTCATGGAGGACCTCCCTGCGGAGTGTCAGTTGAAACGTTGGGTAACCGCGGCGAAGACGCTCGGAACACCAAAACTCAACCTATGTGGCGCCCGACCAGTCGTCAAGCGCGGAGACTCGCCTGTTGTTGCCATTACTGCGATGCGGACGCAGCGACGCCCTGCGGTTAATTATACGTGGGACGGCTCAAAATCTGCCGGGGCATCCAGAGACTATTGAGAACCCGACCCTCGTACTCCCTTCGATGCGCCGAGATAATGCGATCACCGGCGAATACCCGAAGGGTTGAATACGAAAAGCAAGGTGCGTACAAATCCATTACTTCGACCTGATGGTCACCAAAAGAAAGGGAATTATATCGAATCTTACCCAAATACCTTGACGGCATAGCCTAATTTATAGTACTATTGTACCCAAGAGGTAAGATGAAATGACGCAGAAAGCACCGGGCAAACACTACCGCAAGGGCCTGTCTCTTATCGAAGCGGTTCAGCAGTTTTCAGACGAACGCAAAGTCGAAAAGATGTTCGTTGAGAACCGCTGGCCGAACGGCGTAGCCTGCCCGAAGTGCGGTAGCGTCAATATCCAGGAACGCACAACCCGCAAGCCGCAAGCCTACCGCTGCCGTGACTGCCGGAAAGACTTCAGCGTCAAGACCGGAACGGTGATGCAAGGCTCCAATATCCCGCTGAGCAAGTGGGCCCTTGCCGCCTACCTTATGACAACGAATCTCAAGGGAGTGTCGAGCATGAAGCTTCACCGCGACCTTGGTGTCACACAGAAAACCGCATGGCACCTTACGCACCGCATCCGCAAGGCGATGGAAAACGGCGACGGACCTTTTAACGGCCCGGTCGAAGTTGATGAGACTTACATCGGCGGCAAGGAATCTAACAAACATGCCAACAAGAAGCTTAAGGCTGGCCGCGGGACCGTCGGCAAGGCGACCGTAGTCGGGGCCAAGGACAGAGAGACTAACCAGATATCAGCCGCCGTTGTGTCCGGTACCGACAGGGCAACCCTTCAGGGATTCGTCGCTGAGCGGGCGGCGCGAGGTGCAACGGTCTACACCGACGACCACGCCTCATACAAAGGCATTCCTTACCCGCACAAAGCGGTGAAGCACAGTGTCAGCGAGTACGTGAAAGACCAAGCGCACACGAACGGGATTGAATCGTTCTGGGCAACCCTGAAACGGGGATACCACGGAACCTACCACCACGTCAGCGAAAAGCATCTCAGCCGCTACGTAGCGGAATTCGAGGGACACCACAACCGCCGACCGGCAGACACGAAAGACCAGATCGCCAGTATCGTCCGGGGCATGGACGGCAAGCGGCTACGATATCGAGACCTAGTCGCGTAACGGCCAAGCAGATTGACCGACCCTTGGGTAATCTCTATATTCGCGAGTGTGGGTGTGGAAACACTTTTGATGTCTCCACACCCACTTTCAAGAAAATGGGGCTACCGAAGGATTGGGGGTGTGGGCTTAGAACTACGCACCCGGGGGTTCAATTCCCCCTAGCTCCACCAGTGACAGACTCTACATGTACCTCGGCCATTCTTCAAGTTGCGAGGGTACTTACTTCGGCCGCTTAACCGGCTTGACCAAAGCCTTGGTGACATCCTCGAACGTAGCGTCAACGCGAGGGTAAGGGGCGGGCGGGCGGCCAACCGGCCGCTTGTCTTCTGAAGGCTTACTTGTGGCCATTGCTAAGTTCCAAGGTCAGCCCCTGAATCGCGCTTTCCAGACCATCTATGCGACCCTCAAGGCTAGATTGGACTTGGTCCATCCTAAGAAGTAGCTCACCTTTGACCGTGTAGAGGCGGGATGCCTGTTCCTTGTCTAGTTCCTTCAGTTCTGCCTGTAACTCCGCAGGCGTTACGTACTCTGCCGTTGCCATTTTGAGCGTTCCTTCTTTGCCGACCGCGCAACCTATGAATTGCCGGATATGTTAAACATGTTATACCACGCGAGTGTCAACTACTACGCAGAACGTTGCCAACAGAGAGAAGTGCAAAAGTCCCCAAATGGCCGGATGTGGCTGAAAAAGGCCGATTCGTGAACGGAAATGCCGTTAGGTTGGGCGGTCTGGTCTCTGGATCATACGGGGCGGCGGGCACCCTCATGCCGCCGCCCCGGTCGCCTTGCCTCAACGGTTCGGCGACGAAATCAGGGTGTAGCTCGTTCGTCAGTCGAGGCCCCTCCCGTAGAACCCGTCGTACTCTGTAGTCCGAAATAACTTTCCGTGACCTACGTAGAAATTCGCGGCTGCCGCCACATAGCCCGCGTGGGTGACATCGGCTCCCAAGTTCAAGTTGGTTGAAACGGCGGTCCCGTTCACGTAGAACGTCCCTCTTTGGCCTACCAGGCGAACCCGAACGTGGTTGTTGGCCAGAAAGCCGGTTTTGATGTTGCCTGTGTCACCCTCGGCCAGAATCGTCCAGTCCGCCCCCTTGCGGCGGAATATGCGCCAGTACGGATCACCCTCGAAGTGGGCCACTAGGAAGTAAATCCGAGGTTTACTACCGTCGTCTCTCAGAATCAGGCCATATGACCAATTCCCTTCGCTCACAGCGTAAGGATTGTGGAATCTGGCTTCTGCCTCAAGGTCCTGAGCCCAAAACCCATCAGCGTAGTCTTGGTCGATATGGATCGTGGAGTGGTCAATGGACCCCTGTACGGGGCCAAACGTGTAATCGGTTGCCTGAACAAGGAGGTTTGGCAACCGTTCCTGCACGGTGACGGCTGAAATCGCCAGACTCATGTTCTCCGCCAACCAAGGTGGAATTCGCGAAACGTTGATTCCGACGACCTTACCTTCAAGGTCAAAGAGCGGACTCCCCGAGCTGCCGCCACTGATGGCGCCGTCGTGCTGAATGAGCCTCGTGTCCGTGTTCGTGCGGTAGCGGAACGCAGACACAATCCCCTTGGTCACCGATGCGGGGATGTACTCGTGCGGATACCAGGGCTGAACGTTTCGGGGGAGAAGGAAGTCAAGCGGATAGCCGATGGACACCACATCATCTCCGACCTCCAGCGTGCTGACATCCCCGAACTCCAGAGCCTCGAAGCTCCCGCAGCATATTTTCACGACCGCCAAGTCATCGGCCGCATTGCGGTTCACCACCGTTCCGGTGTAGGTGTCCTCGTCATTCACGACGATCTGAACGGTTTTTGACCAATCCACGCTATGCTGATTAGTGAGAACGTAGGCCGTGTTCCCTTGAACCTGGAAGATAAAGCCGCTGGACAGATAGTCCACCACCGGGTCTGCACGCGACACGACCATGACTACAGACGGCCGCACGCGCTTCACCATTGCGCTCAGGGATGTTGATTCCTGGTCACCAGCGAGGTCCTCCGGCGGCGGGACCGTTGGTTCAAGTGGACAGACTCGATCCCCGGAGAAGTAAAACTCAATCAGCGTGAAAACGTCATCTCGGGCAATGTCACCGTCGAAGTAATCTTCGATGGCGTCGAAAACCTCGCTCCGGTCGATCACGCAGTCCCCGTTGGCGTCGTAGTCGGCAGGGTTGAAAGTGGCCGCCGTCGCGGTCACTGCCAAAAGTAAAAACAAACCGACAATTCCAAAGATCGCCAGTACCTTCACGATGTTGGTGTTTTTCCCGTTTGCCCTTGTGGGGGGGTGAAACTGCGCTGCGTAGATGGTTCGGACATGGACATTAAAGTGCCCCCTTACTGAAGGACTAGTGCGGTTTTCTGCCACTACCGACACGTCAATGTTCGCCAGCAAGGGGGCGCGGGAAACCCGCATCCTCACGGACGAACATGACAGCTATGGATTAGCCGCCGGTAGTGGCGGGGAGAGTTAATCCCACCGGGGGCGAGGTGTCAACTCGGTTGAATTGGCCGACAGGCACCTGATAACCTGAAGTACATCATGGACACGGCAATAGGATTCACCATTACAGGTATCCTGGCACTGCTCGCGGTCTTGCTTGCAATTGTGTGTAGGGATGTCAAGGAGTTGCTGGCGCGTTCAGAACAATCAGCACCCCCAGCCCAGCCCCAATCAACGTCAACGCGTTGCTCCGTAGGTGAATCCCCCCATCACGAGAGCTCCTGCTAACATCGCCCATCCCATTGTTCTTGCCTAAGCCACTTTCCGAACCATCCACGCCGGGTTAGGTTCCTTAGCCCGCAACTTCACTAGCAAGGTCGCGGCGAATCCCAGGACGGACATGGCGGCGTGAAGGCCGACTTTCCGCAGACCGCGGAAGCAATGCCGCTCCAGGCGCCGACTCTCTTTGAGACTCTTGAAGACTCGTTCAACCGACTGGCGAAGGGAGTAGAGGGACTTCCACTCCGCCGAGTCCTTGCGTATCGGCCCGAACAGTCTCAGATTGTCGCTCCGGTTGACCCAGAACTCCTGATTGCAATACCGCCTGCCCTTCTTGGCAAGCAGATGGCAACCCTCACGCCTGCATCGGTAAAGGTGTCCTAACTTCGGGGCGCTGCGTTCGTACACCATCGGGACCACTCCCAAACAAGTGGGTACGCCCTCGACGGTGTAGACCCCCTCGTGGAGCACGTCTTCGCTGGGAGGACGGCGGGCAGGAGCAATCAACACGCCGCCCCGGTCCAGGACCGCTTCATGATTCGCCTGCGAGTCGTAACCTCGATCTGCCATGACTCGCTGGGGATTCAAACAGTTCAGCGTCCCCCTAGCGCCGTCCAGTATCTTCGGCAACTCAGGGGAATCGTTCTTACTCGCCGTCGTTGTGTAGCAGTACAGTGGAACCCCGTAGACGGCGTCAACCATCATGTGCAGCTTGTAACCCCAGAACCATTCCTTCGCGTCTTTCCTGCGGTCGCTGGGCTTTGCCGTCCAACTCGCTTCAGGGTCGCTTGTCTTCCTCGTCAGTTTGCTCTTGCGCGTGGGGTGCGAATGAGATCGCACCGTCGTCGAATCAACCGCAACTTTCTCCCCTAGTCCTGGAAGCAACTCACTGAACTGCGGGACCATGTCCGCCAGGCATTTGTCGACAAGGTCCTGATAATCGGCCAGACGGACGAAGAATCGGTTGAACGTGGTTCGGTGTGGCAGGGTCGCGCCGAATCCGCAGGCTCTACGGAGTTTGGTATCCTCTTCAAGCTGTCGAATCAGGGCGTCTGTACTTGTCAACCCAAGGATGTAACTGGCGAGGCATGCCCGCCACATGACTTTTGGGGAGTAGCCGTGCCTCCCATTGAACCGGTCGGCTTAGATCTTCTTGATAATCGGGGAGGCATCAACCAGGTCCAAAGTCGGGGCGTAACTGGCGCCCTTCGGTTTCCTGCCCCACACAGGGAATACCATCACACCCGCTGCCAGAATTCCCACCGGGGCAGTGCTGGCGACCATCAGGACTATCAGAATGATGTTTGCAATCCTGAGCGGCTTCGGGCATTCCTTCCATGCCAGAACGAAAAGAAGTTGGAACATTCGGCCGGTGAGTTTCAGTTCCGCTATCAGTCGCCGGTCACCAGCGTACCGCCGTTCAAACATGGCTCGAAAACGGCGGATGCGCTCAAAGTCTCTCTCGCTGTCTTCCAAGATCAGGGACGCGACGGTGATCATGGTCACGCCCACGAGGATTAGAGGGTCGGAATGTGCTGTCGCGAGCCTGCGAGTCAGAGTCCGGTACGTGAGAACCAGATGCAGGAGTAAGTGAGTCAGATACCGCACTTGGCGCCGTCCTTTCTACGGCGGCGCCCGACTTAGCTTTGACAAAGCACAAGTAAGGTCATAGACTCGGGGAATCTCGGGTTCAAATTGAGATTCACCGGTCTGGCCCGCCGTAAGCGGTTATGGTGCAACGCCTCTGCGCTTCATTCGCAGGGGCGTTTCCATTTTAAGACCAATAAGACCAAAACGATAAGCCCCGGCAACGTCAGGCCGGGGCTTTCTTGTTGTCAGGAATTCCGGGAGCCCTTACGCCTCGCAATCGGGGCATCGCCGTGTGACTTTGGTTCGTTCTTCGGTGACCGCCCGTGTAGGAAATTCCTTAGACCACTCGGTCGTCGTCGTCGAGATCCCGAGCCGCTTTCGCTCAAGATGCCTTCTGTAGTGCTGACACGACGTGCGGCGAATCTTGTTTTCGCTTGAATCGTCCAGATCGAAGTAAACTACGTATTCAGACATCGCCTGCCTCTCCCGAATGTGCAGCCCGGTACCCTGAGCACTCCTTGAGTAAGCCGTAGAACCTGAAGACGATTACAGAAGTGGTCGCCGTCGCCGGGTACAGGGCCGTAGCGTCGGCATGTTACCGGAATCGCCGACAGTGATCCAAAGGCAAGGCGGATTCCTAGCGAAAATACCGTTTGAAAATCAGCGTCTTTGGGCTTTTGCACTTCCCTCCCAACACTCCCCTTGCCCCCGGCAGGCTTGGGTAACACCGTATATAATTCCCAAAAGAGAAGCCGGTAAGACGCTGGTGCGGATGATGCACGGCGTGTAGATTCACACGTCTACCGGGGCGGCTTGCGCTTGTTGCGGATGCGGTTCAGGCCCAGACTTTCAGCCGCGGGTTGCAGCGTTTCGTCCAACTCCACCGGGAACGTGATGTTGAGTCGCGCGCGCCGCTTTCTTGCCTCGTTGCTTTCCGAGGCGGGGAGATTGTCCGGATGGTCCGGCCTACTTTTGTTCACACCGCAGGGGGGTGTGCCCGATTTGTCCGCCATTCGGCTTTCTCGTGTCCCTTCGATTAAAGCGATATGCCCCGCGCGCTTGCAACTGTGTCGAGGTCCTTGTCGCCACGGCCGCTCATGAGCAGGAGTACAACGTGTTGCGGCGTAAGGTCCGGCGCCATCTTTTTGAGGTACGCGATAGCGTGGGAGGGCTCGAGCGCGGGGATGATTCCCTCGCTTCTCGTGACGAAGTCGAACCCGTCCAGGGCCTCGGCGTCGGTGATTGAAACGTACTGCGCCCGCTCGGCGTCCTTCAGGTAGCTGTGTTCCGGCCCGACGCCAGGGTAGTCGAGGCCGGCCGAAATACTGTGCGCCTCCTGCACCTGCCCATCATCGTTCTGCAGCAGGTAGCTCATGGCGCCGTGCAGCACCCCCGGCCTGCCCATGCTTATCGTGGCTGCGTGGCGGTCAGTCTCAACTCCGTCTCCCGCTGCTTCCACTCCGATCAGGCCCACCTCCTCATCCGACACGAACGCCGAGAACAGGCCCATGGCGTTGCTGCCACCGCCGACACAGGCGATCGCGTAGTCCGGCAGCCTTCCCGCCTGTTCCAGGACCTGCTGGCGAGCCTCCCGTCCGATCACTGATTGAAAGTCACGCACCATCTTCGGATACGGGTGCGGCCCGACGACGCTGCCGATGATGTAATGGGTCGTCTCGACGTTCGTTACCCAATCCCTGATGGTCTCGTTGATGGCGTCCTTAAGGGTTCGGCTGCCCGACGTGACGGAGCGGACCTCGGCCCCGAGGAGCTTCATCCGGTACACGTTGGGCGACTGCCGGTGGATGTCCTCCTCGCCCATGTAGACGACGCACTCCATGCCCAGCTTGGCGCATACGGTGGCCGTTGCCACGCCGTGCTGACCGGCGCCCGTCTCTGCGATGATCCTCTGCTTGCCCAGACGGCGCGCCAGCAGCGCCTGACCGAGGGCGTTATTGATCTTGTGTGCGCCGGTGTGCGCCAGGTCCTCACGCTTCAGGTAAACGCGGGGACCGCCCAGTTCGTGCGAAAGGTTGGCCGCGAAGTAGAGCGGAGTGGGTCTGCCGACGTAGTCCTTCAGCAGCGAGTCCATTTCGGCGGCGAACGATGCATCTTCGACAACCTCGTCGTAGGCCGCTTCGAGTTCGTCGAGCGCGCTCATGAGGGTTTCCGGCACGAACTTGCCGCCGTACTGGCCGAAACGACCCCGCTCGTCAGGCAGAAGATGGGTTTTGGGCGCTACAGTCGGCATAAGGGTTCGGCCTGTGGGTCGTGCGGAAATCCGTCGAGAAACAACTCGTCCAAGGATACCAGCCAACCCCGCTGCGACCGGAACCAGGCAACGGGAACCGCGCAACGACGGCCGTTTGATCTACGATTGCGAGCCCGGGTGATCCGCCCGTTCACGGACATCAATGCGAGAATGAACTTGCCAGAACGACCCAACGTAGACCAGTACATGATGGGCATAGCCGAGGCCGTGAAGGCGCGGGCGAATTGCCAGGGCAGCCGCGTCGGCGCGTTGCTGGTACTTGAAGGCCGTATCGTGTCGACCGGGTACAACGGTGTTCCGTCCAACATGAAAAACTGCGACCAGGGTGGCTGCGAGCGGTGCGCCAATCCCGAGCAGTACCCGTCCGGCACCGGCTATGACGTCTGTATCTGTGTACATGCCGAACAGAACGCGTTGCTGGCGGCGGCAAGGTTCGGCATCGCAGTCGAGGGCGCGATGCTCTACTCCACTATGAGGCCGTGTTTCAACTGTTCAAAGGAATTGTTGCAAGCAAACGTCAAAGGCGTGGTGTATTTCGAAGAATGGCAACCCCGTGACCAAAGCCTGCATCCCGAGTACGAGAAGCTACAGGCCCAATTCCATTGCGGCGTAAAGGTACTGCCCACCGCGCAGGCCTGACCCCATCCCTCGCCCATCCGGACAACCCCGCATGGGCGCGACTTTGCTGGCGATTTCGGCGATTGGTCCCGCGGAAACCGCGCCGATCGTTTGACGCGCGACGATCCCCCCGCCTGCCCCCAAGGCGCCGACATTAACAGTCGCTTAACGAGCATTTAGCGGTGTGTTAATGGGACGGTCACATCATTGCTCGCTGGTGGAATATCGAATTTCGCCCGCTTGACAGGCGTCAATTTCAAAGGATCAAAGGATCAGAGGTCATACGAATGGCTTTTAGAACATGTTCTCGTTTTCGCGGGAACGACGGTGTGACGAGTTACCGCCCCTTCAACTGGATTTACCTCGTGCTCGCATTTGCAATTGTCGGATTGCTGGCTGTGGCGTGTGGCGGCGGGAGCGGTCCAGAGCCAACGGCTTCGGCCGCCGAATCGGGCCTCACCGGCAACATCGAGATCGACGGCTCTTCGACCGTCTTCCCCATCAGCCAGGCCGTAGCCGAAGAGTTCAGGAAGGAACACCCCAAGGTACAAATCCCGGTCGGCATCTCCGGAACCGGCGGCGGCTTCAAGCGGTTCACCGTCGGTGAGACCGACATCTCCGACGCATCCCGCCCCATCAAGGACTCGGAACGCGAACAGGCGGCCGAGAATGGCGTCGAGTTCATCCGACTCACGGTCGCGTTCGACGGCCTGTCGATCCTGGTGAACCCAGACAACGACTTCGTTACCTGCATGACCACAGAAGAACTCAAAATGCTCTGGGAGCCCGGCAGCACGATCAGCAAGTGGAACCAGATCCGCTCCGAGTGGCCGGATAAGGAGATCAGGCTCTACGGTCCTGACACCGACTCAGGTACGTTCGACTACTTCACCGACGCCATCAACGGCGAGGAGGACGCGTCGAGGCCTGACTACACCCAGAGCGCCGACGACAACGTCCTTGTGCAGGGCATCGCAGGCGACAGAAACTCCCTCGGCTACTTCGGCTACGCGTACTTCATAGAGAATCAGGACAAGCTGAAGGTCGTCGCTGTAGACGGCGGTTCAGGCTGCATCGAGCCGTCAGACTCGACCATCAACGACGGCAGCTACGCCCCGCTCTCACGCCCGCTATACATCTATGTGAACAAGGCGTCTCTTGAGCGGCCCGAGGTGCCGACGTTCCTTGAGTTTTACCTTAAAAACGCCCCCGCCCTGGCGGCGGAGGTCGGTTACGTGGCGCTGCCGCAGGCCGACTACGACGCCGGTCTGGCACAGATCCGCTAATCGCCCAAACACAACGAACCACACCTCCCAACACATCCCCGGCAGGCCCCACGCACCCTGCCGGGGATTTTTGGTAGGCGGAGACATGGGCAACCGGCGGCTTCTCGGTGCTATGCGAATACACTTGAACAGCCTTAAGCTGAACTAAGCCGTCCGCACGAGACAGCGGGCCGTGAACCGATTCCTATGAACTCCGAGATGCCAGACCCTGCCGCAAGCGCGAGAGGCGCGGCGTTGGCCAGCAACTTCACCGCCTCGCTCGACGTTGACCAGCGCATGTACCGCGAGGACATCGCAGGATCGATAGCGCACGCCCGCATGTTGGCCCGCCAGGGCATCATCAGCCGGACCGACGCCAACCAGATTGTCGGCGGGCTCCAGCAGATCGAGTCGGAAATCGAATCCGGCGAGTTCGAATGGAAAGAAGAGCTCGAAGATATTCACATGAATGTCGAGTCGAGGCTCTTCGAGTTGATCGGCGACACCGCCGGACGCCTCCACACCGGCCGCTCCCGGAACGACCAGGTGGCCACGGACAGCCGCATGTACACAAAACGTGCGGCGACCGACGTCATTCGGGCGGTCCGGCTCGCGCAGCGGGCATTGCTGAAGCAGGCCGCAGACCACGTCGACACTGTGCTCCCCGGCTACACGCATCTCCAGCGCGGGCAGCCGGTTTCGCTTGCCCACCACCTGCTCGCCTACTTCGAAATGCTCGATAGAGACGCGGGGCGGTTCACAGCGGCTCGTGATGCCGCTGACATACTGCCGCTCGGCAGCGGCGCCATGGCCGGCGTCCCGTATCCTCTCGATCGCGAATCGGTGGCGGCCGAACTTGGGTTTTCGGCCATCAGCGCAAACAGCATGGACGCCGTTTCTGACCGCGACTACATGCTCGATTTTGTGTCGGCCTCCGCCGTCTGCATGATGCACTTGTCTCGCCTGGCGGAAGAGCTAATCGTCTGGTCCACGGACGAGTTCGGTTTCGCAAGCTTGGGCGAGGCATTCACGTCTGGCTCCAGCATCATGCCGCAAAAACGAAATCCCGACTACGCCGAACTCGTTCGGGGGAAGACCGGGCGCGTCTACGGCGCCCTCGTAGCGTTGCTTTCGACACTTAAGGGGTTGCCCCTTACCTATAACCGCGACCTGCAAGAAGACAAAGCCCCGCTGTTCGACGCTGCCGACACGGTTCTTGCGTCCCTCGATGCGACTGAGGGGATGGTGAGGACCGCCCGGTTCGACGCTGCGCGCATGCGCCGGGCGATGGACGAAAGCGCCGCGCTCGCCACCGACTACGCCGACTACCTCGTCGCAAAGGGGGTGCCGTTCCGCCAGGCCCACATCATCGTTACCGAGTTGACGAGGAATGCCGCCGACGCCGGTAAACGACTGTGCGACCTTTCGCTGGACGAACTCAGGTCGGCGTCGAAGCACTTCGATAAAGACGCACTTGTAATCACCGCGGAGTCGTCAATCGCCTCGCGAAATGTGCCCGGAGGCGCCGCGCCGCGCCGTGTCCGGGAGGCGCTGCAACACGCATACGGCAGAGTTTGGCGCGCCCATGCCGCCGGCGAGTGGTAGACCGGGCCGCGCTGTGAGCGAGATCAGGATATCCGCGTCGATCCTGAGCGCCGACTTTGGGCGGCTGGCGGAGGAGCTTCGCGCGGCAGAAGAGGCCGGCTGCGACGAGATTCACTTCGACGTGATGGACGGGCAGTTCGTGCCCAACATCACCATGGGCGTGCCTGTGTTGGAGTCGGTGCGGGCCGTTACGGGCCTCCCGATAGACGCCCACATGATGGTCAGTGAACCGTCGAGGTTTTGCGAGGCGTTCGCCGATGCCGGGGCAGACATATTCACCGTCCACGTCGAGGCCTGCGCCGATGTCGTGTCGACGATATCCGCGGCGCGCGAAGCCGGTATGAGGCCCGCCGTGTCGCTAAAGCCGGCCACGCCCTTGACCGACATCCAGAGTCTTCTCGGATTGGTCGACAGGGTGCTTGTGATGTCGGTCGAGCCCGGATTCGGCGGTCAACCGTTCATGCCGGAAGCGTTGCCAAAGATCGAGGCGCTGCGAGCGATGGCCGATGACATGGGAGAGAAAATAGAGATCGCCGTCGATGGCGGTATCAAGCCGGACACCATCGGACCGGCCGTCACCGCCGGCGCGCAGACGCTCATCTCCGGCAGCGGGGTCTTCGACCGTTCCGGCAACGTGCGGGCAGCCGTTCAATCCCTGCGCGCCGCCATTTCAAACCCGCCAGCGTGACCGGTCAGACCCTGTAATGGCGCCTTTGGACGCGGCCGCGCCGAATGCGCCTTTGCCCTGCGGGACGGGGAGAGGCCCGAACATGGGAATGGGTTGCCAACAGGTTACGGCGCTAATGTTCGGACCGCCGTGTAGTGGTCTTCAGGGTGCCGGTTCATTTTGCCAGTAAGACGGACAAGTCGTCGGACAACAGGATGGTCAATCTATGGGGTCGATAGTAAAATTATCCTATGCGCTCATACCAGAATTCTCACCCTTGGATCACTTTCAAAGCCACTGACGTCAACCGGCTGGGCCCCAGGGACTGGATGCTGCTGGGCGAGGCGCGGATCATGTGCGAGCACCTCGCTGGCGTCCCGCTCCAACCCGACGTCGCCCGTCGTTTTTACGAGGTCGCCATGGTCAAGGGAGCGCACGCGACCACCGCAATCGAGGGAAACACTCTCACCGAGGAACAGGTCGCCGGGATCTACCGCGGGACATACAGCGCACCTCCATCCCGTGAGTACCAGGAGCGGGAGGTGAGAAACGTGTTGGACGGGCTGGAGGCGATCTCTGCACAGATCACCAGTGGCGATCGGCCCACGATTACTCGGAATCTGATTTGCGACCTCAACCGTCAGGTGTTGGCCGGAACCAACTACGAATCGCACGTTGTGCCCGGGCAGGTGCGGGACTACCCCGTCGGCGTCGCAAATTACAGGGGCGCACCGGCTGAGGACTGTGAATACTTGGTCGATCGACTGGCCGAATGGCTGGAGAGCGACACCTTCCGATCCGATGACCCAGAGATCCGATTCGCTCTGGTTGTCTCCTCGGCAATCTACGCACATCTCTACGTAGCGTGGTTGCACCCTTTTGGCGACGGCAACGGGCGAACGGCGAGACTTCTGGAGTTCTTGATCCTGGCAAGATGCGGCATGGTCCCTCTTCCCGCCACCCATCTCCTGTCCAATCATTACCATCTGACGCGAGACCAGTACTACCGCGAACTCAGGGCAGCCAGCCAGACCGGAAACACCACCAGATTCATTCGCTACGCGACGCAAGGATTCATAGACGGCATCCGGGGTCAGATTCAAGAAGTGCTGAAACAGCATTTTAGTGTCGCCTGGATCAACTACGTGCACGAGACGATGGGACGGTTTCCGCCGAGCCCGGCCCGAGACAGGCAGCGATCGCTTGTGCTTGACATGCCGTCAGGAAAGGACATACCTCAGAGCGAACTGTCGGGCCTGAGTCCGAGACTAGCGGCACTGTACGGAAAGACGGGACCGCGAACGCTCAGACGCGATCTCAACAAACTTCACGGGGTTGGACTAGTAGACAAGCGACCGGAGGGATGGAGGTCGAACGACATCATCATGAAGGCCTTCATGCATTAGTCGGACGCCTTATCCTGCCCTGATCGGGAAACCGTCGCGGGATCCCAGTTCTTACGGGCCGGCCGGGGTAACTGCACGCCATGCGCCTTCCTCGACAACGATAGGGGAATTACCAAGGGTCCCCGTTTTCACGGGGATGACGGGGGTGACCGCCCACATTCCGTCTTCCTCGACTACGATCGGGGAACCGCTTGGGGGAGGGGAAAGAGTTTAGCGAACCTTGACCATGGTTCGCAGGCAGCGGGTGCAGACATTCACGCGTTGCTTTTCCCCGTTGATCATCATATTGCGCCGCGTTACGTTCGGCTTCCACATCTTGCGCGTCGCTCTCATGGAGTGACTGCGATTATTTCCGAATTGTGGGCCTTTGCCGCAAACGGCGCACTTCGCCATTGTGATTTCCTTGGATTATGACGTTCCGGGGCGTGCGAATGTCGAGTTCGGGCATTGTCCGAGATCTTGGAGGTTTTGCCCACCCTGACACTCTAAGCTAACATGCCCGTACAGTTGCATCAACGTGAGTTCAACCTGGAATTCCATCGGTCGCGCCCCGATTGTTCCGGTCAGACTTGCACGATGAGGAACCGCAATAAATGAACTCCAGACCCACGAGGACAGCCGAGACGACCGGCATCACGACCGCCGAACTTTTGCGGCTCGTAAAAGCGGCCACGCGGGCGATCGAGGTCAATCGGGACCAGATTAACGCCCTGAACGTATTTCCGGTGCCCGACGGCGACACCGGAACGAATATGTTCCTGACCTTGCGCTCCATCAACGAAGAAATGGACGCGGCGCCCCGCGAAAACCTCTCGCTGACCACGGCAAGAATGGCCCGCGCCGCGCTTCTGGGCGCGCGCGGCAACAGCGGTCTGATTCTCGCCCAGTTCTTCAAGGGCCTCGCACAGGCGCTTCGGGACGGATACGAGGTGAGCGGCGCCGGATTCGCCAACGGCATGCGCTTCACCACTGAGAACGCATACGCCGCCGTCCCCAATCCGCGCGAAGGCACGATGCTGACCGTGTTTCGAGAGTGCGCCGACGCCGCCGAACGCGCAGTTCGGGAAACGCCGGGTTTCGAACCGGTACTGGCAGCTTCGGCAAGCCAGGCGCTCGACACCACCAGGCGCACGCCGGAGATGCTTGACATCCTGCAAGAGGCCGGAGTTGTCGATTCCGGCGGCTTCGGTTTCACCATCATGCTATTCGGCGCCCTTGAGGCCCTCAGGGGAGAAAGCGACGGCGGAGTCATCGTCGCGCCGCCGGCCGTTGGGGACCGGGGCAGCGCGGCCAGTTCCACGGTACGGGCCGAGTTCGCGCTCTCCGCGCAGGAAGAAATTTGGGGCTACTGCACCGTATTTGCCATCGAGGGTGAAGGACTCGATCTCTCCAAAATCCGGTCGAAAGTCACGGATCTGGGCCGTTCGGCAGTTGTTGCCGGCGACGAAACCCTCGTCAAGATCCACGTACACATGGAAGACCCAGGGCAGGCGCTGTCCTTCGCCACTTCCATTGGCACGATATCGAACATCGATATAAAGAACATGGACGAGCAGACGAAGGAGTGGGCAGCCGGGCAAACCGATGGTGACGCCGAAACGCCGACGGAGACGATTCCTCTTGCGGTAGTGGCTGTAGCGGCAGGGGCGGGAATGCAGAACCTGTTCATAAACGCGGGACTCGAAACATGCAGTGTGGTGACGGGCGGCGACAGCATGAACCCGAGCGTGGGGGACCTACTGGAGGCCGTGGAACAGGCCCCGTCCGACAACGTGCTTTTACTGCCGAATAACAAGAACGTCGTCGGCACGGCGGGCGAGGTGCCCGGACTATCTTCCAAGAATGTGCGAGTGATTCCGACGGTGTCGATGCAACACGGGATAGCGGCCATGCTCGCGTTGACTCCGGACGATGACATCGACTCCAACGCCGCCGCCATGAACGAGGCTCTCGAAACGATTCAGGATGGCGCTGTGTTCCAGGCCACCCGTGACGTCTCGATAGGCGGTGTGGATGTCATCGAGGGGCAGTACACGGGGTTGGTCGATGGAACGGTCCGCTGCTGCGGGGAGGACCTGGAGGCGGTGCTGATCGAGACGGTTTCAGGAAGCGCGGAAGAAGGGTCGCTCCTGACTCTCTACTGGGGGGGGGATGTGAATGAAGAGCAGGCGAACGGTATCGCCGCCAGGCTTGAGGAGACCGTGCCGGGCATCGAGGTTGAAACGGTCGACGGCGGCCAGCCGCACTATCAATTTCTTGTCAGCATCGAATAAAATTTCACTCAATTAGCCACGAGGTTGCCACATTGAAAATCGCCGTTGTAACAGACAGTACGTCCGACCTCCCGCCGGACCTCGCAGCTACTTACGGGATCCGCGTCGTCCCGCTCAACGTCAGGTTCGGTCTCGACGAATATCTCGACGGGGTGACGATGCAGGCGGAGGAATTTTACCGTCGTCTCGAATCGTCCGACGAACTTCCAACCACGTCCCAGCCAGCGGTGCCTTCTTTTGTAGACACCTACCGCGAGCTCTTGGCTGATCACGACTCCATTGTCTCTGTCCACCTGTCTTCAAAGCTCAGCGCGACCCATACCGCAGCCGCGCAGGCGCGGAACGAACTAGGTGACGACGGGCAGCGCGTTGAAGTGGTCGACACGCTTCAGGCGTCGATGGCCCTCGGTTGGGTCGCGGTAGGAGTTGCGCAGGCGATCAACGGCGGCGCAACCCTTGAGGAAGCGGTCGCACTCGCCCACTCGCTCAGCGCCCGGGCGAAGTTCATCGGCCTCGTCGAGACGCTCGAATACCTACACAAGGGCGGCCGGATAGGCAACGCCCAGAAGCTTCTGGGATCGCTGCTGCGGATCAAACCGATGCTCGAAGTGAGGGACGGCATCGCCCACCCGCTCGAACGGGCGAGGTCGAAAAGCAAGGGGATCGGCCGAATACAGAAGTTGGTGGCCGACGCCGCGCCCCTGTCCCACCTGTGCATCATGTACACGACAGAACGCGAGATCGCCGAGGGAATCGCGGCCAGCTTGGATCACACCGTAACCGGAGATCCGCCGATCGCCGCGCGCCAGGGACCTGTGGTGGGCACCTACCTCGGGCCAGGTTCGATAGGAGCCTGCTACATCAAGGCCGTGGAGTCCTGACCCGCGTGGCGGCGGAACCACGCACCGGCAACCGGCGCAGAGACAGCCGCGCCCGGGACTCCGTCGCCGCCAGGCTCGCGTCGCTGAGGGGCATCCTCGCCCTCGAACAGAGCCGCGGATTCGACAATTCGGCGGTCGCCGGCGGGTTGGACCGCTTCATTGAAAACTCACGCGATATCGTTCCGTGGCTCAGCGATCTCTTCGAACCCGGGGTACGAAATTACGCGGGGCTAAACAAGGCGCAGCGACGGGCCTGGGCAGCTAAAGCCACCGCTCGCGCTTCAGGTGTTGAGAGGACCAGCGCGGTTACGCGTCCTGCGAACGCCCCTGCCCGGCGCCCGCGGCGGCCTGCCCCGCCAAAGCCACCGATCACCCTCGACACGCCTCTTGCCGGGCTGCCGTTCGTCAGCCGGAGTACACAGCCCCGGATTGAGCATCTTGGCGTTTCGAAACTCAGGGACCTCCTGTATCTCTTCCCGAACAGGCATGTGGACTACTCGAATATCACGCCCATAGCCGGACTTTCGCTCGGCGACGACACGACCGTCGTCGGCAAGGTCACGTCGTCCGAAACGGCGCGCATCGGTCGGCCTCCCGGCGCGGCCCGCGTCATCCTGAACGACAGCACCGGGCTGCTCAACATCACCTGGTGGGGGCAGGCCTATCTCGCCAGCCGCCTGAGGCCCGGGACAAGGCTCGCGGTGAGCGGCCGGGTCAGCGAATATCGCGGACGGGCCCAGATGGAAAACCCCGAATACGAGGAGTTGAAGGGATTCGCCGACGAATTAGTGCACGCCGGGAACCTGCTGCCGGTCTATCCGTCCACCGAGGGGCTGCAACAGAGGACGATACGCAACGCCGCGAGAAAGGCTCTCGACGCCGGACTGCCGCTATTGGCGGACCACATTCCGCAGCAGATATTGCGAGACCGAGGAATGCCGCAACTCGCCGACTCCCTCCGCCGCATGCACTTCCCCAAGGACGCAGACGAATACAAATTGGCGCGACAGCGGATGGCGTTCGACGAGCTCTTTGTCAACCAGGTGGCCGTGCTGAGAAGGAAGCGGGAATGGGCGGCCAGGGGAGGCGGGGTGCCGATCGAACGCGGCAGGGACGCGGCCCGGAACTACGTGAACCGCCTCGAATTCGAACTGACCGGCGATCAGAAATCGACTTTGGAAGCCATTCTCGAGGACATCGCCACGCCCGTACCGATGGGCCGAATGCTTCAGGGTGAAGTAGGAAGCGGGAAGACCGTAGTGGCGCTCGCCGCCCTGCTCGCCACCGCCGCCGACGGCGGAGTCGGGGCCTTCATGGCGCCGACCGAGGTTTTGGCGGAACAGCACTTCCTGAGCGCGACTCGTCAACTGGACGCAACCCCGGTGGAGAACCATCCCGAGAACATCGTCAGGGCCGACGGGCGCGGCGCTGACCTCAATTCGATAACAATCGCGCTCCTCACGGGAAGCCTGAGGAAGTCGGTCAAGTCCCGCGTGCAGGGCATGATCACGAACGGAGAAGTCGACATCGTAATCGGCACGCACGCGCTGCTGCAGGACGCAGTGAGTATTCCGCGGCTAGCGCTCGTGGTGATCGACGAACAGCACAAATTCGGCGTCGGACAACGCGCCGCGTTGACCGACAGGTCACCGCGGCCGCATCTGCTCGCAATGTCCGCCACACCCATACCGCGCTCGTTGGCGCTGACGGTGTACGGAGACCTCGAACTCTCCACGCTCCGGCAGATGCCGGGCGGCCGCAAACCGATCACGACCAAATGGGCGAAATCGGCGCAGGACCGCCGCGACGCCTACGCCCTTGCTCGAAAAGAGATCGCCGCCGGACGGCAGGTGTTCATCGTGTGTCCGTTTGTTGAGGAGTCGGATCAGGTTAAGGGCCGTGCCGCCACGGTCGAGTTCGAACGCTTGCGGGGCGGCGAACTGGCCAGCATCGACGTGGGCCTACTCCACGGGCGGATGAGTCTCGCCGAGAAGCAGGCGGCCATGGATTCGTTCCGTGACGGCGGGACGCAGGCGTTGGTAGCGACGCCGGTCATCGAAGTCGGGGTCGATGTTTCAAACGCAACGGTGATGCTTATCGAGAGCGCAGACCGGTTCGGAATGGCGCAACTCCACCAGCTTCGCGGGCGAGTCGGACGAGGGGCGAATCGCAGCTACTGCGTCCTGTTGGCAGACGATCCGGGGGCGGATGGGCAGGCCAGGCTTTCGACCGTCGAGCGAATCGGCGACGGGTTCGAGCTTGCCGAGGTCGATCTGGAGACGCGCGGGCCCGGCGAGTACCTCGGCGCAAGACAGAGCGGCTGGCCGGAACTCAAGGTGGCCAACGTGGGCGATCGAGACCTGCTGGCGCTGGCCCGCGCCGATGCTGCTGACCTTCTTGCGTCCGATCCTAACCTCACAGATGCTGCCCACGAAGCCCTCTCAAAAGAAGTAATCCGCAAAACGCCGACCGCGCAATCGGATATTTCCTGACCGCGATATCGCGGCGGACCTGTACTCGTCACAGATGGGATGGGGGAGGGTGCGTGATGTCGTGCATAGTAACGTGTGTCCGTTGCCGTGTAAGTAGCCAAATGTATGGGTGTCTTTTGTGGGCACCCGTTGGGGAGGGGTACTAGGCTGGACTCACGACCGCCGCCTGTCCTTTGGAATTCATCTTCAGCGGCCAGTAGACTCGTATAGATATGAGTTCCGTGGCCGTACGGCCTGGAAATTACAGACTGTCTCATTTTGAGAGGACGACCATAACCGTGTTCAAGCGAGCGGTTCACCCCGGCCTAATTCTTAAGGACGAATTGGCTGAGTTGGACATTACGCCAACAAACTTCGCCCGTCAGATCGACGTGCCGCCCAACCGGATCAGCCAAATAATCGCCGGTAAGCACTCCGTGACGGGCGACACCGCCTTGCGGTTCGGGCACTGGTTCGGTGTAGATCCCCAATTATGGCTAAACCTCCAGGCCCAGTTTGACCTCGCCGCGGCCGCCCAGAAGTCCGGAGCGACCTCCCGAGAACCGCCCACCGCAGCCGGGGGCAGACGATAAAGCAGTTCCCGTTCCGGGAAGGTCTGCAAGGCCGGACAATCATCGGCCGCCTCATTTACGCTCCGAATTCCATCCTGGCGCCGGACTGCTGGCGGGGCTAGGTCCGGGTAGAGTTGCGGGGGTGGGACACTTGGAGCGGGGGACGCAAGCAGGTCGGGGGTTGCAATTGGACGCACCCTAACCTTTCAATTGGACGATGCAAAGCGAGAAGAAGAATCCACCCCGCAAGCCTCTGGGTCAGTGGCTGATTGAGGACATGCCGAGCGGCGTTGAGCTTGAGCTACCTGACCGGAGCTCGAACCGCCCGATCCCCTTCTTTGACGAAGAAGACGACGCTTGAGCGGCTATCTCCTGGACACCAAAGTGATCTCGGAGATCATGCGCATCACTCCCCGCCCGCGCGTTTAAACGTTTTTCATCGAACACGGCGATCTATTGCTGTCGTCGATACTGGTTCACGAATTGCAGTACGGCGTGCAACGAATGACGCGGGGTCAGCGGCGCAGCGGGCTGCAAGCGGACTGTCCCGTCTCATTGGAGAATACGAGTACCGACCTTGCCCCTGGAACAGAGGGGAGCGGAGTGAGCAGCCCATTTCCGGGTGCAAGCGCAACGCTCCGGCCGCACGCTGCAGTTGGGCGATGCCCTGGTTGCAGGGACAGCCAAGGCGCATGACCTTGCCGTTACCACTCGAAACTTCGCCGATTTCCGGCGCCTCGACATCGAGGTTGTCAACCCCTGGGACATCCCGTACCCGACGTCGTGCAAGCCGCCTTCAACTGGCAGGCGCCCCGCGGGCCCGGGCATCGTCCCCGGCGCCGCACCCCGCGGGGCAAGGTCCTGAGCCAGTTGCGGGCGGGAACCTCGGCAGGCACGTAAGCAGGTTGAACGTTGCAATTGGACGCACCATAACCTTTCAATTGGACGGTAGTAAACCTTTCAATTGGACGCATCGTAAGTTTACAATTGGACGATGCAAAGGGAACCGCTTTATCTCCGTTACGCCGAAGTCCCCCTGGCGGAAGCGCTGGCCGATTCGCCCGCGGTGCTCATTCACGGGCCGCGCCAGTGCGGCAAGACCACGCTTGCCCGCTGGGTCGGCAGTTCCAGGGGGCATGAATATGTCAGCTTTGACGATGATGTCGCCCGGGCTGCTGCTGCTGCCGATCCGGCAGGTTTCGTCGCCGGGCTCCCGGAGCGGGTAACCCTCGACGAGGTGCAGCGGGTCCCAACCCTGTTTACCGCCCTCAAACAAGAAATCGACGCCCGTCGTACCCCCGGACGGTTCCTGCTCACCGGCTCCTCCCAGGTCCTCCTGGTGCCGGCGCTCTCGGACTCCCTGGCTGGCCGGATGGAGATCCTGCGGCTTCACCCGCTCTCCCAGGGCGAATTAGGCAGAGGCGTACCAAATTTCCTGGACGACCTGTTCCGTGGATCGTTCCAAACGGCCACTACTTTGCGTCTTGGCGATGATCTGGCGGACCGAATGGCCGCGGGCGGGTATCCGGCGGCGCTGGCCCGGCCCACCGCCCGCCGCCGCGCCAACTGGTACCGGAACTTCATCGATACCCAACTCCAACGGGACGTGCGGGACATGGCCAGGATTAGCGCCCTGGACGTGCTGCCACGGCTGCTCAGCGCAGCCGCATCTCAAACCGCCCGACTGTACAACCTTTCTGACCTGTCATCGCCTTTCCAACTCAGCCGCCCCACCATCGGCGACTACGTGGAGTTGCTGGAACGCCTGTTTCTTGTCGACCGGCTCCCGCCGTGGCACGGCAACCGGTTAAGCCGTCTGGTCAAAACCCCAAAGCTTCATATCGGCGACACCGGACTTGGATGTGCCCTGGTCGGGGCTAATCCAGGCTCACTGGCCCGGGACCGCTCGCTCTTCGGTCAGTTCCTGGAAACATTCGTGTTTCAGGAGTTGAGACGCCAGGCCGTCTGCCAGGAACTGCCCCTGGAGTTTTACCACTATCGAGACAAGGACCAGGTGGAAGTCGACATCGTCATCGAGCGGGGAGCAATGGCGGTGGCCGGCGTCGAGGTAAAGGCCGCTGCCACGGTAACCCCGTCCGATTTTCGGGGCCTTCGCAAGTTGATGAAGGCAACCGGCGACCGGTTCGCTGCCGGGGTGGTGCTTTACGATGGCGAGATTGCGGCCGGTTTCGGCGACCGGATGTTCGCGGTGCCAATTCGCACCCTGTGCGAAGGCCGGAGCGTTGGGCTGGGTTCCTTCGTCTTGGATTCAGACCGTTTGGCGTAGTTAGCGGCGTGCGCTCTCTCCTTCGGTGGTAGATTGTGCCAACTGGTTCAACTTACCGATGGAGTGACCCCAATGCAGATCACCGAATGCAAGTTCTTCCTTATTGAAACTCAACGCGAGACCGGCGCCATCAGCGAGCACCTGATGGTCCGTATCGACACCGACGCAGGGATCTCCGGATGGGGCGAATGGTCGGACCTCTCACACATTCACCCCGGCGCTGACTTCCCGCACTTCGACCAACTTGAAGAGGAGGCCAACTTCCGGATCAAGGGCGCAGACCCTCTCAACATCTCGGCCACCATGGCCCGGCTCGACGGCATATTGGCGCCGGCGTTCGACATCGGCCTTCACGACCTGCTCGGCAAGGCGCTCGACGTGCCGGTCTACGTCCTGCTCGGAGGTAAACGGCGCGACCGCATCCCGTTCTGCTACCCGATATTTCCAATGGCGACTCCCGACACCGAGGACCCGACCCGTGAGGTGAACGACAACCTTCGCCGGGTCCGCCGAGTCGTCGATCTCGGCCAAAACCGGATACGCAAGTACATCGGCTACAACGTGGAGTCCGAAGCGGCGTGGCTCGAACGATTCCAGGCCGAATTCGGGGGCGTCGTGGACATCAAGTCGTTCGACCTGTCTGGCCGCTTCCACTGGCAGGACGCTCTCGCCATCCTGAGGCGGTTCATGGACTACGGTTACGAGTTGGCCGAGAGCGTGTCAAAGCGATCACGGGAGCGCGTACGCTGGACTAGCAACTACGCAGCCAGGGTGAACACGACCGACGTTAAGGGAATGGCGGAGTTGCGCAGGCAGTTGGGCAAGCCGATCAGCGAGCACCTCAACACCGAGGAAGACCTGCTTCTTTACAAGGAGCACGAGGCGGTCGACCTCGCCAACATCGCCGTCTGCGGCAACGGAATCGCCCGTGCGAAGTACCTCTTCGATTTCGCCCACTCCATCGGGCTGGGTACGCTCCACGGCACCACGCAGGAACTGAGCATCGGTACCGCAGCGGCGGCACACGTCATGGCATCCCTCGACTCCATCGACGCCCCGTGCGACCCGGCCGGTCCCCTGCTCTACCAGCAGGACTGCGCCAAGAAGCGGGTTCTGTACGAAGACTCGCACCTAATCGTCCCTGAAGGCCCCGGCCTCGGCATTGAGGTGGACGAGGATCTTTTGGAGGCGCAGGCGTACACGGGAGCGCGGCTCAGGCAACTACGGAGTTCGGGCGTCAGCGCAGGGCACTAACCCGCAACGAGCCCGGCAGCCCCAAATTTCAGACATGCAAGGAGACAACTAAATGCAAAAACGGCCATATGGGACAACGGGGATCGACCTATCGATAGTCGGCTTTGGAGGAATCGTCGTCAAAGGCGTGACGGCAAAGCAGGCGGATCTGGACGTCGGCTGGGCGATCGATCAGGGCATCAACTACTTCGACGTGGCGCCAAGGTACGGCAATGCGCAGGAGATGCTCGGACCGGCCCTTGAGCCATATCGCAGCAGCGTTTTTCTGGCGTGCAAGACGACGAATCGAGATGCCGCCGGGGCGAGGGCGGAACTGGAGAACTCGCTGCGCCTGCTGCGTACCGACCACTTCGACCTGTACCAGATGCACTCGATGAAGACGCGTGAGGACCTGGAGCAGGCAACCGGCCCAGGCGGCGCGCTGGAGACGTTCGTCGCGGCCCGTGAACAGGGGTTAGTACGCCACCTCGGGTTTTCAGCCCACTCAGCAGAAATAGCGCTGGAGCTGATGGACCTGTTCGACTTTGACTCGACGCTGTTTCCGGTCAACTGGGTCAACTACTTCGAGTCGGGATTCGGCCCGCAGGTGGTAGACAAGGCGGAGCGGAAGGGAGTCGCCGTACTTGCGCTCAAGGCGATGGCGTACTACAAGCTAGCCGAGGGCCAGGCCCGGCGACGCGAAAACTGCTGGTACTACCCGGCAGAAGACCCGGAACTGGCCGCGCTCGGATTGAGATTCGCTCTTTCGCAGTCGGTGGTGGCTGCCCTGCCACCCGGCGACCCCGACCTGTTCCGGCTCGGCGTAGAAATCGCCCGAGACTTCACGCCGATCACCCCCGAGGAAACGGCCGAAATCAAAGCCCAGGCCATGGGCCGAACCCCCATTTTTGAACTATCTGCGGTGTGACGTTAAGCCGGTCTGTGGCGAGAGGGGCCTACCCTCGACTATGACTAGCGCTGCGTGCTCCTGTCAATCTTGAAAGACATGTTCGCGATGATAGGCGAGGAATTCTCTGGCAGGTCTGAATTTCGTCGGAAGGTGGATCGGTTGTCCATGGTATTCCTCGATGGACGACGAAAAGAACTTATCGTTTCTCACAGCGTGTTTCCGGGAAACCCGGACGGTCATGTCGTCATCGATCGTAATCAGGCCGATGTCGAATGCTTTGTCGTGTAACGCGGACAGAAGCAATCCGTTTCTGGGATTCACCCTGTTGCGTTTGTCGACCCGCCACGGAACGATGTGGCCTGCCACGAGCAGCTTAGACTCTGACAATCCGGTAATACAGCACTGTCCGTCGTAGGCGCTAAGCACTGCTGCACGAAAGAAGTCCTGCCCGTCGCGAGCAGTAGATTGAACGGCGCGGTCTTCACCGACTCGATCATCGATGTTGTCGCCCTGAATCACGCCGCCAAGCTGTTTTGTGGGGACTACGATCTCTCTGATGGCCAGGTCAGACTCGACAGCGAATTCTTCCCAGTCGTTTTGCATTTCGTCCCACATCGCGCGGTCGCTGGCAGATGCATTCTTCAGGCCGGTACGGCCCGTGCCAATTATCTCGGGATCAAGGCTAGCGATATTCACGAGCTTCATCGCCAGTGCCGACGGCGTCCGGTCGATGGCGTTTGCGATCCGTAAGATCTCCGGATTCCTGGCGTGGAGCCTGGAAAACGGTATGCGGCAGTACAACGCGAAAGCCACTAGCAGTTGCTGACGTGTCCAGCGGGACCTAGTGCTAGTTGGCATAACTGCATTCCGTATATTTGCTGGTTCGCGGGAACCTAGCCGTCCCTATTCACAGTCCTGGGACGACCGCTCAGGCCCCGGGTCATATCCATGTAACGAGGCGCCCGGCAGCGCACCCTTTGTTCAACCCAAGTCTGGATAGTGGAGGCGGAGGCCGATTTTGTTGGCCTCGTAGCGGGTGATGTGCCATCGGCCGAGGTTGGCCCCAAGCAGTATGTCCCTGTCGGGCCCGCAAAACGCAACGTTCGTGGGCGCTGCCATTATCGTTCCTTCGAAGTCGTCCGCCAGAACGTCGAGGCTGCCCTCGGGACTGAGCCGGTAGATCGCGTCGGGCCGATAGCACGCGACGTACAGGTTGCCGTCGGTATCAAACGCAACGCCGTCCGGGACCGCGCCGGGCAGCTCCACCACCGTCTCGATGCTGCCGGCCAACCCATCGGAAAGGATATCGATCCGTGCGATGCGCGGAGGATTCAGGCTCATGGCGACGTATAGGCTGTCACCATTAGGGCCGATGCACAGCCCGTTTGGGAACTCCTTCAGCGACCGGTCCCACACGACAGCTTCGCCGCCGGGCGCAATCCGGAATATCCGGCCGCTGTCCTCTTTCCAGCCGCCCGAATCGCAGACGTAAAGATTGCCGAGGTGATCGAACGCCGGATAGTTGGGCACGTTCATCGGTTCGGACGGCGGGCCGGAGGAATAGACACTCACCTCGCCGTCCGGGGTGATCTTCTGCACGCACTGATTGACCAGGTCGCACGCGTACACGTTGCCGGCTGCGTCGAGCGCCATGCCCAGCACGAACCCGCCCGTGTTCGCTATCTCGGTGAACTCGGCCCGTTCGATGTCGACCCGGTACACCTGTCCCGCCTCGCCCCCGGCGAATACGCCGCCGTCCGGACCGCAGGCGATCCCTTCAGCGTGATCAAGTCCGTCGACCAGTACGGATAGTTGAGTGTCGTTATTCAACAGGGCCATATCATGTTGCTCCATCAGGCAATCTTGGCGCTATAAAGGCGCACCAGAAAAAGATTCAACCAGCAATCAGGGGTGACTGTCCAGAACCGCTCCCGACCCCGGCTGTGCCGTTACGTGCGCTGCCCGCGTCTCCCCGCAGTTCGGGCGTCCACCGGGGGGCAAGGGCATCAGCATGTCGTCATATAAGCGGTGTCCCCCACTCCCCGTGGTTCCCCGATCGGGATCGGGGATGACGGATGGTGGTTACGGCCCACAATAGGATCCTATATAGGTATTCGTAGAAACCGTTTGTCGGTTGCCGCCCAACTACAGCGGCGCAGCGGTCAGGGTACGGCCTCCCCGGCGAGCACGCCGGTGCAACGCTCGTGGTCGACGGCCACCGATCCGTTTACCAACACGAACGGGATGCCCTCGGGAGGCAACGCCGGGTCCTCGAAGCTCGCCCGGTCGGTGACGTTGTCTGCGTCGAACAGGACCAAGTCTGCGAAGTAACCCTCCTGAATCTCGCCGCGTTTCTTGAGTCCGAATCGCCGCGCCGGGTTCTGCGTCATGCGCTGGATGATCTGCTCGAGCGGGTACCCGTGCCTTCGACGCAGCCTGCCGAAAATCCTTGGGAAGCACCCATAGGCGCGCGGGTGCACCATACCGCCGACCGGTATGGCGTCCGATCCGACCATGTAGTCGGGCCGGGACATCAGCTTCATGACATCCTCTTCGACGCCTCTCCACAGCCGTACGCTCTGCGGCGGGACGCCCCGGAACCCGCAGACCATCTTCTCTTCAAGCATCACGTTGCACACCATCTCGCCGATCGACTCGCCGCGCAACTCGGCCGCGTCTTCCCACGCCATACCTTCGAGATGCTTGTTCTCCTCCGATCCGATCCACGTCCAAGCGTTACCGGCGAGAGCCCTGACCGGCGTCTCCTCGAGCGTGCGAACGTAATCCGCCCTCTGTTTATCGTCCGACAGCCTCTCGACAATGGCCTCGGGCCCGCCCTCGTGGAAAGGTCCGGGGAAGAAGCCGGTGGGGAAGGATGATCCGACCGGATACGGGTAGGTCTCCAGCGTCACGTCGACTCCGTCAGCCTTCGCACGCTCGACCGGTTCGAGTAGTTCGTCGATCTTTCCAACCGTGTTTGGTTGAGTCCGGGTGTGCTCGAGGTGCACCATCACCCCCGACCGGCGGCCGATCTCCATCGCCTCTTCTATGCCGCCACCTGCAAAAGCGCGGTCGGTATTGTGATTGCGCAGGTGTATCGAAAGGGGCAGGTCGAAATCTCTAACGACCTTGCACAACTCACCAGTTCGTCGGTGTCGGAGTACGACTGCGGGTAGTAGGAGAGACCGGTCGCAAATCCGACCGCGCCCTGCTCCATGCTTTCTCGGACCAGTCTTTTGGCCGTTTCGAGAGATTCGCCGCGCAGCGGGGTGTCATACATTCCAACAGCGCTTACTCGAATGGGCCCGTGGCCGACGAACGTCGCCACGTTGCATGAGGTCTTCTGGTGGTAGTTCTCCTTCGACGCAGCCATTGAGGACATGTCGAGGTCCTCGGATGGCAGGCCGAGGATGCCAGAAAGGTACTGCCGGTACATGCGGTAGCCGTCCGGCGGCAGGGGCGCATACCCAAGACCGTCGGGACAGATGATCTCGGTAGTGATGCCTTGACGGATGCCGCTGGCATGTTGCCCGTCAACCAACAAGGCGCCGTCTGCGTGGGCGTGCGCATCGATGAATCCCGGTGAAACGGTGAAACCCGACGCATTGATGATCCGGGCGGCTGTCGCGCCCGACAGGTTGCCCACGTGGGCGATCGTCTTGCCCTTGATCCACACGTCGGCCGGGAACCCCGGTCGGCCCGAGCCGTCCACCACAGTCCCGCCCGCAATCAGTACGTCAAACATCATCTGGTACGTTGCCTTTCTGGCCGCCTCGTTCTCCAACGCTCCCGGCGGCTAACGCGTTTTTAGGTCGTCTCGTGACTACCGAATTCGCCGCCTGCGCCGCCGCATAAGAGACGGTGATTGTAGTACGCCAGGTCCGGCGAGGGTTGATTCCGCCGGCGATTTAAGAGCTTCAGAAGTAACTACGGTTCCCTCTCGCCTTTCGCCAGCGATCCTGCCGCGCTTGCCTAGTCTAGTCAGGGCCGACGGGCGACATTGTCTCATCAAGGAATCGCATGATCCTGTCTCGATTACTTGGGAGACTGGAGAACTGCTTTTCGCACACGTCGCTGAAGCGCGCAAGCACTTTGCGGTTGATATTCTCTTGATCTTCAAAAATCGCTAACGAGCGAAAAGGCAACTGCCACCTCTCGAATCGGTGCAGGGATATGGTGGCGTCCCGAGTCTTTCCGTCGTTGGGCAAGGCGTAAACGTAGAGCGGCCGCGCCAAACCGTTGATCCGGCAGTCAACTGTATACATGCCCTGCGGATCGCGCTGTGGGTCGTGCCAATCGAAATCCCTGCGGTCCTCCGGGATCGACTCGGCAAAAAACGACCGGAAATCATCCATGAAAGTAGAGCGAACGCGCTCGCGAGAGAGGTACGAAACATCGCTGATCTTGAGAAGGGCCTGAATGAACGAATAGAGCGCGTCCCCGTAGTGATCGTCCTTAACGCCCAACGTGAGCTCCCCGTCTCGATCTTCGACATGAAATATCGAAAGGGCGTTGGAAATGATGTTTTGGCGATTACCTCGGTGCAGATCACTCTCGTCGATGTCATAGGTGATATGCATGTAGGTATGCGCCTCGTCGGACAGCGCCCACCGCGTGCCGACCTTCTTCAATACGATAGACAGATGGTCGCCGTCATCGAACCTGAACGGCGTGAACACGCGATAGCGGTCCACGCCTTCCGAGGCCAGCCGCACTTTCGCCGAGACCTTTGCCCTGAAGTCCTGCTCAATCGTGTCGTTGGTCATTCCCATAGTTCCTTTAGAAGAAGCTCAACTGGTCGCTGGAAACAACTCGCTCGTCCAAACACGGCCGCCCGTCGAAACACTTTCAGTGAATGCCGGGGCCAGAGCCTGCAAGCCCACCTTGAAGTTTCGATTGAGCTCAGCCCGACTGGCTGTAGCCCGAACCTCTCCCGGTCGAACCGCCGAAGACGGTAAGGTCCGTAGCCGGATCCAGGGTATGCTAATTCACCTTCCAGTTTTCTGTGTTACACAATTTGTCCTTCGCCTTTTCTCAGCACCCGCCTTGCCAAGCCACCAAATCCTCAAACAAAGCCAATAATTCCTCTACAGTCGGTGGACGAAAATAATTCACATCGTAACCTCGAATCTCAGTCGAAAGAATGGCGGCACGTAACATGTCGTAAATGGGTTCAGCTATCATACGATGATTTCCCAAAGCTTCATAAAACTCCATCCCGTCCACCGTGTTAATGAACTCCAACGCGACTACATTCTCGAACAGACTGGGCCCGAGAATCAACGATAGTACAGTCGTAGCCACTATGCCATGGTGTTCTTCTGTCTCAAGCCTGTGAGAATAATACGACATTGACTTATTGATGCACTCGTTGTCCATTGAATGTATTGCATCTTCGTTCAATATCATTTTGCGACTATACTGAGCATCAGCAAATGCGACTCTCATTCGTTCTTGAATCACTCGTATTTCTAATGTCTCTTGATTCAGATAATCACCAAGCGTAACATCACGCCCGTCTATGGTGAAAAGCAATGTGTCATCTACTACGACAAATCCTTTGTTCGTTTCCGTGGACCACACACCGGCAGGGCGCGTTGAAAATATGCGATGGCCTTCAGACGTTTCAGATCCTGTTAGACAAGCCCCGAGAACCACGGCAATGACCAGCAATAACGTCAAACATGTGATTTTTGTAAGATGAATTGTTGTCAAACGCCAACCTTCTGCCAAGGTTACGGGCTCCACAGTTCGAATTCATGAGGAGAGGTATGAGGAACGCATATTGGAACAACCGGAGCATATCCAGGCTGATTTTCTACAATCGTGCATAACTCGATTAACACTATAGCCTTCGCCGTTACTCGATCTAGTAATGAGCCCAGATCTTCAGAGGTTCCTACTCCTGCCACCGGATTGTAAGAGGCTGCCCACGTGGCACTCTCAACACCCGTATTTGAGCTAAAGTCTGGATTATTGATTTTGCGCCACCCTGGCGAATAGTACTGAGTAAACCATAAATTGCCGTTGCGATAAAACTCGGTTTTTGATAAGCCACTTGTGAATGTTCCGCGATACTCGTAGGCCTTTGCAAAATCAGCTTGAAGTTCATGAAACGTAAATGTATTGAAACGGACTCCGCCGATATAGTATTCATGCGGTGTCCATTTATGCTTGAATCGCGCTGTACCAACACTAGCGCCTCCAATGTACAACTGGAACGAATCTGTTGCCATTCCAGGGGTGGTGGCGCAAGCAGGAGTCGCGCCTGGAGAAGCGGTTGCGGACCACGCGCTCCACTCCCGAACGTATGTCTTGTCGTCGCCCAGAGCCGCTATCTGTATCTCGTAACTGGTAGCGCAATCAAGACCCACCAACCTGCGACCTCCCCCTGACAGAGCGATACTGTTCGTCCATTCCGTCCAATTCGTCCACGCGCCGGACACCGTTTTTCGAAGCCGGACTTTGTACTCAGCAACACTGCTATCACGTGTCCAGGTCAGATCGATTGTGCTCTCGCTGGTCGTTCGCGCGTTCAAGCCGGTCGGCGCCGGCGGTGGGTCGCAGTTTCGAATCACCGAATCAGAAGCTGGAGTGCCCCAGGCGCCGCCGCCGGCACGGCTTGCCCTGATCCGGTAGTAAGTAGTGCCGCATCGAGGTCTGCCAAGAGTCACTGCCCTTTCAGTGTGGGAAGGACTGGGTTCACTGGCATCAACGTCCGTCCATTCATCGTCTGAATGGTTCCGAAAAGCGATCTGGTAGCGCTTTCCGTATCCGCTGTGGGTCCAACTCAGAACAACGTTTCGCCCATCAGCCGCCAACGCCGCATCGAAGCCGCCGGGCGCCGGTTCCAACACCGTGACCGTCAGCGTGGCCAACTCCTCGTCGCTGTATGACGGCGTGATCATGATGGTTGCGGTTCCGGGCCTGCATCCTCTGAACGTGATCGAAAACGCGACCTGGAAGGAAGTGGGAGCTGCGGGGCCACTGCCGACTACGTCCGGGCAGTGGTGATCACGTCGCGGTTTGTATACGAAAGACTCGCCGTGGCGTAATCGGGAGACAATGAGGCGGTAATTGTGGTCGTGCCGTGCAAGGCAATCGATGTAAACCCCGAGAGCGTTCCTCTGACCGAAGGCAGTGACGTATCTTTCTGCTCCGACCAGTCCGAACGGGCGATCCCCCGAATGCTTCTGACCCGATGGGAATATATGTTGCCGTTGACAAGACCACTGATCACTGCGCTCGATCCGGCGAAGACGACGGGGTCACTATCAGGAACGAGGGTATTCCATCCGGGATTGGCGCCGCTGCCGTCCCGCTGCTGAACTTCGTAACCCGTGGCGCCGCTGACGCCGGGCCAGTCCAATGTGATCATCCTGTCGCCGGCTTTTCCGGACGGCTTGTGAGGCGCCGTCAATGAAGTTGAAGGATGCGGCGTTGGAGGAACCGGGGTGGGAGGGACTGGCGTTGGAGGAACCGGCGTTGGAGGAACCGGCGTGGGAGGGACTGGAGGAACCGGCGTTGGGAGGAACCGGGTTGGAGGAACCGGCGTTGGAGGAACCGGGGTGGGAGGGACTGGCGTTGGAGGAACCGGCGTGGGAGGAACCGGCGTGGGAGAGACTGGCGTGGGAGGAACCGGTGTGGGAGGAACCGGCGTGGGAGGGACTGGCGTGGGAGGAACCGGCGTTGGAGGAACCGGCGTGGGTGGTGTAGGAAGAGACGATTGGCATTCCAGGGAATAGTAGTCCCAATCGCAAATGTCAGCCCGCCGCGCCTGTGCGGTGAGACTCGCAGAACCAACAATGATCACGAATGCGACAAAGCTCACGGCAATTACGATCAGAAGCCGGAAGGCGTTTCGGTTGGTGGCGGGGAGCATATATTTCCTCTGAGGCGGTTTGACTTTGGCGAACCAGGACAGGAACCGCCAAATGACGTGGGGAGGACTGTATCGTGCCATTCTGCACAGACAATCCGTCATTTGGTCGCGGAACCGTAACATCGTCCAGGTATTGACACAAATGCGCCGCAGCATCGGGGCAGATGGTGTCCTGAGCACGGGCGGTTCCGCGCCTGGACGATCGCCGCAAGGTGGTGATGGCGCCGTCCTCGCCACCGTTTTGGGCGATGGTGATTGTAGTACGCGAGGCCCGTAGAGGGTTCGTGGCGCCCCAGAGAATCAGCCTGGCGAAGTTCCCGGTCCCACGGCCATGACGCCTGGTTCTGATTGTCCGGGCACCGACGGTCGGCTCCGAGGTGAACGAGTGGCCGCGCACATACTACCCTGCCACGCCGCTGACACCCGGCAGGGCTGTCACAGCTAACGTTGGCCCATCTTTAGGTAGAGGGGAGCGAGGTAGTTGTCGACCGGGGCGAAGTTATCGGTGAGCAGGACTTTTTCGCGGCTGTTCATCCAGGACTCCAACTCGGCAGGTTTTACGAGATACCCCTGCACAGCGACGTTATCCAGCCTTTCGTGGGCGGCGTCCAGTTCGGTCTGCAGGATTGGTTGGTCCGACGCCAACACAACCACGGTTGTCCGGTCGTCGAAGGTCAGGTCAACTGCCACCGGTACGATCCCCACGTAGCTGAATGTGCTTCTGAGGGTGTGGATAAAGGCGCGCAGGAAGCGGCCCGGGTTGGGCGCGTCCACGAGGTTGATCGTGTAGACCCCGTCGTCCTTCAATACGCGCTTAACCTCCTCGTTGAATTCATTCGTGGTCAGGTGATACGGGACCGACAGGTCGTTGAAGGCGTCCCCGACAACGACGTCATAGTGATCGTCCGGCATACGCGGCAGGGCCATGCGCGCGTCTTCGTTGTACGTGACGATGTTCGGCGCCCTCGCCAGACCTAGGTAGTCTTTGGCCGTAACCGTCACCTCCGGATCGATCTCGATGACTTCAACAGAGCTTTCGGGGTAGACGGCGTCGAGATAGCGCGGCAACTCGTAACCGCCGCCGCCGATGAACAGTGAATTGAAGTCCTGGCGTTCTTCCGTGACCGCCTCGACGACGCTGGCGAAGACGTGCTGATAGCCATAGTGGAGATACGTTGGTTCCGGCGGCTTGGCGTAGCTGTGGACCAGCCTGTCGAGCGAAAGAACCCTGACTTCCGACCCGTCGTCCAGTTCCTTCAGCGAAACCCGAATGCAGAAGTAGTTGCTCTCGGTGGTGCAGGACGTGGCCAATGGCTGTTGCGTGAAGGTGAACGCCCCGATTCCGGCCACCAGGACCAGCGCGACCGCGCTCTTGAAAGGAATGGTCCATAGGCGACCGGCCAGGACAGCCACCACCCCAGTGATGATGGCGACGTAGAGCACTGTCTCGCGGGACCCAAGCGCCTGAATGAGCACGAACCCAGTAAGGAACACTCCCAGGATTGCGCCCGCGGTCGATACGGCATAGATCCGGCCGACCACGTTCCCGGTTGCCGAGAGGTCCCGCAGCGTGAGCTTTATCACCATCGGGGAGACCATTCCGAGAATCAACGCGGGCGCAAGGAAGAGAATTGCGGTCAAAACCACGATACGCAGGAGCAAGGGCAGGGAGATGACCCAGCCCGGGGCCAGGGTCGCAAATGGGAGTATGAGTAGCGTCGTGGCTGCGCCGCCCAGCAAAATCAGCCCCAGGTTGTTGCGGGAGGCTACGCGGTCGGCAAACACCCCTCCGAGCCAGTTGCCGATGCTGATGCCGGCCAGGATCACCCCGATAACGCTGGTCCACGTGTATACGGAAACGCCGATGTGAGGCGCCAGTATCCTTGCCGCCACGATCTCGATGATGAGGGTCACGGCGCTGGCGATAAACACAATGGCGTAGGGCTCAAGGACCAGAAGCCACTTAATTCGTTCTGATGGAGATGTCATGCAGTCTGTTCCGATGCCGTTTGCGCGGGGATCGCCGTTCAGACCCCGGTGTTTGGCGCGACGTATGGCGGGGTAGATTAGCTGCACGCCGTCAGGATTACAATTTTGGGTGACCGGAATAATGATAGTGCCGAGATGGGGATGGCGGGTGTGTGGGTGCGGCGTTCGACGAGATCCCCGATCGGGGTCGGGGATGACGGGGGCTGCGTGCGGATCCACGCCCCGCACCTGGGTCCCGGCCCCGTATCGGGGAGCCTGTCTCAGAAGTCTCCTTGCCCCTGTCTGCGGCAAATTGGCGCGACGCAAAACATATCAATAACCGATAACACTACGACAAAAGACTGTCAGGGACGTTTTTGGCACTTATGTCGTCTTGGACGAACGAGGTCAAAGCCTTTGGTACGACTTCTGAGACGGGCTCCGGGGTACGGGGTGACGTTCCTGCGCCGGAAAGACGGTTTAGTGGGTTCGGGCTTTTGCCGGGGATGGCGGTTATGTGATGTTGCTGAGGTCCCCGATCGGAGTCGGGGATGACGCGTGTGTGGTCGGGGATGACGGGGAATGGGCCTCGGCGACGGTGGATGTGAGCGGGGCGCGTTGAAGCAACCCCGGGGGTTATTCCGGAGTTGCTTCGGTTGACAGTGTCTCTGTGGTCCCTTCCCTGTGCCCGGCTGGAGCCTGGAGGCGTTTTTCAGGAAGTAAGGTTTTCCTCTGTCTTCCCCGGACCGTGTGACAGGCGCACGGTATGGCGGCAACTACCCCGCCAGTACGGGCGGCCGTAAGGCCGCGTGGGAAGACTATTTTTTGGCTCTTCACCCGCACCCCGGTTGAATGAGGTACGTTCGGGCGTCGGAAACGTTATGACGCGTTTGCTACCGGTTTTTCGGTCTAGTTCCTCCGCGGCTTACTCCGATAGCTCCCCAGGCGCTCACTCTCACTTTTTTCATTTTTGGCCTGTGGGTCCCGAGATGCCATGGTCAGGATCAGCCCCCACGTCTAGTTAGAGGGCATGTTCAAGTCGTTCCCTTCCCCAATCGGCTACGTAACCGGGGGCGTGGGAATCCATGTTTCACCCGCGCCTTCTTCCAAAGCGGGCGCGTCCTTTCTCAGTTGTAACGGGCTTTAATACGAGGTGAGGACACCTCGATGCCGCGGAGTTGTCCCCCGTTACGTTCCGATGAGGTTGGTTGGCACGGACGTCGTGTATCGACACGACTTAGGTTGATATTAGAACGTGTGTTCTGGTTTGTAAATGGGGGGATGTCACGGATGTTTGTGGAGGGGGGATGGCGGTTCCACGCCCCGCACCTGGGTTCCGGCCCCGTGTCTGCGGCAAATTGGCCCGTCTCAGAAGTCGTACCAAAGGGGATGGCCAAAAACGTCCCTGACAGTCTCCGGTTATTGATATGTTTTGCGTCGCGCCAATTTGCCGCACCTGAGGGCTCCGGGGTACGGGGTGACGTTCCGGCCTGCGCCGGAAAGACGGAGACGGAGAGGGGTCGGGGATGACGTTACGGTCGTTATGGCGCAGGAGGGTAGGATAGGGGCATCAGTTTCAGGAGGCGAATATGGGTCGGTTAAGCGGTATGTCAGCTGTGGTCACGGGCGGCGCACTTGGCATTGGCGGCGGTACAGCGCGCAGGTTGGCGCGAGACGGCGCAAACGTGCTCATCGTCGACGTTGAGGAGGGTGCTGCGAACGCCAACGCGGAGCGTATCCGCAATGCCGGGGGCAACGCCGTCGCCATAACCGGCGACGTGGCACAGGAGGAGGTGGCGCGAGGAATGGTCGAACGGGCAGTCGCCGAGTTTGGCAGGCTCGACATACTGGTACAGAACGCCTACGGGGGCAACAGCGACCGGGAAGGAAGCGCCGTGGACGTATCGCCGGCCGCCTGGCGAGAGGGGATGGACCTTCTAACCGGGGCCTTGTTCCTTGGCGCGAAGTACGCCGTTCCCGCCATGGAGTCGTCCGGCGGCGGCGGCCGCATCGTCAACATCTCGTCGGTCCACGGGTTGCTCATGTCGTCCGGCTCTCTCGTGTACGAGGCCGGCAAGTCGGCCGTGATCGGCATGACCCGTCAGATGGCGTGCGATTTCGGTCCATTGGGAATTACGGTCAACGCGATAGCCCCGGGCCACATCGTCACGGAACGCAGCGAACGAATGTGGAAAGAGAAGGGCAATGACGCCGGAAGACGCCTGTTCGAACTCCAGTACCCGGTCAGGCGGACAGGTGTACCGGATGACATCGCAAACGCAATCGCGTTCCTGTGTTCGGAAGAGGCGTCATTTATTACCGGAGTCGTGCTGCCCGTCGACGGAGGGCTTTCGATCCAACTCCAGGAGGACCTGGTCAGGGAGCTAAGGGACTTCATTAGAGACAACCCGACCCTGCGAACTATCTCGGACGGCTGAAGCGGCCACAAAAGGGAGTAACCATCGCGTTCCGTAGCTCCGCGGGCGCTATGATCTGCACGTAGTAATCGATCCCCGCGAGCGAGGCACGCAATGAACAAGTCAGACCCTGCCCCCGACACTCATCCGGCGAACGAATTGTCTTTCCGCAACGCAATTCACCTCGCGCCGCCTTCACACATCGGTTACATCGTCGAAAGTGTCCTCAAAACGCGTGACCAGAAGAGGTTGGCAAAACCGTCGGAACAGCGGTTAACAAAAGCGATCGAAGCTTCCCAAATACGTCCCCAAAAATTCGAGAACCGCCCATTTCTGGCCCCAACTCCCATGCTTCTGGATCCTGTTTGCGAAAGGGTATTTCAGCACGACCAACTCGCTGAGGCTGTCTTGAGAATCTGGGTTGAAAACGAAAGAGACCTGCGTGCCTCTGTTGAGGAATACGCCAAGTCCAATGACATTCCTACAGGGGAGCCCGACTACAAGAACAGGCAATTCACGGGCCTGATGCCCCTGAAGACCTGGAATGCGGCGATCGGCGGCATCACGAGCGACAAGAAGAATTCCCACAACCCGCATGACGTCTCCATCATGCTGGGCATGGTCACCGGCAATCTGCCCAGGCTGACCGGCAAGACGAACGACGCGGCCCCTGCGAGGGACCGCGCCCTGCCGTTTAACATGTGGTTGGAGGAGTTGACAACGTCATTGGCGAGCACGGCCGGAACGGGCGCCGCCGCGCGGTTCGTTAACACCGCAGCCAAAATCGTGGAAGACAGACAGCAAGAGGAGGAGCAAATATCGGATCTGATCGGCAAGTCAATGGAACTATGCCGCGATTTCATGCCGGAGCTTGTATTTCTCGGACGTGAGTTGCCAGCTGCCTTGTCGGACCCTCGGCGGACACTGGCGGGGCAGGCTGAAAAGCTCGACGAGGCCTTGAACGTCATCGAACAACTCGGAACGGCTCTCGAGGAATTCCGCGCCGCTTCATCCGTTGAGTATGCGAATTGGGATCAGCGGGAAAAGGGGATCAAAAGGGAGACGTCTGCAGCGGGCGAGGTTCACGCCCTCGTGCAACAACTTCACGCCGTCCTCCCGGAGCCCGCCCCGCCGCCTGCACCGGAAGTCGAACCTGAACCGCAAACAGACGACACGACAGCCGAATTGATTGCCCTGCGCGCCAAGAATCTAGATCTCGTAACTGAGAACGACGCGTTAAGGGCGAAATTGTTCAAAGCCAATCAACGGCTGGCGGCTCTGTGGAGTGCCGATAACAACAAGGCCGACCCACCAGAAACGACTCCTGTGGACAGCGTTGGTGAGGCGGTGGCACGCGCCCGAGAGCAATTCGAATGGAAGGAATTGCTGTTCTACCTGAACGGCGCGTCGAACGTCGATACCGAGTTCGAGCGGCCCCCAGAGGTTTTCGACGCACTCAAATGGCTGGCAACCACATACCGAACGGGTCGGATGAATGGCGGAATGGCGGACCCTGAGCACTCGCTCAAGTCGGTATGTTCCGGATGGAAGTACGCCCCCGACAACTCCGTTATGGCAATGAACCAATATCCTGAGGCGTACTCAACACAGGGCGGCGGGAAGGCCTATGACTTGGCATGTCACATCAAAAAAGGTGTCGACAACAAAGAAAGCCACACGATCCGAATTGCGTGGGATTGGGACGACGAGCAGAAAATGGCTGTCGTCGGTTACATAGGCAAACATCAACCAAGTAAGTTCTGAAATCAACGCCGACCGCTTTCGTATTGCAGCAACAGACACACGACACACGCGACGATTAGGGCGGCGAACCCCACTACTAACACCACGACCGTCGCTGCCAACCATACGGCCATGTAAACGTTCGTCACTGCGCGCAGCACCCTCATCGATGCTATCTAGAGCGGCGATGTGAAGGGAGGATTCGGGCGCCATGAATGAGCCCATACGGCAACGGAGATAAGAACCAGCGCCGTGAGGAATCCGAAGCAACCGGCGTTTTCCTTAATAAACTGTGCCATTGTTGCTGGAGGCCAGACAGGCCCTCAAGGAGCCTTTGTCAATCGGAGCGGGGTGACTACGTGCGTTGAACGGCAAGCGAAACGAACTCATGCGCCGCCACGACCGCCATAAACAGGAGGACGGCGAGCATCAGAAAGTTGACCAGGCGAAGCCACAGTTTGGGGGGGCAAATGGCCAAGCCGCCCTGTCTTGATAAGTAATAAACGGGGCGTGTAACGTGGGAAGCGGTAGGGGTCGGCAGGCCTGGCTCCCGAGAAAAAGAAATTCGGTCTGCCGCCCCTACCACTTCTGACATGCTACCACGGTAGATATTCCCACGATGACGGGGTAACGCCACAGGGTACATCCCGTTAACGGTCTCCAAGTGGATCCGGAGACCGGTGATTCTGCCCGGTGGGAGTTCGGTGCCAGAGCACGGAGTTACGGACTGACTAGGTCATCACGCGCGAAAACCGCGAATTGATCCGGCTGCCGAGACGCGACCTCCGCTCCCAGGCCGAATCCCTCGCGGCCTCGCGGTAGAATTGTTTACCAATGCAGCCGTCTTCCTCTCGTCGGCGCAGGGCCTCACTCTGCGATTTTGGTACTCAGGCGGGAGCGGGCGAATTTGGAGCAGTTGAGTTGACCACCACTATGCGCGAGGGCGAAACCGCCGACACTCCGCAGGCCCGATACGTTCCGGCCGACATCGAACCCAAGTGGCACAAGCGCTGGGACGAGTCCGGGCTGTACCGTACGGAAGACCACTCCGATGGCAAGGACAACTGGTTCGCCCTCACCATGTTCCCCTATCCCTCGGGGGACCTCCACATCGGCCACTGGTTCGCCTTCACCGGCGGCGACATTGGCGCCCGCTTTAAGCGCATGCAGGGCTACAACGTCATGCACCCGCAGGGCTTCGACGCGTTCGGCCTGCCCGCCGAGAACGCCGCCATCTCCCACAATATCCATCCCCGCCAGTGGACCTACGACCGCATAGCCAACCTGCGCCGTCAATTCCACCTCATGGGCAACTCCTACGACTGGTCGAGGCAGGTCATCACTTGCGATCCGGAGTACTACCACTGGAATCAGTACTTCTTCCTGAAGATGTTCGAATCGGGCCTTGCGTACCGAGCCGAAGGCGCGGCCAACTGGTGCCCTCAGGACCAGACCACCCTCGCCAACGAGCAGGTCAAGGACGGTTCGTGCGAGCGTTGCGGCGCACAGGTGGAGCGGCGGGAGATGCCGCAGTGGTTTTTCCGCATCACAAAGTACGCCGATGAACTGCTGAATATGGAGGACATCGACTGGCCAGAGAAGATCCGCGTGATGCAACGCAACTGGATCGGCCGGTCGGAAGGCGTCACGGTGGCGTTCGACGCAGGCGAGTTCGCACCGGGCGAGAAGATCGAGACGTTCTCCACGCGTATCGACACGATCTACGGGGTGACCTTCGTCGTGCTGGCGCCTGAGCACAGGCTGGTAGACGTTCTCACGCAGCCCGGCCAACGGGCCGCGGTAGAGGAGTATGTCGCTCAGGCGAGACGCGAGAGCGAGATTGAACGCACGTCGACGGATCGCGACAAGACCGGAGTACCAACCGGCGCGTACTGCACCAACCCCCTGAACGGAGAGCGGGTGCCGGTGCTCGTCGGCGACTACGCGCTGGCCACGTACGGGTCCGGAGCGGTGATGGGAGTGCCGGCCCACGATGTTCGTGATTTTGATTTCGCCAAGAAATACGGACTCCCTATAAGGGTGGTCGTCGCCCCGGACAACTGGCAGAGTGAAGAACTCACCGAAGCCTGGGTCGGGCCGGGTACGCAGACCAACTCCGGCGAGTTCGACGGCCTGCCGAGCTCAGAAGGCATGGACCGCATCGCCGACAAGATCGAGGCGAATGGATGGGGCCGTCGCGAGGTCACTTACCACATGCGAGACTGGCTCATCTCGCGCCAGCGTTACTGGGGTACGCCGATACCCATCGTCTACTGTGAGAAGTGCGGCGCCGTCCCGGTTCCGGAGGATGAACTGCCCGTTCTCCTGCCCGAAGATGCCGACTTCAAACCGACCGGACAGTCACCTCTCACACTCGACCCCGATTTCGTCGCCGCGTCCTGCCCGAAGTGCGGAGCGGAAGCGAGGCGGGAGACGGACACGATGGACACGTTCGTGGACTCGTCGTGGTATCACCTGCGCTACACGAGCCCTACACTCGACAGCCGGCCGTTCGACCCCGACAGTGTGAAGTCGTGGTCGCCGGTGCATCAGTACACGGGCGGCATGGAGCACGCGGTGATGCACCTGCTGTACGCCCGTTTCTTCACCAAGGCCCTGCGGGACATGGGCTTTGTCGATTTCGATGAGCCGTACGCGAGGCTGTTCAGCCACGGTGTCATGACCACTCAACTCGGCCGCATTTCGAAACGCAAGAACCCCCTTGCGCCGGACCCGCTCGTGGAGCAGTACGGCGCAGATACGGTGCGCTGCTACCTGATGTTCCTCGGGCCGTGGGACACGGGCGGCGCATGGACGGGTTCCGGTATCAACGGCGTCTCACGCTGGATGAACCGCATCTGGGACTTGACGCTGCGGGACACGGACACGCTTGGGACTGTCGCGTCGGACGCGGCCGCGGAACGGGACCTGCTGAGGGCGGCGCACGCCACAACGCGCCGGGTCACCGGGGACATGGGCGCCTTCAAGTTCAACACGTCCATCGCCGCGCTGATGGAGTACACGAATGAACTGGCGAGGCTGTGGACGCGCGGGGGCTTCGCAGAGGCGACCTGGCGCGACGCGATCGAACGCCTGTTGCTCCTGACCGCTCCCCTGGCGCCTCACATCACCGAGGAACTTTGGGAACGGGCCGGGCGCGAGGACTCGATCCACTCGCAGATGCTGCCGGCGTGGGATGAAGACCTCGCTGCGTCGGACAACATCACGATGGTGGTCCAGGTGAACGGCAGGGTCCGCGACCAAATCGAAATGCCCGCCGATGTGACCGAACAGGACGCAATCGACGCGGCGATGGCCAGCGAACGAGTTCGCCGGCACACCTCACAAGGCGAAGTGGTGAAGAAGATTTACGTGCCAGGCAGGCTCGTAAATCTGGTGGTGCGAGCGGGTTAGCTGGTCCACCGCCGCCCTCGACCAGGGCCTGAGCACACTAAAGATTACGTGCTCTCGCCACCTCGACTGTCATTGCTATGAAAACGAATTGCAATGGCCCAATTCCTTCAGTCCGGCCTTGAGTAGGAAACCGGGCCCCGGCCCCTGGACTCCGGCCCCGTATCGGGGAGCCTGTCTCAGAAGTCGTGCGGCTTGTTGGGAGAGGTTTATCCTCATCGGAAGTCACGCCGTTATTGGAGGAGAGGGATATGCCGTTTCGAGAGATGAACCGCGAGCAGATGTGGATGCTTCCGCCAACCCTCGGCGAGATGGTGCCGATGGACCATCCTGCACGCTTTGTCGCCGAGTTCGTGGACGGCATGAAGCGGGAAGACTGGGCGGAGCTTGGAGTCGATGCGGACGGTGACCCGATGGGAGCTCCGGCCTACCATCCCCGGGCTCTGCTGAGCGTGTGGCTTTACGGCTTCATGACCGGCGTGCGCTCGACCCGCAAGCTGGAGACGGCCTGTCGCGACCAGATACCTTACCTGTGGCTTACGGGATCGCAGCGTCCGGACCACAACACCCTGTGGCGTTTCTACAAGAACCACCGCCAGGCGATGAGGAATCTGTTCAAGCGCACGGTGCGCACGGCCTTCAGGATGGAACTGGTGGACTTGGCTCTCCAGGCTGTGGACGGGACGAAGGTGAGGGCCAATGCTGCGAATGACCGTACCTATGACGGCGAAGCCCTGCGCCGCCTGCTGGAACGGTCGGACCGGGCGGTCTGCGCCCTTGAGGCTCAGAACGAGGCCGGGGAGGACGCTCCTCCGGCGAATCTGCCGCCGGAGCTGGCCGGTAAGAAGGCGTTGCGGGAGCGCATGCGGCAGGCGCAGGAGACGCTGGAGGGCAGCGACCGCCTCAAGCAAGTCAACCTGACCGATCAGGATGCCGTGATGATGAAGACGAGTCAGGGCATCACGCTGGCCTACAACGGCCAGGCGGTGGTCTCTCCGGTGGTGGCTGAGGGGAAAGAGACGGGCATGCTGATCACGGCGGCCGGCGTGTCGGACGACCCGACCGACTATGCACAACTGGGTCCGATGATGAAGCAGGCGGAGGAGACGACGGGTGTCAGGGCTGAGACGACGTTGGCCGACGGGGGCTATTACTCCGGGAGCAATCTGGAGGAGTGCGCCCGAAGAGGCCAACAGGTGATCATGCCGGAGGGGCAAAGACAGGCGCTCGACAGCCTTTACCACAAGGACCGTTTCGACTACGACGAGGCGAACGACCGCTACCGTTGTCCGGAGGGCCGGTGGCTGAGCTTCTTTCGTATCAATCGCGGCCGCCGGACCATGACGCGGATCTACCGGGGATCGGTTGCCGTGTGCCTGTCCTGTCCCGCCTTCGGTGTCTGTACGAAGAGCAAGCGTCATGGCCGCACCCTGAAGATAGGCCCCCAGGACGCAGCGCTGCGCCGCCACCGGGCCTGGATGTCCACCGAAGAAGCCAAACGGGCGTACAGACAGAGAAAGCTACTGGTCGAACCGGTCTTCGGGATCATCAAAGAACAGTTGCAAGCCCGCAGCTTCCTGTTACGCGGTCTAAACAACGTTGCGGCCGAGTGGTCCCTGCTGGCTACAGCCTTCAACCTGCGCACCCTGTGGCGTATATGGCGGACCCAGGCGCCGGACCCCGAGTTCACAAACGAAGCGCAACGCCGAATCAGGCCGCCCAAGCACGTTCCGGACAGGTCTCAACTGACAAACGGCGCGGGATTTCCTACATGTGTGACCCGGGTGATCGATGCCGCAACGACGGCGTATCAAATCCTCCAGCGCATACGAATGATGCCGAAACGCCTGGCCATAAGCCACGCACACTAATAAGACAGGCTCCGGGGTACGGGGTGACGTTCCTGCGCCGGAGCGACGGTGGAAAGATCGCCGCATTTTCATAGTCTTGCGCGGCCTTCGCAAGGCCATAGTGATTCCGAGCGTAGCCGCGGAATCTCAAGTCCATGTGCCACGATCAGGCTGTCGAGGAACAACGCGGCTTAACGGAAAGCGCCGTTGTCAAAACGGGGCCGTGACTGCCATCGACGGTCTTAGATTCCTCGGCTTCGCTCGGAATGACATTAGGGCGACCTGCACGGCATCCAGGGCCACCGGAATCACATATGGAACGGCCAGGTTGCAGGGGATTAGTGTGAGCAGGCCCTGGATGACGGGGGTGCGCTGCCCGCTGGGCGGACAACGCACCGCGTCGGCTCAGGAATTGTCGTATCCGTCCCAGTCCGTGTATTCAGACCAGTCCCCGCCGTCCAGCTTGATGTAGTCCCCGAGGCCCTCGTAGTCGGGCCGCGAAAGCCCGTTCAGGTCCCACAGGATTTCGCCGGCGCGGATCGTCATGTGGCAGTTCAGTTGCGAATCGCCCCGCATCCTGGTCCACCCGGAATCGACGAACCCAAAGTCGCCGCGCTCCAGCTTCAAGACGGCGATGTCCGCCTCGGCGCCGACCGACAGGTTGCCCAGGTCGGGTCGTTTCATCCAGCTTGCCGCCGCTGACGTCGACATCTCCACGACCTGATTCAGCGTCAAACCCAGATTCGTCAGCTTCGACATCGTGGTCGGCATGGTGGCCCGGGACAGGAAAAAGCTGCCGTGGTGAACGTCGGTCGAGATCGTGCTCGGGATGTGGCCCTGCGGTATCAGTTTGCTCGCCGTGCTGAACCAGAAGCTGAAGCCGCCGTGCCCGACGTCGAACTGAACGCCACGTTCACGCGCCTCCAACAGGAAGTCGTAGATGACCCCGTTTTCGTCCATCTGTGGTGTGTGTCTGCCGTACATGTGCGTGTGAGTGTCGCCCGGGCGCAGGCGCTCCAATAACCCTCGATAGTTGCGCGCCGGGTGACGGTGGTAATCGATCATTACCGGTTTTCCGGTCATCTCACCCGCCTCGACCGCTTGCTCGATGCCGTCGTAGTCCACCCCGTCGTAATGGGCGGCCTTGATACCCACAATGTGGTCCGGATAGTCGTTCATCACCACTGCGCACGGGGCGGCTTTTAGCTGAGTGGAGTCCTGCTCGGCGTGCTTCAGCATTCCCTGTCGGCAGATGTTCAGCAGGGCCAATACCCTGATCCGGGCCTTATCGATGGCCGTGGTCTTGAACTGTTCGAAAGACTCTGCACCGGACGTGCCGGCGTCGACGACGGTCGTGACGCCGTGTGGGATGCCGTAAAGATCCGGATTGATGTGTGCGAATTCGCCGAAATGATGCGTGTGGAGGTCTATCAGGCCCGGCGTCACGTACAGCCCCGATATGTCCACCACGGCGCCGCCCGACGCAGAGGATATATCAGGCCCAACTTTGGATATCTTCCCATCCTTGATAGCCACGTCGTTCGGCCCGTCGAGGCCGTTCGCCGGGTCGATAACGTGCCCGCCCTTCAGTACCAGGTCGGGGGACGAATTCGCTGTAGTCATCGCGGTTTCCTCTCATTCGGGGCCGCCAAAATAGGATCGAACGTCTGATACGGCGACCGGCGGGCTGGCTTGGCAATGATAACCCGCCCAACTCCGCCAAACCCGCGGTCCGCGTCATTCGACCGTACCGACATCGCGTTAACTGATTCTTGGGGTCCCCAAATTGACGAAATAAGCCTCGCAAAGTATGATGCCACGCTGATCGACAATGCGGCGGAACGGTCCGATTTTGGCTGGCCCAATGGGTCCGGGCGGACTGTATCCGAACGTTTCGAAGGGGGTAACCATGCGCTTATTTAAATTGGGGACCGTAATTGTGGCGGGGCTGATCGCAGCCGCCCTGGCCGCGGTTGCCTGTGGCGGCGATCCTGGAGTGGTTGAAAAAGTCGTCACTGTAGAAGTAGAAAAAATTGTCCAGACGAAAGGCGATACTGTCGTTCAGACCGTTGTCGTCGAAAGGCCCGTTACGGTTACCGAGAAGGTCATTGAGACCGTCATCGTCGAAAAAGTCGTCGAGGGCAAGACCGTAATGGAGGTCCACCGTTGTCGTCGAAAGGCCCGTCACTGTCACGGAGAAGGTCGTCGAGACCGTCATCGTCGAAAAAATCGTCGAGGGCAAGACCGTAATGGAGGTCCAGACCGTTGTCGTCGAAAGGCCCGTCACGGTGATAGAGAAGGTCGTCGAGACCGTCGTCGTCGAAAAGGCAGTGATTGTTAAAGAGGAGGTCATCAGGGAGGTCGAGAAAGTAGTTGTCGCTACGCCGAGCCTCTTCGATGCCCAAGAGATTTTGGCGGCGTCCGATGGCCGGAGAGGCGGGACGCTGAGGGTCGTCTCTCAGGCTAGCATCGGCACGATAGACCCCATCTCGTCCAGCGCGTGGGTGGCGTGGGCTGTCTCCTCTCAGATTTACGACGTGCCGTTCGCATCCGACGGCGCCTTCCAGCCCCAGCTTCAGATGCTCGAAGACTGGTCAATCAGCCCAGATGGGCTGGTCTGGTCGTTCACGATCAGGGACGGCCTGCAGTGGCACGATGGGGATCCGGTCACGGCGGTAGACTTCAAGGCCACCATGGAACGAGCGTTCGACTCGTACTACACCGGATGGCAAGAGCTTGCCAAGCGCGCCACGGTGGAGGTGGTAGACGACAAGACGTGGACTCTCAATTTCGAAGAGCCGTTCGGCCTGGTGCTGGACGCCATGAGCTTCAACACTGAGGGCTTGCCGATCCAGAAGGCGAGCGTCATCGGAGACACGCCCGCGGAGCGCGGCGGAGGCGTGCTACAGGAGCACATCGGCTCCGGTCCGTACAAGTTCGTGTCCTGGGACGTGGGCAACCGTGTCATCCTGGAGCGGTTCGATGAATACGTTTCGCGAAGCGAGGCCCCTTCGGGACACGCTGGGGCGAAGTACGCATTCGTGGACAGGATCGAATTCCACGAGATTCCAGACGTCCAGACCCGGCTTTCCCTGCTGGAAACCAGGGAGGTTGACTTCATAGATACGGCTCCGCTGGACTTCTTTGAGATCATGCGGGACAACCCTGAGATTGATGTCTACACCGACCCGATCGGCAGGTGGCCGGTAATGGTAATCAACCACCGGGGTCAATTCATGGACCTCAAGGCGAGACAGGCTCTCCAGGCGGCCATAAACAACGAGGCCATAATGGCTGCGTACGGCCCACCCGGGTTGCGAGGGCTATGCCCCGCCGTCTTCCTGTGCGGCCTCCGCTGGGACACCAGGGTCGGCGAGGAGAACTACAACCAAAACGACGTGGAGAAGGCAAAGCGACTACTTGCGGAGTCCAACTACGACGGCAGTCCCATCGTGGCGATGACTCCGGTGGACCAGCCCACGATCCACCCGATACTCATCGTAGCCGAGCAGAACCTTAGGGAAGCGGGCTTTAACCTGGACTTGCAGGTCGTGGACTGGGCCACGCTCAAGTCCCGCAGGGTGAAGCCGGACGACTGGGACCTCTTCACGACTTGGGGCGCGGCGGCGGCGGCAACGCCACTGACGAACAAACTCGGCATAGGCAGCCTTGGAGGTTTTGAAAGCGATCGCATAACTCAACTACGCGAGGCATTCTTCGATGCCACCTCGGAAGAAGAGCAGCAAGGGCTGGTCGAGCAGCTCCAGTTGACTTACTACGAGGAAGTGCCCCACGTGGTGATCGGCTACTTCTCCGGCATTCACGCGGCAGGTACCTGGGTGAGGGGCTTCGACTCTCGCGCGCTGTGGCCGGCCTACTGGAACGTCTGGCTGGAGAGGTAATCTCCACCTCCCGCAAGACATAACCTCATCAACGTCGACAGGGGTAGGCAATCGACTCTCTAACCAGCGAGAGCGGTTGCCACCCCATGTAAGCCTGCTCCGGACGCGTTCCGGAGCAGGCTTACGGCGACACGACGGTTGGGATCCGATACTGAAGCGCCCACTTCTCGGGCTGACAGCAGGACATGCGCGCATACATTGGACGGCGGCTGCTTCTCGTTATCCCGACCATGCTCGTTGTGGCCTTATTCACCTTCGGCCTGCTCCAGATAACGCCGGGTGACCCGGCGGCGCTGCTGGCGGGCGAGGAGGAGACGGCCGAGGACATCGAGAAGATCAGGAAGCGGCTCGGCCTCGACAAGCCGGTAAGCGAGCAGTTCGTTTCGTGGATCGGAATGCTCGCCAGGGGCGACCTGGGCACGTCGATCCGCTCCGGCAAGCCGGTAACCGGCATCATCCTGGGCCGGCTGGAGCCGACCATCGCGTTGACCGTCCTGACGGAGATCGTGGCTATTTCGCTTGCTATCCCGATGGGAGTGTTGGCGGCGTGGAAAGCGAACACGTGGATCGACCGCGTGGTCATGGGCTTCTCGGTAATGGGGTTCTCGATACCGGTATTCTGGCTGGGTTTTCTGTTGATCTGGGTGTTTGCGCTCACCTTCCATCTGTTGCCCGCGGGCGGTTACCAGCCCCATATTCGAGGGGTTCTGGCCGTTCGCCAAGCGGATGATCTCTGCCCACAATGTCCGCCGCACTTGTCATCATGGCGCTGGTGGCCCGCATCACCCGCGCGAGCGTTATCGAAGTGCTACAGGAAGACTATGTAAGGACTGCCCGGGCGAAGGGTGTGGGTGAACGGTTGGTGCTCTGGCGGCATACGCTTAAAAACGCCAGCCTGCCCATTGTCACGATCATAGGGCTGGGGTTCGCGGCATTGCTTACAGGAGTTGTGGTGGTCGAAGTGGTTTTCGCTATTCCCGGACTCGGGCGCCTGTTGTCCGACGCGATCAAAGCGCGGGACTACCCAATCATCCAGGGGCTGATTATCGTCCTGTCGGCAATCTACATCCTGGTTAACCTGGCGGTGGATGTGATCTATGCCTACCTCGACCCGAGAATCAGGTACTAGCCGGTGTGTACGACTCCCCGTCGTTCCGGCGAAGAAGCCGGCCCGCGCTTATCCCGGTACCCGATATGGGACTCAATCCCGGCTGGCTTAAAAGCAGGAATTACGCGCTGTTTCGATTCCGGACTTCTGTGGAATCACTATGGCCTTCCCAAGGCCATAAGAGGTGATGAAAATAGAAAGTCTCCCGTGGGCAAGGCCGGAGGCGGGTTTGAAGAGGGTGTTTCACTAACTCGAATCCTACGGGGACCCCCGCCTTTAGATTCCCGTTTTCACGGGAATGACGGGACTTACGGCCGTATTGCGTATAGATAGGAGGGTTGATGTCGTAAATCGTCGCGCCATGTACGGCCTGATTCTTGAGAGGAGACTTTTGAAACAGGCTCTTGAAACCCGCCTCCACGACACGGCATATTGCCAGCATGGCAATGACGATCTGATACGGATTACGAATTGAAGAACGGAACTACAACACTTCAAGGCCTCGTCTCACAGGCGTCCACCGCGGGCGCGGCGCATGTCGGCCGCGGATTGGCGCCGTTTCGGCATAGCAGCGTGATGACGGCGGGGGTCCTGATCGTCGTCTTGATGGGTGTGATCGCGATCGCCGCGCCTCTTCTGTCGCCAAAAGAGCCGCTGGCGATAGACACGTTCCGCCGTCTTCTTCCGCCGTCAGGATCGGACTGGCTGGGGACAGACCACCTCGGTCGGGACGTGTTCGCTCGCACGATCTACGGAACGCGGGTTTCGCTGATGGTGGGGCTTTTAGTGGCTGTGTTGACGGTATTCGCAGGAGCGGTCATCGGTTTGGCGTCTGGGTACTACCGGCGCCTGGACATGATCTTGATGAGGGTTGTCGACGGCATAATGTCCATACCCGGTCTCCTGCTGGCAGTAGCGCTGATGGCAATTTTCGGGGCTTCAATCCAGAACGTTGTCATTGCGCTGGTGATCACGTCGATCCCCGCGGTGATCCGTCTTATAAGGTCGCAGGTCCTCAGTCTCCGTGAGCAGGCTTTCGTCGAAGCGGCGAGGGCGATCGGGGTAAGACCGACCCGGATACTGAGGTTGCATATATTTCCTCAGACCATTGCTCCGCTGATAGTGCAGGGAAGCTACATTTGCGCCAGCGCGATCCTGGTGGAGGCGGCGCTGAGTTTCCTGGGGGCCGGCTCCCCGCCGAGTGTGCCGAGCTGGGGCAACATGATGGCCGAGGGACGCACCTACCTCCGTACCGCCGAGTGGATAGTAGTGTTCCCGGGCATCCTGCTGACGATAACCGTTATGGGCATAAACCTTGGTGGGGACGGTCTGCGAGACGCGCTCGACCCGAAGCTGAGACGCCGGCTGTAATGGCCGTCGAAACGGGATTGATCGTCTGAGGCAGGGGCCAGCGCGTCGGTGCAGCCGGGATAATCCGGCCAAAAACGTTAATTCCGCAGGCCGCATTATTCGTCCTTATTCAGATGGCGACAATCTGGTTATTGGGACGCCATAAATTGACGAAATAGGCCTCGCAAAGTATGATTTCGCGCTGTTCGCCAGTGTGCTGGAAGGGCTTTCATGGCTTGGCGCGATGCGCCGGGCATGTAGTGTGAGTCACCTATTTGCACGTTGCCGAAGGAGGCAAGAATGCGCTTAATGAAATTGGGGACCGTAGTTGTGGCGGGGCTGATAGCAGCCGCCCTGGCCGCGGTTGCCTGTGGCGGCGGGACCGAAGTGGTCGAAAAAGTCGTCACTGTAGAAGTTGAAAAAATCGTCGAGAGGGAAGGCCAGACGATCGTCCAGACCGTTGTCGTCGAAAAGCCCGTCACGGTGACTGAGAAGGTCGTCGAGACCGTCCTTGTCGAAAAGGTGGTCGAGGGCAAGACCGTAACTGAGGTCCAGACCGTCGTCGTCGAACGGGAAGTGACTGTCACGGAGAAGGTCGTCGAGACCGTCGTCGTGGTGGCAACCCCGGGCGCTGTGCCAGTACCGACAATTGAACCCGAACGCCCACCGCCGGACCCGAAGACCGCCGCGGGTAATCTAACGTTCGCGACGATCCAGATCCTGGCGCCACAGGGACTGAATTCGACCGGCGGACCGCCCAAGAACGTCTACCCCATTACCGAAGACCTGTTCGGCTACGGCTTTGACGGCAATCGCGAAGAGTTGCTGCTGGCCGAGAGTTGGGAATTGGCCGCGGACCTGAGCTACGTAGATGTCACGGTAAAACAGGGCATACCGTGGCAGGGCGCCGGACACGGAGACTTCGGTGAATTGACCGCCGAAGACGTTGCATACGCTTACAACGACGCCAACCCCGCATACAACCCCGTCAGCATCACCGACGGCGGCGGTTTCTGGTCCAACCTCATCGGCAACCAGCCGGTCGAGGTGCTCGACACGTACACGAACCGCTTCCCGTTTGCACAATTCGACGTGCGCTGGGCGAGCTTCTACCTTACTGACGAAGGTCTTGGCGCCCAGGTAATCAGCAAGACCGTCCTCGACCAGATGGGCGAAGCCTGGACAAAAGCCAACCCCATCGGCACCGGCCCCTACACAGTCAGGGAATGGGAAGCCGGCGGAAAGGTGGTCCTCGACCGGGTTGAGAACCATTGGCGTAAAACAGGTGAGGCAGAGACCATCACCTTCGTACACGCGCCAGAAGAGGCCACCCGCCTGTCTATGATGCGCACCGGTGAAGCCGACGCCATGGAGATCTCGGTCAGCCAGATCCCCGGCATGCAGCGCAACGGAATGAAGGCCGCCGGCACTGGCGGAGGCATCCAGATGGGTGTCTTCTTCTCCGGCAACCTGTGGGAAACCATCCATGCAGGGACCGGCGAACCCCTCCCGGCCGCGGGGACATTCGTCCACGACATCCAGTGGATCGGCAACCCGTTCAGTCCGGATGACGCAAACAACCCTGACGGCATGGACGACATGGAACAGGCCCGCCTGGTTCGCTGGGCGCTTGGCATGGCCATCGACCGCGATCTCGTAGTCGAGACGGTTCTTGGCGGGATCGGCAACGCCGTTCACGTCGAATACTTCGACCCCAAGGACTCCAACTGGCAGTCCAAGTGGGAAGTGCCTTACGACCCGGCCATGGCTAACGAATACCTCGACAAGGCCGGATTCCCGAGGAACGACAAAGGCACCCGCTTCGCAATGGCCCTGTACACAGGACCGGAGCTTGGCGGCGGACTTGGCATCTCTGGCGAGATCGCCGACGCGACCGCCGGATTCTGGAACGAGGTAGGAATCGAAGTCCAGGTCCTGAAGTACGCATACGCCATCTTCCGGCCGTCGGTCGTTGGACGCACCAACACCGTCCCGTGGCTCACCAGTTGTGGCGAAGGCCGCGACGGAAACCCGTGGGACTGGCCGAAGGGTGTGCAGATGAGCAGCCGGAGCCGTGGTGGGTTCAGTTGCGGATTCGAAACACCATTCGTCGCTGAACAGTACGGAAAAGCTGCGGCCAACCCCGACAAGCAAGACCGCATCCGACTGATGAACGAAGTTGCGGACTTCCTGCACATGTGGGCGTTGAACCCCGGTGTGGCCTCCGTGCCGCTCTCGATCGTTTACAACCCGAATTCGATCGAAGATTGGCCGATGCGCCCGTCATGGCGACAGCCGTGGAACGCGCCTGAGTACATCAAACTGGCCAGATAACTGGCCTATCCGGCGTCTTTTAACGGATAGCCGGATGAAGTAAACATAGCCGATACGGCGGCCCGGCCATCACCCCGGCCGCGCCGCCGTACTGGTTAGCAATAAGCCCGCGAGCGCTCTCATGAGACGATTCCTGGTTCGCAGATTCTTCTTTGCCGTCATCGCCCTTTTGGTGGCAACGATGTTCACGTTCTCTATGTCACGCGCGGCCGGGGACCCACGGCTGCTCTACGCAGGCGCCGAGGGTTACGGGATGACCCCGGAACACTGGGATCTGATCGGCAAGGAGTTGGGTCTGGACAAGCCGTTGCCGGTCCAGTACCTGGTGTGGCTCGGAAACATCCTGCGAGGCAACTTTGGGCAGAGCCTCGCGGCAAAACAGCCTGTTACAACCGTCATAGGCGAAAAGATACCTGCCACCGCTATTTTGGGCATCTCTTCCTGGATCGTCGCCACGATAGTCGGCGTTCCGTTGGGCGTACTCTCTGCGGTCAAGCGCGGCACCGCCTATGATCACTCGGCCCGCGTATTTGCCCTGCTGGGGCAGGCTCTACCGGGTTTCTGGGTCGGGATCATGTCGATCCTGCTCTTCGCTGTGATTCTGGACTGGCTGCCGAGCGGCACTCGGGGCGAAGGCTTCAGCATTCGACACATGATCTTGCCCACGCTCGTCCTGGCATGGGGATCGGCCGCGGCATACCTTCGGCTGACACGCTCAGCGATGCTCGAGGTGCTCGACTCGGAGTACCTGAAGCTCGCCCGGGCCAAGGGCGTTGCGAGCGGTCTGGTCGTGTGGAAACACGCATTCCGGAATGCGCTCATTTCGCCTCTCACCTACTCCGCATTGTTGGTAGCCGGATTCATCACAGGCGTCGTGGTTGTAGAGACGGTGTATGCGTGGCCGGGGCTAGGATCGGCGGCCGTGAGAGCGGTATGGGACAATGACTTCCCTGTCATGTCCATGATCGTAATCCTGTTCACGATGATCTTCGTCGGCATGAATTTCCTCGCCGATATCGCCTACGTCTTAATCGACCCGCGCATTCGGTACTCCTGACTTGGCTTTGCCGAACAACATGGCCTCAGAAGCTGTCGGCATGAGCGCCGGACCTGCGGCTTTGGGCAGAGTAGTCGGGGCCGCACGTGTCATTATCCGGTACCCCGTGGTACCGCTGTTTGTGCTGGCGGTGCTCCTGTTCACCGGCGTGGCGGCCCCCTGGTTGCAGCCGAACGACCCGATCAAACAGAATCTGCGGGCGCGCAACGCCCCGCCATCCTGGCATGACCCCGCCTGGTACGCCGACAACCCAAAGGTAGTCCAGAACTATTTCCTCGGCGCCGACCATGTCGGCAGAGACGTGTTGAGCCGCCTGATTCAAGGGACGCGCGTTTCGTTGATAGTCGTAGCCGTATCAATGGCGACGGGGCTTGTGGTCGGGACTGCGCTTGGGCTAATCGGTGGATGGTTCGGCGGCCTAACGGACGAAGTCATCATGCGAATGGTCGATATATGGGCGGCCGTGCCATTCTTGCTGGTTGCCCTGGTGGTGGCCGTGGTGCTCGGATCCAGCCTGGCAATTATGATGGCGTTGCTGGCCCTATTGGCGTGGTCGGGATTCGTGCGAAACGTACGAGCCGAAGTCCTGTCGCTTAAAGAGCGCGACTACGTGAAGCTGGCCCAGGTGGCCGGCGCATCCGCGCTGAGGGTGCTCATAAGACACGTATTCCCCGGCATCACCAACACCATGGTGGTGATCGCCACGTTGAACGTCGGCGGCCTGATACTGGCCGAAGCCACACTGTCGTTCCTTGGCGCCGGCATACCCGGCCCGAATGCGACGTGGGGGCTGATGATCAACGAAGGACGGCTCTACCTCTCGCAGGCGTGGTGGATCACCGTGTTTCCGGGCACCGCCATATTCCTGGTCGTAATGTCCCTTAACTTCCTCGGCGACTGGCTGCGAGACTACCTGGACCCGAGGCTCAGGCAGCTCTAGCCCGAGGGTGGGCGGCGTGGACGGTAGCTATGCCTTGCACGGCAGCGAGGCACCCAGCCGCTGTTAGTTAATCTGTGCCCCATTCGTGGTACACTGCCAAGGTACAGACATGGAGGCGCATTGTGGCCAAGACCGAAATGATACGCGCCCGCGTTGAACCTGAATTGAAACGACAGGCGGAGGAATACTTCTCGGCGTTAGGGCTGTCGACAACGGAGGCGATCACGTTATTCTATAGACAGGTAACGATGCATCGCGGGTTGCCGTTCGCCGTGAGGATTCCCAACGCCGAAACAATTGAAGCGCTGCAGCAAGCCCGCGACGGAGAGGCGCTCGATGAGTACGCCAGCCTGGAGGATATGAAGGCCAGGCTAGATTGATCGATGCGCCTGCTCACTACGACGCAGTTCAAGAAAGACTTGAGGCGCGCCCCTTCCCCCCTGGATTCCGGCCTTCGCCGGAAAGACGAGGTGAGACGGCCCCACCAAGGCCTCGGGGCAAGAGCCCCCTCCAAACCCTGGGCCTTCTGTCAACGAATTAGTTGACATTTAAAATTCTGGAGGTTCACGGCCCTCTTGTCGTTGGGCGAGTGGGTATTCCACGACCACCCCGGTGACAGGGGCAGGGCATCACCCTGCCCCTTCTGTGGGAGGCATCCTCGGTTGATAACCCGCGTCGAAACGCCGCCGCCACTCCCCTGTTGGCAGACGTGCTCAGCCGGGGTCGGCCTACTGCTTCGCCACCGCCTCGATCATGGCCTGGATGTATCCGTTGGCGAATGCACGGGCCTGATGACCGTACTGGGTGTCCTGGTGAGTCTGCGGCACGTGGTCGTCGATGAAGAAGCCCTTGAAGCCAGCGTCATGGTACGTCTTCATCGCCCGGTACATATCAACGTGGCCGGTGTTGATGAATTCCTCGTGGAAGTCGTTGGGATTCGGCGCCGACACATTCCGGAAGTGAACGTACATGATGCGGTCGCGACGGACCATCTCGTCGATGAAGTCGTAGATGTTGTCGCCGCTCGAATCGAACATCTCGGAGACCGTGCCCTGGCAAAACTCGATCGCGTTGTAGGGCGAGTCGTAGATGTCGAGGTACCGGCGGTAGTTGTCGTAGGAGCTGAACAACTGCGGGACGCCGCCAATCTCGCTTACCGGCGGGTCACAGGGGTGGATGCCCATGCGTATGTCCTCTTCTTCCGCGATGGGTATGATGATCTTCAACCAGTACTCGAGGTTCTCCCACATCTCTTCCTCGGTGTAGACGCGGCCGTGGGTTAGCGGCAGGTCTTTTGCCTCATCCAAGTTGAAGGCCGAGGCCAGGGCGCCGCCGCGAAGCACTTTGGGGGTGGTCCGCCACACGAGGGAGGGCATCCAGTGATAGCCGAATATACGTATGCCGGCTCGCGCCATGTTCCGAAGGGTCACGATCATGTTGTCGATCTGCTCGTCCCGCCTCGGTCCGCCGATCATGATGTCTTCGTAGAACCTGATCGGCACGTTCTCGATCGCCGCCAGTCTCAGGCCGTGGCTCTCGACGTCGAGGCGCATCATCGCCAGGTCCTTGATGGCCCACTTTCCGTCAAACCCGGGCAGGCTATCGGTGTTGAACACCATCACGTCCTTGACCCCGAACTGTTTCGCGTACAATAAGAAGTCGGATCTCGGTGGCATTCCGGTTGCAAATGCGGGTCTCATAAATCTCTCCTGTGGCCCATCGTTATCCTGGCAGGCAGGACATTTTAATTACCTGTTCCAGGCTGTGAGAGGGTGTCTAATAAGGTCCGACATTCCGGCCGACCGGAAATATCTGTCATTCTGAGAGCGGAGCCGAAGAATCTACGTCCGCCTGGCAGTAACGCCCTGTCCCCCGACCCCTAGACCCTTCGACTTCGCTCAGGATGACATGAGGAGTGCTCAGGGTGACATGAGGCGTATTCAAGTGACAGGAAGGGCTCGACGGGACAAAGGGATTTATTAGACATCATCTGAGACAGCCGAAGTTAACCTACAAGACAGTCTTCTTGAAAGTCAACCGCCCGGGCTTTCGGCAAGCCGTGTGAAGCCGCCGCAATCAACAAGCGACTTTGCAATAGGCCCTGCTCTGTCGCCCGACAGAAACGTTGTCGTCTACTGGGGCTCGGTAATTTCAGTCAGCAGTTCCAGAATGTACTGGGCCTCTGATTCTCGTACGGAAAATATCTTTTCGCAGTGCGCCACTTTCAAGTAGTTTTCGTCGGAAAACCGTCGATAGATCGTCAAGAGGTCCTTACCGTCTGCCACACATAGATTCGACGGATCTTCGGGGTCGTATCCAGAAAAGTCGCTGTCGGGCGCGAAAGGAGCTGGCCAGATGTCCGGATAAATCGTTTGCACTCCCATGTGAGTGACGGTTGAATCCACACTGAGTATGTGTGCTGTCGTAAGTTCAAATATTTCGTCTCTGAGCGAATCTATCGCCGATATTTCATCCGGCGTCAGTACATGAATGGACTTGGTGACGAAGACCCTGTAATGACCACCGAAATATTCTTCACCATTCGAAAGATGACCGTGCAACGGGACCTCTCCGAGAGACACCAGCAGCAAGCCATCAGCCATCTGAGTGATGATCTGTGCAATGGCATGTGCTTTTTCGTCGTTAGTGCCTTCTATATCCGAAACAGTCATTGATTTTTCGGGTATTTGGGCCGATTGAGATTGGGCCTGCACGGTGGCCTGTTTTTGTTGTGCCAGCATTTCATTGTTGGCCTTCACTTGATCCAGCAGGTCCTGGGACTTTGATTCTGGACCAGGGTCAGCGCCGCAAGCGGCTGCGCAGAAAAATACTGCCATCAACGTAAGAACGGCTATCAGATGTAGTTTTGCGGTCAAGACGGCGACAACTCCAGTGGCGGGAAGGCGTCAGGATACGGCACCGGCATTACATGTCTCAACCGTGCGGTCCAAGCCCCGCGCGCTCCGCGCGCGGCGCGGGTGCACGCGGGCGTCCCATTCTTTTCTCTTTGTTACGAGAGTACGTCTGAATATGAATATCTGATTGCAGACGGGGCCAACAGGCAGTTACCGCCTCACGCGTGGCAGGGCTCGGGGCTTTGCTGTTTTCGGAAGTATATTAAGCTAATATGACGTAATTCGTGACCATCAATTGACAAGGCCATGGCTATTATTGTAAAACGGCCCCGGAGCAATCCGAGGATACACGGCGCTTTCGCACGTATCGGAAAAACGCGGCTGGCTTTCTTGACAGGCATCCAACTGGAGGGTGGCATGACTTTACTGAGTGTAAAACGTTTCTGGCGACTGGTCCCATTGATAATTGGGGCATCGTTGGCAGTTGCGATGGCATGTGGGGGCGACGATGGCGCTCCTGCCGCGCCCGTTATTCATACGGTCGTGGTCGAGAAGCAGGTCACGCAAGTCGAAAAAGTCGTCGAGACGGTAGTTGTTGAGAAACAAGTCGCGGGCGAGATGGTGAAGGTCATCGAGACCGTCGTCGTCGAGAAACCCGTCACCAGGATCGAAAAGGTTGTCGAGACCGTCGTCGTCGAGAGACAGGTCGAAGGCAAGACCGTGAAGGTCGTCGAGACCGTCGTCGTCGAAAAACAGGTCACACGGATCGAAAAGGTCGTCGAGACAGTCGTCGTCGAGAAACAGGTCACCCAGATCGAAAAGGTCGTCGAGACAGTCGTCGTCGAAATAGAGAAGATTCTCGTAGCGACCCCGACACCCAGCGGCGAGGTCATGATGCCGAAGCCGTCGAAGGTCCCGCAGGGGACAATGGTCATCGCGGCAGGCACAGTCGGCAAGCCGCACGGCGACCCTGAGAAGTGCATTCCGGCTTGCGGTAACGAGAAGTTCACGCTGGGCATTTACGAGACCCTGCTGGGCATAGATGAGAGAGCCAATGTGCTCCCGAGAATTGCTGAATCCTGGGTCGTCGCCAATGACCTCTCGTACGTGGACTTCACCTTTGTCGAGGGTGTCCCATTCCACGGTGGCTGGGGTACCGTGACGGCGGAAGACGTGGCTTGGGGATTCAACCGGGCCAGTTCCGGTACCAACCCCGATAGTGTCCACGACCAGGCCGGGCAATTTGCTGGTCTGTACGAACGCTGGGACGCCATAGACGAGAGAACTGCCCGAATGACAGTGGCCACCTTGTCGGTTGGCGCGCTGCGCTGGTCTCTTAGCCCGTTCTGGCAGAGCATGGGTGTCCACAGCAAGAAACTCTTCGACGAAGTTGGTCCCGAGGGCATACGCGACCTGTACATTGGCACCGGTCCGTTCGAGGCTGCGGAATGGGTCGAAGACCAGCACGCCGTCATGAACGCCGTCGAAGGCCACTGGCGCAAGACGCCCGAGATGGCCACCGTTCGCGTTCTCGCCGTTCCGGAGCCGACAGTCCGGGCGACCATGCTGAGAACCGGTGAGGCCGACGCGGCCCAGGTGGACATCAAGGAAATACCCGCGCTCAAGTCGGAAGGGTTCGTCGCAGCCCCGACCTCGTCATGGATGCAGGGAATCTTCTACGGTGGCAACTACTGGGAAGACACGCTTTTCAAGAGCGGCGAACCTGTAAACAAAGACGGCTATGACCCGTCCTTGCCCTGGGTGGGCGAGTACGGAAACGATGCCTCGATGGAGCAGGCACGCAAAGTACGAGAGGCGATGTCCCGCACCATCGACCGCGTGGGCATAAATGACAGCATCGCCGAGGGACTCGGCTTCCCAACATACGTCCCAATGGTTTCGATCAGAAGCGCTGACTACGAAGACAGGTGGACGGTTGATTACGAGCCGGCCAAAGGCAAGGCGCTGATCGACGAAGCAGGCTACTCCAGCGGCTTCGACGTCGACCTGTGGGGTGGCGGCGAACCCGGCTCCGGCACGGGACGAGAGATAACCGAGGCCATCGCGGCCGGGTGGCAAAACGAGTTGGGCCTGAACGTCACGCTGGATGCCACGGAATACAGCGCACACCGACCGAAGACGGTGGAGTTCACGTGGAACCAGTTGCAATTCAGGATCGCCCGCGACACCAACTCGGCCCTGACGCTCGACCTGCCCAAAGGTGGTCACGCATCGACGGTTAGCGTGGGAGGCAGCATCTGCGCAGGTAACCTCATTCCGAAGTTCACAGAGCTGTACAACTTGTCTGCGAACGAACAGGAAGCCGATATTCGCAGGGGGTATGCGATAGAGTTGATCGACTACGCCCAGGAATGGTGGCTGGAAACCGGCGTCATCGAGATTCCCAACTTCGCGGTCTACAGCGACGTAAAGATAAAGGAATGGCCGAGGCCGCTGGCGGCATTCGCCGGCTCCGCCATTTGGGCGAACCTCGAGGAGATAACCTGGGAACCCTAGAGACCCGAGGTCTGTGATTTAGGGTCATGATGTGGGCGGGCCGCGGCGCAGCGTATAGACTGCGTTGGGCCCGCCCACACGCTTTCCGGGCTGGCGCGCGCCAGCGTTCCAAATCCTGATCGCCGCACCCAAGCTGGAGTGTGGCCGCGCCGCCGTCGGTATCGGAACGTTGACCGGTCCTCTTGTGTCGCAGACGCCGGGCCGAGATGGAATTCGCCTCCGTTATGACTGAACTTCACGTGCCAGCATGAGAGCATTTATTGCCCGAAGGGTCTTTTACGCCCTTCTGACGGTCCTACTCGGCACCCTTCTCATATTTGCCCTGACGCGAATTCTGGGAGACCCGCTCGTTTTGTTGCAGGACGACTACAGCAAACCGGATCCTGTAGTACAAGCGCGGCTTAAAGAAAAGTTGCATCTCGACGATCCCCTTGCGGTCCAGTACGTCTACTGGTTGTGGGACATCATGCGCGGCGAGTTTGGCGAGAGCATCGGTTCACAGCGACCGGTGAGTGAAGTGATCTACTTCCGCCTCAAGAACACACTGGTGTTGGGCGCAATCTCCTGGGCGGTGGGGACAATGATCGGGGTCCCGCTCGGCGTGATATCCGCAGTTACGCGGGGGAAGCCAATCGACTACTTCGCCAGGGGTTTCGCCCTGTTCGGCCAGTCCCTGCCTTCGTTCTGGGTCGCGATTATGGCCATCCTGCTATTCGCGGCGACGCTCGGCTGGCTGCCGAGCGGGACCCAGGGCGAAGGCTTTGCAGTGAGGAACTACATCATGCCAGTTATTGTGCTGGGATGGCTTCCTGCGGCCGGATATCTCCGGCTTACGCGTTCTTCAATGCTCGAAGTGCTTGATTCGGAGTACGTCAAGTTTGCCCTAGCCAAGGGTGTGGGGTTACCGACGGTGCTTTGGAAGCACGCCTTCCGGAATGCCCTCCTTAGCCCACTTACATATTCGGGGCTGCTTCTTCTCAATTTCGTTACCGGCGTGACCGTCGTCGAATACATCTTTGCATGGCCGGGACTGGGACGCCTGGCGGTAGCTTCCGTATTCGGAAATGACTTTCCTGTAAATGCGGCAATCATGTTGATGATGGTCGTACTCTACGTAGTAGTCGTGCTTGCGCTTGACCTGCTGTACGTACTTGTAGACCCCAGAGTCAAGTACTCGTAGCCAGTGAACATTACAGAGTCCCCGACCACAGATGCGGCTAGTTCCGCGGCGCAGCGGACGAGCGCAGCGGGCACGCTGTCGTGGCTACAAAAGGTTTTCTTCGTTTTCAGGCGGTGGCCGATAGTTCCGGGGACCGTTCTGGCGATTATGGTGTTTTGCGCCATAACGGCCCCCTGGCTGGCCCCTCATAGCCCCTATAAAAACACGCTGAGCGACCGCCTGGTCCCACCCGCGTGGTCTTCCGAGGGTCAGTCGAAGTATTTGTTGGGGACCGATCAGATCGGGCGCGACTTGTTGAGCAGGATTATTCACGGCGCCAGGGTGTCGACTGTGGTGATATCGATCGCTCTCGGCGTCGGCGTAACCGTAGGCACAATCCTGGGAATACTCGCCGGGTACTTCGGCCGTCATGTCGATGAAGTAGTCATGCGTATCGTGGATATGTGGGCCGCCTTGCCATTCATCATGGTCGCCCTCGTGGTGGTGCAGGTGATGGGCCAGTCGTATGCGGTGCTGGTGGGGCTGCTGGCCCTGCTGTCGTGGCCTGGAGCTGTCAGGCTGGTCAGGGCAGAAGTCCTCAGCTTGCGTTCCAGGGACTATGTGGACATGGCCAGGGTCGCCGGCGGGTCGGCCCCCAGGATCATGTACAAGCACATATTGCCGAGCGTGTTAAACGTGGTCTTGGTGACCGCCAGTTTGCAAATGGGCGGCATTATTCTTACCGAGGCCACGCTGAGCTTCCTGGGCGTAGGGATCCCGCCGCCTACTCCAGCCTGGGGCACCTTGACCTCAGATGGCAGGAACTACCTCAACGATGCCTGGTGGGTTTCCCTGTTCCCCGGCATTTCAATCTTCCTGGTGGTTATGTCCGGCAACTTCCTCGGAGACTGGCTGAGAGACCGATTGGACCCAACCATTCGCCAGATCAACTAGCGTTGTTGGCATGCCGAGCCGGCGCCTCACCGAACATACCGGTTGCACAGGCACACCCCGGCGACGAGACGAAAGGAACTTCCGCCATTACTTACACAGGACCCCCTCGCCCAAGAAGTCCTCGCGAGATGCACCGCCAGAACTACGCCTCGGCAGCCCGGGCGCAAACCCGGGGCATGGAGGATGAAAGGCAACTGCCGTTCCTCCTCATTCGCGGTTTATTCCGGCTGATCTGGTGGTTTCCGAAGACGCTGTTTCGCATCGTGCGGCGGAAGTAGGCGCATAGGGCTGCTGTCATCCGTGGGCGCTAAAAAGACCTTTCGGAATGACTTACGCCAGAAATCCGGTTGGGCGGCGCGGCCGTGTACCCACTGCCAATAGGATGACGCGCAAGCCCCATTCCTAATAAACCGCGACTTGTTCCGGTTCGTTTCGCGGTTTATGTAAACTCCTTTCCGCATCGTGCGGAGGAAGTTAAGGGTGAGAGCCAGCAGGGGCGCCCCAGATCAAGAGCAGCTTCAGCGTCTCGTCCCCGGTGTTGCGGAAGCCATGATCCGTGCCAGGGGGAGCCATGACAGCGTCTCCCGGCTGTACAGGCTGCTCGCGTCCGTCCATCCACATGACGCCCCGGCCTTCGATGAAGTAGTAGAACTCCTCAAGTTCGTCGTCGCCGCCGTGGATATGCGAGCCCTCGCTCGCGCCCGGTGGCAGCTCCCATATCTCTACCTTGACCGGCAGGCGCGTGGCGTCGCGGAAGAACCGCCGGCGCGTTATCACCCCGTCCCCCTCGTGCACGGCGTGCGTGTTTATCACATCCGCTGTCTCGCTCTGTTTCCACTCCATCTCAAAACCCTCCGAACCTTGAATTTTGGCCCCCAGTATTGCACGGCTGGGATGTTGCGGTGCAATTTGACGAATGTCCCGACCCGCATCGAAGAGATCAACCAGCACAACATATGAAACTTCGAGGTCGAAACACTTGCCGTCTACTCCTGCAAGGTCTTTGGAGTTACGACCGCGCTACTGTGCTCCGTTTCAGCCAGCGAGTTTGCGAAACGGGCATCTGCCGTTACCAGCGTCGCCCCTATCCGATGCGCCAGGGCGAGATAGACACAGTCATATACTGGACAGTCCAGCGCAAGGGAAAGGCGGACCGCGTCGGGGCCGGTGTCCTCATCCGCCATCCAACGAACGGCCATCTCGGAAATGGCGGCTGCCATCACGCCTGCCCGGCTACGCTCAAGTTCTCCCATCCGGACTTTTCGCCATAACGCGTTGCCGACTTCCGACGCCATGAGCCGGGGGGCAAAAAGCTCGTGCCGCGGCTCGACCAAGCGGTCGGCGGCGGCGGAGTCTGCCTCCTCGACAAGCCACTTAACGGCGACGCTGGCGTCCACCACGAAACGCGTCAAGCAGGCCCGTGCCCGCTTTCTCGGTCTTCCCGGATCAGCACGTACGAAGGGGTCTGTGGAAGGTCATTGGCTTGACTTCGCAGTGTCCTGGAAAGGGCCCGAAACTCCCTCATCTTCTCCGTCATGCCACCATATGCGGCCTGCTCCAAAATGTGGCGGGTCTCGCTTTCCAGGGACCGATTGTTCTCGGCGGCGCGGTGCTTCAGCCGTCTAACGACATCATCATCCAATCGTCGAATGTGTACAGTTCCCATGGCACCCTCGATTTCAACTGCTAACAGTATGCTAGCGCTTTCTCCCGGACTCGAATTGCGTTCCGGCTAGTGACCTCAAGCCATCCCTGGTCCGGGATGAGACGCGAGACCGTCGTCTTGGAGGGTGTCAAAAAAGGCACTTGCGGGGCAGAGTCATTGTGAGCGGAGCCGAAGAATCTACCGTCTACCAGTCAGGAACGCCCGCCCATCCCATCCCAGACCCTTCGACTTCGCTCAGGGTGACATTGGAGGGCTTGCTCGAGGTGACAGAGGTACTAGTCAGACACGCTCTTGGCCAGCGACACGCGCCGGCTTTCTCAACTCGTAGATGATGAAGTTGGGCGCGCGGAATTCGTCGTCGAAATCTGGGTGTGCGGCAAGCTGTTCGTCCGTGGGAGTCGGCTCTCTTAGGGCCTCGAGGACGAATCCGGACTCCAGGAAAGCCGAGATGTAGCTGGACAGGGTGCGGTGCATATTGACGAATGGCCTGCCCCACCACCAGTCGAACTCACGCGGTCCTTCGTCGGTGTAGTTGTCAACCGGATAGAACAGTTTCCTGGCGCCTTGTCTTATCCAGCCGTTGGGGTTGGACATGCGTATCGGGTGTAAGTTGCACACTATGAAGCGGCCACCGGGTTTCAGGACCCGATAGGCCGCTCTGATCGAGCTCACGTAGTCGAGAAGATCAACCATCACGATGTACGAAACGGCGAGATCGAAGCTCTCGTCGTCTACTCCGTTCAGGTCTTCAGCGTTTCCGACGAGGTATTTCCCGGTTCCGTTCGACAACCCGCGCGCCCTCTCTACGAAGGCTGTGGTGAGGTCTATGCCGGTCACCTCAGCGCCTAGTCCTGCAAGGAGGCGGCAGAAACGCCCCTCGCCGCAGCCGATATCCAATACGCGTCGGCCGGACAGGTTACCGAGAGCATCGAGCATCCAGGAATCCAGCATGTCCGTACGAACCGACTGGTCTTGTCCGATCCAGTCCTGAACGGACTCGATCCACTGCGCGCGAAGTCGTTCCTCAAGGTCCATAGTTCTGAGCGCCTCCGTTCAATTTAAGGGGATGGCCGACGCTACCTGCCCGACGCCGCGCCTGTAATCATGCGTGGCTATCGAGATCAGCCTGAAACGGGCAGCCTTTGAATGCGAGGTGCCAGACGTATGAAGGGGTTGGCTCCCGAGGCAGGGCTCGAACCTGCGACCTAGCGGTTAACAGCCGCCCGCTCTACCACTGAGCTACTCGGGAACGTCATGCGTATCGGTCACTTCCAGCGTAGCACTGTGGCGAATTTCGACGCAATCGCTGAATCCACCTGTGAAGGCCAATGCTGGAATATTTATGACCGTTCGTCACACCATTGTACGGATCGTTTCAGGCACGGCGGGAACCAAACGCCGGCTATCGAACGCCCCTACTAGACTGTCACGGCCTTGACGAGATGCCGGGGGCGGTCCACGTCACATTCTCGAGCGACGGCGATGTGGTAGGCGAGGAGTTGCAACGGGACGGCCATCAGGATCGGGGTGACGTGGCCCGATGCCCTCGGGACGTGAACGACGTCCGAGGCGAGGTCCTCGCCGATCGTGTCCCCATCCGCAGCGACAGCGACCACTCTGGCCCCCCTTGCCCTCACGTCGCTGACGATGCCGAGCATCTTGTCGCGCAGCCCTCCCGCGGGGACCAGGGCGACGACCGGCATCTTATCGTCGATGAGGGACAGCGGTCCGTGCTTAAATTCACCGGCCGCATATCCTTCGGCGTGAACGTAGCTCATCTCCTTCAGCTTCAGCGCTCCTTCTATGGCCAGCGGGTACAGGTTGCCTCGTCCGAGGTACATGAAGTTCGAATATTCAAAGTAGCGGCGCGCAAGCGATACGTACCGTTCCCTGCCCTTCAGCGTCTCCATGAGCATTGCCGGCAGTCGCTCCAACTCACGTACCAACGCCTCCCGTTGGTCGGGCAACAGCGTCCCTCGCCGGACGCCGAGATGGATGGCAAGTAGATAGAGCGCCGTGAGGGAGCAGGTAAAGGTCTTGCTGGCAGCCACTCCGACCTCTGGTCCCGCCCGCATCAAGATGGACCAATCGGCGATCCTCGTAGCCTGAGCGCCCTCTTCGTTGCATATGGTCAGTTGGCCGGCGCATTTCCCGCGCACAGCCTCCATTGCGGCCAATGTGTCTGCTGTTTCGCCGGACTGGCTCACCGAGACAACAAGCGTGCGGCGGTCTATCAACGGGTCGCGGTACCTGAACTCGGAGGAGTTGTCGGTCTCGCAGGGGATTCGCGCCAGCGACTCGATCCAGTACCGGCCGATCATCGCTGCGTGCAAGCTCGTCCCCATACCCAGCAGCACGATGCGCTCTACGGCGGCGAGGTCTTCGTCGGACATCGTGAAGTCCTCGAACGTCACGTCGTACGTATCGAATGAAACCCTGCCGCGCATGGCGTCGGCGACCGCCCGCGGCTGCTCGTCGATCTCCTTCAGGGTGAAGTGTTCGTACACTTCCCCCGGCCCCGACGGAGCATCCCGAGGCACACCCACGGGAATATTCCCCGCGGACGCGCCGTCTGGGCGATTGATTCGAGCCACGTCCGGGCTTCCCTGCGCCGTGTCCCCATTGGTGAGGAAGGCTGTGTTGCATGAGCGCGGCAGCATGGCGGACAGGTCGCTAGGCAAGAACATCACAACTTAACCGTAGCCCAAGGAATGGCCGACTGCATTGCCGAGATTGAAGGCGATGACGCCGCATGTGTCCGTGGCCGGTCGCCGATCCTGTTGATTTAGGCCTGCGCCGCAGTGGCATTGAGCAACGGAGGTTGGCGACTCACCCCTCGCAATTTCGAACGCCCTCGCGTTAGTGCGATCAGATCGGGAAAGGTCAGGCCGGGGGCAGCGTCTCCTCGAAGAAGCGTTGCCAGTTGCGGTACATCACGTTCTCGCTGTCGTCGTCACCCCACCCGCGCTCAGCAAGCACGTCTGCAACCTTCTGGTAATCAGCAACGGTATCCACGTCAAACGGAGCGCCCTCCGCACCGCTACGAAAACGATCAGAGCTAAGGAGCGGGTTAACCGGGGACGGCGAACCATTCGGACGGGCAGTTTTCATTGGCCTATTTGCTAAGACAGGCGACATCCGCATAAAATGCCTTGGATTATTCCGGGGGGGGGGTCCGCCGGAAAATATTGGGATTTTCGGCGCAGCATTTCAGTGACTGCAGCTAATCCCGGTTAACAGTGCGAAATTGCACGCAGCCCATTTGATTGGGAGGACAATATATGTTTCGTAGTTTAAAACCCCGGCGGCTCTGGCTGCTCATACCATGGCTAGCGGTCTTGGCCGCAATCGCGGCCGTCGCCTGCGGCGGTGAGACGGAAACCATTACCGTCGTCGAAACCGTCGTCGTCAAGGAACAGGTACAGGTAACAGTGCCCGGCGAGCGGGTGGTTGAGACCGTCGTGGTCGAGAGGGCTGTGACAGTCACCGAAAAGGTCATTGAGACCGTCGTTGTCGAAAAGATCGTCGAAGGCAAGACCGTAACGGAGATACAGACGGTCGTCGTCGAGAGGCCTGTGACAGTCACCGAAAAGGTCGTAGAGACCGTCATAGTCGAAAAGATCGTCGAAGGCAAGACCGTAACGGAGATACAGACTGTCGTTGTCGACAGGCCTGTGACAGTCACCGAAAAGGTCGTAGAGACTGTCATCGTCCCGCGGGTTGAAACCCGGGTTGAAACCATAGTTGTGACTCCAACTCCCACCCAGGACGAGATCGCGATGGCGCAGAAAGAGGCCGGCACTCTCCGTATCGCGTCTGTTGGCAGCGTTCAGTCATTTGACCCGCTGTGGACAACGGCGTCAGGTACCGCCAACGTCTCCTCAACAATCCTTGAAGGCCTGTTGGCCTACAACGAGGACTCGAGTACTGGAAAACTGCTGCTGGACAGTTGGACTGCCAGCGATGACGGACTCACGTGGACCTTCACAATCCGCGGTGGCGTTACGTTCCACGACGGAACTCCCCTGACGACCGCAGAGGTGGTAGGAACACTCAACCGCCAGAAGGACCGAGGGACAATCCTAAAGCTGGTCTGGAAGGACTTTGGACTGGAAGCATTCGAGGACTTTGTGCAGGTCGTGGATGACCGCACATTCACTCTTAACTTCAGGGAGCGGACCGGACTGGCTCTGGACGCCATTGGTCCCCAGGGCTTTGCGCCTCTGATCGTCACGGAATCCTGGCACAAGCTGCCGGCCACCAACTCTGCGCCTGGACAGCCAATCGGAACCGGCCCGTACCGCTTTGAGTCGTGGTCACCCGGAGACCGCTGGAGCGGTGTCCGCTACGATGACTACTCGCCGAGCCCCGATCCCACAAACGGCGAGGCAGGCAGGCACGAAGCGTTCTTCGACCGGTTCGAGTACATCGAAATCTCTGATCAGACCACCCGCGTCGCTGCCCTGCAGACCGGCGAGGTGGACTTGGTCCAGGAATTCAGTCAGGACCTTTTGCCCCGGCTGACGAACGACCCCAACATCCAAATAATCGGAAGCCCGCCATTCAGGCTCATGGGCGAGTTCAACTTCCAGATCCCACCGTGGAACGATCCTGTACACGGGCGAAGCCTCCGGCAAGCAGTCGTGATGGCTTACGACAACGAGAAGGCGCTGTTGGCTGCTGCCGGTACTCAGGACCGCATCAACCTGTGCCCGTCGCTGACGCAGTGTGGAACGGTCTGGGAGACCAGCGCCGGTTCTGAAAACCTTTACAACGCCAAGCGAGTCGAAGACGCTCGAAAGATCGTCGCAGACTCCGGTTATGCCGGATACACGATTCGGGTTATGGACCCGGTAGACCGCCAGCCGGCCCACGGCGCCGCTCAGGTGACCAAGGAAGTGCTGGAGGACATCGGATTCAATGTCGACCTTCGCGTCATGGACTGGGCGACCATGGTCCAGGACCGTGCGACCGTAGACCGCTGGGAGCTCTTCCACACGTGGTCCGGCGCCAGCTTGCGGCTCGGCCCCATCGGCCACCTCCGGTCTGGTGATCTGGCCTATAAAACCTGGTTCAACCAGTACACCGACGTGGACGGGACCCAGAGGCGACTATTCGGGGAAATGGCCCGTGAAACCGATCCTGCGAGGATCGTCGAGTTGATGGACGAGTTCCAGGAGTACTTCTACGAAGACGCCATATTCCTCACGATTGGTGAGTTCTTCAACAACTGGGCCGCCAGAACGGACCTTCGAGGCGTGCACGGCGGACCCGGAGGTCAAAAACCTTACGACAAGTTCATTACCCGATAGGGTATTGACCAGTGTGCTGGACGGGTCGGTCATCCGCCCCGTTCAGCGACGCGTCGTGATAAATAACAGACGGCAGATGAGTGAGACCGGCCTGAATGCCGGCTGGCTCCCTCTCTGCCGTCCTTTACGTTTACCGGCAGGCGATACTGCCTGCTCCGCCGAGCAACAGTCCGATAATCCGATATGTGGCGATACATAATCAAACGGGTTCTTGCCTCGATTCCGGTCATCATCATCGTCGGGGTGATTACCTTCTCGTTGCTATATATCGGGCCGGGCGATCCGGCGGCCATCATCGGCGGTGACGAGGCAAACCCTGAGATCCTTGAGCGAATCAGGAAAGACTTGGGGTTCGACAGGCCATACCACGTTCAGCTCGGGAACTGGGCCTGGAACATGCTCCGCGGCGATCTCGGCACCTCAATCTTCTCGAAGAGAGAGATAACGGAGTTGATCCTGCCGAGACTCCAGCCGACACTCTCCCTTGGTGTACAGGTGATGGTCATCTCCACAGTCCTCGGCGTCTCGACAGGGATGATCTCGGCGTGGCGTTCAGGTAGCAAGACGGACCGGACCTTAATGTTTTTTGCGGTGCTGGGATTCGCAACACCGGGTTTCTGGTTGGCATTCATCATGATCTGGGCGTTTGCGGTAAACCTCGGCTGGTTCCCGGTGCTCGGATATTCGCCTATGGGCGACGGCATACTGAAGCACTTGCACAGCATGTTCCTGCCGGTCGCAGTCAACAGCGTCCTGGGGTTCGCTTTCATCTCCCGCATCACCCGGTCCGCAATGCTTGACGTGATGAGGGAAGACTACATACGGACCGCCCGCGCCAAGGGGCTTTCGGACTTCACGGTATTTCTCAGGCACGCCATGAGGCCGTCGGCAATCCCTGTCGTAACGGTAATTGGCGCAGCGGTCGCAGGACTGGCTACCGGATTCGTAATTACCGAATCGATCTTCGCCATACCGGGCCTGGGCCGGATGTTGGTCGATGCAATCGTCTGGCGTGACTACCCGATCATTCAGGCCCTACTGATGGTGGTCGCGACGGTCCTGATCCTCGTGAACCTGCTTATTGACGTGATTTACGCCTACATAGACCCGCGGATTCGTTACTAATGGCCTCCTTACTTAGGACAGGGCAAGTCCCGTTGTCGTTGGAGCACAGGGACAATGTATGGATCGAGTTGTTGCGGAACATACGGCGGGAACCCCTGCTCATCCTGGCGTCCGCAATACTGCTCATCGGCCTGTTCTTTGCGCTGTTCTCGACCGTCGTGGCACGCACTAAATACGAACGTGTAGACCCGGTGAATCGTCTGCAGGCCCCGGAACGCGAATTCCACTATTTCGGCACCGACGTTTGGGGTAGGGACGTGTTCGACCGCACGATCGTCGGCACACGGTTATCTTTTCTGGTCGGCTTCTCTGTCACCGCCATCAGCACGGTGGCCGGTGTGCTGATCGCGCTCGTAGTCGGATACTTCAGAGTGCTCGACAACATCGTGATGCGATTTGTGGACGGGCTGCTCGCGTTTCCTACCATATTGCTTGCATTGGCGTTGATTGCCATATTGGGACCGAGCATCGCCAACGTGATCATCGCTTTGTCGGTGACCGGAACGGCGAGCAAGATCCGGCTTGTGCGAAGTATGGTGCTCACCCTGCGCGATGCGGCATACGTAGAGTCCGCCATCGCCGTCGGGGCGCGTATTCCGAGGGTGCTGCTCCTGCACATCCTGCCGAATACGGTCGGAATCATCATCGTGCAGGCAACCTTCACGCTCGCATCAGCCATACTTGCCGAGGCCGGCCTGAGCTTCCTCGGCGCAGGCGTGCCGCCATCGACGCCAAGTTGGGGCAACATCGTGGCTGAAGGCCAGGGCTACATACAGGTCGGCTGGTGGATCTCATTCTTCCCCGGACTGTTCCTGACGTTCACCGTACTCGCCGTCGTACTCATTGGAGACGCACTGCGCGACCACCTCGATCCCAGACTCCGCGGCCGACTAGAAACCCGTTCCCAGTAGTCCGGGAACGAGTCTGGCCTGCCCGGGACGCCTGATCAACCCCTGACGGGAAGCGAACGTTAATTCCTTTGGGTAGGAATGCGATGGGCAAGTGCGTCCCCGCTCCCCACAGAGCGCCCTGGAGGCGATACGGGACTCGATAGACACCTTTGTATCGGGGCGGCCCCGTGGGCGATGGGCACGGAGGGGATGACGGGCGAATGGCGGCGTAGTTGGCCGTCCACCGCCAATAAAATGGCCGCCCTCTACGCCACGGCGTACGCGCCGTAGTCGTCGGCGCGGATGCATGCCACCCAGTGGTCGGGCGCAACCTCTCGCAGCTCGGGCACGTACCCGGAGCAGTCGTCGATCGCAACGGGGCACCGTGTATGGAACACACACCCCGATGGCGGGTTCAGCGGGCTGGGAATATCGCCCTCCAGGACGATCCGCTCCCTGCGCCGGTCCAACTCGGGATCGGGAATCGGTATGGCCGAGAGGAGCGCCCTCGTGTACGGGTGCAGCGGGTTTTCGTACAAGTCGTCGCAATCCGCCAACTCCACGATCTTGCCGAGGTACATTACCGCGACGCGGTCGCTGATGTGCCGGACGACCGACAGGTCGTGGGCTATAAACAGGTAGGAGAGCCCAAACTCTTCCTGAAGGTTCTGGAGCAGGTTGATGATCTGCGCCTGGATCGAAACGTCGAGGGCCGAAACCGGCTCGTCCAGCACCATGAAGCTGGGCCTTGCGGCCAGGGCGCGTGCGACACCGATTCGTTGACGCTGTCCACCGCTGAACTCGTGAGGATACCGGTCTGCCATCCCCCGGTTGAGGCCGACAGTTTCAAGGAGATCGCTCACCTGGTTTCTCAGGTCTGCCTTGCCGTCGTGCAGGCTGTGCACCACCAGCGGTTCGCCGATGATGGCCCCTGCGGTCATTCTGGGGTTGAGGGCGCCGTACGGGTCCTGGAACACCATGCCGAGACGGCGGCGCATCAGGCGCATGTCTCTGTTGCTCAGCGAGACGAGGTCCTTGCCCTCGAAGGTCACCGAGCCTTCTGTCGCTTTGACAAGCTGAAGTATGGCCCGTCCCGTGGTGGTCTTGCCCGATCCTGACTCACCCACCAGACCAAGGGTCTCGCCTGGCCTGATCGAAAAGTTGAGTCCGTCGACTGCCTTGACCATCCCGACGGTTCGGTCGAAAATCAAGCCCCGCTTGACGGGGAAGTGGACCTTAAGGCCGCTGATCTCCAGGAGAGCCTCATTGCTGGATTCGCCCGTAGTGGGTTGGGGCGTTCTTTCCTCCACCATCGTCATGCTACCGCTCCCGCCATTCGGCTTACCCGTTCATGTTCCCAGCAGGCAGACATCTGACCTGCGTCGGCCTCCACCAAGGGCGGGTCGTCGGTCCCGCACTTTTCCACCGCCCACTGGCAGCGCGGTCTGAACGCGCACCCCGGTGGCAGGTTGGACGGGTCCGGGATCTCACCCTCGATCGGGAGGAGTCGCGAGCCTGACCGGCTGTCAAGCCTGGGTACTGAGTTCAATAGCCCGACCGTGTACGGATGTTTCGGATTGCGATAAAGGTCCGTCGCCCGGCCTGTCTCTCGTATCTTGCCGGCGTACATTACGTTGACCCGGTCGGCGTATCGTGCGACGACACCGAGGTTGTGCGTGATGATCAGCAACCCGGTGCCGAGTTCGCTGGTCACCTGCATCATCAGTTCCAGGATCTGCGCCTGAATGGTCACGTCCAGAGCAGTTGTGGCTTCGTCCGCTATCAAAAGCTTCGGGTTACACGACATCGCTATGGCGATCATGACGCGCTGCCTCTGACCACCCGAAAGCTGGTGTGGATGGTCGTGCAGTCTTTGTACAGGATCGGCAATCCCAACCATCTCGAGCAGTTCGCCTGCGCGTGTCATCGCCTGCCGCTTTGACATATTCAGGTGCAGTTCAAGGGTTTCGGTGAGTTGCCGGCCGATTGTCAGGACGGGGTTGAGAGAAGTCATCGGCTCCTGGAAAATCATGCCGATCCTGCTGCCCCTTACCTTCCGCATATCCGACTCGGAGATTTGTAAAAGGTCTTTGCCCTCGAACAGTACCTCGCCGCCTTCGATCCGCCCAGGCGGGTTGGGGATCAACCGCATGATCGACAGGGCGGAGACGCTCTTGCCGCAGCCGCTCTCGCCTACGAGGCCGAGTGTCTCGCCCTCGTGGATGTAAAAGGACGTACCGTCGACGGCCTTCACCACCCCGGTAGAGGAGTGGAAATAGGTCTGAAGGTTCTTGACCTCGAGTAGCGGTTCAGTCATGGCCCACCCAGCCGTAAGATTTCCGGCGAACTAGTGACGCATTTTGCATCGAAATTTCGCCGTAAGCATAACATTTACGGCCAATTCACGAGTGCCAGGAATTTTGTACGCCCGTTCCAGGTTCAACCGAAGATTTGTTGGCGTTCGAATCGCGCTGCCTGGATGGATGCCTCCGATCGGCTCGAATCATACGTCGCGCCGCTAACGCGATTGGTCGGGCCCGACTGGCACGTTCTCCCGGTCTTCTCGTGCATTCCTGCGCCGTTCGTTTTCGATACGTATAGACATCAGGGCCACCCAGGTCAGGTAGGCGGCGAAACCGATGCGCTCGTGGATCCCCATGAAATCATTCAATGCGCGGGTAACGAACATGAGCCCTGTCAGGATCATTATCGCGGCCGCGATCGTAGAAACGATCTTGAGGCGCCGATACTCCGGCACGCGGTCCATGGCCAACGCAGTGCCTATGACGCCGAGTATCCCGACGACGAAAAACACGTGGCCCGCGGCGTCGTGGATGTTGTTGGCTGTGAACCGCAGGAATACTATTCGGTGATACTCAGACTGGAACCCCGCGGCTGCAATGCCCATCACTACGTGCGCCCACAATCCGAACATCATGACTTTGACCCACGGTTGGCGCAACCCGGGCAGCCGCGTCGCCCGTATCGTGAACGGTATGACCAGCAAGGAGTAGATCAGAAGGCTGAGTCGGGCCTCGGCTGAGTAGGCGGCGTTGACGCTTTGCATCTGGCTGATTGTTTCGCCGGCGCCATCGTAGTCCGGAGTGATGATAGCGAGCAACAAGTCGATTCCCGCTAACTCGATGCTGGCCGCGATGCCGAACCACGGCGCGACGAACCAAATGAGCCCCCAGGCGCGCTTCAGCAGTTGAGCTCTGAAGCCCGGGGCCGTTGATGCTTCGTCCGGGCCAGAGCCATGAGGCCTCTCCCCGCTCGGCGCGGCGTTTATTCGCACCCGTGTTTCACTTTCGTACCGACTCATTTGGACGCACAGATTCACCCGCAATCTGCGTCGGGCAGACCCCTTGGTGAAACCCAAAAGGGCTCGCCGTTGGACCCCATGTCCCTTGTGAAATTACAGGACGGCGAACCGAAGGGGTAGTAGTCCACGGTGGCGGGTTTACCCAGTTCCGGTGCGTCAATTTGTACCGGTGTCACGTTCGACCCCCACCGTCACTCTGGGCATCCGCCGTGTCGCCCTGAGCTAAGCCGCATGGTCTGGGTTAGGAGGGTTGGGCGTTACTGTCTTACAGGCGTTGATTCTTCGGCTCCGCTCAGAATGACAAAACATTGGGCTCAGAATGACTATGGTCTTGCTTAGGCCGCACGAGGTGATGAAAATGGGACGTCGCCGGGCACTGAGCCTGCCGCCGTCTGCCCGTGCGGGAATTTTCGTAATCCCTGTTTTCGCGTGGCCCCGCGCACCTGGATTCCGGATCAAGTCCGGAACGACGAGGGAGGGCCAACAGCCTAACCGGGCTGTTTTCAGAGAAATGACGCAGGACTACCAAGATTTCAGGATGGGGCAAAAGGAGCTGGCGTAGAGCTTTTGGAGCGGGAGAGGGGATTCGAACCCCCGACTTTCTGCTTGGGAAGCAGACACTCTGCCACTGAGTTACTCCCGCCCGCTCGCACGCGTTGTTTTCAGGTTATATCAGAGCGCGGGCAGCGGCCGCCGGTCAAAGCGTCCGGCCCGCCGAAAACATCGACGCGGTCAGTCGATGAGCGGATCGCGGCGCGGAGCATCCACCTGGTCCGGTGTCAGGGGTATGACCTGCTTCTGGTATACCTGAACGCGGAATCGGCCCGAATCAACCAGGTACACCCTGTCGTCAGCCGCAACGGCAACCGCCGTGGGCCGCTTGAGCCTCTTCTCCGGCTCGATGCTCGGCACATTGTCCCTCATGCGCAGCATGTCGGGGTTGGCCATCAGGCGGTCCACTCCCCGCTTGTTAATCGTGGCATCGCCCCGGAACGACTCGACAAATTTACCCCGGCAGTTGAACAACTGGACGCGGTCGTTGCCCTGATCGGCCACGTAGATGTCGCCGTAGTGGTCGACGGTCACCCCGCTGGGCTTCCGAAACTCGCCGTCGCCGGTACCGCTCCGGCCGATCACCTGTACAAGGTCTCCGTTTTCGCTAAATCGCTGGACGCGGTCATTACGCCAGTCCGCGACCACCACGTCCCCGGTGAATGGATCGACGCTGATGCCCCATGGGTAGTTGAGTTGGCCCGGCTCGCTTCCGAACTCTCCCCAGCCCCCCAGGTACTCGCCCTCGCGGGTGAAGCGCTGGACGCGATGGTTCGTCGAATCGACGATCCAGAGGTTCTCGTCCTTGTCCAGCCTGATCCCAGCCGGGCCGGCGAACTGCCCTGGCGCGCTGCCCTTTTCACCCCAGCGCCCGATGCGCTTACCATCCATGTCATAGACGCAGACGTTGTCGGCCCAGTCGTCGGTTATGAAGAAATGGCCCTGGCTATCGAGGGCGAGACTAACCGCCCACGGCTGTTCGTCCTCCCTGTAGTTGATTTCGCCCTGGTACTCATCGTCCTGCGGCAGGCACTTGGTTATACGCCAGAAATCGTATGGCGTAGTAGCCCGGTTGAGCACGTAGAGCATGCCGTCCGGCCCGGTCGCCATATCGAGCGGACCGTAGAAGCCGGTAGGCGACATGATTGCGCCGAGTGACCGTTCGTACACGTGGCCGATGCGGAGCAGTACCGGCGGTTCCTTCACACTATTTTCTTGCTCGTCAGTCTTTTGCTCAGTCGTCATTGCATCTGTATTCCACGGTAGTTTGCCGATCGGCTCGTTCCGTCTCGACGATCGTCATTCTCCCTGCTAGCTGTCCTTGACACTCCATGAATCATATGTATCACAGTGCAAGTGGTCTAAGGACTGGGGTCAGCGCTCTCTCCTATGTCTTTCAAGTACTCACGGAACATTTCCATGGCCGCATTCCCTTCTTCGCTAAGGCCACATCCTTTTTCCACGAGCGCATTGGCTGTTTCGATATGACCTGTCTGGAAGGCACAGTCCAAAGGCGGCCCGTCAAGTTTGTTGCTCGCGTCGCGATCCGCACCCTTCTCGATAAGTTTCAGTGCCGTCTCCGTGTTGCCTTCATAAGCCGCAGAATGGAGGGGTGTGCGGCCGAATGCGTTTCTTGTGCTAGGATTAGCGCCTTTAGCGATAAGAACCTCTGCCGCTTCGGTGTCGCCTCGCGACGCCGCTCGGTGTAGGGGTGTCTCGCGATGTAAGTCTCGTGCATTGGGATCGGCACCCCCGTTGGCAAGTGCCGTGACCGTTTCTACGTGGCCTTCTCCTGCCGCTATGTGCAAAGGCGTTTCACAATATTTGTTTCTCGGGTTGGGATCGGCACCCTCTGTGATAAGTGCCGTCACGGTTCCTGCATCGCCTTCCTCTGCTGCTTGGTGCAGGGGCGTATCGACAAACTTGCTTCTTTTGCCGGGAACGCCACCCCCGTCGATGAGTGTGTCCGCGGTGGTTGAATAGGCTGCCTGAGTAGCGTATATCCCCTCATACGTCCAGTCCAAAGGCGTAGTGCCATTGTCCGCCGTTGCGTTGAGAGCTGCGTCCCATTCAATCAACACTTTCACTATTTCGATATGCTCGTCCCAAGTTGCCCAGTGCAGTGGGGTAGAGCCATCGTCGGCTCTCGCGTTCAAGTTTGCACCACTGTTGATGAGTGCTAGTGCAGTTTTAGCTTGGCCTTGTTGGGCCGCCCAGTGCAGTGGAGTAGAGCCATCGTCGGCTCTTGCGTTCAAATCCGCACCCTGATTGATGAGCGCTAGTGCAGTTTCAGTTTGGCCTTTTTGGGCCGCCCAGTGAAGTGGAGTAGTGCAATCTTCGACTCTTCTTGCGTCGGGATCTTCACCCTTTGCAATTAAGTCTGTCAGTATTTCAGTATGGCCTTCTTTGGCAGCCCAATGCAGAGCCCTGTCTGGAATCTTCTGTTCCAAATCGGTTCATTGCCTCCTACTTAATTTAAGGTAAGGCGGAGAAACGTTCTCCAATCGTCAAGTCCTACGCGGCCACCCGACTTGCGATGATGCCGTCGAACTGGTCGAAATTGCCGTTCACGATCGGCGCCGGACTCATGCCCATCCACTGGTCGAGGATCGACGAGTAGAGCGACCTGAAGTCGTTGTTGAAGCGCAGGTCGCCGTCGAGTTGCTTGTCGGGGTCGAGCGACGGGTACTCTCCGTACAGGCCGCCCCGGACGTGGTCTCCTACGAGGAACGCTCCTCCTCCCGAACCGTGGTCCGTACCGCCGCCGTTGTCCCTGATACGCCGCCCGAACTCCGTAAAGATCATCATCGTGACGTTGTCGGCCGCGCCGTGTTCTCGCAGGTCTGCAAAGAAGTCGGTGATCGAACGCGATACGTTCTGCCACAAGGTGGGCTGCACCTTGTTTTCCAGCGCGTGCACGTCGAAGCCGCCGATGTTTGCGTAGAAAACGCGGGTACCCAAGCCGGCAAGGTGCACCTGCGCTATCCCCCGCAGGCTCTGTGAAAGCTGGTCGCCAGCGTACTCGACCGTCGATGTGTAGCGTTCCGGCGCCGACCTGAGCAGCGCGGCCCCATCGAGTGCGTACTGGCCTGTCTCCCCCAGGTGGTTGAGGATCATGCTCGCCTCGGCCGTCTCTTCGGGCGCGTACATCCGCTCGAACGTGGCGACGGCCTTCCTCTGCCGCGTCCCCGGCAGTGTGGTCAGCAGGCCGTACCCCTCGAGTTGGGCCACCGCTATCACCGGCGTGCCCGGCGCTACCATCGCGCGCGGCAGACCCTGACCGAACGACACGCCGGTCACGACGTTGTTTCTGCCCGGGTCTAGTTCCCGTATGGTCCGGCCGAGCCATCCTTCGCTCGAGAACTTTGTTGGCTCCGCTGTGTGCCATATGTCCATCGAGCGGAAGTGGGATCGGTCCGGTGCCGGATAACCGATGCCCTGGACGATAGCGACCTTTCCGCTGTCGTAGAGGTCCTTGATCGGCCCCATCGCCGGGTGAAAGCCGATGGATCCGTCGATGTCCAGCAACTGGTCTTCGGGGAGACTGGTATTGGGCCGGGAATCGTAATAAACGCCGTCCCCGTACGGGACGACCGTGTTCATGAAGTCGTTCCCGCCGGAGAGCTGAAGCACCACAAGCACCGGATCGGCTGTTGTGCTCGAGCTATGACCGTTTGTGCCGTTTGTTTTCATACTCAACTGATTGGCTCCCCTGGTATTTGCTTGTGAAGACCGGCGGCAGTTATTGCCGGAACGTCCTACTGAAGCTGGAACTCTCTTGACGCTCCGATCAGGCCGATAAGGTCCGATGCCGTCTCACCGAATCGGGCTCTCGACGTTTCGTCGTCCAAACGGAAGGTGGTGTCGCCTCCAACGTGGTCGCGCAGGGCATCGAGCGTACGGTCTTCGAGTTCTACGCCACCCACCTCGTAGGCGCACGATTCGAGCAGCTCGGCCGTGGTGAATTCGGACCTGCCATTGGCGATGCGATCGACCATCTGCGAGACGCCGGGGTTGGACTGATCGCTGAGCTTTTCGGCGATGAAGTTGACCCGTTCGACAAGGCCGGCGGTGTCGATCCATTCCTTGCCAGTGTGCCACCCCTCCACGGTAGGCGGGTTGAGCAGTGTCTGTCCCATCCCCTCGGAAACGCCGGGCAGTTTCATCAGCCCGTACTCTCGCGGCGTGCGGTGCAGTCCGGCCAGCTTGATCGTGGTCGCTACGGTCTCCGAAGGGCTGCGAACCTTCTTGAACCGCGCCTCCTTGAACCAATCGGCGTGGAACAGGTGGCGCAGAACGCCGCGGATCTCGTAGTCGCAGTCGAAATACGCCTGCGCAAGCTCGGCCTGCGCCTCCTCGTCCGGAGTGTCGGACACAAAGAAGTTGTAGAGCTTTCGTGCGATGAAATCGGCAGTAGCCGGGTTCCGGACGATCACGTCGACCACGTCTTCGCCATCGAACGCACCGTGGGCGCCAAGAAACTCCTTGACCGAGTCGTCATGGTCATCCGGCCGGTACACGAACTTGGTTTCGTAGAAACCGTATGGGTACCTCGGCAACATCTGGTTGATGGACCAGCCGGTAAATGCCCTGGCGCACTGCTTTACATCGTCCTCGGAGTAGTTGCCCACCCCCATGCTGAACAGTTCGAGCAACTCCCGCCCGTAGTTCTCGTTCGGCGCGTCCGAGTGGTTGGTCTGGTTGTCCAGCCAGTAGATCATCGCCGGATCGCGGGACAAATTGACGAGCAGCTCCCTGAAGCTGCCGAGGCCATAGTCCCGGAACATGTCGATCTGCGCCGACATCCAGGTATTGATCGTGACCTTTGCGCCGCCGGTGGCGAAGATTCCGTGCCAAAGCAGCGCGGTCTTCTCTTCGAGCGGCCTCGAACTATTGACCATGCGGTAGAACCACCGAGCCGCGGTCATCTCGCCGGAACGAAAATGGACCATGTCCCAGTGGTACCGGTCGAACAGGTCCTCTTCGAGGCGGTCGAACCGCTCGGGATGCAGTAGGTCATCGACGACGGCGTCGTAGCCGCGCTCCGCCAGCGCTTCAAGCTCGGCTGCTGGCGCTCCAAAGGCCGCCCGTCGCATCAGGTGGCCCATCAAGGCAACATCATCTGTCATGGTTAGTTGCTCCCTTGCATGATTCATTGCTCCCCGAACCAGCGTATGTACTGAAACGAAGGAGACCGCGATCCTGTTAACGAAAACCTAGCACTTGTCAGCCCGCGGGTCAAAGTAGAATCCGCGCGTGTATGACGCACGCGAAGGATCGTTCGGCCAACTACCAACGCAGTGCAGCGACCAATCGCAGGGAGAGGGTATCCTTTGCGCCACGAGAAACTTCGTTTAGCGGCAGACAGCGTCATCGACGCGGGGCCGCCCCACAACTCCAGTGGTCACGACCGCAACTAATGCATCTAGGATGAAAAAGTGAAGATTACCGATATTACATGCCACCTGCTCAAGACCGGCCGGTTGCTGGTCCGCGTCTACACGGATGAGGGCGTAGTGGGGCTTTCTGAGGCCAACGGCCGTAACCCCGGCGTCATGCAGGCGTACATCGATGAGACCATCAAACCTGCCCTCGAGGGCAAGGACCCCAGGCTCGTGGAACGGCATTGGGAGGCGTTGACCTTGAGCGCCGGCGACCGCATCACCCGGGTGCCGCCGTTCATAGTCGGGACCATCGACATCGCGCTTTGGGACATTACCGGCAAGGCCGCAGGCAGGCCGGTACACGAACTGTTGGGCGGCGCGGCGCGCACGGCCATACCTATGTACTGGAGCAGCGGCGACGGTTGGGCAAAAACGCCAGAGGAGATGCTCGACCGGGTGAAGGACGGTTGGGAACAGGGGTTCCGCTCCTTCAAGATACGCATGGATTGGCGGTCGGTCAGGCAAGACGCCGACCCCGAAAAAGACTTCCAGATGTTCAAGCTGTGCAGGGAGTTCCTGCCGCCCGAAATCCCGCTTGGATTCGACGCCAACAACGGCTACTCGGTCAGCACCGCCATAAATCAGGGCCGCAGGTTCGAGGACCTCGGCATCGCCCACTTCGAAGAGCCTCTGCCGCAGTACGACCTTCCGGGGTTGAAACAGGTAGTAGACGCCCTCGACGTGGCGGTGTCTACCGGCGAGCAGGAGCAGACCCGCTGGCGGTTCCGCGACCTCATCGAGTTGGCGAACCCCGACATCCTGCAGCCGGACATCCTGATCGCCGGGGGTTTGTCGGAGGTCAAGAGGATCTTCGACCTGGCCGTGATTCACAACAAGGTCGTGATGCCGCACAGCCCAACGGCAGGGGTCAACAGCATGGCCAGCCTGCACGCATACTCGACGGTAACCAACGGCGTTCGGCCGCACGAGTACTCGAACGAATTTACGGGAGACCCTCAGCAGGTGCAGGAAATATTCAACGAACCGGTGCTGCCGGTGAACGGTGTGATGCACCTCACCGACGCCCCCGGCCTCGGCCTGACCCTCAACGAAGAGGCCCTCGAAAAGGCGATCGTCTGCTGACGACAAGGGACGGGGCGCAATTCAGCGTCAGGTATGAAAACAGCCCTGTTTGGCCACAGGCCCTCCCACCTCGTTCCGGACTTGATCCGGAATCCGGGGGAGCGGGGCCACGTACATACCGGGATCACGTAAATCCGCGCACTGGCTCTTTAGGCCAATGACTGCAACCCAGCCCTACGCCCTCTACCGCCCGGTTTTCATCACATCGTGCGGCCTTCACAAGGTCATAGTGATTCCACGCGCCCTAGTGTCATTCCGAGCGAAGCCGAGGAATCTAAGCCGGTGGTTGGCAGTCGCGGCGCCATTCACGCTACAAGGCCATGCATCGAGGCGCGTTGCTCCGCGAAAGCCTGGCTTCAAGACAAGGTTTTGAGATTCCTCACTACGTTCGGAATGACATCCAACGGGGTGGCGATTCGTACATTATTGTTTGAATAAGCCCAAATCGGTTCACGGCTTGCGCGCACCCCATCACACTTGGTCAGCGGATGTCCGGCGTCACTTCCTTGCCGGACGCGTGCGACTGCTCCCAGGCGTCCAGAATGGCCATGACGTTTCGGCCGTGGATCTGAGGGACCGGCGTATCGTCGTCACCCCGGTTGAGCGAGTCGATGAACTCCCGGAACTCCAGGGTCATCGGATCGTGCTGTTCGACAGGTTCATCGTGCCACTCCTGCCCTGCGCCGATCCACACTCCGGTTCCGTGGTCATCACCCGGTCCGTATGCGTTACGGTACCTGGCCTGCCCTGAAGTAAAAAAGTAGTCGCCGCCGTACTCGGTCACGCCGGTCTCCCAGCCGATCCGGCTGATCGCGGCCGCTTTGCCGCTCTCCCAGCGAATGAGACACATACCGGTGTCATCGGCGGCCACGTCCGGAAAGCAGAAGTTGGAGGTGATTCCGCTGACGCTGGCGACGTCGTTGCCGAAAATCCACAGCAGCCGGTCGATCAGATGTGTGCCGTCCATCTGTCCCATGCCGCCACCCAAATTGCGGTCCAGCATCCACGGCGGGCGGGCGTAGGGATTCAGGGGCTTGTGCCAGATTTCGTACGCCATAATCAGCTCGCCGAGCTGCTTCGACTCCGCTATTTCCTTCATCTTTCGGACGGTAGGAAAGTAGCGTTGCGTGTGGGCCGTCATCAGCTTGACGTTGTTCTGCCGGGCGGCGTCCAGCATCTCATCGCACTCATCCAGGAACACGGCCATCGGCTTTTCCAGGTAAATGTGTTTACCGCGGTTCGCTGCATCAATCGCCGCTTGCTTGTGGAGCCAGTGGGGCAGCGTGCCGATCACGATGTGAATGTCGTCCCGGTCGAGCAACTCCCGGTAATCAGCGACGAAGTCCACGTCGGGGTGGCTCATCTTGAGCGGCGCGACCTGCTCCTCCCGCGGCTCCGCGACCGCCTTCATGTCGGTACCATCCGCCTCTTTGACGATGTCTATGTACCGGCCACCCAGTCGTCCGGTCCCAAGTATTGCAACACCAAGGTTCATATCGCCCGCCTTTTCGCATCCGGAGAGACCATCGCACCCCGTCGCATGCCTGTGTCCCGACTACCACAATCCCGGTTGCGTTCGCCCCCATCGTACCCTTCCCCCGTGTGTGGCGGAGGCACTTGGGACCGCGTATCGGGAGGGGCGGCGTCGCTGCTGGCGGGCGCAGTGGCCCCAGGCGAGGCTTGCCGTTATGACCTAAGCTCGAGCCATCGGGTGGATGTGACACGGATGCTCCAAGTGAAGCTGAGGAGTCGCTGGCATCATAGTCTCCCAAGAGAACGGAGAAGTTCCTGTGCCAGGCTGGCGACATCCGCTTGAATGTTTTCGTCAGGCCTTAGGGCGATGAAGTGCGCCGCGCCTATGGGGCCGGGCCCATTCGGGCTACAGAAGTCTCTTTCAATAATGCACAGCGCATTGTCGATGTTGGTGTTAGGCAGGTGCGGAGCCAAGCTCTTTGCTACATCGGTGACTCCTATCCCGTTCCACACATAGAAAAGGTCGTAGGCGTCCTTGTTCTCTGTCCTATTTCCAAAGGCAAGTGCCTTAAGAACGGTGAATGCGCCAGGACCGCATACCGGAATATTCCGTGTTGCCCACGCTCCAGAAGGGATATGGCCGGACAACTCTGTCCAGGACCGGTCTTCGAAAGCCAATTCAAGACCTGGCGTAATTATCGCGGCGAAGTCGGATTCAATGTAGTGAATTAGACCGCCCTTGTCCGTTTCTTCGTTGGGAGGAATCAGAAAATCTACTGTTACGGGCTGGACCGAGCTTGTGGTCCAACGTTGCAATGTCTGATTGCCTTGATCATTGATGTCGGGCGCGAATCCCGCGTCACGCAGCCTGGCGCTCAACTTTCGATAGCGCTCTTCGTTCAAAATGCCCAATCCTAGTCCCAAGTCCAGGTCCATCGTTCCTGCATGAGGTTCCAGGCCTGACGGCAGGTCTTCCTGGTCAATAAGGAGATAGGGAACCAGTCCGCCGACCACCACAATTTCACCGAGCAGGTCGCCAAGCTTGGTTACCATATAGAGGCAAATCCGTCGGACGTGATCCAATTGCTCACTTCCGTATCCGCCTCCGGTGGCTGGTTTAGAGGTCATTCATGCTTCGCGAGAGCAGCCGTCTTCGAAGCTCTGCGGCGGCCTCCGTTGCCCTCTCGGGATGGTTCTTCAGGTCGACATAGGTCTGTACCGGATGGACGCAGCGTATGCCGTTGACAGCCTCAACCCCGTCGAAGACACCATCGTCGTTGGGCGCCACCAGCCAGGTGTTTGCTCCTCTAGGTTCTTCCCTGAAACCGAGGTCGCTCTTCAATCCTGGCGACGGAGGCGCTGACAGGTACACGGTCGACAAACGAAATCCAGCGTAGCGTGTCCACAGCCACGCGGCGGGAAGCGCCGTCGCTGCGTAGGGCGTCTCAATCTTCGACAAGGTTTCGGCTATTGAGTGGATCAGAGAGTCGCCTCCCCTCGCCGCAATGTATCCCCGAATCACGATGTGTTTGTCAAAGCGATACTCATCGTGCCAAGCGTCGAGCAGCCTGTTCGAATCAGTCACCTGGATGCCACGATCTTCGCGTTCCAAGAGGCCCATATCGATTAACCTCCCGACCACTCTACTGACATATCCCTCGTCCAGACTGGTAGTGGATGCCAGCGCGCTCTGACGAATCACCTGGCCTGGATTCATGAGCAGCCAACGCGCCACGCGTGACCCCCTGGGGCCGAATGCACTTTCCGGGCGTCCGGGTCGACGGAATTTGTTCTCATGCCCAACCGTATGGACGTAAAGACCGGGTGCGACTATCTTCGCGTTGCCTGAGAGGTCTAACCAGGCAACCCCCGCATCGTTGCAGTAAGCCTTGGCTGATTCCCCCATGAACGGGACGACCAAGATGGGGATCAGCGAGTCCGGAAGATCGCAGGCCATCGCACGGACTTGGTGGACCGCACGGAAGATGTGGCCCAGCGAGCCAGATGCCTTCCACTTGATGGCAAACTTATACGAACCGCTCTCAAATACGGCGTCAACCAGCCGATTTCCAAAACGCAAATCGTGCCTGACAATTGCCTCATTGCTTGGAACGCCCAAGATTTCTGACAGCCTGTGAACCGTTTGGCTGATGTTATGTCTTTCCAGAGTACTCATACTTGTCTTTATATCAACGCTTGCGCGCGCAGGCAAGATGATATAAATAAGCAAGTCACACCGGCAAGAGAATAAACCCTTGCCAGCGTCCCGCCTCCGAAATCCGTTGTACAAGGCAGATAGGCATTCGGTCGAATGGATCGCAATGGGGACCGAGGAGCATCCCGGCCCTTCTACCGGGATCGCCAACTCTTCGAAACTTTGGTCGGTTATGGCTTGGCATCGCCTCCGCGACCGACCAGGATACCGGCGTCACGGTGGCCTACCCGATCATTGCTGGTAACGATGAGGACAAGGTCGCCACAAGTTCGTCCAATGGGATGGATTACGTGGCCGGGATTATCCACTCCCCTTGCCGTGCAAAAGTTGTCAACGACTTACCGGCTCGCAAGAGATTCGGCGCTCGGTCGGATAGACACCGTCAATCAACACCCTGTGAACGTGGTTGTTAACGCACTCGTTGTCCGGGTAGACAACGTGGCTGAAGTGAGAGGTCTCCAGCAGATATCCATTGTTGAGGGTTTCGGTTACGAGTTCTTCAGACTCACCAATCGAGGTAAATGGGTCGGAGCGGTTGCCGACTACCAGTATCGGTACTCCACCCCCGTCGAGCGGTCCATCGAAAGTCTCGGGAGCGAACTGGTCGTAGAACAGACAGGGGCCGGGGACCCAGGGGTTGATTAACTCCAACAAGGGGAACATTTCGCCTATGACAGCTTCAATGATTACGGAGTCGTCCAGTCGAGTGAGGCGGTCCAACGCCGGGTGCAGTACCCAGTCGTCCAGACAATTGACATGTAAGGTGAAGCTCGCGGCGGTGGGTTCCGGGCCCGTCACTATTCTGGAGAACTCAAGCAGAATAGACGGGTCGTCGTTCTCATTTAGTTCGAACAGACCGAACCACAGGCTTGGCCATGTCTCTTCGCTGTACAGGGTCGAGATCACTCCAAACAAGCCTGCCAGCGGATGATCATCCGCCGCAGAGTTGACAAGGTCCAGCTTTGTAACAGCCTGCTTGAAGTAGCCGATCGGGTCGCCGTCGTTGTATATCGGGCATAGCGGATCTTTGCATGCTGTCAATGCCTGTTCGAGCAAGGCAGCGATCGGACCGACTTCCTCAAGTGCCTCGTCGACGCGTTCCTGTTGGGTGGCGGCCAGATCGACCGGGTCGTTAGCGCCGTCAACAACCATTGCCCTGACCGACTCGGGGAAGAGCGTTGCATACCAGACCCCCAGGGCAGATCCGTAGGAGAATCCCAAGTACGAGATCTGATCGGCGCCCAGGGCCTTACGTATCTCATCCATGTCGTTGGCAACATACTGGCTGTGCAGCAGGCCCCCGACATGCCCCATCGACTGGATGCACAGGTTAGCGGAGGCTTCGCCGGCGGCCATCTCATCGGGGGTGTCGATGGGCCCGTCGATCATGGCAAGCAGCGAGAGCTGCTCACCGGGGCCGCCACACGCGAATGCGGGCTCGGACGCTCCAACTCCGCGGGGGTCGAACCCGACGATGTCGAAGTGTGCGATGAGTTCTTCGGTGAACACTCCGTGTGGAACGTAGCGGACAAGCTCCAAACCGCTGGCGCCCGGACCACCTGGATTCACGAATAGATAGCCTATCCGTTTGTCCTGAGACGTGGCCCGGTGGACATTGACCGCGATTCTGATGCTCCCAGCCCCGGGGTCTCGGTAGTCCGCGGGAACCTCGACGAATCCGCACTCGATCTCAAATGGTCCGCACTGGGTCCAGTCTATGTGCTCGCCTGCCGGGGTAGTCTCTGGGCTGGGCACCGGCCTGGGAGTGGGTTCGGCGGGAGGCGTTGGCGTGGTGGTTGGAATCGGCGCGAACGCGGGTGGGGCCGTGGGTAACGGCATAGGCGTTGTGACAATCGCGGGCGAAGGCGCCGGGTTCAAAGGTGTACGCGTTGGCACAGGAGTAGCGGTGGGAAGTGGCGTGGACGATAGCGCGGCCGTGGGAAGAGGTGTAGGAGCTGAGGTCACGGTCGGCGCCGAGGTAGACGCGGGCGCCGGACTCAGCGTAGCCGCGGGCTCAAGATCGTCGCAGGCAATGCCGACAGTGACGGCCAGCGACAGAACTCCGGCAATGAGGATTGCGCGTGAAGGCAGTGTGATGGAAGGAATCACGGCGAGCGTCAGGGGTTACCAGACACGGGAATCTGGGCGGGTAGAGTGTTTGTGCTGGAATTACTGTGGGGGAGGTATCCTAAGTCGCGGCATCGAGGTCCCGGCGTTCCCAACTGCATTCCTCGTGAACTTCTTATGATGCCATCGGCTAAAGGGTTTCATAATGGACATACTAAGTGACTAGTCGCAAAAGATGCCTGAACCGACGGAGGCGACGATGAATGAGATCGGAGCTGCAAAGTTCAAGGAACAGTGCCTGGCGTTGTTGGACCAGCTAGACGCCGATGGCCTAATCATCACGAAGCACGGCAAGCCAGTCGCCCATGTCATTCCATACGACACCCAGGGCACCGACCTCATAGGTAGCCTGCGCCATAAGGTCAGGATCAGGGGCAACGTGTTTTCCACTGGCCCCGACCGGGAAGCAAGTGCTTAATCTTGACACGCCCATCCTCATATTTGCACTCAATGGCGAGCTTCGACCGGCCGAGCATGGCCTGTTAGCCCGGAGCAGATGGTCCGCTTCGTCCGTCGTCTTGAGCTACACCTCGTCGTAACGGAAGCAGTCGACCAGGTGGTCGTTCACCAACCCCTCGGCCTGCATGAAGGCGTAGCAGATCGTCGGGCCGACGAACTTGAATCCTCGGCGCCGGAGGTCCTTGCTCATCTCCTCCGACTCCTTCGTCTTCGCCGGCACCTGATCAAAGCTGTTCCACGAGTTCCTTATCGGCTCGCCGCCCACAAATCCCCAGATGTATGCCGCGAAGCTTCCGAACTCCTCCCGTACCGGCCCGAGGGCCCTCGCGTTGCCTATGGCTGCGGCGATCTTCTGCCGATTGCGGACGATCCCCGGGTCGGCGAGCAGCTCGGCGATCTTGGAGTCGTCGTATGCGGCAACGATTTCCGGATCGAACCCGTCGAACGCGCGACGGTAGTTCTCTCTCTTATTCAGGATGGTCGCCCAACTGAGTCCGGCCTGCGCGCCATCGAGTACCAGGGACTCGAAAAGCCTCCTGTCGTCGCGCTTCGGAACGCCCCATTCGGTGTCGTGGTAGCGCACCATCAACTCGTCGTTCCCCGCCCAGTCGCAGCGTCTCATTTAACCTCCCGTGCGGGCTGTTCGCCTAGCTTACGGGCCATGAGCCAGAGGAAGTGTCCGTCCGAGTCCTGGGTCTCTTCGGTCCTGACGATGTCCAGCCCGGCCTCCCGGACAATCCTTTTATTGGTATCGCTGTCGTAGCCGCTCCAGAACATTGGGGCGCCCATCCAGCAGTCATCGAAGTCGATCTCCTTGCCCCTGGCGGTCATCGTTGCGAAGAGCATGCCGTTGGGCCGGAGCCAGGCCGCTATCGATCGAAGCAAGTCGGGTTGTTCGTCCCGAGGGACGTGAATGATGGAGAAGAAGGCTGTCACGGCATCAAAGGAGCATCGCGGCAGCCGCAGAGATGTCATGTCGGCACGAATGAACGTTGCCTCGGGTACGTCCCGACGCGCCCGCTCGACTTGGCATTGGGAGATGTCGACACCTGTCACGGTGAAATGATCTGCCAGGCGCTTCGTGGTGGGAGTCCCTGCCCCGCAGCCGAGATCGAGGAGCTCCGACCCGCAAGGCAGCGCATTCATAAGGTATGAGACGTGGCGGGAGCGCAACTCCTGCCGCGTCATGCCCAGCTCCTGGGCGTAGCGCTCGCCGATGCGGTCGTAGCCTTCCTTCACCACCTTCTTGTGTTCGATACCATCCATTGCGCCCAGATAATACAGGCTACGCCAGCGGATAGACTCCAGGCACTGAATAGCCAATATGCGCGCAAGCCAACGAGGCTCGAAGGTAACTTAGCCACCCGGGTAGCTACTGCCCGAAGACCGTGCAAGCCGGATTGAGCTGTCCGCCGACATGACACGCAGTAGACCCACAAGAATGAGCGAGTACCGAGAGTTGTGGACCCGAATCTGAAGCTCGACGACTGGGTTGGACGGACGGTGGATGTCGTGATTGACAGGCCGATGGGCAGCACTCATCCACGCCAGTCCGACATCGTGTATCCGATCAATTACGGCTACATCCCCGGAACAATGGCGCCCGACGGTCACCCGATCGACGCGTACGTACTGGGCGCCGACTGCCCGCTCAGGCGGTGTTCGGCCAGAGTCATAGCTATTGTGCGGCGCAGAGACGATGTGGAAGACAAGCTCATAGTTGCGTTGTCGGGCGAGTGGAACAAGGCCTCAATTTTGGAATCGACGGCGTTTCAGGAACAGTGGTTCGACACCTGGATAGAGTTGCCGGAGGGAGATGCCGGCCAATAGGCGATCGGGGTTCGACGCCCATCACAACTTCCATGCACGCGGGTGAGACGGCTGCCGTCCGCTCGCACTTGGAACGACGTACCGGGCCGACCTAGACATCGACGCTCTAGGTGAACAGTTTCGATGCGTCGAAGAGAAATGACCTCCGACTCCCTCATAGAGGTGATCCAGAAGGCTGAGGAGAGGACCGGCATGGCTCAAGTCCTGACAACAGACTGAACCAAATTGCTGTGCGACCACGGCCCCAGCTATTTATCCAGGACTTCATATAATGATGAAGGCGAAACACACCAGGCAACCGTTGAGGTGATAATGACCAAGATTCTCACAAGGGCTCAATTTCAAGCATTTCCTCATGCTACGCGTCCGGCACTTTATAACTACCTCATTGAAGAGCATGAGTGGTATGCTGACGGTTCAGAACGCACTTTGGGAGTCTTAATCAGAGATAAACATGATAATGATTGGGCCTACGTCGTGTTACAACTAGATGCCGACTTGATTTTTAGGTGGGCAGCCGGCAGCCACAGTTTTGCTATCAAAGAAGTAGCTCGGCACAATTTGTTAGAAGACATCGACCGTATTGCTGATGAATTAGAGGCGACGGGGGAAACTCAGCTATTATCCAATTTGGCTCGCGCAATCAGACCTGCAGACCCCTTTATACCAATTGTCCCGTTGCAGAAGTTGAATCCGTTATTTCAGCGATTAGCGACTATGGAGCAGTCACTCGCCTGCGAGGGGAATGATCAGGGAAGTATTTCGCTACTACGCGGACAAAGACGGCAATTTCGTAGAGCAGTTTCAGACTACGGGATTTGATTCCAGAGTTTGGGAACTTTACCTGCACGCGTATTTGACAGATTGCAAATTTTCGATGCTGCCAATCGTCAGTCCAGACTTTCTTGTATACTAAATCGGGAGAGCGAGTCGCAATCGAAGCCGTAACTGCCAATCCAACGCAGGATCTGGATATAGTGGAATTGAGGAGTGCCTACTCCTCTATCCGTGTTCTTACGCCGCCCTTCAATCAGGCATTGCCGCAATTAGATAGTGCCTTCGACTACAAACAAGAGGACTTTGTTCCCATTAAACTGGGCAGTGCACTTTATTCCAAGATCCAGAAGAGATACTGGGAGTCGCCCGAAATAAAAGACTTGCCGATTATCCTGGCCATTGAGACCTTTCACGACGAAGCCTCCCTTCACTATACGTCGTCGGCTCTTGCCACCTATTTGTACGGTACTCGACAAACTTACCTTTGGGACCAGGAAGGAAACCTTGTCGCCGTCCCTCAGACAGTCGAAGAGCACACGTTCGCCGGCAAGACCATTCCGTCAGCCTTCTTCAATCTGCCAGAGGCCGAACACATCAGCGCAGTGCTTTTCAGTAACAGCGGCACGGTGAGCAAGTTCAACAGGATGGGCCAGCAGGGTCCCTACTTCAATCCCAGAATAACTTTGCTTCGCTTCGGGGAATGCGTTGACCCCGACCCCAATGTGGTGATACCGGACAAGTTCTTCTATAAAGTTGGAGACCCTGAATGGATGGAATGGTGGGGTCAAGGACTGGAGATGTTCCACAACCCCAACGCGCGTTACCCGGTCGATCCAGAATTGTTTCCAGATATTGCTCACCATCATTTCAAGAATAGACTAGTTTTCACTGACAATCCTCTATTCCAACCGTTCAATTCGATCACTTTCAACTTGATATCATCCAAACATTCTGGCTGACCCGCGCCTAACCCCCGGGCATAGGCCTCGCCGATGCGGTTGTAGCCTTCCTCCACCACCTTCTTCGGGTCGATACGGTTCATTGCGGCCAGATGATACAGGCCATCAACCACATGGTTCGTAAAAGGCGAGTTGCAACTCAGGGCGTGGCAGTCAGGTCAGCTATCACAACCCATTGATACGTGGAGATGTGTCCTGGCGAGGTGTAGAAAGCTGGTTGCGCTAAGACCGACTCTATCTCCGCCGTTTGCGGCACTTCAAACGTTAACCACCCCCGAACTCTTTGTTGAGCCGTGAGGCTCCCAGATCGGAAACGCGGCTGAACCCCCCCAACGCCACCGGGTTCGTACACGTATCCGTCGCTGTCTTGCAAGCTGAAATTAAACAACGAGTAATGCGCGTCCTCAATCAGCCCTACTTGAGTGACATCGATAGCCACCAGCCTCTTTCCGACCTCAACGGTGAACCGTGATTGGGCCGGGTCTCGGATCTCATTGACCGTGAAGGAACTTGCTGTGGTCACAACAGTTTCGAAATTTATCTGGGGCGGCGGAGTTGGTGCGGCTGCAATTACGAGTTGAGAACGCCATTCCTGCATCGGCTTCTCGATAGCCTGATAGGGCACCGAATAGAAAGTCAACCTTTGAGTGCCGCGCGCCGCGTTTATTCCCAATACCCTGGCATCCGACAAGGAGAAAAGCGGACCACCGCTATTGCCCGGGTTCAGAGGAGCCGAATGGGAGATGAAGTCGTATCGCGTACTCACGGAATCTGGCTTCACAACCTCCCCGGTGGTGGCAATCGCACTGCTGATCGAACCACGGGGGAATCCAACGGCAATAACCTGGGTGCCGACTAGGGGTCTGGCTGAATCCCATGGCAGGGATACAAAATCCAGAGAGCAGCATATAGCGAGGACGGCCACGTCCCTTTCGGCATCCCAGCCAAGCAGCAGCGCGTCGTAGGTCTGGCCATCGTAGAGCGTGACGTCGATCTCATCGGCGTCTTCAACGACGTGGTGATTGGTTGCAACGAAGGCCGTGGCCTCCTCAATGTCGAAAATGAATCCCGAACCCTGACTAGAGTAGTCTGCCGTGACACTTACGACACCAGGTGCAACGCGATCCACCAGTTCCTCCGCTGTTGAGGGGGGACGCGGTGTTGCGGTCGGAGTTGGGGCTGCGCCGGTCCTGGCGGTCCCTGCGGTCCCTGTTCACCTTGTAACCCCTGGACTCCCTGCTCCCCCTGCGGTCCGGCCGGTCCTACGGCTGAATGTTTTTGGACAATCTCTATGACTTCTGATTCGGTCAGGCCACCGCCCCGATTGGACATCTGCGTAGCAACGACTATCAGCAAAACCAAGATTCCCAGTAACCCGCCGAAACCTATTGCCGCCCAATTAAAGACCTTACGCATAATCTACCTCTGAGGAATTCTATCTTCGTCGAACGGGATGGGTGACTAACGCGTACGACTATTGATTACGTACTCCGGGCAACAAAAGGAATCGTCTGGGGGCCTTGGGGTAGGACGCATAGCGTCGAGCCGGGCCCGGACGCAGCCAGCGCTTGCGTCACGGCCTCGGCGGGGTCTTCGGCAGGCTCGAAGTGCGCCGCCCGTATCTGCTCCGGGTCCAGGCAGCCGGCGACTACGGAGACGGTCGACTTCATCTGAATCTGCGACTGAATCTGCACCTGCCACTGATCAGGCACGGAATAGTCGGGTGAATTGATCATTTCCAGTAACTCGCCGGGGGAGTCCTTCTCGGCAAGTATGGCGGCGTAGGCGCCGTGGTCGGGGAGTCCGTCCCGGCACTCGGCAACGCAGATTATTTGGCCGCCGGGCTTGACCACCTCAGCCGCCGCCGAGATTCCCTTCACCGACTGATAGAGATTCTGGTCAAGGGGGTAGCCGGAGTTGGTAGTAAGCACTACGTCGAACGGCGCTTCGACCGGCTGCATGGCGTCTCGTCTCGCCGCCTCGCACGCCGCCGCGTGTTCGACCGACAGGTCCCCCGCGAACACGGCAGTGATCTGCTGGTCCCTGTTCAATGTCACGTCAAGGGCAAAATCGACGCCCGTGAGCCGTGCGATCTCCCGCACGTCATGGTGCACCGGGTTGCCGTCCGTGACGCCCCACACAGCCCGCGGATGGCCAATACGTTTTGCGTCGTGAAGCACCATCACCGTGTCGAGCCCGGCCAGCCCCGGAGCCACCATCTTGGGTCCGCCGCTGAATCCGGCGAAGAAGTGGGGCTCCACGAACCCTGTCGTGATTTTGAAGTCCGATTCGACCCACTCGCGATTGAGCAAAACCGGCACGCCATTCGATGTCTGTCCCAGGTAAGCCAGCGATTCGGTATCGCGGGCATCGTGCATTACGATGCGTAACTCCCCGGCAAGGTCTGGGCCGAGCATCGCTTCGACTTCGGCAGCGGTGTTGCCGCGGTGCGTGCCGGTGGCGATGAAGACCGTGATGTCCTCTGTCCTGACCTCCGGCATCTCTGCCAGGATGGCGCGGAGCATCTGCGGGCGTGGCTGGGCGCGGGTGATGTCGCACACCGATATGGCAACCTGCGCTCCTCTCTCCACCGTGTCTCGCAGGCGTGGGACCCCGATGGGATTCCTCAATGCGTGCAATAACGCGGCGTGGGGATCGGGCAACGCCGGCCGTGGCCGCGGCTGGATTAACGTAGTGACGCTGTCCGGCAGATCGACGGACATGCCGCGATCGCCGTAGTCGAGTTTGATCTTCAATCGAACATGCTCATGAATGTATAGTTGCTTTTGAGAGATCCTGAAACAAGGGAGACACTGAGTTGACCACGGCTACCATGTCAGTGGAAGAGCGGTTGGGTCGGATCGAGACCAGGCTGGATGGCTTCGATAAGCGGCTTGACGACTTCGCAGATCGGTTCGCGACCAGGGCCGATCTCGCCAACCTTGAAACCCGCCTGATTAAGTGGATGGTCGGTTTGATGGTCGGCTCGATAGTCGTAGCTTCTTCCATTGCAGTGCTGGTTGAAAGGCTTACAGGGTAGAACGGCATATACTCCCCCTTTGAACAACGTCGACGACCCCAGTCACTCTCATCCTAGCCTTCACCTGTTCATCTAAGTGCGGCTGTCTGCCCCAAACACTCACTTCACCATCGGCCGCTTTCGCCGGATTGTCACCGCCGCCGAGTCCGCTATCGGTAGCGCGCCGGGCTTCCTGAGCGTGACCTCGACGGCCTCAACCTTGCTTTCAGCAAGACAGATGTCCGCGACCCGCGTGGCAAGAGCCTCGATCAACAGGAACGACGAAGACTCAACCGCGCCGACCACCGCTTCTGCAAGGCTGCGATAGTCCACCGCGTCGGCAAGGTCGTCACTCGCTCCCGCCGCCGCCAGATCGACGTCCAGCACGATGCCGATCTCGACTGGCTGGGGCTCGACGCGTTCGCTCTCATCGACACCGATGATGCAGTTCGCCCGCAGGCCTGATATTTCGACGTGGTCAGTCAACTGGCCGATCCTGTTCCGGCCTAACGGATGGTGCGGCCGCCGTCCAAATGTATGGTCTCACCCGTCACGTAGTCGTTCTCAATGAGCCACATCATGGTATGTGCAACCTCGTTGAGCGTGCCCATGCGCCGGATCGGCCCATATTCAAACCGGTCCATACGCGACCGGTCGCCCCGCGGCGTGTCTGTAGGTTGAAGCACGGCCCCCAGGGCGATCTCATTTACCTGGATGGCGGGCGCCAGTGACTCAGCCAACGACATCGTCAACCCTCGGAGCGCGGCTTTGCTGACTCCATAGACAAACCGTTCCCGCCGGACAGTGCGCGAATCCCCGATATTGACAATCTTGCCGGTCAGACCTTCCGGCAGCGCGTTCGCCATAGCTCTGGCGAGCAGGTACGGCGCGCGGACGTTCACCGCCATACAACGGTCCCACTCTTCGACGGATGATGAAGGCAATTCGCCCCGTTCATATCGGGCTGCGTTGTTCGCCAGTATCTGAACGGCCCCCATACGGGCGTTGACTGCCTCGAACAGTCTTTCGACTTCTGCGGCGTCGGTGAAGTCCGCCTGGAACGCCTCGGCGCGGCCCCCGGCCATCTTCAGCGCAGCGACCGTTTCAGCCGCAGCTTCATCGGAGGAGTTGTAGTGAACTGCAACGTTCGCACCTGCCTCCGTCAACGTCAGCGCGAGCGCACGACCCACTCTGTGCCCCGAACCCGTAACGAGCGCTGTCAATCCGGCCGGTTTCATGAGATCCGCCGTCGTACGCGGTCAGATCGTGCCGCGGTGGCGCACATGTGCCATGAACTCTTCGCGAGTCGAAGGGTTGGTCCGGAAAACCCCTTTGACCGCGCTGGTGACCATCTTCGCCCCGGCCTTATGCACGCCCCTCATCGCCGTGCAAAGATGCGTACCCTCGACAACCACGCCGACTCCCCTTGGGCTGATCAGATCATCCATGAACGTGGCAATCTGCTGAGTCATCCGCTCCTGCACCTGGAGCCTGCGGGCAAACATGTTCACGAGCCGCGGGATTTTCGACAGGCCCACGACTTTCTTGTAGGGCAGGTACCCCACGTGTGCCTTTCCGTAGAACGGCAGCAGGTGGTGTTCGCAAAGGCTGTAGAAGTCGATGTCCGCCACGACCACCATCTCGTCGTACTCGACGTCGAACAGCGCGCCGTTGAGCAACTGCCTCGGATCGACCGTGTAGCCGGAGAGCAGCTCGTCGTACATTTGCGCCACACGGCGCGGAGTGTCGGCGGTGCCCTGCATATCGACTTCGTCGCCTACCGCCTCCAGGATCGACCTCACGCCCTTCGCCACGAGCAACTTCGTCTCGGCCGAAAGGACCAAGCCGTCCTCGACGTATTTGACCGGTAGTTCTTCAGGTATCGCGACCAACTAAGTCCCCTCAATTGCCGATAGCGCCAGCCTGACCACCGCGGTCACGCCACGAACTACGTTACTTGTAGGGGTGGTTTTGAAACCCACCCTGTCCCCGCGTCGATACGCCCAACCGATCGTGGATATGGCCGAACCATGACAACTTGACACGAGGATGCTGACAATCTTGTGGATTTGCGAAGCTGAAGGCGGGTTTGAATCCCGCCACTACGATTTGACTTGGCGGCGCGATCAAAGCGAATTGGCATAACTATCGTAGCAGCGGCCGAACGTAGAGGGCCGCGTACGGTGTCAGCGAAAACGGGCGGATCGGGACAAATCGAAACCACCGTAACTAGCGTTCTGGCGTGCCGCCCAAGTCGGCTCAGGCCTTAGCCGCGCCCCCGGAAATGGCAGGAACGAAGTGGACCTCGGTGTCCTCTTCCAGCGGCTGCATGAGCCCGCGACGCGTGGCCGCGTGACCGCAAACAGCCGATACGCCGGGCTTCAGCCTGCCGTCCTCGACTAGCTGCTCCTTGATACCGGGAAAGAGCTCTTCGAGGTTGTCGATAAGCTTCCCAAGCGTCGCGCCGGGGACGTCAACTTGACCGACGTCCCCGGCATATTTACGCAGGTTGAATGGTATGAAAACCCGGGCCATGTAGCCTCTCCGGCTCTACGATCCGTTTCCACCGGCCATGCCGGCCACGATCTTGCCAGGGTTGATCGGCGCGTCGGCGAATCGTGTGCCGGTGGCATCGGCAACCGCATTGGAAACCGCGCCGAGCGGCGGCGCCAGCGGCACCTCTGCCACGCCGCGAACACCGTACGGGTGCAGCGGATTCGCCACTTCGACGAGGATCGTATCGATCATCGGCAAGTCGAGCGACGTAGGCATCCGGTAGTCCAGGAACGAGGAGTTGGTCATCTCCCCTTCCTCGGTCATGAAGTACTCCTCGTTCAGCGTCCAGCCTATGCCCTGTACCGCGCCTCCCTGCAACTGCCCTTCCACGTAAGACGGGTGTACCGCCTTGCCCACGTCCTGAATCGCCGTGTAACGAACTACGTCGGTCTTGCCTGTCTGAGGATCGACCTCCAGATCGCAGATGTGCACGGCAAAGCTGTTGCCGGCCTCCGCCAGGTCAACGGATGCGGTTGAAGTGACCGGTCCGCCGGTTCCGCCAAGCCGTTGGGCAAGATCCTTGAAGCCCAAACTCAGTTCCGGATCCGATATCGAACTGAACTGGCCGTCGGAAAACTCGACGTCTTCAACGTCGATACCCCAGACCATGGCAGCCCGAAGCTTCATTTTCTCGATCAGTTGCATAGCAGCTTCGTACGCAGCGTATCCGGTGGCGTAAGTTGTGCGGCTGCCGCCGGTTACGCCGGTGAACCCGATGCTGTCCGTGTCGGGGATGCTCGGCCGCACGTCGTGTGCGCCGACACCCAGCACCTCAGCCGCTTGCATGGCTATCGATGCCCTCGTGCCGCCGATGTCGGCCGAACCTTCGTTCATGAACACAATGCCGTCGTCGGTAACAGCCAAGTCACACGTGGACTTGCCGCCCCCATTCATCCAATACCCCGACGCGATGCCCCGGCCGAGCAAATTCCCGTCGGCGCCGGAACCCTCCAGCGGGCTGTTCCAGTGATCGCTGGAACGGGCGGCTTCCAGCGTCTCCACCAACCCGACGCGGGCAAACGCAGGACCGTCCGCCCTGCGAGTCCCCTCCTGCGACGCGTTGTCGAGGCGGAACTGAATCTTGTCCCAACCCATCTTGTCGCAAATCTCGTCGACTACCTGCTCGGCAGCGAAAGCAACCTGCGGCGAACCCGGGGCCCTGTATGCAGCCGACTTGGGCTTGTTGATCACCACGTCTCGTCCGTCGATGCGAACGTCCGGGATGTTGTAACAGGCAAGAATGCAGATCGCGCCGGCGGTGACGGCCGAGCCGGGAAATGCGCCGGCCTCGAAACGGATATCGGCGTCGGCGGCCCTTATCTTGCCCTCGTTGGTCACGCCCATCCGAACCCTGATCTTGCCGCCAGGGGCCGGCCCCGAGCCTTCAAACACGCTGCGCCGGTCCATGATCATCTTCACCGGCCGGTGCGTCTTGCGGGACAGCACTGCGGCCACCGGAGGCAGATACACAACCGTCTTGCCGCCGAAACCGCCGCCGATCTCCACCGGGTTGACCTTGACGCGAGACTCGTCGACCTTCAAAATTCCGGCGGTTTGCGACCTGACGCCGAACGCGCCCTGGGTGCTGGACCAGATCGTGATCCGGTCTTCCTCGTCCCAGAACGCCGTGGCGTTGTGCAGTTCGATGTAGCCTTGGTGGACCATGGGCAGGGTGAACGTCCGATCCACCACCACGTCAGACTCGGCAAGTCCCTGGTCCGGGTCGCCGATCTGGTGCCGGAAGTGCGTGGCAACATTTGTCGAAGAGACCGTTTCGCCCAGGTGGTTGCCCTCCAATTCCGGGATGAGGATCGGGGCGTCCGGCGCCATCGCCTCGTCGACGTTGTTGACCACCGGGAGCAACTCGTACTCGACCTTGATTCGACTTGCAGCCTCCTGCGCCGTGTTGCGGTCGACTGCCGCCACCGCGGCGACCACGTGGCCCTTGTAGAGAACCTTGTCGTCGGCCATGACGTTCTCGGCGTGGCGGCGAACGTTAACCATACCCTCGCCGGTGTCGATTTCCTTGTCCTCTGCAACCGGCAGATCGGCGTGGGTCATAGTGGCCAGGACGCCTGGCATCGCGTCGGCGGCCGACGTATCGATGCTCACGATCCGGGCGTGGGCGTGCGGGCTTCTCAGCACCTCACCCCAGATGAGTCCCGGGACCTTGACGTCTCCGCCGTAAACGGCCCTACCCGTGACCTTGTCGTAGCCGTCATGGCGAATCGGGCGTGTTCCAACGACCTTAAGGTCGTGCCTTGGCTCATACGTTGCGACCATCTGTTTTCCCCTGATACGTCTATGCCCGGTTGAATTCGCAGGCGTTTTGCGAGTTGACCTTCACAGTTCAGGTCAACTCTATCCACACTTTGTTAATCGGTCTATACACAGGCAAACCGGGCAGTCTGCCGACTGCCGGGATTCCCTGAAAGGCGGAACGGTCTTCCGCCGAATCAACCCTGATCTTTTTCCAGCGCTTCGACGATATTCCCGGGTTTCATCGGGGTCTCGTAGAGGCGTATTCCAACGGCGTCGTGTATGGCGTTTGCCACCGTCGGCAGCGGCGGCGCGATCGGCACCTCTCCCACGCCGCGTACCCCGAACGGGTGTATCGGATTGGGAACCTCAACGATTACCGTTTCAATGTTTGGCAGATCGAGGGACGTCGGCATGCGGTAGTCGAGGAACGTGGAGTTGGCCATGACGCCCTCGTCCGACATGAAGTACTCCTCATTCAGGGCCCAGCCGATGCCCTGCACCGCTCCGCCCTGCATCTGGCCTTCCACATATGAGGGATGAATCGCCTTGCCGGCGTCCTGAACCACCGTGTATCGGACCACGTCGGTCTTGCCGGTTTCCGGGTCCACGTCCAGATCCGCAATGTGAACGCCGTACCCGCCGCCAGCGTCTTCGAGGTCCACAGAACCGGTCGAAGTGACCGGACCGCCCGTGTCGCCAAGTCTGGACGCCAACTCGCGGAAGTGCAGTTTCAACTCAGGGTCCGACGCAGAACTGAAGTAGCCGTTCTCAAACGTTACGCCCGCCACGTCGATGCCCCAAATCATGGCGGCGCGCTTTTTCATCTCCTCAGCCAGGTTGTTGGCGGCGATGAACGCGGCGTAGCCGGTTGCGTAACACACCCGGCTGCCACCGGTGACGTCGGTATAGCCGATGGATTCGGTGTCGGCCACCACCGGGCGAATGTCGTGCGCTTCAAGCCCCAGCACTTCGGCCGCCTGCATGGCGATAGACGCCCTCGTGCCGCCGATATCGGTCGAGCCCTCAATTAGGGAAACGGAGCCGTCCTCATTGACATTCAGGTTTACGGCAGACTTGAGCCCGACGTTGAACCAGTACGCAGACGCTATACCGCGACCGCGCTTTCGCCCGCTCCCGGGGTCGGAATCGAGCGGCGAGTTCCAGTGGGAAGAATTCTTTGCCGCTTCAAGGGTTTCGATCAGGCCTATGCGCGGGAATATCGGACCATCTGCGCGCCGAGTGCCTTCCCGGGCCGCGTTGGCAAGCCGAAACTCGATCTTGTCCCAGCCTTTGGTCTCGCAAATCTCGTCGACCACGCTCTCGATAGCAAGCGCCACCTGCGGCGAGCCCGGCGCCCGATAGGCGGCGGACTTGGGCTTGTTGACGACAACGTCGTAGGAATCGATGCGGGTATTCGGGATGTCGTAGCAGGCGAAAACGCACTGCTCAGCCGCGCCGACTGCAGAGCCAGGATACGCGCCGGCCTCGAAGTAGATGTCCGTCGTGCCGGCGATGATCTTGCCGGCGTCGTCGACTCCCAGCTTGACCCGCACCTTGCCGCCGGGCGCCGGGCCGGAGCCCTCGAACACGTTCTTGCGCTCCATGATCATCTTGACCGGCCGTCCGGACTTGCGGGAAAGGATGGCCGCTATCGGCTCCAGGTAGACGGGTATCTTCCCGCCGAAGCCGCCGCCGATTTCGAGCGGCGTAACCTTCACGCGGGACTGATCGATGTTGAGTAGACCTGCGGTTTGCGTGCGCACAGGGAAGGCGCCCTGCGTGCTGGTCCAGATGCGGATGCGGTCGTCTTCGTCCCAGAACGCTGTGGCGTTGTGGGGTTCGATGTACCCCTGATGCACCATCTGCAGTTTGAATTCCTGCTCGACCACGAGGGTTGACTCTTCAAAGCCCTTTTCCGGGTCGCCGAATTCATGCCGGTTGTGGGCCGCCATGTTGGTGTCGGTGATCTTCTCGCCCAGGTCGTTGCCTTCCAGGTCGGCAAGAAGTACGGGGGCATCTTCAGCCAGCGCAGCATCGACGTTAGTCGCCGACGGCAGGACTTCGTACTCGACCTTGATGCGCTTGATCGCCTCCGCCGCCGTATTGCGGTCCACGGCTGCGACTGCTGCCACGACGTGGCCGGCGTAGAGCACCTTGTCGCTTGCGAGAATATTGTCGCTCGCCCATTTGAAGTTGACGGAGCCCTCACCCAGGTCAACCACGCCGCCTTCGAGCTGCGGAAGGTCGGCATTGATGGCCACGGCAAGCACGCCGGGCATGGCCTCAGCTTCAGACGTGTCGACACTCTTCACGGCGGCGTGCGCGTGCGGGCTCCTCAGCACGTCGGCCCAAATAAGCCCCGGCATCTTGACGTCGGCGCCGTAGATGGCCCTGCCCGTGACCTTGTCATAGCCGTCGTGGCGGATCGGACGGGTCCCAATGACTCGATATTCCTGCCTGGGTTCGAATGTGGCAACCATCGCCTACTCCTCTGACCTGATTACTTAACGAACGTCGGTATACGGCCCTTAGATCAGGCCTCGGACGCCTTTTCAACTGCGCGAACTATCTTGTCGTAACCGGTGCACCTGCACAGATTCCCGGCCAGCCAGTGACGTATGCGCTCTTCGCTCGGCTTCGGCTCGTTGTCGAGCAGACCCTTGGCCGCTACAAGGAAACCGGGGGTGCATATTCCACATTGAAGGGCAGCCTCTTCCAGGAACGCTTGTTGCAGCGGATGCAGGCCGTCAGGCGTCGCCATGCCCTCGATCGTGTCGACCGACTTGCCGTCCACCTCCGCGCCGAGCACGAGGCAGGAGTCGACAATTCGGCCGTCCATGTTGACTGTGCACGCGCCGCAGTTCCCGTCGTTGCAGCCTTCTTTAGTCCCGGTAAGACCCACCACCTCCCTGAGCGCGTCGAGCAGGCTCATGTAGGGCGGAACCAGGAACTCCATGTCCTGGCCGTTGATTGTGGTTTGAACGTGCACGCTTCGCACTTGCTTGGTCGTCATATTTGATTCCTTGTGTTCTTTCCCCGATAAGGGCCGGCTAAAGCGTCGCTCTGGCTCGCTCGACCGCCTTGTTCAGCGTCCGGCGGGTCAGCACGTCTACGAGGTGCCTTCGTTGCTCGATTGTGCCCCTCATGTCATTGATGGGGCTGGCGCTCTCGCGAGCCAGCTTCCCGGCCTGACCGATGGACTCTTCGTTAACCGGCATGCCGGCCAACGGATCCGTGTACTTCTGCGATGCCGGTTCGTAGCCGCACAGTATCGGCGTCGGGCCGACCGACGCCAGCGCGATACGGCTCGACTCAAAAACCTGTCCGGTCGAATCGAGTTGAACGCCCGATGCCACGCCTGCAACTGCGATGTCCATCTCGTTGCGCGGAATGAACCGTTCGTACGCGGCGCCGAATCCGTTTGCCGGCTTCGGGACGCTGATACTCACAAGAAGTTCGCCGGACATCAAAACAGATGTGCCCGGTCCGGTGCAGAAGTCCTCGACTGCGACCCCGCGGTTGCCGTTCGGTCCAGTCACGTTCGCCGTCGCGCGGTGAACTATTAGCGGTCCAACGCCGTCTGCGCTCGGCGAGGCATTGCACAGGTTGCCGCCAAGGCCGGCCCTCGACTGAATCTGGATCCCGCCGATCAGTGACGCTGCATCGATGATCCCGGGATACTCGGCGGCAATCCCGGCATTCTCGTACAACTCACAGCAAGCTACACCCGCGCCGAATTCAAGACCGCTGGCGTCGTGCTTTAACTGCAAGAGCTCCGGAATGTTCTTGACGTCAACAATGGCGTCCAGTTGATACCTGCCGCCTCGGATCTGCACCAAAACGTCGGTGCCACCGGCAAGCGGGCGGGCCTTTTCTCCGTGCTGGCCCAGAACACTAACCGCCTCGTCGATGCTCGACGGAGCGACATACGTGAAAGGATGCAAAATCCTCTCCTTTCGACGCGCTGAGATTTGCCGCGTTTCCTTAAACGCGTATCGGGCAAACCGCTGGCGCGATTATCCATGGTTGCAAAATCTTGCTAAGGGGTAGGGTAATTATGCCGAACGGTTCGTATCGCTGCAATAAACAATTGTCGTACTGACCATATCCGGCAGGTCATGTTTACCACACATGACGCCGGCGATTCTTCTCCCAGATCGACTCTGGTTTAGTCGGCGGCGGCCGCGCGAGACGCCCCGGGCACATGTTTGCCCAACATTCGCCTAAGTACAGTGGCGCCGACTACAGCCGTGGCGATGGCGGTGGCGAATCCTCCCACGGTCAGAGCTAACGGCGCGCCGAAGTTCTGCGCAAGACCGCCCATGAGCAGTCCGCCCAACGCCGTTGCGCCCCAAGTGAACTGGTGGAGACTCATCACCCTGCCGCGATACTGCTCCTCCACGAGCGTCTGTATCAACGTGGTGTTCATGATTCCGAAAACCACCCTGAGCGACCCCACGACGCCAAGTATCAGCATCGCTATCACCAGAATGTCGAATCTGGCAAACAACACCAGGCCGAAGCCGTAGCTGATCCCAGCAGCCACGAGGAACATGGCCGGGCGTACGCGTTTTCCGATCAGCGCAATAATGATGGTTCCCGTCAGCCCGCCGATGCCACCTGCAAGCAGCAGATTCCCGTAAGTTCTCTCAGCGCCGGAGAACACTTCGTCAGCAAATACCGGCATCAGTGTCTCGAACGAGCCGCCGAAAACACCGGTAAACACACCCAGCCCGAGTATCCCAAGGATCGCCGGGGTGCGCCTTACGTACGTCAGTCCGTCTATGAGCCCTGACCACATACCCGACCCGTCGCTCACCACCTTGTGGCCCTTTGGGTTCATGAGCATTAGAGTCAGCACGGTCAACAGATACGAAGCTGCGATGATGAAAAACAACCCTTCCAGGCCCCATAGGAGAACCAGGGGCGCAAACAGGGCTGGCCCGATGATCGAAGCGGCGCCGAACACTATCGAATACATGGCGATCGCGCCAGCAAGATGCCTGCGAGGTACGATCGTCGCCACCATCGCCGACCTCGACGGAATGTCGAAAGACAGCAGGACCCCCGTGCCGGCCGATATGGCGATGACGTGCCATGGTTTGATCACGTCGGTCGCAATCAAAACGGCCGTCAGCAGGGTTACAGCCGCAAACATGAGCCTCGTGAAACGGACGAGGTAGAGACGATTCACCCTGTCGGCGAGCACGCCGCCCCACATCGACAGAAACAGCACCGGTCCAAGGCTGGCAGTCGCCACCAGCCCAAGCAGCAACTCCGAGTCGGTGAGCGTGCGCATCAACCACAGCCGGCCGTAGACGAGCGTCCACATTCCGATGTTGGAGAACGCGGCGGCCAGCCAGAAGTAACGGTACTCGCGGTACCTGAAGGCCTCGAAACTGGTACCGGACAGGGCCGGGGTTAACGCCTTAAGCCGGACCAACGACACGATTCGGCGACCGCTTCCTGAAAGCCAGCATCACCTGGCCAAAGTTAACAGGGATACTTCGCCCTGGTTCCCCGATCGGAGTCGGGGATGACGAGATGAAGAGACGGGCTCAAGCCATCTTCCCCATGACGCCGCCGCCGAGGACGTGGACGTGCAGGTGGTCGACCATCTGGCCGGCGTGAGCGCCTTGATTGACCACCAAACGGTAGCCGTCGTCTGCGATTCCGCATTGGCGGGCCACAGTCGCTCCCACCCTGAGCAAATGCCCGAGCAGCGGTTCATGCTCCTCGGAGGTGCTTTCGATGAATGTCACGTGGTCACGCGGTATGACCAGTACGTGAGTCTGGGTGACCGGGCTAATATCCGCAAACGCGTAGGCGACGTCGTCACCGTAAACCTCGGCGCTTGGCAGGTCGCCGACCAAAATAAGGCAGAAAATACAGTCGACTGTCATAGTGGTATCGAGCTTATCAGCCAACCCGGCTGGCAGCCGACCGGCTGGCCGCGGTGGACAGCAAATTCGTGAGTTGCCGTGTGTCGCCGTATTCCGAACGCCACCCGATGGCATGGCGCGTGAACAGATGCAGGTCGTGCTCCCACGTGAAGCCGATAGCCCCGTGGCACTGATGGGCCAACGCGCAGATCCCCTGTAGCTCGCGGTTTGCGTACAGCTTCGCCTTGAGCGCGGCGGTTTCCCCCGGCGGGCCGTTTGACAACACCCACAGCCCCTGTCTTGCCATCAGCAGGATGCCGCGCGCCGCTACCGCCATGTTGGCGCAGTGGTGCTGCACCGCTTGAAACGAGCCCACCGGCCGACCGAATTGCCGCCGTGTCGAGACGTAGTCAACCGTCATATCGACCATCCGTCGCGCCACACCCGCCATCTGCAAACTACGGCCGGCCGCGCCAAGATGCAGCAGGTAATCCACGGCCTTCTGTCCATTGCCCACCCCGCCGAGTACGGCATCTTCAGGTAACCGGACTCCCCGCAGTTTTACCTGGCCGAGAGGTGAGCCCGACGCGGCCTTCATGGGAACTAGTTCCGAATCACCGATGTCCTCTCGCCGAACCACGAACAGTGTGCTGTCGTCGTCACCGGGGCCGGTGTTCGCGCTCACGAGAAAAATATCGGCGCTGTTCGCAAACGGCACGAACCTCTTTTCGCCTCGCAAGACCCATTGGCCATCCTCCACGCGGGCAGTGGCGTTGACCCTGCTCGATGCCCAGGCAGGCATCTCCTCATGGATGGCTGGCGTTACAACCGCGCCACCCTCGGCAATTGCCGTCAACATCTCGGCCTTTTGCCCATCGTTCCCGTAACGGTTGATGACCGACGCGCCCAGGAGCGCGGTCTCGAAAAGCGGACCGGGCGCCAGCGCAGCGCCACACTCCTCCATCAACACGCCGAGTTCAGGGAGGTCGAGGCCGGCGCCGCCATACTCTTCCGGAATCAGCAGGCCGGTCCAGCCGAGTTGAGCGACCTCCTTCCAACACGATTCGTCGTATCCGGGATCCCCGGACGCGGCGTCGCGAGCGAGATCGAGGGGCGCCCGATCTGCAAGGAATTCCCGCGCGCTTGAAGCGATCAATTCCTGTATTTCAGTCAGGCCAAAATCCACTGTCGTTCGAATCCGTGATTGGTATCCCTGAACCTAAACATCTTCGAGCGCCATATCGCCTGTGCGTCCAATTGCCACATGACCAATTCGTCCGCTCTCACTCCCGCGGCAAACCGAGGCCGCGGGCGGCGATGATGTTTCGCTGAATTTCGTTCGTCCCTGCCAGGATAGGACCGGACGTGTAGTAAAGCCGCAGCTTTAGCAACGTCCCCCCGAACTCCGCCAGGTGCGATCCGGGCGCCAGGGGTCCATACATCCCCAGCAACTCGACCGCGAAGTCGTGCGCCCGTTGATTTACCTCCGTCGCCGTAAGTTTGCTCATCGCCGGTTCGACCGACGGGACCTCGCCCTTCCCCTGCAACCAGGCAACCTCGTAGGTCATCAACCTGGCGGCGTCGATCTCAACCCCCAATTCGATAAGCCGCGCCGACACGACGGGATCGTCGATCAGCCGGCCACCGCCCGGCGCCTCTGTTGTTGCTGCGTGCTCCGTAATGTCGTCGAGCGTACGCCGGGCCCACGCCACGTAATCGATGCCCGACCGCTCGAAGTTGAGCAGCGCCAGGCCGGTACGCCAACCGTTGTTAAGACCACCGACGATGTTTTCGCTCGGGACCCGAACTCCATCGAATATCACTTCGTTGAAGCTGTGGTACCCGGCCATATTGATTATTGGCTTGACGGTCACGCCGGGGGTGCTCATATCGCAAAGGAAGAGGGTTATGCCGTGGTGTCTTGGGGCTTCGGGATCCGTGCGCGCAAGCAAGAACATCCAGTCAGCCCGGTGGGCCAGCGTGGTCCAGATCTTGGCGCCGGTGATGATGAACTCGTCGCCATCCTCCACTGCCCGCGTCTTGAGCGACGCCAGGTCGGACCCGGTATCGGGCTCTGAGTATCCCTGGCACCACTGCGTCAAGCCTTTTGCGATGGGCGGCAGGAAACGCCTCTTTTGCGCCTCCGTGCCGTGGCGGATCAGGGTGGGCCCGATCATCCGGGTGCCGAAACGATCATTCCCCGGCGCGCGTCGATACGCAATCTCCTCGGAGAATATCAACGACGTCATCGGCGACGCGTCGGAGCCACCGTGCTCCGCCGGCCAGGCCATCGTCAGCCAGCCTCGTTCGGCGAGCGCCCGTCTTACGTCGACGTAGAGTTGCCAATCGCGGTCGCATGACTCGTCGGCTGGGCCGGTCCAGTCATCGGGCAGAACGTCGTCCAGCAACGCGGCCAGGTCTGACCGGAACGCCTGTTCTTCAGGAGTAAATTCGAAGCGCATCGGGCTATCTCAGCAGACCCGAAAAACCGCGCATTGACGCGCCTGCGGCCCGTCTAAACGCTGACCGACAGGCAGGTAACGGTCTTTACGATGCCGGGCACCTTGTGCATGCCCTCGCTGATCAGTTCTCCGATATCCGGCAGGCTATCCGCCTCGACGACTGCGATGATGTCGAAAGGGCCGGTCACCGTATCGACGCTCATCATGTTCGTGCTGGAACGCAGTTCGCGGGCAACGTCATTTGTCTTGCCTACCGACGTTTCGATCAATATGTAAGCACGGGTCGTCATCGGGCGCCTCACCCCGGCGCGGACAAGTGGTAGCGGGCGTTGTGAAAGACGGGGCCCGCCTACCGGCCGGGTTCGAAATGCTAAGTGCTGCGAGAGTGCGGTGTCAACGTGAACGGCGGCCTCAACACGGGCGTACATGCCGTTGGCGGAGCGACCATCCCCTGTCGGAATCCCGTCCGGACTCGACCGATGGGCATGAAGTCAGCCAGTCGTGGCGCGCCAGCCTCCCCCTCCCAGTTTCTCAACCGCCCTAAGAAGGAGTCCGGTAAGGTACCGCCGGAGCAGGGCGCAAACGTATGTCATTGGGAAAGACGCGTGTCACTACTATGAAAATAGACGTTGCCGCCGTGTCGTGCGGGAGGACGGTAGGCCCCCAGGACAAGGTCCAGGTTGCCTCTGACGATGGCAGCTTGATTTGACGTATTAGAACATTTGTGCTTATATGAACTGGAACTCGCTGTCGGTATGTCGTCCGGCCAATGCGTTGCGGAGGCGCGGAGGATATCGCACCGGCGCTGGCGTTTCGCGGGAGCGGACTTGGTGAGCCATGGCCTTTAAGACCTTCGCCGCTGCCCTGTGGGCAGCCTGGCTTCTGTGGTTGCAGATGGTTCCGGGTCTGGTTTTTGATCACCAACGGGAGATCGCCGACGTATATGGGGGAAACCCATGCGTTCAGACGAAGGGTTTGGAGGAACCTATGACTACTGATAACTCGCAGCTCACGGATGAGCGAATCCGTGAAGTCATGCTCAAGCACAAGGCGCTGTTCGAGCGTCAGCCCAACTACGATGGGCTTTCCGGGGGTTATTTCCGAGACGCTGACGGCAACTGGACAGAGACAGTGGGAATCATCGTGTCGGTCTCAGAGAGAGTTGATCAGAACACGCTGCCCACGGCGGACCGCATACCGGCCTGTCTGGAAGGCATTCCGGTGCAGATCGAAGAGGGATATGTACTCGTGGAATACCTCCCGCCTGCGACCACCCCGAGCGAGCCACAGGACGGAGGAACCAATGACTAGCTCCAGCGCCACACCCACAACTCCCACAACCAATACCGACGCGACTGACCCGGACAAGCGACACCGGCCACTTGTCAGCGGCATAGCGATAAGCACCGGGAGAACGGACTCGACCGGCGCGATTACGGAACTAATCCGCGGCTGCACGCTCACCGGACTGGCGACCCGTGTGGCCGACAACCAGAAGGTCCTGGTTACCAATCGCCATTGCATAGACCGGGCTTTCAGAAACCCGAAGGGCGATGAGGACCTGTACCAGGGAGACCTGTCCGTGCCCCTGGCGGTAGCCGACAAAGTTGGGAGCGATCCCGAATACGTGACCGCGCTCGATCAGCCCGCCGTGAACGAAGTCGACGCGGCCTACTTCGAACTGGTCGCCGATGAACCGAACGGTGTCGATGCGGCGTTCAAACTGTTCCAGACATCAGCCGCCACTCCGGCAGACCGTAAGATCATTGCCGGTGAAGTGACGCTCCAGCGGGACATGATGCTCACGATGATCGGCCGAAAAGGTGGTGAGGGACAGGTCAGGATCAGGCGGTTCGGTGCGCCCGCAAAAATCGGCGGCCTGCTCTACGAGAATGCGATCATTCTCGACTGCTCCCGGCGTCCCGCCATTCCGGGAGACTCCGGTGCCGGTTTGTTCTACGAGGTAGAGACAGGCGTGTACCAGATGGCGGGTATTTTCTTCGGTGGGGAAGAAAATGCACAGCGGTCAAATTGGGGAGCGGCATTTCCGGCAAAGACGGCCGAAGAAAAGTTGGGAATTGTGTTCGGCAATCGCCTTCCCGTTGCGGACGCCGGTCCTGCCCAATGCGTGAGAGCCGGGAATTTTGTCACGCTGGATCCCGGGGGCAGTTACGATGACGACGGCGATGCGCTGACCTTCGAGTGGGAGCAACTCGATGTCGAGGAAGACGACAAGCTCTCGCTCTCGATAGTTACGAACCTGGACGGGCGGCGGACGTTCACCGCACCGGCCGGTCCCGCAACCCTGTCGTTTCGAGTTACCGTCACGGACACCCACGGTGGCGTGAGTACGTCCACAACAACGGTGGATGTGTCTGCGAACCCCCCCAATGTCAATGCGGGCGACGATCAGTCAACTAACGCGGGATATCCGGTGAGTCTCAGGGCTACCGACACCAACATAAGGCGCGGCCTCAGATGGCAGTGGGAACAACTACCTGGAGGCGACCGGGTTGAGTTGAACCATCCAGACAGTCGTTACTCCTGGTTCACGGCCCCCGGCGGGGCCTCCACCCTGAAGTTCAGGGCCACTGCAACGGACAGACAGGGCGCAAAGGACGCCGACGACGTGACGGTCGTGATACAAAACCGGGCACCGACTACCGGAGGCGGTGGGAACCAGACCGTTTCCCGGGGCGCAATTGTCGCATTGGCGGCCAGAGCTTCCGACCCGGAACCCGACGACATCCCCAAATTGAAAAAGTTGTGGACTCAGGAGTCGGGGCCGACCGTGGAACTGACGGACGCAGACACTCAGTACGCGACCTTCACCGCTCCGAACAGGGCTGCAACCCTGCGGTTCCTGTTCACGGTGACTGACCCCCACGGGTTGACCGCTACGTACACCGAAACCGTGACGGTTCGTTAGCCAGATACACCGTTTGGACGACAGCCTCTGGACGCCCCAAAGATCCTCGGCGCTTCCAGAGGCGTTGGCTTATGACGACGCTGACATTCAGATTCGAGGTGACGGACAATCGGGGAGCAAACGCCTATGACGACGCCGTCGTCCCGGTCCTAGGAACATCCGAGCCGGGTAATGCCGGGCCTTCAAAATGGGAACCTGGAGGACCGGTACAGCATGGCCGCCGGAGCGCCTGGTGCGGTCTTCGGGACTCTGACTCACGTGGTCAGGCGCGAATTTCTGCGCTGGAGCCCCGGCGGATGCGGGCCGTTCCCGGGCGGCGTGGACTTTGCGCCTCATGCCGCCCGGGGAGTTCCGCGCCGTCGTGGACGAAAGTTTGACCTGCACCCGCACCTAGGCATCGACGTTCGCCCCGCCCGAAAGGCAAGCTAGAAATCCAGTGCGGCCAGAAACGGCTCGGAGCTTTCGAACGGCCCCACCAGGGCCATAACGGTGTTCTCGGGCCGTATCAGCCGCCGCGCCACCCGGGTCAGGTCTTCGATCTGCACGGCGTCGATATCTTTCACCATTTGGTCCACCGTGCGCACTTCGTTTCGAAGGAGTTCCTGTATTCCAATTGACGAAACTACCGAACGACCATCTTCCATGCGCAGGAGCAGACGCCCCTTACAGAGCTCCTTCGCCTGCGTGAATTCGCGTTCGGTGACACCGTCTCGCATGCCGCAGACCACGTCCATGATCACCGGAAGAGCTTCAGCGGCGCGTTTCGGGTCGACACCAGACTCAACCCCGATGGCCCCGCAGTCGTAATACGCCGACATGCCGCCGTGAATGTCGTACGCCAGGCCGCGCTTTTCGCGGACCTCTTCGAACAACCGGCTACTCATCGACTCACCGAGGATGACTGAAAACAGCCCCAGGGCGTGGCGGTCGTCGTCGAAAAAGGAGATGCCTTTTATGCCGATCGAGAGATGGGCCTGTTCGGTCTCTCGTCGCTCGACAACCACCTGCGGTCCCTGCAGGTTGTCGACGTATGGGAACATCGGCAAGATCTCGCCGTCGTGAAGTCCTCCTATCACGGATTCGACCTGCTCAACGATCTCCTGGTGCTGGATGTTGCCTGTAACGGCGATAACCATATTGGAGGCCGCGTACTGCGTGGGAAGTAGGACCTGAAGGACAGTTGGGCATGGACGTTACGGTCGAAGCCGAAGAAGGGGAATCCGATGGGACTGCAGAGTGATTCGCATCGGCCGCTGCGTAGCGGCATAGAGATTCGCGGCGGCAGGCTGTCGCACACGAGACTTGAGCAAACCGGCCGCGGTATTTTCACCGGCCTTGCCAGGGAAAGGGGAACCCGGACGAAGGTACTCGTGACTAACCTTCACGTCCTGTCGGGAGTGGACCAGTTCAACAGTCATAAGGAACTTGCCGGTGACGAGGAGATGTACCAGAGCGCACTACCCGCTGAAGACCGCATTCCGGACTGCCTGGAGGGTGTCCCCGTGTCTGTTGTGGAAGAACCGCTACCGGAATTGCCAAGCATCCCCGGCTCCCATCCCCGGCCGCTCCTCAGCGGGACAAAAATATGAAGTGGGCGAACGTCAGTGGTCCGGGACAAAGGTCCAGGCTGACTTTGACGATGTCAGCCTGGTTTGACGGATTAGAACATATGTGCTTATTTCTTAGTAACGACCCGCTGGCGGCGCTCCAGGGACGGAGCCGCCGGCAAGCGAATCGCTTCAGGCGAACCACTGGGACAGGTATCTGTTCACCTGCGGGGTAGGGTCAGTCGTGCCCACAAGGAGAACGTTGGCCGGAGTCCTGTCGGTCCTCGTCTGCTGCGCCGCCGGCCTGTGGCTGATGGCGGCCTGTGGCGATGGCGCCTACGAGTACGAGTACCCGTGCGGAGCGCTTTCATCAACCGAGAAGGGAAACATGCAAATGACAACTGAAGACACGATCAACACATCGGAACGCATCCATGAGGTCCGTCTCAAGTATGACGACCTATTCTGGCGGCAACCCAATGTCCACGCAGTCGGCGAAGGATTCTTCTCGGACGAAGAGGGAGGGTACACCGAAACAGATGGCATCGTTGTTACTGTCACCAAGAAGGTGGACCAGAGCACGCTGCCGGTCGCAGACCGCATACCGGACTGCCTCGAGGGCGTCCCCGTGCAGATTGAAGAAAGAGAGCCACCGACATTTATTGGAACTACCAAGCAATATCACAGACCACTTGTCAGCGGGATACATATAGCAAGTGGGAGAGAGGTGGAAGATGAGTCACTTCAGCCGAGGCTTGAACATATCGCGAGCGGAACACTCACAGGGTTGGCGACGCGCCAGATAGACGGCAAGAAGGTGCTGGTGACCAACCTGCATGTTATGGCCGGTCTAGGCCCGGGCGACACATTTCGAGAACCCATCGGTGGCGAGGAGATGTATCAAGAGCTGGTGGCCACGGGTAAGAAAGTGGGAAGTAAGCTCGACTGGGTTCGGCTATCCACAGGAAATGTCATCGACATGGCCATATGTGAACTTGAAGATGATGTAGCTGCCAAATTCACCCTCCACAATCATCCAACTCATACCGACAGGAAGATTGTTGGCGGCGTGGAGGAGCCTACAAAGTATATGAGGCTTACGATGATGGGCCAGCAAAACGGGGAAGGCCCAGTTACGGTCAAAAGAATCAATGAGACGATAAACGTTACCGGTACAACTTTCAACGGTGTGGTCGAGTTGGATTGCAGCCAGCGTATCTCGGCACCTGGAGATTCAGGCTCGGCGTGTCTGTACGAGGACAGCGACGGAAACTACCGAATGGCCTGCATCGTATTCGCTTCCAAACCTCTGGAAAGACTGGCTTGGGCAGTTCCCGCTTCGACGGCTGAACGATTGTTGGGAATCACATTTGGCAACCGCTCTCCGGTGGCCGACGCCGGGCCGGGCCAGGCGGTTGTGGCAGGCGCCACCGTCACGCTGGATGGCTCGAACAGCTTCGATCCCGACCAGGACGAATTGACCTACAGTTGGGAGCAGGCCCCGGGGGTCGGCGGGTCCGCCATCATGCTGACCGGCGCCACCACGGCGACCCCCACCTTCACGGCGCCGACAGCCCCGGCCGCCCTGACGTTCACCTTGACCGTCACGGACCCGTATGGCGCCTCTGCGACCGAGACAACGTCCGTGCACGTGGCAGCCTACCCGCCCGCCGCTGACGCGGGCGAGGACCTGACTGCGAAGACACGCTACCCCGTGGAACTCCACGGCGAGGAGACCACGGGCAAGACCAGGCTCAAGTGGCGATGGGAACAACGGCCCGGAGGCCCCAGGGTCACACTGAACCACCCGCACATGTCCTATAGCTGGTTCACAGCGCCGGAAAGCGCTACGACCCTGAGGTTCAGGCTGACGGTTACGGACAGACATGGCACGGAAGACTGTGACGAAGTGACCGTTGTCGTGGTAAACCGTCCCCCTGTAGCTCTTGCTCCCGACAACCAGTCGGTAGGCGTCGGCAACGAAGTGGCGTTAGCAGGAGGCGCGTCCGATCCCGATGCCGGTGACACCCTGACGCACGTGTGGACCCAGATTGAAGGCACTAAGGTAGAAATCACGCATGCCGAGTCGGAATATGCGCGTTTCTATGCGCCGTCTTCGCCCGACACCCTGAGGTTCAGGTTTACCGTGACGGACAATCACGGGGCGAGTCACTACGCCGACTGTGCCGTCAGGGTTACCTGAGCATCCGGGCCGAGTAATGCAGGTCCTTCAGAGAGGAGCCTGAAGGACCTGGGCAGCATGTCCATCGGGGTCGAACGCAGAACTTCGCGCCTGACCCCGTTGGATACGATCCGTGCCCGGACGGCGTGAAGCTGGCGTTTCACGCCCGGCCCTCTTCCCGGATTTGTGGGCGACAATTCGCACTACATTCGTACAGTGGCATCGGCGAACGCTCCACCCAGCACGCCGGTTAGAAATCCAGCGCGGCCAGAAACGGCTCGGGGCTTTCGAACGGCCCCACCAGGGCCATCACGGTGTTCTCGGGCCGTATCAGCCGCCGCGCCACTCGGGTCAGGTCTTCGATCTGTACGGCGTCGATGTCTTTCACCATTTGGTCCACCGTGCGCACTTCGTTTCGCAGGAGTTCCTGTATTCCAATTGACGAAACTACCGAACGACCGTCTTCCATGCGCAGGAGCAGACGCCCCTTGCAGAGCTCCTTCGCCTGAGTGAATTCGCGTTCGGTGACACCGTCTCGCATGCCGCAGACCACGTCCATGATCACTGGAAGAGCTTCAGCGGCGCGTTTCGGGTCGACACCAGACTCAACCCCGATGGCCCCGCAGTCGTAATACGCCGACATGCCGCCGTGAATATCGTACGCCAGGCCGCGCTTTTCGCGGACCTCTTCGAACAACCGGCTACTCATCGACTCGCCGAGGATGACTGAAAACAGCCCCAGGGCGTGGCGGTCGTCGTCGAAAAAGGAGATGCCTTTTATGCCGATCGAGAGATGCGCCTGTTCGGTCTCTCTTCGCTCGACAACCACCTGCGGTCCCTGCAGGTTGTCGACGTACGGGAACATCGGCAAAATCTCGCCGTCGTGAAGTCCTCCTATCACGGAGTCGACCTGCTCAACGATCTCCTGGTGCTGGATGTTGCCTGTAACGGCGATGACCATATTGGAGGCCGCGTACTGTGTGTGAAGGTATTCCAGCATCGCGTCGCGTGAAATGGCGGCGACCGACTCGACAGTACCTGCGACGTCGCGCCCCATCGGCTGATCCGGCCACAACAACATGTCCTGGATCTCCGACGCCCGAGCTGCCGGCATATCGTGGATGGCGCGAATTTCCTCGAAAACCACCTGCTTCTCTTTGTCGATGTCCTCATCGCGAAACAGCGAGTTCAGCACCATATCGGCGAGCAGGTCCAGTCCATCTCTGTAGTGCGGCCGCGGCATCCGGCACCAATAGCCGGTCACCTCTCGGTCGGTGAAGGCATTTATAGACCCGCCAACACCCTCGACCACTTCGGAAATCTGGCGGGGTGTCGGTCTACGGCTCGTGCCCTTGAACAGCATGTGCTCGAACAGGTGGGACGCGCCGATAAGGTCGTCCGTCTCGTAACGCGACCCGGCGCCGAACAGGAAACTCAGGTTGACGGCGTTGGTGTGCGGAAGCGTGCTCGTCAGGACGCGAATGCCACCCGGCAGCACAGTCCGTTCGTAATTCAATTCAAGGGCTGCCAATTCATCGTGTACTCTTTCGCCGGACGGTGAGCCTCGCGCCTCGTTTTCAAGACACGCGGTCCCATTTTTGTCTTTATAGTCTTTAGCTCGCCGTTTCGCCGGGCGCGAGCATCCGATAAAGATTACGGCGCGCTACTGTGCGGGTCAATCGGGCGCCAGGACCCGCAAACCGCGTCCAATAGTGGGCCAATTGCGTATAAGACCACGTACCCGGATCAGGGAATCGTTAGTGACCGGGACGATCATGCATTTAGAATTCCGATAATGACGCTGGCCAGGTTGACAGACCACCTCACCGGTTCCCCCGCCCTTTGGCGAAGCGGCCGCCGATTCTGGCTAGTCCTGTTCGTAATCCTGTCGATCGCCCTTGGATTGCGTCTGTTCGGAATCAACTGGGACCAGGGCGGCCTGTTTCATCCCGATGAGCGAGCCATCCTCATGCGGGTCAACGATCTGGATTTTCCGGCGCCCTCGGAGGTCGGAAACCTTGTCGATCCGGAGATAAGCCCGCTCAATCCCGGCTGGTTCAACTACGGCAGCCTGCCGCTTTATGCGCTCGGGGCGGTTAAGGCGGTACTGTCCCCTGCTACCGATCTCGACCTGTTCGATCTGAGAATCCCGGGCCGTGCCGTCTCGGCCCTGGCAGACACCGCCACGGTTGCGCTCATCTTCCTCATAGGCGTCCGCTGGTTCAGTCTTCGAGTCGGCGTAGTGGCTGCATTACTGGCCGCGTTCGCGGTCATACACATCCAGTTGAGCCACTTCTTCGCCGTGGACGGCGTGATGACCCTGTTCATTGTCGGTGGCGTGTTCTTCTCGATCCGGGTCGCACGCTCGGGGCGCAGGCTCGATTCGCTGCTGGCCGGGTTGATGGTTGGGCTCGGCCTCGCCACGAAGTTCTCCGTGGCGCCGTTGGTCCTCACCGTCATCGCCGCACACCTGATCTATGCGTTCTCCAGGCCGGGAGACGCGCTGAGTTTCGGAGACGAGGAGGTTGAGAAGATTGCCTGGCGCCGGTGGATCGCGGCCAGCGGTCTCGTCATGTCCGGCGTCGCTGCGCTCGTCGCCTTGCTGGCAACCCAGCCATACATGGTGCTCGACTCCGAGACGTTCCTGTCCAACGTCTCCGAACAATCCGAGATGGTGCGGCGCATACGCGACTACCCCTACACGCGGCAGTACATCGAAACGACCAGCTACCTGTACCAAATCACGCAACTGGGCATATGGGGTCTTGGGCCCGTCGCAGGCGTCGTCGCCTGGCTCGGACTTGGATACGGGCTGGTTTCGGCGTGGGTCGCCAGGCGGAAAGTGGATCTGGTGATCCTGTCGTGGGTCATCCCGTACCTGCTGATCACAGGTTGGTTCGACGTCAAGTTCATGCGGTACATGCTGCCGCTCACACCGTTCCTGCTCCTCTACGGCGCAAGATTTCTGTGGTGGGTGGGCGACAGCCTGCGCACCGTCCTGCCGAAGTACAAGTTCGTCGTTTTCGTCCCGGCTGTAATCGTGGTAGTCGCAACCGCCCACTACGCGCTCTCGTTCGTATCCATCTATTCCGGCGAACACCCGGCGCAGAACGTGTCCAAGTGGCTGGACGAAAACGCTCCGACGGGCTCGCTCGTGCTGCAGGAACACTGGGAGGAGGGAATCCCGCACGTACCCGGCCTGTATTACGACCGGCTCGAACTCTATAACCACGACTCGCGCGAAAAGTTCGACACGATCGCCATGCAACTTGCCGACGGCGAGTACCTCGTGCTGTTCAGCAACCGGCTCTACGGAACGATCCCGAGACTGCCGGACCGATATCCGAACAGCACCCGCTACTACGAGGCGTTGTTCGACGGATCGCTCGGATACGAGCTGGTCTACTCGGCCGACAAGACCGCCTCGTTCCTCGGGGTCGCATACGACGACGATCCATTTGCCAGGGTCAACTTCTCAGCCGCTGATTACGAACCTCCGTCGGGCGCGCTCGCCACTTTCAGGTTCGGGTGGGCGGACGAGAGCTTCACCGTCTACGACCATCCCAAGAACTTCGTGTTCGAAAACTCGGGGGGGCTGGAACAGGCGGAGATCATCAGCCTGCTGGGGTTCGAGACCGGCCTCGCGCAGCCTGAACGACCGGTCGGGCTGCTGCTCAGCGAAGAAGCGGCGAAGACACAGCAGGCCGGCGGCACATGGACCGACCTTGTGTTCCTCAGGGGGTTACCGAACGCCGCTGCGCCGTTCGTCTGGTATCTCGCGATTCAACTGGTGGCGTTGGCCGCGATTCCTCTTGCGTTCGTGGTGTTCAGGCCGTTGCCGGACCGGGGCTACCTGCTGGCAAAGCCACTTGGCCTGTTGCTGGTTGCAACCATTGCGTGGCTGCTGGCGAGTTATGGGCTGATGGGTTTCAGTTTCGCCTCGGTGATCGTCGCTCTGCTTGCCACGGCCGGACTGTCGGCGTTGGCATTGTGGCGTTACGGGCATGAGATCGCCGGGTACCTGAAACAACGCTGGCGCATGGTGCTGGGGTTCGAAGCGTTGTTCCTCATCGCGTTCCTGGCGTTCCTGGCGGTGAGGCTCGCCAATCCCGATCTGTGGCACCCATGGCGAGGCGGCGAAAAGCCGATGGACTTCGCATACCTCAACGCCGTTGCGCGTTCGACGATCATGCCCCCCTACGACCCGTGGTTCGCCGGTGGCTTTCTCAACTACTACTACTACGGCCAGTTCGTCGTCGCGACGATGCTCCGCCTCACCGGAATCGTCCCGCACGTGGCCTACAACATTGCGGTGCCGATGCTGTTTGCCATGACCGCCGGCGCGGCGTTCTCCGTGGTCTACAACCTCGCCGCCTTGACGCTCCGATCGAAAGGCGTGCCCCTTGGTTCGACGAGGTCCCCGATCTACGCCGGTCTTGGGGCTGTGGTTCTCACTGCCGTCGCCGGGAACATTGACGGCCTGATCCAAGTGGGAGAGAAGTTCAGGGCTGCGGTGATAGATCGGGTACCGGCGCCCGGATTCGACTATTGGCAGAGTTCGCGAATGATGGCCGCCGATTCGCCCGGCCACGAGATAACCGAATTCCCGTTCTTCACGTTCCTATACGCCGACCTTCACGCTCACCTCATCGCCATACCGTTCGCCATAACGGCCCTCGGTTTGGGAATCGCCGTTCTCGCCCGGTCCGGCGTGCGCAGGCCGAAAGTAGAGACGTGGGGAGCGTTGGCGTTGCTGGGGTTGATTATCGGGGCGTTGCGAATCATCAATGCGTGGGACTTCCCGACAGCCCTGTTAATTGCCGGCATCTTTGTGCTTGGCGGCGAGTTGATGGGGCCGCCTGCAGGGGTCTCGAACCGTATCGGCGCGGGTCTGGCGAAGTGGGTATTCGTAGCCGCCGTCGGCTACCTGATCTTCCTGCCGTTCCACCAGAACTTCGAACTGTTCAACAACGGGCTGGAACTGAGCGAGACGCGCACCCCCTTCTGGCGCTACCTGGCCATACATAGCATCTTCCTGTTCATATTGCTTACCTGGTTCGCCCATCACTGGCGGGGAGGCATGCTGACGAGCCGCCGAGCCGCCGCGTCCGTTCTCGAACGCCGCGGATTGGCGTGGATAGGTCTGCAAGTGATCGTGGCGGTCGCGGCAAGCGGGCTGCTGGCCTCGATACTGGCCGGATACGCAACAGCGGCCATCACGCTCGGAGCGGCAATGGCGCTCGGCGCAGTAGGTCTCGTCACCGCTCTCACTTTCAGGCCCGAAAGCCGTTACGTCTACGCGGCCATGGCCATAGCCGCGGTGGCGCTGCTGCTCGGCAGCGGAGTAGACCTCATTACGGTCGAGGGCGACATCGGCCGCATGAACACGGTGTTCAAGTTCTATCTGCAAGCCTGGGTCCTGCTCGCCTTGTCGTCGGCCTACTTCGCATGGACGCTGGCCGAGGCGGGTTACTTCTCGCTCAGGAAACTGACAGTCGGCAGAACCGTCTGGCTCGTTGTGTTCGCTGTGCTGGCAATCGGTATTCTCATCTACCCCGTACTGGGCACGCGGGCGAGGATCGCCAACCGATTCAACACGATCGGCATAGGCATCGACGGTATGGCGTACATGGATCATGCGGTGTTCGTCGACGAGTCTGGGGCCATCGAGTTGGGCAAAGAGCGGCCGGCCATCAGGCACATGCAGACCGCGGTCGAAGGATCCCCGGTCATCATCGAAGGCCTGACCGACCTCTACCGTTGGGGCAATCGTTTCGCGGTCTACACCGGCCTGCCGTCGGTCGTCGGATGGGACTGGCACCAACGCCAACAACGCGTCGGATATGCCTACGCAGTGACCGAGCGCCGGGACAAGGTGGACCGCTTCTACCGGACAATCAACGAGAACACAGCGCTCAAAATACTCGACGAGTTCAGCGTCCGCTACGTCATCGTCGGCCAACTCGAACGCAACCTGTACCCCGATATCAGCCTTGCGAAGTTTGACCGCATGGAAAAACAGGGCCTGACCAGGTTCTACGAAGACGAATGGACCACGATTTACAAGTACACGCCCGTTGAGCGCGAAGAATCCTCGGTGGGCGATTCATAGGCGGGCGTCCCCAATCCGGTCCAGCCTGAATGTGTGTAACGTTCGACGGCCCGCAATTCACGGTTGGCCAAAATGCGACTAGTCCAACTCGAACACCCGCTTGGCAAGCGGATTTCCGTAGTCGGAAGCGGCGGCAAGTCCTCTTTGGCAAGGGCGTTGGGCGCGAAAATGGGCCTGCCGGCAATAGAACTCGACGCGATCTTTTGGCTACCCGGCTGGAAAGAGCGGCCACGCTGCGAGACTGCCCGGCTTGTGCGAACCACCATCGAGTCAATGCCCGCCGGGTGGATATGTGACGGAAACTACTTCAGCACTATCGGCGGACTCTCAGTGGGGCAGGCCGACACAGTTGTCTGGGTCAAAATGCCGTGGCGCGTAGTGTTGTGGCGAATCGTCCTGCGGTCTATCAGGCGCGCCATCGACAAACGCCGTATCTGCGGCGACAACTACGAACAGTGGTCCAAAATTTTCGGGCCGGACGCGCTGTGGCTTTGGCATCTCAAAAAGCCCTCCATGGAACGCAGACGGGGTGAGAATTTGGCCAAATTGGTGAGGGACGACACTCCGGTCATCCGGATAGATTCGCCCCGGGAACTGGACCGCTTCTACGAGATCCACGGGCTCGAACGGACCGACTAATCGCCGCTTCCGACATCCGGCACGATAAGCCCGTAGTCATTGTCGTGTCGCCGGTCGGGCAGGCGGAATCCTCCCGGCGGCTTGGTGGAAACGGTCCCATTGGACTTCTCGGACCCGCACGGGCTGCGCCGCTCGATGGAGGGGGCGGGAGTGCCCTATAGCAAGTGCTTTTCGTTTTCGGAAGAACCCGTCGAATGGTAGTATGCCAACTGTAGAAGAACGCCTTGTACAGGAGCGGGAATGAACCACGCAGAGACGCCTGCACGGCGGCGCAGGCCTCGCAAAGAGGCGGTTCGCCTGGGCAAGGAGATATACCAGCGGGCGATCCTGCCCCAGGTCGAGCCCCACCACTTCGGGGAGTACGTCGCCATCGACGTCGAGACTGGAGACTGGGCCGTTGCGGACACCACCCGCGTCGCGGTGGAACGTCTGCGGGCGCAACGCCCGGATGCTGTCGACGTCTTGTGTGAGCGGATCGGTTACCGGGCGCTCCGCAGCTTCGGGGCCGGGTCTCTGCGGAGGACCGGGTGATCCAAGGCGTGGTGAACGCCGCCTACGAAGCCGTTGTGACCCTTCCCTTGCAGGACCCGGAGGGACGGACGCGAGACGTCGAGGCCGTGGTGGACACCGGCTACAGCGGCTTCCTGACCTTGCCGCCCGGTTTGGTTGCGGAGCTAGGGTTGCCGTTCGCCTACATGGGCCAGGCAATTCTGGCCAACGACGCTGAGGTGGATTTCGACGTTCACTTCGTCACCGTGCTCTGGGACGGCCGACCGAGAGACATCGAGGCCGACGCGACGGGCAGCACCCCGCTTGTGGGTATGCTGTTGCTCGATGGGCACAACTTGAACATCGAAGTCGAGAACGGGGGCGGCGTCATAATACAGGCCAGAGCATAGCCGGGGAGGGCCAGGCTCGTAGCGAGTGTAATGGGAGTCGCCGACCAATTAGCTAAAGCCCGACCTCCCGCCGGAAAGCTCGCAGTACTGTGCGCTCCGGCCATCACCCACGGATACCTTGGGCCGCAGCACCCAGAGACTAGGCTCACAAGGCTCCCGACCACATCTCGAAGACCATTCCACCTACCATCCACTTAGGACCCCTCCATGCAACGAAGACGAGGCGAGAATTTGGCCAAATTAGTGAGGGACGACACGCCGGTTATTCGGATTGGTTCGCCCCGGGAACTGGACCGCTTCTACGAGGTCCACGGGCTCGAACGGACCGGCTAATCGCCGCTTCCGACATCCGGAACGATGAGCCCGTAGTCGTTGTCGTGCCGCCGGTACACCACGTTGTACGTCCCCGATTCGCTATTCAGAAACAGGAAGAAGTTGTGGCCCAACAGGTCCATGCGCCCCGCGGCTTCCTCAACGTCCATGGGGAGCACCTCGTGGCGTTTGGTACGAACGAGCACGCCGTCCCTGAGCTCGACCACGTCGTCCGTGTCGGCCGTCTGATCTATCAGTTGTCCGGCGATGTCCGACTCGAACCTCGTAGCAGAACGCCTGCGGCTCGAGAACCTGGTCTTGTAGCGCCGGATTCTGCGATCTATTTTGTCTTCGACCAAGTCAATGGCTGCGTACGGCGACGACCCTCGCTCCTCACCCCGTATGATGCCCTTGCGCAGGCGGACCGTAACCTCGGCTACGAACCGGTCCTCCTCGCGTTTGGTATTTTCCTTCCTGATCAGGAGGTTAACCGGCAGGGACTCGTGGAATCTCCGGTCGAGTTTTGACAGACGTTTGTGCGCGTAGTTTCTGATCGCGTCTGTCAACGTTGTGTGGCGAGTGGTGATTCTTAGTTCCATTAGCCCCGTGTGCCGTTCTCTGGCGAATAAAATTGCGCCTGATCCAATGAGGGTATTACCCGAAGTATACGTCTCCCGACAGGCCTAAAAAGTGGAAACATGCAGCTGACATCCGCCCTGGAATTCACCTTGCGGCAAGTTGTGGACCTGGTTTTCCCCCAGACCTGCGTCCACTGCAACACGGAAGGGCGGTTGCTCTGCGACACGTGCCTCCGCGACGCTGCAAGAATAGGCGGCGGGGCGTGCCGGACATGCGGGATTCAGCTTGAACACGGCGGTCGATGCGGCAAGTGCGCCGAATCGCCGCCAGCGCTGACCCGGGTCACAGCCGTATTTCAGTTCGAAGGGGCGATCAGGGACGCTGTCCACGCCCTCAAGTACCGCGACCTGCGGGCCATCGCGCCAGTCCTCGGCGCAGAGTTGGCGGAGACCGTGCGCTCCCGGCACAGAAGCATCGACGTGATCGTGCCCGTGCCGCTGCACCGGCGCAGACTGCGGTCCCGCGGCTACAACCAGGCTGAACTCTTGGCGCGGCCCGTGGCGGCCCGCCTCGGGGCCCGCATTTCAACGAATCTGCTCACCCGGGTGACAGACAGTCCACCGCAGGCCCAGGCCAAAAACGAAGCGGCGAGATCGGCAGGCGTTCGCAACGCATTTGCCGCCTCGAACGAAGCCCAAGGGAAACGCATCTTGCTGATCGACGACGTCGCCACAACTTGCAGCACCCTGAACGCATGCGGCAGGGCCCTTTACCGGGCCGGCGCGAAGAGTGTCAGGGCGGCTGTGCTTGCGAGGGAACAATGAGCCGGCGTCCAACCACAAGATCGAGCGACATCCGGGCCGTCTTCTTCGACCTCTACGGCACATTGGCCACGTTCGACCCGCCGCGTGAGGTTATCCAGGCCAATGCAGCCGCCCAGTTTAGGCTGGCACTTTCGCCGGAGGGCGTCGACAGGGGTTATCACCTCGCCGATCAGCACATGTCACGCCAAAACGCGACGGCGCCGGTTCGAAACATGAGTCCCGCTGAACAAGCGAATTTCTTCGCGAAGTTCGAACAGTTGGTTCTCGAGGGCGCAGGCCACTCTGTCGATCTGGAAACCGCTGCCGCCATCTGGCAAAGGGTCCGGACCCAGAGATACAAGCTGGCCTTGTTCGACGACGTTGTCCCGGCGCTTGGCCGCATAAGGAATTCCGGTTTTGTCACAGGGTTGATTTCAAACGTCAATTCCTCGGGCCGGGTATTGGCCGACTCCATGGGACTAACCGGCCACATCGACTTTGCGATCACGTCGGGCGACGCCGGCGCGGAAAAACCTCATCCCGCCATTTTTCGTGCCGCGCTTTCCAGGGCCGGCGTCAGGCCGGCGGGGGCCGTCCACGTGGGGGACCAGATCGAGTCGGACATAGACGGCGCGGCGGCCGCCGGGATCGCGCCGATTCTCATGGACCGGTTCAACGGGCACCCCGGGTATACGGCCCACACCCGGGTAACCTGCATGGCAGAGCTTGAGCAACTTCTCGCCACCATGCGGCCAGTCTAGTCTGGCCGCAAACCAATACCCGGCTCAACGCCCATACTCAAGTCGCCATAGTATCCATTGACCTTACATCACGGGAACGTGACGCTGAAACAACGGAGAACATGTGGTATCGAGGGTGAGGGCCGCCTCAAAGTTAAGCGACGAAAAGCGGACAGAGGACAAGGCCACGAGGTTCCGAATCCCCCTGGCATTGTTCAACGACTCATGCGCCCGCCCCACCCGCATTCTCCCACTACAGTAACGCTCTTGAGGTTTCCGGGCCCGTAAAAAGCGGGAATATTAGCGCCACCAGAATCGCAAAGAATGTGAATAGCGATCCCATGATGATCACTGATATGCCTAACACCTGGTACGGAACTCCATAATGCTTTTTTTACCAGCCAGATGCCTGAGACTATCAGTATGACCGCTGGCGCCAGTAAGGCAACAATTATGAGAATGAGGGCTATCAATGGCAAGCCTCCCGTTAAGATCCCGTCGTGCCATCACCGGCCCTCGGCATCCGCGAGTCCTGGGTCATCGTCGGGGACAACACTGGTGTCGGGGCCGGGTATCGGCCGACCTCCCAAAATAATTCGGTAATCCTGACAACCGATTCTGGCAATGTTCTCGTTCCTACTCTTATCCCTCGATGCGTATTCTTCCCTGTCAGGGGGCTCGCCTGATTCGTCAAGCCGCGCGCCGGCAAAGCTCAGACGAACATCCGACGGAACCCCCGGGATAGCCAGGACGGCTGCTCTCAACGAGGGAATGTCAGGCGCAGCCGCCAAGTACTCGTCCAGGGACTTTTGCGTCGCGTGAAAGGTTATTAACGGCTCGTCGCTACAGGCCGCGCTCTTTGGCGTTACGACGTAGAACCCTGTAACGAACTCAGGAATGTTTGCCACCCAACTGTCATCGTAGTCGAGATCGAGCACCGGATAGAGGTGGGCAATTTCGGCCGGTTCAGGTTGGTTAGACTCACTGCCCGCTGAAGGCGTCGCTGTGGGCTGCATTTCCGTATGTTCTGATTCGGATCCCTGCTGGTCGTTGGGCAACAGGTGGGCGGTCACGCTGTAGACGAACGCGGTTATCAAGATCGGTGCAATGAGAACGATAGCTATGACTTTTCGCATTAGTCAACCTTCCATGACTCGGATCGCGGCCACATACTTGGCAGGGCTGTTCACTGCGATTCCGGATCCGACACGGCGGCAAAGTCGCCTCCCACTACCAAATGACCACCCCACCAGCAAGCCGGCCATATCTCCCGGAGTCCAGTGTGATCCATCGCCTCCTGGCGGGAGATGGAGACGGCGCTGAATTGAACGTCGTCTCCCACGCGGGCAACGACACGGCCACTCGCGTCGACGATCCCGACAACTTCGTCGTCCAGGCTGAGAGTGAAGGTGTCCGGCCAGATGACAGGTGACTGCTCAGAGAAATAGACGTTGTCTCGGTCGCGAACGACGTGATCGACCATCAGGCACCTTCTGTCCAAGACCAACTTTCCGACGTAGCGTTCCATCCCATCATCAGTCGCCAGCGTTCCGTCCTGCTTGGGGAAGTAGACCTCAACATCCGGCAAGACATAGATTGAATTGGGCGCCCACGTGGGTCCGCCACACTTTGGTCCTATCGTCTTGTCAGTGTAGTAGTACCCATAGTACGCGGCGGCGCCGGCCATCACGATTCTATCCCCGACTTGTGCAATAATTCGACCGGCCCCATTGCGGACATGGACTACGCCCCGGTAGACGTGAGGCGTAAACCCGGAAGGCCAAAATATGAGGCGAGACGGGCGGTCAGCGGATTTCAGACGAAGGCAGTGGCCGTCCAGGACCAGTTCGCCATTGGCTTCCGCTGTTAAGCTCTCGTGCTCGCCTAATACTGTCCCTTGCAGGGGAAAGTGGAGCTCTGGATCTGACAACAGTAATATGCTTGGCGCATCGAGACTGATAGCGGCAACCTCGTCGCCGGCCAGCCAGTAAGGGCCCGGGCAATCCTCGGACAACCCGTGTATCAACCCCTGATCCCGGGCTTCCTGAAAGGAGACGCTGAGATAGGTGATTCGAACGTGGTCTCCGACGCGTGCGGCAATCCTGCCGTTCGCGTCGACTACCCGCACAACCCCATCTTCCGTGCTGAGGGTGAACGTTTCCGGCCAGACGAGCAGCGCCGATATTGATATTCTGTGCCCCAACGAAGGATCTACTTCTAAAGTGGGGTAATCGGCTCGCAGACATCCCCCGTCCAGGACCAGTTTCGCAACCCCGTTTTGCCCCCCACGGTCCGTTCTCAGCGGCGCGTCATGCTGCGGAAACATGACAACGTTGGCGTCTTCGCTGGAAACCTCGCCTCCAAAGTTGGACTGTCCGCCGCTGCAAACAACGGCGGACAGGGCAACCAACAGGCTTGCAAGAATGACCTGCAGAGCGGCCAGCCGGTTGCCGGTCTCAGCCCGGCCGCGACCTAAAAAGGCAATTACGCCAACCAGTACGACGACCAACAGTCCTATGTTACGAATTCGCTTGTTCATAATTGTTTCCTTTCCTGACCAATGTGGCGGTTCAACTGGGTTTATCGTAGGCGGGGCCTGTGAATCTGCCGTGAAAAACAACCCCGTTTCCGTGAAAGAATCCGTGAAAAACGCCGGGTTTCCGTGAAAAAACGTTCACAGGCTGTGGCCGTGTTAGGATGCCGGACACCCGCATTCCTCCGCTATCGGGCGGTGGGGGATGCGGCAACTCTCGAGGGGACGGTCATTGAAGAGGGACGACGCGGAAGTACGTGAGATCGATAGGCAGCGGGCTCGCGTTGCCGCGATGAGCGAGGTGAGCCGTCGCGTCACCCGGAGTTTGGATCTCGATACCGTTCTCCAGGAAATCGTAGACGGGGGCCGCTCGCTGGCCGACGCCCGATACGGCGCGGTCGGTATGTTCGACGACTCCGGGCACGTGCGGAAAATCATTACATCCGGCATCACATCCGACGAGCCCCGGCAGTCTGGTAACTCGCCCGAGGAGTCGGGAATACTCCGTTACCTCGACGAGATTCAAAAGCAGCTGCGACTGCCCGACTTGGCCCGGTATTCCCGATCTGGTGGTTTCCCTGGTATCCACCCTTCAATGAGACCGTCCCTTGGCGCGCCGATTCGCCATCTAGACGAGCCTGTCGGCAACATCTTTCTTATGGAGAAGGAAGGTGGTGGCGAGTTTTCACAAGAAGACGAAGAGACCCTGGTCATGTTCGCTTCACAGGCTGCAATCGCCATCGACAACGCCCAGCGATATCAGGAAGAGCGGCGGGCCAGGGACGAACTGGAGACCGAAAGGCGTAGATTGGAGGCGCTGGTGGAGTCCTCACCAGTGGGCGTTATGGTGGTCGACGCCGCCACAAGGACCTTCGCGTCGGTCAATCAGGAGGCGGGGCGCATCCTGGGCATGTCGCCGGAGCCCGGCTCCACACTTGTGCGATATCACGAGGTGGCGATCTACCGCAGGACGGACGGGAAGAAGTACGAAAGCCCCGAACGCCCGCTGGCGAGGGCCCTGGACCGCGGGGAGGTCGTGCGGGCCGAAGAGATCCTGTTCGATCTCCCTGACGGGCGGAGGGTGACCACTCTCGTCAACGCTACGCCGATCTACTCCGATGACGGAGAAATAGTGTCCGCCATCGCCGTGATCCAGGACATGACGCCTTTGGAGGAGATCGAACGCCAGCGCAATGAGTTCCTGGCCATGGTGAGCCATGAGCTGCGAACACCTCTGACCACTATCAAAGGTTGCACGGGCATCGTGCTGGGCAGTTCCGACCCGCTCGATATCTCCGAGATACTCCAATACTTCCGAATGATAGACGAGCAGGCCGATCACCTGCGCGGCCTGGTCAACAACCTCCTCGACCTGACGCGGATAGAGGCCGGGGCCTTATCGGTAACTCCCAAACCTACGGACGTGAAGACCCTGGTTGACGAGGCCAAGGCCGCGTTCCTCCGCCGTGGGGCACGGAATACCATCGAAGTGGACCTGGCCCCGGACCTGCCCCTGATGGCGGCGGATAGACGTCGTATCACTCAAGTTATGGACAACCTGCTGTCCAACGCGTCCAAGTACTCCTCGGATTTCTCTGCGATCAGGGTGACCGGATCACGAGATGGCTTGTTCGTGGCCGTCTCCGTAACCGAGAAGGTAGGGGAATAACTTCCGATCAACTGAATCTGCTATTCAAGAAATTCTCTCGGATAGGTGAAGGCAACCGTGAGCACAAGGTTGCAGGCGAGGGTCTCGGACTTGCGATCTGCAAGGGAATAGTCGAGGCGCATGGAGGCCGCATCCGGGCCGAGAGTCGTGGTGAAGAACAAGGTACGCGGATCACCTTTACGATTCCCGAGGCCGCCGTCGTCCAGGAGTCCACCAGCGATACTGCGGCCGTTGCGTCGGGCGATCAGGTGCGGATTCTCGCGGTAGACGACGAGCCTCAAGTACTGTGGCTGCTTCGAAACATACTCTCGAACCACGGGTACAAGCCGTTTGGGACCGGCAACCCGGATGAGATGATGCGCCTGGTGGAGGTGGAGCAGCCCCACCTTGTCTTGTTGGACCTGATGCTGCCAGGGACCAGCGGCTTCGAACTGATGGGCCGCATCCGTGAGGTATCCGAAGTCCCGATCATCTTTCTGTCGGCGGACGATCAGGAGGAGAACGTAGTGAAGGCTCTCGCCATGGGCGCCGACGACTACATGATAAAGCCCTTCTCTTCGGCTGAATTGCTGGCGAGAGTCGCATCATCCCTGCGGAAGCGTAGAGGAGCCGGTACGACTGCGCCGCTCCAGCCCTTCAACATGGGAGACCTGGATATCGACTATGCCGACCGGAGCGTGACCGTGTCCGGGCGTCCGGTAGGGTTGTCGGCTACTGAGTACAAGCTGCTCTTCGAGCTTTCGACCAACGCCGGACGTGTATTGACCCGCGACCAGATTCTCCGGCGGGTTTGGGGTTTGGAGTACTCAGGCGAGCGTGACTTGCTTCGGGCTGCCGTAAAGAACCTGCGCCGCAAACTGGGTGACGACGCCAACGACCCAAGATTCATCTTTACGGAGCCCCGGGTCGGCTACCGCATGGCGAAGCCGTAGCCCGTCAAGGCGTATCGCGGTGGGGCCACGGAGAGTAGGAGTCCTGCGCGGCATTGCATCCGCCAATGCCGTCCCGTTGTTTACGGTTATCGACCAGGCTGTGGCGAATCTCTTATGCCCATCCACATCTCAAGTCGTTTTTGCCCGCCGTCAAAACAGGCCCTCCCGCATGAGCGTATCATCGCGCCAACCCGGGAACGGCAGACCTCCCGCAAAACCATCGGAGCCAGAAAATGAAGATCGAAAAAGTTGAATCGCTACTCCTGGGCAACAACCACATCGTGCGCATCCACACCGACAACGGGATCAGCGGGGTTGGACAGTCCGCCTGTTGGGGCTACCCAGAGGCTACGGAACGCATCGTCCATGCCTTCTCCGATCACCTCATCGGGCAGGATCCCCTCCGCATCGAACACCACTGGCAGTACCTGTACCGCATGGCCCCGTTCCGGGGATCGGCCGTGTCGGGCGCGCTGAGCGCAGTCGACATTGCGCTATGGGACATCAAGGGCAAACACTACGAAGCCCCCGCATGGCAACTGCTCGGCGGATTGTGCCGGGACCGAATACGCCTGCACCTCCTGATGGGAGGAGGCAGTCCCGACGAAGTGCGCGCCAAGGCGAAAGAGGCCGCGGAAGAGGGGTTCACCGCGGTGAAGATCGACCCCATCCCTGACGGGTTCCAGGACATGACCCTGTCCCGGATGATAAGCGATACCAGGGACAAGGTGGCCGCGTTGAGGGAAGGCGCCGGCATGGATGTCGATATCATCCTCGAAATCCACCGGAAACTGACCCCGACGACCGCCATACCCGTAGCGGAAGCCGTGGCGGAATTTGACCCGCTGTTCTACGAGGACCCCGTCCAGATCGACAGCATCGTCTCGCAGGCCGAAGTGGCGAAGCGCATCTCGATCCCCGTCGCCAACGGAGAGCGGATGCACACTATCTGGGAGTTCAGGGAACTGTTGGTGGCCGGTGGCAGCCAGTACGTGCGCCCCGACCTCGGACTCGGCGGCGGCCTGACCCATTGCAAGAAGATCGCCGCCCTCGCAGAGTCGTACCACGCGGCCATCGTCACCCATAACTTCCTCGGCCCGATCCTGACAGCCGCCGCAGTACATCTAGACGCGTCGATCCCCAACTTCATCGTGCAGGAGTACTCGAAGGCCGACGAGGGCGAACACAATCGCATCTTCCGAACTGCCTTGAAGAGGGAGGGCGGGTACATTCCCGTCCCCGACGCGCCAGGCATCGGAGTCGAGCTCGACGACGATCTCGTGGCCAGTATGCCGTTTGAACCCCGCAACCTCACCGGCATACCGCTCAGGAACGACGGCTCGGTCGCCTACGCCGTCTGACCTGCCGGAGCTTGAAGGCAATAGTAATGGAAAAGACACAGACCCATCCGTGGGATCCGGCGGAGCATCTGGAAACCGAGGAGGACATGGCCGCCTACCTGAACGTCGCCCTGGAAGAAGGTGACCTCAGCTTGATCATGGCCACGCTGGGGGATATCGGCCGCGCCAAGAACGACCGTTAATCCGAGTGACGCAGCTTGACCGCGTCGCGCCACTGGACGACTCGACCGAAAGACAGACGATTGCAGTTGAGGACCGCGTTAGCCGAAGAATCGCCATGACAGACCGTGTAAAGACCGTGCCCGGCCAGGACGTGACCAAAGTCGCCGTCATCGGCGCAGGCCTGATGGGCCACGGCATCGCCCTCGAATTCGCATCGGCGGGCATCGACGTAGCCATCAACGACCAAAACGCGGAACTTCTCCAATCCGCCATGGCACGCGCCAGGTCGGGCCTCGAACTGCTCGCCGAGGCGGGGCGCATTGGCCCCGGCGACGTCGAAAGCGCCCTGCTAAGAATTACCCCCGTGCCGGTGATCGAGGACGCCGCCGCAAACGCAGATGTCGTGATCGAGGCGGTCTTCGAGGACCTGCAACTCAAGCAGGGCATTTTCCGGAGGCTCGACAAGGCGGCCCCTGAGCGGGCTGTCCTGCTGAGTAACACGTCAACCTATTTGCCGAGCGCCCTCGCCGCCAGCACCAGCCGGCCCGACCGGGTGGCCGTAGCGCACTACTTCAACCCGCCGCACCTGCTACCGATAGTGGAACTGGTCAGGGGACCGGAGACATCGGACCAGACAATCGAAACCGCCCGGGATTTGCTCACGCGGATTGGCAAGCGACCGGCTCTGGTCAACCGGGAAATACTTGGATTCATCGGCAATCGCCTGCAAGCGGCGTTGTTCAGGGAAGCCCTCGCCCTGGTGGAGCAGGGGGTCGCGTCGGCTGAGGACGTGGACGCAGTGGTCAAGTACGGGTTCGGCCGGCGGTTGTCGGTTGCCGGCCCATTCGAGGTGTGGGAGCAGATCGGCTGGGACCTCGTCGCCACCATCAAAAGCGAACTGTTCCCCGACATTGACCGCAGCACGACAGTCCCGAAAATTCTCAGCGAGATGGTTGCCAGGGGCGAACTCGGCACGAAAACCGGCAAAGGTTTCTACGACTGGACTCCCGAATCGGCCGAGGCCCTCCGCCTCCGGATTAGCCAGGCCCTCCTGAACATGCCTCCGCCGGAGTAACCCAATACCCCCGACCCCGGCCATCGCCCATCTACCGCCCGCCCGCGGGCCTATCCTTCGAGGTAGTCCCAGAGGGCGTCAAACCGCTCGCCGATAACCGGCTCCTTGACGATAACCGTGTCGACGCCGCGCTCTTTCAGATACGGCACAGCGTCCACGAGAATCTGGCGAAACTCATCGCGGGTAATGCCGATATCGGTGGGCCTGAAGCGCACCAGGCACCGCTCAAGCCTGTCGATCAACTCCTCCTGCTGTCCCGTCGCCCAAGCCACTATTACGGCGCCGAGAGCCGTCAGTTCCCCGTGGACGAGGCGCCGGTCGGCAACCAACTCGAACACGATCATGAGCGCGTGGTCGGCGCCGGGCGCATTGGGGTTCACAAGGTTCCTGTCGTCCCGGTCCTGCACCGCCTGCCCTATGAACCTGACGCTTTCCGTTGTGAGGTTCCCATCCGAGTCCAGGGTCCCGGGAAAGCCGTCCGCAAGACCCCGGTGGTGGGACAGCGAATGCTCCACCGCGTCCTCGTCGACCGGCGGGGCCGTCCCGCGAGCGGCGTTGTAGCGCCACTCGGCGATACCCGCAAACCCGCATAGGACGTCGCCAAGCCCGGCTGTGTGCAGGTAATCCGGCGCCTGCAACACGTAGTCATAGTCGATCAGGACGTGCTCGCAGTCGCAAAACGGCATCTCGTCGCCCCCGATAATCAGCCTCCCCTCCCACTTGGCGAACATGGCGTGGATTATTGCCCCCGTCGAGACGATGGATGGCACGAGGATGAGAGGCAGCCCTTTCCTCAGAGCGACGTACTTGGAGGCGTCCAGCGGCACTCCTCCGCCGATGCCTACGACCAACTCCGCGTCATCGGGCAGGCTGTTGCTCGTGTCCTCCAGGTGGCCCCAGTCGAGGTAGTCCACGATTCCGACTCCCGCCGGTGGCTGGGCGATATACGGCTGGGCAACCCTCCACGCGGTGGGCGTGGATACGACTACGTAGCGCGGCCATTTGGCGCTCTCGGCCTTCAGCAGACCATTCCCATACCTCATGTCCACGTCGCGTGCGAGCCGGGGTGGCTCGCTTCCTGATCGATCCCAACCCCTTGCCATGTCGCTTGACCTCCTGTGCCTTGTCCTGACCGGTTGGCGCCCGCGAGACGCCACTACGCGGTGTTGTGAGACGCGGACGAACTCGGTCCGCGCCGAACTTTCGACCTAAAGTTGTCTCAACCGCGGATCGAAGTAGTCTCTGAGCCAGTCCCCGAGAAAATTGAACGCAAATACTGTCAAAAAGATCGCGAATCCCGGCATGACCGATATCCACCACGCCGTCCCGATGAATTCCCGGCCGTCAGCCACCATGGAACCCCAGGCCGGCTGAGGCGCAGGTATTCCGATTCCAAGGAAACTCAGTACCGATTCGGTAAGTATCAGTCCGCCAACCTGCAACGTCGCCAACACCATCACGATATTGAGCACACCGGGGAGAATGTGCCTATATGAGATGCGCACAGTAGAACTGTCCGCGATGCGAGCCATCGCCACGTAGTCTGTCGTCTTGAGTTGCAGCGTCAGGCCTCGGGTCTGGCGCGCAAATCCCGGCCAGCTAAATATCGACAAGAGAATCAGGACCAGGCCGAGGCTGGGTCCAAATACGACTGCCGTGACGAGCGCGACCAATATAAAAGGCACTGCATAGGTCAGATCGACGAGCCGCATGATGAACTCATCCCAGAACCCACCGGACAGGCCGGCAAGGATACCGAGGATGGTGCCGGTAACGGCGCCGGCGGAAAGCACGATTCCCGCCACCATCAGGGATATGCGCGAGCCGTGAATTACGCGGCTCAGTATGTCCCGGCCGATGTGGTCGGCGCCAAGAAAATACTCCATCTTGCCGCCATCCACCCATGCCGGGGGTGTCTTGACCTCGGTCAGGTCGGACTCCAATTGATGTTTGGGAGCGATAAGGGGGGCGAAGATCGCAAGCACGGCCAGAAGAATCACGATGGCGACCGGGATTACCGGATAGCGGCGAATAATCCGCCAAGCGCGCACCAGCACCTCAGACACCAAGGCGCTGTTGAGACCGGCGGCGGCCCGGCTCCGGTTAGTAGATTCGAATCCTGGGGTCGATGTACGCATAGAGGAGATCGGCGGTCAGGCTGGAGAGCAGGAAAACCGCGGCGAATATCACCGTCAGGCCGGTGACCAGTGGGAAGTCGCTTTGGAGTGTCGCCTCGACGGCCAGTCTTCCCAATCCCGGCCAGGCGAATACCGTCTCTACCACAACGGTACCGGTAATGAACGAGGCGAACAAAATCGCAGCAACCGTCAACGGCGCAACCAATGCGTTCTTGAGCGCGTGTTTGAAGATGACCTTCGTCTGGCCAACACCTTTCGCCCTGGCCAACTTGACGTACTCACTGTCGAGTACCTCCAGCAAGGCCGAACGCGTAATGCGCGTAATGCCCGCCGACGCGAGCCACGCCAGGGTCGTTACGGGCAACACAAAGTGGGTCCAGTCGCCCCGTCGGGACGTGGGAAGCCAGCCCAGGATCACTGCGAATATATAGATCAGCACCAGGGCGATCCAGAACGGCGGGGCGGCCTGGCCAATCAGCGCGAACGACCTGACAACCAGATCCATCATGCTTCCCCTCGTCACAGCCGACGCGATGCCGAGGCTCGTGCCGATAGTGATGGCAAGCACATAGCTAATTGCAGAAAGCTGGATGGTCGCCGGGGCCCTTTCGCGGATCACCTTCAGCGAATTGCGCTTGTGCCAAATGGATTCGCCGAAATCGCCCCGTACGGCCCCGCCAGCCCACAACAGGTACTGGATCACCAAGGGTTTGTCCAGACCCAGCGCTTTGCCGCGCGCTTCCCACACCTCTGCCGACCATCTCGTGCCGGGCGTCATGTACAGGTAGCGGGGATCGCCGGACATCCTGGACAGCGCGAACACCAGAATGGAGATGCCGATCATCACCAGAATCATGTAGACGGTGCGAAGGGCCAGGAAACGGGCCATCAGGTCTCCAAAAGAAAGGCGCGGCCCGGGGGCCAAACCTCACATGTGGCGCCGACCCGGGAGCGGGCCCTTTCGGACCCTCTCCCCGGCCAGCATATCGTACTGGTTTAAAACCGCTGTCGGTACGACTTTACTTCAATTGGATCGACTCGACCCGGTTGAAGAATACGTCCTGCTGGTTGTAAGGCTCATACGAGGCTATACGAGGCCCGACGGCGTAAAGAACAGCGGGCGCCTGGTACATCGGGATGAAGAGCATCCAGTGCGAGAGATAATCCTGCACCTCAATGTTGTTCGCGATCCGCTGCGACAGCGATTGCTCCGTAGCGTTCGACAGACCGAGAGCGCAGACATCATCAGCCATAGTGAAGCCGACGATGTGGCCAGGCTGCGGACAGATGTAACGAGCGGAGGTCGCGCCGGGTATCCAGTTGATCCCGTGCGTGAACGGCACGTTAATGGTCTTTTCCACGGTTTGCGGCCTTCTGACGCCGTAGTTGGTCCGGTCGATGGTGGCGTTAATGCCCAGGTGCTGGCGCCACATTTCGGCAACAGCCACGGCCGCTGAAACGGTTCCAACGGCAAAGTCGCCGGGTACCCAGATCTCGTAGTCGAACCCGTCCGCATATCCCGCTTCGGTCATGAACTGCTTGGCCATTTCCGGGTCAAACGGGATGTTCCATGCGTCCTTGTGGTCGGGGTGGTCCGGCAGAATGTTCTGCCATGCGTAGACCACCCGGCCGAGCCCCTCGAGCACATTCTCGATGATCGACTCGCGGTCAATGGCCATCGCCATCGCCCATCGGACCTTTCTGGCGCTTTCCATCGACTCTGCGTCTTCCGGATCGCCGATCCAGGGGAACCCTTTTTCCACGCCTTCATCGAATCCCGGCCGCTCCATGACGCCGCCTTCACAGTCGACGCAGGCCTGGCCCCAGTAGTTGCCCGCCATCTGGAAACCTTGCGGGCGGGCAATCCCGATCTCCTGCACGAATCCGCCGATACTCTCCACCACGTCGTTAATTACCTGGGGCGGCAACGTTCCCGCGTCAATCTCACCGGCGCGTAATGCGGCCTCTCTTGTCGAGGCGTCCGGCATGTCGACAACAGTGATGTTCTTGACGTAGGGGACTATGCCGGTCCAGTGACCGTCCACGGCCTCGGTTTCGATCTTCTCGCTGCCGATCCACTCCAGGACCTGGTACTTGCCGGTCCCTATCGGCGTCTCGGCGTACTTTTCGGCGCCCAGTTGCTCAAACGCCGCCTTGTTGGTGATGACGATGCCGGCGAAGCTGGCGTTGCCTTGCAGCCACGCCCAGGTCGGATCGAAACCGCCGGGGGTGATGTTCTGCTTGACCTGCAGCGGACCCAGGACATCGAACCCCAGCTTCATTTCGGCCCCGATCTCTTCGGCGCCGTTGTTGACCGAGTCGGGCGCAAACGCCTCGTTGAAGCTCCATGCGACGTCATCGGCCGTCACGTTCCCCCAGTCACCCCCGTTGCTGTGCCAGGGAATGTCCGGACGAATATCGAACGTGATGCTCGTGAAGTCGGACGCGATCGTCCAACTCGAAGCGAGGCCCAGGTCGGTGGGGCTGTAGCCCGTGTGGTCCTGTGGCGGAGGCTGCGGCGGGGCTACGAACGGCGCTCGCACTATCGTCTCCCACACGGATAGCGACCGGCCAATCCCTCCGACCGCTGAGATATCCCTTCGTTGATTCTGGATCAGAGGGCTGATGGTCGATGCTATCGTCACATTGCCCGACGGGCCCGTCGGCGCAGGCGGCGCCGTTGTGGCGGTAGGTTGTGCCGCCGTGGGCGCCGGGGCGGTTGTGGCCGTGGCCGCCGGTTTCGGCGCAGGAGTGGCGGCCTTCGGTTCGTCCCCACCGCATGCAGCGACCGCAAGCACGATCGCCGCAAGCACAGCCGACAACGCCAGCGGTAAGCTGCGTTTGAACATATGGATAATTCTCATGGCTCACACCTCTCAAAAGTGGACCTGTCTTGGCAGGCCTGAAACTCCCAAAACCATACACCAACTTCCAGCCTTCAGATGCCGTTTTGGCGACGATATTCGTCAAATCGCGCCCCGCTGTGCGTCGAGACGGGAAACCCGCTGGCTAAGAGCGCGCCTGACAATACATATTCACATTGATCACGCCGCCAATTCAGACCGTAGAGGCGGGTGCGTCCTCAATGACGATTCCTCTGAAAATAGCCCGGTCAGGCGGCCGTACCACTTCGTCGTTCCGGACTTGATCCGGAATCTAGGGGCGCGGGGGTCCCGCGAATACCAAGGTCACGTAAATCCCCGCACGGGCTCGCGGCGCCAATGACTACCGGACTCGCGCACCAACGAGACAAATTTTCATGATTGGTGGCGCCGGCGACAACCGGCATGGATGATTGCTACGAAGCAAATCCCTGCCATAGGATGCTAACCCCGGTTCACCCTTACCTGGTTGCATGACAGCGACCTGGTGCGATTAGGGGTCATACCCTGTTTCGTTGAATTGGGACAGGCTCAAGGGCAGGCGACCTGACGCCGCTATCTGTCCGCTACCGAGCCGTCTTCGTGGAGGGGCGTGTCGAGGATCTTGTCGATGAACGGATGCGCGGTGAGCGCGCTTTCGTTTAGTTCGATGCCCAGGCCCGGGCCGTCCGGCACGACGAGGAACCCGTCTTCCAGCTTGAGGGGTTTCACGAGCAGTTCGCTCTTGGGCGGCTCCGATTCGCCAGTGTATTCCTGCAACGCGAAGTTTGGAATGCAGGCGTCTAACTGCACGCAAGCGGCGGTGCTTACGGGGCTGAGCGGGTTGTGCGGTATCACCTTGACGTGCTGCGCCTCAGCCATCGTGGCCACCTTCTTGCAGCCGGACAGCCCGCCGCACAAGCACAGGTCGGGACGAACGTACGCGCACGCCCTCGCTTCGAGCAACTGTTGGAACTCGTATATCGTCGTGAACCGTTCGCCGGTGGCGATCGGCAGGTTGCCGCGGCGTTGCACCTCGCCCATCACGTCGGGGCTGTCCGGCAGCATCGGGTCTTCGTAGAAGTACGGGTTGAACTGCTCGAGCCGCCGGCCGAGGGAGATCGACTCGGACGGGTTCATCTGCCGGTGAATCTCGACGCAAATGTCGATGGCAGGTCCCACGGCCTCGCGAACAGCCGCCACTCGATTGACCGCCTCGTCCGCCCATTCGGAGTAGGTGCGGTGGAGCCAGAAGCGGGCGCCGAACGCAGCAAATCGAACGGCTGAGAATCCCGCTTTCACCTGCTCCACGGCGTCGGCGGCCAGGTCCTCGGCCGTGTCCCCACCCACGTGCATGTAGCAGCGCACCTTGTTACGGGTAAGACCTCCCATCAACTCGTAGATCGGCACACCGAGCCGCTTGCCCTTGATGTCCCACAGGGCGATATCTATGGCCGAAAGGGCGCCTTGCACCACCGAGCCCATGAAGTGCGAACTGCGGTACAGGTACTGGTAGTGGTGCTCGATCCGCGACGGGTCCTGGCCAACGAGATAAGGCGCAAACGTCTTCACCATGGTCTCGGTCGGCCTCTGCCAGCCGTGCACGCCCCCCTCTCCCACACCAACCGTCCCGTCCTCGCAATGCACCCTCACGATCAACCAACGTTGCCACAGGATGGTCTCGATCTTTTCAATGCGCGTCGGCTTCATAGTTCACTCCAGATACTCCGGCCGGATAGTCCCGCCAAATTGCGAATTGTAGAGGCGACACTAGACGCCGCGGGCCTCGATGACAAGTCTCGCCCGGGAATTCACCTGACCCGACCGAATCCTGCTTGCCTCTAAGAGGGTGTCTAAAAAGGGCCGCCGGAGCAGAGCGTAAACAATTGTCATTCCAGGCGAAGAAAATGTCATTCTGAGCGAAGTCGAAGAATCTACGTCCGCCTGGCAGTAACGCCTTGTCCCCCGACCCCCAGACCCTTCGCCTTTGCACAGGGTTACAAACGGACTTTTTAGACACCCTCTAAGGCCGGACGCGCCCCATGGCGACCCAGATACCGATTCCCATCCCAGCCAATGCCACTATGTTCGAAAACACGTCGTTCCTCAAATTGGGTGACGCTAGCACCACGAACGTGGCGGCAAGGTACGCTCCGAATACGGACAGCCCGGCGATGTACTGAAATCGCTTGTCGAGCTTGTAGCCGACCACACGCCGGACCGCTTCACCGGCGAGGTACCCGATTGCGATAAATCCGATCAACGCGCCAAAGGCTGAGCCGCGCGGAAATCGGTCAACCAACAATAGTAATCCGACGAGCGCCGGACCGCCTATCGCGGCGACTACGAGCCCGACAATGATCGCCTTGACCACCTGCCCTCGGGACGTGTCCTGCATCGGGCTGCGGCCTATGGCGGCGCAAGACGGGCAACGAGAGCCCACCGGGGACTGCACGAGGCATGTCGGGCAGATGAGCGAGCCGCATCGGCCGCACCTCAGGCTGGTCTCCACCTCCGGGTCCCTTGGGCAGTACATCGTTTCGTGCATGTTCGTCATGTGGGCATCCCCGATAGCCGGGCGTTCGACAACTTCAGGACTGCGGCCCCCGGTAGACCCAGTCGGTCCTCAACGCTATATCGCGGTCGAACACAATGCGGTTCCACGCGAGTCTGCCTATCGACATGTTCTCTACGGCTCCCTCGGTCGATCTGTTCGACGTCAGGCGTTTGATCGTCGTGATGAGGAGGAAGCCCAGGCAAAACCCTATTACTTCGATCTCTTTCCCCATCAGAAACGCAATGAGCGGGAGGAGTAGAGCGGCGATGCCCCACCATACCGCGCTGTCCTTTCTGCGGGTGGCCAGCCAGCCGATGCCGGCTACCGCTCCGTAGGCAAACACCAAGGGGTAGTGCAGAGTCGCCAGCACGCCCAAAACCGTGGCCATACCCCGGCCCCCGCCTAACTTCAGCCATATCGACCAATTGTGCCCCAATATGCTGGCGAACCCGGCAGCGACCTCGACCGACAAGCCAAGACCCAGCACTTTGTCGGAAGCGATCACCACCGGAAGCATACCTTTGCCGTAGATGTCGAATAGCACCAGAGGCGCGGCCCATCGCTTACCGACGTGGACGGCAAAATTTGAGATGCCGACATTGCCGCTGCCGTACTTGCGTATATCGATGCCCTTCACGAGGCGGGCGAGATAGTAGGAGGAAGGGAGAGCGCCCAACAAGTAGGCGCCGGCGATCAGCAGAACGGTCGCCAGCATGTCCATGGACATGACTAAATGGGCCTTGACGGGACGCGGCAGGCCTTATTTCCGTGCATCGTTTGCGCCCGCTCGAACAGGAGATCTGCGGTGTCGGGCGGAGGACCATACAGGCCGGGCGTCACCTCGTTCGGATACCCGAACGCGTGATAGTCGCTACCGCCGCATTCAACCAGACCGTTTTGCCTGGCGACTGAACGATAACCTGCCTGCTCATCCGGACCGTACTTTTCGGCATACACCTCGATACCGGCCAAACCCGCGTCGGCAAGCCTCGCTGTGACTCTGCCGAGCTGCTTGACCGTTCGGGGGTGGGCGATGGCGCCGACGCCGCCTGCGTCGTGAATGATGCCCAACGCGTCGACGGGGTCGAGTTTGGGGCGCGAAACACGCCCGATGCCGTTATCGCCGAGATACTTGTCGAAGGCGTCTCGAACGCTCGCCACATAGCCGCCTTCGACCATGGCCTTGGCGATGTGGGGCCTGCCCACGGTCCCCCCGGCCAACTCGCGCACCCGCTCCCACGTGATCTTCACTCCCATGGAACGCAGCTTGTCCACGTTTTCGCGCGCCGCCACCACTCGTTCTTCTCTGAACCTCGTCAGCGCGGCCCGAAGTCCTGAGTTCCTGTGGTTGATGAAGTAACCAAGGAGGTGCACCTCGGACGGTCCATCCTGCGTCCCCAGCTCGATGCCGGGGATGAGAGTCAGGTTCGGCAGCTTCGAAACGGCCGCCTGCGCTTCATCGATCCCGTCCGTAGTGTCGTGGTCCGTAATCGATATCACCCGCAGGCTAGTGCCAGCCACGAGATCAATTAGCTGTGTTGGCGACAACGCGCCGTCGGACGCCGTCGTGTGCAGGTGAAGATCGACGACGACCTCGTGCGGGGGTTTCGGAGGAAGGTCCGCGCTCCCGTAACGTGATGATCTGCCGCCGCTCATGCGACCCACTCCCGGTCGACGCGGTTGATCCCGACCGCCTTCGATGTCTCATCGTCCACGTCGATTAGCACGGAGTTGAAGTTCATGGGGCCGCTTGCGACCGGGCTCATCCTCTTGGGCACGCCGGTAAGGAATCGTGCCAGCACATCGTCGACCTGCATGCCGATAACGGAATCGGGCGAGCCCACCATGCCCAGATCGCTCACAAAAGCCGTGCCCCCAGGCAGGACGCGGCAGTCGGCAGTGGGGACGTGGGTGTGAGTGCCGCAAACTGCGCTGGCCCGCCCGTCGAGGTGCCAGCCTAGCGCGGACTTCTCGGAGGTGGCTTCTGCGTGAAAATCGACGATCAGGGGTTTGCCCTTGCCCCAGCCCGACGCGAGCAGTTCGTCGATAACCGCAAACGGCGAGTCGAACTCGCCCACGAACACCCGTCCTATCAGGTTGACGACAGCGACGGGGCCCATGTCGACGCAGCCGCGGCCTGGCGCAATGGCAGGGTAGTTCATCGGCCTGAGCACGGGCAGGGATGGATCGTCGAGGTCCTCGACGAACTCGCGCTTGTCCCACACGTGGTTACCGGTTGTCACCACGTCCACGCCGCTGTCGAGCAGGTCGGCGACGGTGTTGCGGGTCAGGCCGAAACCACCGGCAAGGTTTTCACCCTGCGCCGTCACAAAATCGATATTCAGTTCGTCCCTCAGGCCGGGCAGCAGCCCGCACAGCGCATTCCTGCCGCCGCGCCCGATGACGTCGCCCACCATCAAGATTCGCATGTGACGCCTTTATGGGAGGAGGCGGACCAGGGTGTCATCTGCGAGTTCCCTGTTCCGCCGCGCTCCGGACCCGGCGCGCCGGTGAATTTGCTATCGGGCCACTTCCACGGCCCTCGACTCCCTGATGACGATCACCTTGATCTGCCCGGGGTACGAGAGCGTCTCTTCGATTCGTTCCACGATGTCGCGTGCGAGAACAGACGCCTGTGCGTCGTCCACCCGATCCGGGCTGACCATGACCCTCATCTCTCGTCCGGCCTGGATCGCAAAGCAGCGTTCCACTCCGTCGAATCCGCGGGCCACCTCTTCCAACGCCTCGAGGCGCTGGATGTATCTCTCGATGCTATCGTGCCGCGCGCCTGGCCTTGCGGCGCTGATCGCGTCCGCTGCGGCCACGACGAACGATGCGACTGTCGTCATCTCGCGGTCGTGGTGCTCCCTGATCGGGGTCTGTATGTCGCGACTGACGCCGTACTTGGCGACTATGTCGGCCCCTATTTCGGCGTGCGGCCCCTCAACTTCGTGGGTGAACCCCTTCCCGATGTCGTGCAAAAAGCCCGCTACCTTGCAGAGTTGAACGTTTGCGCCGATCTCGGATGCGATGAGCCCCGACAGGAGGGACACCTCCACCGAGTGTCTCAGCACATTTTCGCCGTAGCTCGTACGGTATTTGAGCCGACCCATCAGCTTTACGATCTCTGTGTGGAGGCCCTTTATGCTGGCCTCGAACACCGCCTGCTGACCGGCCTTCCGGACAGTCTCGTCCACCTCCCTGCGTGCCCTTTCCACCATGTCCTCGATCCGCGCCGGGTGGATACGGCCATCGACGATCAGTTGTTCCAGGGCGATCTTCGCTACCTGGCGCCTAATGGGGTCGAAACACGAAATCGTCACCGATTCCGGCACGTCGTCGATGATCAAATCGACGCCCATCGCAGCTTCTATTGCTCTTATGTTCCGCCCTTCACGGCCGATGAGACGTCCTTTCATCTCATCGTTGGGCAGCGGGATTGAATTGACGGTGGACTCGGACACTACGTCCGATGCGAGACGTTGAATAGCGCCGGAGATGATCTCCCGCGCGCGTTCGTCCGCGTGCTCGGTTACTTCTGCTTGGGCGTCACGGAAACGGCGGGCAAGGTCGAACTGAATGTCTTCCTCGGCGCGCTCCATAAGGAGTTGCCGGGCGTCTGCGACAGACAGGCTCGAGATCGACTCAAGACGCTCAAGCTCGCTTTCGCGGAGCTTTCCGAGTTCTTGCCGTTCGTCCTCAAGCGAATCGATCTTCGCACGGGCCTCCGCCTCTTTGGATTCCAGAGACCCGGCCCGCTTCTCCAATTTCTCTTCGCGCGATTCGAGCCTTGACTGTAGCCTCGAAAGATCCTTTCCCTGGCGTTTTACCTCTGTCTCCGCAGAGTTCCTGGTTCGTCTAGCCTCTCTCTTTGCCTCGACAAGCATCTCCTGGCTACGGGCTTGCGCCCGCTTTATCTGCTGCTCAGCAGCTTCCAGAGACGCCTGTCGAGTCTTTGACGCCAGCGCGTTATTCAGGTAGATACCGAGCCCACCTGCAAGGGCCCCCGCTGCAAGGGCCGTGAGGACGGCGATGAGGATAAGTTCCATGTGACTCCTCCAAAGCCGTCACTATTCGATTTTTGCGGAAACGAGCACAGCCTTTCGCCTGCGCCAACCCGCACATTGATGGTACGTATCAGTCGATTTGTGTGTCAATGTTTCGAGGACGGAAAGCCTTCCGCCACACCAAGTTGCGAGTAAACACAGACCGGGCAAAAGGCTCCGCCCCGGCGGGCTGACCGCGAACCCCGAATCACCCTGCAATCCGCAGCGCGAGATCACCTTAGAGTCGATCGGGCTTCAATCTCCCCCACCACCTCCATCGTCTGGACGCTTACGGTGCACACCCGCCGCAGAAGGTCGATCACCCGCTCCTTGTGGTCCGCGAACCGATACGTATTGAACCGCTCGGCGATCGTCGGGTCCCTTGGCTTGCGTTCTTTGTACTGGTCCAGCACCCACTCAATGGCGGACCGGTTGCCGAGGCGGTACGACCACGCGACCTCCGGGACACCCGTAAGGCGGGTCGTCTCATCCAGAACAATTACGCCGCGCTCCTTATCGGCGCTCAGCCTGGCCCCCGGCTTACGTCTTGATGACCGCGGTGCGTCTTCGCAAGTGAGGCACCATGGCTCGACTGAATCGAAGCCGATGTGCAGGTCGAGCAGTTTCTGGCCCATCCGCACAAACTCGGAAAATCGTCGTGGAAGGGCAGACGCGGGAACTCCCGCCGCAAGTCCACGGCGTAAGTTTCGCGGTAGATAGGGTCGTGCAGTGCCGCGTACGTGTAGGCGAAGATGTCCTCGGCGGTGATGTCGTCGTCCCCGTAATGCTCCCGGAACTGTCGCAGACCCCATTCCGTGATGTTGCTGACCCGCTCGCCGTCCTCTGTGTAGCGGTAGAGGGGAGGCATTGGGTATCACCCGTTAAGTGAAGATCGACTACTCTGTCCGCCGCCAAGACATAGAAACTGCTTGCTGGAGCTTCACAAAAGCCGATGACCTTGTTTTCTGCAGTGACTCCGCGTGGAAAGATTGCGGCATTTGATACTGCGGCGTTGAATGACCTTTGGCTGTAGTAAAGATACTTGACAAAAACGGCCTGACAACGTCCGCCGATGTTCTAGGCCCGTGAAACTCATATCGGGAATGTCCGTGAACCAGCTGTCGCTTCAGGTCACGAGTCCACTTGATCGAGTACCCAGTCACCGACCAGATCGACGTCTCGCTCCGCCAAAACCTTTCCAAGCCTTTTTCGTACGACTTGACAAATGCCCTGACTTTTTTCCGAAGAGCAGATCTGTCTGAAATCCCAAACCCATTCGTCCCGTTCGAACGATTCCCATGGAGTACAGGCCAAATATCGCCTGTTCCTCCTTGGCAGGATTTGGCCAGCTTGGTCTGCGGTTAGCCACCGGGATAAGGGACTCAAAGTCGGTGTCGGTCTGGTCTAGCCAGTTGTTTTTCTTGTCGGGAACGATGTCTGCCAGAGCCGAATCGTCCAGTTCGGCATGACGCAGGTAAGCCAGCTTATCCGCAGCAAGCTCTTCGTCCCGGCGAGAGGCGTAGTGAATACCACATGTGCCGAGTTTGGATTGTTCTCGAACGAAGAACCCTATGGCCACGCCGGTCTGTATGCCGAAGACGTTGTGGGTCGTGCCGGCAATCTTGGGATTGCGCCTGACATCAGAGGCCAAGTCGAGAATATAAATGTCGCTGAACTCGTTGACCGCGGCCTTTCGGAAACCATCATCTTGCCGGGCATCCAGATAGGACCGGTTGCTGACAAACGCTATGATCCCGTCATCGGTCAGACGGTCGCTTGCCCATCGGATGAACCGCTTGTACATGTCGTACTGCTTGGTCTTCTGCGCCGTGCTTTCCTTTACGTATGAGTCCTTGATGCGCCGGTCTATTTCCGGGTACTCGCGGTTCTTGTTGTTGTCGTTCTCATTTTGCTGATTGGCGTTGTACGGCGGATTGCCGATGATGACGCTGATCCGCTTCTCGTTCTGTTCCTGGACACGTATCCAGTTGTCCGTTGACAGCCCGCCCAGGTTGAATGCGCTTTGCCGGGTCACGCCGCCGCTCGTGGCGCCTTGCCCTTCCCAGTCCATATTGTCCAGCGTGTCGACGAAGCAGAGGTTCGGGAACTCAAGGTACTGCCCCGTCCGCTCCTTGTACGAGTACTCGATGTTCAGATTGGCGATGTAGTACGGCAGTATTGCCACCTCGTTGGCGTGGATCTCATTGAGGTACTTGTGCTCCAGGCGGTCTTCCGGAAGGAACTTGATTAGGCTGGTGATGAACGTGCCGGTACCGGTCGCCGGGTCAAGAATCTGCACGTTTTCGTCCGCCAGACCGCGCCCGAAGTGTTTCCTGAGCAGGTGGTCCGCGCCGCGGATGATGAAATCCACTACTTCATTGGGGGTGTACACGACGCCCAGACGGTCGGCCGCGGCGGGGTTGTAGGCCTTGTAGAAATCCTCGTAGATGTTCTTAAGGAACTGCTGCTTCTCGGCGTAGTCGGCGATGTCGTCCGCGGCGCGGCCGATGGCGCCGTAGTAGGTGCGGAGGCGGTCTATCGACTGACGGCGCAAGTCCCCGGTGAAGAAGCTTCGCTCCAGTCGGTCAAGTTGCTGGGCGATGTCGTTTTCGCGATGGAACTGCTGCTCCGCGAAGACCCGCAGGAAGATGTCTTTCGTCAGGGTGTGCTGTAGAAGCATCTCCCGGACATCCGCCTCCGATACGTCCGGCCCAATGCTCGCATGGCAGAGATCGAGGAATGCAGCCGCGGCGGTTTGGTAGTCGGAACTGTCGGCCTCCGCTTGCTCAATGGTCTGGCGGAGATTGGAGAGTACGTCGGGCAGGTCCGTCTTGAACTGGCTCAGAGCATGGCGGAATTCCTCGATCTGCGGGAGTTCGTAATCGAGGAACCGGCGAATGAGGCGGTGCAGTTCGCCAGGGCGCGACATGTCGACGCGCATCGCAACGTCGCCGTTCTGGTAGAGGACGGCGGTCTGCGTGTCCTCGAAGATGATGTTGTCGCGCGGGTAGCCGATGTTCAACTTGCGTTGAATCTCGTCGTCGAGGTTGTCGGCGGCGTCTTTGGCTTCCCAATAGCCCCGCGCCAGACGCAAAGTGTCTTTCACCGTTCCGTCCGGCCTGATCCCGGCCGTGGTGGACAACTCCGGCACCAACATCAACTTCTCTTTGTGGTCGCGGCAGTACGCATTCAGACAGTTCGCGAATGCCAGCCGGGTGCTCTGTTCATTGGTTGAGCCCCCAAACGAAATGAGCCCTTCAAGCTCCTCACGGTAGCGCACGATATGCGGATAATCTGCCATGGGCGTTACCCGTCGTCCGTCCAGCGGGCGACCGCGCGTATATGCGCACTTGGGATCGGAGGGGTTGGGTGGTTTTGCTCGTGCATCGGATAGGGGCGGGGATTTGCGGCGCTGCGGCATCGTCTGCGCAGTTTGCGGATGCTGATGATATCGCGCGTCGGTGGTGATCGTCCCGTGGCGTGTCCGCTCAGTCTCACTGGGACCCACCCATGTCACCCTGAGCGAAGTCGAAGGGTCTAGGTCAGAGGGGCGGGGCATCACTGGCCAACCAGGCGTTAGATTCTTCGCTTCTCTCAGAATGACATTTGAGACGGCCGGGTGACTTGCGGCGCGCCCAGACGCCCACCGCAAACGCCGAACTGGAGCCAGCGGCCCGTGCTCACCCCAACATGCCCGTCTCCCACCCGGCCAGCGGCGGGGCGGTCTGATTTACACTGCGGGCGGACGTTGGACATTTGGGTCTGCGCGACACGACAAGACAGGAAATGACATGAACGTTATCTGGATAGTGGCCGACACTTTTCGACGCGATCACCTTGGGGCTTACGGGGACAAGGTGATTCGAACGCCGTCCCTCGACGCGCTGGCCGCAAAATCGATGCGCTTCGACCGGCACTACATCGGCGGATTCCCAACGATGCCGACGCGCGCCGACCACGCCACCGGCCGATTTACGATGTCGTTCATGGGGTGGGAAGACCTGCCCGAAGAGGCCACCACCCTTGCGCAGATCCTCGCCGATGCCGGATACCACACAGCGGCGGTGGTCGACACGCCGTTCTACTGGCGCCACGGCATGAACTACGATCGCGGCTTCCAGACGTTTTTCACCGTGCAGGGGCAGGAGGGATCGGCCACTCGCGTGCAGAGCATCGGCCATCACGAGTCCCGTGACGTTGTGGCCTGGTGGCGCAAGGAGTCGGACCACAATGTGGCCCAGACCATGATCAAGGCGGGCGACTGGCTGGAGCGCCACTATAAGGAGGACTTCTTCCTGTACGTGGACACGTGGGACCCGCACGAGCCGTGGGACGCTCCGGCCTACTACACCGAGTTGTACATGCCGGACTACGACGGCGAGGTGGTGCAGCCCATCTACGCGCACTGGCAGGATGAGCCCGGCTTCACCGAGGCGAGAGTGAAGAAGGCCGCCGCCACCTACAAGGGAGAGGTGACGATGGTCGACACGTGGGTCGGCCACCTCCTGCGCAAGGTCGAGAACATGGGAATCGCGGACGACACGATGATCGTGTTCACGTCCGACCATGGCTTTTACTTTGGCGAACACGGTGGCCTGTTCGGCAAGATGACGTTCGCCAAGCGGCCGGACGGCAGGCTGTACCAGCACGGCGAACCGGACTCGCAGTGGGACTTCTCGCCGCTGTACGAGGAAGTGACGACCATCCCGCTGCTCATACACCATCCCGAACACGCGCCCGGCAACTACACCGGCCTGACATCGGTTGTGGACGTGATGCCCACGGTCCTCGACACGCTGGGTCAACCGTTGCCGTCGATATTGGACGGAAGGTCGCTGATGCCGGCCATAAGCGGTGACTCGATGTCGGGGCGGGAGTTCAATGTGAGCACGATCCCGTTCGCCAACCCGGGGGATGATGTCAGGTCGGTCGACAACATCAAAAGACTGCTCGCGACGGGCGTCGTCACAACCTTGACCTCTGACGATTGGGCCTTGCTCTACAGTGTCGATCCCGGCGTATCCGAACTCTATGACCTGCGCGCCGACCCGTCGCAGGAACACAACGTGATCGGCCAGAACGAATCGACGGCCCGCCAACTGCACGGCTACCTGGTCCGGTTCATGAAGGAGACCGGCGTACCCACCCACCTGCTGGAACCCAGAATGGAGCTGAGGCTGTGAAGGGGGGTGGAGGGGACACTCGGCGAATTCGAGGAGGGGAGCCGGAGTGTATGTGATACCCGTACCCGTCAGATGATTAGTTAAAGTCCCCAAGTCCCGCGCCACGCACCCGTCATTCCCAATCGATACACCGATCATTTCCGGACGACTCATATGCCATACACCCGTCTTTCCCGTACCTCTCCGTCATTCCCGTACCTCTCCGTCATTCCCGTGAAAACGGGAATCTACACCCGTGATGCATGAGGACCCCCGCCGTATACATCCTTGCAAGCAGGCCGAATGGCGTTCTATATATCGGAGTGACATCCAATCTTGTGCAACGTGTATGGGGCCACAGAAATGATCTCGTGGAAGGATTTACGAAGCGATATCGAGTACACAGGCTGGTCTGGTACGAAGTCCATGGATCCATGGAAAGCGCCATCGGTCGGGAGAAGGCGCTCAAGAAATGGAATCGGCCATGGAAGATTGAACTGATTGAGAGGACTAATCCCACGTGGACAGATTTGTATGACGAGATCTGCTGAATCTAGATTCCCGTTTTCAGAGACCTTTGCATAACTCCTCGTGTGGAACCATATGGGGAAGACCGGGCATGCTTTCCAATCGTCAATCCCCGCCCTTAGATTCCCGCTCGGGGGCGGGAATGACGGTTGCACAAAGGTCTCTTTTCACGGGAATGACGGGTGTAAGGCACGGGAACGAAAGGGGGTGCCGTGGGAGTGACGGTTAGGGTGTGGTAAAAATGGGGTTGGCGCGCGAATCTTGTCGCCTCACTCATCCCAATGGCCAACCTCCGCCTTTAACGTCATTCCCGAGAAATCGGGAATCCAGGGACGTGGGGCCTGGGGAAGTGACGCGGAGGGTATTTCACTAAGACCCCGATTTGTGTGGATGCGCGTTGTCGGGGAGAGATTCCCGATTTCTCGGGAATGACGGGTGTATGGCCTAGGCTCACGGGCATCGTCGATGCCAACGATCTACCTAACATCTCCAAATCCGATTAAAGGGAGATATTGATGCCAGAAAGACCAAACCTGCTCTTCATTTTCACGGACCAGCAACGGGCCGACACGATGGCTTGTTACGGCAACCGGATGATCGAGACGCCGAACCTCAACCGGCTCAGCGACGAGAGTTTCGTGTTCGAGAACGCGTACGTCAGCGCGCCCATCTGCTCACCGTCACGCTCGACCATCATGACCGGGCTGTGGCCTCACACGAGCGGGGTGCTCAAGAACAACTACCCATTGGATCCGTCGACCCCCGTGATTGCGGAAATGCTGCCGGGCGACTACATCTCCGGCTACTACGGAAAGTGGCACCTGGGCAACGAGGTGAAGCGGCAGCACGGGTTTGACCGGTGGGTCAGCATCGAGGACCAGTACCGGGACTACTACCAGGAAGCGGACTACGGCTCGACCTATTCCGATCACTTCCACCACTTGGTGGAACAGGGCTACGAGCCGGACCGCGACTTTGAGGACGCCAAGGTTTTCTCAAGGCCTTTCGCCGCCAAGGTGAAAGAAGAGCACACCAAGGCCATGTTCCTGGCGGACCGCGCATCGGAGTTCATCCACACCTACAGGCAACGGCCGTGGGCGCTGTACATCAACATTTTCGAGCCGCATCCACCGTACACAGGGCCGTTCGACGACATGTACGATCCGGCGTCGATTCCGGTCCCGCCGACGTTCCTGAAGCCGCCGCCGGACAACGCTGCGCTAATGCACACGTTGATTCAGCGGCACGCCGACGAGGAGGAACTACCGGCGTCGGAGTGGAACGAAGAGGGCTGGCGCCGGCTCATCGCCCGTTACTGGGGTCTCGTGACACTAGTGGACCGGGCTGTCGGGCGCATACTAGCCGCGCTGGAGGAGTCGGGAACGGCGGACAACACGGTGGTGGTGTTCACGAGCGAGCACGGCGACCAACTGGGAGAGCACAGCGTTTTCCAAAAGGCGGTTTTCTACGAACAGTCGGTCAAGGTGCCGCTGCTGATGCGCGTCCCTTGGCTAGGTCGTGAACAGCAGATGGTCCCCGGACGATGGAGCCACATCGACCTCGTGCCGACGCTCCTCGACCTGATCGGCAGCGCCATTCCCGACCATCTACAGGGCAGCAGCCGAGCCCCTGTATTGGCAGGCGCGGAGACGATGGACGGCGTCGACGCGGTGATCGACTGGAACGGCCGCGACCGGGCGCGGCACGGGCTCGGCCTTGAGGTCGATCGTGTGCAGAACATTCCGCACAGGGGTCTGATCGGGAGCGACGGCTGGAAGATCAACCTGAGCGTTGGGGACCGGTGCGAGCTTTACGACCTGAACACCGACCCGCACGAACAGGTGAATGTGTTCGACGATCCCGCCAACAGGGAGCGCGTGCGGGACATGGCGGAGCGGCTGCGAACCTGGCAGCGCCAGACTGGGGATTCCGCCCCGCTGCCGGATGTTTAGGGCATCCACCCACGTTCGCCCGGTGGGTCCCCCGTCCGGGTCGGGGATGACGTGTGTGGCCGCCGTCTTTACATCGTCTCTCCGGCGCAGGCCGGAGCCCAGGGGTCGGGGCCGACCGTTCCCACACCCCGTGGGTCCCCGATCGGAGTCGGGGATGACGATTGTAGTGTGAGTCCCCGGTCGGAGTCGGGAATGACGTGTGTGGCCGCCGTCTTTACATCGTCTCTCCGGCGCAGGCCGGAGCCCAGGGGTCGGGGCCGACCGTTCCCACCCGCCGTGGGTCCCCAGTCGGGGTCGCGGACTATGTATGTGCCGCCCGGATCAACCCCCCAGCGTGTTGGCCGTGCCGGGTATATCGATGGTCACCCCGTTGAGGGTGGCCGCTTCGTCGCTCACTGCGTACGTCGCCACGTCGGCCACCTGCTCCGGCTTCATCAGTTCTCTTCCCCGCGCCATGCCGATCTCTCGCATCATCTCGGTATCGACACCACCGGGGCACAGGCAGACCGCCCTCACCCCATAGTTCGCCCCCTCGGCGCCGATGGTCTCGGTGAAGTTGATCAGCGCCGCTTTCGATGCGCGATACGGCCCCCTTCCCGCCGCGCCGCGACGGCCGCCAACGCTCGAAAGATTGAGCACAACGCCGCTCCCAATCCTTTTCATGTGGGGCAGGACGGCGCGTGTACAGATAAACGCGCCGGTGAGGTTAACGTCGATCACGTTCCGCCATACTGAGAGGTCGACCTCGGTCAAGTCGGTCGGGGGCAGATTCACGGCGGCATTGTTCGCGAGGATGTCGATCTTCCCGAACTGCCGTACGGTGGCGTCGACGAGGCGGTCTACGTCGCTTTCGCTCGAGACGTCACACTGAATGGCGAGGGCGCGGCCGCCGTTCGATTCGATCTCCGCTGCTGCCTCATTGATCTGGGCGGGCGTTCGGGCTGCCAGCGCCACGGCTGCTCCCTCTTGTGAATATCGGAGCGCGATCGCCCGGCCGATGCCGCGTCCTGCGCCCGTGACGATTGCTACTCTTCCGGCGAGCCTTTTCGTGGTCATAACGGCCGAAGGCTACAACATCGGCGGCCGGGTCAATGGTGTGGCGGCGGCGTTCCGCGCCACCCGGTACCGCTGGCTAGGACGGGGTTCTTGAGCCGCGGTTCCGGTGGGAGATGACGCGTCAGTCCAAGTACCTGGCGGCCGCCGTCGGGTATAGTTTCCTAATCGCCGAACGCCCATATGCGGATCGAACCGCTGCAGTTTCATCGGGACCAGCCAAATGACCACCACCGCCGAATACAAAGCCGAGGAAGCCAAGTACTACATGCAGGTCGTGCGCCGCATGCCGCCGGTGTTGGTGCGAGGCGAGGGCACGAGGGTGTTCGACAACGACGGCAAGTCTTATCTCGACTTCACGGCCGGCTGGGCGGTACTTAACATCGGCCACTCGCACCCCAGGGTGACAGAGGCGATACGGGAGCAGGCGGGCCTCATCCTCCAGATGAGCAATCTCTTCTACACCCTGCCTCAGCTCGATCTCGCAAGGACAATCGTAGAGAACTCATCGCTCGACCGCGTCTTCTTCTGCAACTCCGGCGCAGAGGCCAACGAAGGGGCCAGCAAACTTGCGCGCAAGTACGGGAAGCTGAATCTCGACGGCGCCTACGAGATCATTACGGCGTTCAATTCCTTCCACGGCCGCACGATGGCGATGATGGCGGCGACCGGCCAGGCCCACTACCAGGAGGCGTGGAAGCCGCTGATGCCCGGGTTCGTGAACGTCGATTACAACGATCTGGACGCAATCAAGAACGCCACGAACGACAACACCTGCGCCGTGCTACTCGAACCGGTCCAGGGCGAGGGCGGGGTGAACGTACCCGATGACGGTTACCTGAAGTCCGTACAGGACTGGTGCCGCGAAAAGGGCATTCTTTTCATGGTCGACGAGGTCCAGACCGGCATGGGCAGGCTGGGCACGATGTTTGGGTATCAGCGCTTCGAAGGGGTCGACCCGGACGTGATGACACTCGGCAAGGCGGTCGGCGCCGGCGCGCCGCTCGGCGCGTTCGTATGCAAGGACTCCTGTTCGGTGCTTGAGCCCGGTGACCACGGCTCTACGTTCGGCGGCAACGCGCTGACCACTGCCGCCGGCGCCGCGGCTGCGCGGGTGATGGTGGAAGAAGACGTTCCTTCGATGGCCGAGTCCGGCGGAGAGTACCTGATGGGCAAACTGAACGCCCTGAAGGAGCAGCACCCGTTCATCGAAGAGGTGCGCGGCATGGGTCTGCTGGTTGGCCTGCAGATGTCGGACGAACGCGCCGGCGCAGTGGTGGCGGAATGCCTCGACAACGGGCTTCTGATGAACGCCGTACGCCCGAACACGCTGCGTTTCATGCCGCCGTTGAACGTGTCACGAGAAGAGATCGACGAAGGTGTATCTATCCTCGACGCTGCCTTCGCAAAGGTCCCGGCGTCGTAACCCCCCAAGATCCCCGATCGGGGCCGGGGATGACGGGCATTGATTGGGACCCGGTAAAAGCCGGTATCACTAACTACGTGGGCTAGGCGCGTCTCTTGTCGCCGCCCGATTGGGTGGGACGTCGAAGGACCGTAATTCCGGCCTTGAGCCGGAATCCGTCTACCGGGATTCTGTCAAGTCGCTAAGCAGCACACTGCGACCGGCTTGCTTTGCTTCGAGCCATCGTTTGAAGGACCTCTGGCTTTCTGCTGACGGCCGGCCTGCGATCAGTCCCTCGACGCTCAAGTCTTCGTCGAGGTCCGGCCAGCGTATTCCCTGACCTTCGCCGATCAACTCCCAGTTGTCCCTCTCCTCTTGAGTGGCGTGTACGAGCCTCGGATACCAGGCCAGCGGCACGGAGATGGTGCGCCCATCCGACAACTCAGCCTTCAGCGTATCCTCGGTGACCGACACGTCATCCGCTTCTCGGAACGCCCTTTGGGTCAAATGATCCTCGTCCCGACGTCTTGGCCGCCAATGCACCGTAGCAGCGCGCCGGCGATGCGTCCGTCGATGATGTGACCGGACCCGACGGTCTCCAGGGCGTCGGCGCATGCCTCTATCTTGGGGATCATGCCGCCTGACGCCACGCCGCTGTCGATAAGGTCCCGAGCCTGGCGACGGGTCATGCGGGGAATCAGCCTGCGGGTTGCGTCCATCACGCCCTCGACATCGGTCTGGAACACAAGCCGTTCACACTGGAGAGCACGCGCCAGGTGTCCTGCCGCGGTGTCGGCGTTTATGTTGAGCACTGCGTCTTCAGCGCCTTGGGGATTGATGTTCAAAGCACAAGGCGAGATCACCGGAATCAGACCGGCGTCGACTGCCTGCTGAACGTACGACGTGTCCACGGCCTTGATGCTGCCGACCAAGCCGAGTTCAGGGTCGAGCAGGTCTGCCCGAAACAGCCCGCCGGAGACACCTGAGATGCCTACCGCCTTTCCTCCACAGGCGATGATTTCGGCGATGATTTCGGTGTTAACCAAGCCGCACAGGACGGCGACAGCCACTTCGAGCGTCGGCCGGTCGGTCTTGCGCAGCCCGCGGACGAACATCGGCTGGATGCCCTGCTTGCGTACCCAGTCGGAGATCACCTTGCCACCGCCGTGTACCACCACGGGGCGCAGCCCCGACCGCCAAAGATCTACGAGGTCCGGCGTGGTGCTGTCGCCTTCGCCAAGCGTGGAGCCGCCAATCTTGACGACAATCACTCCCCGGTTGGCGCCGCGCCCTGCCGCGATAGGTGATGGCCCGGCGCTCATGGTCTAATCGTCCAGTGTCTTTGCGCATCGCGGCCGTGTATTCCGGGCCGCTCGCAGCGCAACGGGAAGGGATCAGGTGGTGTATGCGGAGTTAAAGACCACGTACTCTTCGGTAAGGTCGCAGCCCCACGCTTCTCCGGTACCGTTTCCGACATCGAGGCCCACTCGAAGGCGCACCTCGCGCGCGCCAAGGCTCGCCACCACGGACTGGATGTTGAAGGGGATCGCCTTGCCACCGTCGACGATCTGTATATCGTTCACGAAGACGCTTATGCGCGACTCGTCAAGCGGGATCTGTGTCTTGCCGACCGCCATGAGGATGCGGCCCCAGTTGGGGTCCTGGCCATACACAGCGGTTCGCACGAGCAGGGACGACGCTACTGAGCGGGCAGCCTTGCGGGCGTCAACGTCCGAATGAGCGCCCTCGACGGTGACTTCGATCAACCGCCGCGCGCCTTCCCCGTCCCTGGCGAGTTCTATTGCGAGGTACTTTGCGACGTACCCTACCGCCTCGGCGAAGTTCTCCGATCCCTGGTCCCCACCTGTAAGCACCGCGTTGCCGGCCGCGCCGTTTGCCAGGATCGCAACCGTGTCGTTTGTGCTCTGGTCCCCGTCGATGTCGATCTGATTGAACGTGAGTTCCACCGCGTCTGAGAGCGTACTTTGCAGAAACTCTCCCTCGACCGCGGCGTCGGTGGACATGAAGGCCAGCATGGTGGCCATGTTCGGGTGGATCATCCCGGCGCCTTTTGCGCACCCACCGACGGTCACCGTCTTGCCGTCCACCTCGGTCTGAACGGCGACCTGCTTTGCGTGCGTATCGGTAGTCATGATGGCGCGGGCGAACTCGTCACCGGCGGCATCGGACAACTCAATGCGCGGCAGGTGTTCCCGAATCAACGCCATAGGCAATTCGACCCCGATCACACCGGTCGATGCGATGAGGACCTGATCGGATCCGACGCCAAGTTTTTCTGCGGCCAACCCCACGGTTTCGCGTGCATCTATCAGTCCCTGTTCCCCAACAGCACAGTTGGCACACCCGCTGTTCGCGACGACTCCGTGGACCTCTAGACCCGCGCTGACCAATTGGCGGGTGAGAGTAACGGACGGCGATACGACGCTGTTCTGGCTGAACGTGCCGGCGGCGGCGCATGGCCGCTCCGAGAAGAGGAGGCCGATGTCGAGTTTGTCCGCGCCGGGCGTCTTGATACCGGCGTATACGCCGCCGGCTGAGAAACCGGACGGGGAGGTTACGGTTCCGTCGGCGATGGGTGTCAACATGTTGGCCAACTGACTAATCGAACTAACGGTGAGGCGGGGCAAAAAGCCTGTTTCATTACCCCGGACGAAGGGCAAAAACCTGCCCGTCAACAGGTCGCAAGTATATCACCGGCCCTGATGGCGGGCCCTGAAATACCCATCCCGCTAAAGCTGCGCTCGAAATCACTGTGGCCTCGCGAAGGCTGCGTCAGAGCATGTAATGGCGGCCACGTTTACACCGTCGCTCCGGCGAAGGCCGGAGCCCAGGGGTTGGGCCTGGATACTGTCTCAAGGGCTGAATGACTTTCCCTCGCCCATCCTCCCAATAAGCGGCCTTGAACATCGTCCTGCAGTCGTATGGCCATCTGTGGGTCCCATCCCTCTTGGATCTCCGTCCGGCGCCGGGGTGACCTTGACAACCAGTCTCCGCGCCCTTTGGTCCCCGATCGGGGTCGAGGACGACGGGTGTGGACGCCGGCGAGATTCAACTCGTGGAGTTTGAAAAAATACGCCTGCTTCGAACGTCACCGCCACACATGGCCTTGTAAAATTGTGCTGACGCCGCCGGGGCAACGAATCGGTATCGACCAACCCCGCAGGGCGACCTGAAAGGCTGACCAATGAACGACGTGCGAATGGCCGACGTGTTGATCGCAGGCCAGGGCGCCGCGGCCTACGCTGCCGCCCTGTACTCAGCCCGATATCAGCAGGACACGCTGATGGTGGCCGAACAGTTCGGAGGGGAAACGGCGACGGGTGGCCAGATAGAGAACTACCCGGGTGTTCCCGACATCGACGGCTACGACCTGATGCTCAAGTTCAAGGAGCAGACGGACGGGCTGGACGTTCCCTTGGTGATGTCCAATCTCCTGCACGTCAAGCCGGAGAATGGCCATTTCACGTGCGAGATGGATGACGGGTCAATGGTCAGGGCGTTGTCGGTGATACTTGCGGTCGGCAGAGAGCGAAGAAAGCTCTGGCTTGACCACGAGGATGACTGGGTGGGCAAGGGCATTTCTTACTGCTCCACGTGCGATGCCCCGCTCTACAGGAACCGGACCGTGGCGGTCGTCGGCGGCGGCAGCGCGGCGGTCGAGGGCGCGGTGCTTATTGCCCGCTACGCCACCAGGGTCTACCTGATCTATCGGCGGGAGCAGTTTAATCGGCCCGAGCCGGTATTGCTGCGCATCCTGGGTCAGACAGAGAACATCTCCCAACTGATGTCGACGGAGGTCGTCGAGCTACTCGGCACCGACCTCGCTGGGCTTCAGGGGATTCGCATTAGCAGACCCCACGAAGGTGCCGACGCCCTGGAAGTGGACGGACTGTTCATTGAGATCGGCGCCGACCCGCGGGTCGCCATAGCCCGTGAGTTGGGACTCGAGCGGAGCCCTGCCACCGGGGAGGTGCACGTCAACCGGCTCATGCACACCAGCATGCCAGGCATCTACGCGGCTGGCGACCTGACAGACGCATCGGGGCCGCTGAAGCAGACGGTCACCGCGGCGGCGCAAGGGGCCATCGCCGCACTCTCAGCGTATACATACGTGTCGGAACACCCCTCGAAACTCGTCGAGGTCGAAGCGTGAGAAAAGACATGATGGAGGTCCTGGCGTGCCCGATGTGCAAGTCAGACCTCACCCTTCAGATAACTTCGCAGGACGGCGATGAAATCACGGCCGGAACTCTGACGTGCGGCCGTTGCGACGAGGTGTACCCGGTAGAAGACGGCGTACCTAACCTGCTCCCGGCCGAGTATCGCTCCGCGCCCGCCGGCCAATAGGGTGTCCCAACCGGCGGCTCGGTGATCGCGCTGGAGTCCAGCCCGGCCACCGGATCGCAATCCAGTAGTGTCGTCTGAACCCGACGCTTGCCAGTTTTCGACCGTTACCGGAGTCAGCCAGTGAACTTGCCTTGGTACGTCCAAGGTTTATTCATCAAATCTTGAAGTTTCATCCCTAACATCGTGGCCGATGAACGAGCGGCTGCCTTGACCCCAGCTTGTCGCAACGGCCGCAGAGGGTGTTCCCAAAACAACCTGAAATCCGCAGGAAGGTGTTGGATCAATGAAACGAAAGTCACTGATCGTGTTTTTAGCGGCCGGAGCCCTGGCCCTGGCGTCTATAGGGGGCGTGTTGATCGCCAATGCCGATTCCGGGACTGGCAAGGAGGGGATTCGGGAACGAGCCGCGGAGATCCTCGGTGTCGAGCCTTCGGCCCTGAAGGACGCCCTGGCGCAGGCACATCAGGAAGCGGTCGACGCCAAGATCGAAGCGCTTATCGACTCAGCGGTGGCCGACGGGGACGTCACGGAGAGTGAAGCAACCGATATTCGAGACTGGCTGGCCGACCAACCCGAATTGTCTGGGCTAGATGGACGGCGCGGCAAGTTTGGGCTGACTTGGCTGCATTATGGCGGCAACTCGAAGGCCGGCGCCATCCTGGACAAGCTGGTCGAAAGCGGCACGATTACAGAAGACGAACTGACCGCCTACACCGGATGGCTCCACGAACGGCCTGATGCTGTAGACGAGCTACTGCCGATGCAAAATAAGAGCGATCGTGGACGCTTCAAGCGGCACGGACACGGGAAGGGCAGTTATGATTGCGGCCAAGACAAAGACGGGGAGGCTTCCGAGAAGGCTTCATGGGGTAAGGTGACTGAATCGACATAAAGTCCGTAATCCACGGACGCCGGACTGCCGCAAGCACCCTCCTGGCTTGCGGCAGTTTTATTTTGCGCCGACAACATCATTCGCGATAAAACGCGTATCTGTTGGGCCAGAGATGTCGCGTGCCACTCGAACGAGAGATGCGTGTCGCCCCTCGAAACACAGGAGTGAGGCCCCTCCAGTCTGTAGTCACCGGGAAAGACCTTTACGTAACTTGGGCCCCTGGGCGAGAATCGCGTCTATTCAGCCTAAGAAGTGAAGAGGCCGAGAGGAAGTCCAATGAACGCGTACCACCCGTTAGACCTGTCCGAGTCCTACAACGCCGGACCCGATGTACTGCCAGCCGGGTCGGAGGTCGAGACCGGCGCGATAACAATGCGAGGGCTGCCGTTCCGGATTGGCGGCGCCGACAAAAAGTGCTTCGTCGCGCTTGACGGGTCCGGCGGGTCGTTGAATATTCCAGTCGGCAAAAACGCACGCCGGGTGATCTTCGCCCACGCCCTTCTCGAGACCTCGGTGCCGTGGGGAGGCCCTCTCGGCATCCCGGTGGCCGACTACCTGTTCCACCTGTCGGGAGGACGCGAGGTGCGCGTGCCGGTACGCGAGAGGTTCGAAATCGCGTCGGCGCCGATCCCGGGAGCGATCCCTGGCGTGCCGAGCCGCCCGTTTCGTGCGGTGATTGACGACCAGCACCGTCTTCTCCATCGCCGCGAGGGGCCATGGGAGGAAACGGGACGCCGTCAAATGGCAGTGGCACAGGGGTTGCTGAAGCTCTACCACCTCTGGGCGTGGAAGAACCCTGAGCCGGACGCGGCCGTAGAGTCGATCGAGATCGTACCCCGCGGGCCTCGCTTCATAATCGCCGCAATCACGCTCGGACAGCTCGACGAGCACCCCTTCGTCAGGCAGAGGCGTCGCCCGGTAAAGGTGACTCTCGACGGCGAGGCTGCCGACGAGCCGTTCGACATGGACGTTGAGGTCGATCGCGGAGTCGCCACCTACGCATATGCTCTCCCGGAAGCCTCTGACGAGGAGTTCCTGACCGACTCCTTCAAAGGTTGGGGAGAGCAGCAGAACGAAAAGGCCAGCCCGTCCTATGTTGAGGTGGCCGCGACTCCCTCGGCCACCGTCACCGTCAAGCAGGACGACCGGGAGGTGGCCCAGGCCGAGTGGGGCGAAGTCGAGGAGAAGGGGGTCGTCGAGACTCCCGGCGCAAGATTCGAACTACTGGACAGGGGACGGAACTGGGTCCACGTGACCGTGCTGGACGACGATACAGGTAAGCCCGTGCCGTGCCGGGCACACTTCCGATCTCCCGAAGGCGTCCCCTACCAGCCGCACGGCCACCACAACCAGGTCAACTCAAACCTCGGCAGTTGGCACCTCGACGTGGGCGGCGACGTGAGGCTTGGCCAAATCACCTACGCCTACATCGATGGCACCTGCCAGGGATGGCTGCCGCGAGGAGACGTCATAGTCGACGTCGCCCGAGGCTTCGAGTACGAACCCATCCGGGCCAGGGTCCGCATCGAGCCCGGCCAGCGTGAGCTCACTCTGCGGCTGAAGCGGTGGACCAACATGAACCGGCAGCGGTGGTTCAGCGGAGACTCCCACGTCCACTTCCTGTCCACACAGGGAAGCCACACCGAGTCCCAGGCCGAGGACCTCAACGTCGTCAACCTGCTCCAGTCGCAGTGGGGCAGCCTCTTCACGAACACGGAGGAGTTCACAGGGGCCCCGAGCGTCTCGCGGAAGGGCGACAACATCGTGTACGTCTCCCAGGAGAACAGGCAACACTTCCTGGGCCACATGATCCTGTGGGGTCTCAAGAAGCCTGTGATGCCTTGGTGCAGCGACGGACCGGGCGAGGCCGAGATCGGAGGCGCGATGGAGACGACCCTGAGCCACTGGGCCGACGAGGCCCACGCGCAGGGCGCATACGTGATCAGTCCGCACTTCCCGATTCCCAACGGCGAGCCCGCCACTCTCATCGCAACGGGCAGGTTAGACGGCGTCGAGATGTTAAGGACGACCGAGTACAATCACATCGAGTACTACCGCTACCTCAATTGCGGATACAAGCTCCCACTTATCGGCGGGACCGACAAGATGGGCAGCGACGTGCCAGTCGGCATGTACCGCACCTACGTGAACATTCCCGACGACCAGGAGTTCAACTATGACAACTGGTGCCGAAACGCCGCGGCGGGCAGGACGTTCCTGAGCGGAGGCCCCATCATGGGCTTCTCGGTCGACGGTAGACAGATGGGCGACACGGTCGAGATTTCAGGCCCCGGCACCGTAGAGGTCGAGGCCTGGGCGGAGAGCGTCCTGCCGGTTCACAGCCTGGAGATCGTTCTCAACGGGCGCGTAGTCGCTTCTACGTCGGACTTGAAAGGCACCCGGAGGTTGGCACTGAAGGAGTCCATCAGGATCGACGGTCACTCGTGGCTGGCGGCCCGCTCCGGCGGCCCCAGTTACTACGACATGGCCCAACACCACGACCAGTGGCGGCGAGGCATGTTCGGGCATACATCACCGATATACGTCGCCTGCGGAGGCGAGTGGGCCATGTTCGACGAGGCGGTGGCACGAGACATGCTGACCCTGATCGACGGAAGCTTGGTATACATCGGCGAGACGGCCCCGCTGGACGCGCCCGGAACGGCAACTCACCACCACGGCGAACTAAACCACCTGGCCTATCTCCAGAGGCCATTCCTGGAAGCCCGCGACGCCGTTCACAGACGCATGGACGCCCTGGGAATCCCGCACTAGGAGACCCATGCGTAACTAAGGCAGGTGGGCGAAACGTTGGGCGTGTTGGTGGTCGGGGAGCCGGGATTTGAACCCGGGACCTCTGCGTCCCGAACGCAGCGCGCTACCATGCTGCGCCACTCCCCGAAAATTTCCAACCTTTTTATTATAAGGCCGCGAATCGCAGGATGGGGTCGAACGGCGCGCTGGCCGCGAGAGATTTCATCCCGCGGACAGCCCAGTCGGAGCTCACGATAGGCGGCCCCGGACTGAGTTGCGGCTTCAGCCGCGCAGGCGCAGCCACGTCAGACGGGCGAAAGCTTCGATGACTATGCCCATCGACATTTTCGACTTGCCCTTGCCTCGTTCCATGAAGACGTACGGGTACTCAGCGACGCGCAGTCCGGCCTTTTCGCAGCGATACGCTACTTCGGACTGAAACCCGAAGCCTGCCAGCTTGAGCGATTCGAGACCGACCCTTTCGAGTGCGCTCCTCCGATACGCCTTGAATCCCGACGTCGCGTCCCTCACCCGCAGTCCCAACACGAGCCGAATTCCCAGGCTGCCGAGCCTGCTGATGAGCTTACGGCCGAGCGACCAGTCCGGGTCTACGCCTCCGCCGGGCGCATATCGGGAGGCGGTGACCACGTCGACGCGTTGAAGTCGTTCCAACATTTCAGGCACACACTCCGGGGGGTGCGAAAGGTCGGCGTCTATCTGCACGATAAGGTCGGCCCCGAGTTCGAGAGCGTGTCCAAGCCCGTGGACGTACGCCTTGCCGATGCCGCTTTTGGCTGTCCTGTGGAGCGCTTCAATCCGGCCCGGGTTTTCTGCTGCCAAACGGTCTGCGAGTTCGCCAGTACCGTCCGGAGAGTTGTCGTCGACGACGAGGAGCAGCATCCCCGGGATGCCGAGCTTGGAGAGACGGTCGAACAGGATGGGCAGGTTGTCGATCTCGTTGTAGGTGGGGACAACGATGACGACTTTTGGGTGGTCGTTCGGGGTCTGTGTGGCTTCCGTCAAGAGGATTTTCTTTGGTCTCGGTTGCTGGTTGTTCCCGGGTTTGGCCGTGGCCACGACCGGCGCCGGCGCGGTTTTGTGCTCAGGTGGCGATCAGGCGACGGTGTTCCACCAACATGCAGCGGTCCATAACCACGTCAAGGCCGGCTCGCCGCGCCGCCTGCGCCGCATCTTCGTTCACTATGCCTTGCTGCATCCACACGGCGCCCGCTCCCGCCGCGACTGCGTCCTCGACGACAGGCCCGACCTGGAGGGGCCGCCTGAATATGTCGACAATATCGATCGTATCGGGAATGTCCGAGATCGTGTCGTAGGCCGCGATGCCGTTCCAAGACTCGATCGCCGGGTTGACGGGATATATGCGATACCCGACGTCCCTCAGATAGGCCGCCACGGCATGGCTTGGCCTGTTGGGTCGCGGCGATATGCCGACTACTGCAACCGTACGGGCCTTGCCGAGCAGCTTGCGGAGATAGTTGTCGGTCTGTTCCGTGGTCATCGGTCTGTGTTTTTGACTTCGCGGTAGTCGCCGCGGATGTCGTTCAGTCGAATCTTCAGGACGTCCAGGAACGCCATACCCCCAAGCACCAGGCTCACGCGGCTGGACCGCTGACCGAACCGCCAGTCTATAGCTATCTCACCGACGCTATACCCGGCCTTCCTCGCCAGGAACAGAAGCTCCACGTCGAACCCCCATCCGTCGAGCCTTTGCAGCCTGAAAATGTCGTCCGCAGCGGCCGCGCTGAACAACTTGAATCCGCACTGAGTGTCCTGGATGCCCCTCACTGCGAAGATGCGCACGACCCAATTGAACACTCTGCCAATTAGGTGTCTCCGCCACGGCTCTCCAATACGTCTCGCGCCGGGGGCTTCTCTCGATCCGGCGGCGACGTCAAAACGGGGATTCCCGTCCGGCCCGTCAAAGAAGCGCTCGATGTGTTCCGGCGGCATTGACAGGTCGGCGTCGCAGAAAAATCGGAAACGGCCCCGCGCCTCCAACATGCCCTTACGCACCGCTGCGCCTTTGCCGCGATGGGGCGCGTCTACTAGTCGGATGCGCGGCTCTTGTTCACACCTCTTCAAGACGGCGGCGGCTGTCTCGTCTTCACTGCCGTCGTTGACTACAAGCAACTCCCAGTCACGCGGGCAGCTCGCGAGATAGTCGACCAAGCGGGTGATGGTGGTGTCGATTCCCGCCGCTTCGTTGTAAGCAGGAACTACGACTGACAGAACGGGTGTTGTCAATTTGGTAAGCCGCTGGGGAACAGGTCCCGTTAGTCTCCGGAGCCGTCGAGTTCAAATGCGGAGTGCAGCGCCCGCGCCGCGGTCTCGACATGCTCTGCCCGAATGATGCATGTGATCCGAATCTCCGACGTGGTGATCAGTTCGATGTTTACCCCCGCCGAAGAGAGCGCGTCGAACATGCGCGCCGCGAAGCCTGGGGCATTCTGCATACCCGTCCCAACGATGCTCACCTTTGCCAGGTCAGGGTCTGCGATCACCTCCGATGACTCGAACGCGCCCTGCCCGCGGGTGATTTCCAGCGCTCGTTGCAGGTCGCCCCGCGCCACGGTGAAGGACATGTCGGTCAGACCTTCGGCGCTGGCGTTCTGCACAATCACGTCAACGCTGATTCCGGCGTCTGCCAACGGAGTGAACAGGGCCGAAGCCACTCCGGGTCGGTCCATCACACCCCGCACGGTGATCTTTGCGATGTTGCGCTCAACCGGCACCCCGGTTATCGCCTTGCGGACTTCCAAAGTCGGTTCACCTCCGTGTATTAGTGTTCCCGGCGCGTCGAAGAAAGACGAAGCGACCAGCACCGGTACTTTGTATACAGCGGCCAATTCGATGGAGCGCGGGTTCATTTTCGCGCCCAGCATGGCCATCTCCAGCATCTCTTCGTAGCCGATCTCCGCCAACTTGCGCGCTCTCGGCACGAGACGCGGGTCAGACGTGTAGATGCCGTCTACGTCGGTGTAGATCTCACATCGCCTGGCGCCCAGCGCGGCTGCAAGGGCCACGGCTGTAGTGTCCGAACCGCCTCGACCGAGTGTCGTGACGTCGCCCAACTCCGTAACTCCCTGAAACCCGGCGACGATGATGATCCTGCCGCCGTCGAGTTCACGCCGGAGTCTGGCCGGATCGATCGCCGAGATACGGGCCGAGCCGTGCGTCGCCTCGGTCCTGATTCCGGCCTGGATGCCCGACAGGCTCACCACGTCATAGCCCATCGACTGTATGGCGATGGCCATCAAGGTGGCGCTGACGAGTTCGCCGGTCGACATCAGGGTGTCCAACTCGCGTGGCGGGGGCGGACTGCCTGTGCCGGCGACATCGTGTGCCATTCGGATCAGGTCGTCGGTGGTATCTCCCATCGCCGAGACCACGGCGACGAGGTCGACCCCCTCCGACCGTTGTTTGCAAATGCGGGTGGCGACATTCCGGATGAGGTCCGGTTCGGCGAGAGAGCTTCCGCCGAATTTCTGCACAATTACGGGGTTGGGGCTCATTTTGTTACTACTTGGGCGCCAATGGTTGTGGGGCGCAGTACCACGGCGCGGCCAGGCGCGCTCGACTTGCGGGCCGCCTCGCTCATCTCGTACAGAACGGTCACCTCGCGCCCGGTGGTGAGCGCCATCACGGTCGGGCCGGCGCCGGAGAGGAAGGCGCCGTGCGCGCCGCCGTCCAGCGCGGCGCGGATGATGTTCTTCATGGCCGGAAAAAACTTGCCCCGCTGGGGCTGATGGAGGCGATCCTCGGTGGCGTGCCGGAGCAGTTCGAGCCGACCTGTGGCCAGGGCGTTCACAAACAGCGCGGTCCTGCCCAGATTGAAGACGGCGTCTTCACGGCTGACCTGACTTGGCAGTACGGCTCGCGCCTCGGAGGTGTTCGTGCTCACTTCGGGAATGAACGCCACTGCGTTCAGGTTGTCGGGCAGTGGCGTCTGATCGACGACCCACCCGTCGCTGCCTCTTACGCTGATGCAGCATCCGCCGTAGACAGCCGGAGCCGCGTTGTCGGGGTGGCCTTCGATGTCTGCGGCCAAATCGAACAGAAGACGCTGGTCCAGGTCGCGCCCGGCCATCGCCAGGCCGGCAAGAAGCCCTGCGACTGTCGCCGCCGAACTGCTGCCAAGGCCGCGGCTCAACGGGATGCGGTTTTCGCATCGAACGGCAAGCTCCGGGACGCTTTTGCCGAGGGCGCGAAGGGCGGAGTGAATTCCAACGACCACAACGTTCGATTCGTCCCGCGGTAGTTCGTCCTCGCCCTCGCCCTCGATCGACACCTCTGAGTTTCCCGGGGTTACAGTCACGGTGTTCCACAGGTCGAGCGCCATTCCCATCGCATCGAATCCCGGACCCAGGTTGGCGGTCGTGGCGGGAACTTTGATGGTAATTCGGTCGGGCACAGACATGGCGTCGCGATTGATTGACGGTTGATTCTTACGGTAGAAAGCCGCCGCCTGAATCGATGGTCACGCCGGGTGACGACGGCATAGCGATTGCAGACAACCTTCAAAGTATAATCCTGCCGTTCCACGGGCCCATAAACGAATTAACGCAGCGGGAGGACGAATTGGCGAGTAAGAAGGTTGCCGTCGTGATGCCGGAGGCCGCGAATCGCGAACGGCTTGTTCACTATACGCAAGCAGCCGGCCTCGAAGAGGACGTCGAGTTCATCTTCGTAGACGCGTGCGGAAGAGCCCGGATGAGGTCGTAAGGCAGTGCAGCGAAGCCGCGGCGCTCATGCCTTCTACCCGGACGATGACTACGGACCAGTTCAGGCGGCTCCCCAACCTGCGCCACGTTCAGGTGACCAGCGCCGGCACGGACTGGCTGGACAAGGTGGCCCTCGCAGAGCTTGGCGTAACTGTTTCGAATAACGGCGGCGGCAATGCCCCGGCCGTGGCGGAGCACACCATCGCACTGATGATTTCGGTGTACCGGAGGCTCGACCGGCAGTTCGAGGGTGTGAAGGCGCGGCGCTGGTCGGAAGGCGCCCGCGGCGACCCGAACGACCACCACACGCTGGTCGGCAAACGGGTGGGGATAGTCGGCCTCGGCCGAATCGGGTCGCGGGTCGCAAAACGTCTGGCCGGGTGGGAGTGTGAGATCGTCTACCACGACTCCTTCCACTTTCCGGCGGAGTACGAGGAGGAAGCTGGGGCAACGCGCGTGTCGTTCGAGGAACTGCTCAAGACCTCGGACATAGTCTCGCTTCACACCCCGTTGGAAACGACCACTCGCTACCTCATCTCCGACCGTGAGTTCGGCATGATGAAACCCACGGCGATCCTGATAAACACGTGCCGCGGGCCGGTAGTCGACGAGGCGGCGTTGACGCGGGCGCTGAGGGCGGGAGTCATAAAGGCTGCCGGTCTCGACGTAACGGAGACGGAGCCCACACCACCCGACAATCCGTTGCTGGACCTCGACAACGTGGTCATCACACCCCACCTGGCAAGCATGGCCATCGAGTCGACGATCGACTCTGTCAAGTTCGGCGTACAGAACTCCGCCCGGGCCGCCAGGGGCGACCCGCCCGAATCGGTGGTACCGCCGGTGTAGGGATCGGCGGTCGGGTTGGTTCCGGTGTGTTTCTTGGGTAGGGGGCAGAACCAACAGGGGCCTTCTGTTCATCGAGCGAGGTTGCCTGTTGTCGATGAATGAGCGAGAGGGTAGGAACCTGGAAAGGAATTGCCCGTGCCTAGAGTGTGTCCGATTCCGCGAAGCGAACTATAACTATGAGGAAGGAGGGATGTCTATCGCACTCGGATTATTCGTCGCGTTTGTAATAGCGGTCTGCGTGCACGCAATAGCAGGTCCCCCATTTTGTGGAACTGTGTTGGTTTTCGTCGTGGTCGGGGCATTTGTCTGGGGAATTTGTTTGTGTACCAACGTTGAAGTGGGCTGGAACAATGCGGAGTCAAGGGAGAGGATTCGTTCGACCGACAAATCATCGGGCCCACGTGAGGAAGCGATCAAACAGGCTAGGTACCTACTCTCAATGCAAAGACTCTTGGTGCTCGATACCGAGACTACCGGTATGGGTCCCAAGGCGGAGATATGCGAGCTCGCTATAGTCGACCGGGCCGGTGAAGTTGTGGTCGACGAGTTGTTGCGCCCCCGAACTCGAATGTCGGCCAGCGCGACGCGTATTCACGGCATCAAGATTGCGGATGTGGAAGAGAAGCCCAGGTGCGATTTATTCATCGGCTCAACGCATTCCAAGATCTTGGAAGACTCAGACGTACCAATAGCCATTTTCAACTCGGAGTTCGACCTGCGGCTCTTGGATCAAAGCACAGACCGTGGCACCGCGTGGCGGTCCCGAAAAAACGTGTTCTGCATAATGAAAATGTACGCCCATTACTATGGGAAGTGGAGCGACTATCACCAGTCGTTCACGTGGCAACCGTTGGACAAGGCGAGTCGGCAGTGCCGTCTGGTGTGGGATGGCAAGCCCCACAGGGCACTGCCCGATGCGCGGATGGCACTCGCGGTCCTACGTCACATGGCGGACTCCCCTGGATAACCTACGGCCGAACGGTCAACCAACTACCCATGAAATGCAACGGAACCGCGGGCCTCGACGTGACCGAAGTGGAGCCCACACCGCCCGACAATCCGTTGCTGGACCTCGACAACGTGGTCATCACACCCCACCTGGCAAGCATGGCCATCGAGTCGACGATCGACTCTGTCAAGTTCGGCGTACAGAACGCCGCCCGGGCCGCAAGGGGCGACCCGCCCGAGTCGGTAGTACCGCCGGTGTAGCGAAAATTAGGGTCTAAAAACCTGGTGCGTCTACACTAAGGCTGACCTTTCCACATGGTCATCCAGGCGACGTAGCCAACGGCCGCCAGCAGCAATAACCCGATGGCGCCAAGCCACGACCGGTCGGCATTGACAACCCCACCGAAAGATTGGTTCCTCGTTACCACCAGCTGGGAGCGCCACTCCGCCAACTGTGCCTCAATCGCCTGGAACGGCACGGCGTAGAAGCTGAGATTCTGAGTGCCCCCGGCCTTGTTGATCCCCAATACCTTGGCTCCGGGCATGGAGAAGAGAGGCCCGCCGCTGTTCCCTGGATTGAGGGGCGCCGTGTGGGGTATGAAGTCGAAGCGTCTGCTCAGTGCATCCATGGCGGACACCTCTCCGGTGGTTGCGGTGACCTGCCATCTCGATCCACCGCGGGGATACCCAACGGCGACAACCGAGTCGCCAACACCAGGTGATGCTTCCCCCCAGGGAAGGGCCAAAAAGTCGTCGGAGCAACAAATGGAGAGGACTGCCACATCCCTGTCTGCGTCCCACCCCAGGACCAGCGCCTTGTAGGTCTGGGTGTTTCGTACCACCACGTCCACGGCGTCGGCATTCTCAATGACGTGGTGGTTGGTGGCAACAAAAGCAGTGGTCTCGTCCACATCGAAGATAAAGCCTGAACCGCTGGAGAAAAAGCCAGCCTCCACTCTAACCACACCGTCCTTCACGCGCTCGACGAGTTCGGCGGGTGTGGATATGGAGCCCGGTGTCGGGGTGGGGGCAGGTTCTGGCCCTACCGTGGGCGTGTCTACGGGTATGACCCTGTCAGCGTCGGTGGGAGTAGGTGTGGGTTGTGGCGTTTGCTGAGGATTATCCCCGGCTGACAGGGAGAACCAGGTACGCTCTCCATCGCCAAACCGTGGATCCAAGATCATTACGAGGGAATCAGCATCGGTTGAAGCGATCTGCCAACATTCATTACCCTCCGTCTGTCCGCCTGTGAAGAGTTCCCTAAATGAATCGAAATCATCGGGAATTACTCCGCAACTATCATCGCTAGACGTTCCATAAACTACGGCTCCGTCACCTACGGCACCCAGTCCGTAACTACTGAAAAATCTCGTCGAATCCGGACCCAAGTATTTTGCTCTGACTTTCACCATAAAGAATTGGTGCCCCTGTTCAGGAGGGTCATTGAACCGTCTCTCATCTAGGACCATGGCGGTGGCGTCGGGTATTGTATCTAAGACCGTTATCTCCCAATGGTCTTCATCATCCTCCCCTCTTACCTCTACGGTTGTCCCGAAGGGCACGGGATTCTGTCTGCTTCCTAGGGAAGGTGTGGGGGTGGGCGTGGGCGTAGGGGTTGATGTAGGCGTGGCGGTTGGCTCAGGCGTTGGAGTAGGTGTCGGCACAGGCGTCGGAGTCGGCGTAGGCAACGGAGTTGGGGTAGGTGTCGGCACAGGCGTGGGCGTAGGCAAAGGCGTCGGGGTGGGTGTCGGGACAGGCGTCGGAGTCGGCGTAGGCAACGGAGTTGGGGTAGGTGTCGGCACGGGCGTGGGCGTAGGGGTTGATGTAGGCGTGGCGGTTGGCTCAGGCGTTGGAGCAGGTGTCGGCACGGGCGTTGGAGCAGGTGTCGGCACAGGCGTTGGGGTAGGTGTCGGCACGGGCGTCGGAGTCGGCGTAGGCAACGGAGTTGGGGTAAGTGTCGGCACAGGCGTTGGGGTAGGTGTCGGCGCGGGCGTCGGGGTCGGCGTAGGTAACGGCGGTGGCGTAGGCTGGGGCGTTACGCTGGGTTTAGGGACAGGCGTCGGGGTGTCCACAGGAGACGGTTCGCTAGGCAGAAAGGTAGCAGTCGGGACGGGATTTGAGGTGCAGGCGATAACTAACAGCAGTAACGCAAATGTGGTGAGCAGCGCCGTTTTCATTAAGTTTCCTCAAATGATGCTTCTTGGTGAACGTGAAAGTAGAGGAGCCCGTTGCACCAACGCCGATGAGTTGACGGCTAGCACCGCACCCCCGTTTTTGTACCACTCTCCATGTCAGTTTACCAAGTAAGATAACGAGTCCGTCGGCAGGAAAGCCGCCAGGGGCGAAACGCCCGAATCGGTGGTACCGCCGGTGTAGATAAGAGCGACGGGTATTTACAAATGCGCGGCGAAGCCCGTAGTCAGGGGTAAGGGCGCGCTACCCGCGGACCAATTATGAAACTCACCGGCCGGGCAGGCGTCTCTGCTTCGCCGGAACGACGGTAGGGGTAGTAGATCCCCGATCAAGATCGGGGATGACGTGGATGGGTGTGCGACCGGGCACACGAGGAAAAAAGAGGGTTGCGCGGAGGTTGTTGATCCTGGCGTGGGTGGTCACGGGACGCCCGGACTCTTCAACTCCGGAAAGTAGGTCGAGTAGAAGCCTCGATCCCGAGTGAGAAAAGCATCGGCCGCGGCAACCGCGTGGGCGCCGATAAGGAAGTCGGTCATAATTCTTACCCGCGGCCCACCGGACCGGCGGTATCGCATCCACCGCAGCCCGGCCTCACAGGCGATTGACGAATCGATCGGGGATAGAGTTACGTTGATCTCCTGCAGCGCGGCATCCAGCGCAGCACACTCGCCGAACCTCGGTACGAGTTCTGCGTATACGATGTCGCAGACTACGATGGCGCCGCGATCGTAGGCGTCGCGAAGCCACGCCAGCGACTGGGAATGGTGCGGCGATTCTGTTCGAAACAGATCGAACAGCACATTCGCGTCGACCGAAGTGATCACCTTCCTCGGATCTCCTCGATATATTCATCGATGTCGAAATCGACGCCATCCAGAATTCCGACGACCCGGTCGATTGGATGGAGCGCAGTGGCGCGTTTTTGGATCAGGAGCCCCTTCTCGGTGGGGGTAATTTCAACCTCGACGTTGTGGTGCATCCCGAAGCGCTCCCGCAGGGGCTTGGGGATGGTGATCTGGCCTCGCTCAGATATGCGCATGTTCCCTCCAATATGAATTGCGTATTTGTTAAATCATACCGCCTGCAGCATGCGCGTGCTATCCAGGCGTAGGTGAATTCACGCTGCGCCCTAACCCTCTCGCGCAAACGTGACAGGGGGCATTAAAACAAGCTCCTTGCGGTCGCCCGACAGGGTGGGAGTGGACTCGGGTGGCTTGCTGTTGCCGCTGGTACTCTACCGAGTTGAAATTTGCCCGAGTCGGGCTGCGCGGCTGACTAAACGTCGGGGGAGTTGCCGAGGGTTACATCGAAGCGGAAGAGGGTGAAACCCCGCATGTTGTTGCCCCTGATTACGGTGAACTGGACTTCCTCGCCGGCGGTGTGAAGGCGGAGAAAGTTGTTCAGGTCGGCGCCGCCCTGAATGGGAGTGTCGTTGGCCTGCACCACGATGTCGTCCACGCGGATGCCAGCGAGGTCGGCAGGCGAATCGGGGTCGATCTCCGTTACGCCGAATCCGGCCGATACCGGCAGCCCCAAAACCGCCGCAAGGGCGCGCCGGATGTCGAGGCCGTACGCTCCGAAATAGCCGGGAGGCGGGGGCGGGCCGAGTGAGATAAGCCGTTCCGCCTTTTCCCGTACAGAGTTGATATCGAGTGCGAATCCGACGCCTTCCCCAATGCCCATCTTCGCGGAATTCACGCCGACCACCTGGCCAAGCATATTGACCAACGGCCCGCCGCTGTTGCCTTCATTGATCGCGGCATCTGTCTGTATCAACCCGCTCAGTTGCCTGCCGGATGAGCTGACTATGGCACGTTCTAGGGCGCTGACGACTCCCTTGCTGACGGTGGGTCCGCCCTCGAGTCCAAGAGCGTGGCCAACCGCGATCACGTCTTCACCAACGCGCAGGGCCCTGGAATCTCCGAACACCGCCGGCGTCAGGGAGTCCGATTCGATCTTGATGATCGCGAGGTCGTTCTGGGGGTCCTCGCGGAACAACTGCGCGGTCATGACCTCGCCGTTCCAGAGCGAAACCTTGATCATCTCCGCTCTGGCCACCACGTGGTAGTTCGTCAGAATGTGGCCTGAGCGGTCAAATACAATGCCGGTCCCGACGTTCGGGCGCGGCGCGCCCGGCACGGTCACGGCGATCTGCACCACCGAGTACTTCACGGCCTCGACGATGTCGGGGGTGCTCAGGATCGGGCGTGTGTGTCCCGTGGACACGGACTCCTGAGGGCTGTTCGCGGGTGACGCGGGTGCAACGGCCGACTGCGTTGGTGTGTTCGCGAGAGTCGTTGCCGTCGGGGTTGGTGATAACGTCAGGGGCGTAGGGGTCTGAAGCGGCTGGATATCGACGCACGCGGCAAATGTGGCGGCAATAGCCGCGACGATGAGGATTCCGCTTTGCCGTATGTTCATTAGTCCGCAGCGGCGATTTAGCCGAAGTACCAGCTCATTGCCGACCGAATTGCGTTTCGTTACGTATGCTGATTCACGGGAAAGGGCCGGTCCGGCCCCGGCGGCTCTTCCGAGTATAAGTTACCGCTGCGACAAATCATGAAGATGACCAACAGTTGAACCTCGGTCGTTACGTGCTCAGGCGGGCCCGGAGCGACGCACGCCTGCTTACGGGCGCGGCCGTGGCCATCGTGGTGGCGTTGGTGGTGGTCGCCGCCGCGCCCGTCTATCTAAGGTCGCTCGAAAAGGCGGGCGTCAAGCATCGTCTCAACGTGCTTACGCCTTCGAGAACGGCCTTTCACATAAACACGTCGTGGCTACCCCTCGAACGACCCGAATACCTCGAGTCGGATGCCATGCTAGACGCCGCACGCGACAAGCACGTGGCCGACGCGATCACCGGCAAGACGCGGTTCGTAAAGTCGAGGGGGCATCTCTGGAATTTCGACGGCCTGCCGCCAAGGGAGGAAATTACCGATTCCCGGAGTTTCTTCCACCTGATTTCGGACCTCGATCAACACATCGACTACATAGAAGGTAGACCTCCGAGTCCCGAGGTGATGTCCGAAAACGGGTCGATCATGGTGGAGGCTGCTGTCTATGCCCACCGCGCGACCATGTTGAACGTCAAGGTGGGCGACGTGATCGTCAATCTCACCGAAGAGGTCCGCGGGGAGGTGATCAAGGCGCGGATCACGGGCGCTTTCCTGGTCCGGGATCCCCGGGAAGAGTACTGGCTCGACCTCGCTTCGCCCATCATCGCGCCGGGGGCGGCGGTAGAAGAGCGGCTGCCTCCGTTGTCGCTCTTCACGTCAGGGGACTCCATCATCGACGGCGTCGGCGCGACTCACGGCGGCTTGCCGGGGAGCTACTCGTGGTTTCTGTACACCGATCACGACGTGCTTGGCGATTTGGAGGCGGGCGAGATCGTAAAAATGACGGACGTGTTCGAGTCGCAGATCGAGGCCGACATCCCGCGGGCCGGCCTGATTACCGCCCTCGACAATTCGTTTATCGATCTCGGCAACCGGCTCTTGTTTGCGCGCATACCCATGCTGCTGCTCGCCGCACTGGCTCTGTCGGCGGTTGCCTACTACCTGTTCCTGGTTGGCGGTCTGCTGGCGAGGCGCCGTGCGTCCGAGACGCTGATGCTTCGCAGCCGCGGGCTGAACTACTGGCAGATCACCGTCGTGCAATCGATAGAGTCGATGTTCCTCATCGGCGTCCCGATTGCCCTTACGCCGCTGGCGGGCTTGCTACTCGTATCGCAAATCGGGCGGCTTCCCGTGTACCACGGCATAACGGGCGGTGGGACGCTGCCGGTTGAGTTCACCTGGGTGTCTTATCTATGGGCGTTGGGCGCCGGGATCGTGGTGTCGGTGATACTGCTCGCGCCTGTGCTTGTCGAGGCGCGGCGGGGCGTCGTCGAGGGGGTCGTAGCCGGAGAAGCGCGGCCGGACCGCCCACCATTGTTTCAGCGGTACTTCATAGACGTGCTGGTACTTGTGCTCGGCGGCCTGGTGTGGTGGGAGTTGCGGTCCCGGGGATCGGTGGTGGCCGGCGAATTCGGCGAACGCTCGGCCGATATGACGCTGCTCTTCTTCCCCGCGATATTCCTCATAGGCGCCGCGCTGATCTTCCTTCGCGTGTTCCCATTTGTCGTCCGAATCGCCGGCTGGATAGCCTCACGGACGACGCGAGCGTGGCTGGTGCTGGGTTTCTGGAGGCTTGGGAGAAGCCCGTACTGGTACACGTGGCCCGTCATCCTGCTCGTGTTGGCGGCCGGACTAGGAGTGATCTCCGGTACGGTCGCCTCGACCCTCGAACGCTCCAACGAAGAGCGTATTTATTACCACACCGCCGGCGATTTGAGGGTAACTCCCGGCACCGCCAACTTTCCGGTAAATGAACGATCTCTGGCCCGCCTCACCTCGCACGAATCGATCGTCGATGCCACGCCCGTTTACAGGACCGATGGCCGGATCGGCACCACCGGATCAGGCCAGATTTTCCTGATGATGGCAATCGACCCGGTCGGGTTCAGGGAAGTTTCGTGGTTCCGGGAAGACTTCGCCGACCTGCCATTGGAGACACTGCTTGACCGTATTCACGTGGATACAAAACCCCAGCCAATTGTCTTGCCGCCCGGAACGGAGTCCCTCGCCGTGTGGGCCAAAGCGACTCCGAGGGTGCAGGATACGTTTCTGTGGATGGCTTTCAGGGGCGGCAATGGGGCGATGGACACGGTTACCTTCAGTCAGATCGAGAGCGAATGGACGCGCATGACGGCCCAATTGGGGTTCCTGTCCGATCCCATCGAACTGGTCTCTATACAGGTGTTCGAGCCGACCGGACCCGACTCAGGCACCCCGACCACCATCCTGCTCGACGACCTCGTCACTATAGGGGAGGCAGGCCAGGAGGAATTGATCCTGGATTTTGAACTGAAAGAGTTCTGGACCGGGCTGCCGACCTCCAACGGTCTCGACACGCAGTTCTCGTTGACGCCGGAGGACTCGGAAGTCGGTCATGTCGGTCAGTTCGTTGGAAAACGTGTGGCCCAAATGACCCTTGGGAGGGGAGTCAACGGGGGCATTCGGGGGATTTACCGTTCGGCAAGCGACGGCCCCATTCCCATGCTCGCGTCCCGCGGCTTCGATTCCCGCACCCAGACTCCACCGAATCAGCCAATTGTCATCGAGGTGGACGGCCAACTCGCTACTGCCCAGGTTGTCGGAACGGTCGACATGTTCCCGACCATCCACCCAACCGATCTGCCGTACTTGATAGCCGATGTAGATGCGATGCACGACTTTCTTTCGTTGCGCGCTGCGGAACCGTTCTTGCCCAACGAGGTGTTGATCAAGGTTGCGCCGGGCCTTTCGGCAGAGGCCAGGGAGGACGCCAGGAGTGTTTTTCTTGTGGCGAATTTCCAGGACCGGAATCAACTCCTGGAGCGTTCGCTGATCGACCCACTCGTGGTGGCGGGGTGGCGCGGCATGGGGTTTGTGGCGACGGTGATAGCCATGGCGGCCGTGGCGCTGGGCTACGCGACCTACATGACGGCGCATGAGCGGCGTACCCGCAACGAATCGGCATTCCTGCTCGCACTTGGATTCCCGCGCCGGGCATTCCTCCTGCTCGTCCTCGTGGAGCATGCCCTGATAGCAATCCTGGGCGCGGTGTTGGGTATTGCTGCGGGGGTAATCGCCAGCCGGATCACGATATCGAGCATCGCCCATACACAAGCAGGCGGCGAGTTGATTCCGCCCTTCGTGCCCGATACCAACTGGGCGCCGGCCGGGCTCGTCATCCTGGTCATGGTGGTCATCACAGTGTTGGCAGTCGTAGCGTTGCGGCGCGCCTATCCCAGGTTGCCGATTCACGAACTGACGAGCGCCAGGGGTTAGGTCACAGCAATTGCTCGCCTCGTCATTTCAACTCATCGTTAAGCGGGCGTTAGCGCATTGGCGGCTGCTCACTGCGGTCGTTGTAGGGGTGCTGCTCGCAGTGACCATCATGGCCACGTCGAGCGTCTACTTCGACAGCCTGCGGGAGTTGGGGCTGCGGAGAACGTTAGCCGACTACGAGGACACGCAACTCGACGTCCTCGTCGACGCCTCCGTAAGGCCGGTAGACGACGGATCGCACGGTTCGATAACCGCTGTGATCGACAACCGGGTCGTATTGCCGTTGGCCCGGCACCTGAACGCGAAGGACCTGGCCGTCAGGACCTGGACGTTCTTTTTCGACGAACCCCCCGCGATGGTCCCGGCTGACGAGTGCCTTTGCGTCCATAGACCGCGTCTCCAACAGGACGAAGGCTCGATGCCGGTCCTGGAGTGCGACTGCCGTCGAATTTCGTTCACGTCAGTACCCCGGCAGGATGACCGGCTGACGGTGATACGGGGGCGGGCGCCCGAGCCGGTCACCCGCCAGCCGGCCTCAGATGAGGTCCTGACGATAGAAGCGATCATCCCCGTCGAAACGGCTGAGATGTTCAATCTCGACGTTGGCTCGGTTGTAATGGCGCGCCCGTTCTGGGAGGAGGAGCATCTGCAACTAAACACCGTGGTAACGGGCGTGTACGAGTTGACCGATGAAGATGACCCCGTGTGGCGAATATGGCGAGAGTCGTACCGGTACCAGGGGACCACCCTGGAATTCGCCGATTTCGTGATACCGGACGAGACGCTCAGGCAGGGGATGGGCGGTTACTTTCCATCCATGGGCGCCGAGTACGCCTGGCTGTTGGACACCAACGTTTCGAGTATCCACCCGTCAGACACGCCGCGCATACGGGGGGCCGTCGATCACCTTGTTGGTGAGCTGAAGGCCAACGTGGACGGCTTCAGGTTCCGGAGTCAACTGCCGGACGCTCTCGAAAGATTCGAGATTGAACTCTTCTTCAATCGGCTGCCGATGTTCATCATCCTGATCCTGATAGTGCTAGTGGTGCTGTACTACGTCATCACGCTCGGATCGATGCTGGTGGAAGCCCAAAAACCGGAGATCGCCCTGCTCCGCTCACGGGGGGCCACGTCTTTCCAGATCCTTGCGGTTTTCATGGTGGAGGCGGCCCTGCTCTCGGCGGGCGCGTTCGTCGTCGGGCCTCTTGTGGCGCTGGTGACCGTCAGCGTAATCGGCATCGTTCCCGGGCTGGGCGAACTGAACGGCGGCGACCCGTTGCCGGTCAGACTGACGGCCGACGTATACAAGCTGGCAGGTCTGGGCGCGGGGTTGACGTTGCTGGCGCTCATGGTGCCGGCGGTCCGCGCCTCCCGGCTTGGCATGTTGAGGGAACGCCGGTCGCGGGCCCGCCCTGGCCGTCTGGCGGTAGTACAGCGTTACTACCTCGACGTGGGCTTCCTGGGAATCGTCATTTTTCTCTTCTGGCAGTTGACTAAGCAAGGCTCGTTCGTAGCCACGAGACTGTTCGGCGAAACGGCGGTCAACCAACTGATACTGGCGGTCCCGGCCATATTCCTTCTGGCCGCCGCCCTTGTATTGCTCAGGGTGTTCCCTCTCCTTCTCGATCTGTTGGGCAGGCTGCTCGCAAGTAGGTACGCCAGCGGGCTGGCCCCTCCGGCCATCGTGCTAGGCATTTGGCAGATGTCGCGCAACCCCGCCCATTACATGCAACTGGGATTGCTGATAATCCTCGGGGCGGCCCTCGGTGTGTTCGCATCCACGTTCGCGTCCTCGCTCGAACGCAGCGCTGTCGATCAGGCGATGTACGAGTCCGGCGCCGACCTGCGTATAACTTCGTTCGCGATTTCGGCCGGCGGGGAAAGCTTCTCGGTAGAAAACCTCTTGGCGGAAGTGGACGGTGTCGATGCGGTGGCTGTGGTGAACAGGCAGAGAAGCTTTCCTTCAGGGGGCCTGAATTTCGACACGTTTAACCTTCTGGCCGTCGAAGTGGACGACTTCTCGAAGGTCGCATTTGATCGGGAAGACTTTTTGCCGGGAACGCTTGAAGAGTCCGTGTCCAGGCTGGCGGTGGACGATCCGCCTCCTCTGAGACTGCCGGACGGTACGAGGTGGTTAAGCGCGCGCATACGTGTTCCCGTTTCCCGGCCGGATGTCGGCGTATTGGCCCGAATCAGCGACTCGAACGGCCGCTACTACTACACCAACCTGGGCCGGTTAAACCCCATGCCGGCCGCGCCCGGTTTCACCTGCCCCGACGAGGCCTTGGATTCCAAAGGCGGGTGGTGCCGCATCGGTGGCTCGATACTGCCTTCCAACCAGCGGCCAGTCGAACCGGAACCGCCCCTCTATCTGCACTACATTGGGCTTGCGTCCTATGACGGACTGAGTCCGGGTCAGATGTTCATCGACGACATCACGGCCCACGTGGGGTCGATATCGCAGGAAACGGTGATCGAGGACTTCGATAGCGTCGAAGGGTGGTACGAACTCAGGCCTGGCCGCAACTCGCTCGGCGACGCGATTACGGCCGCGGTCGACAACACCGGCGAACCGATCAGCGGCGTAGCCAGATTCCGCTGGACGCAAGGCGGCAGAGACGAAGCACGGGGCTTTGCCGCCGGTTCCCATGGACCGTTGCCGGCGCTCGGCACCCAATCTTTGCTGGACTCCTACGGCGCGCGCCTGGGAGACACATTGCATCTTTCCGCGCAGTCCACCCGGTTCGAGGTGCAAGTCGTCGAGCTAGTCGATTACATCCCGACGATGTTTCCGAACGATGACCCGTTCCTGATAGTCAGCGTCGAAGCGCTGCACCGGCGGGTTAACGTCTCTACCGCGTACATCGAGCGCCATCCCAACGAGTACTGGATCAGCACCTCGGGCCCGGTCGGGGTGGAGGCGATTGAGGCTGCCCTCGAGCCCAGGAGGGTGCGCTTCCGCGATGTAATCGATCGCTCCGAGGAGCTTCATCGCGCGGTGATCGATCCGCTGGTCTCTGCTGGCTGGAAGGCATTGCTGAGCCTAGCGTTCCTGACGGTCCTCATAGTTGCGGCTCTCGGCTTTCTCGTCCACTCCCGAATCTCGTTCGACTCCCGTCGCGGAGAGTTCGCCACGCTGCGGTCTATTGGGCTATCGATTCGTCAAGTGACAAGCCTCGTGTTGATCGAGCAACTACTAGTGATCGGAGTAGCGGTCGGGTTCGGCATATTCCTGGGGCTTCGGGTTGGGGCGATCGTCATGCCGTACCTCGCAAACACGTCGGAAACCGGGCTTGTGACGCCGCCGATGATCCTCGAGGTCGAGTGGATTGGGTTTGCCGTCACGTTCGGGCTGTTCTTCATAGTGTTCGCCGCCGTACTCGCAGCGCTGGTCATATCCGTTCACCGCACAGCCATCCACGCCGTAATGCGCGCCGGTGAGTAACCAAATGAGTCTGCACGCCGTGCCCGTCCTTCTTATCCCGCGAGTATGCGAGGCGAGCGGGTGTAAGATCATGCAACCTCGCAGCCGAACTGGTAATCAAGTTTTGACATTGCAAGGGGCAGCAGGGCCGTGCCGAACCGGCCGACTTCGTCGAACCAACGAAAGGGGCGCTGACCGCGCATCCGCGAAACCATGGTTTCCGAACGGGAAGACATATACATAACCTGTAGCGGTCTGTACAAGATCTACAAGGTCGCCGAGCTTGAGGTCGTGGCGTTGCGCGGTCTCGAACTAGTGGTCGAACGCGGCGAGATCATCGCGGTCGTTGGCGCATCGGGAAGCGGCAAGTCTACTTTGCTCAACATCCTCGCCGGTTACGACACGCCGTCAGCGGGCCGGGTGACCGTGGGCAAGTACGATCTGCTGCATATGTCCGGCTCGGAGGTGGTTGAGTACCGTCGCAGGGGTGTGGGGTTCGTGTGGCAGGACACCTCCCGAAACCTGTTCCCCTATCTGACCGCTCTTGAGAACGTGGAACTGCCCATGCTCCTCGCCAGCGCGCCCGACTACGAACGCCGCGAGTGGGCGCCGAGGTTGCTGGAGATGGTCGGCCTTTCCCACCGGGCGGATCACCGTCCCGCGCAGTTGTCGGGCGGCGAACAGCAGCGGGTGGCTATCGCCGTCGCGCTCGCCAACCGGCCGCCGCTGTTGCTCGCAGACGAACCCACCGGCGAACTCGACAACGAGACCGGCGCCGAGGTGCTTATTCTGCTGAACGAGCTTAATCTGGAACTGGGCACGACGATCGTCATTGTGACGCACGACCCGGCCATTGCCACAAGCGTGGGCAGGGCGATATCCATACGCGACGGAAAGACGAGCACCGAGACGGTCCGCGAGGTGTCGTTCGATCAGCGAATCGGCGGCATGGCCGAGGGTACCCGCGAGTACCTGATCGTGGATTCGAGCGGTTCAGTCCAGATCCCGCGGGAGATGCTCAATGAACTAGCCATCCGCAGGCGGATGCAGGCCGCCGTCGAGCACGGCAAGGTCACCCTGGAATCGGGGGACTGAGCGGGTGCAAAACGAAAACGGCCAGACCGGCGCCCCGATCATTGAGGTCAAGGGCGTTACACGCACGTTCAGGATCGGGACCGTGGACGTCCAGGCCGTCCGAAACGTGGACCTGAGTATTCCACGGGGCCGGTTCATCACCCTGGTCGGACGGTCCGGTTCGGGCAAGACGACCCTGCTGAATCTGATGGCGGGCCTCGATACGCCCACCTCGGGCACGGTGCTGTTTGAGGGCCAGGACATATCGAAATTCGGGGAACGGCAGGTGAACGACCTGCGCCGCCGCCGCATCGGCATCGTATTCCAGTCGTTCGCCCTGTTGCCGTTGTTGTCGGCGTACGAAAATGTCGAACTGCCGCTAAGAATTTCCGGCGTGCCGGGAGCGGAACGGGTCAGGCGAGCCCAAGAGGTGCTGGAAATGGTTGGATTGGGCCGGCGCGCCGATCACCGGCCGTTTGAACTGTCCGGCGGCGAACAGCAGCGGGTGTCCATCGCCCGGGCCATGGCTATGCGACCGGACGTGCTACTTGCCGATGAACCCACCGGCGAGCTCGACTCCGACAACGCCGGGGCCATTTTCGGCCTGTTCCGCCAGATGGTCGATCGCGAGTCCATGACGGTCGTCGCCACCACGCATGACCAAACACTGCTCGACCTGGCGGACGACATCTATCGCTTTCACGATGGACGCCCGACCCTGACGGAATTGGGCCTCGCCAAACGCGCGCCCGAGGTTCGTGCATCGTCCGAACATTCGGCCCGGGCGTCGGCGATAAATCCGTTTGCCACCGTTGCCAAACCTGCCGCGGCCGAGCCCCCTCCCACACGGGAGCACACGCCGCCGACTGACGAAGAGCCGGAGGTTGTTGAGGTGGTGGAAGAGGCCGAGGAACCGGAATCGGTAGAGGCGGTACAGGAGGACGTTGAGCCCCGGCCCGCCGACGATCAACAGGAAGTCGACCACGCCCGGTTCATGCGTCCAAAGTCCGAATAGCCCCTGCCGCCATGTTGTAGTGGCGAGTTTCAAACTCGCCTTCCGCCGACGGCCAAACACCTGTAGGGGCGCCTCTCGGAGCCTGATTCAAAAGTCTCCTCTCAAGAGTCGGGCCGTACACGGCGCGACGATTTGCGATCTCATTCTTCCCATCAACACGTAATACGGCGCCAAATCCCGTCATTCCCGTGAAAACGGGAATCTGGAGGCGGGGGTCTCCGTAGGATTCGAGTTAGTGAAACAAGCTCTTCAAACCCGCCTTCCGCCGACCGCCAAACACCTGTAGGGGCGCCCAACGGCACTGCTCAGGGCGCCAGCGCGAGAATCGGGATCACAGTTGACGTTTTGGTCTTGCGCACCTAATCTCCGAGACCGTCGCCGACCAGCGCACGACAATAAAGGAGTCTCCCCCAATGTTCCGAATCAACCACATTCACCTCAAGTCACCTGACCCCAAGGCCCTCGCCGACTGGTTCGTCGAGGCATTCAATCTCACCATCGTTAGCGACACGGTGCGCGTTTTCGGCGACCGGTTTATCGGCTGCGACTCTGAGGACGGCATGCGGGTCAACATCTCGAGTGCGAGGACGGGCGAGCAGATGGGGCAGGGAGACGCCGATACGCACTACGGTCTCGAGCACTTCGGCTTCGACGTGGTGGACATGGACGCGGAAATCAAACGCCTCGAAGGGCTTGGCGCCGTCCTGGCCGACGGGCCTATCGCCACGGACGACGGCCGCAAAATCGCCTTCATCAAGGCCCCTGACGACATTCGAATCGAGCTAATTCAGCAAAGCTAGCGGCTGGGGCCAACCAGGGAGAGGTGAGGCACAGGGTGACCAACATGTGGATGGTCCGTTTTGACCACCGGACCGGCGTCGCCACACCGCCGACTTACAATTGACACTGTCCACGGGCGCATTGCGTGCACAAATACACGTATTCAATTCACAGCGTTGAATAGTTAGCGCCGTTAGTCACGATCGCGGGGATAGGTTTGACGCTCTGTCGGAGAAATAGCAGGGTGGTTCGAACGGGATCCCTGTAAGTGCAGGTGTGCGCGATAGTGGCTCGGCTTGTTGGGAGAATGGCGGTCCTGCTGCTGTTGCCTGCGGCCGTGCTGACCATGTCGGCGTCCTTGGCTTGCTACGACGCCCCTCTCCCCAAGCCCGTACAAGAGACCGCATCAGGGCCGAGTCCCACTATATCGGCGTCACTGCCGACCCCTACCGTCACCGCATCCCAAGTTTCCACACCGACAGCCGTCACCATATTGCCAGTTCTTACGCCGACATCCGTCACCATATCGACAGTTCTTACGCCAACATCCGCCACCGCATCCCAAGCTCCCACATCAACAGCCGTCACCATATCGCCTGTTCTTACACCAACATCGGTCACCGTATCCCAAGCTCCCACACCAACGGCCGTCACCATATCGCCTGTTCTTACACCAACATCGGTCACCGTATCCCAAGCTCCCACACCAACGGCCGTCACCATATCGCCAGTTCTTACGCCAACATCCGTCGCCGCATCCCGAGTCCCCACTCCAACAGCCGTCACCATATCGCCAGTTCTTACGCCAACATCCGTCACCGCATCCCAAGTTCCTACTCCAACGTCCGTCACCACGTCGCCAGTTCTTACGCCAACATCCGTCACCGCATCCCAGGTTCCCACACCAACATCCGTCACCACATCTCCAGTTCCTACGCCAACAGTCGTCTGGCCCTCCCTGACCTCCATCGAGCCACAGATCGCATCCCCCGGAGACGATGTGATGATCTCAGGAAGCGGGGGATATCTCTTCGTGCCCCCCGGTACGTTCATCGAAGACAGCCGAAATTTTGACGTCTTCTTCGATAGCGAACTCGCGGGTTCAGTGACGTGTTACGCCAACCACTGCCAGGGGGAGATCGGCGTGCCTGAGACCGCAATACCGGGGGAACACGCTATAACGGTGGAGGGAGGGTCGGGGATCACCGTCAACGTGATCCCATCCACGCCCACCCCCGCTCCTGTCCCTACCGCTGGTTCCACGTAAGTATCAATGGCCCGGGGGCGCAAATTTCGCTAAATGTCCTCGGATAGTTGCCCGGTCCCGGTAACCGTTCGCGTGCAGGGATCTGCCGGCAGCGGCAGGAGGCGTGGTTTTAGGTTGAGTGTTGGTCGGGGGCGCGCCGGCGGGCGATGTTTCGGGCGACGATGACCTGCGAGCGAGCTTGCTCGACGTGATCCGCGACTGCGGTCAGGTGGCCCATCTTGCGACCGGAACGGACTTCCGCCTTGCCGTATAGGTGAAGGGACACGCCGGATAGGGCCAGCGCGCCGGCAAAGTCGGGTTGGCCGCCGGACTCGAGCCACACATCGCCGAGCAGGTTGGCCATCGCCGCAGGCAGCGGCATCGAAACGTCGCCCAGCGGAAGACCACACAGCGCCCGCACCAATTGCTCGTACTGCGAGGTCCGGGACGCCTCGATAGTGTGGTGGCCCGAATTATGCGGCCGCGGCGCAAGCTCGTTGACCAGTAACCGGTCATCGTCCGTCAGGAACATCTCGACCGCGATCAAGCCGACAACGCCGAGGTGCGAGGCAATACCCGCGGCCAGTTCCGCCGCCGCCTTGCCGACGGCCTGGCTCACCCTGGCTGGGGCTATCGTCAGGTCGAGTATCCCGTTTACGTGGACGTTCTCGGCGCACGGGAATGGCCGGGTGTTTCCATCGGCGTCGCGAGCGCAGATTACGGAGAGTTCGTTTTCGAACGGAACAAACCGTTCCAGGACCAACTCGCCCGATCCTGCAAACCGTTCGAAAGCATTGTCAGCGCCGGCTTCCGACTCGATCACCGCCTGTCCCTTCCCGTCGTACCCCATGCGTGCCGTCTTGAGGACGGCGGGCAGCCCGATGGCCCCAATGGCAGCCTGAAATTCTTCGGAATTCCCGACCCGCCGGTACGGCGTCACAGGGAACCCCGCTGCGTTGAGCGAGGCTTTTTCGAGGATTCTGTCCTGCGCAGTGCGCAGTACGCGGCTCGAGGGGTACACCGGAGCCAATTCACCAGCCGCGTCGGCGGCGCCGGCGTCAACGTTTTCGAACTCATAGGTGACCACATCCGACCGCTTGCCGAGCTCGCGCGCCGCGTCACGGTGCTCGTAGGGCGACGCGATGTGGTCGTCGGCCACCTGCGCCGCCGGGCAATTCGGGTCGGGGTCCAGAATGGTGACGCGGTATCCCATATGCGCCGCGGCGATGGCGATCATTCGGCCGAGTTGACCTCCGCCGATGATGCCGATGCGCGAGCCAGGCGGCAGCGGCGCGGGTGGGGACATCAGTCCGAGGTCTTCACCACGCTGTCGGCGAGGACCTCTTCGGCGGCTGCGCGGCGTCGGGCTTCAAGCCTGGCCCGCAGGTCAGGTCTGCTGGTTGCGATTATCTGCGCGGCCAACAGGCCCGCATTTACAGCGCCGGCACGACCGATCGCTACGGTTGCGACGGGCACGCCGCGGGGCATCTGCACAATCGACAGCAGGGAGTCGAGGCCGTTCAGGGCTGCGCTCTCTACGGGCACGCCGATCACGGGCAGTACCGTTTTTGCGGCGACCATGCCCGGCAGATGGGCGGCGCCGCCTGCGCCCGCGATGATCACCTTGAGGCCCCTGTCGGCCGCCGATTGCGCGTACTCGAACATGGCGTCGGGGGTGCGATGCGCGGAGACGATGCGCACCTCGTGGTCAACGCCGAGTTCGTCGAGAACGTCGGAGGCGTGCCGCATGGTTTCGAGGTCCGACCGGCTGCCCATGATCACGCCTACCACCGGATTGCTCAAGAGTCCCGCTCCATGCGCTGAAGTTGTTCGTTCATCCGGCGTTGCGTGCCGGAACCGTCTGCCAAGTTTACATTCGCTGAACGGGCCAGTGGCTGTTGCCTGGCGCTCCGCAATTTTCACCCGCGCCTTACCGAAGGGTCTGTGGTCAGGGGAGCGGGCTTCGCTGCCTGACGGTCGTCAGATTCTTCGCCCATTTCAGAATCACGATGGCCTAGCGAAGGCCGCACGAGGAGATAAAAACTGGGCGCCCGAACCACAAGCCGCCTCCAACCGCGCCGCGCGAGAAGCCCCTTACGCGCCCGCGACGGCGACGTAATGAGGGATCAGACCGTCTGAATCTCGCCGGTGGCGTCCACGTCAAACGTCTCGCCGCGCATCTCGGAGATCCGTTCGCATTCAGGCCGCAGGCCCAACCCGGCCGGTACGGGCGTCCCCGTCCTACGGCAAATGCAGAACGAGGGTGTCCCCGGTCTCCTCCTGCCACGTGCGGATGCGGTCGACGAGATCGTGAATTCTGTCCGTCTGCGCGGGATCATCGTACAGATTGTTCATCTCGTGCGGATCGGTGTTCAAGTCGTACAGCTCACCGTGCTCGGGGTCGCCAAGCGTCAGTTTCCATCCATCGGACGTGATCAGGGACCGGTGCGGAGTTTGATAGGCCTCTATAACGGCGGGTTGAATTTTCGGCATCTGCGTTTTGAGGCCGTTCCAGTCGATCACGACGTCGTTGCCATCCAGCGAGGCGTCATTTTTTAGAACGTCGACGCGGCTTTGCCCTTGTAGATGATCGGGTACCGGCTCGCCGATGAGTTCAAGAAGCGTGGGTACCACGTCGATCTGACTGAACCGCCCCGGAATCATGGTCTGCTGATCTGTCAGCCAGGGCACCCGCATCAGAAGGGGCACCTTCACCGACTCCTCGTACATGACAGCCTTGCCAGACAGGTGGTGATCCCCCATCTGGTCGCCGTGTTCGCTCGTGAAAACGACGATGGTATTGTCGGCGATTCCGGCATCATCGAGCGCCCGCAGCATCTGTCCTACGGCCTTGTCCAGGTGGGTGATGTTGTCCCAGTACTGGGCGATATCCGCCCGCCATCGCAGCTCGTCGCTTGCGCCCGGAATGTCACGTTCGTCCAAGCCTCTCGAAATTGGGGGAGGCGCCGAGTACCTGGCAGGTATGCGGTGCAGCCTTGAGGCGTTCGAGGGCGGGTGTTTCAGGAACGCCGGGCCGACCGGCATGGATTCCGGGTCGTACAGGTCGTAGAAGGGTCCGGCAAACGGTGGATGCGGCTCAAACAGGCTTACGAAGAGGAAGAACGGCCTCGCGCTGTTTTCGTATATGAATTCCGCCGTCCGCTGGCCAAGGAACGAAGCCTTGGTGAACTCCTCGGGAAGTTTGGACACGAACCTCAGCGAGAAGGTGTCCATGCCCTTGCCCTCGGCCGGCCGAATCTTGAACTCCTCGTCCGAGTAGACCCCGAGGCGGTCGTACACCTGGTCCGGGACAAATCCGTTGTCCACAAGGAAGTTGTGGTAGTCGCTGAAAACCGACAGATACTCCGGGTCGGAGTAATAGGCGCGATACACATCTTCGGTGGGTACCCAACGGTCGAATCCTTTGCGCTTGATTACTTCGTCACCCAGATGCCACTTCCCATAGTTCGCGGTGTAGTAGCTGTCGGGAACCATGTCCGCCATCGTCTTGACGCCCGGCGGCAGCGGGATGTTGTTCACCTTCACACCGTTGGTGTGAGGCCACAGGCCGGTCAGGAGCGTCGAGCGCGCCGGGGCGCAGATGGGCGAGGCGACATAAGTGTTTTCGAACACGAAACTCTGATCGGCGACCGCGTTCAGATTCGGGGTCTGAATCAGAGAGTTGCCGTAGCACGCCATGGTGTCGAAACGCTGCGTGTCGGTCAGGATGAACAGTATGTTGGGATGATCTGGCATTTCGAACTCCGCTTGATGTTATCAACGCGCTGCGCGCGGCGGCATAATCGGGCGACAGTCAGTCTTTACGGGGTAAAAACGTCGGTCCGCTGGTCGGAGTGTAGGTTGGATGCTTTGCTGCGCCCAGGGTCCCCAGTAAGGTACTCCTTGGCCAGGCCCGTGGCACACCTTGTTCAAGCACCTCCACCGGGATTTGGGCAACGGTGCGGACAACCCCACCTATTTTTTGCCGAGCCCCGCGTCGGCTAGCGGATGGCCAAAGGTGAGGGGGACGGGGGGAGAAAATGGAGGCGGGCGCGTGACCGCCTGGATAGATGCCGGAAAAGCAAAATGAAAGGGATTCCCCCAGATGGTTGAAGAGAAGCTGAATTTTCCTCTAGGTGACGAGTTTCTGAGGATCGTCCGAGACCAAGAGCGTCGGTGCGAGGTGAGTTTCGACGAATGGCTCCCCGGCGCAGGAGTCAAAGCTCCCCAAACGATGGAGGCCCTTGGCACAGCCCTTTCTTATCTGGATCGCATAGCCTCGTGCTGGTGGGGTTGCAGTCAAGACGGTCACATCGAAGAACGCCTGGTTGGAAGGGTGGCTAGTAACGCACGAGCCGCTCTTCACTTGCTGAAGTCAGGCTACTACGACGAGGCCCTAGGTCTGGTTCGGCAGATCGGTGAAACAGCCAACCTTGCGTGTTTATTCGTACAGTCTGCGGAGTCGCATGAGGAGTGGAAAGGTGCGTCCGAGCAGGTAACACGAACCGACTTTAGTCCAGTAAAGGTTCGACGGCGGCTGGAAGAACTCCCGTTTCCTTTGCCTATGGACAAGAACTCATACGGTCTGCTGAGCAGGCAATCCGTACACGTCAATCCCGAAACGTCGCCGCAGAGTCACAATCCCTTCAATCTCCCAACGTTGGGTGGCCATTTCCAGCAAGCTGGTGCGCTGCTTGCCCTCAACCATCTTGGAGGCATGGTTGGCTGGGTGCTTTGGCTGGGTGTGACCCTCATAAGGCCACCTACAGACAGAAAGGTCGTTGTCGCCGCTAGCATGGGCTTGTTGCATTCTATTGGCGATGTCAATATGAACTCAGTCCAGGATTACTTCGATGCGATTCGGAAGTCGGCCCAGTTCAAGAGGGACGTTGACCAGTTGGGGCAGTGGCAGAGGACATGGCGAGGAAAGCCGAAGGATTAGGAAAAACATGCCTATACCTGAGTCGACACTAGCCCAGTGGAGCCATCATCGATCCGCGAAGGCCTCAAAACAGGCCCACGTATCCGTCCGCAAAGCGCTGGCTGCTCATAAACCGCCATCGGAGGTCGTCGAAGTCTTCCTCCAGGGCTCCTACAAGAACGGCACTAACCTTAGCCGGGACAGCGACGTCGACCTGGTCGTCCGTTTGGCCTACAAGCTCAGACCTGCCGTAGCCGCCCTTAGCGGGGAGCAGCTGCAGGAGGACCCTTCACACCAGGCAGCCTACAGACAATGGCACGCATTTCGGCGCCACGCGCTGAAGACGATGAGGGCCCGGTACGGGGATGCCGCGACCAGCGGCCGCAAGACCATAAAGCTGGAGAAGAGCGAACTGCAGGCGGACGCCGACCTCGTGGTTACGCTGAGCTACAAAGGGGGCATAGGATTCTATCTCTCCGACGAGAGGCGTTGGGTCGTCAGCTATCCGCAGCAGCACCATCAGCGAGGCTTGGAGAAGGAAGAGGCCACCGGCAGGCGGTTCAAGAGGACGGTCCGCATGTTCAAGGCGGCCCGAAACGTGCTGGCCGACAGGGAAGTGCTCACCAAGGACGACGCCCCCTCCTACTTCATCGAGTGCCTACTCTACAACGTGCCCGACGACCTGTTTAAACGGAAGAAGGAGCCGACCTATGTCGGCATCCTGGACTGGCTGAAGACCGCCAAGTTCAAGGGCTTCAAGTGCCAGAACAGGAAGGTGCAATTGTTCGGGCGAGGGCGGGAACAGTGGACCGTCGACCAAGCGCAGGCTTTCGTCAAGGCAATGCGGGAGCTGTGGGAGACATGGGCTTGAAGATGGTGGCGGCCCTTGCCGAACGCTTCTTCGGGGAAGATGGGGCGAAGGTGCTTTCTGCCGCCATACTGCAACATGACTGCGGCGTGCCTGCCAAGACCGAACATCGTAGACGGAAGTGACATGGCCAAGAAGAAAAATCGCAGACAAGAGCTCAGGGCGTCACAGACTCAGAGCTTGTGATTTTATTGCGAAACCTGCGGTTTTAAGTCTCAATTTGACTTTGAAAACGGTCTCAATTAGACGGTTCCTGGGGATTTATTCACAGGCTCTCAGTCCCTAGAAAGGCTTCTTGGGGCCGGCGAAGCCGACCTCTACGGACAGGTCTGTTGGTCGATAGCCAACCGCGGCACGGAAATACCCAGAGCCGGGGAGGTCATAACCCTGGCGGGAGAGGATGACCTTGCCGGTGAGAGGTTCCGCCTAACCCGCAAGAGCGTCGAGAATATTGGGCGGTGCCTGGGGATGAGGACCTGCGGGGAAGCCGTGGCTTTGTTTGCGGATGTGAGAGAGGCGGAGCCCCTGGGAGCCTGTGGTGACCAACGGTGTCCTGTACGTCACGGCCTGGACTGGCGAGGATGTCCTCTTGGGACTGAACGCGGCAACAGGCGAGGAAATATGGCGGTTCGAGATGTCTGACTTTTTCAACGGGTTGGCCTATACAATCGTTCGTTGACGGCGTCTTTTATGTCAGTGACTTGGACGGCGGCATCTACGCTTTCGCGTCTCCATCCATCGAATAATGCGCGCAACAAGATTCCTAGCCGAAGGAAGAAGGTGAGGATATGTACCTAGTGAACGTCGACAAGCCGACCCAAATCACGGTCCACAGGGTTGATTCTCCTGACAAGAGGTGCTGGCAGAGAACCAAGAAACCGAAGAACGGCTACTGGGCGGAAATCGATTCCCCGGCGGATGTCTGGTTGGGGTCTGAGGACCATTATCTGCGCCGATGCGGGCTTTGCAAGCCGGTCTGGTGAGAGCTACGCAGGCCGCCTATGCCGCTCTTGAATCCAAGTTCAAGGCGCAGGTCCAGGAGGACCGCGAGAAGTTCGGGATCGACAGCGAGTATCTACCGAACCGCAATTTCGAGTTGCCGGCGGACTTCGTGCTCGTCGGTATGGAGCCGGGAATCGGCATTACAAATGATTTGGCCGCCGCGAGAGAAACTTGGATTGATCGCGGCGCCAAGAACTGGGTCGGGTCCACTCAGGTTGCGGTCCTGAATTACTGCGCCGAGAAGTTCCTACCGGGCTCCCACTACATCACGGACGTGGCCAAAGGTGCCATGAAGCCGAAGGATGCCCGGCGAGGCCAGGCCGCCAAGTACCGGCGATGGTATCCGCTGCTGCGCGAGGAAATCGAAATCGTGGCCAAGCCCAAGGCTCCCGTGATCGCAATGGGTGGACATGCGTATGACCTCCTAAGGCGCAAGGGAGACTTCGTGGGCAGGCTCCACGCGGTCAGGCATTACAGCACTCAGGCCGCCAAGTTGTTCGGAGAAATGATTCCAGGGCGAGAGCCAGAGTACGATGAATTCAAGAGGCGGGTAGATTTCGGTAAGGTGATCTCCCTGATGGCAAGAATCATTCGAGACAACGATATGGACTATTTCGCCGACCACCTCATGAACCAACTCCAGCGGAGCAGTGGGCTTACCGAGTCCCGTAAGAAGCTGATGTTCGACTACAAGGTCCGGTTCGGCCAAATTGCCCGAGGGTAGGCGACTCGACCTTGGTTGACAGTATGACCCCGCTGACTAATCTTGATAGCAGGGTTCCATACAGGTGCCCATTAATCATTAAAGGACTGGATGATGTACAAACTACCATTGGTCGCCTTCTTTGGCACTGTCGTCGCTTATGGTGTAAGTCACATGCTTGTTGCGATGGTCAGTGGCGTTATCACCACGGTGCGGAGCATCGCCAACTTTTAACGTTGAGCGGACCTCCAAGATGAAAGACGTTCGCCAAGGTGCTCGCCGGTGACGGTGGCGTGGTTGAGTCCGTCGCTCGGGTCGCAAGAAAGAACGCGGGCGTCCCCGCCCTACGGCACAGTCAGATCGAGAGTGTCCCCGGTCTCACCTTGCCACGCCCGGATCATTTCGTCCAGATCGTGAATTCTGTCGGTCTGCCGTGGCGACGTTTCTGAAAACGTTGACGCGGCTTTGCCCTTGTAGATGGTCGCGTACCGGCTCTCCGATCAGTTCAAGAAGCGTGGGTACCGCGTCGATCTGACCGAACCGCCCAGGAGTCATGGTCTGCTGATCAGTCAGCCAGTGCACCCACACCCGTGGCGCCACGTCGGATCACACAGTCTGAATCTCGCCGCTGGTATCCACGTCGAACGTCTCGCCGCGCATCTCGCTTACCAGCCTGCGTAACTCTCCGAATTCTTTACGATACGCCCGCATCATGATGCCCCCGTCGTACGTGTGCAAAACAAAGCGGGCGCCTATCTTCAAGGCCCTGACCGAATCCTCCGGATCGTCGTGGTGGATCATCACCGGCACACCCCGGCCTTCCGCCTTATCAATGATCGTGCGTAGGGCCGCTACGTACGGCTCGCTCTCCAGCTCGTCCGGCGAGCCCAGCGACGTAGTCAGATCGTTCGGGCCCACGAACAGGCCGTCGATGTTGCCAACGTCCAGTATTTCGTCGAGCCGGTTCAGTGCAGGTTCACTCTCGATTCCGATAATGATCAGGTGGTCCTCATGCAGCCCTTTGAGGTACCGCTCAGACTTCTCGCTCGGAAACACCCCCGTGTCGAAGGCGCGCTCGAGATACTCCCCCTTCAGGGGATGCAACTTGGCGGCGGCAACGCACGCACGTATGTCGGAGATCCGTTCGCAGTACGGCACCAGGACTCCGTCGGCCCCCGCGTCGAGCGCCATCGCGATCAACGTCGGGTCCGGCGCGGCGACACGGATTATCGTTGCCAGGCCGGCCGATTTGAAAACTATGGAGAGCGACGCCAATTGCGACCGGTCACGCGATCCGTGCTCGGCGTCGATCACCACGTAGTCCAGCGTGGTGGCGCCGACGACCCCCGCCCACTGCGGATTGACGACATAGTCGAACATCGATCCGAAGACAGTTTTGCCTTCGGCGAGGCGTTGTTTTAGGGCTTTGGAGTTCATGGCTGCCCGCGTCCTTTCTGTCCTGCCTGTTCGAGATACCTGATGGCCATCATCACTATGGCCGACACAGCCGCCGGCCACGTCTCCGGCGCGATGTCGAAGCGCTGGTGATGCGACGGGTAGTGAGTCGACGGGTCGTCACTCGCCGTCCCGACCATGTAGAACACGCCCGGCTTGCGTCGCAGCCAGTTGAACATCGTGTCGGCGGCCAGGCGCGGATGCCGCATCTCGATCGTCTTTTCCATACCCAACACCTCGTGCAGGGCCGACCGCATCACGTTTACCTCGTGCGCCGTGGAGATGACCGGCGGCAGGTTGCGCGACCTGTAGTCCATCTCGTACGTCGCGCCAAATGCCGCGCAAATGCCGCGGACCATGTCTTCAAATCTGCCCGGGATCTCATCGCGCACCGCCTCGTCGGATACCCGGAACGTCCCCACCAACTCGACGTGATCGGCAATCAGGTTGGGCATACGCCCCCCGCTGATCGTGCTGAAGTGCATGCTCAGAGCTTCACCGATGTCGAAGCTCGACGCCAACCCCTGCAATCCCGTGATTACATGCCCTGCGACGTTTATGGCGTCCACGCCGTTGTGCGGCGATGCCACGTGCGACTCGCGGCCGGTGATGGTAAGCCGGACGCTGTCATTGCCCGCGAAGGCCGGTCCGGCGCGGAGAGCGACCGATCCCGCAGGCCAGTCGGGATAGAAATGCGATCCAAAAACGGCGATCGGCTCTGGGTCCTCTAAGGCCCCGTCATCGATCATCGCCTTGGCGCCCATCTTCTCCCCAGGCGGAGTCATCTCCTCGGCCGGTTCGAACAGGAACTTCACGCTGCCCGGGATATGGTCCCGCAGTTCAGAGAACACCTGCGCCGCGCCCAGCAACGCCGCAACGTGGCCGTCATGGCCGCACAGGTGAGCCGCGCCCGGGTTTACCGACTCGTACGGCGTGCCGCACATATCGTCCATGGGCAGCGCGTCCATCTCGGCCCTGAACGCAACCGTGCCGTGGTCGGCGGGCGCCTCTCCTGCCAGCAGGCCGACTACGCCTGTTTGCCCCACGCCTGTACGTATTCCGATGCCCAGCCGTTCGAGCTCGTCGGCGCACACTTTGGCGGTGCGATGCTCTTGGTACCTGATCTCGGCGTGGGCGTGCAGGTCCTCACGAATTTCGCGGACGCGTCCTGAAATCTCGTTAGCGCGTTGCCACACAAAATCCGGCAGTGATCGATCTGAATTCATGGCCTGCAAACCATACACTCTCAACTAGCCAAAGATATGACCCGAACCGCCATCATTCGACAACGCAGAACAACTCGTCCCCTGCGCGTTATCGTTGTAACGGGGCGCGGTTGGCTGTCAGTCGAAACCCAGTCTTTCCCGTTGGCCGGTTAAAATCGCACGATGCTGAATTCGACACATGAGCAGACCGTCAACGTCGCTCTTGGAGAGGTCCTCCACGGCCTCCGCCGCGGTTGGACCGTGAGATCCGAACGGACAGGCCACGTGCTCGAAGGCGGCGGGAGGCCGGACGTCCTGATAGAGGAAGCCAGCGGCTGGCCCGTCGTCATAGAGGCGGAGCTGAGCAGTCACTCGGGCGCTGACAAGGACGCAATCGACCGGCTGGGCCGCGTCGTCCGGCACACAGGGCTGCCCATAGAGACCACCATCGCCCTCGTCTATCCGGGCGAGTTACACACTCTCGACGGCTCGGAATTGCGAAACGCAATTCGGAATACCGAATCGTTCGAATACGCCCTTTACACACACATGATCAACCGTCCACCCGAACGTCTGCCCGCTTCCGGATGGCTCACTGGAAACGTCAGGGACCTCGCCGTCCTCGTCCAAAGGGCGACCGCTCCCCCTCCACGGGTGGATGCCCTCGCCCATCGGCTCGAAAACGGGATTGGATGGGCGGCCGACAGATTCACGAAATCGAACCCGTACGGCAGCCCGCGCGGCGACCAGGTAGCAGCCATTCTCGGGCAGTCCGACGACAGTGAGGGTCAGACCAGGCGGATGGCGATGACCGTGGTGACCACCGCGCTGATCTTCCAGGAAGCGTTGGCAGACTCCTTCTTTGTGGTGCGAGACCAATTCGAGGACGTAGACCGGCATGTCAAGCACGTCGAAGAATGCAAACCCGACGGGCTCATGATTCCGTCACTGGTGACGGACGAGTGGAGAGCCATTCTGCGCGTCAACTACTGGCCGATATTCTGGACCGCATATCAAGTTCTCGGCCGTTTGCCCGTCCAACAGAGCGTAGACGTTCTGAACATCCTTTGGTTGACGGCCCAGAATCTGATCGGGGGAGGAGTGACCCGCTCCCACGATCTGACCGGGATCGTTTTCCAAAGGCTGATTGCAGACCGCAAGTTCCTCGCCACCTTCTACACAAAGCCGGCAGCAGCGTCACTGCTCGCTGGACTGGCGATGCCGGCGGACCGTCCTCCGGGCGGCGCGGATTGGGGCGACCGCGAAACACTGGCCGCCGTACAGATCGGCGACTTCGCCTGTGGTACCGGAACGCTCCTTTCCGCGGCCTATCAACGCATGTCGCTGCTTCACGAGCTCAACGGCGGGGATCCCCGAACGCTCCACGCCCCCCTCATGAAACATGGCATCGTCGGCCTCGACGTTCTGAACATCGGTGTTCACCTGACAGCCGCGATGCTGGCGGGGAGCCACCCCGACACACCGTTCGAAGGGGAGTGTCTTCTCACCATGCCCTACGGCGAACAGCCGGACGGCAGTGTCGCCATAGGCTCGCTCGACCTGTTGGAGGAGAACGGACAGTACTCGATCATCAAGACGGCCACTGGTATCGGCGGCCGGAGGGAAGAAGAGGTCAAAGACCTGGTCCAAAGGGTTGCTCACGACAATTTCGACTTGGTGATCATGAATCCACCCTTTACGCGTTCCGTCGGACAAGAGGGAGATCGCGTCGGTGTTGGTAATCCAGCGTTTGCCGCGTTCGAGACGAGCCGCGCAACCCAGAAAAAGATGCAGTCGTCGTTGGTACGCAAGCGCGGTAAGAACCCGATCGGAAATGGCAACGCCGGTCTGGCCGCCGACTTTCTCGACCTCGTGAACCGTAAATCGCGGGAGGACGGCGTAATAGCCCTGGTCCTGCCGCTCAGCGCCCTCAGTGGTACCGCGTGGGAACAGGCGCGCAAAAAAATTCGGAGTGAGTACACGGAAATTGTCGTGGTCACGATTGCAGAATCAGGTAGTTTCAGCCGGTCATTTTCGGCGGACACGGGTATGGCAGAATGTCTCCTGATCGCTCGCCGCGGCAATTTGGGACACGACTCAAGAGCGGTGTTCGCCATTTTGGATTCCCAACCCGACTCCGCGGTCGCCAGTGAACTGATCGCCGACGAGATAACTCGGGCTATTCGCTCAGGGGGCATTCGTCGGCTTGAGGATGTAGCACAGGGAGGATCGCCCATCGAGGTAGGTGACACTTGGGCAGGCCAACTAATCGACTGTCCGCTTCCCGAGTCGGGTCCTTGGACAATGGTCGGGATTGACGACGTTTCACTTGCTCAATCCGCCTACCACCTAGCCCGCGGAAGGATCGCCCTTCCTCATTCCCAACCGGACGAGTGGCCCGTAATCGCAATTGCAAACGTAGGATCGCTCGCCGACAGGGGGCCATATCACGCCGACATAAATCAAGACACTACCACCGGCTCGCCGCGCGGGCCATTCGACATTATTTCGCCGCCGACCGTTTCCGTTCCCACTTACCCCGTCAATTGGGCGCACAACGCCAAGGCGGAAAGGAATCTCATCATCGACCCGGATGCCGAAGGGCAGATCAAATCGGTCTCCCCAAAGTACCGTTCTCACATCGAATCGCAGGCGCGGCGACAGCACGGTTATATGGATGAAGACCTTGACGAACGGATGAATCAAGTTATAGAGGATCGCATCCAGGAAGCGGAGGAGCATTTGCAAAAAAACGCGCTACGCATCTGGGCCACTGCTACTCGCGCCCACTACAACCGCGACCTTCGCTTCAACTCACAGTCCCTGATCGTCTCAATAACCGAACACAAAAGCATCGGCGGGCACGCATGGCCATCGGTCATCTTTAAAGACCCTGAGCATGAATACGCTTTTGCGTTATGGGGGAATTCCACTCTCGGCCTTTTGACGCACTGGTGGGCGTGCAATAAGACCCAGTCAGGTCGCGGCAGGACCACGGTAACGGGCATTCCGAACATCCCGACGCTTGACACCAGCACGCTGAGCGACGAGCAGCACGCCGCGGCGCGAGAGGCGTTCTATGCGATGCGGGATCTGCGCTTCTTGCCATTCGACCAGATCGACGAGGACCCAGCCCGTGCCGAGCTAGACAGGCGCCTGTTGGTCGACGTCCTGGGGTTGCCATCCTCGCTGTGCGAGCCGGACGGGCCGATCGACCTGCTGCGCCGCAAGCTGGCCGCCGAGCCGCAGATTCACGGCGGCAAGAAGACCCGCGTCATCTTCTACGAAGATAGCGATGACGACGGTCAGACAATTCACCGGGAACGCAAAGAGGTCCGGACTGACCGGTAAGCCTGAGGCTATCGCAAAGCTGCGCACGCTGCTCGCGTTGCGGCGGGTTAGCCAAGCCGAAACCATCTCACCCCGGTTTAACACTCCCGGTCGACACTTGATTGGCGACGGCGCGGCGCGTAATCGTCAGCGGACATCCACGAAAGGGCAACGAATAATTGATTCTCAATGACACCGAATTCGACTTCTACTTCATCAGGCACGGCGAGTCGGAGTCGAACGTCACGCCCGGTCTGGCCGCAGGCGCAAACTTCGACGCGCCCATGACGGAACGGGGTCACCGACAAGCCGAGGCGTTAGGTCGGCGGCTGGCGAACGAGGGCGTCGTGTTCGACCGAATCTACTCGTCGTCGATGGTGCGGGCGATACAGACCACGGAGGGGTTGCTCCGGGGCATGGGGCAGCCGGACAGGGAATTCGACCGGTGGATGCCATCATGGAACGGCAGGTTCCCGCCTGGCGCGGGCGTCGAATTTCAGAGATATGGACCCCCGAAGTAACGTTGTCGGCAGCCGGTAGAGGGAAGTGGTTCCAGCCCGGAGACGGAGAGTCCGCAAGGTTTGTCGAGCGCCGGTTCTCAAACTGGCTGGAAGACGAGATCCTGTTCAACCCCGCTTGGGTCTCAGCAAAGGGCCGCCAGACAATCGCCATCGTCTCTCATGGTGACGCCATGCGCTGCATATTCCACTTCATTATGGGGTTCAACGACCGGCTGATCTTTACCCTGAGAATCGAGAACTGCTCGATATCCAGATTTCGCTTCAACAGCAACGCCTGGTCCGTAATCTCGATCAACGACGCATCCCACACCTTCGACCTGGGCGACGTAATCCGCGAAACCGACTCCCCAAACATCTCACCGTAAGAACACCTCACGCCATCTTCACGCAAATACAAGGACCGTCACCGCGAGAGCTCCCACTTAAGTTGCTCCGGACCTGCCGCTCCCCGATAGCGACCTGCCCTCCACGTATCGTACGGGCAATGCCGGCCCGTAGAGGGTTTGGGATTGGCGCGAGAGACAAGTCGGTCTCCCGAAATGGACCTGATACGCCTTTCTAACTTGGGACCGGGAAGGTGAGAATGTCTGCCGTGGAAACGGGTTTTGCTTAGTTATCCACTAACTATCAGGATTCACCTATGCAATCCCGTTGGAGGCTAGTCAAGAAGCTGATCAACAACATGGAGCGCGTGCAGAGTCATTTGCGTTCCGGTCAGGTGTCGGCGTGGTCCGGCCTGAATGTGACTATGCCCCAGGTCAAGACGCTCTTCCTTTTGGCGGAAGAACCGATGCGCATGAGGGGCATCGCCGGACGGCTCGGCGTGGAGATGCCGTCCGCCACCACCATGATCGATCGACTCGTTGTCAAGGGATTGGTCGAGCGCAGGCAAGACCCGGGGGACCGGCGGGCCGTGGTCTGTTCCGTCACCCCGGCGGGAAGGGACGCCGTAGAGAAATTCTGGTCCCTCCGAGCCGCCAGAATCGAATCCCTTGCCGACAACCTGACCGACGAGGACCTCGAGATCGTGGTCCCGGCCATGAAGATCATGGCTAATGCCGTATGCAGGCCGGGCCTCGACGTAGAAGACGGTCAGAGTGGAACGCATCACCGCGAGGGGCAACCCGAGGAGTCCGTCGCATGAGAGTGGTGTTACGTCTGACTAAGTACGCCTTCAGGCACAAGTGGTACCTCGTCGGCGCGTACGCGACGATGGTGGCATCCACCCTGTCGGCGATGGTCATACCGAGGATTCTGGGGGACGCCATCGACGAGGCCCTCGCCAGCGGCCTCCAGAGCCGCCTCCTCGTGCTGGCGGCCACGATAGTGCTAGTCAGTCTCCTTAGAGGCGTGTTTTCCTTTGGGCAGCGATACCTATCCGAGTCCCTCTCCCAGAGGAGCGCCTACGACCTGCGGGAGGAGTTTTTCAGGAAGCTTCAGGGTATGAGCTTCGGTTTCTTCGACAAGGAGCAGACCGGCAACCTCATGTCCAAGGCCACTCAGGATGTCGAGGCGGTCCGCATGTTCATCAGCATGGGCATGGTGCGGGGTCTATCAATCTTCGTGATGCTCGGCGCAGTCTCAGTTCTCATGGCTCTAACCAATTGGCGGCTTGCCATCGTCAGCATGGCATTCGTGCCCTTCATCCTCTGGAGGGCCCTCGCCATGTCCAATGTCCTCCGCCCGACGTGGATGAAGGTGCAGCAGGAGACCGGTGAAATGACCACCGTCCTCCAGGAAAACCTGTCGGGAATGAAGGTGGTTAAGGCGTTCGGCGCGCAAAGCTTTGAGGAGTCGAAGTTCAATACCAGGGCCAACGCGGTTGCAAACCTCACCTACTCAGCCACCCGCGTCTTCGCGTCCCAGGGCTCGCTGATGACCTTCATCTTTACTGCGGCCATCGGAGCAATCCTCTGGTTTGGCGGACGGGAGGTTGCAGCCGAAAGACTCACGGCAGGAGGCCTGGCGTCGTTCATTCTCTACATGGGACTCCTCGGAATGCCCATCAGGATGAGCGGATGGATGGTCAACACATTCTCCCGTGCTTCCTCGGCCGGGCAACGCCTGTACGACGTTTTAGACGCCCGGTCGCCGGTCACGGAGAAGCCGGACGCCCGCCCCTTGCCCAAAGCGGCCGGACACGTCGCCTTCGAGAACGTCGCGGTCAACTACGACGCAGCCAGGAGCGCGGTCCGAAACATCGATTTCGAAGTCCAACCTGGAAAAGTAGTGGCCCTCCTGGGCGGCCCCGGATCCGGCAAGAGCACGATCGCCCACGTCATTCCCAGGTTCTACGACGCCTCCGAGGGCCGTATCGTCATAGACGGCCACGACGTCAGGGACGTCACCCTCTCTTCACTCAGGCGGAACGTCGGAATAGTCATGCAGGACGCCTTCGTCTTCGCCGCCAGCATAAAGAACAACATAGCCTACGGCCTCGACCACGTGGACATGGAGCGCGTCGTCAGGGCGGCCAAAATCGCCCAGCTTCATGACTTCGTCGAGGGCCTGCCCGGCGGCTACGACACGTGGGTTGGGGAGCGAGGCGTGACCCTCTCCGGCGGCCAGCGCCAGCGGCTCGCCATCGCCAGGACCATCCTCCTCGATCCCCCGGTCCTCATACTCGACGATTCCACCTCGAGCGTGGACATGGAGACTGAACACAGGCTCCAACAGGCGCTGGCCGATGTGATCAGGGGCCGGACGACATTCGTTATCGCCCACAGGCTCTCCACCGTCCGGCGGGCCGACATGATCCTGGCCCTGGAGAATGGGGAGATCGTCGAGCGCGGCACACACGACCAACTGCTGGAACGCAACGGCTTGTACCGCCGGATCTACGACCTGCAACTCCGCCCTCAGGAGGAAGACATTCACGGCATCCCGTCGACCTTCGGAGGCGACGCCCGATGATGCACGGAGGATTCCGCGGAGGAGGCTGGATGGCCCGAGGCGGGAGAGGCGCATACGGGCGCGGGACGGCTGGCCAGGCTGGCCTGGAACAAGATGACGAAGGCGGGCAGATATACGACCACACCGTCGTAACGCGCCTATTCAGGTACCTCCTGCCCTACTGGCCCAGGCTTCTCATCACACTGGCGGCCGTGATGGTATACACCGGCGCCATAGTAGCCCTGCCGTGGACGATCGCCCTGATAATCGACCGCTACGTGCGCGCCGGCGACCTGTCCGGCTTGAACGTCATCGTCCCGATTTTCGTGGGCATCGCGTTCCTCCAGTACGTCAGCCAATACGTCTACCTCATGGCGATGGCCCTCGTAGGCCAGAAGGTGCTCTACAAATTGCGCGTAGGGCTCTTTCGCCATCTCCAGGGCCTTTCCATGAACTTCTATAACAAGAACGAAGTCGGAAGGGTAATGTCGGTTGTCCAAAACGATGTGCAGCAGCTTCAGGAGTTTCTGTCCATCGTCATCGTCACCTTCGCGGACGTTCTGAGCCTGGGCGGAATCATTGCTGCGATGGTCATCATGGACGCCCAGCTTGCTTTGATTACGCTGCTGGTTATTCCCTTGCTTGTCGTGATGATGGCGATCTGGCAGAGGTCAGCGCGCCGGGCTTTCATGAGAGCTCGCCAGGCAATCTCCGCAGTTAACGCCGGACTTCAGGAAAATATTTCGGGAGTCCGAGCCGTCCAGAGCATGAACCGCGAGGACGCAAACATCAGGTCGTTCGGGGTGGCCAACTCTGAGAACCTGGGCGCCAACCTCGAAGCGGGCAAGATGCAGGCGGCGCTATTCCCGGCTGTCGAGATTCTTTCCGCCCTGGCCCTCGCCCTCGTCATATTCTTCGGCGGCTCCCGGGTTCTGGACAACGCCATCGAGGTGGGGGTGCTAATCGCATTCGCCCTCTACATCCAGCGGTTCTTCGAGCCGGTAATGAATCTCACCATGCAGTACGGTTCCCTGCAGCGCGCCATGGCCTCCGGGTCCCGGATCTTTGAGATGATGGACGTGGAGCCCGAGGTTATGGACAGACCCGGCAGCAGGACGTCCGTCGCCGCCAGCGGCGATGTGCGTTTCGAGGGCGTCGACTTCCACTACCTGGAGGGTGATCCCATTCTCCGGAACATAAGTTTCCAAGTTCCGGCTGGCCACAAAGTTGCCCTCGTCGGGCCCACCGGGGCAGGGAAGACGACACTCCTTTCTCTCCTGATGCGCTTCTACGACGTGACCAATGGCCGCGTCTTGCTTGACGGCGTCGACATACGAGACATAACCCTCGACTCCCTCTCGAGGCAGATTTCGATCGTCCCTCAGGAGCCGTACCTGTTCTCGGGAACTGTCCGGGAGAACATCCGGTACAACCGCGTCGAAGCGACGGATGAGGAGGTGGTCCGGGCAGCGAAGGCAGTGGGCGCCCACGACTTCATCGAAAAACTGGATAAAGGCTACGACACTCCCCTCCAGGAGCGGGGAGGAAACCTCAGCGTTGGACAGCGCCAACTCATCAGCTTCGCCAGAGCCTTGGTCGCCGATTCCCGGGTGTTGCTCCTCGACGAAGCTACGGCCAACGTAGACACCTACACGGAGATGCTGATCCAGAAGGCCCTCGACGAACTAATCAGGGGCCGGACCGCCATCATCATCGCCCACCGCCTTTCCACTATCAGGAATGCCGACCAAATCGTGGTCGTGGATCAGGGTCGCGTAAGAGAGACGGGCAGACATAACGACCTTCTGGCAAAAGGCGGGCTGTACGCCCAACTACACTCTTTCTCCTCCGAGGCCGCCGAGCCCGGAAGTGAGCCGACGAATGAGACCGACCTCGGCACGACAAAATGAGGTTCGTCGAGGCCTGACCACAGGCCCTGAACGACCCTCCCCGTGAAGGTGCCCATGCCGCGAGAACCGACACACCGTCGTCCCGGCGCAGGCCGGGACCCAGGGGCAGGGCACGGATACCGCCTCAACGCCCGACATCGACCAACACCCACCTTCTGAAATGGCCCCCCTTCCGTCATCCCCAACCCCGATCGGGGATCTCGCCGCAAACCGGATCCCTACACACCGTCGCCCCGGCGCAGGCCGGGACCCAGGGGCAGGGCACGGATACCGCCTCAACGCCCGACATCGACCAACACCCATCTTCCCAAATGGCCCCCCTTCCGTCATCCCCGACCCCGATCGGGGATCTCGCCGCAAACCGGAAACCTACACACCGTCGCCCCGGCGAAGGCCGGGGCCCAGGGGCGGGGCATGGAAACCGCCTCAACGCCCGATATCGACGAACACCCACCTTCTGAAATGGCCCCCTTCCGTCATCCCCGACACCAACCGGGGACCTGCTGCCTCACCCCTCAAGTGCCATTAAAATAGTCAGGCCGACGAGACAGCGTCGCGAACTGGCATTTACCCAGGTTCGCACTGAATGAGGGCACACCCCACCGTGAACAATAACCCCACAGACCTGAGACGCCTGCGTTTCGACGAATCCGTGCGGTCACCCAACTGGGTGTTTATTGTGTTTGGCGCGCTGTTGGGTCTTTTCGCCGGCCTGCTCACCGGACTGCCGATTTCAGGCGTACTCGAGGGCACGGAATCCATCATCTTCTACGCCGTCCTCGGTGTCGCAATGCTGATCGTCCTGTTTGTGATGCTGAACTTCCTCGCCCTCCTCACCACCATCAGCGATCATGGCCTCGAGTTCCGGCTTGGCCTGTTTGCACGCCGGTTTGACTGGAGCCAGATCGCCGGCGCCGAGGCGAAGCCGTACAACTGGCTCACGTACCTTGGATGGGGAATCCGTATCGCGCCCGGCGGACGCCGCGCTTGGAGCCTTCCCGGTGTGAGCCACGGCGTGGAGGTACGCGTAACCGATCCCAGCGGACGGGAACTCACCTACTTCGTCTCCTCGGCACGCCCCGACGAGTTGGCGGAAGCGCTTCGACAGGGCATCGCCGAGCGCCACGCGTTGTCGAACGAGGTTCGCTAGGCCCAACGCCGCCGCCCGCATTGGTGTCCGTTGGCCTTACGTCCAGTCGAACTCACACCCTGACTCGCTGCCCAAGGGCGCCCACCGCCACGCATAGGATGTTGTGCGAGAGGTATTCAGACCGTACAGTTCTGGCCGTGGACCTGACGGAGCAGGGGCAGGGGCGATTCCCGAACCCACTCCGTTGGCCTGACTTGAAATAACCAGCGAGAACAACGTGAGCAAACCCAACTTCGTCTTCCTGTTCCCCGATCAACTGCGCGCCGACTTTCTCAGCTGCTACGGCGCCGAGTTCGTCAGTACGCCCAATATCGACTCGCTGGCCGAACGCGGCGCGCGTTTCCGCAACGCATTCTCCGCCTCGCCCGTGTGCGTACCCGCCCGAACCGCCCTGCTGACCGGCATGAACGCCATAAAGAACGGTGTCACCGGCAATCTCGGTAACCTGCGGCCGGACTACCGCGAGGCCGGCATACGCACGTGGCCGGAAATCCTGGCCGAACAGGGCTACTACACCGCCGCCATCGGCAAGATGCACTTCTACCCGTGGGACGACAAACGGGGTTTTCAATACCGTGTGGCGGCCGAGGACAAGCGTTGGCTGAACGTGCGGGACGACTACTACCATTTCCTCAAGGCGAACGGCCTGCGCAAATTCCACGGCAACGAGCACGACGAATACCACGAAGGAAAGGGCGCAGTCGTCAGCCGAACGCCGTGGGAGTACTCGTGGGACCGGTTTGTCGGTATGGAAGCGGTACGGTTCATCGACCAGTACGGCGCCGACGGACCGTTTGCAATGATGGTCGGCTTCCCCGGTCCGCACTGCCCGTACGACCCCGACGCACGATTCCTCGACGAGGTCGACGAGTCGAAGCTCCCCGACCCCGTACCCGCCGTCGAAGAGGACTCAGGCCGTCTTCGTCAGGTCAACGTCGCCGGCAACGTCCGGCCGTGGAACGGCGTCGACTACACGGAATTCCCCGAACAGTCCAAACGCCGCATACGAAAGCACTACGCCGCCCTGGTCAAGCAGATCGACTATGAAGTTGGGCAGATAATCGAGGCCCTCAAAGCCGCAGGGCAGTACGAGAACACGGTCATTGTCTTGTCGTCCGACCACGGCGACTACCTCGGCGACCACGACTTGATCGGCAAGGCGTCGTTCTACGAGTCCGCTATCCGAGTCCCGATGCTGGCCCGCGTGCCCTGGTCCGACACCTCCGCCGTCGTGGACGATCTGGTCGAACTGCGGGACGTCACCGCAACAATGCTGGCATTCGCCGGCGTCGAACTGCCCGACTACATGGACGCGCAGCCGATGCCTGGTCTGGGGTTGGCCGAGGGCCGGGGCCGTGATCGTATATTCGGTATGCTCGCCGACGGGTGGATGAACTTCGACGGCCGGTACAAGCTGCACCGCTACAGCACCGGCGACGAGATGCTCTTCGACCTGAGAGAGGACCCGACCGAGCAGCGAAACCTGGCCGCAGATCCCGATCACGCAGAACTCCGCCAACGCATGGACGCAGAACTGGTCAGCGAGGTGATGGTCTCGATGGCCCAATCCACCCACGACCGGCTGGCGCACGCAGGGGACATGTCCCAGGACCCGGCTTTCGGCAGAGAGGGCTGGAGACGGCCGTGGCCCCACCATGTTCTAGACGCAAATGACCCGGTCACGCCCCGTTGATGACCACACGTCCCCGACCCGCTCCACGCTCATTCCGCCCGTAACAATGATCCACAGACGCCCGCCGACCTACCGCATCTGCCGAATACCAGGCGAAACGCTAACTCCGTACTACGGGGCAAGCCGGCACTTTGGACAATGAACACAGCGCGAACAGACGCCTGCTGCGCGCCCGGCAATAGCCGCCCAACGTCCGGCGCCACTCGCAACCCACCGGCTCGGAGCACGCGCCGGGCATCTCTCGATGGCATGGTCAAACTCGACGGCGGCGAATTCCTCATGGGATCGGAAGACGGCGACGGCTTTCCCGCCGACGGTGAAGGACCCGTGCGAACCGTCGCCATCAGGCCGTTCTACATCGACGAGTCGGCCGTCACTAACGAACAGTTCATCGAGTTCGCAAGATCGACCAACTACCGCACCGAGGCGGAGCGATTCGGCTGGTCGTTCGTCTTCTACCAGTTCGTGCCGCCCGCCATCGCCCGTCAGATCGACCGCGCCGTCCAAGGCGCCGAGTGGTGGTGGCCCGTCAAGAAGGCCACCTGGAATCGTCCGTTCGGCCCCGGCTCGAACCTGAAGGGCATACGCAACCACCCCGTGGTCCACGTCTCATGGAACGATGCCAACGAATACGCCGCCTGGTCGGGCAAACGCCTGCCCACCGAGGCGGAGTGGGAGTACGCGGCGCGCGGCGGGCTGGATCAGGCCCGCTACGCCTGGGGCGACGACCTGACACCCGGCGGCGAGCACCGCTGCAACATCTGGCAAGGGGAGTTCCCTGCCAAAAACACACTGGAAGACGGCTTTCACGGTGCCGCGCCTGCAACCGCATTCGAACCCAACGGCTACGGCCTTCGCAACATGTCGGGCAATGTGTGGGAGTGGTGCGCAGACTGGTTCAGCCCGGTCTTTCACCGCGACGGGCCTCGGGACAACCCATCCGGCCCTCCCACCGGACAGTCCCGCGTCATACGCGGCGGCTCCTATCTCTGCCACGAGTCGTACTGCAACCGATACCGCGTCGGCGCAAGAAGTTCCAACACGCCGGACTCGGCCACCGGCAACATGGGATTCCGATGCGTCGTCGACGCATGAAACCGGATTTGGAATGGCAACATTGAAAGTTCTGCATAACCTCGAAACGACCATGCGCGACGGCACGGAACTGCGTTCCGACGTATTCCTGCCAGACGGCGCCGGTCCCTTCCCCACCCTTCTCCGCCGAACGCCATACGACAAGGAGCGCGATCTCACGATCGAACAAGCCACCGCCTTCGTCCAGAGCAGCTACGCAGTCGTCGTGCAGGACGTGCGCGGCAGATACGCCTCGGGCGGCGAGTTGAAACTAGGCTTCTTCAGCTCCGACGTACACGACGCCGAGGACGGCTACGACACCGTGGAATGGGCGGCCGCCCAACCTTGGTCCAACGGGCGCGTCGGGACGTGGGGCAGCTCCTACGACGGCTGGACCCAGTGGGCCTTGGCGCACACGCGCCCGCCCCACCTCGTTACGATGATCCCCGGCATGATCGCCGCCGACCTGCTCGAACGGGAGCTCTCCGGCGTGCTGCGCCTGGGCCGCGTTCTTACATGGTGCGTTACTAACCTGAGCGTCGACACCCGCATTCGCTACGACCTGCCCGGCGTACGCGACCGGGACGAGGCGCCGAGGGAGTTCGTCGAAAAAGACCGCTCGAAATGGCTCTGGTATCTGCCTCTCTCCGAGATTCCGCAGGAAGCGTTGGGCGGCACAGGCGACCTGTGGCGAACGTGGCTCGCCGACCATGCCACCGACCACTTCGGCTTCAAAAACACGCACCCCCAGACCGACGTTCCTGTTCTTTCTTTGACCGGCTGGTACGACCAGCAGATAGGCACGATCAAGCACTTCACCGGCATGTCAGCCAACGGCATGACCGAACACGCGCGCAACAATCAACGGTTGATCATCGGGCCCTGGACCCACGGGTACGACCTGAAAGGAGTCGTTGGCGAAGTCGATTTCGGACCGGATGCGGCCGGCGACTACGTCGGGCTCTGCGTCGACTGGTTCGACCGCTGGCTCAAAGACGACTCGGGAAGCGCCTCGGCCGACTGGCCTCCCGTCCAGTTGTTCGTCATGGGCGAAAACCGCTGGCGGGCCGAACAGGAATGGCCCCTCGCCCGGACGAAATTCACGGACTTCTACCTGCGCGGCGACGGCTCGGCAAATGCCCCGATGGGTGACGGGACGCTCACCGTCGAACCTCCGCCCGCCGGGGAGTCGCCGGACAGTTACGTGTACGACCCGCGCGACCCCGTTATGACGCTCTACTCCCCAGTGGGTCAACAGGAGCCGTACGACCAGAGGACGTTCGACGGCCGGCAAGACGTTCTTGTGTACCAGACGCCCCCCCTCGAACAGCCTGTGGAGGTGACCGGGCCGATAACCGCGACGCTGTTCGCCGAGTCGTCCGCGCCCGACACCGATTGGGTCGTCAAGCTGCACGACGTCTGGCCAAGCGGCTTCACGCAAGAGCTATGCCACGGCATTCTGCGGACCCGCTACCGCGATAGTTACGAGACCCCGTCGCTTCTCCAGCCCGGTGAGGTTTACGAGTTCACCATTACCGTGAACCCTGTCAGCAACCTGTTCTTACCCGGCCACCGAATTCGTGTCGACATCACAAGCTCCGACTTCCCGAACTTCGACCGCAACCACAACACCGGCGGCAACGACTACTTCGAATCGGCCCTGCAATCCGCCCGCCAGACAATCCTCCACGACCATGCCCACCCCTCACACATCACACTGCCCGTGATTCCCCGCTGACGGACCTGCGCCCGCAACCGGCCGATGCCCAACCACGTTCGCGGCGTACCGCCTCAGTCGACGTAGGGACGGGTTTCAAGAGGGTGTTTCACTAACTCGAATCCTACGGGGACCCCCGCCTCTAGATTCCCGTTTCCACGGGAATGACGGGATTTACGGCCGTATTACGTATTGATAGGAGGGTTGATGTCGTAAATCGTCGCGCCATGTACGGCGCGATTCTTGAGAGGAGACTTTTGAAACAGGCTCTTCAAACCCGTCCGCCGCGGCAGCAAGACGGCGGGGCGTGCCCGAATTCGTATGCGCATTCAAGACCTTCACAGCCCGCAAAGGGGATGACGAGTGATAGCCTGCGTTGGTGTGGACGAATAGTAGCAGTGGTCGGGGAGGACAGATGGTAGCCGGGGTCTGAGCGCCGCCTTCACCGTCATTCCCGTGAAAACGGGAATCTACGTGCGTTACCCCACGCCTCCCCAGGTGCCCACAAGAGGCGCCTCTACATGGACCTAGCTACCCAGAAGTCTCTTTTAACGGATAATATGAAGAGGGTCCGTGAATCACCGTGTTTTTGCCGGAACGACGCGGTGGGGCCAACGTTATGAGACAGGCGCTCCCGGCCCGCCCCGTTGGCGGAGTGACGGTTGTCGCCCATGACCGCTAAAAGCCCAAGGATGGCCAATCGCATCACGACCGTGTCAGTATGGACGGCGCACGGGCTGGCCTGGGTTGTCGGGGTTTGGGGGTCAATCGGGATTATAGCCACCGGTATGTTCGTCGAGAGGAGTGGTCTGACTCTGGTACCGGCGTTTTTAGTGCCCATCCTATTGACTTACATTGCGTTGGCGGCCATACATCTTGTCAAGCCAGGGCAGGCAAAACGCAAAATACTCCTCTGGTGTCCCGCCGTGGCTCTCCTCGTATTTTGTATGCTGACGATCTTCTCCTTTGGCATGATCTATCTGCTGGTTGCGCTCGCGCTTTTTGTTGCAGCCGTCGCCGACTCCAGACATCGAACCGCCAAGTAGCGGACACTCACTGCCCACTCCTCACGGATAACGGTCGAGGATGACCGGTTGGCGCGATCCGGGTTCGGCGTGAGGACCTGTCTTACCGGCGCAACAACCCGTCATTCCCGTGAAAACGGGAATCTACGCGCGCATCACCGCATCACCGCATGGATCCCCGATCGGGGTCGGGGATGACGGTTTACGGCCTACATTCGGCGTCCATTTCAAACGGGTATAGGGGTTTGCGGCGGCGGTGGTAGGTGAATTTCAAACCCGCTCCTACACCCGCGCTGCACTGGCGCAACAACCCGTCATTCCCGTGAAAACGGGAATCTACGCGCGCCACACCGCATCACCGCATGGATCCCCGATCGGGGTAGGGGATGACGGTTTACGGCCTATATTCGGCGTCCATTTCGAAGGGGTAGAGGGGCTTGCGGCGACGGCGGTAGGTGAACGTCGACATGTCGGCGGTGGTCACGCCGGGCGTGTTTACCAGGATGATCCGCGACGCTATCGGCTGATACGCAGGGCGGGGCGAAACGACGCCCTTCGCCACAACCACCCTGTACCGCTCCGGCCATATTCCCACCGAGTACATCTGTTCCCGCGACGTGTTGCCGTCCCGCTTGCTCGTCAACACCAATGTGTGGCCGTCGCTGGTTTCCAACACCGCCGTCGTTCCCCCGTCGAAGAAGCGGTACCCGCCGTGTGTCGGCCGGGTGTCCTCGTACTTTCCGTCCGACAGCCGCGTCACGCGGCCCGTCACCGCCACCGGCTTGCCGTGCAGATCGTCGGTCTTCGCCCCCACCTCGATGCTCACTTCTCCACCTACACCCGCCTCGACACACCACCCCACAGCCTCCGGGTCGTACAGGCTCTGCAAAAGGCGCCGCACCCCCATCCGCTGCGCCTCCTCGAGGATGTACGTCGAATCGGCGGACGAGCCACCCCCGATGTTGTCGCCCACGTCCATCAGGACCACGGGTCCGGCGTCCGGGTTGGCGTCTGCGTGGGATCCGGCCATCTCCAGCGCATCGCGGACCGACGGCACGTGGATGTGCATCTCGGCCCGGCGTTCCCACGCCCGTTCCGCCATCCACATGGCTTTCTCTCTTGCGAGATCGAGGTCGCCGTCGGCAATAGCCAGGAACGACATCCCCATCTGCTTTACGTCAGCGTATGGGTAACCCTCCGCGACCGACGTGGAGATAATCCCCGGCTGATCCCATGCTTGGAGAGAGTCGGCGACGACCGATTTCATCGGCTCTTCGCCAGTGAACTGCTTGACGATGTTTATGTACATCGGCGGCATTTCGAGCCACTGAACCGGAGCGATCTCGCCCTTGGCCGTGCGGAAGATGATCTCGGCGCACTCCCTCGCCCGTTCCCGTGCGTCGAGGTGCGGGTTCGACCGGTAAATTGTCATGGCCGTTGTGTATCGAACAGCCTCCTTTGAGATGTTGCCGTGCATGTCGAGCGCAATCCCGACCGGCAAGTCGGGCCCAACCAACTCGCGAACGCGCCACGACACTTCGCCGTCCACGTCCGGGTACTCCTCCGACACCGCCGCGCCGTGGTTCGCCAGCAGCACGCCGTCCCACGGACCGTTTTCTCGCAGCAGGTCGATCATCTCGCCAACGATGCGGTCGAACGCGTCTTTAGTGATCGTGCCGATCGGACCGGTCCGCGCGTGAATGAGCGGCACACCCTCGAAGCCAAGTTCGCGGGCCGCCTGCAGGAACCCAGCCGCGGTTGCTTCCGAGCCTCCGAACTCATCCACGATCTCCTGGCCCCTCAGGATGCCCTCCGCCTCGAAGCTGGCGTAGTCGGCCGGTACCGGCGAGAACGTGTTCGTCTCGTGTGAAATGCCGAGGATTGCGAATCTCATGCCTTGCCCTCCCAGACCTGGCTGAATAGCCTCAGCCAGTTGCCGCCGATAATCTTGCGGACCGTTTCATCGCTCAGACCCCGGTCGCTCAGGCCGGCTGGAATGTTTTCGAATTGCCGGGTCCCCTCCAAGCCGTGGAGGTGCCGGTATGGTTCCGGGGTGTAGTGCACGCTGGCCGCCGGGATGGTGCCCTGCGTGGTAAATAGCCACTCAAAAAATTCATGCGGCTGTTCCTGGCAGAAGTCGGTCCCCACTGCGACGTGATCATCCCCAACCATGTCCAACAGGTATTCGATTGCGTCCAGATAATCGTCGAGCGTCGACTCGAATGCCCTTTCAAAGAACATAGGGAACGCGTTCGCGCCGATCACGCCGCCCCGGGCAACGAGATTTTGAATCGCCTCATCGGTCTTGTTGCGAGGATGGTCGAACTGCGAACGCGCGTTGGCATGTGTGAACGAAACCGGCAATTCCGAGTGCTCGATGGTCTCCATCACCGTCCGGTCGCCTGTGTGCGACAGGTCGATGAGAATGCCGACACGATTCATCTCCCGAATGGCCGCCTGCCCGAACTTCGATAGACCGTCGTCCGTGCGTTCGTAGCAGCCGTTGCCCAACAGATTGCGCTCGTTGTATGTCAGTTGGATTATTCGCACGCCGAGGCGGTGAAAAAGCGCCAGGCGGCCAAGGTCGTTCTCGATGGGCGTGGCGTTTTGCCATCCGAATATGACCCCGCACCGGCCTTCTCTCTTGGCGGCCTCGATGTCGGCCACCGAGTGGACCGGCCGGATGAACTCGTTGTACTCGTCGAACCACCGCAGCCAGTTCGTAATGTGGCCCATCGTCGAATGGAAGTCGTCCCAGATTGCGATAGTGGCGTTGATCGCCGTAACGCCCCCGAGCTTGAGGTCCCTGTACACCGCCTCTCTGCCCCACCGCGAGGTGTCGAGACCGTCGATCGCTATCGAAGACCGGAAAAGTTCGTTGCTGTCGTCAATTTTAGCCATGTCGATGTGAGTTCCACGCCATCCTGGATATACCTGTCAGCCAAAAGTTTGATGTGAGTTCCGAGCCGCCGCTGATCTAACTGTCAGCCAAAAAGCCGATTTGCCGCCAAAGCATACCGGCCCCGGCGAACATTTGTCGCGCCGTTGGTGGAAAATGGCGTAAGTGTTTCCGGTGCCCGGGACCACATAGGGGCGGCCGGATTTTCTACAAAACGAAGACCGCGGGCGCCCACGGCTGATCGCTCGAAACACGTCGAAAGGAGGTCGAACAATTTGCATGCCAAGGCCACGTTCAAGGTTGTGAGTTGGGACGAGGATCAGTTCGATCAACAGGATTCCGGCCCCAAGCTGACCCGCGCCCATGTAAGAAAGTCCTTCAGCGGCGATCTCACCGGTACCGGCAACCTCCTCTACCTGATGACCTACGCCAGCGACACCGAGGGGACGTTTGTCGGCATTGAGAGGATCGTGGGCAGCCTCGGCGGGCGATCAGGCAGTTTCGTGCTTCAGCACTCGGGCACGCACGACGGAGAAAAGGCCACCGCCGAGTGGGAGGTTCTTCAAGGATCGGGCACGGACGAACTCGAAGGTCTAACCGGGTCCGGAGGGTTCTCGTCAGGCCAAGCCGAAGAATACGAAATGACCCTCGAATACCAGTTCGAGTCCGCCTCCGCCTGAGCGAAGCCCGATCTCACATCAAATCAGCCCGTCTTCCATACTTGACCCGGCCGGCAAGTCAGGCCTCAACCACCGACGTCAGCTTCTTTCCGATTCCCGCCTTAGCTACATTGCCATCCGGCCTGTCCACGACTTGTCGGCCGCTACTGGGGAAGCAACTCCGGGTGGATGAGTAGCTCACGGACGCGTATCTCCAAGGCTTCGGCGATTGCGTTCAGGGTCTTGAACCTGGGCGTCTGTTCACCCTTCTCCAACCGAATCAGTGTCACTCTCCCGATTTTCGCCGCCCGGGCGAGTTCCTCTTGGGTCAACCCGGCAGGCTGCCTGAACTCGCGGATGCGTTTGCCAAGAGCCTGCCTTCCCCTCATGGCAATCGACTCTATGGCTGGCCGATAGGATTCGTCACAGTAGTGTCGGGCGAAGTCCCAGGGAATCTCGATCCGCTCGCCGCGGGCCGTCCGCAAGACCATTTCGTATGGGTTCGGCAACTCGAGGCCGGAAAGCGCCTCTCGCTCCTTGATCTCAGGGATGTCGGAGAAAGGAATGAGACCCCCGGAGCCATCTGCGAAGCTCATCTCGATTCCATCCTCCGACAGACTGGCGGTCATCATCATCCGGTCGGCGTTTTTCACCAGGACGGCGTCCATCATCAGCTACTCTCCATGAATGGTGGACCAGGCGCTCTGATCTCTTCGGCGTATATCTTCTTGACGAACTCACGTTCCGGATTCCTGCGTCTGATTCTATGACTTGCGTGCAACCGTTCACCGCCGTCGCTGGAGGGTTAGGATTGGGGCAGCGGCGCAGACGAGGGGCGCCATCCCGTCCCCCTCGGCCAGGCCTGAATTCACTACCGGGGAGGCGACAAGTGACGACCGAATCACACGGCGGAAGCGTTGATCTGGGGATCGAGCAACTCGAGGTCGACTGGCTGATCCTGGCTGACCACGCCGAAGTAGTCGGCGGCAAGTTGTACATGAACGGAGGCGGCTGGAACCGGGTGGCGACCAAATCCGGCTTCCCCGTCACAAAGTCGTTCTCAGTCGCACTGGCGATACGGGTCCCGTGGAACCTTACCAACCGGCCCCATAAATTCGAGATAACTGTCCAGAACGACGACGCCACCGAGACGCTGGCCAGCATCGGAGGCCAGATCGAAGCGGGCAGGCCCGCCGGTATCCCACCCGGGAGTTCGCAAATTTCTCAGATGGCAGCCGCCTGGAACGTACGATTCAGGGACCCAGGAGACTACGTCTGTTTCGTCAAGCTGAACGACATCGAAAGGCGACGAGTCCCGTTCGCCGTAGTCTCAATGCCAACTCCTCAGACAAGATAGCCGCGATCTACCCGTCAATCCCCAAACGGCCTGCACCCTCCTCCCGCCTCTAACGCCCAGCAGGTCAAAACGGTCCATCCGATTGGCAAACTCACACGCGCCGAATCTTACGGCCCCACAAAATTTCAGGCAGTATGGAATCGCCTTGTTTTTCACCCCACCATTGATAAATATTCTCGACTCCGCTAAACTTTCCCATGAAGGACGCGGCGCGTGGAACTGATATTCCGTACCCGTCGACTCCAACGTTGCTTCGAGGAGGAGAAGGAAGCGATAAGGAGTTGGGGGACCGATGTGGGACGCCGATACGTCGAGCGGGTCAACTTCATTCTCGCAGCCAACGTTTGGGACGATCTGTTTACCTTTCAGTTTCTGGACCTGCATCCGTTACGCGGGAACCGGCAAGGCCAGTTCGCCGCACGATTGACCGGCAAGTACCGGCTAATCGTTAGGCCCGGCGACTACGGGCACGACATCTTGATCATTGATGTGGAGGACTACCATGGCTAGCAATACGACGGAAGTTTGGCCGGACCGCGCCATCCATCCGGGGGTGTACCTCGCGCAAGAGCTTGAGGCGCGGAGCATGACACAAACCGAGTTAAGTCGGCGAATGCAGCGGCCTGTCCAGGTCATCAACGAGATAGTTCGTGGCAAGAAGTCCGTCTCTGTTGAGACCGCGCTCGGCCTCGAGCGTGTGCTCGGCACATCCGCCCGCACATGGATGAACCTCCAGTCGAACTACCAACTCGTGAAGGCGAGGCAACGCCAGCGCGAAGAAATCTCCACTGGCTGAAATGTTTTAAGGCGCGTTATAGATTGAAGCCGATGTAGTCGTCGGCCATGTCCAGCAGGGGCAGTTCGCCAACCCCCGTCGAGAGGTGCTCGAAGGATGCTCAGTCAAAATACTCTGGACAAAATAGTTGGGCGCATAGTCGAGGTGGCGCAGCCTGAGAAGATCATCCTCTTCGGGTCTGCAGCGCGCGGAAGCCTGGCGAGCAACAGTGATGTCGATCTGCTCATCGTCAAGGGCGGAGTAGACTCGCTTCAACTGATGGCCAATATCTACAGGGAGTTACACGGGGTCGGTGCAGCAGTTGACGCGATTGTCGTCTCCCCGGCGGACGTAGAGCGGTACAAGGATTCTCACGCACTGGTGATTAAGCCAGCCCTAAGGGAGGGAAAGGTGGTGTATGAGTCCCAGGGAGTGGCTTAACCGCGCCAGGAGCAATCTCGCGCTCGCATGGGTTGAATACGGACCACACAACTCTGCCACCCACATCCCGGATCACCCCGCGTCCGCCTTTGCCAGGTAGAACGTGAACATGCGAGCTGGCTCGATGCGACAGTACACCGCGTCCTTGCCCCACTCGAGCCAGCCGTCTCCGTATATTTCGCGGCAGATTTCGCCGAACCCGTCCGGCAGGTCCACCGGTATGCCCTCAATGTGTGCCGTGCCGTGGACGGTGACCGCCAATTCCTCGCCTGGGACGTGCGTTGCGCTCACATTGGGATTTCGCCGGATATGGCGGATGCGGAGGGCGGAGGGCGAAGTGCCAAACCAGAACTCGCCACGATAGAAGATACCGTCGACCGGGCCGACGACCGGCGCGCCGCGAGAGTTCACGGTGGCGAGCGCGAGAAGCTTCATGCCGGTCAGCCGTGCTGCCAGATCCACCGCCGTCAACCTCCGTTCAGGCGTAATGACAGAGCGCAGGTGCGGCCCCGCCCTCTCGTATGACGCATTGAGCACACCCTGTAGTCGACTTAGGTCTGCCTGTGTCTCGCGCATCGCGTCCCGTTCACGCCCTCACGCGGCTAATCATTTCTCTCGGCGACCCGGGTCGTGAAACCCAGAAGCCGACGCAATGTGGGTGATTCTCAGGGGATAATACGGCTTTCGCGTGCCGCTGATAGCCTCCCCTACACACGTCCGGTCCAAAGGAAGCTCAACATGAAGATGTCTTATCCCGTTTTGGCTCACCAGGAGATCTCTGCCGAGAACGGCATGGTCGCAGCGCAGCACCCGCTTGGCGCGCAGGTGGGCCTCGACGTCCTTCAACATGGCGGCAACGCGGTCGACGCGGCCGTGACCACCGCCTTCGCCATGGGGGTCCTTCAGCCGCTAATGAACGGCATCGGCGGCGGCGGTATAATGGTTGTCTTCCTCGACGGCGGAGGCGGCGGCACCGTCGACTACGGTATGCAGTCGCCGGGGCTTGCCAGGGGTGACATGTACGAGCTCGAGGATGAGCTTGTCTCGCCCGCGGTCGACTCCAACCGGCTGTCACGCCGTTTCTCCTACCCCGCCGTTAAAAACAATGCCAATGTCGAGGGCCACACCTCCATAGGGGTGCCGGGTACCGTTGCAGGCCTCGCCGCAGCGCTCGAAAAGTGGGGCTCGATAGACCTCGACCAGGCCATCGCCCCCGCCATCCGCCTCGCCGACGACGGTTTCGAAATGGGCCACAGGATGGCCCTGTGGCTCATCGAGAACCGGGGTCTTCTGCAACGGTTTCCGGAAACCGCCGGTATCTACTACCCGGACGGCTGGCCACCTTCGCCCGGCGAGACGTGGGTCCAGAAGGACCACGCCGAGACGTTGCGAAAGATCGCCCGGCACGGCGTCGACGCCTTCTACAAGGGCGACATCGCAGCCATGATCTGCAACGACACCGAACAGAACGGTGGATTCCTCCGGACGTCAGACTTCGAACAGTACCGGCCCATCGTGTCCGACTCGGCGCTCGAAAGCACATACCGCGGCGTCACCATTCGCGCGGTCGATGGACCCAACGCGGGCGTTTCGCTCCTTGAAATCCTCAACATCATCGAACATTCCGACGTTTTCGGCAGCGACTCCGATCCTGCCTCAGCGATTCATACGCTGATCGAAGCGACCAAAATGGCCGGAGTAGACCGGTTTACCTATCTCGGTGACCCGGCGATCACAGACGCTCCTATCGACGCGTTTTCGACGAAGGACTTCGCCGCCACGCGCTGGCCACATCTGGACCAGGCCGAGGCAGCCCAATACTCCCCGGGCGACCCTTGGCCGTTCTCTGAACGCTCGCGACCGGCAGACTTTCCTGCCCCGGCCGGCATTGCGCCGGACGACGGAACGACCCACCTGACCGTCGTCGACCGCCATCGAAACGCCGTAAGCCTCACCCAGACCAACCATGGCTTCTCCGGCGTCGTGAATCCGGGCGTGGGCGTCATGATGAACAACGCCATGGGCTGGGGATGCCCAATCCCGGGCACCATCAATTCGCAGGCCCCGCACGCCAGGGCGGTCAACAACATGACACCCGTGGTGCTTCACGAAAATGGGCGGCTGAGAGCCGCGCTCGGCGGATCGGGCGGCAGACGCATCTGGACCGCCCTCTTGCAGTCCATCGTCAACTACCTCGACCGCGGCATGACGCTACAGGAGGCGGTCCAGCAACCGCGGTTCCACACCGAGTCGGACGTGGTGATGATCGACGGACGCATCGACGCGGCGGTCCGGCAAGACCTCGCGAGGCGCGGCCACGAAATGCTCGAAGCGACGCCTCACTACGCCTACTCCCCCTACTCCGAACCGAACGGCATCGCCCTCGACGGCGACCTGCTCAAGAGCGCCGTCTACCCGGTGGCAAAACCGAACCACGCCGCGGGATATTAGTGGCGCGTACTCAGAATCGCCTTCTGCTGTTTGGTCGGGTCACCAATGGCAAGATGGCGGCGTAAACATCTTCGACGATGAACCTACCGGTGTAAGGGCGGGTTTGAAGAGCCTGTTTCAAAAGTCTCCTCTCAAGAATCGCGCCGCACATGGCGCGACGATTTACGATATCAACCCTCCTATCAATACGTAATACGGCCGTAAATCCCGTCATTCCCGTGAAAACGGGAATCTAGAGGCGGGGGTCCCCGTAGGATTCGAGTTAGTGAAACACCCTCTTGAAACCCGCTCTTACGATCCGAATTGGCGGCGTAGTCACCCCGCGTCTACCTGACGGTAATCAGGTCGCAGGAGAAGCGTTGTTGTCCGCTGACCGGCCGCGCCCACGGTAAATTTGCCATCCGAAAAACACCAGCCCGCCGAACACAATCACGCTCAGCCAGCTAATCGACCTGTCCACCACCGTCAGCGTCAGGGCGTTCGTGTCGTCGATACCCAACAGAATGAGCAGTCCGGTCAGTCCGCCTTCCACAAAGCCGAACCCGCCGGGTGTGGGGATGGTGGTGAGCATGGCGTTGGCCAACGCCGCGAACATCACGATGCCGAATCCCACCTCGATGTCGAGACCCTGCGCCACGAAATAGAACCGGCCGATTTCGAGCATCCAGCCGGCAATCCCCAGCAGGATCTGCAACGGCAGGTCCCGGCCGCGAAAACTGCGCAAGGTGCTCAGTTGAAATCTCTGTGAGAATCGCCGCAACCTGTGCGGCAACCTCACCGACAGCACTTTCCAGTAGAGCCGCATCGCCAGCAGCAGCGCCGCCATTGCCGCCGCCAGACCTGCAGCGGCGATGATAACGACCCCCGGCACGTCCACGTCGCCAGCCACCGTCACCCACGCCGCGGCCGCGAGCACCATGGCCAATACGACCACCATGTCCTGTATGCGTTCCGCCAGTACCGTGCCGAGGCTCGGCGCAAATCCCGCGCCGGACTCCCGCGACATCGCCCATCCGCGGTACGCGTCGCCCAGCCTCAGGAACGCTACCGAGTTGGCGAACCAGCCCATGAGAATGATGGCGCCGCACTTGAGGCCGCCGGGCACCTTGGCGCTCGCCGAACGTTCAAGGCCGGCCGTCCGAGATATGAGCCGCCATCGAATACCGCGAAACCAGAAGCTCAGAAAGTACAGGACAAGCGCGGCGGTGTACATGAGCGGGTCGATCGACGACACGTTGTTCCACAATTCGTCCCAATCGATGTTGAAGACTCGGAACAGCGTGAGGAACAGCAGGGCGCCAGCGACCAAAGTCACCGCGATTGTCGGCAGCGAAAATACGCGTCGCCTGAGCGCGTCGCCGCTTAGTTGCCGTTCGGGCGGTTTCGTCACGACCGGCTCGCCACCCCTGGTTGTGTGAGCGGACGCCTATGGGGCGCGCCGGGCCGACGGGGGTACCGTTCCGGAGACGGCGCAATCTTCAACCAGTAGACAAGCAGGTCCGGCGGAGCAGCGCCGGGTGAGTCCACAACCTGGTGTATGGCGGGCGCCGCGCCAAGCTGACCTGCCGCCCACTCCGATTCCCCGATCTCCTGTTCACCTGACAGGCCCTTGGCCGATATCACGGTCCCGCCTACGACGGCGAACGGCAGGGTCAGTTCAGCCAATTCCGGCAGCGCGGCCACTCCCCTTGATACAACGAGATCGAACTGCTCGCGATAGCGCGGCGAATGCGCCGCTTCCTCTGCCCTGGCGTTGATCACCTCGACACCTTCGAGTGACAGTTCTTCCGCGGCCAGCTCCAGGAAGGCGCATTTCTTGCGGGAACTTTCGAGCAATGCCAGTTTCATGTCCGGATATACGATCTTCAGCACGATTCCCGGGATCCCGGCTCCAGCGCCGACATCAAGCACACGGCGGCCGTCGAACCATCCGGCCGTGGAGACGAACCCACCCGGCGCAGACGCAAGCAGTCGAAGAGACCTGATGATCAACTCCTCGCGTATGCGGTCGCGCCCTCGCGAACCTGTGATGTTCAGCCTGCCAGCCGCCTCCTCAATCAATTCGGAGTACCTGCTGAACATTTGACGCCTTGCCTCATCAAAGGGCGCGCCAACTTTTGCGAAAGCTGTTTGCAGGCTGTCCATCTCATCCTTGCGCGCCGGGGACCGTCATCGCTGCCCGGCGTAAACGTCAAAGGTTACCCCGCGACGGTGGGCGATGGTGTGTGCCGCGCGACACGCTTCGCCCCTCTCACCGCGACAATTGACCGGCACGCGGGCGGGTGATACGTTCCGGGGCCGTGGTCAGGCCTGCTCGGCAGGCTGGTCGGCGCAGTTACGCCGCAATAGTCCCGAAGGACAGCGAGTCCGATGCGAATTGCCGTATGTGTAAAACAGGTTCCCGACCCTGACATCCCGCAATCGCAATTCAAGGTCGATGAAGGGTCCCTCAGCGTCGTGCCGCCAACTGGAATTCCGCCGGTGGTTAACGGCTTCGACCTGAACGCCGCCGAGGCCGCGATTCAGATCGCGGAGGCGGATACCTCGTCCGCAAGCGAGATCACGATCATCTCGGCCGGGCACGGTTTCATGATGGACGTGATGAAAAAGCCGCTCGCCATGGGCGCCCACCGGCTTGTCCTCGTTGACGACTCTCTTCTCTCCGAGGCGTCCGCAACCGGAACCGTGCGTGTCCTCGCCGCGGCGATCCGTAAAACAGGGCCGTACGACCTCATCCTGTGCGGAAGGCAGGCGTCCGATTGGGACCAGGCGCACGTGCCGATGGGCCTGGCCGAGACCCTCGGATCGCCCTGCATAACCGTTGCGAGGGGCTTGGCCCGGGCCGCAGACGGGATGTTGCGCGTAGATCGTGCGCTCGAAGACGGCTACCAGACGGTCGAGACGACGTTGCCGGCGGTTGTGACGGTCAGCAACGAGTTCGGCGAGCCGCGCTACCCGACGCTGCGGGGGATCATGGCGGCAACCAGGAATCAGCCAATCACCTACTCGCTGGCCGACATCGGCGTCGATCCGGCAGAGCTCGCGTCGTCGCTGCGTATGACACGACTATTCGAGCCGGAGCGGGGAGGAGAGTGCGAGATCATAGAAGGTGACGACGCGGCGGATGCCGGCAGGCGACTTGCGATCAGGTTAAGGGCGGAGCAATTGATCTGAAATGCCGAGGGTACTGATCTGCGCCGAGATCGAAAACGGCGAAACGTCCCCAGCCTCGCTTCAACTCTTGACCGCCGCAATGACCGCGCTGCCGGACTACGGGCGGCAAATCGCATTCGTCGGCGACGATCTATCCAGCATCGCGCCGACCGCGGTGAACATGCCGGCCGACCAAGTCTTTCTCATCGAACATCCCCAGTTGAAGGACGGCGGCGCCGGTGTGTTCGACGCTCCCGTGGCTGCCCTGCATGACCTGTGCCAACGGGAGTCGCCGGACGTCGTCCTGATCGCACGGACCGACTACGGGGCCAACGTCGGCCCGCGTCTCGCCTTCCGGCTTGGCGTGAGCCCGGCGCAGGACTGCGTCGACCTCGCGATCAACACGGATACGGGCCGTCTGAACATCACGCGCCCCGTGCACGGCGGCAACGCAGTAGCGGTCTACGAATTCACCGATGACGGCCCGCACATGGTGATCGTCCGCCCCGGATCGTTCGACGCGGCGGAGGCATCCGGTGGTTCGGCGGAGGTAATTCGGCACGACCCAAGCTGCGTAATTTCTGAGCCAAGGGCGCGCCTTTTGGATACTGTCACGGTGCAGGCCGAGGGTGTACCGTTACAAGACGCAGACATCGTGATAAGCGGCGGCAGGGGGCTCGGAGGGCCCGAGGCATTCGCCTCCCTCGACGAATTGGCAGACCTCCTTGGCGCCGCCGTCGGCGCATCCCGAGCCGCCTGCGATGCCGGATGGACAGATCACGAACGACAGGTGGGGCTCACCGGCAAAACGGTCACACCTACGCTCTATATCGCCATTGGCATATCGGGGGCCAGTCAACATATGGCCGGCTGTTCAGGGTCCCGAAATATAGTGGCAATCAACAATGACCCGGACGCCAACATCTTCCGGGACGCACGATACGGAGTCATAGCCGACTGGAGGCAGGCGCTGCCTGCATTCGTCGCCACAGTGCGGGACCTTCAAGCCGGTTGAACAGATAAACTTGTATCGGCGCGCCTTGAAACATTCCCGCAAAGGGGAAGCAAGTGGACGGAAATTTTGGGCTTGACCTCGACACTGTCATTCACCACGTCGAGAACGCGGAAACGTTCTCTATCTTCTTCCCGATTCTCAGGCGGGCGCTTGTAGTCGATCTGCGCGAAGCGCCCGGACAGGGTCCGCTGATTCGCCTTATGCCGATGGCCCGATCGGCAGCCGACCGCATTCGCAGCCTCAAACGCCAGAGGCCGCAACTGCCGAGGCCGACCGAAGTAATAGCGATCCCGTGGGCCACGTACGTAGAAAACGTGGTGTCGTCGGGCGTGTGGGACCGCCTGATCCGCAGGCTGGAGGCCGCGAGCCAGGAGGACGCGGTGCGGACGGCCAACGCCTGCCTCGAAGACCTGCGCCGCTACGAACGCCACGAGATTGGCGCCCTCATCCGCGGCGACCAGTACCAAACGATCTGGGCCCGCAAAACCTGACCGAACCCCGTCTCCGGCCTTTACGTCGACTTTGCTTCGCGGCTAAACAGACCCGCATATCACTCGTCTTCCCCGACCCCTATCGGGGACCCATGGGGGTTAGGGTTCCCGTTTTCCAAGACCGTCTAACACATGTAGTGGCGCCTCTTGTGAGCCTGTTTCAAAAGTCTCCTCTCAAGAATCGCGCCGCACATGGCGCGACGATTTACGACATCAACCCTCCTATCAATACGTAATACGGCCGTAAATCCCGTCATTCCCGTGAAAACGGGAATCTAGAGGCGGGGGTTCCCGTAGGATTCGAGTTAGTGAAACACCCTCCTTGTGGGCGCCATCGGGTGGGTCTGGGCAACGCGCAATCATCACCAAACCCCCACAGTGTTGAAAGCAGTTGCGGCTCCCCGGACGTCGCAGACTGGTGTCTGAAGGGGACGAGAACAGTTCGGATTAACCGTAGTGTATATTTGGCTGTAAGAGATGCCGAGACAAGGGAGACGCTGAGATGACAACAGAAGAACGAGTCAGCCGTCTCGAAGGGTCTTACGAGCACATGGCTAGCAAGAGTGACCTCGCTGAACTGAAAGCGGAATTCGCCGGTTTAAGGGCCGATTTGCTTTTGGGTTTTAGGGAGATGCAACTTCAACTTGCCGAGTTGCGGAACCTGATTATTTCTCAAAGAGGGGCGGTCAGTTTCAAGCAGTCTCAAGAGGATCAATAGGCATTTCTGGGTGGCAAGAGAAAATTAACTGAGCCCTAAAAAAACCTGACCCTCTATCGCCACCACCGGCCCGCGCCCCAACTTGACACGGGGGCGAACAACCCCCACCCCGTCTCCGGCCGTTACGCAGCAGCGCCTCTTGAGAGGGTGTTTCACAAACTCGAAACCTCTGGGAACCCCCGCCTTTAGATTCCCGTTTTCACGGGAATGACGGGATTTGGCACCGTATTACGTTTTGATGACAAGGTCGATATCGTAAATCGTCGCGCATCTAAGGGTCGACTCTTGAGAGGAGACTTTTGAAACACCCTCCTTGAGGGCGCCGTCGTGGCCGGGGACCGCTCGCTCAGTTAACTGGCTTCTGCGGATAAGGCCTCAATTACTCGGCCAGCGTCCTGAGGCGGGACCGGTTCGTAATGGTCGAATTCGGTGGAGAATACACCCTGCGCCTGGGTCAACGACCGCAGGTCCGCAGCGTATCGCAGCATTAGGGAGGCCGGCACCTCGGCCGAAACCTCCGTAAACCCAACGCCCCGCGGCTCCATTCCGCTTATGCGCGCACGCCGGGTGTTCAGGTCGCCCATAACATCCCCAACGGCGGTGTCCGGAATGAGGATGTTCGCCTTGACGATCGGTTCGAGTAGCTGCGGCCGGGCGTCCCTCACCCCCTGCCGGAATCCCATACTCCCGGCGATTTCAAATGCCGTTCCCGACGAATCGACGGAGTGTGAACTGCCGTCCACAAGAACGACCTCAGCATCTACAACGGGGAACCCCGCCAGCACACCCGCGGCGGCGGCGGAGCGGACACCCTTCTCCACCGAAGGGATGTACTCCCTGGGCACGTTGCCGCCCACCACTTTGCTGCTGAACTGGATGCCCTCTCCGGCGGGCAGAGGGGAGAGCCGCATGACCACATGGCCGAACTGTCCCGCCCCTCCGGTCTGCTTCTTGTGCCGGTATGCGGCAGTCGTGCCGGTCGAGATCGTCTCGCGGTATGCGATCTTCGGGAGGCTCGTCTTCAGTTCCACGTCGAACTTTCGCCGAATTCGCTCAATGGCCATCTGAACGTGGATGTCGCCCAGGCCGCTGAGCACGGTCTGTGAGGTCTCGCTGTTGCGCTCCACGACGAGAGTCGGGTCTTCCTCCGAAATGCGTTGAAGCGCAGGGCCCATTTTGTCGAGGTCGGCCTGCGAGTTAGGGGATACGGCCAGCGAGTAGATCGGCTTGGGCAGATCGACGCCTTCTAATATCAACGGATCGCTTCGGTCGCCAAGCGTGTCGAACGTCCTGGTCTCCGACAGCTTCGCCACCACGCCGATGTCGCCCATGGGGAGAGAATCTACGGGAACCGTCTCTTTGCCGGCGGGCTGATATATCTGGCCCAGACGCTCGTTGGCGCTGCGGTTGCAGTTCCACAATTGGTCCTGCCCGCTCAGCGGCGCGCCGTAGATGCGGAAGAAAGACAGCTTCCCGACGAACGGATCGGCGGTCGTCTTGAATACGAGGCAGGCGTTGGTTCCGGCGGGCACGTCCTGGGACGGCGCGTCCGCCGGCGAGGGGAAGTAGCCGGCGATCGCGTCCATCAACTCGGAGGTACCGAAGTTCGCGGATGCGGAAGTTGCAAATACCGGAACGATCTCGCCCGACATGAATCCCGACTTGAGCCCGGCGGACAGTTCTTCCTTCGATAACTCTTCGCCTTCGAGATACTTCTCCGTCAGATCGTCGTCAGTCTCGGCGATAGCCTCGACCAGCTGTTCGTACGCGTTGGGATCGACGGCCGGGTTGTCGAGCAGCGACGTGACGCCCTTGAAAGACGACGCCGCGCCGTCGGGAACCTGGGCCGGCACACACTTCCGCCCCCACAGCTCTACCAACTCCTCAACCACTTCTTCAAACGACGTGTTGTCTCGGTCGAGCTTGTTTACGATGATGGCCCGCGGAAGTTCGAACTCGTCACACAATTGCCACGCCTGCCGCGCCCCCACCTCGATGCCGGCGGCGGCCGAAATCACCATTACGGCCGCATCGGACACCCGGAGCGCAGACATCATCTCGCCCCTGAAGTCCGGGTAGCCCGGGGTGTCCAGGACGTTGATCCTGTGGCCCTTCCAATCACACGGCAGGACAGCGGTCTGAATACTGGAGCCGCGCTTTTGCTCTTCCGGCTCGTAGTCGGAAAGACTCGTCTGATCGTCCACGCTGCCCTGACGGTTCGTACCGCCCGCAGTGAAGTAGAGCGCATCGACCAGCGAGGTCTTGCCGGCCCCGTTGTGAGCAACGAGCGAAACGTTGCGAATCTGTGCAGTCGCGTATTCGGCCAAAGGGTCCCTCCTTCAGCGATGAGAGTTCGATAGGCGGATGATAACAAGTGCGCGGGCCATGATACGCATTCGCGGACTCACGAGCGCGCCATTAGTTGTCGATCAGCGATAACAGATCCGACGCCATGGACGGGTGAGACGACCCGAGCGCCTCGGTCAGCGTGCGCCGGAGTTGCGCGATGAACTGCGGATCGGTTTCACTGGCCTCGATGTCGATTCGCACCTGTTGCACCCCCTGCCTGAACCTGCTTTCGACCCAATCGGCGCCCCGCAACCGCGTCAATTCCACCAGGAATCTCGCATCGAGTGAAGGGTCCACGCCTACCACGCCGCCCCAGTCGGACCAGTACGCGTCGAACGCGAGCGTCATGAGAGTTCGTTGAACGATATTCTCGACGCCCTGGTTTTCCATCTCGACGAGAAGGGCTGCGGCGACTTCGGGGTCGTGGTCGATCAGTTCGTGCAACAGTCCCGCGGGTGTCTCACGCGGACCCGACGCCGCTGCCAACAGTTCGGCGGCGAGACCCGGCTCGCGCCGCATCATCTCAAGCGCCTCCTGTGTGCGCCTGTGTATCCACGGCCGGAGACGCATACCCGAGTCACTCAACGCCGCGATAGCCGCGGCGGGATCGGAAGCGGTGAGGGACTCGATAACTTCGTAAACAGCATCGTTGTACGATCGGTCTATTGCAAAGTTGCCGGACGAGTTTTCCGCCAACAACAGCGCGCCGGACGCAATCGCTTCAGCAGACGCGCCGCTGGTAACGCCGACCGCCGCGAGCAGTCTTGCCGGCCCTATCTCCCCCGCCCTGGCCTGGTCCGGCTTGACTACGAGGACCCTTAGCAGGGCAGCGTCGGAGAGAAGCGGGAATATGCGGTTCGCAACGTCTCGGTCCGTCTCCCGAATCAAATCGACAACCAGGTTGAGGCCGCTGCGCAACGAGTCGTCGGAATAGCTGTTGAGGTAGCCTTCTAGGGTCGCCGCGCCCTCTTCGTCGCTCTTTCGGGCAGCGGACACGATCTCATCGACCTTACGGGCGATTTCGGCCAATTCCGCGGCTCGTTCGCTGATCGCCTTGTCGATCACGTCAGATCCAGCTTCGCCGCTGAACAGTTCCACGATGGCGCGTGGCTTCAGCAGCACCGCGAACTCGCGGATCGTGGGTTCGTGCAGTCGTTCGGCTACGGCGCCGACCTGTTCTTCCGGCGTCGCGCCTTCCAAGCCCAGATAAAAATCGAACGCAGCTCCCAACTCGCGGGCCGCGGTAGAAGGGTGGTCGCCTAGAACATCGGGGTGTAAACGGTGCAGTTGCTTCTTGTCCGCGAGGTAACCTCGCCAGAATGAAAACCCCCTGTTCACGTTGGCCGCGTCGTAGACCGCCGAACTACTTTCCTTGATGAGGTCGAACTGATCGGCGAAGTCCAACAGGCGCTGCCGCTCCTCGGTCTGGAACGCGCTGACTACGTGAGGGTCGAGCGTGGCCGCAGGCAGATTCGGGACATCCTCATACAGATAATGCGGGAAGTGTTGGAGTCCGAACACCTCCTTCGCAATGCGGCTCTGCTCCTCGGGCAGGGCGCGGAACCAGCCGATCGCCGAGGGCCAGCCGATTACCTGGCCCGTCGCTACCCCCTCCGGTGCAAGAAACGGCGAGAAGTACTTGCGCAGGATCGGAGGAATCAGCGCGAGATTGCCCCCCGTCATGTTGACGATCTCCGCCTCTGAAAAGTGCTTCAGGTCCGGGTAGTCTCCTCGAGAGAGGTTGGGCATGTTGCGGAAACGGTCTCTGAGCGGCTCGAACGAGTCCGGCGGCTGACGCAGGAACCGTTCGACGTCGGCGTGGAACTGCGACAACGCCGTAGAAATCTCCCCATCCGCCCGTTCCCACGTCAGGTCCGGTCTGCCCTCTACCGGAAACGCTCCCCACCAAGAGTGACTCAGTTCGTGCAGGACGATGCGCGGGTTGGCCTCGCCTGCGCCGGCCCACCCTGCTGCGCCGTGGCTGCCGTACCACGCCGGCCGTCCGACCATCTGGCGAAAGTCGTATCCATCCATCCACTCGCGGCCCAGCGCCGTAAAACTCCATATAGCCTGCGTTGACGCGATCCTGCCGCGCGTCCACGTATTACCTGAAATGCCATCCGGATTCGGCTCTGACGGAGCTGTTGGCAAAGGGTCTGGAGCCAGGACACTGGTCTGGCCGGTAGGGTCGGGCGTTGGAACAGCGGTAGCTGCGGGGGGTGTATGGCCCGGCCTTGGAACCGGGGTAACAGCATCGCGGTCAGGCCCCGGCGTCGGAGCCGCAGTAATTGCAGGGCGTGTAGGGCCCAGCCTTGGATACGCAGTAGCCGCAAGGGGTGTAGAGCTGAGCGTTGATACTGCGGTGGCAGGAATCGGAGACGGCAAATCCTCGCCTTTACCAGGGACTGGCGCGGCTACCAGGGGCGGGGTGTCCGGCTGGACCGTCGACGCGGCAGGCTGACTCCGGGGCTCGGCAGCGCGTTCGCAGGCGACAACCAACATCAAAGCAGCGACCATCGCTGCAACCGCCCACGGCAGGTGTATGTACGCTCGTGATCCCATCCCGATGTTTGAGGGTATACGTTTAGTGTTCCGGCGCAGTTGCCGATTAAACGACGAACAACAGGGCGGAATTCCATCCGCCAGGGTTGACAAATGGGACGCATCCGGACCGGCGCGGCGGCGGCCGGGACCCTGACCATTGCACCGTTGCTGGCGGTAATCCGCGCCCGGCGGCCGCGGATCCGCAAGCGTCGATGCGCCCTCGTCGTCCTTTGCGCGCTCCTCTTTGTAGGGGGCGTGGTCCTGTCATCCGGCGACAGGGAGTCGCAAACCGCGGTCCAGCAGCACGCGGCAGTATGGCTGTTCGACCTGATCGCCTGGGAAGCCGACAACTTTCCGGACAAGTGGCTGCACCTGGCATATTCATGGATGCCGTGGACCGACACGCGGGAATCTGACCGTCGAGCCCAGTTCGAGCAATACCAGGAATTGTTACTTGAATTGTCGGAGGTTCGAGATGAATTGAATCGCGCCACCTCCGCGGCATCGCCTGACCGCGTCGCAATATCGGAACTGCAGGCCAGGCTTGAACGGCTATCGGCTGAAAGCGCCGCCGTTCGGGACGGAGTCGAGGAGTATCTCGAAGGGGCCATCAGCACACAGGTGGCGGCGCAGGACCTTGACACTGTAGGCGGGATGGTGTGGCCGCCGGTCGACTTCCGGCTCGATCAGTCGCCAAGTCTGCTGGTCTTGTCGCCCAGGGACCGAATCGAGCGAATCGAGAGCCACCTGATCAAACCCGACATCCCGCCAGCGGAATCCGACGCTATCGAGCAGGCGATCCAGGAAGATGAGGATGTCTCAGCCATAGTCGTTCGAACAGGGGGGCTGGGCAGCTACCCGGCAATGGTTACGGCGAGTAGCGATCCGTTGCGGCTGCTGGAGGTCGCGGCCCACGAATGGATTCACAACTACCTGTTCTTCAAACCCCTCGGGATCAATTTCTTCGACAGCCAGGAGATGACGACCCTCAACGAGACGGTGGCCGACATGGCTGGCAGGGAACTGGGCAGGATGACTTACGCGGCGCTGACCGGCGAGGAGGTGGAGACCCTTGTGCCACCTCGTGATATAGAGTCCAACGGGCAGCCGCCTGAAGACGATTTCGACTTCTTCCGGTTCATGCGCGAAACACGGCTACGAACCGACGAATTGCTGGCCGACGGAATGATCGAAGAGGCCGAGCGGCACATGGAAGAAAGGCGGATCGAGCTTCAGGACCATCGCATCTACATTAGAAAGATCAACCAGGCGTACTTCGCGTTCACTGGCAGCTACGGGGAGAGCGGTTCGTCGGTCAGCCCCGTGGCCTCGCAATTGTGGGACCTCAGGATGCGCACCGGCAGCGTCGGCCGGTTCGTCAAGACGGTGGCAGGCGTCTCGTCGCCGGAGGAATTCAACGACCTGATCGAAAACCTCCCAACGGCGGCGCAATGAGATGCCCTTCGATTTCTTGAGTCCGGCTGTCAGCCCCCTCCCTCTCGGATATACTCGCTATGTCGCCGCGATCGAAAGACCCGGCGCGAAATCCACAATCGAATCTGCTTCGAGATCCGGCGCGCTTCGCGGCTCGAACGGCTAATCTTGAACGTCAAGTTCTGCGCAACACGCAAAAGAAAAAGTGTTGCGCAACTGAGTGAGTTTATGCACGCGCCCAAAGCGCGGGAGGAATGATGCCCGTTACCCAAGAGCAAGGGGGTTTGGCTGAACACCACATGTACCGGCCACCCCAGCAACAGGAACCCCAGGTAACGCTGGACGACATCATCGGTCGTTTCAAGACCGGTATGCCGCGTATACCCGGACTCGGCGGCGGCGGCGCGTCGCTCATAGTCTTCGTCTTTATTCTCGTAATAGCCGTCATCTGGGGCGCAACGGGAATCTACACCGTCGGTCCGGACCAGGAAGGCGCACTCCGCCTGTTCGGCCGCTACACAGACATCGCGGAGGAAGGGCTTCATTGGTGGTGGCCCGCTCCGATTGGGACCAGGAACGTCGTTGCAGTAACCACCACCAGGCGCATGGAGTTGGGTTTCCGAGGCGGCGGCGAGGGCCTCAACATCGCCCAGGCCGTTCCGGTCGAATCGATGATGATCACCGGCGACGAAAATATCGTGGACGTGCAGGTGGTCATCCAGTACCGCATCGGAAGCCTGCAGAACTTCCTGTTCGAGGTGGACGACCCGGGCGACCCCGATCGCGCTGTGCCGCAGGGTAATCCGGAGGGCCGGACCTTGCGGGACATCGCCGAAACTGCTGTGAGGCAGGTAGTCGGCGCTCGTCCGATCGACGACGTTCTTACCACCCAGCGTGAGCAAATCCAGACCGATGTTCTGGAGTTGATGCGCCGACTCAACGATATATACAAGACGGGTATAACGGTCCAGCAGGTGTTGCTCCAGAACGTTAACCCGCCGGCTGAGGTCCAGGACGCGTTCGAAGACGTCGTGAGAGCCCAGGAGGACCGCGACAGGGTGATTAACCTTGCGCAGGCGTACGAAGCAGACCAGATCCCCAAGGCTTTAGGTGCGGCGGCGCAGATCACCGAAGAGGCACAGGGTTTCAAGGACGGACGTATCGCAAGGGCGCTCGGTGAGGCGGACGGTTTCAACGCCATCCTGGAGGGTTATCAAGGCTCTCCGGAGGTGACGAGACGACGCCTATACCTGGAAGCTATGGAACAGATTCTGCCCGGCGTCAAAAAGTTCGTGCTATCTGACCAGGGCGTGCTGCCATTCCTGCCGCTGGATGGATCTACAAGCCAGTCCGGCACTGCGCCGACCGGCGGCTCGGCGGGAGGTCAGCCATGAAATTCTTAGCTGTTCTCGTCGTCCTGATCATCGCAGGGCTCATCGTAATTCCACAGACGTTCTTCACTGTGGACGAAACGCAACTCGCAATTGTTACCCGGTTCGGCGCATACCAGCGTACCCACGCCCAGCCCGGCCTGTACGTCAAGACCCCGTTCGTCGAGTCAGTAACGAAGTTCGACTCGCGGCTGCTGCGCGTAGACGCGCCAACCGCCTCGCTCCTGACGCGGGACAAAAAGAACCTCGTGATTGACTCATACGCCAGGTACAAGATCGTCGATCCGTTGCTTTTCTTCCAGTCGCTGCGCAGTGAGTTGCAGGCCGAGGCACGCGTTGGTGACATCGTGGCCTCCCGGCTGCGGAGAGAGGTTGCGCTCGACCTGCAGGAAGAGATCATCTCAGAGACACGCGAACAGGTGATGGGCCGCGTGACAGAGGCGAGCAACCGCGACGAGATCGAATTGGAAATACTACTCGATCTGCCCGGGCAGATCGACAACCCCGAAGTCACCATCGAGGTGACCGAAATTCGAGAACCCGACGAGGACCCGGCGAGAGGCAGACCGGCAACGCCCGAAGAGTTCGCCGCGCTGAAGCGGGACCCGGCCAGGCTCGAGGGATTCGATGTCAAATACTTCCTTCCGGTCAGCAGCACCTTGGGGATCGACATCATAGACGTGCGAATCAAGCGCGCCGACTTCCCGCCCGACGTGGCCACCTCGGTCTTCTCACGCATGGAGGCCGAAAGGGAACGAATAGCGAGCGGGTTGCGCGCCACCGGAGCCGAGCAGGACGCCAGGATAAGGGCCGACGTGGACAGACGGGTAAATGTCATCATCGAGTCTGCCCAAGGTGAATCCGCGCTACTACGGGGTGAAGCGGAACAAGAGGCGATCGACATACTTGCGGAGGCCCTCGAAAAGGACCCCGAGTTCTACGACTTCCGTCGTTCCCTCGAGGCCTACATCAACTCCTTCGACAGTCAGACCACGATAGTCCTGGACCCCGAAAGCGACTTACTGAAGTACCTGCAGAACCCGGCCGGCCACACCGGCCAATAGGCAGACCCGAGCGCGCCCCCTTATTTCATGCTGAATCAGGGGGCGCCGCCGGGGTCCCACGATGGCCTGGCGAGATCGTAGGGGCGGGATTGAAGAGCTTCTTTCAAAAGTCTCCTCTCAAGAGTCGGGCCGTACTCGGCGCGACAATTTTCGACGTCATTCTCCCCGTCAACGCGTAATACGGCGCCAAATCCCGTCATTCCCGTGAAAACGGGAATCTGAAGGCATTGGCCCCCATAGGTTGCGAGTTTAAGAACCACCCTCTTGAAGAGCTTCTCTCAAAAGTCTCCTCTCAAGAGTCGGGCCGTACTCGGCGCGACAATTTTCGACGTCATTCTCCCCGTCAACGCGTAATACGGCGCCAAATCCCGTCATTCCCGTGAAAACGGGAATCTGACATTGGTCCCCATAGGTTTCGAGTTTAAGAAACACCCTCTTGACACCCGCCTTTGGCCTCGTCGGGTATCAATTTTGAATCGCCTTTCGGGCGCCCCCTACACCCCCTTGGTATTGCGTTGTTAGTGAATGCTCACTAACATATGCGTACTTCGCGTCGCCATCGATGCTGGAGCCCCAAATGGTTGGCATAAGACTAGATCACGAAACGAGACAACGTCAGATCGTCGAAGCCGCTCGCGAACTAATCGCCGCGGGAGGCGCTGACAATCTCACCACCCGCGCGCTCGCTGAAAAGGTCGGCGTGAGCGAGGCGGCCGTATACCGCCACGTCCGCGACAAGGAAGAGGTGCTGCTGCTGTTGGTCGATGAGATCAGGGACTCCCTTTTCAGCGCCATATCCCGCGCCACTTCTTCGGACAGGACTGCGCACGAAAAGCTCGAACGTCTACTCAGGCTGCACCTCTCGTACGTGGAACTCCGACGCGGCATTTCATTCGTCGTGATCACAGAGGCGATGCAGTTCCAGGGGCCGAAGGTGCGGGCAGCGGGCCGAGCGCTGATCGAGGACTACCTGCGGTTGGTCGAGGGCATCGTAAGCGAAGGCATCGCCCGCGGCGAGATCGCCAAGTCGGTGAACCCTGCAGTGGCGGCAACGATGTTCTTCGGCATGATTCAAACCACCGTAACGAGATGGTTGTACGACGCCATCGCGCACCCACTTACTGAAAACACCGCCGAGTTATGGAGATCATTCAAGTCAGTAGTTGAGCTTGGCCCCACCCAGGCACGAGCGAAATCGGTCGCATAATGGGTCGTAATTGACCCGAGGATTGACGACATGGCACTCGTAACACTCGATGGACAGATAGGGGCAGGGGCGCCGGAAGTCGGCCGCCGCATAGCCCGCATGTTTGATTTCACCTACGTGGACCGCTTACTGCTGCCGGGCCACGCGAGGGCGTCGGGCGCCGCGACAAGAAATTACGATCCGCCGCCGCGGTTCTCGGATCGCGTCTGGTCCGCCGTGGAACGGGCCATAAACGGCTTCGCGTTGGGCAATGCCGCCGGCGACCCGTATTTCGCCATGTCTGGGCCGCAGTTCTTCCCGCTCACGTGGGACGTGTCGCCAGCCGGGCCGCGTGTCAGTGCCGGGGAGATAGACGCAGAGGACCCCGTCGAGTTGGCCGAAACGGGCCTGCGGACGCTGGCAGAACAAGGTAAGGCCGTTCTGGTACACCGCGCCGGTTGCCTGGAGGCGCGCGGCGCGCCCGCGTCGCTGAGGATCGGACTGTTCGCGCCATGGGAAGACAGGGTGATGCGGATTATGGCGCGGGAGGGCATCAACAGGTCCACCAACGCCGAACGAGTCATTCGGGAACGCCAGCAGGCACAGATCGACTACTTCGGGCGGTTCCACGGGGCCCATCCGGATGACGAGTCCCTGTACGACATCTGCATCGACACCAGCAGCGAGCACCTCGACGCAAGCGCAAGGCGTGTAGCACGTGAGGTTCGCGGTATGCTGGGCGGACAGCTTGCCACCGGCGGTTCACCGGCCTGATTCGCCTCCGCGGCCCGTCCACACCGAACGACCCCCAACCACCCAAGAGCCCCTTTTGGCCCCCGGACACTGCCCCGTCACCCTTAGCACACCTCATGTCATCCTGAGCACTCCTTATGTCACCCTGAGCACTCCTTACTTAACGATCCCCTGTCACTCAAGAGCCCCTTTTTGGCCCCCTGACACTGCCCCGTCACCCTGAGAGCCTGTGAATAAATCCCCAGGAACCGTCTAATTGAGACCGTTTTCAAAGTCAAATTGAGACTGAAAACCGCAGGTTTCGCAATAAAATCACAAGCTCTGAGCGAAGCCGAAGGATCTCGCGTGGTGGGGCCGGGCGTCGCTGCGTGACGGGTGTAGATTCTTCGCTGCGCTCAGAATGTCAGACCCCTAGCTGAATCCGCATTTGATTTGCTGTGAGCAACATGGATATGAACGAAATCACCTATTTGGCCAGCGACATCATGACGTCGCCCGTTGTAACCGTCGGTCCTGACGTCACCGTGGCAGAGGCGGCTTCGCTCATGCTCGAACGCGGATTCGGCGGAGTTCCGGTAGTTGGCGAATCCAATGAGTACCTCGGGATCGTGACCGAAAACTGGTTCATGCCGCAGGAGTCCGGCTACCCGCTCATGCGCGGCACGACCTTCTCTCTGCTAGGCGCATGGATGGGCGACCCAAGCAACATCGAAGAGGCCATGGAAAAAGCCAAAGGCGCCCGAGTGGGCGACGTGCTTCAGCCGGGCCACCCAGTGGTGGATGCAGCAACACCGGTCGGGGACATAGCGAAGATGATGATCAGGGAACACATTCACCACATGCCGGTCCTACAGGATGGCAAAGTAGTGGGCATGGTGTCCCGCCACGACTTCCTGAAGATCTTCGGGGCCTCAACTCAAGATCCTTCAACCTAGGGAATATCTCAGGACTACCCATCAAGTACCCAAGTCAGTAAAGAACCCGGCACGTTACCACAGATATTGGTCTTGGCCGACGGGATCTGACGGTCTACAGCAGATTACCGCTGCCTAAATTCGTCCCAGTCTATTCTCAGGTTACGGACCACTGCTCTAATGGTCCCCAATTTTAAGTCTCGCCGTCCCCAGTCCGGTACGGTCGTGATGCCGCCGGTGGCCTCATTGACCCACTTCCTATGTGATCCTCTACCCCTTCTCCTGGGACTTTCGCGGCATCCGAACGACTCCAATTTCTTCGCTAATTCTCTGTAAGTCACACCGGAACCGTCGCTGTGGTTTTCACAGTGACGGGCTCGCCGGAAGCATGCACAAATATCTCATCGGGAGGAATAATATTCCGTTCTGCGTAAAGCTCCAATGTGGCCTTCGCGGCATCAGGAATATTTGCCAAAACTTCGTCAATAGTGTTGCCTTCGGTCACCAGACCGGGCAACGATGGGCATGTAACAGTGAATCCGCCTTCTGCTTGAGGCTCAATTAATAGCTCCAGTTGTAATACATGCTTCGCGGTCATCTTGGTCTCTCTTTGTTAAGCCGACTCCGCAAGGGACGGATGGGTTGTTTTGGGGGTTGAACTACAAGAGTTGTTGGCCCAAGACTTCTTGATCCCCCAACTTTAAGGCCAACCTAGGGTTGGCATCCTTGAACATGGCCCGTGCCAAGTCCCGAGCAGACTCAGGTCTCTTCACGGCCTTGACCTGCCGCCTTAGGCTGGTCATCCCGTTCTTTCGTGGGAGAAAGCTCGCCGACTTTTTCAAGATCCGTTTCCGTCAAGCGAAATGAGAGCCAACTCTCACATGCTAATGCAGTTATTGTCAGGTTAAAAGAGCCTGTTTCAAAAGTCTCCTCTCAAGAGTCGACCCTTAGATGCGCGACGATTTACGATATCGACCTTGTCATCAAAACGTAATACGGTGCCAAATCCCGTCATTCCCGTGAAAACGGGAATCTAAAGGCGGGGGTTCCCAGAGGTTTCGAGTTTGTGAAACACCATCTAAAAGGTCGAAACATCCTACCCCGGCGGTACGTCGGGTTATGGGGCTAAACGGCCCTCCCCAACAACCCCTCCCTTAACTTGTCCGACACCTCGCGCAGCTCCTTTTGGCTGTCGATCGTGAACCACGTAGCCTCCGAGCGCAGCGCGGCGAGCCGCCCCTGAGCGGCAAGCATCGGAAACGTCGTCGTTTCGTGGTCGCCAACCTCCGGTAACAGGTCCTCGATCTCGCGGGCGAACACGTAGATCCCGGCGTTGATCCACAACGGCAGTCTGCCCTTTTCGACGAACGACGTGACCATGTCGGACTCGCCGACCTCGACCACTCCGTACTGGCTCTGGAACGGCGTCAGCATCATGGTTGCGACTGCGTTTCGTGCGAAGTGCAGGCTCACGAGGTCGTCTAGTCGCAACGAGGTCAGGTTGTCGCCGTTCGTGACGATTACATGGCCGGCGTCGGCCGGGACGAGTTCCAGCCCCTTGCGGACCGCGCCGCCCCTGCCGAGCGGGGTCTCCTCGAATGAGTAGTGCGCCCGAAAACCGAATCGCGCGCCGTCCTGAAAGTGTTCCTGGATCTTCTCGCCGAGGTATCCGCACAGGAACACCACGTCTGTCACGCCCTGCGAGACGAACCAGGCCGCCTGCCGCTCGATCAACGGCCGACCGTCCACGGGGACCATGGACTTGGGGAGGTCGTCTGTGATCGGCTTGAGACGCTCGCCGCGACCTCCGGCGATTGACAGGGCATAGAGTCGTTTCACGGGCTGGCTCCGAATCCTGTGGTACGAAAGATCACGGCGGCGGAAGTCTAACACCGACCGGGTACAAGCCTCGCGTTGCGCCGCATGCGCCAATGTGGCCTGTCAGCGATATTGCCGCCGTCTGGCAAGCTCGATTGCGCCAGGGAGACTACACGATCGAATCGACTATGCGGCCGAGCAACTCCTGCATATCACGGTGGTTCCTGAGCGCCTCGTGCGAATCGAACACCCCCGACTGTGGATAGGTCCCGGGACTCTGGACGACGACCAGGTCGAGGCTGGGGCAGACCCACATAAGGCGTCTGCCCGCTCCGCTTGCCGCGAAACAGTCCCTCGGGAGCGTCGGCCAAAGCACACCGGTGTCGTTGCACCAGAACCCCAGGCCGTACACGTGCCGTTCCCGCGGTTCATTCTCGAGAATCATCCCGGAGACCCGTGTCGCCTCCTCCAGCCACGAACGCGGGATTGTCTGCTCACCGCGCCACTTCCCGCCGCGCTGCCACAGCAGGCCGACTCTCGCCATGTCCCGCGGCGTCATGTAGTACATGGTGAAGTAGCCGAACACCGGCAGGTTGGCCGATGCGTGAATCTGTGGGCTGTCGTACTGCCACGTCCACGAACCCCCGATCGGCCGGCGCAGTTTCCACTCGGTCAGCGTCCCGAACCCGCCGCCGCGCTCAGGTTCCGACGTCTTGTACAGGCTGTACGCCGAGGCCACGGCGTGAGTCAGGACGCCCATGCCCCACGACTGGTAGTTGAACACCTTGCCGGGCGACTCGCCGGGTTTCATGTAGCCGGACGTGTTGCCGATTAGTTGCCGAAACGTGATGCCCTCGTTTTCGGGGAACGCGTGGCGGCCGTCCTTGGGTCCTCTGCCCGGCGGCACGTCCATCAACTCCGGGTAGTAGTCGACCACGCGATCGTCTGCCGACCTGATCACGCCCTCACCTATGGCGATGCCCAGAACGCTTGAGTAAAGCGACTTCGACGCTGAAGCCATGCGGGCCGGTTCGAGGGGGTCGATACGAAAGTTCCACTCCGCCACAATCCTGCCGTGGCGGGCAATCAGTATGGCGTAGGGCTCGCCATTGGCGTCGTTGGCCTGCCATTCAGCCGCATGGGCAAGGCGAGACCGGTCGAACCCCGCCTCCTCCGGCTCGGCGACGTCCCATTCGGCGCCGGGCGTCCATTCAATGCCGGACCCGCTCATTGCACGGCCTCCGCCGCGGACTGGCGAATGGCCGACGACATCTCGTATTGGCGTTGGCTGTCGGCTTCGTGCGTCTGCAGACCGTTTGTCAAGTACGCGGCCGAAACCTTGAGCACCGGGTCTCCCCAGGTCTCGCACGAACCAAATCCGCCGTGCCCGAACGTGGACGCCTCGCCGGTAGTACCGAACTTATCGAACTCACCCTCGGCCAGTCGCATTCCCAGGCCCATTCGCCGCCGACGTCCGGTCTCCGGATCGGTCATGTCGGCCCAACAACTTGTCACCTCTTCAACAATCTGCTCGCTGAGCCATCGTTCGTCGCCCACCGCGCCGCCCATCGCCAGCACGTCGTAGAAGCGTGCCATGTCGCGGGCTGTCGCAAAGCAGTTGCCGGCCGGAACGAGCGCCGAGTACGAGCTTTCGTTGTTCACGCTCACGGCGAACAGGTCATGCTCCGACTCCGGCATGGCGGTCACCGGCGCCACTTTGTCGATCTCACTGTCGGGCAGCACGAACCACGTGTTGTTCATACCGAGCGGCCGCAACACCTCTTCCTCGAAAAACCGGTTGACAGGCATCCCGGAAATCCACGCTACAAGCTCTCCGACGAGCCACCCGAATGTGTGCTCGTGATACACGATCCGCGTGCCCGGTTCGTATTCGAGCTCTGCGTCCTCGATACCCATCACCATCCGTCCCCAATCCGGGTAGTCGAACCACCCCAGCCCCGCGGGCGCGTTCGGAAGGCCGGCCCGGTGCGTGAGGACCTGCTCGACAGTCACACGTCCCTTCCCGTTGGCGCCAAACTCCGGCCAGTGCCGAGCGACGGGATCATCCAAGTCGAGCTCACCCCGGTCCTTCAACACCCACAACGCGGCAGCGGCAAGCGGCTTGCTGCAAGAAAAGACCCGAAAAAGCGTGTCCCCATCCACAGGCGCAGCGTGTCGATTCGACAACATGCCGCCAACCATGTCGAAAACAAGAACCCCGTTGAGATACACGGCTACCGCAGCGCCGGGATGCAGTCCCTGCCCCAGATGGCCATTGAACACCTCAGCAATGCGCGCCCTGCCACCGTCCGTCAGACTCACCGGACCCGTCTCGTCCGGTGATATTTCTTCCACCCGTTCCAGCAATTCCAAAGCCGCCTGCCCTCCGTCGTTGTTGGCTGTCATTTGTTCAGTCATCTTGGTTCCCTGATCGGGGTCGGGGATGCCGCATGGTGGTTGCCCCGGCCCTGCATCTAACATCGCCACATGTACCAACTGTCTTGAGGGTCAAGCGTTGAGGGGGTGGCAAGGGAATCACGATGTTGGTGTATGCGCATTGCCGTTTATCATAGTCCTCTGCTTTCGTAGACTAGGTTACTGGCTGGCTGGCCACTCAGCAGAGGATGAATTCGGGGATGCGCAACCACGTGCTGGATAACCGCGACCTCAAGGTCGTTGACTACTTGCGGGCGCACCTCGTTGACGCAGAGCAGTTCAGCATCGTATCGGCTTACTTCAGTATCTACGGCTATGACCTCCTGGCTGACATGTTGGAACGTGTAGGGGACACGCGATTTCTCTTTGGCGACCCCTCTTCCGTCGACGACCTCGACCCGGGTCAGAAAGACGCGAAAGCCTTCAGGCTAACTGAGAATGGCCTAATTCCCACCCAGACGCTGCTCCAAAAGCCCCTCGCTCTGAAGTGCGCAGAATGGGTGAAGAGCGACGCGGTCGCTATCCGTTCCGTCCGGCAGTCCAACTTCCTCCACGGCGAAAGCGCGCCGTGCTGGAGGAACTGTTCAATTTGCTGCTACACATGATGATGGCGGGGATTTTTTCGTGAATGAATTAGACCCCTTTTATAATGGTTGATGGCAAGTTCCATCCAGGAGGTTACTGTCGATGACCATGAAAGCACAAACTGCACATGACCAAGCTATTGCAGCGGAAGACTGTGGCAAAACATCAAGTACTGACGGCACCACTAACCACTGTGGGCAACCGCCCCCAACTTCCGGCCTCGTCCTACTCATAAGGTGGGCGAACGACCAGGATCACTGGATTCGGAAGATCGTCGATAACGTGGTCCAAACACGAAGCCAACTCTCAGACGAACATATAACCGATGTTTACGAGCTATTTCTCCGTGAGAAGAAGCTTGCCCAAGGTGACACTCCAAACGTAACACTCCTCTCGTCTTCTCAGGTCTCGACAAATACGCCTACAACCTTGCAGCTCGCCTCATTAAAGCACATCGAAAATGTCAACGCCTTAACGCCAGCCCAGGAATTCCAGTTTCACCGACGTCTAACGGTATGCTTTGGCGAGAACGGGAGTGGCAAGACGGGATACGTACGGATCCTGACGCAAGCAGCAGGTGTGCGTACTGCGCAAACCGTGTTGCCGAATATCCACGTTAAGGGACACGGACGAACTCCACAGGCGAGAATCAGAATCAAATATGGTGATGAGGAGGTTACGGTCGACTGGCGGGGAGAGCACAGCATTAAGCCTCTTACCCGTATGGTCGTATTTGACGCCCCCGCCGCGCTAGTCCATGTCAATGAGGATTTGACTTACTCATACACGCCAGCTGACCTATCGTTGTTTCCTCTGGTTACGGACAGCATCGAAAGAGTGCAAAGGAGGTTACAATACGCCAAAGAGGAGCGAGAACTACACGACAATCCCACCGACAACCATGTTCTGCGGGAGAGCAAACTATACGCTGAGATCAAAGTCCTGGTACCCTCAGCAAATCTTCACGAGATCGAAGCGCTGGCGCAAGTTTCGAATGAGGAAGAGGCCAGCCTCCCAAGTATCCGAGAAAATGTCGCAACTCTCCGTTCGGGAGCGGTTCGTCAACAAATTACGGTGATGAGACAGGAAAGAGCTGTACTCACGAGGACACTTTCCAGCGCAAAGATCGTCGCGGACTTCGACCAAGATACTTACCAAAACGCCGTCGCCGCCTTGCGGTTAGCCAGTGCCAACCACGAGCAGGCTAGGAGAGACACATTGGTTGGCGAAAACATACCGGGGTTCCTCGGCGTTGCCTGGCAAGAGTTTATTGAGGCAGCCGAAGGATACATCAGTGAAGTGGGTATTGACCCGTACCCAGATTCGGATGCTCATTGCATCTACTGCCGACAGCCGCTGGATGTTGCTGCGATCGCGTTGATTCAGAAGTACCGCGATTTCTGCAACGATGCGCTCCGCCAAGAAGTAGAGAGGTCCCGCGAAAATCTTAAGGGACTTTGCTCGACAGTGAGTAATCTCCACTTGGATGACAACGAGCGCGACATCGACAACCTTCAGAAGGCGGCCGCTGATCCCAGTAGATCACGTCCAGCCCTTACAGCTGCGCGGGAAGTGATTCGGCAAGCACGAATCCTCCATAGACTGACAACAGCCGAAGAGGACTACCGCCCCACGTCCGACGGCATCACGAATCCGCTGTCCATCGTTCAAGCCGCAGTGGAAGCGGCCGAGACTGCATTGGAGAATCTGAGCAAACACGGTGAGGAGCGCGAACAAAAAATCGAAGAAGAGCAATCACGCCTACAAGAACTCGAAGCTCGGATTATGCTACGTGCGAAAATGCCAGCCATCAAAAAATACGTCCAAGCGGTCGAATGGGTGGATCGTTGCGGATCATATTTGCAGAAGTTCCCTGCCATCAAACGGAGCCTCACCGATACGGCGAAGCGTGCTAGTACTCAGATGTTGAACAGCCCTTTTCAGAACCTCTTCAAAGAGGAATGCCAAGCGCTCCGCGCGCCGTTAGTCACCCTCGAATTTCCGGGTCGGGAAGGCCAAGCCCGCAGACGAAAGTCCATGACCCGCGATCATAAGATTCGTGAGATTCTCTCTGAAGGGGAGCAGAAAGTCATAGCCTTGGCGGACTTCCTGGCTGAGGCAGCTTTAAATCCAGACCGTTCTCCAATCGTCCTCGATGATCCAGTCACCAGCCTCGACCATAAGCGATTACAGCACGTCGTCGATCGCCTCGTCGAACTCTCACTGGATAGGCAAGTTATCGTATTCACGCACGACATCTGGTTCGCAGCAGAACTGTTGGGTCGCTTTGACCGGGAACCACGCGAGTGCGCGTATTACGACATAACGGTCGAAGATCAGCGTATTGGGTTAATTGAGCAGGGCTCGCATCCCCGTACAGATACCTTAGCGGACCGAAAACGCCACTTGACAAGCATAATTGGCCGAGCGGCAAAAGAAAGTGGAGTGAATCGGGAGGCTTTGGTGGAAAAGGGCTACGAGCAGTTGAGGGGTGCATGTGAGATCGTCGTCGAAAAGGACTTACTCAAAGGTGTGACGGAACGTTATCGTCCTAATGTAAGGATGACGGTTCTGGACCAGATCCGTGCGGATCGCCTTCCCGACGCGATACAGAAAATCGTACCGATTTTCGAGAAGTGCTGCGGTATCATCTCGTCACATTCTCAACCTCTAGTTACTCTCGGGGTGCGCCCTACCCTTGACGAGTTGAAAGCTGACTGGAAGGTGCTGGAGGATGCTCGGCGGGAATATACGCTGAAATGATCCTCGTTCCGATACACAGAAGAGATGAGACGGCGGCGGCAAGCGCGAGGACAGGGAGCGCAACATCCGCAAGTGTTTCGTCAAGCGGGACCTGATAGACGGCGTGATCCCACTGCCGGACGATCTCTTCTACGACACGAGCGCAGCGGGCATCATCGTCGTGCTGTCGAAGCGCAGGCCGGAGGCGTGCAAGGATAAGATAGTGCCCGTCAACGCCAGTTGGCGCGTCGGCAAGAGTCGCCCCAAGAACTACATCACGGAGGCAGACATCCGTCCCTTGGCAGCAGCCTTCCTGAAGATCGAACCGGTCGAGGGGGAGGTCGCCGTCATCACTCTGGAGTAGGCGCAGCAGGCCGACTACATCCTGAGTCCAAGCCGGTGGGTGGGGCAGCCGGACGCGTTGGCTCAGCGTCACATCCCGGAGATCAACCCCGAGATGCGGGGACTCGATGAACAGGCCCGTGAGATTGACGCGCGCCTGTCAAAGACTCCGGCATACTTGCGATAGCGCGGACACTGAAATTCCACGGAGGTAGGAAAAATGGGAGCGACGCACGTAACGGTCAGGATTACGAACCCCGCGGAGCCGGACAGGTTCTGGGAGGGGCTTTTTCTGGTTGATACCGGCGCCACCGATTCGCTGGCGCCAAGGCGACACTTGGAAGCCATCGGCCTCAAGCCCGAGGGAAAGCGCGTGTATGAACTAGCCGATGGCAGCGAGATCACAGTGGATGTCGCCGTTGCCAAGATTGAGTTCATGGGCGAGTTCGTCGGCGGGACCATCATCTTTGGCGAGGCCGACGCGGAGCCGCTTTTGGGCGTGACGGTGTTGGAGTCCGTCGGCATAGAAGTGGACCCGCTAAATCAACGACTGAAGAGGCTGCCTGCCGTGCGGCTCAAGGGGAAGGCGGGTGAAGGGATCGCGGTCGTGGAGGGTCGGGGGCGGTAAGGGTGCCATCCAGATCGTCGAGGAGGTGGGGAGCGGAGTCCAGCTTCAACGCAGCGTTGTACAATCGTCCCATCAGACCGCGGCCAGGGCCTCAATGTGAGATAAGTAATGGTAACCGCAATACCACAAATGCCTCCCTTGGAAAATTGGAGAGGGATGACTTCTCAACTCGCGCTTCCGTCCGTTGAGGAGCCTGTCAGCACTGCCGAGTCTGAGCGCTCCGAACCAGTGTTCGACCATAACGCTCTGTTTGCCGTCGCCTTGTCCTCCCAAAAAAAGGGGGAATATCAGAAGGCAATCGCCTGCTACTCCGAGATTATTGAACATCATCCGCAGATAGCCGATGCCTACATAAACCGCGGCGCCGCCTACGAAACCGCTGGCGATCTCGACCTGGCACTCCAGGACCTCACCAAGGCACTGAACCTTGAACCTAAGTCCGAGGCATACAACAATCGCGGTAATGTTTACTTCAAGAAAGGCGACTACGAGCGAGCGATCAAAGACTACAACAAGGCGCTAGAATTAAAACCTGACAATATTGACGCATACATATATAAAGGTCATGCGTTCAGCAATTTGGCTATGTATGATCGTGCTATTCGGGACTATCGCCAAGCGCTAGCCTTGAATCCTAGTAATGCCAATGCACATACCAGCATCGGCATTATCCATTCACTTAGAGAAGATCACGACAACGCCATCAAGTACTATAATCAGGCCTTAATGCTTGACTCTCACGATACTTTTACGTATCTGAATCGCGGTGCCTCTCACCTTGCCAAAGGAGATGACGATAGCGCCGAACAGGACTTCGGGAGGACAATGGAGCTAGACCCTGAGTGTTTCTATGCTTACGGCCTGCGGAGCTTAGTGTTCAGCAAAAGAGGCGATATTGACCGCGCGGTTCGCGATCTGGATAGTGTTTTGCAACTGAACCCCCACAGCACACACGCCCAAGCTGTCCGCGGTTCGCTCTACTTGGAGAAGGGCGAACTGGTTCGTGCCATTAGAGACTTCGACAAGGCCTTGGCATTGGACTCGCAAAACACCACCGCCTACAAAGATCGGGGCATTGCGTACGAGAGAAAAGGCGACTTGGCCCGCGCGCTGGAAGATTACGATCGCTCCTTGCGCATAAGACCGAACCAGGCCGCATACGCCAACCGGGGTTTTGCCCTGTTGCAGCTATCCAAGTGGGACAGGGCCCGGTCAGATCTGCTCAGCGCTCGTAATATGGGGATGGATATCGCGTCGGTCTTCCGTACCGACCATGGGAGCGTCCCCGACTTCGAGGATCAACACAACCTCAAATTGCCGCAGGACATAGCGAACCTGGTCAGCGTCGAGGAAGCTCCGCAACCGGCCTTCACACGAGAGTCCATCCTGGACCTGTTCGAGAGGCTCAGGAATTCCGTTCCCTCAGATACGTGGGACGAACTCCCCACCGATTTGGTCAAGAACAAGAAACATTACCTCTACGGCCATCCAAAGGTGACGTAATGATGCGAACGCTCTTCGCGGACTCAGGCCACTGGATCGCGCTCCTGCATCCCCGCGACCAGACGCATGAGCGGGCCAAGGCGGTTGCTGCTAGGCTGGGACCCGTTGCAATCGTTACGACCCAGATGGCGTTGGTCGAGGCGCTCAACCACCTGTCGGGAGGAGGCGAGCGAATCCGGAATCTGGCTGTGCAGATGGTTCGGGGCTTACAGGACAATGCTGACGTTGAAATCGTTCCTCAGACGGACGAGCAATTCAAGGCGGCTGTGGAGCGTTACGCCGCCCGCAATGACCAGAGGTGAGCCTCACAGACTGCGCAAGCTTCCTTGTCATGGAGGAGAGGAACATAAGCGAGGCGCTCGCCTACGACCGAGATTTCGAGCAGGCCGGGTTCATTGCCCTCCTCAGACCACTGAACGTCGTCTTCTAGTCAGCCTGGCGAATTGAAGCCGAGGCAGACCTTCCCGTTTACGCGCTCTATGGGCTAACAAAGGAGGAGATCGCAGTGGTGGAGGGTGGGAGACGATAACCCCACCATCGCGGCAGTACGTTGGCAGCTCACCACAACCGCCGCACGCCGTACCGGTCGAAAAGCGGTTCGTTGGATATGAGCGGAATGTTGCGGGCCAGCGCCTGGGCGATGAGCATCCGGTCGAAGGGATCGGAGTGATGGCCCGGCAATTGTCCTGCGCGCACGGCGTCGTCCACGGTGATTGGCAGTTCTTCAAAGCCCTCAAGAGCTATTTTTGCAGCCATGTTCTCGACCAACGTCTCTGATTCAGGCAGTTTGCCGATTCGGTGCTTAATCGCGATCTCCCACGCCGACACTGCGCTTATCAGCACGTCGTTGTCTTCGTCCGCGATTGCCCGCCTGGCGGCCTGCGACAACCGCTTGTCATTGATGACCCACCACAGAAACGCATGTGTATCCAGAAGGAGCCGCATCTACTATGCGTCACCCTCCCACGCGGCCAACTCCTCTTCTGGCAGCGGGTCAAAGAAGCTGTCGGGTACAGTGAATTGCCCTTCCATGGAACCCGGCTTCCGCCTTACGGGCCTTGTGCAACGCACCAACCGCGCCACCGGCTTGCCGTTTCGGGCGATGACGACGTCCTCCCCAGCCTCGACCTGCGCCAGCAGGCGCGACAGGTTGGTCTTTGCCTCGTGTACGTTTACCGTAACCATTGTCTGCTCCCAGGCGACTTTCTTAGCTAAGAATATCGTTGCCACTACTTTTCAACTCTTCGTCCCCAACGGCCTTCCCACAGGGCCAACTCCTCTTCCGGGAGCGGGTCGAAGAAACTATCTGGAACTACCAACTTTCCTTTGAGAACGTCGGGTTGCCTCTTCCCCTTTGGCTTGTACTCCACCAACCGCGCCACCGGCTTGCCGTTGCGGGCGATTACGACGTCCTCCCCGGCCTCGACCTGCGCAAGCAGGCGAGACAGGTTGGTCTTTGCCTCGTGTACGTTCACCGTTACCATGACCGACTCCCCTGGAACTATCTTGGCTAAGTATATAGCTAACACCAGGATTTATTGAGAGGTAAACCGGTTGTGACCCTTCCCCGAATCACCGAAACAGGCAGCGGGCGATTACCGATGGTCCGCCATGCGGCAGTGACCGGCTCGGGGCTATTCCCCTAGGCGCATCTAGAAGGGTCTAGGGACGCCAGAAACATTGCTCCGAGCCGAGCTGCGGGGCGCGGCGCCACGGCTAGGGGGCCAAAATTAAATGGCAGATCGTTTACGATGCTTGGGCTGAGGAGTTGGTGGGCGACCGCAATGCATCGAAAGGCATGTTGGGGCCGCGGATAAAATTTCGTAAGGAACCTGGCGGTTTAAGGCAGACGCCAAAATAGAGGAACCAGAGCAATGAACCCGCATTTGTCGATCCCCAGGGACCAACTCACAGCGTTCTGTCAAGAACATGGGATCAGGCGGCTAGCCATCTTCGGCTCTGCCCTGCGTGAGGACTTCGGACCAGACAGTGACGTAGACGTGCTTGTTGAATTCGAACCCGATCGTATTCCGGGGCTGTTGGGCCTTGCTGGCATGGAAATTGAGTTGTCCGATGTGTTTGGCAGGGACGTTGACCTGGTGACACGCTCGGAAGTGGAAGATAGCCGGAATTACATCCGTCGCAAGTCAATCCTTGAGTCGGCCGAGGTGGTTTATGGAACGTGATGGCGCCTACCTGCTCGACATGCTGATTGCGGCGCGCGACGCGGTAGAGTTTTCAGGTCAGATCACCTATTCCCAGTTCGAGAATAGTCGTCTGCACCAGAATGCAATTCTGAAGGCTGTGGAGATTGTTGGAGAGGCAGCATCCCAAGTGAGTTCCAGTATGAGAGAACGCCAGCCCGACATTCCATGGGGTGAGATCGTGGGCATGCGCAATCGGTTGGTGCATGCTTATTTCGAAGTTGATATTGGTTTAGTCTGGCAGACTGTACAAGAAGACCTTCCTCCGCTGATCGCACAACTCGAACGTATCGTGCCGCCTGATTCCGGTAAGGATTGAGGAGTCGAGGGTCTGCAATTATGGGCGGTCCATTCGTCTACCGCCCGGCGCGGCAGGCGCTGTTTGGTTTGACGCGGGCAGGGATCATAATTAGGTAGCAGGTGATAATACGGTCAGGAAGGAGAAAACAGATGAACCAGCTTCTTCAAAAGGCATTCGAGAGAGCAGCCGAACTCCCGGAGGAGGAACAGGACAGATTCGCACTCTTCCTGTTGGCCGAGTTGGAATCGGAACGGCAATGGGCTGAACTGTTTGCACGCCCCGAATCGGAGGATTTGCTGGAAAGCCTGGCCGACGAGGCTCTCGCGGAGCATCGTGCGGGACGAACCCGGCCTCTTTATGTGAAAGAAATGTAGAGGCGTGCGTTCGTTTACGCACAAAGGCTTCTGGGATGCATATCGGCGACTTCCGGACCACGTGCAACGCCAGGCACGGGAGGCCTACGGCTTCTTCGCATCGGATCCGAGTCACCCAAGCCTGGACTTTAAGCGGGTTAGTCGGAGGCGCCCGGTGTACTCGGTGCGAGTGACTATCGACTATCGCGCTCTAGGCGTGCTGGACCAAGGCGACATCGTGTGGTTCTGGATCGGTCCCCACCACGAATACGATAGGCTCCTCAGACGAACGTAGGCTTACCCTATATGTACCCCCGGGATTCACAAACGAAGGGCAACACCAACTTAAGGTGTTGCCATGGGAACTCAACACAGCCAACGTCCCACTGAAGAGTGGTGTGAAACGGCCCCGGCAGTCACGCTCCCTTCCATGGATCGCACCGTTCATCCGCCCACCTCTCCCTGTCCATTTCACTGTTCTCCCCGTCGGGCCGTTCTGTGATTCGCTTTCCCCACTCCGATCAGCCAGCCACCTTTGTAAGACAAGCCCGTTCCTCTGTTAACTTAGTGGCCGCGGCCGGTCTGGCCGCCAAGTCGCCGAGTGAGGATTCGATCTTATGGATTTGGGCTGCTTCATGATGCCCCTGCACCCACCGGGGTCCGATTTTGCCAAGACTCTAGAGCATGACCTGAGTCAGATAGTCCACCTGGACCGCCTCGGCTACCGGGAGGCGTGGATCGGCGAGCACTTCACCGCGGCGTGGGAGAACATCCCAGCGCCCGACCTCTTCATCGCACAGGCGCTTGGACAGACCAAAAACATCCGCCTCGGTACGGGCGTTTCGTGCATGCCGAACCACAACCCGTTCGTGCTGGCCCACCGTATCGCGCAACTCGACAACATGGCGAAGGGTCGATTCCAGTGGGGCGTCGGCGCGGGCGGGTTCCCGGGCGACCTCGAGGTGTTCGGCTATGGCGAGGGCAAAAAAGACAACCGCGTGATGATGCAGAAGGCCGTCACCGACGTGCTCGACCTGTGGGACGATCCGGCGCCTGGCCACTACTCCAACGAGTTCTATGACTACTCGGTGCCGGAACCCGTACCCGGCATCGGCCTGGGCGTCCACGTCAAGCCCTATCAGAAACCGCACCCGCCCATCGGCATTTCGGGAGTGACGCCGAGGTCCGGCTCGCTCGCTGTGGCAGGCGCACGCGGCTGGCTCCCATTGAGCATAAACATCGTGCCGAACTGGGTCCTCAAGACACATTGGGAGGCGTACTCCGAAGGCGCAGAAAAGGCGGGCAGGCAGCCCGACCGCGCAGATTGGCGGATCGCCCGGGAGGTGTTCATCGCCGACACCACGGAGGAGGCCCGCGACGAGGTCCGCAACGGCGTGATGCGACGGGATTGGGAGGAATACTTCTGGCCGCTGCTCCAGCGCGACGGCTTGCTGAAGCTCGCGAAGATTGACCCCGACATGGCGGACGAGGACTGCACCGTCGAATACATGATGGAAAACGTGTGGATCGTCGGCAGCCCCGACGACGTGACCGCAAAGCTGTCCCGGCTTTACGAAGAAGTCGGAGGATTTGGCGTGCTGCTGATCATGGCGCACGAGTGGGAACCCCTAGAAGCGTGGCAACGGTCCGCTGAGTTGCTGAAAGAGGTGGTCGTGCCGCAACTGGCCGCAGTGGAAAGCGGCGGCGCATGAGCCGGACGTCAGGCGCTTGCGTGCCCGTCGCGTTCCTGCGCCAGCCGGTTCAACTCCTCGTACACCCTGTTCAACTCGCGGTCTGAATCACTGGGCCAAAAGTAGGGCCTGACCTTCACTCCGCCGAAGTGTTTCACGATCTCGGGGTGATCGTCGACCACCGCGTCGGGGCGCACCTTCACGCCGAGCTCGGGTAGCCGTTCCTCGAACCGCTCGATCGGCTTTTCCAGCACGTCGACGACAAGATCGGCCAGTCCCAGGCGCTTCACCTCTTCCGTGCGCACGCCCACACCGGACCATATATAGAGCGAGTGGCCGTCTTCGTTCAGCCGTTCCAGCGTTTGGCGAGCCAGCGGCCGAAGCTCGCCCGTGTAGGCGATCAGCGTGTAGTCGATGTCGAAGTAGATGTTCACTGGCCGTACTGCATTCCTCGCCGGTCCCGGTCCATGCCCGGGTTGAATGGGTTAATGGTCTCCAAGGTCACACGCCACCCGGTCGTCCCAAAAACGCTAGCACACCACACACCATCGAGGTTCTCGACCTCCATCGCACGAGCCACCCGACCGTATAAAACAAAACAACAAAAGGCCCGAACACGGCCACCCACGAACCGGTCTACAACCGTCGATTGAGCCACCCGGCCGTCTGAGCCAAAAAAGGCGCGAACACGGCCACCCACGAACCCGTCTACAATCGTCGATTAAGCCACCCGGCCGTCTGAGCCAAAAAAAGGCGCGAATACGGCCACCCACGAACCGGTCTACAACCGTTGAATGTGCCAGCCGCCTGTCTGAATTAAAATAAGTAACCGGAGGTCGGAATGCCAGTCGACTATGAGAAGCGGCAGCACGTCGCATACGTGACAATCAACAACCCGCGAAAGGCCAACATCCTCGATCGCGATATTTCGCAACAGCTCTCGGACGCATGGATCGAGGTCTGGCAGGACCGCGACGTACGCGCGGCAGTCATAACCGGCGCCGGCGACCGGCATTTCTGCGCCGGGCACAACCTCGAAGCGTTGGCTGACCTTACGCCGGAGGACCGGGAACGGTACACGATCGAGCGGCTCGTATGGCCGCCGGCGGGCACCGTGAACGGGTCTCGCATCGGCGCTGACGGGAGAATGGGCGACCACTTCCCGCAGATATGGAAACCCGTCGTGGCCGCCGTCAACGGATGGGCCGCCGGCGCCGGTTTCTATCTGCTGTTGTCGTCGACCGACATCCGGATAGCGTCGGACACGTCACGATACCTGCTGGCCATGACCTCCCGCGGCAGCGTGGGCGCTGGCCCCGGCGCAACGTTGCTCATGCGGCAGGTGCGCTACGCAGACGCCATGCGCATCTTGCTGATGGACGAGCCGGTGAGCGCCGACGAAGCCCTCCGAATCGGGCTGGTGAACGAGGTCGTGCCGCACGGCGAACTAATGGCAAGAGCAGAGGAGGTGGCCGAACGCCTCGCCGCCATGCCGCCGGTCGCGGTCCGCATGATGAAAGAGTTCGCCATCCGATTCCGCGATGTGCCCACAGACGCCGCATGGCAGGTGCAGCACCTCATGAATTCGTTCGTGACCGCCACAACAACAGACGTCGACGAGGCGAGGGAAGCGTTCGTATCGAAGCGCGACGCCGAATTCACCGGCGGCCTGAGACGGAGGGGTGAGCCGTTCCCCGAACTAGGCAAAGAGGACCGCGAAAACTTCGACCACATACTCCGCTCCCAGGGCCTACCCCGACCATGACGGTCTACTTCCCGGCCCCTGCCTTCATGTCACCCTAAGCGAAGCCGAAGGACCTGGGGCAGGGTCCCCTCGATCACTAACGGAAGACAACGCGCCCACGTCACACAGTTAGACGATGCCCTACCCAGGTCTTGGCTGCAGGCTTGACGCACCTCGCTGCCCGCCAATAGAGTACCCCGCGTCATCACAGACAATACCCCTGAGGTGAATTCGAATGCGACCGAACCCCCTGCGAAAACTGCTCGATGAGGGAAAGCCCAGTATCGGCACACACACGATGGTCTTCTGGCCCGGCATGGTGGAGATCATAGGACACACCGGCATAATCGACTACGTGGAGTTCGTGGCCGAGTACGCCCCGTATGACCTCGAGGGCCTGGAGAACTTCGGCCGGGCCGTCGACCTCTTCGACCACATGACGGCCATGATCAAGGTAGACCAGGAGCCTCGCACCTTCGCCGCGACCCGCGCCATCGGTTCCGGCATCCAGAACGTGCTATTCGCCGACGTCCACGACGCGGACGAGGCCAGGGAGTGCGTTGGCGCAGTCCGGGCGGAGACCCCCCAGACGGGTGGCCACCACGGCTCTGGCGACCGCCGGTTCGCCGGATACTTCCTCGAGTCAGGCTCGCCCCAGTACGTCCAGGCCCTCGAGGACAGCGTCGTCGCCCTCATGATCGAAAAGAAGGAGGCCGTCGACAACCTGGAGGAGATCCTCAGCGTGCCGGGAATCGACATGGTCGTCTGGGGTGGCAGCGACTACTCCATGAGCATCGGGAAGCCCGGAGCAGCCAGGGACCCCGACGTTATCGCGACCCGCGACTACGTCCACAAGAAGGCCCTCGAGATGGGCATTCAGCCCAGGGCCGAGATTAGCGACCCAGAGGACGCCAAGCCCTTACTCGACCAGGGCATTCGCCACTTTGCCCTCGGCACAGACATAGCAATCCTCTTCACCTGGTGGAAGGAGAACGTCCAGAAGCTCAGCGACATAATGGCCGGAGCCTAAGCTTCATGACTCCGCGGGAGTGTGTTAGCTCCTCCAGCAAACTGCGAAGGCAATGTCGTCCTGAGGAGTCCCCGACGAAGGACCTGGGACAGAGGGGTGGAGGTTGTTGGCCGTGACACGCCCTCCCCCTTACCGTCGTGCCGGCGTAGGCCGGTACCCAGGGGACGGGCGCGGAAACCACCACAACCGTCATCCCCCACCAACACCCCCTCACCCCAATCCCGTCATTCCGGCCCCCGAGCCGGAACCCAGGGGACAGGCGCGGCAACCATCATCCCCCACACCCACACCCTTCCACCGTCGTGCCGGCGAAGGAACGTCCCCCCGTACCCCGATACGGGGCCGGTACCCAGGGGACGGGCGCGGTTACCCCCATAAACATCCGAAAAGCCAAACGGCCCACACCCCCCAACCGTCGTCCCCGCGCCACTCTCCGTCACCCCCACGCACTACCCACCAACACCCTCCCACCGTCGTTCTGGCCTCCATCCGTCATTCCGGCCCCCGAGCCGGAACCCAGGGGGGCGCGGCTACCCCCCAACCGTCGACCCTGCGCCACTCTCCGTCGCCCCCACTGTCATCCCGCGCGCCCCTACTGTCATCCTGAGAGGCTGTGACCCGAAACTTACAGTTTTCAGTCTCGAATCAAGTTTGGTAACGGTCTCAATTGGATGCCTCCGGGGGATTTATTCACAGGCTCTGAGCGCCCCTACTGTCATCCTGAGCGAAGTCGAAGGATCTACCCCCTTCATCACAAACTCACCCACCATCCCCTTCCCACTCACCACAGCGAATGCACGACGACAATCATCAACCAAGGTTGTTGGGTCCTGAGCCCAATGACCGTCAGCCGTCCGCCAATCCGGGATAGATGACCGAATGTCTGTGCACATCGATCCAAACGATCCCAGGTACAAGCAGGCCGCAGCCGGGATTCTGCGGCGGCACGACAAGGGCGAGCCCGAAGCCAACATCACCAGCGCGGTCCGCAATTTCCTCACCGTCACCGGCCACGTCAAGGACGAGGAGATAGACGAGGAAAACCCGCCGGCCCTGGGGTCGCGCCGCGCCGTGGACCTCGCCGCCCTCGACACCTTCATCGAGTTCAAGATGGAGGTCCGACATGGATATTCGAACGATCGCGGCCAAAGGCGTCAAGGGTGGAGGCAGAAGCAAAGGTGGCGCCAAGGGTGGGGGTGCCGGCGCGAATCCGAACTTCCCGAGCAGGACAGGGAATCCATCCGGGCCGGGGAGGGGCACCAACCCGCCTAAGAGATAGTGGCGGACGGCTTTTTTAGCTGGGCGACGGGGATGCAAGGTGTCCCACTGCGACCGCGCTTGATTGCCGCGTCCGCACCCTGGAGCATTGATCCCGAAGCCTTCTACTACGACATTCCATAGCGGTTGGTATTCGGAGATCAGCACTTGCTCGGTAAGCCCGGTCCAAACGCGTGCCCAAGTGCAGTCGGCAGTCCGTCTGCTGGCGCGAAAGCGGGAATCTCACCCCCCTACAGCATCCGCTGCCGCCGCCCCTCCGAGCGGCGGCGGCGTGGGGCGCGGCGGAAGGTAGGCGCGCCCGCGAGGCCTAGGCGCGGCACGTCGGGCCCGTTGCCGCTCAACAGGTCTTCGATGGTCGCGATTTGCACGCGCGGAAACTGCCGGTCGGGGAAGTGCTCCGGCTCGTAGAGACCGGCCGCAACCGCCTCCTGCACCATCGGACCGGTCGGCGGCTCCAGCGTCACCAGCAGCCCCATCTCCGCCTGCTCGCGCTCCATGTCGCCCTTGAGCGTCGCGATGATGTTCCGCTGCACGTGCCCGCTCTTCACCTGAACCAGCACTGTCTTCGCCTTGCCGGACTCGTCGTCGAAGAAGTTGATGTAGCCGTCGACGCCCGCGTCCGCGCCCTTGCGCCGATTGTTGCCGGGGCGAGCGTCGACCAACCCCAGCGCCCAGTACTCGAACTGGTAGCGACCGTCGTGTTCGCTCTCCGTAGCGAGCGCCCGCGCGCTTTCGAGGTCCTGCGGCACGCCGACCACGTCGTACTCGGAGAGTTGCGTTCTGAACGTGTCGTGCAGCCTGCTCTTCATAAGCGAGATGGCAAGGTGCGTGACGTCGATGCCGATCCACCGCCGTCCCAGCCGCTCCGCGACCGCCACCGCCGTGCCGCAGCCACAGAACGGGTCGAGCACCACGTCGCCCTCGTTGCTGCTTGCCTGGATGATGCGCTCCAGCAGCGCCTCTGGCTTCTGCGTCGGGTAGCCGAGGCGTTCATTGTGCCAAGACCGGAGGGATTGTATGTCTGACCACACATCCTGTACCGGATTACCCTTGGCTTCATCGAGATACCGTTTGATACGTGGGATCCCGTTACGGGTATAGAAGACGCGTCCCTCTGAGTCGAGCCGCCCCATAGTTTCTAAAGGCACGCGCCAAACTCGTACGACACCCTTCCACTCATATTCGTAACCGCCACCTTGGAGTCCGGCAGCACCTAGGTCGCCGGACATAAATCGACGCCCGTCGTCGTCTGCGTAGCGGTAGTACTGGGCGACATAGTCAGAGTCGTAGGGCTGGAATAATTTATTCCAGACGAAATTGCCAGATTTCGAGCAGAACAGCATGGTGTCGTGTACCGAGCCATAGCGTCGCGCATCGCTATGAGCACTCTGGCGCTTCCAGATAATCTCATTCTGAAAGTTCTCGGCACCGAACACCGCGTCCATGAGCAGTTTGAGGTAATGACTGGCGGTCGGGTCGCAGTGGATGTAGATGCTGCCGGTCGGCTTGAGGACGCGGTCCAGTTCCTTCATGCGAGGGGCCATCATCGCCAGATAGGCCATCATGTCGTTCTGGCCGAGGAACGAGCGCATCGCCCCCAGTAGGTCGCCGAGTTTCTTCGGTCCGTCCGTCACGACCTCCCGGTAAGCGCGCTCGGACTCGATGTCCCAGTGCCAGGTATCGTCGAAGGCGTGTATCTGCGCGGCGGAGCCTTCACCGCTCCCCTCGCGGAACAGCACGTTGTAGGTGGCGTTGGAGTTGAACGGGGGGTCGAGGTAGATTAGGTCGACGCTCTCGTCCGGCACGTGCTCACGCACGATGTCCAGGTTGTCGCCGAAGTAGAGCTTGTTCTTCCAGTCCGCCATGCGTCTCCTGTAATTGCGTGAGGGGTAAACGGTACAGCCCCCTTCGGCCGCATCGTAGCAAACTTCATCCCGCTGAAAACAACCCGCCCGGGTGGCCATTCCCCCTCGCCCCTCGGTCATTCTTGAGCGAAGCGAAGAACCCCGCGCGCCACGCTCCAACGCCAGCCCCGATGCCCTAGAGATCGAGCCAGCCCCCATCGTCTTCCGGACATGATCCAGAACCCGGGGGACCGGTGGGGCAACACCCATCCACCCATTTGCACTCCCCCAAAATCGGCCACAGTCCCCCCGTAGGGGCGGACGTCCCTGCCGGTTCTACGTGGTGCGCGTTCAAGGAGCGCGACGCCCCAAAATTGCCGCCCCCGCGTAAATCCACACCCCATCCCCATCCCCGCCACTCCCCCATTGACCCAATCCCCCTAAACCCATTACCGTAGAACATATGTTCGCCACAGAACACCAAACCCAGACCGAAGATCAGCCACCGACCCTCGCCGACATCGTCCGAGAGGTGACCGACGACGGCCGGCTCATAGTCCAATTCCTATTCGACATGATGCAGGGCAAGATCGAAGAATCGACGCCCTGGCACCAACTCGAAGCCTCACGTCAACTCGCCAAACTCGGCTTCAATGAAGCACAAACCGTCATCCAGTCCGCCTCCCGGTCGGCCCGCGTCCACGCGCCTTCACCCACCCCGAGCAATTCCGGCCCGGATCAGGAACTCGCAAACATCATCAAGCAGGAAACCTCCGACGGCAAGGACATCGTCCGCTTCCTCGTAGATGTCATGCACGGCAACCTGCACAACTTCAAGCCCTGCCACCGTGTCGCATCCGCCAAAGAACTGCTACGGCGTGGTTTCGACAGCTCCCCCGGTCACACCAACGACGAGTACGAAGACCACGACGAATCGTTCGACGATGACCCCGGCAGCCCCAACTACGTGGACCCCAACGCTAACCGGTACAACAACGAAGACGACCCGTTCGACTTCGACAACTACGACGAAGAGCAGTTCATTCGCGACCGGGACGGCGAAAGGGCCTTAAGGCACATCTACGGCAGCGAGGAAGCCGTCACAATCGCCCACGAAGCCGTCGCCAGGCACAGGCAACAGGCATTATTCGCCGAAAACTACGTTCCCGACCGAGACTTCACCCCGATTGAGAAACCCGAAGACGACCTCTACGGCAAAGGCCACTACGGGTACAACGCCTTGCGCTTCGTCTTTGACGATAACCAGTCCGTCGGGGTCGCCAACAGGATCGTCGAGGAGTTCAAGAAGCGAATGGCCGAATACGATGGGCCCAAAGATCGCCCGTCATGCTGCTACCCAAGATGGTCTCGTGACTACGCCCTCGCCGCCGTCCGCAAATCCTTTGAATACCCAGACCGTGTCGAGCCCCAGCCGGACCCCCCCGAAAACTCAGACCTCCCGAATCGGACCAATCCTCGAAAGACCCGGATCCTCTCCTTATCTGTCATTCTTGAGCGCTCCAATGTCCGTCCTGAGCGAAGTCGAAGGACCTCCCGCGCCAACGCCGCCGCCCCGGCAACCAACCCCGAATACCTACCCCGGCTCGCCCGCAGACGACCCGCCGGCCGATGGCCCGCGCGAACGCAGAGACCCCGGCGACATCAGAATACCGCTCCGCAACTTGCTGTCAGTGTCAGTCGGCCCCCTATAACCGCGTCCCACATCCGTCTGGCACGCCCTTCCCCATGTCATTCTTGAGCACTCCCATGTCATCCTGAGAGCCTGTGAATAAATCCCCAGGAACCGTCTAATTGAGACCGTTTTCAAAGTCAAATTGAGACTGAACACCGCAGGTTTCGCAATAAAATCACAAGCTCTGAGCGAAGTCGAAGGACCTCACGCGCGTCCCGCGGCCACTTCTTCGCCCAACTACCATTACGCGGCTATGTCCCTACAATCGTTTCGATCTGCGGGTCCACGATGGAGGTGTTGTTGGATATCGACGGGGAAAGACCCAGTATGGAGGCACGGTCAGGCGCGACGCCGGGCTGAGCGCCATGCGGTTATTGCAATACCCGAACACCTGTGCTAATGTCAATTCGTCACTGCGCTGCCCGAATCGGCGCGGCGCATGTCCCCCGTAAACCGATAGTTGGGAGTAATTAGATGAAGGGTACGTCCACCAAAACGGTCACGAGTGTGAACGGCAACGCCACCGACCGCGAGAAAACCCTCGAACTGGCGCTGGCGCAGATCGAAAAGGCCTTCGGAAGAGGGGCCGTGATGCGCATGACCGAGGCCGAGGCTCTCGACCGCAGCGTAGACACCATCCCGACCGGCTCCATTGCCCTCGACCTCGCACTAGGGGTAGGCGGACTGCCTCGCGGACGGATCATCGAAATCTTTGGCGCAGAGTCGGCCGGCAAGTCGACCCTCGCGCTCCACGTCATCGCCGAGGCACAGAAAAAGGATGGCACGGCGGCCTACATCGACGTCGAAAACGCCCTCGACCCTACGTATGCGAAGGCACTGGGCGTTCAGGTGGACAAACTCCTCATTTCGCAGCCCGACTCAGCGGAGCAGGCACTCGAAATCACCGACTACCTCGTACGCAGCGGCGCTCTCGACATCGTCGTGATCGACAGCGTGGCCGCCCTTGTGCCCAGGGCCGAACTCGAGGGCGAGATGGGCGACGTACACATGGGCCTGCAGGCCCGCCTGATGTCGCAGGCCCTGCGCAAATTGAGCGGATCGATCAACAAGACGAGCACCATCGTCGTCTTCATCAACCAGTTGCGCGAGAAGGTTGGGGTCATCTTCGGCAATCCCGAAGTGACACCTGGGGGCAGGGCGCTCAAGTTCTACTCGTCGGTCCGCATAGACCTGCGCCGCGCCGAGTCAATAAAGGTCGGAAACGACATCATTGGCAACAGGGTGCGGGCGCGTGTGGTCAAGAACAAGGTGGCGCCGCCTTTCAAAAAGGTGGAGTTGGAGATCATCTACAACGAGGGGATCAGCAAGGAGGGCGCGCTGCTCGACCTCGGTGTCGAACGCGGCGTGCTATCCAAGCGGGGCTCGTTCTTCTCGTTCGGTGAGACCCGCATCGGACAGGGACGGGAGGCCTCCCGGCAGTTCCTGAAGGACAACACAGACATACGGGACGAGATCGAAGCTTCGATCAGAGGAACGTCCTAGCCTGCGGCGGCCGGGCGGCAGGTCTACATGCCGCCTGCCGTCGTTCGAAAGAAGCCTGGCAAACGCGCTGCGTGGCGCGTTTGCGTCGCGATATAGACTTTTCCCTATAGAACGGGTTATGAGTCCGTCGGCCTTTTGGCCTGCGGCCCCGACAAGAGGGAAAAGAAGTGGCTCTCTCAATCGTCATCATTGTTCTGGCCCTGGCCGGCAGCGCATTTATCAGCGCGTCCGAGGCCGGTCTCGTCGCGGTCAACCGGCTGCGTATCCGGCGTCTGGCGGCAGAAGGCAATCGCCGCGCCGCCACGGTCGCGGGCATCCTCGGTAAGCATGAAAAATTCTTCGGCTCGATCCTGCTCACCGGCAACATCCTTAATATCCTCATCGCCTCAGTCGGCACCGCCCTCGCCATCAAGGTAGGCGGCGACTCCGGGGCAGCAATCGCGGCCGCTACAGCGATAACCACGGTGCTGATCGTTGTTTTCGGCGAACTCACTCCAAAGTCGCTGGCCACTCTGGCCGCAGAACGATGGTCGCTCACCGTGGCGCCGGCGATAAAAGCACTGATGACGATCGTCGGCCCGTTCGTCTATTTGTTCACACTCATCCCCCGGGTCATCACACACCTCCTGGGCGGACGGCAAGCCCTTCAGACGGTGAGCGTCACCGAGGGCGAACTACGCATGCTCATCGACATGGGCGAGGCGGAAGGGACCGTCGAGACGGCACAGGGCGAGATGCTGGAGAAGATCTTCCGCTTCGGTGAGACGGAGGTCAGGGAGGTGATGACGCCCCGTCCCGACATCACCTGGGTAAATGCCGATACACGGTTCAGCGAGTTCCTGGAAATCTACCGCAACCGGCCGCACACGCGCTTTCCCGTTTTCGACGAGGACGAGGACGACGTGGTCGGGGTGCTTTCGGTGAAAGACGCAATGGCGTCACTGGCCGGCGGCGAACTCGACCTGGAACAGCCGGTCGCCAAAATGATGCGGACCGCCCTGTTCGTGCCCGAGACGAAACGGCTCGATGACTTGTTCGACATGTTTCAGCAGACCGGCCACAAAATGGCGTTAGCGGTCGACGAGTTCGGAGGAGTCGCCGGCATCATCACCCTGACGCGGGTCGTGGAGCAGATCGTCGGGAGGACCGGTGAGGAGGGCAGGAGGCCTGAGGAGCGCTTCGTCACGATCAGTGAGAACACCTTCGTCATCGACGGCGGCATGTCCGTGGACGAGGTGAACGACGAGCTCGAACTCGGAATTCCCGAGGGCGACTACGACACCGTCGCAGGCTTCGTCGTGGACCTCCTACAGCACATTCCGGAGAGTGGAGAGAGGTTGCGGTATAACGACCTGCGCATGCAGGTGTTGGAGATGGAAGGCCGGAAGATCTCACGCATCACGGTAAGGCGCGGGCCGCGGGTGCTGGAGCAGGACGAAGCCTGATGACCATGCAGGCTGGTACTCCCCGATTCGTGGATGCGGTCGAGACCGGCCTGCAGCGGGCAGGCGTCGATTTCGGTCGGCCGTTGCTCATCGCATTCTCCGGCGGGCCGGACTCGTCGGCGTTACTGCTCGCCTGCATCGCGCTGAGGGACCGCAGGGGGCTGGATATCACTGCCGCCCACTTCAACCACCGCCTGCGCGGCGCCGGGTCAGATCGCGACGCTGCCCATGCCGAGGCGGTCTGCCGTCGATTCTGCGTCGAATGCCTGTCGGGAACGGGTGACGCCCTCGCCCACTCAAGACAGGCCGGCCGCTCGTTGGAGGCGGCAGCGCGCGAGCTCAGGTACGCCTTTCTGGCTGATGCGGCCAGTTCCGCCAGCGCCCAGGCGGCGGCAACCGGCCACACGATGGACGACCAGGCGGAGACGGTGCTGCTCAACATCACGCGGGGCGCCGGCCTGCGCGGCCTGGCCGCCATGCGCGGCGTGTCCGATCTGCCCATCGCAGGCCGTGCGAAACCTTTACGCGTCGTACGGCCCATGCTGGGTCTGCGGAAGAGCGAAGCGGTCGAATTCTGCTGGCAACTTGGGCTGGCGCCGTTGCTGGACCACACTAACGACCACACACGTTTCCCTCGCAATAAGTTGAGGCGTGATGTCATCCCAATCCTCGAGTCGATCAATCCCAATATCACGGAGGCGATCAGTAGACTTGCCCGGACGGCCCGCGATGACTTCGAAGTGATCGACGCCGTCGCGGCCGAAGCGTTCAGCACTGCGGTAACGACCCGCGACGGCAGTGTCGACATCTCCAAAGAGGCTGTGCGCAATCTTCCGATCCCGGTAGCCCGACGGGTCCTGATGGCAGCTTACGAGTCGGTCACAGGGACGCTAGACGGTCTTGAATCGGCGCATCTCGACGCCATGCTCGAAGTGGCACTCGGGAGGGCAGGCGCGTCGGTCGATCTGACCGGCGGGTTGCAGATGACAGGCGACCGCCACGTCGCCAGGCTGGCGCACCGCGTACGGCAGGACGACGACTGCCCGTACCCGTCGACCGTGCCCGAACAGCCCCTCTCCGTGCCGGGGGGACTGGACCTGGCGGACGGGTTCAGACTCGTTGCCGAGATACGCCCTGGCGCAACGCCCGAGCCGGGAAGAGAGTGGATAGCAACGCTCGACCCAGCCATCCTGGACGGCGAGCTCGTGGTCAGGTCGCGCAGGCCCGGCGACCGGTTTCATCCGCTCGGTATGCCCGGCCCGGTCAAACTACAGGACTTCTTCGTCAATGCAGGCGTGCCCCGCAGGTGGCGTGACAGGGTGCCGCTCGTGGAGTCTGCTTCCGGAATCGCCTGGGTGGCGGGCCATCGACCAGCCGAGTGGGCCCGGCTCGGTCCATCGGCGGACCGCGCCCTGCGGCTGGAGTTGACAGGACCCGGCTAGAGCACCCTCACGAGCCGCTGGTTGTCGGTCACGCCCGGTATGCGGCCGCGTTTTGCGGCAGGACTGCCGTTAATCTCCTTGATGTCGCCCGTTATCTCGATCGGCGACGCGCTGGCGATGTACTGGCCGACCACAAAGTTGTTCACCGGCGATCCCTCGTCGACAAATTCGGCAATCCGTTCGGGCGTCAAGCCCCCGCTGACATAGATGTCGACGTGGTTGAACCCAGCCTGATCGAGCCTCGCACGCACCTCGTAGACCAGATCCGGCGTCACGCCCCCCCGTTCGGCAGCCGTGTCGAGGAGCACTCCCCGCAGGCGTTCCCGCAACGCACGAGCCACGGCGATGGACTCTTCGGCCTCGTCCTTGAAAGTATCGACAAGGGCCACCCTTGGCACTTCGGGAGGCATTTGACGGTCGAACGACATGGTCGCCCTCACGGTGTCGCCCACTAAAAGCACGTAGGCGTGGGACATACTACCCCACGGCGTCAGGCCGGCCAGGCGACTGCCCTGCAGTGACGAGCACGACACACAGCCGCCTACGACGGCCGAGTAGTCCATGATGCCGCTGACAGACGGGTGCACGCGCCTCGCGCCAAACGAAATGACAGGTATGCCCTGGGCCGCGTCGACGCAGGCCCGAGCCGCGGTCGCCCATCCCGAACCGGCGGCGAGGGTCCCGGCCACGGCGGTCTCGTACAGCCCGAATGAGGCGTACGGCGCGCGAATTCGTAGACAAACCTCGCCCGCTTCCACCGCGGAGCCCTCTGGCAGCGACCATACCTCCCTCCCCGTTTCCGGCAGAACGCGGCTGAGAAGTTGGTTCACATCGCCGATCCCGGCGAACCGGCAGTCCTGCCCTGGAGAGAACTCCATGACCACGTCGGGGTTGATGGACTCGAGGCGAAGGATCGTAAGCGTGCGGTGCAGGTAGATGTCGGCGGTATCGCCCACCAGCACCGGGCGTGCAATTTCAGACTCGTTTGTAGTCATCGTGGTCTTTCAATTTTATTTGGCTTTGCCGGCAAGCATTTTTGTGCAACCGTACTGAGCGCCAACTCTATCGACGGGCCGAGTCGGGGGTCAAGGGCCGCCATCCGGCCGCGGCAGTCCGCCGAATCTGAGGCGGAGCAGACCCTTGATGTCTTCCAGGGCGGTCGAGATCACTTTCACCCGCGTATCCGGATCGTCTTCCCAGTGCACGGGGATCTCCCTGATGCGGTATCCGGAATTCTGTGCGATCAGGAGCAATTCAGTGTCGAAAAACCAGTGGTTGTTCTTGACGAGCGGCGTAAGGGCCGTCGCCGCTTCGGCAGAGATTGCCTTGAAGCCGCACTGCGCATCCCTGAAGCCGGTAAGGAACATCGATCGGAACAGCAGACTGTAGCCGCGCGACGTTATCTCGCGAGTGAGGCTGCGGCCTACCACATCCGATTCGGGAAGCAGCCGCGAGCCGATAGCGATATCGTATTCCTGCTCCGCCACCGCGGCAACGATTTCGGGCAAGTGCTGCAAACCGGTGGACAGGTCCACGTCCATGTAACAGCGCACGTCCGCGTCGCTTTCCTGCCATGCCCGCTTCAGGGCGCGGCCGCGGCCGCGTTCTTCCAGCCTGCGTAACGCGCACCCGTTCATCCCTTTCCGCCAGTTCGCGGGCCACTTCGGGCGTGCGGTCGGTAGACCCATTGTCTGCGACTGTGAATTTCCAGTCGCGCTCGGGGTAGTCATCGACGAACTCGGCGAGCGTGGAGATGCACCGGGGCAGGGCGCGCTCTTCATTCAGTACGGGAATTACGATGTCGACGGAGGTGTTCATTTCGCCTGTTCTGGGGTGTGCCGACTGGGGCCCCGCGGGGCGCATTCATGCCGGGTCTTGTGTCACAACTCCTGTGGCCTGCTAGTCAGTGCAGGAAGTGGCGGACGCCGGTGTGCGCCATGGCGAGCCCTAGCCGGTCAGCCGCTGCTGTCGTCTCGTCGTCCCTGATCGAGCCGCCGGGTTGCACAATGGCCGTCACGCCTGCTTCGGCCGCCCGTTCTACGCCGTCTGGAAACGGGAAAAAGGCGTCGGAGGCCAGCGCCGCGCCAACTGCCTGGTCGCCCGCTGCCCGTGCAGCGATTTCCACGCTGTTGACACGGTTTGGCTGGCCGGCCCCCATGCCGGCTATGGACCGGTCTTTGGCGATGACGATGGCATTGGACCGGACGTACCTGCACGCCTGCCAGGCGAACTCGAGATCGGCCTGCTCGCGGCTGGTGGGCCTGCGCGCCGAAACGACATGCCAGTTCGCGGGATCGTCTGCGGAGGCGTCCGGGGTCTGGACCAGCGCGCCGCCCGATATGGTCCTGACTTCGATCTGCGGATGGGACGCTGCATCCACCCTCAACACGCGCGTACGCTTGCGGCGTTTGAGGGTGGATGCAGCGTCCGGTTCGTAGTCCGGCGCGACGATGACGTCAAACAGGACCCCCCTCATTGCCCTAACGGTGGGCATCGTGACGACCGAGTTAAATCCGACGATGCCACCGTATGCCGACACAGGGTCTCCCGCCAACGCCCGCCGGTACGCCTCATCCTGCTGCTCGTGCACTGCCAGACCACACGGGTTGGCGTGCTTGACGATCGCCACGGCATGCCGCGGGAATCCGCTGGCTATACGCCAGGCGCTGTCGGCGTCGAAGTAGTTCAGATACGACATGCCGATGCCGTGCAGCTGTTCGGCGTTGGCGACCCCGCCGGACTCGCCGGGCAGCGAGTACACCCCGCCAGCCTGGTGCGGGTTCTCGCCGTAGCGGGGGATGTCCGCCAGCGACAATCCGACGGTCAGTTCGGCCGGCATCTCCGGCTCTGCCTGGCCGTCCTGCCGCAGATAAGCGGAAATCGCGGTGTCGTAAAGGGCGACGTGCTGAAACGCCTTGGCCGCCAGCCGCCGCCGTTCGGCATGGGGGACGCCGCCCGACGCGATCATCCCGCCTATGCGCTCGTAGTCCGCAGGGTCGACGACGACGATTACGTCGGGGAAGTTCTTGGCGGCAGCGCGGGTCATCGCCGGACCGCCGATATCGATATTCTCCAGCGCGTCGTCGAGCGTCGCTCCCTTCACGCTCACGGTGTCCGTGAAGGGGTAGAGATTGTTGACGACAACATCGACGGGCGTGATCCCTTGTTCGGCGATCTGCTCCAGGTGGCCGCCTTCGGAACGCCTTGCCAACAGTCCGCCATGTATTGCCGGATGCAGGGTCTTGACGCGGCCGTCGAGAATTTCGGGAGAACCGGTCACTTGCGACACCTGAAGCACTTCGAGCTCCGCGGCGCGTAACTCCGCGAATGTCCCTCCCGTGCTGACGAGCCGATATCCGGCATCGGCCAACACGCGGGCGAACTCAACGAGGCCGGTCTTGTCGTAGACGCTCAGCAGCGCGTAGCCGGGAGACGGCTTTTTGCCCATGTCGCTCTCCGGCCGGTTCATGCCAGCCGTTCTGAGCCTGCGCCCACGAACGCCACGCGGTCGTCGCCGGTCTGCCTGACCACTCTCCCCACCTTCCACGAGCCCGGCACCGTCTGGCGCACCGCATCAGCTTCATCGGCCCCGACGATTATCACCATGCCGACCCCCATATTGAACACGCGGTACATCTCACCGGTCTCCACGCCCCGGCTCTCGATGAAGCGAAACAATGGCGGAACGGACCAAGTGCTGACGTCGATCTCACCTGCCAAGCCGGGCGCCAGCGAGCGGGGTACGTTCTTGTAGAAACCTCCGCCGGTTATGTGCGCCAACCCCTTTATACGGGTCAACACCGGCCGCAGTTCGGCCAGGTACTGCCGGTGCGGGGCCAGCAGTGCCTCGCCAAGAGTGCGTCCGTCGCCCGGGACGGTCGATGCCAATACCTCGGAATGTGCGTCAATGTCGAACACCGACCGGACCAGCGAATAACCGTTGGTGTGCAGGCCGCTCGACGGGAGGCCGAGCAGGACATCTCCCGGCCGGGTCGTGTCCGGTGTCAGCAGCCGGTCCTTGTCGACGGCGCCGACGATAAATCCGACGAGGTCGAAGTCCCCTGCCTCGTATATACCTGCGAGTGTGGCCGTTTCGCCTCCAAGCAACGAGCAGTTGGCATTGGCGCAGGCGTCGGCGATGCCCTCGACGAGGCCGGCGACCAGGTCCTCTTCCAACTCGCCCACGCCAATGTAGTCAAGGAAGAACAATGGCGAAGCGCCAGCCGGCAGAATATCGTTTATGCAGTGGTTGACGATGTCGTGGCCGAGGGTGTCGTAGCGTCCGAGCGCCCGGGCGATGCGGACCTTGGTCCCCACCGAGTCGGTACTCGCCACGAGTAGCATGCTCCCGGCCGGGTCGGGGTCGAAAACACCGCCAAAAAACCCTGGGCCGCCGACAACGCCAGGCCCAAGGGCCCTTGCGGCCAGCGATTTGATCCGTTCCTTGACGGTCGCGGCTTTGTCGAGATCGACGCCAGCGTCACGATATGTGCGGCCGGTGGTGTTCACGGCCATGTGCGCGTCTCCGGAAGAGGTCTAAGACGGTTGGGCGAGCCATCGGGAGATACAGCCAAGTATATGTCCGGCGGATTGAAACCAGTGGCGGAGTTGAGTGAAATCATGCCCGCTCGCCGGGCGCAAAATGGCGAGGCTCAGGCAACGCCGGCCGGAGTGAGTTGCATCTTGTTCATCTCAAGCTGTACCGGTATCGGGTATTTGCCGGTAAAGCAGCCCTTGCAATAGTTGTCGCCAACGGTACCCACCGCTCGCAACAGTCCGGGGACGTCGAGATACCCGAGCGTGTCTGCGCCGATATATTGGCGGATCTCATCGACGCTCATATTGGCTGCTATCAACTCCGCGAGCGTCGCCATATCCACACCGAACGGGCAGGTGGACACGATAGGCGGCGCGGCCACGCGGACATGTATCTTGCTCGCCCCCGCGGAGCGGAGCATTGCGATGACACGCGTGATCGTTGTGGATCGGACAATCGAGTCATCGACGACCACGACGCGATTTCCGCCGATGATGTCCCTCATGGGGTTGAACTTGGTCTGTACGCCCACGTCACGTATTCGTTGGTCCGGTTCGATGAACGTGCGGCCTACGTAGCGGTTTCTGATGATGCCCTCGCTGTAAGGGATACCGGCGGCGGCGGCGAATCCCACGGCGTGCGGTGTGGATGAATCCGGTATGCCGATCACGAGGTCTGCCTCAACCGGGTGGAGCTTGCAAAGTTCGGCGCCCATCCGCATCCGGGTCTTATACGTGAGCTGGCCGTCGAGAATGCTGTCGGGGCGGGAGAAGTAGATGTGCTCGAATATGCACATCGAGTGGGAAGTCGACGCACCGGGGCGGGTGAATGACCTTACCCCGTCCGCGTTGATGACCACGGTCTCCCCCGGCAATACTTCACGTTCCAGTTCAGCGCCGATGTTATCGAGCGCGCAGGACTCCGACGCCAACACCCAACCACCGTTCAGCCGACCGACGCACAACGGCCGGACTCCGAGGGGATCGCGGACTCCGATCAATTCGTCTGGCGTGAGGATTACCAGGGAGTACGCGCCCTGCATGCGGCGCATGCAATATGCGGAACGCTCTTCCCACGTTGCGCCCGGCGCCTTGGCGAACATATGCGCAATGACCTCGGAGTCGCTGTTGCCCTGAAACTCAACTCCCCAAATCCTGATCAGGTCTTCGCGTAGCCGGGCGGCGTTGATCAGGTTCCCGTTATGGCCCAAGGCAAGTTTGCCGGCGGGTCCTTCAGCCAATAGGGGTTGGGCGTTGCACTGTTCGCTCGAACCCATCGTCGAATAGCGGGTATGCCCGATCGCCATCGAGCCCGGCAGAGCAGAGAGGTCCTCTTCGCGGAACACCTGGTTGACAAGCCCCATTTTGGTACGCGTGTGGAGCCGCTGGCCGTCCGACGATGAGATGCCGGCACTCTCCTGCCCGCGGTGCTGAAGGGCGAAGAGTCCGAAGAATGCGTTCCGGGCGGCTTCCTCGTTGGGGAGATATACGCCGATAATGCCGCACGCTTCGCGCGGTTTGTCGCCGTCCGGTTGCCCGGATTCAGGACCTGAAACCTGGAGCACGTCTCCGCCTGTCAAGGCTGGCGCAGTCAGCTAACACTGGACCCTTAAGATTGGAACCGCCCCATCGCAGCGGGATCCGTGCCGGGTCCGACGGGATGTTTTGCCGCCTGCACTTTGCATTGTGATTCTACGCACAATGGCCGGGGTCGGCAATGACTGGATGGGGATGGGGGGGTCCGGCCGCGCGGTGCGGTAGGGTGGCTGGCGTTTAGCATCAGGCGTGTTGGGATTTGGCAAGCAAAAAAAAGAATTCCCGGTTTCCCTTGTCGCCGAGTAGCGGGGAGGTTGTGAGATTGAGGACGCGGAGCCGTTCGGCGGTGGCCCATTTCACGAACTGGCCGATCGTTTCGGCGTGGGTTGGGCGGTCTCGCACGACGCCCCCCTTGCCGACCTTCTCGGGCCCGGCCTCGAACTGTGGTTTCAGCAGGGCGATGATCGCGCCGCCAACTCGAAGGTGGTCCACAGCCGGCGGCAGCACGAGCCGAAGCGAGATGAACGAAACATCGGCCGTTATCAGATCGACCCGTTCCGGCAGTTCGAACCCCTTACGGGCATTGACCCGTTCCATCGACACGACGCGGTCATCAAGAAGCAGACGGTTATGCAATTGACCCCGGCCGACGTCGACTGCGTATACGCGTGTCGCGCCTCGTTGCAGCAGACAGTCGGTAAATCCGCCGGTAGACGCCCCCACGTCCAGGGCCGTCTTTCCGTTGGGGTCTAACCGGAACGCGTCGAGGGCGCTCGCGAGCTTGTCGCCGCCGCGCGAGACGTAACGCGGTCTCTCCTTGACCCGCACCTGATCATCCTCGCGGACGCGCATTCCCGCGGTGGGTCGCGCCTGTCCACGACCGGGCAGTTCGACTAGACCCGCCATGATCATTGCGCGCGCCTGCGCTCCCGATTCTGCAATACCGCGCTCGACCAGCAGCCTGTCCAGCCGTACTCTCTCTGCGTTTCTTTGCGATTTGTCACTCACACGAACAGTGCACCACAGCATCAGGCAGGTCCGCAACGTTTAGAATTCGCCGGTCGAAAGCCTCGTTGACCACAAATTCACTCCCTGATCCACCCTCGACTATCATCCGCCCATGACAACCGCTACTGCGCCGCCGCGCCGGACATATCTGACCGTGGTCCGCGGGCTCCTGCGTTCCGCACGACCGAAACAGACGGCAAAAAACGGCCTCGTCCTCGTGCCGGTCTTCTTCACCATAAACAAGTGGTGGGATACGAACGACATCGCCGGAATGTTGGCGATAGTGGGTCTCGGGCTAGCCGCGTTCGCCCTGTTCACCCTCATGTCGGGCGTCGTCTACCTGGTCAACGACGCACTGGACGTTGAGAGCGACCGCGCCCACCCGGTAAAACGCCACCGCCCGATAGCCGCCGGTATTGTGCCTGTCCCGTTGGCGTTCGCGGTGGCAGGTGTGGTGGGCGCGGTTGGGATCGTCGCGGCGTTCCTGATGTCGTACGAAATGGTGTACGTGACTCTCGCCTACCTCGGCCTTAACGTGGCGTATAGCCTGGTACTGAAGCGCGTTGTCATCCTGGACGTGGCGGCGATCGCAGCGGGGTTCGTGATCAGGGCGACCGCCGGATCGCTCGCCATAGATGGTTCCACGCTGACCCGGCTCGGTGTCGAAACGTCCCTGGACCTGACCATTTCGCCGTGGCTATACGTGGTGACGGCGTTGGGCGCGCTGTTCATCGCCCTCGCCAAGCGGAGATCGGAACTCGCCGAGGCCGGTGACAGGTCGGCCTTACAGCGTCCCATCCTCTCCGACTACTCGTTGCCGTTTCTCGATCAACTAATCACCATCGTGGCCACCTCCACGCTCGTGGCGTACACCCTCTACACATTCAGCGGCGGCATCACTGGGGCGAACGTTCCGCAGAACAACGCCATGATTCTCACCGCGCCGTTCGTCGCATACGGTCTGTTCCGGTACCTCTATCTCGTGCACCGTCGCAACAGCGGTGAAACCCCCGAAGAGATCCTGCTCACTGACCGGCCGTTCATCGTCAACATAGCTCTCTGGATCGGCGCCGCGTCGGCCGTACTAATCCTCAACAGCTAGCCCAACATTCACCTCCCTGTCGGCCATGGCGCTGGGAACGGTATGGGGTCGCACGGAATGGCGTGAGACGCTCGGAAGTGTGGATGTCACCTAATTCGTTGTCAGACGTTTCAAGGCTTGGTGTGGCCGTCTCTTCTCGTCGTCCCGGCGCGGGCCGGGACCCCGGGGGACGGGGCGCGCACTCCCGTTGACCCCTGACCGTAGTCGGAGGGGGCCCCATCCACACCCCTAGATTCCGGCCTGCGCCGGAAAGACGGTGTGGAGGCTCGCGCGTTATGCATGAATACAAGGGGAAAAGAGCCGGTGGGCCCCTTCATGTCACCTTAAATCCCCTTCGTATCACCCTGAAACCCCCTCATTTCATCCTGGGCCTCCCTCATGTCATCCTGAGAGCCTGTGAATAAATCCCCAGGAACCGTCTAATTGAGACCGTTTTCAAAGTCAAATTGAGACTGAAAACCGCAGGTTTCGCAATAAAATCACAAGCTATGAGCGAAGTCGAAGGATCTAAGGGTCGGGGGAATGGGGGTTATTACCGGACGGACGGTAGATTCTTCGCTCCGCTCAGAACGACAGACAGGAGGGGCTCGGTGTCACTCGCTTTGCGAAGACCGCGCGAGGTGATGAAAATGGGGCCGCGTCTCACGGCACGACCGGAGACGGGTTTGAATCCCGCCAATACGAAATGGCGCAGCGGCAGCATCCGTTTTCATTACAGCCCTATGGAAACTCGAAGTCCAGTTCGAGTTCGCCGCAAATCGAATTCAGCCACTCGACTACCTCGGGGTGGTACGGGATGCCCTTCTCGCGCCTCTCCAGTTCCTCTTCGTACTCAGGCAATCCGGCGTAGTAGACGCGTTCATGGCCGGGCGCGGGCGGAGTTTCACGCAGCCCGCGCAGGAACGAGTCCATATCCTCTTTGAACCCGTCGGCGTCCGTGAACGCGTCGATGCGGTACGCGCCGAAGTAGTGCCCTGATCCGGCGAGGTTCGCATTCGTCTGAGCTCCGGCCAGAGTCGCACCCATGATGGCAACGACGCAGGCGAATCCGTATCCCTTATGCGAGCTGTTTTCCCTGGTTCCGCCGGCCGGCAGCATGTACCAGTGGCGGCCCTCCGCACGGATGTCCTCCGCGGGCGGCGAAGACTCGACCATGATCGGCGTCCCTTCCCAGTCGGCAAGCCATCCGGGCGCGGCGTTGACGCCCATTCGCTGGAGCAGCCTGATCTTGTTGCCCGCGACCTGGGTCAATGCGATGTCGAATATGAAAGGCGCCTCGTCTTTTGCCGGAGCAGCCCAGGAGATGGGATTCGTCCCGAAACGAGGCTCCGCCCCGAACGTCGGAAGGAGCGCAGCGCCACCGCCGCCTGCCATGCAAACGCCGATCATATCGTGCTCCAGCGCCATCGCAGCGTGATAACCGGCTGCGCCGACGTGCCCAGCGTTTCGCACCGCCACAGCGCCCATGCCGTGCGATTTCGCTTTTTCGATGGCCAGTTCCATGGCGAGCGGACCGATGTGCAACCCCAGCCCGCCGTCGCCGTCCATGGTGGCGACCGCTGGAGCCTCCCGTACGATCCTAGGCTGCGGCCGCGGGTTTGTCTCGCCGGTCTGATAACCCTGGACGTACATGCGCAGCATGTTGGAGATGCCGTGTGTGTCGATGCCCTTGAGATCGGCGTAGACGAGCACGTCGGCGCTGCGGGCAGCGTCGGCCTGGGACAGCCCCATCTTGTCGAAAATGGCCTCGGTCGCGGCGCGCACGTCGTCGGCTCTCAGGCGCACCGCCTCCGACTCTGAAACGTGGAATCTTTCGAGCATGATCGGCTCCCGTCTGCATTCAACTCGCGCCGCATACTAGCACCAGCGGCGCGGTTTGGCGCGAGCAGCGAGACGGATGTTGACGTAGGGTCATTTCTATAGCTATATCCACGTAGTATGGTGAAGGAAGACTGCGTTTGCGTTGGACTTGGGATCGGGCCAAGAACAAGGCGAATCTTAAGGCGCACGGCCTCAGCTTCGAAGCAGCGGCTTTCGTGTTTGACGATCCTATATCTGCGACGCGGGAAGACCCGTATCCATATGAGCAACGGTGGTGAACCATCGGCATGGTAGGCACTCAGGTCGTGATGGTGGTCCACACTTGGCCCGAACTCGACGCGGAGACCGGTGAAGGGATCGGGCGCATCATCTCCGCACGTAAGGCGACGAGACGTGAGAGAGAGGCTTATGAAGAAGGAAATTACTGAGTTGCCGCCAGAGGTTCAGGAGCAGATTCGGGCGCTAGAGGCTCTGCCCGACGACCAGATCGACACGACCGACGCCCCGGAGATTCTCGACTGGTCCGATGCCATGCGCGGGGTGTTCTACCGGCCTGTGAAGAAGCAGATTACCCTGAGGCTCGACGCGGACATCATAGCCTGGTTCAGGGCACATGCCCGCGGCGGTCGCGGATACCAAACGGACATCAATGGAGCACTCCGCGAGCACGTCCAAAGGACAGTCCGTTCCGCAAGATAGCCTATTTATCGAGACCGGTGAACGGGTCGCAGGCATCGAAGGACATGGGTTGGATAGCCACCAGTGGTGGGAAAGACTGCACGGCGGCAGTTTGCGAGGTTCGGCCGTCCTTCCGTCGGGCCGCACCATCACGTTAATCAGACCCGCGGATGGCTGCCAGGAGGCTGCGGGGGGAGGTGATGCTTTGGCCGGAGAGCAGGATGCCGACGCTGAAGACGCGGGCGGCTATCCAGATCATGAATGCCGCGGTGAGGGCTACAAACGCGAGGGCCAATGCGATCTCGGGGTTAGACAATTCGCTCCCGCCGGCCAGCCGCATCATGATCATGGTGGGGGCGGTGAAAGGGACGTAGGTCAGGATCTTGAGCAGGATGAAATCCGGAATGTTGATGATGAGGCCCAGTAACCAGATCGGCAGGCCGACAAGCACACTAAGCAACCCCATTTGACGCTGCCCCTCGGCTACCGAAGAGACGATGGTGCCAAGAAACATGGACAAGGCGGAGAACAGCGTGTAGCCGAGCACGAAACAGAACGCAACGATTACGAGCGAGCGGGCCGAAATGGTCAACTCGCCAGCACCCGGAACTTGGTCCAAAATCGCGGGCGTTGCGAACGCTCCAACCAGGATCCAGACCGTTATGTGAATGAGGCCCGCCAGCACGACGGCCAGCAGCTTACCCGCCAGTATCGATGTGGGCGACGCCGAGGTGATGAGCAACTCGATCATGCGCGTCTCCTTCTCCTCGGAAACGCTGCGGATTATCGTGGTGGCGCCGGTCATGACCGCCACCATAAGCAGAGCGGCAAAGAGAACCAGGGCCAGCAGTTCCACCAGCCCCTGCGCCACGTCGGCGCCCGACTCCTCAACCGCGCTCTCCTCATCGTCCACGTCATACTGTTCGAAATAGCCCGTATCGAATGCTCGGTCCACCGAAGGGGGAAACTGGCGGCCGTAGGTCAGGGCATCCTTCAGGAATGACCTGAAATATCTCTCGGCGTCCCCATTGTTGTCCCATAGCGCTCCCCTGTCGCGGGTCGCCCAGTAGTCCTCGATGCGGCCCGATTCGACGTAGTCGGCTGGCAGCACGAAAAGCGTGTCGATCTCGCCGTTGCGAACCGCCTCGATACCCTCGTCCTTGCTGGCAAATAGCCTCAGCGGGGACTCACTCTTGGCCGCGCCAGGCAGGATGTCTGCAGGGTCAACGTACCCGAAGGTGGACTCTGTTTCGCCGCGACCAACGGCCGCAGGTTCAGCAATAGTCGCGGTGGCGGACTCTTCCTGTGCATCCTCGAACAGGTTCGCGATCAGAGGTGCAACCGGGATTGCGCCGACCATCAGGACGACGATCAGCGCGGTGAAGAACATGAACCCCTTGTTGCGAATCTGCCGCCGGAATTCCCACGCAAAGATGATGCGCAACTCATTCGGCAACCCGGGCACGGGACACCTCCTCCACGAAAATGTCGTTTAACGACGGCAACGCCAGTTCGAAGCGTTCGACCTCTATCCCCGCGTCGAGATAGGCCCTGAGTATGGACGTCGATGTACTGCCGTCGTTGATGGCATAGTCGACGATTCCGCCGGGAAGAGCCCGGCGCCGAACGTTGGCCAGACTGGCGGGAATCTCGCCCTTCGCCTGGACCTGTACCGAGTTGGCGCCCCGCTGCCGCTTGATCTCGGCCAGGTCTCCGAACAGCAGCAGGCGGCTGTCCGAGATGAGCGCAACTCGTTCGCACAACTCCTCTACGTCCGACATGATGTGCGTGCTGAACATCACGGTGGCGCCCGCCTTTTGCCGCTCCGTCAGCAACTCCTTCATCACCTCCACGTTCAGAGGGTCGAGTCCGGCGAATGGTTCGTCCAGGATTATCAAGTCAGGGTCGTGAATGATTGCGCCTACGAACTGCACGAACTGCGTCATCCCGCGGGACAGGCTCTCAATCTGCTTGTCGCGATGCTCGTGCAGATTCACTCGTTCAAGCAGTTCAAGGGCGCGCTTTTCGGCCACCTCCGCCGACATTCCCTTTAGTCGGCCCAGAAAGCGGAGGATCTCCACCACCCGCACCTTCTTGGTCAGCCCCCGCTCTTCCGGCAGATACCCCACGCTCTTCAGGACCTCGCGTTCGGGCTGGGATCCGAGGATCCTGATCGACCCGGAATTGGGCCGTATGATGCCCAGGCACATGCGGATCGTGGTCGTCTTCCCCGAGCCGTTGGGGCCGAGGAACCCGAACATCTCGCCGCGTCTGACCTCGAAAGAGACGTTGTCGACAACGGTATTCCGGCCGAATGTCTTGGTCAGGCCGTCTATTTGCAGGACAGGTTCGGGCACGCCTTCGCTCCAATCAATCAAGGATAAAGCCCGCGACCCCATGAAGCATAAGAAAGTGTCTCAATGGCCGCCGGAGCGGCCCATCGATCATGTATTGGACAGCAAGGCCAGCCCTTCGCGGCATGACATGCGCGCTCCGCGCGGGTATGAGGGACGGGGATATGCTTGTAGATATTGCACAGCGCAACTGGAGGCCTCAGCCATGCCGCTACAACTTGACCACACTATCGTTCCCGCGTACGACAAGGTGAAGTCCGCCGAGTTCATCGCGCGGATCTTCGGCCTGAAGTACGAGGGCACGTGGGGGCACTTCGCGCCGGTAAAAGTCAACGACATACTCACGCTCGACTTCGACAACGCCAAGGACCCGCGCTCGAACCACTACGCCTTCCTCGCGTCCGACGAGGACTTCGACTCAATCCTCAAGCGGGTGAAGGACGAGGGCGTTTCGTTCGGCAGCGGCCCCGGCTCTCGATCCGACGGCGAGATTAACCACAGGCACCAGGGCCGCGGCTTCTACTTCGAATGCGAGAACGGCCACGTCTGGGAAGTCATCACGCACACCTACATCACGGACTGACTGGCCGCCTGACTGACGGCGTACTGGTCCACCGGGATGGGGCTTGGGAATCGGGTTGCCGGCACGGCGGAACCGACCGGACTCCGTTGACCAGGCGCGGACGGGTGGAGATCCCCTTTACCCTCCACCGACCTACATCTTCCCCGACCCCGATCGGGGAACCGCGGGGAGGTTGTCGCAAAAAAACAGGAGGGGCGCCGCGAATATCGCGGCGCCCCTCTTGGTGTTTAAGCCTTGCGGGGAGTTACTCGGCGTTGGTCGCCTTCAGGTTGATGATGACCTTCAGGAACTCCATCTGCACCGGCAGGTCAACCCCGTACGGGTCGTCGATGGTCGGCCAGCCTGTCCAGTATTTCTCGCTCTTGGGGTTACGGACGTGAAGCTGCGCGATGTAAATCTGCGGCAACTCGTCCATCCAGATCTGCATCCCCTCTTCGAACAACTTGAACATCCTCGGGCTTTCGACATCCAGCGTCTTGATCTCGTCCACGATCTCGTCGAATCTCGTGTTAGACCAGCGGTCTGGCATCCACCCTGCGCCCGGGTCGCCCGTCGGCACGTTGTGCCGGGTGTGGTAGGCGTCCATCATGAACCACGGGTCCATCCCTTGCACACCGCTGGGACCTCTGCAACCGAAGTACGGGATCTCTCCAGCGCTATGCAGTTCGGACTTGCCTGGCGACGTGTCGAACGTGGCGTCGAATCCGCCTTCACGCAGCATCTGTGCCAGCGGCGGGCCGTAGTGCTTCCAGAATTCCGGCAAGAAGAAGTTAAACGGAATAGTCTCGCCGTCCTTCTCCCAAAGGTCGCCTGAATTCATGGTGTAACCCTTGCGGGTCATGATCTCTTCCAGCTTGTCGGGGTGACCGACGGCGTCAATGCCGAGCTCTTCAACGATCGGGTCCATGATGTCGAGGAAAGGCTTTGACCAACCGGTCGCTGAGTAACCGCCGCGACCGACGCCCTTTGGCACGAACGGGTGGAGCGCGGGCCGGCCTGCGCCGGACTCGGCGACGTTAATCAGCCTCGTGCGGTCGATGGCCCAGTTAACGGCGAACCGCAACTCCTTGTCATCGAATGGCGGTTCGCTGGCGTTGAAGCCGAGCATGTGCGGGCACCAGTCGATATAGCCATAGGCGCCGTCACGATTTGTGAATGTCACTACGTCCGGGTTCTGCTGAATCGCGCTCTTCACAGATGCGACCGAGACCTGGCCGGATGCGTCGATCTCGTTCCGCGCCAGCATGAGGAGCTGTTCGCTCTCTTCACGACCTGGCAGCATCACGACCCGTTCAATCTCGGGCAGGTTCTTGAAACCTACGTCCGAGGCCCACCAACTATCTCTGCGGTCCCAAATCGTCTGTTCGGGAGAGGATGATGTCAGAGTGAACGGACCTGTGCCCAGCGGCCAACCCTTTTCGGGGTCGTAGTTGCTGAATTCGGTGATGTCTTTGTCACCCCACACATCCTCCCGCAGCATCTGTTCGGTTACACCGTGGTTGCTGCTGATGGTGGTGTTCCACCAGATCGGGTTGGGCTCTGTCAGCTTGAATTTCACAGTGAATTCGTCGACCTTGGAAGCGCCGCCCGGGTCCATTGCGTCGATGGCTGCAAGTTCGCCCACCTTGCCGACTGCATCCCGGAGGTAGTTGAACATGAACACCCAGTCGTCGGCGTTCAACGGCTTGCCGTCACTCCAGTAAACGTGGTCCTTTAGTTTGACCGTGAGTTCGTCGAAGGTGTCGTTGTATTCCCATCCTTCGATGGTCCAGTTCTCATATTCGCTCGTGAGAACGTTGAACATGATCGCCGGGTCGTTCATCACGACGTGTGCGCCGGTGTGCCAGGTGGGCCAGCCAAGGAACATGCTGAAGTTCTCGTAGCCGGGGTTCCTGCCTCCGGAACCAGCTTCACCGATAACCATGATCATGGTCCGGTTACGAGGCACTTCCCTGTCTATCGCAGCCGGGGGGGCCTCTGTTGGCACAGCGGTCGCTGGCGCGGTAGTGGCGGCCGGCGCTGCCGTTGGCTGGGGCGCTGCGGTGGGTTCTTCTTTATCACCGCTACATGCTGCCAATGTCAACAGCAAAGCTCCGGCGAGCGACAGTATAATACCTGCCAGACGTAGTTTCGGAATCACCGTAATTCTCCCTTGTATAGTGAGTTGCGCCCCGGGGCCGGCTGGGGTCTCAATTTTGGCCGACGTACGCGTATGCGGCACCAATTTTTTGGGCCGGGCGCGTTCGCGACCGAAGTCTATTGGCGGCCTTCATGGGCTGTCAATCGATTCTCGTGATACCGAAGGTTTCGAAATACGTCACTTTGTAAAATCAACGCTGCGCGATCAGTCACAATGCCTGCCATTTGACGCAATCGCTGACGCGCTGACGCATGGTTTCCGCCCCCGCGGTGGCGTTTGGCCTCTCCGATCCGGCCATTGGGGAATTTAGGCTCGTTGGCGCTGTGACCGGCAGTCGGCGTCTGACCCAACTCCCAACCAGAACCTTCGACTGTTTTCGAATTCACGTTCAGGGATGCTAAGCGACAAAGGTCGCCTTGCCCCCCTTTGACCAACCGGCAGCCCGAAAGTAGACTTGGCCCACTCGCGGGCGAATGCTGCAAAATCGCCTGTGTCAGCCAGGTAACCGTACTCATATGTCACTGAACTTCGTCGTACGACGGATCGCCATATTTTTCCTGATCGTGTGGCTCGCAGCGAGTTTGAATTTCCTGTTGCCTCATATGGCAGAGGTAAATCCGGTTCGTCAGAGGCTGGCCCGGCTTCAGGCGTTCGGAGTGGCTTCAGGGGTTACAGCTTCCCGGGCTACCGGAGAGGAACGAAGCATATTCGAGGAGACGGTCCAGTCCTGGGAAAGAAAATTTGGGCTTGATCAACCATTGTGGAAGCAATACCTGCGTTACATGGGGGACATCGCACGGTTTGACCTCGGATTCTCGATAGTGAACTTCCCGGCCAGCGTCTTACAGATGACTCTGCAGGCGCTTCCCTGGACCATCATGGTCATTGGCATAGCGACATTAATGTCATTTGCATTGGGTTCAGTTATCGGCGCATTGATGGTCTGGCGCAGTGACTCGGTCTTGCTTTCTATTCTCGGCCCGCCGGTGCTGGCGCTCTCCGCCATACCCTATTACCTGTTGGGCATCGGGCTGATCTTTATTTTGGCCTTCACCTGGCAGATTTTCCCGATAAGCGGCGGGTACGACTACGGCACGATACCGGACGTCAGTTGGAAGTTCCTCGGGCAGGCCTCGCGCCACGCCATCCTGCCGGCACTATCGATAGTCCTGGCCCAGATCGGCTTCTGGGGTCTTCACATGCGGGGCATGATGGTGACTGTGCAGGAAGAGGACTACATGCAGTTGGCCGAGGCAAAGGGGCTCAAGGGCAGGCGACTGTTCCTCAAGTACTCTGTCCGCAACGCAATACTGCCCCAAGCCACCAACCTGGCTCTAACACTGGGCCTCATCATCACGCAGGGCGTCCTCGTTGAGGTGGTGTTTAGTTACCCGGGCATCGGAACCCTGCTGTTTAGCGCGATCCGCAACGTCGACTTCTTCGTCATCAACGGCATCGTATTCATCATGGTGCTGTCGGTAGCGTTGGCCACGCTAATCATTGATCTGGTCAACCCCATTCTCGACCCCCGCATCAGGTACCAACAGGCATGAACGCGACGCTGAGTTGGATGGGTCAGAACAGGCTGCTGTCGGCGGGGCTTTTCATCATCGTCGTTCTCCTGTTGATCAGCCTGATCGGCCCTTATCTCATCGACGAGCAGGGAACCAAAATCGGCTACGCCCTGCCTGACCAGTCGCCGAGCCGTGAATTCCTGCTCGGGACCGATACGGTGGGCCGACAGATGCTCCCGACGATCATAGTGGGAATGCCGTTGACGCTAAGGGTCGGCATCATCGCCGGGGCGTTAGGTTTGACCATCGGTGTCGTCCTCGGCTTCGTCAGCGGCTTCTACGGTGGCGTAGCCGACGCAATAATCCGCGGTTCGGCTGACACGTTGCTCACCGTTCCGGTCCTCCTGTTGCTGGTTGTCGTGGCGTCTACGCTCACTTCCGCGCTAACAGTAAATATGGAAGCGTTAATGCTCGCGGGCCTTACATGGATGGGGCCGACCCGGATTATCAGATCGCAAGTGTTGTCGATGCGTGAGCGGGCGTACGTCGACGTGGCCCGCGCCTCCGGGGCCAATGGGTTTCAGATCATATTCATGGAATTGATGCCGAACCTGCTTCCGTACATCGCGGTCTCGTTCGTGGGCGCGGTCGCGCAGGCCATTCTCGGCTCCATCGGCATCGAGGCGCTTGGTCTGGGACCGCAAAACGAAAACACCCTCGGAATGACGATCTACTGGTCGCTCTACCACAGCTCGGTCGTCAGAGGTCTGTGGTGGTGGTTTGCGCCTCCGATCATCGTCATCGTGGTCCTGTTTGTCGGCCTGTTCCTGATGTCGGCCGGCCTTGACAAGATTGCCAACCCGAGACTCCGGAGAACCGCGTAGCCCGACCCTGCCGCTACGCCGCGTAATTGGGCGAAATCCAGAGACCGAAATTGACCAACCCAGCCACCATAACGCCTCAAGCTGACACGGCGGAAGCGAATGACGAAGCAGTCCTCTCTGTAGAAGATCTCAGGGTCTACTACGACACGCCAAGGGGTCCACTGAAGGCCGTCGACGGAGTGAGTTTTACTCTCGGCCAGGGAGAACGGCTCGCCATCGTGGGTGAGTCCGGCAGCGGCAAGAGCACGCTGGCGATGGCGTTGATGCGTATGACACGGGAACCCGGCCGAGTGGTCGGCGGACGGGTGATGCTAGACAACCAGAATCTGCTCGCCCTTTCCAATGAAGAGATTCGTCGCGCGCGCCTGTCCAGGATCGCTTTGGTGCCGCAGGGCGCGATGAACTCTCTGAACCCGGTAATGCGCGTCGAAGATCAGATCATAGACGGCATCATCGACCACACGGATGGCGGAAACCCCTCCAAGTCAGAACTCAGGCCGCGCATGTACGAACTCTTGCGCAACGTTGGACTTTCGCCGTCCGTGGCCCGTATGTACCCGCACGAACTGAGCGGAGGCATGAAGCAGCGCGTGGCGATGGCTGGCGCCACCTCCCTGGGTCCGAGAGTGATCGTGGCCGACGAGCCTAGCAGCGCCCTCGATGTGGTGGTACAACGCCAAATCATGCAGACCCTGGGCCGGCTCCAGGAGGGTCTCCATGCGTCGACGGTCCTCATAGGCCACGATATGGGCCTCGTGGCTCAATTTGCGGACACGATCGGCGTCATGTACGCCGGCCGGCTGGTCGAGGTCGCTCCGGTTCGCCAGATTTTCCGGGATCCCCTGCACCCTTACACCAAGTTGCTGATCAAGAGCCTTCCTTCGCTGACTGTAAAGGGAGAATTCATCGCCATCCCCGGGCTGCCTCCAACCCTTCTCGACCTTCCCACCGGCTGCTCATTCAATCCCCGCTGCCCTTCTGTCTTTGAAACCTGCCGGTCGGTGGAGCCGACGTTCCTCAAGGTCAGAGACGGCCGTTCCGTTTCCTGCCACCTGCACGAAGAAGGAGGCGGCGAGTGACTCCACTGCTTGAGCTCCGGAACGTGACCAAGACATTCGGGGGCGGATTCCTCAACCGCGGCGCCCAAACGGTGGCGGTGGACGACATCTCGTTCACTATTCAGCCGGACAACCCTTCGATCACAGCGATAGCAGGGGAGAGTGGAAGTGGGAAGACCACTATGGCGAGGCTGCTACTGGGCGTAACTCAACCGACATCGGGACAGGTGTTCTACAAAGGCAAGGATGTCGCGGCGATGAGCCGGCAGGAACGGAAGGAGTTCAGGCGCGAGGTACAGCCGATCTTTCAGGACCCCTTCGAGTCTTACAACCCTTTCTACAAAATCGACCATGTCCTGAACGCGCCAATCAGCAATTTCATGGGCGGGACACCCCGGTCGCAGCGACGAGACATGATCGAGGAAGCGCTGCAGATGGTGGGACTGCGCCCTGCGGAAACCCTTGGCCGGTACCCACATCAACTGAGCGGCGGTCAACGACAGAGGGTGATGGTGGCCCGTGCCCTTCTTTTGAAGCCCCGAATCATCCTGGCGGACGAGCCTGTCTCGATGGTCGACGCGTCACTGCGCGCCACGATTCTGGACAGTTTGCACAAGCTGAACCTCGAGCAAGGCATCGCCATTTTCTACATTACCCACGACCTGACCACCGCGTACCAGATCGGCGACAACATCATCATCATGTACAGGGGCTCGATCGCCGAAGCGGGGTCCGTGGAGAGTGTGATTCGGGACCCAAAGCACCCCTACACTCAGCTCCTGATCGATTCGATTCCGCAACCTGACCCCGACCGGCGGTGGGGTGAAGATGACTCGGCCCTGCGGATGTCGGAAGGCGGCGCGGCGGAAGGCGGCTGTAAGTTTGCGGACAGGTGTCAGATGGTGATGGACACCTGCTGGAGTAGTCCGCCGCCCCTGTACGCAGTTGACGAGTTCCGGACGGCGAGTTGCTTCCTGTATCGAGAATCTGCGGAGTTGGACGATCCCGATGTCGCCGGCGTCTTCGTGGAGAGACCGGCAGCTTCTCAGGCGTGACGTTCGCATCGCCGGTTCCCGGCGTGCGGCAGGTTTTCGCGTAGCCACCAACTGAGCCCTGTGACGCCCGGGACGGGTCAGCCCCGCGCCGGTGGCGACCGGACGCCGCGACTTCGTCGAGTTAGTCCGTGTCCCGGGCTCCCGCCATAGACGTTTCGCTTCGTTTTGTTAACCGGAGAGAGGTTAACTGGCCGCGATTGCACACGTACCAGTTAGGCACTAACATGCCAGCCAGTCAAGACGACGGAATTCCCGTGGTTTTTGCCGGACGCTATTCCGAGTCTGATAGCCAAATCAATCAGGAGCACATCATGAGATCAGTCCATTTGCGTTGGCGACGCATTTTCGTAACGGTCGCACTGGCCATGGCGCTATCGGCGGCCTTTGCCTGTGGAGGCGAGACAGTCGTCGAAACTGTGATCGTCGAGAAGCAGGTCACCCAGGTCGAAAAGGTGGTCGAAACCGTCGTCGTAGAGAGACAGGTTGAGGGCAAGACCATATCCATCACAGTCGTGGAAACCGTCGTCGTCGAGAAACAGGTTGAGGGCAAGACCGTAACAGTCGTGGAAACGGTTGTTGTCGAAAAGGAGAGGGTGGTGGTGGCCACCGCGACTCCCAGGACCGACGTACGTGAGCCGTCAGGCATTCTGACGATTGCCGTGGAGGATGTCGGCACTCCTCTATACACAAACTTCACGATGTCCTGGCCACACAACGACTACGCCTGGAGCTCGGGGATACTCGAGGGTATGACGCGGGTGGCGTTGGACAACTGGACGCAGGAAAATGAGCTCGTCGAGTTCTGGGAGATCAATCAGCAAGGCGACTCTTACTTTCTGGACGTAAGGTTGAGGAAGGGTGTCCAGTTCCACAAGGGCTATGGCGAGATGACGTCTGAAGACGTTGTCTGGTCTGTCCAGGACCTCATGCGCGACGGCACGAAACACACAGCATTCGGGTCACTGGACGATCTCTACGAGCGAGACGGCATAACAGCTACCGATGCGTACAACGTCCGCTTTCCATTGAAGCGAAATCCGGGAGACTTCCGCGGGCCGCCTACTTCCAGCGCCGCAGGAATCATCAGCAAGGCGGCGTTCGACGAGAACGGTGAAGATTGGTCGATTCTCAACGCAGTAGGGACCGGTCCGTTCGAGGTCATAAAGCATGTCCCGGACAACGAGAAGACAACTGAAGCGTTCGCAGACCACTGGAGATTCACTCCCGGTTTCCAGACGGTCCGTTTCCTTGAGGTCCCTGAGCCTGCCACCCGCATCGCAATGATCAAGACCGGCGAAGCGGACCTGGTACAGGTGGGTGTCGTAGACCTCGCGCGCGTCGCCGACGAGCCTGGCATCCAGCTGATTTCGTCAGAGAACTCAAATCGGCGCGGAGTGAACGTCTGGTTCCAGGGTCTGCTGTATGCGACCAAGGACCTGGATGGCAACCCCCTGGACCCACCCCGCAACGCCGCAACTCACCGCCCGTGGGTTGGCGCGGCGGATGACCCCGCCGACCTGGAACGTGCACGGAAGTTCCGTCGGGCAATATCGCTGGCAATTGACCGCGATGCTTTGAACGACGTTTTCTTGTCCGGCACGGGCTGCAAGTACATCATCATGAAGATGGACAATTGCAACCCGTTCTTCCAGGAGAGATGGGACTACGACTTCGACCTCGACATGGCAAAGCAGTACCTTGCGGAATCCGATGCCGAAGGAGCGACGATCCAGTACGCCATTCCCAGCGGTCTGGGATCGACGCACGCGGAGATCTCGGAGGCGTTGGCGCCCATGTGGGAGGCTGCCGGTTTGAAGGTGGACATAACCAAGGCCGCCTACAGCGCGCTGCGGCCGGGCATGTTGGCCCGTGAGTCTGACATGCTCTTTACCTTCATCTGGGGCAACACGACGGACCTTTGCTCCCTGCCCAACTCGCCGGGCGTCCAGCACTCGTTCAACCCGGTGATGGAATTCGACCAAAGCTCCGAAAACTATCTGCTTTGCAGAGACATCGGGGACCTCCAACGACAGTGGGACATACTTGAGCCCTACTACGAATGGTGGTGGGAGAACCACTGGGCCATTGGTACCGTAACGTGGGATACGTTCTGGCCAATCGGGCCGAGGGTTGCCGAGTGGGCCCTGGGTCCCGGCGCGACGACCTACCCGAACTGGATCCACACGGCGGTTCCGGTGAGGTGAAATTAGACCGGGCCTCAGGCTCAGTCTTGCGGCTTGAAATGGTCAGCCTAAACGCAAAGTGAAACGGGTCCGGTTTCGGCGCTTCGTCCCCAGATGGAGCGCCGGAACCGTTTCGCGGCGAGACCATCGACAGCGTCTCGCAGAAGCATTTGGGACGTCGGTCTCGCCAAAGTAGACCCTCTGGGCCGTTCTGGCAGACGACGGGATGGCCCGAAAGTCAGTGGCCGCCCGGATACGGCTGTTAGCCTCAACTATGGGGCAGGGCAAGCGAATACCGGCGAAGCGCCGTTCGGGTTTTGACCAATCGCGCCCGGGCGCAGGATGAGTTGCTTCGGGTATCAGCAGCAAAATCAGACACTCGCAGGACCTGAATCGGTAGGATTCCATGGCAGAAGCAATACGGGTTGTCCACTACCTGAACCAGTTCTTCGGCGGTATCGGCGGAGAAGACAAAGCCAATACTCCCCCTGAGTTTCGCCGCGGCCCGGTTGGCGCCGGCCGGGCGTTGCAGGCAGCGCTCGGGCCGGACGGCGTGGTCGAGTCCACCGTCATCTGCGGCGACAACTATTTCGTCGATGAACAGGAACGCGCCACCGAGGCGCTCAGCAGACTTCTGCGCCGCGAGAATCCAGACCTCGTGATCGCCGGACCGGCCTTTGACGCCGGCCGTTACGGTTACGCCTGTGCCAATTTCAGCATGCTGGCAAGAAAGCTGGGGATCCCCGCCGTCACCGGCATGCACAGTGAGAACCCCGGCTATACGACCTTTGCAAGCCAACTGGTCTGCGTGCCCACCGGGACCAGTTCCAACGACATGCGAAACGCGTTGAATCGCATGGTTCCGCTCGGCCTCAAACTGGCCCGCGGTGAGCAATTAGGACCAGCGGCGACCGACGGCTATTTGCCGACCGGCATCAGGAAGCACACGATACGGAGTAAGCCCGCATGGGAACGCGCGATCGACATGCTGGAAGCGCGCCTGGCAGACCTGCCGTGGACATCTGAAGTTTTGGCGCAGCGCTACGAGGACTTACCGGTTCGCCCTGTCGCAAGGGACGCTTCCAAGATCAAATTGGGCCTTGTAACCAGCGGTGGGCTGGTCCCGAAGCACAATCCCGACCGGCAAGTATCCGGTTTTGCGGAGAAGGCGTTTAAATACTCCATAGACGACCTCCGGCAACTGAGCACTAGTGAATGGGAATCGGTCCACGGAGGGTTCAATACGGTATTCCTCAACGAAAAGAGCCCCAACTACGTGTTGCCACTGCCGGCTCTGAGGGAGTTCGAGGACTCAGGCCGTATCAAGTCGCTCCATCCCATTTTCTTTTCCACAGTGGGCAACGGGACCTCTGTGATCAACGCCAAGCGCATGGGCGCCGAGATATCCAGGGAGTTCGCAGCCTGCGGCGTCGAGGCGGCCCTGCTGGTGGCCACCTGAGGGAGTTGCAATCGTTGCGGCGCAACGATCTCCAAAGAACTGGAAAAGTCGGGAGTCACCACAGTTCTCGTAAGCGCCATTCCCACCATACCGTTGGCGGCGGGTGTCAGCCGCGTCGTAAAGGGTGTGAGGGTTGAGCACGTGTGCGGCGATCCCCGGCTCTCGGCTGAGAACGACGCCCAGATTGCGACGCGGATCGTTGAGAAGGCATTGGAAGCTCTCAACACCGATGTAACCGAGCCGACTCTCTTCGACTCAGCCGCGGCCTCGTAGTGTCATGAAGCTCGAACTCGGCACATTTCCGGTCGACGAGGTTGTGTTCGCAACGGAGACACGCCTGGCAGGGACGCGGCTGGAAATCGACCGCGACGAATTGGTAGACCTAGCAAGGTCTGAAGCTGGTGTAAACCGGGCCTCCATCGATGTCGCTCGACCAGGCGAACGGGCGCGGGTGATTAACTTCGTCGACCTAATTGAACTGAAAGTGAAGGTCTGCGGCCCGGGCACTGTATATCCAGGGGTCAGCGGTCGGCCGGCGACAGCGGTCGGGAGCGGGACGACCTTCCGCCTCGACGGCGTCGCGTTGATGATTTGTCTGGATGGGTCCAACCTGCCGGATCAACGCCGCAGCGGATCACGCTTTCTGCAACCCCAGCAGGGGCGGACAGGGAATTCGGCGGTGAGAACCGCAGGGCGGTTCATCGACATGTCCGGCCCGGGAAAGTTGCCACCGTACGACAAACTTTCGCTCATTTGCCTGACACTGCAAATCGAACCGGGCCTCGGACCCGAGGACTTACAAACGGCCGTCTACTCGGCGGCCCTGCGGGTGGTCGATCGTTTGGCCAAGACTATGGCGACTCTGACCGCGCCCAATACCCAGGAATTCAACTTCGAGGACGACCATTCTTCACTGCCCGGCATCGTTTTTGTTCCTCACCTGACTTCGGCCGAATGGCATGCGCCCTCCGGGGCCCGGTCGGTGCTGGGCCCGTCGGTTTACGGGCAGACCCGACTGTCCGCGCCGTGGCACCTCTACCCTACAGAGGTGATCGACGGCGCCGTATTCGGCACATACGGCTTTGGACGTCCGGAGACATGGCATCTTTCGAACAACCCGATGGTCATGGAGATGTGCCACCGTCATGGGAAGACCATCGAATTCCTCGGCTGTATCGTTCAGCGAACCAATTGGACTCTTCAGTCTGAAAAGGAACTGATGGCGCAGCGCGCCGCCCTGCTTGCGAAACGCCTGGGCGCATCGGGCGCTATCGTAACTACCAACTACCGGGGTCAACGATTCCTCGAGACCGCCCTCACCGTACAGGCGCTCGAACGCGCCGGGGTGGCGACAGTTCTTCTCACCGAAGAGGAGGACAACGAGAACGGCGCCGCGCCCCCGCTACTGGTGTCGGTCCCCGAGCTGGCCAGCGTAGCGAGCGCAGGCACGGGCGAACTTGACCACGCGTTCCCCCCGGTGGAACGGGTTTTAGGAGCTATGTCACCGGACACTTTCTGGTACGACGAGCAACCGCCCGTGCACGGCAGATACGGTGTGTCGTATGTTCCTGACTACTACGGCCTCGGGTATCGCAGCCTTGAAGACTATTGACGATTAGCTCATGACCGCAGTTCGATGACCGCTTTTCTGATTCGCCGGGCCTTCACGATGGTGCTCGTGGCGCTTGTCGTGTCGGTCCTTGTTTTTGCCCTCGCCCGCGCGCAGGGCGACCCCCGCTATATGTACTTGAGCGAGTACATGACGCAAGAACAGTGGGACGAGTTAGGCGTACATCTGGGACTGGACAGGCCAGTCCTCGTTCAGTACTTCAACTGGCTGGGCAACGCCCTGAAAGGGGACCTTGGTACATCGCTGAGGGAGTCGCGGCCGGTGTGGGACTCCATATCGGAACGCATCCCGGCCACTTTTCAACTCGCCGTGGCGGCATGGACCTTTTCGGTTCTCGTGGGCTGGCCGTTGGGCGTGCTATCAGCCGTCAAGCGCGGGACGATGATGGACTACGCGGGCCGGGGGTTTGCACTGTTCGGACAGGCCATACCGGGATTCTGGCTGGCCATCGTCCTCATCCTTGTGTTTGCCGAAAACCTTCAGTGGCTTCCGACAGCCCGCCGGGAAGGTTGGGAACATTTCATAATGCCGGTGTTCGTGCTCGGCTGGTCCACAAGCGCGGCCCAACTGCGGCTGATGCGCTCGGCAATGCTCGAGGTGCTGGACTCCGAGTACATCAAGTTCGCCCGCGCTACCGGTGTGAGCGGCACCAAGGTCATCTACAAACACGCGCTCCGTAATTCGCTGATTCCACCCATCACGCTGACGTTCCTGCTACTTGCGAATTTTCTAACCGGAACCATCGTTGTAGAGCACATCTTCGCCTGGCCGGGACTGGGTCGGCTGGCGATAGAAGCCGTTACCCAAACCGACTTCCCGTTGATCGCGGGCATAGTGCTTTTCGCCACCGTCGCGTACGTGCTGGCGAACTTCCTGGTCGACATCTGCTATGCCCTGATCGATCCCCGGATACAGTTCTCGTAGAGAGTGCTTCAATGAACCAGGTCACCATACAAAATGAGATAAATCTTTTAACGCCAATACCCTCGCCAAACCCAGTGGCGGTGGGGTATCGGTTCTTCAGGCGTTGGCCCATCATCCCCGGCCTGGTCATTTTGGCGCTTGTGGTGGTGGCGATATTCGCGCCCGTGATTTCACCTTATGAACCAAATGCGGCGACTCTGCGTTCCCGGTTCGCCCCTCCGGCGTGGTTAGAGGAGGGCAGTTCCGAACATCTGCTCGGAACAGACCAACAGGGGCGCGATCTACTGAGCCGCCTGATATTCGGCGCCAGAATCTCTTTGATAGTAGTCACCGCGTCGCTTTGGTTGGGCCTGATCGCAGGTACAGCCCTCGGCCTTATTGCCGGATATTTCGGCAAGTGGGCCGACGAAGTGATCATGCGCTTGATCGACGTGTGGCTGGCGGTGCCATTCATCATGATCGTATTGGTGCTCGTCGTAGTGATCGGACAGAGTTTTCCGCTCTTGGTCGCCGTCCTCGGCGCTTCAACTTGGGCGGGGTTTACACGACAGGTGCGCGGCCTGACGCTCAGCCTGCGTCAGGCCGACTACGTGGCGTTGGCGAGGGTCGCGGGCGCTTCGGATACGAGGATCATGATGCGCCATATTCTGCCGCACACGATTTCGATAATCCTGGTCCTTGGATCGCTTCAGGCGGGATCTTTGATACTCGCGGAGGGAACCCTCTCATTCCTCGGTCTCGGCGTCCCTCCCCCGACTCCGAGTTGGGGATCGATCGTAGCTGACGGGCGCTCCTACCTCGCAACAGCCTGGTGGGTTTCGTTGTTCCCCGGCATCGCGATCTTCCTCGTGGTCATGGCGTTCAACTTCGCCGGCGACTGGATACGCGACCGCCTGGACCCAAGGCTCCGGCAGGTATGAATCCTGTCCAAGTTTGGAAGGGGTCGTACCCCGCGGTTCCCCCGGGCGGGCCGGTAGCGCCGGGTCTGAACCTCTCCCCCCTCCCTATGTCTGCACACGTTTTAACGCGTTCCCTGTGACAATCCAGGATCGACTGTGATAAATACCCGTGGAAGCGTCTAGGGCGCCGAGCCCACAGACGTGTTAGCGCGACCGAAGACACGACCGCCTGGCAGGAGGTGACCTTGATAGCCCTCACGCTCGTCCTTTTAAGCCGTTACCGCTTGGCCGTCGTGGCGGTGATAACCGCCATTCCATTCGTCTTCTACCTTGGTTGGCCGACCGTTGCCCACGCGGCCGGGGTCGACGAAGAGACGCAGTTCATCCTCAACACGTTCTCGTTCCTGGTGTGGGGCGCTTTGGTGATGTGGATGTGCGCGGGATTCACCATGCTCGAGGCGGGCTCGGTGCGCACCAAGAACGCCTCGATGATTTGCCTGAAGAACGTTGGCCTCTACTCTATCGCCGGGCTCGCCTATTTCTTCATCGGCTACAACCTCATGTATGTCGACGTCGTAGAAGTTATCGGCACATTCAAGTTTCTCTACGGGCCATCGGCCAGTGAGATAGCCCTCGTGACGGAGCAGGATGGCGCCAGCGCCGCCGCCGTAGTCGCGGAGGGTAGCTACTCCGTAATGTCGGACTGGTTTTTCCAGATGGTCTTTGTAGCCACCACTGCCTCCATCGTGTCCGGCGCCCTGGCGGAACGGGCCAAGATGTGGACGTTCTTTCTCTTCACCCTCTTGCTTACTGCGCTCATCTACCCCATCGTCGGCGCGTGGACATGGGGAGGCGGATGGCTGGCCCAAATGGGGTTCCAGGACTTCGCCGGCTCCACAGTCGTTCACAGCACCGGCGGTTGGGCGGCCCTCGCCGGTATTCTGGTCGTCGGGCCGAGGCTCGGTAAATTCCGGCGCGACGGCACGGTCAGGCCCACTCCGCCGTCCAATGTCCTCGTGGTGACTCTAGGCGTTTTCATCCTGTGGTTCGGTTGGTTCGGCTTCAATGGGGGATCGCAGTTGGCGCTTGGGAGCGTGGCCGACGCGATAAACATGAGCAACGTGCTGGTTAACACAAACCTTGCAGGGGCAGCCGGCGCCATTACCGCACTTCTCATTTCGCGGCAGGTCCTTGGCCGAATCGATCTGTTCGCGGGGCTGAACGGCGCCATTGCCGGACTGGTCTCAATTACAGCCGGGCCCGACATCCTCGACGCCTATTGGGCGGTGATTATCGGCGGCATCGGCGGCGCCTTGTGCACCGGCGGAATCAGACTCCTGGAGATTCTCAAGCTGGACGACGTAGTGGGAGCGGTACCGGCCCACTTGTTCGCCGGCATCTGGGGAACCCTTGCAGTCTGCATCGCCGCAGGTGGCGACTTCGTCGTGCAGTTGGCCGGCGTAGCGGCAATCGGAGCGTTTGTGTTCGGCGTCTCGTGGATACTGTGGCGCGTGCTCGACTTGACCCTCGGCGTACGGGTCTCGCGGGACGCCGAGCGCATCGGTCAGGACGTCGCAGAACTGGGACTCGAAGCCTACCCCGAATTCGTGATCATGCCGGAAGAAGATGATGAAGAAGACTGATCGCGTTCACACAGCCCGCCTTGATCTGGTGGCTGGCGACTAGCGTCGACGCGGCGGCCTCGGGGTGATGCTGTGGCGCGTGTTTGAATTAACGTCGAGTACCCGTCCGTTTAACGTGAACGCGCCGACCGGATTTCCAAAGGCCCGGGCGCGGGTTCACTAACTGGGGCCCGAAGTCACAAAACCTCGGGAGCGAAAGGTTCCGTCTCTCGGTCTGTCAGGACTTATCAGACTGCCGCGATCAGATAACGGCGGATAGGGGTCACCGTTTGCCGCCTTCATTCTGCTCCGGCCAAGTGAACTCCGGAATCTCATTTGCCGCTGTACTGTTTTCAATAACGGCAAACCCAACCCTTGGTGTAGACAGAACTCACGTGAGAACCTTCAGAACGTCGCTTACTATCGTTAGCGAACTTCCGAGAGAGGACGCGATTAGACGGCGACTATTGGGAGTTGGCCGACAGATTCACCGGTCTCTACTCGCTTATCCTGATTGGCCATCCCCTCTTCATCACAGCCGCTACTGCAAATATTCCTGTCGCGACAAGGGCCATGGACGGGCCGGAGGGCAGGTCGGCGTGGAAGGAGATGTAGAGGCCGGCCACTGCCGAGAGTGCGCCGATCAAAGCGCCTATGATCATGACTCCCGTGAATCGCTTGGCGATCAGATACGCCGCGGCCGCGGGGGTGATAAGCATGGCCATGACCAGGACGATTCCGGCGGCTTGAATGCCTATGACGATGACGAGGGCGAGGAGGGCGAGGAGCACGTACTCTATTAGCCCTGTCCTGATTCCGACGACCTTCGCTCCAACAGGATCGAAAGTGGTGTACACAAGTTGCCGGTGGAATGCGTACAGCCCGGCAATCACCAAAGCCGTGAGTCCGAGCGAGACGAAGACGTCCGTTTGCGACACTCCGAGCACCTGTCCAAGCAAGAGGTCTTCGATGTTGACGGTGATGTTGTTGGACGTCGAAAGCATTACGAGACCCAGCGCGAACATGCCGGCGAAGATGATGCCGATAGACGTGTCTTCACTTATGCCGGTACGTCGGGCGACAGAACCCATCAACAGGGCGATAACGATCCCGGCAGGCACCGCGGCGAAAAACGGGCTGATTCCCAGCAGGAAAGCGACCACCATTGCAGGCAGTACGGAATGTGCCAGGGCGTCGCCCATGAAAGCGCGCCCACGCGTGATGACGTAAGCGCCGAGTACGGGGCACATGACCCCGACGAGCACGGAGACGATCAGCGCCCGCACCATAAAGCCATATTGAAACGGCCCGACGATGAAGTCGATCATGACATGTGCCCCGTGGCGACATAGTGATCCGGTGCGAATTCGATTCCGTGTGAGCCATACAACTCTTCAAGAACCTCTGGGGTGAACACCTCGTCGGGGGAGCCGTGCGCACACACATGGTGGTTTATGCAGAGAACCTGGTCAAAGCGCTGTGCAAGGTTAGTGAGGTCGTGAGTGGCCAGAAGCACGATCTTGCCTTCGTCCCGGAGTGACTGCAGGACCTCGACTATGCCCTCCTGGGCGCCCACGTCTACGCCGCTGAACGCCTCGTCCAAAAGGATGACGCTGGCTTCCTGGGCCAATGCGCGGGCAATGAAGACCCTCTGACGCTGGCCGCCGGACAGTTCGGTTACCAGGGATGAACGTTCATCCCACAAGCCGACCCGGTCCAGGCAGAGCCTGACCAGATCCCGGTCTCCCCTGCCGGGACCCCAGAACCTTATGGAATTGGTCCATCGCCCCATTGTCACGACGTCGAGAACCGTGGCAGGGAATCTCCAATTGATGCTGTCCCGCTGGGGGACGTACGCCAGGCCGCCGTCGAGTGCCGCCGAGCCATGGAGTTTCACGGTGCCCTGCGCAAGAGGCAGGAGCCCCACGATGGACTCAAACAGCGTGCTCTTGCCTGCTCCGTTCGGGCCCAGGACGCCCAACAGGGTGCCCGGGCCCACGCTGAAGCTGACTTCGCTCAGCGCCGTGTGTCCTCCGCGTTCGACGGTTACGTCTTCGACGGTTATGCCCGGTTCGGAAGGCGACTTTACCAATTCTTGACCCTCAGCCTCTTTCCGGTCTGGCTGGAATCCAGCAGACGTAAGCTACCAGAAACTACTATTTGCCGGTCCTGTGGCAATGGATGAATCCTGTGCCGTGTGAATCTGCTCGACCCCCTGGCTCCTAAGACGTCACCGTCATTTCAGGGCCTCGGTAATGCGGCTGACGTTTGTCCGCACCATCTCCACGTAAGTCTCTGCGCCGCTGCCTTCCTGTCCGAGAGAACCTGAGTAAAGCCGGACAAGCTCCGCGCCGGCCTCCGTCGCCAGGCTTGTCGCCAGACGTTCGCTCACCGTCGTCTCACCGAAGACGGCCGGGACACCGTAGTCCCTCACCGTTTCAACCAAGTCCGCCAGGCTCACCGCCGATGGCTCTACCTCGGTGGTAATCGACAGAATTGCCCCAATGACCTCGAATCCGTAGAGATTCGCAAAGTAGCCGAGGCTGTCGTGGGAAGTTACCAGCAGCCTGCGGTCCTCCGGCACAGCTTCGACCTGAGTTTCCGTCCATGAGTGCAGTTCGTCGAGCTGCGCGCTGTATGCGGAGGCGTTGGCGCGATAGACATCGGCGCGATCCGGGTCGAGCGCAGCCAGGCGTGTCGTAATTTCGTCGACCACTATCTTTACGCGTAGTGGATCGAACCAGAAGTGAGGGTCTTCGGTGCCGTGGCCGTGGCCGGCGTGCTCATCCTCGTCTTCGGAAGTCAGGTCCTCGATAGCCTCAATTGCGTCGCCTGCCTCCATTTGGCCATCTTCGACCTGGGTGACTATGGCGAGCAACATGGCCGGCAGTTCGCCTTCTTCCCCGTGGTCTTCACCCTCTTCCTCGAAGGCTTCAATCAGCCCCTTTATCTCCTCCAGGCCCTCCTCCGGGCTGATTTCACCCTCCTCCACCTCGTGGACGGCATGGTTGATCTCTTCCAGGATTTCGACCTCGCCAGCATGGGTTTCGGCGAACTCTATCGGGTCGACCATTTCACCAATCTCCACGATCGTCGAGGGATCCCGCGCCGCGTTCTGCAGGAGCTCCTTGAGCCAGGATCCCTCCAGACCCAATCCAACGCTCAGCACGAGATCGGCATCGGCAATTCGGGAAACGTCCCTGGCGCCCGGCTGGAAGCCGTGGGGGTCGGCGCCGACAGGAACCACGCTGAATACGTCCACATGGTCTCCGCCGATGTTTTCGACCCAGTCCGCCATGATATTGGTCGTAGTGACCACGCGGACAGAGGTCGCAGGTGATGTGGCCGCCGTGCGGGCGGCATCGTCATTCGAACACGCGGCCAGGGCCAAGAGCAGTGCGAGTGTCACCAAGTACGACGTGTTCTTGCTGGGACTAAGTGTCTTCATGATGGTCTCCTATTGGTTCCGGGTTTTCTGGTCTGCCGGGTGAGCGTTACGTCGCGGCAGGGTCACAGATCTGAGAATGATATAGAGTATCACTAACTGGGAAAATGCAATCCAGAGCGGTTTCTTCGACCTAGCCTAGCTGTCTTCGTGCTCCAGGCACCGGACGCAGGTGATGTAGAGCTCGATCCGGTGTCCGACGATCTGGCCGGGGATGTCGTCCTCCAAGCCCCGCATCAGGCGTTCAAACGTGGTGGCCTGGAACTCCCCGACGTTTCCGCACGCGACGCAGATCGTGTGGTGATGGTGCTCGATGCTGGACAGGCTGTACTTGGGGTCGCCGTCTCTCAGGTTCAGCCGGCAAACAACGCCGATCTCCATGAGCAGCTTGAGCGTCCGGAAGATTGTCGCCCTGCCCACTCCCGGCAGTTCGCTGGCGATCTCCTCTGCCGTAAAGCCCTCGTGCTTCCCGTCCATGACGCGGATGATCGCGCGCCTGGGCGCAGTGGACCGGTAGCCCCGGTCCTCGATGGCCGCCAGAATGCCTGATCGGGAAGGTCGAAACGTTGTCATGCTGCCTGAATACGGTTCATGCGGTAGTTCGTGGAATTGTCGTCAATCCGCCGGGCGCACGCGGGCCATCAAGTGTTCCACGTGGTGATCTTCGGTGCAACTCGACGCAGAACGTTCCAATTGTATCGTGGCGTGATTGATGCCGAATTCTTTGTGGACTATGTCCTTTATCCGTTCCAACATACGGGCCGGGTCTCCTTGCCAGGACGGGTCGACAAGGATGTGGGCAGTGAACGCTTCCACTTGCGAGGTCAGGGTCCAGACGTGGACATCGTGGATGAGGGTCACGCCCTCCACGTCTTCGATGTCGCTGCAAAGCTTGTACACGTCTATATGCTCGGGGGTCCCTTCCAACAGCACGTTAACTATCGTATAAAGCAGGCGCCGGGTGTTGTACACGATAAGCACCGCGATGACGACGCTGAGAATAGGGTCGGCGATCGTCCACCCTAACGTCATTATGAGAATCGCGGAGATGATTACACCCACGGATCCCAGAAGGTCTGCTATCACGTGCTGGAGGGCGCCTTCGACGTTCATGCTGTGCTCGGACGATCGGTGAAGTATCCAGGCCGCGGCAAGGTTTATCAAAAGCCCTCCGGTACCTACGAGCAGTACAGTCAAGCCATCTATACCTTCGGTACCTTCGACCGTGAACCGGTGGTATGCCTCCAGCAAAATCCAGCCGGCGATGACCCATAAAGCCCCCGCGTTGATCAGCGCAGCCAGCACCTCGGTGCGGTGATACCCGAACGTTCGCCGGACGGACGCCTCTTTCCCTGCGAGCCACATCGCCCCCAGGGCCATGGCGATGGCCGCGGCGTCGGTGAGCATGTGCCCGGCATCGGCCAGGAGAGCCAGGCTGCCCGACAGGATTCCCCCGACCACCTCGGCGATCACGTAAACCGAAATCAGCACTAAGGCAATGATCAGGCTCCTGCGGCTGGCGCCCCGCAGGTCGTGAGCTGAGTGGTCGTCGTGACGGTGGGACGAGGGTCTTTCGGCGGATGAAGTCACTGTTTATTACCGTGGGTAACGGGGAAACTGACTTGCCTGCTCAGCAATTGCCACCGCCAGCGAGCACCGGATCCGAGACAATAGTCCATACCAAATACTAATGCCGCCGACGGCGGTGTCATCCTACTACGTGCCGAACAGCGCAAACAAAGCGGCCGGAAGTTAGGTCGACGACTTCCTCGTGAAACGTCCTTGGCGCCGGGTAGGATTCAGTGAGAGATAGGGCCACCCCCGCGGTTGACGCCCTGACGCCGGACCGTCCAGACATCGGGTTACGAACCGACACGACTGCCACACCTATGGAACCAGGTTCCGTTGGCCGTGACCGTAGATTGCCTCGCTGCTATGACTTGCTGACGGTGGGCGCTTTGGCGACGCCGACGCCGATCATACTGTCGCGAGTGACTAGCGGGACGAGCTCTTCTTCGCTCATCCGGCCGGTCCCTGCGGGGCGCAGGGGAAGCACCATGTACCGGAGGTCGGCGGTGCTATCCACTACCCGGACCTCGACATCGTCCCCCACCTCGAGCCCGAACTCGCGCATGACGCCACGAGGGTCGACGACCGCTCTCGACCGATAGGCAAAGCTCTTGTACCAGTCGGGCGGCAGGCCGAGCAATGAGGTCGGATAGCAGGAGCACAGGGTACACACCACAAGGTGGTGCAACCCGTCGGTGTTTTCGAGTACCGCCAGCCTGGAACTGCCAATGAGAGGGTAACCCAGCTCGGCCAGGGCGGCCTCGGGCTCTTCGAGCAGACGACGCCTGTAGCCGGAGTCGACCCAGGCGCGGGCCACCACTCTTGCGCCGTCGACCGGCGACCTGGCCTCTATCACGTCGAGGAGGCGCGGGACGTCGTCCAGATCGATCACGCCTTTCTCAACGAGGAGGTCCTCCATGGCAAGCAGGCGCCGGGCACGGTCGCTAAGCTGGGCGTCATCCTTCATCCCGGGGTGTTCGTGGTCCCCATGGTCTCCGTCGTGACTATGCCCATCTGCATTCATATCTCTATTCTCCGTGGCAGGTCTGCTCGTTAGGTCGGCGCCAGCCACTGCTCAAAGATGTCGACAAGCAAGCTGTCGTCTGCCGGCCCTCTATATTGTTCTCCCCAGACGTCCTTCATATTGAATTCGACTCGGTAGAGCGCCCTCCTCGGGCGCCCGCTCTCGCCGTAGGCCCGCGACTCCGGATCAGGGAAGATCCCGCACAGAGCCTGTACCCGTCCCACCTTGCCTTTGATGTAATCGGGCGTCCGGTGGTGGGTGTCGACGGAGATTGGCAGAATGCTGATCTGGTCGCCGGTGTGAAACCGCGCCATCTCAGCCCCACCTCTCTCGCAGCATGGCCGCCCGATCGTCGATCTCTTTCGACGTGAGCACTCCCTTTTCGACCAGGAGGAGCTCAAGAGAGGCCGACCATCGCTCATAGTACGTAAGGCTCTCGTACTCTTGGGCCGGGATCGACTCGATGCCGCGGCGTAGTTCGTCAGTATTTATTAGCGACTTCTCTCTCAGCGCTCCGACGAGCGCGTTTGTCCGACGCTCCCAGTCCATCAGGGCATGCTCCGAACGGTCGATCGGCTCGTCGCGTGGCCGTCCGCCCATATCATGTACTGCGCTCAATATTTAACTCCGTCAACTGCCGACAGCCGCGTGGGGCCGGGTGTTGCCTATTATGCGCCCACCGCTGGCCGGGTAAAACGACTGGTCCGGGGTGTCGATCGTTTTTCTCCAATTGCCCGCGAATGAGTTGTCGCCGCTTTAGAACGGAGGAGCAACGAGTGAAACCGGTTTGCGAGGGATGTGACTGATCGAATGAGAGAAATCGATGATGGCGCGCGGCGGCGATACGCGTTCCAGTCACATCGACGGCAAGGGCATTTATCAGACCCTGTCAACGACGAAGATGATGCACGTACGAGCAAGCCAGATCATCGCGGACGAAAACTGATCCAAAAGTCCGGCCTGAACTGAAATGCCCGCCACAGTGCCGTCGGCGACATCGGCCGCCGCGGCTGTGATTGCCGTACATCGGCGTGATCGTACTGCGGATGCCGTTTCTATTCGATCAGGATGTAACGGCCTTTGAAGTCAACGTCCTGGTCCACCCCGGGACAACAGGATCGGCGCCTAGTCTTCCTGTCGCGAGGGGGGAACCGGGTTGAGCTTCCATAACCATTCAACGCCTTCGTTCTTTGGGGTCCGGAGCACAATACGTCTCTGGACGACGCGGACCGCGTACGAAATCAGGTCGTCTGCGCAGGCCTCGCAGTAGCCATAGGTGTTAATCAGGCGTTTGTAGACGGCGCTGCGCAACCGCCGCCACTCGGCTCGCTGGGGGGCGGACCGGGGGCGGGTAAGCGTACGATCAATTGTCCGGCGATCAGGGAATAGCCTGGTCTCTATGGCGGCTTTCAGCCGGTCCTCCGAGGTATGGTCATATGCGATGCCCCGTGACTTCAGATTCGAGAAGTTCCGATTTATCTCGCGCCGGAATTCCGACCTGCTCCTGTCGGGTATGCCTGCATGCATCTCTATTTCCCGCATGTCGCGCTCCGTGCAAGCCTGGCCGGCGGAGAAGGCCTCCACGTTCCTCAGGTAGTCGTCGAGTAGCTCTTTTGCACTCGCCTCAAACCCTTCCTTGTAGGCCCGTTGAATATCGCGCACGGCTCGGTTCCCGTACTCGCGAACGGAGTCCCTAATGAAGCCCAGGTACTTCTCCCGGCTCTCAACTTCCAGATTGACATTTTCCTTCAACCCGTTCCAGAGTACGTCCAGAGCTTTCAGTGGCGACAGACAGGCAACGGACGGATCGTCCACTGCCGCGCTCAGACGGTTCATGACGTAACGTGGCGATACGCCTTCCATGCCTTCGTCGGGATGGTGTCGCCTCATCTCGCGTACGTCGTCCGTCGAAACATGTTGCCGGATCTGTCCGTCATACACACGCAGCTTGTCGAGAAGAATCATTCCCTTCCGAGCTGGAGGCTCCAGGCGGGACAGCACGGCAAAAGCGCTTACGGTCGAAAGAGTGAGCGGCGCGATGTGGGCCCTCTGAGACATACTTTCGGACAGCATCTTCCGGTAGATCCTGGTCTCGTCCTGGACCCGCACGCTGTAGGGAATCTGGATAGCGATGAGCCGGTCCTTGAGAGCCTCCGAACTCTCATCTTTCAGGAACTTACTGAAATCACCCACGTTGGAGTGGCCGATAACGACCTCATCGACATAAACGGACCCGAAGCGCTCCATTTTTATTAGTTGTTCCTGTGCCAGCCCCAGGAGAGTAGAAAGTAAATGCGGGTCCGCCTTGAAAATCTCTCCGAATTCGACGAGACCCCGGTTCGCGACGTTCAACTCGCCGTCCATTCTGAACGCCTTGCCGGCGACCTCAACCCGGTCACCCTCCAGTTGGCTGTTGTTGATACTGCCGACCAGAAGCGAGGCGTCCGTCGGATTGGGATTCGTGGCGACGTAGAATCCGATACCCATGGCCTCTTGCTCGGAAAAGACGAAACGGAACACAGGCATCTCGCCGATCCGGCCCTGATACTTCGATCGCAGGACGTATCGGCATCGAGGGCATAGGTCCCCCTCGACGTAAATACCAAACTCCTCCATCAGCTTTGGCCGCGCCTCGCGCGGGATCAGGTGGAGGGGATCTTCCTGCATAGGGCAGCCCTTGATCCCAAAAGTGGCGCCGGCGTCGGTCCGGGTGTATCGCTCAATGGCCCTCTTGATCAGAGACACAATGGTCGATTTGCCGCTCGCCGGCGGTCCGATGAGCAGAAGTATCCGCTTTCGTATCTCAAATCTGCTTGCGCCCGAGGCGAAGTATTGGACCAGTCGCTCCAGCTGGTCCTCCAAGCCGTATATCTCACCGTCGAAGAGCTTGTAGACCGGCGCTCCGCCGGGCGACTCATCAATGCCCGCGTCAGCAATCGAATCGAGGATGAGCTTATGCGAGAGGCGCGAAATCCCGGGGTTGTCGACTACTAACTCAAGGTAGTCGGCGAAGGTCCCTTCCCACGAATATTGGGCAGTAGCTCGTTCGCTCTCGGCGAGAATGGCCTCTATCGAAGGTTTCTTGAACATGCTCCGCTCAGTAGGCCACCACGCCCCGGACTCCGTAGAAGCCCGGGGCGTGGGGGAGGGTGTTCGGGTGGGTCTTTAGGACCCGCTGACCGGCTTTCGGCTCAACTATTCAGCGACACGCCGATAATCGTCGTCCCTATCACGACTCCCATGATGAATACGCCGATGGAACCGACGAGATTGAACCATCCGGCGACTGGTCTAAGGCCGCTAAACGGAACGCCGAGGTAGGCAAACATCGTGCCCCCGATAAATGACAGCAGCAATGAGGCCGTTGCCAGTGTGAGGACGACGTCTTCGCCGTAGGGGTTGAGCAGCGTGCCTACGAAGAAGAACAGGGCGATCAGGCTGACCGCGGCCGCGATAGCGCCGGAAAAGCCAACTGCCCGTTCGTCGTAATCCAGGATCGCCTGGGCCGCGACTCCAATCGCGTACACAGACCAGATTATGATGAGCGTCTTCATCACAGTGGTCTGGGCCAGACCGGAGGCTATTGAGTAGGCTTTGTTGCCGAAGTCGCCGCCGGCGTTCGCAACCGCTACCGAGTCTCCCCCTATCAAAAGCATTGGAGCCAACGTAATCGAAATGAGGGCCGCCAGGCCAAAGGCGCCCACGTAGATCCCCACCGTCCGACCGTCCGGGTACAAACCAAGGATGTACCATGAATGGCAGAACAGCGCGCTTGCGATGAGAATAAGTCCTAAGGCTTCCATCTCTCCTCCTAAATAAATCCAGACTAGTCCAGGATTTCCTGTGAGTGTATCGTCGGCGGCTGAGGACAGCCCACACGAGACAGGCGCATGATAGGTTCGTCCTTCGATACTAGTCAATCCCCGGCATCTCCGAATGACGGTTCAGACTTGAAGAGATGAATTTGGCTCCCCCTGAGTGTTCCTTATCCTGCGAGACGGTTTCCAGAGGTCAGAAAGCCCGTAGATCCCCAAAAATCGAAGAGTTACGTCTTCGGTTGCTGACGGGGAAGAGTCGATACCGTTAGGCGACATCCCTTTTTGATCCTTGTCGATCGTCATCGCGGTCGGTCGGGGGATTCTTGATGGCGAGCCTGAGAATCCCTTTTTTCATGGATTTCGCTCGCCCCAAGGCATTCCACAAGCGGCAAGGGAATTCCGTAGGCCGGGCGCGCGAAATGACCTTCCGGTGCGATCGGGCACTCGCCGTCACATCCGTCGGAGCACGGTCCCCCCGGGCAAACGAAAGACCAGCCACCCGGAGAGCGCGCGCACCGGTCCAATTGGCGTAAGCGACGCCTGTCGCGGGTCCGCCGAAAGTTGAGAGACGCACGCACAAGCACAATTGATACTTCCCAACTCGGCGATGCCAATGGCTCTCCCGGTTGGATGTCATGGGCCAGTGAAAGTTCGGCGGTAATGGTTCGGCGATCCATGATCTAATCTGCGGTCGCCTCAGGGGTGACTTCGATGAGCCAGCCCTGAAGATGACACCAGACCGTCATCGGGAGACTGCTCCGGCAGCGCGCACGGGTCAGTGCCTCGGTACGTTGTCGCCTTTCTTGGGGCAGGCAAGAAATGTGCCCGTCCAAATTGCGGGATGCGGCAGTGGCATGGTTTCTCCGTCCCAATAGCTGAACCTCGGTTTTTTTGCGAACGAAGTAACCTGTATGAGGCTCGCAGTTTAATGAGTCGGAATGTATCAATTCTATATTATTGGCGCACGTGCATAGGGATAAGCAAATGTTTGCCACCGTTTCGCCTCTAACAGAAATATACACGTTACGTGAACGTAATCATCAGCTCCATTGGTTCCACTCATTGACACCTATTATTCATTTTGCAATTGTAAAGACCCTTTCATAGGCAGTTGTCATGCAGTATTCATATGATCATTTAGATAAAGGAGATGTGAAAATTGGGCCTGGACAACCAACCCAGCCGCTGATACTGACCAACGACGAACGCTAGGCGACGGAGTGGCGGAACGGCAGACGCGCAGTCCGAAATCGCCTCAGGCGGTGGCGAGGCGGGGTGAGCCGACTTGGCAGGTATGGAGGCGGGACTTGGAGGTGTCGCAGGGGACGGTGGGGAAATAGGGAAACGTAGGTCTCTGTTCAGGAATTGCGATTCGATGTCCCGAACGACGGGTTACGGGTTAAGGAGGTGGCGCGCCGCAGATCGTCGCGAATGTCCGCGCGCAAAGGGTCGTGATCTTGACCGGGGAATCTCACCAACGGACCTTACCCAGTGGGGCACGCGATCCACGGCGGAGTGTCCTGGAATGGGCGGGAGAATTGCGTGACTCAGCCGAACAGGTACCCAGTAATAAGGGCTGGACCACAACATGTGGGGGACGGAAGCGATACCGGTCATGATTGCCCGCCGGCCAAAGACAGGCGGCGCGGACAGCCATGATGTACACGGCAACGCGTTCCAAATCTGCGCCTTTGACCCGCAGACCCGAAAGGTGGTTGACCAGCGCCATGGCTCATGCCGCCGCATGGAGTTTCACAGGTTTCTCGACACCTCTGAGGCTCCTGTGCCTGCCGGGTTCGGCGTTTGGAATTTCGTGTTATCGTGGGCAATAATGATGTCCGTCTGGCAGGCCGCTGTTTCGTCCTGTTGATTGAAAGACGGCCGCGTTGAGGGGGAAGTCAGGCCAGCGACGAAGCCAAAGCTGTCACCTACCACTGCCCTGACCCCGCTGGTGGTGACCCTGGGCGGTTCGCTTGGTCCAGTGAAACTGATCGGACGCTGCTCAATGCCGCTGTCTATTCCGCTGACACTTTAGAGAAAGAGCCCTAGCCCTTATCCTGATTTTATTCTAAGATATCCCCATTCATGGGGGTGTCGTTCCCTATTGGATTCCTTTACAATTCCCAACGCATTTATGCTTGAAAACACATCACCGAAGAGACCCGTTTTGCTTGACTGTAAAAGTTCGAACGGGTAGCTTAATGACCAAGGAGCCGCATTCATGAAAATCTCGTCTACTTTCACACAAAGTAACCGGAAGTCAGCCGGGGCGATTCGGAGATGGCTGGGAGTAGCAGCTCTCGCCGTCGTATTCGTCTTGCTGCTTTTGGTCGCCGCTTGTACGGGCGAACAGGGGTTGAATGGCGATCAAGGCCCGCAGGGACCCCAAGGTGCTCAAGGCATCCAGGGTTCTGAAGGACCCCAAGGTCCGACCGGAGCTCAAGGCTTGAAAGGCAATTCTGGCACTGATGGCGCCAAGGGCGGCAAGGGTGACAAGGGATCCCAGGGCGAGCAAGGCCTCAGAGGCGCACAGGGCCCAGGGGGAAGTGACGGAGCGGACGGAACAGATGGACAAGACGGCGCGCCTGGAGTCAAAGGCGAGACGGGCGATACGGGCCCACCTGGAGAAACAGGCGAGCAAGGCGACCCTGGTGGCCCTCCAGGCCCTCCAGGACCCCTGGGCAACACAGGCAACACAGGCGACACAGGACCGCAGGGTCCTGAGGGTGACCAGGGAGTAAAAGGTGATCCCGGTACACCGGGTGGTCCGCCAGGGCCGCTGGGACCGCAAGGACCAACCGGTCCTCAGGGACCAATAGGCGCCCGAGGAATCAAGGGCGACACTGGACCGCAAGGACCGCAAGGCGTCCAGGGAGACACCGGAGAGCAAGGGCCGACGGGACCAACTGGACCACAGGGACCGATTGGTTCAACGGGACCGCAAGGACCTGGTGGTCCTGCTGGGCCGCTCGGTCCAACTGGACCGCAGGGGCCAAAGGGCGACGCAGGGGAAGCCGGACCGACGGGGCCGCAAGGACCGCAGGGAGCGGATGGACCGCAAGGGCCGCAAGGATCGGCGGGACAGCGTGGACCTGTGGGACAAGTGGGAACCCAGGGACCTCACGGACCGCAGGGCATACAAGGCGTATCGGGAGTCTCACAGCTCGAAATCGTGACAGGTTCGAGTCCGTTGGATGGCACCTCGCCGAAGTCAGTACTGGTGCAATGTGAGACGGCTGGCGAGGAATTGTCTGCGATCGCTGGCGGAGCGCAATTGACTGGTACAGCGGCGAACATAGCCATAGTTGAAACCCGCCCGGATGGGTTGGCTGGCGAAGTTCCTGGTGGTTGGAGAGCGACGGCTGAGGCGGTCGGTACCAGCAGCGGGAGCTGGAGTCTTACCGTCTACGCGGTGTGCGCCGAGGTGAACTAACGTCAGAACAGGCCTGAAGTGCAAAAGGGGCCGGCAGTCGCCGGCCCCTTTACTTATTGAGCGTTTTATTAAACTGGCGAGCAGTCGAGATAACCCAGTCGGGTGTTGGGTTAGTGTTACCTTATTAACTATGCGTCGTTGCCTCCGAGGTGGTCCCACTGCGAGGTCCGGCAGCGCGGCGATCCACCCGCTGTTCAAGACGGAAGACTCGCCGGCGATTGGCGGGAAGAACGTTTCGCAACCGCCTCCGACCGCGTAGACGCAGCCAGGAACATCGCTGCCCCGCCAGATCAATTAACTTCTTGAGACTGCCCTATGTACAAGTTCCTAACGCTCGCCCTGGCGTCGCTGTTTTTGTTTTCGGCCTGCGACGGCTCCAGCAGAGAACCACCCACGGCTGAGCCCAGCCCTACGCCACCTCAAACAGAAACCCCGGCTGAAGAGAAGGTCTTGACCATCCTCTACTGGCAGGCGCCAACCCTGCCCGGCCCCTACCTGTCGTCCGGAACCAAAGATACCGATGCCGGCGCGGTCACACTGGCCCCTGGCCAAGTACGATCCGGAAGGCAACCTCGTGCCGGCGCTGGCGGCCCAAATCCCAACTTTGGAAAACGGTGGGGTGTCCCAAGACTCACTGTCCATTACGTGGAATTTGAAAGAGGGTCTGAAGTGGTCCGATGGCAGCGACATGACAGCCGAGGACGTTGTCTTTACCTGGCGCTACTGCGTGGATGAAGACACAGGCTGCACGTCGGAGAGTTCATTTGACGGCGTCGCCTCCGTGGAGGCGATCGACGACACCACCGTCAAGATCACCTTCGATGCGCCCACGCCTTATCCGTACCAGGCCTTCGTCGGCGCGGGAACGCCGATCATCAGCCGGACACAGTTTGCCGACTGCGTCGGCGCGGCTGCCACGACGTGCGAAGCGCAAAACACGGCACCGCTCGGCACCGGACCGTACCGCATCATCGACTTCAAGACCAACGAGGAGGCCATTTACGAACGCAACCCCTTCTACCGGGGGCCGACGCCATATTTCGACCGGGTGTTCTTCAAGGGTGGAGGTGAGGCGATTGACGCGGCCGGCGCCGTCATGGAAAAAGGGAAAGCCGACTACGCATGGAACTTGCAGGTGGAGCCGGAGACCCTCGTCAGGATGGAAGCGGCTGGACTTAGCGAAGTGGTCGTCGCGTACTCCAGCCTGGTCGAACGTATCGTCGTCAACCAGACGAATCCGGACCCGGCGTTGGACGACGACCGCTCAGAGTATCTGGATGGAAAGAATCCTCACCCGTTTTTGACATATACACCGATTCCCCAGGCCATGTCGATGGCCATCGATCGCGGCCTCATATCGGAGCAACTCTATGGATTCTCCGGAGAGCCCACCTGCAATTTGATAACGGGTCCCCCGAAGTATGTTTCGACCGCCAACGATGCGTGTCTGACCCAGGACATCGCGGGAGCCAACAAACTGCTTGACGATAGCGGCGTACTAGACAGCGACGGCGATGGCATCCGTGAATACAACGGAGTTCCGTTGCGGATTACTTACCAGACCTCGGTAAATGCGGTCCGGCAAAATACGCAGGCCATGATTCGTGACTGGTGGCGTCAGATAGGAATCGAGACTGAATTGGTGCAACACGATGCCAGCCTCTTCTTCGGCGGCGATCCGGAGGCTGACAAGGATGCATCGCTTCGCAGGTTCTTCGCAGACGTACAGATGTACACCAACGGTTCCGGAATAGACCCGCAGCAGTACTTGTCCGGTGTCCTCTGCAAACATATCCAGACCCGCGATAACAACTGAGCTTTCGACAACAGCGCCCGATCCTGCGACCCGGAGTACGACGAACTCTTTGCTCAACTGGAACAGACCCGAATCGGACCGGAGCGGGAGGCGCTGGCAAAGCGGCTTCACGACATCTACGTGCAGAACTATTTCGAGATCCCGCTGGTGGAACGGGGCTTCGTCTCGGCACACCTGAATACGCTGAGGGGTGTCTGGATAAACGGTTGGGATAGCGAGTTGTGGAACATCGCCGAGTGGCGGCGTTAGTGGCCCTGTGACTCTGGCGGTTCCAGGCGCTTAGGGTCGGGGCGACGAAGAAGTGAAGTGCGCGATCACCCTTGTCGTTCCGGAGTAGGCGTGACGCGGACGTGGGAACAACACGACGCGGGTATGCTTATGGACCCGCAATACGAAAGGGAAATGAATGAAACTGGCTTGCGAAGGGTGTGACTGGTCCACCGAGAAAGAGACCGCCGATGAACTCCACGCTGCGATGATGGCGCATGGGGAAGATGCGCACTCTAATCTCTTTGACAACAAGAGTCCTGATGAGATCCAGGCGATGAAAAAGATGATGGACGCCCACGTCAGCCAGATGATCGTCACTCAGAACTGAACCAGGCACCCGGCCGAAGCCGCAGCACGCGGTCCTGTCGCCTGCTGGGCGACACGCGCCGAGGCAGGTCTTGTCTTGAAAGCCCCGGTGTTCACACGAACTGGGCTTGTCTGAGAGAGCCTTCGCTGTGCCGACCGCGTTCGAAAAGCAGTCGAGCCGTTTGAACGACAGCCGGAAGTCCAGGGTGGGTTTTGTTTCGGATGCAATCCGCCGTGGGAGCTATTGCCGGGCCGATACGCGCGCGGCGACAATGGAATGCAGGCGCCCCCGGTGCTGTGGCTACTAGTGCGCCGCAGTTGACACCGAGTTAGTAACGTCCGGGGACGTGGCGTTACAGACCAAAAAGCCTGGCACGGCATAAACCACCCGGTCACCCTCATTCTCAATCAGAGCGATTATGGTGACCGCGATGGTCAAAGACAGGGTGGTATTGGTTCAATGTCAAAGATACTAGTTTGCGCGTTCGTTCTAGCCTTATCAGTGATACTGGCCTGTTCCAGAGAGGCGCCAGACCCTACATCCGTTCCCGCCCCGACTCAGGCCCCAGCGCCGACGGCAACAGTAGCCCCAACCGCCACACCCATTCCGCCCACGGCGACGCCGGTTCCAACACCCTCGCCGACCGCCACATCCGTACCGGCGCCCACGGCCACACCTGCCCCAACTGCCGCTCCAGCACCGACACAGGGACCCTCCATGCCGGATTCAGGGTCCGGAGTCATTGCTCCTATAAACATGCAGGACCCGCAGGCGCTCATGTCCGTGCTGTCACCGGATGAGTTGTCCTGTATCTTGCAAAATGCCGATCCTCAAGTTCTTCAGAAGCTGTTGAGCGCTCCTGACACCGCCACGCCCGAAGAGGCTGAAGGGTTTATTACCTGCGTGGAGAACGAGGCGCTACTGACCTTTTTCCTGGTCCCATTCACCAGTCAGATCGGCGCGCTGAGTGAGGAGACCTCGACGTGCCTCCGCGGCGGATTCGAGGGAATTGACCTTCGCGCCCTGATGCTTGGCTCCTTTGCGTCGCCCGACGACGAAGCGGCCATGATAAGCGGGATGACAGGCTTCATCGTGACGCTTTCCTGCCTCAACCAGGAAGAATGGGAACTTGCCAGCCCGGCCCTGGAATTGGGTCCGTACAACCCGGAGGGTCTCCAGTGCGTTTTGGACAAACTTGGAGGGCCGGAAGGCTTGGCCGCCATGACGAGCCCCGACGCAGGCCCGCCCATTGCCCTGTTCGGCGCTGCGGTAGAGTGCAACCTGGCATTTATGGAAGGGCCGGCGGCGCCACCACCCGCGCCAACTGCCACATCCGCTCCGGCCCCCACTGCGATGCCGGCAACGCCGGATTCAGGGGCTGGAGTCATCGCTCCTCTGAACATGCAGGACCCGCAGGGGCTCATGTCCGCGCTGTCGCCGGATGAGTTGTCCTGTGTCTTGCAAAATGCCGATCCTCAAGTGCTTCTGAAGCTGATGGGCGCCCCTGACACCGCCACGCCCGAAGAGGCTGAAGGGTTTATTACCTGCCTTGAGGACGAGACGCTACTGACCTTTTTCCTGGTCCCATTCACCGGTCAGACCGGAGCGCTGAGCGAGGAGACCTCGGCGTGCCTCCGCGGCGGATTTGAGGGAATTGACCTCCGCGCCATGATGCTTGGCTCCTTCGCGGGACCCGACAACGCAGCGGCCATGATAAGCGGGATGACAGGCTTCATCCTGACGCTTTCCTGCCTCAACCAGGAAGAATGGGAACTTGTCAGCCCGGCGCTGGAACTTGGCCCGTACAACCCGGAAGGCCTGCAATGCGTGCTGGACAAGGTGGGGGGGCCGGAAGGTTTGGCCGCCATGTCGAGTCCCGACGCGGGCCCGCCCATTGCCCTGTTCGGCGCCGCGTTGGAATGCAACCTGGCGTTCATCCAACCGCCATCGAGCTAGGACCTACCTGCTCGCCAGACATCCATTTCACATAAACGGCAACGGACGGAGTGAGATGCCCCGTCGAACTGACAGCCAAGATAGTAAGACGGCTCCGTTGCCAAGAACGCGGGGGATTCCTGCCTTACCGTTTTGGCGAGAGGGAACCCGCCACCGGGGCAGGCGCCCGGTAGACACTTCGCGGGAGCCAGGGTGGCGACGCGTAGCCAGGCAGTCGACAAACCTCGAGGACTGCTAACGAGGGCCGGTCATTTCCCGGGCACGTGGGCGGCATTGACGGTGTCTCCGCCAATGTCTACACGTGCGTCAAGGGTCGTGGGTAGCGCCTCCAGGTCCGGATTACGCAGGACCGCCTCGATGCACTCTGTGCTGCCGCCAACGTAGGTGTCGAACAGGTCGATGTCCGTTGCCACGCACCAGGCGCGGTCTGCGGACCACCACATGTTAGGTGAGTATCCCCAAAAGCCGTCATCCCGGTGCAGAAACGACTCCACGGCATCGAGAGGGCCGCGGAAGAGGAGGTAGTCTCGCCCCGGCGCCTTCACCCGGGAGCTCGCCTTGTAGAGGCTTGTGTCGATGTTTCCGTACCCTTCCCATAGACAGAAAAAGCACTGGTCGGGGGTGGAAGTGAAATTCCTGAGTAGGTCGACAAGTGTCCGGCACTCCTCTTCCGGGATCGAACCATGCTGCGGAAGAAATCCCCACGGTGGGTCCTTGTACATGTCCCCGGAGTCCTCGCTAAGGCTGGCGATGCGTTCGAACTGCATCAGGGGATGGACGGTCCGCCCGGTCCATGAAGCCACCGTGGACCACGGGACAGGTTGCTCCCTCGCGTTGTCTAAATGGGCCGGGTGAAATACGCGGGCATAGGCTGAAAACCCCTCAGGCAGCAGCGAACGTACCTTCGCGAAATCGGACAGGCTTTGCTCCACCCACTGGGCCGGGGAGACGTCTTCAGCCCACTCGAGGCCTTCAGGCGCCAACTCCGTCTGCTGGACAGGCACACCCCCTCCACCTCCATACGTGTATCGCGTCATACTAGACATTCCGGCCACTCTGTTTCGCAACAACCAGCGCGTCTTTAGTTTTCGAAACCACGATAGCCCGAAGGGCTTCATCTCAATGCCTCCACCGCCACCGTCTGCCAACCCCGCCAGAGTAGTAGATGGGTTCGACGAAGCCAATAACCTATAAGAAGGTATGTAATCAGTCCCATGCCGCGTGCGGGATGTTTTTGCGTGAACGAAATCTATCGAAAGAAATTCGTCGTGCTGTTGCTGGTCTTGATTCCAGCGCTGGCCGTTGCTGCCCAGGTCCCAAAGGACTCGCTTCCAATGCTTGAGTTGGAACGGGTGTTTCCAGCGCTCACCTTCGAGCGGCCTGTCCTGCTTACCCATGCCGGGGATGGTTCCGGGCTGCTGTATGTCGTTGAACAGGAAGGCGTAATCCACCGGATCGATCCCACCGCGCCTGAGCGGACGGAGATATTCCTGGATATCCACTCCGGCGTGAGCCGGGGCGGGAATGAAGAAGGACTCCTGGGCCTGGCCTTCTCCCCAACGTTCGCAGATAACGGCCGATTCTACGTCTACTACAGCGCGGCGAATCCTCGAAGATCCATGCTGGCGCGATTCGAGACAGGAGCCAACGGGTTGGGAGACGCCGGTTCCGAGGTCGTACTCCTGGAAGTGGACCAGCCGTTTCGGAACCACAATGGCGGGATGATCGCGTTCGGCCCGGACGGGATGCTGTACGTCGGGCTGGGTGACGGCGGTTCGGGCGGGGACCCGTTCGGGAATGGGCAAAACCCCGGAACACTCCTGGGCACGATCCTCCGAATCGACATGGAACAGCCTGCGCAGGGCGCCCCGTACGCAATACCTGCCGACAACCCGTTCGTTGGTGAGTCCGGCGCTCGCGGCGAGGTGTGGGCCTACGGGCTTCGCAACCCATGGCGGTTCTCCTTCGACGGTAAGACCGGTGACCTTTGGGTGGGCGACGTCGGCCAAAACGCCCGTGAGGAGGTGAACATCGTTTACCCGGGCGCGAACTACGGATGGAACGTGATGGAGGGAACCCGTTGTTTCCGCTCCCCATCGTGCAGAGGGGACAATCTGCAGGCCCCTGTAGCGGAATATGACCACAGCCTCGGCTGCTCCATCACCGGAGGGTATGTATACCGCGGCCAGCGCGTACGTGATCTCGAGGGGGTGTATCTCTACGCCGACTTCTGCTCCGGCCGCATCTGGGGTCTTCGGCACGACGGCGCGGCCGTCACGGCGAAAGGGGAGTTGGCCAAGGCTCCGTTCCAGGTATCGTCGTTTGGAGAGGACGCCGTGGGCGAACTTTACGTGCTTGGGTTCGACGGCGGTATCTACACGTTTGCCGTGTCGACACGCGAGGAGCCGCAGTATGCCGCGCCGACACCCTTGCCAACGCCCACTAGTGCTCCAGCCGTCGCACCCGCGCCTACACTCGCTTCCTCGCCCACGAGGGCGGCCGACGCCAGCACGTCGCCAACGCCTGTGTCAACACCCGCGCCCACACTCGTGGCGAGGCCCACGAGCACGACCGTCTTAAGGCCGCCAACGCCAACGTCGGCTCTTCCCGCGTCGCCGCCGTCCGCATCCAATACCGGCTGGTGGTTGGTCGTTATAGTGGTCGCGGTTGTTGGAACTGCGAGTGGGCTTGCCTACCTGGTCCTGCGCTCTGGAAGCGCCGACCGGCGGGGTTAGATGGCGGTTACAGAAAGCACTCGGCTTGACGCCCGGTTCTCAGGGTAAGGAGAGAATTGAAGTGGTCGTCCCGACTCTGTAAGTGGCCCCTTAAATTAACTCCCCGGGTCTCTCCGCCGCCGGTTTCGTCTGCTACATTAGTCCTCGGCAGCCATAGCGACGAATTCGGGGTAGAGTTGGCCGTTGTGAAAACACTGTAGCGTACAAGGGTTGACGCATGCTTTCGCAAACCCGCCGGTCCTGCTGGCGAGACCCATTTCCGCTGCCGGTGGATAACTCTCTGAATCCACCGCGGCAACGGGTACGCTTCGTCAAAGCTCCGGCTTGCTGTTCGTTCAGGTGAAGACGTCGAGCAGCTTGCCCCGGGACGGGCAGGGCAGTCATGCTGCTCCCGTTACGGACGCGTGCCGCATTCGTCTAAGGGAGGGCTAACGGCAATGAAGCGTATCCCCGCCCCCGGCGCTTGCCGACCTGGGATCCTGGCGCAGATTACTTTGAACCGGTATTCCAACAAGTCATCGAATGCTCTCTAAACTCGACTACGACCTAAAAGCCCTCCGCGGAGACTTGTTTGGCGGCGTCACGGCAGCCGTGGTGGGGTTGCCTATCGCCCTCGCATTCGGCGTAGCGTCTGGTCTGGGAGCGGTCGCCGGACTTTACGGCGCGATCGCGGTGGGTTTCTTCGCGTCTGTTTTCGGTGGCACGCGCTCCCAAATATCCGGTCCCACCGGACCGATGGCCGTGGCCATGGCCGTCATTGTTACCGCCCATGCAGACAACCTGGCCGCGGCGTTCACGATCGTCATCATGGCTGGCGTTCTGCAGATTTTGCTGGGCGTGATGCGGATCGGCCGGTTCGTGGCCTACACGCCTTACTCGGTCATATCCGGTTTCATGTCCGGAATCGGCATAATCATCATTCTTTTGCAGACCCTGCCTTTCCTGGGAGCGACCATTGCGCAAGGTGGACCGTTGGGGGCGGTCCAGTCCTGGCCGGATGCGATAAACGACGTCAACTTCCACGCGTTGGCTATTGCGGCCGTCGCGCTCGGCGTGGGTATCCTTTGGCCCGAACAACTCAAGAAGTTCCTGCCCGCTTCCCTGGCGGCGCTGATCGCCGGAACGCTCATTGGGGTCCTGTGGTTGACAAACGCGCCGGTAATCGGCGACGTGCCGATCGGCCTCCCCAGCTTGATGCTACCCGACTACTCCCTGGACATATTGGCCAGCGCTGTCCAGCCTGCGTTGATCATCGCGCTGCTAGGTTCCATAGACAGCCTGCTCACCTCCCTGGTGGCGGACTCGATGACCCGTACGCGACACAACCCGAACAGGGAGTTGGTGGGCCAGGGAATCGGCAACACGATCGCAGGGTTTATCGGGGGCCTGCCCGGCGCCGGCGCCACGCTGGGCACGGTGGTCAACATACGCGCCGGCGGTCGTACGCAAGTGTCGGGGGTACTACGCGCGGCCATCCTGCTCGCGCTGGTCCTGGGACTGGGCAGATACGTAGAGGCGATACCCCATGCGGTTCTTGCGGGCATTTTGGTGAAGGTTGGGTGGGACATCATAGACTGGCGCTTCATCACCCGGGTCCACCGCGTTCAGAGGGAACACCTGTTGGTCATGGTGATTACCATGGGACTCACGGTGTTCCTCGACCTGGTTACCGCCGTGGCGATAGGGTTGATCGCCGCCATGATGGCCAGCGCGCGGCAGTTCGAACGCCTGGAACTGGACAGCGTGATCTCCGTGCCGCTGCTGGACCGTACATTCCTCGTGAGCAAGGAAGAAGCGGATAAGGTGGACCCCTATTCTGCGCGTGTTGGCCTAGTCTCGCTCAGAGGCAGTTTCTCCGTAGCGTCTGCCAACAAGCTGATCACCACGATCAGCCTCGACATCCGGGATCACGAGGTCGTCATCCTGGACTTCACCGACACCGTTTACATGGACGACAGCGCGGCCTTGGTGGTGGAGCAGATGATCGATGTCGCCACAGCCGAGGATACCGGGTGCATTGTGATGGGTCTGGAGGGCATGCCCGAAACTACCCTAAAGGCGCTCAACGTCCTGAAGGACGTTCCCGAAGACCAATTCGTCAAGACCCTGGACGAGGCCAGGGAAACCGCAAAACGCATGCTCAATGACTAGAGCCGACAACCGATCTCGGTAGCCGTCAATAACTCCGCGCGGTATTAACTCCCTTCATTCAGAAGTCCTCCAACTCTGGATCAGCGCATTGGTCAGGACCGCCCGGACCCATGGTGAAGGTCTGGACAATCGGCTTTCCGTCAATGCAGCCAGGGAACATATCCTCACCGAGGGTCACGAGCAGATTGCACAATGTCAGCCAGGCTACGAACCAGACGTGACAATCGACAAGCACAGGAGTGAACGAGCATGCCCGACCAGACACCGGCCACATCCGACTACACGATGGGCTACAGCGAAGAGTTCCTCCAGCTTCTCGATCGACGCAGCGCAGAGACCCATGCCGCTTACTTGCTGCCTCATCTCAAACCGGGCCTCCGCGTTCTCGACTTCGGCTGTGGGCCGGGGACCATCACGGTCGGTCTTGCGAGGGCGGTTGATCCCGGGGAGGTACACGGCATCGACATGGAGGAGTCGCAGATTGGCATGGCACGGTCCGCCGCCGGGGCAGGTGGACACGACAATGTGACATTCCACGTTGGAGACATTACGGCCCTTCCCTTCGAAGACGACGTGTTCGACGTCGCCCACTGCCACGCCGTTCTCATGCACGTTCCCGACACAAGGGCGGTGCTGTCCGAGGTGAAACGGGTACTGAAACCCGGCGGCATCATCGCCAGCCGTGAAATGTTCGTCGAATCCTCGTTCCTGGAACCTAGCGGCGAGAACTTTGGCGCGGCCTGGGCCACGTTCTCGAGGCTTCTCGCGGCAAATGGCGGCCATCCTCAGTTGGGGAAGGAATTGAAGAACACGTTCCTCGAGGCCGGATTCTCGGACATCCGAGTTGGGGGGTCTTTCGACTTCTTCGGGACTGCCGAAGACGTTGCCTTCCTTCACCGCTTCATAATGGACTGGTTCTACTCGCCCAATGTCATCGAAGCCGCCACGAAGTACGGACTTGCGACCCACCAGCAGTTCGACACGTGGAAACAGGATCTCTACGACTGGAGAGACGCAGCTGGGGCGTGTGGAGGTTTCGCCTTTGGCGAGGTTGTAGCCTCTAACCCGTAGTCTTGGACCTCACGCGCGGCCGTCCGGTTAGAGCACAGACTAAGGACGTCTGCCATTCCTCTGAAAAAAATGACCCCAAGGCGGGTATGTCGCTGTGTCGTACCCGGCCGTATTACGTATTGATAGGAGGGTTGATGTCGTAAATCGTCGCGCCATGTACGGCGCGATTCTTGAGAGGAGACTTTTGAAACAGGTTCTTCAAACTCGCCCCAGCCCCTTGCCGTGTGACGGCGGCCCGTTTTCAATACCTCGTGCGGCTTTAGCAAGGCCTTAGTGATTCCGAGATAGTTTGTTAGGATGGGGCCAGAGTAGTACGGACGGCCCTGGCAACGCCGTGCTCCTTCGGGAACGGGATGTCCATACGCCTCTGCATCGCGATATTGGGGGTGGCAGCAGCCACTTTCATACTGGCGTTACAGCCCCCCGACTCGGTCTTGGCGGATGGCCCGAATGTGCTCGTCATCGAGATCGACGGTATCGTTGATCCACTGACAGCCGACCATATCGCGCGCGGCATCGACAAAGCCAGCAAGGACGGGGCGTCGCTGGTTGTTATCCAGTTGGACACGCCAGGCGGGTTACTAGATTCGACGCGTGACATTGTCGAGAGCATCCTGGAATCGGAGGTCCCCGTCGCGGTATACGTCGCTCCCGCCGGCGCCAGGGCGGCTTCCGCCGGGACTTTCGTGGCGGCCGCAGCCAACTTTGCGGTAATGGCGCCGGGGACAAACATCGGCGCTGCCTCGCCGGTGGCGTCGGGTGGCCGCGACTTGCCCACTACACTCTCACGGAAAATCAATCAGGATACCAGGGCGTTCATCCGAAGCATCGCGCAGGAAAGGGGGCGAAACGCCAACGCGCTCGAAGACACCGTACGGAATGCGGCTGCTTACTCAGCGGAAGAGGCGCTTAAACTCGGAGTCATCGACCTAATTGCTACAGACATGAACCAGATGCTCGTGCAGCTTGACGGTCTGACAGCGACGACGCCGGCCGGTCAGGAATTGGTCTCATCCAGCGGTGCGGAAGTCCGTCGGCTGCACCGCACGCTTTTGGAACATGCCCTCAGAATACTCGCCAATCCCAACCTGGTGCTTGGCTTGTTCCTCATTGGCGGAGCAGCCCTTATCTTGGAACTCGTCGTTCCGGGTCAATTCGGTCCGGGGATTTTGGCAGTTCTCGCGATCGCGCTAGGGTTCGTCGGGTTCGTGAACTTGCCCGGCAGCTGGGTGGGCGTAGGTCTTTTAGCTTTTGCAGTGCTTTTGTTCTACGGCGAGACGGTAGCGCCGGGGTTCAGTCTCTTCGGTCTGGGCAGCATAGTCTCTCTGATTCTTGGCTCGATATTCCTGTTTGGGAACTTTTTTAGCCCGTCGGACGTGCCGGAGCCCAGCTTCATGGTTAGTCCAATCATGATCGGGATTGTGGCCGGACTCGCCATCGGGGTGTGGATCCTGTTCATGAAGAGTACGGGCACATCGAGTGGGTTCCAGACCGAGGCCGAAGCGCTGCTGGAGGGGCAGAAGGGCGTAGCATTGTCGGACCTACAACCGTCCGGCAGAGTCATGGTGTCGAACGAGGAGTGGACGGCTTCGGCCGATCCGGGAGTCTCGATAAAGAAGGGGGACGAGGTTCAGGTAATCGCGGTATATGGAAGTGTGCTCAAAGTAGAAAAACAGCGCCAGGACCCGGAGACGTCAAACTAGGCGAAGTACGGGTTCTGAGCAACTCAATTAGGGGAAACAATGGCAGGATTCACAACAGTAGGACCAAATCATGCCCTGATCGTATCGGGCGGTGGCAATATGCCAAGAGTCAAGGTGGGCGGCAGGATGTTCGTGCTGCCGATAATTCAAATGGCTCAGATGCTTTCGCTGGAAGTAATGACCCTTCCTGTCAACACGGCGAGGGTCTACACAAAGGAAGGCGTCTCAGTGTCGGTCGATGGGATTGCGCAGGTGAAGGTTGGGCGCAGCGAGAACGCCATCAGAACCGCCGCTGAGCAGTTCCTGGGCAAGACCGTCACAGAGATCGCTGAGGTCGCTCTGCAGACTCTGGAGGGACAGCAGCGCGCAATTCTCGGCACGATGACGGTCGAGGACATTTACCGCGACCGCGTAACGTTCGCGGAACAGGTCCGTGACGTGGCAGCGACCGACATGACCAGCATGGGGTTGGAGATCGTCAGCTTCTCAATTCGCGATATCCAGGATGAGCAGGGGTATCTCGAGGCGCTTGGTGTGCGGAGGACGGCGGAAGTGAAGCGAGATGCGGCTATCGGCGCAGCCGAGGCTGAACGTGATGCAGGTATCAAGGAGGCACAGGCCGATCAGCAACGGCAAGCCGCCAAATTTGCCGCAGACACCGCTATAGCCTTATCAGAACGCGATTTCCAGACCGAGAAGGCGGCGTATGACCAGGAGGTCAATGCGCGCCGCGCCGAAGCGGAGTTGGCTTACCCCCTTCAGGAGGCCAAGACCCGCCAGCGGATTCGGGCTGAAGAGTCGCAGGTCGAGGTGGTCGAGCGGCAAAAGCAGATCGAGGTCCAAGAGCAGGAGGTCGCTCGGCGAGAGAAAGAGTTGGATGCGACTGTCCGGCGTCCCGCCGCGGCTGACCGGTACAGATTAGAGACGTTGGCGGAGGGTGAGCGTGCCCGCGTCGTCGCGGAAGCCAGGGCCGAAGCCGAAGCTATCAAGCTGCGCGGAGAAGCGGACGCCTCGGCCATCGTAGCCCGCGGCCAGGCCGAGGCCGAAGCCATCAGGGCACAAGGCCTTGCGGAGGCCGAGGCGATGACCAAGAAGGCGGATGCATGGAAGGAGTACGGCCAAGCCGCCATGATCCAGCAGCTGTTCGAATCGCTCCCTGAGGTCGCCAGCGCGGTCGCACAACCTCTTGCCAAGACCGACAGTATCGTTGTGATCAGCAACGGCGGTGAGAGCGGAGCGGGGGCTGGGGCCAGCAAGGTAACACAGGACGTATCGAACACGATTGCGCAGTTGCCAGCCCTCGTGGAGGCGCTCACAGGCGTCGATCTCATCAGCTCTCTCAAGAACTTGCCCGGGATCGTATCCGATGTGCAGAAGAACGGGGACGAATCCTCCAGCGAGGGAGACGCTGTGACAGAGCAGTAAAGTCTTGGTGTAACTCGTCAGGCCTTATCGGACATGGGTCGGTAGGCAGACGGTCTACGACGGGCCCGGGACCCGGCCGAGCCAATCCCTGGGTGGCAATACAGCCCAAACCCTTGTTGCCGGAGACGCGGCGGGGTACGACATCACGCGCGCGGTGATAGTGTTCCCGTCCAGCGAAGCGGCGTGATCAATCTCCGGCCGGATGCACGCGGTTTACGACGAGTAGGTAACGTACCTGGGTAAGTCAAAGATCGAATTCGTTGGGGTAGACGGCTGTCCTGCCGGTTGGTTCAGCGTGGGCTTCGACCGCCACGGCGACTACGAAGCAGAGGTGTTCGCGTCGTTTAGCGAGTTGCTGGACCGTTACAGCGACTCCAGGCTCGTCCTCGTGGACATCCCGATTGGGCTCCCGCAGGGCCCGGAACGGCGTGATTGCGACAGCCAGGCCCGGAGGCTACTCGGTCGTCGCAGGTCGAGTGTCTTCTCGGCGCCGACTCGTCAGACCGTGGAACGGGCGGCCGCTTCGCCAAAAGACTACCGCGGCGCCCTGGAGGTCGAGCGCCGTTTTGCAGGGAGAGGGATCAGCATTCAGGCGTTTGCGATATCGCCCAAGATCGCTGAAGTCGATGCCTTGCTGCTGTCTCGTCACACGAGCACGACGCCAACGGTCAGGGAAGTCCATCCCGAACTCTGCTTCTGGTCATTGAATAGCCAGCGGCCCATGGAATTCAGTAAAAAGAAGTCGCAAGGAAAAGCTGAACGCCTCCGAGTCCTTGAAGGAATCGAGCCTCGGTCCCAGGAGATATACCAAGGGGCTTGTTCCAGGTTTCTGAGGAAAGTCGTCGCCAGGGACGACATACTCGATGCGCTGGTGGCCGCGCTAATCGCCCGCGAACGCACTGACCAGCTTCAGACAGTTCCGGAACACCCCCCAAAAGACGCCCGAGGCTTGCCTATGGAGATGGTGTTTTAAAAGGGTAGGTGGAAGACCCGTCAGTGCCGGATTCGGCCGCGATCACAGGAGGACATCGTGAAATTACTGTTCGCCTGCGTCCACAATTCGGGGCGCAGTCAGATGGCGGAGACGTTCACACGCACGTTTTCCGGGGGAACGGTGGGCGCGTATTCCGCCGGCAGAATACCGGGTTAAGGGCTGAATCCGGTCGTGGCGGAAGTCATGGAGGAACGTGGCATCGCGTTGGTTGGGCACTATCCGAAGGTGATCGACCAGCAGATGGTGAACAACGCCGACTACGCGTTCACGATGGGTTGCGCAATAGACGCAGCCTGCCCCGCCGTATTCGTTCCAAGTGAGGACTGGGGACTGGAAGACCCGGCTGGACAGCCTATCGAAAAGGTGCGGCGCATTCGGGACGAGGTCGAGGTCCGTGTACGGGCAATGCTCGCCGGCATGGGGATTGACGCGGTCGAATAGAGACGCTCCCCGATCGCTTCCCCCTGCGCGGCCGGGCACCTACTAAGCGGTCAAGATGGTAGTTCAGGGTAGGACTCGCCCAGGCGTGGGCTGAATCGGCGATGGTGTCGGTATGTTAGTGTGCGGTCTACTTCGGCAAGCTCGCCAGCCGATCTACCCAGCACACACCGAGTCCCATTCTCATGAGTCGAAACCTACCCCATGTCACCATTGAAGACCTGAACGCGGAATGGCAACGGGTTCAGGCCACTCTGCCGGATAACCTGGCGCTCCGGATGCGCCGCGCCCTGAGCTGGCTGGAGCGGGCGGAGAAAGAGAAGGAGGACGACGACGCGGCGTTCATCTTCTATTGGATCGCCTTCAACGCCGCCTACGCAAAGGTCAAGTCAAGTGATTTCGGAAGGAGGGAGCGAAACCTTTTTGACGACTATTTCGACAAAATCCTCCGTCTCGACTCCAATTACACAATTCACGATGGCATTCGGGTCAGATTCTCCGAATTGATTGAACCGTTGCTTAACAACGAATTTGTCTTTCAGCCTTACTGGAACAACCGTGACGGACTCGACTATGGCGATTGGCAGAAACCGTTCTACAAGAGTAGGCGAAAAGTCGAAAGGGCTTTCGACAAAGCGGACACAATTGTCATCCTCAATAATTTATTGGACCGGCTATACGTCCTGCGCAACCAACTCATGCACGGCGGCGCTACTTGGCGGGGCTCAGTGAATCGAGCCCAAGTTGGGGACGGCGCCAGGATAATGGCCTTCCTTGTGCCACTTTTCGTCGGCCTGATGATGTCCCACCCGGAAATCGACTGGGGTCCTCCGGACTACCCGGTCGTGAAGTAACACATTCGAGGCGCGCGTCCGGGCGTTGCTCGCTGGCATGGGGACTGACGCCGCCGGATAGGGATGCTCCCTCTTGGCTTAGCCTTGACGACGCGCAAGTATTGTTCGGGCAGCCCGGACCACGATCTTCGGCTGCTCGCGTCTACTCCTTGGGCGCCGGGCCGAGCACCTTGTGCTTTCTGTCCGCCGCCCGCTCTTCCGTTGGCAGCACTTCCACGACCACCCTGGACAGACCCACAACCTCGCCGTCGGCGTCGAAACTGTAGTCGTTTCCGATCGCGCCGCTCCACGTAATGCCGTACATACAGTCGCGGAAGCCGTCAGCGTCCTGATCGTCTCCGGTCTGCTTGAGACACTCGGCCGCGATGTAGACATCGTCATACGCGGACCCCAGGTGCCACGGCAGAGTGACGTACTTGTAGCGCTCCCTGAAGTCTGCCAGGACCTCTTGCGCTTTCTCGTTGGCGGGATCGAGGTCGGCCGTGATGGCCTTCATGCCGGTTGCTGCGTCGCCTGCGATCTCGAGAGCCGTCGTTCCAACCGAAATTGTTTCCGCGTAGATCGGGCCTTCGTAGCCCAACTCCCGCGCCTGCTTGATGATGGTGCCAGCCGAAAATTCGGACTGGGGCGCTATATGGAGCGCTCCGGGGTTCGCGGCGAACAACTTGGTCAATTGCGATCTGAAGTCCGTAGTATCCGAAGCGAACCGCTCCTCGGCCACTATTTCTCCGCCGCGTTCCTCGAACTGGGCGACTGAAGTGCGCCTCACACCCTCGGCGTAGTCGGTCTCCTCCGTGATCGTAGCCAGCTTGCGGATCCCGTCCGCCCACAGAGTGTTTCCGGTGGCGATCCCCACCTGTACGTCGCTGATCTGGGTTCGGAAGATGTAGTCGCCGGCGTTGGCGATGTCCGGGTTGCTGGCAAGTCCGGAGAACAGGATCACCCCGTCCTCCTCAGCCAACGGCGCCACTCCGAGCATCGCCCCGCTGCACGAGGTTCCCAGGATGATCTTCAGGTTGTCCACTTCGGTCAGCTTGTGGTAGGCGGTAATAGCGTCCGCAGCGCCGCACTTGGAGTCCTCGACAATGAGTTCCAGCATGCGCCCATCTATGCCGCCCGCGCTGTTGATCTCGTCTAAGGCCATCTGTTTGGCCTGGTTGGCCACCGTGCCGTAGGTCTCGCCGGGGCCTGTTAACGACTCCATCACGCCAATTCGGAATGGCTCTTTTTCTTCACTGGTGGTCGATTTCGGCGTGTCAGTCTTTTGAGGTTCTGCCACCCCACCGAATCCTACGACCTCCGTTTTCTCTGCGCTGTCCCCACCACAGGCCATGACCGCGAGGACCAAAATCGGCAGTAACGCGAGAACAATAATCCGCTTCTCAAGCAACAATTGCATGCTGTTTCTCTCCGCCTGTGCTGCCCGTCGGCCTACAACCGTTGTGCCCGTGATTCCTCGCCACGTCTATACCTGTCTCTAGGTCGACAGGAGTCGCATAGTGCTTCCATTTTGAACCATTTGCGAGCCGAATTGTGCGCCCGTTCACTTGCTTTCGCGGCCGTAGCTACACACACGGATGCCAGTCAGGAGGTGGAACCCGCGCCTGCAGACCGGGCGCGTCGGGCTTGGCGCTGAGGCCACAGGGCTTTTACGAGAGTCCTGTGGTGGCGTCTAATTGAGTCTCAGGTGGACGGCCAATTCAGTTGATCGAACCGTCGATCGCTATGGCGGTGAAAAGTAGCGCCAGGTAGGCGAGCGAATAGACGTAAGTACCGACGGCCCCTTCGATGCCGGGCCGCCTCACAAGACGCATCGCAAAGTATACGAACCCCAGTCCGAGCGCCAGTGCAGCGCCAAGGTAAAACCAGCCTACCGCCTGGGTGACGAAGAACAAGGGTGTCAAGCCCAGGAGCAGCAGGGTGTAGAGGACGATATTTCTCTTGGTCTCCGCGACTCCGGCTACCACCGGGAGCATGGGTACGCCAGCCCTCGCGTAATCGTCTTTCAGCAGCAGCGCCAGCGCCCAGAAGTGTGGAGGAGTCCAGAAGAACACAATGGCAAACATATAGACCGCCGGAAGTGCCACGCTCCCGGTTACCGCGGTCCACCCGATGACGGGCGGCAGCGCACCTGCTGCGCCTCCAATCACTATGTTTTGCGGGGAGTTCCTCTTCAGACCCATCGTATAAACGAAGACGTAGAAGAGGGTCGCGGAGAGAGTCAGGACCGCGCTCAGGGGATTGACCAGCGTGAAGAACAGGCTGAAGGCGACGGCGTTCGTGACCAGCCCGAATATCAGCGCGTCGCGCGGCTGGATGCGGAGTGCAGCAACCGGACGGCGCCTCGTCCTGTGCATGCGGGAGTCAATATCCCTGTCAAGGAAGTGATTCAGAGCGTTGGCGCCCGCGGACGCCATCGCCCCAGCGCCTAGGACGACGATGGCCAGCATTGCGTCGGGAGGCCCGCCGGATGCAAGGAACATACCAGCCAGTGCGGTGAACACGAGCAGCAGGACAATGCGCGGCTTACTAAGGCTGATGTAGTCCCTGATGACGCTCTTGTGGGCGGCAGCGTGAGCGATCACGACGTTGCTTCCCCGGACCCGGTCGGACGGGCACTAGGGTCATCCGTCGCGCAAGGGGGTTTCTGCTGCGTACCGCATAGGGTAGTCGACCCGACCGCGGCCCAGAGAAGGATGGAGACCGACAGGAAGCGATGACTCACGTGCAGTGCTTCAGGCGTGCCCTCGGGCAGCAGGCTATTCCGGGACAACAGTCACTCTTCGCATGAGGACTCCGCGGCGTAACTCACTATGTAAGAGCCCGACAGGATCATGAGAACTGTCCCACATACAAGGGCGCTTCGGGGACGTGGGCCCTTGCTCAATTACTTTCAATCACATCGTTAGTTTGTGCAAAATTGCACAATCCGAATCTAGCACACGTCATGTTTCCCGTCAAAACGGGGTTGGTCGGAGATCATTCTGCACGAGCACGGCGAGGTCGTAGCTCCTTGGTGGCCGACATCTTTGGTGCCGAGTGCCTATACGGTTGCGAGACCGTTCATGTCTACACCAATCCGCGCGGATCGGAATGGCAAGGGTATCTCCCAGACTGGAACGCCCAGAGAGCTTTTCAATTTTCAAGTTCAAATTGATCCGAGCGCACTACTTAGGATAATCGACGATGGTTAAAGAAATGAACCTTGCCGTGGCCTGGGATGCAGATTGGTTGGAGAGATATACTCTTCTATAACAAGCCGAGACCACGGGTCAAATTCATCCCGCCAATCGCTAAGCTGCGACCTGAGCATAAATTCACCTGTATACTTCGATCTATTCGTGAATTCTTCTGGTGCTCTTGATGACACATGTTCAGCAATGATTTCGTGCACAAAGCCGACATGTCGTGAAGCGAGAATCGATGAGCCATCCACGATCAATCCGACAGGGTGGGGAGGACTCTCCGGGCGAATTCCAGTTTCCTCTTCAATTTCCCGAATCAAATTACATGACATAGTAGATAGAAAGCCGTTGTTGTCAGTGCCTTCATCGATATGTCCGCCTATAATCAAGCTCAACTTTTTACTTAAGTCAGGTCGATTATCCTTGACTCGGCGAAAGACGCAATATCTGTTTTGAGGATCCCTAATAAGGACACATGGAATCGCCTGAACCATATCGTGTGACTGCTCAGCCTCCGGTCTGTACAGCCACGAAAATGATCGCTCGATCTCTTCAATATAGGGCTGAACCGAATCCCAAGGGAGAAGTGAAAAGACTGAACCAAGTATCCCTCTAGGAAACACCAACACTTCGGGGCTTCGAATAGTAGTCATCAATCACTCCGGTTCTGCGACAATTGATCAACTATTGCATTCGCGACAATAAGCACTGCTCCCTGTTGAGTTGTAGATGATGTCTTACACGTATTGATGGCGCGAAATTGATTGAATTTATCGGCGTATTTCTCTTTGGTTGTTTCGTACGCCGTGTTTAGGTCACGAAGGAACTCAGGATTCATAGCTCGACCTGGCTCTTGTATAAGTTTGTTATAATTCTCACGCTCGAGAGATGTTTCCGGGTCGGTCTGAAACAAGAAAATCACATCCACCAGATCACGCCAGTGATCAACAAGCAAGAATTGTTGTATAGCAGAACATTCTTCTGAACTAATGTCTTTCTTCTGTCTCAGAAGTTCAAACCATGCGAGAGCATCAAACAGGCCACGATCCATAATCACTAGGTCGTACTGATCTGATCCAAAGCGACCTTCCAATATATGGGTCAGGGCGTAGGTCGCGGACCATACGTTAAAGGAAACGAGGTTGTCTTTTAGATAATATGGAGTTCTCTTGGAAGCGCCTTCCGTTGGTGCGAGAACTTTATACCCTGACCTTCGAAAGAAATGGTTGACAGTATCAATACAAGTGCTCTTCCCACTTTTGGGAGTACCCGCAAATTCAACGAATAGCGGACGACACCCAGAAAGAAGCGCGCGCGTTTTTATCGCTTTAGATTGAAGATTCTGTATTTGGTCGTTAGTGGGATTCATAGACACTTCGTAACATCTTTTTTACGGATACACTCGTCAATCTAAGCTTACTGTCGAGTCTTGATTGTATTTTGCTGCGCGCCGGGATGAAGTGTCAAGTGCTTGTGTCAGGCCAGCCTGCCCCGCATTGTGGAATCGAGCTTTGCTGCTTGCACAGATAACTTGGTGCAAGCCAGCCCTCGCGCAACATGACGTACGTCAGATAGTCCACGGCTCTCCCTGCTGTAGCTTTGCCCCACTCACGAGTTCCTCGCGCCGGTAGCCGACTTTCTCCAACACTCGCGCGGATGCGCCGTTGGATATCTTGACCTTTGCGAAGATGCGGATGAGGCCGACCGTATCGAAGCCGTAAGCCGTCACCGCCTTCGCAGCGGCAGTCGCGATTCCCTGTCCCCAGAACGGCTTGCCCACAAAGTAGCCGAGCTCGGCCGAGTTCGTTGAGTCGCCCCTCTGTGTGTCGACGCCGATTCCGCCAATGGGCCCTGCGACGTCGCAGATGGCGAAGTGCTCCGCGGGGTCTTTGCTGGACTGGAGGGCGACCCACTCCTCAGCGTCTTTCCGTGTGTATGGGTGGGGAAAGCTGTCATCCAGGTTCGCCCAGATGTCGTAGTCGTCAGCTAGTGCGATCCATCGGTCCTGGTCTCCATGTTTCCACGCTGAAACCCAATCCCGCAGCGCATGGCCGTTGCCGATTTCTATCTTCATGAAACAACAATACCCGTTCCGACCTATCTCACTGAATCAGGTCTGATTTACCGATAGGTGGATGGTCGTCTCGTGACCGCGGGAGTGAGCTTCCACCCCTCAACGGCTACAGGCATACGCGGCACGTCATGCCCGTTCCCTATCTGCCCTCGGCCAGCCGGTCGATCAAGTACGCCGGCAGGCCGCGTTCTCTCATCTTCTTCTGGGTGGCGGGTATGTCGTACGCAGCCCGGTGGTGGATAATCGTGTCTGCGTCGGAATCGTGGACCGCGTAGCTGGCGGTCGGCGTCCCGTCCCGCGGTTGGCCGACGCTGCCGGGATTGATTATGTACCGGTCATTTCCAAGTGGGACGGGCAGGTCCAGCGGAAACTCATATAACGTCGCTTTGCCGTCGTCGAGCCTGCACACGAATGGCAGATGGGAGTGGCCCACGAGGCACCGTCGCGTGCTGAAATGGCCGAAGTTGGCCGTTGCCGAGGCCGTCGACACCACGTACTCCCAGACCGGGTCCCGCGGGCTGCCGTGGACCGCCGTAAAGTCGCCGATCTCCTCCTTAAGAGGCAGCCCCCGCAGGAATTCGACATGTTCGTCACCTAACTGCGTCGTCGTCCATCGCGCCGCCGCCGCCGCGGCCGTGTTGAACTCTTCGAGCCCGAGTTTTCCGACAACCGCTAGATCGTGGTTCCCGGCAACGCCGACATGGTCGTGCTCCCGCAGCAGGTCGATGCATCTGGCTGGGTCCGGACCGTATCCGACAAGGTCGCCCAGTTCCCAAATCTGGTCGAAACCACCGTTACCGCAAGCATGATCGACTACGCTTTGGAACGCTTCAAGGTTGGAGTGGACGTCGGAGATGATCAGAATTCGCAAGTGTCAGCCTTGAACGATCGTGCCGGGATCCGAATCTATTTGAGCAGCCGATGCGGCGGACTGACGTCCGCCCGATAAACGTCTGGGGCCATACATGCCTCAGCCACAAACCGGCGATCCGACCCCGAATTCAGGGGCCCTTGCTACTGCGCATGTCGTACGAGGGTTATGCCGACCTGTCCCGTCCTCGTCACCGGTCCTACCAGCTGGCGGAATCTTCTGCGTAAACGTGGTCGGGCAATGCGTAGCGGATTCCTTCCTCGTCGAACAATGAAGTATCGAGCATTCCCGTGAATCTGGTGAAGTTACTATTTTTGTGACGGCCCGGAGACAACCTGCTCAGGATATGCCCATAACGCTGTTGCATCTTGAACCACCACACAGCTCCAAAGGATGACAACGGCGGGTACATAAGCTCTTCAGCCATTTCGATTCCGATCAGCCCGCGGGATATCTTGTAAACATACCTGGCCAGGCTGCGACGTTCGACCGGGTCGATCCTCCCCGCAATCAACGGTGCAGAGTTGACCAGTGAGTGCGCCATCACGACCGATTCGAGTGGAGAATCGGGCTCGCACAATTGGCCGATGTCATACATGCTCAGCGCCTCTTTAGCATCGCGGAAAAGAATAGATTCAGGAATGCCCATCAAGTGACCGCTGTAGCGCCAAACAGCCATGAAACTCGTATATTCTTCGCTGCTGTATTGAGCTCCCAAGGTTCTCATATGTTTCAGCAGTCTCGCTGAAAAAGCGGAAACGGCGTAACCCAGGTGCGCAGCGCTAATAGGCACACCCCACGCTTCTGTGTCCCAGTCTTCTGAACTGCTCAGAAGATGTCTCAATCGTGCGTGCACTATCCTGATCCGGACCGACAGCTTCCAGCCATCACCATACCTGTACAGTCCGCCGGGAAGGAATATCTCCATCATGTGACGGTTGTTTTGCCCCAGGCGCCTGACGCCCTGGTCACGCACTCGTCCGGTGATAAAGAATGACTTTGCTATGTTAGTTGTAAAACCTTCTATCAGAACACCTGCGACGAATGCAGCCAGGATCACCTGCGAGTTCCTGTGAAACATGCGAACACTTGGGGCGAAATCTGAATAGTCGAGCCAATCCGGCGGAGTATTCGCTTCGTCGAAGAATCTGCGCAACGATTCCGGCGCGTCCCGGAGAGCCTCTTCACCTTCCTGATCCATCGCCGCCTGGATGAGTCTCCTGGACTTATTTGAACCAAGCTCCTCTAGATCTGCCGTCATCTCTTCGGCAATCGGATCTCCGATTTGCGTGTGCTCAATGTATTTGGACGCCAACTCTGGCGAAAAGGCGCGGGCCCTTTCGTAACCGAGCTTGTAGTCAGTGGGTACGTACATGGCTCCCCCGTATCAGTTCCATCTAACTTTACGCCGCTTCCGCTTCTACTCTCAAATCCGGCAGCCAGTTAAGCCAAGACGGCATGTACCAGTTTCGATTGCCCAGCAACTGCATGCTGGCCGGTACGAGTATGCCTCGCACCAGGGTCGCGTCGAGCAACACGGCCACGGCGAGCCCAAACCCTGCTTGCTGATTTACGACCATATCTCCCGAGGCGAAACCGCTGAACACGGCGACCATGATGAGGGCAGCGCCGGTGATCAGGCCCGCCGTCGAACGGAGCCCGTAGGCCACGGACTCGGCGTTGTTCTGCGTTTGGTCGAATCTCTCCCGGATGCGGCTCAGCATAAAGACGTGGTAGTCCATGGACAGCCCGAATAGAACCGCGAAGAGCACCAGGGGTATCCAGACATCGATGGTCTCGGTCTGTTGAAATCCAAACAGGTCCGCGCCAATGCCCTTCTGGAAAACGACCACCATCAGCCCGTAAGCGGTACCGACGGAGAGAAGGTTCATGATGATGGCCTTGACAGGGATGACGATCGACCGGAAGACGATCAGGAGCAGGATGAAACTGACCGCCAATATCAACCCGAATGAAATGGGCGTGTACGTGGCCACCACCCCATTGAAGTCCAGAAACTCCGCTGACAGCCCGCCGACCAGGACCGTCGCCGGAACACCGTTGAACGCCGCCGGAACGTAGTCGTCCCGAAGTCGTTCCACCGCGCCGAAAGCCGCGCTGCCACTTGGCGCCCCCGGTACGGGCACAAGAAGTAAGCCGAGATCTCCCGAAGGGCTGGTTTGCGGAACGTATGTCCCCAGGTCAGGGTCGGACTCGATGGCCTCCCCCAACTGCGCGATCCCGGCCTGCACCTGCGGATCGTTCAAGTCCCCGTCGATAACAATCTTGGCGGGGTTCACGTAGCCGAAAGAGAACTTCTCTTCCAACACCTCGAACCCTGCACGGGTGTGGGAATCCTCCGGAAAAACCTCGACGCTGTTGAAGCCCCTGTTGATGTCGAAGTAGTAGTAGGACGCCCACAACATCAGGCCGGCGACCACGACCACGCTGATCACCGGGAAGCGCATGGTTCGGTACGTGATGAACTCCCAGAAACCGTGCCGCTGCTTCTCCTCACCACCTCCGCCGGAATCCTTGCGGATGAACGGGAGCCGTAAGCGGTCGACCCGGGGCCCCAGCAGGGCGAGAACGGCGGGCAGCAGTGTGAGCGCGGCAACAACAGATACGATGACCACCAAAATCGCGCCAAGGGCCGTCGAGAAGAAGAGCGTGTGCGGGATGATCAGTATGCCCACCAACGCGATGACCACCGTCATCCCGCTGAACAACACCGTGCGGTTCGCCGTGGCTCCCGTTCGTGCGACGGCCTCTCGCGCGCTCAGCCCCTTCGCCATCTCCTCCCGGAAGCGCGACACCGCGATCAACGAATAGTCAATTCCCACGGCGAGGCCGATCATCGTTATCCAGAGTTGCACGAAAAAGACCAACTCGCCAAAGATGTTGCCGATAAGCGCGACGATCGCCAGCGTTATCACGATTGAGACGGCGGCAATCCCGATCGGTACCAGCGCAGCCACAACCGCCCCGAAGAGCACCAGAAGGATGAGGAGCGCCACCGGAACGCCGATACGTTCGCCCTCCGTCAGATCCGATTCCGACAACTCGCCGTTCTCGAAGGCGATAGTCGCGTCGCCCGCAACCAAAACACGGAACCCGTCCTGGTGGTCCGCTTCGTCGACTACATGGATGATCTGTTCTGCGTTCTGGGTTGCCTCGGCAATGGATCCCACCAACTGCAACGAGATGATTGTCGTCTTCTGGTCGGCGGAGACCAGCCGTTCGTCGTTGGTCAGGTAGTAGTTAAACCCGCCGGCCACCACCTCAGGTCCGATGGCGATGAGCGCGCCAGTCAGTTCCTCGACCTTTGCCCGAAACGCGGGATCGTCCACCGTCAGCGTTTCGGACTGCACCATGACCGCTTCACTTAGCGGCGGCGCCAGCTGCGCCTCTTCGAGCATGTCCTTGGCCGTCCAGGACTCAACCTCGCTGAAAGTCGAGATGAAGCCGAGTTCCGTGGTGAGCGCGGTGGGGAGCAGGCGTCCGCCTACTGCTAACGCGACCAGCGCCAGCAGCAGCCAAATGACGATGGTGGTCCACGGCCTTCGCGCACTGATTCGAGCCAAACGTTCCGTCATGGGGACAGTCCTGTATCCCCTGAAACGGGGAGTTCCTGGAAACCGGAGGTATTGCTCCAAACCGCAAGATTCAAAGTTTGCAGCGTCAGTATACGAAAGAACAGGAATTACCGGTCCGACGCAGATGTTTGAGCGGGCTCTAAAAGGGACCCCTGGGAGGTAGAAGGCGGACAGGCGCAGCATCTCCACTCCGTCATCCTCGACACCGTTCAACGACCTCACCCCCGTCTTTCCAGCGAAGGCCGCAACCCAGGTGCGGGGCGTGGAACCGCACATAACTCCCGTCATCCCCGACCCCTCCTCCATCTTTCCGCCGAACGCCGGAACCCAGGCGGACATGGAAATCCCGTTGCTGGTGGGACCACGTTGATACCCACCACCACTTGTAGGGGCGCCTCTTGTGGCATGTGTTCCAACTAATTCACTATCAGGGAGCTGGCGGTAGGTCTGGAACATTTGCGATTGGCGTATCGCGGTGTGCGAATGAGCGCCAGTCCGGGTGGCGCCGACAGGATTTCCTCGCCGCGTATGCCTGGGGCGCGGATGCGCGTTCTGCGGGAGGGCCGAATGAAACCCCGTTTACGCCCTCGCTCAACGAAGATTTTCACTTAGTCCCTGCCCTCATAGGCATACTGGGGCGCATACTGCACCAGCAGACCAATGGACACCTCGAACGGATCAACCCCGGCCTTGTGGGCTATCTCGAGCCTCATCGACTGTAGGACCTGCGAGATTATCAACGTAGCCCATATCTGTTGCAGAATCACCACCCCCTTGGCAGACCACAGAAGACGCAGCTTGAGGTGCTGCTTGACCAGCGCCAGCGCCATCTCGATGTCCCATCTGCGAGCGTAGACCTCGGCCATGGATGCGATCGGGAATGTACGGGGCTCCAGAACGTTGGTGATGTAACGCCGCAGGGTTTTGCCCTGTCTGAAGGTCACCAGCCGAACGGCGTGTTTGGCCCGGTCAGCACGGTGCGCTCCCAGCCACACGATGCCATCGAAGACATCGTCCCGCTTATAGAAGACATGTATGACCTTGTAGCTGGTCTTTGCTCTCAGCCAGCTCAGCCAGTGGCAACCCCTGTCCGTGAGCCAGTCAAACCAGGCGAAGCCGAAGTATCCCAGGTCTGCCACCACCAGTGTTCCGGTCGGCAACTCTGCCACCAAATCTCGCGCTAACACCTTCTCGTTCTGGCGTGGGTTCGGCTGAAACCTGACGGTCCTCCACTGCTGGCGTCTCACATCAAACGCGCAGGCCAAATTGCCGGGGAGCAGACGGCTGTCGCCTTCAGGGATCTTTCTCAGAGTGGGCAGGGTTCTCGACACGGCGTCCAGTGTGCTCTCGTCTATGCACACAACGTCCCCGGCGAAGGGCGCCAGCTTCTCCGGGACCACACCCTGCAATCGTTCTGCCAACACACTGCTGATCTGCTCAAAGAGCCTCTCCAGCGGCTTGGTTCCCGCGGTATGGAGCCGCTTGTAAACCGCCTGATCCGTAACCTCAAAGCGGGGGAAGAACCACAGTTGGCGTTCCGAGAGAAGACGCCACACCGCCAGTTAGCTGCCAAAGCCTCTCAGGACGCAGACCAGCAGTCCCGCCCACAGAGTCATTGCGGGCAGAATGCGCGGCCTGCCGATGCCTTTGACTGTGTGATCTGGCTTCATGCCTTCCAGACACTGCTGAAGGAATTTCTCTATATTCCCTACCGTGTCTGCATCGTCACCGGTTGTAATGGACATCTCACGCTTCTCCTCCACTGAGTAGTCATGTCCTTCTACTACCCAGAGGAGTCCTGCCCAAAGGGAAGAACGGTTCTGATATCAATTAGTTGGAACAGATGCTCTCGTGGGCGCCCGTTAGGGTGGGGGGGTTGGTGCCGCCCCACGGTATGACGCTACGTCTGACGCCGTCCGTCGGGCGCCGCTTTCGCGAATCCTGCCCGCTGCGCCATGAACGATCCGACGATGACCAACGCGGCGCCGGCGTAGAGTTCCGGTCCGATGGCCTCTCCCAGCACCCACCAACTCAGCACTACTCCGAACACCGGCTGAATAAGCCAAACGACGGTGACCCTCGATGGCAGGTAGCGTTGCAACAGCCAAGTGCTGCCGATGAACCCGAACCCGGCTATCACAACGCCCTGGTACGCAAGCGCCAGGATGAGCCGGCCGGTCCAGATGTACGGGTCGGGCTCCAGGATCAGGCTCGCCGTCACAAAGGTCACAGTCCCGACCACCGACTGCGAGAGGAGCAACTTGTGCGGTTCAATCCCCCGCAAAGAGTTGGACATATACACCTGCCTGGCGCCGAGCAATATGGCCGACACGAGCAAGAGAAAGTCGCCAAGCAGAAACCCGCCGGGGTTTCCGATGCCCCTGGAAAACAGGACCACAACCCCGGCATACGCCACCATCGCGCCGGCGAACCGACCCTTCGAGAGCCTGTCCCCGGGCACGTAGAAATGCGCCAGCAAGCCGGTCCAAAGTGGAAACGTAGTCGTGATGACCACTGCGTGGCCGGCCGTCGTAAAGTCCTGGCCGATGTTCATGAAGGCCAGCTGGACCGCAAACAGGCAGCCCAGGTAGAAGAGCGGCTTCCGTTCGTGCCGCGCCACGTTGAGGGGCCGGCGCGTCCACAGCGCCCAAATGAGCACCACGATTCCGCCGATTACGAAACGCAGCCAGCCGAGTCTCAGCGGCGGCGCATCTTCGAGACCCGCCTTGATGGCGACCGGATTGCCACCCCAAAGCGCCGCAAGAAACAGGGCGAACAGCCCGCCGCCCAGGTTCAGCGGCCGACGCGGGTCATCGGCGGCAGGGGGCTTTTCCGGATCGCGTGTCCGGTCAGTCAACGGGGCTGCGTCGGACGAGGTGAAATGGGTTCCCCATACCAGAGGGCCCGTCTACTGAGGCGGGTTCCCGCGGGCCTTTCATCCGTCACTCCCGGGAAGGCCGGATTCTGGCCTATGGCCAATCGGGTCTCTCCATCGCAAACGAGTTGTTCACCTCGACGTAATCCAGGTAGCCCAGCCTTCCGACCGGCCGTACCTTGAAATAGTCTATCTGCCCGTCCACCAGGAACTTATCGTCTATGTGGACGCCCACAACCTCGCCGAAGACGATCGTGTTCGAATTGCCGGGGTCGTCGGAAAGCACCTCCAGAGACTGGGTGTGCCGGCACTCGAGGTGCAACGGACTTTCAGCCACGCGTGGACATCTCACAAGCCTGCTTTCCGCCTTTGTGAGGCCGGCGTACTCGAACTCGTCCACGTCGTGTGGGGCAGGGACGGCGGAGGCGTTCATCTGCTCCCTCAGATCCCAGGTCGCGACGTTGACGACGAACTCCCCGGTGGACTGGGCGTCGCCCACTGCGTCCTTCAGCCCGCCGTACTTGTGGTTGTTCGAGGCTGAGAACATCACTTGTGGAGGATTGTCGGCGACCGCGTTGAAGTAAGAGTAAGGCGCCAGGTTGGGGACACCCTCGGCGCTGAGTGTCGAGATCCAACCGATGGGCCTCGGAACGACAATCGCCTTGAGCGGGTTGTGGGGAAGCCCGGACCCTTTCCTGGGCTCGTAGAACATCAGGGCCTCCCGTCGAACATGAATACAGCGTGGCGAAGGACCGGCTGTATAAGCCGGCGTCCTAGTCTTCCAGCCTGGTCATGTACTGGCTTACCCAGTCGTAGTTGACGAGGTCGATGTATGCGTCCTGCAACGCCTTCGTTATAGGCCCGGGAATGGAGCCGTCGCCGATCGTATTGCCCTGCACGGTGCGCACGCCGCATATGCAAAGACTGGTCGAGGTCAGGAACACCTCGTCCGCGGTGTATGCGTCGAACTGGTCGATGTCCGTTTCGATCACGTCGATCTCCAACTCCTCGGCCAGTTCGATCGTGGTCTCCCTCGAGATGCCGCCCAGCACGTACTGGGGCCGCGGCGTGTAGATGACTCCGCCCTTGACGGTGAAGATGTTGGAGCCGATGCCCTCCGCCAGGAAGCCGCGTGAATCGAGGAGAAGCGCCCACCCCTCCGGATCCTGGGCCTTCACCTCGAGATCGCCCATGATCAGGTTGAGGTAGTTGTGAGACTTGGCGCGCGGGCTCACCGACTCGGGAGGCGTCCGGCGAACCGAAGGAATGGAAACGTCAATGCCGTCGCGATACAGCCTCGCCCGGGCGCTGAGGGGCAGCGGCTTGCACTCGATCACCACTGTCGACCCGCCGTCCGTCTCCCACATATCGCCGCCCACGAGGTCCACGCCCCGAGAGACGCGCTGGCCCACCCAGTAGTCCTCGTCCTCGCCGATCAGCTTGAGATTCTCCTCGAGTACCTGGTTCGTCAGATCGATCATCTCGTTTGGGCCCATGCCGGGGTCGATCTGCACATACCTGAGCGAATCGTAGAACCGCGCGATGTGCTCCTCTAGCTTGAAGATGCGGTGGCCGAAAGTGCGGGTCATGTCGAACACCGCGTCGCCGTACGTAAACCCGCGGTCTCGAAACGACACCCGCGCCTCGCTTTCAGGCACTATCTTGCCATTGAAGTAAGCGACTCTTTCCCGTCTCGCGGCGGTAGTCATATCTCGATCCTCTCGGCCGTTCCGGCCCGGTGAACACCCGTCAACCTGCGCCCCAACCGCCCCGAATAATACGACCGCGCCCGCCATCGCACAAACAAAACCCCCGCCCGTTTCACACGAACCTGGCCGGATATGGCCGCACACCCCTCGTCATCCCCGACTCTGGTCGGGACCCTCAACCGTCGTCCTCGGTCCTCATTCATCATCGACTCCCCCGGCCGGGGAGCTGCCGGGCCTCCCTCACCCCGATCCCCGCGTAATCCGTGAACTGCCTACGAATTCCACCGCCGCCCTTGAACGACTAACATCAGGGTGTTAAAAGCATCAGGGTAGGCGTGTGGTCACGGCCACCAACTCCCGGAGCACATCATGACTACAAGAAGGCGACCCAAGACCAAGCGGCCTATAGAGTCATACGACCACCGGGACAAAGAGCGGCTAAACAACCCGCCCGTCGGTCTCGTGACGCCCGATACCGACCAGGACGCGGGCCGCAAGACCTACGCCTACGATCCGCACCTCGACCCGCAACTCCAGTGGGCCGGCAAAGCGGAGCACACGTCGTTTGACGTGCCGGCCATATCCCTGCACGTCCACGAGCGGATAGACCCGCGCACCATCATCGAGGCCACGCGCAAGCGCAACGGGAACGGCGAGGCCGCCCAGCCCAGGCTCTGGGAACTGCCCGAAGAGAACCCGCCCGTCCGTGACGCCATCGATTTCTACCGGCACCGCCACAACTGGACCAACCGCCTCGTCTCCGGAGACAGCCTGCTGGTCATGAACAGCCTCCTGGAGAAGGAGGGCATGGCGGGCAAGGTGCAGATGATCTACATCGACCCGCCCTACGGCATCCGTTACGGTTCCAATTTCCAGCCCTTCGTCAACAAACGCGACGTCAAGGACCGGCGCGACGAAGACCTGACCCAGGAGCCGGAGACCATCCGCGCCTTCCGTGATACCTGGGAGCTCGGCATTCACTCATACCTGTCCTACCTGAGAGACCGCCTGCTGCTAGCGAGAGAATTGCTGACCGAGAGCGGCTCTTGCTTTGTACAGATTGGAGATGAGAATGTACATGTCATTAGGAATATGATGGACGAGGTCTTCGGGTATGAGAACGTTGTCGCCCAGATTTCTTTTCGCAAAAAGTTAATGCCCCTTGGCGGTAAGACGCTAGAAGGCATGGCTGACTACTTGGTTTGGTACGCCAAAGACAAGACAAAGGTTAAGTACAATCAATTGTTCATAGGGACGCAACCAGACCCTAGAGGTCGTTGGACGGGAGTCCTACAAGACACCGGCGAATTCAGAAGGTTAACTCCTGACGAGAAGAAAGACTTTAGTCGGATTCCCACTGACTGCAAGATCTTCGGGACAGTTTCACAATGGGCTCCATCCTTCTCTGAGACTAATGTCTTTCCGTTTGAATTCCAAGGCAAAGAGTATGTTCCAACTCCAGGCCAGTGCTGGATAACCAACAAGGAAAAGATGGGGATCCTCGCCCGGATTAACAGGCTGTACGTAGAGGGAGATTTTCCGAGATATGTCAACTACCACGATGACTTCCCGTATCGGAAACTCACTCATCCTTGGCACGATACTGCTCCTGCACAACGAAAAGATTATGTCGTCGAAACTAATGAAGGAGTTGTGGCTCGCTGCATCCTGATGACCACCGAACCCGGCGACCTTGTGTTCGACCCCACCTGCGGCTCTGGCACAACAGCCTATGTCGCCGAGCAGTGGGGACGCCGTTGGATCACCTGCGACACCTCCCGTGTCGCCATCTCCCTGGCCAGGCAGAGGCTCATGACGGCGTCGTACGACTACTACGAATTGGCGCATCCCGATGAGGGCGTGGGCAGCGGCTTCAAGTACAAGACCGCGCCCCACGTCACGCTACGGTCCATCGCCAACAACCCGGACATAGAGGAGGGCATGACCCAGACCGAGATCGACAGAGCTATCGCCCGACACGCGCCGGAGGAGACACTGTACGACCAGCCCCTTGTAGACACGGGCAAGAAGCGCGTGACCGGGCCCTTCAGCGTGGAGGCCGTGCCAGCCCCGGCCGTGAAGCCGGTCGACGACGCTTCGGAGCCCGAGCAGACGCCCGCGGACGACTCGGTGGCGCGCTCCGGCGAGTCACTGCGCCAGGCCGAATGGCGGGACGAACTCCTGCGGACGGGCATCCGCGCCAAGGCGGGCCAGTACATCCGCTTCGCCAGCCTCGAACCGTTGCCTGGCTCACCCGGATTGAGAAATCTCCACGTCGGCGGGGAGACGCGCACCAACGATCTGGGCGCCGACTCGGTCAGGGGTGTTAAAGACCGGGGCGCCGCAAGTGCGGCCCAGCGCATAGTGGTGTCGTTCGGTCCTGAGCACGCGCCGATGGAGCAGCGTCAGGTTAACCTGGCGTTGCAGGAAGCCGAGACCCTGAGACCAAGCCCCCGGGTCATCGTCTTTGCCGCCTTCCAGTTCGACCCGGAGGCGGCCAAGGACATCGACGAGACCAACTGGCCGGGCAAGACACTGCTCAAGGTCCAGATGAACGCTGACCTGCTGACCGAAGACCTGAAGAAGAAGCGCGCCAGCAACGAGAGCTTCTGGCTCATCCGCCAGCCGGACATCGGGCTGCACCAGATCCGCAAGGGCTACAATATCGGCAAGTGGCAGGTCTATGTCCGCGGCTTCGACTACTACAACACCAAGACCGGCGACGTGGAGTCCGGCGGCGAGGACCAAATCGCCGTCTGGATGCTGGACACTGACTACGACGGCCGCAGCTTGTACCCCCGCCAGGTGTTCTTCCCTATGGCCGGTCCCCGAGATGGCTGGGCGCGCCTCGCCAAAAACCTGAAAGCCGAGATCGACGAGGACCTGATCGAAGCCTACCGCGGCACAGTCTCCCTGCCCTTCGAAGAAGGCGAACACCGGCGGATAGCCGTCAAAATCGTGGACGACCGGGGGATAGAGAGTTTGAAGGTGATTGGGTTGGACTCCGCCCAGAGTAAGATGCAGACCCCCAATCGGAAAGGCGAGACGCTGGAGGAGATAATGGATCATCATGCGTCAAGGATCCCGCGAGAGGAGTGGGACCGTTTGCCCGATGACTTGATCGACAATTTGGACCACTACACCGCCGGAGCGGACAAGCGCTGACCACCCCATCCCATGATGCCGTTGTCTGATTTCGAGGGCAAGGCCAGCCATGACTAACAGCAACAATCTCAAACTGAACGTCACCAACTTCGGCCCCATCGCCAAGGCCGAGATAGACTTGCGCCCGCTCACAGTATTCGTCGGCCCCAGCAACACCGGCAAGTCGTATCTGGCAACACTGATCTACGCGCTACACAGGTTTTTTAATGGCGACGCGACAGGCCCACGGCTAGGGTTCAGAGAATCTACGTTTCTGCGAAGCACAATACAAGAGATGCCCAGTAGAGAATTGAATGATATGCTCGATTGGATGACTAGATCGCTTCCAGACACGGAGCACAAGGAATCTAGTATCACCGTTCCAGAGCCAATTGCCGCCCTGATTCGTCCTAATCTTGAATTAAATGAATTCGCGCCGATGCTATTCAATGACATTGTGAGGTGTTTTGGGATCGACAATTTAGGACGCATCGTACGTCATAAGAGTACGCAACACACCGGTGTTACTTTGACGAACCATACCGGCACAAGTTCGACTTCTATAAGTCCTTTTAAGTATGCTTATATGATAAACAAATCAACAAGTGCTTCACTTGACATCGAATCTTGGACTGCTGAGTTTCATGTAGATATTCCAGATAATATTCCTTTACAAATTCGCAGTAAGGATATTCACGGCTATTCCAGTAGTGAGATCTCGTTGCTTCCCAGATACTCGGCTAAACGGCGAGAACGCACCGATATTTTAACTGAACTATTTGGAAGCATATTAGTAGACTTAGTCGGTTCCTCAATTGTTGCTCCATTAACCCGTGCGGCGTACTATTTGCCAGCCGGGCGAGCGAGTCTAGTGAACCATCTTAGAGTTATGACATCTTCTATTGTTTCCCGTTCATCAGATATAGTAATTCAAACCCAAAACGTAAGACGAGGCCCATCTGGAGTCGTGTCTGATTTTATTGAACAATTGATCAATTTGTATGACGATCAAGATGACGTTGACACCTCATATGACAATGTTTCCAAACGTCTTGAAAACGAAATGTTAAAAGGCGCGATTAGAGGCGAGAGTCCTGACGTAGGTATACCGAGGTTTTTTTATCACCCGCACGGTTGGAAAGAATGGATACCAGTGATGACTGCCTCTTCGATGGTATCGGAGCTTGCTCCAGTGGTCCTGTACCTCAGGCACGTCGTCCGGCCCGGTCAAGTGCTCATAATCGAAGAGCCGGAGGCGCACCTGCACCCGGGTATGCAGGTCGAATTCATCCGGCAGCTTGCGGCGGCCGTCAGGGCTGGTATTCGGGTGATGCTGACCACTCACAGCGAGTGGGTGCTGGAGGAACTCGCCAACCTTGTCCGCCTGTCGGACCTACCTGAATCCCAACGGGGGGGAGTGGCCGGCGCGGGTGTCGCGCTCACGCCAGAAGAAGTGGGCGTGTGGCTGTTCAGCCACGATGATGCGTCCGAGGGTTCAAAGGTGCAAGAGATTCAACTTGATGTCGACAGTGGTGGTTTCCCAACCGAATACGACGACATCGCTATGGACACCTACAACAAGTGGGCGAGGATCGGCAACCTTATAAAAGAAGCGCGCAACGGTTCATGACGAACCTGGTAGACAAAGTTAAAAGTGATTGGCCTTCCAAGTACTTTGTAAATAGTTGCAACAAAAACGGTTGCTCAGTAAGTCTAAGCGGCACACCAACGCACCGGTGTTTAATGGACATGGATACAGGCATTGTCGATGTGAACGAGACCAAGTGCGACTACATTTTTGTTGGCGGCACCGACAATGTATGGGTAGTGCCCATAGAACTAAAAAGAGGCGCGTTTAGGGTCAGTCAAGTAGTGAAACAGCTTCAGGCTGGAGCGCAGTTCGCAGAAATGATATCTAAAGGATTTCAGGTGCGTTTTCAGCCAATTGTCGCTTCGGGGGCGGTCAATCGAAAGCAGCCGCGACAAGAATTAAGAAACAAAACCAACATGATTAGGTTTCGCGGCCAAAATGTGAACTTCGAGCGAATAAGGTGCAGGGATTCGTTGGCCTCGGTGCTCAAATGAACTAAAGATATGCCCCAAGCAACCATAGACCGCCTCATAATCAACTCGCCGTTTGACGAGCCCACCGAGTACTGGAAGTACGACCGCGAGACGCGGTTGTTCGACCGGGTGAATGGGCGGCGGCCAGCCGGATTCCTCAGAGCAACCCAGGACTCCAAAGGCTTCGACGATCCCGGCGTATTCGTCGAAATCCAGCTGGTAAACCAGATCCGCCAACGGGTGCGGGCTTGGCGCGAGGATGGCTACCCCGGCGTAACCAGCATCACCAAGCGACTGCTCGAGCACTGGACGGACATCGAGGAGTTCGAGTCCCGCCGCTTCTTCTTCTGCCAGTTGGAAGCAACCGAGACGATCATCTGGCTCACCGAAGGCCCGGACGCCGGGAAAGTGGGCATCGACATACCCTCCGACGGCGGTGAATTCCGTCGGCTCTGCGCCAAGATGGCCACCGGCTCAGGTAAGACGGTGGTCATGGCAATGATCATCGCCTGGCACGTCCTCAACAAGGTCGCCTATCCCCAGGACCCGCGCTTCTCCAGGAACGTCCTTGTGGTGGCGCCCGGCCTGACGGTCAAGAGCCGCCTCGCCGTTCTGGAACCCGCCAGTTCCGGGAACTACTACGAGGAGTTCCGCGTCATACCGTCCCACATGCTCGACAGGCTCCGGCAGGGCAAGGTCATCATCCGGAACTGGCACGCGCTCAATTGGGAGACCGAAGAGCAGGTGGCCAAAAAGCGCAGCGTCGACAAACGCGGCGCCAGAAGCGACGAGGCCTACGTCAGGGGAGTGCTCGGCGAAATGGCCAGGGCGCATAACCTCCTCGTCATCAACGACGAGGCCCATCACGCCTGGCGCGTCCCCGCCGGGTCGAAAGTCAGTGGCGTTGCCAAGGCCGAGGTAGACGAGGCGACCAAGTGGGTTGGCGGTCTCGACCGCATCCACAGGGCGCGCGGCGTTCTCACCTGCTACGACTTCTCGGCCACGCCCTTTGCGCCTTCCGGCAGAAGAAGCACAGGGGAGGCGTTGTTCGCCTGGATCGTGAGCGATTTCGGGCTGAACGACGCCATAGAGTCCGGGCTGGTCAAGACACCCCGTGTGGTGGTACGGGACGACGCTGTTCCCGTGCCCAAGACCGACAAGTCGCGTCTTTACCACATCTACAACGATCCAGAGGTGAGGGACGACCTGAATCGGAAGGCAGAACCACATGAACCGTTGCCTGACCTCGTGGCCAATGCCTACTACCTGCTGGGCTATGACTGGAGAGAGGCAGCCAATCGTTGGCAGGAGGCTGGATTCACGACTCCGCCTGTGATGATCACGGTCGCAAACCGCACCGAGACGGCGGCGCGGGTAAAGAACGCATTCGACCGAAAGAGAATCTTGATAGACGAACTCTGCGACGAACGGCGCACGCTGCACATAGATTCACGGGTTCTAAAGCGGGCCGAGGAGTCGGAAGCGCCGATCGCCGAGCTTGTCGCAAACGGAACAGATGCATCGGGCAATGGAAAGGCCCCACAGAAGCTCACCGCAGACCAAAGGGCGGAACGGCTGCGGCGAATGGTGGATACCGTGGGCCGACACGGACAGCCCGGCGAGCACATACAGAACGTCATCTCCGTGGGGATGCTGTCCGAGGGCTGGGACGCAAAGACCGTTACGCACATCATGGGGCTGCGCGCCTTCACCAGCCAGCTCCTGTGCGAGCAGGTGGTGGGGCGAGGACTACGCCGCACTTCCTACGACCTGAACACGGCGACCGGGCTGTTCGATCCGGAGTACGTGAACATATTCGGCATTCCGTTCACTTTCCTGCCCCATGAGTCCGATGAGGGTCACAAGCCAACGCCGCCCAAGCCGAGGACCGCTATCGAGCCGGTACCGGGCAAGGCCGCGTTCGAGATCAGATGGCCGAACGTCATCCGCATCGAGCACGTGTACCGCCCACGCCTGAGTCTCAATTGGGACAGGGTGGCGCCGCTGGAGCTAAACGCCAGCCAGACCGCGCAACTTGCCGAACTCGCCCCGGTGGTCGACGGGAAACCCGACGAATCAAAGATCAGCCGGATAAATTTGGAAAAGCTGGCGCGTGAGTACCGAACTCAGAAGATCATCTTCGAAACGGCGCGCGACCTCTACGACGATATCCAAGCGAACTGGCACGGCGGCAGGGAGTATCTCATCGCCCAGTTAGTGCGCCTAGTCGAGCAGTTCATTCGCTCGGACAAAATCCGCATTGTCCCTCCACTGTTCTACCAGGACGACCTGCGCCGACGCCTTCTCATCACCCTGAACATGACCAAGGTGGTCCAGCATATCGGGGAGGCGATTCGCTTCGAGAACACAGAGAAGCTGGAGCCGGTGTTCGACCGCGACCGCCCCATCCGATCCACTGCCGACATGACGACCTGGTACACCGGTAAGCCCTGTGCCCGCGCCGCCCGAAGCCACATCAATTTTTGTGTCTACGACAGCTCGTGGGAGGGGTCGGAGGCGTTCGAACTGGACCACAACCCGGCGGTCGATTCCTGGGTCAAGAACGACCATCTCGGCTTCGAGGTGCTGTACGTCTATCGCGGCGTCGTGCGGAAGTACCGCCCCGACTTCCTGATCCGTCTCAAGTCAGGCGACATGCTGGTACTTGAGACCAAGGGTATCGACGACGAGTGGAACCGGACCAAGCGCCGATTCCTCGGCGAGTGGACTCGGGGGATCAACCTGCACGGCGGCTTTGGCCGTTGGACGTGGGCCGTATCCAGAGACCCGGGCGACATCAAGGACGTTCTGCATAAAGCATCGACAAGCCACCTCAGGTTGTCTGCCGAGAAGGTGGGCGCCTCGTCCCGCCAGCGCGCCTGACCACACCCTTCGCTATCGCCCACACCCGCCGGGGAACCCCGTCACCCTCCGTCATCCCCGACCTGGATCGGGGGTCTCCGGGCGGTGCAAGGTAGGATTGGGGGCCAGCAGGCCGATGGCGTGAACTACTATCATCCCGTCATCTGCTTCTCACGACAATCGCCCACACACGTCTCCCCAATAAAACCCCGCCAGCGGGCACGTAGACATGCCCTCGGCCGACTACATACATGGAGGCTCCCATGCCAACTAACAGTTCTAATGGCCAGAACGATACTTTGCCCGTTCAGTTTGCTGACATCGTCGGGGACGATGGTGTCGCGGGGTGGGAGACGCCCACGCACGCCGCAGGGCCAGAGGGGAGGCTGCCTTTCACTGCCGAGATGTTGGTCGAGCGGCCGAGCGGCGATATTTTCGGATTCAGCCAGAACGCAGGCATGGGCTGGCGGCCATCGGAGTTGCTGCGCAAGCAATTCCTCGTCCTGAGCACCACCGGCGGCCTTCGCGCGCCCGACGGATCGCCGATAGCGCTCGGCTTTCACACCGGGCACTGGGAGCTCAGCGAACTTGTCCGCAGCGCGGCCGAAGAGCTGAAATCGCTAAGGTCGGTGCCGTTCGCCGCGTTCTGCTCCGATCCGTGCGACGGCCGGACGCAGGGCACTCCGGGGATGTTCGACAGCCTGCCGTACCGCAACGACGCCGCGCAGGTGATGCGCAGACAAGCGAGGTCGCTTCCCACGGCCCGCGGCGTGATGGGCGTGGCAACGTGCGACAAGGGACTCCCCGCCATGATGATGGCGTTGGCCGGCCTGAGGAACCTGCCGGTGGTGGCCGTGCCGGGCGGCGTGACACTGGCGCCGGAACGGGGAGAGGACGCCGGTCAGATTCAGTCGATCGGCGCAAGGTTCGCACAGGGTGAGATCACGCTCGAATACGCCCAGGACATCGGCTGCAGGGCCTGCGCAAGCCCGGGGGGCGGCTGCCAGTTCCTCGGCACGGCCGGCACGTCGCAGGTCATCGCAGAGGCCCTCGGGCTCGCCATTACCCACGCCGCGCTGTCGCCGTCGGGCACGGAGATATGGCGGGACGTGGCAAGACGATCGGCGAGAGCTCTGGTGGCGCTGGAACGGTCGGGAGTGAAGTCGGCCGACATTCTTTCTCCCGGCGCGTTCGAAAACGCCATGGTTCTGCACGCGGCGTGCGGCGGCTCGACGAACCTGCTGCTACATCTGCCGGCCATCGCCCACGCCGCGGGCCGCACTCCGATGCGCGCGTCTGACTGGGCGGCGGTCAACAAGCGGGTCCCAAGGCTGGTCGACGTCCTGCCCAACGGACCGGTCGGCTACCCCACCTCGGTGCTCTACGCGGCAGGCGGCGTGCCCGAGGTGATGCTGCGCCTGCGAGATCTGGACCTTCTCGACACCGGAGCGATGACCGTTACCGGCCGGACGTTGGGCGACAATCTCGACTGGTGGGAGCAGTCCGCAAGGCGGGCGGCAGTGAGGGAGAACCTCGTCAGGCAGGACGGTATCGACCCCGATGACGTGATCATGGACGCCGGCAAGGCGGGGGCACGCGGCTTGACCAGCACGGTTACATTCCCGTCCGGCAACTTGGCGCCGGAGGGCTCGGTAATCAAGAGCACCGCCATCGACCCGTCGGTAGTCGACGAGGACGGAGTCTACCGCAATACCGGTCCGGCAAGGATTTTTCGTTCGGAACGTGACGCCATCGGAGCGATCAAGAGCCGGGGCGACGACCGGATCAGGGCCGGCGACATCATGGTGCTGACGTGTTGCGGTCCGCTTGGTACAGGCATGGAGGAGGTGTATCAGATCACTGCGGCGTTGAAGCACCTTTCGTACGGCAAGCACGTGGCCCTGATCACCGACGCCCGCTTCTCCGGCGTCTCGACCGGCGCGTGCATCGGCCACGTGGGGCCGGAGGCGCTTGCTGGCGGCACGATCGGCAAGGTGAGAGGGGGCGACCTTGTAAACATCGAGATCGACCGCGTTAATCTCGAAGGGCGGATCGACCTGGTCGGAACAGGCGGGGTCGAACACGGGCGCGAGTGGGGTGAGGCGGAACTGGAGAGGCGCGCCACTCCTGACGACCTGGCGCCCCACCCCGGTCTGCCGGACGATTCCCGCCTGTGGGCGGCGCTCCAGGCCGCAAGCGGCGGAACATGGGGCGGCTGCGTTTTCGACGTCGACCAGATCATCGCAACGCTGGACGCAGGGCGCGAGGTTATCAACCAGTCGGAGCCATCGCCAACGCACGTCGAAGGATAGGTGTTTTCACGCGCCCGCCTGGGAATCTGGGAGCGTTTCTGCGTCCCTCTTACCCGAGAGGAGGGGTCGTGGATCGCGTGGCTGAGTTTTTCGCCGGAATAGGCGAGTGATGATTCGGCGGGCTGGGGACGCCTTATCCGGTTCTGACTTTAGGTTCAACCCGTCACGTTCTGTCCGTTCGAGGTAGCAAGCCTCATTTCGTTCCTGAAATCGTGTGAATCCAAATAGAGAACATCGACGCCAGAGAAACCGCGTGCGACCTTGTTCGCTAATCTCCGGTCGGCTGTAACCACAATCGACCCGGTCGCTTCGGCGCATGCGAGATACAGGCAGTCGTAAACCGGGTGATCGAGCTCCCCGGCGATCTGGACCGCCCGGGTTACTTGCTCACCGACGGGATGTAGGGCGATGACCTCGTCAAGCCCCAGTAACTCATCCATATAAGGCTGTAAAAAGGCAACCTCGCCTCTGCGGAACTTCTTCCAAATGGTGTTCCCGAACTCGGCCAAGAGGATATCGGGCGCCTGAAAGTCGTGCGGATAGTCGAGCAGCAGCCGCGCCTCTTCTGACAGTGACTCAGGAACGAACCACTTGACGACGACGCTGGCATCGACGGTCAGGTTCACCTGTCGCGGTCTTCGCGCAACAGGTCGACACTGTCAGTTTGAGGGCCGTCGGGAGCCATTCTGGATATCTGGTATGTTCGCTCGCGAAACTCCCCTATGCGGGTCCGCCGGTCGGCTCGCCGAGTCAACACGTATCGGACTTCCGCTTCCAGAGAGCGTTCGTTTGCACGTGCCTCTGCCTTCAAAGCATCGATCACGTTATCGTCGAGGTTGCGAATGGTTAAGCTGCCCATGTGCCATCTCCAATCATTTTGCATGCAAGATGCTAGCACAAAACTAAGATGCGCAAATCGCGAGACGACCGTGACCGGAACTGGCGTGGGGACAGGCTATCTTCGGATGCGTGCGAATCGACGAGCCTGGCCGGAATCGGCTCTAAATTCAAACGCAGTCGTTCAGCGACATCGCGGGTTGAGGCCGTATCCGCGCCCAACCCCCGGGGCCCGGCCTGCGCCGGGGCGACGATGCAAATGCGGCTGCCACACCCGTCGTCCCCGACCCTGTTCGGGGACTCAAAGAGTGCGGGGGCGGGCGAAAACCGCCCGCCCCGTAAGGCCGGTTACTTCTCTATGGGCGCGCCCACGAGGCTGCCGTACTCCGTCCATGAGCCGTCGTAGTTGCTGACGTTGTCGAAGCCGAGCAGTTGCGTCAGGGCGAACCACGTGTGGGCCGACCTTTCGCCGATACGGCAGTACGTGATTACGTCGGTCCCGCCGTCGATGCCCTTCGAGTCGTAGATACCGGTCAATTCATCGGCCGACTTGAAGGTGCCGTCGTCGTTGATCGTCGTGAGCCAAGGGATACTCGCTGCGCCGGGTATGTGGCCGGAGCGCTGCGCGCCCTCCTGCGGCATGTTCTCGGGGGCTATCACCTCTCCGCTGTATTCGGCGGGCGAGCGCACGTCGACGAGTTGGGTCCCGCCGGCTGAGGCTGCTGCCAGGACTGTGTCCCTCAGCGCCCTGAGGCTGGTGTCCGCTCCGGATGCCGAGTAACTGACGGCTGTGGAGCTCGGGACATCGTTCGTAATGGGCCTGCCCTCTGCGACCCACTTGACCCGGCCGCCGTTCATCAGCTTAACGTCCTGGTGGCCGTACATCCGCAGGAACCAGAACGCCCATGCGGCGAACCAGTTGTTGTTGTCGCCGTACAGGACGATCGTCGTGTCGTTCGAGATGCCGGAGCGGCCAAGAAGGTCCGCCACCTCATCGCTGGTCAGCAGTTCTCGTGTGACCGTGTTTTGCAGATCGGTCTGCCAGTTCCAGCCGAGCGAGCCTTCGATGTGTCCTGAATCGTAAGCCGACGTGTCGACGTCGACCTCAGCCAGGGCGATCCCGGCCTTTCCGAGGTTGTCTGCCACCCATTGCGTGTCGACTAGCGAATCGGGGTGAGCGTATTGTGCCGTCATGTGATTGATCCCTCCTCCATGAAAATCTACCTGATGGTCATGGCTATTATCCCACTACGAACATTAAACGCCATATACGCGGCGGGAGGCGCGGTTTTTCGACGGACTTACAGAAGGATCGGGTACACGGCCACTGCCCGATGGCCGCGCCCTACGGATGGTTGGCGCGTGACACGCGGGCGTTCTTCGCTTCGCTCAAGAATGACAGAGGGGCGCTCACGACTGACATGGGGGCGAGGGCGTGCGGCGTCCTGATTCATGACGCGGTCAAAAGGAGGCGGCTGACCAGATGCTGTCGATGGCGGCTTGGAAGTCGCCGGGGTCTCTGCATTGGCGCGGGTTTTCGTCCGGTGGGCCGGTGAAGATTCTTACGGGTGATTTCCTGGGCGGGTCCTTGGCGTCGGATAATTTGTGGGACTTGGACTGGCCGGGGTCAGGGTTTGGGGGGGGGGGTTGGACTCGCGCCCGGTTGAGGGGCGTGCGAGGCCGCGGTCGGGTTTGAAGAGCCTGTTTCAGATGTAGCGTTGTGTTTGACGGGAGGGATTTCTGCTTGGTCATACTGGCTGAGGGCGGAGCCTCATTAGTCGAAGCAAGACGCCGGCTTGGCCCATCAAAGCCTCCTGCGCCGCCCGGTAGGCTGAGAATGCGCCCGCGACGGTGGCCCGACGTCTTTTCCACGTGGCCGCGGCGAGCCGTACCCGCCACAGGGTGCGCAGGTTGAAGGCTGTGGCGAGCAGGGTCCACTCAGCCGCGACGTTGGGTAAGCCGCGCAGCAGGAACCTCCGGGCGTGCTGTTGCTCTTTGATGATCCCGAAGACCGGTTCGACCAGTTGCTTTCTCTGCCTATACGCCTGTTTGGCTTGTTCCGTGGACATCCAGGCGCGGTGGCGGCGCAGGGCTGCGTCATGAGGGCTTATCTCCAGAGCGCGGCCATGACGCTTGTTCGTCGTACAGACCCCGAAGGCCGGGCAGGCCCGGCACACGGCCCCGGAGGAGCGGTAGAGCCGCATCATGGTCTTGCGAGTGAGCCTGGTACCGGTGAAGCGTAGCGTGTAACCCTCCGGGCAACGGTAGCTGTCGCTCGCCTCGTCGTAGGTAAAACGGTCCTTGTGATACAGGCTCTCCAGCGCCCGTTCCTGCGACTCAGGCATCGCCACCTGTTGGCCTCTTCGGTCGCACTCCTCCAGATTGCTCCCGGAGTGATAGCCCGCATCGGCCAACGTCGTCTCCGCCTTGACCCCTGACGTCTCCTCCGCCTTCTCCAGCATCGGACCCAGTTGAGCCTGGTCGGTCGTGTCGTCCGTCACGCCGGCCGCCGTGATCAGCATGCCGGACGCCTTCCCGTCAACCCCTGCCGGAGAGACCATCGCCTGGGCGTTGTAGGCCATGGCGATGCCCTGGCGAGTGTTCATCATACGGGCGTCTTCGTCGGTCAGGTTGATGTACTTTTGGTCTCCCCGGCCGGCAAGATTGCACATCGTCTCACGCACCTGATCGCGCAAGACCTTGCGGTCGTGCAACATCTCCGGCAGACGGGTGAGGGCCGGCTCCTCCCCCGCCTCGTTCTGAGCTTCCAACTCGTCTATCGCCCGTTCCAACCGGCCCAACAGACGGCGTAACCCGTCGGCGTCGCAGGTCCGGCTCTTTGCCGCGTTCGCCCCGACCTTCGTCCCGTCCACCGCCTGCACCGCCAACTCCACCAGGTCCATCGTGACCGCTGTCTGCACCGTACGCTTGAGCAGCTCCCTCATGCCATCCCGGTGGGCACGGTAGAAACGCCACAACGTGACGTGGTCGGGTCGCTGGCAGCCCGTCAGCCACAAGTACGGTATCTGGTCGCGGCAGGCCGCCTCCAGCTTGCGGCTCGACCGCACTCCGGTCATGAAGCCGTAAAGCCAAACGCCCAGCAGCGCCCGGGGATGGTAGGCCGGCGCTCCCATCGGGTCCCCGTCTTTATCGACACCGATCCCGGCCCAGCCCTCGCCGTCCAGAGCATCGACGAACTCACCTACGAATCGAGCAGGATGACCGGCCTCCAGCAACTCGTCGAGGCTCGGCGGCAGCATCCATATCTGCTCACGGTTCATTGGTCGATGCGGCATAATCGGTTACCTCCAAATCACGGCGTGACCCCTGCCGAGGATACCCATACCCCACACTCGACACACGACTTATGAAACACCCTCTTCAAACCCGCCTCCAGCCTCGTAAATCGATATGGTTGTCATGATCAGGGCATCTACACGACCGGGTAGGGTGTCACCGGGCGGAAAAAGGGTGGGTTTGAAGAGCCTGTTTCAAAAGTCTCCTCTCAAGAATCGCGCCGCACATGGCGCGACGATTTACGACATCAACCCTCCTGTCAGTACGTAATATGGCCGTAAGTCCCGTCATTCCCGTGGAAACGGGAATCTAGAAGCGGGGGTCCCTGTAGGATTCGAGTTTATGAAACAAGCTCTTGAAACCCACCCCTACAGATGTGGAAGATCGTGGCGAGTCTAAAGCGAAGTGGTATGAGACCCCATCGAGTCCTCACGAGTCTCCGTACTACTACTCATTAATTCCCGCGAATTCAGTGGAACCGCGTCCCATAGATCCCCGATCGGGGCCGGGGATGACGAGTGGCGGGCAAAAACCGGCGTCGCGGACCCCTCGGTATCCAGTTGCCTAGCTGAACCAGATCAATCGAACGGCGTTGAGCGCCGCCGCCGCCAGCAGTCCGGCTGCGAGGTCATCCGCAACGATGCCGACGCCGCCCGGCAACTTCTCGAACCGGCGTATGCCGAACGGCTTGAATATGTCGAGCGCCCTGAACAGCAAAAACGCAGCCAGCAGCCAGATCCACGTCTTCGGCAGAAAGAGGCACGTCGCCCACATCCCGACAAATTCGTCCGAAACCACTCGACCAGGGTCCTTGTCTCCGGCTCGCCTCTCGACGACCCCGGCCGACCAGACTCCAATGAAAGTGGCGGCGGCAATGAGAATGAAGAACCAGAGTGAGTCGCCGCCGAACGGGAACGCCCAATACGCAGCTACGGCCACTGCGCTTGCTACTGTGGCGGGAGCGATCGGCGCGAAGCCGGACCCAAGGCCGGTTCCCACCGCCTCGGCCAGCCAGCCGAGTAGTTTGGCGGGTTGGATCACGATGTCGACCCTGCCGGAACGGGATGGCGATAAACTGAAACTGGACTTGACACTATTTCTGTTTGCAAACGCGATCGCGGCTGGCGTTAGATTCTTCGGCTACGCTCAGAGCTTGTGATTTTATTGCGAAACCTGCGGTTTTCAGTCTCAATTTGACTTTGAAAACGGTCTCAATTAGACGGTTCCTGGGGATTTATTCACAGGCTCTCAGAATGACATTCATGCGCTCAGAATTGTAGATGTTGGGTAATTCGTTGACATCTACAAGAATGACCTTGGCCTTGCGAATGCCGCACGAGGTGATGAGAACGGGCCGTGGTCGCATGCCAAGGGGTTCTGGCGGGTTTGAAGAGGGTGTTTCACTAACTCGAATCCTACGGGGACCCCCGCCTCTAGATTCCCGTTTCCACGGGAATGACGGGATTTATGGCCGTATTACGTATTGACAGGAGGGTTGATGTCGTAAATCGTCGCGCCATGTGCGGCCCGACTCTTGAGAGGAGACTTTTGAAACAAGCTCTTGAAACCCGCCACTACGAAACGGTTCGGTGGCAGAGCGGCAGCGCTACTGCCCGGCGGCGGCGGTGGCCTCGGCGATCATGGCTTCTGTTGTCGCGGTCGCTTCCGGAGGGGTGATCACGTCGAAGAGTTCGACGTCGAATACGAGGTCCGAGTTTGGCGGAATGGCGGGCAGTCGGCCGACCTCACCGTAGGCGAGTTGCGAGGGTATTTCGAGCCTGCGGCGGCCTCCAACGTTCATAGTGTTCATGCCTTCTTGCCATCCCGGAATTACAAACTCGAGCCGCAGCAACACGGTATCGTCCCTGAGCCGTGACGAATCGAAGAGGCACCCGTCCATCATCCAGCCGCTGTAATGGACCTCGACGATGGAGTCGATGGTCGCCTGCTCGCCCGTACCCGTCACGTAGTCGTAGTACTTCACCCCTGAAGGCGTCGTTTGCCATGCGAGCTCTTCGCTGCCTTCGAACTGCGGAGCATCCGCGGGGTACGAATCGTTTCTGCACACGCTCGCTGGCGTGGTCGGTCGAATGACCTTCAGTTCCACGTCGGAGGGCGGACTGGCCCCTCCGCCGCGGCACGCGGCGAGTGTCAGGGCAATCAGGGCGGCGCCAATTATGATCAGGCGCCATGACCAGCTCGTTCGCAAGTGTCAGTTTCTCCTATCGGCCGGCCTTGGCGAGGAAGTTGGCCGCGCCGGTCTGTATCCATGGTCCCACGCTGGTGAGCATGAACTTCACCCCGGCGTCGAGGTACTGTTCAACATTGTCGTCGGTCGCAAGAGAACCTGCGTTTCGCCCTGCCTTCTGAATACGGGCCAATGCGTCGTCGATAACGCTCTGCACGTCGGGATGCTCGAAATCTCCTATGTGGCCCATCGTGGACGCAAGATCGGAGGGCGCCACGAAGAACACGTCTATGTTGTCCACTTCGAGTATCTCATCGAGGTTCTGCACGGCGATGATGTCTTCAATCAATACGACGAGAAGTGTGTGATCGTTTGCCACCTGGAAGTAGTCAGGCACGTCGTATCCCTGCCGGCTGGTGAACATGCCGCGATTACCGATCGGCGCAAACTTGGCAGCGTCCACGAACCGCTCCGCCTCGGCGCGCGTGTTGACGTGCGGCATCACGAGACCTTGCGCTCCCCGGTCGAGGGTACGGTAGACGACGCCGGGCTCGTTCATGTTGATGCGCACGACCGACGTGAGGCCCCATATGTCGCAGGCCCGCGTGTAGTCGCCGATGTCGCGGAAGTCGACGTTGCCGTGTTCGCCTTCGAGCCAGACGGCGTCAAAGCCGTTCGGGCCGAACTGATCGATCGCGTCGGAATCGTAAAAGCCGCCCACTGCGAACGCAGCCTCGCCGTTTGCAAGCCGCTGCTTGACTCTGTTTGGCCTGATCTCCACTGGATTCTCCTGTTTTTCTTGATGCCCGGCGCGGTCCTATTTGGCCGCGTGATTGTTACGACGATTGGCCCATGTGACAAGGGGCCTACATCCACTGAACCGTTACCCGAATCGGAATTCTAACGCGCGCAGGGCATGTAGGGGCCCCTTTTGCAGCGCCGGTGGTGGTCGCGCCTGTCCCAACCATACCCCGATCAGTTACGAGTGAATTGCAAACCGGACCCACTAGGAGCCGGGAATATCGGCAGGTATGAACGCGGTGTAGCCGGGGCCCCGGCCCAATTCCCACTCGTACTCGCGGGCGACCTCCTCGTCCAGGTCGACGCCCCACCCCGGCTTCGTCGGGATCCTGGCGTAGCCGTTGTCGAACTCCATCGGCCCGCCGGTGAGGTCGTCCTTCCAGGGCACGTCGTCGATGTCGATCTCCATGATGTGCACGTTTGGGGTGCACGCGCACAGGTTCAGGGCTATGTGAGATGCGAGGTGCGAGTAGTAGTTGTGCGGCGCAACGTTCAACTCGTAGCTCTCAGCCATGGCGGCGACCCGGCGCGACTCGGCGAACCCGTTCCACGGAATATCCACCATGACGATGTCCATCGACCCTGCCTCGAAGTACGGGCGATAGCCCCGCATACCGAACAGGTTTTCGCCTGACATGATCGGCATAGTGGCGTTGGCGCGGATGCGGGCCAACGCAACCGGCTCGTACATGTCCACCTCGACCCACATCATGTTGAACGGCTCCAGGACGCGACAGATCCTCTCGACCGCCTCCGGCTTGAAATTGAAGTTCAGGTCGATCGCGATCTCTACGTCGTCTCCGGTCCCGGCCCGGAACGCCGCTATCTGCTCTTCGGCACGCCGCAGTATCTTCGGCGACACGGTCTGGTCGGTCGGACCGGGGCCAAAACCTGCGAAGTACGTCCCGGCGCCCTCGCCGGGCAGGATGATGTTCGTCTTCAGTGCGGTGAATCCCTTTTCCCGCACCTCCCGGCCCAGCGCGGTGATCGACTCCAACGACCCGACCGGCTCCACCCCAAGAAGGTCATGATGCCGCGACCGCGACGAGCCGCAGTGCGACCAATAGACCCGCTGCCGCTGCCGCAACGGGCCGCCGAAAAGTTCGTGGACCGGTACGCCCAGGGCCTTCGCTTTCACGTCCCACATAGCCAGCTCTATTCCGGCGATCGCCTTGGCGGCGATGCCGCCCGGGCTCTGTCTGGACATGCGGTACATGTCTTGATAATTCATTTCGATGTGCCGGGGGTCGCGGCCCTTGAGTATCGTCTCGAACTCGCCGATGGTCGCCGCCACGCCGAACGGGTTGCGGCCGTCCGAGCACTCCCCGTACCCCGTCAGGCCCTCGTCCGTGCGTAGCGCCACGAACGTCCACGGACGCCAGCCTGCGTCGACGATGAACGTGTCAATAGCCGTGATCGTCCGTGCGAAAGCGCCACGAACGTCCACGGACGCCAGCCTGCGTCGACGATGAACGTGTCAATAGCCGTGATCTTCATACTCTTATCCCCTGCCGGCTTCCTTTTTGATGGCCTGAGCCTCTTCGCCCCGGCCGCGAATGTGGGCCGTGAAGCCAAACTCGTGCAAAGTCTTACGCACCTCGTCGAAGTCGTAGCCCTTATCCAGGCACAGACCCTGCGGTCCCTCGTTTTTGCTCACTTAAGGCGCAATTGGCGGTCCGTGGGGTTGGGACCCGACCTCCCCTTGTAATGTACGAAGGGACACCCGGGCGACACGCAAGGTCTCGCCCGGGGTGGGTATCGGCCGCTTCAATTCACCCGCTTGGGAAGCGGGGCAAGTGTAGCGCCTGTTTCATCTGCTACGCTGCGCATCCTCTAAGAGGTTGTCTAATGAGTCCCCCTCTCACCCTGCGCATGTAAAGGATCTGGGTCATAAGGGCGGGCCATGCTTCCTGAAAGACGTTAGATTCTTCGGCTTCGCTCAGAATGACACGTTTTTGGACACCCTCAAAATCAAATGGAGCAATGCACACGTGACCAAGAGACCTGAGATCACCATCATCGGCTGCGGCACTCCCACGCCGACACCCGACCGCTTTGGCTCGTCCTACGTGATAGAGATCGGCGGCGAGAAACTGCTTTTCGATTGCGGCCCTGCGACGACCCACAAACTGGTGAAGGCCGGAATTTCGCCCACCGAGATCGACACCGTGTTTTTCACGCATCACCATTTCGACCACGACGCCGACTTCCCGACGTTCATCCTGACGAGGTGGGACCAGAACGTGCCGGTCGACCGCGTCCTGAGCGTGTACGGTCCGCCGCCAACGACGAGATTCACCAACGGCATCATCGACGAAGAGACCGGCCTCTTTGCGCACGACTGGCTGGCGAGGGTCCATCATCCGGGAAGCCAGGTCACCTTCGCCGACCGGGGCGGCGTCCTGCCGCGCCACAAGCCGATGGTCGAACCACACGATATGGACCCCGGCCTCATCAAGCAGGGCCCAACGTGGCAAATTACGGGCGCGGTCGCCGAACATGTGCAGCCCTACCTCGATTCGCTGGCATACCGCATCGACACCGACGAGGGGTCGATCGTGGTTACGGGCGACACCCGTCCGTGCGATTCCATCACCGATTTGGCGCGCGGGGCGGACGTGCTGATGATGATGTGCTGGGAGTCGGACGAGGTGGTGAGTGGAACGGACCACGCTGGGGCGACGACTTCGATAGCAGGGGCTGCCGAAACTGCGGCGGAGGCAGGCGTAAAGCAACTCGTGATGGTCCACGTGGGGGCGAGACTCACGCAGGCACACATGCACGGCCCGCGGGAAGTGGAGGCGCGCACGCTATGGAACGGCAAGCTGGTGTGGGGCGACGAGCTAATGAAAGTCCCCTGGCCCGACTAGACGCGGACTTCCCGTGCACACTCTCGTGCATGTAGCGGCGCCTCTTGTCGGCGCCGACGGGGTGGGGCGCGTGAACAGTGTGCGACGCCGCATCCGCGCCGCCAATGCACTGCCGATCGGGCGACCACAAGGGATCGCCACTACGAGACACCCTCCGAAGAGGAGCGCCGAAACAACGGTGTGGTGCCGCTTGCCCTTGTTGGCCATCGACGGAGGCGGCATCCTTCCGCCCGCGTTCCCCGTCCCCGCTGGCGCATAGCGGTTCGACGGGTTAAAGTTCGCCGGAAATGCAAGAGACCGGCGCGCAACGCTTCATGGAACGGTTCCTGCCCTCGCTCAGGTTCAGGGATTACCGGTATTTGTGGATGAGCACCCTGTCGGCGAGCACCGCGGCATGGGCGCTCATCGTGGCCCGGGGCTGGCTTGTCTACGATCTCTCCGGCTCGTCGGCGTGGGTCGGCGTGACGACCTTCGCGGCGATGATTCCGTTGTTTCTCGTGCCGCCGGTCGCTGGGTTCCTCGCCGACAAGTTCGAGCGCCGTCGGCTACTTGGCTACGTCTTCGCGCTGCAACTCGTCCACAACGCAGTCCTCGCCGGCCTGGCCCTCTCCGGCGTCATCGAGCCTTGGCATCTTGTCGTGCTGGCCTTTTTCAACGGCAGCGCCCGCGCCGCGCAGATGCCAATAGCCCACTCCCTGCTGCCCAATCTCGTGCCCAGAAAACACCTCCTGAACGCCATAGCGTTGGGATCGGCGACAATCCACGGATCGCGCCTCCTGGGGGCGGGGGCTGTCGCACTACTGCTGGCGAACGACGCCGCCGGGCCGGCCTTTGCCTTATGTTCCCTGTTCTATGCGGCAGCATGGATCTTCAGCAGCCGCATCCAGTCGGCTTCGACGGGGAAGATGCAACCGGGACAGAGCGCTGTGCAGAACTTCACCGCGGGCGGGCGGTACGTCTTCGGACACCCGTTCGTGCGGCCGTTGGTGATAATCATCTTCTTGCATTGCTCCTTGACGATGTCATTCGAATCTGTGCTTCCCGTGCTCTCCGACGAGCAATTCGGCGCCAAGGGCGGCTTCAGCTACCTGGTGATGGCGGTCGGCGCCGGGGCGCTCGTTGGCGTGCTTGGGCTCGCCGGCCTCGCCAACGCGTCGGTGCGAGGGCGTTGGCTCCTCGTCGTCGGCATCGTGAGCGGCATCAGTCCCCTGGGTCTCGTGTTCTCGACCAGCCTTGCGCCGGCGCTGGTCGGGGCGGCTTTCATGGGCGCGTCCCAGTCCGCGTTCATGGCTCTAACCGCCTCGTTCCTCCAGGCGATCATCCCCGATGAGATCCGGGGCCGTGCGATGAGCGTCTACCTGCTCAGCATCGGCGGTGTCATGGCTTTGTTTAACCTGATCAACGGGACCCTGGCCGATATCGTTGGCGCGCCCACGCTGCTCACCATCTCGGGTCTCACTTTCGTTGGCGCCATATTTATCAGTATTGGCCACCTGCCGTTGCGCCGGCTCTTCACCCACGGCGAAGTCGCGGCTGCGGCTCCCGCGGCGGCGTAGGGGAGCGGGGTGTGGGCATTCGTCGATCCGCGTTGCACCGCGGGCAATCAGGTAAAGGTGCGTCGAATGACCGGGATCGTACGCCTTAAGCCCACGCGCCCTGCGCGGCGTCAGACCAACGAAAATTAGTTGACGCCTGGGTTCAGTCACAGATACCATGGTGACGGCTGGCTGACACCGGTTAGCCAAATTCCATTGGGCCCTTTTGGGGCCCTTTTTTTATGAGGGCGACATTGGACCGGTTCGCAATATTCATTGATGCAGGATACCTGTATGCCGAAGGCGGTAAGCTGTCCAGTGGCACGGGGGACCGCCTCCGACTTAGGTTGGACTTCACGCAGACTGTCTCCGCCCTCGTAGAGAAAGGCCGAAACCATTCAGGTGTTAGCTATCTCAGGACATATTGGTACGACGCTGCTACCGACGCGACCCCGACCCCGAGTCATATCGCGGTAGCGTCCATCCCGGGCGTGAAGCTCAGGCTGGGCAGACTGAGTGGGGGCAGACAGAAAGGGGTGGATTCGCGAATCGTTCGAGACCTCATCGTGCTTGCCAAAGACAAAGCAATAACCTCAGCATATGTGCTCAGCGGTGACGAAGACATCAGGGAGGGGGTAGCAGAAGCCCAAGATTGCGGCGTGTCAGTAGTTCTATTCGGCATCACTTCGCTGCCGGGGATGAACAATCAAGCACGCTCGTTGGTGCAAGAAGCTGACGACCTCCTGATGCTGACTCGTGAGCAGGTCAACCAGTGGATCACGTTGAGGCCCGGCCAGTCGTACCCAGTAACGAGTGTTCCGGTCACGTTGAACACCTCGACAGACATGGAGCAGCTAGGTAGACAATTTGGAGAGGCCTGGGCGGAATCGAATCCGGACCGCGTATCCCGAATCGTGATGGGCAGGCCCAAAATCCCACCGGAAGTGGACCGGGAACTGTTGGCCCTTGGGTCTCGCGAAACGGGTGGACCGCTTACGGACGCTGAACGACGTTCCTTGCGAGATGGCTTCTGGACGGCCACCGGGGTGAACACTGAACCCTGACCAGCGAAGGGCCTCACGCAAGACGGGATCAGGTTCGTTCATAAACGACCGTTCCTTCCCGAAGCGCGGCATGTAGTACCGCTCCCACCACGTGGCCCCGACTAGCAATCTCATCAGGCGAGGCAACCACGATGTCCTTGCTGACCGGAAGGTCGCCCAGCGACCGGCGTATCTCGATAGCGGCCCGGCGTTTGTCCGGCACATTACTCATCACAACAAGCAGGTCTACGTCGCTCCTCTCGTTGGCATCACCTCGAGACCGGGAGCCGAAGAGCACGACACAAGACGGTTGGAACCGTCCAACGATGCGATCCACCATGACAGAAATGTCCGCTTCAGAGGTCATCGTGTGCTCTTATACCGACTACAACCCAGTGCCTGGAGTGCCCAGCAGTTTTCCGACTGCGGTCTCTACGGCGTGCCCCTCCGGTGATTCCCGCAGCCACTTGCGGAGTTCATCTCGAGTCGAGCGATATTGACCATGACCGGCTTGGCGACGTGTCTCCGCAAGTCGCAGCGGCCCCTTCACGGTACGGCAACTGTCGAGACTAGCGTTGCGCCGAGGAAGACGCCGGTCGTCGCGTGAATGACCTCGCGGGTTGGGGACTATCCGCCCATGGCCGCGATGCGCCGAACCATCCACGTGACGCACGTCTTGCGAGTCATCCCGCGTCAGCGGGCTTCGGTATCGATGAACTCTGCGACGTCTTCTTCCAGGGTCAGGCCGGCCCGGACACTCTTGCCCGAAGGTCGAATCAGCGGTATGGAGACCAATTGATTCCCGACTGGCGTTTCAATGGACTGAAATGGACTGGGGCACGCAAGTTCGTCACCGTCTCTGTCAGTTTCGGTGGCATAGTCCCGAAGCGCGTCTTCGGCATTCAAGAGGGCCTCGTCTACCGTGTGACCCATTGCGCCAACGCCAGGAATGTCCGGAAAGACCACTCCGTAAGCGCCCTCGTCGCCATCCGTCCGGATATCAATCATGCCGGATATCGAATCATGGTCAACCCTTGCCTATTCCTATAGATGTCGTGGCAGCCGGTCGCCCCATCGTCTAACCTCCGCCTAACGCGGCCCCTGTTTGTCTCCATAGGGTTACAGATCGGTCAGGGCCCGCTCATACACCCGCGAGGCCCAGACATAGCGGACCGCGCCGTCCAGGGCTGTTCGGCCGGGGCGATTGACGGGGATTTGCCACGGCGTCGTTCGTTTTGCGAGGTCCGACAGGTGAGGGCAGCGCCTCAGGAATCGGGCCAACACCTGCCGGTCGCCGCCCATCGCAAGCCAGTCGATAGGCCCGGGCGCCTGTGCGAAGCGGGTTCTCGCCACTTCGCACGCCTCGTCAAAAAACTCGCGTATCCACTTCTCGCGATTGCGCTTGAACCTGCTCGCCGATTGCCCGCCGGCACGATGCTTGCCCCGCACGTATCGCGACCCGCTCTTTGTGACCAAAAGGGCCCCGTCGTTTGCAACGCCGATGGCGTAGTAGCCAAGCCGGAGCAGGATTACGCCGACCGTGACTGGCTTGGCGATGTGGGCTCTCAGGGCCGACAGGTCGTCATGTTCCGACGACGCGGAAATCGGGAACGGGGGAGCGACGGCGGCTTGGAGTTGAGGCCCATCCTCATACTCGATAAGGGCGAGTCCGGCAGGCGATTCCCGTGCCGGGCGCGGCAGCCACTCCCACCCGTCGGTGTCTCCGCCCGGCGTCACCATTTTCAGGGAGATGGGGCGTTTCGACTCTTCCAGATTGTCTAAAAATCTAGACAGCCGCGCCCTGTCGAGGACTCGCGGCTCGTGGTCGGACTGCACGGTACTGGCCATACGGTGATCACCGGTCAGGGCGCCCAGCGTTCGCCCTTGGCGAACACCGTCGAGTAATCGAGCACGCCGCCTATGCCCGGTTCGCCGTTCAGTTCGAAGTGGCCGTCGACCACCCGTTCACGCGGCTCCAGGACCTCCGCCCGCCAATCGACCTCATTAACGGCGTGTTCCATTGGCAGGGCGTTTCCAAAGGCCGCCGTGGCGTGCGCGCTCGTAGCCAGCGACACGGGACCGGACGGGCAGTGCAGCGAGACCGACCCGGGGTTGCTGGATTCTAGTTCGCAGCCGATCAGGAACGCCTCGACCGGGCCACCGCAGTGCAGCACGTCCGGCATGACGATGTCGAGGGCGTCGGACTCGATCAGCGACCTGAACAGGCTGATTCCGTAGCCGTGCTCGGCGCCCGCAAACGGCAGGTCAACGCTGTCCCTGATGCGTAGAAGATCTTCGGTTAGCCTGACCGGGTCGACCGGCTCTTCGAACCAATCGATGCCGATGCTGCCCAATTCGTCGCCAAGCTCAATGGCCGAATCGATGTCGAATCGGCTGTGGCAGTCGATGAATAGCCTCACGCCGTCGCCGATGGTCTGCCGAACCATCCTGACGCGTTCCAGCCCAGCGTCCGCCTCGGGCGGCAATCCCGTTGATTCGAACGGCGACCGGCACTCGTCGAACGGAGCGCACTTTACGGTTCGAAAGCCGGCGTCGACCGCGGTCGCGGCCGCGATAGCGAATGCGTCTGGCGAGCGGTCGACGGGGCCGTGGTCGTCCGGGAGCATCGACCGGTTGATATTGGCGTAAAGCTCGACCTTGTCCGGGACTTCACCGGCGAGACCGCCCTCCATGCGCAGGTACTCGACAAGCGGCAACTGGGCGCGGCGTGTCAGCGCATCGGCGACCGCGGCTCGCAAAGAACTGACTGCCGACGCGGCGATGTGGTCTTTTGCCAGGTCGTCTTCGCTCAGCCGGAGGTGCTCGAGAACCGCGCGGTCAGAGTCGAGCGCTTCTCCTCTCAGACGGCCAGCCAGCCTTGCAGCAGCGCCGAGCACGTCCCTGCCATCGGCCTGTGCGACGATCTCGGCGAGGCCGAACCCTCCGTGGCCGTCCTGTATCTCCAGGAAGTGCCACGCCGTCGGTCCCCTGACGTGGACCTTGCTGTAATGGAGCCCTGTGGGCCGAAACCAAAGGTCGCTCACGTGTGGCTACTCCTTATTTCGGCGCGGTCGGCGGAACTGCGCGTACTTGTCGGATCTCGGCGAACTCGCTGAGCGATATGCGTTCGCCGCCAAGTTGGTGCGATGTGTTGGCGGCCAAAACCGCGCACAGTGAATTCAGACCTGAGCGGAACGATGACAGCACAAGCTCGGTCTGTCCGCGGTTGATCGACTCGACGAATCGGCTGGCCAGCTCCAGCGTGTTGTGAAACTGCATGGGATCCGCATGCGGCCCGGTTGCGAGCACGCTCCGACTGGGCCCGCCGGAGCGCCTTTCGCCCAGCCCTGTCGTCGGACCGTCTCCTCCGTACACGACCAGATCGTCCTCGAACTTGATCATCGCGTGGGTGGTCAAAATGTAGTCGTATCGCTCGGGGTGGAAAACGCCGGCCGGCCTGGTAAGAATCAGGTTTGCCACCCCGCCGCGTGACAACCCGTATGAGACGGAGTAGGCGATCGGATTGTCGCCCTCGATGGCGTGGAGGTCTTTCGGCCGTTCGGTGTAAGCCGCCTGCGCCCATTCGATCTCGTCGCCAGTCCAGTACCGGATGATGTCGGTCTGGTGAATGCCGGATTCCACAACGGACGTACCGGACCAGTCCCGATCCCCGGTCCATACACGGTGAGCGGGCCCGCCCCGCAACTCGGTGTGGGTGTGCTTTCGACCGTGGCCCTCGATGCCCCCCGCGCTAATCATCGTGGCGGAAGCGGTCCACTTGTCCGACAGATAATCTCTGATCGCGGTGTACCAGGGGTCGTAGCGCATCTGGAAACCCACGGTAGCAGGCACGCCCGCAGCATCGATGGCGTCTGCCATTTCAGCCACCTCGTCGTAAAACAGAGACTGCGGCTTCTCGACGAACGCGGCGATGCCGCGCTGGACCGCGCGTACTACCTCGCCGCGATGCTGATTCGGCGGCACCGCGAACCAGATGGCGTCGACCCCTGCGTTCTCGATGAGTTCGTCCGTCTCCGTGTAGCGTTCGACTCCGGCATCCGAAAATGAAGGTGCGAAGCGGGTAACTTTTTCGAAGTCGAGGTTTTCGGGGAACGGGTCGGCCAGCGCGGTGAGTCTGACGACCTCTTCCTGCTGCAATTGCGCCAGCGCCTCTACGTGCTGCAACCCGCGCTGCCCCACGCCGACCACTCCGATTTTCAAAGGTCCTGCCATTTGCGTTACGCCATCCTGAATTAAGGTCCTGTCCAACAAGCGGCAAGTTTATATCCCGCACGCGTCGAGTGACGTGCGCCGACACGGCACAGCCCCCGGCACTGGCCAAACGCGGTGTTTTTCACCTTTGTAGAGGCGTCTCTCGTGGGCGCCTGTGGGTGGGCGGTATGGCGCTGGGATGTTGTTCGGGCGTCGGTCCGCGTAGCCTAACGGGAGTTTGGCGATGTACGTGCGTTGCCCCACGAACCCCGGTCGTCGGAATGCACCAGACGATCGCAACAGTTTGACGCCGCGATCGTCAAACAGCTATGCTTGGGAATGTCCAGCGACTCCCAGGCTATTAGCAAAGTTGGAGCGTGGACTAGGTAGGGGCCCTTCGGGGCCCTTTATTTTTGGTGGGGGAACACGTGGGGGAACACATTGTCGCGCGTGGCTATTTTCGTAGATGCTGGCTATCTTTACGCCCGCGGCTCGGAAGTTATCGGTGGTTCTCCGCAGCCACGTGCTGCTCTTATGCTGAACCGACAGAACACCCTGGATAAGCTTCGGCAGACGGCGAAGGAGCAAGCGAACCACGCTATTCTGCTCCGCATCTACTGGTACGACGGTGTTCCTCGTCAAGGACCCTCCCAAGAACAACAGGACCTCGCCGATTCAAACGACGTGAAGTTGCGGCTTGGCGTAATCAATAGCTACGGTCAGCAAAAGGGCGTCGATTCATTGATCGTAACCGACCTAGTTGAACTGGCCCGCAACCGCGCTATCACGGACGCGGTGGTACTGTCCGGCGACGAAGACATCAGGATAGGTGTGCTGATCGCCCAGAGTTTTGGCGTTCGAGCGCACTTAATCGGCATTGGACCGGGACGCGGCAGTCAATCCCGTTCTCTGTTGCAGGAATCCGATACCACGGTCGAATGGAGCGAAGCCGAAACTCGCGAATTGCTGACCCTCAAACCCGCTGTCGGGTCTCACCCTGACGCTACCTATGCCGCCGGTCCTTCCGAATTTGACGGCGATGTCGAAGCTGCCCTGGACCAGGTAGTCGCCGAGGTGTTGGCGTCCATCGAATCCAAGCCAACAATACTCGTTGGCGCCCAGATTCCTTGGGAATACGATAGTCGATTGTTAGCTTCCGCCAGAAGAAAGATCGGCCGGGACCTGGACTGGTCTGAAAAGACGCAACTTCGCGACAAGTTCTAGGGAGCAGACCAACACCGCGGGAGACTCGTAGGAACACAGTCGATTCTGCCCTTAATCCACTTTGCCCGCGTATGTAATGGCGTCCCTCATGGGACCTCGCTTGGGTGAGCGCATGGGGATGGTGGCGGTCAATGGGATGTTTAAGCCTGAATGAGTTAGGCTGGCGGCGACCAAGGACAAAGGAAGTCTGATGCAGGGTTCTGCGGATGTAGTCATCATTGGCGGCGGAGTGATGGGGGCGAGTACCGCCTATCACCTGGCCGTCCGGGGTTGCACGAACGTCGTCCTTCTGGAGGCCCGGACGTTGGCCGCAGTCGGCACAGGCCACTCGGGGTCTATCGTGAGGCAGCACTACTCACAGGACGTGACAACGCTTCTTGCTCTGCGCTCGGTGGAGATGTTCGAGAATTTCGAGGCGCTGACCGGCCGGGGCGGAGTATTCCACCAGACCGGATGGCTGAAACTCGGACCGCCCGACGTGGTCGGCGCGATGGACGACAATTCAAACCGTCACCGGGAATTGGGCGTTGACGTGGAAGAAGTCCCGTTGGAAGACCTGCCCGGTTTCGTCCCGGGCATCAACACAGATGGACTCGGCGCGGCGTTGTTCGAACCCCGCAGTGGGTACGCCGATCCCGTCGCAACGACGCAGGGTTTTGCTTCAAGGGCCCAGCAACTTGGCACATCCGTTTACGAGGGAACACCCGCCACCGGCATAACCGTCGCCGGGAACCGTGTGACGGGTGTAGAAACCGGCTCAGGTCGCATCAACGCTCCTGTAGTCGTGAACGCCACCGGGCCGTGGAGCGCGACCGTGGCGTCGTGGGTTGGCATTGAAATCCCGATAACCGTCACCCGCGAACAGGACATTCTGCTGCGCTGTGATGACGCCGCGGTCATGCCGAAGATGGCCGTTTCGAACGGAGTCGACTGCATCTACTGGCGTCCGGCGGGGGACGGCCTCATGTTGGCAGGGGACGGGTACCCGAAGGACATCGAGACGGCCGACCCCGACAACTACGATACTGACGCGGACGACTCGTTCAAGGCGGGGATGATGGAACGACTAGGACACCGATTGCCGACGTTAACGGCGAGGTCGGAGATCGTTCGGAGCTATGCCAGCCTGTACGACGTGACGCCCGACTGGCATCCGATCATCGGTAACGACCCGGACGTGGCTGGTTTTGTGCACTGCGAAGGGTTCAGCGGCCACGGGTTCAAACTTGGACCGGCGGTCGGCAAGGTGGTGGCGGAGACGATCCTCGATGGGCAGGCGAGCACTGTGGACATATCCCCGTTTCGGCTTGAACGGTTCGCCGAGGGCGCCTTGCTTGCAGGCAGCTACGCAGGCAATCAGGCCTGAGAGACGCAGACAGGCTGATCAACGCACGCCGCCTCTGACATCCGAAGGAGCCCCAAACGCCCCTTCCGAGGGCCGTCTGAAAAACTGCGCGCAGGCCTTCTTAGAGCTTGTTTCAAAAGTCTCCTCTCAAGAATCGGGCCGTACACAGCGCGACGATTTGCGACGTCATTCTTCCCATCAACACCTAATACGGCGCCAAATCCCGTCATTCCCGTGAAAACGGGAATCTGGAGGCACTGGTCCCCGTAGGATTCGAGTTAGTGAAACAAGCTCTTCTTAGCGGGCCTCGCGCATGGTCTGCGAGCGGTACTGGGTGCGGGCAGGCAGTGAGTAGATGTCGATGAACCCCGTCGCCGCGCCGTGGTCGAATGCGTCCTCGGTCGAGTACGTGGCGAGGCCGAAGTCGTATAGCGAGTAGGGCGACCGCCGGCCGGTTACCACGGCGCTGCCCTTGTGCAGCCTCACCCGCACGTCACCGGTCGTGTACCGCAGTACGCTGTCCATGAAGGCGTCGAGGTTTTCGCGGACCTGCGTGAACCACCGCCCGTCGTAGACGAGGTCCGAGTAGGTCTGCGCAAGTTGCGACTTTATGCGCTGTTGCTCTCTGGCGAGGGTCGACGTTTCGAGTGCCCGCAACGCTGAGTTGAGCACTACCGCGGCAGGCGTTTCGTACACCTCGCGTGACTTGATGCCGACCAGCCGGTTTTCGAGGTGGTCGACACGCCCAACGCCGTGGCTGCCCGCGATGGCGTTGAGTCGTTCGATCAGGTCCACGCCCCCCATCGGCTCGCCATCAAAGGCGACAGGTATACCGGCCTCGAACGAAATTTCGACCTCTTCAGGTTGGTCCGGCGCAAGGTCGGCGGGCATGGTCCACGAGTAGGCGTCCTCAGGAGGGGTAACCCACGTGTCCTCAAGGTCTTCGCCCTCTATAGCCTGCCCCCACAGATTGCGGTCGATCGAATAGACGCGCTGGTCGTCCCCCACCTCCCGCAGTTCGAGGCCCGCCTTGGCGGCGTACGCCTTTTCCTCATCGCGGGTCATGCCCCACTCCCTCGCCGGCGCGATGATCCGCAGCGGCTCTCCGTGTGCGGCCAACGTCTTGACCCCGGCGTCGAAGCGGACCTGGTCGTTGCCCTTGCCGGTGCACCCATGGGCAACCGCAGCGGCCCCGGTCTCCCGCGCCGCCTCGACCAGCTTCTTGGCCATCAGCGGGCGGCCAAGTGCGGTCGACAGCGGGTAGACGTCTTCGTACATTGCGCCGGCCTTGAGGCCGCGGAACACGTACTCGTTGACGAACTCGTCCTTCACGTCCCACACAATCGTCTGGACAGCGCCGGCCGAACGAGCCCTCTCCTCGACGCCCTCAAGCTCAGGACCGCCGCCAAGGTCCAGGGTCAGGGTCACGACGTCCATGTCGTACTGCTCCTGGATCCACACGACTGAAATAGTGGAGTCCATGCCGCCGCTGTAGGCGAGGACGCATTTTTGTCTGGCCATATCGGTCCGTTTCCAGGCCTCGCCCGTGTTGTTCGCGGGCGGAGCATTACGTAGTGTGCAAGATCAATTGTCGCCGCACTGGGGTCCGGTGTCACCTGCCGGAAGGCCGGTTTGGGGAGGGCGGGATTACGAATTACACAGCGCACGATTAACAAATATGACAATCAAGCATAGGGGCGTCTCTTGGACGGTGTCTAATGAGTCCCACTGTCACCCTGAGCGAAGTCGAAGGGTCTGGGTCCGAGGGGCGGGGCACACAACTTAGCAGGCATCAAAATTTTAGATCCCGTTACGTTGACAAACGTTTGAAATCGGGTCCAACAGCGCCTTTTTAGACACCCTCCTTGCGGGCGCCCGTTGGGGTGGGTTAGGAGAACCTTTGCGCTGAGGCCCAGGTTGCCAAATCTCGTGGCGAACCTCATGCTTCCCGCAGCGAAAGCTCGGCAGCAGGCCCCATGCGGCGGATTCTCTTAGGCCGCGTCCCCATGCAAGCACTCAGCCCTCCCAACACCTCACCGGTCAAACGGCCGGCATCTGCCGGCTTCCGGCAGCGATGCGCGTCCGCGCTGATGCATCCTGCGACCCTCGTCGCTCTCGCCGTGCTGCTGGTGAACGACCTGCTGCTCAAGGCGCTGTGGCCTGGGGCATGGGTGCCCGGGAAACTGAGCGACCTGGCCTGGATGATGTTCGCGCCGCCGGTGCTGGCGTACGTCCTGTCATTCGCAACACTGGGGCGCGCCAAGGTGCAGCGAGCGGCGTTCATAGTGGCCTACGCTGGTCTCCCGCTGCTCTACGTTGCCTTCAACACGTTTGAACCTGTCCACGACGTGGTTCTGCAGGTACTGGGGTGGGTTGGCGGGGACGGACCTCGTTCGCCCCTGGACCCGACGGACTCGATCGTCATCCCCGTTGCGATGGCCGCAGCCATCTGGGTATGGCGCAGGCAGCCCCTGGAAGCGCAGAGGGTACGTATTCGCGTTGCGCTTCTGGCGGCGTTCGCCGCCGCCCTCGCAAGCGTGGCGAGTAGTTTCGACACAGACTGGGGCATTGGGTCAGTGGGGAGGACCGCCTCCGGGACACTAGGCGCTGCAGTCGCTCCTTCTTGGCTCGCTGCCGACGGGACTTTCCAAGGCTACGAGAGCTTAGACGGTGGTTTAACCTGGACGGCACGCAAGATGGTCGCCCCACTGGAAACACAGGCGTGGCAGGATCGGGATGAACGTGAGGTGAGGGAGCCATCCGGGGCGTACTTCAAGGTGGATGGCCCACAAATCATCCGGGTGTACGAATTCTCAGGCCGCCGAGAAATGGTCTATTCCTATGAGTATCTCCTGATCGGCGGAAACCAATGGGCGCAGGCTCTCGACAAGAGAGACGTCGAGAACCGGGTCATAGCGACAAGAGCCCTCGACCTCTTCTACGATGACCGGAGCGGCAATCTCATTGTGGCTATGGGACTTCAGGGAGTGGTCGTAATAGCCCCGGACGGAACGTCTACGCGGGTTGCCGTCGGCCGCTACTCACCAACGGATTTCTCCTTCTCCAGCAAGGCGCGCACGTTCTTCAGCTCACTGGCGCTCGGTGAGACGATTGCGTCCACCGGCCTGGCCTTTCTACTGGCGTTCTCATTCGCAACCTTCGCATTGGCTGCCCCGTCGGCGTCCACGGGTCCGAGAATCTGCTTCGCTGTCGCCGCTGTAATCTCAGCGCTCCTCGCCATCTCCTACGGCATCTACCCCCGCGTATATGCGCACCCGGCAGACCAGGCTGATCGCATCATCGTATTCACAGCCCTTGTCATTTCCGGCTTCGGGCTGGCTCCTTTCCTGGTGGCGATCGGCGGACTAGCGTTTGCCCGACCGAGCCGCAGGCAACTGCTGGCCATTGCCTCGGCCACATTCGGGATGCTGCTGCTCATTGCGGCTGGCGCCCTTGTCTTGTTCCAGACGGGACCCTCAGTCGCGAGCATTTTCGCGGTTGTGCTGGTCGGGCTGGCGGTGTTTGGCCCGTGGGCATATCGCAAACGCCAACAGAGCGAATGACCGTAGTTTCTCTCCCGTTATCTCCGTCGAAAACTCTAACCCGCCAAACCGTCTGTCCGGCAATCCCCGGCAATATGCCGGAATCCAATAAACCGTCCCCTCGTCATGCTGGACTTGCCACCGGCGCTGCTCCAACATAGAGTCGCACTCTCCGGCGTCGAAACCGTAACCAGGAGGCGGCTGATGGCACGGTACATACTGTTGATGACCCTAACGCCTGAGGGCCGTGAGAGGATGGCCGCCGACCCGGAACGCGTCCTGCGGGCCGCAAGCGAGGTCAGGACGGCCGACACCCATATGCTGGGCTTGTATGGAGTGCTCGGCAACTACGACTTCGTCGCCATCATCGAGTCGTCCGACAACGCCGGTATCGCCCGCTTCTCGCTGGATTTGGGCGTCGCCGCTGGGGTCCACATCACCACGCTGCCCGCCATCCCAATCGCCCGGTTTGAAGCCCCGAACCGCGACGAAGAGTTCGACTTCGAGGCCCAACTCAGCTCCCCGTCAGAAGGGGACACAGTGGATACGGGACTCTAGCCTCGACTTTGCAAAAAAGTTTGCAGGCTGCGCAAAAATCAGGATTCGCCAGTTCGATGCAACTGGCTGAGTGGCTGGTGGCAGCGCCTTCGTCACGCGAAAGCCGGTTTGAGACCACGCCGGTAGGCTACCCGGTTGACGCCCCTGGAAGGTCTTCCTAAGTTCGCAGTAAGGAGGATGAGGAACTCTGGGGGACTCACTATTAGTCGATGCTCCGAACAGGTCAACTGAACGCGACCTCGAACGCGAATTTTCTGGTGACCATGAATCTCATTTGGATTAGTGGGGTAAATGAGAGTTGACCTACCAAGCGTCTCGGAACAAGATCGCCTGGGAACATCAAGCCTATCGGTTCTGGGTACAGTCCACCGGAACGCCCGATCAAGTGGCACGCGATATGTTGGACGACCCGAGGAGGTGGTTGCGTAGGCACCTTCCTATACTTGGCGACGTCAAGGATCGAAGGATCCTGCATCCGCTTGGCTCGAACGGGCGAAAGGGTATACCTCTGGCGATCCTTGGGGCTGAGGTCACGATCATCGACATCTCGGAGGAAAACAAGCGTTACGCCCTGGATGTGGCACGAGCGGCTGGAGTGAACATTGATTACATCGCCGCAGACTATGGCACGTTCGAGGACTCCAGTAGGGAGGAGTCCTACGATGTCGCCTACATGGAGGGCGGTATTCTCCACTACTTTGGGGACATCGCCGATATGTTTCGTAAGACGTACCGAATGCTGAGGAGAGGCGGTCGGCTCATCCTCGACGAATTTCATCCGTACCGCAAGCTCGCAAGGGACTTTTCGACTGGAGGTGACTATTTCGAAAGTGGCCTCCGCGAAGGACCGGTGCCCCACGCCCAGTTCGTCAAGGGCGCCGAACCGAGTACCATGCCCCAGTGTCTCTTACGGTACTAGACGATCGGGGAGATAGTGACCGCAATAGCGTCCCCGGGCTTCCACATCGAAGAGATGACAGAGAGATCGTGCCAAGATAACCCTAAAGTACCAAGCGACTATGTGATCCTGGCTAAGAGACCCTGATTCGCGTGGCTCTTATCACTTTCGTAGGACACGTTCTGGGTCCCGTCAGCTCCACCAGACTTGACGAAATCAAGAACTTTCACCATTACCTTCAATCTGGCACTGTAAGCAACCATAGGGCCGGCCCGGCGGCGAAACGCGCCTGGAAGCGGGCGGCCAGTTACTCCCGTAGCTGATGGAGTTCCGCAGAAGCCCCCGATGTGTCAGCGGGGACTTCTGGTTTGTGGAGGCCGGCCGCCAGGCCGGAATGCGGGAAGGCAGCTTGTACCAGCAGCAGGGCGCGGGATGGCCACGGTCATGCCATCTCCGGTTCCTGCCCCCTAGCCCTCGGCATCCGGTAGCCCACCCTCGGCTCAGTGAGGATGTAGGCGGGGTTGCCGGCGTCGTCGCCCAGCTTGCGGCGGAGCCTCTTCACCACTTCGCGGACCAGCCAGGGTTCGCCGGTCCTCTCCAGACCCCAGACCCGTTGCAACAGCTGGCCGTGGGTCAACACCCGCCCGGCGTGGACCGAGAGCTCGAAGAGCAACTCGAACTCGGTGGGCGTCAGCCGCACCGGACACCCTGCCACCACCACCCGGTGTCCGGGGTAGTCGATGGTCAGGTCTCCCAGCGAGTAGGGTTCGGACGGCTCGGCCGGATGCGGCGCGGCCCGACTGCGCAGCGCCGCCCTGATCCTCGCCGCAAGCTCCGTCGGCGAGAGCCGCCTTGACCGGGCTGCGGACGGCCGCGGCTTACGCCGTCACCCGCCCGACTGATTCATGGCCCGATTCGACCTCTCCGGGCCGTCCGCGCTCCATTTTGCCATCCGGGCAAGTTTATACTAGAATTGGATAGGAGTTGAGGACCTCCTGGCGCGAAAGGTCAGAGGTCTGTTCGAGGTTTCCGGACAAGATCACACCGGCGACTTGAATACCGTCAGGTCGGAAGCGTCCCTGATTGTCTCAGATTTTGGCGAGCCCGTGAACATTCAGGAGCCCTAACCCCCTCCGGCGTCGGGCCGAAAGGAACAGACTTTATGGAACTACGGGAAGCAGCCAAATCCGGTTTCGACAACCTGACCAACTTCGAGGGCCGGGCGAGCCGGTCGGAATTCTGGTGGTACTGGGCAGCAATTGCCGTCCCGGCCATCATCCTGTCCATGATATTTTCATCGTTTACCCCCTTCGTTGGGGCGCTCATCGGGCTGGCCGCAACCGGGCTCGCCTTCTCAGCGGCCGTGCGGCGGCTGCACGACTCCGGACGGCCCGGAATGTGGATGGTGCCTTTCGTCGTCGTGACCTCCTTGTTTACACTCGTGACCTTCATCGCCCTGTTTTCGGGGGCTTGGGTGCTGGCTTTCTTGGCGAGCTATGTGGGAGCGGTCATCCAGCTAGTCGTGGGCTTGGTGGTGCTGTACTTTTTAGTCCAGCCAAGCGATACCGGCTCCAACCGGTACGGTCCGCCGAGGGCATAGCGGGCTCGGGGCCACCGCGCAAAGGCTCTCGCAGAGGTACAACTATGGGAATTCCCTCAAAGTCTTAACTATGGTTTCATAAGCAACAATCCCGCAGTGCAACCCGGGGATGAAAGGGAGAGCCCGAGCAAACCTTAACTGGCCAACTTCACCACAATCTGAAACTCAAGATTTTGTAAGAAGCCGAGCCGAAAGGATGTGGAATTATGAACGCCACCTTGTTTAGGTCCGCGATCCTCCTTGCGTGTGTCTTGGTGTCCCTGCTGCTGTTGGCTGCCTGCGGAGGTGGGGGCGGAAAGGAAGACATCGCCGAACAATTGTGGGACTGCATGGCCGAGAACGCCGAGGACCCTGAAGTTTTCGAACAAAGCATGCTCATGATGCTTCGCCCAGCGAGCAACCTTGAAGAGGCAAAGGAGATGTACATCTACGTTAGTTCGGCCGCCCCGATGGAGGAATTGAAGGCAGGCCGCGACGAAGCCTGTGGCTCAAACTAGCTGACCCGCCTCTCCAGCGGGAAATCACCTGCTTCGGGCGCTTGCGCGAGCTGAAGATGATTGTAGACCTGTTGTCTCGGGGAGGCGGTCACCATATTCACTGCTTGGTCAGCGACGCCGCCGGGTACGGCACTCACAGCCGCCGCGACCGCATCGTGGAGACCGTCGGCATGGAACTGCCCGCCATGATGTCCTGGATGGCCCCCAAGTAGTGGCCGGCAACCGGTGTTCGGTGGCCGGCGGTTGGTAGAAGACACCCCATACCGATAGGAGGTAACGCGATGGCTATGCAGAACAAACGGAGCATGATCGACGCCCGTTGCAAGGAACTCCAGGCTGGCTGGGGCCCCAAGGAGCACGACGGCGAACTCCAGATGCTCTACGATGCGCTGAACGATGACGAGAGCATCGAGTCGTTGGTGGGCTGCGTCTGGGGCCCGGAAAACGCTTTCCGTCCCAACGCCAACCGGTGGGACAGGATGAAGCAGTACGACGGCATAGCCGTTGTAACCGGAAGCCGGGTGGTTTTGCTGAAAAAGCGCGGCATGAACAAGCTCAAAACAGAAATGCCGCTACATGCCCTGAAATCGGTCGACGTAGATGGCGAAGGCGAAGTGACCCTCACCGGACGGAGCTACAGCGAATGGAATGGCGCCGGCAACCCTGGCGCCTTCAAGATGCGAGACGTTCAGGATGACAACGCCCGGAATTTCGTCGACCGGGTGGGGGAACTCCAGGCCTCTCCGCCCCCACCGGCCTCGCCCGCTTGGTCTACAGCGTCGGCTGGGGCGAGCACAACCCCGCCTCCGGCGAACCGCTATGCCGGTATGCGCAAGGAGGAGCGGGTCGATGCCCAATGGCGGGAAGGCTCCACCATGTGGGGGCGGAATGACCCCAGCGTGCCGGAGCGCCTGATAGCAGGGCTGCTCAACCTTTTCACCGGAGAGAATCTCACCACCTACCCAGGTGAACTCCGCATCCTCAAAGAGGTCCTTGAAGAAGGCGAGAATATCGAGTACTGGATGGGCGGCCGATGGGGTGACGCCACAGAGTTCACCACCATGAGAGACGTGGCGGGCCGGATGGCGATCGGCGCCGTTTTAAACGCCACCACCGGGGTAGGAGGGATGGGTATGGGGGCCCGGGGCCTTGAACTCGGCGTCCACAACGGAGTCGTCGTGGCCACCGACCGGCGGGTTCTCATGCTGAATTCCGGCATGGTCTCAAGAGACGTGGTCGAGGTTCCCTACCAGGGCCTGGAAGTGGACTATAACGAGGGGCTGATCTGCTCGGGCTTGAAGTTCTCCGGCAGCACGGACGAGGACTACGCTTACTACCTCGACCACAACGGCAAGAAGGATATAAGGAGCCGGGCCAGACCGCTGTTCGAATGCGTGCTCCGTCAGATCCACGCCGCGGCCAACCCGGCCGGCGCCTAACCGGGGCAGAGACCGGCCGATGGCGCACCGGGTGAAATTCAGCCGGGAGGAACAACCATGGCGTCACGAGAGAAGATGCGCCAGATTGACGCACAGTGGCAGGCGTTGCAGCCGGGCTTGGGCAAGAAGAACCACAACGGCGAGCGCAAGATGCTCTACGAAGTCATGGCCGATGACGAACACATAGAGGTCTTGGTGGGCTGCGTCTGGGGCCCGGAAAAAGCGGAGTTGGGCAACTTCGCCAGCCTGACAGTGCTGTTCCTCGAATAGAACCAGTTGAGCGGGGAGATACCGGCGTGGTTGGGCAGTCTCTCCAACCTGGAAACGCTGGGCCTCGACGGCAACGAGTTGAGCGGGTGCGTGCCAAGTAGCCTGGAAGACCAGTCTCGCAAAATTATCGGCCTGCCCTTCTGCTGAAGCCACGCGCCCTCAGCCGAGGACGGACGGCATATCGTCCACATCGTCCGGAAGGCGCTCCCAGCGCGTGTTGGCTATGGCGCATGGCGCTGCCGAGCAACGGGGTATCAGCCTCTCCCTTCGTCGGCCTCCCGGTCGACGGCGGATTGACCGCTCCGGCGCATGCTGACGCCCTTGACCGCCAGACCTTCAGCCAACGTTGAAAGGTGGAGGCCAGGTCCAGAGTGAGTCTCCTTTTATTGGCTTCCATGCCCGCCGCTTCCCCAGATGGACAATCTGACTCGGAAGAGGGCGAAGAAGCGGAATCCATGCCCACCGGAAAATGGGCAACAAAAAATGCCCATGCTTAGACGAGCAGTGGGAGGATACCGCATCGCATCGTGGTGTCCTCCCACTGTGTCTTCTGGCCTAGCGCCATAGCCGCTTCCGGCTCCCTCCACATTCTTCCGTGACATAGATGGGCGCAGGCCGAAGCCTGTGGCAGGACCTTCCGGCGGGAGGCCAACTACTATTAGGAACGAACATTGAGAATCAACTCCCAACCCTTTCTGTTTATCGCCATTCCACTTATGTGTATCTTGGCGTCCATCCTGTTCTTGGCCGCCTGCGGAGGCGGCGAGAGCAAGGAGGACATCATCGCTCAGACCTGGGACTGCTGGGCCCAGGGGAACACTGAAGTCTTCGAGGCAAGCATGCTCATGACGTTCCCCACCGCCAACGATATGGACGAGGCCAAGGCGCAGTTCATCTATGTGAGTTCCGTCGCTCCGATCGAAGACCTGAAGGCGAGCCGCGACGAAGCCTGCAGTAATGTGCCTTCCTAGCCTGCCACCACGCTTCCAACGGCCCCGGCTACCGCTCCGGCCGCCCACCCTCGCAGCTACGCCAGCGCCCACGCTACCGCCACCTCCGCTCCGACCGCCACACCTATCCCAGGTTGGTTCAGACCGACTTCCCGACACTCTGCTGGTTTGAAATAGACAGGCTAAGGATGGGCGGTGTCGTGCGCAATACCCAACACACATTAGGAACACCGCTTTTGGTATTCCCGGGTTGTGTTGGCTATTGCGCATGGGGTGCCCGCTCATCCCCGCGGAAGCCGACATACCAACACATACTTGGGAGTGGCGAAACGGGTGTCTCAGCATTGACACCCATAGCAATTCCGCTATACTATACGTACGAATTTGTGGATACATGGTGCTGGTCAAGACCGGGAGAGAAAGAAAATTACCAGTACACGAACGACAAGATACGTGACCCTGTTGAGCGTTGTCCTTGCGCTGGTCCTTACGGCAGTGCTCGCGGCCTGCGACTCTGATGAGCTGTCCGGCGTGACAGGCCCCGACCGGACCGCGTCCCCCCCAACGGAGACGCCTGTTCCCACCGCGACACCTACGGTAGCCCCGCCAACGGCAACGCCTGTTCCCACCACCGCTCCCACCGCGACACCTACGGTAGCCCCGCCAACGGCAACGCCTGTTCCCACCGCCGCTCCCCCGCCAACGGCAACGCCTGTTCCCACCGCCGCTCCCACCGCGACACCTACGGTAGCCCCGCCAACGGCAACGCCTGTTCCCACCGCCGCTCCCACCGCCAACGGCAACGCCTGTTCCCACCGCCGCTACACACCTACAGTAGCCCCGCCAACGGCAACGCCTGTTCCCACCGCCGCTCCCACCGCTACACCTACAGTAGCCCCGCCAACGGCAACGCCTGTTCCCACCGCCGCTCCCACCGCTACACCTACAGTAGCCCCGCCAACGGCAACGCCTGTTCCCACCGCGCCTCCCGCCACTGGGCCGACCTCCGCCAAAACGGACCGGGAGGCGCTGGCTGCCCTCTACAACGCAACGGGCGGTGAGCACTGGTATGAAAGCGACACCTGGCTGAGCGACGCTCCCCTCGGCGAATGGTACGGCGTCACCACCAACGACGACGGGCGCGTTACAGAGCTGAACCTCCAAGGCAGAAACTTGAGCGGGGAGATACCGGCGGAGTTGGGCAGCCTCTCCAACCTGACACACCTGGGCCTCTCCAACAACCGCTTGAGCGGGGAGATACCGGCGGAGTTGGGCAGCCTCTCCAACCTGACAGACCTGCGGCTCCACAACAACGGCTTGAGCGGGGAGATACCGGCGGAGTTGGGCAGCCTCTCCAACCTGAGTTGGCTGTACCTCCACGACAACGAGTTGAGCGGGGAGATACCGGCGGAGTTGGGCAGCCTCTCCAACCTGAGTTGGCTGAGCCTCTACGGCAACGAGTTGAGCGGGGAGATACCGGCGGAGTTGGGCAGCCTCTCCAACCTGGAAACGCTGGAACTCGACGGCATCGGTTTGAGCGGGGAGATACCGGCGGAGTTGGGCAGCCTCTCCAACCTGGTAGGGCTGAACCTCTACGGCAACGAGTTGAGCGGGGAGATACCGGCGGAGCTGGGCAGCCTCTCCAACCTGGAAATACTGGAACTCGCCGGCAACGGCTTGAGCGGGGAGATACCGGCGGAGTTGGGCAGCCTCTCCAACCTGGTAGGGCTGTCCCTCCACAGCAACAACTTGAGCGGGGAGATACCGGCGGAGCTGGGCAGCCTCTCCAACCTGGAATCGCTGCTCCTCCACGACAACGACTTGAGCGGGGAGATACCGGCGGAGATGGGCAGCCTCTCCAACCTGGAATCGCTGCTCCTCCACGACAACGACTTGAGCGGGTGCGTGCCAAGCAGCTGGGAAGACCAGTTGAACTTTGACTTCTCTGACCTTGGCGGCCTGCCCTTCTGCTGAAGCCACGCGCCCTCAGCCGGGGACGGACAGCATATCGCCCGGAAGGCGCCCCCAGCGCGTGTTGGCTATGGCGCATGGCGCTGCCGAGAAACGGGTATCAGCCTCTCCTTCCGTCGGCCTCCCGGTTGACGGCGGTTTGACCGCTCCGGCGCATGCTGACGCCCTTGACCGCCAGACCTTCAGCCAACGTTGAAGGGTGGAGGCTAGGTCCAGAGTGAGTCTCCTCTTATTGGCTTCAATGCCTGCCGCTTCCCCAGATGGACCATCTGACGCAGAAGAGGGCGAACGAAGAAGAGGAATCAATACCTCACCGGAAAATGGGCAACAAAAAATGCCCATGCATAGACGAGCAGTGGGAGGATATCGCATCGCATCGTGGTGTCCTCCCACTGTGTCTTCTGGCCTAGCGCCCCGCGCCGACCGGATCCGTCTCCAGAGCCTGCCCCGGCGGAGGCCGGGGAACTCGGCCCAGGAGAACGGCGTCCACTGCCTTCCCACACACCGGCGCTGCCATGTGACGGATGCACAGCGCGCCCCTCTTTTGCTACGCTGGACGCATGGCATTCTCCGACCGACAGTTGCTCGATTCCCTCAGCCGGATGCCGTTCATCGACACGGCAGAGCTGGCGCTCATTCTGGGCGAGCCTCATGCGACCGTCCACCGCGCCCTGACCGCCCTGCTGGCCGAGGGCATAGTCGGGAGGGTGAGCCACGGCGCCGCCCACCTGCCTTCGAGCCAGAGATACCACCTGACGGCCAAGGGCATCGGCGAGGAACACGATAACCGCGGTTTGTATCGTATGCGTGTTACCGCCCACAACTCCTCAGGGCGCCCAAGAGAGACACCCGCTTGTCACGCCATTGGCGCAGTGAACAGCGCCTCGTACCTGGCGCCGCCGGATCCCAGTTGGCTGCGGAACAGCGTGATGCGGCTGACGTGCACGTCGAAGCCGCGCTCAGGTATCCAGGCGTCGAGCCACGAATAACCGATCTCGCTTGCCATGTACGCCGACGGCCCGCGGCGCAGGCGGCCAATCGTAACGTGCGGGTGGAAACGCCATGGGTCCACGTCGACCCCGGCGTAGATCATCGAGCCCTCGATCCGGGCCTGCAGGCGCATCAGCCGTTGGACCTCGCCGCCGAATCCTGCCCACAACGTGTTGGGTCGACGCGGTGACGGGAACGCGCCTGTTTTGTCGAGATTCAGATCGAACTGAGACGACTCTTTGGCCGCGTCCCTCATCAAAAGGGCCACCTCCACAAGATGGGACGGATCGACCTCGCCGAGGAACTTTAACGTCAGGTGGATTTCCGACGTGCCCACCCACCGAACGTGCCGTCGCCAACGGGATGGAACCTCATCGCTGAGAGAAACCAAATTGCGCCGGACCCGGTACGGCAGTTCCAGGGCTACGAATGTTCGCCAGGTCTCGCCCTCGTAGGCATTGCCGGCCAGGCGTGAGAGATTTTCGACTGACTGGACGTCAGACTGTTCGGATGTGATGGGTACGGCCCCGTGAAATGGGATTAAACTGCGGCCGACGATAACGTCGACCGATACTAAACTCATTCTCGCAGAAAGAAACACCCATGAAGGTAACGTCCGTCAAGCCGTACCTCGTCCACCCGGGGTGGCGAAAGAACTGGCTATTCGTAAAAGTGGAGACCGACTCAGGCATCCACGGCTGGGGGGAAGCCTACACACAGGCGGACCGGGACCGCACCACGGCGATCCACATCGAGGAGATCGAGCGGTTCCTGGTCGGCCGCGACCCGTTCAACATTAAGCACTTCACGCAGATAGCGTACGACGACTACGGGCAGCGGCGCGGGTCGATGGAGTTATTCAGCGCCATCAGCGGCGTCGAGCAGGCGTTGTGGGACATCGTCGGCAAGGCCGTCGGCGAGCCGGTCTACAGGTTGCTCGGTGGGGCGTGCAGGGACCGGGTGCGTGTATATGCGAACGGCTGGTACTGGGGCGCCGAGACGGAGGACGATTTCGCCAGGATGGCCGAACAGGTAGTCGAAAACGGCTTCACGGCGCTCAAGTTCGACGCTATTGCGGGGCCGTGGCGGTCATACGTGGATTCGAAGCTGATCGACGAGGCGGCGAAGAAGGTCCGCAGGGTGCGAGAGGTCGTGGGACCGGACGTGGACATGCTCATTGAGATTCACCGGCGGCTCGCCCCAATGTACGCCGTTCAGCTGGCCGAGCAGATCGCCGAGGCACGGCCGTTCTGGTTCGAGGAGCCGTGCCCGTCAGAGAACCTCGACGCGCTGGCCGAGATTCGACAGCAGATATCGATACCTGTCGTCACGGGCGAGGCGATATACGGCAAGGCCGGGTTTGCACAGGTATTCGAGAAGCGGGCTGCGGACATCATCAACCCCGACGTGGCGAACACGGGCGGGATTCTGGAGTTGAAGGAGATCGCCGCGATGGCCGAGCCGCACTACGTGGCCGTGTCGCCGCACAACTACAATTCGACGGTCATGGCGCTGGCATCTACGGTGCACGCATCCGCCGTGATGCCCAACTTCCTGATCACCGAATACTTTGTTCGGTTCGCCGAGGTCGGCACACAGATATCGAACCAGTTACTGCCCGAGAACGGGTTCATCCCCTTGCCCGACACGCCCGGCCTCGGCGTGGACATCAACATGGACGCGCTCAATGAGTTCGCTTACCGCCACTACCCGGCAAGAAGCCTGCCAACCCCCGCCGATGAGGTCATCGGGGGCTGATTCGGTAGACCGCCTTTTTTGTTGGAAACAAATTTACCGGGGCCAAAATTAGATTCCGTCAGGCGACCTTAGACAGGTGGCTCTCTCAGCGAGAAGTGCGCGGTACGACGCCGGGAATCCAGTGTTGCCGCCCTCAGATTCGATCTGAGCATGAGCATCTCTCCATTGCTCCCAAGCTTTGGTAATTTTGTCAGGACGCCAAAAGACTTTCGGTTTGAACTCGTCCGAAATGTCTTCACCCAACTCTATACAAGTCTTCACTTGGAGATAGGCTTCCCCGGCTCCATTCAGCCCGTCAACACACAAGTCCTTCATTCGTGATCCACTTTCCTCCACCCTCTTTTTGTGAAATACGGACAATTGGCGTTCGCTAGCTCGGAACGCGCGTGGAATTGGTTGATTTAGTTCTTCATTCCATTTATCCCGGGTAATGAATCGGCAAATCCAGTCATCGTCAGACATTTTCGACGGCGGCAAGAATTACCTCCGGGGAAAAGTCGGCTATGGTGTTTCCGGCGATGTCAAGTGCATAACGACGCTGCCGGGTTACCGCAGCTTCTGTGCTCCCATCTCTATCGATCTCGACGTAAAGTCGTACGTCATTCGGGAAAACCGAGGCGATAGATAGAGTGCCGTCGTCGGAAACGGTAGCAGAAACAGCTTCCGCGTGACCATAAAGCCAAGCGGCCAATTCACTCACAGCATCTTTCGTTGATGCCGTTACTCTTGCTTGACCCGGACAGTCATTCCAATATTGAGACAGTCGAGCCTGCAATTTGGCACCGATCCCAGCCAAAACCAGTTCAACCTGCCTCTGGATTAATGGGGAAAGCCCGATCGTGTCTTCTACGTCCGCACCTTTTAGTATCTTAATTTTGGAGCCCGATTGGCTGTATTCAAACGGCTCGGTTTGCACTTGTGTAACGTCTTTGAGGCTTACGAAGAGAGTAATGCCTAGCCTGTTGACGTCGCCTGGGGATTTTGTCGCCATTTCAAAATTCAAGGGGGTATCCCCTAAGGCTTGCTGCAGGCTGCGCCTTGCAGCACCTGTCGGGAATAGGTTTCGACAGAAGGCCTCGAAGCCTTCCTCACCGACAAGAATGCCACCTCCAGTCGCACCTACATAAACTAAAGGAACTCCTGGAGATCCGTCTTCAATAAGATCCCGGTAATTCGCCGTTACTGTTGCCATGTGTACCTTACTATCCGAACAGTGCCCGCGCAGAATCTTTGAGGCAGCCTTCAAAGACACTTTCTAAATTACCGTGCGCTTTCTCAAGCCATTCATCGGTTCCGGACAATGCGAAGTTCTGCGGCCGAGCGAGGAAGTAGTCTAAGTCCAAAATAATTTGGTGACCTTGCATGTCACTTCTTGGGGTGGTTGCAATCTGCAATTTAAGCGAATCAAGGCCATTTTCGAAATCCATTTGAACCAAGCAATGAAATCGTGATAATTGTTGGGGGATGTTGCGGCCAAGAAATGGATAAAAGTCAAAGTACTCTTCTAATTGAACAGTCACCTCGTCTAAATCGATATGGTTGATATATCTCAATCCGATTCTTTGTATTTTAGTCGGCTTTAGGACATTTTGGTACGCTTCAAACGCTTTACTTATGATGTCACTGAATCGTTCCCAGTTTGGGTAGGGCTTAAAATGATGTATGCCCAAGCGGTACGGCGCCACAGCAATGTATCCTGTGGCATCATCGTCTCGCCAAAACTTCAAGGGTTCCTGAGAAACAAGCCGCAACTCCAATTGCTGAAGCCCTGGCTGGAGCAAATTGGGGGACTCGACGGCAGGCGTGGTGGGAGCGGACGCTACTTCATCAGGTAATCGCCTGGGAAATTCGTCCCTCAGAGCAGAATAGATCAGCCCTGGAGCCGCCCAGTCCCAGCGCCCATCCTCCTGGCAGAGAAACTCACAGACAGCTTCGCGAATTGGAGGGTTCGAATATTCCCGTCTCATCGGCCCAAATGGGATTTCCTAAATCCAGAGGTACCGAGGTAATACGACAGCGAGATCGTCAAGGTTTCCTGCAAGTATGGGATCAGTTGCTGAGATGCTTTCCCGCGGTCACTGTACCACACCCCTTGCCCCCACCCCCTTTTTGTGATCGCCCCCAGGGGCAAAATTTTAGGTAGCCTGCCAGGGCCGTTGCCGACGATGATCCCAAGTGCCCGGGCGATGATCGAAGAAGTGTCATCGACCTTAATTCCTTCGGATAGAGTAATTCCCTGTTCCCCGCCATGGTGTTTCGAGCGCGTATGACGACGATGGTCTAGGTAACCATTGGGACGGTGGCCGCTGATGATAGGTGTTGGTGTAAATCTGAAAAAGACCCTGTGGTGAGCGGCCCGCGCCTTATTGCCATCACCGACTAGGCAGCACCAATTGCAAATATTTGCGTTCATGCCTTAATTCGCCTCCATGCCCGCAAAGGCATCCCGCAGGCTGCAAAGGACCTTTGCATATCCTGAAGTCTTCAAAATCACGCCGTAATTACTTCGGGGCCGTCGGGGCCGAGGTAGATGGTGTGTTCTTTCCATGCCACCGGGGCGCCGGACACCTCGACTAGCGGCGGGTAGTCCCGTACGACTCCCTGGCGGATGAGTTCGCGCAATGTTCTCTCGAACGGCTTGCGGGGCTCGGACCTGAAGTACCGCCTGGCCACCGGCAGGCCGTTCCAGCGGTCGATGGCCTCAAGCGCGCTGCGAGTGATCTTGTTCGACTGCGTCGGTTCGCCGGACTTCATGAATACTTCCGCCTTGCCCCCATCCACTACGTATCCTTCGCCCGTCGTTACGAACGGTTCGATTGCGAAAATCATCCCTTGCCGGAGGCGCGGGCCACCGCGTTGGGCGCTGTTGGGTATCTGAAAGCCGGAGTGAAGCTGCCAGCGGCCGAGGCCGTGGCCTGCGAGGTTGTAAATGGGCTTGTAACCCCGTCCGTCGATGAGGTCGCCGATGGCTGTGCCGACCGCACCGACCGCCTCCCCGTCGTTGACGGCGGCGATAGCGGCGTCCAAGGCCGCGCCTGCGACTCCGATAATGTCGGCCCACCGGCCGGCCGGTGAGAGATCGACGCTGACACCGGTGTCCACTGGATAGCCGTCGATATGCGCTCCGAGGTCGATCTTTACGAGGTCCCCGGACTTGAACTGAGTCCTGTCGGATGGGGAGGCGCAGTAGTGTGCGGCGATCTCGTTCCGGCTGGTCTGCGCAGGAAAAGACGGCAACGCCCCAGCGTCTCGAATGCGGGCCTCGATCCCTTCCTGGAGTTCCCTGAGCAGCAGCCCCGGTCGCACGTGGCCAGCCGCCCAGTTTCGAGAATCGGAGGCTATACGCCCCGCCTCCCGGTAGGCTGCCAGTTCGTGAGTATCCATAACGCCAAGTGATCCCGTCGCCGGTCATCCCTCTTTGACCACGAACGACGATACCAGCCTACGGCTTCCGGGCAGTCGAATTAAGAAGGGTACGCGCCCGTATTTCAGGCAATCGCGCGAGCGGGTCCGTACAAGGGAGCCGCGACCGCGGGACGATCACGCGTCGGCCGGTCAACCCCGAGGGGATGTCGAGGTTAGGGCGGTCAGGAGCGCGAGGCGTTGCTGGGAGGATAAGCGGACCGGAGCTCGGGCTCCGCGCCCAATCCCTGCGTGGCTTCGACAAGCCGCCTTGCGCTATGGAGAACTGTCTTTAGCAGGTTAATCATCATCTTGTCGTCGTGTTGCTTTCGGAAATTTTCAGGGCATTAAAAAACCCCTGCATCGTGTTCGCAGGGGGTTTCAGCGGTTCAATATGGCCTTACGGCTCAATTCAAGTCGCGACTACGCTACCCCCTGCGGGCTTACAGCAACACATACACGCAAGTTATTTTGGCGGAAATCTCTTTCACAGTGGCCCAAGTGTAACCAACGACATCACATGTTGCAACGATCTGGTGACTAATCTTCGGCGTTCCTGTTCAGCTTGAGTAACCGGGCGGCGTTCCAGCCGAGCACGGCGGCCTCGTCGCTCTTCGACAGGCCGCCCTTGCGCATCCTCCTGAGCGCCCGCGTCTGGCTGACAAGCGGATAGTCCGATGCGAAGAGGATTCTCTCTACGCCGCACGCCGTGACGGCCGTCTGAAACACCTCGGGCCGGTACAGGTGAGTGAAAGCCGCCGAGTCGAAGTACACATTAGCCAACGATGCCGCCACCTCCGGCATGAGCGCGTAGAACGGCATACCGCCGCCAAAGTGGGCGAACACGAACGTGTTGTCGGGGTAGGCGCGAACCAGGACCTCCAGCATCTCGGGGGTGACGGTCCCCTTGCCCTGGTACGCATGGCCCACAGGCTCCGAAGCATGGATTAACGTCGGTACTCCAAGTCCCCGCGCCGCGTCGAGCACCGGCGCCAGGGTTGCCAGATCGGCGGAAATGATCCCTTGCGTGTCCGGATGCAGCTCTCCGATTCCCCGCGCGCCAGCCTCCACGCACCGTCGGACTTCTGCAGCGGCTAGTTGCCCCCACAGCGGGTTGACGCTGCAGAACGGCACTATCCGCTCCGGGTGTCGGCGGGCAGCGTCGAGAATGTAGTCGTTCGACGACCGCGCCACGCCGGAGTCGGTCCACCCGTAGCCGACCGCTACCGACACGTCGATTCCGGCTTTGTCCATCTGGTTGACGAGTTGGCTACCGGTCGCCATGCCGCCCTGATCGTCGGCGAACAACTCCCGCAACGTGGCATCCAGGCTTCGGTAACGCCTGCGCTCGGAGCTGAATTCCGGCGGCATGATGTGTGTATGAAAGTCGATGATCAACGGCCCAAGTTATCCCGATCGCACTGTGTTGCCTGCTGAGGCCCGCCGGTATACTCAATAATGCAACAGACTCTAACAAAGGGCCGATGACCGGCCCGTCCCCGTGTTCGGGAATTCGCAATGACCATCTCCGGCGTGGAAACGCCAGGCATTCTCACCAGACCGGACATCCGGCGAGCCGAGCCGACACTCGGAAAGGTGGCGGTCCTCTACACGACGCCCGAGTCGGTGCTCGATGACTACGGCCAGCTGATGAATATGGCCGATTACCGGTCGGCTCTCGTGCCCGGCGTCGAGACGCTGCTCAAGGTCAACATCTCGTGGCAGCACTACTACCCCGCCTGCTCCTCCGCGCCCTGGCAGATCGAAGGGGTGGTGAACGAGTTACGCCGCGGCGGCTACGAAGACCTGCTGGCTGCGCACAACGGCACGGTAGTTGTTGACCCTGTCGAGGGGCGTGTGAATAACCGGCACGCCGCTGTGGAGGATCGGCTCGGAGTGCCGCACGTGGTGCTGGACGCGCCGCCGGTCAAGTGGGTGAGGTACCAACCGTCGGCCAAAATGCTGGTCCTCGACGATATATACAAGGACGGGCTCTACGTGCCCGACGTCCTGCCAGAGACCAACATCGTTCAACTTCCAACCGTAAAGACGCATGTGTTCACAACGATGACGGGCGCGCTCAAGAACGCATTCGGCGGTTTGTTGCACCGCTACAGGCACTGGACGCATTCGGTGATCCACGAAACACTCGTGGACCTGCTGCAGATTCAACGCGAGATCCACTCCGGCCTGTTCGCAGTCATGGACGGTACGTTCGCAGGCGACGGCCCCGGTCCGCGGGCGATGCGCATTCATACCAAGAACGTCATCCTGGCGAGCGCCGATCAGGTGGCGATCGACTCCGTGGCAGCGTCGATGATGGGGTTCGACCCGATGAGCATCCCGATGATCCGTATCGCCCACGAGCTTGGGCTAGGCGTCGGAAATCCCTCCGAGATCGAAGTGCTGGGTGACGACGTGGCGGGAGTCGACTGGCAGTTTTCGGCGAACGAAAGCACGTTTGCCAGTCGCGGGCAGCGTCTGATTTATCACGGGCCGCTCAAGCCGCTCGAGAACCTGCTGCTAAGGTCGCCGCTGGTACCGTGGTCCTTTTGGGCGTCGAACGTCTACCACAATGACTTTTGGCTGCGATTCATCGGCCGCAAGAGAGTGCGCGAAGCGATGAACACCCCGTGGGGCCGGCTCTTCCAGCAATACTGATCCGCGCGGCTACCCGGCGCAGCATCATGCGCCCGCAGGCGGGTGCCCGTTGCCGGGGGGCGGCGGCCCGACCTCGTTGGTGTACACGCCGAGATCGCGGCCCTGGTGCACGTGCAGCACGAAGTCGTCCCGCTGCAGGCCAACCGCGTCGATGATGTTCTCATCCACTATCGACACGATCTCCTGAATACCCTCCTGCGTCAGGCTTTCGGCGACTGTAAGCGTGCCGTGGACCATCGTGTTGGTGAAGTGCAGGTCCAGCCGTCCAACCGGCCCGCCCTCTTCGAGGATGGTGTAACACTCAGAATACGGGGTCCGGCATTCCCGTTCAAAATAGAAGTTCGCCATGTCTGTCCATTCGGTCCACGGGCAAAAGGCGCGTGTATCTGTGGAGTTACGGCCTCGAGCAGGATCTACGTCCTGACCTGACCGTCGCCCCTTACGACCCATTTGTAGCTTGTCAGTTCCCGCAGACCCATGGGTCCCCTGGCGTGCAGCTTGTTCGTGCTGATCGCGACCTCGGCGCCCAGGCCAAATTCGCCTCCGTCGTTAAAGCGGGTGGAGGTGTTTGTGAAGACTGCTGCTGCGTCCACCATCGAGATGAACGCCTCGGCCGTCGCAACGTCTTCCGTGACGATAGCCTCGGAGTGCCCGGAGCCGTACGTCCCGATGTGTGACAGGGCCTCGTCCAGGCCGTCCACGATCTTCACCGAAGCGATCAGGTCCAGGAATTCTGTCCCGAAGTCCTCTTCGGTTGCCGCCTTTAAGTCAGCGCCGTGGTTAACGGTGTGCAATATCGACAGGGCTCTCCGGTCGCACCTCATCTCGACGCCGTGCCCGGCGAACTCCCTGGCCAGGTCGGGCAGGAAGTTGCCCGCTATCGCCGAGTCGACCAATACAGTGTCGAGGGCGTTGCAGACTGTCGGCCGCTGCACCTTGGCGTTGACCACTATTTCGCGGGCCTTTTCCAGGTCGGCCGCCGAATCGACGAATGTGTGGCAAACGCCGATGCCGCCCGTCACCGCGGGCATGGCCGCATTCTCCGCCACGAAGTGGACCAACTCTGCGCTCCCTCTCGGCACCATGAGATCTATCTCGTCCTTCATGGCGAGCATGTCCCGCACGAGCGCGCGGTCGGTGGAGGCCACGAACTGCACGGCGTCGGCCGGCAAGTCGCTCGAATCGAGGGAATCGGTGATGATGTTCGCCAACGCCTTGTTGGTGTTGAACGCCTCTTTGCCGCCTCGCAGAACGACCGCGTTGCCGGACTTGAGGCACAGTGAAGCGATGTCCACCGTGACGTTGGGGCGGCTCTCGTAGATCGTGCCGATTACGCCTAGAGGGACGCTAATTCGCTGGACTCGCAGGCCGTTCGGCCGGGTTGTCTCGTCGAGTACCTCCCCGATGGGATCCGGCAGTCGGGCGATGACTCCCACAGCTTCTGCCATGTCCGCAACCCGCTCCCCGTTTAGCGTCATCCGCTCGGTAATGTGTTCGCCGAGTCCTGCCCGCTCCGCCTCGTCGAGGTCGACCGCATTGGCATCCAAGACCTGCCCACACCGCTCACCCAATGCCGCGGCGATAGACAACAGCGCAGCGTTGCGCTCTTCGGTGGAGGAAATCGCCAGTTCGCGGGCCGCTGCCCGCGCCCTCAGCGCCTGTTCCTTGAGTGTGGCGGATGTAGTCAACAGGAGTCTTCGCTATCTCTCGCCGGTAGCGGATGTGTCATATAACGAATATACGCAATTGCGCGGGGTTGTTGCCCGCCCAATCTAATACACACCGCGAATTCGGCCGGGCGGATTTTCCGTTTGGCCCCAACCATTTCGAAACCAGGGCGATGTTCATTCATACCCGTCGGCGTTCCCGCCGTTCCTAGCTGAGAACTATCTGCAGCGCCCGAAGCATTGCGAACGTGTCCACGTATTCGACACCAAACTCGTCGCAAACCTCAGGAATCTTGACATTGTTTCTGCATATGGCGCTGGCAATTCATGGGTAACAATCACGCAGCTACAGGCCTTGGCGAAGGCTACCAGCCAGCCGTCCGCTCCCGAAGCGAACTTGTCCTTGGCAGCGTCAGTGTACTGGCTTCTTCCGGCCACCCATTCCATCACATGTGCATAAACATCGATCACATCCTGCCGATTCGTGGTAGCAAAGGCATCTTTGAATTCGGCGCTTGCCCAATCAGCCAGGTCATCGTTTCCTCTGTCCAACTCCTGCTTGACCCGATCGATGCTCTTGATCCGGCCGACGGCGGCGTATTGCTGCAGACCCTGCCAAAAGCCAGGCGCCAGATCAAAAGCGTAGTAGCGACGCGCCGCCTCCATGAAGACGTTTGCGTCCAAGACGTAGACCGGACTATTCATATCCAGTCGTTGAACCGCCCGTTTCGATGTGGGCCGCGTATTCCTCGAAGGTCTTTCCGTACAGGCCGGTGAGCCGGTAGGCTTCGGAGTAGAGCAGATTGCCCTCTCGCGTGGCCTGGACTACCGCGGCTGCAAATGGTCGTCCAACCCGAAAGTTCTGGTTGGCGTAGAAATTGCCGCCTCCGGACGGTCCAGGGTTCCGGTTGGCTTGATTCCCACGATAGAAATCCCGGAATTCGTCCGTCGTTATCAGTTTCAGGTCCAATGCCCGGCGGGCCGCAACTATCTCGCTAACCTTGAAACGACGGGCCATAACCTGAAATCGTGTGTCTCCGCCCCGGGTTTCCTGCCAGGCAGTCTGCATGAGATCAGACGGCACGAGAAATTCGGCTGCCGCCCGATTACACAATTGTTCAGTCGGGTCATCTGCAGGCTGCATTCCCCGTAGATCAAACGCGGCGCTGCTCCCGAGGAACAAATGGGCCAACTCGTGAGCGAGTGTGAACATTTGCGCTGATTTGGCGTCGGCGTTGTTCACGAAGACAAGCGGCGCGTAGTCGTCCACCAGGACAAAGCCGCGGAACTCACCGGGATCGAGCTTACGACTTGTATTGTTGCCAACCACTCCGTTAAGGACGACCAGCACGCCCTCGTCTTCCATAGCCCGACGCAGTGCGCCCAGGGCGTCTGTCCAGGTGGAATACCCGGCCGCCCACTCTGCGTTCAACCCAACCGTGGATCGCATCTGATCCGCTAATTCAATCGGTCCATCGACCAGTGTTGCAGAACCAACATACTCAAGGCGTCCGTTTCCTTGTTCCACCATGAACTCGCGCATCCAGGCTTGGCGCAACTGCATTGTGTGAACCGTCTCGATCAGATCGGGACTTGGCCTACCTGGGGTCTCGTCTCCCTGTGTCCTGAAGTGGCTGATCGGCAATCTGTCGACCGGGGGTTCTTTAAGAAGGAGGTAGCCAAGCGGAGTTAATGTGGCTTTTGCGAGGGACTCCAATTGCCGCAACGTGGGCTGACTAGCGCCGTTCGCCCACTCTTGAATTCGAGGGAATTTGCCCTCAAGAGAATCCAAGCTTCGTCCAGAACGGCTAACCGCCCAATACAAGACGCTTTCAGTTATTGCGACCCGGCTCATGATGTTCTTCCGGCGGCGAACCGGCTCAGGGGATGAAATCGCTGCTATCCTACCTCGCCGCAATAAATGGCCGCGCAATGGCCAACTCGGCAAGGATGGGCCAATTTGGTCTTGTTGGGGTTCGTTCAGGCTCAGACTACGGCCATGTTGTCCCGGTGGACCACTTCGGGGCCGTATTCGCGGCCAAGCAGGCCGCGGACCTCTCCCGACTTTCGGCCCTTGATGACTGCGAGATCGTCCGAACTGTAGTTTGCGACACCCCAGGCAACCACCGCGCCTCCGGCGTTCTTGATGGCGATGATTTCCCCTCGACCGAAATCACCCTCGACATCGGCAACTCCCGCGGGCAGCAGACTCGTGCCGCCGTTTCTGACCGCGCTGGCGGCCCCGTCGTCGACGAGAACCCCGCCGCGATGCTCTGTCACTCCGGTGAGGACCCATCGTTTTCGGCTCTCCATGTGCGAAACGTTGCTCCGAAAGCGCGTCCCCAGCATCTCGCCTTCATACAGGCGGACAAGAACGTTTTCGGTTCGGCCGGATGCAATCACCACTTCCGTACCCGAGGCCGTCGCCAAACGCGCCGCCTCTACCTTGCTGGCCATCCCGCCTCGGCCGCGACCGTCACGCGATTCACCTGCCACCTCAACGACGCGGTCGTCGATCTCCGTCACCTCCGAAATGAACTTCGCATCGGGGTCGATGTCCGGGTCCGCGGTAAACAGGCCGTCCATCTCACCCAGCAGCACGAGCAGGTCGGCGTCGATCGAGTTGGCGACCATGGCCGACAAGCGGTCGTTGTCACCGTACGAACCGCCCTCCAGTTCGTCCACGCCCACTACGTCGTTTTCGTTGATGACGGGTATGGCCCCGATCTCCATGAGCGTTTCAAGGGTGTTGCGAAAATTTAGATAGCCGAGACGGTTTTGTAGATCTCCGCGAGTGACCATCGCCTGGGCCACGGTGTCGCCGTGGCTGCTGAACAAGCGTTCGTACATGTGCATCAGCCTGGCCTGGCCGATGGCTGCGAGCGCCTGGCGGTACGCCAACGTCCAACGATTGAACCGGCCGACTTGCCCGCGTTGCGCGATCGCCTCTCGTCCAAGTGCGACAGCGCCCGACGTGACGATGAGGACCTCGCAGCCTCGCCGTCGCACATCGGCGACCTGGTCGACCAGCGACGCCGCCACGCACTCGTCAAGGGTGTCGCGCCCGCCGGTGAGCAGGTTGGTCCCGAACTTGACGACGATTCTGCCCGGCGTCCGCCGGTCCTTGTTTTGGGCGGCCCTTTTAACGGCGCGTGATCTCGCGGTCAAGAAGGACTCCAGGAAATCATTGGTGTGGCCAACTGCCTGTATTATATCCGCAGGCGGGGTGTCCGCCCTCGCAGCCTTGCGGCTTGCGAACGGGACAAAATGTACCAGGCCAGGGTGTTTGCCCCTGGCCGTTTGGGCATTATGGATGGTATTGGCTCTGTTGCCGCATCCGGTAACTGAATGACTCTGAGCGGTCTTCTCCCGCTGCTGACGCGCAACAGTCAGTTCGGGGAACTCATCGATGCCCTTCGTCTGGGAATGGGACGAGAGGCAATTGTTGCGCCCGATCCTGCTACCGCATACCTGGTAGCGGCGATCTGGCGCGAGTTCGGCGCGCCCGTCGTAGTCGTGACGCCAAACCCTGAAGCGGCCCGCAGGCTGTCCGATCAACTGGGCGTGTGGCGGGGCGATGCGCCGATATTTCAGTTCGCTGAAACGGAAAACATCCCGTTCGAACACTACGTCCCGGACATGTTGAGCACGCACCAGCGGCTACAGGCTCTGGCCGCCCTGATCGACCCTCCGACCGGCGAGAAGCCGGTGGTTGTCGCGTCCATCCAGGCGGTGGCGCAATCAACGATCGACCGTGCGACCTTCGACCAGGCGACCAGCACGATTTGCGCCGGCGATTCCGTCTCGCCGGCCGATCTGGTCCGGCGTTGGACCGACATCGGTTACAGGATCGAACCGACGGTCGAGGTTCCTGGTTCGGCGAGTCGTAGGGGCGGAATTCTCGACGTCTTCCCGGTGACTTCTCCTCAACCTGCGCGCATTGATTTCTTCGGAGACGAAGTAGATAGCATCAGGCTGTTCGACCCCTACACCCAGCGTTCAACCGGGACCGTCGACTCGATCACCATCCCCCCGGCTCGCGAGACTCTGCCCTCGGTCGCCAACGAAGAACGCGTGCAGAACCTGCTGAGTAAGCTCAATCTGGACTGGTGCGGCCCCGAGTTGCAGCAACGCATCCCGGCCGAGTTGGGCCAGGCATTGCGGGGCGAACTTACAGACCGGCTCAGTTACTACTCCGGGTTTTTCACCGGCGGCTCGCTGTTCGACTACCTGCCGGACGATTCATTGCTGGTCGTCTTGCGCCCGACCGGAGTGGAGGAGGCGGCTCGCTCCACGGATGGCCGGCTATCGGCGCTGCGCGAGCGTAAAGAGCGGAGGGGCGAAGCCCCTCGCCGGTTCCCGCTGCCGCACATCGAATGGGGATTTTTGGCTGACTCTATGTCGAACCGGTCACGCCGTCTGGACATTTCTCCGTGGGGCGCGGGTTCGCCGGATCGGCACCCGGAGGATCTGGCAGACGCCATTGGAGACCGGTCTCGACGCCTCGAAACATCTCCATGGGGCATAGGCTCGCCGGATCAGCAAGATCAGGGAGAAGAATGGCGCGCACCGTCACAAGACGCTCATGGCCTCATAGACGACATGACGCGGCTGCCACTGGAACCTGCGCCACTGGCCGGCCGGAGTATCGAGCGGGCGTTGGAATTGGCGGGCCACGGAAGCAACTCCGGCCGCCGGTACGTGTTCATGACCAACCACGCCCTGCGGGTGGCCGACGTAGCGAATGAACGCGGCCTGAATGCCCGCGTCGAGTTGGCTCTGGACGAAACGCCTGCAGAGGGCGCGGTGAGAATCGTCCAAGGCCACCTGCGGCAGGGATTCACGTTGGGGGGAAAGCCCGGCGAAGGTTTTACGGTCCTGACGGACCACGAAATATTCGGAGTCACCAAAGAACGCCGGCGTGTGCGCAGGCGGCACGTGCGGAGGGGGCCGCTGCTCGAGCAACTCAAGCCAGGGTCGTTCGTCGTGCATGTGGAGCACGGTGTCGCGAGGTTCACCGGGACTCACGTGATGGACTCACGCGATGGCCGGGAGTTCCTCGTCCTCGAATATGCCGACGGAGACAAACTCTACGTTCCGACCGATCACCTGGACCGCATCCAGTTCTACCACGGCTCGGGCGATGCTCAACCCAGGCTGACTCGGCTGGGTACGCAAGAATGGAGCCGTGCAAAGGCCAGGGCGAGGCGGGCGACGGAGCAGCTTGCAGGGGAGTTGATGGCCCTTTACGCCGCCCGATCGGTGGTCGCAGGGTTCCAGTGCGAAGCCGACACACCGTGGCAGGACGCGCTCGAGGCCAGCTTCCCGTACGAAGAGACGCCGGACCAACTCACGACCATCGACGCGGTCAAGGAAGACCTCCTCGCGCCGCAACCAATGGACCGGCTGGTGTGTGGCGACGTCGGGTACGGCAAGACCGAGGTGGCATTGAGGGCGGCTTTCAAGGTCGTTCAGTCGGGCCGCCAGGTGGCCATCCTCGTGCCGACCACCGTCCTCGCCCAGCAACACTTCACCACCTTCACCGAACGGCTGGCGCCGTATCCGGTCAGGGTCGAGATGCTGTCGCGCTTCCGCAGTCCCTCGAATCAAAAGTCGGTCGTCGCCGGCCTCGCCTCGGGTGCGGTCGATATCTGCATCGGGACCCACCGCATCTTGCAGCGGGATGTTTCGGTAAAGAATTTGGGGTTGGCGGTGATCGACGAGGAACACAAGTTCGGAGTGACCCACAAGGAACGACTTAAGCAGTTGCGGACCCAGGTCGACGTGCTGACCCTCTCGGCGACGCCGATTCCGCGCACGCTTCACATGGCGCTGGCCGGCGTGCGGGACATGAGCACCATCGAGACTCCGCCGGAGGAGCGGCTGCCGATCAAGACCTATGTGTCTGAGGAGAACGACGAGCTTGTGCGCGAGGCCGTCCTCCGCGAGCTGGACCGCGGCGGCCAGGTCTTCTACCTGCACAATCGCGTCCGGACGATAGACCGCGTGGCCGCGCACATTCAGCGTCTGGTCCCGGAGGCCCGCATAGGCATCGGACACGGGCAGATGCCCGAAGACGAACTGGAGAAGGTCATGTCGGACTTCTCCGAACGCGATTTCGACGTGCTAGTCTGCACCACGATCATCGAGTCCGGTATCGATCTGCCGAACGTCAACACGCTGGTGATCGACCGCGCCGACATGTTCGGGCTGTCGCAGCTTTACCAGGTGCGCGGGCGCATCGGCCGAGGCACGAACCGGGCCTATGCCTATCTGATGGTGCCGCGTGGAAGGCAACTCTCGGAAACTGCCGAGCAGAGACTCAACACGATCCTTGCCGCCACGGAACTGGGCGCCGGATTTCAGATCGCCATGCGGGACTTGGAGATTCGGGGCATGGGCAACATACTCGGCGCCGAGCAGAGCGGGCACATAGCCGCCGTGGGGTTCGATCTTTACTCGAAACTGCTTGCAGACACGGTTCATGACCTCAAGTCCGGCGCCGATCCGACTAGAAGCGCGCCGGTCGAGTTTTCGACAGTGCGGGTCGACCTCGGCCTGGACGCCCGCATACCGGACAGCTTCATCGAGGACCTTGCGCAGCGGCTCATTGTGTACCAGCGGTTGGCAAGAATGCACTCCTCCAGTGAGATCGACGACCTGCGTGAGGAGCTGTGGGACCGGTTCGGTCCGGTGCCGCGGAACGCCGACCTGTTACTCGACGCGGCGCGCATAAGGGCGCTGGCGGAACAGTCCGGAATCGATTCGATAGTAGCGAGGGAAGACTCGTTGACACTGACGCTGAAGGAGGCCACGGGGGGCGCCAGGCAAGCGTTGCAACGCTCCCTCGGGCGGGGAGTCCACGTCGGGCACATGCAGATACGCGTCGACATCGATCGCGACGCGGACGACTGGCTTGAAGAGTCGCTGGCGGTCATGGAACAGGTCAAAATGTTCCGGGACCGCATGTTAAGTATGTCGTTGTCGGCGTGAGGCGTCGCCACCCATCGTGACGCCTCCTCTGTGTCCGCCGCCACCCGGGTGCAGGACCGTGGGTCTACTCGGGTTCGGCCTGGGATGACGGGTCGATGGTTGTCAGGCCCTCCGACTCGGCGGCGGCGAGAAGCTCCTTGTCCGCGCAGACAAAGACAGGTTCTTCCGGGGCCGCCGTCCTGAATATCAGACACGCCGCAAGCTGAAGGGCATCGTACGCCCGCAGCGGATACTGCCCAACAAGACCGGCTGCGAGGTCGATCACGTAGCCGTTTACGGCCTGCCTGTTGAACCTGTTGTCGAGATCGTTATCGAATCTGTCCAGCATCGACTCGGAAACCGAGTCGTCCAGGTCTCCGGCGCGTTGCTTCGAGCGCACCGCGGAGTGAAACTCGATCTGCGTGAGGGTGGACAGAGTCAGTTGATTGTCGGCCTTCGATGCCAGTTCCAGCATCTGCGGGGTGCCGGATTCGTAGACGTATAGTTTGACCAGCGCGCTTGTGTCGAGATAGAGGTGCGTCACTCAGCGTCTATCCTGCATTATCGTCGACGAAAGATGATGACCTCGAATCCCGACCGGCTGAAAACCGGCTGGTCTGGGCGGCGCCTCTCCTGTCGCTGCTATGACGTCGGGGTGGTCATGGTTCAGCCGGATGGCCGTTACCGGGAACTCCGGCGACCTCGTATTCGGCACCTTGTAGGTCAATATGGCGCCGTCGTCGATTGCGTCGCCTATTTCTCTGCTCCGGGCCTCCAGCGAATCGGACCAGGCATACTGCTCGGCAGGCAGAAACAGGTCCCGGAACCACTTGAGGGACACGAACTCGAACCCTTCGCGTCGTCCGGCCCGCTGAAGAGAACGGATCAGGTCGTAACGGTTTTGCTGCCACACGTTGCCGCGGTCGTCGAAGGCTTCTTCAACCGGGTACTCCGAGTCCTCCTCGAGGTCGGGCACGGCTGCGACAGTAGGCGATTCGTCGAATCTGATCCTGATCTCACCGCCGTTATAGGGCCGCCAACTTTCACTCTCGGCGCCTCTGTGCATCTTGAGGCCGTCCTCGATGATGTCCACCTCGACGGAGCATCCCTCCGCCTGGGGCAAGTAGGCCGGCAGAACGACAGCCAACATCCGTTCAAGTTTCATTCGAGAATCGTTTATCGTCGACATTCGTCAACCTCCCAGAGAGTCTTCAAGTCAATCAAATTGGCTCACGAGATAATCACAAGAGCCATGCCCGATATTACAACGCGGCCGGAAACTGTGCTCAACAGGAAACCCAGCCGTCGCCTGCAGGTTCGGTGACTGCGACGAGCGGATTTCCACTTGCGCTCTCGTTTACGCTCGTTTGGAGTCGCGGATCGGGCCCGGCGAAGCGGCGCCGGGTTTGCCGCGGTGCCGCTGAGACATTTGTTGTTGACACGTTAAAGTCACCTGATTACTATTTTCGTTAGCAGTCTAAGCGGGCGGCTGCTAATACCCGTTCCAGACTGTTTCGGATCGTCCATTTAAGTGAGGCGGCGCAGGCCGTCGCAGGCGCGCGCAAAGCGCGCAATCGGCAAAATAGCTCGAGGAGGAGCACACAGTGGGACTGAATTTGAGACCACTTGGAGACCGGCTGGTGATTGAGCCCAACGATGAAGAGGCTCAAACGAGCCCGGGCGGGATCATCATCCCTGACACAGCCAAGGAAAAGCCTCAGAAGGGCACAGTAGTAGCCGCAGGACCGGGTCGCACGACCGACGAGGGCAAGGTCATTGAAATGCCCGTCAAGGTTGGCGACATGGTGATCTACTCCAAGTACGCCGGGACCGAATACGCCGAGAACGGCACCGATTATCTGATCGTCCGCGAAAGCGACGTTCTGGCGATTGCCGGCTAGGGCCGTACGCCACAGCATTGCAGCCAATAGATGATGGCTGCGCAAGTAAGCAAAGGTTAAGGAAATGCCAGCAAAGAACCTAAGTTTCGGCACGGACGCGCGAACTCGCCTTAAGCAAGGCATCGACATCCTCGCCGACACAGTGAAGGTCACGCTTGGCCCGAGAGGGCGAAACGTGATTCTCGACAAGAAATTCGGACCCCCGCAGGTCTGCTCCGACGGCGTAACCATCGCCAAGGAGATCGAGCTTGAGGACTCGTTCGAAAACATGGGCGCGCAACTCCTCAAAGAGGCGTCCAAGAAGACCAATGACGATGCCGGCGACGGCACGACAACCTCCACGGTCCTGGCCCAGGCCATAATCCAGGAGGGATTCAAGATCGTGGCGGCTGGGGCAGACCCCATGGCCGTCAAGCGCGGACTCGAGCGCGGTATGGGCACGGTCCGCGAATCCATCAAGGACCTGTCTACACCCGTAGCGGGCCGTGAGCAGATCGCCAACGTGGCGGTACTCTCGTCCCACGACGACGAAATGGGCAACCTGATCGCCGACGTGATGGACAAGGTCGGCAAGGACGGAGTCATCACGGTCGACGAGTCCAAGGGTCTGGCCTACGAAACGGAATTTGTGGAGGGCATGCAGATCGACCGCGGCTACATCTCTCCCTACTTCGTCACCAACTCCGATCGCATGGAGGCGGTGCTCGACAACCCGTACATCCTGATCACCGACAAGAAGGTCACGGCGGTCGCCGACATCCTTCCGGTGCTCGAAAAGGTGTTGCAGACCTCCAAAAACCTCATCGTCATCGGCGAGGACGTGGAGGGTGAGGCTCTGGCCACGCTCGTCGTGAACAAGCTGCGCGGCACGCTCAACGTGGTGGCGTTAAAGGCTCCCGGCTTTGGCGACCGCCGAAAGGCCATGCTGCAGGACATCGCTATCCTGTCGGGCGGCACGGTCCTGAGCGAAGAGATCGGCCGAAAACTCGACTCCGCCACGCTCGACGACCTCGGCCGTTGCCGCCAGGTAGTGGTCAAGAAGGACGACACTACGTTCGTCGATGGCGCCGGCAGTGAAGACGACATCAGGGGCCGCATGAACGAGATTCGATCCCAGATCGAAGACACATCCTCGGACTACGACCGCGAGAAGCTTGAAGAGCGGCTCGCCAAGCTGTCCGGCGGCGTCGCAATTCTGCGGGTCGGAGCCGCAACCGAGATAGAAATGAAAGAGAAGAAGCAGCGGGTGGAAGACGCCCTGGCTGCCACCAGGTCGGCTGTCGAAGAGGGCATCGTCCCCGGCGGCGGCACGATCCTCATTCGCGCGTCGGCGGCCATCGGTGAAATGAAGTCCGATGACAATGACGAGCAGGCTGGCCTGGACATCCTGCGCAAGTCTCTGCTCGCACCGGTTCGCATCATCGCGGGCAACTCGGGCCACGAGGGCGCCGTCGTGCTGGCAGACGTACAGGCGAACAGCGGCAACTACGGGTTCGACGCCCAGATCGGCAAGGCCGGCGACATGATCGACATGGGCATCGTCGACCCTGCAAAGGTGACCCGTGCGGCGGTTGAGAACGCTGTTTCCGTGGCAGGCATGATCCTGACCACCGAGGCGCTGATCACCGACCAGCCGGAACCGATGCCGCCACCCATGCCCGGCGGACCCCCCGGCGGCGGAATGGACTTTTAGTCCAAAGTCCCCCAAAGAAGGACAACAGGAAGGGCCGCCCGAATCCGGGCGGCCCTTCTCGCGTAATCCGTCCGCTTTCCGGCCAAATTCTAGGGAGTAACCTCGTACTGCACCTCGGCGACTTTTCGTTCGCCCGCGTACACGTAAACCCAATACCGACCCGGCGCCCACCGCCGGGAAGGCGACTGACCCACTGAAAACCTTGCTGTACCGCCGATGTACCTAGCCTCTGCTGTCAACTCTCCGCTGCGGCGCCTTAACTCGAATCCGTCCTCGTAGAACTCCACGATCTCCAAGGGCAGTTCACGGGGACCGCTCGACACGTCGTACAAGTACTCCAACGTGAGATACACCCAGTCGGAGACATCCTGTGCAGAAAAGGTGGTGACCGCAGGGCCGTCCAAGCTCGTAATGACGTAGGCCTTTTCGATACGCCCGTTGATGCTGGGCAGGATGGGGTCAACCGGGCCTGTGTCGAGACGGGAGAGGTCGTAGGGTTCGGCCCCGTCGTACCAGCGGGAAATGACGACGTTCCCCGAACCGTCATCGGAGCTAAAGGCGTCTCTAACATGCTCTACACCCACCGCCGTTCCGGGAATTTCGTCGTCATCCTCAACCACCGACGCCACGTACAAGTTGCGGAAGCCTTGCTGGAATCTCTCGTGCCCCAAAGTGCGGTAAAGATCCACGAAGAGCCGCTCTCCGAGCGAATAGTTGCAAAGGTATTCGACATCGCCCACCGAGATGCCGAGACTTTCCAGTCCTGCGAGACTACCGGCATGGCCGCAAGGTGGGTTGCTGACTGCTACAGGGCGACCGGTCCGCGTTCCATCAATGAAGGAGGCCATGAAATTCGCCGCTCCCTCGTCCACCCAGTCTTCGTTGCCGCTCCAGTAGTGGTGCGCCACCTCGTGAGCGATGGCGGAGGCGTTGAACTCCGCCTCATAACTTCCGTCCGCGACGTCGTACTTGGGGAGGATGGCGATGTGAGTACCGAAATTTGCTCCTGCGTTGGATCCGGAGACGGCGTCTTCGTAGAGCAGGCCAACATAGTTGGTCGACAGCGGCACTCCCATGACCTCCTCGACTCCGCGCACGGAGTGCTCGAGCAGATCCATAGATGTCGCCGCGCCGGGGCCCGTTCGGATGATGAAAAGAACAACGTCACCTGTTAAGGGCAAGGTAATGTTGCGCTGCTCCAGAGAAACCTTGGAGGGATCGAGCAGGACATCTACAAGACCGGGATTCGTTTTAGCGACACCGTTCAACGTAGAGACAATCGGGGCCACGTCGTCCGATATGCCACCTCGGAGGGCAGCGTGCGACATCACCCCGGCAAACGTCTCTGGCCTGTACGCAGAAAGTAGCCTGAGTGATTTGATGGCCGATACGTCGGGCGGCTCGATAGTCTCCAGAAACGGCATGCCTACAACCCGCATCGCCGCCCCCGCATCCCTGTTAGCCAAGTAGGACAGTTCCTCGATAGCCTTGACCTCGACTTCGTTTATGCCATCCGCGAACCAAACCAGGGACACGACCGAAGATGCGACCTCAGCACTCTTCATGTTGTTAATCCAGTCAAGTGCTTCAGCTTCTATGCCGTCAATGCCATCTCTTACCCAGTCCATGGAGACGACGGAGAAAGCTACTTCCGTGTCCCGATAGTCAATGTAGGAAATCTCCTGGATTGCCTTGACCTCGGTTTCATCTATGCCATCCGCTACCCACCCAAGGGAAACCACTGCGGATGCGACCTCAGCACTCCCTATGTTGTTCAACCAACCAATCGTCTCGGGCTCTACGCCGTCAACGCCATCCTGTACCCAACTCAACGAGACGATGGACGAAGCGACGGTGCGGCTTAGCACCGCAATGTAAAGCAGGTTCTCAACCGCCTCGTACTCGATTCCCTCAATCCCGTCCTTTACCCAGCCCAGCTCCTTGATAGAAGAAGCCAGTTTCGGGTCTTCTTGCTCCAGCCAACGGCCGTTCTGGAATTCCCGAAGAGCGGACACGGCGACCATTGGAGTGGCACTGGCGACCGGAGTAGACGTGGGAGACGGGGTTACTACTACTGTTGGCCTGGGAGACGGAGTTACTGCTATTGGTGTGGGCGTCATGGTCGCGGTTGGTGATGGAGAAGGGGTCGGAGTAGCGACGGGCGCCGTGGCAGTTGGGTCAGGCGGCGGCGCGGCCGCGGTTGGTGATGGCGATGAGGTCGGTGTGGCGATGGGCTCCGTGGCGATCGGAGCAGGCGGCGGCGCGGGCGCGGTTGGTGATGGCGATGAGGTCGGTGTGGCAACGGGCGCCGCCGCAGTTGGGTCAGCCGGCGGCTCGGGCGTGGTTGGCGATGGCGACGGGGCCGGGGTGTCAACGGGCGCCGTGGCAGTTGGAGCAGGCGGTGGTGGCGCGGGCGCGCTCGTACAGCCGACCATACATAGGACAACTGCCGCGACCATTAGCACGATCAGTCGGCTGGACTCTTTGCAGAGATGTTGAGTTGTGGAAAGTTTCAGTGCCACGCGATGCTGTCGAAGTTATTTGGTACACATCTTATGGTTCACTCCCCACCCAAGGGGGACGAGGCGGATGCGTGTTTGACATGACGGCCGACAACTTTCCGCCAGCGCAGTAACATCATGGTGGCAGCTACGCCGAACCTGCCAATACGGGTGTATGAGCCCGGGAGTTGAATAACTATGGACCTGGTACTCGCCGGCCTTCTGGGGGCGATAGCGGTTGGCTTGGTTGCCGCCATCCTCGTCTGGCGCATCCAGCGCAGGACGCAGCAACTAATCGCAGACACAGCTTCACTGCGCGCCGAGTTGCACGCGGAGCAAGAAAAGCACGAAGAAGTGGCGATAAAAGCCGCCGAGGCCGAGGAGCTAAAGATCGCCAAGGCGCGCCTCGAACAGGAGCTCAAGGACTCGGCAAAGTCGATTGGCCAGCGTGACGACCTCGAAAAGCGTTTCGCTGACACCTTTGCGGCCCTCTCATCCAAGACATTGGAGAGCCAACGCAAGAGCTTCTTGACGACCGCCGACGAGAACTTGAAGGCCCGTGAGAGGGCTGTGGCTGAATTGGTGAAGCCCCTGTCGGAAAAGATCGAGACGCTGGACAAGGCGGTGGCGAAACACTCCGGAGACCTGGGCGGCCAGATCAAGAACGTCATTCAGTCGAACAGGGGGCTCGAAAAGGAGACGCGGCAACTCCGAGACGCCCTTTCCAAGCCGCAGGTTCGCGGCCAGTGGGGTGAGATGCAGGTCGAGCGGGTGTTGGAACTGTGCAACCTCGTAAAGAACACCCACTACACGACACAGGACCCCGACGGCAAGGGAGGCAGGACCGATTTCATCGTGCACATGCCGCACAACCGGGACATAATTCTGGACTCCAAGGCGCCGTTGACCGCCTACCTCGACGCTGAGGACGCGGCAACGCCGGAGGACCGGGAGAGGCACCTCGAAAGGCACGCCCGGCTGGTGAGAGGCCATGCAGACGACTTGTCGAAAAAGGACTATCCGCAGGCCCTCAAGGCGACGGCCGACTTCGTGGTGATGGTCCTCCCCGAGTTCGCTTTGCCGCCTGCCCTCTCGCGCTTCCCCGACCTACTCGATCGCGGCCTGCAAGGCAACGTCATCATCGTCACCTACTCCACGCTGGGCGCGCTGCTCAAGTGTGTCGCCTTGAGTTGGCAGGAGAGACAGATCGCCGACGAGGCGCAGAGAATAAGCGAACTTGGAAAAGACCTCCACGACCGCCTGGTCACGTTCGTGGGCCACATGGAGGGCATGGGCAGGGCGCTGAACACGGCAGTGTCCAGATACAACGAAGGTGTCGGTTCTATGGAGTCCCGCGTATTGGCCCAGGCTCGCAGGTTCCGTGAGCTTGGGGTTTCCACCCCCCGGGAGTTGCCTGAACTCCAGCCCATCGATGCCACTCCCCGGGCGCTGCGACAGGTTCAACGAGACCCGAACCGAAATGACGACGAATAGGTCCGACGCGCAGCCGTCCGAGTGGTGATGCTGCGGGCCGGCACGGACTGACGTTCAGGTCCGCTGTACGGGCGCGGGCGGGCCATCCGACACGGGGGCGGAGAGGCCTTCGTACAGCCTGGTCATCCCGTTTAGCCAACTCGCCTGTACATCCGGCGACCAGGAAGGGTCGAAGTCGGGGTACTTCTCAAGTATTCGTTGTGCCAATGCGAGCCCCGGGTGGACTACCGTCGACGCCGGGTCCGCGCTCGGGGGCGGCGTTCGCTCGCTATGCCCGGAGGTCCGCGCTGCTCGCGGGGCGGTTGGGCGGCGAGAGCCGTGCCGACCGGCCGTGATGTACTGGGACAACCCTATTCCGGCGTCCCTCGCCGCCTGGATAAAGAACGCCTCGCACTTCGCCAAAACACCTTCGCGGGCGCCAAATCTTCTGAACGCCTCGTGGAACTGGCCGCGGGTCGCGCGTGTCAGATCGAGTTCGAACACCGGACCGTAGAAGCGGCGCAACACGTTGCCGAGCACCTCTCGCCGCTCATGGCCCTCTGCAAGAACCAGGAGTTCCAACTCTCTCTGCGGACGCCCCGCCTCGTCGATGAGACCAAGCACCTTCAGGGCGGTCATCAACTGCGATCCGGAACTGCCGGAAAAGCGACTTCCCCACACACTTCTATCTATCCGGTCCGGAATACCTTCCAGTAGAAATTCCAAAAAGGTTCGGAATGTCCGATAGGGGACGTAAGGGGGAACGGCCCTGGCTCGTTCTTGCATGGCGTCACGACTTGAAGACTTGGGGCTAGACGGCGTATTCCGGGATTTAGTCCGTTCAACATATCCCCGACTGATTCCAAAGTCAATTCGTAGTCAGAATGTCGATTTTCCCCCACCCGGACAGTTCCAGACAGTTCATGAATTTGGGTTTCGGAACCACGAAAATGAATTGCGCATACAACTGTCTGGACGGTGTGCCTACCAGAACAACGCCCGTCCTTCGAAATCGGCGTGGAGATCGACTTGAAAGTACCCATCGAACAATTAGTCCCCGACCCCGGGCTCCCGAATGAGCCTGCAGCGACTCGAGCGGCGGAACGGCATCGAGGCCGGGCTTCCGAAACGCCCGTAGTGCAGCCGATCGCGGATGGAGGCTACATGCTCCTGTCCGGCCGACGCCGCGTCAAGGCTGCCAGGGAAGCTGGCGCTACGGAGGTCGAAGTGAATGTCCGAAAGAGGGTCAGCCGACAGGAACGACAGGAACTCCGGCTGTCCGAGCAGTACCACAACGGCCTCGTGCCACCAATGGTGATGGCCAAGGAGTTCTACTCATACCGCAGGTCCCACGGCATAACCCAGCAGGAATTGGCCAGGCGCACAGGCATCACGCCGGGGACGATTCATCACTACGAAAGTCTGATTCGCACGCTCGATCCCCGGCTCGGCAGACGAGTTGACGCGGGTGATCTGACGTTCAAGGAAGCCCGCAGCATCGCCGATATCGACGGCCACAAGCGGCAGCGGGAGATCGCCGAACCGTTCCTCTCCGGCAGGCTGAGTTCTGTTCATGTTGAACGCATCGTCGGGCGGGCAAAGTCGTCGCCGGAACTTACGATCGACCAGTTGATCGCGGAGGTGGTCGACGGCGCCCGCAGGCCCAATCCCGAGCCTGCGCCAAAGCAGCAATTACCTGAGCCGGAGTTGCAACAGGCACCGCCGCAGCCGATGGCGATAACGACTCTGGAGAACACCGCACTGATGTTGGCGGGGGAGCTGGGGACGTTGCCACTGCAGGTCATTCCGGAGTACAGGCGGCTCAATCTCATCAGCTCACTTCGGATATTGGACAGCAGACTGAGCACTGCCCTGGCCTTCCTTAACTCCGGCCAAGCCGTGGAGTCGGGAGTGCCGCGACCGCTAAGCCCCGTCCTTTAGGAGCACAGTTTCACCCTGTCCCTTGCATGACACACAAAGTCGCATCGGAGAGCATGGTGGGTAGAATGTGCGCGAGCTCGGCTAGTGGGAGCGCGGGTTGGGGGAGCACGCATTTGCTCCACTCCTTCCTTCCTCTGTGCGTGCCGCGAGTAGGGGCCTCACGCCCGGGTAGATAGCGGCTGTCACGAAGCACTCTTAAAGAATAGGGCGTAAATCATAAATGCAGCGAGTTTGTTCGGGATCGAGCCAACACCAACAGAATTGAACAGTTAAGGTCCATGCTCAATCAGAAAAAGTACAAAAGCCAACGCCGCATGAGTGGAATGACCTTGGATCGTTACGTCGGGGAGCACGCTGACATCGACAACGATCGAAGCTCCGGCCCCGTGTGTCAAATGGAGGCCTTTGCGCCGCAAGATATACCTGAGTCGGCTGCGGTTGCGGGGCTTCAAGGCGGGTTGCCTGAGCACGTCATCGCCTGCGAAGACAATCTGGTCTTCATGCGGGAGCAAAATGACGAGGCATTCAAGTTGATCGTCACGTCCCCACCCTACAACTTGGGGAAGGAATACGAGGGGAAAGCCCCACTCGACACGTACCTTGAAGCGCAAAAACGGGTAATTAGAGAGTGCGTTCGTCTTCTGCACCCGGAAGGGTCATTATGCTGGCAAGTCGGGAACTTCGTGAAGAATGGCGAGATCGTCCCACTTGATACCGCCCTCTATCCCCTATTCAGGAGCCAGGGGCTCAAACTCCGCAACCGGATCGTGTGGCACTTCGGGCACGGTTTGCACTCCTCAAAGCGACTTTCCGGGCGGTACGAGACCATCAACTGGTGGACGAAAGGCGACAACTATACGTGGAACCTGGACCCGATCCGGGTGCCGTCCAAATATCCCGGGAAACGCCACTTCAAAGGGCCGAACATTGGCAAGTTATCCGGAAATCCAAAGGGTAAGAACCCGAGCGACGTTTGGGTGTTCCCTAACGTCAAAAACAATCACCCGGAGAAAACGATTCACCCCTGTCAGTTTCCAGTCGAACTGGTTGAGCGGCTTATCCTCTCAATGACCAACCACGATGACACCGTCTTTGACCCGTATATGGGCGTTGGCTCCTCCATGGTGGCGGCGCTGAAGCACAACAGGCGGGCATACGGATGCGACATCGTCCGCGAGTACGTGGAGGTTGCCCGCCAACGGGTAAGAGCCCTGCACGCCGGGACGCTGCGAACGCGCCCGATGGGGAAGCCTGTCTACGATCCCACCCTGCCCAACGGCGGCCATTGATGCGGATTGCGGCTCGGTATTCCCACCTGAACGGCGAAGAATATATGTTGGTTCACCGCAAGGCGCTTTGGGATGAGATTCAGGAAGTCATTGAAGAGGTGGACGCGGCGGCCTGCAGGACCAAGATCTCGAAGGAAAAGACAATGCGGGGACGGCTGCTGTTTTCTCCGGGCGACATGAACTCCGCGTTCAAGCGAGGCCTCGAGACCCGCGGGTGGAGTGAGCGCCGAAATAGGTTCTGGGTAACAGACGATGAGAAACTCTTGCGCGGTATTTACAGTTTGCCGGAGAAGGAACAGAAGCGAGCCATTGAGGAGGCCGGGCATACGCCAATAATGTCTTATAACCAAACGGACTTCGTAAAAGGCCGTGTCGCCATGGAAATCCAATTTGGTAAGTACGCGTTTGTCGCACACGACTTGTTCGTCAAGCATCTGAGCTTTTTTGTATCGAACATCATCGACGTAGGCGTCGAGGTCCTTCCTATGAAGGAGCTCGAAAAGGAAATGTCCAGTGGGGTTCCGTACTACGAACGGGACTTGCTGAACGTGTTACGGCAAGGACGAGGCGTCCCAGCCGTGCCGCTGATCCTCATAGGCGTCCTGCCGTAGATAGATTTAAGAAATCAAGGCATCGAAACCGGCCGACCCGATACCGCAATGCCGATACCCTTCTGCGGACTCTTCCCCGGAATCGACCCCCGACGCGGTTGAGGACGTAGCCAAGGCGATCTTGCGAGGGTCGCACTGGAAGCAGCGGGACTTTCTCAACGCGGCCCGGGGCCGCAGGTCCAAGGAGGGTTAGTTTCGGCTCTTCGGTAAACTCGCGTAAGTTTCTCTTTATTTTGCCTTCCCTGTTCGGAAAGAAGTGCCTTGGGCGGTTATGGATAGGCTCCTGAACTGGAGAACAGACTTTGGGGTCATGGGCGTGGCGTATCATTTTTGTCGACCCGCGGGTCCAGTGGAGCGCCCGTGTTTGTGCGGGCCCGGCGGGGGTGTTGCCAAGCGCGGCTCATGTGTCATTTGCTGCTCATCGGATTGATCGGGTTACTCGCCGCTGTCTCAATGGGGTGCGCCGACCAAGACGAATCCTCGCCGACTCCGGTCATAGGCGATGAACCGGCCATTACGCGGCACATCAGCCAGGATGACATCGACGCCGGCGAATACGACATCGAAGAGCTAATCGAACATGGCCGGATGTTGTTCGAAGCAAGCTTCAACACGCTCGATGGCGCAGGGCGGCCTGAGTTGACCGGTGACGGCACGGCGCGGGGCGCCCGCTCCATGCCGCAGAACTTCAACCGAATCTCGGGCCCCGACGCCAACTCCTGTGTCGGCTGCCATAACTTGCCGAGTACCGGCGGCGGCGGGGACAACGTGGCGAACGTGTTCACCCAGGCGCCCGAGAACCCGTTCGTGGACTTCGGCGGCGATACCACCGAGGGCGGGCCCAATCAGACGTTGATGACGGTCGGCAATGAGCGCGGCACGGTCGGCATGTTCGGTTCGGGCCTGATCGAACTCCTGGCGCGCGAGATGACCGTCGAACTACACACCGCGCGCGATGTTGCGCTGGCGGAGGCGGCAAAATCCAGTCAGCCGGTCAGCGTCGAGCTAAGGGCCAAGGGTGTCGGGTTCGGGAACATCACCTGCTACCCCGATGGATCGATAGACACTGCCGGGGTGGAGGGGGTCGACGATGATCTGATCATCAGGCCGTTTAGCCAGAAGGGCGCGGTTGTCTCGCTGCGCGAGTTCACCAACAACGCCACTCTGACCCACCACGGCATCACATCGAACGACCGCACCGGCGAAGACCGCGACCCCGACTTCGACACGCGGGTCAACGAGATCACGGTCGGGGACATCACAGCATTGACCCTCTTTCAAGCGACATTGACCGCCCCTGTTGAGGTAACCCCGGCGACCGAGGAGGAGCGTGAAGCGGCGGCGCTGGGACGGGAACTTTTTTCGTCCATTGGGTGTTCGTCTTGCCACGTACCCGCCCTCCCGCTTTCAAGCGCCGAATTTACCGAACCAGGACCTTTCAATCCTCTCAACCAACTCAATAAAGAAGACGATCTCCGGCCGGAGGACGTGCCGGACGTGATTCGAGTCGATCTGGCCGAGTTCGCCGAACACCTTAAAAAGGACAAGGACGAGAACTACCTCGTACCGGTGTTTTCGGACCTGAAGCGCCACGACATGGGAGAGTTTCTGAACAACGAATCGATTGAACAGGACTTCCAAAGACGCACTGCGCCGCTGGAGAAGTTCATACCCACACAACAGTGGATGACGAGGAAGCTGTGGGGATTCGCGTCGGAACCCCCGTTCCTCCACCACGGACGGGCAACACTCATTTCCGAGGCGATAATGGCGCACGGCGGCGAAGCGGAGGCCGCAAGGCGCGCGTTCGAGGCTCTTTCCGACTACGAACAGGCGTCGGTTATCGAGTTCCTGCAGACCCTGCGAATCGAAGACTAACGGGACCCGCCGGTGGGCAGGTATCTGCTCCAAATAATTCGTCCCGCCCTCGCCGGCCCTCCCCCGTCATCCCCGACCTCGATCGGGGATCTACCAACAAACCGTCGTCCCGGCGAAGGCCGGGAGGTGGATTCACATTCGAATGCCCACGTCATGAGCCAATAACGTCGTGCGTTCCCAACACGGCTCGCGCGGAGCGTCAAGAACTCGTCTAACGCTGCATTCGGCCGCCGCCGAGGGCGATGTGCTCTACCTCTTCCACTGTCGCCAGGTTGAAGTCACCGTGGAAGGTGTGAGCGATCGCATTCGCCGCGACCGCGAAGTCGACGGCGCGCTGGCCGTCCCACCCTTCGAGGTTGGCGTAGATGATCGCGGCGGAGAACGCGTCCCCACCGCCGACGCGGTCGACCATGCCGCGCAGTTCGACCGTGCGGCCGCGGTGCGACTTCGAGCCATCCGAGTAGCAGGCCGACACGTCATTGAAGTCTGCGAATTCGCCTTGCCTGAGTGTCAGGCCCACCTTGCTGAAACCGAACTCGTTGATCAGCGCCGCAATCGTTTTCTCGCAAGCCTCGTGGTCCAGTCCGCCCGCGCCCGGCGTATTCGGTGTCTTGACGTCCAGGCACAGATCGGCGTCCTCGCGACCGCCCAGTAGAACGTCCACATTGGCCATGAGCGGCCGCATGACCTTGCGCGCCTCGTCCGGGCTCCACAGGGCGGACCTGTAGTTGAGGTCGCAGCTCACGGTCAATCCGGCTGCCTGAGCTGCGGCGGTTGCCTCCCAGCACACCGCTGCCGCCGACTCCGAAACAGCGGCGGAGATACCAGTGAAATGGAACCAGTCCGCGCCGTCGAAGACTGTCTGCCAGTCGATATCGCCGGGGCGCAACTCTGAAAACGCGCTTCCCTTCCTGTCGTAGATGACTTTGGATGGCCGTACCGACCCGCCGGTCTCCAGGAAGTACAGACCAAGCCTGTCGCCGCGCCAAATGATCTCCGAGGTGTCTACGCCGTACTGCCGCACATAGTTTGCCGCGGCCTGGCCGAGTTCGTTGGGCGGGAAGGCCGTCACAAACGCAGCGTCTACCCCAAAGTGGGCCAGCGCCACGGCGACGTTGCTTTCTGTTCCGCCATAGATGAGTTCCCATTGGCGCGCCTGCGTGAATCGCTCGTGGCGCGGCGCGGCGTTGCGCATGAGAACCTCGCCAAACGTGATTACCCTCTTCGGCATGGTCGGCGCCGCCTTGTCTCACGGCGCCATTATCGGCCCGTGTCTCATCGCGTTTGTCGAATATTTCTAACGCCCGGCCCGGATTTCGCGAATCGACGACACCACGTCTCGGCATCGGCGCTCAAGCTCATCCCAGGCGCGCCTTGTAACTATGTCGCTCGTTACCAGGGACGAGCCCAGGCCCACGGCTATCACTCCTGCATCAAACCACTCCTGAAGCGTCTGGCGACCGACGCCTATCCCTCCGGTCGGCATGATCGACGACCACGGCATCGGTCCAAGCAGGTCCTTCACGAAACCGGGTCCGCCCGACGCCTGCGCAGGAAAAAGCTTCACGATTTCGCATCCGAGCTCCTCGGCGTACGAAATTTCAGAAGCCGTCCCGCAGCCGGGGATGTACGCCACTTTGCGCCGGTTGCACAAGCGGGCGACTTCGGGGTTGGTATTGGGACCCACGATGAGCCGGGCGCCTGAGTTGACGTAGAGAGCGGCGGTCGCCGGGTCGAGCACAGTACCGGCCCCGAGTATCGCCTCGGGCGCCTCGCTCCCGACGGCCTTGTCCATGGCGTTAAACACCTCGTGAGCGCGGTCTCCCCGATTGGTGAACTCGACCACCCGCATGCCGCCGCTCACACAGGCGCGGGCGATCGCTATGGAGTCATCGACATCCAAGACGTAGAAGACCGGTACCGCCCCGATGTCGGCTATGGCGTTGTATACGTCCAGTCTGGTCTGGCCGGCCAAATGTTTTACCCCATCATCCTGCAACCGGCGGTCCGGTCGTTACCCGTTGTGACAGTAACGTAATCCTCGCGCTCACTGCCATCCGCTAGTTTGGGCGCTGCCGCGAATCTGGAGTGTATGCCAGCGGCGGCCCCACCGCGAAGTACCGTACCAACATGTAACCTTCGATTTCACATATACAGTTTGGCAGGACGAGACATGGAAATTATCTCCGTAAAGGAAAAACTGGCGGCGGGTGAGCCGTCAATAGGAACGTGGTCGTCATCGGGCGATCCGACAGTGGTCGAGGTGCTTGCGCGCACCGAACTCGATTGGATCAACCTCGACTTCGAACACAATCCGATCGATGTATCGACGGCGATTCACTGCCTGCGCGCCATGGGCGGGACCGGCAAGGCGCCATTTGCCCGGATCCCATGGAACGATCCGGTGTGGATCAAGCGCGTGCTGGACATAGGCTTTCTTGGCGTGGTTGTGCCGGATGTCAAGAGCCCCGACGATGCCCGTAGGGCCGTGGCCGCGGCGCGCTACCGGCCTGACGGCGTGCGGGGCATCGGCTCGTCGCGCGGAATGCTTGTGTACGGCGACGATTACTACGCACGGGCCAACGAAATGGTGACGGTGGTGTGCATGATCGAGGACGCCAGCGCGGTGGCGCAGATCGACGACATCCTGGCCGTGCCGGGCGTGGACGTCGCGTTTATCGGGCCGAACGACCTCGCCAACACGCTCGGCGTGCCGGTCGGTATCGACAACCAACACCCAGACCACGTTGCGGCGGTGCAAAAGGTGGTGGAAGCCGGCAAGCGGGCTGGAGTGCCGACCGGTATCCACTGTGGGGATGGCGCCGAGGTGGCGAGACGAATCGAACAGGGGATGCAGTGGATGCCAATAGCCTCAGACGTGCGCGTCCTGAAGTGGGGATTCGAAGAGCAGATCGCCGCGGTGAAGGCCGGGGCCAGCGGAAGAAGCGGCGACGATTCGGGAACGTTTTACTAGGCCCTAGACCAGCGCCTCGCCGTTCAGCTTGACCACATTGCCGCCCTGCACCACAGTTGCGGCGTTGATCAACTCGCGGATGTTGGAGGCAGGGTCTCCCCGGAAGGCCGCGAGGTCGGCGATCTTGCCGGGCTCTATCCGGCCGACGTCGTCCCCGACGAGCAACGCCTCGGCGGTGTCCGCGGTGTTGGCCCGGATCGCTCTCCAGGTGTCCCACCCGAGCCACTCGTGGAAAGACCACGCGTTCGCCCCTGAGTTTGCGTGGTCGGAGTACGGCATGCCCATGTCGAGGCCGGCCGTGAAGCGTACCCCGGCTTCGCTCATGCCCATGATGGTTTCGATGTGCTCCTCTTCGGTGATCGTCACCTGCTGTACAGACCACGGCTTCACCGGAATAGTGTCTTCCTCAGCGGCACGCGCCTCGTCCCCGAGGAGGTGGTGCCCGATCGTCGGGTCCACCCATTGTCCATTTTCCGCCATCTGCTCCGCGACCCGCGGGTCGAACGCCAGCTTCTTCGCCGGGTCGGAGTCGAGCCATCGGGCGTGTATCAGTTGATGAATTCCTGCCTCGACGCAGTTTCGCGTGCCCTGCGCCGACAACGTATGAGCGACGATCTGCACGTTGAGCCGCTCTGCTTCGTACACGGCCGCGCGCAGGGTGTCGACGTCGTACTGGGGCATACGGGGGTTTGCGGTGGGCGTGAACATGCCGCCTGTGGCCATCATCTTGATGGCGCGGGCGCCGAGTTTGACCTGCCTGCGAATCGCCTGCACCACCTGCTCCTTGGTGTCTGCCTCCGTGCCGAAGAACCAACAGTGGCCGGACGTGATTGTGATTGGTGTACCGGTGCAGATCAGCCGCGGGCCAGGGATAGCGCCGGATTCTATGCCGTTCAGGACGGCAAACGACACGTCGTTGCGGGCGCCGATGTCCCGTACCGTAGTAGTCCCGCTCATCAGGATGCGGCGCATGGCGTTGGTGGCCCGCATGAGCAGCCTGTCCGGCTTCTCGGTTAGGGCCTCTTCCTGTGCGTTGGGCCCCGCGGAACAGTGCATGTGGCAGTGTGCGTCGCACAGACCCGGCAGGAGCGATACGTCTCCCAGGTCCAGGACCGTATATTTCGACCCGATGTCCGATGGGAGCTGCGACGCGGGCGTTACTGCTGTTATGCGGCCATTGTCAACAAGAACGGCATGGTCCGGCAGCCATCCGGAGACCTCGGCGTTAGCGACTCGAGTGGCGATAAAAACTGTATTTGTTGGCACGATAACTCCTGTCGGCCGCATAGCCCCGCAGCCGCGGCCATGATTCTACGCGCGGTAAGGTGCTGAGGGTGAAGGTGCCGCCACGTCCTGCGAGAGACTACTGTGGGACGATACCTGATGCTTGCAATATGCTGTCTACAATGTCACTATGTTGTCATGACAGTGCAAATTACGATAAGAGGCGTCCCCGAAGAAGTACGCGACAAGATTGCGGCCAGAGCCGCGAGTCGTCGCCAGTCCATGCAGGAATTCCTGCGCGGTGAATTGGAGCGGCTTGTAGCGAAGCCGTCGGTTGAAACGTGGCTCGAAGAGGTCCGCGAGCGCAAGGCGGCCACGGGGACTCGAGTCTCTACTTCCAGCATCCTTCGCGCACGCGACGCAGACCGGGCTTGACCACGGTCGTCGACGCATCTGTTCTCGTTGAGGCCCTAGTCGACTCGGGGCACGACGGCCGTTGGGCGGAATCGGTGATTGCCCAAGGTGGGCTGGCCAGTCCGGAACTTGCGCTGGTCGAGAGCGCCAATATACTGCGCCGTCTGGCGCAGTCCGGCCATCTCTCACGCGTAGAGGCAGCCCTCGCCTTCCGCAGTCTGCTCCGGCTCGATGTGGAACTTTTTCCGTTCATGCCGTTTGCCGAGCGGGTGTGGAAGTTGGGCGAGAACTTGACCAGCTATGACGCCTGGCACGTGGCGTTGGCCGAAGCGTTAGATTGCCCCTTTGTAACCCTCGACAGAAAACTTGGCCGCGCTGCGGGTCCTTCTTGCGAGATCATCTCTCCACCCCGTTCGTAAGGGCGGTACTCTGCCGAAAGCCAATCAGGGCTATTTGGCGGCTTCCATGGCCCTGATGACTTGGCGGTGGGGTTCGGGCCAGCCGAAGACGATCACGGGGATCTCGTCGTCGAGCGACCAATCGATCGGCTCGCCCTTGTCGTCGGTAACTTCGATTCCCAACTCGTACGCGATACAGGCGCCGGCGGCTACGTGGACCGGTTCCTGCACCCCGTAGAGCACCACGGCTGGCAGCCGGCCAGTACATAACTGGGCCAGCGGATAGGCGGCTGACGAGAACATGTTGACCTGCCCGACCCCTTCGAGCCACTCGAGGCCGCGGTCCACAAGTCTGCCCCAATCGGGACCGCCGTCTATTTCGACGCCTATCGTCAGTTCGGATAGGTGTCCCCGAGGCGGTTCCGGCAGCCAGGGAACGCCGTTGCGCGCGACCCGCTGCCCGCGCACCGTAGCCAGCCGTTCTTTGGCAGGCGGTATTGAGATAACTCCCAGTTCCAGCTTCCCACCCCGGCGAAGGGCGATGTTCACGCCCCAGTGCGGCATGCCGTTGCTGAACGGGACCGTTCCGCACAGCGGATCGATGAGCCAGTCCGAACCGCCGCCCCGGTCGGCCCTGCTTTCCTCCGACCAGATGTCCCCAGGCACACCGTGGCCGATCAGAGTTTCGGCGATGACGCGGTCGGCTTCAACGTCGGCCTCTGTCACGAGCGCGCCGGGGCTTTTCATCCATGAACGAAGTTTGCCAGGGCCCAGAGAGTTGAATCTGGCGTTCAACACCTCGGTGGCAGCAGCCGAGGCGCTCAGCGCGGCATCGAGCAGCTTTGCCCGGTTTCCATCGTGCGGGTTGTCCGGGGCTTTGCGCACCGGTATCTAGCCTGCGGCGACGCCGGCGCCGACGTTGACGAGTAGACCCCGCGCGGTTTCCAACATTCGCCGCGTGTTCTCGGCCATGTAAGAACTGAGCAGCGCCGACGCCCTCTCAGCTTCTCCGTCGGCCTGCAGTTGTGCCGCACGGGCCGCTACGTCATAAGCCGACTCGAATAGTTCTTCCTGTAACGGCCGCCAAGTCGAACGGATCTCAGCCCTCCGCTCTGCACCCGCCCGGAGTCCTTCGTTCGTGAGCCGGTGAAACAGCCACCACGGGCTGTCGGCGCTCGGCCGCTCGCTTCCGACTCCCAGTACGCTGGGGAGTTGTCCATCGATGAATATCGGCTGAAACAACGTCATGCAGGGCGAGTACATGCTGCACCAGTAGACGGGCAATCGAGAGCCGTCGGCACACAGGTCGGCGATCACACTCGCCGCGGTCGAGCCGGGATTAGGGCCGTCGCGGTGAACGCACAGAGACACACCGTCGCTCACGTCTTCGACGAACGGCTCGTCAGGCGTGACACCGGGCGAGTGGTCGGAGATCACCGACATCATTGTCCGCACGTCTATGCGGCCATTCCGCTGGCCGAGCAACGTCGCCGACCGGCACTGTCGGGCGATACCGCTCGACGAACCTTCCGTGTCTGCAAACGCGCCGGTGAAAGTGAACGGTCCGCCTTCGCCCGAATCCCACAAACCCAGACCTTCAGCGAACTGCGGCGCCGACTCTGAAACGCGGTCGGCATCGTTGCCCAACGTCCCGACGTTCGAGATTGAACCGAACCCATTCACACGCTTCACGGCCCACTCGTGACACACCGCCTCGACGACGTAGGCCTCGCGTGGGTCGGCCACGAGATAGATATTGTCGTAGGTACGGACTCCATCGGTGTTGTCGAATTTGCCCTGTCCATATCGGCTGACCATCCCGGTGATGACCTCTACGGCCTCCCCGGCGGTCCGTGCTCGTTCGAGGGCGAGCCTCAGCACCTCCATGCCGACGAGCCGTGCATCGGGGGCGTGGCCCAACCGCGAGGGCAGCGACTCGTTTCCGATCACCACCTGGTGCTCGTTGAAGCCGTGCTCGTACCCATAGCACCACCATGGTCGCGACCCGACGTGGCGGTACGTGACGGGGGACTGCTCCACGTTGACGAATTGGCAGTTGGCGACTGAACCGGACGCGTGAGTCGCGGCCGGTCGCAAAACCAGGGGCTGACACTCGTCTGCAGGGCGGTCGCTGTTCTTGGCGAAGATGGTCTGGCCGCCGGCTGTCGAACCCGGCAGAGCGACCATCGTGTCGCACGAGTTCATGTCGCGTTGGGCTTCATCGGCGCGGCGGTCATTGACATATCGTTGGAGATTACTCATAGCCCCGTCATCATACACAGCGGGCGGGCGTCGATCTTGCGGGAGTGCGTCAAAAAAACACGCGAGACGGGCCCGGTGGTTCGCCTCGGCTGTCAGGCGGGTTTGGTCTGGTTATTTTGGCGGGTAACGAGCAGTTCGTTGGTGCGGACTATGTCGACCACGAGGGGGCCGTTGGGGTTGAGGCCGATCTCGACGGTCCGTCCCGATATCAACTCAACCTCCCGTTCACCGTCGAGCGCTATCGTGCCGCGCTCTTGCTCTATCCGTCGTTTCTGTCCCGGAATGAGAGTTTTCCATTCCGCGATTCCGATATCCAGGATCATGCCCGGCCCTACCGGAGCGCGTACCACGGTGGCGCTTGGAAATGCATCTCCCCGCAGGCGTATGTAGAGGCCTTCCGGGTCGTCGATTGCGATGGCTCGCAGGCGTGATCCTATGGATGACAGACCGATGCTTGCCGGCTCTGCGCGGGTGAGAAACATCTCCACCAGTGAAGCGGGATCCCAGACTGCCCGCGCGCCGACAAAGATCTGCGTCGTCACTGCTGCGTCCACGAGCGCTATATCCGCCAGCTCGCCGTCGATCAACACGTCGAGCCTCTTGCTCCGCCTTGTTGCGAACTCTACGGGCACGGCGCCGGATGCGACCGCCCCGGCGGCAATTCCGGCCAGCGTGCCCTCGACCATTTGCGGAAACACGTTGTTGGTGCCGGTGGAGATCGCCGCCAGCGGGGTGTCGCCGCAACCCCGTGCCACGACGCGGTTCGTGCCGTCGCCCCCCAGCGTGACGATGCATCCGGCGCCGGCCTCCGCCATGGCCTTAGCCGCCCGTGTCGAGTCGGCTTGCGTATCGGCAGGGCGCATATCGACGTATTCGACCGCTATCCGGTCCTTGTTTTCGGCCACCGCCGCGCGGCTAAGCCCGGACATGTCTGGCATGACGAGCACGCGTTCAACGCCCACCGAAACCAGTCCGGCGAACACCCGCCTGAGCGTGTTCGACTTCTCCTGGTTGGACACGACGCGACCCTGGGCGACCAGCCGCCGGATGTCCTTGCCGGCAGCAGGATTGGCGATGATTCCAACGGTGCTCATGCTTTTGCGCCCACTGTGCCGACGGTTATGGGGGACTTAGACAGGTCTGACGTCAGTCGGCCATCCATTCAGGGTCACGAAGGTTGTTGGCAACCTTGCGGAGGAACTCGGCCGCAGGCGCGCCGTCCCACGCGCGATGATCGAACGTGAGGCACAGGTGGCCGATAGACCGGGCCACGACTTCGCCGTCGACGAACATGGGTCTGACCTCGATCCTCCCGACTCCCAGGATGCCGATCTCGGGTGGGTTTAGCAGCGGGTTGAACTGATCGACGTCGTACGAGGCGAGGTTCGTGACCGTGAACGTGCTGCCGGTCATTTGGTCTATGCCCAACGACTGGTTGCGGGACAAACGCACCAACTCCCGAATACCTTGCGCAAGTTCAATCACCGTCTTTCCGGACGCATTCCGGATTACCGGCACGATCAGCCCGTCCGGAACAGCGACCGCCACGCCGAGATTTATCTCGTCCATGATTCTCAACTCGTCCCCGACGAGATGAGCATTGGCAAGGGGTGAGTCCTCGAGAGCTTTCACAGTAGCGGCAAGTATGAGGTCCTGGTATTGCGGCCGCAGCCGGTGGCGACGCCAGGCCGATACGAGCCGACGTTGCAGGTCGACCGCCGCGGTGACGTCGACGTGCGTGTTCAGCGTGACGGCCGGGGCGCGGGAACTTTCGGTCATGCGGCGGGCAATGGCTCCGCGCAGGCCGGTAACAGGGATCACCTCCCGTACGGGAATGTCCGATCCACCGCCGCTTGGCGCCGGCCCTTCCTCGGCCGTTCGCCGGACATCGTCCTCTGTCACCCTTCCACTCGGGCCTGTCCCCTGAACGGTTTCGAGGTCGACACCGAGTTCAGTTGCCAGGCGTCGGGCGCGCGGTGTAACGACCTGCCTACGGCCTGCGCCGCGCGTTGCGGTCGCGGCGGCCGGGGCGCGGCGGGCAAGCGTGGGAGCTTTAGGTGGCGCCGGTGCGGCGTAGGGCTCAATGGAGTCGAGAATCGAGGAGTCTTCCCCCTCGGAAAGCAGCACTCCGAGGCGCGTGCCTACAGGAACGTCCGTCCCCTCGGGCACCAGGATCTTCCCCAGTACGCCATCGGCTGGGGCCTCCACCTCGCTGTTCACCTTGGCCGACTCGATCTCGACCAGGGCATCGCCCTTCACAACGGGGTCTCCCTCTTTCTTGAGCCATTTGACCACCTGACCCTCGTTCATGCCCATACCCCACTGGGGAAGGAGAACATCCGTCGACATATCGGTTACCTCGCGTATGGTGTGATCGCGTTCACTCGCCCGTTTCGGACGTGAACGCTGACGATTCTATTGTGTCTAATATTCCGCGCGCTATGAAAAGTCGCGAACGACCGGGAGAGTCTATCTCGCCGAGGATGTCCGTAGCGACCAGCTTGTCCACGTTCCCCCTCGCGCTTCGCCAGGTAACGCCCAGGCGTTTGGCAGCAGTGGCGACGGTCAACACGGGGACTTCGAACAGCTCATCCACGAGGCGCAAGAGATTGGCCGGACTGCGATTGGTCTGAAGTCGCTCGCGGTAAGACTCCCGGAGGTCGATCAACTTCTACAGTGGCGATTTGTCAACCAACCCGACGTACTTGTCGAACTCGCCCGTGGATTGCCGCATACGGTCGGGTGGAGGAGGCACATATTTGGGCTTCCTCGATTCGCGCGCCGCGCCTCCCGATCCACATAGTCAGGGATCGAAGCTTATTGCCGACAGTCGGGCGGCGGATTGCCGCCACCATGCCGAATTGGGCTGTGTTTGGTTGTCAGGCGAGGGTCTCGCGGATCGCTGCGACGACCTTGTCTTTGTTCGGATAGACGAACTTTTCCAGTGCCGGTGTGTAGGGTATGTGCACTTGCTCCGACGCGACCTTCATTATCGGCGCCTGGAGCGACCAAAACGCTTCTTGCGCCACGATTGAAGCGATCTCGCTGGCCGCGCTGCAAACCTTATGCGCCGGGTCCACGCACACGAGCCGCCCCGTCTTCTCCACGGAATCGAGGATGGCTTGCTTGTCCAAAGGCACCATCGTGCGCGGGTCGATCACCTCGACCGAGATGCCCTCCGCCGCCAGTTCATCCGCTGCGGCGACCGCCATCGGCACCGCCCCGGCGATCCCCACGACGGTGCAGTCGGTCCCTTCCCGCAGCACGTTCGCCTTGCCGAATTCGACCAGGTGCTCCCCTTCTGGAATCTCACCCCGGGTGCCTGAGAGGGTTCCGTCCTCAAAGACGATGCAGGGGTCGTCATCGCGTATCGCTGTCTTGAGCAGACCTTTAACGTCAGCGGGGCTGGACGGGATGATGATCTTGAGGCCCGGCATGTTCATGAACATCGGATACGAACGGTCGGAGTGGTGAGCAGCCGAGCCGCCGCCGTAGAACATCGATGCCCGGTAGACGACCGGCAGTTTCGCCTGTCCGCCGAACATGTAGCGCATCTTGGCGGCCTGGCTGATCAACTGGTCCATGCCCACCCACATGAAACTCGTAAGGGTCTCCACGATGGGACGCATGCCCACGAGCGACGCGCCAACTGCCGCGCCGAAGAAGCCGTTTTCCGACAGCGGCGTGTCGATGACGCGGAGATCTCCAAACTCCTGGTGCAGGTTCGCCGTCGACCCGTAAACCGACCGCCGGATATCTTCGCCCATGATGAACACAGACTCGTCTCGGCGCATCTCCTCGGTGATGGCCTGGTTGATCGCCTCTCCAAATATCATTTGTGCCAATTAACCGTCCCCCGTCAATTCCAATGATTGCTGCGTTGTATATTGCTGTGTGTCTGGCTGGCCATGCTCCCGACGCTTACTCGTCAGGGCGCGGGTATGGGGTTCGCCCACATGTCTTCGAAAAGGGCTTCGGGCTCAGGGTAGGGGCTGTTTCGAGCGAAATCGACCGCCCCGTCGACCTTCTGCCGTTCCTCGTCAGAGATGGCATCGCACTCGTCCTGGCTTATGGCGCCCGTACTAACGACCCGCTCCGTAAACAGCACTATGGGGTCGCGAAGCTTCCACCGGTCGATCTCCTCTTCTTCCCGGTATGCGCCCCTGCGCACTCTTCCGAGACCAAGCGAGTGTTCATCGAACCGGTAGGTCAGGCCCTCGATCAGGGTCGGGCCTTCGCCGGCGCGGCCCCTTCTGACCGCCTCGGTCATCGCCTCGTACATGGCTATCACGTCCTGGCCGTCTACCAGCACGCCCGGCATTTCGTAGGCCGCTGCACGGTCTGCCACGTGTTCAACCGCCACCGACTCCTTGTACGAGGTAGTGACGGCGTACTGATTGTTTTCGCACACGAATATGACCGGCAGGTTCCAGATAGACGCCATGTTCATCGACTCGTGGCATGCGCCCTGATTGGATGCCCCGTCGCCGAAGAATACCGCCGATACAAAATCCTCTCCCCTGATCTTCGCGGCAAGGGCCGCGCCGGTCGCCACGGGGACTGAGGAACCAACGATTCCGGATTCTCCCAGAATGCCGATCGAGAAGTCGGCGAGGTGCATCGATCCGCCCTTGCCCTTGCAGTAGCCATCGATACGGCCGTAGAGCTCGGCCATCGCCCGATTGACGTCGCCGCCTTTGGCGAGGGGGTGTCCGTGGGAGCGGTGGTTGCCCGCTATGTAGTCGGTGTCTCTGAGGGCGGCGCATACGCCCACGGCCACGGCCTCTTCACCGATGTATGGGTGTGCGGCGCCAGTGAACTCTCCGGCGGAGTGAACCTCAATGACCTTCACTTCAAAATGCCTGATGGTCCACATGCGTCGCAGCATGAGTTTCAGTGTGTCGGTGTTTATATCCACATCGGTACCCTTTCGGTAGGCAGCGTCTCTCTGGATCGCCGCTGTGCGGGATACGCCCGTAAGTTTGCGGGCCCGGCGATTATAGCCATGCGGCCCGCACGGCGTGAGGCCTTCGGGCCCGGAATCGCCTTCGAATTCGCCGGGATCGCCGCTGGATGCGCTCGGTTTGCGTCAAAAAAGCAAATTCGCGCAGAAAAATCAAATTGTCCCTACGCGGGTAAATTGATAGGGTTGGCCGTAGTGATCACCGGATAAGAAGTACTCGCGCGAGCGCGCGTATTAATAGTATACAATGAAGACCTGTCGGATGACACTTTCAGCGCACTCGTCCGACCTCCGCGGTAACCCCCACACGACCACTTGACGCCCGGAGCGCGCTGCCCTCCCAACATCTCCGAAAGAGACCCATGGCCACAGCAAAAGAACTCCCCGGCGCGGACTATAACGCCAGCGACATCACCGTCCTCGAAGGACTGGAAGCGGTCCGCAAAAGGCCCGGGATGTACATCGGCACTACCGGCCCTGACGGCGTGTTTCAACTCGTCCGGGAGATCGTGGACAACGGTGTCGATGAAGCGATGGCAGGGTACGCATCGAGGATCGACGTACTGATCAACGCCGATGGCTCGGTAGCGGTCACCGACGATGGCCGGGGCATACCGGTCGACAGCCATGCCGCAACCGGCAAGTCGGCGGTCGAGACGGTGATGACGACATTGCACGCGGGCGGCAAGTTCGGCGGCAAGTCGTATCAGGTCTCCGGCGGCCTGCACGGTGTCGGCGCGTCCGTGGTCAACGCACTGTCCGAGCGGCTGGTTGTAGAGGTGCGTCGCGACGACCGCGTCTACCGCCAGGAGTACGGCCAGGGCCACCCAACAAGCGAACTGGAGTCGCGGCCTCGCACGTCAAAAGACCCGATAGGGACCGGCACGACTATTTCGTGGATGCCCGACTCAACGGTGTTCAACGAAATCACCTACGACTGGGACCAGATATCCACCCGGTTCAGGGAAATGGCGTATCTGAACCGCGGCCTGGCCATACACCTGCACTCAGCCTGGCACGAGGAGGAACTCTGGCCCTTTAACAACGTGACCTACTTCTTTGACGGGGGCGTGGAGAGCTTCGTGCGTTCCCTCAACCGGCGGCGAAACCCTGCCCACGACGACGTCATTATGGTCTCGGCCATGCAGGACGACGTCATGGTCGAGGTGGCGCTCCAGTACAACAGCTCGTTCGTCGAAAACTGCCTGTCGTTCGCCAACTGCATACGCACGGGCGACGGCGGCTCGCACGTCACCGGTTTCCGCGCCGCCCTCACAAGGGTGATTAACGACGTCGGCCGGAAACAAGGAGCCTTCAAGGACGAGATTCAAAGTCTTTCAGGCGAGGATGTTCGGGAAGGCCTGATGTCGGTGATCAGCGTGAAGGTCAAGGAACCGCAGTTCGAGGGCCAGACAAAGGGCCGGCTCGGCAACCCAGAGGTCAAGGGCGCGGTAGAAGCCATCGTCGGGCGGCATATATCCGAATACCTCGAAGACAACCCGCTTGAAGCCCGGAAGATCATCGAGAAGGCCACCACCGCCGCAAGGGCGCGGGCGGCCGCAAAGAAGGCGCGAGACCTCGTAATTCGTAAAAACGCCATGGACGGCGGTTCGCTGCCCGGCAAGCTCGCCGACTGTACAGAAAAGGACCCGCGCAACAGCGAACTGTACATAGTGGAGGGCGAATCGGCCGGCGGTTCGGCCAAGCAGGGGCGGGACCGGCAGTTCCAGGCCATTTTGCCGCTCAAGGGGAAAATCCTGAACGTGGAAAAGGCGAGACCGGAAAGGATGCTCGCCCACGAAGAGATCGTTGCCCTCATCACGGCCCTCGGCGCCGGGCTCGGAGAGGACTACAACGCAGAGAGGCTGCGGTACCACCGCGTCATCATCATGACCGACGCCGACGTGGACGGCGCTCACATCCGCACGCTTCTGCTCACTTTCTTCTTCCGAAACATGCCCCAACTCATAGGGGACGGCTGTCTGTACATCGCGCAGCCGCCGCTGTTCAGGGTCTCACGCGGACGCTCTGCCAAGTGGCTCTACTCCGAAGAGGAGTTGGACCGCTGGCTGGCCGACCGGGTCTACGGAGACATGCGCATAGCCGCCGCATCCGGCGACGGCTTCTCGCAGTCCGGCGCAGGCATCGGGAACGTGCTTGCTCCGCTCCGCAAATACGAGGACGCAAGAGACGCCGTCGCGGCCCTCGAAATCCCTGCAAACGTTCTGGAGCGACTGATCAAGGAGTCCTACTTCGAACAACTCGATTTCCGGCATGAAATCCCGGCTCAACCGGTCCTGTTTGACGAATCAGCCGAACAGGTGACGATCCCCTCACCGTCAGAAGATCGGACGTATGAAGTTGACGGCTACACCCTCACCCGTCAGATGAACGAGCATCCGTCGATCAAAAGGGCAAGGCGTCTCTACAAAGCGGTCCAGGGCATAGTCGACGCAGGGGCAGTCACCATCACACGCAAGGACAAGACCGTTGCGGAAGACGTGCCGTGGTCGGAACTCGTCACCCGTCTGGAGGAGACCGCCGACCGAACCGGCGTGAGTGTTCAACGCTACAAGGGACTGGGCGAGATGAACCCCGATCAGTTGTGGGAGACGACGATGGACCCCGGACAACGGGTGATGCTGCGCGTCACTGCCGAGGACGCCATGGTGGCGGACGACATATTCCGCACGCTGATGGGGGACGAGGTAGCGCCGAGGCGGGACTTCATCCGCACCCACGCTCTGGAAGTAAAGAACCTCGACGTTTAGCCCAGATCATCCAGCGGAGATAGTTTGCCGGATATTGCCGTTTGGGTCTGCCTGGAATATGGCGTAGAAGGGGAGTCGACGGCGCCGTATCTCGTCGCTGCCGCCCTGCACACGGTCAACGATGCACATAACGAGCACCACCTGACACCCAAAGGCTTCCAAAGCGTCGATTGCCGGTAACAGGCTTCCGCCCGTCGAGATGGCGTCATCGAAAACGGCGACCCTCATCCCCGGCTCGACCGGCCCCTCCACCTGTTTTCGTCCGCCGTGGCCCTTGACTTCCGGCCGGACAAAGAAGCCTCTTACCGGCCTGTCCTCTAATTGGCTCCTCAGGGTGATCGCCCCGGCAATGGGCACGGCTGCGACAATCGGGCCGCCGGCAGCGTCGGCGCGAGCCTTTGCTATCTCCTCCAGGAACAGCGAGGAGATCAGGTCCGACCCCTCCGGATCCAGGGTCAACAGACGCCCGTCGAAGTAGTACTTGCTCTTCTGGCCCGACGATAGAGTGAATTCCCCTATCTCGAGAGCGCCGAGCTCCATCGCCCGTTCCAGCAATCGCGCGGCCTTTTCTGCAGCGGTAACCCTCTCTGTCAAGTCTTCGTCTCCCGAGACAGGCCATAAAGGCCGCGTTCGTCCATGTAGCGCGCCACTGACAGCGGAATCTGTCCTACCGGGAGTACGCCTCGGTTGAGGCAGTCCCTGATGGCCGAAGCGCTAACTTCCCACATGGGGCCCTGGAGAAACAACGCTCCGCGCGCCGGGTGGCCATATTCCAATTCGGAGGGAAGAGAAGATCCGGGCCGGCCTATGACGACCACCCTACACATTGACGGCAGGAGTTCGGCCCTCTTCCAACGATTCATGTCTTCGGCCGTATCGGCGCCTACAATCAGGTAAAACTCGGCAATGGACCCGTACTGCGATCTCAGGTCGGACAGCGTATCTACCGTGTAAGTATGGCCCGGACGTCTCACATCCACATCGGAACAGGACAACCCGGGTTGTCCCTCGAGAGCCAGACGGACCATCTCCAGACGGTCCTCGGGCGAAGCTCCCGGTTCAGCCTGCTTCATCCACGGTCTACCCGCCGGGACAAATACAACCTCGTCAAGTCCGGCCGCTCTCATTGCGAACTTGCCGACCGCAAGGTGGCCGTTGTGAATCGGATCGAACGTGCCTCCCAGGACTCCGATCTTTTTGCCATTAACTGCGTCATTCATCCACAACGCCCCAGAGGTCGTTCGTGATCATACCCATTCGAAGTCCCAGTCGCCCACCAACACTGTGTCGCCGCTGGCCACGCCCAACCGCTCCAGGGCAGCCGACACCCCGAGGCGGGCCAGCACAGCGTGGAACTGCACACGAGCCTCCCAGTCGTCCAGGTCTGAGCCGCGCGCCAGGCGCACAACCCGAGGGTGAATGATTCGAAAGACCCTTGAGGACTCCGTAACAACGGAGCGGCGGACATTTACAGGTTCCGGCCTGAACACGGGCAACGAAGTCTCTTCGGACAGTGGTAAGGGTCCGGCGCCTCTGATACTGGCAACTCGTGCATGCAACTGCTCGGTGAGTCGGCCCAGGCCTTCGTGAGTCGCCGCCGATACGAAATAGACCTCTTGATCGGCGCCGGCGGCCTTCGCCATCTCTTCCTTCACCTTTTCATTCCGGCCCTGTTCCGCCACCATGTCCATCTTGTTAACAGCTACTACTCTAGGCGTATTGAGGAGTTTCGTCCCGTACGCCGCCAACTCCCGGTCGATAGTAGCTACACGTCCCGCCAGGTCTTCTTCACACCCATCGATTACGTGCACTAGCAGTTCGGTTCTCTCGGCGTGTTTCAGGAATTCATCGCCCAGACCGGCCCCCAGATGCGCCCCTTCAATCAAGCCCGGAATATCCACGACCACCATCGTATCCAGCCCCCTTTCGACCACTCCCAACACTGGTTCGATGGTTGTAAATGGGTAACCTGCTATCTTAGGCCGCGCGGCCGAGATCGCCGCCAGAATGCTGGACTTTCCGGCATTCGGCATACCCACCAGGCCCACTTCTGCGAGCAGCTTCAGTTCAAGCCGTATCCGGCGCTCCGTTCCAAACTCGCCAGCCTCCGCAAGCAGCGGATATTGATTGACCGACGACACGAATCGAGCGCTGCCGGAACCTCCCCTTCCCGCCTCTGCTGCCACAACGGTCATACCGTGCGATGACAGGTCACTCAACAACTCATCTCGGTCTGCGTCCCACACCTCCGTGCCAACCGGTACCGTAATCGTCGTGATTCTGCCCTTGGCGCCGTAGCGCTTGTTCGGCCCACCTCGTCCACCGTTCTCAGCCCGGAAGACGCGTCTGCGGCGAAACTTGAGAAGTGTGCTCTCGGACTCATCCGCCACGATCACTACCGCGCCACCGTCTCCACCCGTACCTCCTGCGGGCCCGCCCTTAGGATTCATCGCTTCCCGTACGAAGGCCACAATGCCGTTTCCACCATTTCCACCGGCTACTTCTATTAATGCCGAATCAATCATGTGAGTAACCAGAGATGAGTGATTTGCTATTTATTAACAGCAGTATGCGCAGTGGAAAAGTGGAATCCGTGTTGGCGCTCAGATTGCGGCGGTTGTGGAATAGTCGCGGGAAGTGCTTGCCTTGGTGGTGAAGGATGTGGACAGGTTGGCGCTTGGTGTGGAATAAAAGGACCGGGAGCCAGACGGCGTTTGTACTTTTCCACAATCGCGGCAGTTTTTCCACAGGAAATAGGGACTTTTCCACAAGCCCAATGGGGAATCCAGAACGGATCGGCGGAAGACTACGCGTTCGACTCGGTGGAGAGTGAGATGCGCATCGCGGCGATGAGATGGCGAAGTGAAGGGTCATCGTCGAGCTGCTCAGCGAACCGCCGCTGACCGTAGAGGACGGACGAATGGTCCTTGCCGCCCATGATTTCACCCACCCGCGTAGAGGGCAGGTGGCTTTCCTCTCGCAGTAGATACATTGCCATGTGACGTGCATGTGTTGTGCGTTTGTCGCGGCGGCGTCCCAAGATTGTTTCGATGTTGACGCCGGTGCGCTCCGAAACTACCTGGATCACGTCCTGCGGTTCGGCGGACCGGGATCTGTCGGAATCGATCAGGTTGCTTAACGCTCGCGTAGCGAGTTCAGGGTCGATTGGGCTATCGACCAACTGGGAATACGCGACGACGCGGTTGAGGCTGCCCTCAAGTTCCCTGACGTTGGTAAGAGACGTTCGCGCGAGGAGTTCGAGAACCATGACAGGCACGTCGACTTTCAGAACATAGGCCTTACTTTCGAGTATCGCGATGCGTGTCTCAAGATCTGGGGGCTGAATATCGACCACAAGGCCGCCCTCGAGACGCGACACTATGCGTTCTTCGAGCAGCGACTTCCTGGCCGGTTCATCCCCTGTAACAACGACCTGCCGCCCGCTCATGTGAAGCTCGTTGAATGTGTGGAAGAACCCCTCCTGTGTCTGCTCTTTTGAGGCGATGAACTGGATGTCGTCTATCAGGAGGGCGTCGGCGCTCCGGTACCGCTCTCGGAACTGGTCTGCAGTGCCGGCTCGGATGGCCTTGATGTAGTCGTTTGTGAACCGTTCGCTGCTCACGTAAATGATTTCGAGGCCCTTTTCGGCCAGCGAGTGGGCGATGGCGTGCAGCAGGTGGGTTTTGCCAAGGCCGACTTGGGAGTAGATGTAGAGCGGGTTGTATGCCTGGCCGGGGGCCTCAGCAACGTGAGCCGCGGCCGCGTGAGCCAGCTTGTTCGAATCGCCTACGATGAAGGCGTCGAAGGTGAGGCCGGGCCGAAGAGCGTTACCGTCTGGCAGCGATGCCGATCGGCGCGGCCGGGCTTTCGGCGGCGCTGTGGCCGACTCTTCGCCGGCGACTGCGAACTCTACGGACAACGACCTGCCGGCCACGCGCTCGACTACGCGAGAGATAATGGCAGACAGCCGCTGCTCCAACGCCTCGGCGGCGAAGGCGCTGGGAGTTGTCACGACAAGCGTGTCGCTGTCCAGAGATTTCGCCGAAGTGTCTTTGAGCCAAGTCTCAAAATTCGGTCTTGGTATCTCCAGCTCGAGCTGACCTAGGGCAGCCTGCCAAATTCTGTCGGCTGAGTCGTTACCCAGTGCAAAACCTCTTGGGCATAAATTGCCCCGGCGCCTGCGATTGCAGGCGAAAAAGATATACCTTCAAACAGGGGGTTTGGGCCGCGTGGGGCAGCACGGGAAGCCAGCCGCCGAAGTGATTCGACCCGCCTAGAAGTTAACACGCAACGGTCTGGGAAACGCAAGACCGCGCGGTCACAATTACGGCATCAATCGCGCCTTAAGACGTGAAATCTTTGTGAATACCATCACTATCCAGTTTAATCAAACACCCGTTCGGCCCCTCTCGGCCGGGCTGTTTCCCAGCTACCTGCGCGTTTCCACGCATACACTAGCGCGCCCGACAGGACCGAAATGGCGTTAACAATAGTGTTTTTCGGATCGCCCCCAGAGGCCGTCGAAAGCCTGGCGGTTTTGCAGGCAGCGGGCATCGACGTCGCCTCGGTCTACACGCGCCCTGACCGGCCGGCCGGCAGAGGCAACAGGATGACGCCGACGGCCGTGAAGGTGTGGGCCTCGGAACGAGGTCTGGACGTCAGGACACCGGACGATCTGAGATCGCGTGACACGCTGGACCACCTGGCCAGCACGCACGCTTCGATCTTCGTGGTGGCCGCCTACGGCCGAATTCTCCCGCCTGCCGTCCTCGATATTCCGCGCCTCGGCGTCGTGAACATCCACCCCTCGCTTCTACCCCGTTACCGCGGCCCGTCACCCGTACAGACGGCGATTCTGGACGGCGTCCCGGAGACCGGGGTGACCATCATGAAGCTGGATGAAGGCATGGACACGGGCATGATTCTTCGGGCGTCTGGACCGGTGCCGCTCGATGGGACCGAACGGGCTGATGAACTTATGACCCGCCTGTTCTCGATCGGCGCCAAGATGTTGCCGGACGTCTTGCTCGACCTTTCGAACGGTCAACTGACGCCCGTGCAGCAGGACGATTCGCTGGCGAGCGTGACGAAATTGGTGCGCCGCGGCGATGGCGCGGCCGACTGGCGCCGACCCGCCCGAAACCTGGAGCGGACGATGCGGGCGTACGATCCATGGCCTGGCATTTTCACGACTTGGCACGCACGCACGCTGAAGATACTGGACGCGGCGGTAGCGGAAGGCGAACCGGGCGAAGGGCCTCCGGGCACGGTATTTCAATATGGCGGCAGGCTGGCGGTCTCCACCGGCGAGGGCGCGCTGGAACTTCTGCGGGTACAACTCCAAGGCAGGCGTGGGGTCGACGCGCCCGATTTTTTGCGGGGCCACCCCGAGGTCGTCGGCGCCGTGCTGCCTTCGTAGTTCGCTAGCGCGCTCAGCCAGCTCTCACAATAGATGGCGCGGTCGAGCTAAACCGGCTCGACGAGGGTTACGTCGGTCCGTGCGATGTGGCTGCGGACGTAGTCGACCCGTCCGTGCCACCAATCAGAGCCGTAGAACGCCGCCTCGAGCGGCTCAATCTGCGACTTGTCGGGGAAGCACCGGATCCAGGTGAACTGTGTGCGGTCTTCAGTGACCCACATGGAGTGCACGCTGATGCCGGCCTCTTCGAGATGCGGCACGCATTCGGCCTGGAACACCTCGAGCCAACTGTCCATCATGCCTTTGTTAATCGTGTAAATACGCAGTTGGCCGATCATTGAGTTCTCCGTGTGTTCGGTGTGGTTGCCGTGCCGGTTGGGAGTAATCGTCGCGGGCTCATCTGCGCGCAACGCTCCTGCGCCCCAATACTAAACGTCACTTGTTCGGGAGTGTGAAGGGCCGCGGACCGTACGGGGGCCCGCTGCATCGGGGCGGCGCACAGTACGGTCGTTCCTCTGAAGATAACCCTTGCCGCTGTGCCGTATCGTAATGGCGGGTTTCAAGAGCCTGTTTCATAAACTCGAAACCAATGGGGGCCAGTGCCTCCAGATTTCCGTTTTCACGGGAATGACGGGATTTGGCGCCGCATTACGTGTTGTTGGGAAGAATGACGTCGCAAATCGTCGCGCCGTGTACGGCCCGACTCTTGAGAGGGGACTTTTGAAACAGGCTCGTCAAACACGCCTCGACCGCAGCCTTGGGACGCCGCCCCGTTTACATCACCTCGTGCGCCCTTATTAAGGCCGTAGTGACTCCGAACGGGGAGTTGTTTGGCTTTAGCGCTACCAGGTGCTAGCTCTTGCCGAACATGCCCATAAGGGCGCGTGGGTTGCCGCCGCTTGCCAGTTTCCTCATGACCTTCTGCATTTGCCGATGCTGATTGAGGAGTTGGTTGACCTGCGCCGCGGTCGTCCCGCTGCCGACAGCGATGCGTTTCCGCCTCGAGCCTTTGATTATGGCTGGATTCGCCCGTTCGCCGGGTGTCATCGACAGAATTATCGCCTCGACCTGCCCCATCTTTCGCTCGTCGAGATCGGCGGGGTTGACGCGTCCCCTCATGGCCCGCATTCCTGGAATCATGCCGAGCACGTCGCCCAACGGGCCCATATTCTTGAGGGCCTGGAACTGCTGGAGCAGATCGTTCATGTCGAACTGGTTGCGGCGCATCCGGCGCTCAAGCCTCGTCGCCTCTTCGATGTCGATCTGTTCCTGCGCCCGTTCGACGAGGGTCTCCACGTCGCCCATGCCGAGGATGCGCGAGGCCATACGGTCGGGGTGGTAGTCCTCCAATGCCGACGCGCGCTCGCCGGTACCGACGAACTTGATCGGGAGGCCTGTGGCCGATTTCATCGACAACGCAGCGCCGCCTCGTGCGTCGCCGTCCATTTTGGTCAGTATCAGGCCGGTGAGGCCTATGCGGTCGTTGAACTCCGAGCCGGAGCGCACGGCGTCCTGTCCGGTCATCGCATCGACTACCAGGAGAGTCTCCGCGGGCTGGACCCTGTCCCGCATCTGGGCGAGTTGGTCCATCATCCCCTCATCGAGGTGAAGCCGGCCCGCGGTATCGAGGATGAGCCATCGAATGCCCGACTTGTGGGCCGCTTTCACGGCGTTTCTCGCCACGTCGATTGGTGAGTTCCCGATAGGGTCTTCGTGGTGGACCGGAACATTTAACTCACGGCCTAGTTGCACGAGTTGGTCGATGGCCGCCGGACGCTGGAGGTCGCAGGCGGCGAGCATGGCCGGTTGGTTGTCTTTGCGGAGGCGGAGCGCCAGTTTGGCAGCGGTTGTGGTCTTGCCGGAGCCTTGCAGTCCCACCAGCATGATGACGGACGGAGGAGACTTGGCCCGCTGCAGGCCGACCGCCTCGCCGCCCAGTATTTCCCGCAGCTCCTCGTGGACGATCTTCACCACGGTCTGGCCTGGCGACAGGGAGGAGAATACGCGCTCGCCGTCCGCCCGTTCCCTCAACTTATTGACGAACTGCCGTGTGACCCTGAAGTCGACGTCGGCTTCGAGCAGCGCCATGCGCACGTCCCGCATAGCGGCGTCCACGTCCTTGTTGGAAAGGCGTCCTTTGCCGGAGAGGCGCGATAAGGCGCTGTTAAGCCTATTTGTCAGAGATTCAAACATTGTTTTAGCTGACCCTTAGTTCCTGCCTTCGACGATTCCTTGACCTGTTTTGTGGTTACCAGGTCTGTCGCCAATCCGCAGGCTTTTTTTGGCTGACCCGTTGTGCTGGGATTCGGCGAATCGTAGACCCGATCAGTTGGAGATTATCGCGTCATTACTCCTGTTTTTCTTGTTGGGCTGCCTGATCGGGCATCGACTGGTCGCTATCAGCCGCGGGCTCGGGTTGAGATTCGGCAGCCACTTTGACTTGTTCCGCATTCTTGCGTTGCCTGCGCTGGTCCCACAGCACGACTCCCAGGACTATGACAACGATCGGGACCCATACCGGCGAGAAGATGGCAACAGTGATTGCGACATCGGCGGACCACCTGCCGAATGCCGCAAGCCCGCGCGTCGCGCCGCGTGCCGTCTCCGACGGGCTCCAACCGGGGTCGGAGATCGGCGCGGGGCTCGAAGTCGGGTAGAACCGCACACTAACCAAGGACGTGGCGGTCGTCTGCGAAAGATAGTTCAGCCGGCCCTGCAGGCTCTCGATCTGTCCTCGCACGTTGATCAATTCCCGCTGCACTTCGAGCACGTCGCTCACCTTGCCGGAACGTTCGAATAGAGCCGTCAACTGCTGCTCGGCGGCCCGCAGGTTGCCCAGCCGGGCCTCGATATCGACAAATTCCGTCGTGACGTCCTGCGAAGACCTGTTCTCACGTTCAACGCGCTCGGAAATATCGCGAACACGTGAAAGAGTCACTTCGAGATTGTTCGACGGGACGCGGAACGACATGAACGCGAATGATTCGAACTCGTCTTCGGTGCGGGATACGGAAACGACAAATCCGCACTGGTATCGACGAGGTCTGTGACCAACTCCATGGCGCCGTTTACGTCGTCCACCCTGACATTCATGTCGACGTTGGTGACGATCTTTCGTTCTATTGCGTTGGCGTCGGGTTGCCCTGGTGCGCCGGGCGGCCCGGAGCGCCCGCTAACCTGCCTCTCGACTACTACCGTCTCGACTACTCTCTCGGACGCGGCTAGCGCCCCGGCCCGGCCGGGCTCACCGGGTGCTCCGGGCGCTCCAGCATAGTACTGGTCGTCGGTAAACGATTCGGAGTCGTTGCCGCCGCATGCGACGGCCGCGAAGGCCAGGACCAGGACGGTCAGCAATGGCAGGATGATCAGGCGTTTCATTGGGCTGCCTCCTGTATGGGAAGATTCAGTCTACCCATATAGACGCATCGGACAACAGAGTTGTTCCAATTATGTCAGAACGGAATCGCGGGCCCGCGATTGGCAAGCCTCACAGGCGAGGCGTCCTACGCCTAAGAACCAATCGGTCGTCATAAGGTTAGGATTGGGGTCACCAACATCTGCAACATCCACCCAGGCGGCGATTCGGTACCAAGATGAAGATTACTAACCTCAACCTGCGCAAACTCACCGGCACGATGGAGACGGACGGCACGTTTTGGGAGGACCGGCTGGCTCGGCCCATCGACATTTACCCTGAGTACCGCCGGGCGCCGATGGACACGTTCGAGGGCCAGATCGATGACCGGCGCTACCGGATCGTCGCCTGGTTCGTCGACGTGGAAACCGACGAGGGCGCTACCGGTACGGCCGGACCCCTGCCGGAGGCCGTGGCGTTCATCATCGACCGCCAACTGAGGCCGATTCTGGTCGGCAAGGACCCGGGCGCCACGGAACTCTGTGGGATCAAATGCACCGCCTGCTGGTGCACGGCAGGCAGGGCGAGGCGATGATGGCCGTCAGCGCCATCGACTGCGCCCTTTGGGACCTGAAAGGTCGCGTCCTGGCCCAACCGGTGCACCGGCTGCTCGGCGGACCGACGCGGCAGGAGGTGCCAGCCTACGCCAGTATGCTCGGGTACGCGGTGGAAGACCTCGGCCTCGTACGAGAACGGGCGCTTGCCGCGCAGGCAGAAGGCTACAGCGCGCAGAAGTGGTTTTTTCGACACGGGCCGATGAGCGGGCCGGAGGGCATGCGGAAGAACGTCGATCTCGTCCGCACGCTGCGGGAGACGCTCGGCGATGACGACGAGATCATGCTGGACTGCTGGCAAAGCTGGGACCTTACGTACGCCGTTCGCATGACAGAACGCATCGAGGAGTTCTCGCCCCGCTGGCTCGAAGAGTGCGCCATGCCGGACCGCATAGACACGTACCGGGAACTCAGGCAACGGACATCCATACCGCTTTCCGGCGCCGAGCACGAGTACACGCGCTGGGGCTTCAAGCGGTTCGTGGACGCCGGGGCGCTCGACATCCTGCAGCCCGACATCTACTGGGCCGGCGGCCTGTCCGAGGTGATGAAGATCGCCGCGTACGCCACCGTCCACGACCTCATAACCATCCCGCACGGCCACTCGACACCCGCCGGCATCCACTTCTCCGCATCCCAATCGCCGATCCACACGCCTTACCAGGAGTACCTGGTCAAGTGGAACGAGGTCCATCAATTCTTCTTGTCGTCGCCCATCCGGCCCGAGGGCGGCGTCATCAAGACGCCGGAAACCCCCGGCATGGGGATGAACCTGGATCCCGCTAAGATCGAGCACGAAGAGACGGCCACGTGGTGAGGAGAGCGACGTGACTCTGTTTTACAGGTCCGACGACGGATGGGCGGGCGACTTCATTCGGTAACGATCATGTAGAGGCGCCACCTCCGATACGCAAGCTCCACGCCTGCCAGACTGTTCCCAGGTCAATAGTGTAGAGGCGTCTCGTGTGGGCGCCTGCCGGTTGGGGTGATGGGGCGCTTGTAACCGGAAGATTGGCCTAAATTGTCTCCAACACAGACCGCAGTCAGGCGCGCTTAAACCTCTCCATCACCTGACGCACCTGGATGTTGCCCCAGCACGTCTGGGTCAACATAGAGCCCTGTCGCGGGAATGCTCCGTGTATTGTCTTGATCCCCCTGGTGCTGAGAAATTCCACGACTGGCACAAAGTCACGATCTGAGGAAAGCAGCACTGCCACATCGTAGTTGTCGACCCAAGCCAACTTGATCATGTCGGTTGCGATACGAGTATCCACACCCTTTTCCTCGGTACCTCTCATATCTGACTGGCACCTCGGACAACTGGACATCTCTTCGTGACAGGATGGACAGATTGACCCTCTCCTCTTGCGCTGTCTCTGAAGCATGGTGACCTGTACGCCAGGGAATCTATTCAGAGTGTTTGACGCCCACTTGCGAAGGCCCTCGTCCTTCTTGCTGGACGCGTCATAGGACCCGTACACATTCATACCCTGGTAGGTGATCGCGGCAGTTGCGTCAACTATTCGCAAGGAATCCTGCGCCACCACCAGCCCCAAATCCTGCCAGTCGATCTTGAACTGCGAGTCCAGACTATTGACTGACAACTGGAAGTTCCAGAAGTCAACAAACACCTTCACACGAATCCTGTGTTCCGTGTTCGGGTCAGTTGACATCAATTGACGATCCTGCACAAAAATACAGGGACGCTTGATCGCGTCCCTGGGGTAGTGATGATCGGGCCAGCCGTTGATCCCGTACTGGTGGGTGGTGGCCCGATGGGTTCTAATGAATACCAGTATGGGGGACAGGAAGGGTTCTTTCAACCCCTCGCAGGCACTGGCGACGCCGGACAGTGTTGTAGGCCTGTTCCCAGCGAAGCAGGACACGGTTCAGAGGCTCGACCTGGCTCGCCGGTCGTCAATAATCTCCCCGTACCTCTCGAATGTAATGTTCCGCCTTCATGCCCTCAGTCTCGCCCCTCCACAACCCTCGAAGGTCCGAGGGCATCACTCTTTCGGCAGGATCGTCCGCAACCTCAATATTGGACACCCTTATCGACTCGGGGTTGCCCAGTCGATTCGATCTCACCTCCCCTGACACAATGACGCGCTTCCCTAACCCGTTGCGAACCTGCTCCATTTGGGTGTCCGAGAAGTAGCATGTGACACCCCTGTCATGGATCGCATCGTAGACGCGTAGGTATGGCCGATTTCTTACGCTCGCAGTCTCCAGCGTCCCCTCGACCGAACCGATCGAATGGAAATAATGGACGGTCGTCTCGGTGGCAGTATCACCTGGCAGGTTTGCGACCTCAGTGGTCCGGGCCTGGTGAACAATCTCGAGCCTGTAGCCGTCGCCGTCCGAGATTTTGGACAGGTCCTTGGCAGCCTTGATCGCCGCATCGGAGAAATGCCGAGGCTGGGACTGGCCGCGGCTCAATACATCGAGCCCTTCGAAGCCGGCTGCGGCTACTTGCGCCGAGATGTCGTTTTCCCGTTCCGCCCTCAGCGTGGCCTGGGCGGGGCTGCTGTAGCTCAACTCGCGAATCATCCACCGAATTGAACCCGACTCGCGCATAGTCAACTCGGCCTCTACGCATCCGAGAATTGTCAGCGTGTGCCTAATCGAATCGACAAACGCCTGGGCAGATACTTGGCCGGAATCGTTTCCGAGTCTGATAGAGATGTCCGAATTGGTCATGCTTCTTCCCCACCTGAATTCTATCTTGCATAGCAATCAGACGATGGATGTCGGGTGTTGCGTCAAACTGCGACATGCAATGCGGTACGACCAGTAGAATCTTGCGGCGAATCAGGGCGAGGTTAGAGGTCCGTTGGGCACGCCGCGCCCCGACCCGCCAATTCCCTACCCCCCGGCTTTAGCCCGCGAGCGCAAAATCCAAAGCACGTTTAGCGCCGCTATGGCAGCGGCGGAGATCCAAAGGAGCGTGCCCAAAGTCGGATTGAATTGCAGTCCCATCCCCAATCCGAGGAAGAAGACCACAACCGCGACAACGAACAACAGCGCATGAGCGACGATCTTCAGTGACTTGATCAGCATCGCGGGTCTAGTTTAAGGGATGAACCAAATCGCCCCGCATTTTGGGATATGAACACTCGTCTCGACGCCTGCCTGGCGATCAGTTGATCCGGAAGGTGTCAAATGAGTAGTCGGCTAGCTGCGCTCCCGCTTCGAATTGGTCGGGCGGGAATGAGAAGAGGATGTTGACGAGTATGCCGTCGTCCCACTCATAAGTGAGCCAAGTGTATGCCGTCTCGTCAACTGACCACTCAGACCGAACAACTACAACACCCTGGGCCGTCTGCAGGGTCTGGCTCGCGAAATTTTCCAAGTCCTGTTCACGGAAATAGGCTTCAAGGTCTTTCGCGTACTCTGTCGGATCGAAGGGGCCGCCGTCATTCACCTGGATGGAGATGGCGATCTCTCCGTTCCCAGCGGGGTTGGTGGCCAAATAGACTTGATCTCCTGTCGGGTCTATTGCCTGCTCCGTCCATCCGTCCGGCACCTGCACCTGGAATAGGCCCCCCGGGTCTTCGAATACCTTCATCCTGCCGAACGGGCTGTCCACTACTTGCGGGCCGACCGGCACGTGCACTGTTTCCGAACCATCCCGCGCCCGCTCCACCGATAAGTAGTAGCCGCCTGTGTAACTGTTCACCGCGTTGGTGACGGCGATGAAGAATTCCCCGGTTTTCGGGGCGCGATAGACAAGTTCAGAGTCTGTCCCGTAAAGCCCGCCCCCGCTGTCGTCATCGGCAACAATCTGGTCGTCCCGGGACCCGGGGAAGTCGACGTATATGACGGTGTCCACGTTGAGAGAGTCGGTGAAGACCTTCACTGTCTCACTCTCCTCCAGGCGGATCGAATACCAGTCCCAGTCATAGAAAAAGTCGAGACTTCCAGCGACAGTTTCCCCTACGGCGAGAAGCCTTCCGTCATCCGGGTCGTTGATGGGTCTCATCCTGACGTTGCTGACCAGCTTGAACCCAGACGAGTCGCCCGCCACCATCTCGACTTGCAGAAAGTGAATTCCGCCTAACAGAAGTTCGACTTCCCCGTATTCGACGCCGGTGTAACCGTCATCTACTTCAAGCAGCAGGCCAAAAGGGTCGGACACATGGAACAGTCCATCCCCCGGCCCTTCGATTCCTACTTCGAGAATCGTTCCTTCTGCCGCGTCCAGCACGAAAGTACGGGCGTCCCAGAAGTTGTCCAAATGTACGTCGAATTCGAAACCGCCACGTCCAACTGGTATACGGCGGTCGTCCAGGCCGGACGTGAAATCGCCTTTGATTAGGTTCTCTATGATGGGCGCAATGTCGGCAGAGGATGCGGCCAACCCGAACCCAGCCTCGCTGAAAGTTAGTCCTGAGATTCCGATGACCTCACCCATTGAATTTAGGAGCGCTCCTCCACTCTGTCCTCCGGCGATGGCGGCGTCGGTCTGGAAGTAAGTCATCCCAAGACGCTCCCACTCGCGGATACGGGACAGGATGCCGCGAGTAATGGAAGGCTGAGGAAACAGGTCTACTTCGGCAGGGTAACCCACCAACAACAACTCGCTACCAGGCGCGGCATCCTCTGCGTCGTGTAGTTTCAGCGGCTCGGCTGATACGTCGACCGGGCCAAGTACAGCGAGGTCCGCCATAGGGTCCCATCCAACGACCGGCACATTCTCCAATTCTCGTGCCGTCGGGGAAGACTACCCAGACTGCTTCATGGGGCCAGACCACGTGGTAATTGGTGACCACGTATCCGCCTTCGATCAGCACACCGCTGCCCGTTGCCGCATCCGTTTCGATGAACGGTATCGAAGGAGAGACCAGGGCATACACTTCGGCGGGTGACAACTCCACAACGGGAGTCGGTGTCGGTGTCGCCGAAGGAATGGGTACAGGTGTTGCCGTTGCGGTTGGTTCTAGGGTCGCCGTAGGAGTGGGAGTGTGTGTCGGCGCGGGCGTGGGAGTATGTGTCGGTGTCAGAGTAGGTACGGCTGTGGGCGTAACCGATGGCGCAGGTGTTGGGATTTCGGTCGGCATGGGCGTAGGCACGTGTGTGGGCGTTGCAGAGGGCGCGGGGACTGTCGTAGCCGTTTCTGTGGGCGTCGGCGCCGGTGAGGGAGTCTCGGTCGGCGTTGGAACAGGCGCGGGTGTTGCCGTTGCGGTTGATTCGGGAGTCGCCGTAGGAGTGAGGGGTTTTGCCACCGGAGGCACGGAAGTCGGCGCAGGTGTGGGTACGACAGTGGCTGTCGGATTAGGCGCTGATGGGGATGCGGCCTTCGTAGGAGGTGCGGGGGTTTCGGTCTGCGCAGGTTGATTGCATGCTGCCAGCGTAACGACGACCACGCAACACAGCGCCACCATACCGGGGTGCGTGGTAATACGTCCCCCGGTGGAATGAAGGGCCGTCGAAATATATTGAACTCCTGATGCGAGAAGCCGACTAGTCAAATACCTATCGAACACAGAATCACTCCTTTTGGCCTAGGCTGACCGTATTCACGTAACGATGAGCCAGACCGGTCTTTGACTCACGAACTCACAAGACGATCGCGTCCGTTGAGCATGAGGTGTTTTAGGTTGAGCAGGGCGTCACATGCTCGCTTGTGTAACAGGCCGTCGTCGAAGGGTCGCTACTCTCAGACTAGGTTACCCTCCGGTACTCGTCAACTAAAAAGATGAGGATAAATTATTACTTGAATCGTAATGACTAGATTTGTTTTTTAGCCGACGAATAGAATTTACAAAAGCATCAGGACAGACCAAAAATTAAATTGAATACTGAATTGCCCATTTGATTTTTCTTACCGCTCTACTTTTTAAGAGAAAGGATTACCAATATTTGATGATCTACAAACAAAAGGAAAAGAATTGCTTGATATCAATCGGGACAGATGGTATTCGGCGGACCTGGAGACTTAGCGCCCTGACATTCCTTACCCGGCCTGAAGCCGACCACCAAGGGCGGCCACCTGCGTTTTCGTCACCCCGGTCTGCCCCGGCGTTCCCTGTTGGTAAACTTCATGGCGGGTCCTGTATCCGCTGGCCGGATGACAAAGCCCGACAATACTGGGGACCGCTCGCACGCGCATGTCGCTCGCGAGCGCCCGTACACCCTTGACGACGGCGGCGAGCGCCTTATGGCCGAGTCTCATATCTCCATTCGCGGCGCACGCGAACACAACCTCAAAAACATCGACGTCGAGATCCCCCGCGACAAGCTCGTCGTGATCACCGGCGTGTCCGGCTCCGGAAAGAGCAGCCTCGCGTTCGACACGATCTACGCCGAGGGCCAACGCCGGTACGTCGAGTCGCTCTCCGCTTACGCGCGGCAGTTCCTCGGCCGCATGGACAAGCCGGACGTCGACCACATCGACGGGCTGAGCCCCGCCATCTCGATCGACCAGAAGGGCGTGTCCCGCAACCCGCGTTCGACAGTCGGCACGGTTACCGAGGTGTACGACTATCTCCGCCTGCTGTTCGCTCGCGCCGGCAGGCCGCACTGCCACAACTGCGGCCGGCCCGTTTCACGCCAATCCGTGCAGCAGATCGTCGATGGGATCAACCGCACGGGTGACGGCACACGCATCCTGCTACTTGCGCCGATGGTGACACACATGAAGGGCGAGCACGTCGCCATCCTGGAAAACGCACGGCGGGAAGGGTTCGTGCGGGTGCGGGTAGACGGCCAGGTTCGCGAACTGTCCGAGGAGATAAAACTCAATAGACAGCAGTGGCACGACATCGAGGTCGTAGTCGACCGCCTCGTCATCCGACCGGATGCTGAAACCGTGCGCCTGACCGAATCCGTCGAGGCCGCGCTAAAACTGTCCGGCGGCACGGTCGTCGCCTCGATCGTCGGCGGAGAGGACGTGGTCTATTCGGAGCAGTTCGCCTGCGTCCACTGCGATATATCGATCGCAGAGTTGGAGCCGCGTAATTTCTCCTTCAACACGCCGTACGGAGCGTGTCCAACCTGTACCGGCCTCGGTTTCCGCCTCGAGGTGGACCCCGACCTCGTGATCCCGGACAAGTCGCAGAGCCTTGCAGGCGGCGCAATTGTTCCGTGGGCAAGATCGGGAGCAAACTCTCCGTGGCTGGCGTCCACATTGTCATCGTTAGCCGATGCGTACGGATTTTCGATGGACGTCCCCGTGTCGCAACTCGAAATGAAGGCCTTGCAAGTGGTCCTCTACGGGGCCGGCAACAAGCGCATCGAGGTAGCGCACACCACTCAACGAGGACGGGTCTACAGGTGGGAGACGAATTACGAGGGAGTGATCCCAAGCCTCGAACGGCGGCACGTCGAAACCGAGTCGGATAACGTCCGCGAGGACATCGCCCGTTACATGGCCCGGCGCCCGTGCGTCACCTGCGGCGGGGACCGGCTCAAGCCGGAGGCGCTGGCCGTCACGGTGCTGGGCATGAGCATCATGGAGGTGACGAGGCAGTCCGTACACAGGGCGCTCGATTGGGTAGAGGCGTGCCGCGATGGCCGATGGCCCGACGGCTCAGCAGCGCAGGAACCGCTGGTAACACGTGAAGCGGCGATCGCATCGCAGATATTCAAGGAGATCGAATCGAGGCTGGGGTTCCTGTCCCGCGTGGGCCTCGACTACCTTACTCTCGACCGCGCCGCGGCCACACTGAGCGGAGGCGAAGGCCAGCGAATCAGGCTGGCGACGCAGATCGGCTCGGGGCTGATGGGCGTGCTCTACGTTTGCGACGAACCGTCGGTCGGCCTCCACCCGATGGACAACTACCGGCTGATCGACACCCTGCAGAGCCTGCGAGACGTCGGAAACACCGTGCTGATCGTTGAACACGACGAGGCGGTGATGCGGGCATCAGACCACATCGTGGACCTCGGGCCCGGCGCAGGCGAGCGGGGCGGTCACATCGTGGTGGAGGGCCCCATCGACGTCATTATCGAGTCGCCGGAGTCGATTACCGGCGCCTATTTGAGCGGCAGGCGTTCGATACCGATCCCGTCAGAAAGGCGCAACGGCGCCGGAAGCGAGATCGTGATTCACGGCGCCCGAGCCAACAACCTGAAGGACATCACCATTTCGGTGCCTCTCGGCCGGCTAGTCTGCGTCACCGGCGTTTCGGGTTCCGGCAAGAGCACGCTCGTGAACGAGATCCTTTACAAGACGCTGGCGTACCGGCTGTACAGGGCGAAGGACAGGCCGGGCGATCACGACGCCATCACCGGACTGGAAAACATCGACAAGGTGATCAATATCGACCAGTCGCCCATCGGCCGCACACCCCGCAGCAACCCGGCGACGTACACGGGTCTCTTCACGCCCATAAGGACGCTGTTCGCAACGATGCCCGAGGCCAGGGCGCGCGGCTACAAGCCCGGCCGATTCTCTTTCAACGTTAAGGGAGGAAGGTGCGAATCTTGCGCCGGCGCCGGATACGTCCAGATCGAGATGCAGTTCCTGCCGGACGTGACCGTGCCGTGCGAGGTGTGCCTCGGCGCTCGATACAACCGGGAGGCGCTGGAAATCACGTTCAGGGGGGAGTCGATAGCGGACGTTCTCAACATGACGGTGTCCGAGGCCTCTCGCCTGTTCGAGAACATCCCGAGCATTCGCAACAAGCTGAATACGTTGGTCGACGTCGGCCTCGGCTACATCCGACTGGGCCAGCCGGCGACGACGCTGAGCGGCGGCGAGGCCCAACGAATCAAGCTGGCGTCCGAATTGTCGAAACGGTCTACAGGTAGTACGTTCTACATACTCGATGAGCCGACCACCGGGCTTTCGTTCGACGACTGCTCGAAGCTCATGGACGTGCTTCATCGGCTTGTGGACGCCGGCAATACCGTCGTTCTGATCGAGCACCACCTCGACTTGATCAAGAACGCCGATTGGCTGATCGACCTGGGGCCGCTGGCGGGAGACGGCGGTGGTGAACTGGTCGCCGAAGGGACGCCGGAGTACGTGGCGTCCGTGGCCGAGTCTCATACCGGGCGCTATCTGCTGGACGTGCCCGGCATCACCCCTGACGCCGAATCCCCGGGATCGGTCGATGCTGGCCCCCGTACCGCGCCGCCAAAGCGCCGGGACGCCGACGCCGGCGTTCTCCCCCCAAGGCCAGACTCCCTCGACGGGAAATCGCGCAAGGGCAGAACAAGAGGCCCGCGCCGCCGTCGCCGCCGAGCCAGGGCGAGCGCGTAGTGCCATATCCGGTCAGGTAGCCTTCCCCCCCTCGCCCCCTCGCCCCCTCGCCCCCTCGCTCACCTTGTCGTTCCCCTGTAGGGCCCGCCTGTCATTTCGAGCGAAGCCGAGAAATCTAAGCCGGTGTTTGGCAGTCCCGGCGTGCACGGCTCCGCTGCGCTTGCATTTCCCGCGCCCCGATTCGTCATTCCGGCCCCCGAGCCGGAACCCAGGTGTGCGGGGCCGCGCGAATACCGGTACAACGTAAGTCTCCGCACGCCCTCGCCCCTCTGTCATTCTTGAGCGCAGCGAAGAACCTCACGCCCGTACAACCACACCCCTCGTAACCCCAGACCCTTCGACGTTGCTCAGCGCAACATGTGTGGGAAGCTCGTGACGAATCCCCATTGACGGAGGGCGACGTTTCCCGCCAGCCACATTGCCCTGGCCACGATGGAACGATCTGGCAGGAATGCGGACTATTAAGTGTGTAGGTGATCCACGATTAGCGAGACCTCCGTTGAGTGAAGAAGAGCTCATCCGCCGTGCACAGGCCGGTGACTGGAATGCCTTCGAGCTGTTGCTCGAACGGCACAGGACGGCGCTTGCCAGAACGGCCTACCTGGTGACCCGGGACCGTGAGGCGATTCAGGACATCATGCAGGAGGCCTTGATCCAAATCTGGAGAGACCTGCGTTCATACAAACCATACGGCAGTTTCAAGGCCTGGATGCTCAAGATCATGCTGAACAAGGCCAGGAAACACTACCGAAAGAAACGGGTGCAGACCGTGCCCCTGGAGGCGGCGTTAGGAGTTTCGGGCAACGCTGAGGGACCGGAAGAAATGGTCGAGCGCCGGGAGCAGAGTCACCGTCTGAAATGGGCCCTCGACCTGCTCTCCACGGACCATCGGGAGGCCCTGATTCTTCGGTACTACAACGAACTCACGGTGCCGGAAATCGCGAAGGTGCTGGGTTGCCGGGAAGGAACCATAAAGTCGCGCCTGAGCCGGGCGCAAAGGCGCCTTGAGCAGGCCCTGTTCGAGCTCGAGTCTACGGCGCTGCTGAGGAGATAGATGATGCACGAGGAACTGCTGAAACACTACTTCGAGCAGGAGAGTACGAAAGGAGACCTGTCGGCCGAACAGTGGGAAGACGTGCTTCTTCGCGTGCGGCGCCAAAAGGAGCGAGGCTGGTTCGGAAGGGTCATGGCTCCCCTTACCGCCCGACAGCCTGCCCTCGCCATAGCGGCTTCCCTTGTCATCGCGATTATGGTTGGGGCGATTTCCCTTTGGATAATCGCGCCTTGGGAGGGGCATGCTCCTTACCCGTCTCGCGCCATTCCAGGAGCCCCAGGAGATCCTGGTAGACCCGGTGATTCCGGGGTTGTCGGGAGACCAGGCGAACCCGGTGGCCCCGGAATCATCTACTTTGAACGCGTGTGGCGGATCGACAAGAGTCTCGTATTACCGGGTGAACCTATCGCAATGACATTGGCTCTCAAGAACATTTCGGATAAGCCGATAGAGTTCACCGACTTTCCTGAGACGGTAACCCTCAGACGGAACGATATTGGGGGCGAAGCACCTATTCAATTGAGGCTGGAGAGACGCGAGGGCGTCACTAACACCTTGGAACCTGGTGAGGAGTTGACCGCTGTCGTAAACATTACCTCCGTAATGAGCGCCGGATTCCAACCCGGCAGGTACGGTGTTTGGACCGATGTGAAGATTGTCCACGACCCAGGTGGCACGGGGGGAGGCGAGGGGACCTGGGGCTTCGGCGGCCCCTCCTTCGTGGTTGCTCCGCCGGAGGGGGCGCTGGACACGACCGTGAACGTAGGGGAGACGCAAGAGGCCGGCGGAGCCCGGTTAACGTTGGAAAGGATTCACTTCTCGCCCGAGCGAAGCACAGTTGTGGTATTTGCCCAATCCTTGCGCGCAGGTTCTGATGAGTCTCGGCTTGCCGCTGTACCCAGACCCGCCGCCACCATCCAGCCACGGGCCACACCAACGCCCGCGTCTGCGGTCGCGCAGTCAACCTGGGACGGGGATATTACCGAACTGACTGCCTTCTATAGGTTGGACGGAGGCACATGGCGCGTGCCGAAGAATTACGCATATCGGGAGATGCCGGACGGCGTGCGTCATGAATGGTCGTTCGGCCCGGTTTCAGTGAATGCCAATACCCTTGAGTTTGCCATTCGGCCTGGAAGAGATGGCACATTCACCTACCCTGCAGGCGACGCCACTGCCTCGTGGGAATGGAGCGTACCTCTCCAGGATATTGAGAGACGTTAGGACGGGCGTTGACTGAATGGCCCTTGGAGCTTCCGCACCCAAGTGCCTTGGTCAGGCAAAAGGCATGGGAACTTTCTCCGACAGGAGAGCGTCTAAGTATGTGAACGCTGTCAGAGCCTCGTCCAAGGAAGCCAGGGATGACGATTAAATGTGCGGTGATAGTCGCCATCATGTTGGCCGCGCTGGCGTGTGGGCAGGAGCCTGCCGCTAGCCCCACGCAGGATGTCCGGACTCCAACGCCTGCTCCACTTCCGACCTCCCATCCCGTGGCCCACAGTCCCACGCCCGTCGCGCTGACCGATCTGAAGGCGGTCGAGTTGGGCTCGGACTACTGGCCTACAGACCTGTCCGGAGAGCGGTCGGTGGGGATCGGCCGGGACGGAGAGGTCTACCTGGCCAACGTTCGGACCGGGGAGATGCGGCAGCTCACCAACGACGGGTACCGGAAGAGTCAACCTGTCATATCCGGCGACACCGTCGCCTGGACCGACCAGAGCAGGCAAATCGAGACGCACGATAACAACTCGCGCGCGGCCAAGGGCCTCGCAGACGACATTTTCGTGCTTGACCTGAACACTGGCGAGAAGCGCCGGATCACGGAGGTCCCGGCGAAGCGGCACGGACTGCAGATCTCGGGAAATAGGTTGGTATGGCAGGACAACAGGAACGAGCTCGGCGAGCACTACGCTCACTACGACATCTACGCCTATGACCTGGAAGCAAACGAGGAGATAGCGGTCGCGATGGCGCCTGGTGCACAGCATTGGGTCGCGATCGAAGGGGACAGGGTCGTCTGGGCGGACAATCGGAACAGCGCGATTCTGGGAACGGACCGATCCGGCTGCTTCGAATGTCCGGACAATCGCTTCGACATCTACCTGTTCGACTTCACGACCGGGGACGAACTCGTACTGGACGAGTCGGGTGCGAACAACACGATGCCCGACATCTACGGCAACCGGGTCGTCTGGCGGGATTTCGACGACGAGGGCCGCACGGCCATCAGGCTCAACGACATCGATACCGGCGAAAGCCGCACGCTCGCCTCACCGAGCCTCAGCGGAGTCGATCGGTCCCTGGTGTCCGGCGACTACGTGGTGTGGACTGTGGGACTGGCGTGTGACGTGTTTGACACACCGTCCATCGATGGCTCGACAGGCGCGTTTGCACATGACCTGAGGACAGGTGAGGTGAAACAGCTGTCCAATTACGTCGAGCCTTCGATCACTCTCGACGAGACGGTGGCTGTAATACATGAAGCCTGCCAGGTGGGTGGACGGGCATACGCCGTCTTCCTGGGACATAGTGCCAACACTAGTGAGACTCATACTCCGACCCCCACTGTGGCTGCGGTTGCAGATGAAGCCAATGGAGAGATGACCCCCCGTGCATCTGTAACGAGCCTCCCACCCTCGCCCACCGTTGCCCCTACACCGGTGGATCTTGCCGCTCGCAGAGCGATCGAGGACGTCATCAGAGACCCGATGGCCCGCATTGCAGACCGGGTTCCCGGGTTCGGAGGAGTCTTTCGAGACTCAATCACGAACATCGTCTACATCTACCTCCAGGATGCGTCGAGGTTGGAGGAGGCGAAAAGGGTTTTGACGGAGGAGTTCGGCGCAGATTTCCTTGAGGGCAGCGAGGTCCGGGTCTTGGAAGGCGATTACAGCATGGCCCACCTGGCCGACTGGAATCGGGCATTGAACGAAGTCATCTGGCAGGTCCCAGGGATCACGTTGACCGACTTGGACGAAGGCAAGAACCGCATCGAAATCGTTATGCAGCCGCGGCGCGGGGCGCGTGAGGAGATGGAGGCTGCGATAGCGTCGGTGGATGTGCCTCGCGGCGCCGTTGTGATCGACGTTGGATGTGAGGGTGTCAACCCATGGCCTCTTGACAACGGCAACCCTCCTGGCGAAGCGTTCCTCCGCGCCATCGACTACTCACTGGAGGTGGAGGACCAGGTTTCCTACGGAGAATCGGTGCAGATGAAGCTGAGGTTGCGAAACGTCAGCGAGGAGCCGATCGATCTATATCTGGGCGGCAGGCCTCCCCATTACTTCGTTGTCTCGACTCCCGACGGCGAACAGGTGTGGCACGGGAAGTGCGCAAAATTCACTCTCACGGTATTGGAAATGAAATCGTTTGAACCTGGCGAGGAATTGGAGTTCACCGGCGAGTGGGAGCAGGTGGACAACCGGGGCGAGCCCGTTCCTCCCGGTACGTACCTGGTGCGCGGAATTCTGAATATGGACCCCCCCGAAAAGCTCGTAACCGAGGCGCACGAGCTGGAGATCCTCAGGTGAGACTTATCGCTCTCATTGCGTGTTTTGCCTTTGCTCTGACCCTCTTGGCGGCCTGTGGTAACGGTGAGTCCATTCCGACCCCGGCCGTTCCGGATCAGGACGCAGCAATTTTGGAGCAAGGCGGCAACATTAACCTGGCTCTGTGGCTTGCGCAAAGCGGTATGGGGCCCTCGATTGTTGGCGAACCGACCGCTGTCTACGGCGGGATCATGACGTACAGAGCCGCCCTTGAAGCTGTTGGATCGGGAATAAGATTAGGACCCAGCCAGGCCTGGAGGCTTGACCGGGAGGTGTATGTCTACCTGTTCGAAGGAGAATTCACCGATTCCATGACCGGAACTCAGCTCGTGACCGACTGGGCGCAGAAGTCCGTCATTTTTGATGCGGAAACAGGGGGATCCTACGCGGAAACCACTAGTAGAGAATCGGGCAGGCGTGACGTATCCCAATTACAACCAATCAGGATCCTTGATCATGAGAAGGATGTGGCGCCTCGCGAAGTCGCCGGGGTAGACCGCCCTCCACCTGTGGCGGAACCGCCAGCCACTGTAGCGCCGGGCTACGAGGACGATGAGTAACGATAGCTTGCCCAAGTCTTGACTTACGTCCTTGACCGAATCGACTGGAAAGGGCATCCGTGTGGTTGGCGCACTTCACGGCCAAATCGTTTGAGCGCCATCTGGACGAGAACGCCCCAGGCGATCCCCGTCCCATGACGACATCCGGCACAAACGATCTCAAAGCGAATGCAGGACGCGGGACCGGTGCGGCGGTCGTAGGAGCGGTTATGGGGCTCGTCCCAGTGACGGTCTCCGACTATCTAAGGTTCCGGTTACTAGCCGATGAGCCGGACCCCACACTGTTTCTAGCCGGACACTTCGCTTTGACCCTGGTCTACGCCTCGCCATATCTTCTCGCCCTCATAGCGTCCAGGGTGAAAAGACCAGGAACCCGCGGGGGCCTTCTGGCGGTTCTAGGTCTTCTCTCATTTGCAGCGAGCTTCTCACACATGTCGCCGGCGCACTTGGTTCTTTTACCTGCGACGTTGGTGATCTGGTTCGCCGCGGCCAGGAGCCTTACCGCCTCGATTCGCCCGCTGTCGGCCACCACAGCCGCCGCAGGTTTAGGAATGGGGGTCGCTGTAACGGTCGGTCTGGGTTTCTATGCACTATACGGAGCCCTCTTTGCACTCTTCGGACAAGGTCTGGGGGAGCGATGTTGGTCGGCTTCTTTGAACCCAGATGGACGGTATGTGAGGTATGGCGACATACAACCCTTCTGCGTGAGCGACTACATCTCCAACGCCGAGGCCGCTATGAGCGTAGGCATTCTGGCGATTGCCTTTTTGGCCATGTTTCTGACCGTAAGAATCCCGTGGTTAGGCTCGCCTAACGGCAGCCGCGCATAGGCGTCCATGCCAGGGGGTCGACCTAAGCGCGGCCAGGTTTCACCGCGGGTAGCGCCCCGTTACGGACTCGGCGGATGGGCGATCGGGAACACGGAACCGCGCACAGGTCGAGAGGGACGGCCGGATGGTGATCGGATAAGACCTCCAGAGCAGGGAACAATTCGTGGGTCCTGTGCGTCTAGGGGAGAGAGAAGGGATCAAGGTCTTGTTGGAAGTCCGGACTTAAGGTGAAGCCGACACATCGCCATACGACTCTCGCCTGGATGATCCAGCGGTCATTCACCCTGTTCGCGGGGGTGGTTCTGACCGCTGCAATTATCGCCTGCACCGGTGATTCGCCGGAGCCTGGTCCCACCGTCGCACCCCTACAGACCGCCACGCCCGTTGAAGCCACTCCCGCACCTCCAAGGAGCCCCAGCACACAGCCGCCCATCGAGGCCGTCTTCAGTTGGGTGGCATCCCGCTCAAGCGGTGATCCGTTGAGACCGCTGTTTGAACATCTGCCCGCAGATCGGGCCGTGTTAGACCGTCTTGCGCGTGCGCTCGAAACCGCCAAACCCGCTGCGCCAGACGAGCATCTATGGGCAAACGACCGCGGCCGTTACCTGGACGTTCGCTACCGCGATGGGACGAAGATGGCCATCAGGCAAGTGGCGTGGTGCGAGCCGTGGACCGACGCTGACGCCAAGGAATCCGTTGGCGGCCGTTGTAAGGGCAAGTGGGTCCGCCAGACTGATACGTGGTGGGTGGAAGGCACGGGCATGGTGAAGTCCACGCATCTCGCTCAGTGGTGGGAGGAGATGACCGAGTTCATGGTCCCGATAGGGAGTATTGGCATTCCCAAGACCATCGAGGCGGGAGAGCCATTCAAGATCATTTTGTTCTCGTGGGATGGTGTGATCGATGGGGATTCCGTGGATCTGAGCCTGGTGTCTTCGGACGGTGCCGAGATAGGTCTGGGTGGGTACCCCGTGTCAGGCACCTTTCAAGGGCAACTATCAGTGCCCGACCAAACGCCAGACGGCCGGTACTGGTTGCGCGTCTCCGGCGGGAGTTTCTCCGAGCTGGTAACGATCGTTCATATTGAGTAGCCAGTCGCCGAGAAACCACAAGAACCGAAGGAAAACCGGCCCGCTGCAGTTGACCGCCGCGGCAAGGCGCTCCCGACCAACGGAAGAGACACTATGACTAACAATCCTGGTTCAAAAAGACTCTTGTCCGGCCGTCTGGGACTCCTGCTTGTCGCAGCGGTTGTAGTGATCGGGTTGATGGCTTTCGCGGTCTGGTTGTTGCTCGGCTTCGGCGTATACACCATGCGCGGCGAAGTGAGTGTGCTCAGAGGGTACGTTCATTACCCGGACAGGCTCGTACTCGTTACCGGCGGACCCTGCGAAGGGGACCAACAAGTGTCGCTGTTGCGAGAGACGGATGTCGACGTGCAAGTTAAGGTGGTTGCCTCCTCCCGACCCTCTTTCCAAGGTGGCTCGGATTGCGAGCCGGCTGTTGAGGTCCAACTTCAGGAACCGCTGGGTGATCGGGTCGTCGTTGACAAGCACACCGGGGAATTAGTGAGTCTCAGTACATCCATCCCATTTTCCTTAAGGTCTTCGCCGGACTGGAGGATAGTGGAAGTGCCGGCGTGGCCGAGCCAGCCGGGATTCTCTCTGAGACTACCTCCTGGGTGGGAACTAAATGAACTTCAGGGAATCGATTCTTATGTAGGCGAAGTCATAGGTGATGGAGTGCGACTAACCTTCGACTACGGTGGATTCTCATGGAACTTGGACCTGGCCGCTAATCCACCACACCGCTATTCTGTGCTTTACAGAGATGTGGGTGGTTTTGAGGCGAAGCTACTCACTTCTATGGTCCCCGGCGAAGGGTACACCGGCGTCTATTTTGCTGACCTCGGAGGTCCCAGGCTTAACCTTGTGGGTGAAGGCTTGACGCCTGAGCAACAAGAGACTGCTTTTGCTGTCTTCGGGAGTATCCGCCTCCTCGGGCACGAAGCAGGAGACGCAGGAGGCACGGACCCACCCCCTCCGGAGGCGCCACCGCGTCAAATCGACGACCCCCCTAGTGACACTGAGTTAATTGACTTGCAGGCCGTCGCCGACCAATACGGCATTTCTCTCCAGGAGGCCATCGACCGGTATGCCTGGAACGACAACTTCTCCCTGGCGGTCTCGAAAATCCGTGTGGCGGCGCCCGCAACGTTCGCAGGAGCGGAGATCGTTGATGGCAGTCATGCGTGGATCGCTTTCACAGGACCGCCCCCCAAGGCAGCGCTCGACATAATCGACATTTTCACCAGCAGTCACAGCGGCGTTTCAGTCGAAGTGCGTACTGGCCAGAGGGTTACTGCGGCAGAACTCGAAACTGCGATCCCGGCCGTCCACTACGCAGTGTTCAAGGCGCCCGGCGTGCGCGATGCCAGCACGTCGTTCGAGTCCGCGACGCGTCAGATAGTGACGGTTGTCGTGCTGGAGAGCACAGCTTCCGACTCCGTATTGGATGATCTACGCGCCATCGCAGAGAAGCGCCTCATCGATGTGACCAGGCCGGACATTCTCGACAGCATTTCGATTTCCATCGTCCGCTCGAAAAGCCCGATTTTGGGTGGTAATGACTAGCAACTCGAATCCTACGGGGACCCCCGCCTCTAGATTCCCGTTTTCAGAGACCTTTGCACAACTAGCTCTCCAGCCGATTCCTCACTCCATGTCACCCTAAGCGCCGCCATGTCACTCTGTGCGCCGCCGTGTCACCCTGAGCGAAGTCGAAGGGTCTGGGTAAGAGGGGCCGTTTGGAAACGGGGCATGCCGTTTGGATGGCCTAGATTCTTCGCTGCGCTCAGAATGACATTTTTCGAGGTTACGCAAAGGTCTCTTTTCACGGGAATGACGGGATTTACGGCCGTATCACGTATTGATAGGAGGGTTGATGTCGTAAATCGTCGCGCCATGTACGGCCTGATTCTTGAGAGGAGACTTTTGAAACAGGCTCTTCAAACCCGCCAGTGCCTCGTGCCGCTGCCCGGCTTTCATCCCCTTGCGCTGCCTTCACAAGGCCAATGTCATTGCTATGAAAACGAATTGCAATGGCCCAATTCCTTCAGTCCGGCCTTGAGTAGGAAACCGGGCCCCGGCCCCTGGACTCCGGCCTGCGCCGGAGCGACGGTGGAAAGACGGCCGCATTTTCATCGTCTTGCGCGGTCTTCGCAAGGCCAATGTCATTCTGAGCGGAGCCGAAGAATCTAACGGCTGTCTGGCAGTAACGCCCGACCCCTCCACCCGAGACCCTTCGGCGTTGCTCAGGGTGACATGGGGGCTCAGAGTGACACGAGGTAGAGCCGTAGGGTGGCGTTGGCCCGTCAAGGGGCCGGCTCGAATTTCCTGTTTTCAATCGCTATGACGGAACGGGCAATTCCTCCCACGCCGCGGGAAGGGCGATACACTTCAACCCGATTGCAGTTTGAATCCCGGCCCCGATACATAAGGCCGGGCGGGTCAGGAAAGCAGACATGGGTGAACTCGACGGAAAAGTAGCCATCATCACGGGCGCGGGACGCCGGAGGAGCATCGGCCGGGGAGCGGCGATAGCGCTGGCCGAAATGGGTTGCAGCATCGTCGCCGTCGGCACGGGTCGAGACCCCGCCACGTTTCCTGACGACGAAAAGGAGATCGGCTGGAGGGACGTCGAGAGCGTCGCCGACGAAGTCAGGGCGATGGGGCCGAGCGCGTTGGCGCTCGTAGCCGACGTTTCGAAGCGCGACCAGGTGCAAAATGTCGTCGACACAGCCGTCAGCGAACTGGGCCGAGTCGATTTCCTCGTCAACAACGCCGCTGCGCCGAAGGGCGACGACCGCGTCCCGTTGGTAGACCTGAGCGAAGAGCAATTGCGGCTCGTGCTGGAGGTCAAGGTCCTGGGGAGCTTCTTCTGCGCCCAGGCCGTTTCACGGGTGCTTGTGGAACAGGGAGAGGGCGGCAGCATAGTCAACGTTTCCTCGATAGCCGGCAAGCGCCCGAGGGCGGCCAACGCCGCGTACGCCGCCGGTAACGCCGCGCTCGACGCGCTGACCGCATCGCTCGCCTATGATCTCGGCAAGTACGGCGTAACGGTCAACTCCGTATGCCCCGGGCTCGTCGAGACATCCCGCTGGGACTCCGACATCGGGACCGAGGGTTGGGAGAAGCGCATCAGGGCCACAGTCCCGCTGAAGAGAGCCACGGACGGGGATGAAGTCGGCAAGTTCATTGCGTATCTCTGCACGAACGACGCCTCATATATCAACGGGCAGTGCATCAACATGGACGGCGGAGTGGTGACCGGACACTAAGCCCGGCCAATTCCAACGCCGGCGTCAGTTGCAGGCGCAATACGTGACGGACCGACCACGAAACGCGCCCGCGCCTGCAGGCAGATTTTCATGAAGTTCACTTATCCCGACGATACCGAATACTTCCAGCCGAAGATGGCAGGAAATCACTGCTTCGGGTGCGGCGCGTGGAACGAGAACGGTCTGCGGATCATGAGCACGTGGGACGGTGAGGACTCGGTCTGCGTGTTCGAACCCCGGGCCCACCACGCGGCCATGCCTCCCGACGTGATGAACGGGGGAATAATCGCGGCGGTCATCGATTGCCACTCGGTGTGTACCGCAATCGCCGACGGTTACCGCCGGGCCGGACGCGAAATCGGCGAGGGCGAGCCGCTGTGGTACGCAACCGGTTCGCTGCGCGTCAACTATCGGAAACCTACGCCGGTTGCCGGCCCGATTACGGTGCGGACGCGCATCACCCGTGTCGTAGGCAAGAAGACCTTCATGAAGTCGAAACTCACGTCGTTCGAGGGACTTCTGACCGCCGACGGCGAGGTGCTCGCCGTGCAGGTCCCATCCAAATGGGCTGACCCCACCGGTCTCCTCAAGCACCTGCCCGCAGTCCGGCCCTGACCGTCTGCCGGGGCAGGCCGCCTCCCGTCTTTCCGGACTTGATCCGGAATCCAGGTGCGCGGTGCCACACGAACACCGGGTTCACGTAAATCCCCGCACGGGCTCTCAGCGCCGATGAAATTCGTTCAGCGTGGCCCGGTAGGACAGTTCTAGCAAGAACAGGCCCTAATTAGGCGGTTCGGTTAGGCCGCACTTGGTCATAGCCGCGACTAAAGTCGGCGGCGGCGGGCTGTCGTCCTCGCCGAGATTCGACAGGGCTTGCAGGGCCTCGGGGCCCAACTCGTTCACAACGCACTCAACAGCGTCGAGGTCGAGATCGGCATCGGCACGCTCCTCGTCATTCAGGCACAACAAGAAGGGCAGTATTTCGAACGCCGATGACGGATCTTCGATGTTCCCCATTGAGGTCATCATGTAGAGGCCGGCTGTACGAACCAACTCGGTGTCCGCCATCCGTTCCAACAAACATGCGTTCGTGGAGTCGCTGTACGTGCCCGACTCAGGCAGGAAACCGCCCACGAAGAGCCGGACGAATGTGATGGTTTCGAGGCAGCCCGCTATGACGATGCCCTCCAGGATCGTCGGCGAGGCGGTCTGCAATATCTCAGCCATGCGATCTGCCGAGAGATGCTCCTTAAGGCAATCTCCCTCAGCCGCCGGAAACTGGCTCATAATCTCGTCGGGGGTGACATTCCCGAATACGACGATGGGCAGGAGCGAACCCTCACCGCCGGTGATCGCAGCAGCCTGATCGCCCTTCGACATGGCCGTTGGCTCCGGTCTCGGAGCGGGTGATGGGGTGCTGGTCGGTTCCGGTACAGGAGTGGGTACCGGTGTGCTGGTCGGCTCCGGTGAAGGAGTGGGGGGAGGCAAGGTGGGTATAGCCGTGCTGGTCGTGACCAAAGATGGAGACGACTCCGAGCCGGACGAACCACAGGCCATTGCCAGCAACAACAGGCCTGTTGCGAGTATAAGAGCGGTTCGAGTTGTGAGCAGCGCGCGAATACCTGCGGGCCTTTGTAACTGCGTGGCCTATGCCAGAGCCGCCATCTTACTAGAATCCGCCAGACCATTAACCCGCGGTGTTCGTTGGGTTCTTTTGCATCACGCGGGGTAGGCTAGCCCGTAACCGCGATAGCATCCTCTCGCTTTCCCTTTTGGTAACAGGAGTAGCACGTCTCCCAGAAGTCTCCCATCCGGGTCTCTTTGATCAGTTCTCCGCATTGTCTACAATGCCGATGTTCTCCCTCAGGGCAGGGGGGCAAGTTGTGCTTACGCCTTACCCAGCAGCAATAGTGGTGGCGATACCGGTTTTCCTTGCCTTCAAGCAGTTCTTTGCAGTACCGGCAATGGCCGTGGTCCCCGTACCCCCCGGCGATGCCTCGGAGGTCCGTAACACACTCCCCGCACTGTTCACAGAACCTATGGTCCTCATCACAATCACGGACATTTTCCGATTTGCACCACTGGCAAGGCGGGCAAGCGCACTTGTCGATGTTCTGCGGTTCCAGAATGGGGGCGAGTATCCGTTCGTCTAAATGCTCCGCCTTGTTAATGAAAAAAAGCAGCAGGGGGAAGTCGTTGGCTTCGCTGTACTCGGACACAGTAAGTTCCGGCTCGTGAGTATGCACAATCTCCACCAACGCCCGGCTTGGGGTTCCTTCCATTCGCAGCAGGATATCCGGTTGGATATTGGCGGCGGCAATGCGTTGCTCCATGTGGACACTCGTAACTTGTTTCACCAAATTGCCGTGGTGTTCACAGCTACAGGATTTGAATTTGCATCGCCACCGGATCGGAACACTGCCGCGTTCTGCTTTTGCTCTGCGGATTCGCTCATACAACAGCCGTTTCGCTGTTGCATGGAGCCATCCTTCACAAGCCCCCGCGTTGTCTGCTGGGCTGGCGTGAGCAAAGTGGTGGGCCTTTTGTGTCCCCGCGTTCTTTGCTACAAGAGCCGTCCGGCAGGATGGGCAGATGCACCCGCACAGTTTCCCGGTTCGCACCTCGTTTACGCGAACCATTGACCCTGTGGCGGAATCCATCCCCCAGGGGATCAATAGCGGCCTAGTCTTAGCCATCCCTATACTCCTACCCCGCATTGCAACAGAACCGTTCGTTTTGTATGCTCGTCCATCACGAGGCGGGCAGGCCTAGCAGTTCCCTTCGCAGCAGGCTCAGGACACTCAATGCCGCACGCCTGCGATCGGGAGCGCCCCGTCCTGCGGACCGAACATGTCGCGAAGCTACACGCCCCTCACCGGCGATGGCGATAAAGGTCTCGCCGCGGCCAAGATTTTGTGTCCGTTGGTCGCCCTCAGAGACCCCGTGCGCCGATATGCCGATGTCGGCGCCGGAAAACTTCCTGGCGGCGCGGGCGAGTGCGGCGGACCGTTCTTCACCGTTCGCAAATGGAGGCTTCTCGCCGCCGGCCCGCGCGAAGTTTTCGAGGGCCTCGTTCGAGTTGACCGTCATGCCGTGTATGAACAGCGGTCCCGCGGCATCGCCCAACGCCGCCGCCACGCTGCCCCCGCTCAGGTCCTCGTAGCATGCCACTGTACGTCCGCTCGATTCGAGAAGCGCGCCCACTGTGCTCTCCATCGTCTCGTCGTCCTCGGCAAACACGTTGTCGCCCAACAGCCTGCGCGCTTCCAGTGCAACCGGTTCGATGAGCTTGTCCGCCTGCATCGTGTCCTCCGCCATCGCGGCAATTCGCACGTCGACCTGCCCCGGGTGGGCGAGCACGCCCACCGTGGGGTTGGTGGACTCGGCGATGAGGTGGCCGATGAGGTGGTCGACGTTGCTTTCGCCGAGGTCGGAAACCTTGAGCAACTTGTAGTGGATTACCTGCTTCAAGTCGAATTTCTGACGCAGGTACGGAATGATTTCGTTTTCGATGAGCCACTTCATCTCGAACGGCACGCCGGGCACGCTGATGATTACGCCCCGGGGATCCTCTACCAGGAACGCAGGCGCAGTCCCGTTCGGATTCCGGATCACGGTGGCGCCTTCAGGCACAGTGGCTTGCTTCTCATTGTTCTTCGTCAGGATGAAGCCTCGCCGGCGAAATCTCTGGTTGATCTCTTCGAGGGATTGAGGATCGGTGACGATCTTTCGATTGGTGACGCTGGCCACAGCCTCGCGAGTGAGGTCGTCCTGGGTGGGCCCGATGCCGCCGGTGGTTATCACAACGTCCGCACGCTCCAAAGCGCTGCCGAGGATGCCGGTCATGCGGCCGAGGTTGTCTCCGACTGTGGTTTTGTAGAAGAGGTTGACGCCGTTTTCGGCGAGTCTCTGCGCTATCCATGCGGAGTTGGTGTCGACGATCTGGCCGAGCAAAAGCTCAGAGCCTATCGCCACAATTTCAGCATTCATTTTTTTGGCTGACCGTCCTTAAGAAGTTGTCCGGCTGACTGGGATGGTGGTGCTGTCAAGGTCGCTGGAGTGCCGAGCGTCATTTTGCCAGACCGTCCCTTTTTTGGCTGACAGTCCTTACGAGGTTTTTGGTTAGACCACCCGTTTCGGTCCTGTCGAGCCGGGTGATGGTCATTGCTGACGCTTGGCTTTCGCCGATGGCCGCCGGAATCGTTTCGCGGGTGGGGCCGTAGCGAAGCGTATTTGCGGCCAATCCCGCGGTCAATAACGAATCTGGCAAATCGTGGTGACATATGGCTTGACCGTACAGAACGCTTGTTCGATAATAGAACGCACGTTCTGATAGGCCGCCGCCTCACACAAGTTGGGCAGACAGTTTACGAAGAGGACAGTAATGCTCGCGACTCTTGAATCCCCCGGACCAGCCAGGTTTGCTCACATGGACGAGCAGGAAGAGCTTGGGAGGGCGCTCCTCAAGTCGGTAAGCGCACGTGAAGGCGCCACGTTTACGGTGGACGTACCGAACGCGGCAGCGGTGACCGATCTGATTACCGGTCTGAGGTCGTGGCTGATGGTCGTCGGGGCCGGTACCGGTGTGGCATCGGCGACGGTGTCCCCAACGTTCCTCGGCGAGACGTTTCCTGCGATGTTGGCGCTCGTGCGTGAATTGGAGCGAGCCGCCGGAGGCAGTGGAGTTACGTGGCAGCCGAGCGGTCCCAGGACCATACAGGTCGGTAAGGCGAAACACGTTTTCGTGAGCCGCGACCGGCCGGTTGCCGGCAAGACCCCTAATCCCGACGGGATCGTCGAGGTGGTGGACGCGCAACTCATCGATCGCGACTGGTTTTTCGAGCGCGTCTCCCCTCGCTGTCAGGCCCCCGGGTTGACGCGCGTCTTCTACGGACAGCCCGGTGTTCAAGGATCGATCTACGAAGAGGTCCTCAACAAGAGTGTGAGCAGCGCCGAAGAGGGGGGTCCGCGTCGGCACTTCGACTTGCGGGTGTCCCAGGGTTTCACCGCCCGCGCGGCCGCCTGATCTTCTCACAGACGTTCATTCCCGAGAGTTCATCGAGGAGTCAACAATGACGACTTTCCTGCTTCCAACCCGTTCAGACACGCTGCCGGAAAACACCCGCTACAGGGATGATGGTTGCGATATTTCTCCCTCGTGCCTGGAGTGCCCCCTGTCGTTGTGCAAATATGATGACCCCGGATGGATGCAGCGCGAGAGCAAGCGCGTTAGGGACGATGCAATCTACCGCGCACGATTGGACGGGGACGCGGTGACCGACATCGCGCAGCGATTCGGGTTAAGCCCACGCACTGTGCACCGTGTGATAAGCCGGGGCGGCGCGGTGGCTGCGGCGCAGCTGGAAGAGGACGACAGCCCGCTGCTTTCACTGAAAGAACTTGAGCAGAGGTCTCTGTTTCGTAGGAGACCGCCGGCGCCGCCCTTGTTCCGCAGAGCCGGACGTTACGGCTAACGGGGCAATCTTCGCCGCAACGCCACACCTGCCGCTCCCGGGCGCGGTTGGGATCAGGCGCTAGAGTCCGGCTGTTGGGGTTCGGGCGTTGTTTCGCTTGCGCCGACGTTCACCTGTTCGCCGGTCGCTTGGTATATGGCCCGTTCCGCAATGTTCGTGGCACGGTCGGCGATCCGTTCTATGTTGTGGGCTACCCACAAGAGATACGTGCCGCGCACAACGTTCTCGGGCGATGCCTTCATCAACTCGAACAGATCGTAGCGGACCTGGCGGTTTATCTCGTCGACGCGGTCGTCGTCGGGTACCAGGGTTTGGGAGATCTCGACAACCCGGTCGGCGTCCCTTTCAAGAAACGCTTCAAGGCTCCGCTTAACCATGCTGACGGCGATCTCGCCCATTACGGGGATGTCTATTAGTTCCTTCAGCGGCGGTTCGTCGCCCATCATGAGGCTGAGCTTGGCGATGCCCTCGGCGTAGTCGCCCATTCGTTCTAGCTCATTTGCCAGTTCGAGAATCGTGATGATGCGTCGCAGGTCCCGTGCCAGCGGCGCTTCGCGTCTCAGCAGCCGGATGCATCCCCGTTCGATAGTCCACTCTTTCTCATCTATGTCATCGTCCGAATCGATCAGCGCCTGTGATCGTGCGAGGTCTCGGTCTTTGAGGGCGGCAAGGGCCTCAAATATGGCGTTCTCGACCATGCCGCCCAGCAGAATCACTTCCGCTTCGAGCTGTCCCAATTCCCGGTCGAAACTTTCTCGTGCAAGCATCTCGGTGTCTTAGCCTCGTTGGGCGTTTTGGGTCCAGTGGCTAGCCGATGCGGCCGGTCACGTACGCCTCGGTCCTGGGATCTTTCGGGGTACCGAAGATCTGCTCATTCGTGCCGTATTCGATCAGCTGGCCAATCCGCTCTTCGCCCGCCATGAGGACGGCGGCGTAGTCTGAAATGCGGGACGCCTGCTGCATGTTGTGAGTGACGATCACGATGGTCACCTGCGTCGCCAACTCCCGGATGAGCGCCTCGATGTGCTGCGTCGATATTGGGTCGAGCGCAGAAGCCGGCTCGTCCATCAACACCACTTCCGGATCGACAGCCAACGCACGCGCTATGCAGAGCCGCTGCTGTTGCCCACCGGACAGGCTGAGCCCGCTCTCACGCAGCCGGTCCTTCACTTCATCCCACAGTGCGGCCCGCTGGAGCGATCTTTCAACCACTTCATCGAGATCGACGTCCAACCCGTTGATTCTTGGCCCGAATGCGACGTTGTCATAGATGCTCTTTGGAAACGGGTTCGGCCGCTGAAAGACCATGCCGATCCGGAAGCGTATCTCTGTGGGGTCCCGGGTATCTACGTATATGGGCTCTGAGTTGAAGAACACCTCGCCGCTTATTTCGGCGATAGGAATCAACTCATTCATCCGATTGAAGCAGCGGATCAGTGTGCTCTTGCCGCACCCGGACGGTCCGATGATCGACACTACGGTATTGCGCGGGATCTGAAACGAGATTTTCTCGATGGCCATCGTGTTGCCGTATCGGACGGTCAGATCACGAGCCTCCAGGACCACGTCCGAGCTATCGAACGAGATTATGTTTTCATCCGATGCGGCCCCGGTCAGATGCCGTTGCTCGGTCAGGTTCATCCAGAATGGTCCTCGGTCAGACGCGGATGCTCCACGCCAATCTGCATCGGCCCGCGATGTTAACGCGGAGACATTAACGTTTTTCTAATCTTTGGCCGCTTCCGCGCCGTCGGAGTCCAGAAAATCTACTACCGCGGTCGCCCAGCCGAAGTTCGTGCCTCTCATGCCGCGGCCGCTTGCCGGTGAGTAAAACTCGCGGAACCCGTTCTCGTCGACGGCCCTTACAGACCGCGTTGCCAGCGCGCCGGCCAATTCTTCGTAACCTTGCCGCCGCAGCCCATGTACCAGTAACCAATTCAGGTTCATGCAGACCGGGCCGCGCCAGATCATCGACTCTCCGTCAGCGTCGAATGACGGCTCGGACGCAGCCACGCTGGGCACCGGCAGTTCGGTCCAGAATTCAGCGGGATTGGTGAGGTGCTCGTCGATCACCCTGCTGGTCCGGTCCGGCGGCGTGCCGGGCAGGATGGCCGGGAAGAGCGAAGCGGCTGTGAGGGTGCGGCCGGGCCGACGTTCGCGCCCGTGGAGGAAGGTGAAGTGGCCGTTTTCCTCGTCCCAGCAATGGTTGTTCAACGAGGACTCTACCGTCCGCGCAATTGCCGTCGCACGTGCTGACTCGGACGGATTTCCGGCCAAGTCGTGCAGCCGGGCGAGGGTGTGTAGGCCATCGGCGTAGACGGTGTTGACGAACGGATCTATTACGACAAAGCGGTCGGCCTGCGCGATCCTGCCGAAGTCGAAGCCCTTTCGCATATTGAAGAGGTCCAGTTTTCTCAGTGCCCACAGGACGCCTTTTCGGGACGGACTGCGCAGGCCCAGGTCCGAATCGAACGCCGGGGAATTGTCGAGGCCACACTCGAACGGCGAGATGATGGACACAAGGCCGTCCCCTGCGGCGTCCCTTTCGCGAGCGATCCAGTCATAGTAGGCGGAGGTTGCCGGAAGTATCTCTTCGAGGAATCGCCCGTCGTCGGACGCCTTGTGAACCGCCTCGACCGCCTGTGCCAGCACGGGGGGCTGGATCATTCCGGTATGCCGCCTGCGCCACTCCGACACCGGCCCCTGTGCAAAGCCGATCGACCTGATCGCTCCCAACCGGCCCCAATAGACCATATGGCCTATGAAGCCGTCAGCCCGTTGCGACGCAACCAGCGTGAGCAACTCCTTGCGGGCCATTTCGGGGTTGAGCCGCGCCAGCGCGATGGCGTGGAAGCAGGAGTCCCAAAACCACTGCCACGAGTAGCGCCCTGGCGATGGCCGCACGTAGAAAAAGGACCGGCGGTAGTAGGGATCGTATCCGGAGCGCACATTGTTGCGCAGCGTCGTTAGAGCCCTGTGCTTCAAGTCCTCCGCGGCGTTGTGGTCAAGCATGAACCCAGTTTAGGAACTCCACTGGTGGAAGGTCAAAGGCCCGGCGGCCGAATGCTAGACTTCAACGAGAGGTCTGTGCCCGCTCCGGACCCGGCCAGACGAAACCGACATGACCCTAAACGCCGCGCAGCGCGCTCCTAACCAGATCGCCGAGTCCAATCTCCCCTCCATCCTCGATCTATCCATGGACGAGATAGGCGGCCTTCTGAAGCAAAACGGCGAGCCGGCGTTTCGGGCAAGACAACTCTGGCGCGCGCTTTACAAGGACGCGGCGTCGTCGTTCGACGACATGACGACCCTCGCCCGATCTCTCAGGTCGGAACTGTCAGGCCGTTTCACGATAGACCCGTTGACCCCCGTGCTGTCGTTGGACTCGAAAGACCGCTCGACGACGAAGACCCTGTTCAGGCTTCATGACGGCGAGTTGATCGAGACGGTGCTCATGCGCTACGAGCGCGATGAACATCGTCGACCGCGGCGGACGGCGTGTATATCGACTCAGGCGGGTTGCGCGCTCGGCTGCACGTTTTGCGCGACCGGGCAACAGGGTTTTTCGCGGCAACTGAGCGCCGGCGAGATCGTGGCACAGGCGCTTCACATGGTACGGGTGGCGCGAGCCGAGGACGCTGTGAAGGCCAGTAGCGGCACGGAGGCCGACTGGCCCGTGCCTATCTCAAACGTCGTTTTCATGGGCATGGGTGAACCGCTTGCGAACTACGACAACACCCTCGAAGCGGTGCGCAGGCTGAACGACCCGCAGGGGGTGGGAATCGGCGCCCGTCACATGACCATATCCACAGTTGGCCTCGTGCCGCAGATCCTCAAACTTGCGCGTGAGCCTTACCAGATAAACCTTGCGGTCTCACTCCACGCTCCGGACGATGAGACGCGCTCTGAAACCATGCCGGTGAACCGCAGGTATCCGATAGCCCGGCTTCTCGACGCCTGCAAGAAGTACGTGGAACGGACTAACCGGAGAGTGTTTTTCGAGTATGTGCTGCTAGAGGGTCAGAACGACTCGGTGAAGCACGCTCGCAAGCTAGGCACACTGCTGGAAGGTATGTTGTGCCACGTCAATCTGATACCCGTAAACCCGACCACAGACGGCCCATACGCACGGCCAAGCGCCCGTAGCGCGGCGGCTTTCCGCGCCGCGCTGCTGAAGTTCGGAGTGATGAGCACGGTGCGGATGGAAAAAGGTATAGACATCAACGCAGGCTGCGGCCAACTCCGAGACCGGGTCATCGAAGAGTCCGCCGAGTAGCCGCGTTAGTCTTCAATCCGCGACCAGCCCGCCCTGATTTTGCAGGGTCGGGCCGCAACTGACCGGGATCAAAGGCCTTTGCTAGTGGCCGCGGACCACTGGGACGCCCTGCATTAGACCGGCGTCGTACATCTCGTTCCAGTTGTCGAGGAACGTCTTGTTCCACTGATCGGTTAACGGGCTCTGCATCATCTCTTCGTACACCGGCCAGAAAATGATGATCCCGTCGGCGCCATCCCGCATCGCACAGTAGGCGGTGTCGACTGACCTCACCAACGCGGCGGTGATGTAGGGGCGTTGAGCCCAATCACCGAACATGGCCTTGCACTCGCGCACAAGCTTCGTCGGGTCGCCGCCGAAATCTCGATAGGGCTCGCAGAACGGCAGGATGTGTGTCGCGCCGGCCTGCGCCACGGCCGCCGCCTGCGTCAGTGTGAAGACCGTGGTGCACATGGTGTCGACGCCGGCCTCCGCCAACGCCCGAAACGCGCCGAGCCCGTGGAGCGTCGTGGGGATTTTCAGCACAACCTGGTCCGACATCCTTGTGAAGACCTCACCGGCATCCAGCAGTTCCTGCGTGGTGTGCCCGTCTATCTCCACGACGACCTGCTTGTCCGTGATGTCCAGGTAGCGTTGAACTACGTCAGTGACCTGCCCGTACTTCTTGACCATGTCGTTCAGCACGATGGTGTTGGTGACGATCCCCCTGGCGCCAAGCGGCAGCATATTTTTGAGGTCTTCAGGATCCCCTGCGAGCCAGATGGACGGTCCGCGCCCCTCGAACATGTTTCGGACGGCGGCGCCTGCGCTCTCGACTGCGCCGTTGGTGCTGAATTGGGTGGTGGTAGTCATGGCTTCACCTCTAATGAACGGCCTGCTGGTCTGGCGCGACACGTTGCCCGTCACGCGATCAACTAATGTCGGCAGTTTACATTTTTTAGCGTTTTTGGCGCGGCCCAGGTGGTCGGCGGACAACCGTTGCAGGCCGGTTCAGGCGCGGGCTGTTTTGGCGCGGTGGGGGAGGCTGACGGATGTGGACAGACCGCGGGGGAAGCCTGGTTCAGGAGGCCGTGGCAAAGGGAATTATGTGCAGTACTACCCTTGCTGGCAGGTTAACCAATAATGTTCTGTACCATTACGGCGACGGCGGAAGCGGCCACAATGGAACTCACCATCAGTCCTACCATCCACTTGATCAGGCGGGTTTCAAGATTGGCGAGGTCGGCCTTGGTAGCGTAGTGACGTAATTCTTCCCGCAACTCGCTTCGTGTGACAGGCTGTTCCACCGTGGACATGTTCATTTGGCTCCTACAGGCAGATTTTACGCGAAATGTCAAAATTACGCGAGGGTCTCTTGTCACACCAATGACGCGGTTGAGCCAGCTTTTTTGGCGCGGCCAACGTGGTCGACGAACAACCGTGGTGGGCCGGTTCAGGCGCGGGCTATTTTGCCGCGGCTGTGGGAGCGGACAGACCGCGGGGCAAGCCTGATTCAGGCTAGAGCGTCGGCGAGGATCTCTACGAGGTAGCGGGCGTGACGGCCTGTGCCGTCGGCGATCTGTTGATGACAGGAGACGCCGGTAACGGCGATCTCGACTCCGGACGGCGCTGAGCGGACGAACGGGAAGAGCCGGTCCTCGCCCACCTGCATAGACACGTCGTAGTGTTCCTTTTCGAACCCGAATGAACCGGCCATGCCGCAGCATCCCGCGTCGATGATCTCGGCCGAGTAGCCCGGCGGCAGGTTCAGCGCGGCCTCGGCGTCTCCCGTTCCCACCAGGGCCTTCTCGTGACAGTGCACTTGCGCGGCCACGGCCGCCGCCTTGTCGGACCACTCTATCTGTTGCCCTCCGTCACCCGCCGTCTCGGCAAGCAACGTCTCGATCATCACCGCGGCATCGGCCACGGCCCGGGCACGCGGGTCATCCGGAAATAGGTCGGGATACTCGTCCTTGAGAGTGAGCAGGCAACTGGCCTCCAACCCAACTATGAGCGCGCCGCTTTCGACGAAGGGGTACAGCACGTCTATGTTGTGGCGCGCGTTGCTGGCCGCTTTGTCGATCATCCCCTTCGAGATCATTGGCCTGCCGCAGCACTTGCGGTCTGCGATCTTGACCTCGAACCCCAACGATTCGAGCAGACGCGTCGCCGCTACTCCCGCGTCGGGGTGGTTGAAGTTGGTGAACGTATCGTGAAACAGGACGGCGACACCGCGAGAGCCGGTCGATTGGGGGGTGCGCGAACGGAACCACGAATCGAACGTGCGGCGTGACAGCGCCGGAAACCGACGTCTTCGGTCCATGCCCATCAGCACCTCGCCGAGCCGACGGGCGGCGGATGAGCCGGACAGTGTATTGGCCACCGGAGCGAGCGGCCGCAGGATGGCGTTCAGCCGGTGGATGTCCCCCACCATGCGGCTCCTGATTGGCCGCCGGTGGCTCTTGTAGTAGGTGTTCAGGAATTCGTACTTGATCTTGGCCATGTCGACGTTCGACGGGCATTCGGACTTACACGACTTGCACTCGAGGCACAGGTCGAGAACGTCGAACATGCGGTCGCTGTCGAACTGATCGTGAGGCAGCGCTCCGGACAGGGCAGCCCTCAGCGCGTTAGCCCGCCCACGGGTGGAGTGCTCCTCTTCCCGGGTGGCCATGTACGACGGGCACATCGCGCCGCTGTTGACTTTCCGGCAGGCGCCCACACCGTTGCACCGCTCCACCGCGCCTGCGAATCCGTTGTCGGCCGACCAATCGAAACGGGTCTCGACAGGGGCGGTCCGATACGTCTCCCCGTAGCGCAGGTTTTGGGTCATCGGGGGGGCGTTCACGATCTTGCCCGGGTTCATGATGCCTTTGGGGTCGAACGCGGCTTTTACCTCCCTGAACGCCTTGTAGAGTTCCGGGCCGAACATCTTTTCGTTCCACTCCGACCGCGCGATGCCGTCGCCGTGCTCGGCCGACATGGCGCCGCCGAACTCCAGCACCAGGTCGGACACCTCTGAGGCAATGGCGTGCATCTTTGCGATGTCGTCCCGCTTCTTCAGGTTCACCACCGGACGGATGTGCAGACAGCCGACGCTCGCGTGGCCGTAGTAGCCCGCCTCCGTGTCGTGCCGCCGGACGATCTCGTCGAACCGCCTGACGTACTCCGGCAGTTTCTCCGGAGACACGGCCGTGTCCTCGACGAAAGGCAGGGGCTTGGCGTCGCCGGGCATGTTCATGAGCAGTCCGAGGCCCGCCTCCCTCATGTTCCAAACCTGGCGTTGGCCGGCGGTATCGAGCAGATTCGTAATGGCGAAGCCCAGCCCGTTCCTGCGCATCCGCTCTCTGAGCTTGTCGAGTTTGTCGCTTGTCTCCGCCGTGCTTTCGCCCGAGAACTCGACCACGAGGATGTCTGACGGCTCGCCCTGTAGAAATCCGATATTCCGCGAAAAGCCCAGTGACTGTCGCGCCTGCCGAATGATCATGCTGCCGATGTGCTCGACGGCGTCGGGATGCTCCTCGAGGGTCGCTACGGTAGCCTCCATCGCCTCGTCGATGCTTGAGAAGTGGAGTACTGCGAGCCCCCGATTCGCTGGGATGGGGACGAGGTTCAGCCGCGCGCTCGTAACCGCAGCCAACGTTCCCTCCGACCCGACCACCAGCCGGGCCAGGTTGTAGTCTGCGGTGTCCAACACGAGGTCGAGGTTGTAACCGCCGACCCTGCGCATGATCTTGGGAAACCTGCGCGCTATCTCTGCCCGCGCCCCCTCCGCCACCCGCCGGGCCTCACGGTATATGACCGCCTCAAGTCCGCTGCCTGACAGGTTCGATTCCAACCCGGCGGATTCGACTCGGCCGAATTGTGTCTGTGTTCCATCGGACAGAGTCACGTCCAGATCGAGCACGTGGTCGACGGTCTTGCCGTAGACGATCGAGTGCGCGCCGCAGGAGTTGTTGCCGATGGCGCCGCCGATGTTGGCCCGGTTGGCGGTGCTTGGATCGGGCGTGAAGTGGAGGCCGGTCGCGGCAAGCTGGCGGTTCAGTTCGCCTATGGAAATGCCCGGCTGCGTTTTCACCCACCTCTCCTCGGCGTTCACCTCCAACACGTCGTGCATGTACTTCGAAAAGTCGATGACCACGGCACGGTTCACCGTCTGCCCTGCCAGCCCGGTCCCGCCGCCTCGCGGCAAGACGGGCGCGCCGTGTCGCGCGGCCGTTTCGATGGTCGCCGATACGTCATCGGCGTCCCGCGGCAATACAACGCCGAGGGGTTCGATCCGGTAGATAGAGCCGTCCGTCGCGTACATCTCCCGCGAGTACGAATCGAACCTGACCTCGCCCGCGATGGCGCGTTTCAGATCTTGTTCCAGTTCGCGCATTGCAGGTGCTCGGGCAGGCGCGGCAGCGGCGGTCACTTCGCCGGATTCCCCTCGACAGGGTTCTCAGGCACGTGATGGGGGTCATCGTCCCGCTTGAACACCACGGACGCCAGGACGCTCAACGCCAGAATTCCGAGGATCACGCCAAGGGATATAAAGGTCAATTCCTGCTTACTGACGACTATGTTTACGTGAAATGCATGCAGCGCTTCTTCGGTGATCATCTTGGCGCCCACAAACCCCAGGATCGCCGCGAGGCCGTACTGGAGGTAGGCGAACAGCTTCACCAGCCCGGCAATCAGGAAGAACAATGGACGCATGCCCAAAACAGCCATGGCGTTTGAGCTCCACACGACGAAAGAGTTGGTGGTGATGCCGAAGACGGTGGGAATCGAGTCCACGGCAAAGACGACGTCGGTCGTTCCGAGCACGAGTACGACGAGCAGCATAGGCGTCGCAGCGCGTACGCCGTTAATGCGCGTGAAGAATTTGTGGCCGTCGTATTCGGAAGAGACGTTCGTCACCTTCTTTGCGATGCGCAGCGCGAGATTCTTGCCGGGATCGACCTCTTGGTCGCCGGTGAACGCCAGCTTGTATGCCGTGTAAAGGAGGAAGGCGCCGAGCAAGTACAACACCCACCTGAACTCTGATATCACAGCCACGCCGACTGCGATGAAAACCGCCCTGGCGATCAGCGCCCCTACGATCCCCCACAACAGGGCGCGGGCCTGGTACTTGGCCGGTACCGAGAAGTAGCCGAAGATGATCAGGAAGACGAAGAGGTTGTCTATGCTCAACGCCCGTTCCGCCACGTAAGCCGTTACGTAGTCGATACCGGTCGTCGTGTCGGACGCCAGGAAAACGAAAACACCGGCGGCCGCGGCTACCAGCGTCCACAGCACGGTAAGCCAGGCGGCCTCCCGCATGCCGATGACATGGTCCTTGCGGGTCAGGACGACGAGGTCGAGTACCAGCAGCACTACGAGCGCTGCGTTGAAACCCACCCATGTCCAAATGCTATCGAGCATCAGTTACAACGCCGCGGGGCCGGTTCCCGGCCGTCGCTGATGTGTGGCGGCTGTGCCGGTGGCCCTGAAATCTGACTGCGTTCGATCCTGCCCATGACCATGGCAATACGAGGCGTCGGCAGTAGGGTTTAACTGGTCGATTCTATTCGGTACGCCTGCTCGCCTCGCGGGGTATCGACCTTTACTTCGTCCCCGGAATTTCGCCCGAGGATGGCGGCGCCGACGGGCGATACGATCGAGATCTTGCCGGTGAGCGGATTCGCCTCATTCGGCTCGACCAGTTGATATCCGGTGACGCGGCCCGAGGCCGTGTCCTTCAGGCTGACATTGGACCCGATCCGGACGGTCTTGCGGTCGACCCCGGTGTCGCCAATGATGACCGACACCTTGAGTGTGGCTTCAAGCTCGGCGATCCTCGCCATGACCATGCCCTGGGACTCGCGGGCAGCCTCGAGGGGCGCGTTCTCCCGGACGTCCTTGTCGGCCGCAGCCTTGTGGATTTCCTCGACGAGCTTCACACGCTCATCCTGCAGGTCGGCGAGCTTCTTCGAGAGATCGTTGAAACCGGACCGGGTCAGGCGGATAACCCGGCCGGAGTCGCGATACGACCTACTGACAGATATGGCAGTCCTGGACTTGCGCAGCCTGAGGTGCTGGGCGAGGTTTACCGGGATTATTCCCTTTTTCTTCAAATACGCAAGGAACTGCTTCACGTGTGCAGCTCGTTCGGCCGCGCCGGCGGACGAGGTCCGGGATGCTATTGCGTCGCTGAATTCTCCGATTTCGGATGCGGTGAGGGAATTGATATCCCTTTCACCGCCGACCCATCGCACGAATTTTGCTATCTCCGGTTGGGCCTGTTGTTTCGTATCATCCGGCAGTTGCCGAACGTAAATCTGGAACGTTTCCGTAACGGATTGATCGATCGACGCAGGGTTGGTTTCTGTCTTTGTTGCCACTGCTAACCTTCGCTCCAGTCAAGTGATTGACGCCCTTCCGCGAGATGGAAGGAACGCCCCCGGCCACCTCTCATGATAGTTTTGGGCGGCTTAAGCAGTCAAATTAGGCGTCCTCGATTCACATTGACACTCAAGTTAATCGATACTTACAATTCTTGTTTCAGGATCAGAAGATTCAATGCCCCTAAGAACGTACCAACCCAAAAGACGCCGACGCGCCAGAGTGCACGGATTCCGTAGCAGGATGAAAACCCGGGCTGGCCGGCGTGTGATCTCAAGGCGCAGGACGCGAGGGCGTCTCAAGTTAACTGTCTAATACGGAATTGGGACTCCCGCACAGTCGGCGGCTGCGCAAATCCTCCGAATTTCGCAAAACGCTCTCCCGCGGCCGAAGGACTGGTGACAGGTTACTGGCGATTGCCGCCGCGCCGGTTGAAAATGACGAATCCAGATTTGGCCTCGCCGTCTCTTCACGCGTGGGCGGAGCGGTCCGCAGGAATACAATCAAGCGAAGGCTGAGAGAGATAGTCCGGCGTCTACCAACTAACGGCAGTTGGGACGTGGTTATCTCCGCAAGGCCGGCGGCGCGTGATGCAAGCTACTCACAACTCGAACGCTCGATGCTGGGGATCGCGTCGAAGCTCGGAATCACAAATGGACACCATGCCCGTTGATGCCGCCGATCTGGCCTCGACGGGAAGACAATGAAGCGCTTCGCCCTCATATCGATCAGGTTGTACAAGGTAGCGGTATCCCCCTATCTGCCTTCGACGTGCCGATATGAGCCCACATGCTCCGACTACGCCGCGGGCGCCATCGAGCAACATGGCGTGGCGCGCGGCGCCGGACTGGCGTTGAGGCGGTTGGCCAGATGCCACCCCGGGCGCGCCGGCGGGTACGACCCGGTGCCCGAACCCAAGATTACAACCTGGTAAACAGACTGCCCTGTACCTCCGCCGCTGCCGGGACAAATCGCAGCACAGGCGGCGACAGGGCGAACATAGATACTCGGAGGCCCACAACGCCACCGGAAACCCCCGGCCGGGAACCCGGAAAAGACACCCGGCTGAATCTACCCAATACATCCGCGCATCACAGGAAATCCGGCAAACGGTCCCGGAATGTCGGCGTGTTTGCCGTTCTGGCGCTCGCCGTCTTCCTGTCCGCCGCGGCTTGCCTCAACGACCTGACCCCACAGGGAGGGTGGTCCGCGCCGGTGCTGGAGGACGGGTACTTCTACGTAGGAAACAAGGATGGAAGGATTGCCCGGGTCGAAGCCCAATCGGGAGGCTTCGATCGAAACTGGCGGGCAACCACCGACGAGGACCTGTCCGTGGTGTCCGAAGCTCCGTCCACCGGCTTCCTGGGATCCTGCTCGGCGGTGCCGCGCGGACAGGCCGTCTACGGCTCGCCCCTGATCGATGACGGACGGCTCTACGCCGCGGGTTACGCCTGCACCGGCAACGACTGCGAAGGAGGCGTGTTCGCCGTTGATGTGAACTCCGGAGCGCCGATTTGGCGGGAACGGGTCGTACACATCTCTACAAAGATCGTGGGCCGGTTGGCCATGGGCGATGACACACTGGTCCTGGGTACGGCCGAGGTGGGTACCGAAGACGACCCGGCAGGTTACCTTTACGCCATCGATCCGACCCCCGACGTCGATCTTGATTCACAGCCGGTTGGGATCCGAATAAAGTGGCGTTTCCCGGCCGCCGGCAACGTGTTCAGCGGTCCTGCAGTAGACGACAACGTGGCCTACTTCGGCGACATGAGCGGCGCCTTCTATGCCGTGGATCTCGCCGACTTGCCGGAATACTTGAACCGGCCCGAGTCGAGGCTCCTGTGGAAGTTCCAGGCCGAGGGCGCCATCACTGCCCCGCCGCTTATCGCCGATGGGCACATCTACTTCGGGGACTTCGCCGGGAATTTCTACGCCCTTAGCCTTGACGGCAGGCATGACGGCTCGCTCTCCGAAACGGCGCTGGCCGGCACGGGCGAATGGCGGTTCGAAGGGAGCGATTGGGTCTGGGCACAGGCGCTCGCCCGCAACGGGGTCGTCTACGCGGCCACCCTGGGAGGACGCATCTTCGCCATCGATCAGCAGACCGGCCAGGCTGTCTGGCAGGCCCCGGCGGTCATCGAAGGCCAGGTAGTCGCCCAGCCGACGTTTATAGAACACGTACGCGGGCCTGCGCTTGCCGTTCCGTCCGGCAAGTCTGACGTGTACATCGTGTCGCAGAGCAACGGGATGATCCTGGGCCAGTTGTTTACCGATGGCCCGGTCAAATCATCCCCTGTTGTAAACGATGGTTTCGTCTACGTGCACACGGTGGATGGAGAGCTGAAGACCTTCTCCGCCGGGGACCTTACCCAACGGCGCTGCGTGGAGACGCGTGAAGGCGGGGACTGCGGATGAACCGGTCCAGCCTTGAAGTGGTTCAATCGATCTCGGACGGAGGCGCCTGATGGAATTCCTGGGCATCCTCTGGAACGAGGTCTTCATGCGGCCCATGATCAACAGCTTGACGCTGTTGTACGACGTTCTCTTCGATAATTTCGGACTGAGCATCATCGTCTTCACCGTCTTGATGCGCGTGCTGCTAATACCGTTGCAGGTCCGGCAGACACGGCAGACCATGAAGATGCAGGAACTGCAGCCGAAGATGAAGGCGCTGCAGGAAAAGTTCAAGGGCAAGAGCCGGGAAGACAAGCAACAGCTCTCGAAGGAGACGATGCGCCTGTACCGCGAGACCGGCGTCAACCCCGTCGGTTGTCTCGGTCCGCTCGTTATCCAGATGCCGATCTGGATTGCGCTATACAGGGCTATTCTGAGGTCCGTCCCGCCAACCCCGGAAGGCCTTGCCAACCTGTCCGAGGCGTTCTACTGGTGGAACCCGGCGCGGGCCATCGTTCCGCTCGACAGTCAGTTTGCCGGAATGGACCTGGTCGACTTCGTTCAGTACGCGCCCGCTCCGCTCAACTTCGCGCTCCCTGTGCTGGTGGGCGGATCTATGTGGGTCCAGCAGAAGATGATGACGCCCCAGTCGGTCGATCCGCGGCAGGCTCAAACGAACCAGATCATGCTTTGGATGATGCCGATCATGTTCGGGTTCTTCACGCTGCAGTTCCCGGCCGGACTGGGCATATACATCCTGTTCTCAAACCTCATTGGGGTTGCAATTCAGTATTTTGTCGGTGGCAGGAAACCAATAACGATATTCGGGAGGCAGTTCGGGTCATCAGGCGCGGCCGCAAATGTGGTCGAACCCGATACGACGCCGCCTGACCTCGAGGAGAGTAGCGACGATGAGCAAACAGACCTTCGCCGGAAAGACAGTAGAAAAGGCGACCGATCTCGCCCTAGACACCCTCGGCGTCAAGCTCGAAGACGTAGAAATATCCGTCGTTAATCCCGGCCGCTCCGGGATTCTGGGTTTCGGCGGTGAAGCGGCCGAGATCGAAGTCCGGCTGCTGTCGGGCGAAAGCGCGATAGCCGGAGACGACGACTACGACGACGCAGGCGCGGAAGCGGATGATCCGCAGCCGGGTCAGGATCGGGACCGCCCGCAAAGAGCCCGCGGCGGACGACGGCGGGGACGCAGGCAGGAACAGCGTGGACCGCGGGACGAGCGAGAACAGCCGGAACGGCGTGTACAGCGCGAAGAGGACGGACCGCGGGAGCAGCGTGGGCAACAGGAAGAGGGCGGACAGCGAGGGCAGCGTGGACGGCGAGACCAGCGAGAACAGCCGGAACGGCGTGTACAGCGCGAAGAGGACGGACCGCGGGAGCAGCGCGGACAACAGGAAGAAGGCGGACAGCGAAGGCAGCGTGGACGGCGAAACGAGCGAGAACAGCCGGAACGGCGTGTACAGCGCGAAGAGGACGGACCGCGGGCACACCGGGGACCGCCGGAGGAACGCGGACGGCGGGAACAGCGCGGACAGCGACAAGAGCGCGGGCAGCGCGAACAGCGAGAAGAACGCGGACGGCGAGAGCAGAGGGAACAGACGGAAGAACGACAGCCGGTCATGGACACGACCGATGAGGAGATTCGGCCGGTTATGGTGGCTGATGATGATGGGCAATCAGCGCTGATGCAAGCGGACAATGCCCCTCCCAGCGACCAGCCGCCCGAGGAGTACGACGAAGAGGCCGAGCAGGCCGTCGCCAATCTTCTCGACTACTTTTTCGAAACCATGGGAGTCAATGCGGAAACCTATGTACGGGAAGAACGCGAGGGGGGCTCGCTCGTGTTCGAAATCGAGGGCTCGGACGCCGGACTGCTGATCGGCCGCCGCGGTGAGACGCTCCACGCTTTGCAGTTCCTGGTGCGGATGATCGTGGGCCGTCAAATCGGCCGCAAGGCGTACATCGTCCTCGATGTGGAGGACTACCGGGAACGGCGTTCGGACATGCTGCAGAGTCTTGCTCGCAGAACCGCTGGGCGGGTCGCATCGTCCGGCGGGTCATCGTCACTCGAACCGATGTCTCCCGCAGAACGCCGGGTAGTGCACATGGCCCTTGCCGACCACCCTGGTGTTCGCACCGAGAGCGAAGGCAAAGGCGACCGCCGCCGCGTGGTAATTCTGCCCGAGGACTAGGCCTGATTGCCCCTTCCGTCTTCCTGATAAGGGGCGAGGCCTGCTGGATCGCCGACCAGGAAACCTCCGAACGCGGCATAACACACCCATTCGGCAGGGTATCCACCCCAACTGGCTTGGTCAGGTGAGCAACGAAGGGTCACACGGCGACTACGGCATGCCCGCCAGGGCAGTGTGCCCTGACTTTGTGGCCGTCGGGCACGTGACTTTTGACGTGAAACGACGGGCAGGGGGCGCAAGCCATCACGCGGAGCCCGGCGGCGCGGCGGCGTACGCCGCTAGAACAGCAATGGCGATGGGTCTCACCGCTGGCATCGTCACAAGTTCTTCGCCCGGTTACCCCTTCGACCCTCTGCTTCCGTCGACCGAAGTGGTTAACGTATCGGCTGCGGCCACCACGACGTTCGAATACTCGCTGCATGACGGTGTGCGCACGCAGTGGCTGCGGTCAAGGGCCGCCAATCTAACCCGCACCGACCTGCCGGATTCGTGGTCCGGCGCCCCGGTCGTCCTGCTTGGGCCGGTCGCAAATGAAGTGCCCCGAAACGCGGCCGACTGGTTTTCCGACGACGCGTTTATCTGCGCCGTGCCGCAAGGATGGCAGCGGTCGCGCGACGGGACAGGCAGGGTAGTCGTCTCGCCCGCCGTGCCTCCCGGGCTGGGCAGGCGCATCGACGCGGCCGTGATTTCCGAGGCGGATGTGCCTGTCGAGCACGTAGAAGCGTGGACGGAGACGTTCCGCATCGTTGCGGTCACCCGAGGTCGCCGAGGCGCACGCGTCTACGTGAACGGCCGGGCCCGTGACATTCCCCCGGTCGCTGCCTGCGAGGTCGACGCCACCGGCGCGGGCGATGTCTGGGCCGCTGCATTTGCCATCACGCTGGCCGAAACGCGGGATGTCATGGTCGCAGCCAGCTTCGCATCGGCCGCCGCCGCGATGTCCATCGAGCACCGCGGCATGCTGGGCATTCCAACCCGCAACGAAGTCGCCGCTCGCATGGGCACATCCCAGTAGGCGAGGACCCGGCGCCAAGGGTGCGGCGAACACCAAGCATTGATGATTTGCAGGGCCAGAGACAACAGGTCCATTCCCGCTCACATATACCGAACACCACCCGCAAGCCGCACCGCGCGGTTAAGCAAGGGCCTCTCCGTTACAAACGGATTAGCAGGATTCCTCGCTCGCCGACCGCCACTCCTTGAGGCGTTGTTCGGCTCGATCTGCGTATCAAGATGTTATCCCGATTGCCCCAATGTCATTCCGAGCGAAGCCGAGGAATCTAAGCCAGTGGTTGGCAGTCGCGGCGCCATTCATGCAACGAGGCCTTGCATTAAGGCGCGTTGCTCCTCGACAGTCTGGCTATGGGACAAGGTTTTGAGATTCCTCACTGCGTCCGGAATGACAGCCGAAGGGCAAGGTCTCTAAACCAGGGGAGGTCAGGAATGGGGTTATCGCGGAGGCGGATGCTACGACGCGGCTTTGGCTTCGCGTATGAACGAATCCAGTCGATCTATTTTGGTCACATCGAATATCCCCGAGACGTTGTCCCCTCTGTGACCATCAAGTCGGCGCGGAAGAGCATTCGTGACGACAAAAAATGTTCCCGCAGGGTTCGAGGTCATGAAGTTTCGAGCGTTGTCGAACGCCTTCTTTTCTGTGTCACTCCGCATCATGCCAGGCCTAGAGATTTTGTGGGAAGTGCCGTCGGGGAAGGAGATTCTCCTTGCCGAGCCCTTCACCTCAACAGCTACCTTAGGCGTGACTTCAAGGTCATGTGTCTTGGTGTTTCCCGGAGTGGGCATCAACTCGAGCCCGTAATGGGTGTAGACGAGGTGTTGCAGGGCCACAACGAAAACCCCGCCAAATCGCGAGGCGCGGCCTTGAAAAGTAGCGACGGAATACGCGGCGGAATCTCCGCATTCAGGGCACTTCGATGGTTTCGCGCCCCATCGGACGGTCGAAACGTCGTGTCTTAGACAATTTATGCAAGCCCACGCCGGATACAAGCTGTGTTGATCAATGACGGATTGGAATGCTTTGTCAAAGTAGCGGCTTAGGCTTTGATTGTTTATCCCGTTTTTGAACTCATCACGGTAAAGATTTGACACGACATCCAAATGTGATTCGGCGGCCTCCACGTTTGATCCTCGCGGACGGCCCTCAACTCTTTGATGCCGCTGTTCGGCTCGATCTGCGTATCCGTCGTCCGTTTCATAGCCAACATACCGCCGCCCAAGCTTGGTCGCAGCGATGGCGGTTGCGCCGGCGCCCATGAACGGGTCGAGCACGATGTCGCCTCCGAATGTGTAGAGCTCGATCAGTCGCCGAGGTAGTTCCACGGGGAACGGCGCAGGGTGACCGGCCCGTTTGGCGGACTCGGGTCCGAACGTCCAAACGCTGCGGGTGAACTCCAGGAAATCGTCGCGTGAGATCGTCGCCGCCCGCTCTTTCGGGGCGACTCGTTTGAATGGCGGCTTCTGAAACACGAGTATGTATTCGTGGGTGTCCCGCAAGACCGGATTAGACGGTGATCGCCAACTGCCCCACGCCGTCGAGTTGCCCGCGCCCGCGGCCTTGTTCCAAATGATCTCGCCGCGCATGAAGAAACCGGCGTCGTGCGCGTCCTCAATGATGTAGGAGTGGACGGGGATGTAGGGCCGCCGCCCCAGGTTGGCGATATTGACGCAGGCGCGCCCGCCGTCGACGAGCACTCGAAATGTCTCCGCCATGACCCGGCTCAGCAGGCCGCGGTAGTCGTCCATCGTCAGGTCTTCGTCGTAGTCCTTCCCGACGTTGTACGGAGGTGACGTGACCATCAGGTGGACGGAGCGGTCCGGCAACTCCCGCATGTCCTCGCTGGTATGCCGGAAAATCGTTTCGAGGCGATCCTCCGGAATGGCTTGCTCCGGCTGTGGCTCGACCTCCAGGACAGCGGGGTCCGGCTGAAGGGCACGGGCGTAGAAGGGCGACGAGTCGTGGCTGCTCCGCCCGTTGGTACCGAACGAACTTGTTCGGGTTGGGCGGCGGCGGGTCTGTTTTGGCATGAGGAGGCCGGAAACCAGGCTGAAACGAACGGCTCGCTAAGCCATCAGGCGCCTGAATCCTAGCACCCTTAGGTGCAGAACGCGAATTCTCTCGTCACGCGTACGATCAGCCGACGGTCCCCGTGACTACAAAGGTGCCCCCGCGGGCGTTTCAGAGGTCCGGGGCGAAAGGGTTAGTTGCTGGCCCCCAGTTAACCCTGACCCGCGCTACAGCCCAAGCACGCGCTTGGCATTGTCGAGCAGGATCTTTTGCCTCGGCCCGTCGCGCATTTCGAGCTCTTCGAACTCTTGCAGCCATCTTGAGGGCGGCATGTACGGGTAGTCGGAGCCGAACAGCACCTTGTCCTGCAGGCGTGTGTTCGCCTCGCGGATGAGTTCCCGTGGGATGTACCGCGGCGCCCATCCTGACAGGTCGATGTAGACGTTCGGCTTGTGGAGGACCACCGCCACCTGCTCATCGACCCACGGCCAGGCGGGATGGGCCATGATGATGGTCAGCCCCGGGTGGTCGGCGGCGAGGTCATCGATGTACGGGATGGGGCGGGCGTACTTGAGCTTGAATCCTCCACCGCCCGGCGTGCCTGCGCCGGCTGCGGCATACCCCGAGTGGATCAAGACCGGTACGCCAAGCTCCTCGCACTTATCGAAGAGTGGCCTGAACGCTTCGTCGCTGGGGAAGAACGCCTGGTGGATAGGGTGTAACTTTAGCCCCTTGAGTCCCAGTTCCTTGACAGAACGTTCCAGCTCTTTCACCGCCCACTCGCCCTTGTGCGGATCGACCGAGGCAAAGCCTATGAACTGTTCCGGGTGCGACGCGGCGATTTCGGCGACGTAGTCATTCGAGTCGGGTACGTCGCCGGTCGCGGTCTGGGAATCCACGGAGAAAATGACCGCCAATACGTCCAGGTCCCGGTAGATTTTCGCCATGCCGTCCGGATCGGGCGGGTCTTCGCGCATGCGGAACATCGTTCGCAGTCCCTGCTCGATCCCAAACTCCTCGAGCCCGGGCTGCCTCGGCACGTGAACGTGTACGTCTATTGCCCGCATGTGATTTCGTTACTTCCCTTCGAAATTGGGTAACCCGCTCGGGGTCCGTGGAACGGGTTCGGAATTAACCCACCCCGACGGCGGATTCCACTTCGGTGATCGATTCGTCTATGGCTGTGCAAAGAGCGTCGATCTCGTCGGCAGATATCATCAGCGGCGGCGCGACCGGCAAAATGTAGGCGCCGACGCGAATCCACACGCCGCGGTCGACGAGGGCCTGTGTGATGCGCGGCCCCCAATCGACTTCCGGGCCGAAGTGTTCCTTGGTGTCGCGGTCCTTGACGAACTCGATGCCCTGAATCAGCCCAACGCCGCGTACGTCGCCGATCGACGCGTGCTTCTCTTTCATCTCCTGCAGCCGTTCGCCCAGCTGCTCGCCCCGTCGTCGGGCGTTGCCCGGCAGGTCCTCCCGCTCCATGATGTCGAGGTTCGCCATCGCGCCAGCCGCGCCTGCCGGGTGACCCGTATAGGTGAACATGTGCTTGAAGGTCTTGTCGGGGCCGCCGGAGAAGACGTCGGACACCTCGGCGGTTGCTATCGAGCCGCCCATCGGGAAGTAACCGGAGGTGACGCCCTTGGCGAAGCTCATGATGTCTGGAACGACGCCCACCGTATCGGCCCCAAACCAGTCGCCTGTTCTCCCGAATCCGGTTATCACCTCGTCGAAAATGAGCAGCACGCCGTACCTGTCGCAGATCTCCCGCACCCTGTCCCAATACCCCGGGCCGGGGACGACGCCGCCCAACGGCTGCGTTATCGGCTCCCCGATCACCGCCGAGACCGAGTCGGGGTGGTGAAACAAAATCGCTTCCTCGACGGCGTTTGCGCACAGCTCGGCGCACTCCTCGGGCGTACTGCCTCCAAGTTCGCAGCGGTACGGGTTGGGATTGGGCACGTGTACCGCGTTAGACGGCACTGGCTGGTACTCCTCCCTCGGCAGGAACGGGTGTGACCCGAGCCACATGGTGCCCCAGGTGCCTCCGTGATATGAGCCCTTACGGCTGATCACCTTGAACCGGCCCTTGCCGCCGGTCCGGTTGTGATAGGCCTGCGCCATCTTTATCGACGTCTCGTTCGACTCCGATCCGCCGCTCGTGAAAAATGTTCGGGTCAGGCCGCCGGGGGCTATTTGGGCCAGCCTGGCGGCGAGCCGGACGGTGGAGGAGGTGGACGCGACGTAGACGTGCATGCTCACCTGCTTGAGTTGTTCGTAGATTGCTTCGGCGATCTCGTCCCGGCCGTGGCCGGCGTTGCGAAAATACATGCCGGAGATGCCGTCGACGTACTGTCGGCCTGTGGAGTCGGTGAAGTAGATGCCGTCGGCATCATTGACGATCATCGGCCCGCCGTCCTCGGCGAGTTGAGCGGCGTTGCGGGTGCCGACGAAAAGGTGGTCGATGGCTGCCTGCTGCAGACCTCGGATGTCGTCAGGCGAAGGAACGGTGTTGGGTCGGGTGGTGGTCATTATTTTGCTTTACGTCCTGGCTGTCGATGGCTAAACCGAGTATAGCCCGCCCGAATCACCGCGACTGATCCCGCGCAAGCGCAATATCGTTCAACGTTCCCGTTCCCAAATACACGATGTAGGGGTGCCTCTCGTGGGCGCCTTGGGGAGGTGTGGGGCAACGCGAATACAAGAGGGCTTGCTACGTTGCCAATGTCATTGCAATACGCTAATTTGTAAGGTGTATGATCTAATTGTAATGCAAAAGGCCATTTCTCATGATCGAATCCAGCATAACCGTGAAGGGACAGACCACCTTGCCCAAAGCCGTCAGGGATTCGCTGGCGGTGAAGGCAGGGGATAAGGTCCGCTACGTCATTCTGGACGAAGGAGTGCTGATAATGCCTGTGCGGCCCACCAGCCGCCTGTTCGGTAGTCTGAAGTATGACGGCCCGGCTGTGAGCTTGGAAGACTTTGACCGCGCCATCGCAGAGGGGGCCATCGAAGGATGACCGCGCTCGACACCAATGTGATCGTGCGCTACCTCGTTGTCGATGACGTCGAACACGCCGAGGCGGCGAGCGCGTTGCTGGACGGATTGACGCCTGCCAATCCAGGCTTCATCTGCCGCGAGGTCGTGATAGAGGTCGCCTGGGTACTGGAGCGGAGCTACCGCTTTACGCAGTCCCGGGTTGCTGAAGCGTTGATGGACCTGACAGCCTCGGACAGTCTAGTCGTCGAGAATTCGAATGACGTCGCTGCGGCCGCGCATCGCTATCGGCAGGGAGGCGCCGGTTTCTCAGACCTGATGATCCTTTCAGCAGCCGAACGAGTAGGGGCCGTACCACTCCACACGTTCGACCGCCGACTTGCACGAATAAACGGGGCGGTCCTCGTGGAGAACCCGGCATGATGGGGGTTGCCGTAAAGTGGCGGTCAGTCAAGGCAATCTCCTTAACTAACGAGCTATGCAAGCATTGACGCGGCCTACGCACCATCCAAGTCCCGAAACGCGGTCAGCCAAACCACCCGTCGTAAACTAACGATCTGCGCCGACACGGACACGCCAAGGACACCAACCCTCGAAAGACGGTCAGCCAAACTACCCGTCGTAAACTGACGACCTGCACCGACACGGACACGCCGGGCACACCAATCACCGCGCGAAAGAAGGTCAAACAAAAAAATGGGAACTAGATCTTTTAGACCTACGGTTACGGGTAACGTTCATGCCGTGTCGAGCGGCCAATACCTCGCCACCGCTGCGGGATTTCGCATCCTCGAGCAGGGCGGCAACGCCATCGACGCCGGTGTCGCTGCCGGTATCGCCCTCAACGTCGTACTGCCGGCCAGCACAAGCTTCGGCGGCGTGGCGCCCATCCTGATCTACAGCGCTACCGACAATAAGGTCCACAGCATCAGCGGACTGGGTCGGTGGCCAGCGGAGGCAAGCGCCAGCTTCTTCATCGAACGGCGAGGCGGGAAAATGGCGCCCGGCGTCGAGCGATGCGTCGTACCGGCGGCCGCCCACGCATGGATGACTGCGTTGATCGAACACGGCACGATGAGCTTTGAGCAGGTCGTGACTCCGGCGCTGGAACTGGCGCGTGACGGCTTCATCGTCAGCCAAACCCTGGCCAACAACTTCGCCGGGTGCGTCGAATACTTCGATCAGTGGCCCACGTCGGCCGCGGTATACGCCCCCAACGGGAGCCCGCTGAAACAGGGCGAAGTCTCAGTCAACACTGCCCTGGCGCGCACTTTCGAACGTCTCATCGCAACCGAAAAAGCGAACGCGCATCTCGGCCGGGAAGTGGCGATCTGCGCTGCCCGAGAGTACTTCTACGAGGGACCGATAGCAGAGGAGTTGGTCTCATTCGTGAGGGAGGGCGGCGGGTTCCTGTCGACCGATGACATGGCGTCGTTTCAGGCCGGACACGAACCGCCTGTATCCGGCAAATTTCATGAGTACGAAGTGTTCACAAACGGCCCGTGGTGCCAGGGCCCGGTGTTCGCCGAGACGCTCCAGATGTTGGCCGACGACGACCTCGCCGGCATGGGCCACAACTCCGCTGACTACATCCACCTCCTGGCCGAGGCCCTAAAACTTTCGTTTGCCGATCGCGACGCCTACTACGGTGACCCCGACCACGTCGACGTCCCGATGGCGGGCCTGCTCGACAGCGGCTACACGGCCGGCCGGCGCGCCGAGATAGACTTCAGCCGCGCCACCCCGGCAATGCCGACCGCGGGCGACCCGTGGCCCTACGAGGGCCGAACCCGTCCAGCCGACTACGCGTACGAGCCGCCCCTGCCGGTGCGCGGTTCGAGCGAGCCGGACACATCGTACGCCTGTGCAGTGGACAGGTGGGGCAACATGTTCTCCGTGACTCCATCGGACACGCTGTCGATGGCCCCGGTGGCGCCCAGTCTGGGCTTCACGCCGTCGGGCCGGGGCACGCAATCGTGGCTCGACCCCCGCCACCCCTCGGCGCTTATGCCGGGCAAACGGCCGCGACTGACGCCGAACGCCCTGCTCGCATTCAAGGACGGCAAGCCGTGGATGCCCTTCGGCACCCCGGGTGGTGACGCCCAGTGCCAGGCCACCTTGCAGTATTTCCTGAACATGACCGTGTTCGGCATGACGCCCCAGCAGGCCATCGAAGCTCCCAGGTTCCTGACGTGGAGTTTTCCGAACTCGTTCTGGCCGCACTCATACGAACCGGGGAGGATGGACGCCGAAGGGCGCATCCCGAAACAGGTCGTGTCCGACCTCGAAGGCCGGGGCCACGAGGTTTCTACTTTGGACGAATACAGCAGGGGGGTGGGCGACGTGTGCGGCATTGCGACCGACCGGTCGACGGGCGCCGTGGCCGCGGGCGCGGACATGAGAGCAGACGCCTACGCCATGGCCCGGTAATGGCTGGAGAGTCCGAAACCCGCGCCGGCCGGCGCACGGCCGTAAAGGTCGGCGCGCTGTTGGGCGGCCTGATCGGCGCGCTCTTCTCCGCTGGATATGGCGCGTCGTCCGTGTGGATCTGTTCCGGAGCGACCGTCTGCGCTTCGCACTGGGTCCCGTTCGTTGTGTTACCCGTCGCCGTATTTGTCGGCAGCATCGCAGTCGGGGTCGCAATAGCCTTCCTGCTCCGTCGCTTCTATGAACTGACCCGCGTGTAGGCGAGGTATCTGACGGCGACCGTCTGACGAGAACCCCGCGCTTGAATTGTGCTGTGGGCCATACGTCTTACCCGGCCTCTCCCGTCGATCCTCAGGATTGGGGATTCCGGCGTTCAGAAGCCGTCATTGAAACGTTCGCGAGGCCCGGTGCACCCTATCGGCGTTCAGCCGCGCGCGAACGCCCGTAACACGGAACGCGCGGTGAACATTACCTCCCCGCCGCGGCGTGCTACGATTTCAGAGTCGACTAGTTCGAACCGCCGGAGCCGCGCATCCCGCACCAGGGATTGCCACCCGGCCCTTTTATTCGACATCGACACCGTGGGGCTGTAGCTCAGCTGGGAGAGCACCTCAATGGCATTGAGGGGGTCGGGGGTTCGAGTCCCCCCAGCTCCACCATTCACCTTTCCAACCCTGCCCTGTACCGTCCCGTAACGCCCCATTTTTGTACTTGGACGATGCAGATATGGGCCCTATCCGTGCCACACGTAGCCCCATCCACTCCCCGAAGGCTGCCTAAAGAGTTCCGCGGTGTTTCGTTGATGCGCGAGTTTTTTTGGTTCAGTGAAGGGGCTGCGGAGTTCCTTGGCGGGGCCATCCTGATCTCCCGCCGTTCAGAAGGTGGGGGTGTTTGGCCTCATTCGGGACCGGCAAATCGGCGCCGTGGATGTTAAGAAAAAATGAAAATAGTTGACTGATTATTACGTGCTTGTTAAGGTTTCAGGTTGTTGTAGGCAGCAACTATCTATACCTATCAGGATGGGACCTTTGCGCACAATCAGAACCGGATATAAGCACATATTAGTGGTGACCGTGGCGTTGCTGACCGCAGCGTTCATCGGAGCAATCGCATGTGGCGGCGAGGCGGATCCAACCCCGGCTCCCGTCGTTCAACAAGTTGATCCGCAAATGATTGCCGAGGCAGTCAAAGCGGTAGTAGAAGCTTCCGCGGCGCAATCCGCCTCCCCTGAAGAGATTCAGGCGATGGTAGAGAAAGCCATGATGGCGGCCGCTGCCGGAGATTCCGGCGTATCGGCCGAAGAGGTGCAGTCCATCGTTTCGAAAGCAGTCGAATCTGCTGCCGCCAGTGGCGGAGAGGTGGACCCGCAACTTATTTCGGACGCTGTCAAAGCCGTTGTAGAAGCATCGGCGGCCGAATCCGCCTCGCCTGAAGAAATTCAGGCAATGGTCGAAAAAGCCGTGATGGCAGCCGCAGGTGACTCTGCCTCGCCTGAAGAAATTCAGGCAATGATGGAAAAAGCCGTGATGGCAGCCGCAGGTGACTCTGCCTCGCCTGAAGAAATTCTGGCAATGGTCGAAAAAGCCGTGATGGCATCCGCAGGTGACGCTGCCTCGCCTGAAGAAATTCAGGCAATGATCGAAAAAGCCGTGATGGCATCCGCAGGTGACTCTGCTTCGCCTGAAGAAATTCAGGCCATCGTCATGAAGGCTGTCGAAGCTGCGGTCGCAGAAGAAGGTCCAGCGATGAGCATGGAACCGCCGGGAGACAAGGTCCTCCGGATTTCCACAGGCTCGGCGCCCCCGAACTTCAACCCCCTGATCGCGGTAAGTCGCACGCAGGGGTGGGTCTTCAACCACATCTTCTCGTCGCTAACCATGGCGGACCCGATCGGGCTGCAGATGACTCCTGACTTGGCAGAGCGATGGGAATCGGCCTCTGACGGGTCTTCCATGACCTTCCACCTGAGGGGTAACGCGCTGTGGCACGACGGAACTCCTCTGACTTCCGAAGACGTCGCGTGGACCTACCACATGTACCTCAACGGTGAGACGGGCTCCAAGCGGACCGGCGTACTGGCGCTGATCGCGGGCGGCGAAGAGTATACAAAGGGCGAGGCTGACTCCGTTACGGGGATTGTTGCGGTCGACGACCAGACGATCCGCTTCGAGCAGGCATTCCCGAACATCCTCTTCCTTGCACAGACGACGTACCCGATTTTGCCGAAGCACCTGCTCGGCGATACCCTGCCAATTGACTTGGCGCAGAACAAGTTCTTCTTCGACGAGCCGCTGGGGTCAGGTCCGTTCAAGTTCGTAAGTTACATTCCGGACCAACGGATCGAGTTGGTAGCCAACGATGACTACTACTTTGGTCGACCCAAGATCGACCGAGAGATAATCTCGGTAATCAAGTCGCCCGACGCGGTCCAGATAGCCCTGCAGCGCGGTGAGATTCACCTGCCGATCTTTGACGGTGGTGAAAACGCATCGACGGAGCAGTTCCAGGCGTTCATTCAGGACCCGCGTTTCACAGTTTCGGCGAGCAAGGGCACCACGCTCATCTCGTACGCATTCAACTCAAGGCGCGAAGATCTGGTAAACGACAAGATGCGCCAGGCGTTCCTGCATGCGCTGGACCGGCAGAGGCTGGTCGACACGTTCGCACAGGGCAACGGCTCGATCTTCAACTCGTTCCTGGTTCACGGTTGGTACCAACTGCCCGATTGGTCGGACAAGTACCCGTACGACCCCGACAAGGCACGGCAGCTGATCGCAGAGTCGGGATGGGATACCAACCGGGAGATCGGTTGCACGATCATTGCCGTATCGAGCGAAGAAGCCAGGGCCATGTTGGCGGCGGAACAGCAGATGCTGGCCGAAGTCGGCATCAAGATCAAGTTCCACGAAGTTGAACTGGCGCTCTGGGTCGAGACGTTCTACGAAACCTACGAATGGGACACGATCAGAGTCACGTTTGGTGTCTTCCCTGACCCGGACGGATTCCTTAGCTTCCACATGAGGTCAGGCTCACGCAACGCCATGGGATACGCCAACCCGACGCTCGACGAGAAGATCGACCGCGGCAAGCGATCCATTGACCAGGCCGAGCGGGCGTCCATCTATCAGGAGATCAACGAGGAGATGATAACCACGCTTCCGTTGGCGCCTGTGCACCTGCTGAACCAGTGGTGGATCCTCGACAAGAAGTTCAGCATCCCGTTCTTCGATGCTCTGCCCGAGGCGACCAGCTTTGCAACGGTACCGATTGGCCCGGCTTTCCTTGGCCACTCGGACTGGCAGAAGTACCACATCGAACAGTGGGACCTCAAGTAGGCCAGGAAGCCGACTAACGACCTTCACCTAAGTTTCACACTGGATACTTGGCGGGCGTTTCAGCAACTGTTGAAGCGCCCGCCAAATTCTTGTAACGAGCCTCACCGTCAGAGCCGCCGGCTCGCCGGAAGCGCTAAACCGGAGTCGACCGATTGGGCTCATATCTGCTCCGTCGCCTGTCGCTGTTTATCCCGATGCTTATCGGCATCACGATAATCACCTTTCTCGTTGCGAACCTCGCCCCTGGCGACCCGATCTCCGCACTGATCAGCCCGGAGGATCAACTACGCGAAGAAGATCTCGAGCGTATGCGCAGGGCGCTCGGCCTCGACAAGCCAATACCGGTGCGGTACGTGATCTGGGTGAAGGAACTGGTCACAGGCAACTTCGGGTTTTCATACTTCACCAAGCAGCCTGTCATGGATCGAATCGGTCCTCGCCTGCTGCCCACCATCGAGCTCACCGGAATCGCGCTCGTCCTGTCGCTGTTGATGGGAGTGGTCTTCGGTGTAATTTCAGCCCTTCGCCAGTACAGTTTCTGGGACTACGCGTTAAGCGTTTTGTCACTGATCGGCCTCTCCATCCCCACATTTTTCTTCGGACTCGTCGCGTTACTGCTATTCGGCCTTATCTGGCCGATATTGCCGGTCTACGGGATGTCGAGCGGCGAGGAAACTACGCTGACCGGCAAGATCGTCGACAATTTGAGACACATCATCCTGCCTGCGCTCATCCTGTCGATCGACCTCGTTGCCACCAACACCCGCTACGCCCGCACCGCGATGCTCGAGGTCCTGGGCGCCGACTACGTACGGACCGCGCGGTCGAAGGGCCTGTCGAACTGGGTGGTATTCCTGAGGCACGGTCTGCGCAACGCGTTGCTGCCAATCATCACGATCACGAGCCTGAGACTCCCTCTGCTGCTCGGTGGGGCAATCGTCATCGAGATCGTATTCTCATGGCCCGGCCTGGGTCAGTTGTCCGTTGATGCAATTCACCAACGCGACTACCCGGTGTTGATGGCCCTCACACTCTTCCTGTCCACAATGGTTCTGGCTTCCAACCTGGTTGCTGACGTCCTGTACGCATACGCGGATCCCAGGATTCGCTATGGCGAAGGCGGTTAGGGAAAGATTCCTGGCGGTTATTAGCGATGGCACTCGAACGAAGCCCTGACTTGAACGTCCAAACTGCTGATGAAACTACCCGGCCCTCCGGTTGGGCCCGGTGGCTGCATTTTCGCAAACACAATGAGTCTTCGGAAGAGGAAAGCGTACGAAGCGCTATTCAATCAGCCGAAGAATTCGACGAACTTACGCGGCGATCCGGCCGCGGCTTGTGGCTGCGTTTTCGCAAACACCGGCTGTCGTTGCTCGGTATCGGCATACTGGCCATATTCGCCATCGGGTCGATCTTTGCGCCGTGGCTGTCGTTCCACGACCAAAATCGCGTGGACCTCGACAACATCAAAGGGGCGCCAAGCGTCGAACATTTCCTCGGTACCGATTCCGCCGGGCGCGACGTGTGGGCCCGGCTGTTGTTCGGATCCCGTGTCACGCTGGTAATCGCAGCGTGCGCCCTGATAATCGGGGTTCTGATCGGAACCGTGATCGGCATGACATCGGGCTACTTCGGAGGCTGGGTCGACAACGTCCTTATGCGGTTCACCGAACTGATAATGACCTTTCCGACGTTGTTCGCTTTGATCATTCTGGTTGCGATTTTGGGCGGCAGTATGTTGAACATCATGTGGATCATCGGCGTCCTGGGTTGGACCGGTGTCGCACGGCTCGTGCGCGGCCAGGTCCTGGCGATACGCGAGATGGACTACGTTGTCGCGGCCGGGGCCATCGGTGCGTCCGACCGGCGTATCCTTATCTCGCACATCCTGCCTTCGACGCTTCCGTATATTGCAGTCGCCGGCACGCTTGGACTTGCGAGCGCCATCCTCATCGAGGCGGCCCTAAACTTCCTGGGCCTCGGCGTTCAGATACCCACGCCGACGTGGGGCAACATGATGACCTCCGCCCAATCCATTCACGTAATCCAAAACCAGCCGTGGCTGTGGGTACCTCCCGGCCTCTCAATTGCGCTCACTGTGTTGGCGGTTAACTTCGTGGGCGACGGGCTGCGAGACGCGCTCGACCCCAGAATCCAGATCGACTAGGGAAGATCATGAAGACGGCTTACATTACGAAGCCCTATCAGGTCTCCATCGAAGAGGAAGAGACGCCGGAGCCGGAGCCGGGGCAGATACTGGTACGCACCACCGTGTCAGGCATCAGCGCCGGCACCGAGATGAACCTGTACTGTGGCACGAACCCCGACCTGGTACGAAGGCGGTGGGGAGAGCGTTTCGTCTACCCATTCGTCCCCGGTTATCAGGCCGTGGGACAAGTCGTTCACTGTAGCCCCGACGTCACTGGATTTGAGGAAGGCGACCGGGTATTTACAAACGGAGGCCACTCACAATTCGTGGTCGCCGACACCGATATCGCCGTCAAATTGCCCGACGGCCTGAGCGACGAGATCGCATCCATATTGTCCGTAGCCCGCGTTGCGCTGCATGGATCGCGACGAGGCCGGATCGAGTTCGGCGACACCGTAGCCGTCGTCGGCATGGGGTTGATGGGCCAACTCGCCATACAGCACGCAAGGCTTTCGGGCGCCACCACTACGATCGCAGTCGACACCGATGAGTGGCGGCTCAATCTCGCAAAAGAATTAGGCGCCGACCACACTATCAATCCCGAACACGAAGACGCCACCGAGAAGATAGGCCGTCTTACCGAAGGCGGCGCGGACGTCGTTCTGGAAACCGCCGGTGCGCCTTCTGCCGTCCCCGTGGCGATCTCGCTGGCCCGATACGGCGCCAGGGTGGTGATAGTCGGTTGGCACCTCAGGCCTATATCTCTCGATCTGGCTGAGGACCTGCTCTACAAGGAGCTCGATCTCTTGCCATCCCGGGCCGGCGGGCTAAACGAGGACGGGCCGCCGTACGTGCTCAGGTGGAGCCGGAGACGTAACATGGCCCTCCTGGTTCGGATGTTCCAAGAGGGACGCCTGTCGGCGGACAGGCTGGTCACACACGTAATGCCGTACACCGAACTGAAAAACGCCTACGAGATGATCCGTACCCGTTCAGAGAACTCTATTCACGTAGTGCTCGACTGGAGATAGCCGATCTGTTTTTGACCACGATGCCGAGGGCGGACAGGTCGCGGCCGGAACAGAACGGCAGTAGTCAGAAATGATGTGGGACTTTAATGGCAAACGTTAATGAATACCGCGCTGGTGTCATCGGCTGCGGAGTAATCGGCAGCTTCATCGAAGACACGCAGTTGGGCTCGGGCAGCCGTTTCGGCTTCCCGAACGGCCACGCAGCGTGCTACGACGCAATGCACGAAACGGAGTTGGTCTGCGGCGCCGACACCGACGCCGGCAGGCGCGATGACTACGCCAAGCGCTGGAATCTTCCCGCGGACCGGGTATATGCAGACTATCGGGATCTCCTGAAAGAAGAGGACCTCTACATCGTCAGCATCGCCACCCCGTCGCCCATCCACGGGGCCCCTGCGCTCGCGGCGGTCGAAGCGGGGGTCAAGGCCATCTTTCTGGAAAAGCCGATCGCCAGCAATATCGCGGATGCCAGGAAGGTGATCAAGGCGTGCGACGATGCAGGAATTGTGTTGGCCGTCAACCACACCCGGCGCGGCGACTTCGCATATCGCCAGGCGAAGCAGTTGATCGATGACGGCGCCATCGGTGACGTGCACACCATGATCGTCCACTTCAGCGGCGAACTCATGTTCATAGGGTCGCACGCCTTCGACCTGCTCAACTACTTCAACGGGGACTGCCCCGTCGCATGGATGAACGGGCACCTCGACGATGACGAGGGTTTCGACGCCGGTGGGAACGCCTACATGGTGTACGAAAACGGTGTTCGGGCGTTCGTCAACGGCACGACCGGCCACGCCGTCGGTTTCCGGGCGCAGGTCATCGGCACGGCGGGCGAGATCATCATCGGGAACTACGATCTCGAATTGTGGCGAACCGACCCCTCCTTGAACCGCCGCGAGTTGGTTATGTACCCATTCCCGCAGGTCTACCGGGCGGTATCGCCAATGGTCGCCCTGATCGAAGAGCTCATCGAGACTTCGCACGGCGGGCCAGCCCCTATATCGAGCGGCCCGACGGCGCTCGGCGCGTTGCAGGCGGTGGTTGGGCTGCACCAGTCGTCCAACAACGGCTCGAGCCGAGTCACCATGGCAGACCTGGACGAAAACTTCGACATCCCCTCAAAATAGCCCCACTAAACACCCATCCGCTTCGTTTCTGATCCAGTGACCACACACCACATATACGCCGCACACAGCCCGCTGCTTCTTGACTCGTGCTCCTCTTGCGATGCCCGAGTCCACGCCGCGGCGGCCAACTGATTTCATCAGCGAAAAACCACGATTCTCACCACGGGAGGCCCGCAGTTGTCTACTCAAGTAATGACCGTCACCGGTCCGATATCAAGCGATGATCTGGGGTTCACGCTGATTCACGAGCACATCTACCTCGACCTCATGCGCGACGTGTGGGACGGCAAGGGCTACCTGAACGACATTGAGATGGCGGAGACCGAAGTACAGCGGTACGCCGATGCCGGAGGCTCAACCCTTGTCGATCTCACCTCCGGCGGACTGACAGAGAACGACCAGGACCTCCTGTTCGACTCCGAGCTCAATCATCTGAAGCACGCCGAGGCGGTCCGGTCCGTCGCGGAAAAAACGGGGCTCAACGTAATCCTCGGATGCGGCTGGTACAGGGAGTCCTACTACGAGCAGCGACTGTGGCGAATGAAGACCGATGAGATAGCAGAGGAGATGGTGCGGGATCTGACCGAGGGACTGGACGGAACAGACGTTAAGGCCGGAATCATCGGAGAAATAGGCGCCCACTTTAACTGGTTGTCCGCAATCGAAGAGCGTGTGCTCAGGGCCGCCGGCCGCGCGCAGATGAAGACCAATACGGGCCTCGTAACTCACGCCACGCGGGGGCCGCAAGGTATCGAACAGCTCGACGTGCTTATACAGGAAGGCGTCGACCCACGCAGAGTTGCTATAGGGCACTCCGGCGGCTTCCCGATCCACAAATACCATGAGGAGATCGCCAAGCGCGGCGCGTACATCACGTTCGACCGTATGGGCAATCTCGTGAGTGCCAGCGAATTCGACGCGAACAGAACGCTCAACCTCGTCAAGATGGTCATTGACGCCGGATACATCAAGAACCTGCTCCTCTCTCATGACGTTTGCTACAGGAGCGACTACGCGATGAACGGCGGCAGCGGCTATGACTACCTGTCCACGCAGGGGATGGCCGTTCTGGGTAGCAAGATTGGTCTTACCGAAGAGCAGTTCCACACCATCATGTTCGACAACCCGCGAAGGCTGATGACCGGGGAGGAGTAACGGCGCCCCTCTCTGAAGTCCACCCCGCCAGAGTTGTGCTGTGAGTCATCCCTGGTTCTCGTTTTCAGAGTCCATTGCGTACCCTCGAAAAATGTAATTCTCATGCTTGCGACGCAAAGGCAACAGAAAACTGAGGCACTCGTGGACAGTGGACCCGAACTCATCCTCGAACACTTGATTGCTTGAGGTCCGCGAAAGGTGTGTCGTTGCGCAATCCCACCCTGCCTCGTGCTAAGGAAGCACGCAACGGACGCTGGTTAAAGGCGGGCTTGAGACCAACTTAGGCTCTTCCACATTGTTGATTACTACCTGGAGTGGAAAGTGCCAGGGCGTGCAAAGGACGAACAGCAGGGGGGACTTACCGCGATAAGGCTGCTCGCCCACGTTTACGGGAGATGGAGTAGGTGGGGTCGAAGGTTCAGTTGGCGTCGGCCTGGGACTTGGTGTGACTGGAGTGATTTCGGGAGCGGTTCCAGCGTTGTCCGGTGATCCGGGGTCAAGCACGTCGTCACCGTATAAACGCTTGAGTTCAGCGACCTTCTCCGCGTATCCGGGAGGGGGCTCCAGTCCCTTGTGGTAATTCGGGACTCGGCGACCGTCCCATCCGTCGTTGTCCGAAGGGCGGTGGCCTCCCGGGCCGCTCGTCGGATGGGGTGGGGATCGACGAACTCCGAACCGCAAGCCATTCTGTGAAATCCGATAGCCCCTTCGTCGTCGGTTACACACAACCCCGACTCGACAATGACTGACTCTGAGATATCGTCCCGGGCAATCAGTCCGTCGAGTTGCTCCACGCCGCGCCACGGTCCGTTCACGAGACCGGCGCCGGTTTGCGCACTGTTCACCGTGACGCGTAACTGCCCTCGGACCGCCTCCGGCACAGAAAAAGTGAGCCACCCAAGAGTAAGAGAGGCCCACCTGCGCAATTCGCCATACCCGTCAGCCAGCCAGGTTCTCCCGTCTGAACTGGTAATACTTGCGCTGTCGATAACGACGCCGCCCTTTGCCTCGTCGGACGTGTCTTTCGTCACATAGAACAGCGTGACCCGTCCGTTGGGACTCAAAATTGCCCTGCCAAAGATGATGCTAATGCTGGCTGATTGTGCTGCACTTTCTAGAGATGACACATCTGGGGCGGGAACCTCTGTGGATTCGACTGGACCGGCCGGAGTGGCTGTCGGCGGAACCGGACTTCCTTGGGGCAACCCATTCGTGTCGGGGACCTCTGTGGGTTCGACTGAATCCGCGGGAGTGGCCGTCGGTGCAACCGGACTTTTTTGGGGCGACGGATCCGAGTCGGGGATCTTTGTGGGTTCGACTGAAATCACGGGAGTGGCCGTCGGCGGAACCGGGCTTTTTGGGGCGACGTGTCCGGGTCGGGGACCGCTGTGGACTCGACCGAACCTACCGGAGCGGCTGTAGGCGCAACCGCGCTCGTTTGGGACAACGCATCCGAGCCGGGGACCTCAATGGATTCGACTGAACCATCCGGGGCGGCTGTGCGCGCATCCGAACCGCAGCCTATGACAAGTACCAATAGCCCCGCGGCGACCACAACCGGCAACAATTTTCTCAATGATTGTCCGAGGGCCAGTCTCAAAGGGTCACATCCCTTCTGGATGATTCGCCGCAGTTTATCAAGTCTTATTTTCGGCTCATCCGAAGGGAAGTTACACCGAATCCTACACAAACCACAGGGCGCCGCAACTGAAGGTAGTGACCTCAGGGAGCCGGAAAGGAGCCCGCGGGTTGGACAAGAGTTCCACACCGGGATACTGTGCGGGAGGGCTTCGGGGAGATGCATGACCCACGAAAATCGGGGCCGCCATCAAGGCGGCCCCGAATTCTCCCACGAGGTGTTCGACAGGCCTAATCGGTGTTGCCCTGCGGTCCTTCTTCGCCCTCGTTGGAGCCCGGCCCGATGACCTCTTTATGAATCAGCTTGCCATCGGCATCGTACTCCTCGATGACCGTGTAGGCGTCCTCGATGACTGGCTCCTCTTCACCCAACGGCCAAAAGCCATTCTCTCCGATGTGTCCGACGAGGTCCCCGTCCGCGTCGACCACGGGGTGCGGGTAGACGAACTCGTCGCCATGTGTGTGCCGCGTTTCCACGAACCCGACGTGGGCGCCGGTGTGGTCAACGACTCCCTCACGCGGGGGCATCTTGGTTACGTCCACCATCCCGTTGGCGTCGACCCAGGGCCGAGCATTGAGGGCCTCTTGAAACTCGCGGGTTTCCTCGCCGTCGGAGGCTGCCACACCTGCGATTACGGCCGCCACTCCCAACACCAACACGACTGCGATTGCGATCTTGCTTCTGTTCTTCATGACCTTCCTCTTTCTTTCGACTTGGCTGTCCTACCGGCGGCCCGCTACAGGTTGTGGCCGTAGACTCCCGACTCGATGGGGGTTCCATGCCAGGTCCCTATCAGGACCCCGCCTTCGGTTTTGGTCATGTATTCCCCGCTGCCGCACGGCGGGCTTGACCCGTGGTTCCTGTAGTTCTCCGACTTGGAGGCGGTGCGGCCGTTGTACCAGTAGTTGCTGGATAGGCAGTAGGTCCACGACGAACCGTTCTTCTTGTAGAGAGTCCACTTGGCCCGTAGGTGTTTGATCGGGCGGTCCAATCGATCCTTGCATGTGTAGAGTCTCCCCCGGTTCTTCTTAGAAACCACGCTCGCCTTTGAGTACCCGCCGCCGGACCCGTGGGAGATCTCCGCCCTGCTCCAGGTGCAGTTGTAGGTGCTCGTGTAGGTGTGGCCTTCCTCGTAGATGACGTGGGCGTAGACCGGGCCGCCAATCGACGCGGCTATCACCGCCACGACAATCCCCAGGACCCACTTCCTGCGCGTAAGAAACTTCCTAATTATCGTTTCACTCCTGTAGTCATTGCGCCGCATGCCGGCGCTGAAATTCACATCTGGCTCTGCCCCTATCCGACAGGACCGGGGCGGTGTTCCCACCGCTCCTCGGTCCCTGCCCTCAGGGGCCGCTACACCGGAGTAGCAATCTAAACATTCCAGACCTCCAAACACTCACTTACCAACAACCTTTTAAACCAACGTCTGAAGGCGATGGAGGGCATTGTCTGGGAGAGGCCGCAGCGGTTTAAGCGCCGCCGCCAAAAAACTAGAGTCACAGCGATTTCTGCTTTCCAGATGTTCAAATGTCATTGCCAGATATTCTCGGAGCAACACATCAAATGGACGTCAAAAACAACCCCGTTTCCATCAAAGAACCATCAAAGTTTCCCGACGGACAGCCGGCGTTGCCAACCCCCGCGGTACAATAGGCGGCAATCTCATCCCCTCGTTGCTCGGGATGGTCTGGCGGGTGGCAACATGAAACGAGAGGGTTCCTCGAAGAAGTACGACGCCCTCAGGCTGGAGATCGAGACCCTTCGTGCTCGCTTCACCAGGATGAGCGAGGTCGGTCGCCGTATCACCGAGGTTTTGGACTTCGACGCCGTACTTCAGGAAATCGTTGACGGAGCCCGCTCTTTAACCTACGCCCGGTATGGCGCGGTAGGGGTGTTCGACAGTTCCGGACGAATTCAAGAGTTCATCACGTCTGGCATCACTCCCGAAGAACGCAGTCTGTTGGGAGATCCACCGCTAGGGCTGGGACTCCTCGGATACCTGAACGAGATACAAGAGCCGTTGCGGCTCACGGACCTCAGCCGGCACTCCCGCTCGGTCGGCTTCCCTGAGAACCACCCGCCGATGAAGTCCTTCCTCGGAGCGCCGATCCGCCATCATAACGAGCCCGTCGGCAACATCTTCCTTACTGAGAAAGAAGGTGGGAAGGAGTTCTCTGAAGAAGACGAAGAGATCCTGGTCATGTTCGCGTCACAAGCCGCCGTCTCTATAGTCAACGCTCTCAAATACAAGGAAGAGCAGCAAACCAGGGATCAGGTGGAGACCGAAAGGCGTCGATTGGCTGCGCTAGTGGACTCCTCGCCGGTGGGAGTCCTGGTAGTCGATGCCAAGACAAGGACCTTCGCGTCGGTCAACAAAGAGGCAGAACGCATCCTGGGCGTCTCGCCGGAGCCCGGCTCAACACTTGTGCGATATCACGAGGTGGCGATCTTCCGACGGACGGACGGGGAGAAGTACGAAAGCCACGAGCGTCCGCTGGCCAGGGCGCTGGATCGCGGCGAGGTCGTGCGGGCCGAAGAGATTCTGTTCGATCTCCCCGATGGGCGTAAGGTGACTACTCTCGTCAACGCCACACCGATCTACTCGGATGATGGGGACATCGTCTCCGCTGTTGCCGTAGTACAGGACATGACACCCGTGGAGGAGGTCGAACGGCTACGCCGCGAGTTCCTAGCCATGGTGAGCCATGAGTTGCGAACACCGCTGACCACGATCAAAGGCTGTACCGGCATCGTGTTGGGCAGTTCCAGTCCCCCCACCAATTCCGAAATGCTCCAGTACTTCCGAATGATAGATGAGCAGTCCGATTACCTGCGCGACCTCGTCAACAACCTCCTCGACATGACCCAGATCGAAGCGGGAGCATTGTCAGTAACTCTCGAACCCACGGACGTGGAGGCGATTATCGACGAGGTGAGGATAGCGTTCATTCGCCAGGGGCGACGGAATCCCATCGAGGTCGAACTCCCGCCGGACCTGCCGCAGATCGCGGCGGATAGGCAGCGTATCGGTCAAGTGCTGAACAACCTGCTGTCCAACGCATCCAAGTACTCAGGAGAGACCACAACGATCAGGGTAAGCGCATCGCGGGAAGACGTCTACATCGCATTCTCCGTAACAGACGGAGGCAGAGGAATACCTGCTGACGAGTTGCCCAATCTGTTCAAGAAGTTCTCTCGGATTGAGAGCGCTGGTCGCGGGCAGCGGATCGCGGGAGAAGGCCTGGGGCTCGCGATCTGCAAGGGAATAGTGGAGGCGCATGGAGGTCGCATCCTGGCCGAAAGCGATGGAGAGGGACAGGGAACCAGGATCACCTTTACGATTCCCATGGCCGCCGTTCAGAAGTCCGCGAACGATGTTCAAATCATTAGGCCGCATGATGGAACGAAGATTCTTGCCGTGGACGACGAGCCTCAAGTCCTACGGCTTCTTCGAACCATACTCGATGACCACGGATACACGACTTTCGGGACGGGCAACCCGGATGAGATGATGCATCTCTTGGAGTTGGAGCAGCCTCACCTGGTATTGATGGACCTTATGGTGCCGGGGACCAGCGGGTTCGAACTGATGGGTCGCGTCCGCGAGGTGTCCGACGTGCCGGTAATCTTTCTGTCCGCAAACGATCGCGAAGAGAACGTGGTGAAGGCTCTCAAAATAGGAGCCGACGATTATATCGTCAAGCCTTTCTCTTCGACCGAATTGACTGCGAGGGTGGAAGCATCACTAAGGAAGCGGATAGCGGCTGGTACGACAGTGCAGCGTCAACTCTATCGCTTAGACGCCTTGAGCATTAACTACGCAGACCGCGCTGTGTCCGTGTCCGGCCGTAGGGTGCAGTTGTCCGCGACTGAGTACAAGCTGCTCTTCGAGCTCTCGATCAGTGCCGGGCGAGTATTGACCCATGGCCAGATCCTGGAAAGGGTCTGGGGAGCGAGGTATTCCGGCGATGTCCAATTGCTGCGCGCCACGATGAGAAACCTGCGTCGCAAGTTGGGCGATGACGCTAACGTCCCAAAGTACATCTTCACTGAGCAGCGTGTAGGCTACCGTATGCCGAAGAGTGAAACTGAGGGACAGGACGAGATGTGAGTGTCGATCCTTCTCACTGTTCGCGGCAGGCCGCTACCCAATGGGCCTGACTACTGGTCCAGATCGAACCTCAATGCGAACGTTCCCAATTCCACAAATCCCACCCCGGCAAAACCACGCCACCAATAACTTGACTACCCTCAAATCATCACGCAAATAACAAAACTAGAACATATATGCTGACAACTAGCCCGCCCTCACTCGGCGCGGCCGTCTGAGCGCAGCGAAGAATCTAACCACCCAGACGGCATGCCCCGCCCCTCTTACCCAGACCCTTCGGCGGCGTACAGGGTGACATGGAGTGAGGAATCATTGGCTGGGAACTAGTTATGCGAAGGTCTCTTTTCACGGGGATGACGGGGTTTTATGGCTCAGACGGCGGCTTCATCGTCGATGGCAAGAATTGTCGATAGAATATGAGCGGGCCTGACGCAAACTCGGGCCTTATGAGTGTGGACGCACAGTTATCGTTGGAGGCGCCTCCTGATGGGTAATCGAATGCAGGGCAGATCCCTGATTGTCACAGGTGGGAGCAAGGGTATCGGACGAGGCATCGCCCAGGCGTTTGCCCGCGAAGGCGCCAAGGTCCTCTTGGCCGCGCGCCAGGCCGACGCCGGAGAACAGGCCGCTCAGGCGATCACCGACGCTGGCGGAGTGGCATCATTCTTCCAGGCCGACGTCAGTAATTCTGACGACGTAGAGGCCATGGCGAAGGCTGCTGTCGACCGGCACGGCGGAATCGACATCCTGTGCAGCAACGCAGGCATATTCCCCTCCGCAAATCTCGAAGAGATGTCGGAGGATGAGTGGGACACGGTCAATTCCGTCAACCTGAAAGGCACGTTTATGGCGGTGAAGGCCTGCCTGCCTGAACTCAAGAAGTCCGATCAGGGTCGCATAATCCTCACCTCGTCCATCACCGGCCCGATCACCGGCTTCCCCGGCTGGTCGCACTACGGCGCTACAAAGGCCGGGCAACTCGGCTTCATGCGCACTGCCGCAATCGAGCTGGCGCGGCACAACATCACCATCAACGCAATAATGCCCGGCAACATCATGACCGAGGGCCTCGACGATGTCGGGGAGGACTACCTCCGCACCATGGAAAAAGCGATCCCAATGGGCAAGCTGGGGGACCTCGACGATATCGCATACGCGATGCTGTTCTTCGCGTCGCACGAAGCCAAATACATCACCGGCCAGACGCTCGTAATAGACGGCGGCCAGACGTTGCCGGAATCGATCGATGCCATGCCGTGACGGCCGGTCGGCAAGCACCGTGCTCAGGCGATGCCGCCACAAAAGTGACTACCGGATCTACCCCCGGCGGCTCACGCCGATGAGTCAGACACCGAACCGCACAGGAACAAAGAAGGCGCAGAAATGGTACAGACAATAGAACGAGACGCGGTAAGCAAGACTTCCGAAGCTGCCGTGCACCCGCTCGAACCTCTGTCAAAGGCCGAGGTCGAAGCCGCTGTCGCAATCGTCAAGGCAGACCCGCGGGTAACGCCAACCTCGCGCTTCGTCGGGCTCATGCTGAACGAACCGGCCAAGGACTTGGTGCTCAGCTACACGCCCGAATCGCACGTGGAACGCGAGGCGATGGTGATACTGCTCGACAACGCGTTGGGCGAGTGCTCAGAACTCGTGGTTTCTCTGACACAACAGGCCGTCACCACGTGGCGGCGCCTTGAGGGCGTCCAACCGGCGATCATGCTTGATGAATTCGTCGAGTGCGAAGAGGCGGTCAAGCGGTCCCCCGAGTTCATCGAAGCCCTGCGAAAACGCGGCATTTACGATGTAGACCTCGTCATGGTCGATCCATGGTCCGCCGGCTCATACGGCATAGAGCCGGAAGAGGACAAGGGACGGCGACTCTCGCGGGCTCTCGCATGGGTTCGTTCCGACCCGACCGACAACGGATACGCCAGGCCCCTTGAGGGCGTAATAGTGGTGGTCGATCTCAATAAGATGGAGGTGCTGCGCGTCGAGGACTACGGCATCGTGCCGTTGCCGCCGGAATCGGGAAACTGGACGCGCCAGCACAACACCGAGCCCCGCACTCCGCCCAAACCGCTGGAGATCGTTCAGAGAGAAGGCCCGAGTTTCACGATCGACGGCCACGAAATCAGTTGGCAAAACTGGAAGTTCCGCATCGGCTTCACACCGAGAGAGGGACTGGTGCTCTACACCGTCTCATACGAAGACAAGGGCAAGGTACGGCCCATCCTCTACCGGGCGTCGTTGTCCGACATGGTCGTGCCCTACGGCGACCCCGGCGAGTCGAGCTTCCGCAAGAACGCCTTTGACATCGGCGAATACGGCATTGGCCAGCTCTCCAACCCGTTGACTCTCGGATGCGACTGCCTCGGCGACATCAGGTACTTCGACGCCCACATGATAAATAGCCGCGGCGAGGTGGCGACTATCGAGAACGCCGTTTGCCTCCACGAAGAAGACAACGGCATCCTGTGGAAACACACCGACTGGCGGACGGAAGAAGTCGAGGTCAGACGCTCCCGCCGCCTCGTAGTCTCATTCATCTCCACAGTCGGCAATTACGAGTACGCCTTCTACTGGAACTTCTATCAGGACGGCACGCTGGAACTGGAGATCAAGCTGACAGGCATCGCCAACACCACGGCGTTAATGCCCGGCGAGACACCGAAGTTCGGCACCGAAGTCGCCCCGCAGTTGAACGCTCCATACCATCAGCACATCTTCAACGCCCGCATCGACATTAACGTCGATGGCCAGAGCAACTCGGTCTACGAGGTGAACAGCAAGCAACTGCCGCGCGGCGACGAAAACCCGCACGGAAACGCATTCGTGGCCGAGCAAACGCTGTTCGAACGGGAACAGGAAGCACAGCGCCTCTGCAACATGACCTCAAGCCGGTACTGGAAGATAGTCAATCCTTCCGTGAAGAACAGGATGAACCAACCCGTGGGGTACCGGCTGATGCCGGCTGAGAACGCAGTGCCGTTCGCCCACGATGACGCTGCGGTGATCCGGCGGGCAGGGTTTCTCAAGCGGCACCTGTGGGTTACGCCCTATCGCGCTGAAGAGAAGTTCGCAGCAGGCGATTACCCGAACCAACGCGCCGAGGGCGACGGACTGCCGAAGTGGACCGAGGCCAATCGGCCGATTGCAGATACCGATCTGGTGGTCTGGTACACGTTCGGCCACACGCACATCCCGCGGCCCGAGGACTGGCCGGTGATGCCTGTGCACAAGATGGGTTTCATGCTCAAGCCGGACGGTTTCTTCCATTCCAACCCAGCGATGGACCTGCCTCCGTCGGACTCACCCGAAACCTCATGCCACCACAACGGACACTCACACTAAAGGCCGGCTCACACTGACCGGGAGGACTCAATGGAGCCCAACGAAGTTCGCTCTCTATTCCCAATCATGGAGCGCCGCACATACCTGTTCAGCGGCGGCCACTCCCCTATGTCCTCCCTCGCCCGTGAGGCGGTGGACCAACTGGCGGAGGAGTGGAGCTTCAGCATCGCCGACCGATATGCCAGGCTGGATGAGCACCTGCTGGCGGCGCGAAGGCTCTTCGCCGGCCTGATAGGCGCCGACCTGGACGAAGTGGCGGTCGTGGATAGCACCGGCGCGGGCTCGAACCTCGCCGTCGAAATGACAGAGTTGGGAGACGGCGGCAACGTCGTGTTCGACGAGTGGAGCTACCCCTCGAGCATTTTCCCGTGGATGCTTCCAGCCCGCGCCGGCATCGAACGGCGGTTTGTATCCGCCCGCGACGGAGTCGTCGAGGTGGAAGACCTCGCCGAGGCGATCGACGACGACACCATAGCGGTGAGCATTTCGCACGTCACCCAGGGAGAGGGGTTCAAGCAGGACCTGGCAGCCGTTTCGGAAGTGGCCCACAGCCACGGCGCGCTGCTGCTCGTAGACGGGGCCCAATCTGCGGGCGCCATGAGCATAGACGTGCACGAAATGGGGATCGATTTTCTCTCGGCCGGCGCGTGCAAATGGCTGCTTGGGCCAGCCGGCGTCGCATATTTCTACGGGTCGAAACGCCTGCTGGAACGCATGCCGCCACACGCAGGCGGGCCGAGTTCGGTGAGGGCGCCCGGCTCGCACCCCAGTGACGGATTCACCCCCAAGCCGGGAGCGGCGCGTTTTCAACTGGGAATCCCGAATATCCTGGGGCTGGCGGCGGCCATACCCGGCCTCGAAATCCTAACCGGGGTGGGCAAGGAGCGCGTCGAATCGCACGTCCTTGACCTGTCTGGCTACTGCATCGACGGGCTCGCAGACCGCGGCTACGAGGTGCTTACTCCGGCCGACCCCAACCGACGCGGGGGCGTCGTCGCAGTCGTAATGGACGACGCGCCGGGCGTGGAGCGGTTCATGGCGGATCAGGGGATCGACGTGTATTCCGGGCACACCCACAACCGGACATTGCGAGTAGACCCTCACATATTCAACAACCGCCAGGACATCGACACGTTCCTCTACAAGCTGGACGAATTCCCCTCGTAACGGATCCCGCGTAACCGCCCCAAGCCCCTCCTCGCTGGCGCCCACAAGAGGCGCCGCTACATGGCCGCGAGGGTTCCGGGACGCAACGCGCATACGACAAAACCCGTTTCCAATGCTCCCCAAACCCGCCCTCGACACTGACCCCCTGGACCCGAACGGACCAAACACATGACTTCTCACCTCACCATGGACTTTGAGCGCTTCAATCCGGACGCACAGGATCCGGGAACAAAACAGGTCTACGTACTGAACGTCGCTTCGTTACCCGGCGGCGATATGTTGCGCCTGGCGGTTCTGGTAGCGAAGGGCGCCGAGCCGGGCCCGACGCTCGTGGTGTTTGGTGGGGTCCACGGTGACGAGTACGAGGGGCCTCACGCAGCAAAGACCGTCTACAGGGGCCTCGATCCTGCGCAGTTGAGCGGCACATTCATCGCCGTGCCGCAATGCAACGTGCCGGCCTTCGCAACAGGCACGAGGACCAGCCCGATCGACGGTCTAAACCTGGCGAGGATCTTCCCTGGCGATGCAGACGGGACCGTCACCGAGAGGATCGCCTGGAACCTTGCCGAGCACGTCATCGCCCGTGCGAATTTCTTGATCGATCTTCACAGCTCCGGCGCCGGTAGTGACATAGCGACTCTCATCGGCTACTACATGTCGGATGACGAGATGGGCCAAAAGTCTCTCGCCGCCGCCCGGGCCTTTGGGATGCCGGTTATGTGGGGCCACCCGGACCTTGGTCCCGGCCGTAGCATCACCTACGGCCACGCCAGGGGAATTCCCTGGCTCTATACCGAATCCCGCGGAGGCGGATGGCTGAACAAACCCCACGCAGGGCTATATGCAAGAGGCCTAACAAACGTCCTCAAACAGCTCGGAATCCTCGACGGCGAAATCGACAACGAACCGCCGGAGCGTCACCTCATCGGAGACGGTAACAACGACGCTACCTCCCTGCCCGTGCAAGAGAGCGGTTACTTCATCCCTGAGGTGGATATTCTCGACCGCGTCAAGAAAGGCGACCCTGTAGGGCGAGTAGAGGACCTGGCAGGCGAGACTATAGACACCGTGCGTGCCACGGAGGACGGGACGGTGGTGGTGCTTCGAAAAACGCCGTCCGTCACTGCCGGAGACGGCGTCTGCGTCGTAACCGGAGAAAAGCCTGTTTGACCTGACTCGCCCGCCTCCTCCGCTCCCTCCCGGGGGTGCAGGGGGACCCCATCCGGGGCGCGGTCCTCTCCCTCGAAGCCTGCCGGGGCGCCACCGTCTCCGGGAAGATGGGTGTCGGCAAGACCCTCGTCGCCTGAGCTTCATGACACGCGTACATCCATGCCGGACGCTCGCTGAGCCGGATTATGAGGCTGGTGGCCGCAAGAAGCAGCGCAGAATCCTGTGAGGCCTCCGCCGTGCGGCGTATCCTTATGGGTACTGGGGAACCCCATACCGAAGCCCGTCGCGCTCATACTTGGAAGAGTGGCGTCCGCCTTGGCGGGCGCCGACCCATGTAGTCCAACGGACGGAATATGACTGAAGCATCCCAGACCCATCTCCGCAACATCGCCATCGTCGCGCACGTCGACCACGGTAAGACGAGCCTCGTCGACGCGATGCTGCGTTACAGCCATGTCTTCCGCCCCGGTCAGCAGATGACCGATCTGATCATGGACTCGGACCCGCAGGAACGGGAGCGCGGCATCACCATCCTGGCCAAGAACACCGGGATCAAGTACGGCGACGTGATGGTCAACATCATCGACACGCCGGGCCACGCCGATTTCAGCGGCGAGGTCGAGCGCGTCGTGAACATGGCCGACGGATGCTTGCTGGTCGTCGACGCTGTCGAAGGCCCCATGCCCCAGACCCGCTACGTCTTGCGCATCGCGCTCCAGCAGGGGCTGCGGCCGATCCTCGTCATCAACAAGATCGACCGTCCCGCCGCGGACGCCGCCGCCGCGCTGTCGGCGGTGCAAGACCTCTTCCTCGAACTGGCGACGGATCCCGACCAACTCGACTTCCCGGTGCTCTACACGTCCGCCCGTAATCAATATGCGCTGGCCGGGGAAGGGGACGCGCCGAAGGACATGGCGCCCCTGTTCGACGCCATCATCGACCGTGTGCCGCCTCCGGTCGCCGACCCCGACGCCCCCCTGCAGATGCTCGTGGCCGCGCTGGACTACGACAACTACCTCGGCCAGATCGCGATCGGCAGGGTGTCGCGAGGACGCATCGCGAAAGGCGGGCAGGTCGTGCTGATCGGCCACGACAGCAACACCCATGCCTACCGGGTGGAACGTCTATTCACGTTCCGTGACCTTGCGCGCCACGAGATCGAATCGGCAACCGCCGGCGAGATCGTCGCGCTGTCCGGTTTGAGCGACGTCCGTATCGGCGACACCGTGGCGTCGCCCGCCGCGCCTGACCCCCTGGAGCGCATGAAGGTCGAAGAACCTACCGTGCGTATGACATTCAGCGTCAACACGTCCCCGTTCTCAGGCAGGGAGGGCCAGTACGCTACATCTCGCATGCTGTGGGATCGGCTCCAGCGCGAGCTACAGACGAACGTGGCGCTCCGCGTGGAGCGCACCGGCAGCGCGGACGAGTTTCTCGTGAGCGGGCGCGGCGAGCTCCACCTCTCCGTCCTGATAGAGAAGATGCGCCGCGATGGCATCGAGTTTCAGGTGTCGCGCCCTGAGGCCGTGACCAGGCGCATCAACGGGAAGATGCACGAGCCCTACGAACTGCTCTTCGTCGAAACGCGCGACGACTACATCGGCCCCGTCACCGAGTACTTATCGTCGCGTCTCGCGCAGATGGTTGATATGCAGAGCGACGGCTCCGGCAACGTGCGTCTCCAGTTCCGGCTTCCGACCCGCGGCCTGATCGGCTTCCGGAGCTTCTTCCTGCGAGCCGCGCGCGGCAACGGCCAGATGAACACGGAGTTCATCGGAATGGAGCCGATGACCGGCGCGGTGAAGAACGCCCGCTCAGGCGCCGTCGTGTCCGTCGGGAAGGGTGTCGCCGTCACCTACGGCCTCCAGAACGCCCAGGAGCGCGGAGAGACGTTCGTCGAGCCTCAAACGCCCGTCTACCAGGGCATGATCGTTGGACGCCACAACCGCGAGGGTGACATGGACGTGAACGTTTGCAAGGAGCGCAAGATGTCCAATATGCGTTCCCCGACCGCGGATATCGTCGTGCGCCTTGCGCCCGCCGTGAAGTTCAGCCTCGAAGAGGCCCTTGGCTTCATCAACGTGGACGAGCTCGTCGAGGTCACCCCAAAGAACATCCGCATGCGCAAACGTGTCCTGAGCCCGGACGAACGCTATAGGGTCCAACGCAGCCGCGCCCGAGCCTCCCGCTAGCCGAAGTTCCCCACCGACTCCGACTATTTGCGAAGACCGATATCGTGGTCGGCGGATACGCGGCTTAGGCGCCGCAAAACACATGTCGCTCACTGAAAGCAACGGGAGCCGCCACCGCCGCGAACTACAGTTTCGACGTTTCGGATCGGTCCATCTGCGAATCCGATGGACTGCAACTTGGCCTCGACCAACGAGGCCTGCTGAGGGCCCCTGCTGACATCGCGGGCACCGGCCGACTTGCCGAGCCAATCAGCCCGAACGCGGCCAAATAGCTGGTCTTCAGGCCCTCGTTCACGTCCCAGCGGCGGTGACGGTCGGGACTGCCCTCTCAGGCGAGCGCAACCTCATCTCATCTTCTCCTCCAGCGGTGAGGTGGCAATCTCACGAGGAACGGGGCCTTCTTCCACGCTAATCACCCGCGGGCGGCCTCTCTACGGCGAAGACCCGTTCCAAAGTATTCTTGGAGCATTGTAGTGGGCGGCCCCAAACGCAGCCGTTATGTTGAGTGGATCTGGTCAGGGCGACCGGGGCCAGAGTATCGCGGAGACCTGGAAGTCGCTGCAAAGCGCGTAGTAGTGGCGCTCAGCGGTGAATGTGATGGAAGAGGCCTGAATTTCCCCGCCCGGCACGCGCGGTTTGCCAAAGATTGATCCAGGGCTGGTGCTGCTGCCGAGTGAAATAGTGTCCCCGCCGGAGCCCGCCGAATTGCAGCCGGTCCGGACTTAGGCTCAGGTCCCTCGACCGGTGCCGGTGGCCAGCTCGAGAAGCCTTAGCATCGTCCTCCAGTTTCGCGTCGTGCTGATTGTCGAAAGTCTGGAGTCAAAGTAGCTGTTGGTGAGCTTGGTGCGCGCAAGACCGTTCGGACAGTAGAGATATATTTCACGTCCTAGGACAGCGAACTCGTCGGCTGGCGAGCGATTTGGGTCGAGTGCATCAACGTGCGCGCCGTCGGGTAGCTCCGCCAGGAATACGACGTGAAGTTTGTCTGATTCCGCACCAGCTTCGACGAAGGGATTGGCTTGCACGATCTCTTGGAACTCCCGGGCCGTGCGGGTTACTACGGGAATCCGGTAGCCGAAGCGACTAAGGATCGACGCACTGATGAGAGAAGGGATGTCTTCTACCGGCGTCGAGTCCATTCGAAATACAACGTTCCCACTCTGAATGTAGGTCCGAACATCGTTGCAACCCGCATCCACGAACATTGCGGCGAGCTCCTTCATCCGCAGTCTGTTCTTGCCGCCGACGTTAATCCCGCGAAGCAACGCGACATTGACGCCTGTCGCGCTGCTCCTGCTGTCGTTTGGCATGTTGGATTTGTTTCCGATCGAGTCCAACGTCCGTCCCTCCGAATACCACGAGTCGTCCCACACCAACGGCACCGGTGGGTTCTTCGGAACGCCCAGCGCCAGACCTCCTGTCCAACTCTAGTCAGGAGAGATGTTTCAAGTCGTTTGAAGGTCCACATCCTGCTTCCGTGACCTGTTCCGGGCTAACTCCCTACTCCAACGCACACGGGGCGGTGACACGACGGGGCTGCGTTCCCCTCCGCCTTCTTTGGTTTGGGATGTCGCCTCTCAAACTGGGCGTTGCGCCGGATCAGACTCCCTCCGATTGAAAGGACCTCCGACCTCTTGCAGGTCTACGGATAGGCGGTTTTGTGAGGTAGAAGACGACCATGCCATCATGGGGGTGGTCGGCCGATGCGACGAAGACGCAACCCCCAGGCAACGGTGCTGGCGTTTGTGGAACTGTCGAAGCAAGTTCTCACAGGGAACACAGTCGATGTTAACGTTGCGCTTAATTGTCCGGACCAGCTCGCGGGCGATGGCGTGGAGCGTGTCGTTACGCAGGAACATCACTGCGCAGTCGATGTTTCGAACATGTCCACTACCTGTCGACGGCCCGTGACCTGTGGCACAAATATCGGGGCACATCGTAGGAGCGGCCAATATGAATGTCATCTGGATAGTTGCCGACACCTTCCGCAGGGATCACCTCGGCGCATACGGCAATCGGACGATTCGAACGCCTTCTCTGGATGCGCTGGCGGCCAGATCGGTCAGGTTTGACGGCCACTATTCCGCCGGATTTCCGACTATGCCCACCCGGGCGGACCATCAGACGGGGCGCTGGACCATGTCCTTCATGGGGTGGGAACGCTGCCTGAGGGGGTGACCACCCTGGCTGAACGCGGCCTTCACACGGCGGCGTCGGTCGACACCCCCTACTACTTGCGGGACGGGATGAACTATGACCGCGGGTTTCAGTCCTTTTTCATGAACAGGGGCCAGGACACCATGTGGTCCCTGATTCCGCAGCCCGGCTACCACAACGAATCCCTGGACGTCCGCGCAGCATGGCATAACGAATCCGACCGGAATGCCCCTAAAACTTTCATGACGGCCATGCAGTGGTTGGAACACCACTACAAAGAAGACTTTTTCCTCTATGTAGACACCTGGGACCCCCATGAACCCTGGGATGCCCCGTCCTACTACACGGAGCTCTACTGGCCGGGATACGACGGTGAGTTGGTGCTCCCAGTGTACGGAAACTGGCATGACGTGCCGGGATACGAAGAAGAGAAACTCAAGAAAGGTCACGCTACCTACTGCGGTGAGATCACCATGGTCGACACCTGGCTGGGTTTCTTGCTGAAGTCGGTCGAAAACATGGGCCTGATGGACAAGACCGCAATTATCTTCACCACGGACCATGGCTTCTACTTTGGGGAGCATGGCGGCCTGTTCGGCAAGATGAGCGGAGACAAGCTGCCGGACGGAAGGCTTCGACCCTATGGCGATCCGGGATCGACCTGGATCCACTCACCCCTCTTTGAGGAAATCGTCCACATACCGCTTCTGGTCCACGCGCCCGGAATATCTCCGGCGGTGTACAAGGGCCTGAGCTCGGCGATCGACGTCATGCCGACCGTGCTCGATCTGCTGGATATGGAGATCCCTGCCTATGTTCAAGGCAGGTCTCTCGTGCCCAGGATGCAAGACAATTCCCTCTCAGGGCGGGAGTACGTAGTCAGCAGCATCCCCTTCGCCAACCCCGGCGATCCGGTCCAATCTGTGGACAACCTGCTCCGTACCCTCTCCGACTCCCCAGTCACGACTATCACCGCGGGAGAGTGGAGTTTGCTTTACAGTCCTGAAGAAGGTCGATCGGAACTTTTCAATCTGAAATCTGATCCGAATCAACTGAACAATGTGATAGGAACACACATCGACGAAGCCAGGGAGGTCCACAAGCTCCTCGTTAAATTCATGCGTGAAACCAAAGTGCCGGATCGTCTGCTAAAACCGCGATTGGAGCTGCGGGTATAGAGTCGGGCCAACCTGACCGAATCGGATGGAAAGACGCCGCTCCGGGGGACTCGATACGAGACCGAAGCCAGGGGGCCTGAAAACGCGGTCACGTCCCTAGACACTCGCCACCACCCCTGGATTCCGGCCTTCGCCGGAGGACGGTGTGAAGATGCCCACCTGCCTAATGCAACGAACTTCAGATTCGGGACGCCAGGTCGAAGCGGTATGAATAAACGATACGACCACATTGTCGTTGGAGCGGGTTCGGCGGGCGCGGTCTTGGCGGCCCGTCTATCGGAAGACCCCCACCGGTCGGTCCTCCTTATCGAGGCCGGAGCGGACTATCCCGCGCCGGAGCGAATGCCCGATTCGGTGAAGTACGCCTACGGGACCGGGACAACGATTTGGGACAGCGGGCACATTTGGAATTTCCGCGCCCGTGCCACGGACCAGTCCTGCATAGATATACCTCGGGGCAAGGTCGCCGGTGGCTCCAGCGCTGTCAACGACGCCCAGTTTCTTCGAGGAATGCCGGAGGACTTCGATCGGTGGGCGGAGTGGGGCAACACCGAATGGGGATTTGAAAAGATCCTGCCATACCTGCGAAAGCTGGAAGCGGACCAGGATTTCTCAGATGAATTCCACGGTACTGACGGCCCAATTGTCTGCCGCAGATACCGGCCAGACGAATGGGGGCCTCAACAGCGAGCCTTCTACCGGGCATGTCGAGACGCAGGGTTCCCCGATTGCCCGGACCACAATCGCCCCGGCTCTGCGGGTGTCGGGCCCCTGGCCTTTAATGTCGACGGCCGCGTGCGGATGAGCACGGCAATCGGCTATCTCGACCCGGCGCGCAATCGACCGGGGCTGACCATCAGGCCCAACTGCCTTGTCCAAAAGATCATCTTCGAGGGACGCCGGGCGATAGGATTGCGTGTATTCAGCGGTCATGAGGAATTTTCCGTTTATGGCGAGGAAATAATCCTCTGCGCCGGCGCCATAGGATCCCCGCACATCCTCGCACTATCGGGTATTGGCCCCGGTAACCAGTTGCGCCAACTGGGCATACCCGTAGTACAGGACCTCCCCGGAGTCGGGCGGAATCTCCGCGACCACCCGGACGTGCCGATGGCCTGGCGTACGCGCGAAGGCTTCCCATTGAACGTCGACCAGGTCGCGACGGGCACCGTCACCCTGCGGTTTACTGCCTCGGGCTCGCCCTTCAAGAACGACATGGTCATCTACATGGGCAACTACGCAGCGGCAAGCCCCATGAGAGGGCTGGACCACCTGCGAACCGGCAGGCGTCGGTGTGAGCCTGTGCCTCTACCTGGCATTGAGCCAGGGTGAACTGCGCATCCAATCCAGCGATCCTGAGCGGCCGCCTTATCTGGACTTCAACCTTCTGGACGACCCCTTCGATCGGTCGCGGCTCCGCGAAGGCCTCAGGACGTGCGCCGACCTGTTCAGGCATGAGGCCTTTGATGGAATAGTCGAGGAGCGGTTCGCGCCGTTAGACGACGTCCTGCACAACGACGATGCGCTGGATTCCTGGATGAAGCAGCAGGTGATCACCGCTCACCACGTTTCGAGCACCTGCAAGATGGGGCGTTCGAATGACCCACTTGCCGTGGTGGACCAGTACGGTAAGGTCTACGGCGTCGACGGGTTGCGCATCATCGACGCATCAATCATGCCCGACACCGTCCGGGCGAACCTCAATCTCACGGTGCTTGCCATCGGGGAGCGGGCAGTCCGACTTCATCAAAGGAACGTGACCCGGGTGTGTGTGCGCCTCGCGAAATCGCACCTACCCATGCCCCGGTACGGCAGCGTGCCATTGGGCAGAACATCCGCCTGACGTTGCCCGTACCGATCATCGCGGTAAGGCGGCCTCATCCAGTCCCGAAATGACGCTGGTCGTCAATGATGTCAAGGGTGCGCGGACGGTCGATGTCCACACCGCGACGCGGTCGACCACTTCTGACAGTGACAAGCCGAAACGGCGGCTGGCCTGATGGCGCGCGGCGCTTGAGCGCATCATCCAAAGTCTTGGCGATGAAGGCGCTCATGCTCAGGCCATGTTCAGCAGCTTCGCGGCGGATCCGCCTGGCAAGTTGGTCATCGAGTGAAATAGTCGTTCCCATTGTGAAGAGCATATATCGAAATCATCAGTGCCTAGCAACACGCTGCTTCGCCGTTGGAAGGCGACGACCCGGTCCCCCGTTCCCTGTGATATCGAGGGAACGATTCGGACGGAACCTGCATAGTATCCAGTAGAGAGCGCTCGCGACTCCGACGGGGGAGCCGAGCGAGTGGAGCAGGCATGACCGAAGACCAGGCCGTTATGCGTTGCCAACACGGCGAACGCGATGCATTCCGCTACTTGGTGGAGCGGTACCAGGACGTTGTGTTCGGCACCGCCTACAACATGACCGGCAACCGCGCGCTGGCCGAGGAGCTGGCGCAGGAGGCGTTCCTTTCGGTGTGGAAGGGGATACGCAGCTTCAGGCGCGGGAGACCGTTCAAGCCGTGGCTGATACGCATCCTGGTCAACGCGGTGATGGCGCATCGCCGCAGGCGGTCGGTCGAGACCACGCCCATTGAAGAGTCGGAGTGGCCCGAAGACACGGAACACCCCGCGGACCTGGCCGAGTCCAGGTCGGAGCAACAGACATTGCAGCAGGCCATCAGAGGGTTGGGACCGGAGCACCGGCAGGTGGTGGTGTTGCGTTACTTCGCAGATATGACAGTGCCGGAGGTTGCTCGGGCGTCTGGAGTGAGAGAGGGCACCGTGAAATCGCGGCTGCACCGGGCCCACCAGGCGTTGCGGCAGCAATTGGTCGACGCGCAGCAGCGGCAGAGGTGATTGATGAACGCTAACGATTCGAACGACCGCGAGATGGAACGGCTGCTGGAGGCGCACTTCGCCTCCGACGCAGACAACGTACCTCCCACACCGGACCTCTGGGTATTTCTGGAAGGCCGGTTGGGAGACCAGGCCCCCAAGCCTCTGTTGGCAGGGATCCGCGATTGGGCGTTTCCGGCAGGAGGATTCAGTGGGGTGCCGCCGATTGCGGCCACGGCAGCGGCAGTGGTCGTCGTAGCGATAGCAGGTTCAGTGTGGTTCGTGGTCGGCAGCAGTAACTTAGGCGGAGGGCCAGGTGACCCTACTGGGACTCCGGCAATTGCGGGTCAGCCGACCCCAACTCCGATGCCGGCGATGATGGTGACGGCTGCCCCGGCACCGACGGCGAGGGTTGAGAAAGTCGTAGTCGTGGAAACGGTGATCGTGGAAAAGCCGGTCATTCGCGTTGAGAAGGTCGTCGAGACCGTCGTGGTTGAGAAAGTAGTGGAGGGCCAGACCGTAAGAGTCGTGGAGACGGTGATCGTGGAAAAGCCGGTCATTCGCGTTGAGAAGGTGGTTGAGACCGTCGTGGTTGAGAAAGTAGTGGAGGGCCAGACCGTAAGAGTCGTGGAAACGGTGATTGTGGAAAAGCCGGTCACTCGCGTTGAGAAGGTTGTCGAGACCGTCGTAGTTGAGAAGGCGGTTCAGGTACTGCCGACGACGATGCCAGCGGCAACGGGAGTCCCCGCGCCCGCGCCACGGCCGACAGGCACACCGATGCCGCCGGCAGTGGCGACGACGCCCGCAATCACGACGGGGGGGGCGTACAGTCCACCTCCCCAGCCGGGCGCGACCACGTTCGAGGACTACGAGCGTCAACCTCTGACAGACGCCAGCGTAGACGCCGTTTCCACGTTCAGCCTGGATACGGACCGCACGTCATTCCAACTGGCATTGAACTGGGCCAGGTCCGGCTACCAGGTGGATCCCGCGTCGGTGCGAGCCGAGGAGTGGGTGAACGCATTCGACTACGGCTATGCCGCCCCTTCAGTCGACGACCGCTTTGCTATCACGTCGGACCTGTTCGAGCACCCGCTCGACAACGGCAGGTTCATGGCGCGCGTGGCCTTTAAAGCGCCGGAAGTGGTAACCGACGCCCCGCTCAACGTGACGCTGGTGCTCGACGCCTCCGGCTCGATGTCCAGCGGCAACCGGGTGGCCATCGCTCGCGAGGCGGCTGAGGCCATCCGGCGAAGTCTGGACCGGGACGACCGGATTTCGGTGGTGCATTTCACGACTTACGTTCTCGACGGTCTCACAGTCGAGAACGCCGCGCCCGACGACCGCGCTGTGTCCGACTCCATCGCCTGGCTCGAGCCGCACGACAGCACCAACGTGCAGGCGGGACTGGACCTGGGCGTGCGACTGGCGGATGCGATGCGGCGAGAACGTCCCGAGGCGCTCAACTACATCGTCCTGATGTCGGACGGCGTGGCGAACGTGGACGCCACCGATCCGTTCGCCATCCTCGAAGCCACGTCGGCGCCGGATGGCGCCAACCCGCTGCGGCTCATCACCGTGGGTGTGGGCATCGAGAACTACAACGACCATCTGCTGGAGCAACTCGCCCAGCACGGCAACGGCTGGTACCGCTACTTGTTCGACGAAGAGCAGGCCCGTTCGACGTTCCGACGCGACAACTGGCTCGCGCTCGCCTCACCGGTCGCCGATCAGACACGTGCCCAGGTGGTCTGGAACCCGGATGCGGTGCGGGCGTGGCGCATTATCGGTTACGAAAACCGCGTTACGTCCGCCGCGTCGTTCACGCAGGACCGGCAGGAGTTCGCCGAGGTGTACTCGGGAGCGGCCACTACCGTCTTCTACGAGCTGGAACTGCATGACGATTTCCGCCAGAAGGGCGGGCTGGGGCAGATGGAACTGCGATGGGTTGAACCGGACAGCGGGCGCGCCTGGAGCCAAAGCAGCGACGTCGTAAGCAGCGGGGAGGTCGTTCGTCTCCATGACAACCCACTGCTGGGGTTCGGCGCGGTCGTGGCGCTGACGGCGGACAGGTACAGCGCGTTGGGCGATTCCCCCGAGCCCTACCGCGGGTACGCCCGGGACCTGTTGCGCCTGTGGGCGGATTATACGATGGACCTGCTGCAGAACGACCTGGGCCATCTGGCTGCGTTCAACGACTTCGCCTACGTGTTGGAAACGCTGCTCATGAACGTTCCGTACGTCTCGCCGGACAACTCGGGGTACAGTCGGTAGGGTTGAAGGTCCTGCGAGCGAGACGGCGGCGAGGGGTCGGGCGACTAGACCGGCCCCTCTCTCATTCCCCGGCTGGGCCCGGCCGACCTACGCTCGCCGCGCCCGACGACTACACCGAGACGTTCAACCCACCCCGCGTCGAACACCAGACCAACCGCAACGCCGAAACCGAACTCACCTACGTCGAGTACTCGACGGACCTCGACCCCAACGACACAACAATCGAGACGACATACGTGTTCTTCCTCAAGCGAGGCACCAACCTGCGGGTCGAGGTGGATAGGCACGTTACGGGGCTGTTCCCGATGGCCACATCGCAACGCCTTCTGACCGAAGCCGGCTTTGAGGTGGATCGGGTTGACTACCCCGTCAGCAAGGTTGGGCGGGGGATGTGGCTGTGGGTTGGGAGGGTGGTGGGCCTCGATACTCCGGATCCGCTGGTTAGACCGGCACGTGCCATCGGCTAGACCGTTATCTCCCGTGAGACATACAATGCCGTTGATTCGTTCACGAGGGGGTCGGCATGCCTACGCTGGATTTCAAGGGCAAGCAGCATATCTACGCGCACCACCTAACCGTCCCTTTCCGACCCCTCGAGCCTGATCCAGACCGGTCTCTGAACCCTTCCGGCGCGGACGACAACCTGATCATCCATGGAGACAATCTCCACGCGCTGAAGGCCCTCCTTCCTCGATACGCTGGCCGCGTCAAGTGCATCTACATTGATCCACCCTACAACACCGGGAACGAGGGCTGGGTTTACAACGACAGGGTGAACAGCCCGCTTATGAGGGAATGGCTGAAGGAGCATGGGCCCGTCGATAACGAGGACTTGGAGCGCCACGACAAATGGCTCTGCATGATGTGGCCGCGCTTGCACCTGCTCAAAGAACTTCTGTCCGATGATGGGGTGATTTTCGTATCCATAGATGATAACGAGCAACACCACCTGAGAATGTTGATGGATGACATATTTGGTGAAGCAAGTTTTGTCGCCAATTTAGTGTGGCATCATAGAAAATCAAGTCAGAACGATATAGATATTTCTCTTTCGCATAATCACTTAGTTTGTTATGCACGACATAGGCGCTCGTTCTCATTCAATGCCGGAGATGTTGACGAGAGTAAATTCTCAAATCCTGATGACGACCCCCGAGGACCTTGGGTTGCTGACCCGATGGATGCGCCAAATATCAGAGAGAATTTGACTTATCAAATCGTGAATCCGAACACTGGTGCCGTGTATTTGCCTCCGGAAGGCAGATGCTGGAGGTTCAATCGCGAACGCTTCGACGATGCATTGAATGACGATCGTATTGTTTTTGGTAAGTCGGGGAACGCAAGGCCGCAGTATAAGCGGTTTCTCTCTGAAGCTCGTGAGAGAGGGACCAACATATTTACGATTTGGAGCGACGTTGGGACGGCTACGGATGCCACAAGACAACTACAGCAGATATTCGGACGGGGATCGTTATTTCCCACTCCGAAGCCAGTCGACTTGATCGAGAAAATTATCAAGGTAGCTACAAACAAGGACTCTATTGTGCTCGACTCATTCGCAGGCTCAGGCACTACCGCACAAGCCGTCCTCGAATTAAATGAGAAGGACGGCGGCAACCGCAAGTTCGTCCTCGTGGAGTGTGAGGACTATGCCGACACGCTCACTGCGGAGCGAGTGCGCCGAGTCATTCAAGGTGTTCCCGATGCTCGTGACAAGTCACTCCGCGAAGGGCTGGGAGGCTCGTTCACTTACTGTACGCTGGGTGCGCCTATTGAGATTGAGGGGATGCTCACCGGCGAAGCGCTCCCTTCGTATCCAAGTCTGGCTGCGTACGTGCTCCACACGGCTTCCGGCATCTCCGCCGGAGCTGCAAGCCTGGAGCGCCAGAACCACGATGGCCTCTTCTACACCAACGGCGCGACGGACTACTATCTTCTATACGAACCTGAGCTTGACTGGCTATGCAGCAACAGGGGGATACTGAACGAGGAACGCGCGAAGCGTATCAGTTCAGCAAGCCGTGCGAACGGCCGCAAGGCGATCGTTTTTGGACCCGGCAAGTTCATTGGGCAGCGGGACCTAACGCCAATGGGAATCACGTTTTGCCAGTTGCCCTACGAGATGCACGGTTCAGGCTGAGCCATGGAGCTTAAGAACTATCAGGTTGCCGCGTTGGAGGCCTTCGCCTCTTGGCGGGATGCGTTAATGGACGCGGGCGCCAAATCGGAGACGACCGTCGCTACGCTGGAGGGCATGGGTGTTGACGTTCCCGAAGACGTACCAAATTATCCCAAGACCGCTTGGCAGCAGCTTGTAAAATCCGGTGGCGTAGCCGATAGCGCCGGCGCCTACGCCAGCCGCACGGACGACGCTGGTAGGCCTATCCCGCACATCTGCTTCAAGGTGCCGACCGGTGGCGGCAAAACACTGCTAGCTGCCGCCGCGCTGGAGCGTCTAAACCGGCAAACGGGCCTGACGCTTTGGATAACGCCAACCCGCGCCATCTATGAGCAGACGAAAGCGGCGCTCAGGAACAAAGAGCATCCCTATAGGGAGTTGTTAGACCGGGCCAGCAATGGGCGAGTCAAGCTGCTGGAAAAGGAAGACCTGTTCACGCGAGCGGACGCGGCTAACTATATGTGCGTGATGTTGTTGATGCTCCCCGCCGCCAATAGACAAAATGGCAGGGAGTTCCTGCGAATGTTTCGCGACTCCGGGCGTTACCCAACACTCTTCCCAGACAGTGACGACGCCATGGGCGACGCCAAGTTGTTGAACCAACACCCCGACTTAGAGCGAACTTCGGAGAACGGCCCCGTCAAGCACAGCTTGTTCAACGTGTTCAAGATGCTCCGTCCGGTTGTGGTTCTGGACGAGGCGCACAAAGCGTACGGTGCCAAGAGGCGAGAGGCCAATGAAGATTTTGTCCGCTCCGTTAACCGTCTCGACCCAAGCATGGTCATCGAGCTATCGGCAACTCCCAACCGGGGCATCAGCAACCTGCTGGTAGACATCACCGGCTTGGAACTAAAGCAAGAAGAGATGATAAAGTTGCCGGTACAGGTGCAGTCGGCGACCAACACCGATTGGCACAACGCTCTGGCGGGGGCTCACGACAAACTGGATCGGCTGAACTCCGAAGCAATATCGCTCCAGACGAGTGAGGGACGGTACATCCGTCCCATCGCGGTCGTGAGGGTGGAGCGGACGGGCAGGGATCAACGGGACAGCGACCGCATCCATGCTGAAGATGTCCGTGAGTATTTGGTGCGGAACCTCGGGGTTCCCGCTGAAGCGGTGGCGGTGAAGTCCTCGGAATTGGACGAGCTCCGCGGCAAAGACTTGCTGTCGGAGTTTTCGCCAGTGCGCTGGATAATTACCAAGGCCGCCTTGATGGAGGGATGGGATTGTCCGTTCGCCTACGTGCTCGTCATGCTTGATAACACGCGAGCGCAGCGGGCGCTGACCCAGTTAGTTGGGCGTGTGATGCGACAACCCCATGCGCAGCGAACCGGCATGGAAGCGCTTGACCAGTGCTACGTATATTGCTGCAATGTCGACGTTGGGGTGGCGGTGAGCCAGGTCAAGAACGGTCTGGAACAAGAAGGGCTGACCGGGCTGGGAGATTCGGTACTGAGTGATTCACCGGATTTTCAGCGCGTCCCATTTCAACGGCGCGTACCCTTTCGCGACAAGGACATTTTTCTGCCGTTGGTCCTGCATAAAGACGGTACGGGTTGGGGCGAACTGGATTATCAGCGCCACATCCTGCCTGGCGTCGATTGGGATGCTATTGAGGCTCTGGACCCACAGGGTAGCTTCCCCGAACGCGCCAGGTGGCAGTCGGCAACCGTCGACGTGGGGGATACGCTGCCGATCTTCCATGCAGACCGTGAACTGTACATCGACAAAGCGGTACAAATATCATGGTACGCCCGTCGCCTGTCCGATGTCATTCCTAATCCGTGGCAGGCAGGCCGACTGTCCCGACAGTTAGTGGAGAAGCTGAGGGCAGCGGGGGATTCCGACGACGAAATTCACGATCGGCGTTCTCATCTGGCGTTCGCGCTGAGAGAATACGTGACCAATGAGGTCGAGAAGCAAGCTGAGGCAGTGTTCAAGCACAAGCTGGGTGTCGGCGAACTCCGCTTCGATTTAGAGGCGGAGCAACCTAACTTCCGCATGGTGGATACCTACGAGATACCAGCGGCCGGTGGACTTGGAGGGCTGCTGGCCCGGAGGGACCACCAGCCGATGCAGATCAGTCTTTTCGAGCCGGTGTATGAACGTCAATTTGATTCGGAGTTGGAGCGCAATTTCGCCCGATATCTAGACGAGCAGAAGGCCCTGCAATGGTGGCATAGGGTGGCCGTGCGCCAACGCGGAGATTACTACCTGCGGGGCTGGAAGCAGGATCGCATTTGGCCGGACTTTGTGGCTATGGGCGCAGAAAATGCGGGCAAGTCCCACGTGATGGTCTTTGAAACCAAGGGCGAGCACCTTCGCGGCAACCTGGATACTGACTACAAGCAGAGGGTGTTGGAAACACTGGAAGACGCATTCAATTGCGGCACCATGACCGTCCGAAGTGGACCAGCAAGAGGGATCTTCCGCCTTGTCTTCAACGAATCTCAATTCCCAGAAGCGTTAGCAAAAGTCGGAGCCAACCGCTAACACCCCACCCCACAGGCCTTTTCACCATCGCCACATGGAACCGCCTGCTAATCCAAGCCAGCTTCGGGGTCAACCGTGTCGACTACCCCGTCAGCAAGGACGGGCGGCAAATGTACCTCCGGGTTGGGAGGTTGCCTGAATAGGTATTTTCGCCGAACGAATCCTTACCGGTCGTGCCAGTCGACTGCTTCTTCAGGTGACTCTCTTTCACCTAAGACGTAGCGACACTTCAAATTCTCATTTGCTTCCTCACAGTTGATCGTGCACTTGGAGGCGTGGATAAACGGACCTATTGACGGCTGAGGGGTTGGGTAACTGCTCGCTTGAGGGTCCTCATAGGAAATACGCCAATTCAGGTGGCCCTCGTCATCAGTCCCGCAGACGAGGTTCATTCCGTCTATGGAGTAGTGCCGAAAAGCGAAGTTACGGGGAGGAGAAACACTGAGATCAGGCCACTCGAATGATCTCTCTCGGCGTCGATTATCGTGAAGGCTCGCCTGTACGTTTTCCCCTAGAGAAACGTCCAGTACGAAAAGGGGCACTCCAGACTTGTCGGCATATTCGAAGGGCCTATTGGAAAGGTGCCTTCGCTTGATCTCGATCAGGGCAGTCGGCCTCTCTTCCCTGTCTAGAAGAACGATATCGATCCGAGCTGTTCGTTCCGGAGTCCACCATTCGGATCTCACGGATTGGGCGCAACGAAGTAGATCGTACAGATGAGGTTGGGAACAGGACTCACAGAACCAAAGTATGCCGGGACATGTCGGCGTTGCAGGGAAGACTTCCCCGCGGGGATAGGTAGTCGGACAAGGATGGTCAGAACTCGCCTTGGATCCTTCCATGGTGCAGACAAAACATCCTGACAGTTGGTCTCGAAAGAACTCCTCCCAGGTGGACTTCGCTTGACGGTGTTCGGAGGATTCTCCGCGCCCGTCGGGGCAGTAAGCCTCCCCCGGAAGATGGGCAAATGACTGCCGTTTGCGCGCAGGAAACTTGGGATGCAACCAACAGTCCTGGTGGGATGTGCCTGGAAAGCCCTTATAACGTCCCCCACGAACCGCATCGACGATGCGAATGTCCTTGTTTTGTGCGGGGTCATAGGCGGACGTTATGGGATGATCCATTGGGCGCCTCCTCTGTGCAACCAATTGTGCGAATCGTACGCTAATTCGGTGCCAGTCCCCTCGAAGCTAGCAGCCTAACCCCACCCCACATAACCCCTACCCGCGTGGTAGCATCTCGTGACTTGAACTGGCTTGGTCTCGTCTAGGGGGCATGCGAGATGCCTGTCGGTACGATTCCGAGGCGCGCCAGGGCGGTCGTCGTTGGCGCGGGGATCGCCGGTTGCAGCGTCGCATACCACCTGACACAGCTCGGGTGGCGGGACATCGTCGTCGTCGACCAGGGCCCGCTCTTCGAGACCGGCGGTTCCACGTCACACGCCCCGGGCCTCGTCTTCCAGATCAACCCCTCCAAGACGATGACGAGCTTCGCTCGCTACACCGTCGACCTGTGGTCGCGGCTGGAACTAGACGGCGTTCCGTGCGCCAAGGCAGTGGGCAGCCTCGAGGTGGCCTGGACGCCCGAGCGGCTTGCAGACCTGAAACGAAAGGCCGGGCACGGCCGTAGCTGGGGCGTCGATGCCCACATTCTCAGCACCGCCGAGGCGCGCGACCTCTTCCCGATGCTCTCGGAACGCGCCCTGGGGGCGATCTACGTCCCCTCGGACATCCACACGAAGGCGACCAAGCCGGCCGAGGCGATGGCGAGAGAGGCCGAGCGAAACGGCGCGGCGTTCTTCGGCAACGTCGAGGTCACCGGCTTCGATATCTCCGGCGGCCGCGTCACCGCGGTCCAAACCACCCAGGGCGACATCGAGACCGAGCTCGTGGTGTCTGCCGCCGGAATCTGGGCGCCCAGGCTGGGCGATATGGTCGGCACGCCGATACCGTTGTCGCCGATGCAGCACATCTACGCGGTTACCACCCCACTGGCGGAACTGGCCGGCGCTACAGAGGAAATATCGATGCCGTTCCTGCGCCACCAGGACGCATCCATGTACTTCCGCCAGGTGGGTGACGCCCTGGGCATCGGCTCATACCGCCACGAACCCCTGCTTGTGGAATCGGACGACATCCTCGACCTCGAAGAAGCTCCCATCGCCCCGGCCGAGATGCCATTTACGCCAGGCCACTTCGAAGCGGCGATGACAGCGGGGCGAGAGGTGGTGCCGGGCACCCAGGGTGCCGGCTTGACCCGCAAATTCAATGGTCTCTTCTCCTTCACCACAGATAGCTTCCCCGTGCTTGGCGAATCGCCCCAAGTGCGCGGATTCTGGTCGGCGCAGGCCGTGTGGATAACCCACGCCGCGGGCGTCGGCAGGGCGGTCGCCGAATGGATCGTGAACGGCGAGCCGACCACCGACCTTCGAGAGTGCGATATCAGGCGCTTCCACCCGCACGCGCTCATCCGCCCCTACGTCCGGGCGCGTGCCGCTCAGCAGTACCGAGAGGTGTACGACATCATCCACCCGCGGCAGCAGATGGCCAGTCCGCGGAACGTCCGGATGACCCCGTTCTTCGCGCGGCAACAGGAACTCGGCGCCGTCTTCTTCGAGAACGCGGGATGGGAACGCCCCCAGTGGTTCGACGCCAACCAGCACCTGGTCGAAGCGCTCCCCGTTTCCGGCGAATCGCGTAGCGGCTGGGCGGCGCAAGAGTGGTCGCCAACGGTTGCGGCCGAGCATGCGGCTACACGCGAGCGGGTGGCCATGTTCGATCTCACTCCATTCGCACAGTTCGAGGTGACCGGCCCCGGCGCGCTCGGCGCCCTCCAACGCCTCGCTTCCAACCAGATGAACAAGCCCGTCGGGTCGATCACGTACTCGTCGATGCTCACGCCGAGCGGCGGGATCAAGTGCGATCTGACGGTAACGAGGCTCGGCGATGAGCGTTTCCTGGTGGTCACGGGGGGAGCGATGGGACTTCACGACCTGGACTGGATACAGTCGCACCTGCCGGACGACCGCTCGGTGAGCGTGGCCGACGTCTCGTCGGGACAATGCTGCATCGGCCTATGGGGACCGAGGGCGCGCGACCTGCTCAGCCGCGTCTGCGAGGACGACGTGAGCAACGGCGGATTCCCGTACATGACCGCGAAACGGATAACCATTGGAGATGTCCCCGCCCTGGCTCTGCGCATCTCGTACGTCGGTGAGCTTGGCTGGGAGATCTACGCTTCCGCCGAACAGGGTCTGCGGCTATGGGACACCCTATCCGAGGCCGGCCAGCCGCTCGGCGTCATCGCCGCGGGTGGGGGCGCGTTCGACTCGCTGCGGCTGGAAAAGGGCTACCGGCTGTGGGGCAACGACATCCACACCGAGTACAACCCATACGAGGCGGGCATAGGATTCGCGGTGAGGATGAGGAAAGGCAATTTCATCGGCAGAGACGCTCTCCGCGAATTGCGGGCGCAGGGCCCGGCACGCAAACTTTGCTGCATGACGCTGGACGACCCAAACGCTGTGGTCATAGGCAAGGAACCCATCCTCGATGGCGACCGAATGCTTGGTTACGTGACCAGCGCCAACTACGGCCACTCCATAGGCCGAGGCATCGTGTACGGCTACCTGCCGATCGATTACGCCGAGGCGGGAACGAAGGTCGAAGTCCTTTACTTCGGCGAACGCCTGCCGGCGACTGTGGCGAATGAACCCCTTTACGACCCTACGGGCAGCCGGATGAAGGTGTGAGCCGGCCTGATCCCCTGCCCGATGGCGACATGTTGAATTGGTACGACATCCCCATTCATCGGAGGTCATGAAATGACGCAGACCCTGGTAATCGACGGTCTCAAGCGGCGCCGGGGGCCGATCAACCTTCGGCAGAGCGGGAACAGCGACGCACGGATGCTGATATCTACCCGCGTCAGGAAGTCACCGTGGTGGCACATGTCGAAGGCGGCGGGGTGCTGGGCCTACACGGTTTACAACCACCTTTACCACCCGCGCGCCTACGTCAAACCCGAGGATGGCGGGCTGCTCGAGGAGTACCGGTACCTCACCGAACACGTCAGCATGTGGGACGTTGCGGTCGAACGCCAGATACAGGTCAAAGGCCCGGACGCCGCCGCATTCGTCGACCTCCTGATAACCCGCGACGTCCACTCTTTGCTGCCAACAATGCAGGCGCGTTATGTGATTCTGTGCAACCAGTACGGCGGCGTCATCAACGACCCGGTGCTGCTGCGGGTTGCCGATGACGAGTTCTGGTTCAGCATCTCGGATTCCGATGTCGTTCTGTGGGCGCGGGGGGTCAACGCCAGCGCCGGATACAACGTAGAAATCAACGAGATCGACGTGGCGCCGGTCCAGATACAGGGGCCCAAGTCGGTGATGCTGATGGAGAAGATGTTCGGCCCCCGCGTGAGGGAAATCCCGTACTACCACATCATCCACGACACGCTCAACGGCCATGCGGTGACGATTTCCCGTACGGGCTTCTCTGCCGAGGTCGGCTTCGAGATATACCTGCACGACGCGATGCTCCACTCGGACGACGTCTGGCCGTACATCCTGGAGCAGGGCGAAGAGTTCAACCTGAGCGTCATCGCCCCCAGTCATATCCGCCGTCTGGAGGCTGGCATCCTGTCCTACGGTCAGGATCTGGACATAGAGAACAATCCCTACGAAGTCCGGCTCGGCTGGCAGGTGGACCTGAACAAGGGCAACTTCATAGGAAAAGAGGCGTTGGCCAGGATCAAGGAAGAGGGCGTCAGGCAGCGCCTGGTCGGGCTGAAGGTCGGGGGTGAGCCGATCACCTGGTACAACGAGGACTTCTACCTGGTCAAGGACAGCGACACCGGCGACGACGTGGGCTACATCACCAGCGCATTCTGGTCACCGAGCGTCGGGTCGAACATCGCCCTTGCCGTCATGCCCCGAACGCACTGGAAGCGTGGAACTCGCGTCAAGGCGCTGCTCCCCAAGGACGGCCTCGTCGACGCAGAGGTGGTACGGGTCCCATTCTTCGACCCGACCAAGGATCTCCCCAAAACCGTACTCTCAGGCAAATCCGTGTAGGCCCCGGGTCAACTCACCGGGTAGGGCACACCGGGAACTAGCCCAAGAGACCCGTCAATTGTGTGTTTCAAATGTCCCACGAATCGGCCAATTTGTGGGGCAAGAGGGAGGGCGGCGCTGAGCGGCATGAGGAGGAACAGCAATGCCTGGCGGCATAACCCGGCTGGATCCGATAGACGTCATGTACGTGCGCGAGTTCGAGAAACCCGACGAAGAGGCCTTCGCAGAGCTGGAAGCTGTTGTGGGGCTGAAAGGGAGGCGCTTCTACGGGGTCTTCGACGAAGATGGGCGGAGGTACTGGGCATGTGTCCAGCGCCGCGAGCAAGACGACCCGGCCAGTCTTGGCCTTAGATCGTGCACTATCGGCGGAGGACTGTACGCGTCTAAACGGCTGCGCGGTGACTACGAGAACCTGATCGCCCTCATAGCGCCTACGTTCGAGGAGATGGGCGCACGGCATGGTGTAGACTCCTCAAGACCAGCCATCGAGTTCTATCGTCGGCACGACGAGTTCGTGCTTTACCTTCCTATTGCCGAACCGTAGGCTCACAAGGGGGCCGCGGGGAAATTGTCGGCAGGGATTCAGCCAGCGTGATCGTTGTCACCCATGAAGGCTAACGGGCCAAATATGCGTGTTCGCATCACGACCATTTCTGTATGGACTGCCAACGCTTTGGCCTGGATTGGCGGTATGTGGCTGGGGTTTGGGCCGTTTTACAGGGGTGTATCGGTAACTCCGGTACTCCCGGGCGGATCCGGACGGCGAGGTCACGCATTCTACCGCTACGCTCATAGAGGTGAATGGCGTGGATGTCGTGTTGTGGTTGCTTGTCCCCGTCCTGTTAACCGTCATTGCGTTGTTGGCCGTACACCTCGTTAACCCCGGGCAGGCAAATCGCAAAATACTCCTCTGGTGCACCACTGCCGCGCTGTTGGTTTTTTGCGCGCTGGCGATTTTCTCGCTCGGTATCTTCTACCTGCCGTCTGCGCTCGCCCTTCTCGTTGCAGCCGTCGCCGCCTCCATGCCGCGGAGGTGCCTGCGGCCAAGGGCTTGATAATTGAAGAATAGGTGGTGTGAGAGAGAACAAAGCCGGGTTTGGGTTAATGTTCGATCAGGCTCTTATTTTCCTCATCCAGGATCTGGCTACGGACGCTGTTCCGTAGGCAGAGCGCGTTGAGGCCCCCATGGAGTATTTATGACGCAGCAGTCACCAGGGTTCATCGAGGCAATCGTTCTTGACGTGAGCGACCTTGGCAAGTCAACGGCATTCTGGACTGCGATCACCGGGCGACGGTTCGGTCCGTCATTCGAGGCGAACTTTCGAAGGGCCAAATTCGAGTGTGGTCCCGACCTGGTATTGCAGGAAGTTCCAGAGGTCAAATCGGGTAAGAACAGGGTCCACCTCGATATAGAGGTCCCGGATCTTGCGGAGGCTCTGCGCCAAGTTAACTCGAACGGAGGACGGCTCGTTACGCGCGTGGACAACGAGTTGGGCACCCACCTCGTATGTGCGGACCCAGACGGCAACGAATTCTGCCTGACGCGTCCTTAGTACGCGCGGACATCGAGGCCGAACCAGCGGGCCCGTTGATAGACAACGGATACGGGAACTGCATATGACTGCTTGCCTGGCCGTCTTGGGCAATTGCCAATTAGTAGCGCGATACGCTATTATCGGCCTGTGATCAGGAGTTTCCAGGACAGGGATACCCAGGCGGTGTTCGAACGGTGGCACGTCCGAAGATTCCACGGGGACATCCAACGACGGGCACAGCGGAAACTCATGATCGTGAACAACGCGGAGGACCTGAACGACCTGAGGGCGCCGCCTGGAAACCGGCTGGAGGCCTTGTCGGGAAATCGGGCCGGGCAGTACAGCATTCGCATCAACGAACAGTGGCGTGTCTGCTTTGTCTGGAGAGGAGGAAACGCCTATGAAGTTGAGATAGTGGACTACCACTGATATTGAAATTATAAGAGACGATACCATGAACAGAAATATTTCACAGAACCCGGAAAAGCTGCCTCCCATTCACCCCGGGGAGATCCTCAACGAGGAGTTTCTCCAGCCGATGAACGTCACCCAATACCGGCTAGCCAAATCTATTGGCGCAGATGCGCGCCGGATTCATGCGATCGTTCACGGGGAGCGGGCCATCACTGCGGAGACGGCCCTGCTGCTTTCCCGCTTCTTCGGAAACTCTGCGGGTTTCTGGGTGGGGCTGCAAAGCCAGTACGACCTGCAGACCGCCGAGGACCGCCTTGCGGAGAGGCTGGATCTGGTGACGGCTCACTCATCGAAATGACCCGGGTAACTGACGCGCCGCGCCAGCCGCGCGGTTCTCAGAAAAGAGAACCCGATCCCCGGCCGTAAAAGCGCTGCCCGGTAACCGCCGCAGACCGGATTGGCCAAAGACGCTGGCCTACGCGCCACCCCTGTGCTTTTCGATCAGGGCCGCGACCCGCTGGTCCACTTGACCCTTGAATTCGCGCCCGGCGTCGGACAGGGCAATTCCGAGGTGCGCATCGCGCAGCAGCAAATCGTACTCGGGAGTATGGACATAGCCATCTTCCAGTTCTTTGAACAGGGCGTCCAGCGCGTCTTTGTCAGAACATCGTACTGGGGACAATAGCGATGGTAGTTGCTCCTTGGAATCCGCCCGCGGAAACTATTCGTCGGTGCGCGAGATGCCTGTTTCGACCATCTGTTTCAGTTCGTTGGCAAACTCTACGGCCTCTTCCTCAGCAGGGCCGCCGTTCTTCTCGAGCTTTTCCTTGAACTGTTTGAAGAGCCACTCCTCTTTGGTTCCGTGGGGGAACTCGAATGTCTCACGATCGAAGTGCGGCAAATCACCCGGTCCAAAGTAGCCTTTGCCCCGGAGTTCGTATCCTTCCAGGTTGGGCGTCCCCTTTCCGAGGATGTCTCCTGTCGCGACGTAGTGTTCCATGACCGGCTTCATGCCATAACGCTGAACCGGACACACCTTCATACAGACAGCGCAACCCTCGTAAGTGATCATTATCGGCCGACAGCGGTCATAGACCAGCTTGTTCTTCTGAACGCCGCGGTACCACACCTTTTCCCTCAGCAGAGCGCGGGCGGGGCATCGGACCACGCAGACCTGGCATTCCTCGCAGTACTTGTTAATCCCGTAGTCGATCGGTTCGTCGTGATGGACCGGGGCATCGGTCGTGATCAGCATCAGCCGCGCCCTGGACCCGAAGTGGGGAGAGAGTAGCTGCCCGTTCGCGCCCAACTGTCCGAGGCCTGCGCTTACAAACAGCGGTATGTAAATGCCGGTGTTGTCATTGGGGCTGTGTATTTGCGCGTGATAACCAAGCGAGCGAATGTGGTCCGCGAGCTTCAGGGCCAGGGCGCCGGCGATCTCGTAGGTGCCGAAGTGGGCGAACTCGGCTTCCAGGCTGGGAATGGACTGTGTCTGTGAGTAGTCCTGTTCCAACGCAATGCAGATGGCATGGGTGTATTTGGCCCACTTTTTCTTGCTGGCGTACGTATATCTTCGGTCGTAGCTGGTAAAGCCGACTTCGCCGAAGCCCAACTCCCGTGCTTTCGCGCGTATGTCTTCAGTGATGTCGTCCCGCGACTCAGGCTCTGCAGTGGGCTCGATCTCACCAGAAACCGCCGCCGCATCGATGAGAGGCTCGCTCGCCTTTTCATGCTTCTTGCGGTAGTCGTAGACCTCTTTGATGTAGACGGTCCAGCCCCAGTCGCGGTCGGCCGATTTTTCGACCGTTTGGGACTCGATCGGGAATTCCCTGCTGTAGTAGGAAACATCCCCGTCTAAATTGGGCGAGCCTGGTACTGTCACCAGGTCCTGTGCAATGGGAATCTCTGTTTCCGGATCGCCGTGTCTCCGCCCGGGCCTTTTTACGACGTGATTTACGACCTTGCTCATTTCATACCCTTATTTGCTAGGGGGCGCGTGTTCCGGCGCATCTTACCCCATCGGACCAATCGTGTCCCGATATAACCGCGGGCGATTTTTACACAACCAGCAGCATTGTCGGGATTACGCGGCGGAAAAGGGAAGTTCGGTCATCGGACCAAACAAGGGGATGCGAACTGTTCGGGAACCAAAAGTGCGCAAGTCCCGGGACGGTGGCTGCGCCTCCGCGTACGACCCGCAGAGTGCTCCTTCGGTCAGGACATCCTGAGAACCTCACCGCCCTCTCGCCACTTGGCGAGGATCAAGGAACAGGGGCAATCCAAGCGGGAAACGTGCACAAATTGAAAGTAGCACTTGCAAATGGTGCCACTTCTTGGCATCATTGTGACCATGATCGAGCGCGAAATATCAGACCGTTTAACGGCGCTGTTCAAGCAGTATCCCTTCGTGACCGTGACCGGGCCACGGCAGTCTGGTAAGACTACCCTGTGCCGCTCGGCCTTTCCCAATCTGGAATACGCCAACCTGGAAGCGCCGGACCAGCGTGAATTTGCCGAATCCGATCCCAGGGGATTTCTCAAGCAACTTGGTGAGGGCGCCATTATCGATGAGGTCCAACATGTCCCTGCCCTCCTGTCCTATCTCCAGGTTTTCGCCGACGAACAAGGACGCAACAGCCTTTTCGTCCTTTCGGGTAGCGAGCAGTTCAGGCTCTCTAATGCCATTAGTCAGTCGCTGGCTGGGCGGACGGCCCTACTCCGCCTGCTGCCGTTTTCCCTCAGGGAACGGCGGCGCACCGGCGCGAGCGAAGCGATAGACGACATCATTTTCTCTGGGTTCTATCCCCGGATTCTTGACCAGGGACTCGATCCACGACAAGCGCTCGGCGACTACTTCGAGACCTACGTAGAGCGTGACGTGCGCCGGTTGGGTGAAATACGCAATCTGTCGAGCTTCCGGCTTTTCGTTCGCCTTTGCGCCGGGCGAGTAGGACAGTTGGTAAATCTTAGCTCGCTAGGCTCGGACGCAGGCGTGTCCCACACTACGGCGCGAGAGTGGCTTACGGTATTGGAAACCAGCTACATCATCTTCCAGCTACCGCCGTTCCACGCCAACATACGAAAGCGATTGATCAAATCACCCAAGTTCTACTTCTACGATGTGGGGCTGGCCAGCTATCTTATCGGCATCGAAATCGCAGAGCAGGTCGCCACTCATCCCCTCCGAGGCGCCCTTTTTGAGAACGTGGTTGTCGCGGAGGCGCTCAAGCACCGCTTCAATCGGGGCCGCCAGTCCAACGTCTCCTTTTTCCGGGATTCAAAGGGCTTGGAGTGTGATCTCCTGTATGAGACCGGTCGAGGCATCAGCGCTATCGAGGTCAAGTCCGGCTCTACCGTTTCCTCCGACTACTTTGGTTCGCTCAACCGCGTTGCCAAGCTGATTCCAAACATCTCCGCCAAGTCCGTCGTATATGGCGGAACAGCTCGTCAAAGCCGTAACGATTGCGACGTTGTTCCGTTAGCAGACCTGGGCGGCGTGCTGGAACGATTTGAGGTCAATCAGGGGATTGCGACCTTTGTGAGAGAGAAGAGCGGCCCTTTCCCGGTCGATCTCGATGTAAAGACGCTGGATGCCGTCTATCGGGCGCTTATCCGGCCGACACTCGACGGGTTGGAATCCACTTGTAGACCACTAGGGGAGGGCCTATTCCGTGCCTTCGGCCAAGTCTCATACGTCGCGCTCGGCCATGACGAGGCAAACTCCAGCGAGCTTCTCAAGGCCGGGAACTGGGAGTGGACGAAGCAACAGCACATAGTGACCTATGGCTTCAAGCTGAGCGACGACCGGCCGCTTAAACTGAGGCACGAGTTCAGATTCAATGGGTACAGCGGAATTGGCCGTAATGAGTTTGACCTGATTGTCTCTATCGAGTGGACGCTCGGTAGTGAACGAGTTTCACGACGTGTGACGGTAGGAGAGACACCCATCCCACAATTGGAAGCCGAATTCACTTATTCGGGGTTGGGCACCAGGAGCACAGAGATAGATCACACCGTTGCCGAGATCATCGGGCGGCTCATGATGCGAATAGATGCTCTGTCCAGGGAATAGTATTCAGACGGTACGCCATTCCGTAGGCTGGCTGATTCTTCCATCAATCGATCCAGGCCAAGCCGCTCCCCGTCCGGCACCCGTGTTGACGCAACAAGGCTAACCACTGCCGCCCAGCCCGGCGTTGGACAGGAAGGCGATTAGCAACCGCCTCATCTGCTTTTCGTGATGGGGAGCGAATGCGGCAAACTCGCGTAGGTTGGCTGCCGCTTCTTCTTCAGTATCGAATCGGCTCCCAAGGAACTGGTAGTCGCCCCGTAGTTCTCGGCCCCATACTCGAAACTCTTCCAATGTCAGCTGGGGTTCGAACTGGAACGCGTAGGACCGGCCGTAGCGGAATGCCATGTTGATACGCCGGTAGGCCCCGTCGCGGCGCAACATGAATGCGTCGGCCAGCTTCACTGCTCCTTCGGGGATGGAGAACGTGTCGCCGTGAAGCGTCGGCACAAGTGGGATCTCGATATTGCGGAATACCCGATCTGCCTTGCCTTCGGCCGTCACTGAAATCTTCTTCAGTCCTATTTGATAGCCGCCGCTGGGTTCCACCACGCCTCCCAATGCAGTCGCCATCATCTGTGCGCCCAGGCAGACACCGAATACCGGCTTATCCTGGTCCAATGCCTCTCTCAAGTAGGCTCGCTCTTGATGTAACGCGGGGAGGTCGTCGTTGGCGGAAAAGGGGCCGCCCAGTATCAGGACCATGCTGACGTCAGCCAGGTCCAGAGCGGCGAACTGTTCGTATCCGGGCGCCGACTCAAACACGTTCAGCGTCTCCAACTCGAATCCTTGATCCAACAGCACAGACCGGAAATTACGGGCCAGGGTCTCAGGAGCGGCGTGGCGGACGATCAGCGCGCGTTTCATGGCTTTGACTAGTGGATGGCGGCAGCCGGCGCGGCGGCCCTTTCGTTTACCAGTCGGCCTTCCCTGAATCTGGAAAGAGCGAATGGTTTGATCAGGTCCGGTGTCGTGCCGGTGGCGATCAATTCGGCGATGCGCTTTCCAGCCACAGGCGCGGCCTTGAAGCCCCAGCTACCCCAACCGCAAGTTAGTATCAGGCCGTCCAGCCCGTCGACGGGGCCCATGATGGGAGCGTAGTCGGGAGTCATGTCGCAAATGCCGGTCCATTGGCGCAACACGTTTACGTTTCTCAGGCAAGGAAACATCTCCAGAGTGTGGGCCGCAAGCTCTTCCAGCGGCTGCATGGTGGATCGGTGACTGTAGCTCGGGTAAGGATCGACACCACCGCCGATGACCACCTCACCCCGGTCGGTCTGGTAGACGTATGCGTGCAGATTGGCGGACGAAATGGTCTTGTCCAGGAAAGGCTTTAGCGGTTCGGTGACCATTGCTTGCAGCGGATGGGTCGAAATTGGCAAGTCCAGGTCCACCATCCGGCCTAACGTGGAGGTCCATCCGGCGGTGGCGCTCAACACCGTATTGGCCTTGACTAGACCCCGGTCCGTCTCGACGCCGGTCACGCTGCCGTTGGTCCGATCGATTCCGGTTACTTCCGCAAACGGATGCAACTCGACCCCGTAACTGCTGGCGCCTCGGCCGTATCCCCAGACCACCGCGTCGTGGCGAATCACCCCGCAGGGCGGATGATATAGAGCGGCAACTATGGGGAAGGGCTTTCCTTTTCGCATGTCCATGGCCGGGACGAGCTTCTTGATTTCTCGCGGTCCAATCATGCGACTGTCTACCCCCAGCAACCGGTTGATTTCGGTCCGCATCCTGAGCCCGTAGACCGCGGTTTCGTTGTGACCCAGGTCCAGCCGCCCCATCTGGTTGAAAAGCAGATTGAAGTTCAGTTCCTTGGCGAGCCCCTCATATAGCTCGACGCTTTCTTTGAAGAAAGGAACTCCCTCGGGGGTCAAGTAGTTGGCTCGGATGATCGCGGTCGTTCGGGCGCTGGCGCCGCCGCCCAGGTATCCCTTATCCAGCACCGCCACATCGCGAACTCCCAGCTTGGCGAGGTAGTACGCGGTAGACAGGCCGTGGACTCCGCCGCCCACGATCACAACCTCGTAACGGTCCTTCAGCGGCCGCTTCTGCCACATCCGGTTTTTTTGAAATAGCTGGAGCATGTCTATCTGGATGCCATGGCCGGGTCGATCACGGGTCAGGTTCGGACCCGGTCTGCGGCCTCGAATCCGACGGCTGCCACGCCGAACTCCTCTCCGGCCTCGAATATAGCGTCCCACATGTACTCCCCGAACTCACGCGGGAAGAACAGGTCATAGCTTGGCAGCGACCCCAAATCGGTCCGAATAAGCGTGCCGTGTATCTCGGCACACCTCGTCTGGGCGCAGCTCAGGTTTGGGAAGGCCTCAGGGGATGTGTCCAATTCCGTGAGCTTGCTCAACAGTTGGTCCGACTCGTGCCCGGTGAGCCGCACGCCGGCCAGACCCGAAGTGTGGTCCAAAAGGTGGGCGCAGTCGGGAGGGTTTCCACCCAGGATCATAGTCCATTTCGACAGTTCGGCGGCATCGCTCAACACAAGGCATTCGTCTATGGTGAGCCTCGCCAGCCGTCCATTCGCGGGAACCGAGATCAGGCGCACTTCACCCACGGCAGGCGCCTCGCCGTCCGAGAGAATATTTCTCAAGAACCCAATCAGATCGTCGCCTTGCAGCAGCAACTTTCCTATTGGGCTGATATCACAAACACCGGCGCCTTCGTTCAACAGACGAGATTCCTGGTCCACGCTCGAATAAAGGGAAGGCTGCAGCCAGCCGTCCCGCTCGACCATGTGCGCTCCGATAGCCAACTGCTTGTGGTGGAACGCGCTTTTCTTGACGGGGGTGAACGACACGGTGACTACCCTCGCAATCGCTTGCCGTCAGGGTCGTAGAAGGGACGCAAGGTCACCTCGGCGGGCAGGGGTCTCCCGTCGATCAGTATGCTGATCTGGCAACCTTCCTCGGCCATCTCCACTGGTATCCATGCAAGCCCGAAGCCCTTGCCCGTCGTCGGGCTGCGTCGGGCGCTGGTTACACGTCCGATGGGCGCACGGGCGGCGACCACCGGGACCCCGTCGTCAGGTACCTGTCCGTCCTGCATGACGAAGCCGACCAACTTGTTGCGCAGTCCCCTGTCACGAACGGCGAGGAGACCGGCCCGGCCAATGAAGTCCTCCTTGTCGAAGCGGACCGTCCATTCCATGTCGCTTTCCAGCGGGTTAGACACGGCGTCGGTGTCCTGCCCGACGATGATGTGCTTCTTTTCCAGGCGCAGTACTCGCTGCGCCTCCAGGCCGAAGGGAGCGATGCCGAATTCGCTGCCCGCGTCGATGATGCCTTCCCATAAGTACTCTCCGTACTCCGCAGGGACGTGTACCTCCCATCCCGCTTCGCCAACGAAGCCGATGCGTAGCAACATGCCGGGTATGCCCGCGATCTCACCTTGCGTGTAACGCATGTAGCGGAACGCCTTGGAGGACATATCGATATCGGTGAGCTTGGTCAGTGTCTGCCGGGCATAGGGGCCTGCCACGTTCACGGCAGCGTAGTCCGAGGTGACGTTGGTGACATGGGCGCACAGGCCTGTGCCGGCGTTCCACCATTTGAACCACTCTTCGATCATGTCCACGTTCCCTGAAGTGGTCGTGACGAAGTAGTGATCGTCCGACACCCTGGCAACCGTACCGTCGTCCAGGATCGTCCCATTGTCCGAGCACAAGACCCCGTACCGGATTCTTCCAACCCGTAGATTGGAAAAGCGGTGCGTGTAGACCCGGTCCAGCAGGGCCCCGGCGTCTTTGCCACGGACGTCCAGCTTGCCCAGGGTGCTCACGTCGATAATTCCTACCCGGTGACGGACCGCCAGGCATTCTTCCTGGGGCGAGCCGTAGCTGTGGGGTCTCTGCCACGGCCCCGCCTCCACCATGTCGGCCCCGAGTTCGCGGTGGATGTGGTCCAAAGGTGAGCGTTTCAAGGGCATGTGAGAAGGGCCTGCCAACGCGCCCAGCGACACGGGTTCCAAAGGCGGACGCGCCGTCGTGACCCCGGTGGACTCCACGCTTTGTCCGGTGTATTGCGCGCACAACCCGACCAGCGACTTCAGGCACATCTTCCCCTGGCAGGGTCCCATCGTCGCGGTGCTGTACCGCTTCAGCAGTTGGATGTCGTCAAAGCCTTCCGCGACGGCCTGAGAGATGTCCTTGACGGTGACGTCCTCGCAGAAACAGACGAACTCCTTCTTGCCCGATGGCGCCTGGTGGGGGTGGGCTGCGGGACGGCTCTCACCGAGCCGACCCTGCGCTTCCGTCATCAGCTCCCGGGCGCCGTCTATATCTGTCTGCAACTCCGACGATTTCCCGACAAGATGTTGTGCGGCTTCCAAGCCGGCGAGCCGCCCCTGCATGAGCCTGGTCATAAGGTTCCGCGATCCGGTCACGTCTCCGGCGACGTGTAGGCCGGGCGGCAGCACCCAATGTTCAGGGTCACCCAGCTCCCGGTTGTAGTCCCGCTTCGCGCCGGCCTGGTAGAGCAATCCATCTGCGTGCTGAATCTCTCCGGACATGCACAGCAAGTCGCACCGAATTCTCTGAGACAGTTCGGTTGGCTCCCCCGCATCCAGGGAACGCGCAATCACGGCTCGCAGTTTGGTCTTGCCCAAGGCTTTGGAAACCAGGCATGAAGTAAGGATCGGGACGCCTTCTTCCTCCACGGCCCGGGCCGCGTCCGTATGTCCAGGCGCGCCGGGCCGGGAATCGACCACCGCGGCGACCTCTACTTCCGCGTTCAGCAGGTCCAAAGCCACCTGGTAGCCCTCGTCGGTGGCGGTCGCCACTACTGCCTTGCTGCCCGGCCTGAGGCCATAGAGCCGGATCAGGCGTTGTGCGGCACTCGACAGCATCACGCCGGGCAGGTCGTTGTTTTCAAACATTAGCGGCACATCGAAAGAACCCGTTGCTACTACGACCCGTTTGGCCCGGAGTTTCACCAGGTCATGCTCTCTCCGAATGCCCAACAGGTTGTCCTGGTAGAAGGCAAAGACTGTGGCCCCGGTCATCACTCGCAGCCGGTCCCTGTTCATCACCGCTTTCGTTTGATTCTCGGCGGTATCCTTTCCTGCGTAGCCATGGAATCCGGCTTCGCCAGGATGCACACGGGGACTGAAAAGAAGGTGTCCTCCCAGGCGGGGTTGGTCGTCGATCAGGGTAACGTTGGCGCCATATTCCTCCGCCGCCAGCGCCGCCGCCATGCCGGCAGGGCCGCCGCCGATTACGGCTACGTCGGCGTGGTAGTTCCGGTGCTGCCAATGGGTCTCGGGGACGTCATTGATGTCGACCTTACCCAGGCCGCCAACGCGGCGGATGACGTTCCGGGCCAGCCGCCAGAGCACCTTGGGTCGATGCAGAGCCTTGTAGTAAAAGCCAACCGGCATGAGCCATCCCAGGCGGTCGAGGATCGAAAGGAAGTCCCACTTCAACGAAGGCCACGCGTTCTGGTGAGCGACCCGCATACCCGGCTTTACGGGCTTGGTACAGGCCCGGACATTGGGCACGCCGTCGACGTTGACAAGGCAGTTCGGACACCTCCCGTCGCAGCAGAGCAGTCCTCTGGGCCGGTGGTATTTGAAGCTGCGGGTGAGAGTAGAGACGCCGGACGCGTGAAGCGCCGAGGCGACGGTGTCGCCCTGGAAGGCGGTCACCTTCTTGCCGTCGAACTGGAATTCGACTGTCGATCCACGGTCGATCTGTTCACCGGGTTGGGCCGGCAATCGGGGACTAAGGTTTCGTTTGGACATCGGTTACGGCCAATAGGTCTCCTGGACCTGGTTGACGGTGGTGTCACGCAGGGCCAGGAACCATTTCCGGCACCCGTAGCGGTGATTCCACCACTCCCGGGAGTCACCCGCGACGTTACTGCGGGAATAGAAGTAGTCGGTCCATTGGTCCGGTCCGTCGTCAGGAGCGGGCCGCGAGGTCACCTCGCCCCCATATTGGAACTCGTTGACGTTGCGGTCCCCGCAGTTGGGGCAATTCAGGAGGAAGGACATCTAGTTTCTAGAACATCGTCAGGTAGCGGTCCAGCTCCCATTGGGACACTTGGCGGTGGTACTCGCGCCACTCCCCATCCTTCAGGGACACGAACTCGTCGTAGATGACGCCCAGAGACTCCTGCACCACCTCGTCCCGGCGTAGTTCCTCGAGCGCCTCGGCCAACGACTGGGGCAGCATCCTGATGCCGCGGCGCTGAATCTCCTCCAGACCCAGGTCGTACAGGTTGCCCAGGTTGGGCTCGCCGGGGTCCAGCTTGCGCCGGATGCCGTCGAGTCCCGCACTGACGTAAGCCCCCATCGACAGATAGGGGTTGCAGGCAGCCGACATGGTCCGGTCTTCCAGGTGCCCAGGGCCCGCCGTTCGTATCATCTGGGTGCGGTTGTTGTCGCCGTAGGATATGAATGCCGGGGTCCACAGAAAGCCGGAAGTTGAGCCCATAAGGGCCGAACCTACCTGTAGGCGCTTGTAACAGTTAACGGTGGGCGACATGACGGCGCACAGGGCCGGGGCGTGGTCGATTACCCCGCCGATGAAGTTGTACGCCAGTTCAGACAATCCGAGTCCCCGGGGGTCTTCTTCGTCCAGGAACACGTTTTCGCCGGTGACCGCGTCCTCCATGTGGTAGTGGATGTGTCCGCCGCTGCCGGTGCGATCGCTGAAGGGTTTGGCCATGTGGGTGGCGATGGCGCCGTACTTCTGGGCGTACTGGCTGGTCATCATCTTGAAGAACGTGTACCGGTCGGCGGTGACCAGGGCCTCATCGTAGACAAAGTTGATTTCGTACTGGCCGTTGGCGTCCTCGTGGTCCGACTGGTAGGCGTCCCAACCGATGCGTTGCATGCCGTCCATCATGTCCCGCAGGTAGTCGATGACGTTGGAGATGCCCTTGAAGTCGTAGCAGGGCTTGGTCAGGGTATCGACTTCGTTTGGGTCCCAAACTGATATCGAACCATCCTGGTTTCTCTTGACCAGGAAGTGCTCAGGCTCGATACCCACGTAAAACGTGTAACCCGCATCGGCGACGTTGGCCAGCACCCGTTTGAAGTTTTGGCGAGGGCAATACATGTGTGGCGCGTCGTCCACGAAAAGATCGCTGGCGAAACGGGCCACACCGCTGGTCCATGGAAGCGGTGTATAGGTGTCCAGATCGATTCTGGCCAGCATGTCGTGGGAGTGCGGTCCCTGGCCCATGCCCGGCAAGGCGGCCCCGGCGAATCCCGCTCCGGTATCGATGGCGTCGTCCAGGTGGACGGCCGGGACCATCTTTACCTTGGGGGAACCGTTTATATCTACGAACTGGACCAGCAGGTATTCGATGTCGTCGTCCAGCATCCGCTGCCGGACTTCTGCTCTATCAGCCATGATGATCTCCTTGGGGCAACCCGCTGCAGCCTGAGTCAGCGAATCTGGCGCGTGCCGATTCGGGCCGTCGACAGCGGCCTCAATCCCAGACCTGCTGTCGGCTTATCGCTCAATAGACCTTATTGGTCCCGACCAGGGGCACCCGCGCCATGGCCGACGCTTCTATGGTCAGGGCTGCCAGATCCTCCGGTTCCAGGCTGTGAACATCCCCCTTGCCCAGGGAGCGGGTGAGCAGCGCCATCTCCATGGTCATGGAATTGATGTAGTTGGCCACGCGTTCCGCTGCCTCGTCGGGGTCGAGCCGCTTGGTCAGTTCCGGGTCCTGGGTCGTGATGCCCACAGGACACTTGCCGGTGTGGCAATGGCGGCACTGCCCGGCCGGCACGCCGATTTCGTTGATGAAGTCCGACTCGGGAATGTCCTTGTTGCAGTTGAGAGCGACGAGTGCGCCAATACCGATGGCGACGGCGTCGGCGCCCAAGGCCAATGCTTTTGCCACATCGGCCCCGTTGCGGATGCCGCCGGAGGCGATCAAGCTGACCTTTCCGTAAAGCCCCAGTTCCCGAAGCGCCTCCCGGGCCATGACGATGGCGGGGACAGTGGGAATCCCGCTGTGCTCAATCAATACTTCAGCCGATGCGCCTGTGCCGGCGACCATGCTGTCGATGACGATGGCGTCGGCGCCCGCCTTGGCCGCCAACTTCACGTCGTCGTCCACCCGGCATGCGCCCAGCTTTACGTGGATAGGCACACGCCAGTCGGTCGCTTCTCTTAACTGTTCGATCTTGACCGCCAGGTCGTCGGGTCCCAGCCAGTCGGGGTGGCGGGCCGGGCTGCGCTGGTCGATACCGCGGGGCAGGTCCCGCATGTCGGCGATGTCATCGAGGACCTTCACCCCCATGAGCATACCGCCGGTACCCGGTTTGGCGCCCTGGCCAACTACTATCTCGACGGCCTGGGCCTGCACCAGGTGGTGAGGGTTGAATCCGTACCTGCTGGGCAACACCTGGTAGATCAACTTGTCGGAGGCGTCTCTCTCCGACTGCAACATTCCGCCGTCTCCGGTGCAACTGGCCGTCCCCACCATCGCCGCGCCCTTGCCCAGGGCCGTCTTCGCATTGGCGGACAGTGCGCCGTAGCTCATACCGCTTATATAGATGGGCGTCTCCAGGATCAGGGGCTTCTCGGCACGCAGTCCGCCGATTACTGTCCGGGTGTTGCAGCGCTCTTTGTACCCTTCCAAAGGAAAACGGGTGAGTCCGGTCGACAAAAAGGTGAGGTCGTCGAAGTGGGTCACCTTCTGAAAGGTACTGAATCCCCGGATCCGGTATCTGCCCAGCTCGGCCTTGGCGTGGATATCTTCCAGGACCCACGGCGGCCATAGCTGACTGTTACTCATAACCATGTAGGGCCGTTCCTCTTACCGCGCCAATGTGCGCGGGGGTCAGATCACTGACTTTTCCAACCGCTCCAGGGAGTCGTAGTGGTACAGCTTCTTCGCGGAGACAATCTTGGTGAAGCTGGGTCTCTTGTCGATTCCGTAGCTCCGCAGGGTCCCGAGGATGTCGATGAGTTCATCCTCGTCGATCTCCTCGGTGGTGGCGTCGGCGCCGAGGGAACCGATTTCACCACCGACGTAGATGGTCCCCTCATACATGGAGTCCCCGACGGCCTCGCCAACATCGCCGCAAACGATGATACGACCCTTTTGCATCATGAAACCGGCCAGGAAACCGGCGTTGCCGCCGACTATGAGGGTGCCGCCCTTCATGGAAATACCAGCCCTTGCGCCGGCGTCGCCCCCGACGAACAGTTCGCCGCCGCGCATGGTCGAGCCGACCGACGCCCCGGCGTTCTTCGACAGGGTGATCTTGCCCCCCATCATGTTGTCGCCCAGTGCCCAGCCTGCGTTGCCGTCGATGGTGATCTCAGGGCCGTCCAGGAGGCTGGCGGCGTAGTAGCCGACACTACCCTTGATGTTTATTTTGCAAGGTTCGAGGATCCCCACGGCGATGTTGTGCTGCGCCTGGGGGTTCTCGATGGTGATTTCCGAGTGAGTGGACGCCAACTCCTTTAGCCGCCGGTTGAGCTCGCGCGTGGTCAAGCCACCGGCGTCTAGAGTAACCAAGTCATGACCTCGCTCTGTTGTGGTTCCAGCCGGTCTATCTCCAGGCTGAAAACGCTGCGCAAGGCGACTTCCTCGGAGGCGATGGCAATGATGTCGTCGGTTTCCATTGTGACCAGCGGCTTGGCCGACCACTGGTCCTTGGCGTAGCCGAGACCGTCCTTCGTTGAAACCAGGTAGGTGAAAGTCCCGTCGAGGTCGTTCAGGGAATCCTGAAGGGCCATGTCCAGGGATTCCCCCTGGGCCAGCTTGTCGGCCAGGTACACCGCGATCAACTCAGAGTCGTTCCCGGTCTGAAAGCGGTGACCCTGGTCTTCGTACATTCGCTTCATCTTGTGGTAGTTGGTGAGTTGGCCGTTGTGCACCACGGTCACGTCGGGAAAGGGGTAGGCCCAGAAGGGGTGCGCGTGGTTTACGTCGACTATGCTCTCTGTAGCCATTCGCACGTGGCCGATGCCGTGAGTACCCGTTAGCTGGCTGAGGAGGTGGCGGTCGTCCATGGCGACCGGAGTGCCGACGTCCTTGACCACTTCCGAGGTCTCGCCGATGCTGTGCAACGCGACTCCCTGCGTGTTTATCAGGGCCTCGGCGAGCTTTGCGACGTCTCCGTCGTAGTTGACCACCAACCGCAGGAACTGCCCGCTGGACTGCTTCGAGTTGACGACCCCGCCGGAACGGGCCACGGCGTCCTCGACCCGGGACAGGGTATCCGCGGCCTGGTTTTCGTCGCCGGTCCAGATGCGTACGACGAGGTCGCCGGCAAGGTCCTCGCCCGCTACGGTGATACCGCTCGAGTCCTTTCCGCGATGGGTCATGGACTCCAGCATCTTGACCAGATCGTCGCCAACAGGGCCAAAACCGCTGCCGGTTGCTTTCTTATAAAGGATTCCGCTTACGCCGCACATACGAGTTACCTGGCACTACCAAAGGGGTCCGGGAATAGGCCGGAAGGAGTGGGTCCTTCGGGCGTCAAGTTTAGGCGGGGGCAATACGACCGTCAACAGAACGGGGGTTGGGGGTGGGGAGGTGGGATGGGTTTGGAACCAGGTTCGTTAGGGGGTCCAATCCCGTCTCACACCGCCGCCCAGCCCTCTGACAGAACTTCGGCCTGCTCCAGGACGGTCTGTGTTGCCTTTTCCCGCTTGTCGGGAGGGTAGCCATGTATGCGCAGGATGCGCCTGACAAGCACCCGCAACCGCGCACGCACATTCTCCCGCAGGGTCCAGTCGATGGTGACGTTTCTACGGACGGTTTCGACCAGCTCGCGGGCGATGTCGCGCAGCGTGTCGTCGCCAAGGACCTGCACCGCGCTGTCGTTGGCCTCCAGCGCGTCGTAAAAGGCCAACTCGTCCTCCGACAGCCCCAGCCGCTCCCCCCGTTCGTTGGCTTCACGCATGTCTTTGGCAAGCCCGATCAGTTCCTCGATGACCTGGGCCGCCTCTATCGCCCGGTTCTGGTAACGCCGCAGGGTCTGCTCCAGCATCTCGGCGAAAGAACGGGCCTGAACGACGTTCTTGCGCCGTTTGGTGGAGATCTCGCCCCTGAGCAGTTTTTGCAATAACTCTACGGCGAGGTTGCGCTGGGGCATCCCCTGTACCTCGGCCAGGAACTCGTCCGAAAGTACGGAGATGTCGGGTTTGTCCAATCCCGCTGCGGCGAACACGTCGAGCACCCCTTCGGACGCCACCGCGCGTGAGATGATCTGTCGCACGGCGAGGTCCAGTTCTTCCTCCGACCGCGCCTCGCCTGGCGCTCGCTTAATGAGCTGCGCCCGCACCGCCTGAAAGAACCCTACGTCGTCCCTGATGCGCATCGTCTCCTCGTGGGGCACGGCCAGCGCGAATGCCTGTGATAGCTCGCGGACGGCTAGCAGGCAGCGGTCCTTACCGTTCTCCTGGGCGAGGATGTGCTCCTGCGCGGCCGGCAACAGACTCAACCGTTCCTGCGGCGTGCCGGTTGTCCACTTGGACCAGTCGAAGCCGTGGAACAGGGCGCAGCACACATCGTACTTCTCGATCATGACCGCAACGGCTTCACCTTGGTCCAGCGCGGTCTGCCCTCGGCCGCCACTTTCCGTGTAGGTGGCGAGTGCCTTTTTGAGGTCCTGCGCCAGGCCCAGGTAGTCCACCACCAGGCCGCCGGGCTTGTCCTTGAACACACGATTCACGCGGGCGATGGCCTGCATAAGCCCGTGGCCCCGCATCGGCTTGTCCACGTACATGGTGTGCAGGCTGGGCGCGTCGAATCCTGTCAGCCACATGTCCCGCACCAGCACGACGCGGAAGGGGTCGCTGGCGTCGCGGAACCGGTTGGCAAGGGCCTCCCGCCGGGGTTTGTTCCTGACGTGCGGTTGCCAGTCCAGGGGATCGGAGGCGGAGCCGGTCATCACTATCTTGATGGCGCCCTTGTCGTCATCGTCGTCGTTCCAGTCGGGCCGCAGGTTTACCAGTTCCCGGTAGAGGTCGATACATATGCGACGGCTCATGCAGACGACCATCGCCTTGCCGTCGAGGGCTTCGAGTCGCTGCTCGAAGTGATCGACGATGTCTTCGGCGATCTGCTTGACCCGCTTCTCAGCGCCAACGACCGCTTCCAGTTGCGCCCACCTGGTCTTGAGCCTCTCCCTGCGCTCCACCTCCTCGCCCTCGGTGGCTTCCTCGAACTCAGGATCGATGTTCGGCTTTTCTCGTTCGTCCAGGGTCAGCTTGGCCAACCGGCTCTCGTAGTAGATGGGCACCGTGGCTTTGTCCTCGACCGAGCGCCGGATGTCGTAGATGCTGATGTAGTCGCCGAACACGGCGCGGGTGTTGGCATCTTGCAGCTCGATGGGAGTTCCGGTGAATCCGACGAACGAGGCGTTGGGTAGAGCGTCCCGCATGTGGCGGGCGTAGCCGTCGATGAAGTCGTATTGGCTGCGATGGGCTTCGTCGGCGATGACCACGATGTTGCGTCGCTCCGAAAGGGTGGGATGGGAATCGCCCCTCTCCTCTGGGAAGAACTTCTGGATGGTCGTAAAGACCACGCCTCCCGACTCAACCGCCAGCTTTCTGCGTAGATCGGCGCGGTTCTCCGCCTGAGTCGGTGTTTGGCGCAGGATGTCCTGGCAGCGGGAGAAGGTGCCGAACAGTTGGTCGTCCAGGTCGTTACGGTCGGTGAGGACGACTACGGTCGGGTTTTCCATGGCTTGCTCGCGCACGATGGCCCCGGCGTAGAAGGCCATGGTCAGGCTCTTGCCCGAGCCCTGGGTGTGCCAGACCACTCCGATCCGCCTGTCACCGGGTTCCCCGCCGGGATTCCTCCCGGTTTCGTACCCGTCTTCGACTTCAGCGATTCCTGTAGTCGCCCGCTGCAGCTCCGCGGCGCGCAGCGTCTCGCCGACCGCAACCCTCACCGCATGGAATTGGTGGTAGCCGGCCATCTTCTTGGCCAGCGCGCCGCTGCCGTCATCCTCGAACACAATGAAGTCCCGGACGAGCGCCAGGAATCGCCTCCGTTCGCAGATGCCCTCCAGCATGACCTGGAGCTCGGTCATGTGGTGGTCGGCCAGCTTCTCCCCGGTGATAGTGCGCCATGGTTTGAACCACTCCCGCCCGGCGGTGAGAGTCCCGATGCGGGCCTGGGTCCCGTCCGAGACCATTAGCATCTCGTTCATGGAGAACAACGACGGCAGGTCGGCTTTATACGTCTGGAGCTGCTGCCATGCGGACCAGATAGTAGCGTCCTCGTCGGTCGGGTTCTTCAGTTCGATAACGGCGAGTGGCAGGCCATTGACGAAGAGCACGACGTCCGGCCGGCGATTGTTCTTGTTCTCGGTGACGGTGAACTGGTTGACTGCCAGCCAATGGTTGTTGGTGGGCTTGTCAAAATCGATGATGTGCGCCTGCGCGCCGCGGATGGCGCCGCTTTGCGCCCGATACTCCACCGTCACGCCATCCACCAGCATCCTGTGGAAGGCTCGGTTGCGGGCTTCGAGGGTCGCTCCCTCCGGGCGGATCAGCCTGCGGAACGCGTCGTCCAATGCCTCGGCTGGGAGATCGGAGTTGAGCAGTACGAGAGCATCCCGCAACCGCCGTTCCAGCACCACCTGGCCGTAGTCGGTCCGCTCCGCTCCGAAAGTATCCGGTGCGATGTCCGGGCCGTGGGCCACCTGCCAGCCAAGACTGGCAAGCCAGTTAAGGGCGGCCTCTTCGACGTCGGCTTCGGTGATGGTGGTCACTGGGATCGCCAGGGGTTGACGACCTCGACTCCCAGCCCTTCGAAGTCCCGGACATTCCGGGTGGCAACGGTCAAACCATGAGCCTTGGCTGTCCCTGCGATGAGCATATCGATGAGATCCGGGGGACGGCCTGAGATGACCGCGTTTGCCCTAAGTCGAGCCGCCCACACTGCTCCGGTCTCATCAATCGGCAGGATACGGTCCGCGTAACTCCCGAGGAAACGTGACAGGTCCATTCTCAACCGATCCCGACGCTGTCCCGGCGGCAATAGACGCAACCCGAACTCCAGTTCGTGAACTACCAGGGACGCCAACCACAATTCGGGCGTTCGATCCAGAAAGGCAACGACCAGGGGACTGGGGCGACTCCGGGTCATCTCCGACACTACGTTCGTGTCGAGCAGAAATCCGGTCATTCATCGTCCCAATCGTCGTCGTCCCAATCTGCAAACGGAATCTCGCGACGGGAGTCGCCGCCGCGGTCGGGGATTTCGAGGTTGGTTCCGCGGGGCATGTTCTCGATGAGCCACTTTCCCATCGGCATGCGGTCGGGCGGCGCGTGTTCCCGCCATACGCGCTCCGGCACTACGACGAAGGATGACCTCTTGCCTATGCGCTGCGGACCTTCCGTTTCGGCCAGGCGCAGGATTTCGGACAACCTGGCCTTAGCCTCAGCCACGGTCCAGACGCGTTGGGAGTTGGGGTTAGTCATAGCGCCGCCCCTCCGGTTGGTTAACATGTAGTCCAGTATAGACTAGCCCTAAGCAAGGGTGTCGCGAAAGCGGTTTGAACGACATCACATCCTCGCTCGACTCAATCGCGGGTTTGCCGTCGGGCTGGCGGCAGTTGCTTTGTAATGACGGACTGACGGGCTCTCTGCCCATTTCTCCACCAGACGCGGCAAAACGTAGGCCAGAATACGGAGTTGCTCCTTGCCAGTCATGAGGCCACGCGGCCTGGAGATCAACAGAGTTTTGATTCCGCTGGCCTGTAACAACACTCCGTGGTCTTTCCTGGCACGGTCATCTGCATGAACCCAAGTAAACTCGTATGTCCTACACCAATTGATTAATTCTGGATCCTTGACGCCCCTTCTGCCAAAAATAGATACGGCATCGACGAATTCATAGCCCACCAGACTCAAGGCCCTGGCAACATTTGGGACCAAGGATTCATCCAAAAGGAATGCCGGCTTAGTTGGATCTGAGCCGATATTCCCAGTCACGAGCTGCCTGCACTTCAGACTGAGTCAGCTGAAAAGCTCCCGCTACCCATTCAACCGTGTCTCCGGCCTCAATCATGCCGGCGATGGTTCGAGTGGGTATCCGCGTACCTTTAACGCACGGCGCTCCAAACTGAACCTGAGGTTCGAGGAGCACGTCGGCAATTGGCTCCCAAGAGGTCGCCACTTGGGACGAATCACTGAATTTCAGGCCATGTATAGGTATCAAATACTGGCGGAGCATTTCGAATGCAGTTTGGCCATTTCGACTCGCTGACAGCAAAAGATCGGTCCAGTCAGAGAACACTTGCCCCTGACCCGCCCATATGATCTCAGTGGCGAACGGCCGTTGGGCTCCGGTCTCCTTCCGTAACCACTGCTCACCCCGTCTGATGGCTGGCCAACTGACACCAGCGGCCCGCAAGGCAGCAATGACCCGCATCGACACGAGGTCTTCAAAAGTGATCAGTAGCTCAGCGCCGGGGATATCAATAAGATCGGGAGACGCAAGTCCGCGCCGGATCCACCGGATGAGCTTGGGAGAGTCCACCGGGTAGACCTTGCCTCCGTGGGTGGCAGCCTTGAGGTACCTTGCTACCTCTGGCACATCGTAGATGCCATCAAAGGCAGGGGGTAATTGTCGCTCGGTTAGGATCGTCGGCATTCACTACCCTCCATCAAATCCTGCTCAGTTCCCCTGGCCCACTTTCCTCTACAACAACCTGAGCAACAGCGCTCTGCGCTGCGCGCGAGTTTATTCGCGGTAATACTGGCGTAACTCGTCAGGTTATCAGGCCAACGTCAACCGTTCGTTTGTTGGCTCGGGGGCTGGATTACCGAACTCGCGGGCCGTTTCGATCCACAGGTCCATCGCTTAACTTGTTCGTTCCAACGCCGCCTGCCTGATCAGCTCCGGGCGCGCATCCGGCGCGATGTCCGGGCCGTGGGCCACCTGCCAGCCGAGGCCGGACGGCCAGGCGAGGGCGGCCTGCTCGACGACGGCTTCGGTGAGGGAGGTCATTTCGTCCAGTCCACGACGCCAACGATTGCTAGGATAACCATGACCGTCAGAACCAGATGAAGCCCAGCGAAGAGAATGGGTTCCAACGTTCTATCTTCGTCACAGCACGATACGTCGTATCTTGCCCTTCTTCAGCCAAATCAATCCACTCATACCTGTACATCGCCGCTGGCAGGTGCTGTTCGAATTCGTGGATCACAACGAACTTGATGTGATTCAGGTCAGCATATGACTTGATGATCAGAAACCAGAGCAGGGATACAGGAATTCCTATAACGGGAATAAGCAGGGTCCAGTAGCCCTGGCCGAAATTTGCGGACTGTAGTCCGTACAGCGTAACCAAGGCAGCGTTAACGGTTAGCAAGTAGCGGTTTGAAGCGACGCGCCGGGCACTGACGTTCTCTGTGGACTGTACGTAGAGCTTATACTGCTCCAGAAGATCCGCATGAAATGAGCCGCCATAGGCGTCCGCAGTTTGGTGTATTGCAGATTCGCGATCTTGATCAGCCATAGTCTACTTCGGATTAGCATCATAAGCTCATTTAAGGCGGGCCACGTCCAGGGCTGGATTTTCTTCCTCTTAGGTGCGGACTTCGGGCGCGTGCACGTCTTATTTCTGCGGCCCTTCAGCATGAAATACGGTTTCCCAGCCTGTTGAACCATCGTCACTTCTGCTTCCACGCCCTTCGCTTCGTGAGTGCGTTCTCCGCAGATGACGATGGTGAGATCCGTTCTCCCGATGATCTCGCACCTTCTCTCGCCATCTTTCGTCAAATGGTTCCTTCACTGACCAGTCCGTGATGCTGAAGGGCGAGTCAGGTCTCCCGGCCTGCACTACTAAGTTGCCCCGCAGGTCTTATCGTTGTCGTAGTCGAAGCTGATAAATGCACTCTTGGTACCGGTCATCAGTAGCCTCCATCCAAACCTTGGGAATCCCAGGCCGGGTCTGTCCGTATCTCGGTTCCCGCAAGCTGCCGAGGCTGATCCAACCGATTGCGTCTGTTTCTGCTTCGGATCAAGAGCGCGAGGCCTATCCCTGCCGCCACAAGCCACGGAGCAGGGCTACTCAGCCACTCTTCAACAGACTCAGCGAGTGTCCTGCCTTCGATTAGCTTCCTCAGATTGTCCCAAGTCCAGTCGTGCATCTCATTCGCTACGGGCCGTCGTGGGTTTGGTGCATACCCCGTCGCTGTGTCCACGAAGCAGGAAATAAGGTTTGTCTTCCTCTTGAGCAAGCTTTACTTCCGCTGCTACTCCTTCCGCTTTGTGGGTATGCTCCCCGCACATCACAATCACGTGGTCTGCCCTTCGTATCCGGTTCCTTACTTTCTTCTTCCAATTGCCGGAAAGGTGTCTTCTTACAGACGCATCGACAATGTCGAACGGCGAGTTCGGATACTTGGCTTGACCCACCAAGGCATTGCGGAGATCGTCGTCGTTGTCGTAGTCAAAGCTGATGAATGCGCGTTTGGCGGTCATATGTTCGCTCCTGATCCCGTCACCCTTCAGGATCACATCACGCCCAACCGGTTTCTCTCCCGAGACTAACCCCGGCAACAGCCCATCCCGCAGTGCAGCGAGCGTAACGGACTCTTTGCGGGTTGTCTGGATGTCTGCGAACGTGGGGCCGACTAGCGAACCAAATTTTGCCCAAACGTCCGCCGGAGGAAAAGGAAGTAGGTACGGAGCCAATGCGTCAACTTGTACACGCTGCCGTCCCGAGGTTCCAGTCATGCTCTGGATGGCGTGCTCTCGAAAGGCCATGTCACGGCCCAGTAGGTAGGGGTATTCCGGCGGGACCGGGGGAAATACGCGCATCACGATGAACTCTCGTTGAACCCCATCCAATTGTGTCGTCAGGCAAAGATTGGACAAAAGCGGTTTTCCCATTCTCCAAACAAGGTGTTATTCGTGCAAGCAGCGTGTCGGCATTGCGGAAGCGGGTGCCGGATGTGAATTTTCGCAATACCGCTTCATTGGGACAAGGACCAGAGGTTGGCAAGGCCGCCATTTCGAATATAAGGAGCTATCGTTCCTCTCTTCATAGGTTCGCGAGGGTTGAGTTCCACGACCGCCCCCAACTCCTTCACCTCCCACCCCTCCGGTATCTCCCCTAGCTCCGACGGTGCCAGCCGGTCCGGGAACAGGTCGTAGTGCTCGGCGGGCAGGCCGGGCAGCGACTCTCCACGGCGCCAGCGGCCATCCATCTTGGCCCGCACAGGCTCGAAGTCCACGAACCACGACTTGAACAGCGCCCGCGCCATCTCCTCCAGCGTCTCGTTCATCCGCCGGTTCAACTCGATCTTGTCGTCCAGCGTGCCGAGGATGTGGGCGATGGCGCGCTGTTCGGGGAGGGGATGGGAGGAGGATTTCAAGCGACTCCATCATCCCTTTCGTAAGAGCGTTGCGAGTCCCGCCTGAACCTGCCCACGACAGGAGTAGGGACTGCATTTCTGGAGAAACGAGGCAATAACGCAGAAAGCCCGCATCCAGATTGACCGAGTCCGGTCGGATGATCACCACATGCTGATTGACGCGTGCAGGCAGCACGTCCGGCGCGACCTGACACACCCTGGCAACTGAGTCGCCCGTGATGTTGAGAAGCACGTCGTCTTGAAACACTTCCACGTTCTGCAATTCATCGGCGTGGCGTTCGCCGATAAACGCCAAACCGTCACGGTGGAAGCCATCGTTATACACATTCTGACTACGAATCAGGGTGTAGGGTCCTTCTTCCAGATAGACGTCCCTGCCCCCACGAGGAGTTGCGCCGCTGCCAATCTTGGTGCATACATCTCCCAACGTCACTTCACGCCACTCACCCCTCGGCGTATGTTTGGCGCTTGGCATGGTTACTGTTCGTCGTCATGCGACGGGCGGTGCAGGATGAGGACCTTCTCAGTGCCACTGCCTTTGTTCTGGTTGCCCTCGTGCGCTTCATCGTGCCTGCCGTAATACCAAGCCGTGTTGACGTTCAGGCGCATGTCGCGCGTCATTAGGCATCCCGGCGACAGGTCGTCGTACCCGTCCTCATACCCGTTCACGACGACGCGCATGTCGGCCGGGTATTCTCCCAGCAACTTAATCAGTTCATTTACCGTCATGATTTCCCTAACCACACACCTGAGGTGTGCCCTGGCTAACCGTCACTCCAGCGGAGCGATTCTGCCAGGTAGTTCGAGGTTACTTGCCCGATCCCAGGCTTCTTAGTGTGGCGGCGCATGGTCGAGGGGATACATGCGTATCACGATTCCGTAGAAGCGGCAGAGTTCAGGCATTCTGAAATGTCACGTCGATATCAGCGGGCAACTCATCGAACGATTTTCCCGTGATCTTCAGGTAGAGATCATCCGGGCAAAGCTCAAGATCGTCATCCCACGCTATCGCTCTATGTGGGGCTACATACACCTTTTCGAAGTGCCCCGGCTTATTCCAGTCTTCAAACACACCTCGGCCGGCCAAGTCCGACAGGTCGATCTCGCCGGCAACTCCGTCGGAGAACTCAATCCAGATCCTGTATCCCTCCCTGGGCTGTACGCTAAGCGGTTGAATCATTGCCTGTCCTCCAATCTAATCGAATCCCAGGCTCCGCAGGTTCGCCTTGATATCCGCGTCCAGCCGCTGCGCCTCGGCTTACGGATCGCGCCGCCGTATCTTTACCCCGTGATTGCGATAGCAGCGTCCACCAATGCGGCTGTGGTCTGGGGTTCCGGCACGGGTTCGCCGTCTTCACGCATACCCTCTATGTGGAATTCTATGGCTTCCCGAATCTCCTGCAGCAAATCTTCGCGGCTACTCGCCGTAGCCACACAACCGGGCAGGTCAGGCACGTAGGCTGCGTAGTTATTGGGGGTTCTTTCGATGACAACGGTGTATTTCATGACCCGGCTTACTCCTTTAACCCGGATTGTTTCAGTATGCTGTCCCAGGTACCAGGCGGCAGGTCATCTCCCGGCTTGCCGGGAACGGTTACACGCCCGGGTTTGACCGGGTGTTTGAATTGCCGGTGGCTTCCCCTGGACCGGACCAGACGCCACCCGTCTCGCTCTATCAATTGTATGGCTTCTCTAACCTTGGGCATGGCCGTCTTGCTTCAAACGCCCTCCCTCGTGCACAACCACGTAATCCCGCTCGATTTCCCTGTGGAAGCTCTCGGGCAGTCTCGTCCAGTCGTGCGCCTGGACCAGTATGGGGATGTTCGACTGCTCCAAAGCCTCAACCAGGTCAAGATACTCGGCTCCCAAAGGCTCTAGCCTTGGCCCTCTCAACACCAGGTCCAGGTCGCTGCCATCATGGCTCTGGCCGTTGACTCGGCTGCCGTAGGCCCACACCTCGACATCAGGCATGTGCTCACGGAGCAACGCTTTCAACTCTCTCCTGTAGCGTGACGGCAGATCCAGTCGGTCAGTCATTCGTATATTCCGCAATGACACTTGCCAGCTCTCTGGCGTCGGTGATGAAGTTCGGCAGCAGCTTCAGAGTAGCCTCTGCGAAACCCTCTCCATAATCGTGCGCGGTGTCGTTTCTATTGTCCCGGTAGGCCATCCAGCGTTCGCAGGCTTCCACCGAGATTAGGCCGTGCTTGACCGCGTGCCGAAAGACATTCTTGAAGGTCAGTCGGTCGGCCTGTCTGTTACTGGCGAAGTAGGGCCGCAGGCGTTTTTTCAGCAGACTGCCGGACTGCTCCAGCACGATTTCGAACTCTTTGACCGAGGCCGCGCGAAATATGTCGTAGTAAACATCCTCCGGGCCGCGCTGTTGTAACTGCTCGAAGGCCGCGTCCAGAGTATTGATGCAGCGGACGAGGTAGTCCGTGTTGATGGGCATGTACTACTCTCCCTCGCCAAACCCCAGCCGCGCAAGGTTCTTATCGATCGCCGCGTCCAGACGCCTCGCCTCGGCCAGTTGCTGCCCCCATTGGGCGGCAAGGCGGCCGCGAATCAGGGCGAGATTATCAATCTCGACCAAGGCTTCATACCCACTGTAATCTGCGTGGAAGTGTGGCGGCGCATGGTCAGGGGATACATGCGTATCACGATGCCATAGAAGCGGCAGAGCTCAGGCATTCGGAACTGTCGTGTCGATGTCAGCGGGCAACTCATCGAACGATTGCCCGGTGAGTTCCATGTAGAGAGCATCCGGGCAAAGCTCAAGATCATAGTCCCAAGCTATCGCTCTATTGGGACGATGTGAACTTTTTCGAAGTATCCAGACTTGTTCCATACCGCAAACATGCCGCTCCCGGCCAGACGGGACAGGTCGACCTGTCCGGCGGCGCCGTCCGAGTACCGGAGCCATATTCGGTATCCCTTTCTGGCTTCTACTTCCGTCGGCTTGATCATCAGTCCATCTCCTTCATAGTCCCAAACCCCAACTTAGCCAAATTCTCCTCAATCGCAACGTCCAGCCGCCTCGCCTCGGCCTGCTGCTCACGCCATTGCTTGCTGAGGCGGGCCATCTTCTCCTCGAAAGGCTCGCCGTCATCCTCTTGCGGCGCCGCGCCAACGTAGCGGCCGGGGGTTAGAACGTTGCCGTGCTTTGCCATCTCTTCGAGCGTCGCGCTCTTGCAGAAGCCGGGAACGTCTGCGTACTCGTCCAGACCAGACTTCCCCCGCCAGGCGTGGTAGGTGTCGGCGACATGGGCGATGTCCTCCGGGGACAGGTCGCGGCGGGTGCGATCGATCATGTGCCCCATCTTGCGGGCGTCGACGAACAGCGTCTCGCCCTTACGGTCCCGGCGCTCCCCGTTGCTGCGGCCGCGTGACAGGAACCAGAGGCATGCGGGTATCTGCGTGGACCGGAACAGTTGGCCCGGCAGCGCGACGATGCAGTCCACCAGGTCAGTCTCGATCAGGTTCTTGCGGATTTCGCCCTCGCCGGACTGACTCGATGACATGGAGCCGTTGGACAGTACGAAACCGGCCGTGCCGCGGGGCGCAAGGTGGTACAGGAAGTGCTGCACCCAGGCGAAGTTGGCGTTACCCTTGGGCGGTATCCCGTACTCCCACCGCTTGTCGTCCTGCAGGCGGTCCCCGCCCCAATCTGAAACGTTGAAGGGCGGATTAGCGAGGATGTAGTCGGCCCGCAGGTCGGGGTGGCGGTCGTTGTGGAAGCTGTCGCCGTGCTCGATCTGGCCCTCGATGCCCCGTATCGCCAGGTTCATCCTGGCCATGCGCCAAGTGGTGTAGTTCGACTCCTGGCCGTAGATTGAGATGTCTCCCCTGGCCTTGCCGCCGTTACCGTTTCCGCTGGCGTGTGCGCGGATGAATTCCACCGACTGAATGAACATGCCGGAGGAGCCACAACAGGGATCGTAGACCCTGCCGTTATAGGGCTCCAGCATTTCCACGAGGAGACGGACCACACTGCGCGGGGTGTAGAACTCGCCGCCCTTTCGGCCCTCGGCGAGGGCGAACTGCTCCAGGAAGTACTCGTATACATTGCCCAGCACGTCGGTGGCGCGGGCCTCGGCCCCTCCCAGCTTGATGTTGCTTACCATGTCGACAACCTGTCCGAGGCGGGTCTTGTCCAGGTTGGGCCGGGCGTAGTCCTTCGGCAACACACCGCTGAGGGCCGAGTTGTCCCGCTCGATGGCGGCCATGGCGTCGTCCACGGCCCGACCTATGGTGGGCTGGCGCGCCTGCGCCTGGAGCTTCGTCCAGCGCGCCTCCGGCGGCACCCAGAAGATGTTGTCGGCGATGTATTCGTCAGGGTCTTCAGGGTCGGCGCCCTCGCCGATCTCGGCTTCCAGTTGCCCGTGGCGCTCCTCGAATGCGTCGGAGATGTACTTGAGGAAGATCAAGCCTAGGACGACGTGTTTGTACTCGGCGGCGTCCATGCTGCCTCTAAGGGCATCGGCCATCCCCCACAGCTTGGACCTGTAGTCCGTGTCCCCGCTCGACTCGGTCTGCTCTTTGGAGTTTCTCCGTCTTCGCCGCGTTGTTGTCATCGGGCCGCTCTCCCTCGTTTATCTTCGTTCACCCTGTGGCGATAGGAGCGTGGCTGAAGCCATATCTGGTTCCCCCTGAAAGCCCAAAGCATACGGCCTTGGATGTTATCCAAAAACATGCTCCTGGCCACAATCCGGTGAACATGTCCTAGCTGGGTTGGCACATCTCCACTACCCCCAAGTCTCAAGCAGCCTCAAACTGCCGGCGCACTTGTCCGGTACCGACGAACTGGGAGAGCAGGCGGTAGTTGCTTAGTTCGTAGCGCACCCTGCCGGCCACGATTGCAGGATGGACTCTCGCTTCTGCTGCGAGGTCCAGGACAGCCATCGTAGTAGGCCGATTCAGGATGGCCCCGTCGTTCCAGATGCCGGGAGGTATCAGGGTGTCTTCCGCCATGCGGTCGGCCTGCGCCTCTTTCGAGTCCCCCGCCGCAGGTTCGACGCCGCGAAGACTGTGATCGTCTACGAAGGCGGTGTCCTCGCCTCCGTTGTCCAGGTGCAGGCTGACGTGGGCCAGCTCGTGCATCAGCGTGTACCAGAAGTTGTCTATCCGGTCGTATCGCAGTGTGAGCCCGATCACCGGCCGACCGTCGACCAGCAGAACCGCTGCGCCGTCCAGATGCGTCCTTTGGAGATGTCGAACGGCATGTAATCCGATGCCGCTCTGCGCGAGGAATTCCCTGGCTCGCCCTGGGCCGTCCCCCGAAGTGCTGAGTTGCGCGAGGCAACGGAGGAATTCCGGGTTGACGGTTCCGGGCTCATAGTCTGCGTCAGGCAGATGTTCCTGCGCAGTGGCCATTACCTGCCAGCACCATGCTCTTAGTGCGTACTCGTCCGTCTTTGCATTCATCCGGCGTTGATCATTCTTGCGGTACAGCGGAGCTGTCGCGACCCTTTGGCCCCCGGCGCGCTCGATCAGACCGCCGATCAGCTCCTCGGCGCGGTCCTTCAGGTCCGATACGTTGGGAATCCACCCCGCCTTTGCCATGGCTTTCAGCGGGAACCGTTCAGGTTCGAGTTCTTCGTATGCGGGGTCGAATCGCGCACCGGGCTCCTGGAGGAGCACCTCGGCGGGTATGCCGAGGTGCCGGTGGAGGGCACGGGCCATCGACATGGTGATGGCCCGCTTGCCGGAAAGTACCTCGGATACCTTGGAGCGGCCGCCTATGAAAGGCATGAGGTCCCGATTCGTCAGCCCGGCCTGTTCCATGCGGAACTCGATGGCGGCGACGGGGGTAGGGAAGCCGACGGGGTCGCGCCTATCCTCGTAGAGTTCGACCAGATCCGTGAGGACATCGAGTTCGTTGCTCTCGGGCGTGTCTTCCTCGGCGTCGAAGATCCGGTCGATCCGTTCTAGCGCTTGCTCCAGGTCCCCTTCGGTGCGGATCGGTTTGATGGCTGCCATTTCTACACCTCCGTTGCGTCTATCCGGTCATACTCCGCGTGTGTGCCGATGAACCGTATGTAGACGATGCGCTTCAGGTAGTTGATCCTCACCACAAGTCGGTAGCTGCCGCCCTTGATTCTGAAGACAGCCCGGTTGCCCGGGAGGATGCTGGCTCTTGGGTACCTGGCTTTCAGCTTGGCGGTTGTGTCCCAGGCTTCTGCCTTGACCTCCCTGTACCAGGCGAGCAGCGGCTGCTCCGAGTCCGGGTGTCTTGCCCAAAACTCACGAAGCCGTCGCTTGGCGATGATTCTCACGTCGAAGTATCAACCGTCCCATAGTTGACAATTGTAAAGTGTTCCCAATTATATATCAACTAGTAATGGGCGTAACGGATATGTGGCCGAGAACAAGTGTGAATCAACTCAAAGAACGGTCAGACGGCTTCGCCAACACGGTTGCCACTACCCCTCCTGCGCCCTCATCTCCCTGACCGCCCACACATGACGGCTTAGGTTGTACGACGTCCGCACGAAGCAGGCGTCGCCGAAGACGAAGTGCACGCCGCTGGTACGGGGGCCGCGGGGTGGGGGTGGGATGCCGAGTATGCAGTACATGGCGGCGTTGAGGATGCCGCCGTGGGCCACCACCAGGGACGATCGCTGTCCTCGTCTGATCACGCGTTGCAGGGCGCTCGCGGCGCGGCTCACCAAGTCCCACGAACTCTCGCCGTCTCCAGTGGCGACGATGTAGGGCTGAAACGGGTTGGCGAAGTCGGGCTTTGGGTACCTTTCGTTACCCACGTCGAAAGGGAGTCCTGCCAGCGGGCCGTTGTCAAGCTCCATCCAGTCGGAGTCGTGCTCGATTGGAACGTTCAGCGTTTCTCCGACGATCTGCGCGCTTTCGGAGGCGCGGACCAGGGTGCTTGCGAAGATCAGGTCGAATGTGACTCCGGAGCGCTTCCACTCCTCTGCCCGCGACCTCACCTGGGCCCTTCCGACATGGGTGAGCGGCGAGTCGTACCTTCCCTCGTGCAACATCTCGTCGTCTGCACGCGAGCGGCCGTGCCGCATCAGTGTTATGTGGATCGTTTTGTCCAACTGAATTGCCTTCCCACATCAAAACCCGGTTGTAATTCAGCGTCCCTAATTCTGAGGCAGGTTTAGATGTGCGCCACCTTATGGGGCACTCACCCGTACGTTCGGAGTTCAGCCCCCGTCGGGGCCGCCGAAATTCACGAAACCCGGAACCTTCGCTCGGAAGTTCCTTCGGGGGCTCGAAGCGGCGCATCTGAGGGACCGGGTTACAGGCCCTCGACGACTACCATGTTGATGTTAGACGACTTGGTGCGAATCTCATCGAGCGCGGTGTATTCCGGGGAGCTTAGCCACGTGTTGACCTGCTCGACGCTGCCGAATTTGAGCAATGCGACGCGTGTCGGCCTCCAGTCGCCGAGTATGACGTCGATTGAGCCGCCGCGCGCAACGAATTTGTCTCCGTGACTCTCGACGGTCGCAGTGACCTTCTCGAGACACTCACCGTAGAGGGCGGAAGAGGGCGGAGTCCGTTATCTCAACTTCAGTTATTACGTATGCGGCCATAAATCCAATGTCTTTTCCGAAGTCAGCTGATGTCGTGGCGCCCGTCGAGACTACCTGATATCCCGGCCTTGGTTCACTCCTTCAAGGCTGGGCGGCCGCCTGACGAGTCGGTGTCAGCCCCGCACGCGCATGACCGGCTACATAGAGGATACGGCTAATAACGAACTTTCGTATTTAGCCCTTGACCTGCGACGTGCCTGACGCGCTGCGTAACCTGATGCGAGCGCACCAGGTTACGTATTAACACATGAGAACTTTGGCTACGCCCTACTTCATCACGATGGTCTCCGGTGATATGAAGTCGGCCAAGTTGAAGCTGGTAGGCTTCCACTCCGCCACTGCGGGGCCCACGACGTAGGCCTGCTGTCCCCTGACCGTGGGGGCCACCCACCATACCTCTTTCGACCAGTCCATGATCTTTCTGTTGTTCTCAACCCGCGTATCGAAGTCCGGTTCGGTCTTGTTGGCGATGGTCAGGCCCAGAATGTCGGGCAGCCCGAAATTGCCGTCGGGAGTCTCCTGGCCGCGGTTGGCGCCGGATGTCGGTCTCATCGAGGCATAAACCTGGCCGTCAGCGTCGCCGCCGACAAGCTCGAAGTGGGCCATGGGGATGTCAATGGATCGTGAGACCAGGGTTGGACGCCGGGCCCCGTAGGCCGTTGATTCCAGCTTGACGTCCAGTCCGAGATCGGACCACATCTGGGCGACGGCAGCACCGACCTCAGGGTCTATTAGCGCGGTGAGATCCGACGCCACCCACATTGGGATTGTGGCGTTTTCGGCCCCGACTTCGGCAAGCAGCGCCTTCGCCCTTTCAGGGTCATAAGGTATTGCCCAGCGGTCGTCCCACCACGGGGAATCAAATCTGACGGCGGCGGGCCAGAAGACGTAGGCTGGCCCACCCAGGCCAGCCAAAATCTTCTCGTTGATAAGGTCGCGGTCGATGGAGATGGAGAGGGCCTCGCGTACTTTCTGACTGCTCGCCATGCTCGCCGGGTCTCTCGGGTCCCCGATCCATACGTGGTCCTTGTCAGCCTTGAGACCTTCTCTTGGGAATACCTCCTCGTCCTCTTCCGGCCACGTCTTCGCCCAGTAATTGCCTCCGAAGTGCATGGACTGGATCAGGGCCCGCCCAACGGGCTGGGCAATGGCGCCGGGAATGTCGTTCAGTGCGTCCCCCAGGAACTTGCTGGAGATAAACGCCATGTCCACCTCACCCGTTCTCAACGAGGCCACCCTCACCGCTTCCTCGGAGATGGCCACGATATTCACGTTCTTTGTCTTGGGCTGTCCATCCTCACGCCAGTAGTCGGTGGAGGCTTCGAGAACAACTTCGCCGTCAGCCACCCACTCCTTCACCACGTACGGGCCGGTGCCGATCATCATGGTCAGCACTTTCTCTTCACCCACTTCATCCACCAGCTTCTTGCTGATCAGGGGCGTGTTGCCGCTTCCGGCGTCCCACTGCCGCTGGATGAATCGCGGGTTGAACTGATCGGGCTTGTAGTAGGTAATTGCGGTCCGCGAGTCCGGCGCCTCCCATCGGTCAACCTGGGTCGTGTTGTTGCGGTAGAAACGAGTCCCTTCCCTATTACCGTCGTTGAAGCTGAAGGCAACGTCCTCTGCCGTTAGCTCACCCCAACCGTCATGGAACATCACGCCCTCGCGTATCGTGTAGGTGATCTTCAACTGATCAGGCTCTGCCACCCACGACGTGGCGATGCCGAATATCGCCTCCTCGGTCTTTGGCGTCTCTGTTACGCCGTGAGGCGCCGCGCGCAGCAGGTTCTCAAAGACACCCCAGTTGACGTACACGTATTCAAAGCCGGTCCCCTGCTTCGACGGCAAGTACACGGGGGGAATGATCCGCGTCTCCGCCACTACCACGCTGCCTGAGGGGCCTGCAGGGGCTGCCGTAGCGATAACGACCTTTTCGACAACGACTGTCTGAACGACCTTTTCGCCCGGAACTTGCTCTTTAACGATGACCGTCTCGACGACCGTCTCGCCCGGGACTTGCTCTTTGACGATGACCGTCTGGACGACGACCTTCTCGACGACGGTATCCTGACCGCCGCAAGCGACGGCCAGGGCCGCCCCGATCCCAAGCATGACGAGAGCCGACACTGCCAGATTTCTCATACGCATTAGTCTTCCTCCAATTGCCATCACCCACCCGCGTCGATGCGGATGAAGAGCCACCGTGGGCGCCGAACGTGGCCCCATTTTCGCGCAGACTACTAAGTCTCCTGGATGGAGTCAATCTGACACGCTGCGCACCAGCCAAGCGCGCGGGTGGCGCTGCGCTCTACGGAAGCGTCTGTAGTTTGATTTGTGAACCGGCGAGGGTGAACCGAGACCGGGCTGACGCGTTGTCGCGTTGCTGGCGAAGACCATGAGCAGCGAGCAAGTGAGCCCGCTGAGGTGCCAGCAGGATTCGCTATTCTACCGCCATTATAGTTCGATCCCCGTAGCATGATTCGTGGTCGAATCCGAATCGGCTTTGTACTAAATGCCTCTAAACGCTTGTTCTACAAGCGACGTCACTTGTCTCCGGCGCAAAGATCGGTAACTTACACCGCGAAGAAATGGGCTCACCGCAGCAAAAAAGCGCCACTGTATCTAGTGAACATCTACGACGCAACCGCGAACTCAAAGTTGGTACTGTCAGCAGTCCCCCCGGCTCACCACTTCCGCCCTGCGTGTGCTCGAATAGGCGGCTCACAAGGCGCGGGCTGATTCTGCGCCCACCGACTGGAGTCTGACACCCCAACCGCGGAGCACGCCGTATCAGTTGCTATGGAAATAGGTCGGTGCCCAACTGCCGCGGAGAAGGCGGGTTTGAAGAGGGTGTGGAGTATGTCGTTGAGGTCCTCGATTGGGGTCGGGGATGACGGGTGTGGCGGGTTGCGGCGTTCGCCGGATCGACGGTTATGTCATGTCGTTGGTTCTACCTCGTGTGCGACGGAAGGGAGTCCACCCACCCCCCCTTGTATCTTCGTGAAGGTGGCGGGGTAGACCGTCCGCCCCTTGGTCTTGGAGACCGGAATCCAGCATGGTCGCCCCGCCTTTTTAATCTTAGAGCCCGAACAGTTGCCTGGGCCAGCGAGCCCGTATCTGCAAGGATGGGCCAAAGGAGAATCCGATGTTTGTGGGAATCGATGTCTCAAAGGACTGGGTGGACGTCGCAGTGCACCCGACGGGCGAAACGTGGCATGTCGGCCTGGACGAGGAGGCGGTAGACGGTCTTGTGCGCAAGCTTCGTGACCTGGCGCCGCAGATCGTCGTCATGGAGGCCACGGGCGGGTATGAGTCGGAGCTCAGCGCGGCGATCTGGACAGCGGGCGTCCCCGCCGCAATCGTCAACCCCCGCCACGTCCGGGACTTTGCGCGCTCCCAGGGCATACTGGCGAAGACCGATCGGATCGACGCTGCGGTCATAGCGCGTTTCGGGGAGGCCAGCGACGTGGAGGCCCGGCCCCCCGTGCCTGATGAGGTGCGGGAACTTCAGGCGCTCGTGGCACGCCGCCGGCAGGTCACCCGTATGCGTACCTCGGAGCAATTGCGTCGCCGACAGGCCTTGCCGGCAGTACGGAAGAGCATCGAAGAGGTGATCGCCTTTCTGGATCTCCAGTTGAAGGAGATTGACGATGACCTTGGGCGGCGCCTGCGAGAGAGCCCGCTGTGGCAGGATCAGGCGAAGCTTTTGAGGAGCGTGCCGGGCGTTGGACCCGTGACCACCTTCAACCTACTGGCCGATCTGCCGGAGCTGGGGACCCTCGACCGGAGAGCGGTTGCGGCGCTCGTCGGCGTGGCGCCGCTAAGCCGTGACAGTGGGAAGTTCCGAGGCGCGCGCAGCTGTTGGGGAGGTCGCGCCAAAGTACGCTCTGCCCTTTACATGTCCACCCTCGTGGCCGTCCGATGTAATCCGGTGCTGAAGGAGTTCTATGAGCGGTTACTGAAAGCGGGGAAGCCCAAGAAGGTGGCTCTCACGGCGTGCATGCGCAAGCTGCTGACCATTCTCAACGCCATGCTCAAGAACGGCGCCGGATGGGAGGCCGGTCACGCCCTAAACGCTTGACTCTCAGGACAGTTGCTGGATTCCCTAGATTCACAAACGCATCGCAACGCCGGATCAGGGCGCTGCCTCGGGACACTGACAGGTCTCCGTTTAGGAATGGCATAAAATTGCCAGCCTGCGTGCTGAGGGCGATTGTTCCCGCAGGGGCTCTCTCAATCTTCCAGCGCATTCGACTGGCGCCGATGCGTCTGATCGTAAGCCACGCCCGCTTCTGAGACAGGCTCCAAGAGCATCTGTTCCAACTAATTGATATCAGAACCGTTCTTCCCTTTGGGAAGGACTCCTCTGGGTAGTAGAAGGACATGACTATTCAGAGGAGGAAAAGCGAGAGATGTCCATTACACCCGGTGACGATGCAGACACGGTAGGGAACATGGAGAAGTTCCTTCAGCAGTGTCTGGAAGGCATGGAGCCAGATCGCACAGTCAAAGGCGTCGGCAGGCCGCGCATTCTGCCCGCAATGGCTCTGTGGGCGGGACTGCTGGTCTGCGTCCTGAGAGGCTTTGGCAGCCAACTGGCGTTGTGGCGTCTTCTCTCGGAACGCCAGCTGTGGTTCTTCCCCCGCTTTGAGGTTACGGATCAGGCGGTTTACAAGCGGCTCCATACCGCGGGAACCAAGCCGCTGGAGAGGCTCTTTGAGCAGATCAGCAGTGTGTTGGCAGAACGATTGCAGGGTGTGGTCCCGGAGAAGCTGGCGCCCTTCGCCGGGGACGTTGTGTGCATAGACGAGAGCACACTGGACGCCGTGTCGAGAACCCTGCCCACTCTGAGAAAGATCCCTGAAGGCGACAGCCGTCTGCTCCCCGGCAAGCTGGCCGGCGCGTTTGATGTGAGACGCCAGCAGTGGAGGACCGTCAGGTTTCAGCCGAACCCACGCCAGAACGAGAAGGTGTTAGCGCGAGATTTGGTGGCAGAGTTGCCGGCCGGAACACTGGTGGTGGCAGACCTGGGATACTTCGGCTTCGCCTGGTTTGACTGGCTCACGGACAGGGGTTGCCACTGGCTGAGCAGGCTGAGAGCAAAGACCAGCTACAAGGTCATACATGTCTTCTACAAGCGGGGCGATGTCTTCGATGGCATCGTGTGGCTGGGAGCGCACCGTGCTGATCAGGCCAAACACGCCGTCCGGCTGGTGACCTTCAGACAGGGCAAAACCCTGCGGCGTTACATCACCAACGTTCTGGAGCCCCGTACATTCCCGATCGCATCCATGGCCGAAGTCTACGCTCGCAGGTGGGACATTGAGATGGCGCTGGCGCTGGTCAAGCAGCACCTCAAGCTGCGTCTTCTGTGGTCTGCCAAGAGGGTGGTGATTCTGCAACAGATATGGGCTACGTTGATAATCTCGCAGGTCCTCCAGTCGATGAGGCTTGAGATAGCCCACAAGGCCGGGGTTGACCCGTTCGAGGTGTCCATTGGGCTGCTGGTGCAGTACGCGCCCCAGTATGCCTATGAGGGCAGGAACCCTGTGGAAATCTTCGTGGAGCGAGGGCGTAAACTGGGCTTCATCCGACCCTCTCGCAGAACGCGCATCCGCGCCCCAGGCATACCCGTCGAGGCGATCCTGCCGGCGCCACCCGGACTGGCGCTAATTCGCACACCGCGATACGCCAATCGCAAATGTTCCAGACCTACCGCCAGCTCACTAAAAGTGAATTAGTTGGAACAGATGCTCCAAGAGGCGCCCCTACATCAGGATGCCGGATGCCCGAGGTGCGGGGCAACGCGGATACGCCATAAATGCCGTACGCACCCCCGCTCCGTGTTAACGGGAGATTAGGCCGGTGGCAATCTTTGTCCTGTATTCTTATTTGCAACTTGTAGGAATAGTGAATAGTGGCAATTAACAGTGATCCCGCCGAGTTGATCCGCTCGGCCGGCCGTAAAGTGACCAACGCACGACTCACCGTGGCCGAGGTTTTGCGGGTCAGCGATACCCACATGACCGCGCCCGAGGTGGTTGACGACGTCGAGGGCGCTGGAGTGCACGTCGACAAATCGACCGTCTACCGCGTCCTGGCCGATCTGCGGGACCTTGGGCTGGTTGCCGAGTCGAGGTTCGGCGCCGGCGAGGCGAACTACGAGTGGATCGCCGATTCAAACCACCACCACCTGTACTGCTCGGTCTGCAGCAAGACCTCCCCTCTCGACGAAGACCTGGTAGACCGAATAACCAAGGACGTCTACGAGAAGTACGGCTTCTCGGCCGACCTGAGCCACACAGTGCTGGCCGGTACGTGCAGGCAGTGCTCGGACGAGCCAGGGCCAGCGAAGTGATGTCCCTGCTATCCGGCGTCCTCGCGCCGTTCGCCCTCCTCCGCCCCGCTGTGCGCACGCTGCACGCGCCCGACGGCTTTTTCAGTCTCCAGGTGATCGCCGTGACGTGGGCGATTTCGGCTCCCGCGATATACGTGTCGCTGCGCCGGGCCGGCCAGAGTCTGACGGAACGCACGGTCCCGGCCTTAGGCGTCATGGCAGCGTTCATATTTGCGGCGCAGATGTTGAACTTCCCCGTGGCAGGCGGCACATCCGGCCACCTGATCGGCGCCGCGCTCGCCGCCATCGTCCTTGGACCCTGGGCCGCCGTGGTTGCCATGACCGCCGTCGTCGCGCTGCAGGCCATCGTCTTCCAGGACGGGGGCCTCGTCGTCATGGGCGCAAACTTGCTCAACATTGCCGTCATCCCCGTGTTCACCGCCTGGATCGTGTTCTCACTTGGCCGGCGGGTCGCCGTCTCGCGGGGCAAGCTCCTTGTGTTGAGCGGCATCTGCGCCTGGGTCTCGGTTGAAGCGGGCGCGCTCGCGACCGCCGTTGAACTAGGCCTTTCCGGCACGTCGCCATTCATCATCGTTGTGCCCGGGATGGTAGGGACGCACGCCCTGATCGGACTCGGCGAGGCGTTGATAACTGCGGGCGCCGTTGCCGTGATCTACAACGCCAAACGCGAGCTGCTGATGAATCGGGGCCTCGTCTTAACGGCGGTGTCGAAATGAAACTCCAGTGGTGGATCGCCGCCTACCTCCTCGTGCTCGCGCTCGTAATATTGGCGACGCTGGCGTCGTCCAACCCGGACGGTCTCGAACGGCTGGCGGAAAGCCAGGGGTTTGCCGAATCGGCAACAGAGGCGCCCTTCTCGGTGCTGTCGGGGTACTTGTTTCCCGGTATCGAAAACGAGACCGTAGCGGCGCTACTCGCCGGTTGGGTCGGCGTCACGGCAATCTTCCTGTTGGCTGGCGGTCTCGCCCTTGCGGTACAGAGGCGTCGCGCCCTCCGCGACTGAACAACCAGGCGCTCAAATGTCTTCCCGCGGGCTGTCCCTCGACCGGTACGTGGATGTAGGCAGCCCGCTTCACAGCGCCGACGCGCGGCTCAAGTGCGGCGGGGCGGTCGTATTCATCGCGGCTGTCACTTCGCTGCCGGTGGCGGGCTGGACGTACCTGGGAGCGTTCTGTGCCGGCATATGGCTGTTGGCGCTGCTGTCTCGAACAGGTCTGGCCCGTACGGCCCGGCGCTCCCTGATCGCCGTTCCCTTCATATTGGTCGCCGTTCCATCGATCTTCTCGGCCGACGGTCGGATTCTGCAGATCTGGGAGTTGGGACCGGTCACCCTGACGCCCACGCATGAAGGCGTGATGTTCGTGGCGACGCTCATGTTGAAGGGATGGATCGCCGTAACCGCCAGCGTCGTCCTGGCGTCTACAACCCGCTACCTCGACATCGCCGCCGCCCTCCGGTGGTTCCGCGTGCCTGCCCTCCTGGTTGCCGTGATGGAGATGATGTACCGCTACGTGTTCCTGCTGGGCGCAGAGGCGCGACGGATGCTCTCGGCCCGCAGGTCCCGGTCTGCGGCGCTGCCGGACCTCAGATCCGGGGGGAAGGTGTCGTGGCGGGCGAAGGTGGCGGGCCAGATGGCCGGTTCGCTGTTTATCAGGACGCTGAATCGCAGCGAACGAGTCCACATGGCGATGGCGTCGCGCGGCTACGACGGCGGCGCGACGGCGGCCGCAATGCGAAAGTTGACGGCGGTCGAGACGGTCATGCTCGCCGCGTTTAGCGCGGCCATTATCGCCGCCGCGGTCGCAGCAAGGGTGATCTGACGTGGCAGAAGCGAACCGCGTCGCCGTCCGCGTCAGTGACCTGAGATATTCGTACCCGAACGGGGTATTCGGCCATGCCGCGCTCGACGGAGTGGATCTAACGGTCATGAAGGGTGAAAAGGTGGCGCTGCTCGGCCCGAACGGGGCGGGGAAGACGACGCTCCTGCTGCACCTGAACGGTCTGCTGCAAGGCAGCGGAGACGTCGAGGTGTTCGGACGACGCGTCCTCGATGCCGACAAGGCCGAGTTGGCAATGATCAGGGCACGCGTAGGACTCATCTTCCAGGATCCCGACGACCAACTGTTTTCCAACACGGTGGCCGAAGATGTTGCGTTCGGGCCGATTCACATGGGGCTCGATACGAACGAAGTACAGGCCAGGGTCGAATCGGCGATGGCCGACGTCGGCCTGTCGGGATTCGGGGACCGTGCGCCGTATCATCTTAGCGGCGGCGAGAAGCGGAGGTCCGCAATCGCCACGGTGTTGTCGATGCGGCCGGAGATCATCGTTGCCGACGAGCCGTCGGCAGGGCTGGACCCGAGGGCGAGGCGCGAGCTCATTCGGCTCATCGAAACATTGCCTCAAACGATGTTGGTGGCCACGCACGATGTGGACCTCGCTCGGGCGGTTCTGCCGAGGTGCGTCATCATGAACAACGGCCGGGTAGTGGCCGACGGGCCAACGGGTGAACTAACAGGCGACCAGGAATTCCTGGAATCCTGCGGCCTGTAGGGCGGACTGTTATGGCATGCGAGGCGGCGGGCAACCGATGTTCATGTCCGCAATCGTCGTCAGACGACAGGCTCAATAAATCTCGCCGACAGATCGGTAGGTGTTCTTAGCGTAGTTAACCCAATACTACGGCGGCCTTCTTCCGCAACTCGTCCACCTCTTCTACAGCATCGCGGGCCTGTGGGATGGAGATGTGAGGTTTTATCTCGTTGATCTTTAGAGCAACGTTTTGGGCCTCCAGGCCGGGAAACCTGAGCTGCACGAGAAAGGCTGTCGACAGCCGCTCCAGGGAGAGCACTACCTCAGTGGAGAGTTCCCGGGCGACGAATTCTACGGCGTCGTCGTATCGCGAAACGAGGCCGAGGTCTTTTTCTCCGCGCGGTCCTAGGATAACGGAGGGGCCGTAAGGGTAGCGTGGCTCGAGGTCCAACTGGAAGCGAGCCCCCATAACGGCCATCTCGCGTTGAAGGTCGAAGCTGTACGGACCGTGCTTGTAGAGTATGAAATCATATCCCGCCGGGACATTCATCAGGTTCTGGAGGAAATAGAGGCACTTCTGAATATGTGTCTCGCCCGTCCAACTCCCAGCCTCTCGCATTGCCTTTATTAGACGACATACCAAGGCTCTACGCTCCGTTTGTCCCATAGTGGCCATTATGGCTCCTCTCTCGCTCAATTCAGAATAGATTCCTTCTTTTCGCCCAGCCACCGTGAGGCGTCCTTCTCGAGTTCCGGTGCAACGAGGAGAACACCTACATCCACTATGGGGATTTGCTGAAGGACATCCGAGAGTGAATGAGAGGATACCAGTTGGTCTTCCGATGTGAGGACAGGAAAGTTCGGGGCCTGTTTGGGTTGGCTATATTCGCTCTTGTGGACCATGTCGTTGCCATACTGCGAAACGCAGGTATCGAATACGTTCGCAAGAGGATCTCCATACTCAGCCTTTTCTTCCCGGGTTGGGGTGTAAAGACGGCGGAAGTGATTACGGTTCACAATCCTGTCCGCTGCCTCGTGGCCCGGCGCCGACCTGTCGTTAGCCGCGCGCGATGCCTCGATTAGCACCTCGTTGTCACTGAGCCGCTGATGTTCACTTATGTCTGTCGAGAAACGTCCAGAATGCAGCCAAGCTTGCAGGAATTGCTGGAGATGAAAATCGTAAGCCACCCGGACGTGGTGATGATAAACTTGCATGAACATGAAGTATCGGGCGAGGAGCAGGGCTTCGGCGGCATGGAGGCCCCCTTGCTCAATGCCCAGAACGGGTTCCTCAACATGCTCGTTGGCATCTGGCAATATCCTCATGGTATCTATCAGGCGGTAGTGGTCGAACTTTCCGTAGGCTACGCCCGTGTGATGAGAGTCTCTCAGTAAGTAGTCCATACGGTCGGCTCCCAAGGCATCGCCGATAATGATTTCTGAAAGTAGCGCCTCCCAATTCGAGAAGTCGACATCCCGAGCCTTCTCAGGGCCTATCGCAATCTTCGCTATATGATCACGATTGAGAGGAGGCGTCATCGATTGCCATATTTCGCTCAACTCATCGCCCAAGACCAAGTCAGCGGTCAGTCGCTCGTGGCTCCAGCCACTGGGTAGCAGTTCGCTCTCTGCTGCGTGTGAGAATGGGAGATGACCGATATCGTGGCACAAGGCGGCCATTCTCAGCACTTTGCGCCAGTAGTCTCGACTGTCACTTCTTCCTATCTCGGGTACCACCTCTCGTACTGAAGGGTGAATGTTTGGTTCGGCCGTAACGACATCGAACACCCTCCCGGCCAACTCCATAACTCCGAGACTGTGTTCGAATCGTTTGTGGGTCGCTCCCGGATAGACAAGGTAGGACATCGCCAACTGGTGAATGTGGCGAAGCCTTTGGACCGGGCCCGAGTCGAGAACCCGCCGTTCATCGCTGTCCAGTCTGACGAAGACGTGAATGGGGTCTCTGATTTCGTGGTACTGCTTCGCGGCCAACCTGTTTCCGGACTGTCAACGCTCGTGCTGTTCAAGGAGATAAAAGACTAACATTTGGATCCTTCGCGGCTAAGTGGCCTGTCACAAAGGCTCATTTTTCCCAGGGCGGTTTCGACGAAGGTCGGCAATCACCACTGTGCAGTCGATGCGGCTGGAGATAATCATGGCGGACGGGGCAACGGGTGAACTAACAGGCGACCAGGAGTTCCTGGAGTCGTGCGGGTTGTAGGAACCACGGGGATGACCGGAGCCATACCGATTCACGACGCGGTCACAGGGTGGCGGATCGAAGGTCTGCCAGTGTGACACGCGGGAGATTCTTCGCTGCGCTCAAGAATGACAGAGGGGCGAGGGCGCTCGAGGATTGACGTGACCCCGGTATTTACGTGGCCCCGCGCCCCTGGGTTCCGGATCAGGTCCGGAATGACGATAGGGGGGCGAGGCGGCACGGTGGAGGGAGCGTGGGTCGTACTCATTCACGACGCGGTCATAGGGTGGCGGCTGACCAGATGCTGTCGATCGCGCTTTGGAAGTCGCCGGGGTCCCTGCATTGGCGCGGGCTGTCGTCCGGCGGCCCGAGGTAGATTTTCACGGGTCTTTTCCTGGGCGGGTCCTTGGCGTCGGATAATTTGTGGGCCTTGGACTGGCCGGGGTCAGGGTTTTCGGGGGGTTTGGACTCGCGCCCGGTTGAGGGGCGTGCGAGGCCGCGGTCGGGTTTGAAGAGCCTGTTTCACAAACTCGAAACCTCTGGGAACCCCCGCCTTTAGATTCCCGTTTTCACGGGAATGACGGGATTTGGCACCGTATTACGTTTTGATGACAAGGTCGATATCGTAAATCGTCGCGCATCTAAGGGTCGACTCTTGAGAGGAGACTTTTGAAACAGGCTCTTGAAACCCGCCCCTACATTGGGGTTTTGGGGGCGTTCAGGAGGGACAGACGAGGGAGGGTCCGGGTCTTCAGAAGATTTGTCTGCTTCGGTGGAGCGAATGCGGATGCGTTCCATGTACTTACGGGACCAGTGATCGGGAGGCATTGTGTCGTCTTCGTCGGAGGAAGAATTACCGTTTTGTTGTGGGAAGCTGGTGGACGGACGATCGACGGGCGGTCCTTCGTTTTCTGATTCTCCTTCGGAGTGTTCGGCCTTTCGCTTCTTGAATTCCTCGACCGCTTTGTTGGCGACTCTGATGGCCTGATTGTCGCCGAATTCGAGGCGCAATGTGTTGTACCCGTAGCAACCCTTGCCGTATGGATCGTCCCCGGGGTTATCAATCGGGGTGAAGTCGCGGTCGGGAATGTGGGTGTCGTCTAACACGGTTTTTCGCCGGTGATCTACGACGGCCCTGTTGGCGACCGTCACGGCTTCTTTGCTGCCGTAGATGTGCCGTAGGGCTTTACCGTCAGCGCCGTCGCGCATGAATCGCTCCCTGGCGTATTTTTTGTAGTCGAACGTGTCGTCTTTACACTGTTCGACGTCGTGCTCGCCGTTGTGATCGGGGGAGTTGTCGAATCCCCGTCGGAGCAGTTCTTTTGCGGCTGCGATGCGGTGGTGAGGTTTGAAGTCGTCCAGGTTGCCCTGCATGACGTCGACGAGGAAGCGTACGGCATCTCTGCCGTCGGAGGTTTCCAGCTTGATGATGTTTGCGATGCCTTGGTCGAAGCGGGATTTGCTGGGGGTGGATGAAGGCGCGCGGACGCTGGCCGACTGGGAGGCGGACTGTATGACGCTTCGTGCGCCATTGAAGCCGAGGTTGAGGAGTTGGCGGGCGGCGTCGAGGCGGTGGCAGGGCTTGGAGTCATCGATCTTGCCCTGCATGATGTCGATGAGGAAGCGGACTATGTGCCGGCCGTCGTCGGTCTCCTCGCGGACGATGTCGGCGAGGGGCTTGGGGTTTTCTTCGGTTTGTTGTTCCGTGGCGAACATATGTTCTACGGTAACGGGTGTGGGCGGTTGGGGTCAATGGGGGAGTGGCGGAAGACGCGCGGGAGGTTCTTCGCTTCGCTCAAGAATGACAGGGATGCGGGAGTGAAGTGTGGGCGCAGAGGAGCCGTGCGCGCCGCGACTGCCAACCGCAGGCTTAGATTTCTCGGCTTCGCTCGAAATGACAGAGGGGCGCTGTGGTGGAATGACATTGGGCGGTATGGTGGGAGGGCATCCGGTCGGGCGTTGGCGCGTGACGCGCGGAGGTTCTTCGCTTCGCTCAAGAATGACAGGGATGCGGGGGTGAAGTGTGGGCGCAGAGGAGCCGTGCGCGCCGCGGATGCCAACCGCAGGCTTAGATTTCTCGGCTTCGCTCGAAATGACAGAGGGGCGCTGTGGTGGAAAGACAGAGGGACGCTACGGTGGGAGGGCCTCCGGTCCGGTGTTGGCGCGTGACGCGCGGTAGGTTCTTCGCTTCGCTCAAGAATGACAGAGGGGACGAAGGGGGGATGGCTCGATCTCGCGGGCGGCTGGTCCGGCGTAGGCGCGTGACGAGCGGGGATTCTTCGCTTCGCTCAAGAATGACAGAGGGTGAGGGGGGATGGCCGTCTGGCCGGGGTGTTTTCAGAAATTGGGTGAAAATTTGGGGCTGCGGGTGAGTATCAGGCGGTTGGGCTATTCACCCCGCGCCATCCCGTCACGCCGATATCACCGTCTTGGTGTCTCCGGCGGCCAGGGCGCTCATGTAGTGGAGGATGAGCTCTTTGGTGCGGTATTTGCCGAATTCCATCTCGTCTTGCCGCCGGACTATCGGAAACGCGTCGAGTATGTAGCCCGCATCGTCTTTCGACAACTCGTACAGGTGGAAGTACAGCGCGTCGAGACGGGCGCGCAGGTGACGATGCTCTTCAGCGTCCCACACGAACGGCGACCCGGTGTAACCGAGGGCGGTGGCAAACGGCAACATATCGGTGGCCGTGTAGGTAAGTTGCAACATGTGGTCGCGGATGATTTCCCTAGCCGTCTTCTCGCCGAAAAACTGGTCATAGCCAATCCTTGCGATGACCGGCAGCTGCTCGACGATGAACCAATTGAGGTGGGTTCCTTGAACTTTTTTTCGAGCGACGTAGTCGAATGCGAAAGAGTTGAAACAGGCTACCAGCAGCCACGCGTCCGCCGTGTAGGCGACGGTACCGTCATATTCAGGCATCAACAAAGGCAGCGCATTGCCGTACGCCGCCCAAGGAACAACTGAGGCGATAACGGTTCTGACGTCCGTCGGTCTGGCTATGTCGCGAAACCCCAATGCGTAGCCGCGCTTCTTGGGAAATCCCTTCTCAACATGTTGGTTCGATACCCAGTACTGGGGCTGGGGAAGATAGGTGGGGTCGGCGTGCTGCGCTTCGCTTAGCTCCTCGCTCAGGTACGGATTGTGCGTGTTTTCAGGGTTGACCCGAACCGAGGCGGCCCGATGGTCGAACTGATTGATCATTCGACCCTGGTAGAGCGGCAGATACAGTTCGTCTCCCAGTTGCCAGTGATTGCCGTCTGCCGGATAGAAGCCATTCGACTCTAGCTGTGCCGCAGTACGGAACAAGTGGGAATGGTTCGTCATGTGGAACATGGTGAGGTATCGCACTGGCCACTCGCGGCGTTCGTAACCGTAGGACCGATCGACCAGCACCGGGTGTCGCTCGTAGAGGCGCCGGATAATCTCGACGGAGCGGCGCGTGCGCACTACGGGCGCGGTGCCGGTGTTGGGGTTCACCTTGGCAAAATCGTCAAGGGTGAGCTGGAAGGAACGGTCAGGGTCCATGATGGTTTCGGTGTCGTGCAGGAAAAAGGCGCATTCTGCGGCGTCGAACTTTCGTTCCTCGCCGCCAAACGTTATCGCGCAGAACTTGAACCTCGAGTCTACATCGGGGAAGAAGGGCGGTAATTCCGTTCCGGGGCGACGGTTTTCGAAGTCGAACAGGCTGGCCAGGCGTCCGGTTGTCGATACGGACTTGAAGAACTTTGCGGCTGTGTAGTCGGCGTAGATGCCCGACGGGGTTAGCAGGCCCACAAATCCGTCCGGCTTGACGAGGCTCATCGCCCGCTCGACGAATAGCGAGTATAGGTTAATGTCGCCGCCACCGAGCAAGGGGTAGTGGCCGGACTCACGAATCAACCGCCCCAGATCGTCAGCCCGTGCCTTGGCGGCGTCGAACTCGGCGGCAAGCGGCGCGCCCTGCTTGCGCAGCCGCTGAATTGAGGATCTGCGGGCTGCTGCAGTAGGGGATCGCGCCAACTCGGGCTCACGGGTGGCGAACCACTCGACCTCTTGCAGTTTTATGCGGTCCCACGGTGGGTTGCCGATGACGGCGTCAAACCCACCTTTCGGACGGTCATCCTGCCATCCGTGCCACACGCCGGGGAATGCGGCCTCCCAGTGCAGCACAACCTCACGGTCAGCTATCGACCTCGACTCGTTCCACATCGCCGTAAACGCACGTCGCGCTGAGCGCCGGGCGCCGGGCGAATCAGCCGGTGCGACTTCTGGTCCCTTGGCCAGCAGATTTAACGTACTGTCGGGATCCAGGCCCAACGTCTCAACCAAAGGGGCTTCGAACGCTTTGCGCTGTTTCGATTTCATTCCAGCGGTCCGCCAGCGCAGGCCGCAAACGAAATCGAGCAGGCCGCGCAATTCCGCGGTGGTCTCCTCGACATCGCGGAACAAGGCAGCCGATTCACGTACCTCTGCGACATCCGCGTCGGACTTCTGTTCGATGCGCTGCATGGATTTCGCGGAGGTCTCTGCGGCGGCGATAGCGCTACTGGCAAACAGTCCACCCCACTGGCGGAGATACTCGCGGGCCTCCGCGATCCGGATGCCAACAAGCGAATCTCCGGTGCGCAGGTGGTGGTCGAGAAACGAGAGCGGCGCGCCGACGGTGAAGCTGTGCAGCCAGAGCGACACCTTGGCCAGTTCGACGGTCAGAGGGTTTTTGTCCACGCCGTATATGCACCGCTTGAGCACCATGCGCCGGATGATGGCCTGGTCCGTGAGCAGCGACTCGTCCATCACCCAGTTCGATTCCGTCGCTCGTTTTACGATGTCTTCCCGGATCGCCGTGATCCGCTTGACCAGCGGAGATGCATAATCCCCGCCCAACCAGTCGGGCACTTCCGGTACGTACTCAAGCAGATCGGAAATGTAGTCGGACAGGAAATCGACAGCGCTGACGAGGAAGTGGCCGCTGCCCATCGCAGGGTCGAGTACTTTCAGGTCGAGGACCGCTTCTGCCGGGTCGAGTTGTTCCAGGTCACGGCGTCGTTGCGTCTTTGGACGGCGGTCGCTCTTGAGCTCCCTCGCCCTGTCCTCAAATTTCTTCAGGCGTTCTTCCGCAAGGGGTTCCAGGGTTTGGTCGATGATCAGGTCGACGAGCTCCTGCGGTGTGTAGAAGCTGCCGCTGTCCTTGCGGGCATAGGGGTTGGGGCGGACGGCGATCTTGCCGCCGCTCTCGCGAGTCGGTTCCTGCTCCATCAGCCGCTCGTATATCGAGCCAAGCTGCTGTACGGACATGTCGCGGTAGTTAACGAACCGCGGATTGCCTTCAGCATGCCCGGTCCCCGGTCCATTGGAGAGCGATCCCCGGGTGTGGCTGAGGCCGTGGACGATCGGGGCCACGACCGAATCGGCCAGCTTTGAGGTTTCGAGCAGCGGGGCGGCCACCGAGGAGAACAGTCTTCCGTTATAGGGTGGCAAGCCAATGGACCGATCGCCCTGGCCGATCTGGTTAAACAGGGTGGCCAGGTGGTCGTAATAGGTGGTGGCTACCTCAGAAAAAATGCCGTGCGCAGCGGTTTTCCGGGCGATGTCGTCCCGCACGCTTTTTCGCAAGCCGTAGTCGGCATACCGAGCGTCGTTTACCGGCAGCAGGCCCCGGTCCTCGGCATAGAGCACGAAGAGCAGGCGGTACAGGAAGATCAGTGAGGCGTCACGCACCTCGGTGAGCGGCGCTCCCGACTTCTCAGCCAGCGCCGTCACGAGTATCGGAAAGACATCCTCAAATACGACGCCCGACAGGTCCTGCGCGACCTGTTCCTCGTAACGGCGTCCCTCTGCGAGGGCTGTTTCGACGAAGGTTGTGGTTGCGCCCTCATCGAGGGTGAACGCCTGGCGGCGAAACAGCAGGAAGAATGTCCGGAGCTCGTCCTGATGATCATCGTCCAGAATCGCCGGAACTTCTACTTCGAAGAAGCCGCTGGCACGGGGCCTGGCGCGGTTGTCGTAGAGCCGCCACAGCGCTCCATTTGTCAGGATGCCCCACCTAATGGGGTCGTCGGCCGTGTTTTCAGCTGTCCTCAGGTATCTCAGGATCTGTCCATGCGGCGAACTAGCCTGGATCTTGTCGTCTTTGTCCCGGGAGTCGAGAGAGAGTCCGTAACGTTTGCTCTCTTCAATTAGTAGAGCGTCCTGATATCTGTCTTGTGGCCTATTGCGGCTCGCCGCGCGTGCCTTGGCCCATTCGTCTTCGAACAGTAGATGATCGGGGATGTCCTCGTTGCGGGCTGATCCTTGCTGGGGCAGGTATGCGGTCCAGCCGAGGAGCTCCAGGACCGGGCGGATCAACTCCTGCTCAGTTACCGCTTCGTTGGGAGCGCTGTAGCCCGCGAACGAGTCGAATAGTCCGGAGATGCCCTTCCGGAACGCTGCGAATTCCTGAGCGTCGGCAACGGAAGCCTTCCATTTGGGCGTGGTCCGTATGCCGTCGGTCAGGAAGTAGTGGGTGAAAAGTTGCCCTGGCACGTTGAGTCGCGGCGGGAGATTTAGCCGCCGCGTTTCCTTACGGCAAACAGTTTAACGGGCGTGACTGGGAGGAGACGTTGGAGGTGGCTGGGGTAGTGGACGCGCCATCGCTCTTCCATCGTCAGATCGGGACTTCTCTAAATTCCCCGGGGCGCGTCTCATCAAGGACCGTACGAACCTCTTCTATCCTTAGTTGGATGTTGGGCCATGCGGTGGAAAGCAGGACTACGACGGCCAGCCGTCTGCCGGTCAGGTTCTGCTGGTACCGCATATTCTGATCAGTCGTTATCAGGATTTCGTAGCCCTCCTGCACGGCATTCTCGACCAAGTCTCCGTTACTGAGCCCGGACCAGCTTAGCTCCGAGGCTGTATCCACCAAGTGCCCAGCGAGATGCTGCCGGAGAGGCACGGGCGTACCCTGGTCGAACAAGATTTTCAAGATCGTGTAGGAATTCTGAGGCCCTTCGCTTCGTGCTCAAGGACGGCTCTGACTTTCCATTCCTCCACGCCCTGGAACCAGTCCAGAAACTGCTCCATGGTGGCCCCGCTGCCGAGATTCTCGAAAAGGGCGTATATGGGCACCCTGGTTCCGGCAAAGACCCAGGCGCCGCTGAGCTTGTCCGGATGGCGTTCTACCGCGTGGCACGTCTCCCAGTTCGTCATGGGGTTATCTCGCTTGAATCGGGTTTTTCCTGATTATCATGGCCCGGCCCGCCTTGAACCCAAGCCTCTCGTAGAATCCCTGAACGTCTTCGTCGCAGATCAGATCGACTGCGTACATCGCATTCAGTTTTGCCATCATACGTCTCATCAGTTCGGTCCCGATGCCCTTACGCTGCCAGTGAGGCACCACCTCGAGATACGGGATGTGGGCACAGGAAACACCGTCAGTGATTGCAGTGATGAACCCGACCACTCTGCAGTTCTTCGAGAGTGCCAGAACGACGAGATCACTCCCCTCGAGGATCTTCATATGATCCTCTGGAGACGGCCGATTGAGCCACCCTACAAAAAGCCCTGAAGATCGTTCGGACCAATTCCGTGAGTAGTGTCCTGGTAAGTAATCGACATCGTCGCGCCCCAGGATCAGCGATTCAGCTGGGATTCATGCCGTCGGTCAGGAAGTAGTGGGTGAAAAGTTGACCTTGCACGTTGAGTTACGGCGGGGGATGGGGGCGCCGGGTTTCCTTACGGCAAACAGTTTAACGGGGGTGAACGGGGGCAGACGTTGGTGTTGGCTGGGCGGGAGGTTCTTCGCTGCGCTCAAGATTGACATTGTGGGCGCTCAGAATGATATTGGGGAGCTAAGAATTGAAGGTGTTAGGTAATTCGTTGACGGATTGGGGTATGTCGCGGAGATCCCCGATCGGGGTCGGGGATGACGAGTTTGTGGGTGCCCCGCGCCACTGGGTTCCGGGTCAAGTCCGGAGAGACGAATGGGGGTCTGGGTCGAACACGCGGGAGATTCTTCGCTGCGCTCAAGAATGACATTGGGGAGCGAGCGCAGAGGAACAGTGCGCGCCGGGACTGCTACCCGCCAGCTTAGATTTCTCGGCTTCGCTCGAAATGACATTGGGGCGTGATCCGTATGCCGTCGGTCAGGAAGTAGTGGGTGAGAAGTTGCCCTGGCACGTTGAGTGACGGTGGGGGATGGGGGCGCCGGGTTTCCTTACGGCAAACAGTTTAACGGGGGTGAACGGGGGCGAATGCGCTGCGGCTCATCCCCTGCCGTCGTTATGCACACTGTGATTTCTGCCGGTTAGACCTCTTCGTCCGCAGTAAGGATTTCTAGCCAGATACTTCTGCTGGTATGATGCCGCTCATCCGAGAAACTCTCCCGTACAAGATTGTTGGCCGACGATGAGCACCGGAGAATTGCAGCCAATGACCCACCTGATGCGCCAGTATTTCTTCAATCACATGGGCATGACGAAATTCGAGACCGGAGTTCCAACGGGCGTGAATCGATGCCAGTGGTGTTGGAAGGGTCGGAAAAAGGCGTCGAACTGCATAGGAACCGGGTGACTGACATATGACACTGGCAGATTCGAAAGTTCAGACCGGGCGGCTCGCATATAACCGCACGATTGGCGTCACGGCGATGCTTGGCCGCGGCTTTTACTACCCCACGGAAAGTGTGACCGGAGACGACGGTCGCCTGTATGTGCTCAGCCGTGGGTTGGATTCTGTTCGAGGCATTCGTGTCACGGTGATGAACTTCGACGAGGAATACTTTGGAACGTTTGGTTCACACGGGCAAGGAGACGGTCAGTTCATTTGCCCTTTGTCGATAGCCATTGACAGAGAACAACGGGTTTTCATCAGTGACGATTACATTAACCGGATTACCGTTATGTCGACCGGCGGCGAATTCATCCAGAGTTGGGGGTGTGCCGGAGCCGGAGACGGGCAACTGGACGGTCCCAGCGGGCTGGCGTTCAACTCAGCCGGTGAACTCCTCGTGGTGGATCACCGCAACAACCGCATCCAGCGGTTCACGACTGACGGAGAGTTCCTTGGCAAATTTGGCGACGCCGGTTCCGCTGGGGGGCAGTTCAACCTGCCGTGGGGGATCTTTGCCTGTCAGGATGGCCACATCCTCGTCGCCGATTGGGGCAACGACCGCGTGCAAAAGCTCACGCCTGATGGAGAGTTCGTCGCGGCCTACGGGAGCCCGGGCCGGGGTGAAGGCGAGTTCCACCGGCCGGCGAGTGTTTGCGTCGATGAAGACGGATACATCTACGTGGCCGACTGGGGGAACCATCGCGTGCAGGTATTGGATCCTGAGGGCGGATTCGTGCAGTCAGTGAGAGGCCAGGCGACGGTCTCGAAGTGGGCACAGGAATGGCTCGACACCAACGTTGAGGAAGCCGCCGCAAGAGCACGAGCGAATCTCGATCTCCCCCCGGGCCCTTTTGAAGGAGACCCCCACGAAGAGTCATCCCACATCGAGAAATACTTCTGGGGGCCGTCGTCCGTGATATTGGATGACGACCATCTTTACGTGGTGGACAGCACCCGTCACAGAGTGCAAGTCTTTGATGTACAGACGTCCGGTTAAGTAGTCCGACCGCCGGGGCGTGCGAGGATAAGACGTTACGACGTATTTACGCCAGACGACCAAGAAGACAGTTTTCGGCGCCAGCACTCTCAGAGACTACCTCGGGAAGTTCACGTAACCGCCCAAAGACGCCTAGATGTGGACTTGGTGACCGGAGCCAGCGATCGATTTTCGCTGTACTGACCTCCTTTCAGTTCAGCCGGTCAGGTAGTCCGCCCACTGTTGCATCAATGTGCGGCGACGTTCAAACAGATCGGAACGGGCGTAAGCCTGTTCGGTCGAATTGTCCAGGACATGGGCGAGCGCCGCCTCTGATACAGCCCAAGGGGTGTCCGTATGCTCCAATGCCCAGTTCTTGAAGCTGCTGCGGAAACCGTGAACGGTCGCACGTTCCGCCAAGCCGGTTGATCGGAGAACCTTTGTCAGCGTCATGTCTGACATCGGCGATTCTCAAGTTAAATTAAGAGGTCTTGAGAGACAGTACGGGGCATGCCCGGGATGATTTTTGGCGGAGGGGGCGGGATTCGAACCCGCGATGCCGTTGCCGGCATACCGGTTTTCAAGACCGGCGCATTCAACCGCTCTGCCACCCCTCCACGCCTGTTTTCAAGTTTAGTCGTCCGAGGTCGCCGTCGCTGTGCCGCTGGCATTGGCCTGCGCCGCCATCGCTGCGATCCACAACCGCGTTCTTAGCCCCCCGTTTTCGTGGTGCCACCGCCGGGTTCCTAGTCTTCACGATCCCCGGAGGTTGAAAGTAGGGTGCCGAAGCGGCCTCCATGCGCGGCGGAATACGAGAGCGCCGGGTCGACCGGGTTTGTTCGGTCGATAGCGTTCCCCGGGCTACTTGCGACGGCCGGACCTCGATGCGCGGTAGATTTCGAGGAATTCGTCCATGGGTGTCAGCGCAATCGCCTCGCCGACGACATCGAGGGGCAGGTCTTCGAGCTTTCTGAAGCGCACGCACGACTTGCCCATGTTCAGCTTCTTGCCCGACGCGGCGTAGCGCTGCCTGAACCACTCGGCAGAGCCTTCGTCGCCGTAGACGTTGGTCAGGTACAGCGACATGTACCGCTTTTGAGAGGCGAGGGCGGCGTACATGAGCGGCTGGCCGTTGTAGGTTTCGGCCAGTATGGAGGTCGGCACGATGTACGAGATCATGCCGTACTGCATGACCTCCTCGTAGCCGTCGGGCAGGTTCTCGATGATCACCTCCCGAACGGCTGCGACCGACGCTTTTCGGTCGGGTTCGAGTTCTGCCAGATAGTCGTCAATCGTGGTCGCGTCGCTCTGCATGTGTCGTTCCTTCGGATTGCCTCAAAAGGACTTTAGGGCCGATGATCCCGATGAATTTTACAAGCCGCGGGGGATGGCTGATTGGGCCGAGCGCGCACACATATCACGCAGAGTCCCAGGAAATGGTCTGAAGATGCTGCGAACCCTGCCAACTGGTGGGGCCGAAGGCGGGTTTGAAGAGGGTGTTTCACTAACTCGAATCCTACGGAGACCCCCGCCTCTAGATTCCCGTTTTCACGGGAATGACGGGATTTGGGGCCGTATTACGTAGTGATAGGAGGGTTGATGTCGTAATTCGTCGCGCCATGTGCGGCCTAATTCTTGAGAGGAGACTTTTGAAACAGGCTCTTGAAACCCGCCACTACGACGGCGGGGCTGGTGGGTTCATCATCAATCCGGACAGCTGTTTAGTGTTGGCAGCGGGGGCAGTAGTATGCGGTGCGGCCTCCGAGTTTGCGCGAGCTGATTGGTTTGGAGCAACGCGGGCAGGGCGCGCCGCGCTTGCGGGAGAGACGCATACGCCCGTCATAGGCGTCGACGACGTATGGCGCGCCGTGCTCGTCGGGATTGGCGGTGATGAAGCCGATTGCCTCATTGAGGACGACCGGGTGGTCGGTTCACCATAAATTTGGGCGGCTGTTCAGTGTTGGCAGCGGGGGCAGTAGTATGCGGTGCGGCCTCCGAGTTTGCGCGAGCTGATTGGTTTGGAGCAACGCGGGCAGGGCGCGCCGCGCTTGCGGGAGAGACGCATACGCCCGTCATAGGCGTCGACGACGTACGGGGCGCCGCGCTCGTCGGGGTTGGCGGTGATGAAGCCGATGGCCTCATTGAGGACGGTAAACAGATCCCCGTGAAGGCGTGCCAGCCGGGAGCGCGAGATCCTGTTCACGCGGCGGGCGGGCGATATGCCGGACCGGTGCAATGCCTCATCGGCGTATATGTTGCCGACGCCTGCCAGTATCGACTGGTCGAGGAGCAACGGCTTGATGGCGGACCTCCGGCCTGCGGTCCGCTCCACGAATATCTCGCTCGTGAACGCGGGATCGATGGCGTCGGGACCGAGCCGGCCGGTTAGTTCGTCCTCGGAATCCGCGAGAACGGCGCCTGCCCAACGGCGCATGTCGTCGAGTTCGATGCGCCGCCCGTCATCGAGCGTGAAGGTGTAACGCGTGTACCGCATCGGCTCGTCGTCCGGATCCAGTATGACGAGCCGGCCGGTCATGCCCATGTGTAGGCCGAGGACGCCGCGGTCCAATGGCAGGAACAGTTGTTTGCCATGGCGTCTTGCCGACATGATGCGCCGGCCAGGCAAGGTGGATAGTCCGGCTGCGCCGTCGACGGTGTTTTCCACGCCGGGCCAGTCCGCGGAGACGGAGGTGATGACGCGGCCGGGGACTCGTCCCGCCACCAGGTAGCGCCGGAGAGACTCGACCTCAGGTAATTCGGGCATCGGGGTGCGGTGGGGGTGTCGGGAGCGGAATCTCGCGTCGGTGGAGTGGACCCGTCCGTTGCGATTACGGCCTGTTCACACTAAATTCACCCTGTCGAGCGGTCCAAGATGTCATGTCAGCAGACCGGATGTTATCGTGAGCGCCCAAATGTCGTTACCGTGAAAATGGGGTGCGATGGCTCCATTCCGTCATTCCAGACTTGAGAGAGGAACCGGTCCCCACCCCTGGGCTCCGGCCTTCGCCGGAGAGACGATGGTTAGGCTGGACCCCGGCCTTTGCCGAAGAGACGATGGTTAGGCTGGGTACCGGCCTGCGCGCCGGAGAGACGATGGTTAGGGTGGGCACCGGCTTGCGCCAGAGCGACGATGGTTAGGCGGCCACCTTTTCATCCCCTTATGCGAAGGCCGCACGAGGTGAAGAAAATTGGGCGTCGTCGCACGGCCAAGGGGGTCCTGGCGGGTTTGAAGAGCCTGTTTCATAAAATCGAAACCTATGGGGGCCAGTGCCTCCAGATTCCCGTTTTCACGGGAATGACGGGAATTGGCGCCGTATTACGTGTTGATGGGAAGAATGACATCGCAAATCGTCGCGCCGTGTACGGCCCGACTCCTGAGACGAGACTTTTGAAACAAGCTCTTGAAGAGCCTGTTTCATAAACTCGAAACCTATGGGGGCCAGTGCCTCCAGATTCCCGTTTTCACGGGAATGACGGGATTTGGCGCCGTATTACGTGTTGATGGGAAGAATGACATCGCAAATCGTCGCGCCGTGTACGGCCCGACTCCTGAGACCAGACTTTTGAAACAGGTTCTTCAAACCCGCCACTACGACACGACACGGGGACAGTGCCTATTTTCAGAGGAATGACAGCCGAAGGGGGTGGGGATACGCACACTCTTGTGTGAACGGGTCTACTCCATGTGGCCCCAGGCGTCGCCGGACTTGACCTCGACGTTCAGGGGGACGGAAAGGTCCATGGCGGAGGGCATGAGGGTTGTGACGAGGCCGGTCAACTCGTCCATTTCGCCGGGGGCGACTTCGAAGATCAATTCGTCGTGTACCTGGATGCACATGCGGGACCGGAGGCGGCGGTCCGCCATGTCCTTGTCGATGTTGATCATGGCGATCTTGGCGATGTCGGCGGCGGTGCCCTGAATCGGCATGTTGACCGCCATGCGCTCGGCTGCGGCGCGGTGGAAGCGAGTGCGCGAACTGATGTCCGGCAGCTTGCGCCGCCTGCCGGAAAGGGTCTCTGCGTAGCCCTTGCGTCGCGCGTCTTCTTTCATCGAATCGACGTACTCTCTGATTCCCGGGTACTTGCCGAAGTAGAGCTCGATGAACTCCTGCCCCTGAGTACGGGTCAGATCGGTCTGCATCGCCACTCCGTGCGCGCCGAGGCCGTAGATGACGCCGAAATTCAGGATTTTGGCGATACGGCGCTGCTCCGACGTCACCTCGTCCGTGTCATACATGGCCCGCGCCGTTGCGTCGTGGATATCCTCGCCCGCCCCGAATGCCGCCAACAGGCTTGGCTCGCGTGACATGTGAGCAAGGATGCGCAGTTCGATCTGCGAATAGTCGGCCGCCAGGAGCGTCCAGCCATTCGCGCGGTCCGCCACGAACGCCGAGCGGACGCGCCGGCCGAGCTCCGTGCGGACGGGTATGTTCTGCACGTTCGGGTCGGCGCTTGAAAGCCGGCCCGTGGCCGAGCCGACCTGGTTGAACGAGGTGTGCACGCGCCCGGTTCGAGGGTTGATCATCAGCGGGAGAGCGTCGACGTAGGTGGACTTGAGTTTCGACAACTCTCTGAACCGCAGGACATCGCGGACGAGTTCGTATGCGCGAAGGTCGAGGTCCTCCTTTTGCAGCATTCCCTCGAGGGCGTTGGCGTCCATCGAGTAGCCCGTTTTTGTTCTGCGGGTCTTGGGGGCGCCCAGCTCGTCTATCAGGATGGCTGCGAGTTGCTGGTTGGACTTGAGGTTGAACTCTCGCCCCGCCATCACTTCGTTCCGGGCGTGGTTTTCGATCGAGACGAGTTCGCCGCCCAGTTCCTCCGACATCTCAGCCAGCGCTGAGCGATCGACCAGGATGCCGTTGCGCTGCATGCGGACGATTACCGGCAGTAGCGGCATCTCGATCTCGTTCATCAGCGCCTGTTGGTTTTCCGATTCGATATGCGGCGTGAGATGCTCCTTCAGCCTCCATGTCATGTCGGCATCGGCCGCTGCGTAGTCCGCTGCTTGCTCCACCGCCGTCCCCGCCATGGTGATCTGTTTGCGGCCAGTGCCGATCAGGTCGGTGATCGGTGTCATCTCGACGCGGAAGAAGTCGAGAGCCAACTGTTTAAGGCCGATCGCCCTGCGGCCGGTGAGCGCGGCCGCGATCATCGTGTCGAAGTCGACGCCCCTTGCCCGGATGCCGACCTCTTCGAGGACCATCAGGTCGTAGTTTGCGTTGTGGGCCGTTTTGGGCACGGTCTCGTCTTCGAACAGGGGCCGCAGCACGGCGAGGGCCTGGGAGAGGTCGATCTGTTCACCCTCGTTGTGGCCGACCGGCACGTACCATGCCATGCCAGTTTGGTTCGAGAAAGACAGCCCGACGAGTTCGCTTTTCATCGGGTCCGTTCCGGTCGTTTCCGTGTCGAACGCGAACCCTGTGGGGGTCGAGAGTTCCGCGACCATTTCCTGGAGTTGTTCCGGAATGGTCACGGTGCGGTAGTCCGCGTCTGCCGCAGCCTCCTGTGCGGAGGCTGTCTGCTCAGGTTCGGCAAATGCGTCGCCAAAGCCGAGTTGCGCGTTGTCATTTTGCGAAGTAGGTGTCTTGGGGTCCGGAACGTTCCGCGCGATGGTCCTGAATTCGAGTTCGAGTAACGCTTCGACCACCTCGTCACGATCGTAGTTCCAGAACCTGGCGTCGTCGAAATCGAAATCCACCGGTACGTCTCGCACGATGGTGGTGAGTACCTTGCCGTTGAACGCCGTCTGCCTGTGTTCTTCCAGCAGGTTGCGCACCCGCTTGGCGCCCCGCAGTCCTTTGATTTCCGGGACGCGGTCGAGTTGCTCGTAGACCTGTTCGAGCCGGCCCAGGTTGGACAAGACCGCCCGGGCTGCTTTCTTGCCCACGCCCGGCACGCCGGGGATGTTGTCCGAGGGATCGCCTTCGAGCGCCTTCATGTCAGGCACGTATTCGGGTCCGAGGCCTTCGTACCGTTCCTTGACGGCCTCCACGTCGTATACGCGTGTGTCGCCGAATCCGGAGTACATGAGGAGTCTGACGTGCGGCGACACCAACTGTAGTTGGTCAGCGTCGCCCGTGACGATGAGAGTTTCGAGGCCCTCGTTTTCGGCCCGCGTGCAGAGCGTGCCGACGAGGTCGTCCGCCTCGAATCCGTCGTACTCAAGCACCGGAATCTTGAACGCTTGCATGATCGACTTGACCATCGGGATCTGCTCGTGGAGCTCCGGGTCGACGGGTGGACGGTGGGCTTTGTACAGCGGAAACAGCTCGTCCCGAAACGTGGGGGCGCGCGTGTCGAGTGTGAGCGCGACGTGAGTCGGGGAGTGGTCACGGATGACCTTGAGGAACGTGGTGAGGAACCCGTACGCGCCTCGGGTGTCCCTGCCCGTTGAGGTGCTCAGCCGCTCCGGAATGGAGAACCACGCCCTGAAGATCATTGCGTGGCCATCCATAACGAGGAGGAGCGGCTTTCGATTTTTTTGCTCGGACATTGATGTGCCTATTTTGCGATCAGGGTGGTGGACCGGATTATAGACAGAGGGCAGGCTGGACGCAGGCAGGCCCGTAACAAGGCGGGGAGGACTTCCCGTGCACAGAACTGCCCACTCTGTCATCTGGCGGGATTTGAGATTAGTCGATCGGCCCTTACCAGATGATGTCCCCGAATTCGAGTTCCGCGAGCGCTTCATCCACCTCGTCGGGTTCGTAGTTCCCGAACTCGGCATCCCTGAAGTCGAATTCCACCGGCACGTCTCGCACGATGGTGGTTAGCTTCCTGCCTTCGAACGCGGTCTGCCGGTGCTCTTCCAACAGGTTTCGCACCCTCTTGGCTCCCCGTAGTCCCTTGATGTCCGGGACGCGGTCGAGTTGCTCGTAGACCTGTTCAAGCCGACCGAAATTCGATAGGACCGCGTGGGCTGCCTTCTTGCCCACGCCCGGCACTCCGGGGATGTTGTCCGAGCGATCGCCCTCGAGGGCCTTCATGTCGGGCACATATTCGGGTCCCAGCCCGCCATACCGTTCCCTCACACCTTTCACGTCGTAGACATAGGTGCTGTATTCACCGGCGAATGGGGTGGATTTGTACATGAGGAGCCTAACGTGCCGGGAAACCAACTGGAATTGGTCCGAGTCGTTTGTGGCGATGAGCGTGTCGATGCCCTCGTATTCGGCTCGTGAGCAAAGCGTGCCGATGAGGTCGTCCGCCTCGAAACCGTCAAGTTCGAGCACCGGCACCCGGAATGCCCGCATGATGGACTTGACCATCGGGAATTGTTCGAGAATCTCCGGATCGGGGGGCGGTCGGTGCGCCTTGTACTGCGGAAACAGCTCATGGCGAAATGTGGGCGCGCCCGTGTCGAGTGTGAGCGCCACGTGGGTTGGGCGGTGGCCGCTCAGGATCATCTGGAACGCGTTCAGGAAGCCGTACGCGCCTCTGGTGTCCTTGCCCGTGGCGGTGCACACCCGTTCCTGAGTGGAGAACCACGCCTTGAAGACCATCGCGGCGCCATCCATAACGAGGAGGAGCGGCCTTCGATTTTTTTGCTCGGACATTCAAGTGCCTGTTTGGCGGTCAGGGTGGTGGACCGGACTTTAGTGAGGGGGCGGGCCAGACCGGTTTTGCCTGGGTCAAATAGGCACCTGTCTACCGATTGGGGTGGTCAGGATCGGATTGTAGACAACGGACGGGCCGGGCGTAGACCAACCCGACGCGCGCCCCGATCGGGGTTGGGGATGACGGACGGGGGCCGTTTGCGAAGGTGGGGATTGTGTATGAACGGCTTAGATTCCACGGCTTCGCTCAGAATGACATTTGGGGAGGGCCGGGTGTGACGGGGAATGGACGTCAGGGATGACGGGGATGTGGTGAGTGGTGGGTAGGTTGAGGAAGGCGGGGATTGTGTATGGACGGCTTAGATTCTTCGACTTCGCTCAAAATGACAGAAATATGCGCTCGGAATGACATTTTGGGGTATGACGGGAGTGTGGCGGGTGGTGGTGTTCGCCGGAAGGGTGGTGAGGGGATCGGGTGGTTTGATTGAGGGCCGGTTGGCAGCGCACCGGTGACGTAAAATCCTCTGCGGCCTGACCGGCATGGATGCCCGATGGCACGGTGGCGGTCTCCGGCGCAGGCTCGGCGGCGCGCCGGGGCAGACGGTCGGGTCAGCGCGATCTGTAGCCAAGGTAACCACTGTGAAACGCAAGATATTGACGGCGCTCATTGCCGTGGTCATTGTCTTGACGGTCGCGCCCCCCGTGGCTGCACTGTTTGTCGACATTCCCTTTCGCACGATCTTCGGACTCGCCACATCGGTTCAGCCCGATCACTCTGCGGGGTTCTACCCGGAAAACACCTACGCCTACGTCTCTTTAGACGCCAAGCCGACGTTTGGGAACATTGGCGAATTGGTGAAATTGCGCGACGGGTTTGGCGACGCCGAATTGCTCAAGGATTTCATCGATGATCTGCGTGGCGGGGTGTCGGAGGATTCGGGAATCGAGTTGGAACAGGTGTCTCCGTGGATTGGCTTCAGGCACTCTGCGGGGGTCACGGACGCCAGCGTGATTGGAATCATTGGCGTGCGCAACCGCGACCGCGCCGCTGAGTTCATTCCGGTACTCATTGAGCAGGGATTGAGCGCCGAGGTATCGGACTTCGCGTTCAGTTCCGCTGACGGTGTCGATAGATGGGTCCCCATCGGCAACAGCGACCGGCCCGCGCTTGCCTTGACGAACGATTGGCTTGTGATCTCTACCGGTGAACAGGGGCTGCTCGACGCGCTGTCGCGAATGTCCGGAGGAGGCGGAACCTCTCTGATTGACAACCCACATTTCATTGCAGCGTCGTCCGTCATGGCCGACGGTCATTTCGTTTCGGCCTACCTGAACGTTGAGGACCCCGCCGTAAACCCTATTGAGTTGATGGACGGGATTTCGGGACTTTTCGGCGAGGCGAGTTGGGTCGCTGGGTCAGCGTTCTGGATCAATGACGGCATCGTTGTGGAGATCGTCATGCCGACGGGGCGGGACCACGGGTTCGACGTTCCGGTCCTGGTGGACACAGGAGCGCTGGTACCGCTCGGCACCCTCGCCTTCGCCGCCGTGTCGTTCGACCCAGATCTCGACAAGTGGCGTGCCGCCCTGAGCGAATACGATTTCGCCGACACCCTGGGCGTGGAACGTGAGGACATCGAGCAATTCAAGGGTGGCAACTTTTTCGGCACCGAAGTCGACGCCGAATTGGGGGGTGGGGATAGTCCGACGCTTGCCGACCTGTTTGATTACGGACTGCTTAGTATCTCGGAATTGCTTGAAGTCGATCTCGAGAATGACCTCTTCGGCAATCTCTCCGGCAACGTGGTCGCAGGTGTTCCCAACTACGAATTCAATCAGGCGGGCTCTATGTTTGGATCAACCCATGTAGAGATGTTCGCGTTGCTTTCGCACGGCGCCAACGAGGGAGACGACCTTGTGGGTACTTTCGACGGATTTCTCGAATCGATGAGATTCCACCCCGACTCGATCGACATGGGCGCAGACGGCAACGCAAGGACATTCCGGTTGCTCGATTACAGGCCGACCTACGTGCTGCACGATGAGCACGTGTTGATCGGGTCGACGTCCGGGGCCGTTAAGCAGGTTGTTGAAGTACAGAACGGCGAGTTACCGAGCATCGATTCAGACGAGGAGTATCGTCGCGCGGTCGAGGCGCTTCCCGAAGGCGGGAGCATGCTGGTGTACGTGGGGCTGGACGATGTTTTCGCCCAGATGTCGAGCAGCGCTGAGGGCGACGCCGCAGAGGTGTACGGGTCATTGGCAGCCAACCTGGGAAGCGTGGCGTCGGTCTACGGAAGTCAAGGCGATTACACGCGCATGACGACCGTCGTGACGCTCTTTCCCGAGTAGTTGGCCGCACTCCCGCCCGCCTTGTCGGCATGGGAGCCGGACTACACCGCCCGACGCCGAAGGGCCCGGTCAGTGACAGGAGAAGCTCCCTGCCCCCTTGCCGGGGGCAGGGACATTTGTCTTACGGGCGGCGGGTTAGTTGATGGAGGAGGTTACGGTCGGTTTCGAGGACGGGCTGCCGAGCGTGTCGATCCCGGTCCGCACCTGGCCCAACGTGTCGGCGACGCGCTCTTCGAGTCCGAACAAGACTTCCCGGGCGTAGTTGTCGGCGCCCTGGCGTCGCTCATCCGCTTCCATCTCCGATGCGGAGATTATTCCGTTCACGCGTGCCTCGCCTTTTGCGATGATGGCGGCAGCCCGCTTTTCGGCCTTATGAATAATCTCCTCGGCCTGCTCCTCAGACACCCTGATCACCTCGGCCTGGTCGATCATTTTGCGGGACTGTTCCCGGGCCGAGGTCAACGAGGCGTTAGTCTGCTCTTCGGCGAGTTGGCGAATCGTGGTGGCCTCTTCATCGGCGTAGGTCCGGATTCGGCGCGCTTCCAACTCGGCCTGCTTGAGGATGGCTTCCTTTTGCCTGAGGACGGCCTCCGCCTCTTTGATGTAGTCGGGCATCGAGCCCCTGGCCTCATTGAGGGCCTCGGTGATCGCTTCGATATTCACCAACGTGCGTGCGGTGCCGCGTACCCGCCCTGAGGTGACCATCGCCTCGATGTTGTCCAAATGCTGTCCGATTGACATTTCTGCCTCCGTTTTTGTGAATCCAGACCGTTACCGGTTTTACGGGTTCAAATGTGTGATGGGGGAGTGAGATTGAGACGTTGATAAAGGGGTTCCACAACGTGGGCCGGAATGAACTCGCTGACGTCTCCACCCAACGCCGCGATTTCCTTCACCCTTGTGGAACTGACGAATTGGTATTCCAGCGAGCTTAGCAGGCAAGCAGTCTCGACGCCCGGCAGCAACCGCCGGTTCATCAGCGCCATCTCCCGCTCGTACTCGAAATCGCTGCCGATTCGCAACCCCCGCACGATGACGGTGGCGTGAACGCGGTGCGCCAACTCGACTAACAGTCCGCCAAATGGCCGTACGTCGGTTTTCGGCACGTGACCGATGGCCGCGCGGACCATTTCTACCCGCTCGTCAACCGAAAACATCAGCGACTTGGGCGGATCTATGTAGACCGCTACTATCACCTCGTCAAACAGCCGCGCCGTCCTCTCGACGATGTCGACGTGGCCTATTGTGACTGGGTCGAACGTGCCGGGGTAGACCGCCCTGACTACGGACAATGCGACCCCCGTGCCGACGTGTCAACCGGCTTGTCGGCGTTGCGGTAGACGCTAATGGCCGAATCGCCGTATATGCGGCGGGACACTATAGTGACTCCCGGCAGCTTGTCCGGCAATTCCGTGCGAGACGAGTGCTCAAGATAGACCACGGCGTCCCGTTCCAGCATTCCGCGGCTCGACAGTCGTCCGAGCAGCGGTTCGAACGGGTTGAGCCTGTATGGCGGATCGGCAAACACGAGATCAAACTTGCTTTCCAGCCAGCCGAGCACGGCGATGGTATCGCCCTGCCGGACCGTGGCTTTTTCAGAGAAGCCCCCCTTTTTCAACGCCTCTTCGATGCGTCCACAAAGTTGTCTATCACGCTCTATGAACAACGCCCGCTCTGCGCCCTTGCGCAGCGCGGCAATACCAAACGCGCCCGTACCGGCATACAGATCCGCTACGACCCTGCCTTCGGCTCCGCCGGGGCCGAGCATCGAAAACAGTGCGCCCAACACCCGGCCGGTGGTGGGTCGCAGGCGGTTTTTCGTCTCGTGCCCGGGACGGCCCCCTCGGGCCCCGCGCTTGACTTGCATCATTATTCTGCCCCTCCGGCATCGCCCCAAACGGGGAATTGACCGTCCAATCGCCGCCGATGCGGGCTCTCCGCTCCGGTGGCGACGGCAAATCCGCTTAGCGGCGCGTCATCAGGACCATTCGGATTATTCAGATCAATGCCGTTTCATCGCAACATGCACGCGCAGCGAGTTTGGATTGATTTACACGAAATCGCAGGCTGGCGGTAGCGCAGAAAGCATGTCGGACGCAGTTGCGCGGCCGCGGCCGCGGACTAGAATTGTTGATACGTTGAAGAGGGGTCGGCAGAACGGCTTCTCGCATCCCTGGACTGGTCATGCCGATTACCGAACATCCAAATGAGGCTCCGAGCCAAGACGAACACCGCCTGACACAGGCGCGGCTCGACAAGCTGCAGACGGCTCGCTCCCGCGGCATCGACCCGTATCCCGCCCGGTACAACCGCACCCACTCGGTGACCGAGTCGCTGCAGCTGTTCGAATCGCTCCCGGTTGATGAAGCTGCGGACGACCCGAGGACGAGCGACGTCCGGATCGCCGGCAGGATCATGGCGCGCCGCGGTATGGGCAAGGCGTCGTTCATAGACGTGCAGGACAGCTCCGGTCGTATCCAGGTCCACCTGCGGGCCGACTTGCTCGGCGAAATGTATGGACTAATGGAACTGCTGGACCTTGGGGACTTCATCGGCGTGGCCGGGCCGGTCTTTCGGACCCGCAGGGGCGAGGTGAGCATCGAGGGCCGCGAGGTTGCGATGCTGGCCAAGGCGCTGAGACCGCTACCCGACAAGTGGGCCGGCCTGCGCGACACCGAGGCGCGTTACCGCCAACGGTACCTCGACCTGATCGCAAACGACCGGGCCGTCCGCAACGCCCGCCTCAGGTCCGAGGTCGTAGCCCAAATGCGGAGTTTTCTGCACGGCCGCGGGTTTATCGAAGTAGAGACTCCGATGCTCGTACCGGTAGCGGCGGGAGCGATGGCGCGCCCGTTCGAGACGCATCACAACGCGCTCAACCGGGACCTTTACCTCCGTATCGCGAGCGAGTTGTACTTGAAACGGCTCATCGTGGGCGGCATGGAGAAGGTGTTCGAGATCGGCCGCATGTTTCGAAATGAGGGCATAGACCACGACCACAATCCGGAGTTCACCACACTGGAGAGCTACGAGGCGTTTGTCGACTATCGAGACGTGATGGAGATGGTCGAGCAGATGGTGTCGACCATCGCTATGGAAGTCACCGGATCTGCCGTCATTGCGTCGAGTAACGGCGAGAGACCCGATATCGACCTGACCCCGCCGTGGCCGCGACTGGACCTGCGGACCGAGATCATCAAGAGGACGGGGATCGATTTCCTCGAGCGCCCCGATGCCGACTCGCTCGCCAACGCCATGCGTGAACGCGAGATCCACGTGGAGCAGGGTTCGACGTGGGGCCGTCTGCTCGACAAGGTTATCTCGACAAATGTGGAGCCCCACATCGTGCAGCCGGCATTCCTGGTGGACTATCCGGTGGCGATGTCACCCCTGGCCAAGCGCAAACCCGGCGCAGACGGCATAGTGGAGCGTTTCGAGGCGTTCGTAACGGGCAGCGAACTGGCGAATGCGTTCAGCGAACTGAACGACCCCGTCGACCAGCGAGAGCGATTCGAGGAGCAGGAACGTCTTCGCCTCGATTTCGGCGAGGACGAGGCCGACAGGCTGGACGAGGACTTTCTCGTAGCCGTAGAGCACGGTATGCCCCCGACCGGCGGCCTCGGCATGGGGATCGACCGGCTTGCGATGCTCATCGCGGGTGAGGACTCGATACGTGAAGTGCTCCTCTTCCCCCAACTGAGGACTTAACGTGTTTCCGAATCACACTGAAGCACCGGCCGTTTACATGCATTCGGGTGACTTTTGTGACCTGTTTAGGGCCTCTTCAGGCCAAGTCCACGCCATCGCACGCCCCAAGATGTCATTTCAGCAGCGCCAGATCTTATCCCGAGGGCCGCAATGTCATTGCTATGAAAACGAATTGCAATGGCCCAATTCCTTCAGTCCGGCCTTGAGTAAGAAACCGGCCCCCGGCCCCTGGACTCCGGCCTTCGCCGGAGCGACGGTGGAAAGGCGGCCGTCTTTTTGTTCCCTTATGCGGCATTCGCAAGGCTATAGTCATTCGGAAGAATCATTGTCATGCTGAGCCTCGAACAGATAGTCAACGATGTCGAATCGGTGCGAGCCGGGCTGAAGCGACGCGGCGAGGAACCGCCGCTCGATGAGGTACTGGCGCTCGACAGCCAACGTCGGGACCTGATTCACGAAGCGGAGTCGATCAGGGCGAAACGAAACGAGGTCAGCAAGGCGATAGGTCGCGAACGACGACCGCCAACCGATGAAGAGACATCGGAAATGCGCCTGGCAGGCCGGCGTATCAGGGAGATCGAGGCCGAGCTAGGCTCAGTTCAGGAATCGCTGAACGCAATCCTGCTCGCCATCCCCAACCTGCCCGATGAATCGGTTCCCGACGGTCTCGACGAGTCCGAGAACGTTCTTGTGAGCGTTGGCCGCGATGCTTCGCCAAACCCTGCGTCAAAGCCCCATTGGGATCTTGGCGAAGAGCTCGGGATCATCGACATGGAGGCCGGTGCGCGGCTCTCCGGCGCACGTTTTTATGTCCTTAGGGGGAAGGGTGCCCGACTGCACCGCGCGCTCTCAAACTGGCTGCTCAACACGCTCACGGAGGAGTTCGGGTATACGGAGATTGCACCTCCGTTGCTGGTCCGCCCCGACACGATGATGGGATCGGGCAATCTGCCCAAGTTCGAAGACAATCTTTACAGGGACGAAGAGACCGACCTTTGGCTGGTGCCGACGGCCGAGGTGGGGTTGAACGGCCTGCACCAGGGGCAGATCATCGAGCCGCACGTCCTGCCGTTGAAGTACGTGGCGTGGACGCCGTGTTTCCGCAAAGAACACACCGCAGCCGGGCGGGACGTACGGGGAATCAAGCGGGTGCACCAGTTCGAGAAGGTGGAGATGTTCCGGTACGTCGAGCCGGAGGACTCGGAACGTGCACTGGAAGAGATGGTCGAGCAGGCCACTACTCTTTGCGAACGGCTGGGCCTGCCGCACCGAGTCATTGGGCTCTGCGCAGGCGATCTCGGCTTTCAATCGGCGAAAACATACGATATCGAGGTGTGGGCTCCCGGCTCGGGCGAGTGGCTGGAGGTCAGCTCGATATCGACGTGCGGCGACTTCCAGACGAGGCGGAACAACACCCGTTTTCGGCCTGAACGAGGCGCGCGAACAAGATTCCCGCACACGCTGAACGGTTCGGCATTCGGAATGCCGCGCCTGCTTATCGCGGCGCTGGAAAACGGCGCCCTTCCGGACGGATCTATCGAGGTTCCCGAACCTATCCGCGAATACACAGGATTCGATCGCATCCCGTAGGGTGGGCTGGTGTCGGGGTAGAGAAATACGCGGGGAGGGTGGGTTGCAAGAGGGTGTTTCACAAACTCGAAACCTCTGGGAACCCCCGCCTCCAGATTCCCGTTTTCAGAGACCTTTGAATAACTCCTGGCGTGGGACCATGATGAAAAGTCCAGACATACTTTCCATTCCCAAATCCACGCCCCTTGTATCTTCGTGAAGGTGGCGGGGCAGACCGTCCGCCCCTTGGTCTTAGAGACCGAAACCTAGCGTGGTCGCCCCGCCTGTTTAATCTTAGAGCCCGAACAGTTGCCTGGGCCACTGAGCCCGTATCTGCAAGGATGGGCCAAAGGAGATACCGATGTTTGTAGGGATCGATGTTTCGAAGGAATGGGTGGACGTCGCGGTGCGCCCGACGGGCGAAGCGTGGCGAGTCACCCGGGACCAGGATGCGGTAGACGGTCTTGTCCTACGACTGAAGGACCTGGCGCCGCAGCTCGTCGTCGTGGAGGCTACAGGCGGGTATGAGGTTCCGCTCGTCGCGACACTCCGCGCGGCGGGCGTGCCCGTTGCTGTAGTCAACCCGCGCCATGTCCGGGACTTTGCCCGCTCCCAGGGCATATTGGCGAAGACCGACCGCCTCGATGCCGCGGTTATCGCCAAATTCGGGGAGGTCAGCGACGTGGAAGTCCGACCCCCCGTGCCTGACGAGGTCCGGGAACTCCAGGCGCTCGTCGCACGCCGCCGGCAGGTCATCTGGATGCGTACCTCCGAGCAATTACGTCGCCGACAGGCCCTGCCGGCAGTGCGGAAGAGCATCGAAGAGGTGATCACCTTCCTCAATGGCCAGTTGAAGGATGTCGACGATGACCTGGGACTTCGCCTGCGGGAGAGTCCGCTGTGGAGCGGGCAGGAGAAGCTTCTGAAGAGCGTGCCGGGCGTCGGACCCGTGACCACCTTCAGCCTGCTGGCCGATCTGCCGGAGCTGGGGTCCCTCGACCGGAGAGCGGTTGCGGCGCTCGTCGGTGTGGCGCCGCTAAGCCGTGACAGTGGGAAGTTCCGAGGCTCGCGCAGCTGTTGGGGAGGTCGCGCCAAAGTACGCGCTGTCTTGTACATGTCCACCCTTGTGGCCGTCCAACGTAATCCGGTGGTGAAGGAATTCTACGAGCGGCTGCTGAAAGCGGGGAAGCCCTGGAAGGTGGCTCTCACGGCGTGCATGCGCAAGCTGCTGACCATCCTCAACGCCATGGTTAAGAACGGCGCCAAATGGGAGGCCGGTCACGCCCTAAACGCTTGACTATTAAGACAGTTGCTAGGTTCCGGTTTTCTCGGAGGTCCCCGATCGGGGTCGGGGATGACGGGTGTGTGGTGGGGATCCGGGTGTCGCCGTCACACGGGCGTAGATTCTTCGACTGCGCTCAGAATGACATTTGGGGGGTCGGGGACGACGGGTGTGTGGTCGGGTTCCCTAGATTCACGAACGACGTGGAGCCTCTCCCGCGAACGGGATGAGACGTTTGAAACAGGCTTTCCAAGCCCGCCTTATGGTCCCGATAATCGGCAGGTCGTTGCAAGCTGTATACGGCCGGACCCTGTCAACCGGAACGGGCTGTTACCACCAGACTTTGCCGGCGATCTCAGATTGGATTTCTTTCCAGTCTTTGGTGTAGACCCCCGACGAGAGGTATTTCCAGCCGGCGTCTGCGAATAGGCAGACGATGTTGCCGCTGTCGAGCTTGCCGGCCAATTTGTGGGCCGTCGCTGCCACGGCGCCTGACGATACGCCGGCGAAGATGCCTGCTTCTGTGAGCAGCCACTTGGTGTAGTAGAACGCCTCTTCGGCCTCGACGAGTATCCGGCCGTCCAGCTCGTCGAGGTCCAGTATCGGCGGAATGAACCCGTGCTCGATGGACCGTAGCCCCTGGACCACGTCGTCGGGGTGCGGCGCGGTTGCCACGATCTGCACGTTAGGGTTGTGCTCACGCAGGGCTCTGCCTGTGCCCATCAGAGTGCCGCCAGTGCCCAGACCGGCAATGAACACGTCCACGTCAGGTAGATCGCGAACTATCTCCGGGCCCGTGGTCTCGTAGTGGGCCATGGGGTTGGCTTCGCTGGCGTACTGGTAAGGCATGAACCACGAGGGGTTTTCAAGGGCGATCTGCTCTGCCACGAGTATTGACTCGTTTGTCCCCTTGTCGGCGTCGGAGTAGATGATTTCGGCGCCGTACGCTTCGAGGATCCCCACACGTTCCGCTCCCACGCTCGCCGGCATGACCACTTTGACGTTGTAGCCCTTGATGCGGCCGACCATCGCCAACCCGATGCCAGTGTTCCCGCTGGTCGGTTCGAGGATCGTGGCGCCCGGTTTGAGCCGGCCCTGCGACTCGGCGTGTAGGACCATCGAACGGGCGATGCGGTCTTTGACCGAGCCGGTGGGGTTATGACCTTCGAGCTTGGCGAAGATCCGAACCTGCCCGTTCGGGCTCAGGCCGGGCACCTCCACCAACGGCGTATTGCCAACGGCGTCGATAATGTCCCGTTTGTAGGCGCCGGCGCGTGTGTTTCTGATGGTCAATTTTGTTGCAGACTTCAGGCCGGACGGGGTCCGGGTCCAGTTGAATTCGGGGGCATGAAAAGGCCCCGGGCTTTGTGACTCGCCGGGGCCCGATCCGCTTCTGCGTTTCCGCTCAGCGCGCCGCTGCTCCGGCCGTCTCCAATTCGGCCGTGGGAGGCGCCACACCACAGAATATTTCGTAGTCGATGAGTTCGGTGACCTCGGGGTCGAGACCGCAGAGCTTGCAGCCGGGGTCGCGCCTGACCTTGACTTCCCGGAACTCCATGGTCAAGGCGTCGATAAGCAGCAACCGGCTTGTCAGCGTCTCACCGATGCCCATAACGATCTTGATGGTCTCGATGGCCTGTATGGAGCCGACGAGCCCCGGGAGCGCGCCGATCACGCCTGCCTCGGCGCAGTTGGGCACCTCGCCGGGCGGTGGCGGGTCGGGAAAGAGGCAGCGGTAGCAACCCTGGCCCGGGATGTACGTGGTCGCCTGCCCGTCGAATACGAGGATGCTCCCATCCACCAACGGCTTGCCTGCAAGATAGGCGGCGTCGTTGACGAGATACCGCGTCGCGAAGTTGTCGGCGCCGTTTACGATCACGTCGTAGTTCGGGATGATGTCCATCGCGTTTTCCGCGTTGATCGGCGCTTCGTGAATCTCCACGTTGACGTCGGGATTATAGGCGTGCAGCGTCTCGCGGGCCGAGATCACCTTTCGCTTTCCGACATCCTTGTCCTGGTGCAGAATCTGGCGCTGCAGGTTGGATACGTCTACGGTGTCGAAGTCGACGATCCCTATGGTCCCTATTCCGGCCAGCGACAGGTAGAGCGAGACCGGCGAGCCCAGGCCGCCCGCGCCGACCACAAGGACCCTTGCGCCGAGCATTTTTCGTTGGCCGACGCTGCCCACGTTGGGCATTATGAGATGGCGGCTGTACCGCTGAACCTGGCCCGGTGTCAGAGGCTTATCGAAGGCCATTGTGTTCCCCATTCCTAGGTTTTTCGTGCTTTGGCTTCAGGAGCACGTTCAAGTTTAACGAAAAGTGTGACGGCCAACATTCGGGCCGGACAGCGCGAGTCGGCAGGCGCTCTCCCACATTTAGATGAAGTTCCCACGAACGAGGAGCATCGAGCGGTCAGTTTGCGACCGGGGCGGCGGTTACCAGGAGGTTCAGGGCGGTGACGAGGGATGACTGTTTCTTCGCAAGGTCGCTGACCTGCACGTTGGTCAGGTGGTCCACGAGCATCTTCTCCACGTCCTGCCACATCTCGCGCTGCGAGCACGCGCCGGAGAGCCGACATTCGTCCGGCTCCTCGACGCAGTCCGTCGGCGCCAGGGAATGGTCGAGCGACGTCACGACGTCCGCCACCGTGATTTCGTCTGCCGGCCTGGCCAGTTTGTGGCCGCCGGAAGGACCTCTTCGGGACTCGATCAGGCCTGCCTTCTGCAACTCGGAACACACGCGCAGCAGGTAAGGCTCGGGGATGTGCTGAGAGCGGGCGATTTCGCTTGCAGGCACGTAACGGCTCGTCGTACGGAGGGCCAGGAACACGAGGGTCCTGACGCCATAGTCCACCTTCATTGGAATAAGCACGGTGGCGCCTTTGGGCCGGAGGTTAGCCGCCAGTTCGACAGTGGCCCTGAGTATACCATCAGCAGGCCTGCGACTTACTTTCGCGTTCACTAACGCCGCCTGCCGAACGGCCGGGCTATGCTACGATTTCAGTTTGGAACCAACGCGGGCGGCCCGCTTTTCGCGTGGCCGCAGCCCGCTACTCCCCTGGAGTTCGATTGATGGATCAGATAGTCCTCTCCGCACAGACCCGGACCGCCACCGGCAAGAAGACGCGGGCGTTGCGCAGGCAAGGCTTTATGCCTATACACGTTTACGGCCTGGCTGCCCCGCCGCTGTCGTTGCAAGCAGCGTCGAGCCAGGTTATGACCGTGCTGCGGTCGGCCGGTTACACGACCCCTGTCAGCGTCAGCATTGACGGGGAGGACGAAACCGTCACCCTGATTCGTGAGATAGACAAACACCCGGTCACCGGTTCGATTCGGCACGTCGACTTCATGAGAGTCGACCCAACCGTTCTCATTGAGGTCAGGGTGCCTGTCATCCTGTTCAATCAGGAAGAGGCCGAGGGCGCACGCGGCGGCGCGGGATTCGTCACCCAGGGCGTCTACGAGGTCATGGTGCTGGCCCGTCCGTTCGACGTGCCGAACGAGATTCGGGCCGACTGTTCAGTCCTGGACTCGCTTGAAGCCTCGATCACCGTTGCCGATCTCGTCTATCCGGCGGGAGCGGAGCCGGCCGGGGATTTGAACCAGAACATCGCCTGGATCCAGCTGCCCAGAGTCGTGGAAGAAGATGAAGTCGCGGACATCGAGGGCGAGGAAATGGCGGCCGCACAGCCTGAAGACGCAGACGGCGCCGAAGAACCGGACGAATCATAGAAGTCCCGGTCTCCCGCTATTAACTCGCGGGCCCCCCAGTCATCCTGAACGAAGCCGAAGGGTTTCGTGTTGGGGGATTGGGTGTCACCGCCATGCACGCGTTAGATTCTTCGGCTGCGCTCAGGATCACCACGGCCTTGTGAAGGCCGCACAGGTGGGTGAAAGTGGTCGGCGCAAGTCGGTTGTCGATGGCACCGCGAGCCCGTGCTAGAAGCTATGTGACCCCGGCATTCGCGTGGCCCCGCGCCCCTTGTATTTTGGTGAAGGTGGCGGGGCAGACCGTACACCCCTTGGTCTCGGAGACCGAAATCCAGCGTGGTCGCCCCGCCTTTTCAATTCTAGAGCCCGAACAGTTGCCTGGGCCAGCGAGCCCGTATCTGCAAGGATGGGCCAAAGGAGAGACCGATGTTTGTGGGAATCAATGTCTCGAAGGAATGGGCGGACGTCGCAGTGCGTCCGACGGGCGAAACGTGGCGTGCCGGGCTGGACGAGAAGTCGGTAGACGGTCTCGTGTGCAAGCTGCGGGGCCTGTCGCCGGAGCTTGTCGTCATGGAGGCCACGGGCGGGTATGAGGCCGAGCTCTGCGTGGCGATCTGGACGGCGGGCGTGCCCGTTGCTGTCGTCAACCCGCGCCATATCCGGGACTTTGCGCGCTCCCAGGGCATATTGGCGAAGACCGATCGGCTCGATGCCGCGGTTATCGCCAAATTCGGGGAGGTCAGCGACGTGGAAGTCCGACCCCCCGTGCCTGACGAGGTCCGGGAACTCCAGGCGCTCGTCGCACGCCGCCGGCAGGTCATCCGGATGCGTACCTCCGAGCAATTACGTCGCCGACAGGCCCTGCCGGCAGTGCGGAAGAGCATCGAAGAGGTGATCGCTTTCCTCAATCTCCAGTTGAAGGAGATTGACGATGACCTTGGGCGCCGGCTGCGGGAGAGCCCGTTGTGGCAGGAGCGGGAGAAGCTTTTGAGGAGCGTGCCGGGCGTCGGACCCGTGACCACCTTCAGCCTGCTGGCCGATCTGCCGGAGCTGGGGTCCCTCGACCGGAGAGCGGTTGCGGCGCTCGTCGGTGTGGCGCCGCTAAGCCGTGACAGTGGGAAGTTCCGAGGCTCGCGCAGCTGTTGGGGAGGTCGCGCCAAAGTACGCGCTGTCTTGTACATGTCCACCCTTGTGGCCGTCCAACGTAATCCGGTGGTGAAGGAATTCTACGAGCGGCTGCTGAAAGCGGGGAAGCCCTGGAAGGTGGCTCTCACGGCGTGCATGCGCAAGCTGCTGACCATCCTCAACGCCATGGTTAAGAACGGCGCCAAATGGGAGGTCGACCACGCACTAAACGCTTGACTCTCAAGACAGTTGCTAGATTCCGGCCTGCGCCGGAAAGACGGGGGGATGGCCGCCGGACCGGGCTATTTTCAAGCAATGACCGACGTCGGCAGGGGCTGGTTTCAAGAGGGTGTTTCACTAACTCGAATCCTACGGGGACCCCCGCCTTTAGATTCCCGTCTTCAGAGACCTTTGAATAACTCTTTGAGTAGCCCCCGGTGGGTATGTTACGGCGCGGAAAGTGCGCTGGCTGGGCCCGTTCCGGGGCGGCCCTGACCTCAACGCCTGCTTCTGGTGGGGCGGTCCTGGCAGGATCACCCTCGCCGTTGGGGGTTCAGACCGGGCAACTGGATAGTTTGGCCGCCTTCCTCAGGTTGTAGGCTATCAGCTTGAACCACATCTCTACGGCGTTTCGCCCCAGATTACGGTAGCGGACGCGGCTGTATCCGTAGCTGCGCTTGAGTGTGCCGAACACCTTCTCCACCAACGCCCGCCGGGGCGATATCAATTCGTTGCGACGCTTCTGCCAGTGCGGTAACTCCCGTTGATGCTTGTGGGAGCGGTGCATGATCCGGTCATTGATCCCCTGAGACTTCAGCCAACGACGACGCCTCTTCGACTCATAGGCGCGGTCCCCGTACACTGCCCGCTCATCACCGCTAACAAGACCATCGGCCACCTCGCTCTCATAGACCTTGGCCGGGGTCAGCGCCGCCTTCCGCACCAGCCCCGTGCCGGCGTCCACACCCAGATGCACCTTGTAGCCGAAGTGGGTCCGCCTCCCACGGTGGGTCTTGGTCCAGTCCGCATCGGGATCGGCCGGACTCTTGGCGCCGCGGCCCGCCGTGGACGGCCGCCGCACGTGAGCCTTCACCAATGTGGCGTCCATCAACGTCCCTTCCTTCAGGACCAGTCCCCGCTCGTCCAGTTGGGCCTCCAGCTCCTTGAACAGGGTCTCGCTTATCCCAAGCTCTTCCAATGTCGCCCGAAAGCGGCTGATCGTCGAATAGTCGGGCGTATCGTCCTGAAGACCCAGCCCCACGAAGCGCCGGAAGGATATCCGGTCCTGGAGCGCCTCTTCCATCTGGGGGTCCGAGAGGTTGTGCCACTGCTCCAGCAGCAACACCTTGACCATCATCAGCGGAGGGTAGCTGGGTCTCCCTTCCAGAGCTGAGTGGACTCTTGCCAACACCCGGCCGAACCGGTCCCAGTCGAACGCCTCTGCAATCCGTTCCAGGCGCTCGTTGTGTCCAAGTGTCTCCGGAAGCAGCGATTCAGCTAGTGAAGGTTGACCCATATCGCGGTGCATAACACCCTCCTGACATCTTTGGACTGACTCCACTCATATTCGCCCTACCCCAGTAGTTATGCAAAGGTCTCTTTTCACGGGAATGACGGGACTTACGGCCGTATTGCGTATAGATAGGAGGGTTGATGTCGTAAATCGTCGCGCCATGTACGGCCTGATTCTTGAGAGGAGACTTTTGAAACAGGCTCTTCAAACCAGCCAGTACGATACGGTGGCATTGTCTTAATTCACAGCAATTACGATCGTTTCCAGACAACCTCTCAGGTTTGAGACTTCCATCCCGGCCGGGTCTTCTCACGCGGCCTGAACGCGAACGGGGCGCTCGTTCGAGCGCCCCGTTGCCGTTTATTCGTTGACCGATTACTGGGTGGGCTGGATTTCGTGGACGATCAGGTTCCAGGCTTCCCACGGCGGGTAGGGCGCGACGTAGGGGTCAGCGGAACTCGGCCAACCGGTCCAGTAGGTCTCGTTGAAGATCACTACGTGGAGTTCCTCGAGTGTCATGATCTCCGGCATCTCCCTGAGGTAGATGTCGAGGGCCCGCTCGGCCAGGTCCGTGTATACCGGGTCATCCGGCGAGCCGATCATCGCCTCCATCTGATCGATGATCTCGTCGTACTCGGGGTTCTCGTAGCGGGTGCAGGCGATGATGCTCGGGCACTTTTCGCCGATCGGCCTTGAGAACTTGGAGTGAAGATCCTTCAGCGTCTCGTACGGCTCTGAGAGGCTCCCGCAGTGGACGAGGAAGATCATGTCGGACTGTCCGGTGGAGAGGTCATCGTTCCATGCGGTGGAGCCCGCCGGCTCGATGACCTCGATGGCGTCGAACCCTGCGTTTCGGAGTTGCTGCGTCAGCGGCGGCGCAATGGGCGCGAAGAACACGGGGCCGCGCACGGGAACCGTCAATCGTTCGCCGTCCTTTGCCCAGTATCCGCCGGAGTCCTTGGCATACCCGGCGGCCGTCATGTGTTCCTCGACCAAGGCGAAGTCCTGCTTGTCGCGGTCGTATTTGTCCAGCAGGGCCTGCAGTTTGCCGGGGATGTAGTTCTGGACGGCGTAGGACGAGAATGGCGCTACGATCGGGTGGTTTGCATTCTCGTACCCGAGCGACGAAAGTTGGGTCCGGTCGATGGCGTAGTTGATAGCGATGCGGAGATCGGCATTGTCCCACGGCGCCTTTTGGTTATTGAACACCAGGTTGTAGCCGCAACCGTCCGGCGCGCCCCAGACCGGTCCCACAGCGTTCCAGGACTTCAGGTTCGAGTTCCGACCCTTCGCGGCGGCGAAAGTGCCGGGCTGGAGTGGGTTTCCGCTGTCGATCTGATCAGAGATGTAAAGCTGGGCCATCGACTCGTCGGAGGCTGCCGGGACGATTATGATCCGTTCCGGCGCCGGCGGGTCGCTGAATCCTGTCTCCACACCCCACCAGTTATCGCGGCGGTCGTACACCATCTGCAGTGAGCTGGACCTGACCAATTTGTAGGCGCCGGTGCCAACGGGCCAGCCGTTGTCTATGTCGAGGTTCTTGAAGGTGGCGGGGTCCTTGTCGGCCCAGATGTGCTCGGGCAGCATCACCTGGTGGTTCTCATGGCCCAAGGCGAGGTTTTGCTGGAACCATCGAGGTCCCGGCTTGGTCAGGTTAATGACCGCAGTTAGCGGGTCGACAATTTCGACGTCGTTTACCCACTCTTCGTAGATTGTCGAGTACGTGAACTCGGGAGCGTTGTCCCTGAGAAGCTCGATCGTGAACTTGACGTCTTCGGCGTCGAACTGTTCGCCGTCAGACCATTTGACGCCATCCCGCAGGTTTAGCGTGATCGACGTAAAGTCGTCGTTGTATTCGAACGAGGTGGCCTGCCAGGGGATGATCTCGCCTGTATTCAGGTTCGTATACATCAGCGCTTCAAAGATCGTCTTCGAACCACTCTCGCGCTGGTGGCCCACGCCAACTTGGTAGATGTTGTAGCTGTCGCTGTTCGGGATCTCGTTGGACAGGCCCCAAGGTGTGATTACCAGGGTCCGGTTCCGTGGGACATCCTTCACCTCGCCCGAATCGGCCGGAGGGGCCTCGGCGGCAGTGGTGGCCGTGGGGTCCGGCGCAGTGGTCGCAGCCGGCGCAGTCGTTGCGGCAGGCGCTGTGGTTGCAGCCGGCGCGGAGGTTGCAGTTGGATCGGCGTCGCCACCGCTGCACGCGATTGCGGCCATGAGCGCGCCTGCGAGCAACGCTGCCAGAATCATCTTCAATCTCAGGTTGCGGATTTTCTCCATTTGACTTGCCTCTGATCAGCCTCAAGCCGCTGATTTGTGTAGACGCCACACTTGACAAAAACGTGTTGGTGGGCGAAGTTTCCGAACGGCGGTCCATCGACAATAAGTGCATTCGTCGGACGGCGCAAATATACCAGAAGATGCCTTAAGGAATTCGTTGCCAGAGGGGTAGTATGTTGACGATGATTGGGGCTCTCGGACGCAAATGAGGAAAATCTGTGCCGGTTGACTATGTCCTGAAACGCTTCGGGCAGGCTCTGCTGATCATTTTCATTGCGGTCAGCATCAATTTCATGATTCCGCGACTCATTCCCGGGGATCCGATTGAGTCGGCGCTGTCCACGAAGATTGCGGTTTCCGGCAGCCAGGCCCAGGACGTGCAGGCGATAGCGGCGCACTACAGGGCCAAGTTCGGCCTCGATCAGCCGGTATGGAAGCAGTACATCAACTACTGGGGAGACATCCTCAAGGGGGACCTGGGTGTTTCACTTGCCAGCTTCCCCGACAAGGTCTCCAACAAGATCAGATCGGCTCTGCCGTGGACCCTTGGCCTGTTGCTGGTGTCGACATTGTTGGCATTTGCTGTTGGCTCGATACTCGGCGCCCTGTTGGCGTGGCCGCGTTCCCCGGCTGCTATCAGATCACTGATACCGGGTCTGATGCTCATGTCGGCTATTCCCTACTATCTGCTGGGGATAGTCATAGTGTTTCTGTTCGCGATCCAGTTCGCCTTCTTGCCGCCCGGCGGCGGATTCAATCCAATCCTGATCCCGCGGCTGAACCTGGAAACGGCACTGGACGTTTTGAAGCACTCGATCCTGCCCGCTGCATCGATTGTTCTGGGCAGCCTGGGCTTTTGGGCGCTGGGTATGCGAGGCATGACGGTGAGCGTGTTGGGAGAGGACTACATCACTTTTGGCGAGGCCAAGGGACTTTCACCAAGACGCATTTTCTTGTTCTACGGGATGCGGAATGCAATGTTGCCGCAGTTCACCTCACTGGCGCTAAACCTGGGTCTAATCCTGTCAGGGGCCGTGTTGGTCGAGATTATCTTTAGCTATCCCGGTCTGGGACAGTTGCTCTTCGCCGCTATCGCCGGGAAGGACTACTTCGTCATTCAAGGGGTGGTACTGTTGCTGATCCTGGCCCTGGCGTTCTCCCTCTTTGTGGTCGATCTCCTCTATCCCTTGATCGATCCGCGTATCAGGTACAGTCGAAACTGATGGCGACAGCGAATTCTGCGACGAGCGGCCATTCCGCGACCAATGCGATCTTTGCGTACGTACGCGGGATTGTTCGGAGCCCTCGTATTGGCAAGTCGCTGCTTGCAGGTATGGCGGTGATCATCGTCGTCGTGGGGTTCAGTTATCTCGGCCGTCTGTTCGTCGACGAAGAGCGGGCGTACGTGGGCGCTGTGGACCCAAGGCAAAAGCCAAACGCCGAGAACTGGCTGGGGACAACCTCGCAGGGACAGGACATGATGACGATCCTGGTCGCGGGCACTCCGCAGACTCTGAAGATTGGCTTGATCGCAGGCGGAGCCGGTGTGGTACTCGGCCTGATCCTGGGTCTGGTTTCGGGATACTTCGGCGGGATTGCCGACGCCGTCATTCGGGTTATTTCGGACTCGTTAATGACGGTGCCTGCGATAGCGATTCTCGTGATAATTGCCTCCAACGTGGACCAGATGACCGTGGAGTTGATGGGCTTCACTGTTGCCGTGTTGGCCTGGATGTTTCCTACGCGCACTATCCGCTCGCAGGTTTTGTCTATCCGCGAACGCGGCTACATCGAGATAGCCCGGGTCAACGGCGAACACGGCCTGGAACTGGTCTTTCGGGAGATAATGCCCAACTTGCTGCCTTTCATAGCGGCCAGTTTCGTAGGCGCGGTCGGCGCCGCGATTCTTGCCTCGGTCGGTCTGGAGGCGCTCGGGCTGGGGGCCAACAACGTACACACGTTGGGCACCACGATCTACTGGGCCCAGAAGTTCTCTGCCGTGCTGCGCGGCGACTGGTGGTGGTGGGCGCCGCCTATCGCCATAATCGCCACGATTTTCATAGGCCTTTTTCTGCTCTCCGCCGGTCTTGACCGCGTCGCCAACCCCCGGTTGAGGCAGCGAACGTGAATCAAGGTCCTGCCGCCGGATCGGCCAACTACGCGGCCGGCGATTCGGATCGACCCGTCCTGAGGGTGGAAGACCTGACGGTCTATTACGACACCCCGGACGGCAGTGTAAAAGCTGCCGAGGGAGTCTCGTTTTCACTCAAACCGGGTGAGCGGCTTGCCCTCGTCGGCGAGTCCGGTTCAGGGAAGACGACCGTGGCGACGGCTCTCATGCGGTTGACCCGCCCGCCGGGCCGGATCGTAAGGGGAAGCGTGTACATCGGCGATCAGGACGTCGTGGCGATGGAGGAACAGGACGTGCGGCGCATGCGGCTGACCGAAATCGCGTTGATACCCCAGGGAGCGATGAACTCCCTAAACCCCGTGCTTCGCGTCGGCAGCCAGATCCAGGATGGGATCATGGCGCACCGGCGAATCACTCAACAGGAAGTTGACGAGCAGATCTCGGGACTATTGAAAACGGTGGGGCTGCAACCTTCGGTGGCCGGTCTTTTCCCGCATGAACTGAGCGGCGGAATGAAGCAGCGCGTCGCGATGGCGATCGCGACGTCTCTGGAGCCGCGGGTAATTGTCGCCGACGAGCCGACGAGCGCGTTGGACGTCGTGGTGCAGCGGCGAATCATGGAAACGCTGGGCAGGTTGCAGGCCGGCCTGGGCGCAGCCGTGGTGCTGATTGGACACGACATGGGGTTGGTGGCGCAGTTCGCGGATTATGTCGGCGTGATGTACGCGGGCAGACTCGTGGATCTGGGCCCGGTGGAGGATATATTCGACAATCCCCTCCACCCATACACAAAGTTGCTGATAAACAGTCTGCCGAGCCTGGAACGCAGGTTCGCCGAACTGGCCGGTATTCCCGGCCTGCCTCCGGCCTTGCTGAATCCGCCGTCCGGCTGCGCTTTTCACCCGCGTTGTCCGTATATGTTCGATCCGTGCCCGGACGAAACGCCCGCATACCTGGAGGCTGTGCCGGGTCGCCACGTCGCCTGCCATCTGTATCCGGGCCTGGACCGTTTGCCGGAACAGACGCGCCGTTCCCTGGCCGAGATTGAAGTCGCTGCGGCGAATGCGGCCATGTCTGGTGGGGATGGGCCATGACCGCCCTGGTTGAATTGCGGGAGGTGACGAAGGTGTTCGGCGGCGGATTCCTGCGCCGTTCCCAGACCACTCTTGCGCTCGACAACGTGTCGATGACCATTCCTTCGGAGAGTCCGTCGATAACGGCCATTGCGGGTGAGAGCGGCAGTGGCAAGACCACTTTGGCGCGGTTATTGATGATGTTCATTGAGCCGACGAGCGGAAAGGTCAGCTACAAGGGCGAGGACGTGTCTCTCATGTCCGCCGCCGACAGGCAGCGTTTCCGGCGCGAGGTCCAGCCGATCTTCCAGGACCCTTTCGAGGTGTTCAATCCGTTCTATCGCGTGGACCACGTGTTGCGAACTCCGGTGCGCAAATTCAATCTGGCGAGCTCGGAGCCGGAGAGAGTAAGGCTCATCGAAGAGGCCCTTGAGCTTGTCGGCCTGAGGCCCGGCGAGACCCTGGGGCGGTATCCCCACCAACTCAGCGGCGGCCAGCGACAACGCATCATGGTTGCCCGCGCGCTGCTCCTGCGGCCCAGCCTGATTGTGGCGGACGAACCTGTGTCGATGGTTGACGCGTCGCTGAGGGCGACGATCCTGAACAGTCTGACGAAGCTGAACCGCGACCTCGGCATCTCGGTTCTGTACATCACGCACGACCTGACGACGGCATATCAGATTTGCGACAACATCATGATTCTCTACCGCGGCTCTGTGGTGGAAGCCGGTTCGACCGAACGGGTGATCAGAACGCCGAAGCACCCCTATACGCAACTGCTTGTCTCGTCCATCCCGCAGCCGGACCCGCGCAGGAGGTGGGGCGTCGGCGAGTCGGATGAGCCGCCCGATGCGACTGCGGCCGATAACATGGGGTGCAAGTTCGCTTCCCGGTGCCCGGCGGTGATGGACAGATGCCGGTCGGAGTCGCCGCCGTTCTACATGCCGGATGACAATCGGACGGCCTCCTGTTTCCTGCACGCGGAAGCCAATGTTCTGGAATCTGCCGACCCAAGCGATGTGTTCGAACAGCCGCAGCGTGGCCGCGCCGCGCTGTAGGGGCTGCGAGTTTCAAACCATCTGTTCCAACTAATTCACTTTTCTTTTGGTGAGCTGGCGGTAGGTCTGGAACATTTGCTACTGGCATATCGCGGGGTGCGAATGAGCGCCAGTCCGGGTGGCGCCGGCATCCACTACAACGGCGCCACGTAGTCTACGAACACCGGGCTCGTCCAAGCCATCTCCATGTCCGACTGGGTTACCCGCACCCAGTAAGGGTTGATACCCGGCTGCGGCGACTCGTCGGTGAACTCGAACTCCACGCGCTCCGGCCCCGGCTCGGGGGCCATCTCCAGCGTGAACTTGCGGTCCAGCACGCCGAGGTCTATCTGCCGCCTGCCGTCCGCCAGCGCGCCAAGGGTGGTGCGAATGTGTACCCCCTCGGCCGGGGCGAACGACATTCGCTGCGGCGCGCTCTCGCCGTGGCCGCCGTAGCGCGCGCCCGATATCGCCTCGCTAGACATCGCCGCCGTGACCACCGTAGCCGGATCGCCGTCGACGTCCATCACTAACCCACTGCGATAGCCGCACGTCCACGAATGCCACCGGACGCGGGTCTCTTCGGACTCGGTCACCTCCGACCTCGGGCTGTCGAATCGTATCTTCTTCACGGCTGAGATCCTGCCGCCGTCCAGACTCACCGATCCGTCCCACACAACCCCGGAGTAGCTCGTGCGCCTGCTTGCTCCCTCCCAGGTAACCCGTACGCGGTCGGCAGATAACCCGCTCGCCAACTCTTCAGTGTGTATGAGGTCGAGCCCGCGGAACAGCTCCACCCGTTCGAGCGGTCCGGTCCCGAGCACCTTGACCGTGATCGTGGGCGGCCTGTTCGTCGAGTACTCGGCGCCCATGAGGTTGCCGTCGGCCGCCACCGCCGCCACGATCCGAACGCCGGAGGTCGCGTACACCCGCCGCGCCTTCATCGCCGCCAGCACGGCTTCCAGGCTCAGGTCCGTGGCGTACAGGCCCGTCAGTCCCGCCTTCTGGTATCGGCGCAGTTGATGGCCGGGATGATCGTCCCCTGGCCGGCCCGTGTAGCAGTCGCTGCCGCCGACGAAGCCCATCCGGTACTTCCGTTCGAGCGACTCCCGGAGGAACCATTCGAACTGCCCGTGGGTCGACGTAATCTCGAGGGCCGGTTCTATTGACGGCTCGTGGAACCGGAGATCGGCCGCTGTCCCTCCCACGTGCGGCGTGACCACTACGTCGGTGTGGCGAAACTCGGCGTGCATGTCCGTGACGTGCGGCAGGTCGGTATCAACGTCGGACGGGTCCACCTCGCCCCTGTGCCCGCAACGTCTGAGGGCCTGGTCGAAGCGGCGGAAATAGATGTTGTGGTGCCCGCCCATGTCCGAGGTCGCCGACCACTCATATCCCGGCAGCGGGACAAACTTGCCTGGTTCGTAGTGACTCCGTTCCTCCTGTTGTTGGACCTCGTAGGCCCCTGTGGTCATCACGTGGTCGTTTCGCTGAAAGCCGGCGAAGTGGATGCCCGCGACATCCCGTGCATACGCAAAGAAGTCGCCTATCTTGTATGGGTCCACCACCTGCCCGCCGTGCGGGTCTCCCCAATACAGACGGAACTGCGGGTCGCCCTCCGAGGCAACGACGGGGTTGCTCTCCGCGGCGAGGCCTGCGTCGTCGTCCCTGGCGGCAACGCTGTGTTCGCCCGGCTCGGTGATGCTGCACCCGTCGATCCACACGACGCCGCCGTCGTCCTCGCCAAACTGCGCCTCCGACTCCCCGAGGCGTATCCCGGCTGCACTCAGGCCGACCGTGCCTCGATGCGCCACCGCCGGGTTCCCCCACCGGTCTTCAGCTTTAACGCCTACTCTGAATTCCTCACCGGCTACGGCCATAGACGGCGCCACCACGATAAGTTTGTCGGCATCCCCGCCTATCACCGACAATTCCGGCAGGTCAGGCAGGTACACGAATGAACCCGATCCCGAGGAGTCCACTTCGAACCAGAAGTAACGGCGGGATTCCAGGAACGTCTGCGAGCGCGACCCCGGCCCCCCGCCCGAGCGGTCGCCGTAGGTGAAGGACACCGTTTCGCCTTGCGTAAGCGCCCGGCCGGTGTTGATTGCCACCACGGTGATGTGTTCCGGTATGACGAGCGCAACCTCAGCGTCGGACGGGCATGCTGCCGTCATGTATTCCGCACCTGACGGATCGGCCACCTGCGGCCATCCCCAATCGGTGTCGGAATCGGTAACTATCCGCACGGAGCCGCCAGTCGCCAGACCCGCTGGCCCGACGGTGTAGACGAGTTGCCACGTCCCGAACTCGCCGGCCACAACTGGCTTCGATTGGACCATGCGCGCGGTTCCCAGCGAGGCGTCCGCATCCGTGTTCAACCGCAGGGTGTCCATCGTTTCGGCCATTTAGTTACTCCCGTCGCAGCCAAATCGGGCCGCGTCCGCCACGAGCATAGCCAAAAAACAGCCGGCTTGTGCCCCAAACCCCTGTCGTATCCGACTGTAGGATGGGCGCGGTATGCCAAAGTCAGGGATGCGATTCGGCTGGTCCACCAAGACGGCTGGCAACTGGTGCGAACACGCGGCAGCCACCGCCACTACGATCGCCCGGAAAAGACAGGAACAGCAACTATTCCCGGCCATCCGAGCGATGATCTACACCCAAAAATTTGGCGGAGTATTCTGAGGCAGGCGGGAATCGTGAGGAGAAACCGATGAAGTTGGAATATGTGGTGGTCTACGAACGAACGCCCAACAACTATTGCGCGTATCTGCCTGATTTGCCGGGTTGCATTAGTACCGGAAAAACGTGGGAAGACATTCAGAAAAACATACGGGAGGCCGTCACGGGTCACATCGGGGTGATGTTGGAGTACGGCGAACCGTTACCCGAAGAGCCTATGTCTATGGAAGAGGCGGTGGATTGCCATAACGAACCCCTCGACCGGCACGTTCAGAAAACTCTCGCACAGTACGGCGGCGATGTTCCCTCGCTGTCGACCACCTTTGGGACAGTAGAAATAGAACTCAAACTGCATCCCGTGTCAGTCAAAGGCTGATACCGCAAGAAGACGGCCCGCCATACCCAGCCCCTTTCTTCCCTGACCCCGATCGGAGGCCTATCCGGCATCCCTCGATCCACTCCACGCACTCGCAAAATCCTCCGATATTCGCGCTTCTGGGGGGGCCGAACGGGAAACTCCCCACACGCAAATGTGACCATGGTCATGACTATGTTATAATTATGGTCATCTCCGTCCCACACAGGAGCGCGATATGTCAGCAGATAACACGATCCAATACGGCGTCAGGACAATCAAAGCGTCTGAGTTCAAGGCAAAGTGCCTCAAGCTCATGGACGAGGTGGCGGTATATGGTGAGGAAATCGTCATCACCAAGAACGGTCGTCCCACGGCGAAGCTGGTCGCTTACCGGCAAAAACCCAAAACATGGTTCGGCGCGGACCGGGGCAAATTGGAGATAACCGGAGACATCATCTCCCCGACAGACGTTGAATGGGAAGCGGAGCAGGGGCTTATCGACGGTAAGGAATGCTCTTACTAGATACGCATGCTCTCGTTTGGAGTCGGGTTGGCGACACCAGACTGGGCAGAAGGGCCCGAGGCCGCATTGAGCGGGCAGCACAAACTGGCGAAGCCGCGGTTTCGGCGATCACGTTCTGGGAACTCGCCATGCTGCATGAGAAGGGCCGGATGCGCATCCTTGCGGACATCCGCGTTTGGCGCGCTACACTCCTCGACGACGGCTTGATGGAGATTCCCGTCGACGGCGACATAGGAATTCGCGCGAATGGCTTGGTGGATTTTCATCCCGATCCGGCAGACCGCATTATCGTCGCCACCGCCCTGGAGGGCCACCAGCTAATCACCGCTGATGAGCGGATCCTCGACTGGCCCGGCGACATGATGCGGCTGGACGCGAGAATGTGATCGGTGGATCGACATCCCGCATCTTGAAACAAGCAGGGTTACGCTAAGGGAGTCGATTGTGAAGTACGCTGTCGTTGTCGAGAAGGGCCCAACAAGTTACGGGGCACATGTGCCGGATCTCCCCGGCTGCGTCGCCGCTGCTGAGACGAGAGATGAGGTTTGCGCACTCATCAACGAAGCCATCGAGCTCTACGTTGAGGCGCTTGAAGAGGACGGCCTGCCGGTGCCGGAACCGCACTCCTACGAATTGGTGGAATCCTCGGCCTCGCAGTGAACGGATAGCCGACACCTCGGCCGCAAGCCGCCCATTAGACCGCGACCCTCCTACGCCATCCCCCCGGCCCCACTCCTGGATTCCGGCCTGCGCCGGAAAGATGGCAGGAAGTGGGCGCCGACCTGCGCTGGAAAGATGGTAGAGAATGGGCGCCAACCTGCACCGGACAGACGGTGTGGGAACTGCGTCGGTCTCAGCGGTAAAAACGGGGATAGGTCCCCCTATATGTAAATGTTCCTCATCTTCCAAGCGTCTAGTGAAAGCAACTCGGCGGGGCTGCCCTGGGCGCGCAGGGAGACGCCCGTGCTGTCCCGTCGACCCGGGTAGACCCGTGCCGCAACACACTGCTTGCCGTTCGCGAACACCTCCACCACGCTGTGGTCGATGAATACCCGTAGCTGAAGCGGTTCGTCCGGATCGAGACGGATCGGCGCCGTCTCGGGGGCGCGTGACAGGGCGCCGATAAGGGTCGACGAGTAGGACGTATCGAGGGTGAGCAGGCTCTCACGGATCTCTATCGGCCTCGGCTGAATATGGGCCTGGACGGCAGGCTTTCCGCCGTGGAGCGTCGCCCCGGACTGGGTTGTTTCAGGCTGGATTCTGAATCCCCGGTCCTTGTAGAACGCGATCCGCGTGTGCTCCTCCCTGCCCGGAGACCGTAGGACGTTTAGCTCGACCATCGGAGCGTCCTTTGCGTCGATTTCAAGCATCAACTCCAACGCGCTGCCCTCGATACCCTCCAGCACAACTTCCTCGTTGGCGGGCAATTCGGTCGCTTCGATCCGCCTGTGTTCGTACCGCAGGGAGTCGATATCGCCGGCGGGCGCAACACGCACCTCGTCTTCTCCAGCAAGCGTTAGACGCCTGGGCAGGGTCATGATCTGGTTCCAGCCCTCTGTCGGGAACCCCTGGTTCATGTTGAATATAACGATGATCCCGCCCTGCCCGTCGGGCGTTGCGGACGGAGCATGGACCCCCGACGGGGTGGACGGCCCGAAGTTGAACAGGCCGTGGGACGTGACGACCAGCTTGTCGCGATCCTGGTCGTAGTCGCCCAGCAGGTATTGGCCGCCGCTCGTGTGGCTGAAGAACAGGAGCATGTGGCGGTCGCCTAGCGGCCAGAAGTAGGGACATGCGCCGTCATCTCCCACCAGAGTGAACCTGTCGTCCTCGGTGAGAGGATGCAGATATTCCCAGGTCTCCAGGTCCTTCGAGCGAAAGACGAAATCGGCAGCAACCCTCTTCCCGCGCGGGCCTTCGGACTTGGTCCCGGCGGAGAGCGAGTAGTAGACGCCGTCCTTCTTCCAGATGCAGGGATCGAACACCGTGTATGGCAGCGGCGAACCGTCCTGCGGCGGGCTCGGAATAACCGGCTGACCCGTCACCTTCTCCCAGTTGAGCAGCAGCGGGTCGCTGGAGACTGCGACCATGTTGCCGACCTGGGTCCCGTGGTAGATCGCTATGACCCGGTCGTCCTCGACGAGGGCCGCGCCCGAGAAGCAGCACTCCTCCGGGTTGGGGTAGATGGCGTAAGGAAGATCGCGCCAGTGGATGAGGTCATCGCTTACGGTGTGTCCCCAGTGCTGCCTGGGGTCATCAGGCGGATAGCCTTGGTAAAACAGGTGCCAGCGACCCTGCCAGAAACACAGGCCGTTGGGGTCGTTCAACGTGTTTTCCGGGTTGACGTAGTGGTAGACCGGCCGGTGCGGATCGCCCTCCTTCGCCTTGCGAGACGCGATCATCCGCTGTAGCAGGGGGTTTTCTGCGAGCTGCGCCTCCTGCTCGGCGAGGGTTTCCGCAAAGGTGTATTGGGGAACGAGAGAGGTGTAATCAGGACCGCTCATTGTGTCTCCTTATTCGAAGTTCGCCGGCTGCCGGTCACGCGCCTCTACTGGGTGGAAGCTACCCGCGGGCCGGCTCCTTCATGGTCTTCTTGAGATATCGCACAAGATCGCCGAGATGGGTGTCATTCTCCCTGACCTGCTGAAGATGGACCATCCGTTCCGGTCCCGCGGTCCAGATCATCACCTCGCCGTGGATCCGGTCGATCCAGAACCGCGCCTCCTGCCCGAGGGTCTCGCGCAGTTCGGGTAGCTTGTCCTCAGGATACCGCTCTGAGAAATTCATCGTGTACATCCGCCTTCTCGTGGACCCGCCAAAGGAGGAGTGCTTGATGCTGTGGTTGAACACGACGAGGTCGCCAGGCTCGGTCTCGAGCGCGCAGGCGGGGACACTGCTGGGATCAATACCGAACCCGCCATTGCGCAGATGATGCTCGAGGGCATCGGCGAAGGGCTCACCCACACGATGACTGCCCGGGATCACGCGCAGAGCGCCCGTGTCCTTCGTCGTCGGGTCGAGGTAGAAGGCCATCTTGAAGGTGAGCACCGGCCGGCCGCCGTAGCCGTCGGAGTGCCACCGCGTGTTGCCAACATAGAGATTTCCGTCGCCGCCGGTGTAGTTGAAGTCCTCGCCGCAAATGCTGGAGGCGATGTCGTGTATCCGCGGGTCGTCGAGAAGGGAGCTCAGGTACGCGCTCTTGTCCGGGAACGGGACAATCGCCGATCTGGCTTCGCCATCGTGTTCGTGACCGTCATGCCCGCCGCCTTGCGCCGCCCAGATCGTCTCGAACTCCTCGGTGATGCGGTCGACGCAGTCGGCCAGCAGCCCGGGGAACGCCAGGAATCCGAACGTCCTGAACTGCTCCATCTGATCCTGTGAAAGCGGTCGCTGGGTCTTCATCACGGCCTCCTGATCAGAGATGCCTCGCATCTACTCACGCCGCCAAAGGACGCCGGAGCACAGTGACAGGCCTATCCCAAGCCAGTCGAAGGGCATCCTATCAGGCCAGAAGGCCTGCAATTCCGCCCCGTTCATCACCCGTTTGCCTCAACCCCGATCGGGGAACCACCCGGGGCGCGGGGCGACACGCATATGCCACCCATGGGCAATGTAAATCCAACATCCCATTCCCCACGCCCCGGCCGGCGCCCACAAGAGGCGCCGCTACGACTGGTTACCCGATAGGGACGATGCCGGCATCCCGAACCTCTCTTCCGCGCCTCGACACAATCCGCGACCGAACGTCGACGACCATGTAGTGGCGTCTCTTGTGGGCGCCATCGGGGGATGAGCGGTGCGACTGCCGAAAAACCCTCCGACAGGGGCAATCAGCCCCGGCCTAATCCGTGTCTTCGCAGCTTTTTAGTACGAGGCAGGCGTTTTGGCCGCCGAAGCCGAAGCTGTTTGAGAGGACGGTCTTTACCGCTGCCACACGCTTGACGTTTGGCACGTAGTCCAGGTCACATTCGGGATCGGGGACGTCGTAGTTGATCGTCGGATGAATGACTCCGTCTTCAATCGTCTTCACGCACGCGATCGCTTCCAGCGCGCCGGCTGCCCCCAGAGAGTGCCCGATCATCGACTTTGTGGAACTGACCGGCACGTTCGCAGCGTGTTCGCCGAACGCCAGCTTGATCGCCAGCGTTTCGGACACGTCGTTCGCCGGAGTCGACGTCCCGTGCGCGTTGATGTAGTCGACGTCTTTAACGCCGATCCCTGCGTCTTTGAGAGCCAGCCATATCGCCTTCGCCGCGCCCTTCCCCTCAACGTGGGGCTGTACCAGGTGAAAGGCATCCGACGTCACTCCCCAACCCGCGACGTACACCTCGAATTCCGCTCCGCGTGCGCGTGCGTGCTCCTCGCTCTCAAGGATTATTATTCCTGCGCCCTCAGCCGGCGCAAATCCATCTCGATTCTTTTCGAAAGGCCGGCTTGCCTCTTCCGGCGCATCGTTTCGAGTCGTGAGCGCGTGGATCGTGCAGAACCCTCCCAGCCCTAGCTCGCAGATGCCTGCCTCGGCGCCCCCGGTAATGACCACGTCCGCCGCGCCGCGCCGGATCACCTCGGCCGCCTCGCCGACGGCCTGCGTACCGGCAGCGCAGGCCGTTGCGCACGTGTTCGTATAACCGGTGGCCCCAAACAGGCGGCTGATGTTCGCAGACGCCATGTTCGCCAACATCATCGGTATGAAAAAGGGACTCATACGCATCCCATGCCGGCCGGCCAGGATGCGGGATTGCCGGTCCGTCTCGGGAAGCCCCCCGGACCCGCATCCGATCAGGACCGCCACGCGATCGGAGTCCTCGGCCGACAGGTCGAGTCCGGCATCGGCGACGGCCTCGGTCACCGCGCCGACCGCAAACTGTGAAAAGCGCGCCAGCCGACGCGCCTCCTTGCGGTCGACGTATTGGGTTGGATCGAAGTCCCGAACCTCCCCACCGATCTTGCACGGGTAGCCAGAGGTATCGGTGAGCGTTAGTTCCGCGATGCCCGACCTGCCGCTCGTCAGCCCGTCCCAGTAATCTCCGACTGACTTGCCCAAACACGAAAGCACGCCCATGCCGGTGACTACAGCGCGAGTGCGACCATTGTTGTCCATGTTTCTCTTATGCCTGCGATCCGGCGGCCCGATTCGGCCGATTGCTATCAGAAATTTGTCACACGTTGGATTCAGCTGTGTATGGCTGGGTGAACGGGCCTCGAAGGTCGGGGTACAACTCCGGCTCGATCCCCCTGACGTGCTCGATCACCTCGGCCGCCACGAACAGCGAGCCGGTTGCGACGATCAACGTCTCCGGTCCGGCCATCCGGTACGCGGCTTCCAATGCCGAGGCCACGTCCCCGGTCACCGCCGCAACCGATACATTATCGCGCCTGACGGCGGCCGCGAAATCATCAGGCTGGACAGCCTTTGGATGCCGCGACTTCGTAACGACCACACGCGGTCCCATTGCCGCCAGTTCCGACACGACCGCTGCCGTGTCGTGCCCGGTCGTACCGCCGACGACCAGTAAGATATCGTCATACGCATCGAAATGGCGCCGCAACGTCGAACACAAGGCCCGGCCTGAGTCGGCGTTGTGTGCGCCGTCGGCCAGCACAAGCGGCGGGCCTGCATCGACTACCTCGGCCCGCGCAGGCCACACCACCGCGGACAGCCCGGCCGACACCTTGTCCGCTTCGAGGTCGAACGAGTCCAGGATTTCGAGGGCCGCTATGGCCGTGCGGGCGTTTTCAATCTGGTGTTCACCGAGCAGGGGCAGTTCGACATGGTACGTCCCTCGCCCGGTTTCATATCTCACCCGTTGAGATTTCCATCCATCGTGCGACACGTCGACGACCCGAATGGTGGCTGGCGCCTCTATCAGCCGCGATCCGGCGGAGGCGGCCTTCTGCCCAATGACACGCGCCGCATCGGGGTGTTGTAGAGAGGTAACTACCGGCGCGCCAGGCTTGATGATCCCTGCCTTCTCCGCGGCTATCTTCTCGACAGTGTCGCCAAGCACCGCCACGTGGTCGAGGCCGACGGGCGTGATGACCGAAACTTCGGGCTGCACGAGATTGGTGGCGTCCAGCCTGCCGCCGAGTCCGACCTCTATCACCGCGCAGTCTGTAGAGACATCCCGAAAATGGACAAACGCCATGGCTGTCAGCATCTCGAAAACGCTCACCTTGCCTAGATCGCCCCGTCGCTCAATCGACGTTACATCCGGCCACAGGCGTTCGATTAACTCGGCGAACACGCGCCTGCCGATAGGCGCGCCGTCGATCCGTATTCGCTCCGTAAACCGGTGAAGGTGAGGCGACGTGTAGAGGCCGGTACGCAGGCCGTTCGCAGAGAGCGCGGCCGTTATCATGGCGCAGGTGCTTCCCTTGCCTTTCGAACCGGCCACGTGTACGACGGGTGTCGCCAGGTGCGGGTCTCCCAGTCCGGCGAGCAGCAGTTCCATCCGGCGCAGGTGGAAGTCCGGCGGCTCACCCGCCCGGGACTTGCGCTCGAAGTCGGTCAGGGTCAGCAGCCGGTCTATGGCAGAAAGATAGTCCATCGTCGGTTCCGCGGCTAACAGGCCGTACGTGATTATGTTGTCACGAGTCGGCCCAAATAGCCGCGCATTGGAACCGGTCCAACAACGCCCCTCTGACACCGAGCCCTTACGGTGTCATTCTGAGCGAAGTCGAAGAATCTACGCACGTCACTTGACCACGCCCGTCTTCACCGCCCGAGACCCTTCGACTTCGCTCAGAGCTTGTGATTTTATTGCGAAACCTGCGGTTTTCAGTCTCAATTTGACTTTGAAAACGGTCTCAATTAGACGGTTCCTGGGGATTTATTCACAGGCTCTCAGGGTGACAGTAAGGGTGCTCAGGGTGATACAGAGAATGTCCAGCACACAGTTCTGTCATTCTTGAGCGCAGCGAAGAATCTCCCGCACGTCACTTATCCACGCCCGTCTTCACCACCCGAGACCCTTCGACTTCGCTCAGGGTGACATTTTGAGGACTCAGGGCGACAGGGAACCAGGGTAAAAAAGGGGACTTTCTTTCCACCCTTTTCGCTCATGCGAAAGCATGCCAAAACTGGTGAGGGACTCATTTGACACCTTCTTGGCATTGTAAAGGCGACCCCGGACCGGTTTACTGATAGATACAACCACACAGCAAGCTTGACTTCACGTCCAATCCGAAAGGCGGTCCCCTAAAGTGTCATTTCGCGACCTGATCGATGATGCCCTGGCAGGCAACGGCGCAGACTACTGCGAAGTAAGAATCGAGGAAACTGACTCCACCCGCCTCACCTGGCGCGGCAAGTCGCTCGAAGACATCGCTCAGACCTCGGGCAGGGGCGGAAACGCACGGGCGCTCGTGAACGGCGGATGGGGTTTCGTATGCTTCAACGACCTGACCGGCCTGAAGAAGCGCGTCGCCGACGCGGTGAGCCAGGCTCGCGCAGCCGGAGGCGACGGCAACCACTTCGCCGAAGTGGGAGCGTATGTCGACTCCGTAGAGCCGGTGCTGGTCAAGGACCCGGCCGAAATCCCGCTCGCCGACAAGAAACGGCAGATGGACGGCTATAACGACGTGATCTGGTCCGTCGACGGCATCCAGAGTTCCGACATGATCTACGGGGACACGTCGAGGAAGATTCACTTCGGCAACTCCGACGGCTCGTACATCGAGCAAAACCGGGTGCACGTGATCGCCCGGATATCGGCCCAGGCCCGCAAGAACGGCGACGTGCAGCAGGCCGGCTTCAGCATCGGCTCGGTCGGCGACTACGCGTTGGTCGAGGGGTTGGACGAACAGGTGCTCGACGCCGCCAACCGCGCCGTGGGGCTGCTTACCGCCAAACCGCTCGAGGGCGGGGAGTGGACCACCATACTCGATCCCGTGCTCGCAGGGGTGTTCGTGCACGAGGCGTTCGGCCACCTGTCGGAGGCCGACAACGTTGCGGAAAACGATAAGTTGCAAGAGATCATGGTCCTGGGCAGGCAGTTCGGCGGCAAACACCTCAACGTTGTCGACGGTGCGTCCATGCCCGGCCTGCGGGGCAGCTACGCATACGACGAAGAGGGCACCCCGGCCACGCGGACCGACCTCATCCGGGACGGTAAGCTTGTCGGTCGGCTCCACTCGCGGGAAACAGCGGCGCGCATGGGCGAATCGCCCACCGGCAACGCCCGCGCCATTTCCCACGCCTACCCGCCCATCGTCCGCATGACCAACACGATCATCGAAAACGGCGAGGCCTCGTTCGATGACCTGCTGGAGGGTGTCGACAAGGGCGTCTACGTCAAGAACTGGTACGGCGGGATGACGCAGCACGAGATGTTCACCTTCTCGTCCGGCGAGGCCTACATGATCCGCAACGGGCGCGTCGAAGAGGCGGTGAGGCCGGTCATGCTGACCGGGAACATCTTCACCACCCTGCACAACATCGACGCCATTGGCAACGACCTAGACATGAACCAGGGCGGCGGATGCGGCAAGGGTGGACAGATGCCCCTGCCCGTGTCGAACGGCAGCCCGCACATAAAGATTCGCTCCTGTCTAATCTCAGGCGCGTAGCAGCAATCGCAATGACCACGAACAGCTAACCGGGCCGTCATAGCCACCGTACGAAGGACATCGAATTGACAGACACGATTCTGAAAGAGGCGACGAAGAGATTCGGGCAGGCCGAGGTGTACCGGCTGGAGACGGAAAGCCACCCTGTGTCGTTCGAGTCGAACCGGCTAAAGGAGATCTCGTCCAGCCAGCAGTCGGGCGTGGCGCTGAGGGTCATCGACGATGGCCGCATCGGCTTCACGTCGACGACGAACCCGGACATCGAACCGGCCCTCGTGGACCGCGCCGCGGCGCTGGCGGAATTCGGGTCCGAGGCGTTCTTCGAATTCCCGCCGCCATCCGACTATCCGGACGTTCCGATCGTCGATGACCGCATCGGCGACGTGACGATTGAGCAGATGGTAGCGACCGGCCAGGAGCTGATCGAACGGCTGCGCGAGACCTGGCCGGACCTCCTGTGCGACGCCTCCGTCGGACGGGCGGCTGGCAGGATGTGGCTCTCCAACTCCAACGGCGTTGAGCATTCGTACCGCCAGACCTCGTACCACGCGTTCCTCGGCGGCCAATTGATCCGCGGCACCGACATGCTGAACGTATGGGCAGGCCACAACTCCAGCAAGTGGTTCGGCGACGACGAGATCGAGCGGATCCTTTCGGGACTCCTCCGCCAACTCGAATACTCGAAGGAGTTGGCGCCCGCGCCTTCAGGCGACGTGCCCGTCGTGTTCACTCCCCGCGGCGTCAGAGCCGCTTTGTTGGGGCCGCTGCTGTCGGGATTCAACGGCAAAAACATCGCCACCGGCTCATCGCCCCTCGTCGGGCGGGTCGGCGAAAAGGCCGTCGACGCAGCCATAACGTTGTTCGACGACCCCACAATCCCGTATGCGAGCGGCAGCAGGCCGTGTGACGACGAAGGCCTGCCCAGCAAGAGGTTGACACTCATAGAGGACGGCGTCATTGGCGGGGGCGTATTCGACCTGCAGACCGCTGGCAAGGCTGGTGCCGAGAGCACGGCCTCGGCACACAGGGGTCTTGCCTCCACTCCCTCGCCAGGTTGGTCCGTCATCGATATGGCAGGCGGCGTCACTCCCCGCGAGGACCTGTTTGATGGCATCAAGGAAGGGCTTGTGGTCGAGCAGTTGCTGGGTGCGGGGCAGGGCAACGAACTCGGCGGAGACTTCAAGGCCAACGTGGCATTGGGTTACAGAATCGAGAACGGGGAGATCGTCGGGCGGGTCAAGGACACCATGATCGCCGGAAACGTCTACGAAGCGCTCAACTCGGTCGAGGCGGTCTCGGCGGAACCGGAGTGGGTCTTTGGATCGTCGCGACTGCCGGCCATACGTTGTCGGGGCGTCCAGGTTGCCGCGTCCGACGGGTAACGCTAAAATTCGCGTGGGAGTAGGATAGCGGTCATGACCACCAACGATCTCGTAATAGAGACCATGTCGCTCACCAAGCGGTACGGCAAAATCCTCGCCGTCGACCAGCTCACGATGGAGGTCCCTCGCGGACACATCTTCGGGCTTCTCGGCCCAAACGGGTCCGGCAAGACGACCACGATGGGCATGCTCCTCGGACTCGTCAAGCCAACGTCAGGTAACTTCAACCTGCTCGGCGCCGGCACGCCGCATCGGGAGGCCCTCCGCCGCACCGGCGCGATAGTCGAAACCCCATCGTTCTACCCGTATCTGTCGGGCCGGAACAATCTGGCCTACTTCCAGGGGATATCAGGACGAGGGGACCCTGGTGAGGTGGACGAACTACTCGCCAGGGTCGACCTCGCAGACCGGGCAAACGACCGTTTCCGCACCTACTCCCTCGGCATGAAGCAGCGCCTTGGCCTGGCATACGCCCTGCTCGGCGATCCCGAACTGCTGTTCCTAGACGAGCCGACCAACGGCATGGACCCCGCCGGCATGGCGGAGGTCCGAGATCTGATCCGAGGCCTCGCCACCGGCGGCCGGACTGTGCTCCTGTCGAGCCACCTGCTCCACGAGGTCGAGCTGGTATGCGACTCCGTCGCCATCCTCTCGAAGGGCAAGCTCATCGCCCAAGGCAAAGTCGATGAGCTCGTCCGATCGCGAGCTGGCGAACAGGTGCGTATGCGCACGACCGACAACGCAAAGGCCGTCGAAGTCCTGTCGGCGTTGGACTGGGTCGGAGCGGTGACGATGGACGGCGAGTCGGTGGTAGTGACTGCGCCGGGCGAGCGTTCGCCGGAGTTAAGCGCGGCTCTGGGCCGCTCGGAGGTCTACGTCACGGAGATGGCGGCCCAACAGGCGTCCCTGGAGCAGTACTTCCTCGACGTCACCGGCAGTGAAGAACAGCAGGCGGGATGATCGCCGACATCCTGCGGCTCACGCGCTGGGAGTTGTTCAAGCTCCGCCGGCGTTGGATGCCCTGGATACTTTTGTTCATCGCCCTGGCGGTCGTTCAGGCCACCCTGTGGGGCTTCTACAGTGCGTACCACAACATAGGCGATCCCTCCGCCGGCGGCTATCCAGGGCAATCGGGAATTGTCACGATTACATGCGCCGATATCATGGACGGAAGCGCCGACTCCAAGGTGGAGCGTGTCTCGGACGAGTTCCGGGAACACGCCCGCGAGAGAGTCGAACAACGACGACTAAACGAGCAGTGTCCGCGGATCCTTGAAGAGGTAGCGGAGAGACGTTGGCGTCACCGGGAGTATTTTGTCCTGCCGGGCGGTCTCGCCAACGGCCTCGGCGTCGCCCACTCCATCGGCGTCATCCTCGTCATGATCCTGGGAGCTTCCGCGATGGGAGTCGAGTACGGCTGGGGCACGTTGCGGACTGCGCTGGCAAGGGGTGTTGGCCGCTGGCAGTTCCTGGGAGCGAAGGGGCTGTCGGTGATCGTGTTGACCGGGATTGGGTTGCTTATCGCCAGCCTGACCGTCGTGGTCAGCAGCCTGATCGCCGCTGCCCTCGTGTTGGACGACGTTGGGGGCCTGGCCAACGCCGGTGAGTGGTCCACGGTTGGGGTGATGTTCGGCAAAGCGGCCTACGGGCTGGCCCCATATGCCATCCTGGCGCTGTTTGTAACGGTGCTGACCTCATCGTCCAGCATGGGGATCGCCATATCCCTGGCCTACTATTTCGTAGAGTTGATACTTGTCCAGATCATGAGCGGCCTGTTCGACTGGTTCGGCAATATCTCCGACTACCTGCTCGGACCAAACATTAGCGCGTGGATGACCGAAAGCAGCGTGGTGACGACCGGTGGTGACTCCGGCCTGGCAGGCGTCAGTGACCTGCCGGGAACGCTGCACGCCTTTGTCACGCTGCTGGTCTATATGGCCGTGCTGGGCGGCGCGGCTTCCTGGCTCATCCTGCGCAAGGACATCGCGGAGCAAGGGGCGAATGATGTGCCGCGCCAAGAAACCTCTGAACAACTTGCCGGAAGCCCGTAATTACCGCGAAGGGAGACCTTTGAATAGCCGTCATTCCGGCCTCCGAGCCGGAACCTACTACCACCGTCATTCCGGCGCAGGCCGGAACCCAGGTGCGGGGATTCACGATTAAACAACGTGTCGAAGCTTCCGGCGAGGTTCATGTCCATACTCCGCATCCAAGGGGACTTATTCAGACTATCCCTAACTTTCCAGTGATTAAACATGGCCCATACGCGCCGTCACCGGTGTCCGTCCTTCTTTACGGCGGTGGTGAAGGTGTGACTGCATGATCACCGACATTCTGCGCATGACGCGCTGGGAGTTGTTCAAGCTCCGCAAGAGATGGGCGCCTTGGGTACTCCTGGCTATTGCGGCGGTCATTTCGCAACTGTTCCTGTGGGGCTTCTTCATTGCTCACCAAAGTGATGTAAGTAACGCATCGGCATTTGCGTCTTCCGTTACCTATTCGGTGGAGAACGAGGACGGAGAGCACGAGGCTATACGGAGGTCTCATGCGTCATCATCCTTGACGCCGCCGGGACGGAATCGTGGGTGGCAGGCCGCCCTGAGAAGGAAAGGGAGCGCGCCCGCAGCTTCGCAGAGTCAAGCCGCGAACTATGCGTCGCAAACGTGGAAGACCCGTCTCAGTTAGGGGACTGGTCACGCGAGAAGTTTGTCCTGCCGTCCAGCCTTTCCAACGGCCTGGGTTTCATCCAGTCCATTGGAGCCTTTCTTATCACGATCCTGGCCGTGGCGGCGATGGGTGTCGAATACGGTTGGGGCACGTTGCGGACGGCGCTGACAAGGGGTACCGGGCGCTGGCAATTCCTGGGGGCCAAGGCCCTGTCGCTAGTGTTTATGGCCGTAGCAGGGCTTCTCTTCCTGTCGCTCGCCCTCGTAGTCAGCAGCCTGCTTGCCGCCTGGCTCACCCTTGGCGACGGACGGGGCCTGGCCGATTTCGGAGAGTGGTCCAGCGTCGGCATAGTGTTCGGCAAGTTGGTCTATGCACTGCTCCCTTACATCGTGCTCGGCCTGTTCTTCTCGGTGCTGACCTCATCGTCGGGTCCAGCCATTTCGCTCGGCATGGGATATATCGTTGTGGAACTCATCCTCGTCGGCGTCCTGAGCAACCTCTTCGACTGGTTCGGCACGGTCTCCGACTACATGCTGGGGCCCAACGTCGCCGCGTGGATGGTCGACGAGGGCGCCAGGGTCACCGTTGGCGACGCCACCCTAATCGGATCCGCCGGAGCCGGACTGCCCAGCCCACTACATGGCTTCCTCGTCGTAACCGCATACATCGTCATCCTCTTCGCCCTGACCCTCCGCCTCTTCCACCACAAGGACATAGCCGGCGCGAAAGGGGAATAGGCGGCGTTTTGCCGGCTTGATATGCCGTCGGACCCGTCATCCCCGACCCCGATCGGGGATCTACAAACGGGTGGCCCATCCCGAACTTGCCGTGCCCACTCAGTTGATAGGATTGGCATCGTGAAACCGGCTGGTATTCAGGCCATGGTTGCCGATCGGAGCGATCCCGCGAGAGGCGTCCGAGTCGGCAGCGAGGCCAGGTGTAAAATGCCAACCCGGGTGCTCGCAACGGGCGGTTAGCTCAGCTGGCTAGAGCGTCTGTCTTACACACAGAAGGTCAGAGGTTCGAGTCCTCTACCGCCCACCAGTTACGTCCGTGGTGTACTGTAGACAGTACCAGTAACAGTACCAACCAATACTCCCACCTAAGAGGTCTCAGCCTGACTTGTGAATCGGCCATCAGTTCTAGACTGTTACTCAGTTACAATACCCTACCCTACATCCCTGGTCGTACCGCCTCCGAAGCTCTTCCTGCCCTTGTAGCATTAACATACCCAATGATACTAACTTAGTGATAAGGTCAATCCAGCCCCGATAGTAGCCCATCTGGCAAACACTGTTATGAATAGAGAACGACCAGAAAGTAATCCAATTAAAGATCTTGTGACGAACGTTGCGAATCCTAAGTCTCTCGTGCCTTCGTCATCTGTATTCGACTCGCTCGACCGACAAAGACAGATGTTCGATTCAGTGATCAGACCAACGATAGCCCAACAAATCATTCATATGGATTTAAATTTTCCGAAGACCACGATAGCAGATAGTATTCTCAGTCAATTGCGAGTGCTCGACACGATAGATCGACGCTTGGTCAGGGTCCTAAATTCATCAGCGGTAGCTCAAACGATTCAGACTATTGGCTCGTCGGCTTGGATGACTCAGTTCACCGAAATAAGTGCCCAATTCCAAACGACAATCGATCGACTCTCCCTTTCAATCAACCGCGAACTCTTCACTGCCCTCCTCCCCTTAAAGGAGCTAGCAGAGCGAATCGGTGAAGCGTCCAGCGTTCGTGACGCATTTTGTCATTACAACCTATGGCTAGCTCCATCAATGTCGGAGGAGCTTGTAGGCAAAATCGTACGTCTATACGAAGCAGACGCCGGATCTGGTACGGTTCATAGTATGGTCTCTCGCTATTATGCTAAAGAAAATTGGTGTCGCCTCGAGGAAGTCGTAGAAAGATGCCGGAACAACTCGCTATTCAAGAGCCGAATGAAGCTGATTGAGGAAGCGTTTCAAGCCCATCGGGAAGGACTTTACAGTTTATCCGTGACAGGATTGCTGGTCCACTTGGAGGGAATTGCAGCCGACTACGTCAAGAAACATAAACTCCTACCAGAAGTCGGAGGCAAGACTAGACAAATCATCCTAACGGCTCTGCATGATACTCCATATTCTCTACTGGATGTCAGAACGTATGCGGGGGTGAGTGCGCTGATTGCGTATTTGGAGAACTCAATGTTCGCCTCTGTGGATTTCGATAAAGAACATGTCAGGCTACATGGGGAGAATCGGTTAAGGGGCCACGCTGTTCGACACGGTCGCCAGGTCGCATTCGGTTCTCGAATGAATTCCTTACGACTGTTCTTGATAATAGACGTCATGACCCTGCTCGAAAATTAGGTAGCCACTCACCTAGTGGTCCTCTCTCCGAAAACCAGTTCGCCTTGCATGTCAGTATTCGGGATGAGGACCGGTCTGCAAAGCAATTATCAGCTGGAAGGTGGCATAGGCTACAGTCCCTTAAGGCCAACCACATCTCAAAAGCAGTACCTTCTACCGTATGACTAGGGCCACCAAAATGGGCAAGGGTGCCACAGTACCAGCTCTAGGCTGCACTCCCATATCAGAGGCCCTAGACGATCAGAGGCATATCAGGGAACCATGCTTGAAGACAATGGAATGAACATTGACATACTCTTGGATTCGGATGCCAGTGCCGCGGAAATAGCCGCGGTTAAGGCTGTCGCGCGTGAAGAAGGTATACACGGTTCGGTTCAAGCAACCTAGTCTAGCAGAGGCCTAGAAGAATCACCATGGGTCATCTGTCTTATGGCGCCGCTAGGAGTTTTCTTCTACGCATTCTTTTCAACTGTCGGAAAAGAGGCTGGAAGGGATGTATACCAGGGGATTCGCCGGTTGACTTCCAGGCTCTTTGCTGCACGGCGCAACTCCAATGGATGCGTGGAACTATGGGACGACGACACCAGAACTCACATAATTCTTACTGCTGACTTACCCGAGAAAGCCTATTCACAGCTGGCTCAAAAGGATTTAAGGCAACTGAAAGGTGGCTACTGGACTTGGAATTCTGACCTGAAGGAATGGATGCGACTATAAGTTGTGGAAAAAAAACACTTCCATAAATTTCTCTGTACACCGACCTGCTGTCCGCGCTCCACAGGCGCGAGCGAAATCCCGAGACGCTCCGTAGAGCCAGACCGGCTTCACGTACGTCTGAAGTTCACCCCTAGTTAACCCCGCGGGTCAGGGTATGAGGATTGTGCGGGGTACTCGGCCGGCTGCCCAGCACATCCTCCACGATCAGCGTTGCCACCAGTTCGAGGATGCCTTGCGCGATATCCGAGGACACGTATACTTATGCAATATATACGTATACGAGGACATGAGAGGCGAGCCGCGATGAAGCAGAAACTCACTATCACCGTGGACGCGGAGGTACTACCGGTGGCCAAGCGCTACGCGCGTTCGCGAGGCGTGTCGCTGTCGTCGCTGGTCGAGCAGTCTCTCAGGGAGATGGCAAGAGAGGAAACGCCATCTTTCTCCTCCCGTTGGAGAGGCAAGTTTCGGGCGGCGGGCCGTGAAGATGACCCGCGTTACGAAGCACTGGCTAAGAAATACCTCCGTTGATACTTCTGGACACCGACGTTCTCATCGACGTTGCACTCGACAGGCACCCGCACTCTGGCCCGTCCTCAGAACTCCTCGACCAGATCGAACAAGGCGCAGAGAGCGCGTACATAGCGTGGCACTCTGTGTCGAACCTCTACTACATCGTGGCGCCAGCGCGCGGCGGGTTGAGCGCCCGCGACTTTATTGTTGAATTGACAACCTTTGTGTCAGTGGCAACCACCGACACCGAGGCCATCCGTTACGCAGCAGGGCTTCCAATGGGAGACTTCGAAGACGCCATGCAGGTGGCTGCCGCCCGTGCCTGCGGCGCCCGTCACATCGTCACGAGGAACGTCAGAGACTACGAACGCTCTCCAATCCGAGCGATAGATCCCCAGGAGGCTCTCGCCGAATTGTTCTAGCCCCCACGCTAGCGGTCACTCGTATTCAGCCCCGCGGGTCAGGGTATGAGGATTGTGCGGGCTACTCTGCCGGCTGCGAGGTCTTCGAACGCCTCGTTGACCTCGTCGAGGGGTCTTTGCCGGGTGACCAGCTCGTCCAGCTTCAGCCTGCCGCCGCGGTAGAGTTCGATCAGCCACTGGAAGTCGGCGCGGGGACTTGCCGATCCGGCGCTGCATCCCATGAGCGTGCGGTCCTGGAACAAGGGCCGCATCGGCACCTCTACCACTCCCTCTTCAGGCGGAGCGCCCATGGTGACGCACGTTCCGCCTGGTCTTACCGAATTGAACGCCTGCAGTGTTGTCTTCGGGTTGCCGATGGCCTCGAAAGCGTAGTCCGCGCCTCCATTGGTCAGTTCGGTTACCCGCGCAGACGGATCCTCTTCCGCAGCGTTGACCGCGTCGGTTGCGCCGAACTGACGGGCGAAGTCCAGTTTGTTGGAGGCAACGTCGACCGCGATTATCTGGGATGCCCCGGCGATGACGCAGCCCTGCACCACGTTGAGCCCAACACCCCCGCAGCCCCATATCGCAACTCGCGATCCCGGCTCGACCTTGGCGCGATTCACCACAGCCCCGACGCCCGTGACGACGGCACAGCCCAAAAGGCTCAACTTGTCGATCGGGATGTCATCCTGGACCTTTACGAGCGTGTTTTCCGTAACCACGGTGTATTGCGAAAAGGTGGCGCTGCCGTGGTACAGGGGCTCCCCGTTTCTGTGGATACGGGATGCGCTCTCAGGCGTGCCGGACGCATCGTTCGTGCAAAGGTTGAACTTCCCGTTCGAGCAGTACTCGCAAACCCCGCACGACGGGCGGATGCTGAACACCACATGGTCCCCCGGCGCAAAAGCATGGACGCCCGGGCCGACCTGTTCGACTACCCCCGAGGCTTCATGACCCATGACCATGGGCAGGTTCTCGACGTACCTGAAGCCGTCGACCAGGTTGTAGTCGCTGTGGCACACACCGGTCGCCGCCACCCGTACCATGACCTCGCCGGCCTGCGGTGGCAGGACCTCGACCTCCTCGACGGTCGGTGGCTTTCCTTGTTCGTGAAGGATGACTGCTTTGCTGCGCATGGTGAGGGCTCCCGGCTGGTGGCGTCTGCGACAGGCCTATTGTCTCCCGCAACGCCCGGCGCGTGAAGTGGGGGAGGGGGTGGAAGATGGGCTTACCCATGACCTGTCGGGTTCTCAGGATGGGGACTGTGTCCTCCGATCCGCAATCGATCGAAGGTTCACGCGCGAGTTCGCGCCGCATGGATCCGGACCCTCCAGATTTACCAACAGAATTGTTGCCAACAATATTGTTGGCGTGATACGCTTCATGCATGACCAAAGAACTTAGGAAAGCAGGCGCCAACTGGGTCGACGGAGACCGGTTCTTCGACCGGGAGACCGAGCTTCTGGCGTTGACTGAGCGGGTCCGCGATGGGACTCACACTCTTCTAACTGCTCAACGACGCATGGGCAAGACCAGCTTGGTACGTGAGTTGCTGCGTCGACTAGATGACGAAGGAGAAGTCGCGACCGTATTTGTCGATCTCGAAGGTGCGAACGACGCGCCTGATGCCGTCGCCGAGATTGCGATTCAGGCTAAACCAGTCCAGAAGGCTTGGGACCGCATCAGATCCGACTTCGCCAACCGCCTGCGAGATGTCCGCGATCATGTCGAGGAGGTGGGAATCGCCGACTTGAGAGTGAAACTTCGTGCAGGAATCGACGCGGGAAGCTGGCAGCGGAGTGGTGATCAGATCTTTGAAGCCTTGGCGGCGAACGAGAAGCCGGTGGTGCTAGCTATCGACGAACTGCCGATTCTCGTCAACCGACTGCTCAAAGGGCATGATTACCGCCTAACTCCAGAACGACGGGAAGCCGCGGACCAGTTTCTGAGTTGGCTACGGAGGAACGGGCAGGCCCATCGCGGAAAGGTGTGCATGATCGTCTCCGGAAGCATCGGGCTCGAACCGGTCCTTAGACAGGCTGGTCTCAGCGCTCAGGCGAACATCTTCTCGTCTTTCGAGTTGCAGCCGTGGAGCCAGGCTATCTCCGTCGGTTGCCTGGATGCATTGGCCCGCACCTACGGGATAGAAATCTCGATGGATTTGCGACGCGAAATGTGCCAACGTCTGCGTTGTTGCGTTCCTCATCACGTACAGCAGTTTTTCGACCACCTTCACGAGCACCTGCGTCGGGACGGCAGAAGCGAGGCCACCGATGCTGATGTCAGACAGGTATATGAACGCGACCTGCTCGGCGTCCGGGGGCAAATCGACCTGGAGCATTACGAGGGGCGGCTGAGAATGGTCCTCGGACCAGAGGGTTACCGGACCGCCCTCACTCTTCTTACTGAGGCAGCCGTCAACGATGGCCTGCTGATGGACCAGGCTGTGCAGCTCTATCGCGAATCGTCCCTGTTATCACCCACCGAGGACGAAGTTTCGATCGACGATGTCTTGTACTCGCTGGAGCACGACGGGTACCTGGAACGCCCCGCCGGCGATTACCGCTTCGTATCCGGTCTTCTCGAAGACTGGTGGCGCGCGCGGCACGGCCAGTTCTTCAAGTCCGTCGTTGACCGATAGGTTGGAAAGCGAGAGCCGCAATGGCAGTGGCTGTCAAAAAATATAATCCCGGCTTCCTCAGTGACGACGAAATCATTGAGTCGTTCTGCGTGCGGACCAGCGAATTCGAGTCGATCATCGAGTGCCTGCGCGAGAACACCGGCAACTCCAGCTCACATTCCCTCGTTATCGGACCCCGCGGCAGCGGCAAAACTCACCTGTTACTACGTGTCGCGGTGGAGGTGCGCCGGGACGAAACGCTAGCTGGGCTCTTCCCAGTCGTGTTCCCAGAAGAGAGTTACGAAGTCAGTACTTGCGGTGAGTTCTGGCTGGAGTGCCTTGGCCACCTGGCTGAACAAGCACCCACAGGTGAGCGGGACACGCTGCGACTAACCTACAACGACCTCAGAACTGGTCAGGACGACCGGGTTTTGGCCGACCGATGCATCGGAGCGCTGCTCGACTTCGCCGACCGTCATCGGAAGCGGCTCTTGCTGATCGTAGAAAACCTGAACATGCTCTTCTCGGACATGGGCGATCCCGACGCCGGATGGCGGCTGCGAAAGACTTTACAGACGGAGCCTCGAATCATCCTGCTCGGAAGCGCCACGAGCCGATTCGAGGAAATCGACAGCCCGGAAAACGCCCTGTACGACCTCTTCCGCGTGGTCACATTGCGCCCACTCAACACAGATGAATGCGAGGTCCTCTGGGGGACCGTTTCAGGCAAACCAACCACAACACGGGCGGTAAGGCCGCTGGAGATTCTCACCGGGGGCAACCCGCGATTGCTCGCCATAATAGCCCGTTTCGGCGCGGGGCAATCATTCCCCGAATTGATGAGTAACTTGCTCGACCTTGTTGATGAGCACACCGAGTATTTCAAGAGCCACCTTGAAGCTCTGCCCCCGCAAGAAAGACGCGTCTATCTGGCTTTAGCCCGGCTATGGAAACCCTCGACCACGAGGGAAGTCTCCGAACTGGCGCGTGTAGATACCAACAAATGTAGTTCGATGTTAGGGCGGCTTGCACAACGAGGAAGTGTGGCCATAGAAGGAGGAACAGCTCGCCGTAAAGAATACTATCTCACTGAGCGTCTCTACAATATTTACTATTTACTGCGCAGAGGCGGAGGTGAAGATAGACTAGTTCAAGCACTGATAGATTTCATGATCAGCTTTTACTCGACATCATATTACGGAGATATACTGCAAGCGTTTGCTGGCGAATCTGAGTCATGGGATGCCCTATTTCCGAATGCCCTAGGGGACGTAGTAGAAGCAATGCTTTTAAAGGCTAAAGCACTTGATCGTAGAGGCAAAACGGTCGAAGCCCTAAACATTTACGATCAGGTGATAATACAGGCAAATACTGAAGACACTCCGCAGATTAAATTACACGTGGCTTACACAATTGTCTTTAAGTCATTCTTGTTGTTTAAACTCAATCGCGATGAAGAATCTCTGGTGAATACCATCGAATTGATAAGGAGTCTCGAGACGCGAAAGGAATCGGATTTTGTCGTAGTTTTGGCAATGGCTTATTATGCCAAGGGTATCCTTATCCTTAAGCAAGGCGAACCACAAGATGCTTTGGATGATTGTCACCGGGCACTAGCGTATATGACTGAGGTCAAGCCCAGTGCGAAGCTAAGCCACCTGCTGGCTTCGATAACCTGCTTCCAAGGATTGGTACTCGTTGCAAATAATGATCGAGGTGAGGCACTCGCGGCGTTCGACTATGTAGTAACGCTGCACAGAGCATCAGTAGAACCAAGCCTATTAGATGCGGTTGTGTTTGCTTTGACTGAGAAGGCAATTGTTCTGGATGGAATGAACAAAACGATTTCAGATGGCGAATTTTCGTTATTGCTAAACTGCCTGGCCGAACTAAACGTGGCGTCCGGGAGGATAATTCAGGCAATAGTTTATATTGTCTTTAGAAAGGAATTGTCCCACGCTACAAAGCTGATTCAGGTTTCCCCTGCTGCACAATTGCTACTGCCGCTCTTGACAGCCCTACAGCAAGAAATTGGTCAAACAACCCATGTAGCAACGGAAGTTGACGAGGTGGCGGCTGACATCCGGCGCGAACTGATGAAACTTAGGAGCAGAGTGGAATCTAAGACCCCAATTGAGCGTGGCACACAAACAGGCGCCAACCTAGGAGAATAGACGAATAAGAACAACAACGGAGGAGGACGGCTTGGCTACCTTGATTGGGGGGAGCGGGTGAATGACTTCCCGCCCACGAGGGTTTTCTGCCAACGACACCACTTGGCACCGGCATTCTGTAACAGCAACCCCCCCCATAATGGCCGTTGTGTCACTGAAAAACTTACATCCCGACCTGAAACTCGGCCTCGTGCTTGTGTCGGTGGCGGTGCTCCTGAATGTCGTCGGGTGGAGCAGTTTTGGGGAAGAGCGATACGCCGCTTCAAGGCTCTCCATCAATTGGGCCGCCTGGCTCGCTTTGGCAGGAGGGATCGGAGGACTGGCGACGATCCCTCCTGCCATCTGGGTCGACCGGCGGCCTCCGCACAAGATGATGGCGGCAGGCGCCGTTGTCGCTGCTCTCGGTCTTTGTATCTTCGTTCTCTCCAGTAACCTGGCATTAAATGCGCTCGGAATTTTTGTCGAAGGAGTCGGAAGTTCGATGGTCGGCTCGCTGGTGTTTTACGCCATCGCGGTCAAGGGCGCCACGCGGTACAAGGGCACACTGATCGGGGCGCTGGGCATGGTCTAAACGATGCGCCTCGGCGAAAGAATTTTCCGCGAATGGTCGCTCGATGCACCCATGTTGGTGTTGGGGATCGGTGTCGCTTTGGCATTGTCGGGCGCAGTAGTACTTTTCTATCTGCTGCCGCGCGTGTTTGCGGGTTCATTTGAACCGGGGCGGACGCTCCGGGAGACGCTGGCCGTGCCGAGCGTCCGTAGAGCTGCGGTGTGGGTAACAGTCACGTACTTCATTGCATACATGGCCATGAGCACTATGGTCGTTGCGTTCTCCGTGTTGCCGAATCTCACGATGCCGTTGCTCTCAAGAGTTGAAGGTGTTTTGTCACAACACCAGGCCATGGCCATCACTACTGGCATCAGCGTCCTACTCTGGGGCATCGCCTCCGATTTCTATCCCGTGCGGCGGTTGTTTCTCGTCGCCGCCCTCCTGCTATTGCCGACGACTGGGGCTGTCTTGGCGATCGACGGCTTTGGCACGTCGTTTGCGGGTACCCTCGGGCTCGGCCTCGTCCGGGGCGGACTTGTCTGCTTGCCGTGGGTACTGATGTCGGATCTGTTGCCCATCCGCCACTTCGCCAAGATCGCGCTGGGCGTCGTGTTCGTTGGAAGCCTGTTTGGCGGAACGTTTGGCCCAATCTTGTGGGGCGCCTTGACTGTCGCCTGGGTGGTTAACGCGGCCTGGTGGATCATCCCGGTTTTGGGAATCGCCCTTGCTGTCGTTGCCAGCCGCCTGCCGAGGACGCGGGCGACAGAACCCACAGGCATCGAAATCTCGAAAACGTGAGCTTTGAGGCAAGCGGGGTACGAATTTCGTCCCCGCAGCGAATTTGTGGGCTGAGATTCATAGATCGAATACCCGTCTGAGTTCGTAGTAAAGTTCGGTCGGGGTCCGCCATCGCCCGCATCGCGGGCCCATTACCCGGTTACAATCCCACCCACCCGCCAATTTACACAGGGAGTCATCGTGACTACAGTCGCAGATCCAAAAACGCTCGTCGAGACGCTCGTCGACAACATTGGGCGAGTAATAATCGGCAAGCGAAGCGTCGTCGAACTTTCGCTCGTCAGCCTGATGAGCAAAGGTCACCTGCTCATCGAGGACGTGCCGGGAGTCGGCAAGACCATGCTGGCGCGCTCGCTGGCCGTGACGACGGGCTGTGAATTCCGCAGGCTGCAGTTCACCCCGGACCTGCTGCCGACCGACGTTACTGGCGCCTCCGTCTTCAACCAGAAATCTGAAGAGTTTCATTTCCGGCCGGGACCGATCATCTCCCAGATCGTGCTCGCAGACGAGATCAACAGGGCAACCCCGAAGACGCAGTCGGCCCTCCTGGAAGCCATGGGCGAACGGCAGGTCTCTGTCGACGGCATAACCTACGAGTTGCCCGAACCCTTCATGGTCATGGCCACCCAGAACCCGATCGAATACGAAGGGACCTTCCCGCTTCCCGAGGCCCAGCTTGACCGGTTCTTCATGCGCGTCTCCCTCGGCTACCCTGACTCGGCGGAGGAAGTCGCCATTATGGACCGCCGCGAACATGTGGACCCCATTGACGAACTAACCGCCGCATGCGGGCCGCCCGATATTCTGCGGCTACAGTCCGCCGCCGACCAGATATACGCCGACGATCTCGTTAAGCAGTACATCGTCGATTTGTCCAACGGTACCCGCGAGCACGATGACGCGACCCTGGGCGTGTCGCCCCGGGCGTCGATCAACCTGATGAAGGGCTCCAAGGCGATGGCCATGCTGCAGGGCCGCGACTACGTGGTCCCGGACGACGTGAAGGAAATCGCCGTGCCGGTTATGGCCCACCGGGTCCTGCTGACCGCCTCGGCGCGCATGCGCGGCATCCGCCAGGAATCGGTGGTCGGTGAGGTCCTCGACTCCGTGCCGGTGCCGGGCTCCGCGGGCGGTCGCTCATAATGCCCGCCCAGAAAACGCTTCTGCCCGTCCCGTCCGGGCAGCGCGCGGGCCGTCGGCCGCCGGGTGGTCGCCAAACCAGGTAGAGCCAGTCCCATGCAATGCGACCGCGCCTCAACTTACGCCCGCATGAGGGCAACGCGCGCCAGGGCCTACACGCGCTCGACCATGGCGCGCGCCCGTCCGGGTGGCCGAGACGAGGGCGGCCGTCGTGTGGTGCGCGCCCTCCGCCGGCATCCGGTCTTGTACGGTATCGTCGCGCTCATGGTCATCTCATGGATGGCAGGCATGGCAACCGGGTTCGATCTTTCGTTCCGGCTCGTCTACCTGCTGGCGGCCCTGGTGATCATCACCTACACACTCTCAAAGCTGGGCGCGAGGCAGATCTCCGCAGAGGTCGAACGCCCGCTGGGGCCGTTCGCAGTCGGAGACACCTACAGGGAGACGGTCACAGTACGGAACCACGGCAGGACGCCCAAGGCGTGGGTTGAGGTTGAAGACAAGACGAACATCCCCGGCATGGCGATCAGGCAGATCGGAAGCCTGGGGTTAGCGGTTCCGTTCAGCCGGGTCGAGGCGTCGGGTACGCTCATGCAGCGCGGCGAGTACGAAATCGGCCCCCTTGTGGTGAGGGCGTCCGATCCGCTCAACCTGTTTCCTCAGGAGGTCGAGTTCGAGGGCGTGGACAAGGTACTCGTCTACCCGCGAGTGGTGCGTGTTCCCGACTTTGCGTCACCCGCCATCTATCTCACAGGCGATGGTTCAAGACGGCAGCGCGCCAACATCATCAGCACCGACGTCTCATCAGTGCGCGAGTACACGGCGGGCGACAGTGTGAGCAGGATCCACTGGCTCTCGACTGCGCGTGTCAACCAATTGATGGTCAAGCAGTTCGACAGGGGCTCGGCGAGCCACGTGTGGGTGCTCTTCGACCAGCACCGCGACTCACAGGCCGGAGAGTCTCCCGAATCCACCGACGAGTACGGGGCCACCGTTGCGGCCTCGGTCGTGGACCGTTACGGACGGTCCATGCTGCCGATCGGCTACTCGGCCCACGGTAGCGAAGCCCTGGTGATAATTCCCGACAGGTCCAACTACCAGATGGAAACGATCATGCGGCAAATCGCGTCGAGCCGGCCGGAGGGCGACACCCCCATGATTGACCTGCTGGCGGAGATGGACCGCGAACTTAGCCAGACCTCGTCCCTCGTGGTCATCACCGCGTCGGGCAGCGGCGGGTGGATCGAGGCGCTGGCGGGGTTGCAGAGGCGCGGTATCAGGGTGAACACGGTCCTGATAGACCGGGGTTCATTCGGAGGCGAGCCAAACGATGCGGTGTTGTTGGATCTGGTCAACAGCGGCATTCGAACGTTCCATCTCCAAAAAGGCACGTCAATTCCCGGCTCGCTCTCGGTGCCGGTTGGAGCAGGCGGCGGGACGACCCGACCGTCGCTCGGGCACGACGTTGCGGTTACGGCGGAGGCTGCGCTTTGAGCACCGCAGCGCAGGCGCTTCCACAAGCCGAACCGACTCCCCAACCAAATCGTTTGTTGGATGTCAGGGCGTTGCTGCGGCGCATCGAACTGCGCGATTGGGTAACGCTGGGCCTGTTGGCGTGGATGCTGGGCGCCATGGCCTGGTCGGTGCAGCTCTCCCGTTGGGGCGACCTGCCGTCGATCCTGCCCACCGTATTCCTGGGACTCATCTCAGGGTTCGTGATCACCCGCGGCAAGTTCACCTGGCCGGTAAAGACGTTCGCGCCAATCGCCATCGGCTTCGCGGTCATCTTCTGGCAAGGCTCGATACCCGTTGGCGAGGGCGACGTGGTAAGCAGGGCCGCGGAGGCCTGGGAGCGGATGTTCGTCTGGCTGCGCGACGCCCGCGAGGGGGGAATCAACAGGGACACCGTACCCTTCGCCCTTATGTTCATGACGGCCACGTGGATCGTCGGATACCTTACGTCGTGGATCACGTTCAAGTGGCGAAACCCTTGGGCGCCGACGATTCTCCTCGGACTTGGCATGCTGACCAATCTCAGCTACCGCCAGGGCCAGTTCGAGTACATTTTCTTCATCTTCATGCTGGGCGGCGTGGTGCTGTTCGGCCACCTCACGACGCTCACCCGCATAGCGAGGTGGGAGGCTGACGGCACCAAGTACCCCGGCACAATCCGGTGGACCGGCGCCCGTAACGCAATCGTCGTGGGCGTCGTAGCCTTGCTGATAGCTGCGCTGCCCCTGGTCGAGCCGCGGTCCGCCCCACTCAAGGACACCTGGGACCTGTTCAAGGCGCCCTTCGAGTTGATACGGGACCCCGCCACCAGACTTCTCGCCGGAGTGAGAGGCAAAGGGGAGGGCATACTCGACGCGCCGAGCAAGATCCTGCCGTTCAGGGGACCCCTCAACCTGACGGACGAGCCGGTCATGTGGGTCAAGTCCAAGTACCCGACGTTACTCCCCGCCAGGGTCTATGACACCTACACGCCGCAGGGCTGGCTTACCGGAGAACACAACGTCTTCACGGCTGAGCCCAACGCCCCATTGACGAACCCGCCAGAGGAACTGGCGAGGGAACGGATCGACCAGACCATTCTGCCCCTCTTTCCAACGAACGCCGTAATCAGTTCGGGCACTCTGTTCAGCGCCTCAAGGCAATCGCAGCTGGACATCCTGACGCCCCGGCGCTACACCATTCCACTGGACGACCCCGATGCGGAAATTGGGTTCATGCCGCGGGACATAGGAGTCATGGCGCAGGGCCTGTTGACCGGCCTGCACGAAGCGGCCTCAACGGCTGACGGACCCCAATTCACCGAACAAGAGGTGATGAACGAGCTTCAAGCGTTAACGCCTCCTGACGTGTTGATAACCCTGCTCAGGGATGGCGGTTTCGGCCTGCCGACCCACGTGATAGCGGAGCGGATCACGCCGCCGGAACAGACCGGCGTGCAGATGGTCGATGCGGTCCTGAGGCAGGAGGCCTACTCGGTCGTGACCTTCGTTTCCCGGGCAACGGACGAGGAATTGGCGCAGACGGGTGGCGACTACCCGAGATGGGTGACCGACCGGTATCTGCTTCTTCCGTCGAGTATGCCCGAAAGAGTCCTGACCCTCGCCAGGAACGTGGTGCAAGATGCCGGCGCAGTCACGCCGTTCGAGAAAGTGCAGGCGGTCAAAGATTTCCTACAGGCGCAATCATATTCACTCCAAATCACCGGCCCCGACGTGGGCGAAGGCGGAGTCGACTGGTTCCTGTTCGAATCTCACTCAGAACCGTGCCCGGATATCTCGACGGATTGCGACCCGTCGGAAATAAAGGGTTACAGCCATTACTTCGGGTCGGCTGCGTCCGTAATGTTGAGAGCGGTCGGCGTGCCCACGAGGATGGTGGCCGGCTGGGCGGCGGGGCACTACATTCCGCAGGCCCGCCAGTTCGTGATTCTCGACAACGACCGTCATGGCTGGACGCAGGTCTACTTCGAGAACTACGGATGGATCGACGTTGAAGCGACACCCGGCCGCGTAGAACCATCCAAAGAGTTCCAGGTACCGGATCTCCCTGTGGGCGACAGCGCCTTCGACGACGACGACCTTTCCGAATTCGGCGATGAAATTTTCGAGGAGCTTGATGAGTCTCTGTTGGAAGATTTGGGATTGATGCAAAACTTCCCGACGGGTTCCGTAGGCAGCGCAGAATCCTCGCAACCGATCATCCTGTACATTGCGCTCGGGGTGATCGCAGCCGCGATCCTGCTGGCAGCGGCGGTGTGGACCTGGTTGCACTGGGGACTGAGGCCCGAGCGAAGAGCTTACGCAAAGATGGTCCACTTCGGCCGAGCGATCGGGATGGCCAAGTCACCGAGTCAGACCGCTTCCGAGTACGCCAGGTACCTGGCGTTCCTGGTGCCGCCGATTGCGGAGGCGACAGTCCACATAGCCGGCAGCTACGAGCGAATTCGCTATAGCAATCAGGACGCAGACCCGGACGTGGCAAAAGACCTTAACAAGGCATGGAGACGCGTCCTGCGGGGTCTGCTGGCCTACAGGGTGGGACTGACCGGCCGTCGAAGAGAGGGTGGAACGGCCGAAGAGATGATTCAGACAACGAGACAGGTCGGAGTCGCCGCGGCCCCGGAGAGTTCATGATGACCGGGATGACGTTCGACGTTTTCGAGACGGCTTTGGGCTGGGTGGCGGTCGCGGCATCCGAAGGCAAGGTTCGCCGCTCCACCCTTCCCGAGAAGACACGCCTTGCCGCGTTGGAAACGATCGAGTCCGATATACAGGCGGCCGATTACGATGAAGACGCGACCGCCGATATTCGGACCATGATCACGAGGTACTGCGCAGGAGACGATGTCGACCTGTCAGCGCTGCCGATCGACTATCACGGAGTAACGCCTTTCTTCGAACGCGCCTACACTGCATGCCGGACCATTCCGCCCGGAGAAACGCGTTCGTACGCCTGGCTTGCCAACGAAGCCGGCAACGCACGAGCAGCCCGCGGGGCCGGACAGGCAATGGCGCGAAACCGTTGGCCGCTGCTGGTTCCCTGTCACCGGGTCATAGCCTCGGACGGGAGCCTCCGGGGTTTCGGCGGTGGATCCGGACTTCCCCTCAAGGCCCAACTTCTTGCGCTGGAAGAACACTTCGCCGCCGCATCGCCTTGACCTGTGAACCACTCGTAGGGGTGTTTCTTGTGGGCGCCCGATGGGTGGGATGGGGTGGCAACGCGCATACAACATGACCCGATTCCCGGCCCCGCCGGCGCCCACAAGAGGCGCCGCTACGTCGCCGTTGCCGTCACCCCGTTATCCCCGACCCCGATCGGGGATCCACAGGCAGGCTTGAGTTCCCAATCAGAGATTGACGATGTTCTGAGGCGAGCCGTCGAGGAACGCCAGCGTGTTCTCCACGACCCCCTGGTTGAGCAAGTCAAGCCCTTCAGGAGTCATGTCCGCTATGTGTGGGGTCAGGATCACGTGCTCGCAATCCAGCAGCGGATGGTTGTCCCGGAGCGGCTCCTCCTCGAACACGTCGAGCGCGGCGCCGCCAAGGTGTCCGGAGTTGAGGGCATTGACCAGCGCCACCTCGTCCACTATCGGGCCTCGGGCCGCGTTCACCAGCAGAGCGCCTGGCTTCGTCATGGCCAGTTCACGCTCTCCCAGCATGTGGTACGACTCCGGGGTCTGTTGAATGTGAATGCTGATCACGTCGGAACGTGAAAGCAGTTCAGACAACTCGACGTACTCGACGCCCAGCGCGGCCGCCCGTTCGTCAGACGGGTTGAAGGTCCAGGCGATCACGTTCATACCGACCGCCCGGCACAACCTCGCCATCTCTGCGCCTATGTTGCCGGTCCCTATGATTCCGATGGTCTTTCCTGCAAGAAGCATGCCGTCCATCTTCGTCCACAGCCCGGCACGCATGGAATCGAGATACCAGGCCAGCCGTTTGGAGATGGCCCACATGAGGGCGAACGAGTGCTCGGCAACGACCGGGGCGGTCCTGCCGGGGATGTTGGACACCAGTACACCGTGTTCCCGTGCCGCGTCGAGGTCTATGGAGTCCGTGCCGATGCCGCACACGGTAATATGCCCCAGATCCGGCAACTGCTCGATTGCTTCCCGCGGCCACTGTATGTAACTGCGGGAATTGATGATCGCCGTCGCGCCGCGGACACGCTGCATCTGCTCTTCAAAGTCGAATGGCCTGTCGGAAAATAGTCGCACCTCCGCTTTCTCACGGAGCTTCGCCACCCACGGAGAACCCTGGCATTGGGGTGGATCGTCTGACGGTATGGCGACTATTGGCTTATCGGTCAAGGCTTGTATTCCTGTGCTCGGGGTGGCGGTGTTACACGGCCGGGGATTTTACCCGGACCGCGAACGGTTGGGGGGAAGCCTCTACCCGGAAAACGGGGCCTTTGCGCGCCCTGGCAGGGGAGACTCGTCAAACTGTTGCCCCGGTTTGCCCCGTCGCCTGAAATCCGGCATTTCCCAGCAACGGCGGACTTGCGCCTGCGTCCGGCGGCTATCCACTCTTGCCCAGGCGCATCAGCAGGTGCCGGCCGCCCCGTGCCGCGTACGGCGTGATGTTCTCGTTAATGATCTGTACGAGTTCCTTCGCCTGAAGCATGCCGGCCTGGACAAGGAGCCGCGCCTCTTCTTCCTTGGCGCGATGAAACGCAAACGCCAACGGGGTCACATCCACCCCCGACTCGAGTTCGAGTCCCCAGTCCGACGCCAGGGACCGGAACGTCGCCCGGGGATCGTCCCAATATGTGCTGATGATGAATGTCCCACCGGGCTTCAACACCCTGTGAACCTCGACGGGGTCGAACACATCTGTGGATATCGCCAGGTCGAAGTGGTTGTCGGCAAATGGTAGATCGTCGGCCCGGGCATTCAGGAACGTGCACAACCGATCGATGCGCTCGATCTCCGCCAGTTCCCTCGCCACTTCGAGTTCACTCTCGTTGATGTCTATGCCAGACACCTCGCACCCGAATAGAGACGCCAGCCAACGGGCGTTGCCGCCTATCGCGCAGGCGATGTCGAGCGCACGCATCTCGTGCTTCAGTTCAAGACCTTCGAGGGCAACCCTCAACAGGGTCTGATTCGCGCCCACGTGCATGAATTCGCCGTAGGACGCCACGTCCCAGTTCGGGTGCGTTTCGATCCACTCTTGTAGCCGCTGCGTCTTGTTCATTTCGCATCATTCGGACCGTGGGATGAATTCGGAAAAGTCCCGGCAGGCCGCCACAGTCCCCGGCATTCCCGTGTGGTTTCGGATGATGTAGGCGTAGTCGTGTCATCCTTGTACGAGTTGCCAACGGGGACAACCTGGGGCAACATCGCCTTGGGTAAGTGTAAATGTACTCGCGCAGGAGCCGACAGAGGGTGCACTGACGGGACATCGGGTATTTGCGGCCGGCGCCTCGACTATAACTGACCGATTGCCGCACAGACCGCGCAGCCGGGCGGGTATATTCGGCCCACACATCCATTCCGAACGTTGCGATTGGGAGTCGACGATCAACATGCCAGACATAACGCCCGAACCCATTCAACAGTACGCATCGGACCACACGTCCGAACCCGGCCCACTGTTCGCCGAACTGGCCGCGGTGACCCGCGAGCGGATGACTTCTCACGGAATGATGTCGGGCAATACCGTCGGTCGGCTATTGCAGACCCTGATTCACGCCCTCGGCGCGCGCAGGGTCCTCGAGATCGGCACATTCACCGGGTATAGCGCCATGATGATGGCCGAGGCGTTGCCGGCCGATGGGCGGATCATTACATGCGACGTCGATCCCGAGGCGACCGGCATAGCCAAAGAGTTTTGGGCGAGATCGCCGCACGGCAGAAAGATCGATCTGAGGTTGGGGCCGGCCCTCGAAACCCTGGAACGGCTCGAGGGACCGTTCGATTTTGTATTCATAGACGCCGACAAGGAGCCCTACCCCGAGTACTACCGGCGTTCCATCGACCTGCTCGCCCCAATGGGCGTGATCGCGGTCGATAACGTCCTGTGGGGTGGAAGGATAATGAACCCCGAGGCGGAATCCGGCCTCGCAATCGCCCGGTTTAACGACATCGTTCAGAACGATCCGAGGGTCGTGAACGTCCTGCTCCCGGTGCGGGACGGAGTCATGCTCATCTGGCGGAAGTGACGAGACCGGTGTAGGGGCGGCCGGTAGGCTGCCATTCAAAAAGATTTAAAACGGCCACAATTACTGGGCAATAGGACAAACTAGAGGAGCGCGGCAATGTAGTCTGCGAGGCCACCTATGGTAAATCGGTTCTTCGAACAACCTATACTCAACTCTCCCTACGAATACCCGGCTAGCCACTGGGAGCTCGACGATCAGGGTCAGCCAACCCAGCAGGTCATCGAGCATAGACGCCGTGCCGATTTCATCACTCCCATCCCGAAGCCCCGGAAACGCAAGGCGCCAAAGGGGCAGGGGCAAATGGTCATTGACGAGGGCATGGGGTTGTCCACGCAGGAGCAGCAGTACGAAATCACGGCAAACTTGAACGAAATCCGCCGCCACGTTGACCAGTGGAGAGAGCTGCGAAATCCCAACGACTGGCGCGTCACCCCCGAAACCGCCCGCCTTCTCCAGCACTGGCGGCGCCACGACTTCAGCGACATCCGACCCTTCTTTTGCCAGGTGGAGGCGGTCGAGACGGTCATCTGGCTGACCGAGGTCGCTCCCAAGTTTGGGAGGGTCGGAAGGGGTTTCCTCAACCGGCTTGTCAACGTCAATAAGGAAGCCAACCCGGAGCTGTCGCGCCTGGCCCTGAAACTCGCCACCGGCGCTGGCAAGACTACCGTCATGGCCATGATCATCGCATGGCAGACCATCAACGCCGTCCGGCGCCCAAACAGCAGACGCTTTACGCGGGGATTCCTTATAGTGGCTCCGGGTATCACGATCAAAGACCGGCTGCGCGTGTTACAGCCCAACGATCCGGACAGCTACTACGCCAGTAGAGAGTTGGCGCCCAGGGATATGCTCGGAGACATCGAGCGCGCCAGGATCGTCATCACCAATTACCACGCACTTAGGCGTCGTGACCGCGCGGCGCTTTCGAAGGGCGGACGCGCGCTCCTTAAAGGACGGGGGGCCGAGCTAGACACGGTGGAGACCGAGGGTCAGATGGTCCAGCGTGTCATGCCCGATCTCATGGGCATGAAGAACATCTGGGCGCTTAACGACGAAGGTCACCACTGCTACCGCCATAAGCCGGGCGTTGATGACGAAGGCGCCCTGAGAGGCGACGATAAGAAAGAGGCCGATAAGAACAACGAGGCCGCCCGTGTGTGGATATCCGGGCTGGAAATCGTCAAGCGGCGGTTGGGCGTCAGGCAGGTCTTGGATCTGTCAGCGACTCCCTTCTTCCTGCGAGGCTCCGGCTATGCAGAGGGCACCCTGTTCCCCTGGACGGCGAGCGACTATTCGCTCATGGACGCAATCGAGAGCGGCATCGTCAAGCTACCGCGCGTGCCGGTGGCTGACAACATCCCGGGCGGTGACATGCCGAAGTACCGCGTCCTGTGGGAGACCATCCGCGGGGACATGCCCAAGCGGGGCCGAGGCAAAGCGAAGGGTGCTCTAGACCCACTCAGCCTGCCGGTACAACTCCAGACCGCGCTGCAGGCCCTCTACGGACACTACGAGAAGACCTTCCAGACCTGGAACAAAGCTGGTATTACCGTCCCACCTTGTTTCATAGTGGTCTGCAACAACACCTCCACGTCCAAGCTGGTCTATGACTACATCTCCGGGTTTCTCCGTGAGAACGAGGACGGCTCCAAGACCACGGAACAGGGGCGACTTGAACTGTTTAGGAACTTCGACGAGTACGGCAACCCGCATCCGGTACCCCGAACAGTCCTGATAGATAGCGAGCAGATCGAGTCCGGCGACGCGCTGGACAGGAACTTCCGCAAAATGTCCGCTGATGAGATCGAGCGTTTCCGCAGGGAGAGGGTGGAGCGCACAGGCGACGCCCGGGATGCCGATAACATCACCGACCAGGACCTTCTCAGGGAAGTGATGAACACCGTCGGTAAGGAGGGCCGCCTTGGGCAGTCCATCCGCTGCGTCGTGTCGGTCTCCATGCTCACCGAAGGTTGGGACGCCAACACCGTCACACACGTTCTCGGCGTGCGAGCATTCGGGACCCAGCTTCTGTGCGAGCAGGTCATTGGCCGCGCATTGCGCCGACAGTCCTACGGCCTCAACGACGATGGACTGTTCGATGTCGAGTACGCCGATGTGCTCGGTGTGCCATTTGACTTCACGGCTAGGCCGGTCATTGTAAAACCTCACCAGCCTCGGCAGACCGTACAGGTCAAGGCGGTCCGGCCAGATCGAGACCATCTTGAAATCCGGTTCCCCCGGGTCTCAGGCTATCGTGCCGATCCGCCGAAAGAAGAGCTTGCTGCGAAATTCTCCGACGACTCCTACCTGATGCTGACACCGGAGTTGGTCGGCCCGTCAATGACCAGGAACGAAGGCATAATCGGCGAAGGCGTCGATCTCACCTTGGTGCACACCGGAGATCTTAGGCGCTCCACCTTGCTGTTCCACCTCACTCAGCGACTGCTTTACACCAAGTGGCGCGATCCGAACGAAGATCCCAAGCTGCACCTCTTCGGCAGGCTGAAGGGAATCGTCAGGCAATGGATGGACGGCTACTTGGTCTGCAAGGGCGGGACCTATCCGGCCCAGCTCATGTACCAGGACCTGGCGGATAGGGCCTGCGAGATCATCACGGCCGCCATCACCAACAGCCGCGCGAACGGGTATCCCGTCAAGGCGCTACTCGACTCATTCAACCCGACCGGCTCGACTGCGCACGTCAACTTCAGCACGTCCAAGGCCAGCCGCTGGGAGACGGACTCTCGCAAGTGCCACCTGAACTGGATCGTCCTAGACAGCGACTGGGAAGCAGAGTTTTGCCGTGTGGCCGAAGTCCATCCCAGGGTGATGGCATACGTGAAGAACCACAGTCTGGGTCTGGAGGTCCCTTATCGCTCCGGCTCCAATTCACGCACCTACATCCCCGACTTCATCGTAAGGGTGGACGACGGACAGGGGGAAGACGACCCCCTTCACCTTGTGGTGGAGATCAAAGGCTACCGCAACGAGGATGCCAAGGCGAAGAAGACCACGATGGAGACGTACTGGGTCCCCGGCGTGAACAACCTTCGCCAGTACGGGCGCTGGGTCTTCGCTGAGTTCACGGACGTTTTCGATATGGAGGCAGGGTTCGACGGCCTGGTACAGAGGTTCGTGAACGGATCCGGCATTCCGGATTACAGCGCTCTCAGCGCCAAGGAGCTTCTCGCCTCCTGCCCCATTGACGAGGAGTATTTGGTCCGGCCTCGCGAGTTCCCGCGAGACATCGAGCTTTGAGAGTTCCCATAGTGTATGGCATGCACCGCCCATGGACGTTGAAGGGTATGTCTGCTTCTGTTAAGTTAATGGATAGATTCGCCCCTTGGCAGTACGCCCAGCTCCCGGATAGTCCGGCAATTATGAGCGAGGCCGATCCCTTGGGGCTTTTTCTTTTGGATGACGCCAGGTGAGTGTGACCGCAAAGGCAGCGATCCTCATTGACGGCGGGTACTTCCTGAAACGCTTGCCGCATGTCCGGCGCGATGTCGACGCTTCAGACGCTGAAGATGTTGCAAGAGCGATTGAACAACTGGTCCGCAGCCACCTGGACCAGTTGAATCAAGTCCATACGACTCCAAATTTCTTCAAGCTTCTATACCGTTGCTTTTACTACGACGCCTGGCCGTACTCACATAAGGCTCACGAACCGATAAGCAAGCGCGCGATCGACTACGCCAAGTCGGAGGCGGCGATCTTCCGGCGTGAGCTTTTCGACGAGCTGCGCAGGCGGCCAAACTTGGCCTTGAGGCTGGGTCAAGTTACGAAGCCGCGTGATAGGTCATGGATTCTCAAGACGAAGCCGCAAGGAGACCTCTTGAGCGGTGATATCGAGGTGTCCGATCTCCAGGATTCTGACTTCTTTCTCAATTTGCGCCAGAAAGGCGTCGATATGCGAATCGGCCTTGATATCGCGACGATCACACTCAAGAAACAGGCTAGCGTCATTGTCCTGGTCTCCGGCGACAGCGACTTTGTGCCTGCGGCCAAACTGGCCCGGCGGGAAGGCGTCACGTTCATCCTGGACCCACTCTGGCAAAATGTATCGCCCGATCTTCACGAGCACATAGACAGGTTGACAAGCGGCTTTTCAAGGCCGCGGCGCCACGCGCACGCGCTTGATGCGGAGGATTGACTCTCATGCCAAGAGGACGAGCCAAGCAGCCCAAGTCTGTCGAGACCTTCACGTACGAGGAGGCCCGACGTAGGAATCTGCCGTCCGCCGAGCACCAGCCGTTGATGCGGGAAGAGGAGCAGAACCCCGTCAGGCTCAGCTACGAGCGGCGCAACCGAGATCTCGACCCGCAGCTCGTGTGGCGGGGGAAGGATGAGCAGGACTGGTCAGACCTGGTTGTCAACGCGCCGCCGTTGTACATCCAGGAACGGATACACCCGAAGGTTCTGATCGACGACCTGATACGTCAGTCCCGGAACGGCCGCGGAGCCGACGAGCGCCAGACCGACATGTTCGCAGACTTCAATGGTCTGCCCTCCGAAGACGCCAAGACCGAGTTCTACCAACACGACGCCAACTGGTCGAACCGCATGATCCTCGGCGACAGTCTGCAGGTGATGGCGTCGCTTTCCGAACGCGAGGGACTGCGGGGCAAGGTGCAGTGCATCTACATCGACCCCCCATACGGCATCAAGTTCAATTCCAACTTCCAATGGTCGACCACCAGCCGCGATGTGCGTGACGGCAACGCCGCCCATATCACCCGCGAGCCGGAGCAGGTGAAGGCCTTCCGCGACACTTGGCGCGACGGCATCCACTCCTACTTGACCTACCTGCGCGACCGCCTCACCGTGGCCCGCGACCTCCTCGCTGACTCTGGTTCGATTTTCGTGCAGATTGGGGATCGAAAACGTCCACCGGGTTCGGGCGGTGATGGATGAGGTGTTTGGGGAAGATAACTTCATAAGCCTTATCTCTTTCGTCAAGGCATCTGCTCAGACTTCCAACTACCTCTCATCTTCTTCGGATTATCTTATTTGGTATGCCCGAGACAGAAGCAGAACTAAGTACAGGGCTCCTTTGATAGAAAAGACTTTAGGACAAACTGGGTCTGCTGGTTATACTAATGTCGAGTCGCTCGATGGCAGAAGCCGTCGCATCAGCCGCGAAGAACTTGCAAATCCTTCGCTTATCCCATACGGTCATCGAGTGTTCCAATCAGACCATCTACGTGGAACTAGATCGCCAAATCCATCCGATTTTGCTGCTTTTACGTTTCAAGGGCAAACCTACAATTCCAACCGTGACTGGTGTTGGAAAACAAACGAGAGCGGCCTGAACAAACTTGCAATGGCAGGCAGACTAATGAGAGCTGGAAACGTTCTGCGATACAAACGGTACTTCAACGATTTCGCGGCCTATCCAATGACGGCAAATTGGCGAGATACGATGACATTCATGGCTGACAAAATGTATGTAGTGCAAACATCCGCCAAGGTCATCCAACGCTGCCTTCTCATGACCACCGATCCAGGCGACCTCGTGCTCGACCCCACGTGCGGTTCTGGAACCACCGCTTATGATGCCGAGCGGTGGGGTCGGCGCTGGATCACCATCGACACCTCCCGGGTTGCGCTGGCGCTTGCCCGCGCCCGCATCATGGGCGCACGCTACCCTTACTACTTGCTCTCCGACAGCCGCGACGGACAGGTCAAACAGGCGGAGATCGAGCGTAAGGCTGCCTCGGAATCTCCCACCTACGGCGACATTCGCCAGGGGTTTGTGTACGAACGTGTCCCACATATCACCCTCCGGGCCATCGCCAACAACGCTGAGATCGACGTAATCTGGCAGGACGCCCAAGAGGACTTGGAACCCCTAATAGAGGAGCTGAACCGCGTGCTTGGCGAATCGTGGGAGGAGTGGGAGATCCCCCGCGAATCAGGCGTCCCGTGGCCTGAGTCAGCAGCATCGGCATGGCTCATTACGCGGGGCCCGGGCAACACGGACGCCGATAAAGCCGCAGCACTGCGGATATTGAACACGGAATTGGGTCGAAATTACACGCTGGACGACGTGCCCGACCAACCCCGAGACCCGTGGGAGCCCGGCGCGACCGACTTGCACCGCCGCTGGTGGGAACGGCGCATCGCCCGTCAGAAAGAAATTGACGCCTCCATCGCCGCCAAGGCCGACTACGAGTACCTGTACGACAAGCCCTACGAGGACAAGGGCAAGGTACGAGTAGCGGGGCCGTTCACCGTCGAGAGCATCTCACCCCACCGTGTCCTTGGAGTGGACGAGCACGGCGACATTGTCGCAGAGTCGTCCAACGGTTACGGGAGCGAGTACGACTTCGCCCACGTCATGCTCGACAACCTCGAGGACCTCCGGCGTCCAGCAGGCGCACAGGGAGGACAGGATAGAGTTCTCGTCCATCACCCCCTGGCCGGGGCGGCTGGTGTGCGCTGAGGGGGTGATACATGGAGGATGCGACGAGGATGACGGAATTGAGCGTCGCGCGGCAATATTCATCGGCCCCGAGTTCGGCACGGTCTCCCGCCCGGACCTGGTAGAGGCAGCGCGCGAGGCCGCAGACGGCGGATTCGACGTCCTGATCGCCTGCGCATTCAACTACGAGGCACACACCACGGAGTTTGAAAGCCTCGGCCGGGTCCCAGTGCTGAAGGCGCGGATGAACGCCGACCTCCACATGGCCGAAGACCTCAAGAACACCGGTAAGGGCAACCTGTTCGTCATATTCGGCGAGCCGGACATCGACATCCTAGAAGCGGACGACGACCAGATACAGGTAAGGGTCAACGGCGTGGACGTGTTCCATCCCAACACGGGCGAGATACGCAGCGACGGGCCGGACGGGATTGCCTGCTGGTTTATCGACACCGATTACAACGAAGAAGCGTTCTTCGTCCGCCACGCCTACTTCCTGGGAGCCAGCGACCCGTACAAGTCGCTGAAGACCACACTCAAGGCCGAGATTAACGCCGAGGCGTGGGCGACACTCCACAGCGACACGTCTCGCCCATTCGACAAGCCAGACTCAGGCCGCATCGCCGTCAAGGTCATCAACCACCTCGGCGACGAGGTGCTGAAGGTGTTTCGGGTAGAGTGACAACGTGAAGACCGAATGACAATCTCGCCGATGGGTTGTGGCATCACAAGTCAGTGACAATCGTTTGGAGAGAGGAACCCATGCAACAGCGCCGCCGCTATAAGAACCCACCCGTAGAAGAGGCGCTTTGTGAATTCCGCTTCAAGCCTGGGCAAGCCTGGGACCTCACCATTCCCGGTAAACTTCAGGCTGCGTTCGGCGACGAATACGTGGGCAAGCCTCAAGAGCAGAGAGTCTTTCAGGTGGGGCTACAAGTTCAAGGGGACAAACCTTCCAACCTGCAATTCGGAGAAGGGCTGGCGAGGGTTCAGCTTGTTACCGGCGACGGCAAGAGGATGGTCGGCGTCGGCCCTGATGTACTTAGCATCCACATGCTGCGTCCTTATCAAGACCCGCGAGAGCCCGGGCGTGGCGGATGGGAGGAATTCCGTCCCCGCATTGAGACGGCATTGGAGGCCTACTCGGAGGTCGCGCAGCCGGTGGGAGTAATCAGGGTCGCTATCCGATACATAAACAGGATTGTCATTCCGCAAGGAACGGTCCGTATTGAACAGTATCTCAAAAGCGCCTTGCCGGAGGTCGATGGCCTACCAAACCATGTGACAAACTTCATGAGCCGTGTCGATTATATGTATCAAGACGACGTGCGCATTGTTTTGTCTCAGGGTTCGATTGATGCGCCACCAGACCAAGTTAGTTTCCTTCTCGATCTCGATGTCATCTGGGAAAAGACTGAACCGGTTGATGAGTCACGGGCGCTGATGATAGCCGAAGATCTGCGTGATCGAGAACGAGCAGCATTTGAGGCGGTAATCACCGACAAATCAAGGGAGCTATTCGATGCCAATTGAGACTTACGCACCTGCCGCCACGACTCCCAGCATCCTCGACATCTTTGAGGAGGTGAACCAAACCGGGAGGCCAGGAGGCAACGACGTCTGGTTCGCAGACGGGAGAGAATCGCTTGCAGTTTCCTTGGAAGCTGCATCCTTGCAGAGGGAATGGATGGAGGCGGCTCGCCATCTGTTCTTTGAGCCAGCGGGCGTGATTCGCGTACATGCTCCATCGATTACGAATCTGTTCCCGGTGCTCTTGGATGTAGCCTGCTTCAACCCCACAATAGTGGAAGAGATTGTTGATCATGGGCAAGAGCATCTTGCCGTTAAGCTTTGGGCGAGCTTTGAGGATAATCCCCTTGAGGACGGAATGGAGCATCCCGCCGAAGGCTTCATTGCCGAAGCATTGCAACCCGCGAAGGACCAACGAATCCTTGACTGGCTTAGGGATCTCTGCGCGGACGCCTCTCACCCGAGCTTCGCCGCATCGGTTTTGCGTTGCCTGGGTCGTCATGGACAGGTAGGCAGCGCTTCGTGGCGCGTAGGCCTAGTACGGGACGGCTTGGCTATGGACAGTGTGGAGATCAGGGATGCAGCGGCGCAAGCGGCGGAATCGTGGGGTGGCTCCGAGTTGCTTGACGTTCTCAGAACGCACTATGAGCCAGAGCCATGGCTTCGACAGTACATTTCCGATGTTATCGATGACTTGGCCGGATAGACTGTGTTCCTCGCACGCAAGATTACGCGCGCAAAATGGGAGACCATGCATGGGTTGTCGGCTGGTGAGATTCCGGCCGACGCGGTCACTATCGATCTGAAGACGCAAGGGAACTCGCTGTCCTTCTGGCAGTGCCCCACTGATGCAAGGGGCGACGTCGACGAGGCTGCGCTGGCAATAGCTGTGGCGCGTGAACGCCTTGACAGACTCGACATTATTTGGTTGGACAACGAAGAACTGCAGGCCGATGGGCAAACCCTGAGGAACACCGAGGGGCGCACCCCAGTCACAGACATGGCCACCAAGCACGTTGATGTCACTGGGCTCGATTACGGACGCCTCGGCGGCGTAGCTCGCAGGGTCGTTGCCGCCATAGAAGAGGATCGGTACTGTCGACTAACGAGAGCGAGTGTCAAGAGACTCATCGAAGCGGCCGTTGGACAAGGCCGTATAGACCTTGATGCTCTTGACGACAGATTACGCTCAGAGGTGGCGGGCTGAGCATAGTCCCATCTGACGCTTATGCAATTCCGAATCGCCGATACCTTCACCAGTAGCCTCGCCAGGCTCACGAGTGACGAACAGAAGGCCATCAAGACTACGGCCTTCGACCTACAGATGGACACCTCCCGTCCGGGCCTACAGCTCCATAGGCTTGATGGAGCAAAAGATCGCAACTTCTGGTCCGTGCGAGTTAGCCAAGACGTCAGGATCATCGTCCATAGGACGCAAAGTAGCTTCATGCTCTGCTACGTCAACCACCATGACGAGGCATACAGGTGGGTGGAGCGACGCAAGCTGGAGGCCCATCCCCATACCGGCGCGATGCAGATCGTCGAGATACGCGAGGCTGTCAGGGAGATTGAGGTTCCCGTCTACGTAGACGTAGAGCGCCAGACGCCACCGAAACCGCGGCCTGCCGCGGGCATGCCGGACGATCGGCTGCTGGGCTACGGAGTTCCAATCGAGTGGCTGGACAGCGTGCGCGACGCGGATGAAGACCGTCTGCTGGATATCGCCAGCCGTCTCCCCGAAGAAGCGGGCGAGGCATTGTTGCAGGTTGCTGCCGGTGAGACTCCGCAGGCCGCCCTTCTTGTCCCCGCCGGAGGTGATCCGTTCGACCACCCAGACGCGATGAGACGCTTCAGGGTCATGAGGGACACAGAGGAGCTCGCCCAGGCTCTGGATTACCCGTGGGATAGGTGGAGCATCTTCCTGCATCCGACCCAGCGAGCGATTGTCGAGCGCGAGTACGCCGGCCCCGCCAGGGTGTCGGGCTCGGCAGGCACAGGGAAGACCATCGTTGCGCTCCACCGCGCGGTTCATCTGGCCCGTACTAATCCCAACGCAAGAGTGCTGCTGACGACCTTCTCGGAGACGCTGGCCAACGCCCTACGAGACCGGCTGCGCATACTCGTCAGCTCTGAGCCCCGGCTTGCCGAGCGGGTGGAGGTGTACGCCATAGATGCTCTTGGGGAAAGACTCTACCGGCTGAACGTGGGCGCTCCTTCGTTTGCTTCGAGAACGCAGATTCGGACACTAATAGAGGAGGCGGTTACTAAGGTAGAGGACAGCAGATTCCCACCGGGCTTCATGCTGACAGAGTGGGTTCAAGTTGTTGATGCGTGGCAATTGGATACTTGGGAAGCCTATCGTGATGTGCCCCGACTCGGCCGCAGGAGACGGCTACCCGAAAGCCAGCGCCGCGTCCTTTGGTCAGTATTCGAGCACGTGCGCGCAGGGCTCAGAGACCGGGGCCTGATCACACTCTCGGAGATGTTTGGCCAGCTTGCTTCCAGGTTTGGTAAGACCCGGAGGTCGCCTTTCGATTTCGTTGTAGTCGACGAGGCGCAAGACGTTGGCGTAGCCCAGCTTCGCTTTCTTGCAGCCCTGGGAACGGAGCGGCCCGATGGCCTGTTCTTCGCCGGGGACCTTGGTCAGCGCATCTTCCAGCAGCCGTTCTCATGGCAGACGCTGGGCGTGGAGATACGTGGGCGCTCCCGCACGTTGAAGATCAACTACCGGACCTCACACCAGATCAGGAAGCGGTCCGACCTTCTCTTGGGGACAGAGATATCTGACATCGACGGCAACACAGAAGAGCGCTCAGGCACGATATCGGTATTCAACGGCCCCGAGCCGTCCACGGTCATTGCCCAATCCATTGATGGAGAATCCAAGACGGTAGCCGATTGGCTGACCGATTTGATCGGAAGAGACTTGGAGCCTCACGAGATCAGCGTCTTCGTCAGGTCAGCCGATCAGGTCGGCCGTGCTACTGCTGCTGTTGAGAAGGCCGGACTAAAGTTCACCGTCCTCGACGATCATGTTCAGACCACCATGGGGTACGTCTCAGTGAGCACCATGCACATCGCGAAGGGACTGGAATTTCGCGCCGTTGTCGTCATGGCCTGCGACGATGAGGTCATTCCACTTCAGGAACGGATCGAGTCGATAACTGACGATTCCGACCTGGAAGATGTCTATAACACCGAACGACATCTCCTCTACGTCGCCTGCACCCGGGCCCGAGACTACCTCCTGGTGACCGGCGTCGAACCGGCGTCGGAATTCCTTGACGACCTTCGTGTATAAGTAGGCGCGCCGGCGGGTGCCGGCTAGCGCGTAAAGATGGTGCCGGTTACGTACTCGGCGTCGTCGCTAGCCAGGAACGCGCAGATGCGCGATATGCCGTCGGGCGAGACGAGTGAGTTCATCGTTTCGTTGTAACCCGCCCTGTTCCCGGTGACCTTCAACGACTCTTCCGTGGCCGCCACCTTCAACGGGGTGTCCACCGACCCCGGCGCGATGTCGTTGACCCGTATCCCGTACTCGGCGAGCCGCTGGGCCATCACCATGGCCAGGCCGTGCACTCCGCCCTTGCTCGAGCCGTAGGCGAACGATGAACTGCCGCCCTTGACACCGGCGCCCGAGGCCGTCAGCACGATGGTCCCGTGGCGCTGCTTCCTCATGAACGAGACAACGTGCTTGGCGATCAGGTAAGACCCCTTGAGGTTAATGTCGATCACCATGTCCCAGGTGTCCTCCGGGAACTGGTCCAGGTCGACCGCCACCCCTTCCAGAATCCCGGCGAAATGGAGCAGCACGTCGATGCCCCCAAGCCACGACTCGGCGGCGATCACACCGCCGGACACGGCCGCTTCGTGCGCAACGTCCACGTGCCAGTACCGCGCGTCCCCACCGGCCTCGTTAATGTCGGCCACGGTCGCACTTCCGGCGCCGTCGTTCACGTCGAAAACGGCGACCCGCGCCCCGTAGGCTGCAACCCTAAGCGCAGTCGCCCGTCCGATGCCGGTGGCAGCGCCTGTAACGATGATGCGTTTGCCCTTCAAGTCCATTCGAACGAATCCTCCGATGAAACCCTTATCTCTTAATTCTATGGATTATCAAAGACAATGCCTGCCGACGCCGCGGCGCGTCTCAAGCCCTGGGCCGCGGCCGGGACCAGCTCGTCCGGCAGATGCTCGATCAGGACGTGGCCGTCCGGGCAGACCTCCTGCATGCCGGTGAGAAATTCGTGCTGGTCCAGCCTGCCGCGCCCGATCACCTCTTCCTCGAAGCGCGGCAGCAACGCGTCGACAAGCCGAAAATCCTTGGCGTGTGCGCCGAGGATGCGGTCCGGCAGCAGGTCGTAGAACTCACGCTGTAGCGACGTGGTGTCGTACGCCTGTTCGATCGAACCGACGAAGTTGACGGGATCCATGTTCAGGCCAAGGTTGGGGGATCCCGTTGCGTCTATGAAGTCCCGCACCCGACTCGCCGAGTAGAGCGGGCACACAACGCCGCCCTCGACGGCCACCATTACCCCTTCACTCTCTGCCGTTGCGCAGATCTGCCGTGCGGAATCGACTAGCCGGTCGAACACCAGCGGTGATCGGTTCCGGGGGTGCGGAAACCACGGGCTGCCGGGGTTCAGGCTGCCTGGCCTCAGGTACGTGTCCGGCGCGCCCAGCGCCGCCGTCACACCGCACATCCGCTTCATGAACTCGATGGCCGCCGTTCTCTCCTGGCTGTCATCCGCAACCAGCCCGCCCCCGTAGTTGCCCACCGTCTGCCCCATCACGATGCCGTGCTCTTCGAACAGCAGCCTGAGGGCCCCGGCGCTCGCAGGATCGAGGTCGCCCGGGTCGTCGACCCGTACTTGAAGAACGGCGAATCCCATGCCGCGTACGTTTCGCAACACGTTCGCATCGATGGCGCGCCAGTCACCGTTCACGAGGCCGGATATGCCTATCAGCAACTATGCCTACCTCCTTCTTGCTGGAAACTGCCGCGCGTCGGTCTCCCGTTACATGAGGACCGGTCTACGCGGCCGACCTTTCGGCGGGCCCGGGGAGCTGGTCTCACTGCGCTTCTCGCTCTCCAGACGGGTCTTCAGAACGCCAAGACCCGTTTCGATAACCCGATTCACTTCATTTCGGAACACACCCGCCAAACCCTGCCCAGCGGGCAAGGGGTCCTTCAGCCCAAGTCTCGCAGGTAATCGTGGTCCGGCGATAGTCGCCGTCGAACCTGAACACATGCCTTGTGGTCGAGAACCAGAGGATCGATTCCCAGCCAAATTCGCGTCCGACTCGAAAGGTCTCGATGCGGGAGGTCACCGAAAGAACCTTCCGGACGCGGAAACTGAAAATGCCCTGTCCTTCGTCGCTCACCCAATTCGACGCATCGATTTCCGGGTGCCAATCCGACCACAGATCGACGCGGCTGATCCAGTCCCACACCATTTTCGGCGGAGCAAAGACCTCTATCTCGTGGCGGGTTTTGATGGAGGCGGGTTGATATCGAATTGAAGTCATAGGCCATGCGCCGCGCATCCGGCAAATGTTATCGCCGCGCTACGTGAGCGTAATAGCGTCATGCAGTACAGTCAAACAGGCGCAGTCCGGCGCGGCAATACGCCATCCTGACAGCATTGGGTATGAGGCTGTAACAGCGCATCGACCAGGAAAACAGGGGCGGATCGATGGTCCTACAAAGCGGGCGACGATGGACGCAGATGGTGCTTGCCGAGCACGAACAGTCCGAACGTGCCATGGCGGACCTGCCTCCGAAGGACTTTTGGAGCGGTCTGTCGCACCGGTTTGTGCCTCCGCGCCCCGGCGAGGGCGGGCGTGACGAAACGCTTGAAGCCCTGCTTGCCGTCGTCCGGCCAGAGCACACGGTGATGGACGTGGGCGCAGGGGCGGGACGCCTCGCCATGCCGCTGAGCCGGAACTGCCGCAGCGTGACCGCGGTCGAACCGTCCGAAGCGATGCGCGGCAGGCTCGCGGAGATGGTCAAGGTGTGGGAGGTAAGCAACTTACGGGTGATCCCGGATCGATGGGAGGACGCGTCTCCTGACCCGGCGGACATCGTCTTCTGCGCCCACGTCGTCTATACCGTGACGGACATAGAGTTGTTTACCGCCAAGCTGGATAAATATGCGCGGGAACTCGTCGCCGTCATCCTGTTCGAGAAACCGGCTGCGGCCAACTACTTCCCCCTTTGGGCGAAGGTACACGGCGAAGAACGGCTTGCCCTGCCGTCCGCGCCGGAATACACGGGCGTCCTGACGGAGATGGGCGTCGAATTTCAGGTCCAGCGGCTTCCCCCTTGGGGGCCGGAGCCCTTTCCCGATCTTGAAACGGCCGTCAAGGAGTGTTCGGCCCGGCTCTTTGTCGAGCCCGGTTCCGAAAAGTCGGATCGGCTCAAAGCCGTGCTCCGCGAGAGCCTGACGAAAACGGCCAGCGGTCTGGGGTTCTATTGGGCCGAACCCAACACGCCGTGGCTGATCATGTGGACGCCGCAGCCAGGCGGGCGACATCAGTCCACAGGCGGGGATCGTTGATCACGACCAACGAGAACATCGAGGACAACATCCCCGACGCCGGGCAGTTGGCCGACATCGAGGATCACGTCCGCGAGTGTATTGAACAAGGCAGCGTCGATCTCGCGGCAGGCGAATTGTTCGGACTACGGCCTCCAGACCGCGCCGCTGTGCTCGAAGACCTCGAGTCCGATTTGCGGGGCGCGTTGTTGGCGGCGGCGAACGCTCAGATGACCGCCGAGGCATTCGCCCACTTGGCGCCGTCGGATGCGGCAGATGTGATCGGGCACGTCGGGCCCGAGCGAATGGCCGCCATCCTCGACCTGTGCCCTCCCGACGTGGCCGCCGATGTGCTACGTAGGCTCGATTGGGAAGAGGCCGGCCCGGTTCTCGGGCAGATGACCGCCCGCAAGGCCATCGGCGATCTGCTGCTGTACCAGGACGACGAGGCGGGCGGCTTGATGTCACCGCGCGTCGTGGCGCTGCGCGATTCATGGCCGGCCGCGCACGGCATCAACGTGTTGCGGTATTCGGGACTAGACCACGACGAACTCCGGCAACTGTTCGCCGTGGACGAGAACAACGTCCTCGTCGGCCGGCTCGAATTGCCGGAGTTGGTGTTCGCCCCGCCCGGCGCGACCGTTAGCGACGTGATGTCAGCCGACGTCATCTCCGTCGAAACCGGCACGGATCAGGAGGAGGCCGCCCGCCTGATGGCGCGCTACGAAATCCGAAGCATCCCCGTGGTCGATCATCTCGGCAGACTGAAGGGCGCCATCGCCATCGAGGACCTTGTGCAGGTCGCCAGCGAGGAAGCCACGGAAGACATGTACCGCATGGTGGGTGTCCGGCTGGATGAGCGAGAGACGGGGCGTTTTGCGGCATCGGTGCGCGGCCGTCTGCCGTGGCTCACGATCAACCTGGGTACGGTGTTGTTGGCCGGCTGGGTGTTGAGCCTGTTCCAGTCGACCCTCGACAGCCTCACGATCCTCGCCGTATTCCTGCCCGTCGTCATGGGTCAGGCCGGCATCGCCGGCACGCAGACCCTCACGATCATCGTGCGTTCGATAGCCCTGGGCGAGCTTCCAACCTCAGACACACGCGGCGTCCTGCTGACGGAGTTGGCGTTGGCTATCGGTCAGGGTCTCGTGGTGAGCGCCATTTTGGTCGGCATCGTCTGGGCGTGGCGCGGCGATTCCTACCTGGCCCTGGTGGTCGCCGGCGCGCTGCTCGTCAACATGCTCGTGGCGGCGCTTGGCGGCGTGCTCGTACCATTGGTATTGCGCGCCGTGAGAATAGACCCTGCCACGTCGTCAGCCGTATTCGTCACAACGCTCACCGATGTCTCCGGCATCGTCCTCTACCTGGGCCTCGCCACGGTCATGCTGTCAGTGCTGAAGCCGGGCTAGGACCGTATTTGCGTATCGCTCCACGGGTTCGATTTGTTGTCATCACCGAACTCGACCCGGGGCCACCGATCGTAGCCCCGCAGCGCCCTTGGGTCCCGGCCTGCGCCGGAACGACGGTATCGGGTGGGTCCGGGATCAGCGGATTAGATTCTTCGACTTCGCTCAGAATCACTATGGCCTTGCGAAGGCCGCGCAAGACGATGAAAATGCGGCCGTCTTTCCACCGTCGCTCCGGCGCAGGCCGGAGTCCAGGGGCCGGGGCCCGGTTTCCTACTCAAGGCCGGACTGACGGAATTGGGCCATTGCAATTCGTTTTCATAGCAATGACATTTGCGTGGGTCCAGGGGCTCGTTGGCCTTTTACCTACGCATTCGAATGTAGCCGCGCCGCGCCTCTGGGTCCCCGATCGGAGTCGGGGATGACGAATGAGGGCAAGGACGACGGTGGGGTGGGTCGCGGCGGTACACTGCGCATGGCGGGCAAGCCCGCCATTATGTGAGCCCCTGCCGGGTCACTCCACAAACGCCGCGGCTACGTGGCGGCGCTGGATCTTTCCGGTGGCTGTTCGCGGGAGACTGTCGGCCACGTATATGCGGTCGGGTACCTTGAATCCGGCAAGCCGCTCGCGGCAGTGGTTCACGATGTCGTCTGAGTCGCGCTCTCCGTCAAGGACGACTGCGGCCTGGACGCATTCGCCGTACTTCTCGTCGGGCACGCCGAAGCAAACCGCTTCGGCAACCGAGGGGTGCTGAAGCAGCACCGCGTCCACTTCGAGCGGCGAAATCTTCTCTCCGCCCCGGTTGATCAACTCCTTTATGCGGCCGGTCAGTGTCAAGTAGCCGGTCCGGTCGAGCATTCCCTGGTCGCCCGTCCTGAACCAACCATTGGCGAACGCGTCGGCGTTGGCCTCGGGGTTGTTTTTGTACCCGTGCATCACGTTTAGGCCCCTAATCACGACCTCGCCCCGTACGTCTTCGCCCAGGAGCTCGCCCGGACGTTCCATGTTCATGATTGCGATGTCGACTCCCGTGCCCGGCCCGACGGTCCCTGGCTCTCTCCGGCCCGGCGGAAGCGGGTTCGAAGACATCTGGTGCGCGGCTTCCGTCATTCCATACGCCTCCAGCACCGGCGCTTCGAAGCGGTCCTCCAGTTGAGCGAAAACGGCAGGCGCGAGGGCCGAGGAACACGATCTAATGAACCTGAAACACCCGCGCGGAGCGTCGTCGGCATCGGCTCGCCGGAGCAGAATCTGGTGAATTGTCGGAACGGCGGAGTACCAGGTTGCGCCGGACTCTTCCCGATCGGCCCAGAAACTGCTCGCCGAGAATCTAGAAGGCACCACTACCGTTCCGCCCGAGTAGAACGTGCTCAACGTCGCTCCCAGCAGGCCGTGAACGTGGAACAGGGGCATCACGATCAGCGACGAGTCGTCGGGAGTGAGCCCGTACGTATTGCTTATGTTGGCCAGCGACGACATGAGGTTTGCGTGCGTGAGCGGCACACCCTTCGGCCTGCTCGTCGTGCCTGAGGTGTGCAGGAACAGGGCGGGGTCTCCGGGCGAAGGCGGGACAGGGTCGGCCGATGCGGACAGGGCGCGGCCGTCCCTCGTCAACTCCAGGTGCGCGCCGTCGAGTGAAACATTGACGCACGGCACACCCAGTTGCGCCGCCGCCTCCCTGCCCGGGTGGTTGCCCACCGGAAGAATGGCGAGCCCTGAGGAGGCGTCCTCCATGTAGAACTTGAACTCGTCCACGGTGTAGGCGGAGTTGAGAGGAGCGGCTACTGCGCCGCAGCGGGCGACTGCAAGGAACGCGACGATGAATTCAAGGCCGTTCGGGAGGATTATCGAGACCGTCGTACCGGGCGACACTCCTGCCGCGGCGAGTCGGCCAGCAACGCGTTCGACCTCATCGTCGAGCCTTGCGTAGTCAATCTTTGGACCTCCCGGAATGTCCACCGCGACATCGCCGTTGCTTGTCGGCCTGAGCACATCACGAAGAGTATTGATCGTCATATGAAACCTTTCCGTTCAGCTAACGGCCCCGATTGTAAAACGCCCCGGCCCATGGTGCGACAGGGTCACCCGGCAATAACTCCGCGACAACACATGCCGTGGCAATTGCGGGTTCTTTTTATGAGCGCAAGTCAGGCAGGGGCGCGTCGCGCGGCTACGCGCTGGGCGGCCAAAACGCGCCGGAACGTGTCTTTCTTGTGATCGGTCGAAGAGGTACGCGACTCTATAATTTATGGGTAAGCAAGCCAATTCAGACCTAAAGGACTTCTTGATGCCAGACACCAGCTACGATCTCGTCGTCATCGGCGCCGGACCCGGCGGATACCACGCCGCCATAAGGGCCGCGCAACTCGGCCTCCGTACTGCCGTGGTCGAGAAGGACGACGGGAATGGCATCGGCGGGCTGGGCGGCGTGTGCCTCAACTGGGGTTGCATCCCGTCAAAGTCCCTCCTCAAGAATGCCGAGCTGGTCAATCAGTTGAAGAACGCCAAGGAATGGGGCCTGTCGTTCGACAATTTCAGCGCCGACATGGGCAAAGCGGTGGATCGCAGCCGCAAGGTGTCGGCCACTCTCACTCGCGGCATCGGGTTCCTGCTCCGGAAGAACAACATCCAGCTGTTTCGGGGCAAGGGCGTGCTCAGAAGCTCCACGCTCGTAGAGGTCGAGGGCGGCCCCACGCTAATCGCCAATAACATCATGATCGCCACCGGAGCGCGGCCGCGGGGTCTGCCGAACCTGGAAATCGACGGTGACACGATAATCACGAGCAGAGAGGCCCTCGAACTACGGGACAAGCCGACCGCCATCGGTATCGTGGGGGCGAGCGCGATAGGTGTGGAGTTCGCCTACTATTTCAACGCTTACGGGGTCGAGGTCATGTTGTTCGAAGTTCTGCCGCACCTCGTGCCCAAAGAAGATCAGGACGTCTCGCTCGAACTCGAACGGGCATTCCGAAAGCAGGGAATCAAGTTCGCCACGAGCGCAATGGTCAAGGGCGTAGACACCTCCGGACCGCGCCCGTCGATCAACTACGAGGCCGGTGGCGCTGAACAGCAGTTCGAGTGCGACAAGGTCCTGCTCGGCGTTGGAGTTCAGCCCAATTCGGATGGAATAGGCCTCGAGGAACAGGGCGTCGAGACCGACCGCGGCTTCATCCAGGTGGACGGCCGGATGCGCACGAATGTCACCGGCGTTTACGCGGTGGGAGACATCACCGGCAAACTGCCGCTGGCCCACGTGGCGTTCACGCAGGGAGTCATCGCCGCCGAGACGATCGCCGGGCATACCCCCATGGAGATAACGGACTACGCAGACATGCCCCGCTGCACCTACTGCGTCCCGCAGATCGCCAGCATCGGTCTCACCGAGGCGGAGGCGACTTCACAGGGCATCGAGGTGAAGATCGGCAGGTTCTCCTTCCGGGGCGCAGGCAAGGCGATAGCGATTGGCGACTACGAGGGATTCGTGAAGGTGATTGCAGACGCCGAGACTGGAGAGGTGATCGGGACCCACATGATCGGGCCGGACGTGACGGAGCTCGTGGGCGAGGTGGGGATGCTGAGGCTGCTCGAGGGTACGAACGTGGAGCTCGGGGCCCTGACGCACGCCCATCCGACGCTCAGCGAGGCCCTGAAAGAGGCTGGACTCGCTGTTGACGGCGAAGCGGTCCATGCCTGACCCGGGTCGGCGGCTACCCGATCCGGCGGGTTGTGGTCGCGTCCCGCATTAGTTCTTCAAGCCGCGATCCGTCTATGCCGAGGTCCTTCGCCCTGGCCGCGTCGGCATCCGCGGCGGCGGGATCGGCTAGTTCGGCGTAGACCACGGCCCGATTGGCGTATGACTCCGCAAAGTCGGGGCGCAGCCTGATGGCCTCTGAGTAGTCCTTGAGGGCCGATTCCCGGTGTCCGAGCGCGTGATGCGCATTACCCCGGTCGAGGTACGTGTCGGGGTAGCTTGGATTTGCGCGAACCGCCGCGTCGTAGTCGAAGATCGCCTCCTCGTGCCGGCCAAGTTCCGCCAGGGCCCGGCCGCGGTGGTGGTTCATGTGACTGTTAACGCGGGCAACGAGGATGGCGTTGGTGAACTCCTTCAACGCGTCTTCATGACGCCCCGCGTTGGAGGCCGCGACGCCGCTCCGGTAATGGTTCATTGCGTCCTCGGACGGGGCGATATCGACCCGGCGCCCGATGACTTTCGCAATGTGCCTTCGAAGTTGGTTCAACACGCCTGAATATCCGAAAAGGTCAAGATCGCTCCACCTGTTGGCCTAAACCGGTCAGGATCGCTGCAAAAACGGGGGACAGCCCGCTAAAATTCTGTCGAGCCCTCCGGCCTGGGGGCACGCTCGGCGAACTCCAGCCAGTTGCCGTCCGGGTCCTGGAAGTACACCGCGTACCTGCCCCACGGGTATCCGACATCCCGCAGGGTCGGCGGACCGGTGACCCGTACGCCGTTCGCCTTCAGGTGTTCGTACCATTCGAGCACGTCGTCGACGAGCATGCCGCAGTGCGCCGAGCCCACCCTGCTGCGGTCGTCCAGGTGTTCTCTGCGGCCCCCAGCCGGTTTTTTGTACTGGAGCAATTCGATCGAACTGCCGCTGCCGACCCCTACCATGCCCAGGACTATCGAAACACTGTCGTACCCGACAACGTCGGCCAGCCACGAGGAGGACACCTCCGCCGGCTGCCGCTCCACCCGCATGCCAAGCACGTTGGTGTAGAAGTCGACCGACCTCTCCATGTCACTCACCACGAACCCCGTGTGATAAGGCTGAATAATCTTCATTTTTTTGGCTGACCACCTTTCGTAGGTTGGTGCGATTCACCGGGGAGCGACCCTAAGACTCCGCACGGTTGAAAACGTTATTTTGGCTGACCACCTTTCATGGATTGATCTGAGTTAAGGGAGGTTGTGATCCACAGTCTCCGCCCGGTTGACTACGATGTTTTGGCTGACCCCTCTCTACCGGATCGGCATTCGATCGGACCCGGTGACGAGGGCCTGTTCACACAAAAGTGTACGTATCGCCACCCCCTCGACTGTCATTCCGAGCGAAGCCGAGGAATCTCAAAACCTTGTCTTGAAGCCAGGCTGTCGCGGAGCAACGCGAGGCCTGATTGGGTGAATGGCGCCGCGACCGCCAACCGCCGGCTTAGATTCCTCGACTTCGCTCGGAATGACATTGGGGCGCTCGAAATGACATTGGAGCGTTCAGAATGACATTGAAGTGTTCAGAACAATGTCCTGGGCTGCTCAAATGACATCTTGTAACGCCCTATGGGGTGGATTTGGTGTGAACAGGCCCTAGTCGGTGTGGAATACCTCTTCCAGTTCGAACATACTCTGATCGGGTCGGGCGCCCTCCGGAATCTCGAAGTACGGGGCCATCATTTCTTGCCAACGAAGGTTGCTGTCCTCCCCGGCTATGCCGTCGAGCGCGGCCTGGAACGATTCCGTCACCTCTACGTAGCCGAACATCATGCCGTCTTCCCGCATAAACAGGGAGTAGTTCCTCCAGCCGTGCCGCCGGAGGGCGTCCAGCAGGTCCGGCCAGACTTTCGTGTGCCACTCCTTGTACTCGGGGATCACTTCTTCTTTGACCTTCAACAAAAATCCCACTCTCTTCATTTTTTTGGCTCCTTGCCTTTCCACCGGGTCCGACATTCGATTGTGCCCGGTGACTAACTGCCTTTCGACAGCACGACGTTTTTTGGGCTCCTTGCCTCTCTACCGGGATCGGCAATTGATCGAACCCGGTGACTAACTGGCTACCGAAGGCGCGGTGTTTTGGCTCCTTGCCTCTCGATAGCGTTGGCGTTCAACTCGTCAGGTGAAGATACTCTATTCCAGTCTCTGCGGGAGGGTTAGGATTGGGCGATTAGGATGACGTGCACCGACCGGAATCTGGACGACGGTCCACCAGTCACGTCCGAGTTCAACCACACCAACCTACGAATGGCGGTCAGCCTAAAATCCGTAGTCACCCGGGGGAGGACCTGTTGACCACGACCCCGCTAGATCACACCAACTCAGGAAAGGCGGTCAGCTAAAACAATGAAGGCATTTGGAGCAGCGCTCGATCTCAAGAATGATCCGGCAATCATCGAAGAGTACAAGGAGTACCACCGGAACGTCTGGCCGGAAGTGAAAGAGGCCCTTGGCGAGGTCGGCATCACGGCCATGAGGATCTTCGTCATCGGCAATCACATGTACATGTACATGGAAGCGGGAGACGACTTCGAGCCGGGCCGTGATCTGCAGGGGTACCGTAAATTCCCAAGGGCGATGGAGTGGGACGAACTGATGCGGCCGCTGCAACAAAAAGTGCCCGAGGCGGGCCCCGACGATTGGTGGGCGCCGATGGAACTAGCCTTCGATCTCGACTGGGTGAAGTAACGGCGGGGCTGCGTCCCCGGCCGGAGCCTTAACTGGCCGCGGACGTGACTTGGAGCGCGTAATTGTCGATTAGCCCTAGTTGGAACCTCTCATTCAGCCACGCATTTTCAGCTTCTCGCCTCAGCCACTTCTAAAGCTCTCCTGAAGGAGGCCCACCGGAGTGGGGAGCCGCACTGGGGTAATGCGGTCGGGGATCAGTCTGTCCATCCGTCCTCACGTCACCGGAATCGTATCGGCTCGTCATCCCCGACCTGCTCTGTGATTCCACCTATTCGGAAGTGGAGGACGTCGACCTTGCTGTCGTACTGGACGTCCGCATTCGGCTTTGGAACCCTTCCTGACCCCGAGTACCCGGGGGACCCCCACGTGGCTAAGATGCCGTCCCCGCGCGGCCGTTTCATAGTGACACGCCACTCCGGTATATCAATCGCGCGAATGAAAGGCCGCCCATATATCTCAAGCGACGAGGCGAGGGGCGGTTTCACGGCTGTCATGTCACTGACTAGCGGGAACTTCAAGGACCCGGCCCAGACCGTCTCATCGGAGCTGAGGTCGGTAAACCACACTCCGTACCACTCGCCGTCGTCGTCCAGGCCATCAGGCGCAAGCCGCATCCGGTAGTCGCCCGTGCCCCAGTCGTAGCTCCGTCGGACGCCGATGAAATCCCCCTCGTGCCCCGAAGATTCGTACCAGCCATCTTCATTATCGGCGACTCTCGCGAAGGCCAGGTCTCGTTCGCCCCATCTGGAGAAGATCAGGCCCTTGCCGCGCCCGCTCCCTTGGTTTGGGTCATTGACGTCTGTCTGCAAGCCGAAGTAGAAGTTGTGATTCGAAATGCTCCCGAAGCAGACCATTAGATAAAGCCCGTAGTCGTCCGAAAAATCGCCTGGGTCATTGCGGATGGTGAAATCAAATGTCACCTCCCTGAACTGCCTGCCCCGGTTCCACCCCCACCACGTGTAGGCGAGATGCTCCGGTACAGCTATGTCCACGTAGAGTTCGGATCGTCCCGGAATCTGTGTGGGCGTGGGTGTCGGCGTCAGGGTCGGCATTGGCGTGGGTGTAGTAGTCGGCATGGGCGTGAGAATCGGTGTAGGCGTAGGCGTAGTCGGAGCAGAGGTCGGGGTCGGAGTGATGGTCGGAGTAGCTGTGGGATTCGGCGCTAGGGTCGGCGTCGGCACGGGCGTTGCTGCAGGCATGGGTGTGGCCACAGGCAATGCTGTAGGCACGGGGGTGGGCACAGGTGTCGCCGTCGGCATTAGCGCGGGTACGGACGTCACCGTTGGGACGGGTGTAGGCGCGGGCGGCGCCGTGGGCGCAAGGGTAGGTGCTGCTTCTCAGGGGTGACGAGGTCTCGGCAGGGGCGGATTGGCTGCACGCGGCCAGCGGAATGACCACCGCGCAAAACAACACCAATAGACCGAGACGCATAGTAAAACCTCGTTATATCCCGTCAGGCAGAATCGCTGCCGTCAGTCTTAAATCACCCCGTATGTTTGTCAACGAGTTGTTGTCGGCCCTTGTCCATATCCAATGAAATGAACGCGCCCTTCAAGGAGCCTGCTGTCGGGCGTATGATCTTGGCTGGTATGTATGAGGATGATTTGGCTGATCCGCCGACGTTAATCGAACTGCTGGATGAGGCGGTCCAGTTGGCCGAGGAGCTCGCCGCTCCTCCGGCGGAGCGATGGGCGGCTGACAGGCTGCGGGATGACTTGATTCCGGCGCTATACGATGCGCGCAGTTATGCGGAGATCGGCGTTTACCGGGCCGCGGAGATCAGGATTGGCCTGTCCGGAGCGGCTGTTATCGCAAGCGATCTGCTCGACACGGACCCTCGTTATGGACCGTTGTACAGTCGGCTCCGCGTGCTGCAAGAAGAGGCAGGGTCTGCCGCGCGGGGCTGAGGTTTTGAAGTATCCCTGTGCTAGGATGATCCGACCCTTGGAGGGCCTTTAACGGTGGCTTCAGACCAGCGTATAGAGGTGATCGTCGAAGATGGACCGGAGGGTGGACCGCTGGTGGACCTGGTCCGACGGACAGCGACTATCGCTCTACGCCAGCCGCGCCGCGACAGCGCCGTTGACCACAGTGTTCCGGGGAACGCGGCGGGGGTTACGGTCCTGCTCACCGATGACGATACGTTGCGCAGCCTCAACCGCCAGTTCGCTGACGAAGACAAAGTGACCGATGTCCTTGCCTTCGGATCGGGCACGGTCTTTCCCGAGGGTGTGGAGGATGCGGAAACCTTGGGCGACATCGCCATTTCGATGCCGCAGGCGCGTCGGCAGGCCGTCGCAGCCGGACATTCGGAGGACCGGGAGGTCGCTATGCTTACAGCCCACGGGGTGCTCCACCTGCTGGGTTACGATCACGCTGAGCCCGACGAGGAACGGGAGATGACCGGCATCACCGCCGCAATACTCGAAAAGGCATTCCAGCCGTCTGTGACCGCCGGTCCGGACAACGCCGTATGACTCAGTCCACGCAGGTCTTTTACCGTAAGTGGCGGCCGCAACGTTTCGGCGAGGTATCGGGACAGGACCACGTAACCCGCACACTTCGGCGCGCCGTCTCGACCGGTCGCGTGGCCCACGCCTACCTCTTCACCGGCCCGCGCGGCGTGGGCAAGACGTCTTCCGCCCGAATATTGGCCAAGGCCCTGAACTGCCTCAACCCGTCTGACGGCGAGCCGGACGACACCTGCGAGAACTGCGTCGCGGTCAACCAGGACAGGATGTTGGACCTGATCGAGATCGACGCGGCCTCGAACAGGGGTATAAACGACGTCCGGAACCTGCGGGACAATGTGCGCTTCGAACCCGCCGCCGGCCGATGGAAGGTGTACATCATCGACGAGGTCCACATGATGACCTTGCCGGCCTTCAACGCGTTATTGAAGACGCTGGAGGAGCCGCCGCCGAGAACTGTCCTGATCCTGGCGACGACCGACGTCCACACGATCCCTTTGACGATTATCAGCCGCTGCCAGCGTTTCGACTTCCGGCGGCTAAGTAATGACGACGTGGTGGACCGGCTCGCCGAGGTGTGCGGAGCGGAGGAGATAGAGTGCGATCCGGCTGTGCTGTACATGATCGCACGAGCCGCGTGGGGCAGCCTTCGGGACGCCGAGAACGTACTCGAACAGCTAGCCGTCTCGAGCGCGGCTGTCAGGCAGACAGACGACGAGGTTTCGATAACCGAGGCGGACGCCCGGGAGCTACTCGGGCTGGGTGACAGCAGCGCGTCGCTCGACCTGGCGACGGCGTTGCTTGAAAAGGACGCGGCCAAGGCCCTGAATGTGATCAACGCGCAGGCTTCTCTCGGCGCAGATTTGCAGGCGCTGCGCAACGGAACGGTGGAAGCTCTGCGCGCCGGGCTGCTGATAAAGGCGGGGGTGAGAGACGCGCAGGACCAGCCCGCCGAGGTGTTGGAGGCCATGCGCCGGACCGGGCAATCGACATCGGTAGACCATCTGCTGCACGTATTGTCCGTAGTGGGGCAGGCACAGATGAGGGGCGGCACGTCGTCTCCGCTGTCGCTCGAACTGGCCGCGCTCAAGGCCGTGACGCCACCGCCGGCCGCCCCTCAGGCGGCTGCACGCCCCAGCCCCGCTGCCGCCGCCGCACCGTCAGGTCGTCCCGCACCATCTCGACCCGCCGGACCACCGCGTCCCTCCGGCCCACCTCCGCCTCGACGTGCGCCCGCCCCGCCGCGGGAGTCCGCTCGACCGATGCCGCGCTCCGTGCGCGAAGAGTCGGGCCCACCGCCACCACGCCGCGAGATGACTCCGGCGCAACAAAGCTGGGGCCAGGTCCAATACGCGTTGCGCCGCACCAAATTCCGTAAATACGTGATCGGAGCGCTGCTGAGGAATGCTGAAGTAGGCGACCCATCCGACGGAGAATTGCACCTGCGTTTCAAGAGCAAGTCCCTTCGCGAGAATCTCGTCGAGGAACTTCAGGACCCGCGGGCAAAGGCGGCTCTGGATAACGCGGTCAGGGATGTGTACGGAACTGAACTGAACGTTCGTATCGGTGACAATGGTGAGCCCGGACCGGCGCGACAGTCTGTGCCGGCGGCCGAGTCCAGTCCGCTCGTGCGCGCTGCATTGTCCATGGGAGCGCAGATCGTCGATTCAGAATAGAGGGGGTCACGGCAACGAGCAAGGACCTTCCCGGTTACGTGAACGTGGTAATGAGGTGGTTAAAACGGGGTTACTCGGCCACTGTATTCGGATATCAAAGGGCATCATGCATTCTGAAAGTGCCTTGTCCTACTGACAAATGTCTGTCATTCTGAGCGCAGCCGAAGAATCTACGCCTGTTATTCAAAAACGCCCGCCCGTCTCACTCAGACCCTTCGACGTTGCTCAGGGTGATATGAGGAGCGCTGATGCGAATGAATCTATGCAATCCTTTTTCCAGTGGGGGTGGACCTCTTGAACCGTAATATGATGAGGCAGGCCCTCCAAATGCAGGCGCGGCTCGCCGAGATACAGGAAGAGCTCGCCGAGGCCCGCACGGAGGCATCTGCAGGCGGCGGAGTCGTGAGGGCGGTGGTGATCGGCGGCAATAGGGTGGAATCGATCAAGATATCGCCGGACGCGGTCGACCCTGAAGACGTCGAGCTTCTCGAAGACCTCGTCACGGCGGCCGTCAACGAGGCCCTCGAAACAGCCCACGCCGACGCGGCGTCGAAGATGGGCGCCATCACGGGCGGCCTCAACATCCCCGGTCTTACCTGAACATGTCGACCTCCGGCATCGCGCCTTCTACCGCGCCGCCGGTGGCGCGGCTCATCGACGCCTTTCATCGATTGCCCGGTGTTGGCCCCAAGGGCGCGCAGCGTCTCACCTACTTCCTTATACGCATGCCGCGGAAGGAGGCCGAGGAACTGGCAGAGGCGATTCTCTCGGTTAAGGATCGGATTGTCCTTTGCGATACCTGCGCCAACATCGGCGAGAAAGCGGAGTGCGGAGTGTGTGCCGACCTGACACGCGACCGCTCTCGGATCTGCGTGGTCGAGGAGCCGCTCGATGTCGTTGCGATAGAGCGCACCCACGTATTCAGGGGCATGTATCACGTGCTGCACGGCGTGATCTCTCCTGTGAACGGCGTAGGACCGGAGGACCTGAAAGTCCGCGAACTTCTGGAGCGGCTCAAGGACGAAAACGTGCAGGAGGTGATCCTGGCGACCAACCCCAACCTCGAGGGAGAGGCGACGGCGATGTACCTGCAACGATTGATCGGCCCTCTCGGAGTCAGGGTCACGCGCCTCGCACGCGGGCTGCCTTCAGGCGCCGACCTGGAATACGCAGACGACGCCACACTTACACACGCACTGGAGGCGCGCACGCGTCTCGATGGAACCACTCCGTAGGAACAGACCTAGCAGGCGTGGGAGCGCCTCGATCGGAGTCATTGTTGGCAGACGGCGGGCGGCCCCAATTCGCGTCATTCCCGTGAAAACGGGGATCCACCTCTGCGCGGGCCGGCGCGGGTCGACGTGACTTCCCGCTCCCGCACGTACTCCACGGAAGGCGTGGTCGTTCGCCAACGCGATATCGGCGAGGCGGACCGGCTGCTGTGGATCATCACTCCCGACCACGGCATCATCCGGTCGGTCGCCAGAAGCGCACGCAAGCCGAGTTCGAAACTCGGCGGCCACATCGACCTTCTGCGCCATGTCGCCCTGTCGATGCGGACAGGCCGGACGCTGGACCAGGTGTCGCAGGTGGAGACGATCTCGGGTTTCATCCGGTTGCGGCAAGACCTCGTCAGGGCGTCGACGGGATCGTACATCGCGGAACTGGCTGAACGGTTCAGCGTCGAGGGCGGGCCCAACCGCCAGCTTTTCGAACTGCTAGTGTCGGCGCTGGGCTATCTGCAAACGACGACCAAGACGCAGTGGCTCCCCCGTTGGTTCGAGTTGCGGCTCCTTTCGATTTCAGGATTCATGCCGGAGTTGTACGCATGTGTCGACTGCGGCGGCGGGCTTGTTCAGGGAGACCACGTGTTTTCGTCGGAGCGCGGCGGCCTGGTCTGCCCCGATTGCAGAGCCGGAGGCAGCGACGTTCTTCTGCCCGCGAGCGAGGGCGTTATAAAGCTGCTGCGTTTCCTGCACACCGCCGAATGGGCGACCGCCGAGCGATTGCAGATTAACGAAGAAATGTCCCGCCAGACGGCCCGCATCCTGCGCGCCCACATGCGCTACGTCCTGGACCACTCCATCCGCTCCATAGCGTTCCTGGACGAGGTGAACAGGCGGCCGGGGACCGGGGGATGAGCGGCGCGGAGCCAGCGCCTCCCGGCTAACACCGGCTGAGCATTTGCATTACTGTTTAGTCATGGCTACGACTATGTTGAATATGCGGGAAGCGAAAACTCACCTGTCCAGGCACGTTGCCGGCTTAAAGGCTGGTGACCGGATCGTCCTGTGCCGTCGGAACCGGCCGGTAGCCGAGATTCGGCCGATCCCCGGTCGCAGCAACGAACCGCGCCCTTTCGGGCTTGGACAGGGCCTGGCTGACTTGTCTGGCGCGTTCTTCGACCCGCTCCCGGACGACATACTCGAAGATTTCGAGGGCACCACTCGGTGATACCGGCCAAGCGATGATTTGCCGCCAGGCGCAAAGCTGTCACCCGCCCCCATACTTGTAGGCGTCATACGCGTCTGGCGGGGTTACGCCATGGAATATGGAATACTGCGAGATAACGACGCGTTCGTCGCCGATGCTGCCCCATATGATGAGTGAGTAGACACCGTCGCCGTGTTTAGCTAGCACATCCGACAAGTCGGCTGTTTTACTTATACTTATAGCCCTAATTCACTTAAGCACAAAGTTCTATTGTGGGCATAGACTGCCTGCCGATCCAAACCCAATTCATTTGCACGCAGAGAAATTCTGCGTAGCATAAACGACCTCGCTCGTGTATCCATATTCTGGCGACTCATGAATCGCTATCCCGACGCCGATCCTGCGCGAATTCCGGTCCATGATGTTCTCACGGTGTCCGGGGCTGCGCATCCATCCTTCTACGAGTGCCCTGGCCAATTCTTGGGCGTCACGGTAGTAGTCATCGGGGCGGTAAGATCTTCCAAGACCAACCCAGCGGCGTATCCTGGGGTGTTCTGCGATATTTTCGCTTAAGCCATAGGAGTACCAACCATCCCCGATATGGGCGCGGCAGTTGTACCCAGCAGCCAACGCCCTGTCGGTCGGATCGCTGTCTCCAATATCATGCCTAAGCAGGCCGAGCCTAGCCATGTTTTCGCTGTGTGACCGTGCTATCTCCGAGATGGCGTCGTCGTGACGAAGCGATTGTAGGCCAACGCTGATTCGCTCCTCGTTAGTGAACTCGATAACCCATCTTTCAATATCTCCGCGATTGAGTGGGCTTCCGCCGGCGTATTTTTGTGAACTCGTTGCCCCTAATGTGTCTTGCGTGCCCGCCGTGGGCGCAGGCGCAATTGTCGGCAATAGCGCCACCGTTGGGACAGGCGCCAACGTGGGCAGGAGTGCCACCGTTACCACAGGGGCGATAGTCGCCAGGAGCGCTACTGTTGGCGTTAATGTGGCCGTGGCAGTCGGAGCCGGCATGGGTGAAGGAGTGGTTGGGACGGAACGACCGCCCGGGACCACCACTGTCGGCCGGGCCCCGGGCGTTGCGGTGGCCTGCGCGTGTGGTGTAGGCACTTCGGCTACAACTGGCGCCGCAGTCTGCGTCTGCTGCATCACTTCCTCGGGGTCGGCCGATTGATCGTAGGCCAGGTCACCGTTGCACACCTGAGCTTCCCAACCGTCCGGGTATCGGGCCGACATCCCTGAGTTGTTGTCTGGGTATGGTTCCCTGCGCAGGAAGGTGAAAACTGTCTCCGTCTCCGTCGGACAGACGACGGCCACCCGATAGTCTTCGGTCATCATCTCTACGGCGGCTCCAAACGGCGCGCCGCTATTTAAGTGAAAAACAATGAGGCCGACTGTGACAAGGATCGCCAAGACGACCAGTCTGACAGCCAGCCATCTGGCCTTTTGCCAGAAGCCAGGCCCCCTTTTCGTCTGCCAACCCCCGGCACAACTTCTTGGCCGACGTGGTCCCGATGCAGACTGGTTTGGACCCTTTCTCGATCGGGAGGAGGTTCTTGCTGAGCGCGGCGGACCCATTCCGTGGCCAGGACGATTGGATCTTGTGCGGCGCTTTTCACCTCTCGATTGTCGGTGACGGTTTCGTCTTCCTGGCCCCTTTTCGCTCCGTGCCGGTTCGCGGGAAGATTTGCTTGCCGGGCTCGGATCTCTTCCTGACTGAGCAGGGCCCGATCCATGGCTGGAACGATTCGATTGTGTCTGGCCCTGTTCGTCGTTTGTGCTACCAGTCGTTTCCGCACGGCTCCCGCGTCTTTGTGAGCGGCCACCACCGGCGCCGGGATTCCTGGAACGTAGGATGGCATCGTATTGTCGTCGCAATGGTTCGCTCGACAGGATTTCATATATTTGATTCAAGCGGGCTGTTTCTCTATTTGCCTGACTTCGTTTAGACACGTCAGGATGAACTTCCCTTACTCTTTGCAAGTAGGCTTTGCGTATCTCAACGAAAGTAGCTGATGGTTCAACACTCAATTCATCGTAATAAGTTCGAATTCCGAGCTTGGGACGTTCGGTGGTCGACCACGCTGAAGGCACGGTCAACCTAAAGAACGCGGCGAGTAGTTCGCGGGCGCAGATGAATGCATCCTGATGCCGAATGGATATCGATAGTATGCGTTGGTCGACGATGAGGGACTGATCAATTGCGTCGTATAATTCCCAATGATCGCCATTCGTGATTCCTACATAATTGACGTCGGCCAAATTGGCGATTATCAACGCTTTGGTGCGATTAGCGTCTACAATTTCAGCTCCCAAAGGCTTGACGTCGATAAAGGCTATGGGCCTGCGTCCACGGGACCCTTGGCCGGATCCCAAGAGTGCATAGTCAATCTTTCCGTTCCCTACTCGGTAGTCGGGAATGACCATGGCAGGATCTGTGGTGTCCCACCCAAGCGCGTTGAGAAGTGGGACGACGAGCAACATGCGGGTGCGGTACTCATAGGAGCCGATGGCCTCTCCGTGGTGCCTGATGACCCCCTGCAACGTTTCGATAAGGCGTGCGAGGTCGTCGACATCCACGTGTTCAGATGGGCCTGTCATGAGCGGCCTTCTTCAACGGGCAACTGCATTGGTTGGATGATTCGGGTGGTACGTGGTTTACCGTCGCCGGGCACTTCATCGCGACAACGGTGGATCTACCTGACCCGCACTGTGACGAACCGCGTGAACATGAATATCCTGCATCAGCAGGAATCTGCGCCCCGGCGATCGTCGCCGGTCCTAGTACATGATGAGATGGGTGGGGACCAGCCGCTGCGAGGTGGGGTCCACCGCCAGCGCCAAGCCTTCGAGAGTGTATGCCCCCAGCAGCGCGGGAGCGTCATCCTCTCCGAAGACCACAATGGTAACAACGCTCTCGCCGTCCACGGTGGCCCACGCCTGTCCGTAGTCCATATCGACCCGCCGACCGTCGGCCAGCAGGAACCTTCGCTTTCCCCTCGGCTGGAGCCCCAAGTCACGCAGCAGGCTAGCGGGCAGCGTGGTGTAGGCGGCGCCGGTGTCCACCGTGGCTTCTATTTCAAGGGACTGCTGGCCGTCCATGCTGGAAATGCGTAGCGGCCAGGTGAATGTTCCCATGGCAGGGACCTTCCTTTGCGCTTTATTTATCTCATGCTAACCGACGGCCCATCCTTCTGGCGGGGTTTAGGCCAGTTTCCTTGGTCCGACGGTGATTGTTCAACAGTGAGCCCGGGTCGGTCTCCTGTGCCTTCACTCGCCTTCAGGGTGGCGCCGAGTGAGTCCTAACCGGCGGTCATGAGGCTGGCGCCCGACCCACGCGCCTGTATATCGCTACCTGGCTTCGAAAGGATTAGTCAGTTCCACGCCGAGCTGGCCGAAGTCACTCACGTTCCGAGTGACCACCGTTAGCCGATGCAACTTGGCTGTCGCAGCGATCATGGCATCTTCGGTCATAGTGTCTGATCTCCTGTGCATCAGCCGCGCCCATTCCCGAAAGGCTGGCGCGTCCATCGGTAATACACCGTAGGAAACGAGGACTTTATCCAGCCAGGTTTCCAGCTCCTCCGCCTTGGCCGGATCCTGCTCGCGAGTGATCTCGATCCCCGCCTGTATTTCTCCAACCGTTACCGCGGACACGAAGAGTGTTTCCGCCGGCACATCCGCAATCCATTCCAGGACCGCTCCATGTGGGCGAGGGCGACGCAGTTCCGAGACCACGTTTGTATCCAGGAGGTACACAGGCCTAATCCACGACGGGGGGTGTACGGCGGCGATGCCGGCGGCGCGGCGGCGTAAGGTCCTCAGTCCGAGCTTCCGAGGCGAGAAGCAACTCCTTCATATCCGGCCTGGTCATCCGCTCCAGTCTCCGCCACTGCTTGATGGGAACAAGAACGGCAGTTTCCGTTCCACGCCTGGTTACGATCTGCGGCCCTTCGGTGAGGGTGGTATCGAGAAACTCGCTGAACCTCGACTTGGCGTCCTGGACCGGCCATTTTTTTATCATGGTTAACTCCAAATTCCATTAAACTGACTAGTTATAAGACTAGGTTGAATTGCCATTAGTGTCAAATTCTGCACTTAGGATCGGACAGGTCAGCCTATCCCTGTGTTCGCTCCCTACACTCAACCACCCTTCAATCGCACCATCGCAAGACCTCACTGTCGCCCACTAATACTTACGAAAGTGATCCCAGATTGGGCACCCTCGAAGTTGGATCGCGACGGGGACCACGGCCGTCCAGACAAACCCTCCGCGCCGCCCAACATGTCACGACTGCCTTGGACTCGCCGGTTGCGTTGCTACACTACGCAGGCGTTTTGAGCGGTATTTTCGCGTGACGCAAAGATTTTACCAATGATTATCGTGTGAAATAAGATTCTTTTGCATGTACTAACGAATGACCAGTCTCCCTGACCATTTAAGGCACTCTGTTTGAATCGATATTTTCTGGCCGCCGCTGTCCTGATCGTTTTGGTTGGCGCGGGAATAGGGATCGCTCTCGTATCGGCGGCTCTGAACTCGGCACAACACGAAATCGGCCGGCTCAATTCCGAATTGACCCAGTTGAGATACGACCAGGCGGCTTTGGAGAGGCGGTTGGCACCAACACCCCAGCCAACGGCGACACCTCAGCCGACTCCCTCACCTCAACCCGCGCCGACGCCTCCGCCGACGGTGACTCCGCAACTGCTGTTCACGCCGCAACACACGGCAACCGCGGTCCTAATGCCGCCGGCGCCGACTCCACCGCCAACGGCCACGCCGCAGCCGACACCTTCACCCCAACCATGGCCAACGCCTCTGCCGACCATGACACCACAGCCGCCGCCTACCCCCCAACCCACGCCGACCCCGGTCCTGATTCCGCTAACCACCACGCCACAGCCGACGGCGACTCCTCAACCTCCTCCCACGCCGCCGCCCACCGCGACTCCCCAGGCGACACCGACTCCGTTCAGCCTGACGTTACCGGCTACCGCCACGCCGTCGCCCACGTGGGTAGACGTTTACTCGGACGTCCGGCGATCGGTGGTGCGGGTGGTTACGCCGACCGGTGTCGGCACCGGTTGGGTTTACGAGTCGGGGTGGTTGCTGACCGCCGAGCACGTGGTCCAAGGGATGTCGGTGGTCGACATTTGGTTCGCGGACGCGGACGGTAGCTCGGAGTCGGCGAAGGGCTACGTAAGGGGAACGGACCGGTTCCGTGACCTCGCAGCGATCGAGGTCGATATTGATCTTGCCTCGTTGTCCGTCGCGTCGGGCGTATTTACGCGTCAGACCGCCAAGCCTGTGATGAGCCTCGGTTACTCCTCAAACCCGCCCACAGGATTTCCGAATGTGAGAGTGGGTGTCGTGACCACTGCCTACAACATCCAGGGAGGAACCTTGTCGGCGTTTGAGACCGATGCGACTTTCGACCCGGGTGACTCCGGCGGGCCGGTCGTCGATCTTGACGGTCGAGTGATGGGCGTCAGCCAGGCATCGCGGGTGACGGCCGGGCCGAACTACTACCGGGTGCAGGGCCAGCAGCGGGCGTTGTCCATCTCTGAGGTCATAGAGGTGTGGGACCAGCTAAAGGAAGGCGCCCAACTGAATACCTCCAGCACGTCTTACTGGTGGCTGAGGGAGTAGTTGGATTACCGCACGTTGGAAGGGGCAAAAATAATGGCGCGCTTGGCGGGATTCGAACCCACGACCTCAGCCTTCGCAGGGCTGCGCTCTATCCAGCTGAGCTACAAGCGCGCGTCACGGGTATTTTGCGGGGTTGTGGTGCCGAGGGTGAGATTCGAACTCACACGCCCTTACGGGCACTACGTCCTGAACGTAGCGCGTCTACCATTTCGCCACCCCGGCAAGTTGCCACCGCTCATACACACTAAGGATAACGCTTTGCGGGGGCGACGGCGCGATCCGCCGCAACATGGTTTCACCTCATCCCGTACGCGTCGGACCTAAAAACCCTCACGCGCCGCTGTCGAAACGTTACGATGGGGACCAAATTGGCAGGATAGAGTCCGGGCTATCCCGCGCTACGGTCGATCCGATCGTCTCATTCGACAGGAGGCAAGGACGTTCAGCCCCACGTGACGACCAATCATGTCCAGGCGGAGTCGACCGACTCGTCGCCGTTGCTCCAGGTACGGGACGTCGTGAAGGAGTTCGGTGGAGTGCGGGCGGTCGACCATTGCTCGCTCGACGTGTCCGAGGGCGCTATCACGGGACTGATCGGCCCGAACGGCGCAGGAAAGACGACGCTTTTCAACCTGATTTCCGGCGCCATGTCTCCGACCAGCGGGCGGATTGTGTTCAACGATCGGCGCATCGACGGCATGGGGATGCACCAGACCTTTGGGTTGGGCCTGATGCGCACCTTCCAGATCCCCAGGGAGATGAAGCGCATGTCCGTGCTGGATAACCTGATGCTGGTACCCGAGGGGCAGGCCGGCGAACACCTATGGGCGTCGTGGCTCATGCCACGTAAAGTGGCCCATGAAGAACTGCTCATCGAGGCCCAGGCGTTGGAGGTCCTGGAGCTGCTCAGCCTATCCCACCTGGCCTCCGAGTACGCGGGCAACCTGTCGGGCGGCCAGAAGAAGCTGCTGGAGTTGGCCCGTACGCTGATGGCCCGACCCAGAATGGTGCTCCTGGACGAGCCCGGCGCCGGGGTCAATCGCACACTGCTTCGGGACATATCGAGAAACATCCTGCTGGCGAGTGTCGAACGCAACATCACCTTCGTGATCATCGAACACGACATGAGGTTCGTCATGACCATGTGCGACCCGGTCATCGTTATGGCCAACGGCGCCGTCATCAAGCAGGGAACGCCGCGGGAGGTGCAGAGTGACCCGCAGGTCATGGAAGCATACCTGGGGGGTTCCGCCGGGTGACGCTGCTAAACGCCTCCGCCGTGGTGGCCGGATATGGGGAGGCCGAGATACTGCACGGCGTGTCCATAACCGTGGCAGAGGGCGAGATTGTCACGATCATCGGCCCCAACGGGTGCGGAAAGTCCACTCTGATGAAGGCCATCGTGGGCCTGGTTGGAGTGCGAGAGGGAAGCGTGACGTTCCGGGGCGAGGATATAACCAGCGTCCCGCCGGAAATGATCGTCCGGACCGGCCTGTGCTACGTCCCTCAAACCAACAACGTGTTCCCTTCCCTGACCATCCGGGAGAACCTGGAGATGGGCGCTTTCGTCCGATCCGACGACTACCGGGGGCGCATTAACGAGATGTTTCAGCTCTTCCCGGACCTGGCGATGCAGCCGAGCCGGAAGGCAGGCAGCCTGTCAGGGGGGCAGCGGCAGATGCTGGCCATCGCCCGTGCCCTGATGCTGGACCCGATGCTGTTAATCCTGGACGAACCCTCCGCCGGGCTTTCTCCGGCGATGACGGGTCTGGTCTTCGACCGTATACGGGACATCAATAGGGGTGGGGTTGCGGTGCTATTGGTAGAGCAAAACGCCCGGCAGGCTCTGCAAATGTCGAATCGAGGCTACGTCCTGACCTCTGGGGAGAACCGACTGGAAGACACCGGCCCCGACCTGTTAAACAACCCGGAAGTAGCCACCCTTTACTTGGGAGGATGAGCAAGCTTTGCCAGGTACTGTAAGTCGGATTACGGAACGTCAATCATGACCGCACTGCGGCAGATTGCCAAACGGGTCAGTCAATCCTGGACGCCGGGATATACGACCGCATTGATCGTGGTGGTAGCCATAGCCATCGGCTTCCTCCCCTTTGTCAAGATGGGTCTGGTGGTCAACGGCGTTTTTATAGGCGCCATCATTGCCCTGGGCGCCATTGGCCTGACACTGATTTACGGCATCCTGAATTTTGCCAACGTGGCCCACGGCGACTATATGACCGTCGGCGCGTATACCGGTCTGTTCATCGTAGCCAGCATCCTGACGCGCCTGGGAATCGAAGGCAGCGGTCTGGGGCCCTTCACCTTTGGCTACCCGCTGCTCATTGCCCTGCCGATAGCGGTGGCCGCCGTTGCTGCGATGGCCATCGTTCTGGACGCGTTGGTGTATCGGAGGCTGCGGGACCGGGGCGTTAACGTCGTGGTGGTGTCCATGGCCTCGCTGGGAGTCGCCATCGCGCTACGCGGCCTCGTGCAGCTAATCTGGGGCGGAGAAATCCAGCGCTTCCCGCGGGAGACGCGGCAGGTGTTTCACCTGCCCATGGACGTGCGGATACCGCCGGACGCCATCTTTATCGCCGTTGTAGCCATCCTCCTTGTGGCGACTGTGTACCTGGTGCTGAACCGCAGCAAAATGGGTAAGGCGATGCGGGCCACGGCGGACAACCCCGACCTGGCCCTGGTCAGCGGCATCGGCACGCAGCGAGTCATCTGGTGGACCTGGGTGATGGGCGCGGCGCTGGCGGCCACCGCCGGCATTCTGCTGGCAGTGTTCCAGGCGAACATGCTGCCCATCATGGGCTGGAAGTTCCTCATCCCACTCTTTGCCGCCGTCATCTTGGGCGGCATCGGCAACCCGTACGGCGCGCTGGCAGGCGCATTTGTCATCGGGGTATCGTCGGAAGTTTCGACCCAGTGGATTAACCCCAGCTACAAGCCGGCGGTGGCATTCGCCCTGATGATTGCGGTGTTGCTGGTACGGCCGCGCGGGATATTCGGGGGTGGCCGGAATTGAGGTCTGAGATCGCGATTGACCATCGCGGCGCTGAAGTAGCGGTATGGAAGTAATCGGTATTCTCGACTACCTGGTGGGGTTCGCCATCGTGGCGGGCATCTATTCCGTGTTCTCCCTGGGGCTGAACGTCCACTGGGGATTCACCGGACTGTTCAACATCGGCATCGCCGGCTTCTTCGCGCTGGGGGCCTACACCTCGGCGCTGTTGACCACCTCGTCTCCGGACCCGGCGCTGTTCGAGGACTTCAAGTTCGGCGGCAATTGGGCCGGTCTGGGCTACCTGGACTGGGGCATCGACGCATGGTTCATATTCGCGCTGGCGGCGGCGGCGTTGTGCTGCGGGGTGATAGCGCTGGTCATCGGCTACGTCACTCTGCGGCTGCGCGGCGACTACCTGGCGATAGCCACCCTGGGAATCGCAGAGACGGTGCGTCTCGTCTTCCTTAACGAAAAGTGGCTTGCGAACGGCTCCAAGGGGCTGTACAGGATTCCCAAGTTCCTGGGCGACTGGATAACGCCGGACAACTACAACTACCTGTACGTGGTGGTGGTGGTCCTCGTGCTGGCGGGGCTGTATCTGGCTGTGCAGGGGGCGGTCAACTCACCGTGGGGACGGGTGCTGCGGGCCATCCGGGAGGACGAGACGGCTGCCAAGGCCAGTGGCAAGGACGTGTTCAAATTCAAGCTCCAGGCGTTCATCATGGGCGCGATGATCATGGGCGTCGGCGGTGCGCTCTACGCTCACCACATCCGCTTTCTCTCTCCGCTGACATTCGACCCGCTGCTGGCCACATTCGTCATCTGGGCCATGCTGATGGTGGGCGGCTCTGCCAACAATAGGGGGGCGATCCTGGGCGCGTTCGTGGTGTGGGGCATATGGACCGGCACGCAGTCCCTGCCCGGCATTCTGTCCGATCCCAGCTTCCGCCTCTTCATGATCGGCGCGCTTATCGTGACGGTAATCTTGCTACGCCCCGGCGGCATTCTCGGCGAGCAGCGCCGCATTGCAAGACGAGAGTCGCCTGCTGTGGCGGCCCGGCCGACTGAGCAGCAGCCTCGAGCCGGATTGTAGATGTCAACTAATTCGTTGACAGCAGTCACAGGGGCGCGGCCGGGCTACATTCGAATGCGAAAGTCAAAGACCAACATGCCGAATTTGTATCGCCGCACTCGCCGCGCAACGTCCGACGTAACACCAGTGTAGTGTGTTCCGATTCTCCTGCTGGCGAGGCTGCATAGGCAGGGGATCTAAATGGGGTTCGCTGAATAGTACGTCAGTATGTTGGTTCTAACTCGCACGCATCTGAGGGTAGCCCCGCCGTACCCCTAGGTCCCGGCCTTCGCCGGGATGACGAATGGGGGCCGGGACGACGGTGGTGGTGGCTGTCCCTGCTGGTTCTACGTCGCGGACTTCAGAGAGTAGCCCCCGTGCCTGATTTACCGGCCCAGATCGACCGGCACCTGGCGGTCCGAGACGATCTCGCCGCCCTGGATCTTCCACACCTCGATGTGGCCGGAGATGACGTCGCCGTTCTCGTCCAGGTCGACCGAACCGGCGGCGCCCTCGTAGTTGATGTCCTCGCCCGCGGCGATTAGCTCCAAGGCCCGCTTGATGCCTTCGTCGCCTGGCCTCACCACCTCGCCCGGCGCGTTGGCTACATCCCGGAGGGCATCGCGAATCGCGGCGGCGTCGGTAGTGGTGCCCGCCTTGGCCGCCGCCAAGCCGATAAGGATCATGGCATCGTACGTTTCGTTCATGAAGGGATGCTCAGGCGCCTTGTCGTACGTTTCTATGTAGGAGTCGATGAACGCCTGGGTCGACGGATTGGACTCGAAGCCCGGCCCGGTGCCGTAGCTGCCTTCCAGGAGATCCCAGCCGATGACTTCAAAAGATTCGGGGATCTTGGTGCCGTCCACGAACAGGAAGGTGTCTGCATAGTCGCCTTCCAGGGCCTCGCGTATGTAGACCTCGGCCTGCTGGTAGCTCAGCGCGAGCAGGACGTCGGGGTCGTCCTCGGTGGCCTTCTCCAACTCGGAAACAAAGGTTGGCTGGCTGTCCTCGTGCGGCACCGAGGCGGTTACGGTCCCGCCCAGGGCGGTAAATGATTCGGTGAATTGGGCCGCCAATCCTTCCCCGTACGCGTTATTGATGAACAGGATTCCCGCGGTCTTATAGCCAAGCTCATTGGCCAGTTCCGCGAGGACCACGCCCTGAGAGGCGTCGGACAGCGCGGTACGGAACAGGAAATCGTTGTCTTCAAGCACGGTAATGGCGGGCGCGGTCGATGCGCCGGAAATTTGAACGATGCCGTTGGGGATGGTGACCGACGTGGCGACCGGTATGGTTACACCGCTGGCCAGAGCCCCCACGATTGCTACCACTCCCTGGGCATTGACCAGCTCTTCAGCGGCCGCCACGCCCTGGACCGGGTTCACGCCGGTGTCCCGGTGAACGAGGATCACGGAGCCGCCCTGGATGCCGCCAGCCCGGTTGATGTGGTCCGCCGCAAGGCCGATGCTGGTGGAGTGGGATTCGCCGAAGTAGGACAGCGATCCGGTAAGAGCGTTGAGGTGCCCGACGATCAGCGGGTCAAGGGTCTCAGCCGGAACTTCAACCGTAACTTCAACTTCCTTGACGACCTCGACCGTCTGGACTACGGGTTCACTCTCCCCGCAGGAGACGACGGCCAGCATCAGAACGGCGATCAGGAAAGCCGCCCCAACTCCCAACCACTGCTTTCTGAATCGGCTGATGATCATGTTTCACCTTCTTGTTTCGCAGGCTCGAATGGCCGCCCCGGTGAGATCAATTGTCACACATAATCATCGCATGACCACCCCTCAAAAGGTAGGGATATCCCTTCCTTTTTCGTCGTTTTCGCCAATTGAAAACGCGTTTCATGGCCACCATCGGGCGGGCCTGCGCGAGGATGCGAATATGGCGTCGTCCGGGGGCGGACGGCGACCCCGGCCCCCGGCCTACTGACCGGTCGCTATGCCCAAGAGCTCAGCGGCGTCGGGCAACGATCCGGGCGGGTAGGTACGGGCATCTCGGACCACGCCATCGGCGTCGATCACGAACGTCGCTCGCCCGGCGATGCCCCGTTCTTCGTTGTAAATCCCGTAGGCCATCGCCACCTCAGCCTTGGGGTGGAAGTCGGCCAGCAGCGGGAATGAAACACCGCCGACGGACTCCGCCCAGGCCTTTTGGATCGGCGCATTGTCCACGCTGACCTCAAGTAGCCGGACCCCTGCCGATTCATAGTCGTCGTAGTTCGCACGGAACTCGGTTAACTGATTCGTTCACCCGCCGGTGAAGCTTGCCGGGTGGAACGCCAACACGACCGGCGCGCCGCGCAAGTCCGAAAGCGTGACCGGCGAGCCCATGTGCGATGTCAAAGTGAAGTCCGGCGCTACCTCGCCGGGGTTAATTGCCATGTCGAACACCATCCAGAGCGCTTTTGGCGACAATCGCCAAAACTGCAAGCATACCCCGGTCAGGCTTGGCGCGTTCGATACGCGCTATTACCTTTGCGGCGCGCCTCTGCGCAAGTGGGGGCTACGGAGAGGGAGTCTGCTTGCCACACTGAGCGCCTAATGCCAGCCGGAGCACCGCACATCGGGCAACCAGGCTCTCTTCGCCAGAACGACGGGGAGCGGTATGTCGTGGAGGTCCCCGATCGGGGTCGGGGATGACGGGGGTTACGTGCGATTCCACGCCCCGCTCCTGGGTTCCGGCCTGCGCCGGAAAGACGGAGGTGGTGGGTTGCGGCTTTCCCCGGGGAATGTGATGCTTACTTGTTCACTGGTAGGCGAATAGTTACGGTGACGCCCTGTCCGGGTCCGTCGCTTAGTACGGTGATGGCACCCCCGTGGGCTTCGACTATGGCTTGAGTGATGGCCAATCCCAGACCTGTGCCGCCTATGCCGCGACTGCGAGACTGGTCGGTACGGTAGAAGCGGTCGAAGACGTGGGGAAGGTCTTCGGCGGGGATGCCTATCCCATTGTCGATGACCGAGATAACCAGCGCATCGCCGCTTTCCAACCACGCCCTGAGCACGATATGCCCGCCCGCCTGGGTGCAATTAATGGCGTTGCTCAGGACGTTCCCCAGCGCCTGGCTCATCCGCATCCGGTCGATATATATGTCCGGGAGGTTGCCGGAAACCTGCAGCGATAATTCAACCTGTCGAGCCTGAGATTGCGGCTGCCAACGACCCACCTCTGCGGTCAGCAGCTCGTAAATCGACGTTGCCTCGAGCGTGAGCCTCAACTCCCCTCGGTCGGTTTCCGCAAGCCAGTCCAGATCAGTCACGAGACCGCGCAGCCTATCCACTTCCTTAATGATGTGGTCGGAGGCGCTCTCAGCTGTTTGAAGTCCATCGCGTAGCCCTTTTGCCTCCAGCTGTATGACGCTGAGCGGCGTATTCAACTCATGAGAGACGTCGTTTATCAGCCGCCTGCGGAGGTCGCGCTGAGTCTCCAGGGTGGAAGTCATACGGTTGAAGGCAGCACTCATCTGTCCCAACTCGTCTGAGGACGTGACCGGCAGCCGGGTCGTATCCCCCTGCGCGATTGCCTGGGTTGCCTCCGTCAAGGCCGTCACAGGCGCCGTGATTCGTTTGGACAACCAGGCGGCCAGCAGGATGGCAATGCCGACCGTCAGCAATCCGCCAAAGACGGTTATGTACAGGAGCGCGTTGAGAAATCCGTGCGACTCAGCCGACAGGAACTCGTGGTTCACATCCACATAGATGCCGCCCACGGGCTGGTCCGTAGTCAAATCGAACACCGTCTCGCGATGCCCGTCCAGGTCGGGTGCGGTGGTTCCGGGCAACAGTTCGGACAGGTTGTCCTTCACCACCCGCCCATCTACGCCGACGATGACGACTCGTATCGGATCTCTGTGGAAGAGCTCTAAGGATTCTCCCCCACTTTCTTCATGCCGCTCCCTCTGCGGAACACCATCGTAGAGATATCCGGCCTCAGACAACGGTCTGTCCACCGTGTCCCAGCCACCGGCGGCGGTATATTCCCGGCTCAAACTTCGGGCCAACTGGTTCGCTTCATCATTACTTATCTCGTCCACGAACACACCCAGGCGGGACTGCGTCGCGTAGTAGCCCACACCGACGCTGATCAAGACGGTAAGAACGATGACAAAGACGGTCGAACCCATGATTCGCCAGCGGAGCCGTATCATTCCTCCTCCACCACGAACCTGTAGCCGGCGCCGTAGACAGTCTGAATGGGTTGTCTGCCATTCCGGTTGATCTGCTTTCGCAGGCGGGCGATTTGGCTGTCGATGGCGCGGTCGAACCCATCGAAACCGTGGTCAAAGGTCAGGGAGATCAGCTGATCACGGGTGAGCACCTGGTTGGGATGGCGCATGAACGTCGATAGAAGAGCAATTTGCGCCTGGCTCATGACTACGGGTTCTTCATTGACGGTCACGCTCAGGGTTGTCTCATTCAGTGTGATGTTGCCGCGCGTGAGGACCTGCTGAACTCTGCCTTTGACGCGACGAAGCACAGCATCGGCGCGCGCAATGACTTCCTCCGGATCGAAGGGCTTGACGATGTAGTCGTCGGCTCCGCTGTCCAGTCCGATGATTCGCTCGGAGTGGGCTTCCCTCGCCGTCAGCATGATTATCGGAACGTCTGACTCTCGACGCAGGATTCTGCACAGTTCCACGCCATCGAGACGGGGAAGCATGAGATCGAGGATTATGAGGTCAGGAGCCAGATCGCGGGCGAGTTCCAGGCCGTTCTCGCCGTCATGGGCAACCTCAACGGAGAACCCGGCGCGCTCGAAGTACACCTTGACCCAGTTCGCGATCCTCGCATCGTCTTCGATTATCAATACTGTGCCGCTCATCGCCAGCCCTCTGTGGGGTCACCTCAGACGCGATGTCAAATAGAGGCGCCGCGTACGTCTATCCGCCGGATACGCTCGCGGTCGAATCATCTCACTTGAAGATTCGACATCTCTTCTTGGTCGACTCCCGTTTGGCACTAGTCGCCTCTTCGCTGCTCGCCACCACTGCCGTGCTCGCCGCCCGACTCCCTGCCGCCACCGTCCCTGTGTTCCTCGCCCGACTCGCCCTCCTCACCTCCGGCGCCAACCTCGGCGTGTGCCGTCCATCCAGTGAACGATGCTGGCGTCGCGGGCAGGTTGATCGCCACCACCTCGCCCGGAGCCATGTCCGTCGGAGTCGTCGGACCTAGCTCTGCTCCGTTCGAAAGGTGCACTTCGATCCTGACCCGGTCCAGGACGCCGTTAGTTATGTTCTCCACGGTGCCCTTGAAGGAGTTGCCTGGAACGTCGTAGCTCAGGATCAGTCGAGCGCCGCTACGAACCTCGTCGAAGGTCTCATCCGGCGCCAGGGCATTTGCGCCGCTCCCCTCTTCGCCATCGGGGCCGCGTTCGCCGCTGCCTTCAGCGCCCTCTCCTCCTGAGTGAGCCGCAGGACCGGGGCCGCTGCAGTCGAACACTTCCATGTGGACGACGTATCCGTCGTAAGAGACCCCTGCAAGTTCCGGTTCACTGGCGACCGACAGGCTAGACGTTGCTTCTTGTCCAGGGTTCAGGTTCCCCAGCTTCTCGGGACCAAGCTCTCCTACTGTTTTCGTTCCGGACTTCAGGTGAGGTTCGGCCTGCACGTAGCAAAGTTTCTGTGAGACCGTGTTTTGCACCGTTCCGTGGACAGTACGGGTTGCTGCATCGTACTGCATGGAAACAGCCAATCCGCCGAGGACACCGTCCCACGACTGTCCGAGAGGAATGACTGGGCTAGACATAGCGGCTTCTCCGTTTTCTCCACCGCCGTCAGAACCTGGACTGCCGCCATCTCCGCTGGGGCCGTGTTCACCGCTGCCTTCACCGGCATTTCCCCCGGACTCCTCGCCCTCGCCTCGGCTGCCATGCTCACCTCCGGAGTCCCCACCTTCTCGCTCGGAGATGCCTTGACTTACCGTGGCGCGGTCAGAATCCCGGCTGTCTTCCGGTCCCTTGTCGACCGCGCAGCCGCTGATTATCACCGCGGAGAGCATGGTTCCCAAGACTGCCCCGATCAGGAACTTCTTTGTCATTAATTTCCAGCAAATCATCTTTTTGCCCCCTTCGCGAGGAATCCTTGACAGCACTCACGATGGGGGTGAAATGTCGCAGAAATATGTCGTCCCTAGTCGGGACTCTGCGGAGGGGTGACGCATCAGCCTGAAGGTAGGGGAGGATTCATCATGCCGATCTCCTTGTCGACCTCTTGGCGGATGCCCCCGGCAAGAATCCGCATCGGCTGGTGTTGGCGACGGCGCAGTCTACATGCGTTTGCACGAGGCCGAAGAGGCCGGAGGCGGCCGGGAAAGGTCAGGGTCCCCACCTGTGCCGAACACGTGCAGTTGCCTTCGATGAACCGAATCAATTCCGGCAACTCACACGGACAGGACTGCTCGGAGGCGAGCCCGCGGGACAGTGAGTCCCGGATCCGCGCCGAATCGCCCGGCAGAGTAGTCAGGCTATGTTGCTAGCTGAAGTCTGGCTTGTTGACCATCAGAAATAGAGAGACAAGTGGCAACGCAATTGCTATTGCCCCCCAGAAGTACCACTTGTGGAGCGCTGAGAAGAACTGCGACGGTGGCGAATCGGGGTAGTCCGATGGGTCTGAATATACGGCCATGCGATGTTGGACGGGGATGAGCACTCCCACCCAAATGACGCCAGACGCAATAAACAGCGCCAGGGCGGCAGATATCCAGGAGAATTCGTGAAACGCGTCCCACCCTCCCCAGCCGGCAATCACCATGACAAACCCGTTCATTACTATCAATACGACGCCGGGCAGAGTGAACAGGAGATCGGCGCGGATAACGGCCTTGGCGGAGAAATGTATGACGTTGTTGCTCCGCGTTCGCTCCGCCATCAGCATCCATGCAGCGGTGACGATGATGTTGCCCAGGAAGACCACCGCGCCGGCGATGTGCAGGAACGTGTGCCATTTGTACGGGTACAAAGGTAGGGACACGGCCACCGCAGCAGCGACAAGCAAGCCGTAGATTAGCCATTCATTTCGGTGTATGTACCCCAATGTTGGTCCTTTTGGCGGGTTCCCTGATGGGTTTGAGGGCATCGTTTGGTTAACCACATAGCCGACCAGGGCCTGTTCACACTAAATCCACCCCGCAGGGCGTTCCAAAAATGTCATTGCGGCAGCCCCGGATAATGTCCTGAGCGCCCAAATGTCATTCCGAGCGAAGCCGAGGAATCTAAGCCGGTGGTTGGCGGTCGCGGCGCCAGTCACCCAACCTGGCCACGCGTTGCTCCGCGACAGCCTAGCTTCAAGACAAGGTTTTGAGATTCCTCACTACGTTCGGAATGACAACCGAGGGGGTAGGCGATACGTATATTTGTGTGAACAGGCCCTGGTCGACGGTGGTCACACATTTCAGGATAACCCGCGCCAACTCGCCGTGTCATTGATTCCGGATCGAGTCCGGAAAGACGGGTGGGCCGCCTGACCGGGCCATTTTCAGAGCGATGACAGTCCCTTTTTAGACACCCTATAGGGCAGTCTCCCGTCATGCCAAACGATGATCGGGCTGTCGGCAAAATTTGGCCCGGTCACAACTCTGCGACGGTCTTTTTGCGGAAGTAGTCCCAGTCCCACTCTGCGCCCCAGCCGGGACTCTGCGGAGGGGTCATGTAACCGTCGGAAGGCAGGGGCGGGTTCGTCATGCCGATCTCCTTGCCTATTTCGTCTCGGATGCCGCCCGGGAAGAACTCGTAGTAGCTGGTGTTGGCGATGGCGCAATTCAGATGTGTATGCACGAGGCCGAAGAGGCCGCCCGCGCCGTGCATTTCGACGTTCGTGCCGTGCAACTCAGCCAAATGGGCGAGCTTCAGGACGGATGTTGAGCCGTGCCTGGCGCTGACCCGCAGCAGATCGGTGGCGCCGGAGATCAGCCACTGCGCGCTGAGATCGATGGCGTTGGTCAAGGATTCAGGGTTGAGAACGGGGATGTCGAGGGTGTCGCAGAGATTTTGCAGCTCGTTCTGCCGCACGTCGTTCATCGGCTCTTCCAGCCACCGAAAGTCGCATTCTTCCAGAGCCCGCCCTATCCGGACAGCCTCGCCGAACGTGTACATTCCCACCGGGTCGTGCATGAGGTCCACGTCGGGCCCCACAGCGTGTCTGACGGCGCGGAACCACTCGATGTTGTCGCCGGGCTCCTGGACGAAGTGGTCCTTCAAGGCGGGGAACCCCATCCCGACGGCCATCTCGGAGTCCTCGACGGCATTTTCCTTCGAGTCTCCTCGGATGTTGTAGTAGGCTGGCGCCCGCTCCCGGACGCGGCCCATGAGTGAGCAGACCGGCATACCGGCCGCCTTTCCGGCGATGTCCCACAGGCAATTGTCGAAGGCCCCGAACCACCCATACGGTGCGAATGCCTGCCGCGTCGCATGCTTCATCTTCTGGAACAGCCGCTCGCGGTCCAGCGGGTCCTCGCCCAAGGCGAGTATGCGGAGTTGCTCCAACGTCGGGACCGGCATGGTCATGTAGCGGCCGTCGCCGACGGGGCAGACCCCTTCCAGTCCCTCGTCCGTGCGGACGTGCAGCACGTGCATGTGGCTCTGCTTCGCCGGACGCGGCTGGTGTCTCCACCGGCGGTGTCCCGCGCGCCCGGACTCGACGAGGTCGAACGGTGTGATGACGCCGGTCATCTCGAATACGGAGATTTTGATTTCGGTGATTTTCATGATTTTTCCGGGGTTTTTGGCAGGCGGCGCGGTGGGCGAGACGGCCATTGTATGCGGGGTCCAGTCCCGGGACGGAAGTTCCCCAGCCGTTCCATTAACATATCGGCGTAAACCGTCGCACAAAAACGCGGCCGTCAGGGAACATGCGTCATGTGGCTAGATGAACTTAACGATCTCGTCGTCGAAATCAGCACGAAGATAGACCAACACCGCGAGATTCTCCAAAAAAGCGAATCGTCAACCAGGTACTGCCTGATCGATCCGCTTCTCACAGCGCTGGGCTGGGACCTCTCGGATCCCGCGCAAGTGCTCACCGAGTACAACTCAGGCAATGGCAGGGCCGACTACGCCTTGGCGCCAGGAAGCGGCCCGCCCAGCCTTGTTGTCGAGGCAAAGTCCCTATTTACCCCGACCGCGCAAGGGATCGCGCAGTCGATCAACTACTGTCTTCAGGATGGCATCAAGTATTTCGTGGTTACGAACGGTGACGATTGGGAAGTGTACGAGACTCACAGGCCGGTCCCGATGCAGGACAAACGGGTTACCGCGTTCAAGATCACCGACATGAATCAAAGCGCGGTGATGGGAATGCTCTGGTTGTGGCGCGGCAACTTTAAGAGCGGCGACCCCGCGATGCCCGCTCCTCCACCTTCGGAGGATTTGCCGACAACGCCGCCAGACTACGACAACACCTCGGTCGAACCGGTGACTCCGAGCAACAAGGGTACTGCTTTGAGTGAAATGACTGATGTCACCGGACAAGCCCCTCCGCAAATTATGTCGTTTCCTGGTGGAATTACAAAGCCCGTAGGCAAGTGGAACCGAGTTCAAATCGCAACGGTCGAGTGGCTGGTTGAGACGGGCAGGTTGAACGAGGCTAGAAGCCCGTTGACCAACCCGCGCGGAACCTATCTTGTTCATACATCTCCCAACACAAAAGACGGAAAGCAATTCTCAGCGCCCGTGGCAATAAAACAATTTTGGATAGCAGCAGGTCTGAGCGCGAACGGTCAAATCAGGCGCACAGCGGACATTCTCATCGCAGCAGGAGTGGACCCTTCCACGGTCTTCGTATCCTCCTGATCACAGCTGCCTAATTTCTCCTAGCGCGGTGTTGGCGTATATGGCATGGGGCTGAGCCGTTCGACTAACCTGTCCCCAGGCCCGGAAGCGGGCACGTATGAGTCACGGAGTCGCTCCTCAATGGTCACCGTCGCACGGCCCAACAAAGACGCCATGGTTCGGGCGCTCGACATCTATCGCGACGCTATGCGCCCGTTCATTGTGATCAACCTGGGGCGCCAGCGCGGCAGTTCCGTGCCGGACGATCTCCGCCACCGGATGATCGAGGCCGTCAGGAAGGGCCACAAGGCCCACGATGCCATAGATATCGGCGACTTCCCGCATCTCGTAAGCAGCAATTGGCAGAGCATCTTCGCCCGGTCCATGCAGAGTTCAGACCGCAGCCGATTGTTCCTGATTCGAGACGCTCGAAACGACGCCAGCCATCCCGGCAGCGGCGATATGGAGCGCGATTCGGTAACGGCGCGGCTCACCGACATCGCTGACGTACTGCGCAACATCGGCGCGTCGGAAGAGGCCAGGGCGGTCCAAGGCATCAGAGATGGACTGTCCGGCGCTGCCAGCGCGTCTGCGGCGCGTGCGATGCCCGACCTCAACGCGGTCGCGGTCCAGGTGGCGACCAAGCCAGCGAAGCGGACTGTAAAGCAGCGGGTCAAGACAACGACGCCGCCCATCTGCGATGCGACGCCCGTGTCAGACAGCGTTCCGCTGAACGAATTGAACCCGGGCGAGGGTCAGACGCCGCGGCGGCTTATGACGTTTCCAGATGGGGCAAGAAGACCTCTCAGATACTGGTACGACCTTCAGGTTGCCGTTGTCACATGGCTAGTCGAGACAGGCAGGTTGACAGAGGCAGTTTGCCCTTTAACTACGTATCGAGGGGCGCACATCGTCCATACGTCTCCGGTTAAGCAAAATGGCCAGCCATTCGACGAGCCGAAGCAGGTAGGAGACTACTGGATCGACTCATTCCCGAACGCGTACGATCACGCGCGGCTCACCAGGATCATCTTGCGACGATGCGGCGTGGACCCCGAGACAGTTTTCGTGTCCTGATCCCGGCTGTCGAGTTACACTTAACCCGGTATTCACAGAGGCAAATGCGGCCCGATGTACCCTATTTCGATAAGATAAGTTCGTCGTATGAACCGGAGGTGAATACGACCGCTACTTCCGAAACGTGCGTGCCAAAAATATGGGTAGCGGGAGCCATCACTTGATCTAAACCACCGGTATTGACTGAGCGTAGGGGAGTTTCTGATATTGAGGGATTCGTTGGTCACCTTGGAGTGCCAAGGCGGCATAGCACCCGCGATTTTCCGCCAGCTTACGACGGTATCATCCAAACTAGAAAGTTTGTTCACTATTGTCCCCATGTCACCCATATTCAATTGACTCAACTGATTCTCCACATCCACTCCGAACACAAGGTTTGGGAACGCGTTCCCAGTTTCTTGCCATAGATCCTTACCGCTAGTGACATGGCCGATATATTCACGCATTCGGGTGCGATTTTTCTTGACTACTAGTAGCGCGTGCGCCGTCCTAGCGAGATTGTCAATTGTCTCCGAGGCCTCGTCGAAAACCCCGTTAGGTAGGAGTTCAAGAAAGTCAACCGTCAACTCACTTCTGTCCCAGACGCGGTCGGATGGGAATCCCACCGCGATTCCATCGCTGATCGCGCAGAACAGCAACGGATTTCCGTCGGGTGGCGGTAGGGTCTTGTTTTCGCATCTAAGAAATCGATCTTCGATTTCTGGTGCAACCTTGTTGAGTAGCGGAGCTTTACTTTCAAGTCGAAGTAGGAACAGGCTTTCGTCTCGTGCACCCCTGCTACGCAATGCGTTGTACGCATCGAACAACGTCCAATCGCCGACACAGCGTATCTCATGCGAGTATAGTGACGACCTCAAAGCAGGTTCGGACACAGCTTCCGAGACCAACACCGACATTCCTACCGCAACCTCCCTGAGCCAGTCGAGTGCTGTCATGCGGTCCGGGGCAGACAGACTCGCTTGATTCAGTACCATCTCCCGCATATTATGGCCTCGGCGCGAGCAATCTCGAAAGATTTTCGTCGTGTTGATCGAAAAACCCTGATGGCCAAGTCGATAACCGCCCATCCGCGTCAATCTCGGGAGTTTTAACGATCGACTTGTTTCCGTCGCGCTCAAAGTAATGAACGGCAGTGTCTGCCGGATTGACCACTCCATCTCTGACAGCGATACGAACTCCGTCCAAAAAGTGATCACTGTGAGTCTCGGCGAACACTTGGACACCCGCACTGGCGGCCCTGGCAGCCAACTCGGCCAGTTTGGTCTGTCCGCGGGGATGCAAATGGGCTTCCGGATTTTCCAAGAGACAGAGGGTCCCCGGTGGAGACAGTAGGCTAAGTATCACCGGGAGCGCGTACGAAAGCCCAAATCCTACGTTCGTGGCTCTGTGTTGTCGGGACTCGACATCCCCCTGACGGTCAAACGAGAATCCTGCGACGATGGCATCCGCCGCCGGCACATTGTCTAGTCGCAGATGGGCACCGGGACTCACGTCTTGAAGCCACTGGTCTACGACATTCACCAGACGTCTACTGCCGCGCGACAAGCAACGAGGATCGTTCGCAGGGAACGCGTCGTCTTGATGCTGACTTAAGTAATTCAATGCGTATTCGCTACTCGAACCAAAATCTCCCAAGCGACCATGGATTTCGGACAGTGGGTACGTTTTCCTCGGGCCAATTCGCTCTGCGTTAACATAAACAAGATTGCCGCCAAAAGGTGGTATTGTCTGCCATTCATAGGGGATCAACTCATCAAGTGCATCTATCCGATGGTGGAGCACATTCAGTTGACCGGCGATTTCGGAATAGTCGAAAGCCAGTTTCCACTGTGGTACATGTTTTCCAGCCTCGAGCCCAAGCATCAAGATATCGCTTTCAGCATCCTCAAACAGGACGTCCGATCCCGTGCCCAAGTCCGTTCGAACTCCGCCGAGAACCAATCTACCCTTAAGTAATTCACCAGCTTCGAAAGACTGACGCAAGATCAGCAGTGCTTGGAGGACACTACTTTTACCCATTCCGTTTAACCCACAAAGGATATTTAGTGGCTTACAGGCGAGCTGTAATCGCTCGAAACACTTAAAATTGTCAAGTTCGATATGCGTCAGCATTGGATGAACTCCTGTATCAGTTGACCGACTGTCCGAAATCGTATGTGAACATTTTTGGGATCGCCCGTTGATCGGGAAATGGCTCTATCAAAGCCAATATCCTTGTTCATGGTGTGTTTAAATCTACACCGTAACTGTTCTTGAGAATTAATCAATTCATTTATCTGATCTTTAGAACAACGTGCCAATTGCACTCCCCAAGCCTCAAAAAGCGCTCTATTGATGGGGTTTCTCTTGTGTTCTGCATTGTACCGTGTCCTAAAGGCGTCATTGCCGAAGATTTTAAATGCAGCGCACATCGCCTTATTAAAGTCTTCAATGATGATATCTCGCTGATCGGGGGTCATGTTATTAATTTTATCCATTGTGGCAGCCAGGAGGCCATCGAGGTCTTGAGTTGTATAATCTTCTGGCCGTGTGATGTAGAACGCGAGGAATCGGAGTACACATTCTCGATCTGCCATGCGACGCTTAGATATGGAATTGTCTGTTGCTTGTACGAACTCGGCCGAGGCTGATAACTCATGCAAAAGTTTTCGGATAGCGCCGGGATGCATTGCGTGCCGGATCTCCTGTTTGTTCAGTGTCATCCCGCCGGTATTGATTCGCAAAAACACATTGAATTTCACTTTGTTTGGTGTGCCCGGTTCAATTATATTGACAATGAGTTGAGTCTCTCCGATTCTTCGCTGCATCTGTCGAGGTAATTGATCATGTATCTGTCCATCAAACCATGTCAGATATTCAAGTTTATGTAGGGCGAATTTGTTGGCAACGTAATCGTTAATAGTCGACATTCGTTGAAGCCCGTCGACTACCTGCCAGTCATCTTTGGAATCAGCAGCAACATAGAATACAGGAATTGGTATTTTTAAAAGTAGTGATTCGATTAGCCGGCTCTTCCTTGTGTTATCCCAGATTCCACGTAGACGTTGGAAGTCCGGGAATAAATCAAGTCCGCCGTGCTCAATCCGGGAGACTAGTTGTGCGACAACGATGTTCACAGGACGGATTTTAACTTCTTCGGGATCGAATGGGTCCGTGATTTCTTCGGGCGATTCAATCTGTTCAACTTGCAAGCCCGTGTTTTCACTGCTGTTCTGGTCACTGGCAACTGAAATTGAATCTTCCGATTTGATAGTCACTTAAAGCCCCCCGTCAGAAATAGGTCAACCTATCTAAGTCTAGTTTGAGGAATTCGAGCCTGGTTTTGAGTGGGCCGACCTTGCAGCTGGCTGTTCAGCTTTTCTGATCCCACCATCCCACCTCCACGAGTTAGTCAAGACAGGCGGCCTGGGTGTGGCCGTAGGCAAAATGGCTATCTTCGATATTGTTTCACACGACCCATCACCACTGTGGTGCGGGAACTATGCGGGTGGGATACCTACTTTTACAATACGTGAAGGAGAGGATATCTGCAATGATCATCGGTATGTCGGGATTGGCGCCGTATTTGGACTTGGCCCGGGGTGGTGGGCACGGAGTGCCAGTACGGAGCCACGTGGGTGTTGCCGCACCCCGCACGCCAGCAAACTCATTTGGGCAGTGCCGAGGTTGAGAAATTCGCGCGTCATCCTGCCCAGTTGCCCTCACGACCGACCTTCGCCTGATCAGCGGCGAGGGGCTTTGGAGTTTCCACCCCCGGTCGGACGCCGTCGCTGCGGGACGGGACCGGCGGTGGCAGCGCGCCGGCCGAAGCTCTTGTGCTTGTTGCCGCAAATGGCGAACAGCGCGGCGCTGACCAGGAATACGACCGCAACGGCGTATGCCACGGTGATGAGATATACGCCAGCTCCGGCGGTCAAAATAAATACGGCTGCCGAAGCCTTTGGGCGGTTCAGCGCCATGAACGCCCCGCCCGCTGCGACGATTGATGCAAGAACTGCCAGCATCCCCCGCCAGACGGCCACACTGGATTCCTCAGAACCGAATGTAATCCCGGATTCTCCAAAATTCAGGACGGCCGCACCGCCCACGATCGCGACAGCGCCGCCGCCCACGAAGCCGCATACGGCCCCTATCAGGCCCAAGACCAGCGCTCCTATTCGCATCCCACGCTCGCAGTCAAGTGCTTTACTCCTCAGGCCGCCAACGGAGGTAGGGTCGGCGGGCCGCAGTGGCCTCGTCGAGCCGCGTATTCGGCAGGTCATGCGGGGCGTCGTGTAGCAACGACGGGTCGGTGTCGATCTCTTCGTCGATTCGGCGCATCACCTCCACCAAGCGGTCCAGCGTCTCCTTCGACTCCGTCTCGGTCGGCTCAATCATGAGAGCTTCATCGACGATCAGGGGGAAGTACATCGTGGGGGCGTGTATGCCGTAGTCGAGCAGACGCTTGGCGATGTCGAGGGCTGCAACGCCGCGTGCCTTTTGGCGGCGGGCGCTCAGGACGGTCTCGTGCATGCAGTAGCGGTCTGCTGCCAGGTCGAACCGGTCGCGCAGCCCTGCCTGGACGTAGTTGGCGTTGATGATGGCGTTTTCCGCGACCTCGCGCAACCCGTCTTTGCCGAGTGAGCGCATGTACGCGTAGGCGCGCACCAGTATGGAGAAAGAGCCGTGGAAGCCGTTGATCTTGCCGATGCTGTTGTCGGGCCGCGTTAGCCGGTAGGCCCCGTCGGACATGCTCACCACCGGGGCCGGGAGGAACTCCGAAAGCTCTTCAGTAACCATCACCGGTCCGGCTCCAGGACCGCCGCCGCCGTGGGGCGTCGAAAAGGTCTTGTGCAGGTTGGAGTGGCAGATATCGAACCCCAGGTCTCCCAGCTTGGCCAAGCCCAGCAAGGCATTCAGGTTTGCCCCGTCTGCGTACACCAGGCCGCCCGCGTTGTGCACGGCGGCCGTCAGTTCGAGCACGTTCGGGTTGAACAGGCCGAGCGTGTTCGGCAGCGTCAGCATGAACACCGCGGTGCGCTCGTCACACGCAGCGGCTAGCGAAGCGAGATCGAGGTTGCCATTTTCGTCGGACGGCACAGTAACGACATCGAGCCCGGCCATAGCCGCCGACGCAGGGTTCGTCCCGTGCGCGCTGTCGGGTATCAGCGCCACAGTCCTTTCAGTCTCCCCGCGGCTGTCGAACCAGGCCCTGGCGATCAGCAGGCCGGCATACTCGCCCTGCGCTCCGGCAAGGGGGGTGAGGCCGACGCCCGGCAGGCCCGTGACTTCCCCGAGCATCTGCTGTAACTCGTACAGGAGTTTCAACGCGCCCTGTACGGTCTCGTCCGGCTGGGCGGGGTGGATCTGGCTGAGTCCGGGCAGCGACGCCGCCTCGTCGTTCATTTTCGGGTTGTACTTCATGGTGCACGACCCGAGCGGGTAGAAGTTGGTGTCGATCGAGAAGTTGAGCTGGCTCAGCAGCGTGAAGTACCGGACGAGTTCGAGTTGGGACACCTCCGGCAGTTCGAGGTCGTCTCTGAGCAGCGACGCGTGGGGTAGTTCGGCCGGGGGCACGTCGCTCGGAGCTACCCTCACAGCCGAGCGGCCCGCCACGCTGCGGTCCATCAACAAACGCCGGTCCGGCGCACGGAGACTGTTCATGAGAGGTTCCCCGCCTCGCCGAGGGCGGTCACTAGCGAGTCGATCTCCTCTCGCGTGTTCATCTCGGTGACGCAGACCAGCATCGTGTTCGGAATTCGGTGGCTGAGGTCGTACCCGCCGATGATCTTGCGCTCCAGCAAAAACCGGTTGACGCGGGCGGGGGGGATCGGGCACTCGACCGCGAACTCGTGGAAGAAGTCACCCTCGACCGGCAACGAGTAGCCGGGGAGCCTGGCGATCTGAGCGGCGGCGTAGTGGGCCTTTTGGTAGCACAGCTCGGCGACCTGGCGCATGCCGCTCTTGCCCATGGCCGCCACGTAGGAGGTTGCCATGAGGGCGATGAGTTGCGTCGACGTGCATATATTCGAGGTGGCGCGCTCGCGGCGGATGTGCTGCTCACGGGTCTGCAGGGTCAGCGCGAACCCGTGGCGGCCCAGGGTGTCGGTCGTTCGGCCCACGATGCGGCCCGGCATCTGCCGTACGTGCGCCTGCCTGCACGCAAGAAGGCCGACGTACGAGCCGCCGAAACTGAGCGGGACGCCCAGCGGTTGCCCCTCGGCGGTCGTTATGTCGGCGCCGTATTCGCCGGGCGGCTTGAACATTCCGAGCGCCACCGGATTGGTGTGTACCACCGCCAGCGCGCCTCCGGCATGGGCGGCTTCGACCGCGGCCCCGAGATCCTCGATCACGCCGTACACGTTCGGCGACTGCGCCATGAGACATGCTGCGCCGTCGGGCAAGGACGATGCGGAGTCGACGACGTTGATTTCCAATCCCTGGTAGCGGGAATAGGCGTGCAGTACTTCCACAAGCCGTTCGTCTGCCGTTTCAAGTACGGCTATCGAGTTTCTTCGGGTTACCCGGCACGCCATCAGGGCGGCCTCGGCAAACGCGGTAGCGCCGTCGTACATTCCGGCGTTCGCCACCTCCATGCCGGTCAACTGGCAGACGGCGGTCTGGAATTCGAATCCTACCTGCAGCGTGCCCTGAGCCGCCTCAGGCTGATACGGGGTGTAGGCGGTGACGAACTCGCCGCGGGAGGCGATGGAGCGTGTGACGGCCGGTACGAAGTGGCGGTATGCGCCCGCGCCGAGGAAGCATGCGTAGTCGCCCGGCGTTGCGTTGCTTGCGGCCATGCCCGCCAATTCTGCGGCGAGCGTCTGTTCCGGAGTTCCTTCGGGTAATCGCAGGTCCGGATAGACGTGGCTGGCCGGTATGTCCGCCACCAGTTCGTCGAATCCCGACACCCCGATCGCATCGAGCATTTCGGCCCGATCGGCCCCGGTGTTCGGTATATACGGATGGGGAGACGCCGCGGAGGCGGGGTTGGCGGACGGGGTCGACATGCCGGGCTAACCGGACTCGGCCAGCAGCGCCTCGTATGCCTCGGCAGACAGCAGGTTGTCCAGCCCCGCCGAGTCGTCGATTCGCAGTTTTATGAGCCATCCGCCGCCGTATGGATCGGTGTTCACCAACTCCGGATCGTCGACGGCTTCCTGGTTCACTTCGGTGACCGTGCCGCTCAAGGGAATGAACAGGTCGCTAACTGCTTTGACCGACTCGATCTCGCCGAACTTGGCGAACTGTTCCAAACGGGCGCCCGGGTCTGGGAGGTCGATGTACACGACGTCCCCGAGGGAGTCCTGAGCGAAGTGAGTGACGCCGATAGTTGCCGAGTCGCCTTCCACCAGCGCCCATTCGTGCTCTTTGGAGTACTTGAGTCCGGAGGGATTTTGTTCAGACATGATTGTGTGCTGGTCTCAGGAAGTCAGGATGTACGTCGATAGAAAGGCAGGGGCACAGTTTCGGCCTCCACTATCCTGCCGCGAATGTCGATTTCGACAGGGGTTGACGGCGCTGAGTGCTCTGGGTCAACGTAGCCCATGCCAATATTAGCGTCAAGCGTTGGCGAATGCGTCCCTGACGTAACCGTGCCGATCCTGGCGCCGCCGGCGAGAATGGGGTGGCCGTGGCGGGCGATGCCCCGGCCGGTCATTCTGAAACCGGTTAGCCGCTTCACCGGACCGGCATCCCTGACGGAACGCAGGGCGTCCGCCGCTACGTAGCCAGGCGAGTCGAGGTGGACGAAACGTTCGAGACCGGCCTCGTAGGGGTTGTCCTCGACTGTCATGTCGTTGCCGTGCAGGAGTAGTCCCGCCTCCAGCCGGAGCACGTCGCGTGCGCCGAGCCCGCATGGAGAAGCGCCGGCCTCTTCAAGGGCCATCCACAGGCTTGTCGCGCTATCGGCCGGGGGCATGATTTCGAAGCCGTCCTCGCCCGTATAGCCGGTCCGGGCGATGCGACACGGAATCCCCGCCACCTCAACCTCGGCAATGGCGAACGGACGAAGCGAGGACACCTGCGAATCGGACAACTTCTCCGTCAATCCGACCGCGTCGGGGCCCTGCACCGCAATCATTGCCACGTCTTCGGTAGTCACCTCGCTCTCGAGGTCAGGGACGCCCCTGGAATGAATGGCGAGCCAGGATGCCACGGCGTCGAAATTACCGGCGTTGACTATCAGCAGGTAGCGGTCCTCGCCGAGGTTGTAAACGATGGCGTCGTCGATGATGCCGCCGGCCTCGTCGCAGATGACGTGGTATCTGGACCGGCCTAGCCGCAGTTTGGCGACGTTGGCGCTGAGCAGACTGTCGAGGAATGCGGTCGATGCTGCCCCCGAGAACTCGATGCGGCCCATGTGGGACACGTCGAACATGCCCGCATTCCTGCGTACCGCGGCCACCTCCCGCAGTATGCCTGTCGGATACTGGATCGGCATGTCCCACCCGCCAAACGGGGCCATGCGACCGCCGGCCGCCGTGTGCAATCCGTGGAGTGGGGTCTGCTTGAGGCATTCGGTTGTCATGGGTATCTGAAGACGGGCGAAGGGAAGAAGTAACCTGCTAGCCAACCCCAATTAAGACGAGGTCTCTATCTAGAATCCTACACGCTCGATATTTATTTCGACACGGCGGGAGCGGGCCTGAATTCGGGGAATTCAGTGCCGATTCGTTTTAGTTACGCCACGAACTCGAAACCTCTGGGAACCCCCGCCTCCAGATTCCCGTTTTCACGGGAATGACGGGATTTGGCGCTGTATTACGTGTTGATGGGAAGAATGACATCGCAAATCGTCGCGCCGTCTACGGTCCGACTCTTGAGAGGAGACTTTTGAAACAAGCTCTTGAAACCCGCCACTAAGAATTGAATTGGCGGCGCGATCAAAGCGAATTGGTACAAAGCCCCTCTCGGTTGAGTGAGATCAAGGGAACAGGCCTTTCTGGCCTTAAAAGGGAGACGATCAGGATGGGCTCAGGAGGCTGTCGGCAACGGCCAGATACGCGCGCGTCGCTATCGTCGGCAGTTCGGAGGTCTATTCAAACGTCCCCTCCCACGTGATCCCCGCCATGCGCGCCGCGTCCGGGTATCGGCTGGCCAACAACGACGCGTGACCGCCGCGCGTGTTTAAGGTCGGCAGCGGCAGCGATTGGCCGGCGTCATGATCGTACGGCTCGGTCAGACCGATCAGGCGATCCCTGGGGGCGTTACGAGCATGAATCGACACCCTGAATCCTCCCATGCCCCGGGGGTTCAGTAGTTCGAGAATCCCGGCCCTGTTGGCCGCCTGCTCGAATGGGGACATGCCGCGACTTCGCAGCCCCTCCACGAACCCGGCAGCTCCCAGCCGGGTGAGAAACTCACCTTGCGTCGTGTGGCCGGCCGTCTCAAACCCCTCCCGGCCAAGCGCCTCATCGACCGCCGTAAAGTCGACGTGGGCCGTCAAATCCTGCTGCCCAACCCGGGCCAGCGGTTCATCGACGTGGGTGTGCCGGTAGTAGCACCGAAGCGTGCCCGGCCAGCGGGCCGGCTCGTAGAGTTGAGCGCGGTCGTAACCGTAGTCGACGGTCATCACATAGCCGGCGCCGAGCGTTTCTGAAGCCAGTCCGGCCCACCAGGTGTCGATGCCGAGATTCACCTCGCCCCGGTAGCCGCCCGGCAGGCCGTGGGCCAACTCGCCGATGCGGGCGGTGATCGCAGGGGTTGACGGCGGCCCGACGACCTCGCAAAGCCGGTCTCCCTCGACTCCAACGTAGAGTTCACTGAGTTCGCCTTTTTCGACGACGAATCGGTGGACCGGCATGGCGTCGAGCAACTCATTGGACAGCAGGCACCCGTTGATCGACGATGGGATCCGATCGGGACCATGCACTGGGTAGTACGCATTCTGACGGGGGATGCGGTCCACGGCCAAGTAGTCGAGCGCATCGGCGAACTCTGGGTCGAACCGTTCTGCGTAGGAGGTAACGTCACGGGCCAGGAGGCCGTCTCCCGCGCCCATTTCGACGACGTTGAACTTGCCCGGCGCGGACAGGCGCCGCCACATATCTTGTAACTGTATGGCAATGAGCGCTCCGAATGCCGGGTGCGCCATGGGGCTGGTGAAGTAGTCGGCTGGACCGCCGGGCTGCGCTGACCCGGCCGAGGCGCCCAGCCGCGTGTAGTAACCGCCCATCGGCGAGTAGAGAGCGGCGTCCATGAACTCGGCGAACGTGATCGGGCCGGAGTCCAGGATGCCTTGCCTGACGGCCGATTCAAGTTCGTTCATCGTTCGACCCGCTTCGCCCCTGCGTTGACTCAATGCCCATTACACCCGTGAGAAGCGAATGCCCGAGTCGGTCAGGCATGAGCTGACCCGTCAGCCAAGACTGGCCCTGGGTCGAACTAGTCCTCGATCCCAGACCCCGGCTCCATAGGACGCATCTGCACCTCCACCTCAAGCCGGCTACCTCCGCCGCCCAACAGTACCCCGCGGGTCGGAGCCACGTCCCAGTAGTCGCGGCCCACCGCGATGCGCACATGACTCTCGCCGGGCTGGTACCCGTTGGTGGGATCGAAGCCGGTCCAACCGATGTCGGGCAAAAGGCACTCGACCCACGCATGAGACGCTGATTCCAAAGCCTGACCCTCTGCATCCGCTGGCAGGTAGCCCGAAACGTAGCGGCTCGGCACTCCCCAGGAGCGCGCAATGGCGAGCATGACGTGGGCGTAGTCCTGGCATACGCCACGCCCGGTTTCCAGGACGTGGTCGATTGGCGATGCCGCCGACGTGCTACCCGGGACGTATTCGAAGCCGCGGTGGAGCGCGTCGGAGAGCCCGGTCAGGGCTTCCAACGGATCGCCGGCGGCACGGATGCCCATCCGGTCTACAAACTCTTTGAGACGGGCGGAGGGCCGGGTCAACGTGGTCGCGTGCATGAAGTCCCAGTACGTGAAAGAGTCCCTCCAGGAGCGGATTTCCTCCCAGGAGTCGGCTCCCGGGGAGCCGGAGGGCGGCTCGGCGGCCGTGATCTCAATCGACGAGCGGGCGACAATCTCCAGCGCCTCGTGTTCCCGGTGGATGTTCAAAACGTGCTTGGTGTTGCCGAAGCAGTCCGTTTCGCTGTTCATCGAGGAGATCGGGTTCGTCTCGATCCCGAATTCCAGCAGCCGCTGTGCGGGTTCGCCGCGCGGCCTTAAGCAGAGCGACATCATGCAGCCACGCGCTGGCGATGCGTATAGATACCGGGAGACGTGATTGATCTCGTAACGGGTGGTGGAGGCCATACGTCAGCGTGCCCGGAAGTCCTCTACAGGGTAGTCGAAATAGGCGGAGGCCATGAGGTGATGCAACTCCCTGCCTTGCCCGCGCACCTGCCTCAAAAGCTGCGCGTGGTCCTCCTGGTCCTGCCAGTCGTAGCGCACCAGGGCGGCCATGCGTCCGGCCAACCTCATCGCGTCGGCGCTGGCGCGCTCGTCCGGACCTGGGCCTAGATCGTCAAGCCCCGAAGCCACCCTGTCGAGGGAGCGCGACAGCGAGTCGGGCAGCATGGAGTCCGTGACCAGCAGGTCGATGACCTGCTTTGGCCTCACCTCCACGCTATATCTGCGGTTGTACGCGTCGAATGCATGGTATACGCGGAGCAGGCTGGTCCAGTCCGTCTCCGACTCGCCCGGGACCGCAAAATCTGCGGCAAGGTGGGCCAGGAGCAGCGAGGTCGAGAGTTGGACGCGTTCGATGAAACGGCCGATCTGCAGGAACCTCCAACCTTCGTCGCGGTACATGGTAGTGTCTGCCACTCCTGTAACGGTGGCGATCTCGGTCAACAATTCCTCGTAGAAGCTCTCTGGGGAGTGCCAGATATCCTGGATACTTAGTTTCTGGATCCGCAGGTACGCAAGGTTCAATTGGGTCCACATATCGGCGCTTATGCAGTGACGCATCTGGCGGGCGTTTTCCCGTCCAAGTGAAAAGCAGTTCCTCACCGAGTAGGGATTGGTGCGCTCGAACGTGAGGTCATCGGCCAGGGTGTAAGAGTCGACCAGGGTGAACAAGTCGTCGCCGATATCGAGGGCGCCGCCGGGTGGCAGATGGTGAATACTGCCGTAGATTCGGCTCCAGCCGAAGTAGATCTCCCGCGGCGGCCGGTCCACCAGCGCCTCGGCCTCCATTCGGAGCAGGCGGCAAAGATGCTCGGCCCGCTCCAGGTAGCGACCCATCCAGTAGAGACCCTGTCCGCTGCGGGAAAGCATCCTTCAGTCCTCCAGCACCCAGATGTCTTTGCCGCCGCCTCCCTGGCTGGAATTTACCACCAGACTGCCTCTTCGCAGGGCGACGCGGCAAAACGCGCCGGGAACTATCCGGGTTTTTTTGCCGTGCAGCACGAACGGTCGCAGATCGACGTGACGGGGCTCGAATCGGCCATCGATCAGACACGGTGAGCAGGAGATATTGAGCACCGGCTGTGAGATGAAGCCCGCCGGGTCTGCCCGGACCTGTTTGGCGTACTCGATACGCTCTTTCGGAGTCGAGTGAGGCCCGATCAGCATCCCGTAGCCCCCGGATTCCCCCACGCGCTTGACCACCAGGTCCTGCAGGTTGTCGAGGGTGTACTCGAGGTCTTCGGGCCGGCGACACTGCTTTGTCTCGACGTTGGGGAGGATGGGCCTCTCGCCCAGGTAGTACCGGATCATGTCGGGCACATAAGGGTAGACGCTCTTGTCGTCCGCCACGCCCGTCCCCGGGGCGTTAGCCAGCGTCACGTTGCCGAGCTTATAAGCGTGCATGAGCCCTGGTACGCCGAGCAGGGAATCGGGCCGGAAGACGAGCGGGTCGATGAAGTCGTCGTCCACCCTCCGGTAGATCACGTCCACGCGCCTCAGCCCCTTTGTGGTGCGCATATAGACGAAGCCGTCGTTGACGAGGAGGTCTCTTCCTTCCACGAGCTCCGCGCCTATTTCGCGTGCCAGGAAAATGTGCTCGTAGAAAGCGGAGTTGTAGACTCCGGGGGTCAGCAGCACGATCGACGGGTTGGACTGCCCCTTCGGCGCGAGCTCGCGCAGGGTCTCCTGGAGCATGCGTCCGTAGCCCGACACCTCCCGGACGCGGGAGCTTCGGTAGAGGCGGCGCAGGCTCGACTTGGCTACCTTCCGGTTAGCCAACATGTAGGACACGCCGGAGGGGACGCGCAGGTTGTCCTCCAACACCATGAAGCCGTCGTTGGTACGCACGAGGTCGGTTCCGCAGATGGCTACCCATGTCCCATGGGGCGGGGAGAATCCGCGCATCTCGATCCTGTACTGGGGACAACCTCGCACCATATCGGTGGGAACGACGCCGTCACGGACGATGCGGGCCCTGCCGTAGACGTCTTCCAGGAAGAGGTTCAGCGCCTTTACGCGCTGGGTCAGCCCCGCCTCGAGATGCAGCCAATCGGAACTCGAAACTACCCGCGGCAGACAGTCAACGGGAATCGTCCGCTCCTCGGCCTCTTCGTCCCCGTACACCGCAAATGTAATGCCTTCGTTCGAAAACGAGCGCGTAACCCGGTCCTGGATGTTGACCAGCTCCTCCTGGGAGAGCTGGGTCAGAGTCTTGTGGACCTGCCTGTAATGTTCCCGGGGGGCGCCGTCCGGCAGGAACATCTCGTCGTATGTCGAAGGATCAAGGTCGTAGTTTTCGAATTTCACGTGACTATGCCGAGTCCCTGGCTGAGAGTCCCCATACGCGGAATTTTCAGGCTCAAATTCATGGCGACATTGTAGTCTGGACTTTTGAGGTCGGCCAATCGAAGGTGGACCCGGCAGGGGCCCCGCTGCCAAACGCACTCACGCGTCGGTCGCACAGGCGCCTTAAATGATCCACGGGATGAGAACGTGACGTCGGGAGTCTGCGTTGATCCCCAGAGAATGGGTGGATATTTATTTGTGGGCAATCGGTCTGGCCGGGGTCCTGAATCTGTAAGCCTTTGGGATTAAACTGGCGCGCGCCATCGTCATCGTGTCGCTGATTGCTACACGCTAAGGCAGGCATGGAGGTAGCGTCCAATGACCGCGAAAGGCATTCTGGAACGTCTGTCCGACGGCGTCGTCCTGGGCGACGGCGGATACATCATTGAACTCGAGCAACGGGGATACGTGGTGGCCGGGGCATTCACGCCCGAGCTGGCCATCACGCACCCCGGAGCGATCCGCGAGCTTCACCGTGAAATGAAGTACGCAGGCTGCGAGGTCTTACAGGTGATGGCCTTCTACGGCAGCAGGGAGAAGCTCAACACCGTCGGATACGGCGACAAGGTCCTCGAGATCAACCAGGCAGCGACCGACATTGCCCGCGAGGTTGCCGGCGACGACATGCTGGTGGCAGGCGACCTGAGCACGACCTGGATGTGGGAGCCCGACGACGACGAGTCCGAAAGGCTGGTCGCGGACATGTTCGACGAGCAGATAGACGCGCAGGCAGGGGTGGACTTCGTCATAGGGGAGCTCTTTTTCAAGCTTGGCGAGGCCCTGCTGTGCGCGGACAGGATCAAGCGAAAGACTTCCCTGCCTGCCATGATCACGATGTCATTTCGCGAGAGCAACATTTCCGAGGACGGCTTTACCGCGGCCGAATGCGCCCGGAGACTCCATGACGCCGGCGTCGAGATCGTGGGATTGAATTGCATGAACGATCCCCAGCGCATGCTGCCGCACATCCGGGAGATGCGCGACGCTTTCGACGGCTACCTGGCAGCCCAGCCGGTCGCCTTCCGATGCACCGACGAAACCCCGTGGTTTACAGGCAACCCGGGTTTCCCCGACCGCCTGGAGCCGAACCAACTGACCAGGTACGAGCTTGGGGAGTTCGCGTCGACGGCAAGAGATCTCGGCGTCAACTACATAGGCGGCTGCTGCGGGTGCAAGGCGACACACATGCGAGAGATGGCCAAGGCGCTGGACAAGTACGAGCAACCGGAAAGGTGGAACACGCGGGAGGGCATGCCGATGAGCGAAACGGAGTTCAGCAGAGCCCGGCGCGAGACCCTGACGGAACGGCCTTCTTCTTAGAGGAACCGCGTATACCCCGCACGGGCGGTAAGGGATCGTTCCGGGCCTCGCTCAAGCGCGGATACACGAGACCTGGAACTGATCGAGATGCCCGGGATCGCCGCTCTTACGCCATATTGAGACCGTAGTTCGCAGTACTCACTGGACGCGAAAGCGGAGCGCCTGGTAGCGCTCCGCTGTGATTCAAGGTATTTGGGCTATCCGGCGCGTTGTCTGGCTTCTGCTGCTTTGCGCCTGGTTTCAGGGGTGCTCCGCTGCCATCCGGTGATCGGGATGGAGTTCTTGAACTCCTGTACATCACCGCAGTGCTTGCATGTCCCTTTGCTCGTGGGGCCATTCGGAGCTTCAACGCGCCAGAAGTGAACGCAACTGCCGTTTTTTGCCGCGCCTTTCGCAGAAACCTGGCTCTTCAAAATAGATCCCCCTTTTTCCACGCTGCCGTGGCTCGTGTGTCTTTCAGGCGTTACGGTCTTAGCGGTCTTCGATTGGTATGTATTCGCGCTCCCGTTCTCCGGCAAATAGCAGCAGCGGGCGAATAAGGATGTTGTGGCGATATTGCTCGACTACCTGGATAGTCCAGCCAGGCACGCGTCCCACGGCAAATATCGGGACAAACAGGTCGTTCGGGATGCCGATGAGGTGGTAGATGGCTCCCGCGAAGAAGTCGACGTTTACGTGGATCCCGCGGCGGGCGTACGGCTTCATGGCCTCGATGACGGCCTCCAGGATGTCGTACCACTTCGGTTCGCCCATCTCGTGGCTGAGCCGCTGGACGCCCGAACGCAGGTGGCGGGCTCGCGGGTCCTCGGCCCGATAGACGCGATGGCCGAACCCCATCACGCGCTCTCGGTTGGAGAGCAACCCCTTCACATAACCGGCGGCGTTTTCGGGCGCTCCGATCTCCTCCGCCATCGTCATGACGTTCTCAGCGGCGCCGCCGTGAAATGGGCCTGAAAGCGCAGCCACCCCGGCGGTCACGGCGCTGTGCAGGTCGGCGCCAGTGGCTGCGACGACACGCGCCGTGAATGCCGAGGCGTTCGAACCGTGGTCGGCGTGCAAAATGAAATCGCGGTCGAGCAACTCCGCCGTGTCGGCGGTCGGGAGTTCGCCGTTCAACATGTACAGGAAGTTGGCGGCGTGAGACAACTCAGGGTCGGGCTCGACGATCTCTCGTCCGTTCCGTATGGCGTTGTGCGCCATGACGATGGCTGGTACTTGAGAGGTCAGCCTGACGCCCTTCCGGTAAGTTGCCTCGACCGAGTTGTCGCCTACGTCCGGATCGGTTGCCGAAAGAGCGGAGACCGCTGTCCGAAGGACGTCCATCGGATGGGAGTCCTTCACGATCCGGATGGAGTCGATGACCTGCCCGGGGATCACCCGCGAGGCCTTCAGTTGGCTGTCAAAATCGGCCAACTCGGCGCGCGTGGGCAGCGACCCGTAGAGCAGCAAGTAAGCGGTCTCTTCGAAGGTCGACTTTTCAGCGAGGTCGTGAATCGAGTAACCGCGGTACTCGAGCACGCCTTTCCTGCCGTCGATAAACGTGGTTTCGGTCCGGTCGAAATAGACGCCCTGAAGACCGCGATGGAGTTTTATGTCTTTTGAGGTCACTGATGAACTACCCGGCGGGGTGACGGCTGCTGCGCGTATGCCCGAACATGGTCGGGTCGGCTGCGCCAATTTTCAAAGGAAAGTCGGGTGCGACATTAACAATCGAAACGACAAAGGGGAGACGCTCTCGAATTTCTGAGTTTCTCACCCTTGCATATCGTCCAAACCGGTGCGCGCAGTAACACGCGATGTCGCTTCCCGGAGCACCGTTACACTAGCATCGCGCCGACTTACCGTCAACTTTGGCGCAATCTCGCGCCAAACTCGCGAGGGCTATGTCCTTGACCTCGTTCGAACCTCTTCGGCGATGTGCTCAGTGAACGCGTCCACAGGGCGCGCGCCGAGGTTGCCCCCGGTCCGCGTGCGCACGGCCACCGCGCCGGCCTCTTCTTCACGATCTCCGATCACCAGCATGTAGGGCACCTTCTGTAGCTGGGCGCGGCGAATCTTGGCGTTCATGCGGTCGCCGGAGTCGTCCACTACGGCACGGATCCCGGCCCCTTTCAGGCTATTCAGCACGGAAGAGGCGTATTCAAGGTGGCGGTCCGTGATGGGAACAATCGTCGCCTGCACGGGCGCGAGCCAGACGGGAAACGCTCCTGCCAGGTGCTCGATGAGCACGCCAAGGAATCGTTCCATCGAGCCGAGCATGGCGCGGTGGATCATTACCGGCCGCTCCCTGCCGCCCTCGGCATTCACATATTCCAGGTCGAACCGCTCAGGTTGATTGAAGTCGACCTGAACGGTGCCGAGTTGCCACTCTCTGCCCAGTGCGTCGGGCACGAACATGTCGATCTTTGGACCGTAAAACGCCCCTTCGCCCTCAGCTTCCTCGTGGTTCAGCGCTCGCTCCCCAAGCACCAACTTCAGGGCCGATTCCGCTTTGTCCCACTGCTCATCGGATCCGACGCGCTTTTCGGGGCGCAGCGACAGTACGTACCGGGTGTCTTCGAAGCCAAACACCCCGTAGCTCTCGATGAGCATGTCTATGAAACCATTCACCTCGTCGGCGATCTGGTCCTCGCGACAGAAGATGTGCGCGTCGTCCTGCGAAAACGACCTTACTCGCGTCAGGCCCTGCGTCACGCCCGACAACTCGTAGCGGTGCAACCGCCCGAAGTCGGCGTAGCGGATGGGCAGGTCGCGATACGAGTGGAGGCCCTTTGAGTACATGACCGCGTGGGACGGGCAGTTCATCGGCTTGACGCCGTACTCCTGCTCGTCGATCTCCAACATGTACATGTGCTCGAGATAGTTGTCGTAGTGGCCGGAGGTCTTGAACAGGCTCGTCTTGAATATCTGCGGGGTCACCACCTCCTGGTACCCGTAACGTTCGTAAAGCTCGCGCATGTAGTCGGTCAGGGCGTTGTATACGAACGCGCCCTTCGGCAGAAAGAACGGGTTCGCCGGCGCCACCGGGTCGAAGAAGAACAGCTCCAGGTCCCGGCCGAGCTTTCGATGATCCCTCTTTTCGGCTTCCTCCCGCCGTCGCAGATGGGCCCGCAGCGACTTCGGGGACTCCCACGCCGTGCCGTAGATGCGTTGCAGCATCGGGTTGGCTTCGCTGCCCCTCCAGTACGCGCCTGCCGAGCTTAAGAGCCTGAACGCCCTGATCTCGCCGGTCGAAGCCACGTGACCGCCCCGGCACAGGTCATCGAAGTCGCCGTGACTGCAAAACGACAACCGCTCGCCTTCCGGAATCCCGTCGATGATCTCCTGCTTATATGGGTTATCCGCGACCAGCATGCGCGCCTCGGCGCGGTCTACCTCCCGCTCCACGAACGGTTTGTTCGCCTTGACCGATTCCCGCATGAGAACCTCGATGCGTTCGAGGTCCGCGGGGGTGAACGGTTCAGCGACGTCGAAGTCGTAGTAGAAGCCGTCGTCTGTCGGAGGGCCGATCGTCAGCTTTGCTTCGGGGAAGAGCTCGAGTACCGCCTCGGCCAGGACGTGGGCCGCCGAGTGCCGCATGCGGCCAAGCAGGTCGGCCTGTTCTTCGGGAGTGAGATCGCGAAAGCGTCTCTTCCTGGGCTCGCCGGATGGCTGTTCGCCGGATGTGATTTTCTCTGTCATTTCGCCAACTTTATGTGCGCTAATTGTCCGATGTGATGGATCGGCGGGGCTGGGGCGCGCTCGCTACGCAGAAGCGGGTACGGACTCGTAGGGCCCGGCAATGCGGCCACATCATGGCGCTCGCCGAGGGATGCTTACGGACGAAACGTGAGGCCCGCCGCCGAATTCAGGTTACAGGCGCGGGCGGGAAGGTAGAGATCAGGCCCGCGCCAACATAGTGAGGGTATCGCGCCGCGCCGGGTCGCCCTCACTCAGGATGTCTCTCGTTCGTCGAGCCTTCATATCAAAGTCCGGCCGGTATGGCCGCGTCCGTTGCGCGGGCGGCGATGTGCAATTTGGCGTCGACCGGCCGAATGGACCGGATCGAATTCGCCGCCACCGTTTGATTCTATTAGGCATCGACTCCCACTTCAACACACCCCCGCCTCCCGTACACGCCGCACCCACGCCTTCTGGCACCAAGAAAGGGTGCCTGCCCGCCGGTATGAGCACGTCTTATAGGTCCACCCCCGCCCAGCGACGGCGGCTCGGCTAGATCAGTTGGCGGAGTCTGGGGTCGAGCCGGTCGCGGATCCAGTCGCCCAGGAAGTTGAACGCCAGCACGGTGAAGAGTATCGCGAGGCCCGGGTAGAAGGACACCCAGGAGGCGTCGACGATGTAGTTACGGCCGTCGGATACCATCACGCCCCAGGCAGGTGTCGGGGGCGGGATGCCCACGCCGAGGTAGCTGAGCACCGATTCGGTGATAATCAGCGTACCGACGCTCAAGCTGACAAGCACCATAACGGTGTTTATGACGCCGGGCAGGATGTGGCGCGCGAGAATGCGAGTGGTCGACGCTCCTGCGATCTTGGCGAGCGCTATGTAGTCCATGTTCTTGAGTTGCAATGTCTCGCCTCGCACCTGGCGCGTAAAACCGCCCCAACTGAATATCACCAAGAGGAGGATGATCACCTCCAGCCTCGCGCCAAGGACAATTACTACTACCAGGGCCACCAGGATGAACGGCAACGCGATTGTAAATTCGACGAAACGCTGGATAATCTCGTCGATGACACCCCCAAACCAGCCCGAGATCATGCCCAACACTGTCCCGCAAATAGCCCCAGCGGAGAGAACGATTCCCGCTACCATCAGAGAGATCCTTGCGCCGTGCATAATGCGCGTCATGACGTCCCGTCCGAGCGGGTCGGTGCCGAGCAGATGTGCTGTCGACCCTTCCTCATACCATGCCGGCGGGATGAGGCGGTCGGTGAGTTCCCCAAAGGTCGGATCGTACCCGGAAATGACGCTGGCGAAGACGGCGAAGACCATGATGACGCTCAATAACGCCAGCGGCACCAGAGGCCACTCTCTGATGAAGCGTCGCACTGTCCAACGAACTCCTTGTCGGGATGCTATATCGCTGAACCTGATATTTTGCGCGGCTGATATTTCGGTTGACAATGCCGCGGGGACTCCTAGTTAAACCTTATTCTGGGGTCGATGGCGGCGTATAACAAATCTACTATCAGGTTCGCCGCAACGAACGCTGCAGCTGTCACGAACACGACGGCGACCATCACGGGGAAGTCATTGTTACTTACCGCCTGTATGCCCAACTGCCCAAGACCTGGCCAGGAAAAGACGTTTTCAGTGATCACAGCGCCAGTAACGAATCCTGCAATCAGGAAACCCGAGAAAGTAATAGGCCCAATAAGAGCGTTCCGGAAGGCGTGCTTCCAAACGACCATATTGCCGCCGACGCCCTTGGCGCGAGCCATCTTCATGTACTCGGCGTCTAGCACCTCCAGCATAGAGGATCTCGTAAGACGCAAAAGACCCGCAGCAGGGTACCAACCGAGGGTTATGGCTGGCAACACGTAGCTCCTGATGCCATGCTCCTGTCTGCCTGTCGGCAGCCAGCCGAGTTCTACGGCAAAAATCATGATGAGCACAATGCCCATCCAGAATCCGGGCATCGACTGTCCCAACAGCGCAAACACGCGTCCAGAATAGTCTAATACGGTGCCGCGTTTAACCGCCGAGAGAACGCCGAACGGCAAGGATACAAGTAATGCAAACAGAAAGGCCACACCAGCGAGGCGCAACGTCGCCGGAGCGCGTTCCAGGACCAATTCCAGGGCGCTGCGGCGTTGCTGTATCGAATTCCCGAAATCCAACCGCAGAGCATCCCACAGCCAGTCGGCGTACTGCACCACCAAGGGCCTGTTCAGTCCCATCGCCTCGCCCCACTGTTCCCACTGGGCTGCGGTGCTGTATTCGTTAAGGTAGAGATACCTGGGGTCGCCCGCGGCACGGGATAGGCCAAAGACAAAAGCGGTAGTCACCAACAGCATCAAGAGTGAGAAGGCGACTCTTCGCAATAGAAAACGTCTCAATTTCCCCTACTGACGCCAGACACGCGCCGCGTAGCTGCGCTTCTCGGTTATACAAAAGCCGCCGGGGCGCGGGCCCTGCTGCTGAGCGATCAGCGGCAGGGCCTGTATCCCGGCATGGCGGCTCTGTTATGGGCGCGTACGCGCGGCCTGCTAGTTCTGGACTTGCACCGTCTCGGGGTTCGTGAAGTAACGACCGACGATCCTGTGCGGCGTCCAGGCCTTGATCCGTGGGCCGACCATGAAGTGGTCCGTGACGGTGGCTATCGGGAAGATCAGGCGCTGATCGCTTACGTAGTCCTGCACCTGGACATTGATCGCGACACGCTTGTCGTAGTCGGTTTCATCATTCACTGAGGCCGCCAGGTCCTGTATTTCACAGGGCACCTCGGCACCGTGAAAGGTAAGAGCCCTGCCCAAGAGATTGATCTTCTCCTTGTCCAGGTTGCCGATAGACGAGGCAGCGTACCAGACGATGTCGTCCGCGCCATTGAAGTGGCGAGGTCTGGTCGCGGCGTACGTGCTTCGGTCAACTTTGACGGCTAGACCGATCTGACGCCACATTTGCGCCACAGCTTCGCCGGCTTCAGGGTTCATCACGATGTGGTCGGGCGGTATGTAGAACTCGAACTCGAACCCGTTCGGGTATCCGGCCTCTGCCAGCAAGGCCTTGGCGCCCTCCAGATCGTATTCGAGGCCCCACTCGTCTTTCCATTCAGAATCGTATGGCTGGAAACCGGTGTAGCTCCCTGTCGCAAGGCCAAGTCCGCCGAATACCGTGTCGACCAACGTCTCGCGGTCGATCCCCATAGACATCGCCTGTCGAACCTTCAGAGCGCTCTCCATGCTGTTGCCGTTGCCCGACGGATCGCCTATCCAGGGGTGCTCAGCGTCGGGCTTGAAGCCGGCCCGCGGGTACTCAATACCTTCGCCCAAGGTCCAGGAAGTCTCAAGTTGTGAGTCGCAAGTTTCTTCGCCTTTCCAATAGTTCCCGGTGTAAACCATGATATGGGTAAAACCAGAGCCCCGGGCAGGCTGCTCGTAAGAACCAGACACTCGCTCTTTCAAACTGGCAATGTCCTTGTTCAGGACCGCGATGATGTCCACTTCACCCGCAATAAATGCGGCGTTTCGAGCCAGTGGCTCACGGATCTCCACCACCTCCATGCGCTGCGATGCCGGCTTCGCCCGCCAGTGGTTTCCTCCGTTGAACGCTTCGACTACCACAATGTCACCGGTGCGGTAGATCAGGTTCTCAAACGGCCCGGTACCCAACGGAGTCACGTTGGCCCGGTCCTCTCCCAACTCGTCGATCGCCTTCTTGGGGTAGATCCACGGCTGGTGCGTGGAGAGATTCGACAAACCCTCCAGCCAGGATGCATTAAACGACTTGAAGTACATGTCGACGGTGTAGTCGTCAACCTTCTCCCACCGGTCCATCCAGACCTGGAGACCACCAACGCCCCAGAAGGTGGAGCCTTCGCGAATGGCGTTGTTCATGCTCCACACGACATCATCGGCGGTCAATTCTCCCCAGCCCTGGTGGAACGGGATGCCCCTGCGCAGCGTGAAGCGAACCTTGCTACTGTCTTCGGCGAGGTCCCAGGAGGTTGCAATGCTGATGCTCGTGTCGTACACCTCATCGTGGTCGGCATAGATCAGAAATTCGACCATGCCCCATGAAGCGTAGTCCTGTTCGTGTCCGACACCGCCGAGCGCGGGAACGAAGAGCGGCGGAATAATGTTCTCGGTAGCGAAACGGAACGTACCTTGTGGGCCGCCTTCCGGTGTTGGCGCCGGCGTCGGCGGGGGTACCGGTGTGGGGGCGACCACTACGGTCTGAACCTGAACCACTTTTTCAACCACTGTCACCGGCTTCTCGACTATGACCGTTTCGACGACTTTCTCTATGCGAGTGACAGGCTTCTCGACGATTACAGTCTCGACGACCATGACGGTCTTGCCTTCGACTTCTCTCTCGACGACGACCGTCTCGACGACCTTCTCGGTGACCGTCTGTCCCGGGAGTTGCTTTTCGACGATTACGGTCTGGATTTCGATCTGCGTCTCACCGCCGCCGCAAGCCACCGCCAGCGCGGCGATCAGGCCGCCGATTGCCAGCACGCCCAGCGCGAACAACCGAGCCCGTTTGAGCCTAATTGATCCCATTATTTCCTCCTGCTGATATTCCATATAAATACGCGGCCTCGAACATTCCGATCATCCGAGGATCACTGTTTCGGCCGCACCAAGGTCTGGAATGTTAGTACGTATGAGTTTCGGGCGCAACGTTCGCCTTTTAATGCGCGGCCTCGCGGCGTGCGGCCGCCGGTCCTATTCGACCATCTTTCGATAGAGGTCACGCGCCTGTTTGAACAGGCTCAGAACTTCGTTTCGCTGTTCGTCGGTGTAGAACTTTCCGTCGGAACGCAGCCAGGAGATCGAATCGTCTATTTGACTGACGATCCGGGCAGCGGAAACGCTTCTCTCCGGGGATGCCGCGCCCCCGGCGTCGATGTACACGGGGCTGGTATGGGCCCATATGGGCTGGGCGAAACTGTCCCGCGAGTTACTGCCGATGCGCGCCGCGATCCATCCATCGCCCGCAACGTCCACCTCACATTCGAAAGACCCCCCGGTGGACCCATCCGGAAGGTCCCTCGTGTGAACGGGTGTGCCGTTGGCGACGACCTCCACCCTGTGTATCGGGTAGTGCGATGTCCAGTCAACGTCAACCGTTACCCGGCCCCCGCTGCTCGCTTGCACTGTATCGCCGACGCTCGACCCGTCGACGTCGATACCCAGCATCGGGCCATTCGTGATGAACGTCTTGCCGTCGCACAGGGCCTGCATCCAGCTTGTGTACTCGAATTCGGGTTGTGTTTTTGTGTAGACCCTGTTGGCTGAACACAAGAACCAGTCCGATCCGGTGGACGCCGGCAGCCTGATGCCGCAGTTGAGGAGCCCGTACCAGGCGTCGTACTCGAGGTCCTCCCAATACACGTCCCACAGGCTCAGCGCGTCCACCTTGCCGAGGATCGCCGCCACCGACGCTTCGATGCCGTGGCCGTTGTGACACCAGATGACGACGCCGTCCTGCCGGTGTGTGTCGTCGCAGGCGTAGCTTATCGGCGGGTACTCTGGGCTGAACGCGTCTATAAGAAGCCCGCGCCCGGGCGGATTGACGACGTTTCGGATGTCGAGGAGCATCACGTGGCCGAAGCCGTAGATGTGGCCGCCCCCCATGTAATGCCGAGTCTCTTCGCCGCACTGGACGTAGTGCCGGGCGTCAGTGAACTTGCGCAGGACACCTGGGGCGTACTTGTTGCTGGCGTACGCGAAGTCCCATCGCTTTACGTAGCTGAGAGCCGTTACGCGCAGGTCCTCGATTCTCGAGTCGTACATGATCCGGCGATCCGGATCGTCCTCAGTCTCCTTGTAGTGGAGGTGCAGGTTGCCCGGGTGCCAGCCGTCTGCTGCCGGATCACACCAACGTTCGAGTTCAATCTCCTGCTGAATGTGACCGGGTTCGGTGAATTCCACCGTGCGCCGCCAGGGTACGTATTCGGTGCCTCGCTCCACCGTAACCTGCACCCGGCCGCGGGGGACGTTCAGGCTGAATTCGCCGTCGGAGTAGAAGAACGGTTCGCCCGTGCCGATTTTCCACATCGCGTCGGGCGGAGCAATGGGCGCGCCCTCTGTTCCAATTACCTGGACTCGTGCGCCGACCTTCTGTCCGGTGGCAGCGTCCACAATCCGGCCGGTAAGTGTGAAATCGCCGGTGCTGTAGTGGATCAAATAGCGTATAGATTCGATTTTGTAGTCCTCCTGGTAGCCGCGAGTCAGGGTGCGGCCGTGGCAGTCGACGGACGAGTACGTCTAACTGTCCCGGTAGGCGTCTAACGCTTCCACTAGCGTGTCGATGTCGTCCTGGTTGTTGAAGAAATGGGGGGTGACGCGAGCTGAATCCTGCCCTAACGCGGTGGCTGGGCGCGCCCTAAGGTATATTCCCCGTTTCTCGGCGTAGTCCTGGAATCCGTCCGCGCTGGACGTCGCGATGGCGTTTATACCTGTCATGCCCTCAGGTTCGGGTGGCGACAGGACCTTGTGGCCATGCTCCTGCGCCGTGATCCGCAATTGGGATGAAAGCGACAAGACCCGTTTCTCGACGGCCTCAATGCCTCCGAATTCCAGGATTATGTCCGCCATCTGGTTGAGTCCGATCAGGGCGATGATACTGGGGCTGACCTCCATGCGAACTGCCGTATCCGGATAGTCGAGCGTTCCGGCGGGGATTGACTGCGGTCCGCTGTCCGACGCGCCGTGCTCAAATAACTGGTGCACGAACGATTCCCAGTCAGATTGCCGCGGGTCCACTCCGTAGAAGTGCACGCTGTGAGGAATGATGTCCTCAATTACGTCTTTGTTCACGTAGGACACGCCCAGACCTTCAGGCGAGCAGAACCACTTGTAGGCGCCCGCAGACATCATCGTCACGTTGGTATCGGCAACGTCTATCGCAAGGTGTCCCATCCCCTGGATGGCGTCGAGGAATAGGTAAAGGCCGTGGTCGCCTGCGACCCGGCTCAGTGCGTCGAGGTCCTGCCGGTAGCCGTTGTACGTGTTGACCAGGCACAATCCGATGGCGCGCGTCTTTGGCGTGATGGCACGCTCGATGTCATCGGGGTCCATGCGCCCGTCCCGCTGCGGCACTACCGTAACTGTCATTCCCCGTTCGGCCAGGTTCGACCAGATCGTGTAGTCTGCCGGGTGGTCGAGGCCGCCGACGATGATTTCGTCCCCGGGTCGGAGCAGGGCGTTCGCCACGGTGCTGATCCCGTCGGTGGTCCCCTTCGGGAACCAGACCTCTTCCGGTGTTACGTTGAGCACTTTCGCCATCTTGGACCTGACGTCGTCGACGAAAACCCGATCCTCGTCCGCTCGACCGAACGGGTACGCCATTTGACTTCTCTTTCGAACGAAGTCCGAGATCGCGTCTGCAGTGCGTTGTGGGTAGGGCCCCCAATAGGCCGAGTCCAGGTAAGTGCAGGAATTGACGACCGGGAACTCCGCACGCAGTTCATCGACTGTAAGTCTGGTCACCGTTGTTCTCCTCGTGTCTGTGGGCCGTGACGGCCGCTGTGACGTTCATTTGTTAGGTTCTCGGCTCATGCCGCAGCCAGTTGGTTCCATCCCTGGGCGCAACTCCGCTGAAAGTGACACGCGTCGACAATCTTAAAGTGACGGCGGACACCCGGATTCGACGCCGCGTCACGTGCGGGTACCCCTCAGTCGGGGATCGATCATGTCGCGCAGGCCGTCGCCTACCAGGTTCGCCGCCAGGACCGTCATCGTCAGGAATATGCCCGGAATCACCACGATCCATGGCGCGTTGTACAGTTGGTTTCTGCCCATGCTGACGATATTGCCCCAACTTGGCACGTAGTCCGGAACTCCGGCGCCTATGAAACTCAATCCCGCCTCGGTCAACATCGCCACCGCGAATAGAAATGTGGCTTGAATCGTAACTGGCCCAAGCGTGTTTGGCGCAATATGGACGAGCAATATCCGCCAGGTTGGTACTCCCGTAGCGCGGGCAGCCTCGACAAATGGCCGTTCCCTCAGGCTCAGCACCGAACTCCGCACCACGCGTGCAATGGATGGTATTGCGTTTACCGAGATAGCGATAATGACGTTTTGGATGCTCGATCCCAGCATTGCTATCAACGCCAGGGCAAGTAACAGGCCAGGGAACGCCATGATGCCATCGACGATGCGCATGAGTACTGCATCCATTCTCCGGTCGTACCCGGCAATCAGACCGAGTATCTCCCCGGCTATTGCGGCTATGACCACGACACTCGCACCGACCAGCAGCGAAAGTTTGGCGCCGTGAACGGTCCGTGAGTAAAGGTCTCTACCGAAGCTGTCGGTGCCGAACCAGTGTTCAGAGTTTGGTGACATCAGGCGATCTTCGACAGCAAGCCGCAGTGGATCGTATCGGTCGATGAACGGCGCGAATATGGCCACGACGCCCATGACGCCAAGAATCAAAAGGCCGATGCTCATGTTCGGGTTGCGCGCAAGCAGCCGAATTCCCAGCCGTGGAGCGCGCCTGAGCATCCTGTACCTGCCGTGCCCGGACTGAACCGCGTCGTAAACGGCCATAATCAGTACCTGACTCTCGGGTCGAGGTAGGCGTAGATGACATCAGTTAACAGGTTCACGAAAACAATGATCCCGCCCAAGACCAGCACAACCGCCTGCAGCACAGGGATGTCGCGATTCACTACCGCGTCAGCCGCCAAGCGGCCGAGGCCGGGGATTGTGAACACCTTTTCGGTGACGACGACACCCGTCAGCAATCCAGCCAGCAGCAACCCGATAATCGTGGCGACGGGAAGGGATGCGGCCTTCAGTGAGTGCCTTTGTAAGACGATCCGTTCTGTCAGCCCCTTGGCCCGGGCCGTTCTGATGTAGTCCTCGTTCAGGATTTCCAGCATGCTGGAGCGAGTCATTCGGGCGATTATTGCGGCCCCGGAGACCGCAATGCTCAGGGCCGGCAGCGTCATGCTTTTGAAGAACCCCGGAACACTCTCCAGCACGCTTACATAACCGATGGCCGGAAACCATCTCAGTCCCACGGCGAACATGAGGATCAGCATGAAGCCCAGCCAGAAGGCCGGCACGGAAAAACCCAGGACGGAAAAGAACATGATTGTGCGGTCAATCCAGGTGTGGGCCTTCCACCCGGCCACAACTCCGAGCGGAATCCCGATCAGGACGGACAACACCAGCCCGAGGACGGTCAGGCTAATTGTCGGCTCCATCCTGTTGCCGATCAATTCCGTCACCCGGTGGCCGGTAAAAAGCGATCGACCGAGGTCACCCCGCAGGATTCCACCGCACCAGTTGCCGAACTGGACGATGAACGGCTTGTCGAGACCCATGGCCTGGGTGATGCGCTCGATGTCCTCGGGCGTTGCTTGCTCCCCAGCAATGGCGTAAGCCGCGTTGCCCGGCGCGATGTACGTGATGGAAAACGTCAGGATCGCGACGATAAGGACAACAGGGATGCTGACGAATATTCGCCGGAGGATATAACCGCTCATTCAGGGTTCGAGCCGTGGGCAGTAAGGGTTGATGATCGGCTGCGAGGACTTTCGCGGGCGCCATGAATACCCCGTCGTGGGCGCGGACGCCGATGCCAGGCGCCAGGCCTCAAATCCTCGTATGTTGGGTTAAATGCTGCGTACATCTCCAGGCTTGATCACTGCCGAACCAGGCGCCGAATCGCTCCCGAATGGTCGGCTAGCCGGAATGGGCGTCACCTCCAAAGTAGTCCGAACCGGTAACGCGGGCCGGGCCCACCCCGTGTCGGTCAGGGGTGAGCCCGGTATTACGTACAGCCATTCGGGAAACCAGGCGATGTCCTGCAGACTAGGCTGCTACCTGTCCTTCCAGGAGTTCACGAAGCTCGTGTGACTACCGAGCAAACGGATTTCAACTCCGTGCAGCGCCTTGCTCCCGGCGAAGACCGAAAGGACCTCGCCGAATGGGATGTACTGCATGTCCTGGTAGAACAGCTTCTGCATCTCGATTATTAGTTCGTCCTGCCTCTCCCGCGGCGCGCGGGCGAACTCCTCGAGCATGGCCGTGAAGTTTCCTGACGGGTCCTGATACTTGTTCCAGTACTTTCCTTTAGCAAGGGTGCTGTTGAGCAGCGGGCTGATGCCGCCCCAGGAGACCGGCCCGCCGGTGAAGAACATGTCGAACCGGTCCGGATCGGCCCTGCGCTCCGAATAGCTGGCGGCATCCACGTGCTGGTAGTCGACTGCAAATCCGAGGTCTTCCACCACCTCGCGCATCACGAGAGCAGACGCGGCGGAGCCGGATCTGGTCAGGAGGGTCATGTTGGCGCCGGTGTAGCCGGCCTCCTCGATGAGCGCTTTGGCTGCTTCCAGATCGGGCGGATCGTAGTAGATCTCGTCACCCGGTGTGCGGATGCCGCCCCAGCGCGTCCCACAGAGCATGAGCGAGCCGCACTGCCTGAAGAGGGCGGGGTCGCCCGCCGTCGCAAGCAGAGCGTCGTCCTTCGGGAATGCGATCATGATCGCACGGCGGACCCGGGCGTCACTCATCGGCCCCTTCACGTGGTTGGGCCATGCGCCAATTCGGACCGGTCCACTGTCGTCAGTGAAAACGAACAAGTCGGGGTTCGCTTCGAGTCGTTCTTTTTGATCGCCGGAAATGGTACCGATCCAGTCGACAGCTCCCGTCTCGAGGGCGGCTATACGGGCCGCTTCCTCCGGAATCACGATCGCTTCCAGCACATCGGCGTAGGCGAGCCTGGTGCCGGCAAGGAACGAAGTCGGCCCAGACGGGGACTTGTAGTCCGCCCACTTTGTGAAGAGGAGGCGGTCGCCAGGGCGCCACTGGACCAACTGGTATGGCCCCGTGCCGCCGAAGGTCTCGAAGTCCCCGTTTCCTGGGCCCTCGTCCGGATCAACGGCGTACATCTCGGGCGGCATCATGTACGGGGAGTACCCGCCGAGGCGAGCGAATCCGTCCAGGAGCAGCCCTGTCGGTTCGCTGAGAGTCACGACGTAAGTGAGGTCGTCGGGGGTTTCGATGGACTCGATGAATCCGCTGAGAATCCCGCCGAAATTGTCTCTTGCCAGCCAACGCTTCCAGTTGGCCATTGCGTGTTCCGAAGTGAACGGGCGGCCTTCGACGGGGGCGTTGAAGGTAATTCCTTCCCGCAACGTGAAGGTCCAGGTGAGCCCATCGTCACTGGTAGTCCAACTTTCCACGAGGGAGGGTTGGGGGGTGAGGGTCTCATCAAATTCGAAGAGCTTCTCTTGACTGTGCAGAGCGCCAATTTCCGGTTGCGACGTCGTCTTGAGCGCGTCCAGGGTCGCAATGTTGTTGTCAAGCGCCCACCTCACGGTTCCGCCGCTAACGGGTTCCATGCCGATTGGCGTGGGTGTCGCAACAACCATTACGTCCTGCATGACGATTACCGTCTCAACTACCTTCTCCGTGACGGTGACCTGCTTTTCGACGACGACCGTCTCTACCACCTTCTCCGTTACGGTGACCGGCCTGTCCACTACGACCGTCTCGATCACCTTCTCGGTGCGGGTGACCGGCCTGTCCACAATGACCGTCTCGATCACCTTGACGGTCTGGCCTTCAACCACCTTCTCCACTACGACCGTCTCGACCACTTTCTCGGTGCGGGTCACCTCCCTCTCCACGACAACCGTTTCGATCACCTTCTCGATCTGGGTGACCTGCCTCTCCACCACGACGGTTTGTATAACCTGCTCCGTGCGGGTGACCGGTCTATCAACTACGACCGTCTCAACCACCGTTACGATCTCCGGGTCGCCGCCGCCGCACGCAACAGCCAGCGCGCCGAGCGCGCCGCCGATGGCAAGTAACGCCAGCGTCACGCGCCGCGTCCAACTTGACTTGATTGAACTCATTATGTCCTCCTGATCGGACCTGGACTCACAAACGCGAAGTTCGGACCGCGCCAAAGCGGCCAACACCATCCTGATAATCCACCGGAATGTTAGTACGGACCCGCAATCGGCGCAACGCCGGGCATTTCAGTACGGCCCATCGGCGTGGGCATAAGACCGGCAAGAGCCGTCAACACACCAGATGATATTGCGCTCTATGAGGTTGACGGCGGCCATCTCCGTTAATATGTAACGACTTATGAACTCAAGGAGACCAACTATGGGCCGTTCACTCAAGGTTATCCACTATCTGAACCAGTTCTTCGGTGGCATCGGCGGCGAGGATTTCAATGACCGCCCGGTCGAAATAGTGCCCGGCCCTGTCGGTCCGGGCAGGGCCCTGACTGGGATCCTTGGCAGCAAAGGCACAGTCGTCGCAACTGTGATCGCCGGCGACAACTTCTTCGTTGAGGAGCAGGACAAGTCCCTTCCACCTGTGCGCGAGGCATTGCTCCATTACCAACCCGATCTTGTAGTAGCAGGTCCGGCATTTGACGCCGGCCGTTACGGTTTGGGATGTGCGCTGGTCTGCGAGCTGGCCGGTGAATTAGATATAGCGTCGGTGACGGGTATGGTGGCGGACAATCCGGGGACCACCAACCAGGGTGGTTTATACGTTATTGAAACCGGCTCCAGTCCCGCCGAAATGGTGCCTGCCCTCAAGAAGATGGCGGCTTTAGGGGTCAAACTCGCCGAAGGTCGACCGCCCGGCCCTGCTCACGAAGAAGGCTATGTGCCGACCGGGGTCAGGAAGCCGATGACGAGGCCCAAGACAGGAGCAGGCCGCGCTGTCGACATGGTCCTGGGCCGCATCAATGGGGCGCCAGTGGTCTCAGAAATATCCATTCGCCAATACGACCAGGTGGACGCGCCGCCGCCGTTGGGCAGCCTCAGCAATTCCACTGTGGCGCTGGTCACGACAGCAGGCCTGGTCCCGAGAGGCAACCCGGACGGCCAATCGCACGGCCTGCCCAGACGTTGGCTTGGCTACAACATCGACGGCATCGATTCGCTGACAGTCGCGGGATGGGAGTCGGTACATACCGGCTTCAAGGGCCATATCTACAACACCCTTAATCCCAACTATGCGCTGCCCCTGCCGGCCTTACGGACTCTGGAGGCTATGGGTGAGATCGGCCGCCTGCACAATCGCTTCTACTCTGTAGTGGGCGGCGCCTGTCCGGTGGGCGATGCACGGCGGATGGGAGGTGAAATCGCCCAGGATCTGAACGAGTCGGGCGTAGAGGCGGTCATCCTCGAATCCACCTGAGGGAGTTGCAATCGTTGCGGCGCAACGATCACCAAGGAACTTGAGCGAACGGGAATCCGCGTTGCTATGGTCAGCGCGCTCCCCTCAGTGCCCCTGACGCTTGGAGCGCACAGGGTGGTGCGCGGGGTGCGTGTCGAGCACCTCTGCGGCGACCCCAACCTGTCCCCTGAGCGGGACCGTGAACTAATGCTTCTCATAGCGCGAACCGCGCTGCGCGCCGTGCAGACCGAAGTGAATGAGCCGGTACTGTTCGAGCGGGAGGAAACAGGCCCAGCTTCCGTGGAAAGGGAACTCGAATTTGCGACTTGAGCTTGGCAGCATTCACGTAAAAGGAATTCAGTGGGGGTATTCGACCAGGCTTGAAAACGGCGTATTGACGCTCGACCGGGATGAGATCGAAGCCTTGGTTCTCCAAGACCCGCAGATCCGCGGCGCGGTGCTGGAAATTGCCACGCCTGGTGACTCGACCCGCATTATCAACTCCGCCGACGTGGTTGAGCCGCGGGTGAAGATTCGCGGCGGCGGCACAACCTACCCGGGACTACAGGGCCGGACTGCAGACCAGGTAGGTAGTGGAAGAACCCACCGCCTGGCGGGAATGGCTGTGACCACGTGCCTCGACGTCATGGGAACCGGCGAAAGCCAGGCTGGCGAAGCGCGTACGTGGAGCCGGGACGATCAGGGACCCGTTGCCAGTGGCTGGCCGCAAGGTACCGACGAACATTTCATAGACATGAGCGGGCCGGGCGCCGTCACACCGTACGCCGCCTTGCACAACCTGTGCCTTGTCATCGAAGCCCCTCACGGAGTGACCGCCGATGAACAGCATGGAGCCGCACAGGCAGCGGCATTTCGGGTAACGGATCGCTTAGCGGAAACCGCCCGCGACGCAATGCCCGATGATGTGGAGACGTTCGAAATCGAGCCGCGTCCGGACTTGCCGGGAGTGGTATTCATTCCCCACCTGTCTTCCACCGAACCGCAGGTAGGCCCTCGAGGTAGTTTCGGAATAGCCGTATACGGACAGGTGAGACTTTCGGCGCCATGGTTGCTGGAACCCACGGAGCTTATGGACGGCGCCATCGCTGGGGGCCGTCATACGTGGATTATGGCCAATAACCCCCTCGTACTGGACCTGGCCCGGCGCCACGGCCGCGATCTCAATTTTCTCGGTTGCATTATCCAACGCACGAACTGGACCAATCAAAGGGAGTACGGACTTGCCGCACATCGTGCAGCGACATTGGCAAGCAAGCTCGGAGCGCAGGGCGCAATCATTACGACCGACGTGCGGGGGCAAAGATGGGTCGGCACAATGTTGACCGTGCAGGAGTGCGAGAGTCGGGGCATCGACGTAGTTCTCCTTACAGAAGAAGAGGACAACGAGAATGGCGCGGCGCCGGCGCTCCTCTTCGCCCCTCCGGAACTCAAATCGGTCGTTACGAACGGCACCGGAGACGTTGCCGGGGGATTCCCTGCGGTCTCGAATGTGATCGGATCGATTGGCGAGCCGCTGGCAGCATGGCGCGGCGAGTTGCCTCCGATCCACGGCCGGTACGGTATCGCGCACGTCACGGACTGGTACGGAATAGGCTCTCAGAGCTACGCAGACTTCTAGCCGCCCCGCGTTCGACCCAACCGCGCGCCTATTCGCGCACTATCGCGCTCCGCATTCGAACGTCGATTTCGGACAACTTCAGCCGACTGCTTTGCGTAGCCGACATTAGTCGCTAGCGACCTCCGGCCGGTCATTCAATCTGGCGCAAGCGGGGATCAAGCCGGTCTCGAAGCCAGTCCCCAAGGAAAGTGACGGCCAGCACCGTCAAGGCTATGGCGATGCCGGGGAAGACCGTTATCCACCATGCTGTGGTTACGTAGAGCCTGCCTCCTGCAACCATCGACCCCCATGCTGGGGTGGGCGGCGGGACGCCAACGCCAAGGAAGCTGAGCGATGCCTCCGCCAGGATGACCGATCCCACCTGTAACGTGCCAACAACGATGACGGTGTTGATGACGCCGGGCAGTATGTGCTGTGCAAGGATACGCGGCCCGGACGCGCCGGCCACCCTGGCGAGGCTGACGTAGTCGCTTTCCTTGAGCGCCAGCACTTCGCCGCGCACCTGACGGGCAAAGCCGCTCCAGAACCAGAAGCCCAGTATGCCGACAAGCACGCCAAAGCTGCGGCCTAGCACGATCACCATCACCATCCCAAGGAGGATGAACGGCAGGGACAGCTTTATGTCGACGATGCGCATGATGAGCTCGTCGACCCACCCTCCGTAGTAACCGGATACGAGCCCCAGTAGGGTGCCAGCCGTGCCACTGATGGCGAACGTAACGCCGGCAACGATCAGGGAGACCCGGGCGCCGTAGATAATGCGGCTGAGCATGTCTCGGCCGACGCTGTCGGTACCCAAAAGGTAGTCGCTTTCGGAATCGACAAAAGAGGGCGGCAGGTTGCGAGTGTACAGGTTTGGGAGTTCGTGATCATGGGGAGCGATCCAATGAGCGAAAGCCCCGCTGACTACCAGCAGGACGATGATCACCGTCGAGAACATAGGCCACCGGCGAAAAGTCAATGTGACACGCCGAAAACGCCCCACTACTGGGAGAGCGCCCCCGTGCCTTATTTCCGCGGATTGGATCAACTAAGTTTTGGCCTCATGCACCCAGCCGGATACGCGGATCGATCACTGCATATAGCAGATCGACGAGTAGCGAGCTAATCAGATACAGGAACGTCACAACAAGAATTACGCCCTGGATAACGGCATAGTCGGACTGCCGTACCGATTGGAGCGCCAAGAGCCCGATGCCAGGCCAGGCGAACACGACCTCTATGACGATCGTGCCGGTGATCAGCCCCGCCAAAGTCAGGCCGGCATAGGTTACCGGGGCTATCAATGCGTTCCTCAGGGAGTGTTTCCACACCACTTGCCAACGGGCCACTCCCTTTGCCCGAGCCATCTTGACGTACTCGGAGTCGAGGACGTGGAGCATCGACGAGCGGGTCAGTCGAAGCAGACCTGCGCTCGAACCCCAGCCGACAACCAGCGCTGGCAAAACCAGGTGGCCGACGTTACCCCGGCCCGAGGTCGGCAGCCAGCCCAGCGCAACTGCGAAGATGAGGATTCCCATGATTCCGACCCAGAACACGGGCAACGACACGCCGAGCGCAGCGAACCACCTCCCGATGAAGTCCCACACGCTGCCCCTGTATACGGCTGACAAAACGCCCAGGGGGATGCCAATGAAGATGGACACCAAGAACCCCGACATAGCCAACTGCACCGTAGATGGCATCCGCTCCCAGATGAGCTGACTGACGGGAACGCTGCGGTGCAACGACACGCCAAAGTTGCCCTTCAACAAGCGCCCCATGAAGATTCCATATTGTTGATACAGGGGCTTGTCGAAGCCGAGGCGTCGGCCCCATTCCTCGTAGTCCGAGCGAAGAGTGAAGTCGTCTACATACAGCGTGCGGGGATCGCCCTGTATACGCGCCAGAACGAATACCAGTATCGTCACGCCGAGGAGACTGAGAAACGTAGTGATCAATCGCCGCGCCAAAAATCGCGTCATATGCTTCGTTCCACTGGTACCGGGACCTCAGGCGTGCGGTCCCGGCCGGTGATCGGACGTGCACAATCACAGGCCGGACATCTGAAATCGTCTATGGACGCACGATGCGGTCGAGATGCCTGGGGAACGGGCTGGCCCCCAGTCCCATGGGCCAGTCCTTGATCTTTGCGGGGTTAGTGGCGATGGTCCGTGCCATCCCCATTGTCTCGATCGAAACCATGTTGTGGTTCGCGTAGTCCCAGACCGCCTCTTGCGCCGCGCGCAGACCGTCTGGCGTGGTCGCCGTTCTTACGACCGTGACCAGGTCAAACAGATCCGGCAACTCGAAGCCGGGATTGAAGGCCCCGCCCGGGTGCCGGCCGAAGATCCCGGTCCCGTCCACGCCGTGATCACGGGCCCACAGCCACCAGTTGGAGCGCTCCCTGTTGACCAGCCCGACGCGGTGTGCCTGGTAGGTGAGCGTCTCGAGATTCATGTCGACGCCGATAGCCTTCCACATACCGGCAACCGCCTCGCCGACCTCGATTTCGAGAGCATGATTGCCGGTGGATATGACCAGGTCGGCCGTGAACCCGTCCGGGTATCCACCTTCCGCCAGGTACTGCCTAGCCATGTCCAGGTCGTACGGTATCGTCCATTTCTCCTCGATCTCATCGAGCCATTGCTGGCGTTGCGTCGCGCCCTGGCCGTGGACGTGTTGCGGGAAGGCCAGTCCGGCGCCTATGGTCTCGACGAAGGCGTTACGATCAATTGCCATCGACAGCGCCCAGCGAACCTTGCGCGCCCGCTCCAGTGAATCAGGGTCGTCGCAGGCTCCAATGTAGGGCAGGTCAGGCTTGTAGCCCGGTCGGGGAGGAACTGGTTCACCCTTGTACGTCTCCCAGCAGAAGAGTCCCGTCGGATAGAGGCTGAATCCTGCGCCTGAGCCGGGTAACGCACGAATGTCAAAGCCAAAGCCTTCAACGTCCTTAATCAGGGGCGCCGGCACGTCGGTGACGTCCACTTCGCGGGCGGCGAGCGCCGCGATACGCGTCGTTGGCTCGGCTATCTCCCTGACGATGAGCGTGGCATAGGGGGCGGTGTTGTGGTGGTGGTCGGGCACCGCCGACATCACGATCCTCTCGCCAACCTTGTATTCCTCGACCTGGTACGGACCTGTACCGATGGCCTCGCTGGTTGCCGCTTCAGCACCCAGGCTTTCGAACAGGGCCTTGGAAACCACGCCCCGGCTTGTGTCCGGGTTGACGAAGGTTTCGAGGGCGGTGGGCCATGGCTCGTCCGTCGTCAGGACCGCCGTGTAGTCGTCCGTCTTGGTCATGTGAGCGTTTAACAGCTTTGGCAGGCCCGAGCCGCTGGCGATCGTCCCCTCCGTCCAGAAGGCGTTCTCCCACGTGAAGACGAAGTCATCGGCGGTGAACTCGCCGTTATCGCGGTGGAACTGTACGCCCCGCTTCAGTTGGAACGTGAGTTGTGTGAAGTCTTCGTTGAACTCCCACGACTCGGCCAACACGTTCACGAGGGCTCCGTCCGTCTTGCTTTCGAAAGCCGTTTCCAGGATTCCCATGTTCGGAAAGATCTGGGAGTTCGGATACGGCGACCGCGAAGGAACGAACGTTGGGAAGGCGACGTTGTTGAGTGCCACCACCAGGGTTTGGGACGGTGGCTCAGGTGTGGGCGGCGCAGCGGTGGCAACCACCACTTGGGGGACAATAACCGTCTCCACGACCTTTTCCGTACGGGTGACCGGCCTATCCACTACGACAGTCTCGACCACCTTCTCGGTGCGGGTCACCGGCCTGTCCACAATGACAGTCTCGATCACCTTGACGATCTGGCCTTCGACCACCTTCTCCACTACGACCGTCTCGACCACTTTCTCGGTGCGGGTCACCTCCCTCTCCACGACAACCGTTTCGATCACCGTCTCTATCTGGGTGACCGGTCTATCAACTACGACCGTCTCAACCACCGTTACGATCTCCGGGTCGCCGCCGCCGCACGCAACAGCCAGCGCGCCGAGCGCGCCGCCGATAGCAAGTAACGTCAGCGTCACGCGCCGCGTCCAACTTGACTTGAATGAACTCATTATGTCCTCCTGATCGGACCTGGACTCACAAACGCGAAGTTCGGACCGCGCCAAAGCGGCCAACACCATCCTGATAATCTACCGGAATGTTAGTATGGACCCGCAATCGGCGCAATGGCCGCCAGGTTGGAGACGAGCACCTCGCCGGGCAAGGTGAATACAGTCCGAGTCACGCAGGGCCGACGCCGATGTACCTCCCCAGCCAATCGAGGAGGCGCCGATAGTACTCGAGTATCAAGCTCGGGTGGCCGCTCTTTCGGAAGACATGGGTGGAGTTCGGGAATCTGACGAACTCTACGGTCTTGCCGAGGCGTTTGAGCGCAACGAAGTACTGCTCGCTTTGCTCTATGGCACAGCGCAGGTCGTCCTCTCCGTGTAACAGGAGCACGGGAGTATGGACGTTGGGGGCATAGGTGATGGGCGAATGACGGAGGAACTCGTCCCGCGCTTCGCTGTACACGCCTCCCCAGTTGAGGTCTCCCAAAACCGTGCCTAAGTCGGAGGTACCGTACATGCTGTGCAGGTTGGCGCACATCGAGGCGACGATGGCCGCCTTGAACCGGTGGTCGTGTCCGACTATCCAGGCGCTCATGAAGCCGCCGTAGCTGGACCCGTGAACGGCCAATCGGTTTTCGTCCACGTATGGCCGTGCGGCCAGTTCGTCCACCGATGCGAGGATGTCGAGATAGTCTTCGCCGCCCCAGTCTTCGCGCACCGACTTGGTGAACTCCGGGCTGTAGGTTGAGGAGCCGCGCGGGTTCACGGTCAGGACGATATACCCGTTGGTCGCAAGAACCTGGTGTACGGGATCGAAGTTGTCGGAGAAGCGGCCGTTCGGTCCGCCGTGGATGTCCAGGACCACCGGATAGCTCTTCGTGTCGGTGAAGTCGGGAGGCAGCAGTACGCGCGACTCAATCTCGAAGCCGCCGCGGTGAATGGTGAATTTCTCCATGCGGGCTGGCGTATGGGAGTCGAGGTAAGACCCGGCGTACGAGGTGATCGCGTGGGTAGTTCCGGTATCGAGATCGACGTACGCGAGTTCTACCGGCGAACGAGGCGATTCGGCGAGGATGACCGCTTTGGTGGCGCTCCCGTCGATCGATGCGCCGTCGATTTGCTCGTCGCCGCTCGTGATGAGCTTGAAACGGCTGCCGTCGGGACGGATGGAGCATAGGAAGTACACCCCTCGATGGACGCCGACGAACACGATACGGCGCTCGGCAGTCCACGACAGTCCGCACTCCGGCACAGGGGTGTAGAGGCCGTCTGTGATCCTGCGGACGCTTCCATCAGGGCCCAAAACGTAAAGCCACGCCGAGCGCGGATCCCACAATTCGGGGTCATGCGATCCAATGGCCGCCAGCGACTCGCCATCCGGCGACCATGCGACGGCCCACACAAAGGGGAGACTTTCCGACCACGAAACCGGCTCGCCGTCCGGCAAGGTCACAACCTTGACCTGCGTGTTGGTGGTGAAGTCTCGACCCTCTATGTCGTCGGAAATGAAGGCGAGCGACCCGCCATCGGCTGACCACTTGGGTGACCAGTTGTCACCCTCGCCGTCCGTGATTTGACGGGCACACCCCGACTCGACATCCGCTATGAACAATTGCCGGAAGGCGTCGCCGGTAAATCCACGGAGTTCATGGCGGTAGCGGATGCGGCGGACGACGCGCACGCGGGGCGGGCCGGACTCTTGCTCATCCTGCGCGTCGGGGTCGACGGACGAGACGGCCGCGATTCGGTCGCCGTTCGGTGAAAGGGAGAACTCTTCCACGCCGCCCGGAAGGTCGGTAACGCGCCTCGCCTCTCCCCCGTTCACTGGAACAGCCCAGACCTGCTTTTTGTCGTCGTCGTCCGGACGGAGGAAGAAGACGCGATCGTTATCGATAGCCGGGGCCGTATCGGTGGGCCCGTCGGTCAGGGCGGAAAGGTGATCGAACGGGGGGCTTGAAACAATGATTCGCGCCTTGCGCTCCATCGTCGCACGGTCAATCGTCGTCTTGACGAACGCGAGCACGGAGCCGTCGTCGGACAGGTGCGGCTGCGAGACCGAAGGGACTTCAAAGATGTAATCGGCGTTTATGGGGAGAGTCATCGCGTTCCTTCAAATCTCAAGTGCGTTTTTGCAGGTCTCGAAAACGCCGAGTTTATGCAACGCATCGATGGGAGAGAAGTTTCTTTCTCTACACACCTGTGTTTTACAGGGGTTTCCGTCAACTTTAAGAGTTACTACCCTGACCCCCTGAGCCGGAACAAGTCGGACAGGGTTGTCAACGATCGCGGATTACGATCCACGCGACCGTCAGGCCGGAGACGCCCGCTATCGCCGCGCCGGAAATGATTCCTGTCCGCGACATGGCCTCGATCTCTTCGAGGTTCCTTTTCTCAGCCACTAACAGTTGATTGACAGGGTTTGCAGGCAGATCGGCAAGCCGATCACGCGCGAGAAAAAGAAGGCCTACTGATACAAGAAGGACCGCGACCCCCACTATCATGAGTGATGCTGCGACCTTCATCATGGCCGGTCATCCGCCATAGCGGTGAAAGCCCGCCGATCAATCCGTCCCGGTCGGCAAGTTCGCCGAACGTATGACTCCGTCACAGACGCCCATCCCTCTCGGTCAAGCCGCGGTACGCAGCCGGTTGCGGCGCACCCCAACCATGACGATCAAATCTTGCCCGCTTGTACCTCTAGCCGCACTTTGCAACCGTTGATCGTGTCGTCAGCGCCCGGTCAATAGTCGACGCGGCTCTGGTTGCCGAACCCGTAGAAATCCTGAAGATGGAACGCGCCGTAACGACCAGCGATCGCCGGCAGGTCGGCCGCCCACTCGCCCACGTCGCCATCGCTCACACCCAGGACTCGCTCTACGGCCGGGAACGGGCCGACTGCCCCTGCTCCCGTGCTCACTATGGCTTCCATCTCAGGCGTAAAGACCAGGAGCGGCGGCGCCGTCCCATTTTCGTCATCCTCTTCTTCGGTAATGAGCGTCGCTCGAATGCCGGCGCGCTCGCATGCCTGAATACCCAAGACCGTGTCGACAAACCGGCGGCCGCGGATGTTGGTGGTAATGATCGCGCCATCGGCGCCCAGCATTTTTGCCATCTGAGCCGACCTCGACGCAGATAACTGCATCTCACGTTGGCCGCCCCAGTTGGTGCGTTGAATGATGCAACCCAGGAAATTGAGGTCGCGTCCGTGGCGCGAGATCAGTTCCTTTACCACGGGGTTGTTCGTGAAGTGCCACGAGACGCGCTGCGATACCGCGCCGTCAAACATCTCTTCAGGCTGTATCAGCCATGGCGCAGAAAGCCGGGTCACTCCATAAACGGCCGTGCCCATCCTGGAATCCGGTCCCGCCCAGAACTCCATGGACATCAGGTTGCAGATAAACACCACGCCGGGCAGCGCTGGGTCGCGATCAGCCGTATCGAACTCCTCAACTTCGGGGGGAGGGAGATCGCGGACCGCTTCCGCAATGCCATCCACGACTTTCAGGGTCGCAGTGTGCGTCGCCAAATACTGGTCTTCCGGTCCCAGGCCGGCGTCCGCTGTGATGCTGACACACACGTTGCACAGGCCGGAGGCCGGCGTAATTGCTCCCGGTCCAGACATGTCAATGAAGTTTTGAGGCCGTTCGTTCTGCCTTAGCTTGAGCGCCTCCTCGGCAGTGCTGGTCCGTACCCTTGCCGTCCTTTGCCCCAAAACCGATTCGACGACTCCAAGGCCTCCCAAACGGTAGGTCACACCACTACCCACGGTGTCCAGAGACCTGTTGCAGACGCCGGGATAGGCAGTTCCCGGGCCGTCCACCTTTATCCGAGGCTCCAGCAGATCATTGACCTCGACTATCCGCGTCGACTCCCCAGGGCAGGCGACGTCGATGGACACGCTCTCTATGTTGGGCACTACCGCCGCCGACTCTGTGAGACCGGCCTTGTCGATTGTGAGAGTGCCGTCGTCCCAGCTTGTTTTCGATCCGATTTCAAGCCGGTGGACGGGGAATGTTCCGAGTTTAAGAGACATGACTCAACTCTGCGACTTCCGTCGCCTCCGGCTCGAAAATCGTCGGGCCTCCGACCTCTGTTGTTAACGATTGAAGGGCCGTTTTGACAATCCGCATGTTCAGATCGCGGTCCCCGTCTTCAGACAACATGGGGTCGCCGCAAACGTGCTCGATCCGAACTCCCCGGGTTATCCGATTCGCCCCCACTGTGTATGGCACGATCGGTATCGCGCTAATTACGGCCACGGGAATGCCGACTCGCTCGAGTTCCTTGGTTATCGTTGCCCCGCAACGATTGCAGCTGCCTCAGGTCGGCACCAAAATCACCGCGCCGACCCCCTCATCCTGAAACTCCTTAGTGATTTCCTGTCCGAATCGTTTGGCGTTGGTGATCGAGGTCTGGTTTCCGACGGTCGAAATGTACTTTCCGTACACAGATCCGATCTGACCTTCAGTCTCCAGCTTTCGAAGACTGCGTAGAGGAACCACGTAGTTGGGGTCGCGCTCGTTGACCCAATAGTGCCCGTATCCGCCGTGGATAGTCTCCCATTCGCCCGCCTTGAGCTCAGACATGCCGCCTATGTCGTAGTGGAAGATTGAGTCCGCACGGGCTGCTGTTTGTTTGTCGGGATTGCCTTTTGGAACGAGACCGCCGCTCGTGACGACTCCGATCTTGACGTTCTTAAGGGAATCCAACGACGCCGGAGGCGGAACATGGTCGTAGTCCCGTATGATGACCTCGCTGGCGAACGATTCGCCGCGAATTCTGGCCAGGACCATGTCGGCCGCCCGCCGGGCTCCGGGGTTCGCCCGCCCTACGTCTATGCGGTATCCACGCGGAACGTAGCCTTCTTCCTCTGCCGAGCCGAGTTGCTCCCCGGAAGCCATTTTGACGGCCAGCGGGGCCATCGCGGCCAGGATCCGGGTCATGTCGGTCACGTTTGCGCTTGTGGGGACACAAATGAAGTCACGCCTGTATACGCTCACGCCGGGATTGTTCGGTTCCATTGCGGACAGCCCGGGTACCCCGGACTGACCGGCGATCTTGCACACCAACCCGCAGGCTAAACCGTAGCGGCCGGAATCGAACGCAGGACCGGCGACGACAACATCCGGTCGATATTTCCCGATCACGCCGGTAACGAATGACTCGGCTTCCGCTTCGTTTTCCACGAAGTAGTTGTCCCCGCAGACGATCGTCGCCAGGACCGATCCCGAGTCTCCAAGCGCGGCATTCAGCGCCCTTCCCGGGCCGACGGCTCCATCGACCACGTGAGGCGGATCGTTGGCGTGGTCCTCACCTCCAACTCCACCGAAGAACTGATTGACGTAGTGAATCACCTTCATATCAGGCGCCTTTCCTCTCTTCATTTTGAGAATTCAAGTGAGAACGTGAATGGATTCTGTAATTTTTTATAACTGGCGAAGACGCGGGTCCCATTTGTCCCTGAGCCAATCGCCCATGAAGTTAAACGCAAGCACCGTCAGGACTATCGCCACACCCGGGAAGAAAGCCACCCACCAGGCGGAGGCGAGATAGTCTCTGCCGTCGGACACCATCGAACCCCACGCGGGCGTTGGAGGCGGGACTCCCGCCCCGAGAAAGCTCAGGATGGACTCCGCCAGAATCACGCTGCCCACCTCTAACGTGGCCACGACGATGATAGTGCTCTGGACGCCGGGCAGGATGTGTTTCAGGATGATTCGCTTCCCTGAAGCGCCTGATACCCGCGACTGTGCCACGTAGTCCAGTGTCTTCAACTGGAACGCCTGTCCCCGTACGAGGCGGGCGGGTCCGCCCCAGTTGCTGAGAGCCAGAACGATGATCAGTGTCGTGATGCTCTGTCCCAGCACTATCACCACTATCAGCGCCAGGAGAATGAACGGCACTGCGGCGTTGACATCCAGGATCCGCATGATGACTTCGTCAACCAGGCCTCCCACATAACCCGCCACCAGACCGAGCGTCGTGCCTATCGTCAAGCCTGCGAAGATCGCCACCGCAGCAACCATCAGAGAGATGCGGGCGCCATAGATGATCCGGCTAAGGACGTCGCGGCCCAGTTGGTCTCCCCCCAGGATGTACTTGCCGCTGCTTTCTGCCATCCAGAAGGGCTCGTCATTCCTGTCCCGCAGCGAGTTAAGCAACGGATCGTGGGGGGAGATCTGCGGCGCAAATATCGCGAACACGACGAGCATGACGATAATCACGGCTGGGAAGATCGGCCATCTCCGGAGGGCGTGGGCTATGCCTCCGCGCTGTGTTCGTGGAGCGAAGGCGCCCTCTAAATCTCCGCCAAAGGCGCGGGCATCGTCTGCGATTGCCACGAAACTACCTCACCAGAACCCGCGGGTCTACCAAGCCGTATGAGATATCTATCAAGAAGACCACGCTCACGTACAAAACGGTGAAAACCAGGACGCACCCAGTCATGACCGGGAAGTCATTGTTATTGATCGCGGTCACAACCAATCGTCCCAAACCCGGCCAGGCAAAAACTGTCTCCGTGACGACCGTACCGGTAAGAAATCCGGCAAGGATCAGGGCGGCAAACGTCATCGGCGCTATTAACGCGTTCTTGAATGCGTGCTTCCAAATGACTTTCGTCCGGCCTACACCCTTCGCCGCAGCCAGTTTGACGTACTCGGAATCCAGGGTCTCAAGCATCGCCGACCGCACCAGCCGAAGTACTCCGGCGGCTGGCAACCAGCCAAGCGTAATAGCGGGAAGTATGTAGTGCTCCGGCCCTCCCCTCTGGCTGGTCGGGAGTAGCCGCAGCGCAACAGCGAATAGCAATATCAGCATGATGCCTAACCAGAACGGCGGCAGGGCCTGCCCGAACAACGCGAATGTACGCCCGCCGAGGTCCCAGGGGCTGCCCCGCCTCGACGCAGAAAGAACACCGAGAGGCAAACCGACAAGCATCGCAAATACCCAGGCTGCCCCCGCAAGCTGAAGCGTCGCCGGTATCTTTTTCCTGATTGTGTCGAACGCCGGGTGACCAGTAGATATCGACTTGCCAAAATCGAGACGGGCAGCCTTACCTAACCAAATGAAATATTGGACCGGCAGCGGTTTGTCCAGCCCGAAGTCCCGGCCCCACTGTTCCCACACTTCCGCGCTGGTCACTCCGACGGTTAGATACAGATTTCGCGGGTCGCCGGCAAGCCGCGATAACGCGAAGACAATGAACGTGGCGCCGATAATGGAAAACAATCCAAAGAGCAATCGCCGGAGCACGAACCTTCCCATGTCTGTGGTTGCTCTCTGTCTACTCGCCCGTGGCCGTCGAAATCACAATTCACATATCTGACACACGGGCAGCGTTTCCGGTGCCTATAGCTTCAAAGAAAGCCCCATGGCCGGTCTGCTGCCCGCGTTCATCATGCCCAAGCCAGGCAATGCCGCGGCGAGGGCCTTTGTCGCTCCGTGGTACAACGTACCCCCGGCGAATGAAAGCCGGGGGTACGTCGTTTTCCGAAGTCTACGGTGCGAGGATGACGCTTTCGAAGTTGTTGATGTCCCTGAACGGAAGCAGGTTCCACGAAAGGACGCGTTCCGGATTGACGCCGATGAGGGTCGGCACCTCGACTATGCCTGCGCCGAACATCTGCTCAAACGCCCAGTCGAAGGCCGCTTCGCGGGATGCCAGGTTCTCCGGCGTCCCCTTTAGCTGGGCGGCCGTCTCTTGAAAGTATTCGTAGAACTTCGGATGCTCGACGCCCGGGTTGTAACCGCCGGTCGGTTGCGGGAACGAGCAGCATCCCCATGCGCCGCCACTCTCTCCCTGGTAGTTCAAGCGGTTCGGGCCCCATGTGGTTTGCCAGATCGTGTTGATGGTCCGGCCAACCATCGTGGGTCGACGTGCTGTGTAGGCAGAAGTGTCGATTTGAACATCGAGGTTCAGGTGTTCTTGCCACATGCCCGCAACAGCCTGGCACACCTCTCCGTTTACGCCGATGTCGACCGGGCAGAAGTAGTCCGGCACCGCGAATCCGTCGGGGTAGCCGGCCTCAGCCAACAGCTCCCTTGCTCCTTCGGGATCGAACGGTATCGTCCACCGGTCTTTGAACTCGGGGTCGTTTTGGTGAACGGGGACCTGCGTTCCGCCTCCGTAAATCGGGCCGCCAAAACCCGCAAGTATCGTTTCGTTGATCAGTTCCCGGTCGATCGCCATTGCGAGGGCGTGCCGTACCAATCGGGCCGACTCGTGGCGGACAGGATCGTTAGGATCGCCAATCCACGGGTGTTCAGCATCGGCTGACACGGTCCTCTCTACCGGTTCACCGTTCTCCGGTATTGTCTCCGCGTAGTAGTTGCCGCTGAAGTAGATGAAGTTTCCGAGGAACTGCCGCAGTCCTTCATTGAACTCGAAACCGTCGTCAGTGAGTGACGGCACGTCCGAGATGGGAACAGGTGCGATGTCCACCTCTCCCGTTCTCAGTTGGGCAGTGCGAACGGAACCTTCAGGGGTCTCAATGAGAACCAGATTCGCGATGAGAGGCGGGTTGCCCCAGTAATCGTTATTCGCACGAAGCTCAATCCTCTCATTCGCGCTCCAGTTCGTCACGATGAACGGACCGGTGCCGTGAGGAGTTATGAGGGCGCCTTCTGCGCCGAGCTCATCAAACACCGCCTTAGACACTACTGCCCCGGAGTCGTTGCACTCACTAACAGTGTTCGCCGTCAGGTAGTCGCCCCGGAACGTCTTGAACGGTGCGTCGACCTTCTTGGAGTTGGCTGCGTTTACTACCCACGGGTTGAAGATGGAGTTCAACTCGCCAGCCGCTGAGTGCCGCGATGCAGGATTGTCCGCGCCTGACCGGTTGTATGAGAACACAATGTCCTCAGATGTCATCTCGCCCCAGTCGCGGTCGTCAGTATAGAAGTTGACTCCCTCGCGAACGGTGAACGTGACCTTGCTCAGGTCGCTCGCCAATTCCCAGGTCGTGGCCAGTTGGGGTACCAGACAACTGCCACCGTCTCCCGTAAGCAGCGTCTCCTGGATACCAAAGAAGTACTGAAGCATGTTGGTGGGGAAGACTGCGTCCTGGTTGTCGAAAACGGGGCTGCCAACCTGTGCCGCCGCTACTCTGAGGGTCCCTTGCTGCACAGGCACGCCGCCCATGCTGGGCGCCGCGGTCTGGACGACGACAACGGTTTCCGTGACCGGTCTGTCCACGACGACCGTCTCGACCACCTTCTCAATTTGGGTTACCTGCTTCTCGACGACGACTGTCTCGACCACCTTGACGGTCTGGCCTTCGACTACTCTCTCGACGACAACCGTCTCGATCACCGTCTCGGTGCGCGTAACCGGCCTGTCCACAATGACCGTCTCGATCACCTTGACGGTCTGGCCTTCGACCACTTTTTCAACGACAACCGTCTCGATCACCTTTTCTATCTGGGTGACCGGTCTGTCTACGACGACCGTCTCGACCACAGTGACGACCTCGGGGTCGCCGCCGCAGGCAACAGCCAGCGCGCCGAACAGGCCTCCAATGGCAAGAAACACCGTTAAGGTTCCAAGTCGCCATTTTGTTTTCAATGAACTCATAATTTCCTCCTGATCAACGGAATCGGGCTTACAAACTCCGACTCCAAACTGCGCCAGGGCAGGCCCAGAATGTTAGTACGTATCTTGTAATGGCGCAATGTAATTCATCCGGGCCAGGTGCCCGCCCCCCTACAGGAGCGCGTACGCGCACGTTCTTGAGTGACGTACGCCCCAACCCCGGGCAGGCACGCCGACGCTCCAGCGCGTCCCGCCCATCTTCGCCGGACCGGGTTAAACTCCCCTCATCCTCCAATATGCCCTTAGCGACCGCGCCGTTCAGGAGTTAACACTTTGCCGAGATACGATCTGCTGATTGCCGGTGGCACCGTTCTGGACCCGGCCAACTCGCTGGAGGCCGTCGCCGACGTGGCTATCTCGGACGGCCTGGTGGACCGCGTCGAGCCGGAGATCGACCGCTCGATGGCGGCCGAGGTTGTAGACGCCGCCGGGCTGTGGGTCATGCCGGGCATGGTTGACGGACACGTGCACGTCGGCGGGGAGCGGGCCACCTGGGACCCAGCCTTGGGATTCCGCATGCTCGCGCTCGCTGGAGTTACGACCGGCATCGACTTTGGCAGCACGCCCGAAACCCTATTCGACGGCATGCAGCGTCTCGGCGCCGGCATCAACATCGGCGGCCTGCTGGTCCTCAGGCCCGGCAGCACGATCCCGCGCGATGACCCGCCTCCTCCCGAAGTCCGCTCCATCGTCGCGGACGCCATGCGGCGTGGCGCGCTCGGCGTCAAGATCATCGGCGGCTACGACCCATTCACGCCGGAGGTCACCTCAGACATCATCGCCGCCTGCAACGAGCAGCGGGCCTACATCGGCTATCACATCGGAACGAAGGAGACCGGGAGCCGGCTCGACGGCATGCGGGAGGTTCCCGAACTCGTCGGAAACGGCCGCCTGCACGTTGCCCACATCAATGCCTACACCCGCGGCTCCATCCTGGATCCGGTGGACGAATGCACCGAGGCGCTGGAGATTCTTACGGCCAAAAAGGGCCAGTACAACTCGGAGGTGCACCAGGCAGTGCCCAACGGCACCTCCGGGGCGTGCGGTGAAGACGGCATGGTCCTGGCGGATGTCGCCCGTAACTGCCTCAACCTCGGCGGCTACCCGACCACGGCCGACGGCATTCGGGACGCCATTCGCGACGGCTACGCGTCGATGATTCGAGAGAAAGACGGCGTAATCGGATACGTCAAATACGATGAGGCTTTGGCGATCTTCGAGGAACTCGACACCGATTGCCCACTGAGCTTTCCGGTAAACCTGCCCCGATCGGCCTTCCTTCTCACCACGGCCAGGGACGACGACGGGGACTTTGTGGTCGACGCCGTGGCGTCCGACGGCGGCTCGCACCCGCGCAACATCAACATCGAAAGCACGACTGCGTTAGTTCGTTTCGGCGCTCTTTCACCGCTGGAGATGGCCGAAAAACTCTCGTACAACCCGTCACGGATGTTCGGGCTGCTGAACAAGGGCCACTTCTCGCCCGGCGCTGACGGGGACGTGACCGTGATCGATCCGGCGGCCGGAAAAGCCGTGCGCACCTACGTGGCGGGAAGGCCCGTGCTCGTCCACGAGCGGGTGGCGCAAACGGGCGGTACGATCCTGACCACCGCCGAGGGCGAACCGGCCGCGCGGGGCGCGGGCCTGCCTGTGGAGGTCATCGATCTCGCCAACAGCAAGCTCTACGCCAACTACTCCGACTGACCGGCGAGACCACCTGCTCAAGCCTTCTCGATGGTGCACCCCAGCGAGTACGACCTGATGCGGTCACGGTACAACTCGGCCCGTTCCAGTGGGCATACGACGACCACGGCCGTTCCGTCGTTGTGCGCCGCCAGCATGATCCGCACCGCGTCCTCCTGCCCCAACTCGGGCACGCTGTTAAGCAGCGCCTGCGCTACGAACGCCATCTCATTTACGTCGTCGTTGTGCAGAATCACAGCGTACGGCGGCAGAAACTCTGTGACGCTCTTTTCGGCCTGCTTCGGTTCGTTGGTAGTCACCCGCAGATTGTAAGCTGCACACAAGCAAACAGACGCCCGCCTTGACACGCCGCGCCCTGCCGAATCAACCTGTATGCCGAGGTGAGCAGAACGACGCACGACGGGCGGACACAACTGGCAAGCGCAAGAAAGCGGAGGCGTGCGTTTGGGCGCCAGCCACTTTACGGCGGAACAATTGGGGGACATTAGAAATGAAGATTTCTGACATCAAGACCTACCCGGTTTGGGTAGGCAGGCGGAACCAGATGTTGGTCAAGGTAGAGACCGACGAGGGCATCTACGGATGGGGTGAGGCCGGCGTGTCCTCCCGTGAGAAGGCGGTCGAAGCCGCGGTCCTGCACTACAGGGAGTTCCTTATAGGGAAGGACCCGATGAGCCGCGGCGGGCTGTGGCAACTCATGTACCGCAGCCAGTACTTCGAAGGCGGGCGAATCCTGACCGGCGCCATCTCGGCCATCGACATAGCGCTGCACGACATAGTCGGGAAGAAGCTCGGGGTGCCGGTCTACCAGCTTCTCGGCGGCAAACAGCGGAACTACGTGCCATGCTTCGCCACGGCCGGCGGGGATACGGGCGAGGAACTCCTCGAAGAGGTGCGTCTCCTCCGCAGGGAGGGGTGGAAGGCGATCCGCACCACCATCCTTCACCCCGACACCGGCGGCGATGACGCCCTGTACGAGCCGCGGGAGTCGATCGCCCTGACCGCAGAGTGGCTAACGAAGATCAGGGAGGATATCGGGCCTGAGCCCGTCTTCGGCATCGACTACCATCACCGGCTCAGCGTTGCGGAAGCGGCGTCGTTCTGCCAGATGATGCCGATGCACACGCTCGACTTCCTCGAAGAGCCGATCAGGGATGAGACGCCCGAGGCGTATGAGGCGTTGCGGAAGATGACACCCATACCGTTCGCCATCGGCGAGGAGTTTGCGTCGAAGTGGCAGTTCCTCCCTTATATAGAACGGGGAATAACTAACTTCGCACGCGTCGACGTCTGCAACGTGGGCGGCCTCACGGAGGCCATGAAGGTTGCGGGTTGGGCCGAGGCGCACTACATCGACCTCATGCCCCACAATCCGCTAGGGCCGATCTGCGTCGCCGCAACCGCCCACCTCGCCACGGCCGTGACCAACTTCTCGTGGCTAGAAATACGGGAGTCTCCAACCGAAAAGCAGGGCTTCTACGACAAGGAGATATTCCCCGTCCAGCCTGAGCTCAGGGGGGACAAGGTATTTTTGTCGGACGCGCCGGGCCTCGGGATAGAGGTTGATGAAGCCTCTCTCAACGAGCCGTTCAGGTACTCCGAATCGCCCCACGTCCACCGCCGGGACGGCTCAGTCACCAACTGGTAGTCCACAGAGCTCAGCCGCCACAGAATTAGCAGCAAACCCCATACCCGGAGCAAACACGTGACCGCTATCGACCTGACAGGAAAAACTGGCGTCATATTCGGCGTGGCGAATCAACGCAGCATCGCGTGGGCAATCGCCAAGGCCCTCGCAGACGCTGGCGCTGACCTGGCGTTTACATACCAGAACGAACGGCTGCGAGGCCCCGTCGAAAAGACGGTCTCGGGGCTCGGCGACCCGCTCCTGGTCGAGTGCGACGCCACCAGCGATGAGCAGGTCGCCAACGTGTACGAGGCGGTCAAAGCGCGGCACGGGAGCGTCGACATCGTGATCCACTCGGTCGCATTCGCCGACCGCAAGGACTTGGGCGGCGACTTCTCGGCCTCAGACCTCCAGGGCTTCAGGACAGCGCTCGAGGTGAGCGCATATACGCTCATACCGATAGTGAGCAAGGCGGTCCCGCACATGGGCGAAGAGGGCGGATCGGTGGTGGCGATGACCTTCGACGCGGCCAATCGGGTATATCCCGGGTACAACATCATGGGCACGGCCAAGGCGGCGCTCGAAAACGAGGTCCGACAACTGGCCAACGAGTTCGGCCCCCGAAACGTGAGGGTGAACGCCGTCTCGGCCGGACCGCTGCCGACGCTCGCCGCACGCTCAATACCCGGTTTCAACGACATGCGCCGCGCCTACTCCGACAGGTCGCCGATGCAACGCAACGTGACTCACGAGGAGGTAGCGAACGCAGCCCTGTTCCTGTGCAGCGGGCTGTCCTCCGGAATAACGGGCGCCGTCATCCCCGTCGACGCCGGCTACGGCATCATGGGCATATAGTAGCCCGCGCCACGCACCCCAAACCGTCATTCCCGTGAACACGGGAACCCAGCCTAACCGTCATTCCCGTGAAAACGGGAATCCAGCCCGGCCGTCATTCCCGTGAAAACGGGAACCCAGCCTAACCGTCATTCCCGTGAAAACGGGAACCCAGCCCGGCCGTCATTCCCGTGAAAACGGGAACCCCGCCCCGTGAAAACCGTCATTCCCGTGAAAACGGGAACCCAGCCCGGCCGTCATTCCCGTGAAAACGGGAACCCAGCCCGGCCGTCATTCCCGTGAAAACGGGAACCCCGCCTAACCGTCATTCCCGTGAAAACGGGAACCCAGCCCGCCTAACCGTCATTCCCGTGAAAACGGGAACCCCGCCTAACCGTCATTCCCGTGAAAACGGGAACCCAGCCCGGCCGTCATTCCCGTGAACACGGGAACCCAGCCCGGCCGTCATTCCCGTGAAAACGGGAACCCCGCCTAACCGTCATTCCCGTGAAAACGGGAACCCAGCCCGGCCGTCATTCCCGTGAAAACGGGAACCCCGCCTAACCGTCATTCCCGTGAAAACGGGAACCCCGCCTAACCGTCATTCCCGTGAAAACGGGAACCCAGCCCGGCCGTCATTCCGGTGAACACGGGAACCCCGCCTAACCGTCATTCCCGTGAAACGGGAACCCCGCCTAACCGTCATTCCCGTGAAAACGGGAACCCCGCCTAACCGTCATTCCCGTGAAAACGGGAACCCCGCCTAACCGTCATTCCCGTGAAAACGGGAACCCAGCCCGGCCGTCATTCCCGTGAAAACGGGAATTCCCCCGGCCGTCATTCCCGTGAAAACGGGAACCCCGCCTGACCGTCATTCCCGTGAAAACGGGAACCCCGCCTAACCGTCATTCCCGTGAAAACGGGAACCCAGCCCGGCCGTCATTCCCGTGAAAACGGGAACCCCGCCTAACCGTCATTCCCGTGAAAACGGGAACCCAGCCCTAACCGTCATTCCCGTGAAAACGGGAACCCCGCCTAACCGTCATTCCCGTGAAAACGGGAACCCAGCCCGGCCGTCATTCCCGTGAAAACGGGAACCCCGCCTAACCGTCATTCCCGTGAAAACGGGAACCCAGCCCGGCCGTCATTCCCGTGAAAACAGGAACCCCGCCTAACCGTCATTCCCGTGAAAACGGGAATCTGGGGGTTCCGGGGATGACAGGTGTTGGCTGGTGCCCCGTTCACGAACGCCAGGTCGTGGTACGAAGGTCCCCGGCCGGGTCCGTCACTCCCATCAGGTCGGTTATCGCCAGCACCCCCACCACCCTTGCGCCGTCGGCCACCACAGCGTGCGTTGCGCCCCTCGCCAACATCCGCCCCAATGCGCCGGCTGCCGGATCTTCGGGCCTGACTATCACCGGGTTCGAGTCCATGATCTGCCGGACGACAAGACGCCGCCAACCGGCTTCGCCCACCGTCTGCGCGGCCGCCTCGGTAACGATGCCGGTACAGACCCTGCCCGTCGAGCACCGGCGCGGCGGAGCAGTTCAACCTGCGGAAGCACTCGTTAACAAGCTCGTAAACGGATAGGTCGGGCCCGACGACGACGGGATTCGGCCGCATGACCTGCCGCACCTGCACATCGGCCGCGGGGCCCTCGACCTTACGCCGCCGCGCCTGCCGGATTGCAGAGCTTGCGGCGCCGGCCAGGAACCAGCCGATCATGGCGAACCATAGCCCGTTGAATATGTTGTCGCGAATAAACATCACGTAAACGCCGTACGCCACGATCGCCCACCCGACGATCTGTCCGGCGCGACCAGCCACAATGGTGGCCAGCTCCACCTTGCCGGTGGCCTGCCAGACGATCGAGCGCAATACGCGGCCGCCGTCGAGCGGCAGTCCGGGCAACAGGTTGAACACGCCGACCCCGAGATTCATCCACCCCAGGTAGAAGAGCATCGCGTCCAGCGGCAGCGTGTCGCGCGGGTTGACCGGCGCCATCGACCTCGACGCAAACAACGCCAATCCACCGATCAGCAGGGAAGTGAGGGGCCCTGCAATGGATATCTGGAACTCGTCGCCGGGCCGTTGCGTGTCTGTGGCCAGATTGCTCGCGCCGCCGAAGATGAACAGAGTGATCGACCGGACGCGGATGCCCTTCGCCAGCGCGACAAAGGAGTGCGCCAATTCATGGGCGAGCACCGACACGAACAGGGCAAACGCCGTTACCGCCCCCACCGCCCAATGGGTGACGTCCGACCAGTGGGGATACGAGGACGGGTACACGGACATTCCCAGGAACACCGTGATTATCACGAACGCGAACAGCCACGAGTAGTGGATCCCGATCTCGATGCCGGCAATCTTGCCGATTACGAATGAACTATTCATTGCTCAGGTCTTGGCCGGGAACGCATTCGGGCGGCCTGAAGGGTGGAGTTCATTTTCATCCTAAACCCAATCCGGCCGTGTGACCTGACATCCTTCGGCGGTGACGGGGTAGTTTGGCACGGCGTCGATGCGCCCATCCGTTGTCGAATGGGTTCCCTCCGACTCCCTTCTTCGTCGTACCGGTGAAAACCGGTACCCATGGTGGGGTGGCAATTGGGGCGCACACACCCAAGTCGACCCGGTCCGTCGTCGAAGGGCCCCTCGCCCATTCCCCATGGGCCCCGCATCGGAGTGCGGGGCGACGGTGTGGTGGCACGGGGCCGGTGTTCTCCGCCTCTTCGTCGTACCGGCGGAGGCCGGTATCCAGGGGAGTGGCAGGGCAACACTCGCACCACTACAACCCACAACCGCCGGAAACCTCCAGCGCGTCACACGCAACCCCCCCGCCATCCCCCTTTGACATCTCCCACCAACCCGCATTAAATTAGAACATATGTGCGACACCCAGACCAAAACCGGACCCAAACCCATCGCCGAAATCGTCCGCGAGAAGACCAACGACGGCCAACTCATTGTCGACTTCTTGATCGATATGATGCTGGGCAAGATGGAAGGCGCCACGTACTGGCACCGCCTCGAAGCCACACGCCAACTCGAAAAACTCGGACTCCAAGTCCCACAAGCCGTCAAACAGGCCATCTCGCCCCCGGCCAACGGCCGCGCCCCCTCTCGCGCCCCCGGCAAACCCCGGCGAAACGACGAACTCGCAGATCTTGTCAAGGCGGAAACCTCCGACGCCAGGGACATCGTCCGCTTCCTCGTCGATGTCATGCAAGGCAACCTCGAAGGCTTCAAGCCCCACCATCGTCTCGCAGCCGCCAGAGAACTCCTCCGGCTGGCATTCGACAACGTCCCCGATCACACCGGCGGCGACGATGACGGCGACGACGAACCCATTTCTCCCAAACAGCTTGACAATAGGACGCGCAGCAACACCAAACAGTACAACGATGACGACGACCCGTTCGACTTCGATAACTACGGCCACGAGGATTACAGAAGAGATCGAGCGGGCGAAAGGGCCATGGTCCACATCTTCGGCAGCGAAGAAGCCGAGGAGGTCGCCTGCAACACGGTCCGCAAATACCGGACCGAATTATGGGACGCAGGACTCAGAGGCGACTACGATTACTCCCCGATCAAAAACCCCGGGGACGACCCCTACGGCAAAGGTTGCTACGGGTACAGTGTCTTGCTCATCGCATTCCAGGACAACAATGGAATCAGAGCAGCCAACAAGGCCGTGGCGGAATACCACAAGCAAAATTTCAAACACCTCATAAACGAAGATGGCAGTCTTACCGCCCTGGCCGACAAAGCGTCTCTCGAGCCCGGTACCCTCCAGTACATCGAACGCAGCCGACACCTCCTGGCCAAGACGACGACAAACCCCTTGTAGGGGCGGGTTCCAAGAGCCTGTTTCAAAAGTCCCCTCTCAAGAGTCGGGCCGCACATGGCGCGACGATTTACGACATCAACCCTCCTATCAGTACCTAATATGGCCGTAAATCCCGTCATTCCCGTGGAAACGGGAATCTAGAGGCGGGGGTCCCCGTAGGATTCGAGTTAGTGAAACACCCTCTTCAAACCCGCCTGCGGCCCCGAAGGACCACCCGCGCCTGAACCGCCGCCCAGGAATAAACGCCTCAAAATCCACCTCGGCCCGCCGCACGAATACCAAGACCCTCCATCGTCTCTCACTTCTGACCAGCCACCCAACCCCCCTGCAGGGACAGGTCCCAATCCCGCCCGCGACCTCGAACACCCATCAACCGAACGGCATTCAGAGCGCCCCACAAAACCCCCTGCAGGGGCGGGTTTCAAGAGCCTGTTTCAAAAGTCCCCTCTCAAGAGTCGGGCCGCACATGGCGCGACGATTTACGACATCAACCCTCCTATCAGTACCTAATATGGCCGTAAATCCCGTCATTCCCGTGGAAACGGGAATCTAGAGGCGGGGGTCCCCGTAGGATTCGAGTTAGTGAAACACCCTCTCCAAACCCGCCTGCGGCCCCGAAGGACCACCCGCGCCTGAACCGCCGCCCAGGAATAAACGCCTCAAAATCCACCTCGGCCCGCCGCACGAATACCAAGACCCTCCATCGTCTCTCACTTCTGACCAGCCACCCAACCCCCCTGCAGGGACAGGTCCCAATCCCGCCCGCGACCTCGAACACCCATCAACCGAACGGCATTCAGAGCGCGCCCCAAAACCCCCTGCAGGGGCGGGTTTCAAGAGCCTGTTTCAAAAGTCCCCTCTCAAGAGTCGGGCCGTACACGGCGCGACGATTTGCGACGTCATTCTTCCCAACAACACGTAATACGGCGCCAAATCCCGTCATTCCCGTGGAAACGGGAATCTAGAGGCGGGGGTCCCCGTAGGATTCGAGTTAGTGAAACACCCTCTTCAAACCCGCACGCGACCTCGAAGAACCTCCTGCGACTGCGCCGCTCCCCGGCAAAATACCCGCAAAATCCTCAACCGACCCGCCGGACGATGACCCGCCCGTCCCAGAACCCCGGCGGCGCTCAGGCCGCCGTAGGAAGAATCGACTAAAGCGCCGTCTCTTGGCCGCGTCTCGTTCCGGACCATTTCCGGTACCCGGACCAGCGCCCGCCGCCACCGGTTCAGATCGGGGACCTCCTCTCCCGTAGTTCCGGACCAGACCCGGAGCGAAGCACGCTGGCGGTGCCTGGACCACCGGAGACCATCACGACCGTCTTTCCCGCGAAAAGGGATCTTCGTACAATCGTCATTCCCGCCCCCGAGCGGGAATCTCCGGGACTCTTGGTGAGGCGTCCCACCAGATGGGTTAGAATTCGTCCTACTCGTTTTGCCTCAAATCTGGATTCCCACCGCGTTGATGAAGTCATGGGGGAGTGATAAAGGTGTACTGAGCGCGTCTCAGAGCATTAGGCGCGCCTTCCATCTCACCCCGTCAATTGACGGACAGACCGCCGGTTTTCGTCGCGTGTTTGAGCTTTGGGGCAAACCTTGCGATTATCTAATTTCAAGACTCTAAAACCAATTGACTTGACACAGGGAAACCGGAATAAACTGGGACTGAATGGCCCTTTCGGCGATTGCGACTCGGCGCGGAGACTAACCGGAGGCTGGCAATCTCCTTGCTACGGGGTTCTATGGAGGAATCGATGAGACACAACAAGCCCGTCTTTCCCTTGGCCGCAGCGCTCGCGCTGACCCTTGCCCTTGTCTCGGGAATTCTATTCTTCGCGGACAGCCCGGTCTACGCGGCCGATCCTGGTTTCGTCGATGACGCTGGCAACCGGGATGTGCCCGAAAACACGCCGCCGGGAGTCAACATCGGCGCCCCCATCTCGGCCACCGACGACGACGAAGGCACGCGCGAGTTCGGAAACACGCTGACCTACAGTCTCGGAGGCGAAGACGCCGCATCGTTTGACATCGACGCGTCGACCGGACAACTCATCACCAAGGCCCCGTTGAATTATGAAACGAAGAACTCATACTCGGTGACGGTGACAGTGGACGACGGCGAGGACCGCGATAATCCCATCACCCAATCCGTGACGATCGGTGTCATGGACCAAGGTGAGGTTCCGGCCGCGCCGTTCCCACCCACCGTGGTGTCGGGTAAGGATTTGGACACTTCTAACGATCCCGAAGAATCGACCACGAGCCTGCACGTGGTCTGGCACCCGCCTGAAAATATGGGGGCCGCCATCACTGGTTATGACGTGCAGTACAAGAAGAGTGTCGACACCAAATTCACGGACTTGGACCCGGCGCACTCTGAAACCGTAACCACGGCCGCGATCAACCCAACGGACGGGCTGGAACCCGGCACGTCGTACCAGGTACGGGTGCGGGCGAAAAACGGCGGTACCGACGATGAGATAGGGCCCTGGTCGTACGTGGGGACAGGCTCGACCAACAAAGAGGGCAACAGCCCGCCCTCATTCAAGGAGGACGATTCACTGGTCGAACTGGATGTGGATGAGAACACGCCCGCGGGGGAGAAGGTCGATAGCCCGGTGACGGCGACCGACCTGGATACGACCACGCTGACCTATGACCTCGGAGGGCCCCACGCGGATCTGTTCAGCTTCGACACCCGGTCGGGGCAGATACGGACGAAGGCGCCCCTGAATCACGAGGACGCGCGGTGCGGCTACGTCGACACGTCTGATACAACTGAATGTATCTACAGGGTGACCGTGACGGTTATCGACGACGACAGGGCGGGCGGAAGCGACGCGACGAGGGTGAATATCGAAGTCGATGACAGATCCGAAGCTCCGTTGGCGCCGGCCCGTCCCACCGTTCGTGCGACGGAGAAGTCGAGCACGAGCCTCGACGTGAGCTGGAACGCTCCCGATAACACCGGTCCCGCTATTACCAACTATGAAGTGGAGTACCGTAAAGGCACCGATAGTTTCTCAGCCGATGGAGTCGTCGTCACAGGCGCCACCGCCACCATTTCGGGTAGCGGTGATGATAGCGCCGCCGTGGCTCTCCCCCAACACCACCTACGAGGTGCGAGTAAAGGCGAAGAACGGCGAGCGCGACAGCGCCTGGTCGGGAACGGGCACGGGGCGGACCAACAGGGCCAACCACCAGCCGATATTCGATGACAGACCAGGCACTGGCGCCGGCAGCGAGCGCGGGACTGACTACACCATCTCGCGGACGATGGACGAGAACCCCCGGTCGGGCCAGGTTGTCGGGAGGGTATTCGCCGACGACGCAGACAACGACAGGCTGACCTACAAGCTGGTCATGGCGGACTCACCGGCCGACGAAGAATTCAAAAAGTTCACCATCAACAAGACGACCGGAGAGATACGGACGAAGGCGGGAGAAACCTATAACTACGAGACCATCACCGAGGACAATACCTGCGATGTTAATGCTTACTGAACAACAGGTCGGCAGCGACAGGTGCTACACGGTCGAAGGTCGAGGTCCTGGACGGCCTGGACACCGACAGAGTCGAAATGATGGAGAGGAAGCTGACGACAGAATCACCGTGAAGATCGGGGTGCGCGACAGGGACGAAACTCCGAGCGTCCCGATCGTGATGGTGACGTCCCCTACGGGCAATATGACCCTGGAAGTATTCTGGAACGCCAAAAACTCGGGTCCCGACATTTCCGGCTATGACGTGCAGTACCGGAAGGGCGGCGGCTCCTTCTTGGACGATAACTGCCTGGATACCACAGGAAAAGGTAACTGCAATGGCATAACCGACGCACCAGCACCACGATTACGGGGTTGGATGAGGACACTTCCTACTCGGTGCAGGTGCGGGCGAAAAATGCCGAGGGCACGAGCGCATGGTCGACCGTGGCCACGTTGAAGACCAACAAGGGGGCTAACGAACCGCCTGTATTCACTGACACAACAGATGAGCAACGTACACGGAACGTGGATGAGAACACGCGTGCTAGCCGGGATGTCGGCAACCCTGTGAGCGCGACCGATGGCGGTTCGGACAAGTGGACCTACAGCCTGGGAGGCCGTGATGGAGCGTTGTTCACCATCGTATCCTCATCCGGCCAGTTACGGACGAGAGCGGCTTTGAATCATGAGGACCCGGCCTGCGGCTACGATAGTACGGAGGATTCCACTAAATGCGCCTACACGGTGAGGGTGAAGGCCGACGACAATGCCGGCGGCAGCGCCTCGATAGAAGTGACGATCAGTGTCACAGACGTGGACGAGCCTCCGGCCGCGCCCGGCGCTCCGAGGGTGACGGCGACGAAAGACACTGGCCGGAGCCTGGACGTGAGTTGGAACGAGCCGCGGAACACGGGTAAGCCCCCCATCACCGACTACGACATACAGTACCGCAAGGTCAAGTCAGGGAGCCCGGACACCTGGGAACTGTGGCCCCACGGCACTGATTCTGATGGCGATACGACCAGGAGCGCCCAGATAACCGGGCGAACTATGGTCGATGACCCAGACTCGCTGGAGCCTGGCACTCAATACGAGGTGCGGGTGCGGGCAAAGAACGGAGAAGAAGATAGTGCCGAGAACTGGTCGTCCGTGGCCAAGGCCACGACCGGCCAGAGCAATAGCAGGCCGTCCTTCGACAGATCGGATTCGCTCGTCACGCTGAGGGTGGGCGAGAACACGCGGGCCGGGCAGAACATCGGCAGCGCGGTCTCGGCCTCGGACGCGGACAGCAACAGCCTGACCTACAGCCTCGAAGGCCCCGGCAAGGACTCGTTCACCATCGTCTCGTCATCGGGCCAGATACGGACGAGGTCGCCCTTGGACTACGAGACGAGGCAGAAGTACTCGGTGACCGTGAAGGTGGACGACAAGCAGAGGAAGGACAACAGCGTCGCGGCGAAGTCTGTGACGATCATGGTCGACGACGTCCGCGAGGCTCCGTCCCCACCCGCGGCTCCGGGGGTGGCTGGGATACCCGGCTCGACGAGCAGTATACGCGTCATGTGGGCCGCGCCAGCGAACACGGGGCCTTCAGTCACCGAGTACGACGTGCACTACCGCGAGGTCGGGAGCGGCCCCACGCGGTGGGAGCACTCGGGCGCGGACATGGGCACGATCATCACGGGGCTAAAGGCGGGCACGCGCTACGAGGTGCAGGTGCGGGCGAGAAACGCCGAGGGCACGAGCGAATGGTCGCGCTGGGGATCCGGCTCGCCCAACCCGGACGTGGCAAACAGGAACCCCACATTCTCGGCCGGGTCACGGACGTTGAGCGTAGCCGAGAACACGCTGCTGAACACCGACACCGGCGCTCCGGTCGCGGCGACCGACCGTGATGGCGACACGCTGACGTACACCCTGGAAGGGGCGGACGCGGGCTCGTTCGACGTACTGTCGACTTCCGACGGAGGCCAGATACGGACCAGCGCGTCTCTGAACTACGAGGAGAAGTCGAGCTACGCAGTTACGGTCCGGGTGAGCGACGGCAGGGGCGGCACCGACGCCGTGAACGTGACGATCAACGTGACGGACGTCGACGGCGAGGCGCCTGAAACGCCGTTCGCGCCGACGGTGAGCCAGGTATCGAGCACGAGACTGCAGGTGAGCTGGGACATGCCAGCCAACCAGGGGCCTCCCATCACCGACTACGACTACCGGTACCGGGAGCCGTCGGACGAGTGGACCAAGGTGACCGACACGACTATCACGGGGACGACGGAGCAGATCACGGGACTGGCGGCAAGCACGTCCTACGACGTCGAGGTGCGGGCGACGAACGCGGAGGGGACAAGCGACTGGTCGAATCCGGGAATCGGATCGACGAACGCGCCCGGCGCCAACAACCCGCCTGTGTTCGTCGACGGCTTGAACACCAGTCGGAGCGTGAGCGCGGACGCGCCGCCTGACACAAACATCGGCGCGCCGGTCAGAGCGACGGACGCCGATTCGGGCGACACAGTGAGCTACCTGCTCGAGGGGCGGGACGCCGGGTTGTTCGAAATCAACACCGCGACCGGCCAGCTTCTGACGAAGTCCGGCATCACGCTGATCGCCTCGGAGAAGTACACGGTGATTGTCGTGGCCGACGATGAGACGGAACTCGCGAGGATCACTGTGACGATCGCTGTTACCGCGGCGACTCCTAACAGTCCACCCGTATTCCTGGAGGGCGCAAGCGCCACCCGGAGTGTGGACGACGGCGCCACCGCGGGCACGGACATCGGAGACCCGGTGTCGGCTGAAGACGACCCGGGCGATACGTTGACCTACGCGCTGGGCGGTGCCGACGCGGCCTCGTTCGACATCGTCTCGACCACCGGTCAGTTGCAGGTCAAAGACGCCCTGGACGCCGCGACCAAGTCGTCATACACGGTCACTGTGACCGCCACTGACACGGCCAGCGCCACCGCGGAGATCGAAGTGACCATCACGGTGACCACTTCGACTTCAACCCTGGGGCCGTTGGGTGATCGCTACGACGCCAACGGCAACGGCTCAATAGAACAGGCCGAGGTCATAACGGCCATTCGCCATTACTTCGGTGGCCAGATCAGCAGGGACGATGTCATAGCGATCATCAAACTCTACTTCACCACTTGAGACTGAGGGAGGTCGCCAATTTGCGTCCTCTCCCATGGCAGGGGACTTGCCAAAAGCGGACCGGGAACGTGTGGAAACGTTCCCGGTCCGCTTTTCGACGGTGGGCTGAAAGATCGATAGCCCCGCACGTTGCGCGTGATAGGGCAGGGCAACGAGTGGCCCCTCCCACCCGGTAGATCCCCGATCGGTGTCGGGGATGACGGATGGTGGTGGCCGGCTTTCCATCGTTCCCCCGGCGAAGGAACGTCACCCCGTACCCCGGAGCCTGTCTCAGAAGTCTCCTTGCCCCTGTCTGCGGCAAATTGGCGCGACGCAAAACATATCAATAACCGATAACACTACGACAAAAGACAGTCAGGGACGTTTTTGGCACTTATGTCGTCTTGGACGAACGAGGTCAAAGCCTTTGGTACGACTTCTGAGACGGGCTCCCCGATACGGGGCCCAGGGGCGGGGCGTGGACACGACCTCAACGCGCGTTATTGCCGAGCACCTGGGAAACCTCTGAACAAGTCGGCAGACTCGCACAAATCCGCCTCAATCCGTTCGCCCTGAGCTTGTCGAAGGGTCTTTGTAACAGATTCAGGCGCAACCAGTGGGCTTGTTCAGACCATCCCTACGTTCCCCCGCCGGTGGGTTCGCCGTTAACGTGGCCCGCAGGGTTGGGTTGGGCCTTCTGATGCGGCCGGGGAATCACTACACTGTGTCCGCTATGCGCCCGGGTCTGTATTACATGATTGTTTTTGAGTTGGGTGATTGGTGTGGGGGGCGGGTGTGACGGAACTGAATTGGGTGCTAGCGGCGCTGGCCAGCACGATCATCTATGCGGGCGTGACGGTAGGCGACAAGCTGATCCTGACCCGCCTGGGGATTCGTCTGCCGGCTTTCTATATCTTCACCGGCGCGAATCAGGCCATCATCTCGCTGTTCATATTTGCGTTCGACCCGCCGCGTGGTGTGCCGCTATACGCAGCCCTGGCGGGATTTGGCGGCGGCGCTTTTTGGGGAGCGGGACTCACGCTCATGTTCTGGGGGCTCACTCGAGAGCAGGTGTCGAGAGTAGCCCCGGTCTGGCACACGTCTCCCATATTCGTGGCCATCATGGCGGTATTCTTTCTCGGCGAGTCGCTTGGCTGGGCGCAATGGCTCGCCATTGCATTGGTCGTATTCGGCGCAATCGCGATATCGATGCGAAGCAGCGATCTGGGTATCGGATTTGGCATCCGGCCCACGTTCCTGGTGATTCTCCTGGGCGCGTTCCTGATCGGCATGGGCCAGCTGCTGCTGAAGGAGGGATCGGCAGATCAATCGATCTGGAGTCTGATGGCGTTTCGCGGACTGGGCCTGTTTACGGCTATGTTCGTGCCGTTCGCGAGGCCGCGCTCCTTCGTCGCACTGGCGCGCTACATGAGATCGCCCCTCAGGGCCGGAGCGATCACATTGAACGACGCCGTTGCGCCTTTCGTGGGCAATCTCCTACTACTTTGGGCTATCGCCGTCGGTCCGATCTCGCTGGTGAGCGGCGTTGTGGCCTCCCGCCCTGTTTTCGTCCTCGCCATCACCATCGGCATCGGCCTGTTGGCCAAGAGGCTGCTCCCGGATGAGGAGATGACACGGTCGGACATGGCCCTCAAGGCGATGGCGACGGCTGCGGTCGTAGCGGGAGTCGTGATAATCGCCGTTGCGTGAGCCGGGATTCGAGTGGACCTACGTCCCTTCTCGCTTAAACGACCACCGAGCCGTCGCCCGCAAGGTGATGGGCGATGAGTGTGAATTGGACGAGATACGCACACATATCATGGACATTCCCAGTAAATTGTCCGAGGACGACAGCAATCCTGCCAATTGGCGAGGCCGGAGGCGGGTTTCAAGAGCCTGTTTCAAAAGTCTCCTCTCAAGAATCGCGCCGCACATGGCGCGACGATTTACGACATCAACCCTTCTATCAATACGTAATACGGCCGTAAATCCCGTCATTCCCGTGAAAACGGGAATCTAGAGGCGGGGATCCCCGTAGGATTCGAGTTAGTGAAACACCCTCTTCAAACCCGCCACAATGATAAATACCCGCTTTGACATGCCAGGGAAGTAGCCTTCGGCCTGTAAGCGAGAGAGCAAAAAGGACGAATATATGATCATCGTGAGACGTACATACTTGCCGCTGCCCGGCAAGGGCGGCCAGTTGTTGACGCTCGTGAAGCAGGCGTCCGACGCCATGGCCGGGGCCGGGTTCGAGCGGCCGACCGTCTTGCGGGGCTGGCACGGCATGCACGGGGCCCTGCAGACGGAGCAGGTCTGGCAGGATATCGCCGCCTACGAGGCGTCCCGCAGCGTGGTGCGCCGAACGCCCGGAATTACAAGCGTGTTCGGGGAGATTTACCCGTTGCTGGCAGAAACTCACACGACAGACATCTTCGAGATCGCGGAGTGATGACTGGCTGACCGCGCCGCGCTGGTGGCGCGCGCAAGTTGCGCCCTTATTGGCCAAGGGGTAATGGGCCGCGTGACTATGCGGTCGGCAGGGTCATGCCGGTGCCGGCCGGCAGGTCCCAATTTGGGTCTTGCAGGCCGCGGAGGAAGTCGATCTGGCCGTGGTGGTTGTTCTTGTGGGTGATCAGGTGGCGGAGAGCCTGGCTCACCGTTACACCCAGGGGATAGGCCTCAGGGATTTCGGCTAGCCGGTCGTCCGACAGGGTCGCGAGGTAGCCGCTCGTTTTTTGGTGCGCGGCCTTCAGGTAGCCGGTGAGGGTGTCGATGGCCGGGATGGCGAGACTTCGCAGGCCCATCCTGTCGCCGGGGTCGGGCATCTCGACGGGCTGACCGAATCGCTCGTACCAACCTTGCGACTCCCACAAGTCGGTGCTGCCGCCACTCAACTGGGTGATCATTCGGTCTTCACCCCTGGCGACGTGCCACAGGATGAAGCCGATGTTGTTGGCGTATGCCGCGGGACGCCAAACGACCTGCTCCTGCGTCAGACCGCCGCACGTTGCCAGCAGTCGCACGTTCACCTGATCGAGGCTGTCCGTGATGAATGAGATTGTGTCCATTTTTCCTTTGGGTCAGGACCCTTCCTGAGTGGGGTCCCGTTACGCCGGCGCGTCCCCTCCTGTTTTGAACGGAGAGTCTTAGAGGGTGTCCAATAGTCCCTTACTGCTTGCGGGATGCCTTTGCGCAAGGCAACGCGATGCGAAAGCTGCCCCCAATGTCACCCTGAGCGAAGTCGAAGGGTCTGGGTAAGAGGGGCGGACCTTTCTGACTGGCAGACGTTAGATTCTTCGGCTTGGCTCAGAATGACAGACACCTACAAGAATGACAGGCGTTTATGAGACTGACAGACATTAGCGCTTCAGCAGTACCTCTTTTGACATTTTCTTAGCCGTATCCGGCCCGTTCGAGCACGCGGCCGACGGCGCCGACGAATCCGTCGAGTTCCGCGGGTTCGTGAACGGTCGAGACGTTGCCGGCGCAACTCTTCGATACGACGTAACCCTCATTTAGCAGGCCCATGAACATGGTGCGGGCGAAATCTTGGTCGTTGGTCGTGAAGGTCCTGTAGTTGGTGACGGGCGTTGTGGTGAACTGAATCCCAAACAGGGAGCCGATTCCGGTCACGCCGATCGGGGCTTCGACCTGTGCAGCGAGCTTGCTCAACTTGTCTCTGACGTACTCACCCTTCTCGTCGAGCTCCTTGTAGGCGTCGGGCGTGAGTTCGTTGAGCGTGCTGATACCGGCGGCGGCGGTCATCGGGTTTCCGTTGAACGTGCCGGCGTGCTGGACGCGGGGACTCCCGTTGCTGGGGTCGTAGAGCGACATCAGGTCTTCCCGGCCTCCGAACGCTCCTACCGGCATGCCGCCTCCGATGATCTTTCCGAACGCCGTCATGTCCGGGGTCACGCCGTAGTACTCCTGCGCGCCGCCGCGCGAGAGCCGGAACGTGATCACCTCGTCGAAAATCAGGATGATGCCGAGTTCGGAAGTCAGTGCCCTGAGTCCGGCCAGGAATTCCGGCTCGGCGGGGATGAAGCCGCTCTGACCGTTGACCGGCTCGACGATGACCGCCGCAAGCCTGTCGGCATTCGCGCGGATGATCTTTTCGCACGCGGGCAAGTCGTTATACGGCATGATGACGATGTCATCCACGATCCGGGACGGGATGCCCTCGAAGCCGATTACCGGGTCGGGGCTGAGTGCGTCGCCTGCGCTTTCGAGCGGCGGCTGAACGCTGATCGAGACGGCGTCGTGGTTACCGTGGTACGCGCCCTCGCACTTTGCGATTACGTCGTTGCCGGTGAACGCCCTGGCCGCCCTGATGGCGTTGAGAGTCGCTTCGGTGCCGGAGTTGACGAACCGGACCTTGTCTACCGAGGGAACGCGGTCGACCATGATTTCGGCCCATTCGATGACCGGCGGGCTTGGCGCGGGGAACGATACGCCGTTGTCGAGTTGGTCCCGCATGGCCTTGACGACCGAAGGGTGACGATGGCCGAGTATGAGGGTCGTCATGTTGTTGACCATGTCGACGCGCTCATTGCCGTCGACGTCGTACAACCTCGATCCGTCGCCCCTGGCCACGTAGACGGGGAACGGAGGCCACCAAATAGAGTTGCGGGAGTCGCCCCCCGGCATGACCTTGGCGGCGCGCTCGTGCAGGCCCAGGGACTGCTGGTTGCTTGCTATGTAGCGGTCAAGATCGGCCTGAAGCGAATCGGTCATTTTCCTGTTCCCCGGCGGCCGCGGCCGCCTAGTGTTTCCGGTCTACTGTGAGTGGGCTGTCGTCATCCTAACCGCGCCGCCGCCGCTGGTAAATCCCGCTCCTGACCGGCTTGTTGCGAACCCATGAGCCGGGAGACGGCTCGGGCGAGCATGGGTACGGCAATGCTCGCCTTGCCGCGGACCGCTAGGTCGACGATTGAGGTCAGCTTCGTTTCATTGGGATTTATCTCGATGATGCGGGCGCCATTGGCCTTCGCGATCCAAAGCAGGCCGCTTGCGGGCCTTACCGTGGCCGACGTGCCGATGGCAACCATGCAGTCGGTCATGCCGGTCTGTCTGCGCGCCGCGCTCATCGTGTCTTCGGGTACGGGCTCCCCGAACATCACCGTGTCGTACTTGACCGGGCCTCCGCAGGCGCCGCACGGCGCGGGCGGGCCGTCCAACACGAATCCGCCGAGCCGTTTCCTTGCGCCGCACGTCGTGCAGCGCAGACGGCTGCGGTTTCCGTGGATCTCAATGAGGTCGGTGATCCCGGCGCGTTCATCGAGGCCGTCGATGTTCTGTGTAATTACGGTCTTCAACGCGCCGTCCCTGACCATCCTGGCGAGCGCCCGATGGCCTTCGTGCGGTTTTGCGGCGGCCAGCGCGTTCCGTAATTCCAGTATGTGTGCGTCGATCTCGCGGTTCATCTCCCGATGCCAATATCCCTGCGGGTCCGCCTTGAACCGGCTGTAACCGTCCATGGGAGGGGTCCCGTAGCGGGTCCACAGGCCGCCTGCGCCCCGAAACGGCGGTATGCCGCTTTCCACCGACATGCCGGCGCCGGTCATCGCCACGGCGTAGTCGCTATCGACGATCATCTCGGCGGCCCGGTCGATCGATTCGGCGAGCTGCGATGTTTGGCCTATCCCGGCCTGATCGTTCATCTGTTCAAGCTGCATGTCGTGAAACGGCGCCGTCGCGCACTGCAAAACTATTTGCGTTTGCCAGGTACTTGTCGCCTATGAGACTGAAATCGGCCGTTGTCAGCAGGACCTGATCGTAACCGCACACCCCTTCGAGGACCAGTCTCCTCCGGGTGGCGTCGAATTCGGACAACACGTCGTCCAGCGCCAGTATAGGTTTTCTACCTGCCGACTCGGTGACGACAGCCGCCTCGGCGAGTTTGAGGGCGAGGGCGATCGAGCGGGCCTGACCGCGTGAGGCGAACGCGCCGGCGGGTTGACCATCGAGTGCGACGTCGAGGTCGTCGCGGTGCGGTCCGATTACAGTAACCCCCTGCGCAACCTCTCTCGCCCGCACTAACCGCAGGGCGTTGAGAATGTTGTCGGCGATGGATGCAGTTCCGAAATCGCTCCCGGCACGCGAATCCCTGGCGGCGCCCGACACCCGCGGCCGGTATTCGAGGCTCAGAACGCCGCCTGAACTCAGGTTTTCGTGGACCGGGGTTGCGTGCGTTACGAGATCATTGACCGCCTTCTGCCGCCGCTCGACGATGGCAGCCCCCTCGTGGGCCAGACGACTGTCCCAGAATTCCAGTTCGTCCATATTTGCCTGGCCTTCCCGGATGCGTCGCAGAAGCTGATTCCTTTGCATTACGACCCGGGAGTACCGCTGCTGGTTCTTGAGGTAGGCCGCGTCGGATTGAGAAATGAGGATGTCCAGATACCGCCGCCGGACAGACGGGGGGCCTGTAACGAGTTCAAGGTCGTCGGCCTGGAAGAAGACTATGTTGATGGCGCCCACAAATTCGGCGGCGGTGCGTACTATGCCGTTTACCCTGAGCGACTTCTGGAACGATGTTGGGCCTAGCGGGGAGGGCGGGGGCGCCTCTATGTCCAGCTGGGCCTGGACAGTCAAGTCGTGCTGTCGGGCCACTCCGAGCACCTGGACGTGGCCGCCTGATTGAGCGACGTCCCAATTGACGAGTTCGCGGTCGTTCGACGCCCTGGGCGACTTTGCGATTGCGAGTAGGTACGCGGCCTCGAGCAGGTTGCTCTTGCCGTGACCGTTTTCGCCTTCGAAGACGCTCAGGCCGGGTTCCAGCGCCAGTTCGGCGGAGGTGTAGTTGCGGAATCCCGCAAGGGCGAGCCTTGAAAGATGGATGGCTTACACCTCGTACAGTGGTTTGAAATGGCGGAATGGCCCCGAGGTACCGTTTCAGCGCACGGGACTGAATAGTAGCATCGGAGCAGAGCATCTCGGCGGGACTAATTACATCAAATCAATGTAGGGGCATAACGCGAAGGCGCGTTGCTGCCCAAAGATCTGAAGACTTTGAAGGCAATCACCTCCATAGCGTCCGGCGTCGTCAAATTGACGGTCTCCTTCGTGTTAGCCGCGGTGGGCATGGTTGCACTGGTGCTGAAGGCGGCCGTATCGACGGCGATAGGCGGCATACTGACCGTAGCGCTAGTAGTGGCCGCCATTGTGGTCATCGTCCTGGCGCTGGGATGCGGACAAACCGCGGAGCCAGGTCAGACTGCCAGGGCGACTGACACACCGTCGCCTGTCGTTGCTGCGAGCACTCCTACGATCGCGCAGGGGACTCCGTTGCCTGATACGTCCACGCCGCAAACGGAAACGGCATCGGCAAGCCCGGAAACGAAAACACCGGCGGCTGCGCCGACCGCGCCGGAGACTCCGTTGCCTGATACGTCCACGCCGCAAACGGAAACCATATCGGCAAGCCCGGAGCTGAAAACGCCGGCGACTGGGCCGACCGCAAAGGCCGCGCCGCAGAACAACAGTGTGGAGCACACGCCGCGACCAGAAACGGCAACGGCAATACCGAGACCGCAGAGGAAAACGGCGAACCCAATCGCTACCAGCACGCCGCCTCCGACACCTGTACCGACGCCGGAACGGGAATACGAGATAGTAACGCTCTTGCCGCCCGACGCCATTCCGTCGATCTCCAATCCTTCGTTCGTTTCAGCCGAAGAGGCGGGGGATGAATACGGTCCGGACGAACTTGTGCTCGGCATCGATATCGACGGCGACGCCCGGGCATACTCCGTGCCGTTACTTAGCAGACATGAAATCGTGAACGACGTTGTGGGAGGGAAGCCGATTGCGGTCACGTGGTGACCTCTCTGCTTTACTGGAGTCGGGTACTCCAGAGAGGTGAACGGCCAGGTTCTCGACTTCGGGGTGTCCGGCAAGCTCATCATGAACGCGCTCGTCATGTTCGACCGCGAGACCGGCACGCTGTGGAGCCACTTTCTTTCGCAGGCCATATCCGGTCCGCTCAAAGGTACAAAGCTGGAGAACGTGCCCGTCACCCTCACCCCGTGGGGTAAGTGGGTCGAGACTTATCCGGACACGCTGGCGCTCAACAAGGGTTTTTCCGGCTCGAGCGATCCGTATACCGGCTACTACCGGGACAGAAGCGCCGGTGTCATCGGCGAAATGCACGTGGATGATCGCCTACCGACCAAGGAGCTTGTTCTAGGCGCCGGTTTCGATAGCCAGCCAAAGGCGTTCCCGCACACGGTCCTCGTGGAGTCAGGGCTAGTCAACGACTTTGTGGCGGACCAGCCGGTGCTCGTCTACTTCGATCCCATAACGGCAACGGCGCTGGCGTTCGACCGCACGCTCGACGGGCAGGAACTAACGTTTGAGTTGTCTGAAACGGATGATGGCGTATACCTCGTCGATGACCAGACGGGCACGAAATGGGTCCCGTTCACCGGACAGGCGCTCGACGGCGAGTTGGCGGGTAACGCCCTGAGGCGGGTCCACGCCGTGAACGTGTTCTGGTTTGCATGGACCGACTTCTTCCCTGACTCAGAAGTATTCGGGATTCCTTAGGAAAATGACGAGCGGAAGGAAAGCGCGAGGGGTTTGACAGGCTGGGACAGGTGGCGCGCAGCTTCGGGGGTTACCCCGACCGTCTGAGAGGCAGTGGCATCGTCCTGTGGCCCGACGAGGACCGATTCCCCAGACTCCCGCAGCCATGACAATGAGAGAGACCAAGCCAGTCGCTACGAGTAGCTTAGGGTACGAGTACCCCCGGCTCGGCCTCTTCAATGTCCATCTTACCACGGGCGGAAATTCTGCTCGGCGGCTTTGCATATTCCCTTGCGAACTGGATCACGTTCACGGGGCAAGCGGCTACTGTGACCAATGACGCGTACTTTGCCTACGCCATGAGACATGGTAGGGACAACCCGGTTACTAATACAGCGACGGTCAAACCCGGTGACGAGACGATGACGCAGTCGAAACCGCTAACAATCCGGTCGGCTACGCCCGCTGACGTCGACGAGGTAACGTGGATATACATCGATTCGTGGAATGCCGGTTATGGCGAATTACTGTCGCGGGCCGACAGAACGGTGACGCCGGACCTTGTCGAACGCTGGAGTCATGACCTTGCCCGTCCCGTCCCGCACCGTTGGTGGGTTGCCGAGCGTATGGGTTCGATCGTCGGAGTCGTCAGCATCGGCCCCAGCCGGGACCCGGTAGACCCCCAACTCGGTGAACTCGATACCATCGCCGTCGATACGCCGCATTGGCGCACTGGAATCGGAAGGGCATTGATGTCACTCGCTCTCCAATACCTGGTCTCGGACGGATACCGCGAGGCAATAGTGTGGACGGTGGAAGGCTACGAGCGGGGTATCGCCTTCTACGAAGCCACGGGGTGGCGCCGAGACGACGGGGTCCGGGACGAAGGACGACAGATCCGCTTCAGGCGAAATTTGGCTAGCCTCGTATTAGACAGACGTGGTCCAATCAAAAACCCCCCGGCCCGTATTAAGAAAGTGGGGCTTCGGGAGTCTTAGCGTGCATGTTCATGAGCGGGTGTGAGCCGGAATCCGTTCCCATCTTGACATGGCCCTATTTTGGGAGTGAAGTCCAAATGTCGGCCCTCCTAACTACAGGCAACGAGTTATGCAATGAATTCACCCACACTTTGTCCACCCGACATATTTGAAACCCCACGTTTACGTCTGCGTATACCTCGAATGACAGATGCACCCGCCATTTATGCACGTTACGCCAGCGACCCCGACGTGGCCCGATACCTCCCCTGGCGTCCGCATAAGGATGTCGAAGAGTCCCAGACATTTCTCTCCCACCTGTTGAATGCGATAGAGCGTGGTGGGACACATGCCTGGATTGTCGAGAGCAAGGAAGATCGCAGGCTCATGGGTCTCATGTCGATGGGCATCCACTCTGCCAGAGAGGGGGACTTCCTCAGTACTGAAGAGGAAAGACAGTACTACAAGATCGGCTTTGGTTATCACCTGGCCCGATCCGAATGGGGCCAGGGATACGCGACTGAAGGGGCACGGGCACTCGTGGACTGGGCGCTGAATCAGCGGCGAGTTTTTCGAATCTGGACCGTGTGTGACGTTGACAACGCCGCATCGGTGAGAGTTCTGGAGAAGCTGGGCATGGTCCGAGAGGGTGTGCTCAGGCGTTGGGGCGTACATCCCAACATCAGTCCAGAGCCGCGAGATTATTACTGCTATGCCCTTACCAAGTAACCGGGCGTGATGCAGGCACACTCCTCGTTAAGATGCAACTTGGCGCCAGGAGCCACTCGTACCGCCTAATTCAACCCGTTTTTGGTCCTTGGCGCACGTGATAGGGTTTGCGTACCACCCCTATCTCTTCGGCGGTAGGGTCGAGACCGCCTTCCAAGGCGGTCTCTGTCTTTGTGAGGGAGTAGGGATTGATGACCAACGATTCAAATTCCGGCGACAGCCCCGTGTTCCTAACAACCCGTTGAGAGCCGTCGCCGCGCGTGGTAATGTTTACATACCACCCCTATCGATTCGACGGTAGGGTCGAGACCGTCCTTCGGGGCGGTCTCTGTCTTTGTAATGGAAGTTGATCACCAACCTGTACATCGACGGCTTTAATCTCTACTACCGCGCCCTGAAGGACACGCCGTTCAGGTGGCTGGACCTGCGGAAACTGGCCAAGACCCTCTTTCCTCAAGACGCCATCAACCGGGTCTGCTACTTCACCGCCCGGCTCGATACGCGCCCCGGCAATCCTGCTCAACGCCAACGGCAGCAGGCGTACCTGAGAGCGCTGGCGACGTTGACCGGCTTCAAGACCTTCTATGGCGTCTTTCGATCCGGCGTCAAACGCCGTCCCCTGGCAGAGCCTGTGCCGGGGCGCCCAGCCTATGTCCTGGTAAGGGACTCGGAGGAGAAGGGGTCGGACGTGAATCTGGCAACCCGGCTACTGGTCGATGGCTTCAACGGGGAGTACGAACAAGCGGTCGTCGTGTCCAACGATGCGGACTTTGCCGGCGCCATGAAGTACGTGAGGGACGGCCTGGGTCTTCGTGTCACGCTGGTCAACCCCGACCAAAGGAACACGAGCCCCAGAGACCTGTCCAATTCTGCGACCTACGTCAAACGACTCTGGAAGAGCCACCTGAGACGGAGTCAGTTCCCCGACACTTTGACGGACCGGTTCGGCACAATCACCAAGCCAGCCAACTGGTAACGCTCCGACATGCGCGGTGGATGGACGTTTGCCCCTCTGCCGTTGGCTTGTTAACTTGGAAATATGTCTGAAGCAACCTGGGCGGTAACGCTGGACCTGTGGCTGACCCTGATCTCGGAGCCAAACGGCGGCGCATACTCCACAAACCGCCGGCTGCTTCGCGCAGACGGCACGTTGGCGGTGCTCGCCGAACACGGCGAATTCTTCGACCGGTCCCGGATGATCGACGTGTTCGACGTAATTTCCGAAACGATCAATTCCGATCACGAACTCGGTCTCGACATGTACTTCGGAGACCGGATCGTGCAGACGCTGTCCATGCTCGACGAGGGATTGCCAGGCCGGCTTGGCCCGGCAGGCATCGAGAGGGTGTGGGAAGTCATCGACGAATCGCTTGACGAAGCGCCGCCGTTTCTGATGCCCGGGGCACTGAAGGCCGTTCAGGAGCTGTCTAGCAAGCCGGTGAAGCTGGGCATCATCTCCAACACTGGCAACTCGTCCAGCAGGGCGTACGGGCGGATGTTTAAGGCGAAGGGAATAGACGGCTTTTTCGAAGTGGTGTCGCTGTCGAACGAACTGGCGATGGCGAAACCGTGCCCGGAGATATTCCGCCACACACTCGACGGCCTTGGGGTTGTGCCGTCCCGCACCCTTCACGTTGGCGACAATCCAGCGGCGGACGTCGCCGGAGCGGCGGGCGTGGGTATGAAGACGGCCTGGTTGACGGGTCCGAACCGCTCGGGCCTCACGGTCCAGCCGGACTACTTTGCCGATGACATCAGCGAGATACCGGAGATCGTTGACGCGTGGCTCGCCGCGCCCGATACCATAGGAACGCGGGAGGATTCCGGTTCCCAGGAAACGTGATCCTGACCCGACAGGCTACTCCGACCACACCAGCGAACTACGGACGCAACTTATGCCACTCTACGAATACCGCTGCGCCGAATGCTCTCGTGAGTTTGAGCTTCTCCGTCCCATGGACATGTCAACCGCGAAGGCCGACTGCCCTTCATGTGGTGTGCCGTCAACTCGGATACTGTCGGTATTCGCCGCTTCGACGACCGGCCGGTCTGGTGAGTCGGGATCTGTCGCTGGCATGGGTGGTGGCGGTTGCGGTGGTGGTGGATGCTGCGGCGGAGCCTGCGGCTAGTATTGGCCGACGGGGTCGTGGCGTTACAGCGTAGGCCCGTCACCCCAATTTCTGACTTTCTACCGTCCTGAGGCAACCGGTTTTGTCTGAGGCCTGTTCGCGCCAGACCACGCGGCCGAGCCGCCCAGGTTGTGATTCGGCCATTCAAGATGTCGTTTCCTTGTCATTTCGAGCGAAGCCGAGAAATCTGAGCCCTCAGTTGGCATACGCGGCGTCATACAAGTACCAAGGCCTTGGGTTAAGCCGCGTTGCCCATCGACTGACTGAACTTGGGACGAGGATTTGAGATTCCTCGGCTTCGCTCGGAATGACATATGGGCGCTCGGAATGACATTGGGGCGGTTGGAATGACGCGTTGGCGGTTGGGATCGAGGGGGAGGGAATCGTGCGTTCGAGAGTGAACAAGCTCTAGCGTCTCCCGCCGTATCGATTGCTTAGGAGTTTTGCGCCTACGACGAGGCCGGCGAACTCGATGGCGGTCATCACGGCGATCAGCAACGTGGCCTCGAAAAAGAAGCGCTGCGGAAACATGATGATCAGGTTGTCGGTTCTAGGATCGAGCATCCACAGGTCGTTGGCGAAACTGAGGAAGTGAAACCTCGTGAACACGAAGTTGAAGTCGATCAGCACGGCGACGCACAGGATGCCGATGAGGACAAGCGAACCCAGGGCCGACCAACTGGCCGCCCTGTAGAGCAGACCCCAAAAGCGGTGTCCCAGCAACACAGCGCCGCCGACTCCGGCAACCAGCAGGAACACCCCCGTCCACAGGCTGACCGCAAACGTTCCGGTCATCAGCCCTTTCACGTCCCGCATGTGCAACACTTCCCGGTGGTTGTACAACGAAACGTCGCTTCCTCTGAAGTTTACGCGCACGTCCAGGAGCTCTTCGTCGTTGTTGAAGTAGTCGATGATCTGGCTGGCCGCGCGGTCGAGTTCGGGAGTGTCGAAGCCGGAGCGCTCGGGGATGCCGTTTCGCCACCAGTTGTAGCCGTAGACCCAGTCGCTGTTGGCGATGTGGCGCACGTTGGCGGTGACGAAGAAAATGGGCAACGCGAGGGCGAATAGTGTCATGGCCGCCGTTGTCGTTGCCCGCCCAGACGGCAATGCGCTCAATCCAAACGAATTCATGATTGCAAGGATACTCAGATTCGACCGCCCGGCGGCGGGTGAGTACTTACGGGAGTCGCTTAATGACCACTGAGGATGAGGTCTACCAGCCTCCAACGGGCAGGACATTCGATGATCTGCTACGCGTTGTTGCAACGCTTCGCGACCCCGGCGGGTGCCCGTGGGACGCGGAGCAGACGCACGAATCGCTCAGGCCGTATTTATTGGAGGAGACGTACGAGGCGCTTGAAGCCATGGAAGGTGGCGGACCGGAGCAGCTTTCGGAGGAACTCGGAGACCTGCTTACGCACATGGCGTTCCATATCGATATAGCTGCGCGTGCCGGGGAGTTTGACGCGGCGGACGTCGTTTCGGGCGTGATCGACAAGTTGGTCCGGCGTCATCCGCACGTGTTCGGCGATGGCGAAAGTATGCAAGACGCCTCCGAGGTGGTGGAGCAGTGGGAGGATCTGAAACGCCGGGAGAGGGGCCGCAGGTCGATAGTCGAGAGCCTGCCGGTTTCGATGCCGGCGCTGTCATACGCCGCGGCGGTCATGGGGAGGGCGGAGAAGGCGGGCGTGCCAATTGACGAAATGGCCCCAATGTCTAATGACGGCGAAGCGCAATTAGATTCTGAATCCGATGTTGGGAGATATCTGATGGGTGTGACGAGACGTGTCGGGGAGACGGGGCACGATCCAGAGACGGCGCTGCGAAGTTACGGAATCGAGTTGCGTAACAGGATAATGAGGGCGGAAAAGGCTATCGAGCCTCGAACCTTGAGCGAGCTTTCCCCAGAGGAAATGAGGCTGGTCTGGGAGCAGGCGGCGACGTAGGCGCGTGTCAGGGCGTAATAGTGATGCTGCCCGGTTCGCCGTCAGTCACTTCCCCAACAACCGCTGCGTAGGGTGTTTCCTTTTCGACCAGGTTACTAATTAGAAGTTCGCACTTCGCCGCGGCAATGCAGATCAGCATCCCGCCCGATGTTTGAGGGTCGCATAACAACAGCCGGTCCCTTTCGGGGAGTCCGTCATCCCATACCAGGTGACCCTCAAGCGATTCAATGTTGCGGTGGGTCCCGCCCGGCGCAACGTCTTTCTCAAGTAGTTCGAGGACGCCGGGGAGCACCGGTATCGCCGATCTGCTGATGCGGGCTGCCGTACCGCTGGCCTTCATCATCGAGTGGAGATGACCCAGCAGGCCGAACCCGGTGACGTCCGTGGCGGCGTTGGCGCCGGCCGCGATCATGGCCTCGGACGCTCCCCGGTTGAGGGTCTTCATGGACTTGACCGCCTCTGCCAACGGGCCGGGGTCAGCCAGGTCGTTCTTGTGGGCGGTTGTGATCACCCCTGTGCCGATGGCCTTTGTGAGCACGAGACAGTCACCGGCCTGTGCGGTAGCGTTGCTTACCTGTTTACCGGGTTCGACGAGGCCGGTCACGGCCAGTCCGTACTTGGGCTCCCGGTCGTCCACGGTGTGTCCTCCGACGATGGAACATCCGGCCTCAGTGGCCTTTTCCATGCCCCCTGCCAGCACCGAGGCGAATATTTCCAGCGGCAGCTCCCTCGGAAATGCGGCTATGTTGAGCGCGCTGATGGGCCGTCCGCCCACGGCATAGACATCGCTGAGGGCGTTCGCCGCCGCGATCGCGCCGTAGTCGAACGGGTCGTCGACAATGGGTGGGAAGAAGTCCAGTGTCTGGACCAGGGCGAGTTCGTCCGACAGCCGGTAGACGGCCGCGTCGTCTCCGGTTTCGAAACCGACCAAAACGTTTGAATCGTTGAGGTTGTTTACCGGCAAATGGCGCAGGACCTGCGCCAGTTCAGACTGGCTGAACTTGCCGGCTCACCCTGCGCAGCCGGCGAGGGAGGTCAGCCTTACTTTTTCTGGCTCGGTTTGCATCTATCCTGGTCCACTTTCCCGGCAGAGTCGCTGCCTGACCTATTGAATGGGCCTGCGAGTATTGTAAGGGCGAGAACGGCCTTGGCGTCCGCCCCATTTTTTCCCGCCGCGGCTGCGTCCGTGTCCGGAGAGCGCCACCTGCTGCGCCCAGCGATTAGCCGGGCCGATATACTCGAATCGATATGTCAATCCAATTCCCCGGCCATGAACTATTTCCGGTCACGGCCTCCCTTAATGCAGACGGTGAAATTTCGATCGGCGGGTGCGGCTTGTCCGGCCTCGCTGAGGAGTTCGGCACGCCGCTGTACGTATACGACGAAGCGACGATACGGCACATGTGCCGCGAGTTCGTTGGTTCGTTCAGGCGGGAGATGCCCGGCGCTTCGGTCTTCTACTCCTCCAAGGCCTTTTCTACGCCGATTTTGGCAAGGCTGCTTGAGTCCGAGGGACTCGGCATGGATGTGGTGACAGGTGGAGAGTTGGCCGTGGCGAGGGCAGCGGGGTTTCCGGCCGAACGGCTGAACTTTCACGGGAACAACAAGACCCGGCCGGAGCTGGAAGAGGCCCTCGACTACGGCATTGGGCATGTCACCGTCGACTCCTTCTACGAGATCGGATTGCTTGACGACGTGGCGCGCGAGCGCGGCTTGGCGCAGCCGGTAATGCTGCGCGTGTCGCCGAGCGTGGACCCGCACACCCACCTGCTCACGACGACCGGGATTCTCGATTCCAAATTTGGCTTTTCAATCGAGACGGGGGACGCTGAAAAGGCTGTCGAACAGGCGATTGCGGCGCGCAACCTGGACGTGGAAGGCCTGCACTTCCATCTGGGTTCCCCGATTTTCGAACTTGAACCGTATTCGCAAGCGGTCCGCTATGTGCTGCGGTTTGCGGCGGAGATGCGGCAAAAGTACGGGCTTGAGATGCGTCAGTTCAACCCGGGGGGTGGTTTCGCGATCGGTTACATAAGCGCCTCGCCTCCGCCTCCAATTGCGGACTACGCGTCCGAGATCGCGCAGGCGATACGGGAAGGTTGCGACGCGAATGGACTGGACGTGCCCTCGTTGACGGTAGAGCCGGGCCGGGCAATCGTCGGCAGAGCGGGTGTGGCCCTGTACAGGATCGGCGGGATCAAGAACATCCCCGGTGTTCGAACCTACATCAGCGTGGATGGCGGCATGGGCGACAACATACGGCCGGCGTTGTACGACGCGGCGTACACGGTAACTCCGGTCATGCATCCTGCAACCGCATGCACGCAAACGGCGACGATTGCGGGCAAGTTCTGCGAGTCGGGAGACCTGCTGGCAAAGGACGTTCCGTTGCCGGACCTTGCGCCGGGCGACCTGATAGCGCTTCCCGCGTCGGGGGCTTATTGCGTGCCGATGGCGAGTAACTACAACATGGCGCCGCGCCCCGCCATAGTGATGGTTGCCGACGGCGAAGCCCGGCTGATGCGCCGAAGAGAGTCCTACGAGGACCTGTTGGCGACGTACGTTGTCTGATCGGCCTCTACGGGGATGGCACACCTTCGGCCATCCGGGCGCGCTGCGTTTGCTCGGCGGCGCGATCAGTCTGGGACGCGTCAGTCATGCTTACCTCATTACCGGGTCGGCGCAGGTTGGCAAGCGGACGCTCGCTCTCGACATTGCGCGGGCCGTGAACTGCACGCCGTCGCCCGACATGTTTGGCGAGACGCCCCAACCCCCGTGCGGCAGATGCGCGCCGTGTGACCGTATTACCCGCGGCCTGCACGCCGACGTCCGGGTAATCGACGTAAATACCGAGTTGCCGAGCGCCGACGGCAGGTCCGAGTCGGGCCAGGGAAGCAATCCGAGAAGCCGGAAGAACATCCGGATCGAACACATCGCCGAATTGCAGCGGGAGGCGTCGCTCAAACCGTTTGAAGGACGGCGCAGAGTGTTTATTGTCGATGAGGCCGAGGCGATGTCAGCCGAGGCGGCGAATCGCCTTCTCAAGACGCTCGAAGAGCCGGCCGAGGAAGTGATGATCGTGTTGGTTTCCGCTTCTCCCGACAGCTTGCCGCCGACAGTCGTCTCGCGTTGCCAACGCATCGAGTTGCGACTGGTACCACGCGAGGAGATCGAGCGTGCCCTGGTAGACCGATTCGGCGCAGAACCCGAAGACGCGGCCGTGCTTTCCCGCATTGCTCGCGGCTGCCCGGGGTGGGCCATAGACGCGTTGAACGATCCGACGGCGATGGACAAGCGGACCCAGTCGGCCCAGCGGATCTTGTCGGTGCTTACCGGCGATATCGAGGAGCGGTTCCGTTACGCACGCGAGGCGTCGGCCACGTTTACGCGGGACCGGGCCGCCGGCACAGCCGAGATCGAGACGTGGCTGGACTGGTGGCGGGACGTGGCGTTTGCGGCGAACGGGCTGGGACAGCACGTAGTGAACGCCGACTGGCTGCCGTCATTGTCGGCTGTGGGCAATGCTCTCAAGTCCGGCGAACTGTCCGCTGCGGTGGACGCCGTCGAGCGCACGCTCGACGCCTTGAGGGCGAATGCGATGCCGAGGCTGGCGCTAGAGGTCATGATGCTCGATCTGCCGGGCGTGGACGGGTCTGCCGTGCCGCAGCCTGGGGCGCCTGTCGCCGGGGAGGGTGTGCCATCGCTATTGTGAGACCGCCGCGACGTGCGGTCGCAGGCATACGCATTAAACGTAACTCGCCGGTCCGGTTCGTCTACGCGGAAGAGGTCCACATCCTCGCCGGAGACCGGGTCGAGGTGGAGTTGCCGGACGAGGCGTCTACGGTAGAGGCCGAAGTGGCCGTCGCACCTGACCAGTTGCTGGAAGGCAGCGCGGTGAGACCGGCCGGGCGCGTAGTCCGCCTAGTCTCCCGCAGCGACCTCGACGCCGTTTGAGTTCGGCCCGCGATCGTCGGTGAACTGGAACTCCTGGACCCAAGGCAGGAATGGCCGCCAGGTGGTCAGTATCCTGCGGGCGTTGAAGAAGGCGTATGGGTTGGGCGCGGGCTCGCGAGGGCGGGAACGGAGGGCCATGTTCGCCTCCCGAGGGGTGCGTCCGGCCTTTCGGTGGTTACATCGTTTGCACGCGCTGGCGACGTTTTCCCACGTGTGCAATCCGCCGCGTGACCGTGGCACAACGTGGTCGAGAGTCAGATCGCGCGTGTACTTACGGCAGTACTGGCAGCGGTAGCCGTCCCTGACGAAGACCTCCCGACGGGACAGCTTCCGGCGGTGAATTGGCCGTTTCACCATGTAGATCAGCCGTATGACCTCCGGGAGCGGGAAAATCCTGGTTGCGCTGCGCAGGTAGTACGGCCCTTCTTCAATCGTCTCGGCCTTGCCGCGACCCAGGAGAGACACAGCGCGCCGGGCGTCGCAGACGTTCAACGGCTGATAGTTCTGGTTGAGGACGAGGACTGGGGATCGTGTGAGCATCACGCTTCGTCGAGAGCCTGGTTCCTGGTTAGTGTCTCAGATTTTGCGCGTTGGGCCGTTAATTCGACGCCCTCTTATCCAGAATGTCCAATGCAGTGCCAAAGTCCGCAGGCGCCATGCCTAGCATACCGCCAGGCATAACGTTCTGGAATTCGAGGAGCAGGGGGATAAATGCGGATCCGGTGAGCATGTCGTCGAGGTTATTCCTCGCATCGTTTACGACCACTTCCCGCGCCGCCCGTTGGCTGGGATTTCCGCCCTTGTTGGGGTCCTCGAACACGTACGTGTAGCGCGCCGTCACCGTCATCAGGGCGCCGGCAAGTAACACCCACATAACCACTCCGAGTACGATGCCGCCCGCCGTGTTGGCCCAGTCCACCACCGATATTTTCTCCAAAGTGGCGTTTGCGGCGCCGGACACAATCCGGCTGGCAATGAAAACGGCGACGAAGATGATCACATAACCGAGCGGAGTTGATAACGCCTCGTTTTCGACGCTCAGGGGCAGTAGGCTCAACACGTGGCCGGCAAACTGACCGCCAATGAGCAAAGACGCGTAGATGGCCAGGACTGTCACCACGCCGTCCACCAGGCCGGTTTTGTACCCGTAAAACAGCGTGACCGCGAGAATTGCGAGCACGATCCAATCGAATACGTTCATCTGGAACTCATCGTAGCGGCCACTTTTGCGTCACTATGACTGCCTGTAAGTGGTTGTAAGGTGGATTCGCTGATACCCGGTCGTTCCGACGGAAGGCCGTACGCTCGTTTGCCGGTAATCTCTGGCAGACTCCGGTCGATGTCCGGCGGCGGACCGCGACTGTGCGAGTCGAGTATATCAACGCAGGGGCCTGCATTCGGCGCGATCATGGCGAGTCGTTTCGGGTCGTCAGGGCGTCACGGGTCATAAGATTTCAGGTTTGAACAGGACGTGGATTGTTGAAGGTCGCAATAGACGGTCCGGTAAGTTCCGGCAAGTCCACCGCCGGTTCGCTTTTGGCGCGTCGCCTGGTTTTTTCATTTCTCGATACCGGCCTGTTGTACCGCGCTGCGACGCTCGCCGCGATTGGGGCGAGTGACGAGCGCGCAGTTGTGTCGGCGGTAGGACGCGCGCGAATCATGGTGACGGCCCGTCCGGGGGGTTCCGCGACGATCACGTTGGATGGACAAAACGTCGACGGCAGTCTCCGCTCGCCGGAGGTCGACCGGAGCGTCTCATTCGTTTCGGCCATCCCGGAGGTGCGGGAACAGTTGGCAGCGGAGCAGCAACGATTCGCAGAGACCGGCGACGTGGTCATGGTCGGGAGAGACATCGGCACGGTGGTGCTGCCGGATGCGGAGGTCAAGATATATCTGACGGCGTCTGCCGAAACCCGGGCGCGCCGTCGACACGAAGAGCACATCGCGGCGTCGAACCCGCCCAGTTACGATGAGGTGCTGTCGGAGTTGCGCGAGCGGGACCGGATCGACTCGGGGAGGCCGATATCCCCGCTGCGGCCAGCGGAGGATGCGCACATATTGCACACAGACGACATGACGCTGGAAAAGGTAGTAGACAGAATGGTGAAACTCGTCGAGGCGGCGCGATGACGGGGCAGTGGATATTCCCGATCGCCAACGTGATTTTCAAGGGTTCGATGGGTATCTTTGCGGACTACAAGGTAGTCGGACGGGAGAACATACCTACTCGCGGGCCGCTCATCGTTGTTTCGAACCACCTGGCAAACATCGATCCGGCGATCGTGGCGTCAGCCCTCAACAGGCCGCCGCTGTTCATGGCCAAGAAAGAGCTTTTTTCGAATCCGATAATGCGGTTCCTGCTTGCCGGTTACGGGGTCCATCCGCTCGACAGGACGGGGGCGGACTTGCGGGCATTGAATCGGGCGAAGTCGCAGTTGACCGTAGAAGGCCGGGTGATCATCCTGTTTCCGGAAGGGACTCGCAGCCGAAATCAGATCCTGCAATCGGGGAAGCCCGGAGTGGCGCATCTCGCCTCGATCACCGGAGCGCCGATTGTGCCGTTTGGGCTTGCCGGAACGAGCAAGTTGCAGGGGATTGTTGGGGTTCTGAGGCCGACCGGAACGCTGACGCTGAATATCGGCGCGCCATTCAGGATCGTTCAGGATGACGACACGCCAGCGCGCAGGCTTTTGATGTCAGCGACCAACGAAATAATGCGCAGGATCGCCGCGCTGATTCCTGAGGCCAACCGCGGCAAATTCGCCGAGAACGCCAGCGGGCCATACAGGTTTACGCGGGACGTTTAGACCAACAGGACGCGGGGGTTTGGGAGTTTACGAGGGCCGTGGGGGATCGATCTGTAGGGGTGCTTACTGCGGGACGCCGCAAAGATCCCTGCGTCCAAGTAATCCCCGGTGGGTGGGTGTGAACTCCTTGTTTACACGCGTTGAATAGACTTGCCCCCGGGGGTTGTCGACCAGACGCTTGTCGCGGAAGTCCTGCTGCAGGTTTCCGTCGTTGGAGTACAACAGACGGGCCCCGCCCAACTGGGCCAATGCAATAATGTGCTCGTCGTCAGATTTGCAAATGCGATCGGCCAAGAGTTGTTTTGTTTTATCGTTAACTTTTGCGTCGTTAACTATTCTCATGTGCTTGGAATGTTGTACTACCTGTGCCCATCGTGAGAAATTGTTGGAGGCATCACTAAGTTCCCTTAGTAAGCGGCCACCAACCACCAAGATTGTTTTGCCGTCGTGTAACCAGTCAAAGAACTTTGCGCCAGCAGGAGGACGGGAGGATCCAAACACTTCGGCGACGACGTTTGCGTCGATAATCGCACACACCTCTCAGAGTCCCAATGACCGCCTGATTTCATCCATGAAGAATTTTCGGTAATTGTCAGGTTGACCTTCGATGTTTCCATCTTCGTCGATGCTCAGCGAATGAATGTTGACCTCCAGGCCATCGCGTTCAAAGAAAAGGATCGAGACATCGTCGGGCTTCAATTCGGTGGTCCCGTCGCGGACTTCCATTCGAACACGGTCGAGCAGGTGGTCGCTGTGGGTTTCGACGACTAGCTGTTGGCCCGAACTGGCGACTTCACAGAACAGAGTGCCCAGAGCGGCCTGTGCACTGGGGTGAAGGTGGACTTCCGGCTGCTGCAACAGGAACAGGCGCGGCGCCAACCGGCGTCGCCTATCGAGGAGCAGTAGTTCTGTGATCACCGGCAACACCTGACTGACCCCGTATCCCACATCAATGAGATTACGCAGAGGACCTTTTCGCCTGCCTTCGAACTTCCTTACCTGCACCTGAAAAGGTTCGCTGCCTTTCTTGCCTAACTGTTTGATAGTGATTTCGTCAAAGAGGCCGGCAGCTTTCCCAAAATGTTCGAGCCTATTCTTGAGGCTTAGCCAAGTTTTCTCACCTTCGGTGAATAAGTTGGCGAGATACATGGGGACATAATCGCCTTCTGGATCCGGGCTGGCTAGTGAAGGGTCATATGTGCGGCGTGGCTTTGACCGTACGGGAGCGCTTGCAAATGGCCGTTGCCCGCGACGCCGAACACTGAGTGAATCGAATACTTCAAGTGACGCCAGATCCTCCGGACTGAACGCAGGTGATCCACGTAACGGTATGAAGTTTGTATATGCTGATGGGTCGTCGTCTGAAAGTGCGTACCTCAAGTAACGATAACTCAACGGAATCATACGATCTCGTTCAAGATCAAACCGGCGAATTAAATCTGTTGGTGTGTCATTCTTCCAACTACCTCTGTGAGTTCTAATTGTGATCCCTTGGAATTGGCCTGCCTTGAAACTCTCTTCAATCCAGGTGTCACCAACGGATTGGCGTCTTCGAACGGGGATAGGAGTCGTTCCCCGTTTTCCAAAAGTAACTTTAAAATCATAAGTCTCATTTTGTGTCGTTGCTCGCCTACGACTTCGTACTGGTCGAGACTTGTCGCTAAATCCTGATTCGAAGATCGTCGCCCGGCCGCCTTTGCTCCCTCGGTGATGAGCGATTTCGTCAAAACTGCCCAAATCATAGGGGTCTTCCTTGAAGTCCGGTACCCCAACCCTGTAGGCGGCATCCCAGAGTGCCCGGATCATGGCCAGGAAGGAGGTCTTGCCGGTGCTGTTCTCACCCACGAGCAGGGTCAACGGCGCCAAACGGGCCGTTTGTTTCTCGTGGAAACACCGGTAGTCCTTGAGTGTGATCTGGTCCATGGCGTTAACCATCTGTGCGTCGCTGCGAGCCCTGCTTGCCGGGCACAACCGATCATTCTGATCTCGCGGCAGGGTCTGGCTCTGCAAGTTACCAATGTTACGCGGCCGATGAGGCTCGCGGCTGAGACCAGAATCTTCAATTACGAACGGAGCTTCCGGTCTGCTGACTGAGTTGCAAGGGTTTTCTGGCCACGCCGGGCCCGGTTGGGTACAGTCTCGTTCGTGTAGGGTTTGGCGGACTTGCTGACTTGCCCGGAAGTTGTTGGTTTTGGTATCGCCTGTTGAATCCCTGAAAACTGATGCGCCCGTTCGACGGATGGGCGCGTTGTCGCAACCTGCTTACCGGCGTTACTGGCTTGGATCGCTAGCCGCCGTTGGAGCGGTCCAGTTGGTGATGATTGGGCAGGGCTGGATGATCGTGAACCAGCTTGGGGGTTCGCCGCTCGACCTCGGTTACCTCGGGGCCGCCACGGCGTTGCCCACCATCGCGGTCAACCTGTTCGGCGGCGTGGTGGCAGACCGGGTCAACCGCCGGGTGCTATTGATCGCCACGTCCATCCTGTCGGCGGCTTTGCTGACCGTACTGGTCGTACTGACGGTTACCGAGGCGGTGCGCATATGGCACGTGATCGCCATCGGCGCGGTGTTGGGGTTGGTCTCCGGATTCGACTGGCCTGCACGGAACGCCTTCTTTCCTGCGCTCATCGGGCGGGCGTACATCATGAGCGCGGTGGCGTTGAATTCAGTGTTGTGGCAGGGGACGAGGGTGGTTGCGCCAGCCATCGCGGGCCTGCTGATCCGGCTGTTTGGGACGGGCGCCGTGTTCATGGGCGGCGCGACGGGGTTTGGAGCAATGGTGTTGGTCCTGCTTTCCCTCAAGTCGCCAGTGCAGAGACCCGCCTCTCGCCGCCATGTGATGAGCGACCTGATGGAGGGTGTGAAGTTCATCGCCAGGGACCCGATGTTCGCGGTGCTCATTCCTCTCACCTACGCCAGCCACTTTTTTGGATGGCAGCACGTGCAGTTGATGCCGCTCTTCGCGAAGCGGTTTGATGTGGGTTCCGAGGGGCTGGGGTTGATGTTCACGATGGTCGGAGTTGGCGCCGTCTTCGGCACGTTCGTAGTGGGCAAGTTGCAGGGAGGCCGCCACGCCGGAATGGTCATGTTGGCGGGCAGTCTCCTGTTCAGTCTGTCCGTCATTGCCTTCGCCTTCGCCCCCGGATACGGCCTGGCGCTGGGAACCCTGTTCGTGGCCGGTGTTTTCAGTTCGTTTTACATGATTACTTCGATGTCGGTCCTGCAGTTGCGAGTCCCTGACCATCTGCGGGGCCGCGTGATGGGCATGCACGGCATCACGTTCAGCCTCATACCGCTCGGCGGGCTGCTCGGTGGGGCGGTTGCAGAGGTGTACGACGAACGCGTCGCCGTCGGCCTTGGAGCGGTGATTCTCATTGCGATAGTGCTAGCCGTGTTTGTGTTCGCCAGCCATGTGCGCGGCCTCGACGGCCGGCGATTGGCGGCCGCCAGGGCCGAGATGGTCTGACGCTCAGCGCTTCGTTCGCGATTCCCGGCTAGTCACCGGCCGCGTATTCTTCCCACATGGACCTTGACCGGAACAAAGTCATTCCAAGCCACCTGGTGCGACTCAAACTCGAAGAGCGGGAGGAGAGACTCTCACCGTGGGCCGTGCGCTCAGCATCGTGCCGCGGCCGCCGCCGGACGGAACCCCAGTCACCCCTCCGAACGGAGTTTCAGCGCGACCGCGACAGGATCTTGCACACAAACTCGTTCCGGAGGCTGAAACACAAGAGCCAGGTCTTTGTTGCGCCGATTGGGGACCACTACGCGACCCGCCTGACGCACACGCTCGAGGTCTCTCAGATCGGCCGAACGATTGCCAGGGCGCTCAACCTGAATGAGGACCTTGTGGAGGCGACCGCGCTGGGCCACGACCTCGGCCACACACCATTCGGCCACATAGGCGAGACGGTCCTGGACCGCCTACTCCCAGACGGGTTTCATCATTCGCGCCACTCCGTACGGATCGTGGAGCGGTTCGAGAAGAACGGCCGCGGGCTGAATCTGACCGAAGAGGTTATCGATGGTATCCGGCGGCATTCCAAGCCGCAGGGTGAATTCATGGACCGCGAGTCGGTGGCTGGCCTTTCGCTCGAAGCCCAGATCGTTCGCCTGGCCGATGCGCTGGCCTATCTCACACACGACATCGGCGACGCAATCCGGGCCGGGCATCTTTCGCTGGATGACCTGCCCCGGGACGCGATTCAAGCCCTGGGAGACCGGAATTCTCAGCGCGTCAACACCCTCGTCAACGATGTCGTGACCACATCGTGGGACGCCACCGGAGAGACGGAAACGACGGAACGGCCGTGGATCCGCCTGTCGGACGAGCTGACGGTGGTCGTTACCCGCTTGCGGGACTTCATGTTCGAAAACTTCTACCTTCCGATCAGCGCCGGTAGGGAAGGAAGGGCGGCGGCGTCAATCGTCGAGCTTCTCTATCTGGATATCCAGGAGAACATTCATAAGGCGCCGGCCTGGATTCGAAAACTGTCGGATTCCGACGAACAGGCGGCGGCGGACTACCTCTGCGGCATGACAGACAACTTTGCGATCACTCAGGCAGAACTGCTGAGCCCCGGCATTAGCGAGGGGGTGTTTAAAGGTAGGGTGTGAACTCGAACTTCCGCATTGTTGCCGATCATCGACATGCCCCTCCCAACCCCGACATTCGGGCGTATATACAGGTAGGATGGCGACACGGGTTTGCCGCCACCCCAAATCCACGTGCATCGATTCCCATGACGCTACTGGACGAAGTTAAACAACGGGCCGATATCATCCAGGTCGTCTCGGACTACGTCGACCTTGACACGTCGTCGCGCATCCCAAAGGCGCGATGCCCGTTTCATGCGGAACGCACGCCGTCATTCGTCGTCTATCCGGACTCTGGCACATGGCACTGTTTTGGGGGCTGCTCGACCGGCGGCGACGCCATCACGTTCCTGATGAAGCAGGAAAATTATTCGTTCGGCGACGCGCTCCGCAGGCTCGCTGAACGGTACGGAATAGACATCAGGGACCACGACACCCTCGCCGACAGGGGTCGGTCAAAGCGCAACGACTCGATGATCGAGGCGAACGACATCGCGGCGCGCTACTTCAGAACGCTGCTCGCAGGACCGGAGGGCGCTGAGGCGCGGCGGTACCTGGAGTCCCGCGGCATATCTGCGGACATATCCGAAAGGCGGGGTCTCGGAATGGCCCCGTCCGGCATGGAAACCCTGGGAGGCCACCTAAAGGGGCGCGGCGTGTCTTCAACCGCCGCGGTTGGGGCGGGCCTGCTTACGCGTAGGCGCGAGGGCGAGTGGGGAGACATGTTCCGCGGGCGGATCACGTTCGAGATTCACGACTCGCAGGGTCGGATCGTTGGGTTCGGCGCGCGCAGTCTTGACGGATCGGAGCCCAAATACCTGAACACCCAGGCCACCGAACTGTTCGACAAGTCGAGAACCCTCTATGGCCTCGATTGGGCGGTGGACACAATCAGACAATCTGGCCGTGCGGTCGTGGTCGAGGGCTATATGGATGCCATTACCGCGCACGAGAACGGTTTCAGAAACGTGGTCGCCTGCATGGGTACGGCGGTCACGGCGCACCAGTTAGGGGAGCTGAGCAGACTCCTGGCTAATCCGCCGCGCGGTTTAACGGCCGGCATTACTATGTGTCTCGATAGCGACGCAGCGGGGCAGGAAGCAACCTTGCGCGGGCTGGAAGAGGCGTGGCGATCCGACGCAGGGCGCGGCCCGGGAAGCGCGAGGAATGGGGTGGGGGTGAATGTGGCGCGTTCCGTGGCAGGCAAGGACCCTGACGAGGCTATTCGCACTGACCCCGAAGGATGGCGCACTTCGATCACAAACGGCCAACCGTTGCTGGACTATCTCATCACCGCCTATTCAGATCGCCGCGATCTTTCTTCCGGCGAAGGCAAGTCCGGGCTGGTCGAAGACGTTCGGCCCTTGATACTGGCTATTGACAACTCGTTCGAACAGGACCGCTACCTGACCAAACTGGGTGAACTGCTCACCGTACCGGCGGAGCGGCTACGGTCCATGATGCAGGGTCCACGGCCGATGCCGCGGGGCACAAACAGACGTGCCGCGCCGGCGAGGCGAACTCGCGAGGAACGGCTCGACCCGGCGCAGGTGAGCAACGCGCTCAACGCGGCCAACGAGAACGGGTTGGAGGAAAACCTTCTCACGCTGGTGCTCAGCCATGAGGAATTGCGCGACTATGCGACCGGCGTGCCGGAAGACCATTTCCACGATTCAGGTAATCGGGCCATCTTTACGATGTGGCGAACCGCGCTTACACTCGATGAGGTTCATTCGTCAATGGACGATCATCTTGCGGCCCAAGTTGATCGGCTGATATCGAAGCCGCTCCCGCCGGGTGATCATCTGCTCAAAGTTCAGGACGTCTCCCAAACCGTGCACCGCCTCCACGAACGCCACCTGCGATACATGAAACGTTTGCAGACGGAGGCGTTCGCCCGGATGACGCCGGATGTTCCTGCAGAAGAGTTGCAGCAGTTGCGACGTACAGCCGCCGAGGCGGACGTCAAACTGAAACAAGTATTTACAGGTCGGCCATAGAGCTTATGCCACGCCGCCCACGCACTACCGAAGAAGACGAACAGACCGTTGTCGATCTGGCTGACACGGCCCAATTGTTGCGGCTGGGAATAACACAGACTGGTACGGGATTCGACGACGAGTCCTCCAACGGCTCCAACCCTTCCGTACTGCTGTCGGCCTCTGCACCGTCGAGCGCGTCCGAACTCGAGGGATGGGACCAGGGCTCCGCCAACGCTTCCGCCGAACGCAGAGCGACGTTGATCTGGGACCCGGCGGTCGAAGACTCCGAGATCACCGACGATCCGGTACGTATGTACCTTCGCGAAATCGGGCGGGTGACCCTGCTTACCGCACGGGACGAACGGGTCCTGGCGCGTGCCATGGAGCTTCAAAGGCGCCTTGATCTCATACAGGAAGCCCTGGAGGAAGAAGAAGGCGCAAAGCCGACTTCGTGCCGGACCACCAAATACGTACTCGTGACACTCCTGCCGCAGCGCAGGGTTGCTGAAGCGGTTGGCAAGTTCCTTGGGCTGCAGCCGGACATGCGGCTGTCCACATTGTTGGTCAATCCGGAACTCAGGACGCTGATCGACGGACCTCACAACGAAGAATTGCTCAATTACCTGTCGGACACCTTCGACTGTGAGGTCGCGGACGTTCAGCAGATGGTGGTGGAGTTGTCGATCGTCTCGGCGCTGGTGCCGCGCGAGCTTGTGGATGCCCTGGCCGCGGACCCCAAGTTTTCCAAACTCGAGAGCGTCATATTCAAGAGAGGCATGGACCAGCGTCTTTCGGTGTATGAGTTCCTGTTCGGGTCGCACTATGCCCGAATTCGCGGCGACGGCCTGAGGTCGGAACGCCACCTCGCCGAGGCCAACCTGCGACTGGTTGTTTCGGTGGCCAAAAAGTACATCGGCCGCGGCATGTCGCTGCTCGACCTTATCCAGGAAGGGAATATCGGGCTGATCCGCGCCGTGGAGAAGTTCGACTACCGAAAGGGCTACAAGTTCAGTACGTACGCCACGTGGTGGATTAGGCAGGCAATCACCCGCTCGATAGCGGACCAGGCCCGGACCATTCGCATACCGGTCCACATGGTGGAGACCATCAACAAGCTGCTGCGGGTGAGCAGGCGTCTCGTCCAGGAGTACGGCCGGGAGCCGACGAGTGAAGAGATTGGCCGTGACCTGGATATGCCATCGGACAAGGTGCGAGAAATATTGAAGATTTCTCAAGAGCCGGTTTCACTGGAAACACCGATCGGTGAGGAGCAGGACAGCCATCTCGGAGATTTCATAGAAGACAAGAACGCCCTCGCGCCGGCCGATGCTGCATCCCACCATCTCCTGAGGGAGCAGGTGGGCGATGTGCTCGCCACGCTGAGCCTGCGGGAGCGGCGTGTGCTGAAGCTGCGTTACGGCCTCGAGGACGGCAGAAGCCGCACATTGGAAGAGGTGGGGCAGGAGTTCGGGGTGACGAGAGAGCGCATCCGGCAGATCGAGGCGAAGGCCCTCAGGAAGCTGAGGCACCCGACCCGCAGCAAGGTCCTTAGAGACTTCCTCGAATAACCGGCGCCGCGCCGCGTCTTCAACGTCTTCCACCCCATTTCCGTCCGCCCGTCGCGGGCAATCACGTTGAGACGCGCATCCTGAAGCCATCCGGCGTGTGAAGTAGGAGAGGGGATCGGGCCTCGTGGGGCGCTCGAAGCCCTTGCACTGGAGAAGCAGATGCCGGAAGCGCCCGACCTGCAAGTAATCATGGAGTACTTGCAGCCTCACATCGTCGGAAGGCAGATCGTTCACGCCACCGAGCGGAAACCGTTGGTAATCCGCAATCTTGCCGACGGTGAATTCACCGAGGACATCGCCGGCAGAGAGGTCGTTGGCGTCGGCCGCAAGGGCAAGTTGTTGCTGGTCGATCTCGATGGCGACCGTTCGTTGATTGTCAGCCCTATGCTCACCGGGGGCCTTCAGCACTGCGCCCCGGCGACGCGGGTTATGGCGTCCACCGTCCTCATACTGGAGCTGGATGACGGGAAGCAACTGCGTTACTTCGATCAAAAACGAATGGGCCAGATCTATTACGCGCCAGCGGAGAAACTGGCCGGAATCGTACGGCTGGAGGCGCAGGGACTGGATGTGCTGGATGTCCGGCTGGGTCTCGATGAATTCAAGGATCGACTGAAGCCATTCCGCGGTGAAATAAAGGGCATCCTGACCCGCGGGAAGTTCATTTCGGGTATAGGCAATGCGTACGCCGATGAGATCCTGTTCGAGGCCAAAATCTACCCGTTCACCAAACGAGGCCGCCTGGATGAGACGCAACTTGCGCGCCTGAGAGACGCCGTGTACGAGACGCCGGCTCGGGCAGTCGGTGTCCTGAGGCGCCGGGTTGGCGTCGACATACATAAGAAGGTCCGGGACTTTCTGAAGGTCCACGGCAAGGGCGGGACGCCGTGCCCGGACTGCGGCAAACCGATCACGTCGATCACGACCAATCGTCGAGAGACGAACTACTGTAGACAATGCCAACCGGGGTCACTGTTCACCATGTAAGCATATTATGCAGTATTGCCTTAATAAGGAAATACATTATAAAAATAGACCGGTCGGCAAATGGCTGGTAAAATCATTATTACCGTTCCACTCGTTTAGTCCCAATTTCTTCCGATGGTTAACATGACCCTTCTCGCAGCAATCGAAGCGCCGGAAGTCGTCGGATTCATCCGCGACGTGATTGTGATCGCCGTGGGCCTTCTGGGCTTTTTCGTGCTGTGTGTCTTTTCGATTCTGTCAATTCTCTTGTATCGCCGGATCTCGAGGCTTGCGACGCGAGCCGAGCAGGCCTTTGACAGGCTGGATCCCGCGATATCGAGTTTGGAGTCTTTGGGAAAAACCCTTCAGGAATTCACCCGCGTGACCCAGGAGGGTTTCGGTTTGGCGGGCGTTTCCCGCCTTGTGGGATGGTTTTTTGGAATGGGCCGAGACCGGAAGTCGGAGTGATTGATACGGCTTCGGTAAGTATTTGGAGGTTATTAAATGGCAGATAAAAACGAAAACAAGGGTGGCGGGCTGCTGATCGGGTTGCTCATAGGGGGCGCCATCGGTTTTGCTGCGGGAATGATGCTGGCGCCCAAGTCGGGAGAAGAGACCAGGGCCCTCCTGGCCGAACGAGGAAATGAATGGCGAGACAAGGCGGAGGAACTGGCGGCGGCAACGAAAGAACGGCTGTCCTCGGCCGCGCTTGAAGGCAGACGGGCTGCTTCGCAGGTACGCGCCGGCAGCTTCGACGATTTCGATCTGGACCGCGACGAACTCTGATCCCCGCCCGGCCTCACACGGCGGCGTTCAGGTACGCCCTCGGGTAGGAGCCGAGCACCTTGAGCACGGCCATGTGCGGCCTGATTTCGTTTAACGTCTCAACGACGTGCGGATCAGTCCGGTGGCCTTGAAAATCAAGGATGAAGATATACCGGCCGAGCTCCGAGCCTGTGGGCCTCGATTCAATCTTGGTCAGGTTGATATCCCGCTCGGCGAATGGCCTTAGCGCGGAGTAGACCAGCCCCGGAGCGTCGGAGTGAAAGTCGAACGCCACGGAGGTCTTGTCGTCACCGGTGGCGGGGTGGTCTTTATTTGCCAAGACAGCGAACCTCGTGATGTTTGTGTCGCTGTCCTGGATACCTTCCTGGAGGATCTCCAGGCCGTAGATTCCTGCCGCCCTGCCGGAGGCGATGGCGGCGCTCGTGTTGTCGCCCCGACTGACCGCCTCCACAGCGCCGGCGGTGCTGGCCGTGCCCTCCTGTAGTGCGCGGGGGAAATGGCTGGCAAGGTACTTGCGGCACTGTCCGAGGGCCTGGGGGTGCGACAGCACTTTTGCCACGTCTTCGGGTTTCGTGCCGGGCTGGACGATCAGGCAATGTCTGACGGGCAGCAGCAGTTCGCCGCGGATTTTGGTCCGTTTCGCCTCCACGAGGACATCGAGGACGTCAGCGACCGATCCGTACAGGCTGTTTTCGATCGGCACAATCGCTTCGTCTACGTCCCTGTCTTCCACGGCGCCGGCGACGTGTTGGTTAGATGGATACGGGACGTGCTGCGCGTCCGGCGCGTAGCGGTGCGCCGCCTCTTCGCCGAACGCTCCAGCCGGACCGAGGAAGGCGACTCGTTTGGGGTTGTTCATCTATCGCATCTCGGTCAGCGCTTCCCACAGCTTGGTCGTTGAATCGACGGGGCACAGCGCTATTGCCAGTGTTTCGCCCGCCAGGACCGTATCCGGCGTCGGGGTTTCAGGCGGGCCGGCCTCTCCAATGATAAGTACGATGTTCGATCCGTAGGGTATTGCAACATCGCGCAGGGGCTTTCCTGTAGCCGCGGCGCCCGCCGGAATGGTAACGGCGACGATCTCCAGCCCTCGATCCCGTATCAGCATCAAATTGACGAGGGGGTGCGCAGGAAGTGAGGAGGCTACACTGGATACGATGAGATCGATGCTGCTCACGACGATGTCGACCCCGCACACTTCAAAGAGCCGGGCATTTTCCGGACGGTGCGCCAAGGCGATCGACTTGGGGACGTCGAAGTTTGTCCTGGCGAGTTGGCAGACGGCGAGATTGTCCTCGTCGGAATCGGTAGCTGCAACCACAATGGACGCCCTCGACATCCCGGCATCATTGAGGCACGACATTGAGGCGACATCTCCGACCGCCGCGACGCTGCCGAGCCGTGAGCGGATGGCAGCGACCCGCGCAGGGTCACGGTCGATGACGAAGGTCTCGTGACCTCCGGCGATCAGGGCGGCTGCTATGGACTCGCCGGTGCGGCCGCCTCCCGCGATCACAATGTACAACGCCTATACCCCTTCACCATGCCGGAATTCCAGCGACGATTCTATCGACAGTCAGTTTTGTTGGACTTATCGCCCTGACGCCAATTGACTCGTACAGGGTTCTCAGGCCTTCGTCTCGTGCGCACATGAAAATGCTGGGGACGTTGAACTCGTGCATTGCTCGTTGGACCGCCAGGCCGTTTAACGTGTCGCGGCCGGTGACTGCGATGAAAACGTCAGCGTTTCGGATTCCGGCCATTTCGAGACAGGCGGGGTCGGCGCCGTCCCCTTCCACCACCCTGATCGCACCAGACTCGATTTTCTGGGTGTTCAAAACCTCAATGCGCGGCAGGTCGGCCTCTATCAGGGATACGGTGTGGCCGTGGTCCGCAAGCCAGGCTGCGATCCCCGCGCCCGTCTTGCCTGCCCCTACGATGATTACGTTCATGATCTGTCTTTTCTGTCGTGAAGGCGTGTCACGAACGGGCGCCACTTATGGCGAGGCTGGCCGATTCGTCCGGCTGAGCTACGACTGGCGGCGGTTCGCGTAGGATGATAACGCGGCTGGCGGAATGTTCCAGCACATAGTTAACGTCGTTGCCTAGCGAAAATCTGCCGGCCCCTCCGGGGTAAGACATTCCTATGACGACTGTGTCGATGTCTCGTATCGCAGCTTCGTAGATTACGGCGGGGCCAATTTCGCGCGCCTGAAGCAATTGCGTGTCGAAGGAATTCCTGTGCAACCGCGCGGTCCTTTCGGCCTCCTGCAAAACCTGTTCGCCCTTTTCTACCGCTTCTTGAACCTCCGCATCGACCGGCAAAGACCTGTCCATCTTGATTACGTACACCACCAATAGCTGGCCGCGTGCCATTCGCACGATGTTGGCAGCGTAGTCCACCACGGCGCGGTCCGACGCGTCACCGGTCGTCAGCGCCATTACTATCGAATTTGCCATGGGTCAGGTTTGAGAGAATGGTTAGTCGGTAATTCGCCGCACCAATTCGTCCGGTCCGGCCAGAATCAGGGTGTCGCCCAGCTTCATCATTTCATTGGGATCGGGCCTTAAGATAACCTCATCCCCCCTTCGCAACACTACGACGCTCACGCCGTACTTGTCCCGCGGCCCGGCAAACCCGGCCTCGCCGATCGTCATACTTTTGAACCGGTCGGGGACCGTGATTCTGCTGATGCCGAAAGCGCTGCCGACCTCCAGATACTCCTGCACGTCCGGGTTAAACAGGGAGTGTGCCAGGCGTCGGCCTCCCTCCTCCTCTGGATGGATGACCCTGTCGCAGCCGATCCGCTCCAGGGTATTGCCGTGCAGAAAACTGTGTGCCCGGGCGGCGATGTACGGGACGTTCAACGTTTTCAGCAACACGCTCACCATAATGCTCGCTTCGACGTTCGCACCTATGGCGACAATAGCTATGTCGAAGTTTTGTACTCCCATCTCTCGCAGCACGGCCTCCTGGGTGGCGTCGCCCCTCAGCGCGTAGGTGACCTCTCCCATCATGGGCTGGACCAGATCTTCATCGAGGTCGATCCCCATGACGTCGTGTCCGAGTTGGTACAGGGTGCGCGCTACGTTGGACCCGAACCGGCCCAGTCCGATTACCATCACCTGTTGTTTCATGCCGTAGTTACCTGTGTGGTCATGTCATGCGATTGGGGCGACGCGCCATCCGTTCAAGGGGGGTCAAATGGTCAGCCAATTCTAACCCCCTCCCGGACAAGCCGGACACGCTCCTGCGCTCCCTGGCCGGTCATCAGGAGGGCCATGGTTATTGGTCCGAGGCGGCCGAGGAACATGGCGACGACAATCACTATTCTTGCGGGTTCGTTAAGTTCGCTGGTGATTCCCATGGAGAGGCCTACCGTGGCGAATGCCGACACTGCCTCGAAGAGGGCATCGCGGAACGGCAGTGTATCTTGGACCGCGATCAGCAGGTACGCGAATGTAAACAGGGTGAACACTGCCGCCAGCGTCACTACGAAGGCGCGGCGTACGTTGACAAGCGGTATTTCGCGGCCGAACGCCGCTACGTTGGAGCGCCCCCTGACATTTGCCACTATTGCGAACATAACCACCAGGAAGGTAGTGATCTTGATACCGCCGGCTGTTGAAGCGGAAGCCCCGCCGATGAACATCAGCACCATGGTGGGCAGCGCGTTGTTTCCGTGAATCTGGTTGTAGTCGATAGTGGAAAACCCCGCCGTCCGTGCACTCACTGAGTGAAAAAACGCATCGCTTATCCGGATACCGACGGCCTCGTTGGCCTCGAGTTCGATGTTCCTCCATTCGCCCAACAGGAAGGAGCCCACACCCACGAGGATCAACGCGACGGTTCCAACCAGGACCATTTTCGACTCGAGCCGGAACTTGGAGAAGCGCCGCACCGTGACGAGATCGCGCAGGGCCACGTATCCAAGCCCGCCAACAACTATGAGCGAACCCATGATCGCCAGGACCGGCGCGTCGTATCTGAACGGAACGAGGCTAGACCCTCCGCCAAGGCGTTCATCCGGCAGCACCTCGATTCCGGAATTGTTGAAGGCGGTGATGCTGTGGAAGACGCTGTGCCAGATCGCGTCGAGCAGGGGGATTCCATCCCATAACTCACCGAAGACGTACCAACGCAGGAACAACGCAACGGCGCCGGCCACCTGAATTGCTACGGCGATTATTACTATGTTCCGCGCAAGCTGGGTGACCGCGCCGAGCTGACCGCCGCCAAGGCCCTCCATGATGATCAGCCTGTTCGACAGGGAGAGCCTTTGGCCCGCGATCACTACTATGAACGCGGCGCCCGTCATGAATCCCAGGCCGCCGACAAAGACCAGCCCGAGTATGACGGCCTGCCCGAAACCGGTCCACGCGTCTGCGGTGTCGACCACGATTAGGCCGGTTACTGTCACCGCAGAGACGCAAGTGAAGAGCGCCTGGGTAAAAGGCGTAACGCCGCCTTCCACATTTGCAATGGGCAGGACAAGCAGGGCTGTTCCCAGTACTACCAGCCCAAGAAAGCCGTACACCAACAGCATGGGAGACGCGGGACCGCGCACTGAAACGGTTCGCGTCTCAGCTTGTACGCGCACGGGCGCAATCTGGGCAGAACGCGGCCTGCGCGCGACGGTGTCGCCAGGGCGTAACTGGAAGTTCTTAGCCAAGCGCCTGAATCTGATAAACGACCAAATGTGCCAATTTCATGTCAACAACGGCCCGGCGCCGGCTGAAGCGCACCGGATTCCGGGCCATCAGTTTAAACGTCTCCACGCCTGCTAACCTTTTGAATTGGACGAGTCTCGTTATTCAAGCTTACGGCGACCCCATCCTGGCAACCTCCGACATGACCCTGCGCGACCTTCTTGAGAAGACGGACCGGTTCCTCATCACGGTGGAACTCGAAACTTCGCGCGGGCTGGCCATGGAGGAGGATTCCCGCCGCGTTCAAGACATGGCCCACAGCCTCGCCGAGAGCGGCGACGCCGATGTTGGCTTCATTACCGACAACCCCGGCGGAAATCCACACCTTCGGCCCGAAATACTCGGCCAGAACCTGCTTGACCATGGTATGGAAGTTGTAATCAACGTCTCTTGCAAGGACTACAACCGCAACGGCCTCGAAAGCAGATTGTGGGCGCTGGGCAGCGCCGGGTTGACGAATGTGCTGGCCCTGAGCGGCGACTATCCGGCGCAGGGCCTCGGCGGCCAGGCGGCGCCCGTGTTTGACACCGACTCGGTGGGGCTGCTCGAGATGATCCGACAGATGAACCAGGGACTGACAAAGCAAGCCGGGCCGTCCTCCAGAAAAGGGTTAAGACACAATCCGACCGGTTTCTACCCGGGCGCGGCGGTCAACCCGTTCAAGAAGACAGAGGGCGAGCTGATGACGCAGTATTTCAAGCTCGACCTCAAGGTTCGCACCGGCGGCCGATTCGCAATTGCGCAGATCGGATATGACTCCCGCAAGCTGGATGAACTCCGGCGCTACGCAAGTATGAACGGCTTTGGCGTGCCGCTCTTGGGCTCGGTTTTCGTGCTGTCGGGTCCTGCCGCGGGGTTTTTCAATCGATGGGGCATTCCGGGAGTTGCGGTTAGCGACGAACTCAGGGACATTGCAAGGGCGCGGGCCAAGTCGGAAGATCGCGGCCGATCATTCTTCGATGAACTTGCCGCCAGGCAGATAGCGGTGTTGAGGGGAATGGGCTATCGCGGCGCGTATATCTCGGGCCGCCTGCGGCTGTCGAGACTCCGCAGAATCCTCGAAATGGAACGATCGTTCGGCGCCGGCGACTGGAAGGACTTCGCGGCGAAGATCGCGTTCCCCCAGCCGGACGAGTTTTACTACTTCGAACAAGGCGAGAACAAGGGCCTGAGCAGCGACGAGGTGAATCGGGACTACCTGGCCTCGAAATCAAAGACGGCCCGACTACGGGGCAAGCTCACCCAGTCTCCGGCGTACCAACTCGGGCGGTTGGTCCACTCGCAGGTATTCGAAAACGGATCAGCCGGCTTCAAGGTCGGCAAAGGCCTCTACTCCATAGTCGAAAAATCCGGCAGCGTCTCAAGGCTGGCTCACGTCGTCGAACAGGCGTCCAAGGTACCGATCTATGGCTGCCAGGACTGCGGGGACTGCTCACTGCCGGACATAGCGTACCTTTGCCCGGAATCACAGTGCGTTAAGAACCAACGAAACGGGCCTTGCGGCGGCACTCGAGCAGGCAAGTGCGAGGTCCTGGACAAGGAATGCATCTGGATCAGGGCGTACAACCGCCTCAAGCCGCACGACCAGGAAAAACGTATGCTGGAGCGGCCCATAGTCTTCCGGGACTCGGCTCTCAGGGGTACGTCGGCCTGGGCGAATACGTTTCTTGGCCGCGACCACCACGGAACGCGTACATCCGACTCGGGCGAGGATCCCGGTCGATGAATGGCCGTGCCGAGCACGAGGTGACCGTGCCTGCGAATCCAGCAAACCACCCAGTTACGCCGTTCCCTGCGTAAAATTATGCGTTTGCGCTCCCGCCAAGTCCTTCGCAGTCGAACTGCGACGATTCACCCAGACCGAAACTCCAGTTAATGATGTCTAGAACAGTCACCTCCCCAGAGCAGTTCATTACGATTGGCGAGAACATCCACACCACCCGCGTGGTGCGCCGCAACGGCGCGCGTGCCACGACGCTGCCCGGAGGCGTCGAGGCGGTTGTGTACAAGGACGAAAACGGCGGCGTGCGGCACCTGACCGTTCCGGAGCACTTCACACGTACGCAGCCCTACGAGCAGGGCAATCTGAAGCACTTCATGATTGCGGTGTGGAAGGGAGTGCATGGGGATGCCGACGAACGGGAACAGGGAGTTTCATACATAAGACGAGAGGTGCGGCGCCAAGTTAGAGCCGGCGCCGACTATCTTGATCTCAACGTGGACGAGGCGTCCTACAAGCTCGATGAACAGATCGCTTCCATGCGATGGCTTGTGGGCACGACACAACGGATTTCGACGGTGCCCCTGAGCATCGATTCTTCGAACTCCGACATCATCGCCGCCGGACTCGAAGTCTATGATGGCTCGGCCGGCCGGCCGCTACTCAACTCCGTAGCTCTTGAGCGGCTCGACGCCCTCGATCTTGCAATCGAGCACAATGCCCGCGTGGTGCTCACCGCTGCCAGTGTCGATGGCATGCCGTCCAACGCCGATGAGCGCGTGCGCAACGTTGGAGAGATCGTCGAGGCCGCCCTGTCGAGGGGCATCGAGAAGTCCGATATCTTTGTGGACGGCCTCGTGTTCCCTATCTCGGTATCCGGCGAATACGGGTTGCATTACCTTGAGGCGATGCGGGAGGTTCGGCGCATCTTTGGCGAAGAGATCCACGTGTCCGGAGGCATTAGCAACGTGTCATTTGGGCTTCCCAAGCGCAAGTTGATCAACGAGGTGTTTTTGCGCCTGGCGCTCGACTATGGGGTCGACAGCGGGATCATCAACCCGGTCGAGACGAAAGTCAGGCGGGTCATGGCACTCGACATGGAGTCACCGCCGATGAAAATGACATTGGACCTCCTGCGCGGCGAAGATGACTTTTGTATGAACTTTATCGGCGCCTATCGCTCGGGCCAGCTTGGCTAGAAATATCGGCGGCTGCGGCTGACCGGTGCAAATGTGGGACAATGGCCTGCCCCGGTCACCTGAGAGTTTTCGTCCGGACGAATTAGCCTGCCCAAATGCGAATCATCAAGCACTACTTTGTGCAGTTCATCGCCTTCTGCGCGAGCAACTTCAACGAGTTCCTGGACAAGAACGGCCCGTACAGCGCGGCCGCGATATCTTTCTATTCGCTCTTTTCGCTCTTCCCGCTCATGTTGGCGCTCATTACGGTGTTCGGAATTGTCGTGGGCATCGGCGGATTCAAGGAGCAGTTGATAGAGGGCTTGCAGCGGCAGATTCCCGTCCTGTCCGAAAGTGGGGACACGATCCTTGAAGTCATCGAATCGCTGTCGGCCGACCGCACGTTGGTCACGATCTTGGCTGCCGTAGGTCTGTTCTGGACGTCGACCGCGGTTTTTGGGTCCATCCGCAAGAGCATCAACAACATTTGGGGCATCCGGCGAACAAGGCCGTTTCTGACGGAGCGTGCGATGGACTTCGCGCTGATGTTCGGCGCGGCGATGCTGCTCTTGGGTTCTGTGTTCACGACTGGGACGCTGAGCTACTTCCAGCAAATCAGCGCGCTACTGGCGCCCGACGCCCCGATAGCTGACCCTGCCCTGTGGCGGCGTATGGCGGTGGTCGTGCCGCCGATACTGTCCTTTTCGGTATTTACGATTCTCTATTGGTGGCTGCCGAACACAAAACTCAATTTCAGCGATGTGTGGCCAACCGCCGTTGCAGGGACGGTGGCGTTCGAATCGGCCAAGGCGGGATTCGTGTTCTACCTGCAGAACTACGACACTGCCACGAACATTTATGGCGCAGTGAATGCGGTGATCGTCCTGATGGCGTGGGTGTACGTTTCTTCGATCATTTTGCTGGTGGGCGCCCAGTTGACCTCGCGGTACGTTTTCTACAAGGCGGCAATGGCCCACAAGAAACGCAACGAATCGTTGTCGATAAACCTCGAACGCATCAGGGCGCTGGACACTCTACCCGGCTTCTCAGCGGTCACACACCCGAGGGCCTCAGACATTCGGTAGTTCGGACTGTCGGGCCTGCGGCGGAAACAGCCATCATTCGACTGATGGCCGGTGTGTGCGCTTCCTCACCCCACTCCACGGTCGCCCAATAGAGACACCCCTGCATGGCGCATTAGGGGATGAGGTTTTGGGTTATTTAGTGGCTTATGCACGCGCCGCGCCACATCCGCCGGCGGGCGACTATCCGTAGAGGTGGTGTTTGGGGGCGCTTATGCCTGCCTGGAGAGGGTGATGTTGATGGCCTCCCCGTCCAGATTGTGGGCCGCGCTTCCATCGGGATTGGGTACGTCCCGGCGACTTAGTTCAACAGCGAGAGTCTCCTGCTTGACGTACGGTTCGAAGTCGGAGAGTACCTTGCCGACGGCATCCGGCCCTGTCACGCCCAGCACTATGCGGTCCGATATCTCCAGGCCGGACGACTTACGCAAGTTTTGCACCAGCCGGACGATCTCACGCGCCGTGCCTTCGGCCCGCAACTCGTCCGTGAGTACGATGTTCACAGCAGCGGCGTAACCGGAATCCGAGGCGACTACGTACCCCTCCGGCGCGGTGTGCCCAACGAGCACTTCGCCGGGTTCCAGCACGAATCCGGGTAGAGGGACGGGCGACCCTTCCTCCACCAATGCTGCGATCCGGGAAGCGTCGGCCTCGGCAAGCAGGGCGCGGATCTCCGCCACCTCGCGGCCGTACTTTGGTCCCAGTATCGGCAGGTTAGGCTTGATCTGGTACGCCTTGAGCCCGCCAGTCTCTGAGGCGTCGACTACGCGCTTCACGTTGAGTTCTTCGCGTAGTTGCGCCTCGATCATAGGCAGGAAGCCCCTTTCGTGCTCGTGACGAAGCTCGACCGCCAGTTCTGACAGCGGCTGCCGCACCTTAAGACCGGCCGATGACCGAGCCGATCTGCCAAGACTCGCCAGGCGCATGGCGAGCCTTGTCCGGTCCGACAACTGCTCGTCGATCTGGCTGTCGTCCACTGTCGGCCAATCGGTCAGGTGAACGCTTTCAGGCGCCTTGTCGTCCCAGGGGGCCACGAGGTTGTTGTACATCTCATCCGCCACGAAGGGGGTGAACGGAGCGAGGATCTTTGCGAGGGTGGAAAGGCAGGTGTAAAGGGTCGAGTAGGCCGCCTGCTTGTCCCCGTCGTCCTCGCTCTTCCAGTACCGGCGCCGGGAGCGTCTCACGTACCAGTTCGATAGACCGTCGGTGAATTCCTCGATGGCCTGCGCTGCGTAGTGCGGCCTCCAGTTCTCGAGGTAGTCCGTCACACGCGCCGTCAGCCGATTCAGTTCGGAGATGATCCACCGGTCGAGCTCCGACCGGTCGCCCGGGCTTGCTGCCCTCGACGGCGTCCATCCGTCGAGATTGGCGTAGGTCACGAAGAACGAATATACGTTCCACAGCGGGATGAGGAACTGCCTTCGGACCTCGTCGCCGGGGCCGTACCCGAAGCTGAGGTTCGACGACGGGTTTTGGCGGCAGTACAACCACCGCATCACGTCTACGCCCATCTTGTCGGCCGCTTCCTCGAACCAGATGGCGTTGCCCTTCGACTTGTGCATCTCCTCCCCGTGCTCGTCTCTCATGAGGGCGTATGAGAAGACGGCGCGGGCCGGCTCGTGATTCCTGAGCACCGTGCTCATCGCCAGCAGGGAGTAGAACCAGTTGCGGAACTGGCCGGGGAAGCTCTCGGAGATCCAGTCGGCCGGATACCACTGCTCCCAGTATTCCCGATCGTGCCGGTATCCAAGCGTCGAGAACGGCACGATGCCTGCGTCGAGCCATGGGTTGCCCACGTCGGGGATGCGGCTTACAGCCTTGCCGCAGTTCGAGCAGGCGATTTTGACCGCGTCGAGCCACGGCCGGTGCGGCGAGTGGCCGTCGAATTCCTCCCACCCTTCGACCGCTCGCTCTTGCAACTCAGTTTCACTGCCGACAACATTCACGTTCTGGCAGTGTTCGCACTTGTAGATCGGCAGGGCCAGGCCCCAGTAGCGTTTCTTGGAGATCATCCAATCGTGCATATTGCGGAGCCAGTCCAACTCACGCTCCCTGCCGAACGCTGGCACCCACCGGATCTTGTTCGTTACGTCCATAAGGGGCGCGCGCAGTTCGTCCATCGAGATGAACCATTCGTCGACGAGCCGGAACACCAATTCCGTGTCGCAGCGCCAACACACCGGATAGCGGTGCGTGTAGTCCTCGACCTTGTAGAAGACCCCCTTCGCTTTCAGCGAGTCGAATATGTCGGGATTGACCTCAGACACCGAACGGCCTGACAACGGACCGAATCCTTCGATGTAGCGACCCGACTCGTCGAGCGGGGCGATTGCCGGCAGGCCGTGTTCCTTGCCTAGCGCAAAGTCTTCCGCCCCCGCGCCCGGCGCGACGTGGACGATGCCAGTGCCTTCGTCTTCGCCGACATCGTTCCAGGCGAGTACGCGGTGAACTTCGCTGGCCTCGCTCTGGGCCGGCAGTTCGTCGAACGGGCCCCGATATCGCCAGCCGGCCAGTTCGCTTCCGGCTGCCTGTGACAGCACCTCGTGATCTCCGTTCAGGACACCCAACCTGCTGGCGCCGAGCCACAGAACGTCGTCTCCGTTGCGGACCTGTGAATAGGTGTGGTCCGGGTGTACCGCCGCCGCGACGTTTGCGGCGAGCGTCCACGGGGTCGTGGTCCAAATGAGCAGGGACTCGCCCGGGCGGTCGAGCAGCGGCAGTTTCACGTACAGGCCGGGGTGGGTGACCTCCCGGTAGCCTTCGGTGACGATCTCGTGTTGTGACAATCCGGTCCCGCATCGGGGGCACCACGGCATCGAGTCGGCGGCCTCGTAGAGCCAGCCCCGCTCGTGGCACACCTTCAGGAAATGCCAGATCGTGTAGTTATTCTCGTCCGACATGGTGTGGTACGAGTTGTCCCAGTCCATGAAGTACGCGAGCCGCTTCGACTGTTCCGTCTGCACGTCGGCGAATCGGCGGACCCGCGCCTTGCAGTCCTCCACGAATTGGCCGATGCCGTACGTCTCGATGTCTCGCTTCGACCCGAAGCCCTTCTCTTTTTCGACCTCAACCTCTACCCACAGCCCCTGGCCATCGAAACCGTTCTGGAACCGCTGCTTGTAGCCCTGCATGTTCCTGAAACGCAGGAACAGGTCCTTGTAGGTTCGGCCCCAGGCGTGGTGGACGCCCATAGGGTTGTTGGCCGTGATCGGGCCGTCTATGAACGAGAAGGTCTTCTCTGACGAGTCGTTGCGGTGCAGGTATCGGTCGACGATGCCCGACTCGTACCACCATTTGAGCAGCCGCTCTTCCATTGCCACGAAATCTGTCTTTGGGGCGACCGGCTCAAAGGCTCGGCGCGTCATCTTCTCTGCAAGTTCAGTCATGGCTTTCTCGGTTTTCGTTGTGATTTGAACGCACTTTTCGCGTCAGGGACGCAGACGGCATCTCGTAAAAAGGGGAGCGGACGTGTGTACGCGGTCCCGTCATTCGCTGCTTTGTTGCAATTTATTGCCCGTTTAATTTTTGCCAACAAAAAACCCGCCCCAAAACAGGGACGGGTCGACTTCGGCCTCACGGTCCCTGGCATCGGATCGGGGTTGACTCCCGTCGTTGCCAAGGTGCGCGTTCTTGCCTGATTGGTACCCGCGGTACCACCCTGGTTCCCGTGTGAAAATCCGGCCTTGTTCAAACCATTTCGCACGGGCGCTCAGTGCGGGCGAGACGCCTCCGCGCCTTACCCGTGGCCGATGTAACGGTCGGCCAGACCGGTCGTGCCTACTGATCCGGGCAGGTTCTGCGTGTCGTTCACACGGCGGGCGTGCCAACCCATAACACTGCTTCGGACTGTTCAGACGGCGGCTCGGGAGCGATATTCACAGTGGCCAGACGCCCGCTCTCACCATACCGGGCTCGCTCAGCCTGACGCGAACTGCTACTCGTCTCCGTCTCAGCCTGTTCACCAACAAGTTTATGTGTTCACGCCGCGATCTGCCACGAACCGCCTGCGCACATTCGCCACGGTCCGTGGGGCCGGAATCCGTGGCAGGTCAAATTTCGGTGACGACGCAGGCCAACCGGCGGCACCATGCCGTAAGCTAAATCTAAGGGCGTATCCACGCACGATCCCGGGTCGTTCAATGGTAGGACTGAGGACTTTGAATCCTCCAATCCAGGTTCGAATCCTGGCCCGGGAGCCAAATTCCGGTTCGTGGGGTGGCCCGCAAGTAGGTCACGAAACTGTTCGGGCAATTCGGGAAGCGCAATGTTCATCAATGCGATCGTCACACCCAATTCAGGGCAAACTTAATGCGGCCTGAGTTGCGCAACGAAATGCTCCGCATCTTGGACGAATTGTCCGAGGGTAAAGCGGAAAGAATAGCTCTGGCTTTTGGGAAGCAGAGTCTCCTGACCATTGAGGCCATTGACCTACTCGAAGAATCTGGTGCCTTGCAGGAGATTGCCGCCAAACAGTACAAGATCACCGTTCAGGGCTACGACTATCGCAAGAAATTGAAAGCGCCGTGGCGCTACTGGCTCGTAAATAACTGGTTTCCTGTTGCCGTTCTTGTCTTTTCCAGTGTGGTGACCGTGGTTACCAGCCTGATTGTTGTACTCCTAGGATGACCGAAACCCTCCTCGTGTCGTTATGCCCCCACCGCCATTAACCCGGACTTGGCGAGGGCCTACTCCACCGACACTCCGCCAGTGACCAAGTACCGGAAGGCGAAACCCAAAGGCCGAGAGGGGCCTGCCTGCCCTGCCGACGTTTCGGGAAGCTGCGGAACGTTACATAAAGGCAAACGCGAATCGTTGGCGGAATCTCAAGACCGCTATCAATTGGCATGGATCGTTACAAAGTTACGCCTATCCCGTCTTTGGCGATGTACGAATCGACCGGATCACTCAGTCCGATGTGCTGGCGGCTCTGTCGATATGGACAACTAAACCGTCGATTGCTCGGAAGCTCCGGCAGCGTATACGGGCTGTGTTCGCCTACGCCCAGGCTCACGGCCACATCGAGCTCAACGTTGCAGGTGAGATAATCAACGCGGCTCTGCCGGCGATGCCGAGCGTCAAAGACCACTTCCGGGCATTGCCATATCAGGAAGTCGGATCGGCGCTGGAAACCGTTGAAGCGTCCCAAGCCTCCGTATCCGCCAAGTTGTGCTTCCGGTTCTTGATTCTCACGGCGGCGCGCTCCGGTGAGGCCAGGGGCGCTACCTGGGACGAGATCAACCTCTAGGGCTAGGTATGGCGGATACCGTCCGAGCGGATGAAAGCCGGCGTGGAGCATCGGGTACCCCTGAGCAGACAGGTGTTCGATCTGCTTCGCGAAGCACAAGCCTTGCGTGACGAGTCCGGATTGGTGTTCCCGTCACCGCTGAAGCCGGGGTCGCCGATGTCCGACATGACGCTGACGAAGGTTCTTCGTTCGACCGGCCTGGCGGAGCGTGCGACCGTCCACGGTTTCCGCAGCAGCTTCAAGAACTGGGCATTGGAGCAAACAGACACCCCCTGGGCAGTATCAGAGGAAGGTGCGAAGGTCTACACCGACGAGGCAGCGGCCTACCACGACTTGCCGAACCACGAGGCCGTCAGGCATAGCGCAAGAGAGTTTGTACACGGCCAAGCTCACACGAACGGAATCGAGTCGTTTTGGGCTTTGCTCAAACGAGGCTACGTCGGGACGTACCACAACATGAGCGCCAAGCACATCGGCCTGTACGTGAACGAGTTCGCAGGGCGGCACAATGCCCGCCCGCTGGACACGGTTGACCAGATGGGCGCGATGGTTCAGGGCGCTCACGGCAAGCGGATGCGGTATGCAGACCTCACGGCCTCTTAGCTCACCTGTTCAGATTGCGCTCGCATCGTGATTCCTGTAAAACGCCGCCATGCTGAAAACGAGTACGAAGGTGACTAAGCCGAATTTCGTTGACAAGACGATCTGGACGGGTGACAACCTCGACATCCTGCGTGGTCTGAACTCCGAGACGGTAGACCTCATCTACCTAGACCCGCCCTTCAACTCCAACAAGAACTATGAGGCCCCCGTGGGCAGCAAGGCCGCTGGCGCGGCCTTCAAGGACACCTGGACGCTCAGCGACCTCGATGTAGCGTGGATGGGCCTGATTGCGGACGAACATCCGCCCATCGCCTATCTGCTGGATACGTCGGGAAAGGTGCACGGTAAGGGCATGCAGTCCTACCTGACCATGATGGCCGTGCGGCTGCTAGAGATGCGCCGGGTACTCAAGCCTACGGGAAGCATCTACCTGCATTGCGATCCGTTTGCATCTCACTACCTTAAGCAACTTATGGATGCGGTCTTTGGACCACGTAATTTCAGGAACGAAGTTACGTGGAGACGAACGACTAGCCATAACGACGCAGCGAAGAATTACGGTTCAGTTGGTGACGTTCTTCTCTTCTACACAAAGAGTGACAAGTTTACGTTCAACACTCAATATATTCCATACTCAGATGAACATGTTTCAAAAGTCTATAAGCACGTTGATGAGGATGGCAGAAGATACGCTTCTAGCAACATCAGAAGCCCGGGCCCAAGACCTAATCTGACCTATGAATACAAGGGATATCAACCGCATCCTAATGGGTGGACAATTTCCCGAGCCCGAATGGAGCAACTAGACCTTGAGGGCCGTCTTTACTTCCCAAAGAAGAAAAATGGCCGAATCCGGCTCAAACTGTTCCTTGATGAGATGCCGGGTGTACCAATAGGCAATGTTTGGGGCGATATCGCGACTGTTCAGCCCCATGCCAAGGAACGGATAGGTTACCCGACACAAAAACCCATCGCCTTACTCGAACGCATCATCAATGCATCGAGCAACCCCGGCGACTTGGTACTCGACCCGTTCTGCGGCTGCGCCACGGCATGCGTAGCGGCCGAGAAGCTAGGCAGGCAGTGGGTGGGCATCGACATATCCCCGAAAGCGGCTGAACTGGTAAACGTTCGCCTGCGCGAATTCATGGGCGATCTGTTCCATGACCGTCTTGTTACGGCCCGGACGGACAATCCACAACGCACGGACATTGACGCTCCCAAGAACTACCGGGAGCATAAGCACATTCTCTACGGGCAGCAGGAAGGCTACTGCGGAGGCTGCCGCGCTTTCATGGAGTACCGGCATTTCGAGATTGACCACGTGATTCCGCGGTCACGGGGCGGCGGCGACAACCTGGAGAACCTTCAACTGCTGTGCGGACATTGCAACCGCGTCAAGGGAGATCGGCCGCAGGAATACCTGATTGCCGAACTGAGTAAGAGGCCCGAATATGCCACGGCCTAAGAAGGAACGGGGGCGACCGCTGGAGAAGCCTTACCCGCCCCGCATTGATGCCACACCGGAACAACTGGCGCAGGCTTTCTTCAGCGGGCGGCAAGACACGTCAAAACGTTCTGTGTCAACTTACCGATGCGCGGTCTGTCGCCGTGAGGTCCACTACCCCGAAACGCTGTACAACGACGGCCGTTGCCAAGGATGCCATGCCGCCTAGACCTTGAGGCGTGGCTAATTTCGGTTATAAATCCCATTAAATTCTCGCCTTGTCGGACCCACTTAACGGGAGAGACTCAGGCTTTCTTCTCCATCACCCGATCGAGACGATCGGCCAAGACCGTTTGGAACACGCTCGGATCTCCCAGTATCTTGCCGGTGCAAATACCACCACTCGATAGATACACATATTCCTGAGTTCCGAAGAAGAGGTGTGGTTGTGGTCTTCACCCCACGCCGTTTAAACGCACGCCCCCAGACCTTGATACTGGGCTACCGGCGACTGACGATTAACCTTGGAGGTACCGAGCCCTCCGTCCAGTTAGGACAATTCCCCCAGCACCACTGCCTCCGGCATATACCGCACGAAGCCCTCAGCGTATTCGACGCCAAGGGCCTCGCCGCCGCACTCAAGGCCGCGCCACTGGGCGCAGATGGTGTAGGAAGGCGCCAACGCGGGCTGGGCCGCCAGCTTGCGCATGGCCTCGATCTTCTGCTCGATAACGTCTGAGATGTTGACATAGTGGTCGGGGACGAAGCCGGAGCGGCCGGCGCTTCCCAGGTGGGGCTCGAAGAAGCGCACGTCCATCTTGGACGCCTGGGCCAGGCGCGCGGCCTTCAGGGTGGCCAGGGACGTGACGTGGTGGGAGGGGTGAGTGCGCTCGTTGTGCCAGTGGGTGTATATGATGTGGGGGTCGAAATCGGCGATCTCCCGGGCCAGCACATCAATGCGCTCGTCGGTCATGCGCAGGGGGTCGTCGCCATAGGCGAACATCTTGCCCGCTGCGCCCACGACCTCGGCGGCGGCGAAACCCTCGGCCTCGCGAATCTTGCGCACCTCGTCCAAGGTGATGCCGGGCCGCTGCTCGAAGAGGTAGACGCTCTCCTCGGTCTCGCCCTGGGACATCCAAAGTACTTTGACTGCGGCGCCGGCGCCGGCGTGTTTGATTAGTGTGCCGCCGCTCCTGGAGCAGAAGTCGGCTGGATGCGCGCTCACGGCCATGATTCGCTTTTGGTCAGGCATGCTGCCTCCCAGGATTCACCACAGAGATTACAGAGAACACAGAATCCAGCGGGGATTTCTTATATGAAGCTGCGTGGACGCAAGCAACGAACTTTGCTCGTCGAGGGCCATAGTAGAATCAATTACTAATACCGTCAACCTGCTAATCGAGTTCACTACACCATCTCTCGGCGCCGCGAGTTTGTGACGGCCGGGCAACGGAGGCAGCTTTCGCCACGTGGTGGGGTGTATCGCCGGATTCCGTCCGGCAACAGGGCGGCGAGTAGTTCCGATTCGTCGCTGAGGCCAAGCGGGGGCCGGGCGATCACGAGCCCCGTTTCGAACGTATTGATGACACCATGAAACCGGACGCTCCGGCCCATCCACGGAGAACATCATGTTGGAAAGCAATTCGTACCCGTCGGAGCTGCAGAATGCGGCCAGCAAGGTAGTTTCAAAGTCTTTCCGGGTTGAACCCAGGAGAAGATGTGACTCGAAGGGCGATACCTGACAAATCATCAGCTACGCCCTTCCGGGCGACAGATGGGTGACAAATCGAGGCGATGGGCGGATTAGGAGGAGTTGACGGGAGTTGACCGTATCAGGAGACGGTGCTAGTGTTCCGCCAAGCATCGGAGCATTGTCAATTCAGGCGCAGACGGTTTCATCCGGCAAATATCGGCGATGACATGTTCAGCGAAGCGGGGACGGCCGATCGCATGAACGCCATTGTGACGGGTGACGGGCATAGCGGTCTCAATCCTCACTTCACCTAATCAACACGTTTCTTGGAACTGGACGAGGCGAGTATTTGACCCATCCTCGCCTCGTGTTCATGGCCGAGGAACTCGTCGGCGCGATCAGCCGGTGGGCATCAAATAAGGAAGTGCCGGAGTGGCGCGTTTTCTGGTCCGCAGGCTGTTCTTCTCGCTGATCTCTCTGTTGGGCGCCACAATGATGGTATTCGGCCTGTCCCACCTCAAGGAAGACCCGTCGAACCTATTCTTCGGGCCCGAAAGCTATGGGGTCACCAAAGAGCAGATAGAGTTCCAGAAGAAGAAGTGGGGCCTGGACCGCCCCCTTGCAGTACAGTACGGGATCTGGTTAGGACGAGTTGCCACCGGAGATTTGGGTCGCAGCATTGCGAGTTCAGCGCCAGTCGCGGACCTCCTGCTACAAAGGGTAGGCGCCACATTTCAGCTTGCGGCAGCCGCCTGGATATTCGGCACGGTCGTTGGCATCCCCCTCGGTATCCTCTCGGCTGTGAAGCGGGGGACCGTCTGGGACTATCTGGGACGAGGAGTGGCCCTATTTGGCCAAGCCCTGCCCTCTTTCTGGGTGGCCATAGTGAGCATCCTGATCTTCGCCGTGTGGTTAGGGCTCCTGCCCGCCGCCACAAGAGGAGCGGGGGAGCCTTTCCTCACCCAGTTAAGGTACTTTATCCTGCCCACCCTTGTTTTGGGCAGCGCGCCTTTGGCGGGTTACCTGCGCATCACCCGCTCCTCCATGCTGGAGGTGCTGGACACTGAGTATATTAAGCTCGCCAAGGCGAAAGGCGTCGGCAGCAGTATGGTGGTCTGGAAGCACGCCCTCAGAAATGCCCTGATCCAGCCCCTCACGGTGGCTGCTCTGCTCCTGGCCGGGTTTCTTGACGGGTCAGTGCTTGTGGAGACTGTCTTCGCCTGGCCGGGCCTGGGCCAACTGGCCGTTCAGGCCGTGAATACGACTGACTTCCCGGTACTGTCGGGAGCGGTGCTGTTCTTTGCCGCGATATTCCTTTTCATGAACGTGTTGGCAGATGTCACCTATGCCCTCATAGACCCCAGGATACGTTACAGGTAGATGAGCCAGACGGCAGAAATACTAGCCCTGCAAGGTCCCAGAGGGATGCTTGGCGCGGTCTCCGGAGCCTGGTATCTTCTGCGGCGGTGGCCGATAATACCTGGCGTCGTGATGACGATTCTAGTCATCTTTGCCCTGTTCGCCCCTTTCGTCTCGCCGAAAGACCCCAACAAGCAGAACCTCCGGGTAAGGAACGCCCCGCCGATCTGGCAGACCCAGTGGTATGAGGAGCATCCCACCAGTTCCAGGCACGTCCTGGGGGCCGATTTTCTGGGTCGGGATGTCTTTAGTCGCGTGATCTACGGCGCGCGCATGTCCCTTATGATCGCGTCCGTTGCCACCCTCGCCGGCGTGACACTCGGGACTTTAACGGGGCTGGCTTCCGGGTACTACGGCGGCGTGCTGGACGAGATTGCGATGCGCTTCGTAGACATATGGTTTGCTGTGCCTTTCCTACTTATTGCGCTTGTGGTGGCCATTACCATCGGCACATCGGTGGCCACTATAATGTGGCTGCTGGCCTTCGCCACTTGGGTGGGCATGGTCCGCAATATCCGTGCCGACGTGCTCTCCCTGAAGACCCGGGATTACGTGGACCTGGCCAGGGTTGCCGGAGCCTCTGACTGGAGAATAATGCTGTGGCACATCCTGCCCGGGGTGTTAAGTACTGTCGTCGTTCTGGCGACCCTTCGGGTGGGTGGACTGATCCTGGCAGAGTCGGGCCTGAGCTACCTGGGGGCTGGCATCCCCGCCAACATTCCCAGTTGGGGCCGTATGATCTCCGATGGCCGTGAGTACCTTTCTACCGCCTGGTGGACATCCGTTTTCCCGGGAGTGGGCCTCTTCCTTACGGTGATGTCCATGAACTTCATTGGGGACTGGTTGAGGGATCGTCTTGACCCGAGGCTGAGGCAAATCTAGGGGCGCCTCCCCTGGGTGACTTCGAAACAGTCATGAAGCCAGTAGCGGAAGAGGCTTGGAGTCCGGACAAGGCCAAGCGGAGAGGCCCCTCACTGACACTGGTGGCTTTCTCTCTTCGTACAATCGTAGGAATCGCTGCGGGCTCCCTGTTTGGCGCGATCGGCCTCGTCCTGGGTTGGATGGTCTGGCCCCCTGCCGCGGGCGCCGATTACCTGTTTTACTTGCGCATGTTCGGCCTTGGAATCGGCGCAGGCATTGGTGGGTTTTTGGGTTGGCTGGACCTCGAACAAGATAAGCCCACTGTCTTCCTGTTCCTGGTGCTGGCGCTGTTGGGAGCTGTGGGAGGAGCGTTCGGAGGCCGGTTGTACGGGCTCACCGCCACTGAGGGGATACAGGGGCCCATATCAGCCACCCAATCAGGCACTCTGAGAACGGTGCTCGGCGCTGTTATTGGGGCCAACATCCTCCCCTTGATCGCGAGCCTGTATCGCGTCGCGCGGCATGGGAAATCCTGACCACCGCCCGGAATATCACTTCCATCACTCGATCTCCATTGAAACTTGGACATTGTCGAACCGGAACACCTGTAGCCCCTCGGACGCGATGGTGGTTGGCAGGGCGATGCAACGAGGCCGGATGTTCGGAGGTCGGCGTCGCCTGGGGATCGCAGTCTCCAAGACGGCGCGGAAGGTGGCGCCCTGCGCGGCGCTGGTCCACTATGACAGCTCCGGGACCTAGGGCGTGCAGTCGCTCTTCGTCTGGCTCGGGCACGTACCGGCCGAAACCGGTTCATCAAATTCGAGGGACATCGCCACGGGCGGATGGACAGCGGTCTGTATGGCGCCTCTCCCCCTCTGGAGCAGATGGGGCCTCCTGACTCTCCTAATGCCGTCCCGATGTCGGCGGGACAGTCCCAAGGCACGGCCCTGGAGACAATCGTGCCGCCGTGGAACGATTTGGAGATACTGGAAGAAGCGGTAATTCGGCGCTATGGCGTCCACATACGTTGGATATCGACGCGGCCATTGACCGAAGTCACAACAATGGTCTAGTGTTCATACGGCTGACGTTTGAAACTGGCCATTGGCGTCGCATTCGCTTAAAGTTCGGTGAACGCGCCGAGGATCGCACTTCGGGAGGGATATCGATGAGAAAAGCGATATTATACGTACTGTCCACATTTGCTCTTTTTGCCGTGGTCGCTGCCTGCGGTGGGGGTGAGACGGAGGTGGTGGAGAGGGAAGTGGTGGTGGAGAAGGTGGTGACTGTGGTGGTGCAGGGGGAGACGGTGGTGAAGACGGTAGTGGAGAAGGTAGAGGTCCCCGGCGAGACGGTGGTGAAGACGGTGGTGGAGAGGGTAGAGGTCCCCGGCGAGACGGTGACGAAGGAGGTGGTGGTGACGGTGGAGGTGCCCGGCGAGACGATCGTGGTGGTGGCGACTACCGCCCCTATAGCGTTTCCCACCGCCGTTCCCGTGGCGGTTGAGAAGGACGCGCCCATTCCTAATAATCCCCGCGGGATCCTTACCTTCGTCGAACCTGCCGTTACCCAATCTGGAGGGGGGTATAACTCCATAGGCGGCAGCCTGATGAACCGCGAGACAACCGAAAACCTGTTCATGGCCACTCAGGAAGATCTTGCAGTGCCTATGTTGGCCGACTCCTGGGAGCTTGCGCCCGACCTCAGCACCTTCACGGTGACGATCAAGCAGGGCATCCCATTCCACTTCGTAGACCAGGACTGGGGAGAGCTCACGGCCGAGGACGTTGCCTGGAGCTACAACGACGCCAACCCTGCCATCACCCCGGAGAGCATAGTAGGCGGCGGGTCTACCATAGTTTCCTTCCTGGGGCCAAATCCGGTCCAGGTTGTGGACAAGTACACTGCCCTATTCACAATCTCCAATTTCGACACCCTCTACGATGCTGAGATCTTCAACGTCGGTGGTAGTGACCGGGGGGCATACATCATAGTCAGCAAGAAGGCCTTTGACACCATGGGGCCCGAATGGAACCGGCAACACATTGTTGGCACCGGCGCCTTCAAGCTGCGAGACTGGGCGTCGTCGGACTTCATGACCATAGAGAGCGTAGAAGACCACTGGCGGATAACTCCCGAGGTCGAGTCCATTACAGTGCAGGCAGTACCCGACGAAGCTGTCCGGATTGCCCTGCTGGAGACCGGTGAGGCTGACGTTGCTACCCTGAGCCCACGCCAAAACCCGATCATGGCAAAGAAGGGGTTCCTCCTTACGGGGGCTGGGGCCGGCTCCTTCCACCACATAACCTTCTCCGGCAACTACTGGGAGGACACAGAAATAACTTCAGGAGATCCTGTGCCCAGGCGCGGCACCTTCGTGCATGACCTGCCCTGGATAGGCAACCCCTGGAAACCGGACGACGCGAACAACCCGCCGGGCATGGATGACCTGGAGCAGGCCAGACTGGTACGGCAGGCCTTGGCGCGGGCTATAGACCGGGACCTGCTTAACTCAGCCCTGGTTGAAAACGCGGGCTGGCCTTACTTCATATACGGCTTTTCCTCTGCCAGCCCATACTGGCAGACCAAGTGGGAGTACCCATACGACCCCGTCTTCGCGAGGCAGTTGCTTGAAGAGGCAGGTTACCCGGACGGGTTCGAGATGCCCTTCTTCATCCGCATCGGCGCCGGCGACGAAGAGATAGGTGAAGCGGTAGCGGGTATGTGGGAGGACATAGGTATAACGGTCCAGTCGTGGAAGGCCAACTACAGCACGTACCGCCCGACCATTATCGGCCGGACCACTACAACTCCATGGATCCACTCTGCGGGCGGCGGCGGCCCTCAGACCCCGTTCTACCAGCCCCTGGTTGGGCCCTATGTGTCCTCGGTGGGCATCGGTGGCTACAACCATGGCATTGAATCCCGTACCATCGGAGAGCTTTACATTCAAATGGCCAAGGAGTTCGACATACCCACGCGCGTCGAAATCAAGAGCCAGATTGCCGACTACCTGCACCACGAGGCCTTGGTGATCGGGACGCTCGCGGTGCCCAACAACATCACCTATAACCCGAACTCCTTCGCCTCGTGGCCGATGCCGCGGAGCGTGGGAGAAAGACCTTGGCAGTACCCCGAGTACATTCAACTGCACAAGTGACCAAGTGACGGTCGCTCGAACCAGTTCGAGGCACAAAAACTCACTCCCCCCTCGTGGGAAGGCTGCGACAGGCCTTCTCCGGCGAGGGGGGAGTTTTGTAGGCTCGTGAGGCGCCGCCGTGCAGGCCCGCAACCCTGGCGGGAGTTTCCTGAGCTAGTCGTCGGCGATGCGGAACGAGTACAGCTCCGCATTCCTCATCCAGAAGCGCAGCTTAACGCACCACGGGACCCCGTTCACCTCTGTCAGGCCCCCCCATGACACCACGTGGTCTACGCTGTCCCCGTCAAAGACATCGCATTCCTCGCGGGTGAACCCGGGCCAGACGTTGTTCCAGTTATCCATCACCTCGACGGCGATGTACCCGTCGGCGTTGCACTTGGCGTTGATGATGAGCTTCGAACCCTCGGAGTAGACGGGCTTGGTTTCGACGTAGCCCTCCCGCAACCCGGCCTCCAGGGCAACCCACCCATCCACTCGGATCCTGGCCAGCCCCAAGTGGGTCCTGGCCTTGGGATGCCGGCTCGTCTCGGGAACGCCGCGCACCTCCGGATTACCGTAGTAGTCATGGTGCATTGAGGAGCCACCATAGTAGATCCAGTGCTCGTCTCCAACTGTCACGAAGGGGCTGGGACACTCGATCATCAGCGAGTCGTAGCTGCCGGGCTCGCCGCGGGGAATCAGGGAGCGGCCAGGCGTCAGGCGTTTCCAGCTCAAGCCGTCGAGGCTGTGGACCAGCTCAAAATGCAGGGTGTTGTCCACCTGGTGGAACACCATTAGAAAGCCCAGATGGTACTCGTCCACCCGCCAGGGCGTCAGGCCATAGTGGCTCTCCTGAATATCGTCGTCCGGACCGGGCTCGGAGACTATCACCGGGGCCGACCAGTGAATGCAGTCGTTACTGACAACCCGTGTCACCTTGCGCCTGGGACTGTAGACGCCCTGGGGCTGGTCGGGGGCGTAGGGCAGGAACCAACTGTCAGTTGCGGGGTTGGGGCTATCGGCGACATGTATGGCGCGGCAGTTCATTACGTACTGCCCATCAATGGGGTCCCAGGTGAGGATTTCCACGTCGCTGCCGTATTCGGAGATGATGGGGTTGTCCTCGTAGGGAGTCCAGTTTATCCCGTCGGCGGAGAAGGCCAGCGACAGACCATCGCTGAAAGTCGTCGCCATCGTCGTGCGCTTGGGCACGTTCAGGTTGGGTCTCTCGTAACAAAAGACGGACTTGAAGCGGCGCGCCGGGTCCGGCTCGTTGGGGTCTATCAGAAACGAGGCTGAATGGATGCCTCCCTCCCGGGCTCGCCAGACGATGTTTGTCTTGCGGCCGTCTTCGACGATGCCGACCTCGGGTTTTACCCAGTTAACGCCGTCCTGAGAGACCGCGTATAGAAACCGCGCGAAGTTGGAGTGGCCTTCGGGCAGATCTTCGTACCAGCACTTGAACAACCTGTCTTGCTCGTCGTAGAGCACTGTGTAGCTGGAGGTGCGGAAGTAGGCGAACTTCTCCCAGGGCTGGTCCTGCTCTATCATGGGATTGCCCGCGAATTTGGCCGGCTCCCGGACGCTGCGCTTGACGTTCTTGACTACCCCGATGATGTCGTTGTCGAGAAACAGCTGCTTCCTGTGATCGATCCGCTTGTAGGCGCTCTCTTTCGAATAGGCGATAAATGCGGGCAGGGTCATATCGCTCTCCTCCAACAAAGCACTCTAGCGCAGACGCGGCGACGCGTTGCTGAAGGCCGGCGACCCAGCGATGCCGCGCCCTGCACCTGTGCTCAGGGCAGGTGATTCACTGCTTGTATGAGCGCCTGGATGTATCCGAAGGAGTAGCCCATCGCCACGTCCTGGGGCGCCGGGCCCGAGATCTGGGGCACGTGATCGGGCATTAGCATGTACTTGTAGCCCACCTCTTTGTAGACGCGCGCTGCTTCATACATGTCTACATCGCCTTCATCAGGGAAGGTCTCCACAAAATCCAGGAAGCCTCCCTTGATGTTGCGAAAGTGAACGTTGAATATCTTGTCGCGGCTGCCAAAGTAGCGGATGACGTCGTAGATCTCCTCGCCCGGTTTCTCCAACATCTCGGACACGGTGCCCTGGCAGAAGTTCAATCCGTGGTAGTCGCTGGGCGCGATTTCGACGAAACGCTTGATCCCTTCAACGCTGCCCATTACCCTGTCGATGCCTCGATAACCTTGGGGGCTTGCCACGCCTGGGTCGTGGGGATGACACCCTAACCTGACGCGGTATTCCTCGGCGACCGGAATCACCCTCTCCAGGAAATAGCTGATGCGTTCCCAAGTCGTGTCTGCGTCGACCACCCCCGCCTCAGTCAACGGAGCATTCTGGTCCGCCTCCGCGAAAACGAAGGAACTGTTACTGGAGCCGCCCCGTCCCTTGCGGTCCTCGGTGCGGAATACCCCGAGGTAGCTCATGTAGTACTTCATGGCCGGGATGCCCGCTGCCGCGGTCGACCGGATAACTTCACAGATGCGCTCTATCTCCCGGTCGCGCTCCGGACTCTTGCCAAGCATTATGTTCGGGTACTCATCCCCTTTGGCAATCCCAATGTGACACAGGGGTATCATGTCAAGGGCGAGGCCGAATGACTCGATCTTCTCCCTATGCCTGATCAACTGCTCGGTTGTCCATTCCGCAGATGGACCCCCAGGGTCAGCACATACGTGCTCCAGTCCGAGTTGCACCAGGGCCCTATATTGATCGTCCGAACGGGGGTCGTGTTGCGTGCCGACGTGCATGCGAATATTCCTTACTTATATGGTGCGGACAGTTTATGTGAGTGCCCGCGCAACCGTCAAAAGATGATCGCCACAGCCTGCAGGCGGTGGCGGGCCGGCCTTTAGCCCTGGGCCCGTGTACCCGGGCGGCAAGTCCGGAGGCCGCCTTCACGTATCGACTGCTGGCTCAGCAGGCCGGGAAGTGTCATGTCCATCGCCTCCTGGACTCCGATCGGTGGCTCGGAGTCGCCGCGGCCACCCGCCCCGACGATGCCCAAGGTGATTTTCTGTGCCGCGGCCAACTACTCTCCTCCGGTCAAGGGGCCGATTCAAAGCCGGTTGGCAGACCCGTCGTACATCGAAGTACCGACAAGGGAGCAGCCAGCGATGCCGCGCCCGGGACCTGTGCTCAGGGCAGGTGATTCACTGCTTGTATGAGCGCCTGGATGTATCCGAAGGAGTAGCTCATCGCCACGTCCTGGGGCGCCGGGCCCGAGATATGAGGCACGTGATCGGGCATCAGCATGTACTTGTAGCCCACCTCTTTGTAGACGCGCATGGCTTCATACATGTCTACATCGCCTTCATCGGGGAAGGTCTCCATAAAATCCAGGAAACCTCCACTGATGTTGCGAAAGTGAACGTTGAATATCTTGTTGCGGCTGCCAAAGTAGCGGATGACGTCGTAGATTTCCTCACCCGGTTTCTCCAACATCTCGGACACGGTGCCCTGGCAGAAGTTCAATCCGTGATAGTCGCTGGGCGCGATTTCTACGAAACGTTTCATCCCCTCAACGCTGCCCATTACCCTGTAGATGCCGCGATAACCCTGGGGACTTGGCACGGGAGGGTCGTGGGGATGACACCCCAACCTGACCCGGTATTCCTCGGCGACCGGAATCACCCTCTCCAGGAAATAGCTGATACGTTCCCAAATCGTTTCTACGTCGACCACCCCCGCCTCAGTCAACGGGGCGTTCTGGTCCATCTCAGCGAAAACGTAGGAACTGTTGCTGGAGCCGCCCCGTCCCGTGCGGTCCTCGGTGCGCAAGCCCCCAAGGTAGGTCATGTAGTACGTCATCCCCGGGATGCCCGCCGCCGCCGCCGACCGGATGACTTCACAGATGCGCTCTATCTCCCGGTCGCGCTCTGGACTCTTGCCGAGCAGTATGTTCGGGTACTCACACATTTCATCAATCCCAATGGAAGTCATGTGAATCATGTCAAGGGTAAGGCCGAATGACTCGATGTTCTCCCTGTGCCTGATCATGTCCTCGGTTGTCCAATCCACAGATAGACCCGGAGGACGAACCAATATGTGCTCTACCCCGAGTTGCAGCAAGGCCCTGTACTGATCACCTGAAAGGGGCCCGTGTTGCGTGCCGACGTACATGTGAATCTCCTTCCTTATATGGTGCGGGCAGTCTATGTGAGAGCCCTCGCGACCGTCAAAAGATGAACCCCACCGCCTGCCGGGGTGGGCGGACCGGCCATACGGGCAAGGCCTGTTCAGGCAAGGTACCCGGTCGGCAAGCCCGGAGGCCGGCTACCACTCCCTCGAATCGGGGACGTCCAGCCAACGGCCGCCTTCGCGTATCGACTGCTGGCTCAGCAGGCCCGGAAGGGTCATGTCCATCGCCTCGTGGACTCCGATCGGTGGCTCGGAGCCGCCGCGAATTGCCGCGACGAAGTCCATCATCTGCATCATGTCGCCCCCTCCGTGTCCAACGCCCTCGGCCATCTGTCCGAACTCCTGCCACAGTGGAGGCGTGAACCTCTCGGCCAGGTCCTCCAGGTCCATCCAGGAGTTCGAATCCGGGTCGTATGACCGCAGCCAGACCCTATTCTTCTCTCCTTGGGCACGGGCCGATTCGTAGCAGCCGTCTACGCCCTGGAGCTGGTAGTTCGTCGACGCGAGGGGCCGGTCGGAGATCATGTCCACCCGTATCTTGACCAGGCCGCCGGAAGCCATCTTGCACAGCATCACGCACGAAGCCTGGTTCTCGTACGGGTCTCCCCGTGGGTCGACGTGGTTGTAGCCGCTGCCGGCGCAGCAGACGCTGGTCACCCGGTCACCGGGCATCCATTGCAATATTGGCCCGAGGCTGTGTGTCCCATAGGTTATGCCGTCGATTCCCGTCTGCCAGCGGCGACGCCACTTCGTCACCTCGTTGAGCGGCTTCAGCTCGTGAATGTACTCGCCCTCGGCGTAGTAGGATTTGCCGAACACGCCCTCGCGCACCATCTGTTTTACGATCTGGTTCGGTCGCATATAGCAGTAGTTCTCGGCCATCATGTAAATCGCCGAACTCCGCTTGGAGGCCTGCACAATCCGGCGGCATTCCTCTATAGAAACCGCCGCCGGGACCTCGCTGAGCACGTGGATCCCACGCTCCAGCGCGGCAATCGTCTGGGTGGCGTGGTAGTGCATGGGAGTCCCGATAAGGACCGCTTCGAGGTCCGGGCTAGCCAGCATCTCGCCGTAGTCCGCGAACGCTTCGGACGCGCCCAAGCTGCCGGCGGCCTCCTCAAGTCTCTCGGCGTCGGTGTCGCACACGGCATGGATGCGTATCGAGTCTATTGGACCAGTTGCCCGTTTGAATCCGCCGCCGCGGCCTCCCACCCCGACGATGCCCAAGTTGATTTTCTGCGCAGTGGCCAAGTACCTCTCCTCCGGTCACGGGGCCGATTCAAAGCTGGTTGGCAGGTTCGTCGGACATCGAGGTGCCGACACAGGAGCAGCCAGCTATGCCGCGCCCACGACCCGTGCTCAGGGCAGGTGATTCACTGATTGTATGAGCGCCTGGATGTATCCAAAGGAGTAGCTCATCGCCACGTCCTGGGGCGCCGGGCCTGAGATTTCGGGCACGTGATCGGGCATTAGCATGTACTTGTAGCCAACCTCTTTGTAGACGCGCGCTGCTTCGTACATGTCTACATCGCCTTCATCCGGGAAGGTTTCCATAAAATCCAGAAAACTTCCCTTGATGTTGCGAAAGTGGACGTTGAATATCTTGTTGCGACTGCCAAAGTAGCGGATGACGTCGTAGATTTCCTCACCCGGTTTCTCCAACATCTCGGACACGGTGCCCTGGCAGAAGTTCAATCCATGATAGTCACTGGGCGCGATTTCGACGAAACGTTTCATCCCTTCAACGCTGCCCATCACCCTGTCGATGCCTCGAAAACCCTGGGGGCTCGGCACGGCTGGATCGTGGGGATGACACGCCATCCTGACCCGGTATTCCTCGGCGACCGGCATTATCCTCTCGAGGCAGTAGCTGATACGTTCCCACGCGGTATCTGCGTCGACCACCCCCGCCTCAGTCAACGGAGCGTTCTGGTCCGCCTCCGCGAACACGAAGGAACTGTTACTGGAGCCGCCCCGTCCCTTGCGGTCCTCGGTGCGGAAGACCCCAAGGTAGCTCATGTAGTAGGTCATCGCCGGGATGCCTGCCTCCGACGCCGATCGAATGTTTTCGCAGATGCGCTCTATCTCCCGGTCGCGCTCCGGGCTCTTTCCTAGCATTATGTTCCGGTACTCACACCCCTCTTCAATCCCAATGTGAGTGAAGTAAATCATGTCAAGGGTGAGGCCGAAAGATTCGATCTTCTCCCTGTGCCTAATCAGGTGCTCGGTTGTCCATTCCGCACATTGACCCGGGGGTCGAACCAATATGTGCTCAACCCCGAGTTGCGCCAAGGCCCTGTACTGATCATCTGAAAGGGGCCCGTGTTGCGTGCCGACGTACATACGAATATTCCTTACTTATATGGTGTGGGCAGTCTACGGTAGTGCCCGGACGACCGTCAAAAGATGATCTCCGCCGGGCTATTGCGTAAGCCACTGGCTTTTCCGCAATTTGGCCCGGCTCCCTTCTTGCTGATCAACATTGGCCCTGCACAATACGGCGCCGGAGTTGGAGTATAGAGAAACACTCCTGGACGGCGGTTTGACCGCCCAACTGATTCCCAGGTGACTGGGGAGTCTTGGTTGTGCCGACTTTTTGACTGGAAGACGCCCTGCTGCCGACTTCTCTCAATTGGCAGAATTACCCTGTGTGGTACCGTCGCCTATTACCACCTAATTCATAGAGGAATCCGAATCCTGGCCCGGGAGCCACTTTTGGTTCGTGGGGTGAGTGTCTGACTGGGGGACGTGCCCGCCGTGATGCCGTCGGTGATCAGGGTTGCTGTGGTGGGCCGTTCGTCACTTGGACGATCAGGCGGTTTCGAAGTGCAGCGCGGAGAGGTCCAGGTTGGATGAGCGTTTGGAGAGATGGAGCATCTCCACCCCTACCACTTCGTTCGATTCGTTGTAGTCCAGCACCACTCCCGGCGAAACCTCTTCGGATTCGATAATGGGCGAGTCATCGAGGCGGAGGTAGAGGGCGTCCGCTTTTTTGTCCACGTTTAACTTCATAGCTCTCCTCTCATGCTTCGATCAAAGAATACGCTCCCGCCTCTTCAGAAAGTGGGTCAGCCTGCCTTGATGCTGTGAAGAGGCAGAGCTTCGGTCTCCAGGGTGGACAGATCCATGCGCCGGGATGCCTGGTCGATGTCGAAGCCAACCACCTCGCCATCGGCATCTATATCGACGTTCAGTCCCTCAGTGACCTCGATCGTATCTGCCCCAGGCCGCGCCTTGAACTCGACATAGAGGCTGTCTGTCTCCGGATAGTAGAGAAGCTTCATGGTTGTTCCTCCTTCCGGAAGCGTTGATCGAAGCCCGAGCCGGGAAAGAAACGTAGCGCTTTGAAGAGACTCGTACACACATGACGCGCCTGCAATTTCATCAGGATCCCGGCGAACGGCTCGAACGCATTTCGTTGAGGTCGCCCTCCCAACCGATCCCCCGAAGGGCACGGGCCTCGTCGACGGACACGGGTTCGGCCGCCAACGTTCGCAGCGCGAAGTTAATCGCCTCAGACTTGGTCGCGAACTGATAACGCTGCATCACTTCGGTGCACGCTTGGTCGTCGATGTCTACGTATGTGCGTGTCATACACCTACGATATGCCGAACCGGAGAAGGGCGCGCGAACTGCGGAACCCTCAGGACCAGGCTATGGTGCGGTCACGCATATTCGTACACATGCAAAGGAACGGACCGGGGCGACTTCGCCTGTTCACGGACCAACAGACGCACCTTTTCCGTGGTCTCTCGGCTGAACGAGCGCTCGCCGCACCTAAGGCAAACGGTTGAAGGCACACGGGCAACCAGCACGTAGACACCGTTTACGTTGAAGACCTCGTCGACGGCTTCGTCTCTGCGTTCAGCGGAGCCGCAGGCGCTGCAACTGGACATGCTCATCTCCTGAAGGTGTTGTACAGCCACTCATCCGGGTTAGGTTCGTACAGCGTAATTATCCTGACGAGCGGTGTGTCTGCGGCCGATACCTGCGCGTGAAGCGGCCGCCCAGATTCCGTGATGCCAAGGAGCAACAAGCTAGGACCATACTTGTCATCAGGATACTCCTCAACGACGGTTGCCGTAAAATCCGCTTCCCTGATGTCCCTCTCGCTGATGTTCCGTTCGATCGCGCGTCTGAAAGCGTGTTCTGAGAGTTCGAAGGTCCCAGAGGCCAACTGGGACCGTATGTCTCCAAGAGTCTTCACGTTCAGGCTCTTATCCCAACTTCCGCGTGCGATGTATGATGTCATATTTGTCTATTGAGTCCAGCTTCGGCAACGAAGTAATCATCGCCTCCAATCTCCCCATTTGTCAGAGTACCATCGGGCCTCTGCCACGTACCGCCTTCTAGCTTCGTATTCGGGATCTCCCTTCAAATCCTTGCTGTCAATTACATCGACTAAGCGAATTGCCAATTCGGCTATTGCCAACAAATTATAGTTGGCCTCGCCAGGAAGTGGAGAGTAGCGGTCGCTCATTCGAATACGGAATTCTTCCCATACTCGTTTTTCGGTTTCCACGTAATGTTCCAAATTGCTCATCGCCCGAATCAATGCTCCGTATTCCATAAGCCCGGGGCCAATTGTGCGAAACGATTGATCGCAGGCGGAGCCCAGTTCATCGAATCTCTTAAAGACCCAATTCAACGTCCTGAAATAATTGGTCTCGTTCTTGTAGCCGGTCAAAAACCCCGGTCGCTCAAGCACGAACGTACGAGCTTGTTCATAAGTCGGCCTATTATTAGAGGAACCATATAGATTTCGCCTGGATGGATGTTGCACCCACTGTTGCACAACCTCTATAATTCCGGCTTTTGCTAAGCTTCTAAGCCTGTCAATTGACCAATGGACGGTCACATCGATCTTTTTCTGGCGCGCCTGTGAGCGATGCTCAAAGAAGAAGTACGCAATGGCCAGTGCGAGAAAAACTCCAGCGGCTTGAAGAAGAGAGGAGGACAAGAAGGTGTGGTTGGTATATTCAAAAAGAACGGCTGCTGCCGACCAGTAAATGAGACTAGTCACAGCGAGAAACCATCCAATCCAATATGTTCTCAATATCCCCGTTCCAACCAGTAATTGGTGATGAAGTAGTATTCGTCGTCGGTAAATCTGTAGTAACCAGCCAATATGCGCCTGATCTTGCTGGCCATCCCCTCGCTTTGTGGATCGTCGCATTTCTCAGTCTTGGGTTGACCGCGACCGCTTCTTTCCGGATTCCGCGGTAACCCGTGGTTCAATCTGGGCACCTTTTTGGACCGGGCCGCGTACTCCATCTCCCAGTCACCACCATGCTAACCAATCCGTGCCTATCCCCAAGGCTGTTTGGCATAATTGTTGGCATCACAAGCTTAGCGCGGCGGCTATCATGGCCTTGCGGGGGCCGTGGTCCGCGCTTGCGATGATCTGTCTGTCGGAGGATGACGATGCCTTACAACCTTAATCACGTCCACCTGAAGGCGCTCGACCCGGAGAAGGCGGCGAATTGGTGGGTGAATGCGTTCAATTTTGAGATCGTGGCCGATATGACACGCCACACGGGCGACCGGTTTATCCGCTGCCGTGCGGAGAATGGCGTACCGGTGAATATCTCGGGTCCGCTGGACGGCCAGAGCTTGCCGGAGAGTGAGTCCCACGCCAAGTTGGGGCTGGAACATTTCGGGTTCGACGTTGAGGACATCGACGGCGAGATCGAACGGCTGGCCGGTCTGGGCGCGCCGCTGCTGGATGGGCCGAACGAGTTACCGGACGGGACGCGCTTCTGTTGGGTCGAGGCGCCGGACCACGTGCGGGTGGAGCTTATCCAGTGGCCGACTTAGTTCGGTGAATTTGGCGGCTGGTCTGGATCGCCTTACCCCGCGACACCGGTGGATCCCCGATCGGAGTCGGGGATGACGGGTGGAGGTCGGTGACGTGGAGCGACGGGGTTGGGTGTTGTTGCGTCGTAGTCTGTCGCGACCGGACGCCTGAACTATTTGCGCCTACAGACCTAGGCGAAATGTTTTGATGCGGTCTGTGGCCATGCGCACGTAGCGAGGTGATTTTTCGATGCCGAGCCACGATACGCTAGCCATCTCGGCGGCTATTGCTGTCGTGCCGCTGCCGATGAATGGGTCGAGGACGATGCCCGCGCCGACGGAGCGGATGCATCTTTCAGCCAGTTCGAGGGGAAACGGCGCGGGGTGCGGATTGTCATGCTCCTGCTTGATGCTCCACACGCTGCCGTATGCGTTGGCTTTGGGCGCCAGCCGGAACTCCGGCTTGGCGATTAGGTAAATCACCTCGTAGTTGGGCAGAAAGTAGCCGGGGTTGAAGTTGATCCCCCCGGCGCGCTGCCAGATGATGATCTGGCGAACGGGGAACCCGTCGACGATGTCGTGTCGGTCCTGTAACAGGCCGTTCTGGACTCGCCACTTGTGGTTGTAGAAGATTGCCCCGTCGGGCCGCAGCACGCGTAACATCCCGGCAAGGCATTCCCGCTGCCACTCGACGTATTTATCGTGCGGCATGCAATCGTCGTGCTCTGCGTATCCGTTCTGGAGGGCGGCTGTGGGCCATTTGCCGCCCCGGCCGTCTTTCAAGCCGTTACCGGTGCTGTTTTTGATGTTGTACGGCGGCGAAGTGACGACCATCCGGATCGACTCGTCGGATAGGGCGTGCATCAGTTCGACGCAGTCGCCCTGGAGGATCAAGCCACTTGGCGAGGCGGGGCTTCTGGGGGGTGCGACCTTGCCCTTGCCTTTTCGACGAGTCGGGATTATCTCCTTGACTCCAGTCGGCTTCTCGTCTAACAGACTCCCGATAGGGGTAACAACTCCTGGTTCCATCTACAGCTCCCATGCAGTGAATGGCAACGTTAGCATACCCCTGAATGGATCAATTCGACGGATGAATGTCACATGCGCCAAGTCAGTTCTTGAGTTCACCCATCACCTCCATAAGGCCGCGGATGTACCCGAACGTGTAGGCGAACGCCACGCCGGAGGGGTTTTCGCCTGAGACTATGGGCACGTGGTCAGGCTGGATCATGTACTTGTAGCCGCAGTCGCGGTAGGTTTCCAGGGCCTTGACCATGTCGACCGTGCCCTCGTCGGGGAACGATTCGTAGAAGTCGAGCTTTTTGCCCCGGATGTTGCGGAAGTGGACGTTGAAGAGCTTGCCGCGTTCGCCGAACCACCTGATCGCATCGAATATCTCCGTCGCCGGATCGTCGAGCATCTCCGAGACCGACCCCTGGCAGAATGTGACGCCGTGGTACGGCCCTTCGTGCATTTGCACGTACTTCTTGAACCCCTCGACCGTGCCGAGAACCCTGTCGACGCCCATGTAACCCGGCGGTGTGTAGGGGTCGTGCGGGTGGCAGGCCATCTGGACCCGGCATTCGTTGGCCACCGGGATGACGCGTTCGAGGAAGTAGTCGAGCCGTTCCCAGTATTCGTCTTCGCGCACTGTGCCTGCCGACGTTGGCGGGGCGTCCTTGTCGGCGTCTTCCCATCTAAAAGTTGCGTTGCGCGAGCCTCCCCTGCCTATGGTCTCCGGTGTGCGCAGGATGCCGACGAAGTTCATGTTGTACTGCACGCCCCTAATGCCGACCTCGGAGCACATTCTCAGGATTTCGCAAACGAAATCGATCTCTCGGTCACGTTCGGGCGACTTGCCGAGCATGATGTTGGGCGTGCCGGATTGGGCGACTTCCGAGTCGATCGAGTAGGGCGTCATCGGCATGCGGACCATGTCCAACTCGATGCCGTACGAGTTGACCTTCTCCCGGTACTCCGCCAGGCGGTCGGTGGTCCAGTCCCACCAGTTGAATGGCGGATAGCCGGTGATGTGGTACAGGCCGAGTTGGGCCCACACTTCGTATTCGAATTCGTCGCGCGCCTGGGATGCGGTGCCAAGATACATATTTGGCTTTCTCCTTTGAAGCTAGGTGCCTTGAATTAACCGGATGAGATTTCCCTAAGTGTCGTCGAGCATCGCCACTTTTTTAACTTCCCCCTTTGAGGCTAGGTTCGTTGGATTAACTGGATGAGATTTCCGCAAGTGTCGTCGAGCATCGCCACTGTTACATCCCCTACGTTCACAGGTTCCTGGGTGATATTTACGTTGAGCGACTTGAGTCTCCGGCACTCCGTCTCGATGTCATCAACCTCGAAAGAGGCGTAGGGGATGCCATCAGTAACCAATGCTTCCTTGAACGGCTTAACGGCTGGATGAGCACTTGGTTCCAGCAACAGTTCGACGCCATCCCGCTGATCTGGTGAAACGACGGTGAGCCAGCGGTATTCGCCCACAGGTACATCCGTCTTCTTCTCGAAACCCAGCTTTACCGTATAAAACTCAAGCGCCTTTGCCTGATCGTCCACGAGCACGCTCGTCACATGAATTCTCATCGTCTTGTCTCGGATGCCATCTGTTTGACGAATGTTCGTTAGTCGTCGAGTTCGCCTATCGCCTGTAACAGGGCGCGGATGTAGCCGTAGCAGTAGGCAAATGCCGCGTGCCGCGGAGTAGGACCGGAAATCTGCGGTACGTGGTCCGGCATGAGCATGTACTCGTAGCCGGTTCCCTGGTAGGCCTTCAGCGCCATAACCATGTCCACGCTGCCCTCGTCCGGGAACACTTCCATGAAGTCCAGCTTCCGACCCCGGATGTTGCGGAAGTGGACGTTGAAGATCTTCTTGCGCTCACCAAAGTACCGGATGACGTCACAGATCTCCTCGCCAGGGTCGTCGAGCATCTCTGAGACGGTGCCCTGGCAAAAGTTCAGGCCGTGGTACGGGCTATCGTGCATCGATACGAATTTCTTTAGCCCTTCTACCGTGCCAAGCACGCGGGTAACGCCGCGGTAGCCGGGCGGCGTGTAGGGGTCGTGGGGGTGGCAGGCGAGGCGGACCTTGTTTGATTCTGCGACGGGCACGACGCGGCCGAGGAAGTGGTCTATACGTTCCCAAAACTCGTCCTCGGGCACATCGCCGGCCGATGTCGATGCCGCGTCCTGGTCCACCTTCGACCAACGAAACGTGGAACTGCTCGCGCCGCCCCGGCCGGTCTCTCGCTCAGACCGCGGGATGCCGATGATGTTGAGGTTGTACTTGGCGGCGGGGATGCCGGCCCGGGCGCACTTTTCGATGAGCTGGCACACCTCGTCGAGCTCTCGATCCCGTTCAGGTTCATTGGCGAGCATGATGTGTCGGGCCTCACCCTGTCTGTTGGGGGTGTCGATTTCGGCCGAACTGAGAGGCAACTGGACCATGTCGAGCGCAATTCCGAAGGACGCGACGCGGTCCCGGTGGCGTTCCAGCAGGTCGACGGTCCAATCCCGCCAGTTGCCGGGCGGGTCCTGGCAGATGTGATTGACGCCCAGTTGGGCGAGAATCTCCAGGTCGGTGTCGGTTCGTGCGTTGCCTTGTGTTCCTACGTGCATCTCATAACCTCAACTCCGGCGGCATTCCCGGTTTCGTCATTCCGTGTGATCTGTTCGTGTTCCAGGCTCAAGTCGAAGGCGCATCGACGATCTACGCGACTGCCGGTCCCTCCAGGACCACGATCCAGCCCAAGAATACAAGGTTCAACCGAGACGTGAACTACATGCGTATTGAGGCCATCCAGTCACCGCGCCTGAGACCATACCCATGAATCATGTCGTCCCGGTCTACGTGGGACACCGAGTCCAATTCGAATTGAAGGCCGTCAAATGGTGTGGCGGAGGGCTTCGCGCCAGCCTGCGTAGAGGGAGTCGCGGCGGCCGGAGGGCATTGCCGGTTCGTAACGTGCCGCCGGCCGCCACAGGTCTGCGATTTCGTAGTCGCTATCCCAAACGCCGTACCCTCTGCCGGCAAGGAACGCCGCCCCTTGCGCCGTCGTCTCGGTAATTGCCGAGACCTCGATAGGCCGGTCGAGGATGTCGGCCTGGAACTGCATCAAGAACCGGTTTGCGGTCTGGCCGCCGTCCGCGCGCATGATGTGCGTGGACCCGCGGCGTCTCCCCGCCGCGTCGATGACCTCCACGACGTCCCTGACCTGGTACGCGGTCGCTTCGAGCGCGGCGCGGACGATGTGTGCGCGTGTCGTGCCCCTCGTTATCCCGGCTATTGCGCCGCGGGCTTCAGGCTCCCAATGCGGCGAGCCGAGGCCGGTAAACGCGGGCACGAAGTACACTCCATCGTTATCTTCGACGGAGTCGGCGATCCCGTCCGACTGTTCGGCCGATGCGAGGACGCCCAGTTCGTCGCGGAGCCACTGGATGGCGGCACCTGCGATGAAGATGCTGCCCTCGAGCGCGTAGGTACGACGAGCGCCGATCTGCCAACCGAGAGTCGCTAGCAACCCATTCGGTGATAACGGCACTGACGATCCGGCGTTCGACAGCACGAACGCGCCGGTGCCGTAGGTCGTCTTGGCCATCCCCGGTTCGTGACAGGCTTGGCCGTATAGCGCGGCGTGCTGATCTCCCGCGACGCCCGTGATGGGTATTTCCGTTCCGAACACGGATGGGTGTGTGACTCCGAAATAACCGACAGATGGGCGCACCTCCGGCAGCATCACTTCGGGCGTGTCGAAGAGCGACATGAGATCGGGGTCCCACTGGAGATCGTGGAGATTGAGCAGCATCGTGCGAGACGCATTCGTAGCGTCGGTGGCGTGGACGGCGCCCGCGGTGAGGCGGTGAAGCAGCCATGTGTCGACAGTGCCGAAGCACAACTCGCCGTTTTCCGCCATTCGCTGACCGTTTGGGAGCCAGTCGAGGAGCCACCTGATCTTGGTCGCCGAGAAGTAGGGGTCGAGTACCAACCCGGTAGTCTGCCGGATGTCGCGCTCGTATCCCGCGTCGGCCAGTTGGCGGCACGCTTCGGAAGTGCGGCGACACTGCCACACGATGGCGTTCGCCACCGGTTTGCCGGTCTCGCGGTCCCAAACGACGGTCGTCTCCCGCTGATTCGTAATGCCGATGCAGGTGATGCCGGAGAAGTCGAGCCCTGCGCTCTTCACCGCAGTACGGGCCGCGTCGATCGCCGCGTCGGCAATGACGTCCGGGTCGTGTTCTACCCAACCCGGTTTGGGATAGCTCTGCATGAGATCGATTTGCGACGACGAAACTGGTTGTCCGTCACCGTCGAAGACGATGGCGCGGGTGCTCGTTGTGCCCTGGTCCAGGGCGAGGATGTGTGTGGCGGGTGACATGAGGATTGGGCCTGATGGCGTCGGGGTTGCTGTGTTCGCCCCAATCCTATCGTCCCGCTCGCCATCCCCAGTGACCGCTGACACCGTCAGGGTTTTGCCCGTCACCCTAATCCCGGCCTCTTGTGGCCCTGAGGTCTCTTAATGTCATCCTGAGCAACGCCGTAGGATCACGGCTCGTGGGGGAGTGGGCGTTTGTGTTATGCGTGCCGCGCGACGGGTGTGAGGTTCTTCGCGCCATAACTTCAGCGTGGAGGACCTAAGCTGCTTCGGGAACGAATTTGCGGGACGGGCCAATGTACGAAACCACGGCACGCTTACCTAGATTGATGATCTTGGCCGAAGGGATGACGGGCAAGCGGACGCGCTGGAAGGAACTGACGGTCTAGCTAGCATCCTCGCTAACCGTCGGAAATACCCGAAAAAGCGGGTATCCGCACCACGTCCAAGATACAGGACTCGCTGTTCTCAACCGTGTACGTTATCAAATAATGATTCGACGCCGTTCCCAAAGTGCCTGGCATATACGGAAAAGGAAGAAAGTGACCGCTGAGCGGGTCGGCAGCTATCTGGTCAAGCTTGTCAAGGATCTCTGCTTGTTCGGTCGATGTCTGGCGTTCAATAAACTCGGCAGCTCGGCGCGAGATTAACATTCAGGTCGTCGGAGTCTTTCTTTGAGTTCTTCAAGTGTGATCGAGTCACCGTCTTGGATTTGTTGCCAGCCAATGCGCGTCCCGTGCGCGCTCTCGGTGATGAATGCCGCCATACGTTTTGCCACTTGAACCTCAAATTCACGAATCCGACGGGTAGATTCCGAGTCGCGAAGAACGTCCATTTCGGCGACCGTTGGGTATTTGAACGCGCTTTGTGTCGTCAATTCTGTACTCCTACGGATGCGTTCGCAATCGCCAGTGAGTTTAACGGGTACCCAGTCTAACTATCCGGTACTGGTCAGGCACCTCGCAAATGGATACGAACTGGGCCTAGTTCTTGGTTGCCTTACTGGCTAGCTTCTTCGCCAATTTGCGATCTGCATCCCTGAAAATGGCGCGCTAAATCCTTCGCATATTTGGGTTCCTTGACAGCAGCGAGTCGCCGCTTCAGCGTGGCCAGATTCGTTCCTCCTTAGGCGAAAAGATGGTAGCACCTTCTCATTTCCCATGCTGCTTCACGACATACGGGGGCACCAAGCAGCATAGGGCGCATCCTTAGCACAATTCTATATCGCGCGTCAAGGCGACCAAGCTGTCGACCGGCAAGGATTGTATACAATCCTCAAGAATTAGCGAACGGCGCCGCGCCGCCACGCAGGCACCCAGCGCGGCGGCGCTACGAGCGTGTTGGAAGCTTCAATCGGCCGGCGATATTGAAGCCAGTGATCGGGTCTCAGAGCCTGGCGGTCAGGACCTTTACGTGAGCGCCGTCGAATCCGCAAGAGGTGAGGAAATCAAGGTCGCGCTCGTCTTCGGATCTCAAGGCGGAGAATATCTGGCGTATTCCTCGAGCCTTGCTATCGTTCTTGAGCGCCTGGATCAGCAGCCGGCCGATGCCCTTTCGCCTGTGTTCAGGATGGACGGCAATAGCGACGATTCTTATGCCGGGCGGCAGGCCGTAGCCGGCTGACTGCGGTTCGGCCAGGATAAACCCGACTAACTCCCCATCTTCTTCCGCTACGAACGATCCCCACGTGGGCGTGCTCATGATGCTCACCTTGCTGGTGGCCAGGAACCTGCCTACGTACTCGTCCCATGTCCCCGATCTGTCGGGTCCCAAGATAAGCCCATCCAGTTCCCTGACTCTGTCGGCATCGTCCTCAGAGAGCCTGCGAATGGTGATTTCAGACATGTTGGTGATCCCCCCAGCTTTGGCCGATATTCGAGACCGGCCCCTGAGGGGCCGGTCGAAAGCACTCGGGCGTTTATGAGGCGAGGGCCGCGCTGCCGTATCGCATTTCCAGCGCGCTCGAAACGGCTCTTTGCGCTACCTGCTCGTCGCTCACATTATCGCCGGTTTCGAATCTTAACGTGTATAGGTCCGGATCGGCAGGATCAGCGCCGGAAATTTTAGTGAACCAACCAGCCCGCGCCTTCTCCAGGCCGCGGACGATGTCTTCGGCGTCCAGGGTGCCCACGCCGAGGCGATTCGCCACTCGGTTCACCCTGCTGGCCCACGGGGAGAAGAGGCCGAGGTGTACCACGCCCGGCTTGTCCCTAAGGGTGAGACAACCGGCGCGTTTTACGAGGATCAGATCGTTGCCTTCGGCGATGAATGAATGGGCTGTTCGATATACGCCTTCCAGGTACTCCTTGTCAGAGATTTCGGCCGGAAGCATTTTGACGTCGGGCCTGTCGAGCATGTGTGGGACTGCCGCATACCCGTCTGCTGCGAAGTCTCCGCCGTACCATCCGATGCGGGAGAAGAGCAGTTCCAGCGTGGCGAGGAACCGGTCCTTTCGCGAGCAGAAGCCTAGCTCTTTCCGGGTTACGGCTTCGGCGGTGGCGCCCAACTCACGGGCCAACCTCCGTAAGGCCATGTGCTCGACGTACCGGCCTCCCAACTCGCGGGCGACTTTTCTTCCGATCTCCGGGGCGCCCGCCCCTGCCTGTCCTCCGATTGTAAATGCGAGCATTTTAGGCCTCCCTGTGGATGATTTCTAAGGGGTGGTCAAATTCTGTTTGTCACCCTGTCCAACCGCCCGGCTGTCAGCAGTCCCCAGTTCGCGTAGATTTCGTCGATTGAGATCTGCCGACAGCCTGGATGCGGATGGATTCTGCGCGTCTATTCACTGTTAGCGGCTGCGCGTCGTCTGGCTGCTATCACCACGGCAGCCGCAGCGACCAGTGCTGACAGCAATATCAACTTCTTCATGATCTACGCCTTTCTGTGTCGACAATGGCGGAATTCACCAAATAAAAACATCGTCTCATCTGACCGACGGGCCAACCGGAGGACCGCGGGCGCATGCAACTGTGTCAAACCGGGCCTGGCTGGGGTTCGGGCAGATTCGCCCGCGCGGCGCATACGGCTTGCAGGTTATGGGAAGGTCAGGGGGTCGTGGAGCCCCGTAAATGTACTTCCATGACGAGTTTCCTCTTGCGGGTGCTTTTATCTATTGTTATAGGCCCGCCAAGACCCTGTCAACATAGTTCAATCTGTCACAAATTAATGGGCTGGTTCATTGGTGCTGCGAGGCGTGTTTCCGCGGGGATGGAGCGGCTTACGAAACCCTGAATTCAGAGGGAATCTGCGGCGTCCCGGGCCTGAGTTGTCAAGCGGGCGCGATGGCGTCCAGCTCTTTGATGTCGTCGGCAGTAAGCTTCCATTCGGCTGCGACGACGTTTTGTCGTACCTGTTCCGCCGTACTCGCCCCGGAGATGACGGAACTGACCTGCGGGTTGGCCAACAGCCACGCGATCGCCAGTTCGAGGGTTGAATGGCCCCGTCGTCTGGCGAATTCCTGCAAACGGCCGAGGGATGCGAACTTTTCTTCTGTCAGATGACGTTCGGCGATGTTCGGGAAGAAGTGCAGCCTCGTTCCTTCTGGCGGGGCGTTTCCCTGGTCGTACTTGCCGGTGAGGAATCCGGAAGCCAACGGGTAGTAAGGGAGTATGCCAAGACCGTAACGACGGCATGCTGGCAGAATTTCGGCCTCGATGCCGCGGTCGAGGATGTTGTACGGGGGCTGACAACTAACGAAATGGGCCATGCGCTCGGTTCGGGAGGTCCACACGGCGTCGACGATCTCCCAGCCAGAAAAGTTGGAGCAGCCGATGTAGCGCACCTTGCCGGCGGTCACCATGTCGTCGAGGGCGCGCAGGGTCTCGTGTATCGGCGTCGACCGGTCCGGACCGTGCATTTGGTAAAGGTCGACGTAGTCGGTCTGTAGTCTTCGCAGGCTGGCGTCCAACGCGGCGACCACGTACTTTCGCGATCCGCCGCTGGAGTTGGGCCCCTCGCCCATCGCGCCGGCGAACTTTGTGCCGATCACAACTTGATCGCGTATGCCGCGAAGCGCTCGGCCGATGATGCTCTCCGACTCGCCGTCGCTGTAGACGTCGGCGGTATCGAGGAAGTTGATGCCGTTGTCGAGCGCGCCGCCGATTATGGTTTTCGCCCGTTCGTAGTCCCAACGTCGGCCGAAGTTGTTGCACCCAAGGCCGACTTCCGAGACCTCGAGCCCCGATTTACCCAAATTCCGGTATTTCATTTTTTTGGCTGGCCCTTTGTACTTGGTGGTCGGCTAGCGACCGTCTTCGGGTTTTGACAGTGTTTCCGTGGGGTTTCGACGGATGTTTTGGCAGACCCTTTGTTCTTGGTGGTCGGCTAGCGACCGTCTTCGGGTTTTGACAGTGTTTCCGTGGGAATGAACGGCGTTAGTTGGCTGGTCATGGATTCTGACAGGTCGTTTGACGATGGTAGTCGGAATCGACAGTGTGTGCGTGGGAATGGACGGTTTTTTGGAAAGCCCCCGCCCGTCGTTCCGGACTTGATCCGGAATCCATGGGTGTGGGGCCACGCGAATTATTCGGGGTCACGTAAATCCCCACGCGGGCTCTTCACGCCAATGACCGTCGGACTTGCGCTCCACCGCCGGGGCCCATTTTCATGATTGTTGTCGTCGGTGGTAATCGGCATGGATGATTGGTACGAAAATGGATCCTATTCCATCGTTCTGGCCTCAATCCGGAAGCCACGCCCGTACCCCTGGACTCCGGCCTCCGCCGGAGCGACGGTGGAAAGTCGGTCGACTTTTCATCAGTTTGCGCGGCCTTCACAAGGCCATAGTGATTCTGAGCGCGGCGGAGATTCCAAGGTCTTGCAGGCGGCAACGCCCAACCCCACATGAGATCCTTCGGCTTCGCTCAGAGCTTGTGATTTTATTGCGAAACCTGCGGTTTTCAGTCTCAATTTGACTTTGAAAACGGTCTCAATTAGACGGTTCCTGGGGATTTATTCACAGGCTCTCAGGATGACATATTTGGGTACACAGGATGACTAGAGGAGTGCTCAAGATGACAACGGTATCGGAGGGTGAGAGAGGGTGCCCGTCCGCAAATTGTTAGACTACCGGCGGCAGTAGAGCGCCGAGTGAGGACATCTTGACATACATGACAGAACGATCACCGCATGGGATCAGCGCACCGGCTTTTCGGCCAGTTCGCATGGGCCGGAAGGGCGCAGTGGTTGCGAATCACCCCCTCGCAGCGATGGCCGGCATGACGACGCTGCAACGCGGTGGGAACGCAGTCGACGCGGCAGTTGCGGTTGGGTTCGCCCTTGGGGTCGCCGAGCCGCAGAGTTCGGGCATCGGCGGCGATGGGTTCGTCATGGTGTACATGAAGGATGGCCGTCGGCTCGAGGTGGCCAACGGCACAGGCGCCGCGCCGCTGGCAGCGACGCCCGACTTTTACCGGGATGGTATTCCGCACGATGGGGTCCTCGGCGCATCCGTGCCGGGCATTGTCGACGCCCTGCTCGCCGCACATGACCGGTACGGCATTCTCGATCTCATGACCTGTCTCGAACCGGCCATTGAGTTGTGTGAGGACGGCGTGCCGGTCACGCATGGGCAGGTGTCGGCCGCCAAAGCGAAGCCCATATTGCACACGTTTCCGACGTCGGCCGCCGTATACGCTCCGCATGGCCGCCCGCTCGAGGCTGGCGAGGTCCGCCGAAATCCAGACCTGGGCCGCACCTATCGGCTGTTAGCCGAGCAGGGCAGAGACGCGCTCTACGGCGGGGAATTAGCACGCGAGATCGTGCGGTTTTCGGAGGAGTACGGCGGCCTGTTCACGATGAAGGACTTCGAACGCCACAAGATGAAGTGGCAGCCTCCTGTGAGCGTGGTCTACCGCGGCAGGAGCGTCTATGAAGCGCCCCCGAATTCGTCGGGGCACGTGTTGCTACAGCAACTCGCCATGTTCGAGCGTTTCGATCCGTCCGAATTCACCTATCTTGCTCCCGAGACGGTGCACGTGATGGTCGAGGCGAAGAAGCTGGCGTTTGCAGACCGCGAGGCTTACCTGGCCGACCCCGACTTTGTGGATGTGCCGATCGAGGGCCTGCTCTCGCCCGATTACGCGGCGGACCGCTCGAGGTTGATCGACCCAGAGTCGTGCGCGCATGGCGTAAAGGAAGGCGACCCGTGGGCCTACATGGACCGGCCGCCCGACGAGTCGAAGCGATATCACAGGCCCGGAATGACACCGGTCGGCGCAGGGATGCCGTCCGAATCGGATACGACGCACTTCTGCGTGGTCGACCGGTGGGGCAACGCGGTCGGCGAACTTCAGAGCGTCCAGACGGGGTTCGGGTCGGGCGTGATTGCGGGCGACACGGGGATACTGCTCAACAACCGCATGACCTACTGGAACCTGGGGGCAGGCCATGCGAATCTGCTACACCCCGGCCAGCGCGTGCGCCACACGATGAATCCCGTGATGGTGTTTTCCGAGCCGGTCGAGGACCACGGCGAACTGGAGCTCGTCTGCGGGACGCCCGGAGCCGACACGCAGGTCCAGACCAACTTCCAGGTGGTGTCGGCTGTGTTCGACCACGGCCTCAACGTCGCTGAAGCAATCGACGCACCGCGCTGGACGCACTACCAGGGCGCTATGACTTCGACCTGGCCACCCGATGACCGCCACGCGCTGGCGATCGAGGATCGAGTGGAATCACGGCTTGTCGATAGCCTTCGCAGCAGAGGCCATCAGGTGGACGTGATCGGGGCATGGGGAGGCGCAGGCAGCGAGGGCGCGATCCAAGTGCGCCGGGATAGCGGCGCGCTGATGGCGGCGTCGGATCCCCGTAGGGACGGGCAGGCTCTCGTCTGGTAGACGATAGGTCCCGTCAGTCAACCAGGACGAACTGGCGGTCGGGCGAGTTGTAGGCGATAACGCAGGTCATTGGCGCGTCCCCGATAGCCGTCGCCTGGTGCGGCATGCCTCGGGGAATCACCACACTTTCGCCCGGGCCGAGTTCAACCGTTTCGTCGCCGATGCGCTTGATGCACCGGCCGCTCGTGACCACGAGGACCTCCTCGCAGTTCGGGTGACGGTGAAGCGGGTTGCTCTTGCCGGGCTGTATCAGGCAGGTCCCTGCGGTCATCATCGCGCCAGGTGTCAGCGCGCCGTTTATGAGCCAGGTCAGTTCACCCCATTCGTGCGTCTCGTGAATAGCTCCTGCCAGCGTGGTGGCAAGGTCTGCGATGCTAGCCATGTGTTACTCCGGTCGGGATGTAGGGGTGTCGGCGCGCGGACTACGAATGCCTGATACGGCGCATGGTCTTTTGCCGGCGATATCGTGCCTGGTAGTACACGTACTCGTTCCAGGTGCCCGGTTCCCAACTCGATCCATCCGTACCGTCTCCGGGCGATGCGGTGTTGCCCTGGCTCGGGTAGCGTGCCACCGCTTCTTCGTCTATGTCCACACCCAGCCCGGGTCTGTCGGGCACCTCGACGTAGCCGTCCACGGTCTCCGGATGCGGATCGATCACCTCGTACCGCGCGGGTGAGTCGAACTCCAGCCGTTCGAGAATCAGGGCGTTTGGGATGGCTGCCAGCACGTGCAGGGCGGCGTACTCGCCCACCGGTCCGAGCGAACCGGAATGGGGCGCAACGGTTATGTAGTGCGCCTCGGCCATGGCGGCAATCTTCTTCAGTTGGGTGATGCCGCCGATACGGCCCGAGTCCGGCTGCACGACGTCTACCAACTCCCGTTCGATCAGTTCCCTGACGCCCCAGATGTGAGAATGGCGCTCCCCTGCGGCGATGGGGATGTCCACGTTGTCCTGGACCCTGGCAAGCGCGTCCATGTTGTCGGGCGGCACCGGGTCCTCGTAGAAGAGCAGGTTGTAAGGTTCCAGCGCCTTGCCCACCAGGATGGCGTCCTTCGTTGTAAACCACGGCGGCCCGTGCGCGTCGACCATGATGTCCATTTCATCGCCGACGGCGTTACGGATCGCCTCGACCTTGTCTACCGGGTCGATGACGCCGCCGGTCTTGACGCCTGTTATGCCCTTCGCCTTGAGCTCAAGCGCTCCCTCCGGAGTGCTGGCGTGGCCGTAGACCCGGATGCGGTCTCGAACCTTGCCGCCGAGCAGGTTCCACACCGGCGTGTTCAGGGCCTTGCCCTTGATGTCCCACAACGCCATGTCGATGCCGTTCATAGCGCCCGAGCCTACCGTGCCGGTCATGCCGTTGCCCATCGTGGCGGTCAGGATCTTCTGCCAGATGCGCTCGATGTTCATCGGGTCTTCGCCGATCAGGATCGGAGCGATGTCCTGTACCGCCGTTTCGATCACCCTCGGCCATCCGCTGCCCTCGCCGATACCGAATATGCCCTCATCGGTGTAGACCTTTACGAACAGCCAGTTGCGGGCGTTCCATGTGCTCCCAGACTTTTCTGCAAGCGACGGCTTCAAGGGAGGTGACATGAGGAAGGTTTTGACGCCGGTGATTTTCATTTTTTTGTATCCAAAGACTCGAAGAACTGTGATGGCATGGTAACCCAATAGGTACGCGCTGCGGGTCCGACAAAATGGGCCGCAAGATCGACGGGGAACGGGCTGGCCCCTGGGTCGGAAATAGGACCCCCCCCCAAGGCGCGGTTACCTTGGGAGAACGGACAGGGCATAGGGCTTATACTTGGAAATCGGCAAACCCAATTGAGGAACGAACAATGGCACGCTACGCGTTTAAGTACACCTTGACTGAGCCATGCGAGGACACCGAGGATATGTACTTCGCGGACCTCCCCGCGATGCCGGGTTGCCACGCATGGGGGGAAACCCCCGAAGATGCCGAAGAGAACCTTCGGTGCATGGCTTTAGCGTTTCTTGAATCCTACGAGACTCACGGGGATGGACTATCGGCCGCCGTCAAAGCAGCGGAAACGTCGGCATCGACTAAAGTGGCAATACGTGAGGTTGTGATTGCCACTTGACGTACAAAGAGCTCGTCCGCAAGCTCGCATTGTTCGGTTGTTTGTTCGATAGACAAGGTCGGGGATCTCACGAACTTTGGCGCAACCGCGTCAATGGCGCGAGAACAACAATTACCAATTGGGGCCGCAAAGACTTGAGACCAGGCACCGTTCGCAGAATCATACGTGACTTGGGCATCGATAAAGCCGAGTTTGACCGAGCCTAGCCAACAACTACTCCGTCTCGCAAAGGACCCCGATCAGTTGATCGGGGTCCTTTGCAGTTCGTGCCGCATCGAATTGGAAACGTCAACGTGACAGGCCCGCTCATTCCCGCCCGGGAAGGTACTTGGTCGGCAGTTCGGCGCCGACGGACGCAAGGCCGAGAGTGTATTGGTAGATGTTGATGCGGAAGTCGGGGTTGACACACGTGTGCATGTAGGCCACCCCGGGGTCGACGCCGTAGTCGTTGACGAGCCAGTGCATCATGTCTTCGACCGCCTGGTGGACCATCAAGTCGAGCGATTTGCCGCTCCGAACGGCGATGATCCGATCGGGGAATACCAGCCGAATAAATGGAATTCTCTTGTTCTTGATCACCCGGCACGACACCTGCACATCCGCCCGCGTCTCGTCCGCCGTGCCGTAGTACTCCGTGTCTGCCTGCGAGCCGTGGACATCTCCGATGTATAGCAGCGCGCCGGGGTGGTAGACGTTCAGATAGACCTTCGCCCCTTCCTTCACGTCTCTCATGTCGAGGTTTCCGCCCGCAAGGGTCTGACCGGTGGAGGACGTGGTGACCTCCCGCTCCGGGGCGACGCCGATGCAGCCGATCATGGGCTGTAGGTCCCACATCGGCTTGCCGTACAGAAACGCCCGGCCGTCGCGCGTAGTCCCGCTAGGGCCGGGTCGGTGCTCGAATATCCTCACCGTGTATTCGTTGAGGTCGGGCCATCGATGGTCGTTGCCTATGGACGTCCTGCCGGGTCCCCAATTGGTGAACCCTTGCGAATCGACCTCTATTCGTTCTATCGACACTTCGAGCAGGTCGCCTGGCTCGGCGTCCTTGATGAACACGGGACCGCCCATGGGGTTGCCCAAAGCCGGCGTATATGACCTCCTGGGCGAGTATGGCAAACGCGCCGCCGCGTCCTCGGAGCGTACTTCCCCTATCCCGGCGTCCTCGGTTTCGATCACGAAACTCTCACCTTGTTCGACGGTAAGCATCGGCGTCTTTGCGGCGAATACGTATTCGAGGGCGTCTTGCCTGTTGATGGTCTGCATTTTTGACTGCCTTATTGGTTGCTGGTTTGTGGAAAGCGCGGCGGCGCTGAAGAGGCTTCATTTTGCCGTGCATTGGCGGCGCCCGCAGGTCTGAAGGGGACGGGGCTAGGCTTTTACGACTTGCTCGGTCACCTTTTTGGCTTCGTTGAAGTCGATATCGAACCCCAGGCCGGGCTTCGTAGGCGCGTGGATGTAGCCCTCCGAATCCACCGTCGCGGCATCCAGGTAGACGCCGGGGTAGATCGTGTTGTCGAAGCACCCCAGCGGCATAGCCAACTCGTAATAGTCGGCGTTGTCGACGGCCAGGAGGGCGTGGAGACTCGCAATTCCGCCCCCGAAGTCGTGCGGCTCCATCTTCATGTAATTCGCCTCGGCCAGGTGCGACAGCTTCATCAGGTCGGTTATCCCGAATGAGGCCGGGCCGGCCATGATGTCCATGCAGCGGTGGCGGATCAGTTCAGCGTACTCGTGGATGTCCTCCACCTTGTCGGCCATTCGCACCTGCACGACCTTGCACGCCGCGGTCAGTTCCGCCAGCCCTGTTATGTCGGTCTTGGGCAGAGGGTCCTCGAACCAGAAGAAGCCGAGCTCGTCCAGCACGCGCCCCGCCCACATGGCGTCCTTCCGGCTATAGGGTCCGGGGTACACCAGCGTATCCACCATCAGCGTGAAGTCGTCGCCCACGGCCTTTCGCACCGCGGCGCACAGTCGCATGTCGTCGGAGGCCACACAGTAGGGATGCAGCTTTACGGCCGTCAGCCCGAGTTCCCTGCCTTCCAGCGTCGTCTCCACGAATCGCTCGTCGGTGGCATGGTGCACCGTGGACCCGTAGGCCAGTACCTTCTCACGGGTTGCGCCCAGGAGCCTGTATACCGGCTCGCCAAGCGCCTTGCCTGCTATGTCCCACAAGCCGAAGTCGAGCACTCCGACTGCCGCGCTGGGCCAGGCGAAACGATGCCTTAGCAGATTCTCGATCTTGCCGCGGTCGAACGGGTCCTGGCCCTCGATGTGGCCCCTTGCCACCGACCACAGGTTGGCCAGCTGCTTAACCTTGTCGCCGTCCGAGGAGACGACGCCCGAAATCCCTTCGTCGGTCGATATGACAGCCACCCCGTTCTGCCGTGTCGGTACGTTGACGTATTCGGGCGTCTCCTGATGGTGGTTCGGCCTTGGTTCGAAGATGTGTACTTCAAGCCCTGTGATCTTCATCGTGGAAATCCTCCTGGCCAGTGCTGATTCATGCTACTTCTCGGCATCCGTCTAAGCTGATCGGTTGGCCGGAATAATGCGACGCTTTTCGTTGATGGGCGGGTCCGCCGATAGCTTATAGGTATCCGAGCGAAGGCGAAGTTGGAACAGGGGAACCGCCGCTGGCCCGGTACCCGTTCATCCATTTCACACCTGACTCCTCTTGCACTGTGCCCACGTGGACCGGGGTTCCGTCCGCTGTCCCGGAAGACAGGGAAGCTGTCGTAGCCGGTTGACAGGCCATCCGTGAGGGAATAACGTCCGCAACGAAGGGATGACCGACGTAAACTGGCTTTTATAAGCCTACTTAATTACGATTGCATTTTAGTCAGAACAGAACTGCCTACGGTTTACAAAAAATCTCGACTGCGCTCTGCCAAGGAGGCGATGATGAGCAAGCACAAAGTAAGTCAAGGACGATTTTTCCCTACGACAATGTTGGCGCTGCTCGTGGCTGCGTTGTCGCTGAGCCTCTTGGCCTGTGGTGGGGGCTCAGACCAGAAGGGCACCCTTCGAGTTGCGATTGAGCGCATCGGCCTGCCCCAGTTCACTCCTTCAACGGTCACCTGGCCCAACGAGAGCAACCGCTGGGGCTATGGGGCAACTGAGACCCTCCTCGGTTCGGACGCTGATGGCAAATCCATCAACCGCCTCGCCAAGTCTTGGGAAGTGCGGGATGACGGCATCCACATCACCCTGCAAGAGGGCGTCGAGTTCCACAAGGACCAGGGCGAATTTACGTCCGCAGACGTTCTCTTCAACTATGCGGAATCGATGAAAGACGGAAGCCGCTTCGTCGACCGACCATCCCTGATAACCATGTTCGAACCCTGGCAGGCAGTGGACGACCACACCGTATTTGTTCCGTGGAAAGACCGGCCCTCCTACTGGTGGATGAAGCACAACTCACCCGCCTGGCCGGGCGTCGTTAACATGTGGAGCAAGAAATACATCCAGGACACGGGCGAAGAAAACGTTTCCATCGACGTAGGCACCGGTCCATTCGAAATGATCGAGTTCCGGGCAGAGGACCGGGTAGAGCTTAAAGCAGTAGAGGACCACTGGAGGCAGACGCCCGCGTGGGAGAGTCTGGAAATCCTGGAGGTCCGCGAGGCGGCCACCCGCGTTGCAATGATGAAGGCCGGGGAGGTGGACATCGCCGACATCCCGCTGCCGAACCTGCCGCAGGTGGAGGACGTTGGGACTTTCCGGCCCATGGTTTCAGGCACGATCTTCGAGATCCACCTGGCCGGCCAGTTCTACATCCTCAATAACCCTGTTACGGGCGAGATGGAAACGAACATCTACACGCAGGACGATAACTACAAGAACGAGCAGTGGCTGGAAGAACATCCGTGGATCGGGAACATAGAGGACCCGGCGTCCATGGAGCAGGCGAGGAAGGTCCGCCGCGCCATGGCCATGGCGATCGACAAGGAATCGATCGTGCGAAACGTCCTGCTTGAGCGGGGCGCCCCGATCTACGCCACAAGAAACAATACGTCAAGCGAACACCTGGCGCCGGGAACCCACGATCGTTGGGCCGGGGAGCTGAGCTACGATCCCGAGGGCGCCAAGGCGTTGCTGGCAGAGGCCGGATACCCGAACGGCTTCAAGACCGACTTCTTCAACGTATCCGGCGCCCGGCCGCTTCAACAGGAGATTGGGACCGCGGTGATTCCGATGCTGCGAGCCGTCGGGATCGACATCAACGAGCAGCGGGTTGAGTGGTCGTCCATCGCAGGCAAGAGCTCCAAGGGCGAGGTTGCAGCTCCGCTCATGATCGGCGGCAGCAGGGAAATATGGCCGATTACATTCAGGGCGGGTCCTCCGCTCGGTTACGGAGGCTTCGGCTGGTCGCACCAGAGGGTGCTGGTTGACCGCGACGTCATGCTGTTCTCGCCATCAGTAGAGGCGATGTCCCAGGTCGGACGGGAGCACGCCGAGTTCCTGTTCGAGCAGCAGTTCACGGTACCGGTAGTGGAGGCCCACCGTGTCTTCGTAGCAGGTCCCAACATCGGCGACTGGTGGCTGATGGCAGGGCCGGGCGGCCACATAAACAACTTTGAGTACGTGCAGCACGCCGAGGATAACGGCAACTAGCATGCGACTTGCAGTCCCACTCCAATAACTGCGGGCGCATCCCGGCTGCTTGGACCGGCCGCTAGAACAGAGGGGTAAAATACCGGCCCGTCGCTGATAAGCAGCGACGGGCCGGTATCTTTGCCAGACAGACTCTCATGGACCTGGCACGCTACGAAAACGCTTTCGACTGTCCCCATGACTCCCATACTGGTCGGGACCGGAGGGAGCGGTTGTATCTGAAGGATCCATTCACACTCCCTAAAAGGGGACTTAGCCCCATCGCAATCCCCACATTTCAGTGGCCTGCCAGGAACGGGAGAGGAGCAGTCAAGGGTTGACCCGATTTCTCATGATGCGGTTCGCCATGACTTTGGCGACCCTGCTCGCCGTCTCCGTCCTGGTTTTCAGCGTCGCCCGTATCCAGGGAGACCCGCGTGTTCTGCTCCTGGCCGACCAGTTCGGCGGCATCGACCCCGTGCAGTGGGACGCCATGGGCAGAGACCTTGGACTGGATAAATCTCCGGTCCACCAGTACGCAATCTTCCTGGGCAAGATTCTGCGAGGCGATCTGGGGCGCTCCGTGTGGCACGCCAAGCCGGTCGGTTCGATCATTGCGGAGCGGCTTCCCGCCACTTTGCAACTTGCCGCCGCCGGCCTGCTTTTCGCTGTGGTGACAGGCGTGCCCCTTGGCGTCCTGGCGGCCGTGAAGCGCGGCACGATATGGGATCAGCTTGCGCGCGGCTTCGCATTGATCGGGCAGGCTGCGCCCAGCTTCTGGATAGGGATACTACTCATCTTCATCTTCGGCGTTAGCATCAACCTTCTGCCGACGTCGCGAAAGGGAGACATCACTCACTTCATCATGCCGTCGATCGCCGTGGGTTGGTTTGGCGCGGCGGGTCTGGTCCGCCTGATCCGCTCGGCGATGATCGAGGCCCTCGACTCCGAGTTCGTGAAGTTCGCGAGAGCCAAGGGGGTGATGCGGATATGGACCATTTGGAAGCATGCCCTTCGTAACGCGCTCATTCCTCCGCTGACGTTCGCCGGCTTATTGATTGCGGCGCTGCTGACCGGATCCATCGTCGTCGAAACAGTGTTCGCCTGGCCCGGCCTGGGCCTTCTGGCCGCCAGCTCCGTATACAACCTCGACTATCCGCTGACGCAGGGGATAGTCTTGCTATTCACCACCTTCTACGTCGTCGTCGCCTTCGCCGTAGATGTCATCTATGCGCGCGTGGACCCGCGCATCCGGTACGGGTCATGAGGGACGCACGAACTTCCGAATCCTCGACAGCGACATTGATGGATAGCCCATCCCCCGGTGGATCGTCAGGGCCGGCGACAGCCAACTCTGTGATAAGAGGCGGGGCTGTCCTGTTGCAGCGATCCTTCCGATTCACGCGCCGATGGCCGCTCCTTTCGGGCTCGATTCTCATATTGTTCGTTTTTGTTGGGATCACAGCCACTTGGATCGTGCCCCAGGACCCGAATGCGGGAATTCTCGACGATCGATTCGTACCCCCCATCTGGTCGGAGGACGGCTCAGCGAAGTTTCCTCTGGGCGCCGACCATGTGGGTCGCGACGTCTTTAGCCGGCTGATCGTCGGTACCCGATCCTCCCTCATAATCGCCACCATCTCTCTAGCCGCCGGGGCCTTTCTGGGCGTGGGACTGGGACTGATCTCAGGCTACCTGGGAGGCTTTATCGACGAACTCATCATGCGCACGGCAGACATCGGCGCGGCGTTCCCTCTGATCCTGCTGGCCCTGGCGCTCGTGGCGGCCCTTGGCCAGAGCTTCCTCCTCCTCGTCATCATTCTCATCTTTTGGGTCTGGACCGCGTTTGCGCGCCAGATAAGAGGCGAGGCTCTTCAGACCAAAGAGCAGGACTTCGTTGCCCTGGCTCGGGTGGCGGGGGCGTCCAATCGGCGAATCATCCTCAGGCACATCCTTCCCGCAACGGTCAACACCATTATCGTCCTGGCAACGCTGCGGGTCGGCCTCGTCATAATAGTCGAGGCGTCCCTCAGTTTTCTGGGCGCCGGAGTTCCGCCGTCCACGCCAACGTGGGGTCTGATGGCCGCAGAGGGCCGGCAATACCTCGACTCCGCCTGGTGGGTCACCTTCTTCCCGTGCATGGCCATCATGGCAGTCGTCCTTGCGCTCAACTACATGGGAGACTGGCTCCGGGACTCCCTCGACCCGAGGCTCCGCCAGCTATAGGGTTTCGCTCATTGCCATGTACGCCGGACCAACGAGGAGGCGACCCGCGCCGGTACCCGAGGACCGGCTTGCGAATCGGTCTCGCCGGAGAAGCCGCAGGGGTCTTTATTTGCAAACGCCTTGACCAGTGAGAGTACTGAGCAGGATGCAATCTCCGAGGCCCACCCGCAAAACCAATCCTGTTCCCGGTCCGATTACGCCTACTCTCAACGAACGTGTGAAGGGCTGCCCAGGTAGTGGAGCAGCCCTCAGTGAGCGGACAGGCGAGGTACCCGCCCAAGTCGGCCGCTGAGTAGACGAGATGGCCATTTATGATTTGCACAGTTGGCCATGTTTGCTTCCGAACCCAGCGCGTGTGCGAGAATTGACCCCGAATGCGAGATGCCATACCGCAATGTTGGTGGTGGCAACGCGCCATACAGGAAGTCGCCAATGAACGATCCCAACATCGTCACCAGAGCCTCACATGTTTCATCCTTGCTCGACAGCGTCCCAGGCGCTGCAGAGCAACCGTCAGACCTGACACGCGGCGTGATGCTAGGACTTGCCGTTGGCAACCTGCTCTGACTATCTGTTGAAAGCTGGCGATACCAGGAAATAGACAGGAACTATCCGCAGGGCGTCACCGGCATTGACCCATGGGAGGCCGGCCGCCCGATGGACGACGACCTAGCCCAAGCTGTGGACTTGGGAGAGGCCCTAGTCGAAGGCGGCAACTACATTAGCGGCTTCGCTGACCGGCTAGTGACATGGTCGTACGAGAACGGTCGCGGCATGGGCAATTTGACCCGCAAGGTCATCGACGAGTTGGAGGGCGGACATGTCCCGCCCGACGCAGCACGTATAGTCTACGAGCGCGATCCCGTCGCCCCGAATGGCGGCCTAATGCGATGTGCCCCGGTTGCCTTGGCCCGCTATCGACAGCCGGATCTGCTTGTCAAGGACAGCACCGCCACGTGCGTGGTGACTCACTACGCTCCGACCTGCCAGTGGTCATGCATCATCGTCAACGGGGTAATCGGAATGCTGCTGCTGGGCATGGAGCCCGACTTGGGGGCTATGATGGCGGCCGCCACAGCCGATGGCGCTCCCGACCTGCTTGCAGCCGCATCCAGCGACGGTATACCTGTGGAGATTCTTGCGGCTATCGAAAATGGAACCCACCTGCCTTCCGGCGCTTCCTGGCTCCGGCAGGAACAGAAGTGGATCGGGCACACCTTGCTGGCGATGCAGGCTGGCCTGTGGGCCGCCGTTACACCGCTGGCGTTCGAGTCGGCGCTGAGGCAGATAGTGGAGGCAGGTGGAGACACCGACACTAACGGAGCTGTAGTCGGTGCTGTGTTGGGTGCCCGTTACGGCGCATCGGCGATCCCCCAACGCTGGTTGGACTGTGTTCCCGAACGTAGTCGTATCGAGAAGCTGGCAGACGATCTGACAAACTTGGCAGCCTAACCGCTCCACCGGTTCAGGGCGCCATCGTTGATCGCGAGTCTTCCGCCCTTCGACCCCGCTTCCGACGAAGTTGCGTTGCCCCATTAAGGCCAGTTTGACCGGGGAACGGTCAGCGACGGCCATCGCGGGATACCGAAGCGGAATTACTGTGCCCAGGCTCGTCTTCGCTCAGGCGCTACAATAATAGTGAGAGCCTTGGCTATTCTCACGTCTGTAACAAAGGGGAGTCGTGAGAAAGCCTTGGGCAGGCTTTAGTTTGCCGGGGTTGTCGGTCGAAGAGGATGTCCCAAAAAGGTGCCTCTGGAGCGCAAAGTAACCGTCTGCGGTCAGTGTAAACGTTTGTCATTCTGACCGAAGCGAAGAATCTTACGTATGACAGGCAGCAAGATCCACCCCTTTAACCCCAGACCCTTCGGCTTCGCTCTAGGTGACAGCGAGCGCTCGGGAAGACAAAGGGACTCATTAGACACCTTCAGTAAGAGAACCTGTCAGCACGCCGGATCTCGGGCGCTCCATCCTCATTGTCTGGCGTTCACTTGATTTCTCACATTACCAATAAATTCATCAACATCGTCTCCAGAACCGGAATTGAAAGTTGTCCGATCCCAGTCATGGAACTTTGGGACATCATCTTCAATAACCACGATTCCCCAAGGACCGGAACCGTAACTTAGCCCATCCGGATTGAGACGTAAGGCGAACAGCGCACGCATACCTTCCCTGGGCAACGGCATCAAGTTTGCTTGATCTTTCCCGACCTGAACGTTGAGCCTGAGTAAGATAGGAATATCCGCCTTACGACCACTATCATCCCGGATCATTTCGTCGACGATGACTTCGTAATAAGTGAAGTACAACTGAGGCGGCGGGACATCCCCGGAGCCCTTCGGGAGTTCGCCTGCATTATATGGGCCTTCCCTGCCTTCCTTGACGACACGGCCGATGCGTCCGATTGCGACAAGGTCAACGTTTGTCAGCTCGTCATAATCACTTGGAGCTGCCACTAATGAAACAAAGGCGTCGCCACGAATCGGGACCGTTTGCACGCCGTCGCTGCCGTCGCCCTGGCCGGCGCTGCAACCGACGACGGTCACGGCAACTAACAGGCTGACAAAAAGGCTCTGCAGAGCGGTCGGCCGGTTACCGGTAACAGCCCGGCTGGGAACTGAAGAGCCTCGAGTGTGGCTTGACGCAGAGTCGCTCATCGTAACGGTCTTCTTTAAGATGTCCGAAATCACCGGCTTTCTACATCCCCGAGTCCTGACCCCTCGCCTGGGACGACTCGAGTTTCCGGGTCGACTGATACCGGGCGGCCAAGAAAAATGCAACCGCTACTGATCATGCTTTCATTCGAGCGCCTGCGGCTCTCTGCGTATTCTTCGTCGTCGCGGGGCTTGCCGGCGAAGCTCAGGCGAACATCCGACGGCACACCCGGTATCGACCGGATGGCCGCTCTCAGGGAGTTCAAATCAAGTGGGGCCGACAGGAATTCGTCCAAGGACTTCTGGGTTGCGTGAAAAGTTATTATCGGCCCGCCGCTACAAACCACGGTCTTTGGCGTTGTGACTCGGATAACTGTGTATCCACCGATGACCTCAGGAACATTTGCACTCAGCTGTCATCGTAGTCGAGATCCAGATACGGCTTGGGGTACGTTGCTTCGGACGGTTCAGGCCGGTTGGATACACTGCCTAACGATGGCGGCGCGGTTGGTTGCATTGCTGAATGTTCTGATTGAGGTCCCTGCTGGTCGTTGGATAACAAGCCCGCGGCCATGCTGCCGACGAGCGCGGAAATCAATAGGACTGCAATCAAAATGGCAGCTATGGCTTTTCGCATGAGTCACGCTCCAATTAAGGCGACTCGGAATCCGGCACGGCGGCGAAGTCCTCTCCCACTACCCAATAACCCCCCGAGCAGGCCGGTGATATCTTCTTTAGCCCACTATGATCCCTGGCCTGCTGATAGGAGACGGAGACGGCGCTGAACTGAATCTCATCTCCCTCCCGCGCAACAACCCGGCCGGATGCGTCGACTATAGCGGCGACCTCAGCTTCCAGGCTGAGCGTGAAGCTGTCAGGCCAGATGAGCAGGTACCGTCCCCCCGGCATAATGACGCGGTCTCTTACGCGAACGACGTCATCGACCTTTAGACACCTTCGTTCCACGATCAGCTTCCCAACGAAACGTTCCATCTCCAGATCAGTCCCCAGCGTTCCGTCCTGCTTGGGGAAGTAGACCTCAATGTCAGGCAAGACTTTGATGGAATGGATCCCAAACGTGCCCCCTGGACAATCCCCGTAACCAGAACTGCTGTAGCCTCCGCCGCCGGCGATTCTGTCCCCGACCCGGGCGATAGTTCGACCCGCCCCATTGCGGACCTGGACCACGCCTTGATCGACATGAGGCGTAAACCCGGCAGGCCAAATAATGGTTTCACCGTCTTTTAGACCGAGGCAATGACCGTTCAGGGCCAGCTCGCCGAAACCCGCTGCAGTCAGGAGCTCCCGGACACTGCCTATGGTTGTTGTTTGCCGGGGAAGGAGGACTTCCGGGTCTGACAATCGTAATTCTGTGGGCTCGTTGTTGGGATCGAAGGCGGTAACCTCGTCGCCCACCAGAAAATTGGGACCCGCGCATTCCTCGGACAACCCCTGAATCAAGCCCTGGTTCTGGGCTTCCTGATAGGAGACGGTCGCGCGGCTGAGACGAATATGGTCTCCCACGTGCGCGGTGATCCGACCAATCCCATCCACTACCCGTACAGCCCCATCTTCCGTGTCGAGAGTGAACGCGCTTGGCCAAATGAGCAACCAAGATGATGCGGGGCTGTTGGCATCCTTGGGGACTTCAGCGCGTAGACACCCTTCGTCGAGGGCCAGTCGTCCAGCGAAATAATGCCCCCCGTTATCCGTGCCCAGCGGCGCGCCGTGCTGAGGGAACATGACAACGACGTTGCTCTTGCCGCCACTACACCCGGCGGCGGTCAGGGCAACTAACAGGCTTACGACGAGGACCTGCAGCGTGGCCAGCCGGCTGCCAGTCACAGCCCGGCCGGGATCTGAAGAGCCTCGAGTGCGGCTAGATGCAAATTCGTTCATCATGACGATCTTTTCAATGTTGTCCGGGTCACCGGCCCTCGACGCCGCTAGGTTCCGCGTCATCGCCGGGAACAAGCCGGGTTGCCTTGCTGGGTTAAGAACCCGGATAAATGCATTACTAATTTAGTGGGCCGATTGATCAGGCATCTAGCGAAACAAACTCATTTCCGGCCGTTCTATAGGGGATCAGGCAAGCCGGGGGTGTCCCCCGTAGCCACCCCCGTTCCACGGCCTACCTATATAGACGGCGGCGGCCCTGAAAAGGTTCCCAAGCCCCGCCCCAACAGGCGCCCACGAGAGACGCCCCCACGGATGGTCTGCGTTTAAGGCCTTCTTACAGTCGGCAGGGTGGACTGCCTGCGGTACCTGGGCTGGAAGTAGAGTTGCTCGAAGTAGGTGCCCGGCTCCCACTTGTGCATCACCGGCTCGGTCCTTATCGGTCCGGGCGAGTTGCCTTGGCTCGGGTACTTCTCGATGGCCTCTTCGATGATGTCTACGCCGAGACCGGGCCTGTCCGGCACGGGAATATGGCCGTCGATGGTGGGCGGGTGATGGTCGATCACCTCGTATCTCGACGGGTGGTCGAACTCGACCCGTTCGAGGGCCAGTGCGTTCGGAATTGACGCCATGACGTGCAGGGCGGCGTACTCTCCGACCGGCCCAAGCGTTCCGGAATGCGGCGCAACGGTGATGTAGTGGGCCTCAGCCATGGCGGCCAGTTTCTTGAGTTGAGATATGCCGCCAACTCGTCCTGCGTCCGGCTGGATGACGTCGACCAATTCCCGTTCGATGTGCTCCCGCAAACCCCAGATGTGGGAGTGGCGCTCGCCCACTGCTATCGGCACGTCCACGGCATCCTGGAGCCTCGCCAGCGCCCGCAGGTTCTCCGGCGCCACGGCGTCCTCGTAGAACGCGACGTTGTATGGCTCGAGCGCCTTGCCGACAAGGATGGCGTCTTTCACGGTCAGCCAGGGCGGAGGTCCGCACTCGACCATGATGTCCATATCGTCGCCAACGGCCTTCCGCACCTCCTCGACCGCCTTGACCGATTCGACACCCTGGCCGGTCTTGACGGCTGTATAGCCCTTTTCTTTGAGTTCCAGCGCGCGTTCGGCCACTGTCACGCCGTCCGGGCCGCTGTCGATTCCCATCTTGTAGCGAAACGCGTGCCCGTACACGCGCACACTGTCCCGAACCTTGCCGCCGAGCAGGTTCCATACCGGTGTGCCGAGGGCCTTCCCCTTGATGTCCCAAAGGGCCATTTCGATTCCGTTTATGGCGCCGGAACCAACCACGCCGGTCATCCCGTGGCCCATCATGCCGACGTACAGGAGTTGCCAGATCTTCTCGATGTTCATCGGGTCTTCGCCGATAACCATCGGAGAGATGTCGTCGATCGCGGCCTTGATGACCACCGGCCATCCGCTGCTTTCGCCGACGCCGGTAATCCCTTCGTCGGTGTAGACCTTGACGAACAGCCAATTTCGAGGAGTGTTCCCTACACCCATCAGGAACGTCTTTACTTCAGTGATTTTCATTTTTTTCCTCGTTGGTCTTTAAGGGCGTCCAATTAGTCCCTCGCCGCGTGCGAAATGCCCGTGCGAGAGTTAAATCCACGGAAAGAAAGTCCCCTTGTCGCCTTGTGTGCCTCACCGCGACCTTGAGCGCCCCTATGTAATCCTGGGCATCCCTGTGTCATCCAGGGCACCCCAGTGTCATCCTGACCACTTCTGTGTCATCCTGAGAGCCTGTGAACAAATCCCCAGGAATCGTCAAATTGAGACCGTTTTCAAAGTCAAATTGAGACTGAAAACCGCAGGTTTCGCAATAAAATCACAAGCTCTGAGCCCCCAAATGTCACCTTGAGCACCCCTGTGTCATCCTGAGCACCCACCATGTCACCCTGAGAGCCTGTGAGTAAATCCTTTTTGCCAGGTGGTATTGAGAGGCTGATTCCCGGACAATAGTGGTCATCCACATCGACGAGGTGACGGCATGAGTGAAGAGACGCTGTTTGAACTGCCGGCCATTGAGGAGAATCGAGCGCCTGCGCCAACGAGTCCGGGTGAGGCCCGGGTGCTGCGGCCGGTGCGGAATCAGCTTGAGTGGGCGGTAGTGGATCTGGAATCTCGGTTGCCTCAAGAGCATCGAGCCCGTGTTATATGGAGCTTTTTGGAGAGGTTGGACCTGTCGGCGTTTTATGCGCCTGTCAAGGCGGTAGGGAACCGGCCCGGCCGTCCAACGACGGATCCCAAGGCTCTGCTGGCATTGTGGCTGCTGGCTACGGTTGACGGTATAGGAAGCGCCCGTCGGCTGGCGCGTTTGTGCCAGGATCACGATGCCTACCGCTGGATGAGGGGTAACGTACCTGTCAACTATCACATGCTCTCTGACTTCCGGGTAGCGCATCAGGAGGCGTTGGACGGTCTTTTGACCCAGATCATAGGTTCCCTGATGGCCGCAGGAGCGGTCCGGCTGGAGCGTGTGGCTCAAGACGGGATGCGAGTGCGGGCGAGCGCCGGCGCTGCATCCTTTCGTGGTGAGGGGGGATTGAAGATGTGTCTGGAGAAGGCGCGGGCGCAGGTGGAGCGGCTGGCGCAGGAGCGGGAGCGCCCCGACCCCGGTGTGACGCGGCGGGAACGCGCGGCGCGGGAGCGCGTGGCGAGAGAGCGGGAGGAACGGGTCCGGGAGGCGCTGTCGTACTTACCCCGGGCACAAGCGAAGAAGGAACGCCAACTGCACACCAAGGCGACGGATCAGCGTCCCAAGGTTACGAAGGCGCGGGTATCCACCACAGACCCCCAGGCAACGGTGATGAAGATGCCGGATGGTGGCTTCCGGCCAGCCTGCAATGTCGAACTGGCCACCGATTGCGCCAATGGGATCATCGTCGGAGTAGCGGTTGCCTCGGCGGGTACGGATGCAGGGCAAGCGGCGCCTATGGAGGAGCAACTGGTCAGGCGGACGGGCCGGCGCCCTGAGTCCTACCTGATGGACGGGGGCTTCGCCACCCGGGAGGACATCACTGCTCTGGAGCAACGAGGAGTGAGTGTGTATGCGCCGGTGAGGTTGCCCCGGAACAAGCCCGAACGGGAGCGTTACGATCCCCGCTACGGGGACGGGCCGGATGTGGTGCGGTGGCGTCAACGGATGTCCACCGGTGAGGCCAAAGCCATATACAGGCAGCGGGGGTCAGTGGCGGAATGGACGAACGCCCAGGTTCGTCTTCACGGAGTGAGCCAATTCAACGTACGGGGACTTACCAAAATCACCAGCGTCATGCTCCTTGTCGCCGTGGCCCACAACCTCCTGCGTTGGGGGGCGTTGATGGGTTAAGCGGACACAGCGGGGAAGCTCCTGACTCCCGGGGCGACCCCCCCGAAATTGGCCAAAGCTCTATCGCAAAGTTCCCTGCCTAAACAAATACTCGACCCGGTGAAAGTTCCAAAGGGCGCTTTCAACCAACAACACGCCGGTCAACAGCAACGGAACCTCAAAACACTCACAAGCCCTGAGCGAAGCCGAAGGATCTGGGTCAGAGGGGGAGGCGCGTCGCAGTGTGACGCGCGGGAGATTCTTCGCTGCGCTCAGAGCTTGTGATTTTATTGCGAAACCTGCGGTTTTCAGTCTCAATTTGACTTTGAAAACGGTCTCAATTAGACGGTTCCTGGGGATTTATTCACAGGCTCTCAGAATGACATTACTTAGTTAGAAAGACGTGTAGCTGGGTTGGGACGCCTCACTCACCCGTCATCCCTGACCCCGGTCAGGGAACCAAGGTCGAACGTCCTGGCGGTCAGGACCCGGTCTGGTCCGGCAGCGGCAGTAGTTCCGTATTCGGATAAAAGCGGGACCATACGAACCAAAAACCTGTCTGCCCATCGATCATCCGCATCCTTTGTCCCTTTAACTCGCCCTCGACGCAGTATCCGGTCAGGGCGCGCCACACGCTCCCCGTCTCGCGGTCCCGCAACATTAGCGGTTCATAGTTGATCTCGGGTCCGTCGGAATCTCCCTCCAACGGCGACTGCTCGTCGTCGTCATCCGGTTTATCGACTCCGTCAGAATCATCGGGCGGCTCGGGGACAATATCGGCCGACTCTATTAGTTCAGGCCTGCGCGGGTTTTCGGACTCCGCATCGAACGTGAGGACGCGCCCCTCCACTATGCGGCTGAAAACGGCTGCGGTCGCGCTGATTCGTTCGAGCAGCACCAGTATCGGCTCACGGTCGATCTCTTCGTGAATCAGAGGCTCTTCGATGAGCGACCGGTACGGGTACGCCTTTGCGGTATCCCTTCCGACGATGCCGATCACGATCTCCTTTTCCGGCAGGCGACGGTCCTTGGCCGACTGTCGGTGCAGACCTGGCCGGTCATTAAAGTAGTAACGCTCGAAAATGTCCCATTCTGGCGTGCCATTGGTCGATAGCACTTCCGTGTCGGGGTAGGCAGACGACCAGGCGTTCCAGTTCGTTGCGAGGACCGGAAGTTGTTTCAGCGCAAGGCCGGTATTTTCCCCGGCGATGGATTGACCGACGAATTGGACCCATCTTCCGTCCGGCGATTCGTCGCTGAACACGGTCGAGTTGAAGACAGTCTTGGGGACAGGTTCGAAGGTCATCGTATGACCGGACGGGAGCCGACGGACAAAAGCGCGGGCGGCGTAAGAGATCGCCCACCAAGAAACGGAAACGCGCTCTCCGCCAATCTCCAGGTTGATCACTTCCCTGAGCGCCATGGCAGACATCGGCATCGCCACGGCATCGCCGTTGACCTCTATGCCTACGACCCGGTCCTCGCCGCGCAGCTCTTCGTCTGCCTCGGCCGCAGAGATGAACGATTCAGGTTCCGTCGGGTTAAATCGTCTTCCGCCCTGCGTCGAGCGCAACTTCTCGACAGTGTATTGGGAGCTTCCATGGAACTTGAGGAGGACCCGCTCGGCGAAGTAGCCGAATCGGAACAGGATATAGACTACGAACATCCCCGCATATGCAGCGAGCAGGAGTTCGGGACCGGCGAGTTCGCCGTCGATCCTGGCGATGACGACGGCGATTGCAACTATGGCGCCAAAGATCGCCGCGCCGCGTATTCGCGGATCGACGCGGTAGACCCAACTGAGCCGTGCACGATTTTCGCTTTGATTGCCCTGCAAGTAACGCTCCGGTCCGGGAGTGGTGTTCAGGCCGCCCCCGATCTCATTGCGGTGGCGAGGGAGCGGCTGAATTTTACCAGAGGGCACAGCGACTTCATTGGCGGCATCGGCAACGTTTAATGCCGACCTTGCCGACGCCGGCCGGGCCTCCTGGCGCAATGTCCAAGGTTCGGAATACCGCGCGTTGATATACTCCCATCGATTGAATTCCGGCTCACTCCAAAGAAGCGCCCAAGGCGATAAGGGCCCTACACATTGATGATCGAACCAGTTTCGCCCGTATCCGACGCGACTCTCAAAAAGCTCGACAACGTTTCCAGCGCCACAGTTCTTGGGCAGTTGGCGAGACGCGGCTACGTCAATACGTGGATGGAGGGCGTGCGGCCGCTTTCACCGGGGCTTCATCTGGCCGGCCGGGCTGTCACGCTGCGTTTCCTGCCGACGCGCCCCGATCTGCAGGAGCGCATTGCCCGCGGGGGAAGCGGCCGTGAGTTCAACGACACTCCGCGATGGGATGCCCTTGAGAAACTCGGCCCCGGCGACGTTTTGGTTGCCGACGCTATGGGCCGGGCTAATACCTCCACCGGGGGAGACGTGGTCTACTCCCGCGTTTTGACAAAGGGGGCAGCGGGCATTGTGACCGACGGAGGAATTCGCGACGGCCACAAGGTGGCAGCCTATGGATTCCCGGTGTTCGCAGGCGGTTCCACGCCGACGATAGGGGAGCCGTTCATCCTGCCTTACAGCGTTAACGAGCCGGTGCAATGCGGCGGTGTGCTGGTGTGGCCCGGCGACGTGTTGATCGGAGATGACGAGGGCGTGGTGGTGCTGCCGTCGCAATTTGCAGACGAGATCGCGGATGAGGCCCTCGAACACGAAGAGATCGAACGGGCGCTACTGGAGCACGTCATGGAACAGGGCGTCTCGCCAAGGGACTTCTACCCGTTCAACGAGGATACGAAACGGCTCCACGAGAAGTGGAAGTCGCGTCGCGACGGTTGATCGATTGAGCGCTCCCGCCATTGCGGCCGACGGAAGGGTATGACATTGCGGCAAATACGGATCGAGTCGTCAGGAGTGACGGTGCAAGCCGAGTTGAACGACTCGGCCACGGCCGACGCCCTTTGGGAGACGTTGCCGCTGAACGCACGCGCGCAGACCTGGGGAGACGAAATCTACTTTGGAATCCCCGTCTCCGCGGACGAGGACGACGCGCAGGCGACCGTGGAAATGGGCGTAGTCGGCTACTGGCCTCCCGGAAACGCGCTGTGCCTGTTTTTCGGGCCGACGCCGATGAGCCGGGGGGACGAGATCAGGCCGGCAAGCCCAGTCAACGTACTCGGAATGATCGGCGGAGACCCAAGGGTCCTTAAGTCGGTCCCGTCGGGCGCGGAGATCAGCGTCACGCGATCTTGAAGACGCCACCGACCCACCGCCAATACACGTGCGCCAGGGAATCTGTCAGACGCGATGAAAAAACGATTTAGCGAGCATCTGAGACAGTCTTGCGCCGACGACTGGCGAAAGGCGCACGAGACCCATCCATTCGTGATCGCCATGGGCGACGGTTCGCTGTCGTTGGACCGCTTCAGCTACTTCATGCGCCAGGACTACCTGTTCCTGATCGACTACTGCCGGGTAGTCTCTCTGGCCTGCGCCAAGTGCCCCGACCTCGAATCGATGGGCTGGTGGGCGAGGCTGCTCGACGAGACGCTCAACTCAGAGATGGCCCTGCATCGGAGCTTCTGCGCCGATTTCGGCATCACCGAGGCAGACCTCGAGGCCACCGAACCGGGACCGGCGACCGTGGCCTACACGACCCACCTGCTGCGAACGGCCTATGAGGACACTATCGGGCTGATCGCCACCGCGCTGCTCCCGTGCCAGTGGGGATACGACGAGATTGGCCAACAGTTGGGCGCTTCGATCACCGCCCCGGAAGAATCGTTCCACGCCCGGTGGGTCGCCGGTTACAGCGCCCCCGAATATAGGGAGTTGACCGCGTGGCTACGGGAATTCGTCGACCGGCTGGGCAGCGAGGCAAGTGAGGCCGAACGGGAGCGCATGGAGACCGTATTCCGCGCCAGCACTCTATACGAGTACCTGTTCTGGGAAGCCGCGTGGCGGCTCCAGACTTGGCCTGACCAGACTGGCTGAGGCCAAACCCGGCGCATAGTTAGCCGACCCCCAAAATTGGCGGACTGAATGTGTCCTGCTAAGGGCGATCTGAGCTCGTATCGGAATTCATTATTCAGGCCGATTTCACCCGCGAGGCCAATGGCGAGTTAGAAACCCGCACCTACAATTCGATATGTCGGCCTGACCAGACCGGCTGAGGCCAACCCCGGCGTAGGGGAGGGTTTGCAGAGCCTGTTTCAAAAGTCTCCTCTCAAGAATCAGGCCGTACATGGCGCGACGATTTACGACATCAACCCTCCTATCAATACGCAATACGGCCGTAAGTCCCGTCATTCCCGTGAAAACGGGAATCTAAAGGCGGGGGTCCCCGTAGGATTCGAGTTAGTGAAACACCCTCTTGCAACCCGCCCTTCCCGCGTCTGCGGCGCAGCGACGACACGGTTTGATTGATTGAGGTCGGTCCCCAGGGCATTGGGGCTGCGTAATCAAGACCGTTTCGTACCAGGTTCCCGTGGACTTTCAGGAAGGTTGTGATGGCCCACCTACGATCAGGGTGAACCCGAAGGTCCTGTTACGATCGGCGTCGTATTCACTCCTGCCCACGCCGGGCGTTGACCGGTACCGAAGTACCAGTCCATGATGTCGCCAACTCCTTTGGGCTGTCCCGGCGCCTGAGGTCACCAGAAATGGAAAAACCCGGTCTTATTGCCAGCCCTGATCAGCGAGGACTCGTCAGAGGATGGGCATGAACGGACGGTTTCAGAGTCTGGCCCCTTCGCGGGCGCCGGGTGCGAACGGCGGCTTCCGTCAACGGTGCGTATCGTCCATGAAGCACTCGGTAACTGTCGCTGCATTGGCCAAGCCATCTGCCGTTGTGCTGACCGCGCTTGCGGCCATCGTAATGACAGGCTACTTGAAGTGTAGGATGGCCTATCCTGATCCAGAAACCCTATGCTCACACTATCAAAACCAAAAAGTCTCGTCGCGCGGCACAGCTACAATTGCGGTTCATTCCTCCACGACGACATGGAGACTTAGCGAGTGACCACGGGCTTTCCGGCATACCAACAACAGGTTCCCGCTGGCGTGTGGGCTCGTCTGGGTGGCAGCATTATTGACTATCTGTTGTTGACGCTGTTGTATGTGGGCATGATCGTTGGCCTTTTGACGATCTCAAACAATTCGAACTTTAACCCCCCTCCCCTCTTCGACAGCGCCCTCTTCCTGATTTTCAGCTCCTACGTCGGCTTCTTCGTGCTCCCTCTTGTCTTCATCAACCTCTACGCAGTGCTTTCAGTAGGAACCTTTGGAACGACGCTCGGGAAACGCGCCATGGGCACTTATGTGCTCGTATACGATGGCTCGCGGGTCGGGTACAGACGCGCCCTGCTACGGGAGTTGGCCAAGTTCCCGCCCCTTTTGGTCATAAGCGCTTTCATGATCGTTTTCCGAAGAGACAGACTTGGACTGCACGACTTGATTTCCGACACCGCCGTCATTATGCGTTGATGGCGTGATCGCCTTCGGCCTCGCCGCCGCAGGCAGGTCAGAGTTGCGACCCTGACAGACGAATGCAAAGCCGCCTCGTGAGAAAATGAGTGGCATAATGGCCCGTGCTTGCGACGACTGGCGCGACCGGATCGGATTTTTGAGGACCCAGGAATGACGATAATCAGAAGAGCGGACCAAATACTCGAAGCCAGAAGGCCGGGCGTCAACCGGTTGGTCATGACGGGGCCTACTACCGGAGCGACGATGATTTCCGTCAGCGACCTGACAATGGACCCCGGTTCGACGATCCCGTACCACGTGCACCCCAACACGGAGGAGTCGATGTACCTGGTCGAAGGGGAACTCGTGGCGATGCTGGACGGCAAGCGATTTCGGTTCGCACAGGGCGACTGCATGATAGCGACTCAGGGTAGAGGCCACGGGTTCATCAATGAGTCCGCCAGTCCGGCCCGAATGATCACCATGTATCCGTCCGTAGCGCCTGAAATGACGCCGATCGATGACTCCGGCGTCGTGGACGGCCGTCCCGAAAGCGGCGTCACCTTCCGGAGCGAGGCGGAGGCCTATGAGTTCTCCCCCGGCATTGCGCGCTACGACATGGTCGGCGACTTCGCCGGTGCGGCATCGACATACATGTCGGAACTGATATTCGAGTCGGGCGCGTCGGCGCCCAATCACTACCACCCGGCTCACGAGGAGTCGATGTTTTGTCTCAGCGGCGGACTTACGGCCGTCTACGGCGAGGAAAACGACATCCCCATCAGCGCCGGCGACAATTTCTTGTGTGAGACGGGGGTGAGGCACGGTGTGATCAGCAAGCCCGGCACCGGCGGTGGCAGCCTACTGGCCCTCCATCCGGTGCTAAACCCGCCGCCCCGAGTCGAGGTGGACTAAGTGGATTTACGGAAAAGGCATCGCGGGAGTCTAGGGTGAACATCCGGCACAGGTGGCAGAACGCGTCACACCGGGCTTAAAGTCTGACACCCTGAGCCCGCTCACCTGTCATTCTGAGAGCCGCGAGTCGATGGGGCGAGTGACTGGTTATAGCGTGGAGTTTCCACGTCGGAAGCGTTATTCGTCCTCGCGTTTTCTGCCGCTGAACGCAAACGCGGCGACCCCGGCGCCGAATACGCAGATCCCCGCTGCGACCCAGAAAACGGTACCCAGCGGTGCGGCCATCCGGCCCCGCGCCGCAGCTAGCTCCGTTTCGAACGCCTCCGCTCCCAGGTTGGGGTCGTCGAGGAACTCCTGCTCTATACCCTCCAGCCTGTCGGCAGACACCAGCACCTCCGGATCGGCGAAATGCGCGGACGGCCCTTCGGCCTCGAATGACCCCAACTGGGCAAGCAATAGCGCTCCCAGGCCCACCGCTCCGATCACCATTCCGAACGTCCTGAAAAACTGTAGCGCCGACGTGACCACCCCCAACAGTTCATCCGGCATGGCGTTCTGCACCGGTATGTGGAGCGTGGTGAATGAAAACGACATGCCTATTCCCATGACCAGGGTCACCGCAAAGATCTGGCCCGCCGGCGCGTCTATCGGCATATTGCCGAGCCACGCCAATCCAGCCCCTGCGACCAACAGCCCGCCCACGGCCATCTCCCTTGCGTACCCGAACCGCGACAGAGTCTGCCCAGCCAGGTTCGCTCCGATCGCCACCCCCGCCGCCATCGACATCAGCGGAAACGAGGCCTCCGTAGCCGAACCGCCCCTCACGCCCTGGACCAGCAACGGCAGGAACACCACAACTACGGAAAAGGTAGTCGTGACCGACAGCGACGCGGTAATGCCGCCCGCGAATATGCGTTCTCGGAACATATGCAGCGGGAGCACAGGGTCGGCTGCACGCCGTTCGATGACTATGAATAAAACCGTCGCCACCGCGGATGCGACAAACAGGGCGGCGATCTGCGGCGATGCCCAGGGATAGGTTTTTCCGCCGACCGTGACGGCGTAAAGCAAGGCCGACGCTGCGACGCAGAGCATCAACGCGCCGGCGAAGTCGAACTTCGCCTCTCTCCACTTGATCAAGACGTTCGGGTACCAATACCACAACAGCGCCAACGCGCCGCCGCCGGCCGGCACGTTGATCCAGAACACCCACCGCCACGACGCGTTGTCCGCGATCAGACCGCCGACGATAGGACCGAGCACTCCGGACAGCGTGAATCCGGCCGTGATTGCGCCAAGCCATTTTGCCCGTTCGCTCCGCGGCCAGAGCCCGGCCATGATGATCCAGATGCTCCCCATCACTCCGGCAGAACCGATGCCCTGCACAGCCCGCGCCGCTATCAGTTGAGGCATCGACTGCATACCTCCCGCCACCGCCGACGACACCACGAACAGGGCCAGCGACAAGATGATTACACGCTTGCCACCGTAGATGTCAGTCAGCTTGCCGACTATGGGAACGACGACTGAGGAGGTGAGTGAGAACGCGGCGAATAGCCAAATGAATAGTTCGAAGCCCCCAATGTCGGCCACGATGCTTTGCGCCGCCGTCGCCATGACCGTCATGTTCATCGTGACGACCGTCATGGATGCCGTCAGGGCGCCGACGATCAGTAACTTGGTCCTGTAAGGGACCTCGATGAGGGAGTTGAGCCGGGCGGGGGCCGCGGCTCCGGTGGACGCCATGGTGGCAGAACTATAACCCGTTGTCGGCGATCTACGCCGAGTCGGGGCCCGGTTGGGTGGACTTCATGGCCCGGCATACGTACACGGGCCACGAAAAGTGGAAGTTTCCGCCGTCGATGGGAGTGATGCGAAACGCGCTGACCACTGCGGGAGCCGCGGTCCGCCACTCGATGCGCAACTCCTCGCGCACATCGGCCGGGGTTCCCGACCGCTGTGTCCAACCGTCGAACGTCATCTCGACGCGGGCGAGTGTCTCGAAATCGACTGTCAACCCGGCGCTTTCAATCAGCGACCGCCACTCGGACGGCGGCAAATTCCGCACGTGGGTCGGGTCGCGTCGGACCTCCATGACCTGCTGCCACGCCGCTACCTCCGGGTCTTCGGAAGTGCAGGTGTCCACCAGCAGAAACGCGCCGCCCGGCCGGATCACCCGTGCGATTTCCTGCATCGCATCGTCGAGCCGGTGGAAGTGGTGGGGCGCGGTACGACAGGTGACGAGGTCGATCGCCCCGCTGCGGAACGGCAGGTTCTCGGCCGCAGAAAAGACGGCCGACACATTGTCTAGTCCTCTTTCGGCCGCAGCGTCACGGGTAACGCGGATCATCCCCGGCGCTATGTCGGTGGCCAGCACACGATCGGCGTAGGGCGCGACGGCGAAGGCTGTAAAACCGGCGCCGGTGGCTACGTCAACGGCCCAGCGGTGCCTGGTTTCCGCTGCGAGCCCCCGCAGGATCTCCAGGCTTTCTCCGGACGAGTGCGGCGCGCTAACCGCATACTCGCCAGCCTGTCGACTGAACTGGTCCCGCACCCGTTCCGCGTGGCCGGACTGCTCTAACTCTGAAGTCATCAACCTAACATCGCACTTGGACCAAGCCATTGCAACCTGAATTTAACAGTCGCCTTGCGTCCCAAGTTCGCCTCGTATGGGAGAGAGAGTGTCCAAAAGATACCGCAGAGGCGAGAGTAAACGAATGTCATTCTGAGCGAAGCGAAGAATCTGGCGTATGCGAGGCGGCAACCCCGGCCCCACTGTCCTAGACCCTTCGACTTCCCTCAGGGTGACTTGTGGGGCCCAAGGTGACATGTGAGACGCCCCTACACCTGGTGATCTTCAAGGCGTTTTTGCGCCCTACTGCCACAGGGCGCGCGACGTTCGGAATCCGGCGAAGACCATCGCGAGGCCGACTCCATTGTTCAGCGCGAGGTTGAGCGCCAGCGCTCCCCACCGGCTGGCCTTGACCAATTGCGCGTTGTCGAAGGCGAATGTCGAAAACGTTGTAAACGCGCCCATGAAACCCACCAGGATCGCCAGGCGCACATGGTCGTTGAAAAACGTTTTGCCCTCGGCGGCCTGCCACACCATGCCGAAGAGATAACAACCGGCCATGTTGGCGGTGAAGATCGCCCACGGGAACGAGTCTGCGGCGTTGAATCGCCCAAACAGGGTCACGATTCCGTAGCGGGCGGCGGTCCCGACTCCGCCCGCCATGACCACCCAGAGCAGTTTTTCCATCGTTCGCAAACCTCGTCGGGTGTGGGACTTCAGCGTGAACCGTATACATGGGCGCTGCCGTGGCCCTTCGTCCATTGCCTTTCACGCCCATCGTAACCTTCCCCCGTTTTTGGCGGGATCCGTTGAGCGGAAGGGCCAGTGGTGCTAACGTCCGGTGGTAAATGAATTTCCCATGGAGGTGAATCATGGCTGGACAGTCCATCGAGTATCCGAGCAATGGCAACACGGCAACCGGTTACCTTTCGCTGCCCGAGACGGGATCGGGCCCCGGCGTCATCGTCATACAGGAGTGGTGGGGCCTCGTCCCGCACATTGAAGACGTGGCCGACCGTTTCGCCGCCGAGGGGTACGTAGCCCTGGCGCCCGACCTCTACCACGGCCAATCTACGACGGAGCCGGATGAGGCGCAGAAGTACATGATGGAACTCCGAATGGACGAGGCGGTGCAGGACATGACCGGCGCTGTAGGGTTTCTACGGAATCACGATGCGGTGGACCCGTCGAAGATCGGATGCCTCGGGTTCTGCATGGGCGGTGGGCTCACGCTATACCTGGCCTCGACCGGTCAGATCGATGCCGCCGTACCGTTCTACGGCGTGCCATCATTCGCGCCGGATGACTGGGGTCAGACGGCCTGCCCCATCCTGGGCCACTACGCCGAACACGACGGGGCGACCGACATGCTGCCCGACCTGCAAGCCAGCCTCGAAGCCGCCGGCGTCGACGCGGCGTTCCACGTGTACCCGGGAACGAACCACGCCTTCTTCAATGACGATCGGCCTGAGATCTACGATGAGCCGGCGTCAAAACTGGCATGGGAGAGGACGCTGGAGTTTTTCTCGGACAACCTGCGCTGAGTCGCGCCGCGAATACGGGTGCGGCGAAATGGGAAGTCTCTAGCTGGTAAAGCGGAGGCAACTCATCGTGCGGGTGACCCCTGGGATCTTGTGCACCGTATCCCGAACAGTGTCGCCCAGTTTGTCGAGGTCGTCGGACTCTAGGATGCAGATAAGGTCGTATGGGCCGGTGACCCGGTCGGCCTGAATCGTCTCGCGCAGGCCGCGTAACTCTTTAAGTATCGAGTTGCCCTTGCCCGCCTGCGCCTCTATTAGCAGGTATGCCCTGATTGCCATGCCGACCTCCCGGAAAATAAGTGCGGCCATTATCGCGCCCTTTTTGGCAGTGCGTGTTAAGTTCGCCGTTCGCGCCATCGCAGACCCAAGATGCATCGAAGTCTCTTGTGGGCGCGTCGCAGCAGTCCACTACTAAGGGTTTGGGCCATTAAAATGATTGTCGGTGATTCCCGCGGTTGCCTCTTGAGCGAGCAACCTCCGCTTCTGTGCGAAGAGCCGGATAACAGCGGGAGGAAGAATAATGACAACATTCGCTGAATTACAAAAAGCCATTCTGGATCTTCCCAAGTCTGAGTACCAACAATTGAGGCGTTGGCTCCAAGAATTGGAGTGGGAAGAATGGGACCGGGAAATTGAAGCGGATTCACGTGATGGAAAGTTAGATTTCCTGATCGCTGAAGCTGTCGAAGCCAAGGAAAACGGTTTGCTTCGAGAACTCTAGTGCATCGGGCATCACCTGGGTTCCGGCGGTATCTTGCGCGGCTTCCGGAGCCGATCCAAAGGGTTGCCCGACGGAATTATGAACTGTTAAAGGCGAATCCGAGGCACCCCTCACTCCGTTTCAAGAAGACTGGTCAATTGTGGTCGGCCCGAGTTGGGTCGGGACACAGAGCCTTAGCGGTTGAAGACGGCGATGACTTCATCTGGGTGTGGATTGGAAGTCATGATAACTACGATCGACAGATAAGGTCCCGTTAGGGACGACTAAGTCGGCCCTTCCTAACGGCCCGAACGCTTCCAACCTGCGAATCGCAAGAGCCACAATGCTGACTAGGCTAGTCTGAACGCCGTATATCGATTACCGAATTACCGATTCGACGGCCTAGGCAGACCAAAAGTTCCGGCGCCCTCACGGGTAGATCGGCAGCGCTTCCAGGCCCGCTGTTTCGTCCATCCCCAGCATCACGTTCATGTTTTGAACGCCGCTGCCTGCCGCGCCCTTCACAAGGTTGTCGAGGGCGGTAACGACGATCAAACGCCCGGTCTGTTTGTTCACCACCGGATGCACGAGGCATTGGTTGCTGGCCCACGTCTGCTTGGTCGACGGCAATTCCGGCACCACGGTCACGAACGGCTCGCCGGCGTAGAAGTCCCTGTATATCTCGTCGATCCGGGCCTGGTCCACGCCTTCGTTCAGCCGGGCGTAGCAGGTGCCAAGGATGCCGCGGGTCATCGGCACAAGGTGTGGCGTGAAGGTGACGGTCACGTCGCCGTCGCTCGACAGAGCGCTCAGTTCCTGCGTCATCTCCGGCTGGTGACGGTGACCGGAAACCGAATACGCCTGCGTGTTGTCGTTGAGTTCGGAGAAGTTGTATTTCACGTTGCCGCTACGGCCGGCGCCGGACACTCCGGTCTTGGCGTCATAGACGACGTCGGGCTCGACGACGCCCTCGCTGACCGATGGCGCCATGCCGAGTATTGCGCCGGTGGGGAAGCAGCCGGGGTTGGCTGTCAGCTTCGTGCGGGCGATGTCGGGACGGTGCAACTCGGGCAATCCGTAGACAGCTTCTTCGATGTATTGAGGGTACGGGTGATCGACCTGGTACCACGATTCGTAGATGTCCCGGTCCTTGAGCCTGAAGTCGGCGCTTATGTCGACCACGGCCACGCCTTGTTCGAGGAAGGGTCCGACCCTTTCGGCGCTGGCGGCATGGGGAAGCGCGGAAAAGACGACGTCCACGGGTTCGTCGACATCGGGAGCGATGGTGAGTTCGATGTCGCGGAGGTGGGGGAAGACCTCGGCCAGGTCCTTGCCAGCGGCGCTGCGTCCGGTGACAGAGACCAAGTCGACATCTGGGTGATGGTGCAGGATTCGAGCCAACTCAGCGCCGGCGTAGCCAGTTACGTTGAGGATCGCTGCTCTTATCATGGTGACCTCCCCGGACCGGGTCAAACTAGGAGATTACCACCAGAGGCGTAGAGGGGGTGTTCTGTTCGCGCGTTTCTGGCTCTATCGCCCCTGTACTGATAGGCAAGTATCCGTCCAGGGTAAGTGTTGTGTTTAGGGGTTATGGAGACGTTTGGCTGCCCGGGCAAGGGGACTGGAGTGGGCAGTCGTCACAGAGTGGCCGACGTGCCTTGCAGATGCGGCGGCCGTGGTTGATGAGCAGCACGTGAAACGCGAACCGGTCGTCGGGCGGCACGATCTCTTCCAGCACGTCGTGAGCGTCGTCGGCCGACGTTTCGGGACGGATGAGCCCTAGGCGCCTGGCGACCCGGTGAATATGCGTGTCGACGGGCATGGCCGGCATCCCAAGGGCGAACGAAAGTACCACGGCCGCAGTCTTTGGGCCGACACCCGGCAGGTCCTGGAGCCAGTCCTTGGCCTCGTCGAGCGGCATCTGGCCGAGGAACTGGATATCGAGTTCGCCGCGTTTATCGAGGATGGCCACAAGTATTTGCTGGATGCGCACCGACTTCTGGTTGGCGAGACCCCCGCTTCTAATGGCGTCTGCGACATCTACATCGGGCGCGGCTATGACCGCGGGCCAGGTGGGGTATCGTGCCCGCAGGGACTTGAACGCCCGTTCTGCGTTCAAATCGGACGTGTGCTGGGTCAGGACGGTGAAGATCAGTTCGTCGAGCGCGTTTAGTCTCGGTTTCCAGGTCACCGGGCCGTAAAGGGGATAGAGGTGTGCGGCAACGTCGGTGGGGGATACGGGAATTCGACGCGGCGGTCGCGGCCTCTTCCTGGCGCCGCGCCTTCTCCTGTTACTGCCCGCTCCTGCCATGGGCCACCGGGTCAGTTGTCGCGGGTTCGGGCGAACTGCACGAGGCCCAACAGCGCCGCTTTGGCTTCTGATTCGGGCAGCGGACCGATAGCCGCCGAGGCCTGGTCCAGGTACTCCTCGGCCGTGTTGTTAGCTACGGTGAGAGCCTCGGAAGAACATATCTGGCGGTAGGCCTCGTGGAGCAATTCCTGCCTGTCCGACTCATCGGAAGTGACGTATTCGCGCAGTGCGGGCGCCCAGCCGTTCTGAAGGGCTATGAGGGCCGGCAGTGTGAGGACGCCTTCGCTCAGGTCGTGGCTGGCCGGCTTGCCCAGCGCCTTGCTGGTGGACTGGTAGTCGAGGACATCGTCAACGATCTGGTACGCGAGCCCCAGATTGCGGCCGTAGCTCCGCAGATTCTCCACGCTCTCTTCGTCACCTTCTCCAAGCACCGCGCCGCTCTCGGCCGCTGTGGAAAAGAGCGAAGCGGTCTTGTCGTATATGCGTGAGAAGTAGCTCTCCCGGGTGGTGTCCGGGTTCCAGGCGTCGAGCATCTCATTGAGTTCACCGCGGGCCAGTTCAGAGATTGTCTTGGCGAAGCGTCGAATGAGCCGGACGCTGTGAGTGTCGCACACGAACATGGCGGAATAAGCGAAGACGTAATCTCCGAGCAGAACGGCCATGGTGCCGCCCCACAGATTGCTGGCGGTCGCGAAACCCCTACGCGTATCTGCCATGTCTATGGTGTCGTCGTGTATCAGCGTTGCGATGTGCAGCAGTTCCACGGCGGTGGCCATCTTGATGGTGCGTTCGTCCGGTTCCCTGCCCCAAAGTCGGGAGGCCAACAGTGTCACCGCAGGGCGAACGCGCTTCCCGGGAGTCGCCAGCACGTGAGCGAGTCGCTCGGCCACGCCGGAGTGCTGGCTCTCCTGGCTTTCCCAAACCGCCGACAGGTTTGTGACTACCCGCTTGAGGTCGCGCTCCACGGGCGCATAGATGTCGTTTTGACTTTGGTAAACAACCATGGTTATTCCGGGCAATGCCGCCTAGGGCGAGTTAAGTCGTGCGTATTCCTCTTCGACGACCGACTCGTCGAGTTTGCGGAATAAGGGCGTCGGTTGCCTGAGCGGCGAGTTTGGGACGACCTCTTGTCGTGCCCAGCCGACGTCTCCGACCTCTCCCTCAAAGCCCATGAGTTCGTGAATCCGCTGCGTGGAGAACGGCAGGAACGGATGCATGACCGTCCGGAGCGTGGCCACCAGGTTCAGGGTGGTCCACAGGGTTGTCGCGGCGGCTGACCTGTCACGACGTATCTCCGCCCAGGGGGCCTTTTGATCAATGTAGCGGTTGCCATACTGGGCCAGGCTCATGGCGGCTCGCAGCCCGTCGCGGAATCGCCTCGCCTCAATGGCGGCGGCGACATCGGACAGCGCTGCGTCGCAGGCTGCGAGAGCCGCTTCATCATCTTCGGAAAGAGATCCGGGTTCGGGCGTCTTGCCGTCGAAGTTTCGGTACGTGAGTGTCAGGACCCTGTGTACAAAGTTGCCGAACGTCGCCACCAACTCGTTGTTGTTGGCCGCTACGAAACCCTCCCAGGTGAAGTCGGAGTCGGAGGTCTCGGGCATGGTCGACGCCAGATAGTAACGCAGCGGATCGACTTCGTAGCGTTCGAGGTAGTCGGGCAGCCAGACTGCCCAGTTTCGGCTTTTCGAGAACTCCTGGCCCTTGAAGTTGAGGTATTCGTTTGCGGCGACGTCCGTGGGGAGGTTTAGCCCGCCGTATCCCATGAGCATGGCGGGCCAGATGAGGGTGTGGAACGGGATGTTGTCCTTGCCCTGGAAGTAGTAGGTCTCGGCGTCCGGGTTTTCCCAGAAACGCTTCCAGGCGTCGGGCTGACCTGAGCGTTTGGCCCACTCCTTGGTTGCCGAAAGGTATCCGATGACGGCCTCGAACCACACGTAGATGCGCTTGTCCTCATAGCCGTCGAACGGTACCGGGACGCCCCAATTTATGTCCCTCGTGATGGCACGATCTCGCAGGCCCTCCTGCAACCAGCCCATGGTCTGATTGCGGACGTTCGTGCGCCACTCGGTCTTGCCGGTAACCCACTGTTTCAGTTCGTCCTGAAACGCGCTCAGCTTCAAGAAATGGTGCGTGGTGTCGCGGAACTCGGGTGTCGAGCCGTCCCGCGCGCTGCGAATGTCGATCAGGTCCGAGGGATCGAGCGTTCGCCCGCAGGCGTCGCACTGATCGCCGCGGGCGCGAGGGTTTTGGCAATTGGGGCAGGTGCCCTCGACGAACCGATCAGAAAGGAACCGCTCCTCGGTAACCGAGTACGGCATCGTCTGGTTCGCCTCGTACAGGAACCCCCGTTCGTGGAGCCGCACGAAAATGTCGTGGGTGACCTCGCGATGGTTATCGGTGTCGGTGTCCGTGTACATGTCGTACGAGAAGCCCATCGCGGCGAGGCATTCCGACCAGATCTTGTGGTACCGCTGAGCGATGACTTCCGGTTCTACGCCCTCGTCCGCTGCCTTGAGCGCGGTCGGCGTTCCGTGCATGTCGCTGCCGGAGACCATGATGGCGTCATTGCCCGCCAGCCGGTGATAGCGCACGAAGATGTCGGCCGGGACGTTCATGCCGGCGATGTGGCCGAGGTGTGGGGGCCCGTTTACGTAGGGCCAAGCGACCGCGACAAGTATCTTTCGGGGCAAGTGGCGCCTCTACTCGGGCAACTCGGTGGGACGGGTGGGACGGGTGGGACCAGTGAAGTTGTGAACTGCGTCACACACTCTCCCATTATAGCCAGCAGGGCAGGCGGTCCGGGCGTTCGTCACTCTTTCAGGGTGAGGCGATAAACGCGGCTCCGAGATGCGCCTGTGGACTCGACCACGGCGTCCACGAGGGTACGGCCGGACAGCCCGCTCGCCCGCGCGGTATGGATGGCGGAGGTCAGCTGCTCGTCCGGGAGGATTCTCGGTGTTTTGCCAGCCCCTTCGACCACAATTACGAACTCCCCGCGCGGCTCGGAGAAGTACTCAAGCGCGCCCGCGGCGTCGCCCCGGTACACCTCCTCGAACCGCTTGGTCAGTTCCCGGCACACGGCAACGGCGCGGTTTGGGAACAGGTCTGCAATGGTCTCGAGAGTTGCGCTCACCCTGTGGGGCGCCTCCAGGATCACCAGCGGACCGGGTTCGCCTGACGCGCTGCGAAGAGTTTCGACGCGGCGACTCAGTTGACGGGGCAGGAATCCGAGATAGAGAAACCGGTCTGCCGCCATACCGGCGATCGACAGTGCTGCTGCGACCGCGGAAGGACCGGGTACCGCCGCCACACTGCGGCCCGCAGCGGCTGCCGCTGCAACAAGTTCCGAGCCGGGATCGCTCAGAGCAGGTGTGCCGGCGTCGGTTACCAACGCCACATCGCCCGAATCCAGCGCGGCCAGGATCTCCCGTAGCCTCGTTGCGGGCGAGTTTTCGTGGTAACTGACAACCCTTGGGTGAGCGCCTATGCGTGTGAGTAGCTTGCGTGTAACGCGCGTGTCCTCCGCCGCGATCAGTGAGACGTTCCGCAAAACCTCGGCTGCGCGTTCCGACAGGTCCCCGAGGTTTCCGATCGGGGTTGCGACCACGTACAGGACGCCTTCACCGTCATTCCCGAGAAATCGGGAATCCAGGGGTGGGGCTTCGGGATTGGATGGTATGCCTGGACTTTTCATCATGGTCCAACGCTAGGAATTACTCAAAGGTTTCTGCAAACGGGAATCTACGCGCTGCGCCGATGCGGTCTGCCTGGAGTCGCTCACTCCGTGAATCTCCCGCCCCCATTGGTTCCCCGATCGGGGTTGCAACCTCGTACAGGGCGTCTTCATCGTTATTCCCGTGCAAAGAGACCTTTGTGCAACCGTCATTCCCGCCCCCGAGCGGGAATCTATGGGCGGGGATTCACGATTGGAAAGCATGCCCGGTCTTCCCGACATGGTTCCACACGAGGAGTTAATCAAAGGTCTCCGTACGCGAGGACGACGTGCAAGAGCGGGAACGCCCGCTCGGTGTCACCTCATCCGTCATTCCCGACCCTGATCGGGAATCTCCGGGCAGTACAGAAACAAGCGTAGGTTCCCGCGTACGCGAGGACGACGGGAAAAGAGCGGGAACGCCGGCGTGGTGTGCGGTCCAAATCAAGGGGGCTGGCCCTCTTAGGCCGGGACACTAACCGGGCCCGGCAACCGGAACGAGCGCGCCTTGCGCAGCCTCGTGCTGAACGTCTGCGTGGTAGGAGCTTCGCACGAGCGGCCCCGAAGCTACGTGACGAAAGCCCATGGCAAGGCCGGCGTCGCGGAATTCATTGAAGTCGGCCGGAGAGTAGAACCTGATGAGTGGGTGATGATTCTTCGTTGGCCTCAGGTACTGCCCGATGGTCAGGAGGTCGCAATTGGCGCCCCGCAGGTCGCGCATCGTTTCCAGAATCTCATCGCGGGTCTCACCCAACCCGACCATCATGCCCGACTTGACAGGCATCGACGGATCGATCTCCTTTACCCTGCGTAGCAACTCCAGCGAAAGGTCATAGTCGCCCTTAGGCCGAACCTTTGGGAAGACGCGTCGCGCCGTCTCGATATTGTGGTTAAGGACCTCGGGCCCTGCTTTGACAACCGCGGCGAGCGCGTCCCTGTCGCCGGAGAAATCCGGTATCAGGACTTCAACTTTGCACGTCGGCGCGATCCGGCGGATCTCGCTGATGGAGAGCGCAAACATACCTGCGCCGCCGTCCGGCAGGTCATCGCGGTCGACCGAGGTGACGACTGTGTAACGCAGGCCCATGTCTGCCACGGTGCGGGCAAGGCGGAACGGTTCGCCCGCGTCCAGCGTGCCGGGCCAGCCGGTCTTCACGTTGCAGTACGAACATGCCCTGGTGCACGTGTCACCAAGGATCATGAACGTAGCCGTGCGGCGCTCCCAGCAATCGCCGATATTCGGGCAGGCCGCCTCTTCGCACACGGTGTGAAGCTTGGAGTCCCTGAACCGCCTTCGGAGATCGAGGTAGTTGTCACCGCCGGGAGCGGGCACCTTGAACCACTCGGGGAGGCGTCTTTGCACTGCCAAGGGAGACTCGATCCAACTATCCGGGCCGGTAATTCATTCAGTCGATCTGACGCGCCAGGCCCGTGTACAGCAGAATATCAAACGGCAGCGCTCCGGCGCGAGTTTCCACCGTCTCTCCGGCGCTGCCGCAGTGACTTTCGTCTGCTCTCGGTTTCCCAATCCTGACCTTCCGCATTCTATGAACCCCGGAGGGTGTCTAATAAGTCCGTTTGTCACCCTGAGCACCCACCATGTCACCCTGAGCGAAGTCGAAGGGTCTACGGGTCGGGGGATAGGGCGTTACTGCCGGGCGGACGTAGATTCTTCGGCTCCGCTCTCAGAATGACGGATATTTCCGGCCGGCCGGAATGACGGACCTTATTAGACACCCTCCAAGAAGCGATGTAGCTTGGCAAGCGGCGCATGATCTGCCACCGGTCCGTCGGCGATTTGGCTCGAGCGGCTACGCCTTCGCCATGCGGTAGCCGACGCGGGGCTCGGTGAAGATGTACTTCGGCTTCCTCGCATCGTCTCCCAGCTTGCGGCGCAGATTACCAACGAAAACGCGTAGCACGCGCTCGTCCCCTGAGCACCTTGTTCCCCAAACTTGCTGCAGAAGCTGGTCATTAGTCATCAAGCGACCGGCATTGACGGACAGTTCGAATAGCAGCCCGTACTCGGTGGGGGTCAACTGGACAGGGCGGCCGGACAAGGTTACTTGGCGCGCCTCGTAGTCGATTTTCAATTCACTTAGCCGAAACGGCCTACGTGCCTCGGTCTCAAGCCGGGCAGCGTTCTTCGGCAGGGCCGATTCGATTCTCACAGCCAGGTCTGCCGGAGAAAAGGGCTTGGCGATGTAGTCGCGGCCATCCACGACCAGGACTTCCGGCGGCGAGGTTCTTGTCAACGTTTCAAGGCGCTCTATCTCGTCCTCAGCGTCACTCCTGACCCGCCGTTCATCCTCGAACCTCGAGGCGTTGGAGATGGCCCTCGCCGCCAATGTGGCAAACATGACTATGGCCTCTTCGTCTTCCTTGGTGAATTCCCGTCCTCCCTCCTTCTCAGTCAGGTAGATATTCCTGACGGGCTCTCCAAAGTGGCGGACAGGCGACCCAAGAAACGTCTTCATCGGCGGGAGGAAATCAGGAAGGCCAACCGAGCGAGGGTGCTTCGACAGGTCTGCGAGCCGCAGCGGCTCCTGGACCTCGTTCAGGTAGCCAATGAGGCCCACCCCCTTTGGCATGGGTCCCATCCTCCGGCGCTCCGCCGGCGTTATTCCGGAGGTGATCAAGTCCTGCACCCGGCCCGCGTCATCAAACACCGTCAGCGCGCCGTATCGCGCCCCCGTCAGGGACCGGGCGCAGTCAACTACTTCCTGTAGAACGGTTCCGAGATCGAGGCTCCCGTTGATGCGGAGGCTGACCTCGCTCATCCTGAGGAGCCTCGTCCTCAGCGATTCAATCTCACGTCTAAACTTGTCGGTTTCCTGCAACGGCCCGTCCGAGTCGGCCATTTCAAGTAGTTGCGCAGCGTGTGTCTGAACGTGGCCGTCGGGGAGTCTAGCACGAACCTCTTTCCGTCCGCGAATCACGTGCCGGACGGGCCCCTTCCGGCCCCATCTGCCCCGATTGGCCGGAAATCTTTATAAAACCTTTACAGTTTCGGGGCAAATCTTTATGCCATATTTATATCCGGCGAGTATTGTTCCTGCCGTCGCTGGCCATCGGGAAGGGTTGGGCGAGTCTCCGGACAGGGTGTGGAAGCTCGTCTTGCCATGTCTTCCGCGCACAGTGCGCATGGGCTGGCGGCGTAATCGAAAGGAACGTTGAAAATGAAGAGGATCATGATAATTGCCGTGGGGGCCATCCTCGTAGGGTTGGTGGTCGCAGCATCCCTCGCGCTTTCGCCGGGGACGCAAAATACCACTGACGCGTTGGGAATGGACGCTCAATCCTACGCGTCGGATTATGGCGTGACCGTGGAGGAAGCGAGACGCCGCCTGACCCTGCAGGGGTCCGTGGGCCCGATCCAAAAAGACCTGGTGGACAACGAATCCGGTACCTTTGCAGGCCTCTGGATCCAGCACGAGCCGACGCACCGTATAATTGCGCGGTTCACCCGGGATGGCGAGGCGACCGTCAGACCATACATAACAGGCGGGCCCCTAGATGGCCTTGTAGATGTACGTACTGCGGATGCAACGCTGAACGACCTCAAAGCGGCCCAGAATGGCGCCATGACCAAGGCGAGAGGCGTCAGCGTACCCGTGGAATCGGAGATCGACGTGATCGGGAACCGGGTGAAGCTCTTTGTGGTGAATAAAGCGGGGCTTGAATCCTCGTTGGCCGAGGCAGGCGAGCAGTTGCCAAACAATGTCGACGTCGTCGCAGTCAATGGGCTTAGCCGAAGAACGGCGGACCTCTTTGCCGGCCTCGAACTTGATTCCCCAAGTGCCCAGGCTCTCCGTGTACTTCTGGTTTCGCGGTGACCCACTCCGACGGCAGAGAGGGAATCACGACAGCAGGTCATTGTCCTAATGATGAAACTTTCGACAATACGGCCTTGACCTTTGTCTACGGAATTGTTGGAGGGAATCACGATGTTCAGTGGCACGAAGTGCCAACTACTATCACATTGCGAGGCCTGATGAAAGTCGGACCAAACCTTAGTCGTCATGTACGCGCAACGAGACCTTGGAGCCTGCAGGTTGTTGGAGAATATGTCTGCAAGTATGGGAGGGACACCCGTTACGGATGCGGTAACATAGCATCGAAGAGTCATGCGCCTGCGGCCGATACCGGCTGTAGTGGCCCCAGCTGTTCGTACTCGCCGACCTTTATCCGAGTCGTTAATAGTGCTGGCGTCGATCTAGCAAACGTAGGAGACAGCGGTGGGCCATGGTTCTCAGGCAATACAGCCTACGGCATAATGACGGCCGAAGCCGGCTACGATAACGGCCTCAACACTATCTACGACCAAGGTGTGTACATGGCCATCAATTATGTTTATGGTCTTGACGTATCTGTAATAACAGAACAATAGGGTTTGGATCGTCAAAGGTAGCTACGATAAAGGATTCTAAGTCAAGCCACACTCGAGGCTCTCCAGGATCCGGCCGGGTTGTGACCCGCAAACCACCGACCGTTCGGCAGGTCCTTCTGGTCAGCCTATTAGTTGCCTTGGTCGCCGCCGGTTGCAGCGGCGGCCAGGGCAACGTCGTCGTCATGTTCCCTCAGCATGACGCGTCGCTGGGGACGGATATCGGGGCGCAGTACTCCGCTGGGCAACTGGTCCTGAGCGAAGGGTGTCTACGCGTTGAAATCCCGGCAGACCCAACTCGCGGCGACAACCCCGCATTGTCACGGTTGCTCATCTGGCCAACCGCGTTCACGCTCGATACGGGACATGGCGACTTGCGAATAATCGATGGGACAGGCCGGGTCGCCGCACACATCGGAGACCACGTTCGATTCAGCGGAGCCACTATCTCCTATCAGGAGGCCCGGAACCGGGGGTTGATACGGGGGATGTCCGGGGATTGTTCGGGGCCCTATTTTCTGGTGGGAGACGAGCTTTCCGCATTCGATGCCAACAATGAACCCACCGAACTGCGGTTGTCAAACCCGGATGTCCTCTTTCCCCGCCAAAGAACCATCATTGCAAGCATCCGGACACGCTTTAACGGGAGAGGCATCGGCGACCTGGTCCTAGAAGGCCATTGCCTTCGTCTGAAATCCAGCGACGGGCCATCTTACCTCATAATCTGGCCTCCGGGGTTCACGCCTCACGTGGACCGCGGCGCGGTCCACGTCCGAAATGGGGGAGGTCGAATTATTGCCCAGGTTGGGGACAGAATCGCTGGAGGCGGCTTGTACGGCCACGCTGCCACAGGAGGCTGCAAGGCACCCTCGTGGAGAGCCCATTCCATCAAAGTCCTGCCGGACGTCGAGGAGCCATACCGGCGATGAAAATAGTGAGATCTACATGGCTATCAACTACATAGCGGATCTCGGCGTGTCTGTGATTACAGAACAATAGCTTCTAGATCGTCAGAGGTGGACGCGATGAGGGACTCTGCGACAAGCCAGACTCGAGGCTCTTCAGGTCCCGGCCGGGTTATGACCGGCAGGCGGCTGGCCGCTCTGCAGGTTATTCTTGCAAGCCTGTTGGTTGCCCTGGCCGCCGCCGGTTGCAGCGGCGGCCAAGCCAACGGCGGCGGTGAGGACCCCGGCGACGAGAGCCCCGGCCAAGAAGGTAACCTCGACGGGGGGAGCCTCGGCAAAAACGCCAACGACGGCGACGAAGGCCCCGGCGAAGCCGCCAACCTCGACGGCGGGAGCATTAGCAAGAACGCCAACGGCGACGACGAAGGCCCCGGCGACGAGAGCCCCGGCCAAGAAGGTAACCTCGACGGGGGAAGCCTCGGCAAAAACGCCAACGACGGCGACGAAAGCCCCGGCGAAGCCGCCAACCTCGACGGCGGGAGCATTGGCAAGAACGCCAACGGCGACGACGAAGGCCCCGGCGAAGTCGCCAACGTCGTCATCACGTTCCCTCAGCATGACGCGCCGCTGAAAACGGACCGTGGGCATAGCATGGTTGTGAAACTGGTCTTGGACGGGGGGTGTCTGCGAGCCGATTTCCCCACTTTAGACGTAGACCCGGTGTCCGGGTTGCGTCAGAGAAAATCGCTGCTGCTCGTCTGGCCGGGAACGTTCACCCTCAGCACCGAAGATGGGGTTGTGCGGGTAGTCGACGCGATCGGCAGGATTGCCGCACACGCCGGAGACCACGTTCGAATCGCCTTAGTCGCTGCCTCCTTTCAGCAGGCCCGGGATCAGGGGTTGATACACGGGTTGTCCGAGGATTGCCCGGGCCCTTACCTGTTGGCCGGCGAAGAGGTTACCGCTATCAGTCTCGACGGGCCAGGCACATTACTGTTGTCAGACCCGGAGCTCCACTTTCCCCTGCAAGGGACAAGAGTAGGCGTGTTCGAGCACTTAGGGGCGGCAGCCATTGGCGAGCTGGTGCTGGAAGGCCACTGCCTTCGTCTGAAATCCACTGACCGCCCGTCTCGGCTCTTATTCTGGCCTCCCGGGTTTACGCCTCACGTCTACCGGGGCGTAATCCATGTCCGCAATGGGGCGGGCCGAATTATCGCACAAGTCGGGGATAGAATAGGGATGGGCGGCGCCGCCGCGTACTATGGGAACTACTACACTGACAAGACGATAGGACCAAAGTGTGGCGGACCCACATGGGCGCCCAATCATATTAAAGTCTTGCAAAATGTTGACATCTACTTCCCCCAGCAAGACGGAACGCTGGCGACCGATCAGGGGATGGAGCGTTTCGTTGGAAAACTGGTACTGGAAAGAAGGTGTCTAAAGATCGCTGACGCCATTCGCGTCAGCGACCGCGTCATCATGGGCAGACGGTACCTGCCCATCTGGCCAAGTACCTTCTCGCTCAACCTGGAAGATGAAGTTGCCGGAATAATCGATGCATCTGGCCGCGTTGTCGCGCGCGTTGGAGACGAGGTTCAATTCGGGGCCGTTTCCGTCTCCTATCAAGAGGGCCAGGACCACGGAGGCATGCGGGGGATATCACCGGCCTGCTCGGGCGGCTATTGGGTGGTCGGAGAAGACTTTGCGGCCGTGCCGGATTCCGAGTCGCCATAGTGACGGTTCCCGCACGCGCGCTGGCTCCTGACGCGCCTAAGACGGTGCCTTTTGATGTTATTTGGATCATGCTGACGTAGATGGCCGGTAACGTGGACACCCGGTTGAGTGAAATAGCCGCGTACTTGGGACGTTTTGTCTGCCGGCACCGGGTTGGCGCTCTGGCTGCCCTTGCGGCGCTTGCGGTGGACCAGGCGGCCAAGCATTGGGTGGCCCGGACGCTCGCCGTTGGCGAGTCGTGGCCGCAACATGGCCCCTTCCAACTCACTCACGTTGCGAATACAGGGGGCGCGTACAGTCTATTCAGTGGGCACACTGTCGGGCTCATCGTCTTTTCGGCCATCGGGCTCGGTGTGCTGTTCGTGCTCTACTGGCCTCACCCCAAGACCGGCCCGCGGGCGCAACTCAGCTTCGGGCTGATGATTGCGGGTATGACAGGCAACCTGGTCGACCGCGTCGTCTTCGGCCACGTGATCGACTTCATTGACGTCGTCCCCTGGTTCATCTTCAACGTGGCGGACGCGTCTATTTTGATGGGAATCGTCTTCTTCGCCTGCGACGTGCCAGCCGGCCGAATGTTTTCCAAACCGCGTCTGTAATTGCAGGCAACATTAATGAGGCCGAACCTGCCGAATAGCTCGCAGAAGGGCCAGGAAGACATCGGATCTTCCACCCACTCACGCCTGACGCGGGAAAGTTGTGGACCACAAGTTTAGCGCCGAGGGTCTCGCCTAAGTGACGGACCGGAGCGCCGAGGAAGGTCTTCATCGGCGGGAGGAATTCGGGAAGCCCGACGGAGCGGGGGTGCTTTGACAGGTCTGTGAGGCGCAACGGCGCGTGGACCTCATTCAGGAATCCTATGAGGCCCCGCCCCATTGGCAGGGGTCCCATCATCCGGCGTTCTGCCTGCGTGATTCCGGAAGTGACTAACTCCTCCACCTGCCCGGAGTCGTCAAACACCGAGAGCGCGCCGTACCGCGCTTCCGTCAGGGAGCAGGCGCAGTCCACGACTTCCTGGAGGACGGTTTCGAGATCGAGGCTTTCGGTGATGCGGCGGCTGACATCGCTCATCCTTAGGAGCCGCGTCCTCAGCGATTCAATCTCACGTCTAAGCTTGTCGGCTTCTTGCAACGGCCCGTCCCGAGTCGGCCATTTCAAGTAGTTGCGCAGCGTGTGTCTGAACGTGGCCGTCGGGGAGTCTAGCACGGACCTCTGGCCGGACGGGCCTCTTCCTGCACCGCCAACCCCGCCGGGCCAGAAATCTTTATGAAACCTTTACAGTTTCGGGGCAGATCTTTATGCCAGATTTACATCCAGCGAGTATTGTTCCTGCCGCCACAGGCCATCGGGAAGGGTTGGGCGAGTCTCCGGACAGATTTTGGGAGCTCGTCGTGCCATGTCTTCCGCGCACAGTGCGCATGGGCTGGCGGTGTAATCGAAAGGAACGTTGAAAATGAAGAGGATCATGATAATTGCCGTGGGGGCCATCCTCGTGGCGTTAGTGGTCGCAGCATCCCTGGCGCTTTCGCCGGGGACGGAGACCATCACCAGCGACGCGTTGGGGGTAGACGCCCAAGCCTACGCGTCGGATTACAATGTGACCGTCGAGGAAGCGAGACGCCGCCTGACTCTGCAGGGGTCTGTGGGCCCGATCCAAAAAGACCTTGTGGACAACGAATCCGGCACCTTTGCAGGCCTCTGGATCCAGCACGAGCCGACGCATCGTATAATTGCACGGTTCACTCGGGATGGCGAGGCGACCGTCAGACCATATGTAACGGGCGGACCCTTGGAAGGTCTTGTTGATGTACGAACAGCGGACGCAACCCTGAATGACCTCAAGACGGCCCAGAGTTCCGCCATGACCAAGGCGAATAGGGTCGCCTTCCCCACGGAATCGGAGATCGATGTCATCGGGAACCGCGTGAAGCTCTTTGTGGTGGATAAAGCGGGGCTTGAATCCGCATTGACCGAGGCAGGTGAGCAGCTGCCGAACAAAGTCGACATCGTCGCAGTTGATGAGTTGAGTACGGTGACGACTGACCTCCACGCCGGTCTTACAACAGTTCCATGCACTGCCGGTTTCTCGGTGATTCATTCCGACGGCAGGAAGGGAATAGTGACGGCCGCCCATTGCAACACCGCTATTTCGTTCAATGGTACGGCCCTGAATTATGTGCAAGGTTTTCTTGGAGGGAATCATGATGTTCAGTGGCATGAGGCCCCTGGGTTCACGATGAGAGGCCTGATGCGAGTGCAACTTGTACCAAACATCAGTCGTCACGTGCGTTCAACGAGAATTCGGGATGTGCAAGTGGTTGGGGAATATGTTTGCAGGTACGGAAGAATAACGCACTTCGCGTGCGGGGACATACAGTCGAAACATGTTCAACCTGTCACTGTCGGCGGTGCGAATCATGTAGGATGTGAGGATACGCCCTGTCAGTTCAGCGCGACCTTCATAAGCGTAAACCGAACCCATGGTATGGAGTCGATCGAAGGGGACAGCGGTGGGCCGTGGTTCTCAGGTAATACGGCCTATGGGATACAAAGGGGCCATGCTGATGGTAATCGTGAGACCTATATGGCAATCAACTATATTTCGGATCTCGGCGTTTCTGTGATCATCGAACAATAGCTTCTGGATCGTCAGAGGAGGCCGCCATGAGGGACTCACCGACAAGCCAGGCTCGAGGCTCCTCAGGTCCCGGCCGGGCTGAGACCGGCAGGCGGCTGGCCGCTCTGCAGGTCATTCTTGCAAGCCTGTTGGTTGCCCTGTCCGCCGTTGTTTGCAGCGGCGGACAGGGCAACGTCGGCGGCGAGGGTCGCAGCGAAGACGCCAACGTTGTCATGTTTCCGCAGCATGACGCGCCGCTGAGAACGGACCGTGGGGGGCAATACAGGGTTGCGAAACTGGTCCTGGACGGGGGATGTCTGCGAGCCGATTACCCCACTTTAGAACAAGATCCCTCATTGCCGCACAGAACGTCTGCGCTGCTCGTCTGGCCGGAAACGTTCACCCTCAGCACGGAAGATGGGGTTGTGCAGGTAGTCGACGCGAACGGCAGGATTGCCGCACGCGTCGGAGACCACGTTCGAATCACCTGGGTCGGCGTCTCCTTTCAGGAAGCCTTGGATCAGGGGTTGATACACGGGTTGTCCGAGGATTGCCCGGGCCCTTACTTGCTGGCCGGCGACGAGGTTGCCGCTATCAGTCTCGATGGGCCAAGCGTATTACTGTTGTCAGATCCAGAGCTCCACTTTCCCCTGCAGGGGACATCATTAGGCGAGCACGACAACGTAGGAGCGGAAGCCAGTGGCGAACTGGTCCTGGACGGCCACTGCCTTCGTTTGAACTCCAGTGACCGGCCATCTTACCTCTTAATATGGCCCTCCGGATTTACACCGCACGTCCACCGGGGTGTAGTTCACGTCCGCAATGGGTCCGGTCGAATAATCGCACAGGTCGGGGACAGAATAGCCATGGGTGGAGGCGGTGGGTCCTATTGGCGCTACTACACTGACAAGACGAAAGGACAAAACTGTCCCGGACCCACGTGGGCGCCCAACGAAATCCGTGTCTTGCCGGATGTTGAGGTGTACTTCCCCAAGCAGGACGGAACGCTGGCGACTGATGATGGGATGGAACGCTACGTTGGAAAGTTGGTCTTGGACAGAAGGTGCCTGATGGTCGATCACGCCGTTCGCGACCGAGACAACGCCTATTTCTCTGAGCCGTCACTTTTCATCTGGCCGGACACCTTCACTCTCAGCCTGGACGACGAAGTTGTCGGGATCGTCGACGCGAGTGGCCGTGTCGTTGCCCGCGTGGGAGACGACATTCAATTCAGCGCCGTCTCCATCTCCCGCCAGGAGGCGATCGATCACACTGGGTTCCGGGAGATATGGCCGACTTGCGGGTGGAGTCTTACGTGGGTAGTGGGAGACGACTTCACCGCTGTGCCGGATTCCGAGTCGCAATAGGAACGGTTCTCGTACCCGCCGCGGTTCTTGACGCGACCTAGACAGTAACTTTTGTCCTGGCGGAGACGTCATTTGGATCATGCTGACGTAGATGGCCGGTAACGTGGACACCCGGTTGCTTGACATAGCCGCGTACTTGGGAAGATTTGTCTGTAGGCACCGGGTTGGCGCTCTCGCCGCTCTCGCCGCGCTTGCGGTGGACCAGGCGGCCAAGCATTGGGTCGCGTGGACGCTCGCCATTGGCGAGTCGTGGCCGCAGCAAGGCCCATTTCAGCTCACTCATGTCGCGAACACGGGAGGCGCATACAGTCTATTCAGCGGGCACACGGTTGGGCTCATCGTGTTCTCGGCCATCGGGCTTGGTGTGCTGTTCGTGCTCTACTGGCCACACCCCAAGACCGGCCTGCGTGCGCAACTGAGCTTCGGGCTGATGATTGCCGGCATGACAGGTAACCTCGTCGACCGTGTCGTCTTCGGCCACGTGATCGATTTCATAGACGTCGTCCCGTGGTTTATTTTCAACATTGCGGACGCAGCCATTTTGATGGGAATCGTCTTCTTCGCCTGTGACGTGCCGGCTGGCCGAATGTTTGCCAGGCCGCGTCTGTAACCATTGGGTAGTTATTTGAGCATGTGTACTGGCGCCGAAATGAGTTTAAGTTGCCTTAAGGCAATCTCGAGGCTAGCCGTGATGGGGGTTCTCTTGGCTATCGCCGCAACCGGATGCGGAGATGCGGGACCTAATGCTCCGGATGACCTGCCCGTTGCCACTTCGACACCAGCCGGGTCGGTTGAACCTGTCAACACGGCGTCATCCGGCGATGACCTACCCGTTGCCGCTTCGGCACCAGCCGGGCCGGTTAAACCTGTCAACACGGCGTCATCCGCCGATGGCATTTGGGTTCTCGATTTAGTGGACGGTCGGCCACTCATTGAACAACGTGTAGTCACTCTGAGAATAATCGGGAACGGGCTTGATGGTTATGACGGGTGCAATCGCTACGGAGGGGTATTTGAGGATGAAACTCCTGTCGCCAGCGCTGATGGGGTATTTTCACGTCCGCCCCTCCTCCGTACGGAGAAAGGATGTTTCTTCATCGATCACGCGAACCCGAATGTCATCATGGATCAGGCGGACGTATACATGTCGGCTCTCGTGCAAGGAGAAAGATACCGCGTTGCGGGCGATCGGCTGGAGATATTGGACGGTGAGGGCGCAACCAGGCTGGTACTCGTCCGTGAGGCGCCGCTCCAGGGACAACCCGTCGACCTGCGCGGCACCTCGTGGCGTCTCATTACGGACGACGACGTGGACAATGACGAACGTGTGACGACCCTGACCTTCAATGGGCGGCAGGTTACCGGGTCGACTGCATGCCGCGATTATCACGCCTCGTATACAACGTCGGAGGGGAGTGTGCGCTTCCCGTCAACGGGGATGTCCGGATCACCGGAATCATGCACGGATGAGTCCCGCAGGCGGTCAGGTGAATTCACAAGTTTCCTGTCGTGGGCGTGGGAATACTCTGTTCATGAGGAGCAAGGGATCAGCCGGCTCAGAATCAGGAGCTCCCGGGGGAAGACGCTGACCTTCGAGCCGCTGCCCTAAATTGTTGTCAAAGACTTCGCCGACGTTGTATGGAACTTGGGGACGATCATCGAGATCCGCCCCGGTGTTGGAGTCCGCCGACGCGCGCCGGTACTTGAGGGAACCGAAGTGATTCTTTCGTTTAAAAAGGACGGCATTTCGGGAGAGGCCGGTTGTAACTCCTACCCGGCTCTGGCGAAGGTCGATGACGATTCGTTCACCATCGAGGTCCAGTCCTTGTTCCATCGCAGTCGCCGCCTCCTCATCGACGACGACAAACCCACCTGAAGACACGGACTCTCATTCACCGTCCCCAGGGCCATTCGGTGTCGGGACTACGGTCTGCTGCCTCCCTTACAGGCGATGTGTGCAAAGATTCCTGTATGGCTAAGAGACGACACAGGCGCAGATACTCCGGCCCGCCGCTGACTGAACACCTGACTATCGGTCCGGGCGACGTGTTGGGACTACGACTGGGCGAGTTCGACGCGCGGGGCGAAACGGGAAGCGAAATCGACGGCGCTCCGGCGGCGGTGACGGGCGGCATACCCGGCGAGTTGGTTCGCGCTGAAGTGGTGAAGGTCTTCCCTGAGCGCGTGGTTCTGCGCGTGGTGGACGTGATCGAACCGTCCCCTGACCGCGTCGAACCGCCTTGCCCGTACTATTCGAATTGCAGCGGGTGCCAGTGGCAACACGTTTCATACCGCCGCCAACTTGAGGACAAGGCCAGCCGCGTTGAAGTTGCGCTGGCTGCGTATCAAAACCTTCGGCGTGCCGAGGTCCACCCGACCCTCCCCAGCCCCGCGCATTACGGTTACCGCAACCACGCACGTTTCACGGTGGGCAAGCGGGATGGCAACGCGGGAAAGGCGGGTTTTGTAAATGCGACTAGCCGCCGGTTTCTGCAGGTGGACCGCTGCCTCCTGATGGACGAGCCGATCAACGGCGTGCTCGAACGATTGCAGGGCCACCTCCACGGGATGAGCCAGGTGACCGTGCGCTCCGGCGTCGACACCGGGTCGATGCTGATACAGCCGGCGTTCAATCCCCCGTGGCCAGACCTGGAGACGGGGCAATCGCACTACGAAGAAGCGGTGGCGTCAGCCAGTTTCCGTGTCGCCTCGTCATCGTTTTTCCAGGTCAACACGCCCCAACTTGCCAACACCGTGGACCTCATGACCCGTTCGCTTGGGCTGTCCGGCAAAGAACTGGTGGTGGACGCCTACTGTGGCGTGGGCACTTTCACGGTGCTGCTTGCGCCGGTTTCGGGGAAGGTGACAGGCATTGAGGAGTCGGCCTCTGCCGTGGCGGACGCACGCCTGAACGCGGCGGGCCTCGACAACGTCGAGTTCATTGAAGACCGAACGGAAAACGCGCTGCGCAAGATCGATGAACCGGTGGACGTCCTGATCCTTGACCCTCCCCGGCGTGGATGCGCACCCGAGGCAATCTCGGCCGCAATTGAGTTGGGGCCGGCGCGTATTGCAATGGTGTCGTGCGAGCCGGACGCCATGTCGAGGGACCTGGCAGCCCTGTGCGAATCCGCATACACCCTCGATGCCGTGTACCCGATCGACATGTTCCCACAGACGCGCCATGTCGAGGCCCTGGCGATACTGTCACGCGTGGTTGCCAACGGGGCGGGATTTGGCAGGCATGACATCGTTGTCGGAGGGTGACCCGGCTGGGCGTGTAACTCCCCGGCTCGTCCTGGCGTCCGCATCACCGCGCAGGACCGCCATATTGCGAGCGGCCGGCTACTTGTTCGAGGCCGCATCCTCCGGCGTGGATGAGCGCGCCGATCCGGTATCGGGTCCGTGCGAAACCGCCGTGAGTGTCGCCAAAGACAAGGCGCTGGCCGTGCATCGACGGGCGGCTGATTCGGTCGTTATCGGAGCGGACACGGTCGTCCTCGCAGGTGGGGAGTTGCTTGGAAAGCCCGCGTCCCCGGAGGATGCCCGACGGATGTTGTTGGGGCTGCGCGGACGGCGACATCGTGTAGTTACCGGGGTGTGCGTGGTGTCGGGGACAACCGTTAGCACGGGCTTCGAGACCACGGAAGTGTCGTTTCGCAGTTATGCTTCACTTGAGATTGACGAGTACCTGGCGACCGGCTTGCCGTTCGACAGGGCGGGGGCCTACGGTATCCAGGATGTGCCATTTTCTCCGGTCGAATCGTTTGATGGGTGTTACCTGAACGTGGTGGGCCTCCCCATGTGTGTTGCGGGCGGTCTCCTGAAAGACTTCGGAATCGAACCGGCGAATGGCCGGGTTGAGTGCGCAGGGCATACCGACCGCGTAGATTGAGTTGATACGTTGAACTTTCTGGGCATAGGCGGCCTTGAGCTGCTGCTGATCGCCATCGTGGGGTTCGTGGTGCTCGGCCCGAAGCGCCTGAGCGAAGGCGCACGCACAGCGGCCAAGGTGCTCCGCGAGCTGCGGCGGCAGCGGGACGAACTGACCGACATGGTCAGGGAGGCGGTGGACCTGGAAGGCCTACAGTCCGATTTGGACGAATATCCTCCCGTATCGAGCGTGCCGCGCCCCCAGAACCCCCGTAAGTCAGAGACGGTCGATGCAGCAGCAGGCAAAAATGTGCCAGGGCCGGTCGAGCGTGATTCATGAGCGACCGTTCGGCGCCGATCATGGACCACATAGGCGAGGTCAAGTCACGGCTGATTCGCACTATGCTGGTCGTGCTGGCGATGACAATCGTAGCGTTCGTGTTTCACGAGGAGATCCTGGAATTCCTGCTGGCGCCCGCCGAAGCGCTGAATCCCGTCACCGAAGGAAAGCCGGTCTTCACGGAATTGACGGAGTTCTGGAGCGCCACCGCCAAGGTCTCGGTCCTCACCGGTTTTGCGATGTCCCTGCCATTTTTCTTATGGCAAGTCGTCATGTTCCTCAGGCCCGGCCTGACGCCGGTCGAGCGGCGGTACCTCTACCTATTGGCGCCGGGCGGCTTGCTGGCATTTGCCGCCGGCGTGGCATTTGCCTATTACGTGCTGCTGCCCCCGGCCATCGGGTTCCTGCTTTCGTTTGGAGGCGACGTGGCGACGCCCCTCATCCGCATCGGGTCGTACGTCACCCTGATAACCACGCTGCTGTTCTGGATGGGTCTGATATTCGAGTTGCCGATCGTCATCTTTTTCATGACCCGCATCGGAGTGCTGAATACGCGCTGGCTGGGGCGGCAACGGAGATGGGCGATTCTGCTCGCCTTTGTGCTTGGCGCTCTGATCACGCCGACGTTCGATCCGGTGAATCAGGCCCTTGTCGCACTCCCCATAATCGTCTTATTCGAAATTGGTTATTGGCTGGCGAGGCTTGGTGAGCGAGGCAAGGCTCGACCGGACGATTCTGCGGCGAAGGCGGCTCCGCCTGCCAACCCCTGCTAACCGCACGCGCTGTTAAATCACCCAGCATTGAGGGAGACCCCACTGGCATAAAGGCGCGTCTGGAGAGCTTGTTTCACAAACTCGAAACCTCTGGGAACCCCCGCCTTTAGATTCCCGTTTTCACGGGAATGACGGGATTTGGCACCGTATTACGTTTTGATGACAAGGTCGATATCGTAAATCGTCGCGCACCTAAGGGTCGACTCTTGAGAGGAGACTTTTGAAACAGGCTCCTGGAACCCGCCCAGCGTTCATGGGCCTGCTGGTTGCGCGCCGTTCGGCGGCGTGCTAGCGTCGGAGCGTTTCTGCCATCGTGGAGGCTCATGCCATGCCAGCCAGCACCGAATTCACGCTCATCACGGCGGATCGCGTCATTGACTCTGGAGGCGGCCCCCCCATCGACAATGGCGCCGTCCTGGTTCGTGGCTCTCGCATCGTCGCCGTGGGGCGGGCCGCTGACGTTAGGGCGCCGGACGGCGCGTCGGTCGAGGTGCATGACTATCCGGGAAGCGCAATGCTGCCCGGGATGGTCGATTGCCACACCCATCACAACGGGTTTGGCGACGGACGCCTGGGCGACGACCTCTCGCTACTATCGGATGAAGTGCTGACGGTCCAGTCGGCCCGAAACGCCCGTGCGAGCCTCTTCTCCGGCGTGACCACAATTCGTGAGAACGGCCCAAAGAACATGACCATGTTCAGGTTGCGCGACGCGATCAACGAGGGTCTGGCTGTCGGCCCTCGGATGGTGCTGTGCGGTCGGCCCGTCGCGATCATTGGCGGCCACATGGGCTACTTCGGCGGCGAGGTCACCGGTCCGGTGGAGGCCAGGGCGCTCACCCGGCAACTCATCAAGGAGGGGGCGGACTACATCAAGATCGCCGCCACTGGTGGAAGCACTCGGACATCGTTTCCACTGAGGCCGTCTTTCAACGCCGACGAGATGACCGCGATCACCGGCGAAGCCCACAAGTTCGGCAAACTGACGGCGGCTCACTGCGTGTCTTCCCAGGGCGTTGCCAACTCACTCGAAGCCGACGTGGACATGATCATCCACTGCAACTTCAGGGACCCCGACGGCGGCCACCACTTCCGGGAGGACATCGCCGATCGGATTGCAGAGCAGGGCGCATACGTCAATCCGACCCTCCAGGTGGGCCGAACCGCCGCCTGGACCCTGGCCCACAAGCGGGACGCTGAAGGATTGATCCCCTCGGAGCGCGAGCTGCTGGATCAGGCGCTGTCAAAACTGGAGCTCCACCTCGACGACACCCGGCGCATGATCGAGATGGGAGTGAAGGTAATAACCGGCTCCGACTCGTCTTGGAGTAACTACCGCCTGGGAAATACTGTCTATGAGGCGGAGCTCCTGGTCCACGCCGGATATACGCCGATGCAGGGCGTGATGTCGGTAACGAGTTGGGCCGCGGCCGCCCTGGGGATGGACGACAAGGTCGGCACGCTGGAGCCCGGCAAGGAGGCCGACATCCTCGTAGTCAAGGGTGATCCTTCGGTCGACATCAACGACCTGTGGAACGTCTCCGACGTGTTCTTCGCTGGCAGGAAGGTGACGCGCGGCTCCGGGGACTCCCTCGCCGCGATCCGCCAGCAGCCGGCCCGAATTTAGGGTCGAAAACATATGCTGCCGCCTTCAACTTGACGCGACGCAGCCATCCCAAAGCCCGATTGAATAAGTCCCGCGATTAAAGACAGGCAACAAAACCAGCAAGAGGGAAACATGCCTCATCAAGACACCCAGTTCACCATCCTCAATGCGGCTCGGCTGATCGATGGGACCGGCGGCCCCGTCGCCGAGGCGGCAGCCATACTGCTGGAGGGCGACACCATCAGGCAGATCGGGACCCGGGAGACGGTCAGGGCGCCCGAAGGCGGTTCGGTGCAGGAACTGGACTACGGCGACGCGACCATTCTGCCCGGACTCGTCGACTGCCACGTGCACCTAAACGGCATTGGCGACGGACGACGAGGGGACGAACTGGTCACCCTGCCGGACGAGGTATTGACAGTCCAGGCGGCCCAGAATGCGCGCCGGCACCTCTATGCGGGGGTTACCACCGTTCGGGACTGCGGCGCCAAGAATCGCACCACGTTCATGCTTCGCCAGGCGGCTGAAATGGGCATCGTGCCGTCCCCCCGCCTGGTGCTCTCCGGCAGACCCGTTGCCATCATCGGCGGCCACCTGAGCTACTTCGGAATCGAAGCCACGGGTCCCACTGAATGTAGGGCGGCCGTCAGGCAGCTGATCAAGGAAGGGGCCGACTTCATCAAGATCACGGCGACCGGAGGCAGCACGCGCACCAGCCATTCGCTCAGGCCGTCTTTTGACATCGACGAGTTGACCGCGATCTGCGACGAGGCCCACAAATTTGGCAAGCACGCCGCCGCGCACTGCCATTCGTCTCAGGCCATAGTTAACGTGCTGGACGCCGGTATCGACACCATCATCCACGGGGACAACAGGGAACCCGACGGCTCGGAAGTCTTTCGCCCTGAGATCGCCGACCGGATCGCAGAGCAGGGCGTCTACGTCAACTCGACCCTTGGCGGCAGCGTGGCGGGCACAAGGAGGCTGGAGGCCGAAGACGACCTCTCTGCCGAGATGCAGGCAGCCTTGAATGATGTGCGTCACTCCTCCGAGGTCCGTCTCTACAATTTCGCCCGTATGAGAGAGGCTGGCGTCGTGGTGGCCGCGGGTTCAGACTCGGCCTGGGGGTATTACCAAATGGGCGACTTCCAGACCGAAATCGAAGCTCACGTGATTGGTGGCATGTCCAACATGGAGGCGATCGTCGCGGCAACCCGTGACTCCGCCAGATCGTGCTGGGTCGATACATCGGTCGGGACCCTCGAAACCGGCAAACAGGCCGATGTCCTCGTCGTAGACGGCAATCCGCTCGAGGACATCAACCGCCTCCGTCGCGTGGCCGATGTATTCCTGGCGGGGGACCAGATAGACAGGTCCAACTTCGTTTAGTCTCAGGGGAAGATTCATTGTGGCCCCCTCGGCATGCGCATGGCGGGGGCAAGTACGATTCACTGGCGCGAAGAGGCCCGGCAAACAGCCGGGCCTCTTTACTTAAACTTCGGTTTAACTGTTACCCATGTGCCCGGTCGTTCAGGCATGGACCCTGGCCCACAAGCGGGACGCTGAAGGATTGATCCCCTCGGAGCGCGAGCTGCTGGATCAGGCGCTGTTAAAACTGGAACTCCACCTCGACGACACCCGGCGCATGATCGAGATGGGAGTGAAGGTAATAACCGGCTCCGACTCGTCCTGGGGTGACTATCGCCTGGGAAATACGGTCTACGAGGCGGAACTACTGGTCCACGCCTGATACACGCCGATGCAGGGCGTGATGTCGGTAACGAGTTGGGCCGCGGCCGCCCTGGGAATGGACGACAAGGTCGGCACGCTCGAGCCTGGCAAGGAGGCCGATATCCTCGTGGTCGACGGTGATCCTTCTGTCGACATCAACGACCTCTGGAAGGTTTCCGACGTGTTCTTCGCTGGCACGAAGGTGGCACGCGGCTCCGATGACTCCCTGGCCGTGATCCGCCAGCAGCCGGCCCGAACTTAGGTGCGATCACGTATGCTGCCGCGTTCAACTTGACGCGACGTTCTCATCCGTAGGCCCAATGAAACCAGGCTGACGGTTCAAGATAGGCAACCAGATCAGTCGGAGGGACATATGCCTGATCAAGACACCCAATTCACAATCCTCAATGCGGCTCGGCTGGTCGATGGGACCGGCGGCCCCGTCGCCGAGGCGGCAGCCATACTGCTGGAGGGCGACACCGTCAGGCAGATCGGGACTCGGGAGACGGTTAGGGCTCCCGACGGGGCTACGGTCCAGGAACTGGACTACGGCGACGCTACTATTCTGCCGGGGTTGGTTGACTGCCACGTTCACCTCAACGGCATCGGCGACGGTCGCGCCGGGGACGAGTTGGTCACCCTGCCGGACGAGGTGTTGACCGTCCAGGCGGCCCAGAACGCGCGCCGGCACCTATATTCAGGTGTTACCACCGTGCGGGAATGCGGCGCCAAGAACCGGACCACGTTCCTGCTGCGCCAGGCGGTTGAAATGGGCATCGTCCCGTCCCCCCGCCTTGTGCTCTCCGGCAGGCCCGTTGCCATCGTAGGCGGCCATTTGAGCTACTTCGGAATCCAGGCCACCGGTCCCAATGAGTGCCGAGCCGCCGTCAGGCAACTGATAAAGGAAGGCGCCGACTTTATCAAGATCACGGCGACCGGAGGCAGCACGCGCACCAGCCACTCGTTCAGGCCGTCTTTCGACGTTGACGAGTTAACCGCGATCTGCGACGAGGTCCACAAGTTCGGCAAGCACGCCGCCGCGCACTGCGCCTCCTCCCAGGGCATGGTGAATGCGCTGGACGCTGGTGTCGATACGATCATCCATGCTGTCCACAAGGAACCCGACGGCTCAGACGTCTTTCGTCCTGAGATTGCCGAACGGATCGCCGAGCAGGGCGTTCTGGTAAACGCGACCCTTGGAGGCGGCGTCGTGCGCATACGGATGCTGGAGGCCGACGACAATCTCTCTGCCGCGATGCGGAGTGAGCTAGATGCGTTCCGTCACACCTCGGAGGTCCGGCTCGACAACTTCGCGCGCATGAGAGACGCAGGCGTCGTGATGGCCGCAGGTTCAGACTCGGCTTGGGGATATTACCGGATGGGCGACTTTCAATCGGAAATCGAAGCCCATGTGATAGGTGGGATGTCCAACATGGAGGCGATCGTTGCGGCCACGCGCGACTCCGCAAAATCTTGCTGGGTCGATACATCGGTCGGCACCCTCGAACCGGGCAAACAGGCTGACGTCCTGGTCGTAGACGGTAATCCGCTCGACGACATCAACCAGCTCCGTTGCGTGGCCGATGTCTTCCTTGCGGGGGATCGGGTAGACCGGGCCAACCTCGTTTAGCCTCTGTATGAAAGTCATAGCGGGATCCCCGCTCGGCCTGCGCAGGGAGGGGTATCACCTGTCAAAGACGACTGCTGGTCACCTCTCGAATTGGTGACGCGCCGAACACACCGGGTCGTTTCGCAGACGCGAAGAGGCCCGGCAAATTGCCGGGCCTCGTTGATTGAATATCGGTGTTGGGGTTAACTTGCTTTGCCGTCGCCTGTACCGGACTTGGCCTCGTCCTTACCGGTTACCGAAGACCGGAATTCCTTGATCGCCTTACCCACTCCGGAGCCGATCTCAGGCAGCCTTCCGACGCCGAAAATGATCATCACGACGACGAGTATCAGGATTATTTCTAGTGGGCCGATGCGGGGGAAACCCATTTATACGCTCTGCAGTCTGGCTGATAGTCGAGTTCAACTCACAGAATACGTACGAGCCATGCAGGGTGTCAAACTGGCGAATGCCGGGAAACCGCCGAATACGGCGCCCCGGACAGCGTTCGCGCTACCCACGATACCGCCACACCGCCACGACGCGGCTCAGCACATCGACCTTGTCGGCCGGTACGATGATTGGTTCCATCTGGCTGTTCTCGGGTTGCAATCGCACGACCGGGCCCTCTGCGTAGAACCGCTTGAGCGTCGTCTCATCGTCCGGCGCGATACGCACCGCGGCCATCTGCCCGTTGGGTACGGAATTGGTCTGCTGCATGATGACGAGATCGCCGTCTGCGATCAGGGCGTCGATCATCGACTCACCCTTGACGTTCAGGGCGTAGAGCCCCTCGGCGCGACCGGCAATTGGCTGCGGCAGGTCCACGGTGTCGAGGTCTGCTGCGCTGGCCCATGTTTCAGCGGTGGGTAGGGGGAACGGCTCACCAGCCGCGATGGAGCCCACGAGCGGGACGGCCACCGTTTCCTGGGCGTTTCGTTGCTGGCGGGGCGCAACCAACCCCAGGCCGCGCGAGACGCCGTCGTCCTTGCGAATAAGCCCCTCTCTCTTGAGAATTTCGATGTTGTAGGAGACCACCGACGTCGAACTTATATCGCAACCGCGCTGAATGTCTCTCACGGTGGGCGGGTAACTGCGTTCATCCAGAAATTCCTCGAAGAACTCAAGGATTCTCTGCTGCCGTTCGGTGAGGTTTCTCACATTCGTCTGCCTTTACTGAGGCCTGCTGATTTTTGGGCGCGCAGCCGTGTATCAGCACTAATGTTCGGAAGTTAGCAGAGCGCGCAGTATTGTGTCAACGACCGCGCGTCACACGCGGGAGATTCGGTCGGACACTGGGAACGGACTGCGTCACCCTGCCGGCTGCATCGGATCAGCGGAGCTTGAAAACTTTGAAGGACTCTGCAAAGGCGACACCAATCCGTTCGCCCGTTCGCCCGCGCCAATTTTTCATCATCTCGCGCGTCTTCTCAGGGTCGCTAACCTGGCTCGCGTGGGCCGCAAGCGCGCGGGCGGACTTCTCGACGTCCTCTTCCTCGAGGATGTTGTAGCGGTCCGCCGATTCCCGGTACATCATCATCCACACCTCGGAGACCTTGTGCGGTTCCAGCCCTTCTTCCAGGAGTTCGGGAAACGTCAGGTGGTCCCGAGCCGAAGGAAACACAGCCGACATGGCCGCCTCGCCAGCCGCGAAGTGGTCCGGATGGCCGATAAACCTGCGGTCCGACAGGTCGCGGATCGGGTTGGTGGTTATGAGAATATCCGGACGGTGCAGCCGGATCTGGCGGGCGATGTCCCGCCGCATGTTAATTGACGGCTCCAGGTACCCGTCCGGATAGCCGAGGAACGCCACGTCCTTCAAGCCGAGGATCTTGCCCGCCTCGATCTGCTCCTGCCTGCGAATCTCAATCAACTCACTGGAAGTTACGTTTCGGTCCTCGGTGCCTTTGGAACCGTCCGAGCACAACACGTAGACCACCTCCCAACCCAATCGGCACCACTTCGCCACGGTCCCGGAGCACCCGTACTCTGCGTCGTCGGGGTGCGCCACCACGACCATGGCGCGTGAGTATTCTGACTCGCTGCGTTCGTCTCCCATCTAAGGGTCACCTCATCGGACTCTGGTTCGCGGGCGGTCGGGCAGGTTGCTGTTTGCGACCGCGCCGGCCAGGGAATTTGCTGTATTTGCCTTGATATCGATAGTAGCACCGGCCCGGCAGGATTCAGGAAGTGGAATGGGGCCACGTCTGTGAAACGCGGGTCATGAACCGGGTCACTCCCGGCAGCGATAGGCCGCTCTCCGAGAATGAATCGTCGTGTGTCACGCCGGGCAGTACGAAGAACTCGCCTTTCGGCATAGAGTCCGCCGCCTCCAGCGCGCCTTCGTAGTACGAGTCTTTATCGCCGCAGACCAGCAGGGCGGGCACTTCGATACGGTCGATGCGGTCCCAGACTCCGGCCCAGCGCGCCACGCCTTCAAGGGACAGCGCGAGGGACTCGGCGTCGTTGTCCTCCGGGCCCCGGACGGCGGGATTGAGCGACTTCACCCGCCCGCTGCGCAAGGCCCGGACTCTCGCTGGCGTGCCCCGCACGTCGTCCGCTGTCATGCGAGCCTTCATGCCAGCCACCACCATGCCGCCGAGCCGGTCGTCGCCTATCGCGCCCAACTCCAGCGACGCTCTGCCGCCAAGCGAAAACCCGAACACTCCGAACTTCACGAATCCGAGATGGGTTGCGAGAGCCGCCAACGACAGCGCCCGGTTGGGGATCAGATAGGGGTCAAGATTGCCGCCCCTGGAACTCTTGCCGTAACCCATGGCGTCGAGCAGGACAAGCGTGAATCGGTCAGAAAGCGGCTCGGTCCAGCCCCGTTCGGTCCACGAGCGGCCCCTCTGTCCGAACCCATGGTGCAAGATCCACGGAGGTCCTGCGCCACACACCTCGTAGTACAGGCTATCGCCCCTGAAACTGAAAGTCGGCATGGGGCGGTATTTTAGACGTGGCCGCGGGGCTGGCGGGGCCTCAAGGCGAGGGGGTGGACGCCTGCGGAGTAGCTATGTCCTCGTTGGGAATGAATGAGGACGGGTCCAAAATCTCAATTACCGGAGTCAACAGTCCGTGCGTCAGAGTTGCACATGCCGTTCGGAGCAGTCCCATCGTTGCGACGAACGCCGCTTCACCGTGTTTTGACTCCGTACTGGTAGACGACTTCTTTCGCCGCCTACTTCTCGGATATTTTGTACGATGATGAGGTCGCCGCGACTTCCAGCAAACTATTATTAACAGCAAGCAATTCCTTGATTCCAACTACATCAGGCGACAGTGTAGAAAGGTGGTGCACTTTAATCTCTGAATGATGTATTGCTTCTTGCGTCACATCGTGTAGCGCCTTCGACGACCCACCGGGACCTAATTTCTTCGACTGCTCACCGTACCAAAGTCTTAAGACCAGTTCACGCTCGAAGCGTTCGGGCAGAATCTCAGGCCAGTATCTCTCCGAACCGACGACGCTAATGTAACCTCTGATTTCGTCGTCGTATTTGTTGAAGTACCAAGGGTCGGACATTCTATTATTAGCGCGTGCCCTTATGTCCGACAGCCTATTCGCAATCTCTTCATGAGAAACGACAAATCCTTGAGCCCTAGCTACGGAAATAGCAGCACGCTCGGCGATTAATGTAATCAGTACCCATGAGTTCGCGTTATGCAACTCATTTATCTCCAGAATTGCCGCATTTTGCTGTCGTAACTCGGGGTTTGAAAACAACAAATCCGAGTAAACGCCTTGCGTAGAACTGCCTCCCTCTCTGGGCCGTACAGCCTTGACGCTCTGCCGTAATGTTTCAAGTTCAAAGGCATATCTAACTTTTGCTTCCAAATATTCACCAGTTGTGATCGCTTGGCCGTCGAACTCAATTAATGTTTGCTCCCCCCCTTCAATGAACGCCTCCCCCATTTTGACTCCTCTGAAATACGACTCTTCTTTGGCTCGTAAAATATCACTGAAAGCTTGTGGTAAATCGGCTTCGTCGTCAGTTGTCAAAGTCTGTATCGATACTTCAACGGTTGGTGTCTCCGTCTGGGACGCCTTTGCCGTTGTTATGGCGGTCGGCAATGGAGTCGCGGCCAGCGCGGTCTCGGCGGGCTGACCGGTGGGGCTGACCGTACGCGCCGGAATGGGCGAACTTGCCAAGGCGACCTGAGACTCAGCGGGCGCGTCGTTCTTTGGAGGGAGAATCTCTTCAGGAGTGGCGCTCTGGTGCGAAACGCCGCAGGCGGCGGACATCGCGGCTGTCAACGCGGCAAGCACAACAAACGCCAAAAACGTACGCGCTGCGCTGTTTCTTGCTCTGGCGCTCGTCATAATTACATTTCATCTAACGAATATCGCGGCTGATTCTCTCGGATATGTTAATAGATGGCATGTTTTAGATTCACAAACCCGCACTTGTTCCTCGAATTACGGCGACAATACACCATCCCATCTTGCCTTTACCTGCCCCCATCGCAGTCGTCCGGCGCGAAGGCTGGGTGAAGCCGCGGTAAACGTTCGTCATTTGGGCCACGATGGGCCGTCCGCGCCTTACGGCCGTATGAACGGGTCGGAGTTACGGGTTGATTTGTAGCCGAGGACCTCTTTGGCGTGGGCGTTGTCACGCCAGCGGTAGCGGTTGTCAGATACCAGCTCGAACAGGTCGAATCGGATTTCGTCGGGCGCGTCGATGCACAGGCTGAACATCCGCATGGCGTCTTCCCAGCTTGTATAGCCCGCGACCGAGCGCGGATTGTCCGGCGTGTCGTCGGCGAGGAAGGCACCCAGCCGCACGCAAATGACCGACAGGCCGTGGTAGTCGGAGTAGTAGCGGCCCAACGCCTCGCCCCACGCCTTGCTGGCGCCGTAAACACTGTCGGGCCGTATGGGCCACCTCTCGTTGACCAATGGCCACTGTTCCGGCAATGTTTCGTACTCGCCGGCCAGCAGGTCCTGGTACGGGGATTCAAGGCCGTAGCCGAGAATCGTGGCCCCGCTGCTGATATTTACGACGCGCTTCACGCCCTGAATTCGGGCCGCCTCGTACACGTTCCGCACCCCGACTATGTTCGTGGCGAGCAGGCTCTCCCAGTTACCGGCCATAGTCGAAGCCGCCAGGTGCAGGACTGCGTCAATCCCCTCGAAGGCCGGAGCGATGCCATCGAGGTCCGCGATGTCGGCCTGCGTGCACGGTACCCCCGCCACGTGACTGCGGTTCAGCGCGCTCAGTTCGTATTTCTCTCCCAGCCGGGCCAGCACGACCTGCCCGACCCGTCCGCTGGCGCCGGTGACAAGTACTTTTTTCTTATTCATTGACGTTTCCGCGTATCAGATTGTGGCTAATGGGCAGCGCTGTAGGATTGGGCGAATGATCGTCGTTCCGGCCGTGAACTGGAATCCGGTCCCCGACCCCTGGACTCCGGCCTGCGCCGGAGCGACGATGGAAAGACAGCCGCAATTTCATCGCCCTTATGCGGCCTTCGCAAGGCCGTAGTGATTCTTTTCCATACCGGCGTCGACGCTCATGTCTCGGTGGCCAGGCGCGGGCTGTTTCGTACGTCGTCGATACTGGCCGTCTTGCTGATCACCACGTCGACGACCGCGGGCCCGCCGCAGTTGAGCGCCTCTTCCAGCGCGCCGGGCAGATCACGCGGGTCTCGTACTTGTACGCCAAAGGCGCCGAATCCGCGGGCGATAGCGCCGTGGTCGACATCGCCGAACTCGGATGCCATCGGGCGGTCGCCCTGGTTCATGCGGACCATGCCGAGAGCCGAGTCGTTCATGACGACGTACACGACAGGCAGCTTGTATTGGACCGCGGTCTGAATTGCGTGGATCGACATCATGAAGCCGCCGTCGCCGGTGACTCCCACGACCTGCCGGTTTGGGTAGACGAGTTTGAGGGCAAGCGCGGCCGGCATCGCCCAGCCCATGCCGGCCAATCCCCCCGGCGCGAAGAAGGTCTTTGGCGCCTTGGTCTGGAAGTAGTGACACATCCACACCCGATTGTTGCCGGCGTCGAGGCTAACCACGGCGTTGTCCTCGAGCGAGTCCTGAAGAATCCGCACCAGCCGTTGGGGCAAGACCGGTGTCTCATCGGAGTGAAGGGAGTCGTCCTCGAAGAAGCCGGCTTGTGCCTTGCGCGCCTGCACAGCACGGGTCCGCGCAGCCGCGTCGATGCCGCCGATGTATTCGCTTTGTCCCACGGCCGCAACAAGCTGCCCCAGGATCTCTCGGGCGTCACCTATAAGTCCCTCCTCGACGGGGAACGTCCATCCGGCGTTGCGGGCATCGATGTCGATCTGAACGATCTTCTGTCGCCTCGGATCGAATACCGTAGGCGATTCCCGTACCGTGTCCTGAGGCGTGAGTCTTGCGCCCACGACGAGCACCACGTCCGCCGCTCCGATCGTTTCGTTGGCGATGGCTTGGCCGAACACGCCGGCCATTCCGACCGACAGGGGGTGGGTCTCGGGGATCGAACTCTTGCCCTTGTACGAGGAGGCAACCGGCGCGCCGAGCAGTTCGGCAAGTTCCTTCAGGTTGGCGTGGGCGTTGGAGAGGTGGACACCGTTGCCGGCCATGATGACCGGGCTTTCCGCGCCGGCGAGAAGGTCCGCAACGCGCGCCGCGTCTGCGGCGGGCGCCACGGGCGGCGACATCGTGAGGTATCCCTTCGTGTCGTGAATGAACGGCGGTTCCTCGACGTCGACCTCCCCGTTGATGGAAGCGCTTCGAAGTACAACCGCGGTGGGGCCGGGGCGTCCGCTGATGGCGTGCTTGATGGCCAGTTGGGACGCGATCACCGCGTCCTTTGGAGACGCCGCCATGGCGGTGTATTTGGTGGTCGACTTGAATATTCCAAGCAGGTCGGGGCTTCCGTGCTCACCGGCCACCGACTGGTTCTGGGGGTGGAGGGCATTGTCGCCGTCGGAGGTGTCGGTCAACACCACCATGGGCGAGCCGCTGGAGAACGCCTCCATCATGCCGAAGAGGGCATTGGAGCCCATGAAGGCGCCCTGTCCCATGATGACCGCCGGCCGGCCCGTAGCCCTGCCGTAGGCGTCGGCCATGATCGCCGCGCCCTGCTCGTGGCGAACGAGGATCGCGCGCACCGACTGTCGCTTGTCCCACAGGGAGTTGAAGATCCCCACCGTTCCGCCGCCGGGCAGACCGAATACGAACTCGATCCCTGCCTCGTCCAGCACGTCGGCAATCATGTCTCTGGCTATAGCCAAACTATTCCTCCTCGGAATTCAGGTGATGTGCGGCGAGTCAAAACACCGCAATCGGATTTGCAGGGGAGCCCGTACCATATTTGATACGCAGGGGGGCGATGCACAACATGAACTGCCAGCGGTTGCGCTCCGCACATGCGGCGCTTACGCCCTCCAGGTTGCAGTTATCGATGAGCCACAGGCCCATGTGAACGATGCCGATGCGATGTATCGGCTGTTTGAAATTCGCGTATGTGCTCGGTTGAACGTCCTGTATGGCGTCTGAGCCGAGCATTGCGACGCCGCGTTCGTGTAGCCACGGCAGGCACGATGCGTGCAGTCCCGGTTTGCCGTCTTCTACAGGTAGCGGCTCCACTTCGTTCCGGTACCTGAGCCCGCCTGTACGAACAAGCAGCACGTCGCCTTCTTCGACACGGACGTTCTGTTCGGCCTCCGCGTGTTCGAGTTCTTCGACAAAGATGGCCTCGCCGGGCGCCATCCAGTCGACGCCCCGGAGCCTGGCGATATCGAGCAGCACGCAACGGGTAACGATGCCGTCGGCAATCAACTCGATCGATCCGGCAGTCGCGCCCTGCGTGCTGTTCACCGCGGTTGAGGGCAGGCCGTTGTACATGCGACCGCTCATGAAGATGTGCGACGGCGCGTCCACGTGTGTGACGGTGTAACCGTGGTAGGCAAGTCCGATGAAGTCTCCCGAACCCTGCTCCTCGGTGGGATCGGAATCGAGCGAGTAGCCTTCGCCCGTCCCGGTCATCAGGTGAATCGGAGTCCGACTCACGTCGGGCGCAGCGTCCGATGTGATGGGCCACGCGCACGATACCGTGACTCCGTCGACCACGAGTCTGGCCGCCTGTCTCCTCCTCGACGGCGTGATCAGATTTATCGTTCCGAGCTCATCGTCCGCGCCCCACCGGCCCCAATTGCTCAGGGTGGAGGCGTATCCAAGGACTTCAGATTCGGAGGGAAGTTTGTTCATCGTTCGCAATGGACCGCTTGACGCGTCGGCGCCTACCGTGGTCATGTTCGGCGCTATTCATCGTCGACCCCGCTGCCGCGGGGTTCACTCATAGACTGCCCCATCGGTCTGGTTTTTCTTGATGTAGTCCCAGTCGATTTCCAGACCCAGGCCGGGGCCGCCCGGCGGGTCGAAACATCCGTCGGCCCCGACCGCCGCCAGGTCCATCGACGGGGCGTCCAGGTATACGGGTGGCCGAGCCGGTTCTACCTTCGGGTGGAACAAGCCGGCTTCGAGGAAGTTCATGTTGCGGACGGAGCACATGATGTGCTGATGCGGGGCCATGGCGCCGTGGAGCTCGCAGTCCAGCCCGAACCCCTCGGAGGCGTGACAGATCTTCATTACGCCGGTGATCCCACCATCGTAGTTGACATCGCCCCGCACAAAGTCCGTTCCTTCTGCGACGACGAAATCGACGTGCTGCTCGAGGCCGCGTATGTGTTCGGTCTGTAGCAGGGGTGTCTTGACGAGTTGCCTCAGCTTGCGGTGTGCGAATGCCGAGACGCCCCCGTCCTTGTACGGGTCTTCCCACCAGAAGAACTTGTACTCATCGCACGCCCATCCCAGCCTCAACGCGTCTCCGAACTTTTCTATGGCGCAGAACGGATCGAGCATGAGAAGCATCTTTCCGGCCATGCGTTTGCCCACGGCGTGAATGAGATCGATATGTTTTTCGATTGGCGCATCCGACCAACCGTGGATCTTGTAGGCTCGATAACCCAATTCGTAGCACTGCTCGGCGAAGTCGGCGTAGGCTTCCGGCGAACTAAGCCCGTCCGGCTGGCTGTCGCCCAGCGCAGTGCTTGCGTAGGCGGGCAGCCGCCTGGGGGTGCCGCCCAATAGTTCGTACACCGGGACATCGTAGTACCTGCCGGCGAGGTCCCACAGCGCGCAGTCCACGACGCCGAGTCCCATGCGGGCGTGCTGCCGTAGAGCGTGTTTTGCGTCGTAGTAGATGTCCTCTCGCTGAAGAGGGTTCTTGCCGATGACGTTGGGGATGAACGCGGGAATTCCGGCGTACTCGACGTCGTTACCGCCGATGTAGGTGCCGCTGAGGCCCTGGTCGGTGTGGATGCGCACACCCTTGCTTCGAGCCTCACGTACCGTTCCCGGGTTGTAGATGCCGGTCGGTACCTTTGGATCGCCGCCCCAATCTCTCGTGGTGAACTTGAATTCGAAGACCTCGACGCGCGTAACGCGTAGCTTGTCGATCATGGGTAACGCCTCACCAATTGGATATGGGAACTCGCGGAGCGGCATTTTCGCCGTAATGTCGAACGATTAGCATCCCGGCCCCGGTCTGTCAACGGAAGACAACGTTGATTCGACTCGACGACCCCATGACGACGACGATTACAGGCCGTCAGGCCGTCACAAACGACCGTTTACGGTCAGGAAGGGAGTTGGTCGTCCCTGTACTGGCCGTTGCCCTAACCGGAGGAGGGACTATTGAAAACGCACCGGATAGTCGTGGTATCTAATCATGCATTCCCGTTTGGGCGAGGACGTGCGGGTGAGTCTGGCGGGTCTGGGTCGGTGGACAGCCTTATCTTCGGCTCATCCGACGAAGGGTCGTCGGGTAGGTCCGGCGGGGAAGGCGAGAGTGTTGGATATTCAGGGGGTGGAGTTAGACGGGACGGGGCCGGGCCACTGAAGATACTGCTCGCCATGGCGCGTATGCGGCTGCTGCGGTTACCAAGGTAGATAACAGCCACTGCCACCAGTACAACCGGGCTGAGGATTCCTGCCCAAATGATTACCGTCAACGCCACTTTGGCAATCGCCGACAGGGTCCGCACAGCCGACTTGACGGTGCCTGTGATGTTCCAACCTGCGACGAAGAAACTCTCCGCCTCGGTGACTCGCACGGCGAAGGAATCGGAGCCCGAAACCGGTCCCGCGTCGCTAATGGCGTTGATGGTCAGGGTCGCCGTGAATTCCGTTGGCCGGTAGTCAGCGAAAATATGGGTAAGCTCCACCCGACCCGCGTTCTCCTCCGGTTTGCCCGTTTCTGTCGGCGACCCGTCACCAAAGTCCCACTGGTACTGGTAGTCCCACAACTCATCGTGCCGGGTAAACGACGCGCTGTAGTCCACCTTGCTGCCTTCCTGTACCGTCCGATCGTCGCCGGCGAACACCTCGATAGTGGGTACGCGGCTCACATAGACCAGCATGGTGTCGGAACCCTCGATTATCCCGCCTTCGCCTGTGCCTAGAAGTTCGATGGTCACGATGTAGGGAGAGTCTTTATCGTCGTCGTAGACGTGATTCACGGTGGCCGTTACGCGCCGTCCGTCCGGCGTCGGGGCGCTTCCGTTCCCTGAAGTCGATGTCCCGTCCCCGAAATCCCAAACGAACGAGACGTCTTCGATCCCCTCCGGAGCAACGAAAGAGGCCCTGAAACGCGCTACTTCGCCTTCCCGGAACGACGGGTCGGGGCCGGCGTCTACCGCTACGGTCACGGGCGCCAGCCTGAGACTGACCTTTATCAGCGAGTAGGCCGCGGTCTGACTCAGGAAGTTCAGCCGACCCTGGATCGACTCGATCTGCAGTTGCAGGGCGGCAAGCTCGTTCTGGACTCGCAGCGCGTCTTCTACGTTCAATGCGCGGTCCAGGAAGGACAATAGTCGTTCCTCGACCACCCGCATGCTGGCCAGCCTGGACTCACTGTCGACGTACTCGTCGGTAACGTCCTCGCTGGTCAGGGCGCGGGACTCGACGTCCAGTGCCAGCCCTTCGATCTGGAATATGGCATCGTTCAAGCGTTCAGCCGGCACGCGAATTGAAATTGTCCCGCTGTGCCTGGATGTACGTTCCGAGTTGACCACCCAACCGCCCAGATCCCTGGCCACGTCAGTGATGCGGTCGACCGCGTCGGCCACGTCCTGCACCACGAGTGACATGCGAGCCGTGTGCACGACGATGCGGGTTTGGGCTAAAGGCGCGGGTTGAACCTGTCCATCAGCGCTGCCCGGCGCCGCTGAGGTTTGGGTAATCGTCTTTCCCTCAACCACCTTTTCAATTTGGGTGACCGGCTTCTCGGCGACAACGGTTTCGACCACCTTTTCAATTTGGGGGACCTGGCTCTCGACGACAACGGTTTCGACCACCTTTTCAATTTGGGTGACCTGGCTCTCGACGACAACGGTTTGGACAACCCTTACTGAGGCTGATTCTGTCCTTACGGGACCGGACACTGACTCCGTTTCACTGCCGCCGCAAGCAAAAACTGCCGCCAATATCAGCGCCGCGGCAATCGCAATATTCTTAAAGTACGGCTTCATGAGCCTATGTCTCCCTGTCTGTCGAGGATCTTGCGAAACCTTAACATCTACAGGTCTAATCTGAAGATTTTGCGAAGGTTCTCAATCGCTCAGCGTCGATTGTGTGCAGCGTAAGCGACCCTCTAGTCCGGCGGAGTTTTGAATAGGAGGTAAACACCCCGGGCCTTGGCTCCCTATGGCTCAGACCCAGTCGTCGTCTCTCGGCATTAGCACAAATTCTGCGCACGACTCGAGACCCATCTCTCCGACGTTCGTATCCAGGCAAGTAACATGCGCTTGGCGAACTCCTGCCCTTCGGCGTGATATTGTGCGGACGGTATGGGACAGAATCTTTCGCATGGGCAGTGGGTCCGACTGGGGCGGGACGTGTTCGTCGCGCTCGGTGTTTCGATGGAGGGCGCGGCGTGGATGGCCGAGGCGCTGACGCGGGCGGAGGCACGGGATCACGGGTCTCACGGGCTGATGCGAATACCGCAGTACTACGAGGCGGTGCAGACGGGCGAAGTCCTGCTGGGCGACGAGCCGGTTGTGAAGCGCACCGGTCCGTGTACCGCCCTCATAGACGCCAAGATGAACTTCGGCCAAGTCGTAGCGCACCAGGCGATGACGTTGTGCATCGACATGGCCGCGGAGAACGGCATTGCCAGTGTCGGTGTATATAACGGTACGCACATCGGCCGAGTCGCCGACTACTCCGAGATGGCGGCGCAGCGGGGAATGGTCGGGCTCGCGTTTGTGAATGGCCGAAGAGGTGGGGTCGTGGCGCCGTGGGGCGGCCGCGACGGACGTCTGGCGCCGAATCCTCTTGCCTTTGCCTGCCCCGGCGGTGAGGAGGGCGTGGTCTCAGTCGACATAACAACTTCAGCGCTTCCTGAGGGCAAGATCAGGCTGATGCACCTTCTCGGTCAGCAGGCCCCGGCCGACGCCCTCATCGATGAAAACGGCCAGCCCACCCAGGATCCCGGCGTGCTCTATAGGTCGCCGCGCGGGGCTATCCAGCCTGTCGGCGGCCAGCTCTCCGGCCACAAAGGGTTTGGCTTGCTCATCATGACGGACGTTTTAGCGGGGATCCTGGCGAGAGCCGGCAATGAAAAACCCGACTGGCCGGGCAACGGAGTCCTGTTCATCACGATCGACATCGACCGATTTCTGCCAACCGGGACTTTCGCGGACGACGTGGATGAACTGTCATCGAGGCTCAAATCGTCAAGACCGCTTCCGGGCTTTGATGAAGTACTACTGCCAGGCGAGCGCGGCATACGGGCCGAAAAGATTGCGATGGAGTCGGGGATCGAGGTTGACGACTCGATTTGGGAGCAGATCAAGGACACTGCTGCGCGGGTTGGCGTGGAGACGGCGCAATACGAGGCGTCAGTCGACGAGGGCTGAAGCGGTCCCCACGATGATCTTGGGGCCGTTTGCCTTGCTGGCTGACAGGGCGACCTCGGCGCGGCGGCGATCACCCTCCGGCGAGTAGCCAGTGATGATGCCCGCGCAGGTGAACGGCTCGTCGGGGTGGAGCACGTTTATGAATTTCAGGTCCATTCTGCCTCCCTCGAGCCATCCCTTCCCAAATCGCGCCGTCATAAGGTCCGAAAGATAGGCCATCGTCATTCCCGCGCCGATCACTACTTCGGAGAACCCCAGGTCCTGTGCGGCGGAGCGATCGGTGTGGTAGTTGGAGTCGTGTGCGTAGAAGCGGCCGCACATCTCGGGCGTTATGACGTGATCACCCGAATCAATTGACTCACCGCTGGGCTCCGGATGCCTGGTACCGGACCTTCGACGGTTGGGATCGGGTAGTTTCGCCTCTCCGTCGGTTTGTCCAAGCAGGAAGCTGTTGTGGTGGACGCTTCTGGCCGCGATCTCACCGTCGTCTCCCGAAATCAGGTGTTCCGTCGCCACGACGGTCCGATCCCTGCGCTGATATACATCTTCGATTCTTGCCGTTACGGCGAACCTCTGGCCCAGCCGCAACTCGCGGCTGAAGTGCCACTCCTGCCGGACCCACAACTCCCCGAAGCGGTTGGCAAAGTGGTTGCCCTCGAATCCGTCTTCCGCGTCGGTTAACGCGATCGGCGGCGCTGACGAAACTTCGCCCACCGCCCGGTCTGGCAACCCCAACGTCGCGGTGTACTTGTCGACGAGTTCCTCATCTACCACGAAGTCCCGGACCCCCAGATCCTCGCCGGTCCAAATCTGGTCTATGTGGGTGATGTCAGAGGTCAAAGGTGCTTTCCTGTTGCCCGGTTGCGCTTGAATGCCTGGGTATTCACTGCCAAGCCGGTCGGGGTCAACCTTCGAAGTACCTTCGCGGGTTTTCGATCATGATCTGATCTATTACGTCCTGAGTTACGCCAAGTTCCTCAAGATAGGGCAGAACGTTCCGGCTGATGAACAGGAAGCCGTCGGGGTTGTCGCGCCGCCGCATTTTCACGGCCTCCGACGAGATAATTCCATGAAAGACCGTGTGGTCATGCGAAAGCATGATGCGGTCTGAGCGGCCGGCGTCTATGAGCGTCTTCACAACGCGAGTCCGTTCCTGCCAACCTGGCGTGTTTCGCGCGCCGCCCGGGTAGCGGTCCAGCCCGAGCCAGCAGCCCTTGTCGAGTATTCCGAGCAGGTAGTCCAGATCGGTAGTGTCGTTGCTGTGACCGATGCACACCCGCGTGAGGTCAATCCCTTCTTGCTCGAAAATTGCGATCTGCTGCTCGCCTATCCGTTCGGGCGCCCAAGTGTGAGTGAAGATCGGCGCCTGCGTGGCCAGGTGCGCCCGGGCTGCGGCACGCAGGATGACTTCGCCCCGTTCGGTCACCCCGCCTTCGTCGTTGGCGACTTTGATAACTCCGGCCCTGATGTCCGTTCCGTCGATGCCCTGTTCCAGCTCTCGTATGTACAGACCCGCGACAACGTCGGGGCCCAACTGCCAGAACGTCCTGGGAACTTCAAGCCAGGTTCCTGTGGCAACGATTATTTGCATCCCGCTTCGTTGGGCCACGTCCCTGATCAGCCTGACGTCCCTGCCGAGGTCGAACGTGGTCAGATCGACAAACGTTGAGACCCCGCCCTCGCGTGTTCTGGACAGGTCCTCCACAGCCCGTTGGGTGATCGAGTCCCTGTCCACGAGTTCTGGATAGGACGCCGCCACTCCGGCCGAGCCGGTCATGACGTGCTCATGGCACAACGTTAAGCCCATGTTCGACGTGTCTATGGGTCCGAGTACGGTGTTTACCGAGACCATTAGGTCCGACTCCGGCAAAGGCTGTTGATCGACTCTGATTCCAGGTACTGCCGGTTGTCGACAGAGAGGAGATCAGGGCAGCAAATCATACTGGACATTCAAATTCCCGGTCGCCGGATTATGTCACGGAATGCCACCCGATCCAGACTTATAAGTACGAAAAAGTTTGAAGTATCAATTGACTTGTTCGATTTACGTAGCGATGAGTATTGACCGATTCGTCGAGCGCTGATAGTTTGCAGGCTTGGCGAGGTGTCCCTTGTAACTCGGTCGCGTACGTTGCGCGATTGGCAGGGTCTGACCGTTTGCGATCGACAATGATTGAGCGGAGGGGAACATGTTCAAGTTGGTTTCACGTATAAGAATTCTGGGCGCTCTTCTCGTGGGAGCTGCTGCCGCGGCTCTTGCAGTGGCGGCCTGTGGAGGCGAGGCTGAGCCCGAGACGATCGTGCAAACGGTAATCGTCGAGAAGCAGCTTCCGGGCCAAACGGTCACCGAGAGGGTTGTCGAGACGGTAATCGTCGAGAAGCAACTCCCGGGTGAGGTGGTCACCGAGAGAGTTGTGGTAACAGTCGTCGTCGAAAAGATCGTCGAAGGCAAGACCGTGATGGAGATTCAGACCGTCGTGGTCGAGAGGCCCGTGACGGTCACCGAGAGAGTTGTTGAGACAGTCGTCGTCGAAAAGATCGTCGAAGGCAAGACCGTGACGGAGATTCAGACCGTCGTGGTCGAGAGGCCCGTGACCGTCACTGAGAGGGTCGTTGAGACCGTCGTGGTGAAACAACAGGAATTCATCACGATAGTCGCGACCGCGACGCCCGGCGCTCCGAGTGGACTGGCCAGGCCTGAGCCAGGCACGGTATTGAGGGCGGCCGTAAACGACGTTGGCAGCGCCAACTTCCTCAGCCCCAGAGCCGTTCACCCCAACGACAACCGCAACCACGAGATGTCTGTCTTCGAGACGATGATCATCCAGGAGGGGACGCAGGGCGGTTTGGTCAACGTAAGCATCATCGGCTGGGAGCTTGACGGTCTTGTGTTCAGGGCCAAATTGCACCCGCGCGTCGAATTCCACAAAGGCTGGGGTCCGGCCACGGCCCATGACTGGCAGTACAGTTGGGAGCGAACACAGGATGAAGGGGCGGTCAACTCCGCCGCTGCGACTATCCGAAATGAATGGGCATCCTGGAAGGCGATCGACGATCTGACTTTTGAGGCCACGCTGAGGAAGCCAAACGTCAACTTCCGCCGAGCTCTCATATTCGGCACCTACCTGCACAGCAAGAGCGCTTTGGAACAGATGGGTGACGACTGGGCGGATCAGAACGCTATCGGCACCGGCCCGTATGAACTCAAGGAAATCGTCGCGGACGACAAGATCGTCCTGTCGGCCATAGCGGGTCACTACCGGGAGACCCCGTGGTACGAGACCGTCGAGATTCTGGAAGTTCCCGATCCGAACACGCGCATAGCGCAGATGAGGACGGGAGAGATCGACCTGATGCCGGTCGGAATCCCGCAGGTGGACCAGGTGTCCGGGGTTCCCGGGGTCAGGATCCAGAGCCTGCCGCAGGTAGGCCGCAGCGGTTCTACGATCTTCTACGGCGGGCAGTACTACGTTGGACCTGACAGTTCGACATGGGACACAACCTATTCAGGTCACCTCGAGACAGTTACGTCGAATGCCGGTGACACACTGGCAATCGATCGCGATCTCAACGCCGCGCTCATGAGGCCATGGGTGGGGCCGTACCTGACCGACAAGACCGAAAACGAGAAGGCGATTTTGGTCCGGCGAGCCATGACTCACGCCGTCGACAAGCGGCTCATCAATGAGGCCATCCTCGGTAACCAGGGCTGCATTGGCCACATGTACCTCGTGGATGAATGTCACCCGCGATGGGACACAAGCCTTAACCTGGAATACGACGTCGAAAAGGCAAAGCAGTTGCTTCAGGACGCTGGTTACGGCGATGGCTATGAGTTCCCCGTCTGGATACCTACCAACGGCGACACCTTTATCGAGGTGTCAGAAGCGATGCTCGAATTCTGGAAGGAAATTGGCCTCAATCCAGTAGTCCAAAAAACCGCCTATACCGCCCGACGGCCACTGATCATCTCCAGGAAGATGAACGAGGTCTGGTTCATGTCCCATGGGACCGGTGTACTTCCGTTTGGCGGAGTGTTCCAGTGGGCCGAGTTGAATGGCCGGGGCGTCTGGGGCCAGAACATCGAGTACGACGAGTTGGGGGCGCTGGCCGACCGAATGTTCGTTGCGGTCGGTGATGAAAACCTGCAATGGGCTATTCAACGGGAGTACTGGGACTTCCACCACCAGAACCAATTGACCGGCGGCGGAATCTACTGGAACAACCAGTGGGCGGTCGGTCCACGGATAGCGGCCTGGGAGGCTCAGTTCGACTCAACCCGTGTGCCTGTACAGTTGGAGCGAGTGATACCGGCCGCGACTCAGTAACGTTCGCACCTCCGGGCGCCGACCGGATTTCAGCGCAAGCATGTAGCTAAGGAAACAAGTGCCGACACGCCTCGGACGCAGATCGTCGAATCACCGGTCTGCGTCCGTTGCGCGTACAGGCATGCTTGCATAATGTGATCCCGGGCCCTTGATCCGATTCGTATGACAACGAGTGAGCAACGACTCGCAGGAACGACATGATCGTCTTTCTCCTAAAGCGCTTCGTCATCCTCGTCTTCACGTTCATTGTTGTTTCGTTGATCGTGTTCACCCTGACCAGGATTCAGGGCGACCCGAGACTCATGTTTCTCAATCCCTACGACAGCATGGTAGGACCGGGACTTTGGGAAGAGTGGGGCAGGAAGTACGGGCTCGACAAACCTGTGCCCGTGCAGTACCTGATCTTCCTTGGCAAGATCGCCCGCGGCGACCTTGACCGGTCTTTTCGTGAGCAACGACCGGTGATCGACTTGATCATCGAGAAGATTCCGAACACGTTGCAGTTGGGGCTCTCCGCTTTCGTCGCCTCTAACCTTCTCGCAATCCCATTGGGCGTGTTGTCAGCCGTCAAGAGGGGGTCCATTTGGGACTATCTCGGGCGCGGCCTTGCGGTGCTCGGTCAGGCGATGCCTCCGTTCTGGCTCGGACTGATGCTCATCTTCGTTTTTGCCGTCCTGCTTGGGTGGCTGCCGACGAGCCGCAAGGGAGGGCTGGACCACTATGTGCTTCCTGTTATTACGTTGGGTTCTTTGTCATTAGCCGGCAACCTCAGGCTCGTCCGATCGTCGATGCTTGATGTACTCGATAGCGAGTACGTGAAGATGGCGAGGGCAAAAGGCGTTGCGGAGTGGAAGATCGTCTGGAAGCACGCCTTCAGGAACGCCCTCATTACCCCGATCACACATGCCGGATTACTGTTTGTGGGCCTGATCACCGGCAGCGTTATTACAGAGACCGTATTCTCGTGGCCCGGCATCGGCAGACTCGCCACTAACGCCGTGATCGAGGGCGACTATCCAGTGGTTTCCGGAACGATCCTCGTGTTCACCATGGCATACATAGTCATGGCATTACTTTTGGACGTGGTGTACGCGCTCGTCGATCCCAGAATCAAGGCAGGGGCGGTTATCTAGCGTGGCTACAATGACCACTCCGTCCTCGACGTCCGGCGGGGTAGTTACGTATGAGTTCATCCGGCTCGGCTGGCGCCGACGGTGGTGGAGAACCATTAGGCGTTATCCGGTAATTCCGGGCGTCCTCCTCATGATCCTGGTGGTGAGTGGCATCTTCGCTCCACTGATAGCGCCGCACGATCCACAGAAGGCCGACCTGAGATCGCGTCATGCGCCCCCGGTCTGGGAGGAGGGGGGCACAACCAAACATATTCTGGGCGCCGACAAACAGGGCCGCGACACTCTGAGTCGCGTTATTCACGGGGCCCGGTTCTCCCTCGTCTTCGCCGGTATCGTGATCACCATCTCGGCGTTGTTCGGTGTGCCATACGGTATGGTCAGCGGCTTCATCGGCGGTTGGACCGACGAGATCATGATGCGGGTGGTCGACGTGATTTTTGCGCTGCCCCTTATCCTTCTTGGGCTTGCTTTTGTGGTCGTGTTCGGCCAACGCCTCGATATTCTCATAGGCCTGTTGGCGTTTTTCAGTTGGCCCGGCACGGCCCGGCAGGTTCGGGCAGAGACGCTGGCGCTGAAAAACCAGGACTATGTCGGCTTTGCGCGGCTTTCGGGAGCTTCCACACCCCGTATACTGTTTCGGCACATACTTCCCGGGGTAATCAACACGGTGCTCGTGTTGAAGACGCTGTCGGTCGGCGGCCTGATCCTGACCGAGGCCATCCTCAGTTTCCTGGGCGCGGGCGTGCCGCCGAGCGTCCCCGCATGGGGCCTCATGGTGGCGGAGGGCCGCTTGTACCTGACCACGGCGTGGTGGTCGACGTTCTTCCCGGGGGTGGCGATCGTGCTTACGGTTATCGGGTTTAATTTCCTGGGCGACTGGCTGCGAGACCATTTCGATCCTCGCCTGAGACAGTCCGCCTGAAACACCGGTAGCCGGGCTTGGCGCGAGCTTTCGGGGTCAGGGCCTGTTCACACCAAATCTAGGTGATCGGGTGGCCCCAGGTATTAATCCGAGCGCCCAATTGTTATTCCGAGCGAAGCCGAGGAATCTAAGCCGGTGGTTGGCAGTCGCGGCGATTGGCGAGACCAGACCTTGCATTCAGGCGCGTTGCTCCGCTTCAGCCTGGCTTTAAGACAAGGTTTTGAGATTCCTCACTGCGTTCGGAATGACAGCCGAGCGGGTGGCGATACGTACATTATGGTGTGAACAGGCCTTAGTCGAAGTATTTGAAAGTGCGGCGCCAATCCAGGTACTGCCTCAGCCCTGATTTCAGTGGATAGGCGTGCATGAAGCCCAGGTCGGCGTAGAGCCGGGTGAGACGTGTATGGCCGCCAACCACGAAGTTGCGCCGGCCGGTCCAGTCCTCGCTCCTGTCGATGGTGTACGACGATCCGGGGACCAACTCCTCCAGCGTCCGCAGAATCTCATCGACGCTATGCTCCTCCTCCGCACCGACGTTGTAGATTGGGTAGTGAGGGGACTCGGCCAACAGGATTTTCGCCACGGCCGCTGCGACATCCGATACGTGAGTTGTGTCCATGACGAGGCTGGGGTTCGGTACTTTGATCTGACGGCTGGCGAGGGCTGACGCCGTCCAGTCATGCAGGGCCGACATGTTCGGCCGGAATGCGGACCGGCGTTCCATTGGGCCGTAGGGCCCCGTGACCCGCGCCACCCGCACGTCAAATCCAAATGTCTCACCGTAGCGAAGGGCGATCATCTCGCCCGTGTACTTGGTGATGGGGTACAGTCGTTGCGGTCTGCCCAGCCACCCTTCTTCCGGCCTGTTGGGGTCCTGTTCCAACACACCGTAGACGGTTCGCGAGCTCATGTAGACCACGCGCTTCGGCAGCGACGCCTTGGCGAATTCCATGACGTTCGCGGTGCCCATCACGTTCACGTCTACGATGTCCAGACTGTGCGCCTGCTCAATGTCCTGACGGGGCACGCTGAAGACTGCGCAATGGACGATTCGGTCGATCGGGTGCCTTGAACCAAGATCCAGCAATAGATTCAGGTCGCGAATATCGCCGATCACCTGCTCCACTTCGAACACACGGACGCCCAGGAATCGAATGTTCATCGCATCCGGCGGCCGGATGTCGAATACGACCACGTCCTGACCGGCGTCGAGCAAAACCTTGACGATGTTCGAGCCGATGAACCCGTTTCCGCCGGTTACCAGTACAGCCATGTCAGCGACTCAACCTGTCTGGGAGTGCCCATTCCCGTACATGCCTGCTGTTCTACCCGACCCGCATGGGCTAGTAGATCACCCGGTCCGCTACGAGCCGGTCGTACGCAGCGTCGTCCAGCCCGACGATCTCCTTGAAGACGAAATCGTTGTGCTGGCCAAGCGTGGGGGCGGCGTAGTAGTTCAGTTTCGGCATCCCGCTGAATTTGACGGGGATGCCCGGAGTCATGCGGGGCCCGACTTCCGGATGGTCGATGTCAACAAAGTAGCCGCGTTCTAGCAGGTGCGGACTGGCTACAAGATCGAATACGCTCATCACGGGCGCTGCGGAGACCCCGGCTTCCTGCAAGGTGTGCATGATGCCATACGGCGATTCTCTCTTGGTCCACTCGGATATCAGCGAGTCGAGTTCCGCCTCGTTTTTCTTGCGAGACTTCAGGTCAGCGAATTTGGGATTTTCGATCCATTCGGGGTGGCCTGCGACTTCGCACATCGCCCGCCATTCGTCGTCATTGGACACGGCGATGGCGACCCACTGATCATAGCCGGATGCCGGGTACACGGAGTGGGGTGACATTTCCGGATCGTGGTTGCCCTGCCGGCCATGCTCCTTGCCGTTCATTAGATAGTCCATGACGGCTTCGGGGATCATGGACGTGATCACCTCGGCCATAGCCAGGTCTATGTGTTGGCCCCTGCCTGTGCGCTTCCGGTCTCTCAACGCAACCAGCGTCGCAAAGGTACCGATGATCCCCACTACGAAATCCGGCCAGCTGCCGCCTCCAAGGGCCGGAGGGCCGCCTTCATAACCGCTGAGGTGAGGTAGACCGGCGTAGACCTGGATGTTGGGTCCGAGCCCGCTGACCTTCGACTCGGGGCCGAACGCCCCCAAAGTGGAGCAGCTCAGGAGAATGGCGCCCGGATTGATTTGACTGAGCGAGTCGTAACCCAGTCCCAGGCGATCCATCACGCCGGCGGAAAAGTTCTCGATCACGATGTCGCACTTGCCTGCGAGTTGGCGGGCCAGTTTCTTGCCCTCATCCGTGGAGAGATTCAGTGTCACGCCGAGCTTGCTGAAGTTAACTCCGTTCCATATGGAAGACCGGTTGATGCCCGGTAACCCTTCGGCCCTGGCGTTCGCCGCCTCCCGGTTGTACTCGATGCGGGCGGCCGACTCCACGCGTATCACCTCGGCGCCCAAAGCGCCGAGCCATGCGCCGGTGTGAGGGGCGGCATAAAACCACCCGAAATCCAGGACCCGAACACCCTCCAGCGGAAGCTTGCCTGGCGAAGCGTCGCTGCCCGCATTTGGCTGAGAAGACTCGTCGTGAGCTGACTGTCGGATGTCGTTGAAACCGACCCCGTCATTCCCTCCGAGCGTGGGCGCCGGCAAGCGAGGCTGACGTTCGACCCCTGCCATTCGGGTGACGGGTCCGGGATGCGTGACAGCTCCGGCGACCGGATGATCCTGTGTAGCGAAATACTCGCGAGCGGCGTACTGCGGTGAGCCAGTGACCTCCCTCATCGAGTTGACCGGAAAACACGGAAGGTGCAATGGAATAAAGATGTCGTAAAGCTGTTCCCGCGTGTACTGCATGAACCAGGATGTGATTAGAGCTTCCAGTGCCGTGGCATTCAAGCGCCGCCCGCCCGCGTCGGCGTAATCAGGGCCCTTCAGTTCCGGCGGAGCGCCGGGGGCATCGATCAGCGTCTTCCACCATCGTTCCTGGGACAGCGAGATCGATACGTATCCGTCTTTGCACTGAAACATCGGCGACGCCGAGAAACCGGATTTCTGACGTGTCCGGCCTACCCGGCTCACGTCGTAGGGGTGAAGAATCAAAGACCCCCGGATGATGTTGGCGACCGCTTCCATGCTCGACACATCAACCAGTTGACCCTGGCCGGTCGAATCGCGGTCTGCCAGGGCCAGCATCACGCCGGTGGCGGCTGCCCATCCGCTCAGGTGCATCGCCTGCTGGCCGGCGAGTTTGAGGGGAGGTTGCGAGTCGGGATCGGTGACCGCGTGGGCGGGGGTCTCGTAACCGAGGCCGCCTGCGTGCCAGGCGATCAGCTCCCCTCCCTTGAAATCGCGGTACGGGCCCGTCTGCCCGAATGGACTGATCGTTGCCATGACGAGCCGCGAATTCATGGCGGACAACTCCGGAAATTCGACCTTGCGTTCCCTCAATTGAGGTGGCCGGAAGTCGGTGACAAGCACGTCTGACTCCCGAACGAGACCCAGGAGCGCGTCGCGGCCGGAGGAGGAGGAATCCATGTCCAGGGTGATTCCGCGCTTGTTGGCATTCAGGCTTAAGAACCGGCCGCTCTTTTCTCGATGCGGTTGGTCGTTCGGGAACGGACCGGCAAAACGCGCAGGGTCGCCCTCCGGGGGTTCCACCTTGATCACGTCTGCGCCGAGGTCGGCAAGGGCCCTGGAGCACACCGCGCCGGCGACTCCTTGCGCCCATTCGACTACCCGAAGGTCAGAGAGAGGTTGAATCGCTCCGGCTCCCTTAACTTTGCGACGCAACGGGGCGTGCAGATTCGACGCCGTCCGAATCAGCAGATTCCCGGGCTAGCAGGGCCTTGACCATGCGTCGGCGGTGAAACTGCGGGCTGCCGAGGTAGTGATACAGCGACCTGGACATTTCGGTGTGCAGAGTGAGTCCGTACTCCATGGATGTGCCAATGCCGCCATGCGCTTCATGAGCGAAGTTGCAGCCATGGTAGTAGCTTTCGCTGGCCACCGCCTTCGACAGGTGTACGCTCACCGCGGCATCGCGGCCGGTGTCGAGATTCCATAGCGCCTCGTAGGCGGCCCATCGCGCCGAATCCATGCGGTTGCAGACCTCGATTATGTGGTCCTGGACGCGTTGGAATCGGCCGATCGGGACGCCGAACGCGATTCTGGACCTGCTGTACTGGACCGAGATGTCGAACACGGCGCCACATGCGCCAGCCTTGTACGCAGACAACAGCGGTGTGGCGCGCAGGATGGCCCGTTCGAGCCCAGCCCAAGTGTCTGGGGACCCTGCGAGCCGCGCTTCCGCAGTCACCTCGACCTGGTCGAATTTGACCTCGCCCACGTTGCCTCCGAACCCGGCGATGCTGCGTCTCGAAACCCCGTTGGCGTCAGCGCCGACCACAAAGACACAGATGTCGTCTTTGCAGGGACCGGACGCGCATCTGGCCACGCACAGGAATTGTGTTGCGGAGAGTGCGTCGTGGACAAACAATTTGTCGCCATTCAAAACGAATTTGTCGCCTCGCCGTTCGGCTTGCAGGCTAATCGAGTCGGCGCCCCACCCGTAGTTCGACTCTGTCAACGCTAGAACAACCACCTCTTCGCCGCTTGCGACGCGGGGCAGCAATTCGGCTTGCTGATCATCGGCGCCGCACTCCTGCAGGACTAGATTACCCAGCACGGATGATGAAAAATACGGCCCTGGCAAGGGACCCCTGCCGAACTCTTCGCAGATCATCGCGGCATCCAACAACGACCCGCCGGACCCGCCGTGGCTTTCGGGTACGAGCGCGCCGAGGAAACCGACTTCGGCCGCCTTCTGCCATATGGCTGGATCGTGCCCGGTGTCGGACTTGCCGAGTTCCAGCAGCCGATCTTTCGGGACCTCCCGCTCCATGAATTCATGGGCAGTGGCCTTGAGCTGTCTTTGATAATCGGTAAGTGAAAAGTCCATTGAGTCGTTCTTTCTTGAATGCAGGTTCCGGGGTCGGGCCGCCGTCTAGTCAGCCGGTGTGACGAGGCCCGTCAACTTGCCAGGCTGTTCCCGGACCTCTCTGCCGATGCCGATCCGTCTTGCCATGATGACCCGCTGCACGTCTTCCGTAGCGCCGGGGTGGAGCGCGCAGATGCTGCTCCGCTGGTCGGTCTCAAAATGCCCATCCGACGTGTCGAGTTCACTGTCAAATGTCAGGGCCTTAGGACCGAGCATTCTCAGGATGTTTTCTGAGATGTTCAGGCCCGACATCTTGCGCATGAATGACGATTGAGGGCCTTCGTAGGAGATCGGCTGTCCGGCTCTGCTCATCCAGTAGTTCCGCATTCCGAACAGGCGGTTGATTTCTGCATGAATGAACGTGTCTGCGAGTAGGTCCTGCACATCGGGGTCGTCTCTGAGGGCCCGTCCGTTTACTTTTTCTGACGCGACATGCCGGATCAGGCGGCGCATCATCCGGTTCGGCCTGATGTTTCCGGAAACGCCGTGTTCGAGCTCGGCCCAACTGAGGGACACGTCGTATCCGTTATTTTCTCCGCCGACAAGGCATTCCGCCGGCACCTTCACGTTATCGAAGGTGACTATGTTGCTCACCCCACCCGTTCCATCGGTCCACAGAAGATTCATGAAGCTCCTGCTGATGCCGGGCAGGGTCGCGGGCATGTGGAACCATCCGAGGTTCTTGTAACGCTCGCCCTCGGGGTTGGTACGGACGAGAATCACCCAGTAGTCGACGTCGTATGCCGTGCCAACAAACGCCTTCTGTCCGTTCATGATGTAGTGGTCGCCATCGCGAACGGCTGTGGTCTTCAGGCTGTAGAGGTCGGAGCCGGCGCCCGGCTCGGTGAACAGTTGCCACCCGACGAGCTTGCCGGAGAACATGTCCGGCAGCCATTTCCTCTTTTGCTCTTCTGTGCCCCAGACCATGAGGACCGGGCCGCCGTATCGGGATCCCGGGTCGTAGTAGGGCGGATTGGATAGGTCTCGGTTGTTGAGTTCGTCGTCTATTACGAACCCGTGTTCAAGGCTGAGCCCGCCTCCGCCATACTCTCGGGACGCAGTTGCCCATAGCCATCGTTTCTCCCCGAGTTTCTTGCCCATCTCACGGGTCCTGAGGAAGTCTTCATACGTGACGTCCCGGGGGTCTGCGTGGGCGGGAAAGTCGGCATCGAGATTCTCATCGAGCCAATCGCTGACCTCGCGCCTGAACGCCTTGATCTCCGGCGATTCTCTTATTTCAAAGTCCAATGATCCGGCTCCTGTTTACGATTCATGATCGCTTGTACGGCGATGTGCTGCCTGTTGGTGTAGGTTATTATGATGGGAGAGATATGGTTGCCTGACCGGGGGCTGTGGTTTGTCCGCTGCTGTTTTCGATCGAGATTTCGCAGTCGGCGAGTGATTGGCCGTCCTCCACGTACTTCCTCGCCACCCGGCCCTTGCAGATGATCGACTCCGAAGGGAAGTCCATGCCGCGGTGCTGGCACTGCAGCGACCTGAGCGCCCCGGGTTCGCCAAGCCAATCGGTCATCAGTTTCCCGAGATATGCCGCCTTCAGTGCCCCGTGAAGGATCACACCGGGCAGGCCGACGCCAAGAGCGAAATCCTTATCGTAGTGAATCTCGCTGAAGTCGCGGGACGCTCCCGCGTATTTGACGAGGTCCTGCGTAGTTGTGTGCTTGATAAACGGTCCGATCTCGGCGCCTTCCGAAACCCCGTCCCAATCAAGCGACTCGATCGCAGGGGCATTCGAGGTGTCCGTATCCGCCGCCGTCCGTCCATTACCTGGTTTAGCGGGTCGAACGATTTTCCCGGACCGGGTCGGCTCGTACCGGATCGTTACGCCCGTCAACGTTACTGCCGTCTCGTCGAACTGATTTACAAATCGACTGTGTCCGATGATGAAGATCAATGGGCCCGCTGACCCCTGTCGCTCGTAGGCGTCGGTGATCTTTCGAAAGTGGGTGATTCGGTCACCTGGTCGAATAGGCTCGAAGTATCGCCACTGCGATCCACCGTCAAGCTGCACCGTGCCGGGGAGTGGGTACTGTGTTGTCCCGCGCAGCCTCAGCGAATTGACGATTAGCCGGGTAAACGTGGGCGGCGCTATCAGTCCCCCGTATCGCGACCTGCGCGCCGCGACTTCGTCATTCCAGAGCGGATTGTCGTCGCCTATGGCGAGCGCGAACGCAGTGATGTGCGACTTTTCAACCTCAATAGTCGCCGGTTCGAACTCGGTGGCGATGACGCGTTCCCGCATCTCGCCGGTCAGGATATTACTCTGGACCATGAAACCTCACCGGACGTTCGCGTAATCTTCCGGTACCAGGGACGAATCCCTTGTTGATAACAGCGCCGCGGAAGGGGCGGCAACTAACCCTCTGCCGATATTACTCTGGAACCGGGCAGTGTATCGAAGAATCGATTCATATGGATTGAACAGTCGACCGATTCCGTCGGTAATCAGCCCCGTTGTGGGAGTTCAGTAACGGTTCAATACTGTTTACGCGCCATTCTGGAATTGCGAGGGCGTGAAATTCGTGCGCAGCCAACCGACTATTGGCGCATCTCACTTCAGGGCGGATCAGAACGTGAAAATGGCCCCCGAAAAGACCACAGAGACCGACATTTTAATCATTGGCGCCGGAGCGTCGGGCGCGGCCGCGGCCTGGCGGTTGGCCAGCGCAGGATTCAGGGTGGTGTGCCTCGAGCAGGGTGGCTGGCACGGTCCCGAGGTCTCGCCGACCACCCGCGTCGACTGGGAACTGAAGCGCCGGACCGACTGGAACTTCGATCCCAACAAGAGGGCGCTGGACGAAGACTATCCCGTCAATTGCAAGGAGTCGGATGTCACACCTTTCATGTTCAACGCGGTCGGTGGCAGCACGGTCATCTGGACAGCCCACGCGCCGCGGATGCACCCGTCGGACTTTCGTGTGAAGTCGCTCGACGGCGCGGCGGACGACTGGCCGCTGACTTACGACGAGTTGGAGCATTACTACGACCTGAACGACGAGATAGTTGGCTGTTGCGGTATCGCCGGAGACCCGGCCAACCCACCGCGTAAAAAAAGGCCTATGCCGCCGTTGCCGTTGGGTCTGGACGGAGAACACGTGGCTCGGGCATTCGACCGGCTGGGCTGGCATTGGTGGCCTGCGGACAGTTACGTGAATACAACGCCCTACAAGCAGGGGCGGGAGGCGTGCAACTACTGCGGGCCGCTCAACCTCGGGTGCGTCCGCAAAGCAAAGGCCAGGGCCGACATCACCTACTGGCCCCTCGCCCTGGGGCTGGGCGTCGAGTTGCGCACGCGGAGCCGGGTCTACGAGATTACGTCCGGGCCCGACGGCCGTGTCACCGGCGCATCGTATTTCGACGACCGCGGTGTCGCTCGACACCAGCCGGCGCGCGCGGTTATCGCGGCGTGCAACGGAATCGGAACGCCGAGGTTGCTGCTGCTGTCGCGGTCCGACAGTCACCCGGCCGGTCTGGCCAACGAGAGCGGGCAGGTGGGCAAGAACCTGATGTTCCACGTGATCGCCCACGTCACAGCGGTGTTCGACGAAGACCTGGAATCGTATCGGGGTCCTGGCGCAAACATACTGCTGAGCCACGAGTTTTACGAGACGGCCCCGCGGCGTGATTACGTGCGGGGCTATCAGTTGCAGATGGTCAGGGGGTCAGGGCCGGGTTCGATCGCCGTCGGCCGCATGATGCCCGCTGTGCCGTGGGGTAAGCAGCACCACGATTTGTTTGCCGCGCGGTTCGGAAGAACGACGGCGTTTGCAGTCACCGCCGAGGACCTGCCCGAGGAGACGAATATGGTCGATCTCGATCCGGAACTGACCGACGGGTCGGGCATTCCGGCGCCGAGGGTTCGGTACCGAATCGGTGAGAACACGCGACGCATCCTGGGCCACGGCATCGTAAGCGCAAAGCGGGTGTTCGCGGAAGCGGGGGCGAAGGAGATAGTGACGATGCCGCTTGCGCCGGCGGACGGGGTGCACCTGCTCGGCACGGCGCGCATGGGCGACGATCCCGGGACGTCGGTAGTGGACAGATGGGGTCAGGCGCACGACGCCGACAACCTTTTTGTCATCGACGGCAGCGTATTTGTCACATCCGGCGCAGTAAACCCAACGCCCACCATCCAGGCCTTGGCCCTCCGGACGGCAGACTACATCGCCCGCGAGCGCCAGGATTTGAGGGGAGGGTGAGGGGGATGATGGCGTCATGGTGCGGCAATTGCTTGTGTCATCCTGCATGATGCAGCAGCGCCGCCAGGTCTTCGCCCGACATGTCGCGAGGCAGCCTCATACCGCCATGGCTTCATCCTTGACGAAATGCAACCTGACGACCATCGTCTCATGCTCATCACCAAAGTGGCACAGCACGGCATCCTTGACCATCGACTCCAGGTCGACCCAATCCTCACCCTGCGTGAAGATGCTGTGGCCCAGGGCCCGAGCGTCGAAACCGCCTTCGACGGCCTCAGTCACCTCGAAAATGATCTCTTTTGGCGCTCCCATATTCTCTCCCATGCTCACCACCTTGGTTATTCCATGTACCTGAGCATCTAAGACTTACAGTTCGCAGTGTAAGAGCTAGGCGACTGGTGCACAACTTCACCGCTACAGCACTGCCGTTTCACGCACGTCAAAGTGGCCGTAACCATGTCGCCTCGTCAGTCGAAGCGATAAGGCCTGCAGGGGGGCAGGGGTTTACGGCGGCTCGGTCCCCTCCATTAGGGCGTCCATGTACTTTTCGTAGGTGAACAGCCGGTTGCGAGACCGGCCCGTAATCTCGCGGGCTATGTTCTGTTCGACTAGCCATTGCATGGCGGACTACATCCCCCTCGAGCGCCAGGAATTGAGGGGGATGATGGGCAACCTTCATCTATGGATGCCCTCAAGAGGTTCCGTGCGCCTCGGCGCTCGCAACTTTTATGTATGCGCTGCTCCTCCCAACGCGCCGACATGGACTTGTGCAGCATGTCGCTGCGGAGGAAGGCTTTGGCGGCCCCACTCTATTCTAGGAGCGGCTCGCTCCAGCGTCAGCGTGTCTGCTACCTCTTCTCAGTCAGCCTGCCGGACAGGTACTTGTGGATGACGCTGGACAGCAGCGTCTGATATGGGATTCCCTCTTCCCTGGCCCGCGAGTGGGCCAGGTTGAAGTCGCGCTCGGTTACCCGCAGATTCACCCGCTTGGTCTTGTTGAAAGTATTGCGAGCCGCCTGGCGGGCCGCCTCAATCTCCCGTTCAGCGCCGGAAACGGAGCGCAGCTCGTCTCGCTGGAATCGACCGAGAATGTCACGCTCTTCTCCGCTCATCTTGTCTTTCACGATGGCCTCCGCCGCAGGGCATGCCGTGTATGCGCGATTCCTCAATTACCCGCTTGTGCTAATTCCAGTCAGGTTCCAGGCCGGGACCTCGCCGAGCGCCGCACTCCTCGAAGAAAATCACTGGGTCGTCTCCGGATTCGAACCGTTATGTGCACTGCTGCTCTTAAAGCCGGGCGCAGGCGGCGGCTCTCAGCCACGCGCTGAATGTCATACCCTCTTTGCGTGCCTGGTGAACGAACCGGTCCGGGTCTACATCCGGGATTATCAACTGGACCCTGGCCATTGGGACTGCCACCCACATTCGTAAACGCGTAATAATGCGTACTAGGGATACACATTATCGACCAAGCAGGCCAATCATATGGCCGCCATCACCCATAATCTCCGCTCCGGCCCTTCCGACTAACGCTCCGGCGGGTGGATTAGTCAGGGCTCGTGGAATAGTCAATTGGCCAAATTGGCCATTTCGATCATTCCAAGGGCGCGATTTTGCCGGGCGGCTCAAGCCTCTGCGCGCGCCTCCAAGCTTGTTGTAGTTCATCTAGATGCAGTCCCGCCCACTCCATGACCATAGTTCGGGCGCGGGCAGGGAGATGCCCATGCAAGATAGCCGGCGGGTCAACGCATATCACGGCACGATGGCTGCCATATCTGGCGTGGAAGTGGGCCGGGGCGTGGTCATCGAAGTACATCTGAATGACGATTCCGTAGAACCGGCAGATTTCAGGCATCGTTGAGGAGGGCCAGCGCCCCAGGCATAACGTCCGTGAGGGATTTGCCTGTGAGTTCCATGTAGAGGGCGTCGGGGCACAGTTCCAGTTCTTCACCCCAGGCGATGGCGTCGTATTCGGTTATATGCACTGCCTCAAAGAAGTCGCGGTCGTTCCAGGCCTTAAACGCCCCTCCACCTGCCAGATGAGACAAGTCCACCTCACCAGCGGAGCCGTCGGAGTAGCTTAGCCATATGCGATAGGTCCCTCGCGGTTCCACTTCCGTCGGTCTAACAGGTGACTGGGTCACAACTACTCTCACAAATTCTCTTTGAGGCCCATTAATTGCGGCCTCATGGCATTTCCGCCAGACGGCCTTTTCTCTACTGTTCTAACGCCAGTATAACCGCCCGTAACTCCGCAACGGCCGTATTGGCTGTCGCCGTATACATGGCGGGTGAAACCTGTCTCGCAACCGATCTGAAGCTGGGCAAGTAGTAGGCGTGCCGTTGTCGTCTGGGCGACTTCCCCGACGCGTCACACAGGCATCACACGCTTGGTGTGAGCGCGGCCGACTTGGGCGGTGTCGAGGCGTTGGCCGGAGATTACTCGGGCACCATCGTCGATGACTTGCTGGATGTTGTCGGGCGTGGCGCCTTCGAGGAATCGGACGCCGTTGGCTTCGCAAGCCGCCTCGACCCTGTCCCGAGCCTCGATGATTCGCGGGTCCGTGTACGCACCCTCCGGCCGCGGTATCCGGTACGACATGTGCAGGTCGCCAGGGCCCATCTCGGCGTACCCGATGCCGGGCACGGAGAGCATCTGTTCGATGGTGTGGACACCTCGGGCCGACTCGATCTTTATGCCGAGAAGCAGCTCCCCTTCAGGATTGAGCGGCCACGGGTCTGCGCGGCGTATGTATTCCGCGTTGTCGAGTCCCCACACGTGTGCCGCCGACGGTTCCGAGCCGACTCCCCGCGTTCCCGCGGCAAGCCCGCGTCCCTCTCCGATCATGTTGGGAGGGTAACGGCACGATTCTACGAATGCCCTGACGGCGTCGGGGGTTTCGGCCATGCACAGCAGGATGCCATGGATGCCGCGGGCGAGAATCTGCCGAAACTGCCATGCATTATACCGGACCGCCTGTTCGCTGGACCCGTCGACAGGCGGTTCCACGATGACGGGCGGCGTGCGATGGCCGCTGTTCGTCGGTCCGCCGTCTATGAGTCCCTGCATGTACTCGTCGAGCCCGTGCATGTTGAACGCGCCGTGCTCCATGCCGACGTTGATGTAGTCTGCCCAAATCTTGGCGTCGGTCTCGCCCTGATCACGCGTGAGCACGTGGCCGGTATGGCCGCCGAAGTAGTAGATGGGCTGGTCCTGTTCCAGTAGTTCGATTGCTCGGTTTATTCGATTTGGCATGTCTGGGTTTCTCGAAAGCGCTCGTGGATGATGAGGCTAAGGGTACCCGCAAATGACTCGATGGGAACGGGCGATCGGGGAGGGACGGGAGATTGTGGTGTTTTCACGATCCCCCGCCATCGCCCGCCGGTCGCCCACAAAAGGCGCCATTGCGGCTATGCGGGATTGATCTGTACTTCTGAACGGGTACGGATGCTTTGGATCGCCGACAGGCATATGTCCAGCACATAGCGAGCGAGTCCGGCATCGAGATCGGGCTGACGTCCTTCGATGACGGCGGACGCGAAGTCGTGTGCCCCGTCACGGAAGCTGTGTCCCCAATCTGTCTCCATGTCGTCGAACCGGCGGGTCTTCCCGTCTCGATAAAGAATGACGGGGGCCTCGTCCAGCAGCTTGGCCGTGCACCTCGTCGACACTACGATGCCGCGGGTGCCCGTGATCTCCATCCACTCATCCCCGGGGTAGTAGTCGGTGGCGATCTCGAGGTCGGGCGCCAGGACGTTCTCCCATGCGCCAAACTTGCCGTCGGCGCTCTCCCATGTGATGAAATAGGACGACTCGATGTCCGGCGACTCCCCGCGCTCCCCAGTCATGGTGTGTATGCGAGTGACCGGTCCGAAGTAGTACTCGATCATCGACGCCACGTGGTATCCGTGGTCGAGGATCTGGGGCACCCCGCCGCCGATCTGTTCGTCGAACCGCCACGCGGTGGCCTCCTCGGGGATATGATGGCCGCCGACTCCCAGCCCGCGAATCACCTTGTACCGCATCGACACGAGGTCTCCGATTTCGCCCGCATCTATCATGTCCTTGATGCGTATGTAGGGCTGGTATGAACGAAAGTTCTCTAAGACCCGAAAGGTGACCCCGGACTCAGCCGCGGCCGCGACGATTTGGTCGGCTTCGTCCAGTGTCCTGGTCATGGGCTTTTGCAGGGATACATGCTTGCCAGCGGCCAGCGCTTCCAGCGTGACGGGAAGGTGTAGGTCGTGCGGCAGCAGTATCTCGACCGCGTCGAGATCAGGGTCGCTGAGCAGTTCGCGATAGTCCGTGCACCATTCCGCCGCTCCGTACTCTTCGGCCCGCGCCCGCGCGGCATCCGGCTTGACATCGGCGATCGACTTTAGCGTGGCGTGAGGATTATCCACGTAGCCCATGGCGTGCAATCTGGATATGACGCCCGCGCCTATGAATCCCACGTTCAGTTTTTCGGTCATGTCTTGTCAGTCCTTGTTCGGCTCCAGGCGTTCAGCACCAGCCCTTCCGTGTCGAGCGGTTAGGGATTGTCGCACTCCCACTGGATTACAGGAAGCTATAAGTCATCACGGATGGGAGGCGCGGCTTTGACTGGGTACTCCGCCACCGCTGCCTTCCTGCGAATCCCGCCGAACGTATACTCAGACTATGGGCGCCGCCTCCCCGCGCACTTCCAGGAGATCGTGATCTACTCGCCAAGAGCGGCGAACGCGGCAAGGATTAGCCAGAAATGAACATCGCGGAACTCAGCCTGCCGCTCCTCCACGGGTCCGCGGGACAATGGGACGAGGTCGCCATCTACGGCGGACTCGGACTCGTCATCCTGACGATGTTCGCCCTGTCGTGGCGCGCCAGCCGAAGAAGGAAGCGACGTGGAGACAAGGGCAGCCCGTGAAAGCGGCCGCCGTGCGTGTGTTGTGTTGGGTTGGCGCCTTAACCTGCGGCGCCCGACGATCTGAGCTCGGCGATTTCCGCCGCAGAGTAACCGGCCTCGGTCAACACCTCGTCGGTGTGTTGACCCATAGTCGGGGCTGGCCGGTCCATCCGGCCGGGTGTGCCGTACAGCTTCGCCGCCAAGCCGATGTGGCGTACCGCTCCAGCAGCCGGATGCTCCAGTTCGACGTCCATGTTCCGGGCCTGGACCTGCTCGTTGTTCCACACCTGCTCCATGTCCAGAACGGGACCGGCGGGGAATCCGGCGCGATCGAACTTCTCCAGCCAGTGGGCGGTGTCATGTTCCGTCAACGTCTGTTCAAGCTCGACTTCCAGATCCGAGCGATTCGCCATACGGCCTGCGTTATCGGTGAATCGGTCGTCCTCGAGCAGGTCGACGCGACCCATCGTGCGCGCCAGCCGTTCCCAGTTCGTGTCGTTGGGCGCGCCCACATTGATGTAACCGTCCCGCGTCTTCAGGCTCTGGTAGGGGGCCGACAAGCGGTGCGCGGAACCCAACGGCCGGGAGACTTCGCCGGTGGTGAAATAGATTCCCGATTCCCAGACCATGTATGCAAGCGCCGACTCGAGAAGGGACACCTCGAGGTACTGGCCCTGCCCGGTCTTCAGCCGATGGATGTAGGCGCTGAGTATGCCGTATGCAGCGAACATTCCGGCGTTCAGGTCCGCCATCGGCACGCCGACCTTGACGGGCGGCGAGTCGGGCATGCCGGTGATGCTCATCAGGCCACTCATGCCCTGTGCGATGAGGTCGTAGCCGGCTCGTTTGGAGTACGGACCGGTGCGGCCGAATCCCGAGATCGAGCAGTAAACGAGGGCCGGATTGGCTGCCGACATCTCCTCGTATCCCAGGCCGAGACGGTCCATCGTTCCCGTCCTGTAGTTTTCGATCATTACGTCGGCGTTGCTTGCGAGCCGCTTTGCCGCTTCGAGTCCGCCCTTCTGTTTGAAGTCCAACACCACGCTGCGCTTGTTGCGGTTCATAGCGAGAAACGCCGCCGACTCCCCGCTCACAAACGGCGGACCCATGTGGCGGGTATCATCGCCCCCTGCCGGCTTCTCGATCTTGATGACGTCTGCGCCCATGTCGGCCAGGAGCATCGTGCAAAACGGACCCGCCAGGACTTGGCTGCAGTCCACGATCTTCATCCCTTCCAGGGCCAACGGCATCGATGAGGTGTGTTGAGGCAATACCATGATTTTTCTTATGACTTTCGGCCGTGCTGAGGAGGAACGCGGGCGTTATGGAAATGTTAGAGGAAAATTGCCCCGGAACGACATCACTTGCCGTGCGTCAGGATAGTCTGACAGGGCAAGGCCTGAAATCGACTCGTACATGGCCGCGCTAGGCCATCAACACAGGAACGAAACCAAAATGGACATGTTTGACCTCACGGGCAGAGTTGCGCTGATAACCGGCGGCAACGGCGGTATTGGACTCGGAATTGCGCAGGGCCTCGCAGAAGCGGGCGCGGCCGTGTGCCTCGCCGCGCGCAACGAAGACAAGAACCGGGCAGCGGTCGAGAGCCTGACCAAGGCAGGGAGCCGGGCGATCGCCGTCACTTGCGATGTCAACGACGCAGCGTCCGTGGCTGGCGCAGTCGACGCAACCGTGAATGAATTTGGGGGACTCGATATTCTCGTCAACAATGCAGGGACGAACCGGCGGGCGAACGAACCGCAAGAGTTGTCGATGGAAGATTGGCGGTTGGTCGTCGACACCAACCTGACGAGTCTTCACATCGTGAGCACTGCGGCATTTCCGCACTTGAAGGCATCGACAGGCGGAAAGGTGATCAACATCGGGTCCATGATGTCTGTATTGGCAACCGGATACGCTCCGGCTTACGCGGCGAGCAAGGGTGGCGTAGTGCAGTACTCGAAGAGCCTTGCCGTGGGCTGGGGCCGGTACAACATCCAGGTCAACTGCATCCTGCCGGGCTGGGTCCACACAGACATGACGGCGGCGTTTCTGGAGATGTTCCCCGAACGACGCCAGGTGATAGTAGACCGAACTCCGGCGGGCAGATGGGCCGATCCGAGCGACCTTGCAGGAACGGCGGTCTTCCTCGCTAGCAGGGCGTCGGATTTTGTCACCGGAGCTTCGATACCGGTGGACGGCGGTTACCTGGTCCAGTGAAGTTTCGTCGTCTGACCGCTTAACCGGCCGACGGGAATTACATGACGGCCGTGGATGATTCGCGTCGGGATGTCGCGGCGATGCCTGGCAGGTACATGCTGGGGCGCTTGCCCCTGGCGCGATTGCGCTACGGCTGTTGTTCGATCCGGCCGTAGTCGTCCTCCACCCTGACGACGTCGTCTTCGCCGAGGTAGTCACCGGTCTGGACTTCGATGATTTCCAACGGTTCGATGCGCGAGATGTTCTCGATACGGTGAACAACGGTGCGCGGCACCCACATCGACTGACCGCGGCCCAGTGTCTGTTCGACCTCGCCTACTACGATGCGCGCCGCGCCGCGGGCCACCGCCCATTGTTCATCGCGGTGGCGATGCCACTGCAACGAGAGGCGTTGCCTGGGGTTTACGGTGATCCGCTTGACCTGGAAGCCGGGACCCGACGAAAGAATTTCGAACGCTCCCCAGGGACGTTCCTCCCGATAGTTCCCGCTTCGCTTGCGAGGCGTGCGGGGCTCGAATTGAACTTCTTGTGGTTCCTGCAATGGCCTCTTCCGTGATCTGTCCCGGTTGACGCCCAACCGGCACGTCCATTTTAGAGCAGCCTTAGGCGAACATCAGGCAGTCTGATCAGCCGGTCGCGGACCCGGCTATCACCAAACTCGCTGTCGGGGGGCGACTCTGGTACTTGTGCAAGCGACTCAATGCCTTTCGGGAGGTTTGTGGGCGCTGTGAGTAACTGGGTCAGTGGTTCGAATTGATGGGCCGATCTGCTGCGCCGACTTCGGTTCATCAAGAAGGCCGCGGCGTATGCCGCGGCCTTCTCTCTTGGGCGTTTTCTGTTGGCCGGTTCTAGTTGGGGGTCTCGGCCATGGCGCCCGTGAGGGTGAATTCCATTGGCTTGGTGTGGCCGTCCCAACTCGAGGGTGAACCGGACGAGTCGTACAGGTGGCATGCGACCCAGTGGTTTACCTGGTGCTGCTCCTGAAGTGACGGGAACTGGTTTTCGCACACCTCTCCGATCTTCAGGAAGCAGCGAGGATTGAAGCTGCAACCCGAGGGCGGATCTACCGGCGAAGGCACCTCGCCCGGGAGGATGATCTCTTCCCGTTGGATGTCGGGGTGCGACGGCAACGCGGCCGAAATCAGGGCCATCGTGTACGGGTGTTGCGGGTCGGTAAACACGTCTTCCGTGTCCCCGATCTCCCTGATCAGACCCAGATACATGACACCCACCTTGTGACACATGTACCGGACCGTTGCGAGGTTGTGGGCGATCAACAGGTAGGCGAGCCCGTACTGATCTTGCAGGTCGACGAGAAGGTTCATGATCTGCGCACGAATCGAGACGTCGAGCGCCGACACCGGCTCGTCCAGAACTATCACACGTGGGTTGAGCGCGAGAGCTCGTGCGATACCGATCCGTTGCCTTTGCCCGCCAGAGAATTCGTGGGGGTAAAGGTTCGCCTGATACGGGTTCAGTCCCACCTCGGTCAGTAGTTCGGACACCCTCGTCCGAATCTGTTGCCGGGTCATCGTTGTCGCAATTTCTAGCGGCTCCGCGACGATCGACAATACCCGCATTCTGGGATTGAGTGAGGACCAGGGGTCCTGGAACACGGCCTGAATGGACTTTCGAAACTCTTTGCGGCCTTCGCGGGTCAGAGTGTTTACATCGTGTCCCTCAAAGTAGATGGTGCCGTCGGTTGGCTTCTCCAGGCCAAGCAAAACCTTTGCCGTAGTGGTCTTGCCACAACCGGACTCACCCACCAGCCCGAAGGTTTGGGCCGGTTCGATGTCGAAGCTGATACCGTCGATGGCCTTCAGCCACTGCCTTTTGCCTCCCAATCCCAGGAAACCCCCGCCAATCGGAAAGTGCTTCTTGAGATCGCGGACCTGGACGATCGCGTTGCCGCTGGCAACCCCACCCGGGGCGTCCGCAATTACTGTGCGTTCGGTGTCAGTGGATATTGCTCGTTCAACTGTTGTTGTCATGATGAAGTAACCGGGTTCCAGCAATGGAAATAGTGGTTTTCAGCCGCCTGTTCATACGGCGGGTACTCTTCCCTGCACCGATCGATTGCGTTCGGGCAGCGCGGAGCAAATGGACAACCAGCTGGCAAGTTGTACAGCAACGGCGGCTGGCCGTCGATCTGTCGCAAGCGACCGGTCTTGACCTCAAGCTTCGGTACCGAGTCGATCAGGGCCTGCGTGTAGGGGTGCTTGGGAGAGTTGAATATCTGCCGGACATCGCCCGATTCAACAATCCGTCCCGCGTACATGACGCCGACCCTGTCACACATCTTGGCGACAATGCCGAAGTCGTGCGTGATGAAGATGATCGCCACCCCGTCCTCGGCCTGAAGTTGCTTCAGAAGCCTCAGATACGCCGCCTGAATCGTTACGTCGAGAGACGTGGTCGGTTCGTCGGCGATGATCACGGAGGGCGTTGAGGATATGCCGATGGCGCCCACAACACGCTGGCGCATGCCACCGGAGAGTTGGTGAGGGTAGTCCTTGGCCCGCTGCTCGGCGGCTGGGATGCGGACGTGCCTGAGAGCTTCGATTATCTTCTCCCAGAGCGGCTTGCCTTTCAGACCCTGGTGGATCGTGATGGCCTCGCCAACCTGGTTTTCGATGGTAAATACGGGGTTCAGGGCGGTCATCGGGTCCTGGAGGATCATTGCGATCTCACCGCCCCGAATCTTCGTCATCTCTGACTCGGAGACTTGGAGGATGTCTTTTCTGGTGTAGACCTCCTGGCCTTCGCCCTTACGGTTTCTTCCGCTTCTTCCGCCGCCGGCCTTCTCCCTGGTGGCTAGAATCACCTCTCCGCCGACGATGTGGCCGGGGGGTGACTGCACGAGACGCATGACCGACAGGGCCTGTACCGACTTGCCGGACCCCGACTCGCCTACGATTCCTAACGTTTCGCCCCTGCGGACCTGATAACTGACGCCGTCTACAGCTTTGACAGTCCCCCAGCGGGTGGTGAAATAGGTGCGCAGGTCATTGACCTCCAGCACTACCTCTTCGCCAACGGTGTCCGGCCCAAAACGGTCAAATGTGCTCGTGTCAACTGCTGCCTGGTCGCCGGCGGACGGGGTCGTGTCCGCGTCAGCTTCAGCAGTCCTGGTAGTTTCGTCCATATCGGCTCCTACCGCATCAAATCAGCTGTTTTTTCAGTTCAAGTCCCGAATGCCGCGACACGCGGACCGCAAGAATTAAGACCGCGCGCAGATTGGGACCTTTTGAGTGGCGAAACTATAACACAGTTGCCAACGCAGTCCGTCATACGCGTGCGCTCGCATCCAATTCGCTACCACTCGAAGCTCAGGCTCGGAGATCTTTTGATATCTGGCCCAAAGCGTCGTCCAGCGCATCGACGAGGAAGTCGATCTCGTCGCGGGTGATCATCAGGGGCGGGCAGATCGAAATGATGTCGCCGGCTCGGAAACTGACCATGTCCCTCTCGTAAAGCATCTTGGGCAACTTCTTGGCCAGACCTGCCGATGCCGGAAAACGCTCCTTGGTGGACCGGTCCTTTACGAGTTCGACGGCCGCGATGAGTCCGACGCCGCCTCGAATGTCGCCTGTGATTTCGTGTTCTCGCAGCCGCTGGAGCTGGCTGAACAGGTACTCACCCATCTGCTTGGAATTCGAAACCAGGTTCTCGCGCTCGAAAATCCTGAGGTTGGCCAGCGCTGCCGACGCCGAGACGGGATGGCCGCCGAATGTGATCAAGTGGCGGAACGTCTCTGAGTCCGACCCGATAAATGAATCAGCGATCTTTTTGGTGGCGATGGCCCCGCCCAACGGCGCGTATCCGCTCGTTATAGCCTTGGCGACCGCCGTGATATCAGGTTGAACGTCCCAGACAGTCGGACCGAACCACTCCCCAAGCCGGCCGAAACCGGTTATCACCTCGTCGGCTATCAGCACAACGCCGTACTGGTCGGCGATCTCCCGAAGCCGCTGCCAGTATTCGGGCGGCGGTATGTGGATCCCGGCCGCTGCCGATACGGGCTCGGCGATCATGGCGGCCACGGTCTGTGGCCCCTGGTGTTGAATGACCGTTTCGAACTCATTGGCGCACTTGATGGCGACGTCCACCGGATCGCCTTCGTAGGGCGGCCTGTAGGAGTCCCAATTTGTTACGTGAATCGCGCCGGGCATCAATGGTCCCATCGGATCGGCGGCGGGGCTGCCTCCGAGGCTCACGGCCATGGCGGTGCCGCCATGGTAAGAATAGCGGCGGGAAATCACCTTGAACGCGCCGGCCTTGCCGTTGATCTGCTGGTACTTCTTGGCCATTTTGACGGCGGTCTCGACGGCCTCTGATCCGCCCGACGTAAAGAACGTCCTTGCGCCGCTGTCGGGGTAGATTTCTGCGACTTTGCCGGCCAGTTCTATCTGTGGGATGAGCGCCGAATTTGCAGGCGGCGAGGAGATGGCCTGCATCTGCTCGTATACGGCGTCTGCGATCTCCCGGCGGCCGTAACCCGCGGCCTTGTACCAGAGCCCTGCCATACCGTCGAGCAGGCGGTTGCCCTCGATGTCGGTAACCCAACAGCCCTCGCCTTTTACGAACACTTTCAGGTTGCCTCGCCAGTCATTGATCTGCGAGGCGTGCATGAACAAATGGTCGCCGGCGATCTGCTGTAGCTCTTCGATGCGTTCGCCCGAGTAAGCGGCGGCTGTCGTCATGTGAATCTCCGGTAGGGGCCAGTTCTGGGGCGGTTGTGTTCGCCCTGTCACAGGGCGAAGTACGGCACGAGCGATGGTTTGCTCTGGCGTCATTTTAAGTGACTCAGGTTCGCCGGTCTATGGCCGAGGCGTTAACCCGCCGGCGCGCGGCCCGGGGTAGAGGATTTCTGAGTTCGCCTGGAGTGTTGAGCCAAGAAGATGTAGTCGGTTCAATAACGCGCCGGATTCGAGTTCGGCAACGCTGTTCCACTGCTATAATCGGCCCGTAATGACACCTACGCCCCGCACAACTTCGACGCGTCTGTGCTCCTGTTGTACCCCTCTGAGGAGGCGTGACAACTAGGCGCCTTCGCCAGATGGCACGTCACGCCCCTCGCGTCCACTTGGACACGAGGGGTTTTTTGTTGCCGTCCAAAGTTTTGCAAGCACCCAGAAACGACCGACCGGGGGAGCAGTACCCACAGATGATCGCAATCGAAAATCGAATACCGGAATCCGAACTAGCCAGCATCAACCGCCAGATGGAAGATTCCCACCCGTCCGACATTCTCCGCTGGGTCGACGGCCGCTTTGGCAACTCGGCAGCGCAGATGTCGAGCTTTGGGCTTGAAGACGTGGCGCTGTTCGACATGTACTGGCGCGTTAACCCAAAGGCCAGGGTGATGACCCTCGACACCCTCCGGCTTCCCACCGAGACGTACACGCTCTTCGACCAGACGGCTTTGCGGTACTCGGCAAAGATCGAGACCTGGTACCCCGACCTGGAGTCCGTTGCTGAAATGGTTGATTCAAAAGGTTTCAACCTCTTCTACAAGGGCATCGACAACCGAAAACTTTGCTGCGGCATACGCAAGGTCGTTCCGCTAAACCGGGCGCTCTCAGGAGTGGACGCGTGGGTAACGGGCCTGCGCCGGGACCAGGGCATGGAGCGGGGGCAGATCGACATCGTCGAGTGGGACGATGCGCACTCCAATTACAAGATCAACCCTCTTGCGAATTGGACTTTCGAACAGGTGGAGGCGTACGTAAAGGAAAACGAAGTTCCGTACAACGAACTGCACGACAACGGATACCCGAGCATCGGCTGTGCTCCCTGCACGCGGGCCGTCAAGCCCGACGAGGACTTGCGGGCGGGGCGATGGTGGTGGGAGACCGACCCTGATGCCAAGGAGTGCGGACTGCACGTCATCGCAGCAGCATCCAGCGACTAGATATCCCCCCGAGTCCAGTCCCTTCCGACGCGAAGGAAATAAAGAGGAAAAATGATCGACCCCCACGGCGGAAGTCTGGTGAACCGCGTCCTGGACCAGGACGAAGCGTCGGAACTCGAGGCGCGTGCCGGCGCCATGCGGCGGATCGTGCTGGGCCCGCGCGAATCGTCGGACCTGAGAATGATCTCGATCGGCGCTTTCAGCCCGTTGACGGGATTCCTCAATAGTGACGACTACGCGTCGGTGGTGGCAGACAGCCGCCTGACGACAGGCGAGGTGTGGACGATTCCCATCACTTTGGCGGTCGAAGCCGATGACGCGGCGGGAATAGGCCAGGGTGACGAACTGGCGCTCTACGATATGGATGGCAGCCTGCTCGGCGCCATGACGGCAGAGGACATTTTCTCGTACGACCCCCTGCTCGAAGCGAGGGAAGTGTTCAGGACCGAGGACGAGGACCACCCCGGCGTTGCCAACCTGTATTCCCAGGGAGACACGCTCGTCGGCGGGCCGATACGAGCGCTTTCTCGCCATCCGCTCGAAGTGTATGCGGACGCCGACAGCCCCCCAGCCGCGTCGCGGGCGCTATACGAATCGAAAGGTTGGCGAACCGTTGTAGGGTTCCAGACTCGAAACCCGATCCACCGGGCGCACGAGTACATAATGAAGTGCGCGCTGGAACTTGTGGACGGGCTAGTCGTTCACCCGCTCACAGGGGAGACCAAGGCTGGCGATACGGACGCCGGGGTCAGGATGCGCTGTTACCGGGAACTGCTGTCTCGCTACTACCCAACCGACCGCACCGTTCTGTCCACATTCCCTGCCTTCATGCGCTACGCCGGGCCGCGCGAGGCTGTATTCCACGCCCTCTGCAGGAAGAACTACGGTTGCACGCACTTCATCGTTGGTCGCGACCATGCAGGGGTAGGCAACTACTACGGCACGTACGACGCCCAGCACATCTTCAGTGAGTTCGACGCGTCGGACCTGGGCATTCAGCCGATGTTTTTCGAGCACTCATTCCACTGCCGGCGGTGCGGGAACATGGCCACCTCGAAGACCTGCCCACACGACTCTGACGCCCACGTATTCCTGAGCGGCACAAAGGTCAGGGAGATGCTGGAGAGAGGCGAAAGGCCGCCGGAGGAATTCACCCGTCCCGAGGTGGCGGACATCCTTATTGAGGCTGCCACGGCGTAAGACATGTCCCGGCGCCGGGCTCAAGCGGGCCGCAGGCGAATTCGCGACGCCACGGAGTGACCCAACACGGCGTTTCTCTGGCCTACATTGAGAATGACTACGCCCCTGTAGGGCGCAACCTCCTCGACTACTACGTCGACACCCGGCAGCACCCCGCCCTCCGTCAGGTAGGCCACCAGCTCTTCGTCGTCTTCCGGTATGCGGTCTACCACCATCGGCAAACCGGTCGGCGCGTTGTCGAGCGTCACTACTTTGGCGGGTGCTGTGTAACCGGTCCCCGGAATGGGTTGCCCGAATGGATCGGTCATCGGATTGCCGAGCCGATTGCGGATGTCTGTCTCGAGGCCGTCCGAAATGGCGTGTTCCAGTTGATGGGCTTCGGCATTGACGCGATGGAGTTCGACCCCCAACAGATCGACGATCATGCACGCAGCCAACCGGTGTCTGCGAATAATGCGCTCAGCAAGGGTTTTGCCGCGGGCTGTAAGGCCGATGTCCCTCGTTTCCGATATCTGGATCAGCCCTTCTCGTTCCATGCGCCTGAGCATTCCCGATACCGACGGCAGAGAGGTTCCCAGAAATTCCGTTGCAGGGACGCGCCTGAGTTGGGTGACCAGATTGGCGTTTGTTACGCGTAATCCCTGCTCCTGTACCAGGTAAATCGAGAGGAGGTAGTTCTCCATCGCCTGGGTCAGCCGGGTCTCGCCCGACCTGGACCGCTTGCGCCGTCTGCCAGACCGGGTAGTTGAGGGGTCTTTGATGTTCTCCGCCATTGGGCGAGGCTAGCAACGCGCTAATGGCCGGTCAAGCCCGCCCAAGACGCGAACGGCTCTGCCGAAGGGGTAAAGGCGTTGTGTTGTTAAGGCCCGCGACTTCAGCGGTGCAAAACCTCGCAGGTGTGCAGCAAGGGAGGTCTTACCCGCACTCGGACCCGTTGAACGTAGAAATTTACGCATGGGTATTGCATTTATCGCGTTATTAATCTATTGTTCACGCCTTTGCGACTTTGTTTTGCAAATTACGAATATATTTACCGGCCCAGTCGCTTTCCGGCCGCGGCTTGGGGGGCCTGATTGCTTCGTCACCTGTTGTCCGCGCCTGGGAGGTTGGCCCCCGCCGCGGTTGCAGTTTCCGCTGCGGCGCTGATCGTGGGAACAGGTCTGGCGACAGGGCGTCTTCCCGCGCTGGCTCAGACCTCCGTTGCGATTGCGTTCGATGAGGGCAACGCCATCGAACGCCTGGTGAAGGAAAACACCCCGGCAGGGGGATCGGTCGGCGCTCCGATCGTGGCGACTGGCGGCGACGGCCAGTTGACGTACAGACTTTCGGGCGCGGATGCGGCCTCGTTCACGATAGTCGCGGCAACCGGCCAGATCCTCGTAGGGCAAGATACTTCACTCGACTATGAATCTGACAAGACCCAGTATTCGTTCGTCGTCACCGCGACCGGTCAGCCGGAACAGACCGCCAGCGCCAACGTTGCTGTAATTGTCGAAAACGTGAACGAGACGCCCGAGTTCGACATCACCTCTATTTCCTTTGAGGTCAAGGAAAACACCCCGGCCGACACGAACATCGGCGATCCGATCACTGCCACCGACCCTGAAGGCGATGACGTCGCGTACTCCCTGACCGGTATCAATGCCGGACTTTTCGACATTGATGCTTCGAGTGGTCAGGTCAAGACCAAGGAATCACTCAACTTCGAGGCCAAGAGCGCCTACGAAGTCATTTTTTCCGCGTCCGACCCGGCGGGCAGTGGCAATAGTGCTGGCATCGACCTGATCATCGAGGTCACGGATGTCGACACCGAAGCACCCGGCACCCCTGAAAAGCCGTCGGTGTCTCCGGACCCCGACGACGGGCATCAGGCGTTGGCCTTCAAGTGGGCCGCACCAGAAAACTCGGGTCCGCCTATCACTAGCTACGTCGTGCAGTATCGGATAGAGGGCTCAGGCGACGAGTGGGTGCAGGTGACGGCTGACAGGAGCGGGTTCGTGACCACAGTTTCGGGGCTCGAGCCCTACACCGAGTACGAGGCGCAAGTGCGTGCCGTTAACGACGAGGGTGAAGGGAAGTGGTCGGAGTCAGGCAAGGGCAGCACGTTCGCCGCTCAGCCTGTCAATTCGCCACCTGAATTCGACGACGACGCTGTCTCGACGATCTCGATTGCGGAAAACTCGCAGCCCGGAACCGTTGTTGGAGCGGCGTTTACGGCGTCGGATTCAGACTCGCAGGATGATCTCATTTATTCCCTTTCGGGCGTCGATTCCGGCCTGTTTTCGGTTGATGATTCGAGCGGACAGGTCAGTGTCGGCCCCGGGGCCGCGCTCGACCATGAGTCTCCGGCAGACTCCGATGGCAACAACGTGTACGAATTGACCGTGCAAGTTACGGACGGCAGCGACGAGAGAGGAGACCCCGACAGCTCCGTTGACGACTCGATCGACGTGACCATCAGGATCACGGACGTTAATGAACCGCCGGTGTTTTCGTCTTCGGCCATTGAATTGGAAGTCGACGAGAACTCTGGCGCGTCATTGCCGCCGCTTGCGGCTACCGACCCGGAGCAGCACGCAGTGAGTTGGTCACTCGATCCGGCAAGCCCTGACGGCGGCAGCTTCACTCTTTCGGGAACCGGGACCCTGACGTTCAGGTCGGCCCCGGACTACGAGTCCCCGTTAGACACGGATCGCGACAACGAATTCGACCTCTTCGTGGTCGCAACGGACGACGGACAGCCGGCCGCGTCGTCTCGTCTGTCTCTGACGATACGGGTGGTGAACATCGACGAGGAGGGCATAGTTTCGTTGTCAACTCCGGGGCCGCAGATGGGTGTTGAAATAAGGGCCGAACTCGTTGACCCGGACGGCGGCGTGACCGATGCCAGTTGGCAGTGGCTCAGGTTTTCAGGCAACCAGGAAAGCGCCATCCCGGGGGCGACCGATTCGAGCTACACGCCAACCACCGCGGGCGATGGGTCGAGACTCCAGGCGACGGTCAGTTACACTGATAGTCACGGCTCGGGCAAATACGCAGTAGGACCGGTTACACATCCGGTGGGTGACGATTCCAATTCCCCTCCCGAATTTACCGCTACCGGCGCGGTTACGCGGCAAGTAGCCGAGAACACTCTGCCAGACACCAACATTGGCGACCCGGTCACGGCCACTGACCCCGATCAGGACGCTCTGACCTATTCCCTATCGGGCGCTGATGCCGACGCGTTCGGAGTAGATGGTGCGAACGGCCAGATAAAGACCAAGGACCCACTCGATTACGAACGCCAGCCGGAATTTCGACTAACAGTGACCGCCGCAGACCCCGTCGGTCTGGCGGTCAGCAAAGAGGTCACGGTCATGGTGACCGATGTAGACACCGAAGCGCCTGGCAAACCGGATGCCCCGTCAGTAACGCCGAATCGCGTTGATCCAATTAAGGCGATAGACGTTGAATGGAGCGCTCCGTCGAACTCCGGGCCTGAGATAACGAGCTACGCGGTGCGGTACCGGGTCGAGGGCTCTGGCGACAAATGGACGCAAGTACTCATTGACGGAGGCGGTATTGAGACCACGATTTCAGGGCTCGAGGCCGACACCGAGTATGAGGCGCAGGTGCACGCGGTGAACGCTGAGGGGACAGGGCAGTGGTCGGAATCAGGGTTTGGTAGCACGTTGGCGTCTCTGCCTGTCAACACGCCGCCCGAGTTCGACAAAACGGCCACCATCACGCTGTCGGTTGACGAGAACGTTCCGGCCGGAACCCTCATCGGGGAACCGATCATGGCCACCGACCTTGACAACGACGAACTCGCCTACTCGCTGGTGGGCGCCGATTCCGGCATGTTTTCTGTCAACTCGTCGACCGGCCAGATCGGCACCGCCGGGAGCGCGGAGTTCGACCATGAGAACCCGGCGGACTCCGATGGCGACAACGTTTACGAACTATCGTTGCAGGTCACGGATGGTGTGGACGGGGACGGAAATGCCGACGACTCCGTCGACGACGAGATCGGCGTGACAGTCATGGTCAACAACGTCAACGAGCCTCCGGAGTTTCTGTCTTTGACAGTCGAACTTGAGATCGACGAGAACACCTCCGCCAACACGAACATCGGTGGTCCGATCGTTGCGATAGACCCCGAATCCCCCCAATTGACCTATTCATTGGTGGGCGTTGACGCGGGTTCGTTCGGTATCGACGCCGCGAGTGGTCAGATCATGACCGTGGAGATGCTCGACTACGAGGCCCGGGACACGTTCGAGGTGACGCTAGTCGCCACAGACGAAGGCACCCTTTTTGCAGAGGTAGCCGTGATCATTCGCATCAGCAACGTCAACGAAGCCCCAGTTGTCGAGACCGTGATACAAGACCGGACTTTGGTTGAATCTGATGGTGTCAATCAGTTTGACGTCTCGGCCTACTTTAGCGATCCCGAAGACGATGCCATGACTTACACGGCATCGTCTTCGGATTCCGACGTCGCCAGAGTCGGCCTCACCGGCGCTACTCTTGCCCTTACGCCTATCGGGATCGGCACTGCGACGGTGGAGGTGACGGCGGCCGATCCTGACGGGCTGAGTATCGAGCAGGGCTTTACCGTTCAAGTCGTCACTGCCCAAGGAGGTTCCGGGGGTTCCTTTCCGATCTTTCCGTTGCCGCCGCAAGGATCCGGCGATTCCTCCGACTCGGAGATCGATCACGCCAATCTGCTCTCGGAGAACTCAGTCATCGTAGTACCTCACACCGTTTCAGTCGCGCCGGGCCAGACGGTCATCCTGCAAACGATAGCGTTCAACTTCGATGGCGATCCGCTACCCGCCAGTGCTGTTGGGGTGGTCTGCACGTGGTCAAGTGACGGCGGGGGTTCGTTCATGCCGAACGGGACGGAAGCCGCCTGCTCGACGACGTTCACGGCGCCGGACGAGGGAAGCGGAACGATCACGGTCAGGGTTACACAGGGACGGATCGCGGCCACTGGAACCGGCAAGTTTGAAGTTGCCGTTCCGCCGGACGCGGCCCCCGGAGTCGTGGAAGAGGAGATTCCTGAAATACCGTTCCCCGGCGGAGTCACGGGCTCGACCGTATCCCGCAGCGAGGGCGCTTCGATAACGTCTCCGAATGGGCTCACGATGTACGTGCCTCCTGATGCGATAGACGACGACTACCTCGGCGCGTACATCGAAGAATTGTCGCCTTCGGACATCGTTGTGCCTGAGGGCTCGATGTTTACCGTCGGAATCCACGCTGGAAACTTTGTATTCACAGACCTCGCGGGCGACCCAATACCGGGTTTTCGGACGAACCTACTCGTAAGCATCTGCCTACCAATCACGCAGGAAGACCTCGATATGGCCGCAGGCGGAATCGGCGGGATCCATGTTGTGCACCGGGCGCGGGATGGTAGTTTCATCCACCATCCTGCGGACAACGATGCCGCCAATATGAAGACGTGCGCGAACGTCGATCGATTTTCGCTCTACTTTGTCGGCCTTACGATCGAGCCACCTACACCTACACCTACGCCTACGCCTGTCCCATCGCCAACCCCAACCGAAACGGTATCGCCAACCCCAACCGAAACGGTATCGCCGACCCCAACACAAGCGCCTACACCTGCCTCTTCTCCAACGCCAGCGCCAGCGCCGACTCCCTCGCCAACGCCTGCCCCCTCTCCGGTCATCCCTCCCGAGGCGACACCCGACCCGTCGGCGTCCGGTGACCCCATTCCACCAGGGACACCCGTGTTGCCGCACACTGGTGGCGTCTCACCCGGGCCACAACTGCTACTAATCTTCGCCCTCACGGCGGCCACCGTGCTTACAATCGGCCTATTCCTTCGTCGGCGTTACCGGCAACATCTGTGAGGAAGAGGTTATGGGCATGTCTCACCATGACGTGCCAGCCGGCACGCAGCGCTGAGAGACTGTCGGGATCGGTCAGGGCACGCGTTGACCTGATGAGTGCGCGTTGCTAGGCTGAAATACACCGTGGCTTTCGGTCCTCGCATGCAGGACCTTCGCCGGTGGCCGTATGGGGACGTAGCTCAACTGGGAGAGCGCGGCGTTCGCAATGCCGAGGTTGGGGGTTCGAGCCCCCCCGTCTCCACCAAACGCTATTCCGTCCCTGCCCTTAGTGGTCCCGCAGTCTTCCGATTTCGTACTTAAAATACGCTGAATCGGTGCCCATCCTAACCACATGTTTCCTTAAGTGTCCCGCCCTTTGTGTTGTAAAAATTGTGGGAACAGACGGGACAGAAGGGGAATATTTTTGCCACTATCGGCGACGCGGGCTAAGGCGCTCAAGGAACCGACGCGATATCGGCTTGGGCGGATACCCCTCCGTAAGCCTGGCTAAAGCTCGCGAGAAGGCGGGGAATCACCGGGCCGCCATCGCGGACGGTCGCGATCCTCTTGCAGACAAGCGCGCGCCTGCGACGCCAAGTTTCAGGGAAGCCGCCAGTGCCGTCCATGAAGCGAACGAGCCCCGTTGGCGTAACGCCAAGCACTCTGCAAGCTGGATGCAGACCCTGGAGCGTCACGCCATGCCCGCGCTTGGCAGCACGCCTGTTGACCGAATAGACCGAGGCGACGTGCTGCGAGTCCTCACCCCGATATGGGCGACCCGTCCGGAGACAGCTCGTCGGATACGTCAACGAATGAGAACCGTCTTCCGATGGGCAATGGCACAGGATTTCGTTGAAACCAACCCGGCGGGTGAAGCGATCGACGGAGCGTTGCCCCCTATGCCGAAGGTGAAAGCGCACCTCAGAGCGCTCCCATATCAGGAGGTCAGGTCGGCGCTTGAAGCCGTAGAAACGTCCCGAGCCTCTGTATCCACCAAGTTGTGTTTCCGGTTCCTGGTTCTCACGGCGGCGCGCTCCGGTGAGGCCAGAGGGGCGGCCTGGGACGAGATTGACCTCCAAGAACGGGTATGGCGGATACCGTCCGAGCGGATCAAAGCCGGCGTGGAGCATCGGGTACCCCTGTGCAGGCAGGTGTTCGATCTGCTTCGCGAAGCACAAGCCTTGCGTGACGAGTCCGGATTGGTGTTCCCGTCACCGCTGAAGCCGGGGTCGCCGATGTCCGACATGACACTTACGAAGGTTCTTCGTTCGACTGGCCTAGCGGAACGCGCGACCGTTCACGGATTCCGCAGCAGCCTCAAGAACTGGGCATTGGAGCAAACGGACACCCCCTGGGCTGTATCAGAGGCGGCGCTTGCTCACGTTCTCGGCAATTCGACCGAACAGGCCTACGCAAGGTCCGATCTGTTCGAGCGGCGCTGCACACTGATGCAACAGTGGGCGGACTACTTGACCAACTCCCCCCGATCCTCAACGGTCGGACCGAACTCGTCCAGCGCCTGCTGGCCGACACCTGCGAGCTTTGCGGCTCAAAGGTCAAGGTTCAGGTGCACCACGTACGAGCCATGAAAGACCTGCGAAAGAAAGGGCGGGCCGAACGGCCAGCTTGGGTGGAGTTGATGGCTAGGCGGCGTCGCAAGACGCTCGTGGTCTGTGCGTCATGCCACGCGGACATCCACGCCGGATCCCGCTGCAGCGGAGCGCACAGGCAGCCTAAGTCCCCACGTTGCGAAACAGTAAGTAGTGTCCTAACTTCAGCTACCCGAAATGGTTGGGTGATATCACCCGACTGTGGACGGTGATAAGCTCCGGGATTGATTGCATCTCGGAGGTAAAAGGCAATGGTTTTCGCTGGAAGTGCACTGAAGCAACTCCTCATGCTTGTACCTATGCTTGTCAAGCTCGTACCTGAACTTGTCAAGCTCATACCTGGCGTGAAACAAGCCCTCGCACGGCTCAATGCACTCTTCGACACGCTCGCCAGAGTGGATCAAAGCCTGACGGAAATCCGCGACCGCCTTGCTTCATCCGAAGAGGGCGCAAATCGGAGCCTGACGGAAATCCGCGACCGCCTTGCTTCATCCTGAAGAGGGCGCAAATCGGAGCCTGACGGAAATCCGCGACCGCCTTGCTTCATCCGAAGAGGGCGCAAATCGGAGCCTGACGGAAATCCGCGACCGCCTTGCTTCATCCGAAGAGGGCGCAAATCGGAGCCTGACGGAAATCCGCGACCGCCTTGCTTCATCCGAAGAGGGCGCAAATCGGGGCCTGACGGAAATCCGCGACCGCCTTGCTCAGTTGGAGAACGCTGTAACCACTCAGGCCAAGCCGATCGCCGAAACGACTCGGCCTTCCGGGGCCGTTCTGCCCTGGCCATTGGTATTGGCACTGGCCTTGGTCGTCACAGGTGTAGTTGCCTTAGCCATCGTCGTTGTCGTCCTTCGATAACACGAGGGTGGCTCCTGCGACGGCACCTCTTTTTGGCCACGCCACCCCAACGCACTACGGCGTAATGCTGCGGTATCCCCTGCGGCACATGTTCTGGACACTACCCACTGTAAAGACACTGGAGAGCCGGATGACGCGAAAGTGTCACGTCCGGTTCGGAGGGGGGCCGACGGAAAAGTACTCCGGTAATCCAGATTAACTCACCGGCGGCTTACCCTACACAGCTCGACGCCTCTTTCACCTGCTCTACCGGTTCAGCCCGGAACTCAGGCCGGACTTAGAGCGCTTCGACGAGCACCGCTGGATACAGCGGTACGGCTTCGAGGAGGTCACGGTCGGGAAGGCCGACGACGAGGCGGAGGAGGGCGGGCGCAACAGCCGCCGCCGTAAGTTCCGCAAGGTGGTCAGGGAGCGGCCCGCCTGCTGCGCCCACGTAAGGACAAGTGCACCGCCACCCCCTAGCCTTGGTTAACGGATGGCGGGCTGGCCACCCGTAGCCTGCCATCGAGGGCGCGCACGTAGGGTGAGCGCCAATTGCGTCGGGGCGCAGAAGTGACCCCTAATTTCGATTCCCTCTAATATAATATCCACGCTTTTGCTCTCTCCCCCCCCCACCCCAATTCTTCTACACACAGGGGAGGAAGCCCGCCCGGCTAGGAGGCGGGGTTGGCGGCACATCAGCGATCCTTTGTCTTAGGGGAACGTGTGACCGATGCACGGGGCAAGAGCGGTTAACGGGCCCGTTCCCCAAGCTCGAGAAGCCGCAACGCCCCGCCGAGGCAACGTCGTGGGGCTGTGGTGGAAGTAGCAGCTACGCGGCTCTTCTGTAAGTCAAGGTAAAGATCATCTCGGAGAGCCACCTTCGAAAGTAGTTCGTCGTCGCTGTACAGCTTGAAGAGATCGGTATGGTCTGCGAGCAGATCGGTCATCGCCCTTTCCAGGGCCTTGTCGTGCTCGATCCGTGCGTTCTGCTCGTCGGAGTTGGCTATCGCGTTTTGATACGCCTTGTCGGCCGCGACCTTCGTTGGCAACTCCTCTGAAATGACCGTATTTATCTTGTCCTGGTCCTTCCAATCGATATTGCCGAACTGTTCATTGAAGTCATTGATGATTTTGGAGAGCGGGTCCATCTCCTGTTCCGGCTTCTGTCCCCCGCCCTCGGTGGGCACCGGCCCGATCTCCGCGCCCTTGTCTGGAAGCTGGATATCCTGCACCGCCTGCTTCTCAACACGGTAGCTGTCCATGTCGATGGCCTCGAGAATTCCCTTCGACAGGTCGTTTTCGACGGGCGCCGGCAGCTTGGGAACCAGGAACGTCAGGAAGATGGAGAGCTTCTCCCACTCGGCGTAGGTGTAGGGCAGGATGGCCGCCAGGAATCCGTAGGTCCGAAGGAACGCCTTCGCCTTTCCCTTGAAGTCGACCTGACCGTCCTCGTCCAACTGCTCCCGATAGACCGAGACGCAGGCGTCCAGGATGGGGTCGAGTCGGTCACGTTTGCCTGTCGAGAGGAATCTCTCAACCAACTCGTCTACCTCCGCCGGGCTGTAGACTTGGTAGCCGTCGAGGTCCGCCTTGAGGTCATGCAGCCTGTCGGGGTCGGTCTCCTCAGCCAGGACGGTGGTCCGGTAGTAGTCGGAGAAAGCGGCCTGGATCGTGTCGGCGTCGTTTGAAAAATCCAGCACGAAGGCGCCGTGCTTCTTGGGATGCGCCCGGTTGAGACGCGACAGGGTTTGCACCGCCTTCACGCCCGACAGCGCCTTGTCGACGTACATCGTGTGCAGCAAGGGTTCGTCGTAACCGGTCTGGAACTTGTCGGCGCAGACGAGGAATCGGTACGGGTCTTCCTGGAACCTGTCGGCTATCAGGTTCGACGAGAAGCCGTTGAGGGACGCCTCGGTTACCTTCGTGCCGTCGTATTCGTGCTCGCCTGAGAAAGCGGCGATGGCCTCGTATTGGCTCTTGCGCGCCACCAGGTATTCCCGGATGGCGTAGAAGTAGCTGATTGCCCGCCGGATGCTGCTGGTCACAACCATGGCCCGCGCCTCACCGCCAATCTTCCGCAAGTCGACCACCTTGTCGTGGAAGTTGTCGACCATAATCTCCGCTTTCAGGCGGATGGCGTGATCGTTGTCCTCCACGTAGCGGCGGAGCTTCTTACCCGCCCGCTTGGTATCGAACTCCGGGTCGCCCTCTACTGTCTTCACCAGCCGGTAGTAACTGTTCACCGGCGTGTAGTGGGCCAGCACGTCGACGATGAAGCCTTCCTGGATGGCCTGCTTCATGGTGTATGAGTGGAAGGGCACATGCTTGGTATTCCCGCCTTCGGGAACGGGCGTGCCGAATATCTCGAGGGTCTTGTTCTTGGGTGTGGCGGTGAAGGCGAAGTAGCTGGCGTTGGACAGCAGCTTCTTGGACTCCATCATCCGGTTGATCTTGTCCTCGGTAGTTTCGTCCTCTTCCTCGGCGCCAGCCTCTCCCAACGCCATCGACACCGAAGCCGATGTTCGACCGCCCTGGCTCGAGTGGGCTTCGTCGATGATCATGGCGAACTTGCGTCCCCGGTGTTCGTTGCCGATTGCGTCGAGGATGAAGGGGAACTTCTGGACGGTGGTGATGACGATCCGTTTGCCCTCCTGGAGCAGCCGGCGGAGGTGGCCAGAGTCCTCGGCATGGCCCACGATGGAGCCGACCTGGGCGAACTGCCTGATCGTGTCCCGAATCTGCTGGTCCAGCACTCTCCTGTCAGTGACGATGAGGACGGTGTCAAAGACGACCTCGTTGTCCCGTTCCAGCCCTGTCAGCTGGTGGGCCAGCCAGGCAATGGAGTTGGACTTGCCGCTGCCAGCCGAGTGCTGGATCAGGTACCTGCGGCCGACTCCTTGGCTGGACACGTCTTCAAGCAGCATTCGCACCACGTCGAGTTGGTGGTAGCGGGGCCATATCTGCTGCCGCTTCCTGTGGCCGGTCTTGTCGTCCCTCGTCTCCAAAAGCTGGGCGTAGTTCTCGATGATGTCGGTGAGCCCGCCGCGGGTGAGGACCTGCTTCCACAGGTAGTCGGTCTTGAGACCATTGGGATTCGGCTCATTGCCGGCGCCGTCGTCCCATCCCCGGTTGAAGGGCAGGAACCACGACGCCTTGCCCTGAAGGTGCGTGCAGAACCGCACCTCGTGGTCATCAACGGCGAAGTGCGCCAGGCAGCGGCCGATCTCGAAGAGCTTCTCCCTTGGGTGGCGGTCCCGTTTGTACTGCTCGACGGCGTCGTCCACCGTCTGCTTGGTCAGGCTGTTCTTCAGCTCGAATGTGGCGACGGGCAGGCCGTTGATGAAGAGGCACAAATCCAGGGCAAGTTGGGTCTGGTCGCGGCTGTAGCGTAGCTGCCTCGTCACGCTGAACCGGTTCTGACCGTACAGGCCCTTGGCCTTCTCGTTCTCAGGCGACGGCGTGCCGTACATCAGGTCGATATGGTGCGGACCGTGCCTGACGCCATTGCGGAGCACGTCGATGGTCCCTCGCTTGGTGGTCTCTCCTTGTAGACGGGCGAGGAACTTGCGCCTCGTCGGGCTGTCCTGGCCGAGGTCCAGCGACTCTGCTGCCTTGGGCTGGGTTGCCTGGAGGAAGGCGGATAGCTGGACGAGGTCCACGCAGTACTCGCGGTCGTAGTCCTGTGGGTCTCCGGGTATCCAGCCCGCGCCGTAGCTGGACGGCCGCTCGCGGACGATGCCGTCTTGTGAGGGACCGACTGCGCCCGTAAGCGACGCGCAGATGAGGTTTTCCAGCCCCTTCTCAGTGGTGTCGGTTGTCATTTGGATGCTATCGACTCCCCCTGAAAGGGATTTATGACCCGTAGGCCACCGTAGTCCTGCTCGGAACTGAGGTCTTCGGAATACACGGCATCGCAGCCGAGGGAGCGTGCCGCGGCAAGGATGGCCCCGTCCCAGTAGGAGATCCGGAAGCGTCGGCTGATTGATACGGCGTGATCGAAGATCGCCGGAGTCAATTGCTGAATCGGGAAGAAGCGAAGCGGCTCCAGAAATGTCAGAGCCTGCTCCGGAGTCAGCCGCCCCTGACGACTGCGCCGCGTGGCCTGGTGATAGAACTCCTGGAGCACCTGCACCGACAATGCCAAATCGGGTTCAGCAAGCAACCCCAACGCGCGACGCCTCTTGTCGGTCTCACGAGGCACATCGCACGCGGCGTATAGCAGAACGTTTGTGTCGACAAATCGCATGGTCCCGTTCACCGATCGATCTGCAATGCCTTGTCGGGTGGGTCTACCTTCTCAATGCGCGACTTTAGGGCGGCAAGTTCAGACTCAAGCTCCTCACCTCGCTCCTCTGTAGCAGCCAGCCTCGCCTCGAGCCGGGCCCTGCCCCGGTCGTAAATCTCTTCCCGATCCACGATACCGGGCATCTTTATGCCTATTCCCTTGGCGTCAAAGTCGGACGCCACTTCCTTAAGCAGACGCCGGCGAACCTCCACAAGCTCTTGCGCATCACTGATGGGGCGCCCCGTCGCTGCCTGAGCCCTGGCCTGGGCCTCTTCATACAGTTGCTGCACGTGCCGGCTGACCGCGACGTCCTTCGACTGGTCGCCATCCGACGTTGCCTCGTCCTGTGGCAAATCCTCTGCCCCCAAGATCCGCAAATAGTCACGTACCAAGGCGGATACCGACGTGTCCAGCTCCGCCGCCCGGATGCGGGCCATCCGGTGGGTCTCCTCATCAACGGATACGGTGATGTTCTTCATTTCACAGCCTCACAGTTTCTGTGAGTCACAGTTTATGAGACGGGCAACTTACGTTCAATCGCATTTCCGAGAGGAGAGCCACCATCCACAGCCGTCGCCAACCCATCGTCGCTTTCGAAAGGCAACCGGGCTGCCGCCTCCCGTACGGCCAGTCGTGAACGTACGGGATGCAGTCGAGTCACAATTAACTAAGGACCGCCCACCTGCGGTGACGCTTGGAACCAACCATTATCGTCGAGTACCCGGAGCGCCAGCCGTATCTGGCGTTCCGTGAATTGACGCTTGCGGGGGCCCCATGCGTAGGTGTGAGCGATCACCTCATCGTCCGTACGTGAAGGGTTGTCGGACGCAACCCAATGCACCGTCGACAGCAACTCAAGACCGAAGGATGATTCGAACCCATCCACGAGCTGAGTCACCTTTTCCAGACGTCTCTTTGTGTCGGGGAGCCCGTTAAGGAATTCCGCCGCGTCCTCGACCGCGCCTGGCACCAAATTGAGTTGTTTGCTGGGCGCATCGCCGCCGTCTTTGTACCCGGATACCAAGTGGCCCTCGACTTGCCGAAGGACATGTCTCAAATTCTCCGAATAAGGTCCGTACGTCCCCTTTTCGAAGTTCAGGTCGAGAGGTTCCCCCGCCTTTTGCATGAAGTACATGAGCTTGTGGACTTCCAGGAGTGTCACGAATGGATCGAGCAGGCCTCGCAGGTAATGGTCCATCAGACTGACCATTACTGCTCGTCCCTTGGTCATATCGGGGACCTCGACGGCGTCGGTGATCACGCTATCTCTCACCTCTCAATGGGATGGGAACTTCCCTTACTTCCCCGGGCTGAATTCCCTCAAGGGCGGCGCGAATATCCTCCCTCCTTGGCTCGATGAGCGGCCACCGGTTCGCGCCGAGAACGATCAATGCCAAGTTTCGGCGGCCCAGGTTCTGTTGATACGGCATGTTCTTATCTGCGGTAATCACTACTTCGTACCCTGCTTCTTCCGCCCGATCCAGCAACGCGCCATTTCCCAGCGCTGCCCACCCGCGCTCATCCGCCACGTCGACATCGTGGCGGACGAGGTGACGGCGAAGCTGCCGGGGCACATTGTGGTCAAACAGGATTCGCATGCGAGACTTTAGCGACCTTGGCGTCAAGGTCTTGCACTACGAACTCCAAGACCGCCCGCACCTGGGTTTCGTCGACCCCGCCGAACCACTCGATGAAGTCGTGGACAGTCGCGCCCTCCGCAAGGTTCCCGAAAAGGGCCGACACGGGCAGCCGCGTGTCCTTAAACACCCAGGCCCCGCTGACTCTGCCAGGCACGCTCTCGACCGCCGGGCACTTGCTCCAATCCGTCATACCGTCACCTCGCTTTCGATTGCGATCTCCTCGTCCGTTGGCTGGCTCGCGTCATAGGAACCTTCGTCCATATTGTCCAGTATGGGGCCATTTTCCTCTATCGGGTCCTGACCGTCGTCGCCTACATCAGGCAACCGCGTCGCCGCCTCGCGCATGTCCAGCTTGCCAGTCACCACGTCGGCGATTAGGCGGGTGCGGTACTCCTGTAGCAATTCGATTTGGCGGCGTATGCGAATTGCTTTGTCATTCAGGGATGCCATGCTTTGGTCAATGGCATCGGCGATCAGCACTTGCTCATGCGGTGGCGGACAAGGCGTCGGCATCTGTTTGAAGTCTTCCCAGTAAAGGCGGTTACGATCTTTGACGATGCCACGCGAGTACTTGTCAGCTTCGGTCATGTACGCACTGGTACGAAATAGCGCGCAGAAGTAACGTGGCTCAGTTCGTCGCAGTGGTTCAGCAACGACGTACGCCGGACTAACTAAGCCATCTACCGGAACCACTCCGACCGCTCCTTGCCACATGCGCATCATGTTGTAGGCGATGTCCCCTTTGACTGCCCGTTTGTACTCACCGCGGACGGTCATCATCTGTTTACGGTTGAGGTTCTCGAAGTCCCGGATGGTAACCCCTGTTCTTAAGGAGACTTCGAGAATCGGGAGTTCTGGAAACCTCTTTTCGTTGCGCTGAACAAATAATTGCCCATTTCGAACTACCTCCCAGTGCTCTGGCACATGGCCAAGCCACTCGACCCCGGATGGGTTGAGGCGGACGTTGGGGTCGAGCCCGCGGGTGACGGCCTGGTTGATGATGGCTTGCTTCTCCTCCTCCAGCAGGTCGATGAGCTTCTGCTTGACGTCGATGTAGCGGCGGATGCGCTGGTCCACGTAGTCCAGGTAGCGGACGATGGCGCGTTGTTCAGAGAGGGGAGGGAGGGGCAACCACAAGTACTTGAGTTGGCCGCTATAGATGTGCATGATGGTGATTCCACGCCCCATCAGGGATTTCTGCGACTGCGCGGTGGGGCAGTCCAGCGCGTAGCCCGCAAACTTGGGTTCAATTGGAATCGTTGGCCGGAATACGATCACGTCTCCGCCGCAGATGACTTGAGTGTGCATCAAGTTCACTGCGGATTTGCCGATCTCATCAATCGTCTCTCCTGACGCAGGAAAGAGAACATCGCCCCTATTGATTGGCGTGTAAGCGCCCGCTTTCAAGGGCGAAACATAACTGCGCGTCCGGCTAATAAAGTGGTTATGAGTCGTGTAGAGGTCTCCATAACGGACACAGGGAATCCCGTCGGACACTTCGTCATCCTTCGTTCCCCCGGAACCTTTGGAGAAGACGCCGATCCTTCCAAGTTGGACAACTTCCCAATGTTCCGGCACGTCGCCCAGCCAAGGGAGGCCGGAGGGTTTGTGGGCAAGGTAGGGTATGGGGGTCACAGTGCGTCCACACTTTACACTGTGATAGGAACCACTAGGCGGTTTCGTACTTCTTCGTATATTGGAATGCCTAACTCCTCCGCGACTTCTAAGGTCACGGCCAAACCGTACCGTATCGGCTGAATTATCTCGCCGGCATCGGCCCTACAGTTTACTTTGATAACTATGGCATCTCCATCTTGGAAGGGTGTGGCACTGGTCCCCTCGAGGACTTCGTGCTGGACGGTTCCCCTTTGAACTGCCCAGTGATCTGCGTACATCCGATTGGGCGCAATCGTATTCTGTTGAGTTGGATTGAACCAGAGGTGAGCGATGCGATAGTTCTGGCGCGTACTGCTGACGGGCGTAAGCCAAGCTAGGGTAGTGGTCAGGCGTCGCCTATCGGTCACCGCCGAGAGGCTGGGCGGCAAAGGGAGAGTGAACTCATCCGCATCCCCGTCTCCGAGCGCCCCGACACCCAGGATCGTAATACGCTGGTCTGTGCAGGCTAGGACTCTGGTAATATTAGCCGATCCATATCCAAGAAAACGCCCTACATACTCCTTGAAAGTCTTACTATTATCGCCGTTCTTCAGGGCCTGCTGATATAGACTCCAAGCGTTCGCCCAGTCCGCACCGTGAACAAGGAGTGTCTTTAGCAAGACCGCGTCGTATTCCGTGGGCAGTGTTCCTGGAGATTGTTGTCGCAACTGTCCGATGACGTCATACAATAGCATAGTGCTACGCGAAGCCAGAGCAGCAGCGTTACTCGTACCTCGTGTGTGGCAAATATTGTCTAGACGGCCCTGTGTTCCAGGAGTAGCAACACGTTGCCCCGGTGGGTTGATGTGACGAGCTACTTCCAAGGTTGCCTTGGAATGAGTATTCCCTGGTTTCCCGAACAGGAACTGGCGTCCGCCGGGCAGGAGCACATCCGGTTTAACGGTTCTCCGATACCCGGGTCCTTGCGCATTTACGACGCTTGGGAGACCATCATAAGTGAATGGATCAAGAAGAAAGTTCGGGGTGATAACTGAGGCGTCCTGATGGGTTGCTGCAACGGTTAATCCATTGAATGTCTCCGCTGGTGACAGTAAACGGCGGTTGCGAGTGTCTTCAGCAACGGCCTTGATAACTGACCTCTGGAGCTGATCTGGAGTCAGCGTAGGAAGTGTGGCTCGTCCAATGTCTAACTGAATGGCATTTGGGTGATTGCCTGCACTGACTATGAATAGGACGTTGTACTTCCAGGCCAGCCAGTCCAGTAGGCGAGCCATCGCGCTTATCCCACGGTTAAATGGTCGAGCCTCATCACACACAGAGAGATTGATTACTCGTACTTGTGGCGCCACAGGCGGTTGGCCGCCCTCCGGTTCGTACAAACGCCTTACCGCGCGATGTATCAGATCAACTGGCAGAACATCCTGCGGTATTGATTCATGGAATTGACCTTCGAAGCCTCGCCGAGGTTTCATGATGGGTCGAGCGTAGACACGTCGTCCTGCTGGACTACCGCGCTCAGCCAAGTCTCCATGGCAGATAAGCGAGGCCATCATCGTTCCATGAAATCGCTCACTGGCTAGGTAAGCGCTTTCGTAGTCGTCGGGGTCATCAAGATCGATTCGGCCGTCGAGTAGTTGGTGTCGTGTCAGCGGGAGGCCATCGAACAGTGCTACAATCGGATCCCCTAATGGACTATCCGGAGACATCCCTTCCCCCTGGGTATCGACTTCATCCATATTCTCCGGTAAGAGCACAGCGCACTGTCCTACAGGACGAATGTGCATAATGTCATCACACTGGAGCAGTGCGATGTGATCCTGTACTCCAGGTTGGTAAACCATCTCTTGAACACGGGCTAGTGGCATCGTTCCCAGAACAGCATGGTAGTTGATATCGGGGACAATATATTGTTGTATAACTTGGCCACCGAAGGACTCGACGATTCTTCGAACGTAAGACTCCGCCTGGCCTCGTCGGTCAATGCTACCTCGATACCATAGCTCGGCTTCGAAGGGGGCCGTGGACTCTCCATTCTCTAAACGGAACTGCCAATCCTCAAACAAACCGGTTTGCCGAATCCTATCGTCAGCGCTCCACGGGCGGATGTCTTGAAGATATCGGAAAGCATCCCGTAGTTTGGCAAGGCCATAGGGGAATTTAGTCTCTGGTTCCCGCCGCCATCTTGTGAAAAGACTATGCATCTCTCTCAAGGCCTGTTGATTGGTCATTACAAGAAAGAGTTGTCCCCTCAATGGTCTTTCAGGGTTGGATTCGTCTTCAAATCCAAAGTCGGGAATGATATCTCCACGTTCAAACTCGCCAAGCCACTCAAGTCCTTCTACTCTTCGAATTGCGTTGGCAAAGTTTTCAATCGAACCGATGGTCTCGAGGACGAGAACCTGCTCTGGCTGAATACCCAAGGGATTATCCTGCAAGGATACCCGTCTGCGTTCCATTGCCTGTTGGAGTTGCTGGAACTGCGGAGCTAGCCTTTGAGCCTGGTGTCTGGCATCAGGCAAACGAAGGCGAGCACGAAACCCTTGGCGTTTCGTGCGCTCGGCGTGGGTTGAATTGGGAAAGACGAGGAGAGGATGTTCGGGCATATTTAATCGCGCTCTTCATTGGCGTCTAATTGTTTGACAGTGAATCGCTTGCTCCAGTGGCGCAGCCGCTGTTCAGTGATTCTTAAGATATTGGCGTTCGGTTGGTCTAGTAGTACTTTTCGTAGGACATCCATACCAAAGTCTTCGATTTCAGCAAAACTTAACCCCCTTAGCCTCATTGCAAGACTGCGAGGAGAAAGTGCCAATCTACATCCAGTACGAGTCTCGAACCTCCTGAACCATTCCTCGATTTGGCCCTGCCGTGGCATCGGCAGTTCCAAGCGAACCTGGAACCGGCGCCACACTGCACGGTCTAGGAGTTCAGGGTGGTTACTTGCGGTTACAACAACGACGTAACTAGGCAGCGCGTCGATCTGTAGCAGCAAGGAACTTACAACGCGCTTGATTTCTCCCGTCTCTTGGCGGTCGCCTCGCTCTTTACCTACAGTGTCGAACTCGTCGAAGAACAATACACATCGTCGGGATCGGGCATAATCGAAGACTTGGCCAATACGTTGCGCTGTTTCTCCGAGATAGCTCCCTATGATCCGTTCATAGCGAGCCAATACAAGCGGAGCGTCCAGAGCGTCAGCTAATGCTTCGGCTAGGGATGTCTTGCCATTCCCAGGCGGCCCTGCCAACAGCACTCGATTGCGTGGCTCAATATTATGTGCTCGGAGCAGATCTGCTCGATGCTGTTCCTGTATCAAATCGTGTATGACTTCGATGACGTCGATGGGTAGTATCAAATCGTCAAGCCGTCGATGTGGAGTAATCTCGGCTACAAGTGGTCCAGCAAGTGAATTGGCAGAAGTTGGCGTGGGTGACGTATAACGACCGTTGTTACTCGCACGAAGCTGCGTAAGTAATCTGTCGGCAAAAATCGTATGACTCTTCGAACGCTCATCCGCTGCCAGTGCTTCAACGGTTCTCTGAAACTTGGAGTAGTCGCCTTGCGCACCGGCTTTGACGAGGTCCAATATCAAATCCGCTCGTGCCATTTACTAGCCTCGCTTCTCAGATCCGATTATCTCAATCAACAGGCCTTCCGTCTCCCGCTCCAACACCAGTATGTCCGCCCGTATCTCCTCCAACGGCCGCAGCGGCTTGGGCTCGTAAAAGTGGCGGGTGAAGCTGATCTCGTAGCCGGTCTTGACGCTGGATGGGACGTACCAGGCGTCCGGAGCATAGGGCAGCACTTCGCGGCGTATGAAAGATTCGATACCGCCCTGCTCCAGAAGCGGAATCTGCTCGGTATCGCGGAGGTCGGTGTCCGGCTCGTACTCTACGGTAGCGGGCTTAGCGTGGATAGTGGCCGGGTATAGGCCACGCACTGCATCGGGTGCCGCTCCCTTCAGGTGGACCGCCTTTATTACGGGCTCGGCGGTTTCGTCACGGCACGCGAGCGATGTCTTTAGCAGCGTCTTGCGCTTGGCGGTCAGCTTGACCCCGCGCGCGGTAGCGTCCGCCGCAACCGCCGTCATGAAGGCGTTGAAGTCTCGATGCGGACCGGGGCCGACCTCTGCCCCCACGCGGTCAACCAGATTCGCCAGTGGCTCCTCCTTCGCGTCTCGGCAGAAATCGCGGAATCTTCGGCGCCGCTCTGGCGACAAGTCAGTGGTGAGCCTCAGGGGGCGCTCCACAATGACCTTCCAGTAACCGAAGGCCTCGTTCGGGAATATCTTCGACTGCTCCGTTTCCTCGAAGTTCAGGAACGCGTCGCAGATGCGCCGGATGTCATCGTCGGACAGCCCGCAGTTTTTGCTGCCGAGGTTCTTGCGTAGGGGCCGGTACCACTGCGTGGCGTCGATGAGTTGCACCTTGCCTTGACGATGCTCCGGCTTGCGGTTGCTGAGCACCCAGATGTAGGTGGCTATGCCGGTGTTGTAGAACATGTTGAGCGGGAGGGCGACGATGGCCTCCAGCCAGTCGTTCTCGATGATCCAGCGGCGGATATTGCTCTCACCCTGCCCGGCGTCTCCGGTGAAGAGGGAGCTTCCGTTGTGGACCTCGGCGATGCGGCTGCCCGCAGGACGCCCAAGCTCATCGTGTTCAGGCTTCATCTTGCTCAGCATGTTGGCCAGGAACATCATTTGACCGTCGCTGGAGCGCGTGATGAGGGAGTGGTCGGGGTTGCCGTTGTGCTCCACAAGGAAGCGTGTATCCCTGATGCCGGACTTGCCGCCCATGTGCTGAAGGTCGCCTTTCCAACTCTTGCCATAGGGCGGATTGGAGAGCATGAAGTCGAACTCGCGGGCTGGAAAGGCGTCGGAGGATAGTGTGGAGCCGTACTGCACGTTGTCGGCCTCGACGCCTTCGCCCTTCAGGATGAGGTCGGCCTTGCTGATGGCGTAGGTCTCCGGATTAACCTCCTGGCCGTACAGGTGGACGGACACCTCCTTGCCGCGCTCACGGGCGAGTTGCACCAGCGTCTCTTCCGCAACCGTGAGCATTCCGCCTGTGCCGCAGGCGCCGTCGTAGACCAGGTAGGTGCCTGACTGGACCTGGTCCGCTACCGGCATGAAGATCAGGCGCGCCATGAGTTGCACCACGTCCCTCGCGGGTGAAGTGCTCTCCGGCCTCCTCGTTGTTCTCCTCGTTGAAGCGCCGGATTAGCTCCTCGAAGACCGTGCCCATGCCGTGGTTGTCGAGGCCCTCCAGTCGCACCGAGTCGTCCCCGTTGAGAGACGGGGCGGGGGCTTAGGTTGACCGAGCTGTCGAGGAACTTCTCCAGCAGGAAGCCGAGCATGTCGGCGTCGACGAGGGTGGGGATCTGGTCGCGGAACTTGAACTTGCCGAGGACCTCCTGGACGTTGGGCGAGAAGCCATCGAGATACGCCTCGAAGTCGGCGCGCAACTGCTGTTGCCTGGCCCGGGACGTAAGGTCGCGGAGGCGAAAAGGAGACGTATTGTAGAAGGCCTCGCCGGACACCCGGCGCAGCGCAGCGTCCTGGCTGACTATTCCCACGTCGTCCAGGTGGTCTTTCATCCGCAGGACCGCCTCCTTCGTAGGCTCGAGGACTGCGTCGAGGCGGCGGATGACGGTCATCGGCAGGATGACGTCTCGGTACTTGCCCCGCACGTAGACATCGCGCAGCACGTCATCTGCGATACCCCATATGAAGCTGCTTATGTTGAGGGCGGTCACGCCTCGCTCCGGGTGGCGGCCAGGGTGTGATCACCCCGGCATTTCGGTCCAGTTTCGTTGATGTAACGATACCGGAAGGCCGAAGGTTACGGATGCGGTCTAATCAACGTGTGGCCACGCCGGGCAAGTCCAGGTCCGCTGTTCGGTGGCAACTCACAAGCCGATTCGGGGCGATCCCCTCCAACTGGGGGGTCTGGTCCCTGCACATGTCGACCGCGTACGGGCAACGGGGGTGGAAGTAACAACCGCTCGGCGGGTCTGCGGGGTTCGCGACTTCTCCCTGCACTGCCAGTCGCTCGCCGCGCTGTCGGGGGTCGGGTTTTGGCAGAGACGAGATCAAGGCCGCCGTGTAGGGATGTTTGGGGTTCTCGAACAACTCCTGGGCCGGCCCATACTCCGCCACTCGGCCAACGTACATCACGACTACGTTGTCGCTGATCTGTTTGACCACGTTGAGATCGTGCGAGACGAAAAGGTATGTGAGGCCGAGCTCATCCTGCAGGTCCATCATCAGGTTCAAGACCTGGGCCTGGACCGAAACGTCGAGCGCTGAGACCGGTTCATCCGCAACGATCAGGCGGGGACTCAGCGCCAGGGCCCGGGCGATACCGATACGTTGGCGCTGCCCACCGCTCAACGCATGCGGGTACCTCTGCATGTACTCGGGGCGCATTTCGACCAGCCGCAGCAGTTCAGCTACCCGGTCCTGTCTCTCGCTATGATTGCCGATCTTGTTCACGAGCAGCGGCTCGCTCACGATCTCGAAGATGGGCATGCGCGGGTTCAGCGACGAAAACGGGTCCTGGAAGATCATCTGAATGTCGCGGCGGTGTGGTCGCATTTCTGACGAAGATAGCTTCGCCAGATCAACGGATTGGCCGTCTCGCATGTGGAAAATGATCTCGCCGCCCGTGGGATCCATCGCGCGCAGGATGCAACGTGCGGTCGTCGTTTTGCCGCATCCGCTTTCACCCACCAGGCTCAGCGTCTGGCCTTCCTCTATAGAAAAAGTGACGTCATCGACAGCCCGCACTTCGCCCACTTTCCGCCGCAACAAGCCTTTTTCGATCGGGAAGTACTTCTTGAGGTTCTTGACCTCCAACAGCAGGTTGCCGGTTAGTTCACGGCCTCCTGTGCCTGGTTTCGCTTCCGACGGAATTTCGTTTTGAACAACCATCTACGCCTCCGGGTACAGAAAGCAACTCGCGTGCTGGTCCGTGTCGACAACGGATAGCCTGGGCGCACGGACGTCACAGGCGCCCGGCATGAAGGCTGGACACCGCGGATGGAATGTGCAGCCCTCCGGCCGGATCTGCGGGTGTGGGATCGATCCTCTGATTGAGGGCAGGCGCTCGCGCGACCGCGAAAGGATGGAAGGCATCGAGCCGAGCAGGGCCCTGGTGTAAGGGTGTTTAGGCGACTCGAATATCTTCTCCACCGGCGCCCTCTCGACGACCCGTCCGAGGTACATGACCGCCACGTCATCTGCTATCTCTGCGATCACTCCGAGGTCGTGCGTGATGAACAGTATCGCCATCCCGTGGTCCGCCTGTAGCTGCTGAAGCAGGCCGAGGATCTCCGATTCGGTCGTTACGTCGAGCGCGGTGGTCGGTTCGTCGGCGATGAGCATCTCAGGCTCAGTACACAAGGCCATGGCGATCAGCGCCCGTTGAGACTGGCCGCCGCTTAGCTGGTGTGGATAGTCCGACATTCTCTGCGAAGGGCTCGGAATACCCACGCGATGGAGCCACTCGACCGCCCGGTCGTGAGCTTCCGTCTTCCCGAGATCCGTGTGCAACCTGATCGCCTCGACGATTTGGCTGCCAATGGTGTGCACCTGGCTGAAAGAGGTCATCGGCTCCTGAAAGATCATCGATATCGCGCCGCCCCGGAGAGAACGCACCTGCCGGTCGTTGGGCTTGAGGGAAGCGATGTCCATTTCCAGTCCCCGGTCGGGCGACCGAAGGAGCATCTGGCCACCCTCGATGCGGCCAGGCCGGTCGATAATTTGCAAGATCGACCTTGCGGTAACGCTTTTTCCGCAACCGCTCTCTCCAACCAGGCCCAGCGTGCGACCGTGACGAACGTCGAAGCTGGCGCCGTCTACTGCCTTGATGACGCCCTCATCGGTGAAGAAGTAGGTCATCAAATCCCGCACCGCGAGGAGGGGTTTCTGCGCTTCGCCGCGATCGCGGGCTGCGGCCTCCTCCGCGGCGGTTGTTTCGTTTATGGGCGCCAATTCTGCCATTTCACGTTCTCACGCTGCGTAGGGGTCTGCCGCATCCCGCAGGCCGTCACCCATGAAGTTGAAGGCCAGGATAACGACAATTACCGGCAGGGCTGGAATCAACAGCCAGGGGGTGATGGCAATTGCCTGGATGTTCTGAGCGTTGTGAAGCAGGGTACCCCAGCTAATAGCGGGCGTGCGAAGGCCCAGTCCGAGGAAACTCAGTGCCGTCTCGCTGATAATCATGAAGGGCAACGCCAACGTGCCGGCGGCGATGAGATGGCTATAAAAAGAAGGCAGCATGTGCCGGAATATGATCCTGCGCTGTTTTGCGCCGGCGAGCATCGCTGCTGTTACAAAATCTTCTTCCCGCATAGCCAGGAACCGGCCGCGCACCACGCGCGCAAGGTCTGTCCACGCGAATAGCGAAATGATGATGGTGATGGCGAAGTAGATCCTCAAAACCGACCAGTCGATGGGCAACGCGGCCGCCAGGCCCATCCACAAAGGAATGGTGGGTATGGCGCGAATGATCTCCGAAATACGCTGGATGACGTTGTCGACCAAACCTCCGTAGAACCCGGATAAGGCGCCCAACACGACTCCAAGGGTGAGGCTCATGGCGACCCCGACCAGGCCGATCATTAACGAAACACGAGTCCCGAAGACAATCCGGCTGAACATGTCGCGGCCTTGTTCATCCGTGCCGAAAACGAATATACGCTCCTCGCTCCGATGGTTCGAATCGCTCATACCGATCAGGTGTCGATCTGTAGGTATGATGCCGAGAAACTTGTACTCGTACCCCCGTGCGAACAGCCGCAAGTGGTATTTCTCCGAGCAGTCCCGTTCGTAGACCTTGACGAAGGTCTCGGGGTCACGAGCTCCGGAAACAGCACAGACGTGGAGACTGGGCTTCCAGCCGTCGAACAGACGAACCGGCTGGGGCGGTATCAAGCCCCGGAACGCCTCGTTGTCCGATGGGTGGCTGTACGCGATGAAGTCGGCGCCGATCACCGTCAAGTAGAACAGTCCGACGATCACGGTCGCGAACAACGCGACCCTGTGTTTCTTGAACCGCCACCAAATGAGTTGGCGCTGCGAAGCAACACTAAATTGCTCTTCGTCCAGCGCCACGTTGACACCGGTCTGGGGCCGATCAGTAAGTAATGCCAACTGCTACTGTGCCTCGAATCGAACGCGCGGGTCCGCCCAAACGAGAAGAATGTCGGAAAGTAACGTCCCGATGATCGTCATCGCCCCGACGAGCAAGATGATAGAGCCCGCCAGGAACATGTCCTGCGCAAGTAGAGACTGCAGTAGCACCGGCCCCATCGTAGGCAGGGCCAGCACTACCGAGACGATGATGCTTCCCGAGATCAGGAACGGGAGAATGTAGGCGGTCAGGCTGATCACCGGATTCATTGCAATTCGCACCGGGTACTTGAGAATCAGCTTCCACTCGGGAACGCCTTTGGCTCGCGCCGCGACGACGTACGGCTTGCGCAACTCGTCCAGGAGATTTGCCCGGACAATGCGAATGGTCGCCGCTGTTCCTGAAGTACCCAATACGATCATCGGTATGATCATGTGCAGGCCCAAGTCGCCGATCCTGGCGAGAGTCCAGGGAGCATTCACGTATTCCGGCGAGAACAGCCCGCCCACGCTGAAATCGAACCAGGCGAATGCGACGTACAGGAGCACCAACGCCAACAGAAAGTCCGGTACCGCCAGACCGAGAAAACCCAGAAAAGTTACTACGTAGTCAAGTACCGAATACTGCTTGACCGCCGAGATGATCCCGATGGGGATGGCGATAATCCAGGTAAAGACCACTGTGGCCAGCGCCAGAACTATCGTGAGCAGCAGTCGAGGACCGATTATTTCGCTGACCGGGGCAGTGGACTGGAACGAGATGCCGAAGTCGAACTCGAAGAGGATTCGCGTGATCCACTTGAAGTACTGCACGGGCAGCGGCCGGTCGATACCGTAGGTTTCGCGTATAGATTCGGCCGCATCGTTCGGAAGTCCTCCCTCACCTAGCGATTCAAGTGAAGCGATGTACGCGTTGACGTAGTCTCCAGCCGGGAGTTGGATGATGAAGAAAGAAAGGACCGAAACCGCCCACAGCGCCAGAACCGCGTAGAGTACTCGACGGACCAGATAGGCTAGCATCGCGGCAACCCTAGATCGACCGAAATTCCCGAGTCATTTTAGAGCTGCGGGAACTCACAACGGGCCCGACCTCCTTCCCTCCCCACGGAGGAAAGAAGGACCGGACCGCTGCGTTTCGTCGATTAACCCCGCGGAAGGCGGGTTTTCGATGCGCCTACGGTTGAATGCCAAATGACCACGTTGGCGGGAAGCCGTTGCTGGGCGTCAAAGCGTAGACCGAGCCGTACAACGGGTACGGGATGTTGAGCAAGTCGTTGTTTACCAGGGTGATGCTCTTGAGACCAGTGACCGTTGCAATGTCGAACATCTGGTCACATTGCAACTCGATTATCTGCCTGCCAAAGTCGATACGATCCTGTCCAGTGGTCTGGAGGCCTTGTTGCTGAAGGTCGATGATCTGCTTTACCCAATCGGGAGGCTCGTAGCCGGGAACCGAACTTGGGTCCAGCAACCAGTCGCCTGCCTTCGGCGCCCAGCGCCCCGTGAGCCGGATTTCACCCTCCAGGAACGGCTTGGCGAGGCCCAAGCTGTGAACGTAGGTCATGTTCTCGTTAGCCAGTCCCCTCGTCCGCAGCAGGCTGCGTTCCACCGGGTTTACTTCCGTCTTGACGCCAACGTTTGTCTCCCAATGGTCGGCAACCATCTCCATGATGTCAGGCATCTTGCCGCCAACGCCGCCGTTCCACGTATCCAGTCGCACGACGATGCGCCTTCCGCCCGGCATCAGCCGGAAACCTTCGCTATCTCGCTGGTCCAGTCCGATGGAGTCAAGGATCTCGTTGGCCCTTTCCGCCCGCAAGGTCCCGTACTCCTTATCGTAGAAGTCGGTCTGCAGGTACGGGGCGGACCCGAATTGCGGACACTGACTCGACCCGACGCCTAAACCAAGGAAGAACGCCTCGTTTATCTGGTCGCGTTCTATGGACATCGACAGGGCCTGCCGGAACTCCTTGCTCTTTGCCGTGTACTCGGCGATCTCGGGGTCCGCGTCGTAGTCGATGTTGAACCAGATGGAGGCAGGTGAGGTGTTTGGGGTGCTGTTCAGCAGAATGCGGTAACCACCCTTCTCGGCGTTCTGAACATGGACCGGCAGCTTCGAGGTCTGAATGTGCCGCGACTGGTAGTCGTACTCCCCGGCAATTCCCCGCAGGTTGAGAACTTCCAGATCCTCAACGAGGGTCATCTCGACGCGGTCGATGTACGGCAATTGGTTCCCTTCCGGGTCAACCGCGAAGTAGTACGGATTGCGCTCCATGATGATGGTGGTCGAGGTGTTTGGTGTTTTGACCACCCACGGCGTGAGGGTTGGCACTTCGGGGTTCGTCCACGCCCAGATCCGGTTCTTGAAGTACGTGACCCAGTTTTCGAACCCGGCGTCCTCGGCCTGTTCATTGGCTTTGTCCTCCCCGATGTAGTTCGGGTGGAACTGCTCCATGTAGTGCCTGGGCGCATAGGCAGAAGGTCCGGTACTTCCGTATCCAAGTAGGCCGGCTCCGATACTCGCGTACCTCTCCAGGAAGATGCCATACGGCTCCGCGAACGTGATCTTAAGCGTGTAGTCATCGATCTTTTCATGCACGCCGATCTCACCACCGACGAGCAGCGTCTGCGTCCCATAGCCGGCGCCCAGTTCCGAGTTCAGGAAAATGTCCTCATATGCGAACATGTAGTCGTCGACGGTGAGGAGTTCCCCGTCCGACCACCTGATTCCCTTGCGCAGGTGCAGGGTGTATTCGGTCAGATCGTCGCTGTTCTCCCAACTCTCGATGTGTTGCGGCTCGACCTTCGTCTGCGCCGCATCCCAGGTGAGTGGAGAGTCTGACATCAACCGGCCGATTTGCCAGAAGTCGTTGGGGCCCGGGAACCCTTTGCGCATGGTGCCGCCATAGACGCCTATTCCGTCGCTCGGCTTGATCACCATTGGCCGATCCGGAAGACGCTCTTCCAGCGGCGGCAACTCGCCGGCAGCGACCCTTTCGGCCAGCATAGGCGCTTCGTTGAACTGGGCCGGAATCGAATCCTTAATTACCTCCGGCCAGCACGGGTCAGCGTCGCTGCAGTCCAGACGTACCATGGGCCCCATCTGTTCAACGACAACCGTCTCGACGACTTTTTCTACCTGGGTGACCCGCTTCTCAACAACGACCGTCTCGACGACCTTCTCTATCTGGGTAACCTGTCTCTCAACAACGACCGTCTCGACGACCTTCTCTACCCGGGTAACCTCCCTCTCGACGACAACAGTCTCGATCACCTGGACTGTCTCACCCGCGATCGTTCTCTCGACGACTACCGTCTCGATGACCTTTTCTACGCGAGTGACCGGCTTCTCGACGACGACCGTCTCGATGACCGTTTCTACGCTAGTGACCGGCTTCTCAACGACGACCGTCTCGATTTTGGTGATTACCTCAGTCCCGCCACCACAGGCAACCCCAAGGGCCGCGACTAAGCCCCCCAATACCAAAACTAAGGCGAGCATTTTTGACCACTTCATAATGGACTCCTTTGGCGATCCAAGTGAATCACCCAATCCGGTTGTGCCGCGTCGAGTTGGCGGCTTGTGTAATGAGGAATCGACTTTCGTAACGTTCTGCTGTTATCCCCAAAGAGCTTTCGTCCGTTTAGGTTCGTTTACGTCTATCACAGCACATCGCCCACATGGGCCTCGCAATACAGCGAATCTCGCCGTATGTCGGCTAGGTAGTCGCTCTCCGGCGAAAATATATGGTTCCAGTCCCCTTCTTCTCCTTCCACCGCGCACGCTACCGCGACCTCGTCGCATCCTTCGTTCTGGCATTCCAACGGCCGCCACCTGAACGGAACGCCTGACGGGAAATACCCGTTCACCCAGTCCTTCTGTTGCCACCTGGGATCTGAGGCAGCAACCATTTCATCGAGAACTTCACTCATGCGCTCATCCGGTAAGTACTGTGTTGAGCAACGTCGGTTCGTTAGCGATAGCGTCAACTATCAGACGCTGATATCGAGACCGATAGTGTAGGTGCACAAACAGGCTCTCTCGTTCGTGCATTCGTTCACCGGAGGCTCGGGCGCAGTCTCCGGATCGACAACTTCCCCATTCCTTGCCTTACACGTCTCGCAGGCATCCCACTGGGCCTTGAGTTGAAGACGCACGTCACTGCCTTCCGCCTGGGCCCTCCTCGCCACTTCGACTCTTTCCTGGCGCCAACGCGACATCCACTCGTACCAGAAGGAGTCGTAGTCGGGATCCCCGGGCATAGGCTGCCTGGTACCGAACTCTGTCACTTTTTCAGTGAGCCCTTTGGATGCGGCGGGCAAATTTAAGACCTCCTCGATTTTTGCCAACCCCTACGAGTTAACGTGAATTCTTGTCGACTACCGCTGAACAATTACGCTACGTGCCCACTAACCAAGAGTTCCCGGAATTACTCGTTTGTTCAACGCGCAAAACAATCTACCGCTGACCTTCCCACTAAGATTCTGAACGTGCCGGAACAGGCGCTGAATTGATCAATCAACCGGGCGACTGAGTCCCTCTTCCAGCGTATGACTCACTTTGTCGAACTCTTCGGCCTTCTCTGGGAACATCTCCTTCAGCAACTCGGCGATGTCATCCACTGAGGAAACGGGGTCTATTTTTCTCGACCCTCCGTTGCCGGGTCGAGGTTTCGTTATTAACGGAACCTCGGTAACTTCACCGTTTATCACTCTGAGATTCTGTATCTCTTCCAGAACGCGCTTCGCCTTGCCTGGCTCGTTCTTCATCAGATACTCGGTGACCCACCTGCGACCAAAGTACACGTGCTGGTCTTCATCGGCGTGGATGTAGTCGAACATCCTGGAACTGAGTCCATCCCCGAATACGCCGAAAGTATCTCGACGCGCCAACAGCGAGAGTTGACCCCGCGCCTCGCCCCACAAGTGAAGGTCAGTCGCCCTGAGCGGGTAATTGAGAGAAAACCTGTAGGCGTAGGACCCAGGCGTGAGAGGATACATTCCCATATGCCCGCCCATGGCCTCAAGGCGTTTCTCAATGATTTCGGTGTGCCTTACCTCGTCCCAGACCAGCCTCGCCATGTCCATGAAGAACTCCCATGGGAAGTCCAGGTTCTCCCTTGAACTGGATGCGCCAAGCTCACCGGCCATGAGCTCGTTGTCTGCGCCGGCGTGCCACTGCCACATCAACTTCTCGCGGGCGCTAAGGGATTTCACATATTCCACCGACTCTCCGGCTTCGCATCGCCTGAATCGATTTGGGTCCCTTGCCGCCACGGTGACCGGCGTGAAATAAGGCGCTTCACTTGAGAGAGTCGAAGTCTCTTTATCGTCCTCCGTTATCTCTACTTCGGGGACCATCATCGCTCCCCCGGATCTCGAGAAGAGCTCTTCCAGTTTCTCGATCCATGAAGACACCTTCCGGGAGACCTCAGGTTCCGCGGTCATCGTCTGGATAGCCCCATCCATGTAACGGATGTGCTTTTCGTGCTCGGGTATCAGTCGTTCAAGCACCTTGATGGTGGGCGCGTCGGCCACTGGGTCCGTCGCCTGGATGTGGTGGTGGTAGCCGCTTATAAGCTTAGGTTTCAGGACTCGGTAGATGCCAGCCAGAAAAGAAGGCGCATCCGGCGCCTGCTCGAGCATCCAAAGGAACGTCCTGTACTCTTTGGCCGACCTCAACTGCTTCCTGGGCGGCCGTCTTAGTTCACGGAGCCTGTTTCTAAGCTGGTCGGCGTGCTGGGCGTCGTCATAGATATGACGCCCCATCTCTTTCTTGACTTCCCACTCGGCCACTCTGGGCATCCAGGCCATCAAGGCCAGCATTGAGTGGAACTCCGCGTCGCGGAATCGAGTGAGGATTCGGGCGTTCTGGTCTACCCCGTACCGCCCTCCGAGTCTCCGCGTATCGATCCCGTATCGTTCCGTTACTGAGACCATCGCTGGATACCTTCTGGAGGCGGTTGTGCGCCGCGAAATTCTCTGCCCGAGGGCTCTCGATGCCAGCAAGTTAACAGATTACGAATGGGCTCACAAGCATCGAATGTGATTGTGTAAGGATTCTAAACTTTCGAATCCCTTACGAAATTTACTTCGCTGACGACAGATCACGAATCCCTTTAGACCCCTTGGGTAAGGCGCCCCAACGGTGAGTGCCTTTCGATTGCTCGCGATCAACGGCGGGGCCATCCCTCGCCGAATCAATCGGCGCAGGTTCTGGACGGCGCCAGGATTTGTCCCGCCCGTTAGCGGACTTACCGCGCCCGGCCCGGAGCCGGCGGAAGCCTCACTCCGGCAGATAAATGTAGAGGGAGTCAACCTCCGCGGGTCGCGGAGAGGTGTCTCCGAGCGCCCGGTAAGGCTTACCAACTATTCCGACGCGCCCGTCCAGTTCGATGACCTGCCCCTCGTGCGTTCCGACGCCGGTGTCGATGACGTGTTCCTCCATGTGATCCCCGCGGTTCAGAAAGAGCAGGTGCTGAGGCGGGTGCGGAACGGTCCAATCCGCCCTGCCCATCTCTCCAACGTATATATCGGGGCGCCCGTCGCCATCGAAGTCGGCCACCTGCAGCGAGTGCGCGTCAACAAGCTGTTCCCGCAACACTTCGGCCTCCCAAAGGTCTTCAGGGTCAGCGCCCGGTCTTAACAGCGCGAGGCGACCGTACGTCTGCCCAAAGTCGGCGGACACCTCGCAAAGGGCTATCTCCGGCCGGCCGTCGCCGTCGAAATCGGCTGCAACCACCCGCTCCCCGTCAAAATCTTCGGTGTAGACGTGCCGTTCCCACTCGCCGCTTGCCAACAGGCGATACCAGGAACGCCCGGCAATTAGCTCCAGCTTGCCATCGCCGTCGACGTCGGCCACTGCGAATGACTGCTCGTTAACTCCGGTCACGATCGGCCGAAAGCCGGGCCAAGGGGTCACATAAGGATCGTCAGGCAGCCGAACTGTGAAGAGCGTCTTGGCGTCCTGGTTCCAGACATACAACTCTTGCCTCCCGTCGCCGTCGATGTCCGCCACCATCATGTCGTGGGTGCGGGGCGCGGGGAGGGGACTCACCTCGCGGCGTTTCCACCTTTGAGTAGGATCGTCCGGACACTCCCACCAATAAACACAGCTGCCTCTATCGCTGGTGCTGGCGATCAGGTCGAGCCGGCCATTACCGGTGACGTCGACAAGCACTCCGCCGACACTGATGCTTGGGAATGTGTCATCAATAAGGTGTGGTTCCCAGGCGCCATTGCTTGTTCTGCCGAACCAGTGGACCTCGTCTGGGTGGCGGGTCGAGATGACGATTTCAGGTACCCCGTCGTTATCCAGGTCGCCAACCATGCAGTGCATCCGTTCGGCGGGAGAACCCTCAAATATTGTGTGCCGGCGAAAAACAGGCAATCCGGGCATCCAACGTACCTCCGGTTTCGACGCGCGCTCCACCATCAGACGGGCCGGTTCCAGCTCGCGGGCAGCGGGTCGTTCAGGGCCTGCGCGATGCAGGCTTCGACGCATTGTATCGGTAGCGGCGCGCGCCATTGACCGACCACGCGGGATTCGGGTCGGTCATTACGATATTCGCAATCCGGCTCGCCCACATGGTTCATGTGGCTGCCATATGGGGTGAGACGTTGGCTCTACCCGGGATCAAGCCAGCGCTGTGGGCAATCGCAATGACACGACCTCGATCGTCCCGCGTGTCCTGTCCGATGGTCAGGGGTCGTCGCCGCTGGGTCAGCCCAAGACCCGCCGCCATTTGCGAAGGCTCACGACTTCACGCGGCGGTGTCAGCTTCGAGCCGTACGCCGTGTAGGAAACTTCGGCGACGTACACATCCCCCTGTGAGTCGACCGCGATCCCGTGGGGCGCAATAAACTGGTCGAGCCCCTCTCCCTGTACCTCGCCGCCGAATCTGAGCACCTCGTTGAAGTCAGAGTCCAGGACCACCACCCGCGCGCCAAGCCGCGGCACCATTTCCTGTCCAGGGGGCGGGCCGCCCTCACCGACGTAGATGTTCTCGTCGGCGCCCGAACCGGACGTGATCGACATCGGCCTGTGCATGTGGACTTGGCGGATGAACGCGCCGTCTTCGTCGAACACCTGTAGCCGGAAATTCTCCCTGTCGCATACCACCACGCGCCCGTCTCTCAGAACGGTCAGGTGATGGGGAAGGCTGAATTGTCCGGGGCCGCTGCCCGGCTCGCCCCATGAAAGAACGTGACTGCCGTCCGGCCGAAAGCGATGGACACGAGAATTCCCGTATCCGTCGCTTACAAAGAGGTCCCCGCTCACCGGAGAAATCCAGGCATCGGTCGGACGGTTGAAGATTCCGCCCTGCTGCCATTCTGCCGGCTGGCCGGGGTTCCCGAGGGTCATCAGCACTTCGCCGGAGGTGGTTGTTTTCGTAACTGAATGGTCGAGATCATCTACCAGGAAAAGGTTGCCGTCGGGGGCCACGTAGACGCCGTGAGCGCGCTGGAACTGACCGGCGCCCCATGTATCAACGAACGAGCCGTCCCGGTCGAAGATCATCATCGGGTTGTCGCCGCGATTGAAGACGTAGACGCGGTCCTGCCGGTCGACCGCCACCGAAGTGGCCTCCTTGAAGCTCATCGGGTGCGGTATGGCAGGCCATCCGGGGACCGGCTCGTAGACAGTTGCCTGGGTCGCTGAAGTTACCAATGTTTCCTCCGGATTCCGTGGAGTGGCAGTGCGGGGAGACGCGATGTTGCCGTCTGGTCACCAATCGCAGGCACTACCATTCCCCTCGACTGGCGGCTGCCCAGCGTCGTCTCGCTGCGACGCTGCAGCGGCCGACCGGCGAGTTATGCAAATCGTACTCGATATCCTCGAAATGCGATTTGCCGTCTTCTCTCGTATCTCTCGCGTACAGGCGAGTTACCTTCACCGCCTCACCTCCGGCTTTTCCGCCTCGAGGGTTCCCTCGGTACCGTCGGCAAGTGGACGCGGCTGGACGCCATTGGAAGAACGGCCGAGTGATTCGAAGGCACCGAAACCGTCCAGGCCGGTAAACGCGTAACTGACGGAAGTTCTCGCCTCTCGGCGATTCGTAACCGACCTCCAAAACGAGATCTAACTATCGAGGAACTCGGCCTGGCGTACCGGCGGGAAATAGGCCTCATTCGGGCCGTTGGCGGCTCGTTCGGACCAACAGGAACCGGGATGACCTTACTTACGCCAACGCGCTACATGGCACCCGTGACTAGTTCAGATCCGCCAGTCTGGGGATGACCTCCTCTGCGAGCAACGTCATGGACTTCACCCAACTTTCCTTGGGCTGCCACTCGTGGCCCACCGCCACCAACACGCCAAATCCGCCTACGTCGTTGTGCAACTTACGGATCTTGTCGGCCACTTCGTCTGGGCTCCCGACGATCCAAATCTCGTCGAGCAAGTATTCGGGCGTTACCTCGGAGTCGGGCATCTCCGGGTTCGCCTTCATCATGCCGAGCATGTGAATCCTGGACAGGCTTCGCAGTATGTATTGCTCATAGTCCCGCCTCATCACACCATCCAGGGCTTCTTGGCGCGCCTGTTCCGTGGTGTCGGCGACATAGATCTCTCGCGCCACGCGCCATTCGGAACGGTCGGGAACGCGCCCCGACTTGCGAGCGCCCTCTTCAACCGCATCCCAGTGGGTCTTTACTACGCGGGTGGGCACCAGGTTTATGCTCATGGGGATCAGCCCTTCTCCCCGGCGATCACCAACGTCTCCGACTTCTCCGTCACGCCGGCCACGCCGATGGGTGGGTGGGGCTTCTGGTAGGGCTTGAGGTGGAACCGCAGACCGATCTCTTCCACCGGCTCGGGAACGTTGAACTTCCAGTACTTGGACTCATAAAGCCCGGGCCGGGGATCGTCCCACAACTGGAGCACGAGGTCGATGGCGTCTCGTGTCATCGTCCGTTGCTCTCCGGTCCTGGGGTCGAACCCGAAGACGGTGAAATCACCGGGGAAACCGCCGGAGCCAACGCCCCAGTAGAACCGGCCGCGGGCCATGTGGTCGAGCTGCGCAATGCGGTGGGAGATCATGAACGGGTCGTGGTTCGGCATGCAAGTGACACCGGTACCCAGAATGATGTTTTCCGTCATGGCAAGGGCCTGGGCGATGAACAGGTCCGGGGCCGGAATGTTCTCCCACTCGGCGGTGAAATGCTCGCCTATCCAGGCCTCACGGTACCCCAGCGCATCCAACGTCGTTACCTGCTCAAGGTCTTCCTGCAGGGTTTTGGTGAAATCAGAACCTGGCGGATGCAAAGGCATCATGAAGTAACCGAGTTCCATGGTCAGGCCTCCATTCGGACTCGATCTGCGCGAGACCTTCCGTGTGGTCCGGCTTCAGGCCATAAGCGCAGCCCAGGCTGGACGCCAGCACAATATGGCATTCTCAAGACACTCGCCAACTTCGCTCACGGGCCAGCCGAATCGATTGTCTCGGCGTATACTCCGCGCGCCGTCAAACGTAGCCGCAGCGCGCCACCAATTAGCGGCTCCCTTGTAGACGCGGCCGCCCAGACAGAGGAACAACCGTGACCACCGCATCAGCGCCGGGCCCGGCGCCAGTGACATCCGCCACCAAGTTCGAGCCGGTCCCCCACTGGGCAAAACTGCCGATGGGCGTGAGCTTTTTCTCAGATGCCACGTCTGTAGCCGTGGACTCACAGGACAACGTTTACGTGTTCAACCGCGGTACGGAACCGATAGCGGTATTTGATCCAGACGGAAATTTCATACGCGGCATGGCCCATGGGGAGATCGCGAGGGCGCACGGTATCGCGATCGACGACGACAACAACATCTACCTCGTCGACGAGTTAGGCCATTTTGTGCAGAAGCGGACCAATGACGGCGAGGTCTTATTCACAATTGGCACTACGGGAAAGCCCGCTCCGTGGCAAAGCGGCGAAATGTTCAATCGCCCTACCGACATCACCGTCAATCCGGCAACTGGCGAGTTATTCGTATCGGACGGATACGCCAACTCTCGGGTGCACAAGTTCGACCCAGACGGCAGGCACATGAAGTCGTGGGGCGAGTCCGGCACCGACCCCGGACAGTTCAGCATCCCACACAACATTTGCATGATTGGACCGGACAGAGTGGCCGTCTGCGACCGCGAGAATTTCCGGGTGCAGGTGTTCACGACCGAGGGCGAATACGTGGACCAGTGGCACTTACACCACCCGGCGTGCATCACGCAGGGGCGGGGAGCCGACACAAACCTCTACGTTGGCGAGATGGGACCGCCGACGGTTCAAAATTTCGTGCCTAATCTGGGCAACCGGGTAGTGGTTATGTCACCTGACGGCGAGATGGTCAACCACTTCGGCGTGCCTGTGGCCGGCGAGGGCCCCGACCAGTTCATTGCGCCCCACGGCATAGCCGCCGACTCCCAGGGCAATGTATACGTCGCAGAGGTTTCGTGGAGCTTCTGGTGGCGCTTGCAGGAAAACCCGCCGATCGGCGAATCCGTCAGCCTGCGCAAGTGGCGCCGTACCAACGATTAAGCGACATGCCGTCCCTCGAAACCCTCGTATAGGCCGAGCTACGCGGAGGCGATCAAGTCGGAACTAGAGAACCGTTACAAAGTCCCTGCCGAGGATTCCTGCAACCAATGTCTCAAGTTCACTCTCTTGACGATCCAGCCGTTCGAGCTGATTTTTCCAGCAAGAGTGTGTGTTCACTTGCGCGGCAGCGGTGCTTCCAAGGTTCGCAATTCAGTCCAATGGGGTCCTCCCGAGGAGACTCAAAATGAGACGCCCTGACCCATCGTGACCTCTAGAGGTCACCGGATCTCACTCCCATGGGGTACCACGGCCTGCTGTGGAAGAAGTTGATGTTGTGGTAACGAGTGTGGGAACGTCCGGCAAAATGCCACTATTTCATATTCAAGTCCGAGTCTCCCTGTCTCCACCAACCCCATCCAGAGCCCTTCGGGCGTTCGGGTCACGGCTGTCGTTGCAATTCCTACTATGGCGTCGTTTCATAAACGATTGTGATGGGCAAGGTAGGCTCATAGCCACCAAACTCCAGGCGACACTATGATCGTGTGTGGTGGTGAATATCAGGCCCCAAAGGTCGTTCGCCGGGCTTGATCCGCCGCGTCGCCATTGGTGATGAGGTTGTCTGGAGGTGCACCCAATGAGGGGCGGCGAAATTTAATATCATGGGGATAGGCCCCTGTAGCTCAGAGGATAGAGCAGCGGTTTCCTAAACCGCGAGTCGCGAGTTCGATTCTCGCCAGGGGCTCCATGCCTCCCCAGGCATCAGTGGGCCATAGCCCTGTGGTTTTCCGGCTCGACAACTCTGTTCCCGGAGCGCATGCCCATGGGGGTCTCACTGGATTCTTCACCCATGGCCTATCGCGGCTACAGGGCGGCATTCGGGACCGAAAAGCCGAGTGATTTACGCTTGGTCTCTGAGAAAGACGAGACTCGGAGGGGACCGGTAGAAAGACTGCATGAAGTTGTCATTGCGCGGACACATCGGTCAACACCACGCGCTGCCAATTGATGGCTCTTCGTTAGAATGTCCCCCGGCGCACATTTGAAAATTGTGCTTTTTGGGGTATTATTTCGGCATCCTGGGTCTGAGTTCGTGGCTGGACAACCCACTCGGATCGCGCGGCACGAATTTTCATGGAAAGTGCTCGTGAGTAAACCTGCCAAAATCCTTCTTGCAGAGGGCGAAATACCGAATCATCGGTACAACGTTCAGGCCGATCTCGAACGGCCGGTCGATCCCGCGCTTCGTCCCGGCACGATTCAACCCGCTGGCCCGGACGATTTTGCGCCGTTGTTTCCGATGGCCCTTGTGGGCCGGGAGGAGGAAGGGGCAAAAGCCATGGAGTCAGTACCCGTCATAAAGGGGCAGACCTAAGACTGGCGCGCCCGCGGGCATAACGCACGGCCGATACTGGGCAAGAACAGAGTTCAGCATGTTGTATCCAGAGCTCACTCCCGAATCACATGCGTCGAGTTCGTTTGAATCGTTGCAGGAAAAAACTGAGGGGTTGCCAATACCTTATGACCTGCCGCCTCACGTAATGGATTCGAATTCAGAACCTGCCCGCAGCGTTGAGAGATTCGCCGCCTGGGCAATGGCTGAAACCGACGCATCCACCATCGGCGAAGCGATTTCGTATGTGGTCAACGGGGATGTAGAGGATGAAGAGTGGCGAGACTTTGCCCAACTTGAACTCCGACGTTTCTCCGCAGCACCGCAGCACCCCTACGCCATCATCGACGTCTGGGTTGATCAATTGCCCGCCCGCGACAGGCGCATCTTCAATTTCCGTATCGCCGATATGGGAGGGGGACTGACCCTCCAGGAGTTGGCAGACGACTTCGGAATTACCCGCGAGCGGGTCCGCCAACTTGGAAGCCGGTTGCACCGCAAATTTTCTGAGTTCGTGGAGACTCCGGACGGTCTGCCTGTCCGGTGGCGCATGCATTCTCTAAGACGTCGGATTGGTGTTGCCATCCCCGCGTCCGATCTGGATCCAATGCTTACGACGGAAGACGGCGATACCCGCTATGGATCGTTGCTGCTCCGATTCGCCGGACCCTATGAACCGGACAATGAGTGGCGCGTGTTGTCGTCCGAAGTCGGCCGGGATCCGACAGCCGCGATCAAAGGCACGGCGGATGAATATGGCCGCATAGATCGCGACCTTGCCTCCGAACTTCTGAGCAAATGGGGGCTCGAACGTTCTCTACATGAGGGGTGGCTTACCCGGGACGGCTCGATACGAAGCATCAACGGGCAACTCGTGCGGTGGAAGGGTTCCATATCCGACAGGTTGACCTTCGCCCTGGCCGATATTGGCAAGCCGGCCACTGTCAAAACGCTTATGGACCACATCAGCGAGGAGCGGACGAGAAACTCGGCAGTGAATGCGCTGTCAGCGGACCCAAGGATCGTTAGGGCGAGCAGACTGGAGTGGGCGCTTGCATCCTGGGGACGCCCGGTTTACTTGGGGATCGCGCAGTCGATTCGTCAGCTTTTGGAGAAACACGGCAAGCCGATGCGTGTCAAAGAAGTGGTCGACCGCATGAATGAGGATTTCGGCATCGTCGAAGCCTCTACGAGGGCTTATTGCAACGCAGCAATGTTCGTAACAGAAAATGGCCGGATGCGGATACGCAGGGATGAAGAACCGTACTCGTACGCACGGCATTCTCCTGGCAACTCTCCTGGGGTGTTTTGTCTCGGGCCCAGAAGGGTTTCGCTGCTGATAGAAGTGGACCGAAACGTCTTGAGGGGTAGCGGCAGAAACTTGCCTTCGGCCGTCGGATACTGGCTGAATGTAGCCGTAAAGGATCATCTCGTTTTTGCCGGGCCTGAGAGCCATACAGTGACGATAACGTTTCCGGAATCGTCATTTTTGGGCCCGTCTTTGGGTTCAACTCGATCCGCTGCGGAGCACGTCGGCGCGCGCATCGGTGACTACATGACCATGATTTTCGACCGTTCAGACATGTCCGTCGAATCAAGGGCGACGCCGAAAAACCACTTCGAACCAAGTTGGGACCTCGTGGCACGACTTTCCGGTATTCAACCCGAAACGGAACTTTCAGGTCTGGCGGGGTCTATGGGCTGTGAACCCCTCGAGGTGGTGGAACGGCTAACAAAACGGAAGGATGAGATCATCCTGAACGCCCTGCCACCGCATGTTGCGGGCAATGGCACTTAGAGCCACCACCCGTAGCCTCACGCGTGGGCAAACCATACTCGCCTTTGCCGTCCCCGGTTCTCGTTCGTTCTGTCAGTTCTCCGCCGAGAGACACTATTTTTTTATTTCACGGAGGCAGACGGAACCGGCCTCGGCTGAGCTTTGCGAAGGTCTCGATTCCTGGACGGGATTTACCTACGCTCCCATCGAGAGGGGTGGGTTTGGGTGCTAGGATTGGGCGGACGCTGAATCGACAGGTTTTTTTCCACGGGCGCATTTGCCATGCTTGACGCAAGGTCGTTTTACGACAAGGTCTACGAGGACCCCGGTATCCCGTTGCGCCGCCGGCTGGCCGCCCGCGGCAAGGTCGACAGCGTTGTCCGGCTGGCAAACCACGTTCCCCACGACTCGATCATCGAGATCGGCGCGGGAGACGGAGCGATGCTTGTTGAGCTCGCTGCCCGGGGCTTCGGCAAGTCCTACCGTGCCATCGACGTGTCGCAGGCAGCCATCGACCAACTGGCGGACCGCCACATCCCCGGCCTCTTAAGCGCATCGGCATTCGACGGCGAGACCGTCCCGTATGAAGACCGGGAGTTTGACCTGGCGATGTTGAATCACGTGGCGGAACACCTCGACAACCCTCGCCGCATGATCCGCGAAGCGGCAAGGGTCGCCCGCAACGTGGTGCTGCAGGTCCCGCTGGAAGACACTCTCTGGCTCGGTTGGGACTTCAATCGCAGCCCCGGCGGACATGTGAACTTCTATTCGCCGCGCTCATTCCGCCACCTCGTCCAGTCATGCGATCTCACGATACTGAAACAGATTACGGTCAACCCGTCGCTGGCAGTCCACAAGCATCGGGCAGGAGTCCGGGGCGCCGTAATTTTTGCGATAAAGGACGCCTTGGCGTTCGTAAACAGTCGCATGGCCTCGCGATTCGGGGTTTACGAAGCAGCCATGCTTGCCCGCACCCAGGACTGAGTTCGAGCCGGATTCGTCGTGAAGCCGCGCCGAGTGTCATTTAATTGGCCCAAATTTCGGCGCTGCCGTTTAGAGGTTCGCGGTGAATAACTCGACTGACGTTGTGATCGTTGGCGGCGGAGTGATTGGCTGCGCAACCGCCCTGTACCTTTCCCGCCGCGGGGTGAGCGCGTCGGTCGTCGAGATGAACGGGGTAGCTTCCGGCGCCAGCGGCAAGGCGGCCGGAATTTTAACTCCCTACTCCGGCAGTTGCGACCCGGGCCTGCTTGCGCTGTCTCCGGCAACGCTCGACCTGCACGCGGAATTGGCTGTTTCACTCCCGGAAGTTACCGGGATCGATCACGGATACGACAAACGGCCCCACCTGCGCATCGCAATCAATGAAGAGGATGTCGAGGTGTTGGCGGATTGGCAGTCGAAACGCCGGGCGGAGGGCTTCGAGGCGAGGTGGGTGGAATCTGCGGAGGCGAAGTCACTCACCAATTGGTTGACGGCAGATATCGCCGCGGCGATCGAGTGCGATTTCGAACCGACTGTGGATGCGTACAGATTCACCACATCGGTGTGGGCCGCTGCTGAGAAAGGCGGAGCGCGGGTTGTGCAAGGGCGCGTGACCGGACTGTTGGCCGAGAACGGACGCCGCGCGGCAGGGGTGAAACTCGACGATGGCTCTGAAATACGCGCTGGTCACGTAGTTATCGCAAGCGGGCCGTGGGCGGGCGAAGCGGGCGCGTGGCTAGGCTCCCCGGTGCCGGTAAGACCGCAAAAAGGACAACTGCTCTACCTGGCTCCGGCGAAAGACGGAGAAACTCCCGTCAGTTTTGGAGCGATTGTGAAGGGCGGGGTGGTCCTGCCCAAGCGCCTCACCGGGACGATCGTCGGGTCCACCAGGGAAGAAGCGGGTTTCGACGTGACGCCCACTAGCGAAGCGCGCCACGAGATCCTGGCCGCCGCGGCTCGGCTCACCGACAGGATTGACGTTTCGGGTGTCGTGGACCACACCGCCTGCCTCAGGCCGATGCCGGAGGACGGGGTGCCGCTTGTCGGGGCCGCACCCGGGTGGGAGCGCGTCTACCTGGCGACGGGCCACTGGTCGGAAGGCATTCACTTCGGTCCGGTCACGGGCAAGTGGATAGCGGACATGATTGTGGATGGCGCGAGCGAGTACGATGTCACGGCGCTCGACCCCGCAAGATTTACAAGCGCCGCGTAAATGTGGACGAGGGCGGTTGATTGGCCGGGTCGCTATTCGACCGCAACTAAATCGACGTGTTGATCGCTTACCATAAAATTGTCAACAAGAATTGGGCACGGAAGATTCTGCTAGACTTCACCATTCCGTAAGCTGGACTATGAATTCGATGGTTACACAGACCAAATCTACTCAACTTTCGGACGAAAGTTCCCAAGCGGACTGGTCGGCGCTGCTGGCCGATGTTTTGGCCGCAACCGACAGGCCGGAATCTCTGGAGCGAGGTTTTCGGGAGGCGTTGGGTGCGGTCACTGACTCCACGCGGCGCGGGTACATCACACACCAACAGGCCAATGAACTAGTCACTCAACTCGCGGCCATGATGATCTCCGCCAAATTTTCGGAAATGATTGAGGACTGGGGGTTCAGGGCTCGCCGAGGCCGCGGAGCGATGCGCCTAACGCATGGATCGACACGCCGTTCCTCCCCGCGTTCACTTAAGCCAATATGGTAGACAGACCTCCACCAGAATCACCGCTTCAGCCAGTTGAACCAGATAGCCGGTCCGGTGACGAACCCGGGCGGGATCCGGCAAGCCAGGGTCTTATACCGTCAGAGGTCCTGGAAGCCATTCCCAAAGAGGATCGCGGCAAAGTCGAGCAGTTCATGGCGATGGCTGTGGGTTCGGTAAATCCCATAGCCCAGAAGATTACGCCCGAGCATATTTCTGGGCTGATTGAACTCGCGGGCAAGGACAACGATAACGAACTGGCGGATCGCAGAGACACGCGCAGGATATATGCGGTTGTGGGCATTGTTGTGCTTGCCGCTGTAGTCGGATTTGCCAGCCTGCTAACCGTAAAGGAGAAAAACGATCTCCTTGTCGAGGTGATCAAACTCGGCGGTATAGGTATCGGAGCATTTCTCGGCGGATACGGCATAGGCCGGGCCAGGCAATAATCAACAGTTGTTGGCATGCAGACGCGGGCCAAGTTATTCTTGGCCCGTTTTGCTAATCCAAGCTGGTAATTCTGACGGCCTACCCAGCCCTTTGTTCCGTCACCTGCAACGGTCAACGCGCTGATGCGGTAAACGCTATCGATAAGATCGGAACGTTAAACATGACTGATGACAAAGACAGGTCTTCTGTGAGAATCGGAATCGTCGGGGCCGGCGCGATTGGCGGAAATGTTGGCGGCATGCTTGCCCATGCAGGGTTCGACGTGACGCTCGTGGACCAATGGCCCGAACACGTCGTCGCGATCAAGGAGAATGGTCTCATCGTCGAACGGCGCAGCGAGGAGTTGCTCACTCATCCCGTCGCGCTCCACATCCACGAACTCCAATTCGAGACGGTCCCTTTCGACTGGGTATTCGTCGCCGTCAAGGCGCGTGATACAGAGTGGTCGACGATGTTGATGATGCCGTACCTCGCCGAGGGCGGGACGGTGGTCGACTTCCAGAACGGCATTAACGACGAACGGGTGGCGGCCGTCGCGGGAGCTGAACGCACAATGGGCGCGGTCATCACGATTGGCGCCGGGTGTTACGAGCCCGGCAAGGTGGTGCGGACAGACTCCAACCCGGTCGGGTTCAAGGTCGGCGAGCTGGACGGCAGCGACAGCGAACGGGCGCACGAGCTGGCGTCCATCATGAATCACGTCGAAAACACCGAAGTGACCACTGATCTGATTGGCGAACGCTGGTCGAAGCTGATCATCAACAATATGAACAACGCCATCGCCGGACTGACCGGACTGGGGGCGGCCGAGGTCCGGACCACTTCAGAGCCCAGGCGGGTGAGCATTCACCTGGGCGCCGAGACGGCGCAGGTGGCACAGGCGTTTGGCCACACCCTACAGCCGGTGATGGGCGTGACGGCGGACAGCCTGATCGACGCGATAAACGGACGTAGCGTGGAGGAAACCGAGACCGCAATCATGGAGTCGGGGCGGTACGTGGCGGGTGGGCGACCATCGTTCGGCCAGGACGTGTTGAAGGGCCGCAGTACCGAGATCGACGACCTGAACGGCTACGTCTCCCGCAAAGGCAGGGAAGCCGGTATCTCAACGCCATTCAACGACCGCATTGTAGAGATCGTGCATGACCTGGGAGTCGGTTTCAAGGCCAGACCCGAGAACCTGCAACCGCTAGTCGACATGTTGGAAGGTTAACGCGGACCCGTCGATGGGCAAATGAACAGGCGGCATCACGGTCAGGATGGGAAAGGTCAACATGAATGATGACGAGGGCAGGTCTACTGTGAAAATCGGAATCGTCGGGGCCGGCGCGATTGGCGGAAATGTGGGCGGTATGCTCGCGCATGCGGGGTTCGACGTGACACTCGTGGACCAATGGCCCGAACACGTCGTCGCGATCAAGGAGAATGGTCTCATCGTCGAACGGCGCGGCGAAGAGTTGCTCACTCATCCCGTTGCGCTCCACATCCACGAACTCCAATTCGAGACGGTCCACTTCGACTGGGTATTCGTCGCCGTCAAGGCGCGTGATACAGAGTGGTCGACGATGTTGATGATGCCGTACCTCGCCGAGGACGGGACGGTGGTCGACTTCCAGAACGGCATTAACGACGAACGGGTGGCGGCCGTCGCAGGAGCTGAACGCACAATGGGCGCGGTCATCACGATTGGCGCTGGGTGCTACGAGCCCGGCAAGGTGGTGCGGACGGACTCCAACCCGGTCGGGTTCAAGGTTGGTGAGTTGGACGGCAGCGACAGCGAGCGGGCGGGCGAACTGGCGTCCATCATGAATCACGTCGAGAACACCGAAGTAACCACTGATCTGATTGGCGAACGCTGGTCGAAGCTGATCATCAACAATATGAACAACGCCATCGCCGGGCTGACCGGTCTGTGGGCGGCCGAGGTGCGTACTACATCTGAGCCGCGGCGGGTGAGCATTCACCTGGGCGCCGAGACGGCGCAGGTGGCGCAGGCGTTTGGCCACAGCCTACAGCCGGTGATGGGTGTAACGGCGGACAGCCTGATCGACGCGATAAACGGACGCAACGTGGAGGAAACCGAGACCGCAATCATGGAGTCGGGGAGGTACGTGGCGGGCGGGCGGCCGTCGTTCGGCCAGGACGTGTTGAAGGGCCGCAGCACCGAGATCGACGACCTGAACGGTTACGTCTCCCGTAAGGGCAGGGAAGCGGGAGTTCCAACGCCCTTCAACGACCACATCGTCGAGATCGTGCATGACCTGGGTGTTGGTTTCGAGGCCAGACCCGAGAACCTGCAACCGTTAATCGACATGCTGGAAGCGTGAAGCAGGCCCGGTGCGTTACGGGTCGTGGATAATGCCCGTGACTACGATGGATGCAGAATCATCGGGAACGAACGACAGCAACACGAACGTAATTAGCCAAGGACCCTGCGCGTAGTTGTACTGGATGCGGCCGAACTTATCGGGCCCGCTAACGGGGACCCATTCATGGTCCGGGGTTGGATTGTTACGAAATGCGTCTATCTCTTGATAAAGTACGCGTCTGGTTAACCGGTCAGCGTTCTGAAAGAACGCTCGGGCCTGCAGCCTCAGTCGGACTTCACTACGCATCGAACAGCCGCAGGTCGTCTAATCGCACCCCTGCGGTTTCGAGGGTTAACGTCTCAGTTTCGGCTGCCCTGGCTCTTATGAAATCCCCATGTTTCGCCATGAGTGCCCGTTGACGGGCTAAAATGGCAGGGTCGCGAATGAACTTGAGTCGGTCGCCCTGTTTTGCATTCTTAAACGGCAGCGTTGTTTTTGATTCAGTTGCCAGGGCGGTGGCGGTCATGCCGCCCCATTTTTTGATCGTCACATAGACGAAAACCCAATCGTCCGCCGTCAACGGCAAATCCGGCGCTATTCGGGGACCTACCTTGTACTCATGGGTCAATCCGCCAAGATCATTTGTGGTACGGGAGTACTCGATTACTTTTCGTTCAGACAGGCTGTCGAGCGTTTTCACGATGGAATTCGAACTGTCATTTGGGCCGTAATTGTCCCATTTGTAGTCGAATTCGGTGGCGCGGACTCCCGCCTGGCCAAACATCTCGTTGTCCATCAAGTACGAGAGTTTTACGATCTTGGTCCTGACCGTCCAGCCATCGAGTCTGCTCAACAGGGCGAGCAGTATGGACTCGTTTCGGTCGAATTCCGCAGACATTAGTACACCTCATACGGCATTAACCGCCGTTAACCAATCCTCCATCTCAACCAAGCGGTGCCATCCTCCACAGTGTACAGACCGATGCGAATTCCGACGCGCCGGATGTCAGCGACCCCGACTTTGTATAACCCTCGAGCGGTGAGAATGGTCAGGGTGTGTCAGCGCTAGCCCTCGACGTTCACCGTGACTATGTCCACGCCGTGGTACTTCTGGTGACGCACCGACGACGCGTAGTGACGTAACAGACGGAAAGACATCTCCCGACCGTCCGAAATGTCCGGCGTTTCTCCCAGATACGCCAGCTGGTCCTCGAGGTTTTCTCCACCTGACGCCGATATAAATTCCAACTCGGCGCCGCGGCCGTCTGGACGGGCGATGACGATCAGGCGGCGCGCTTGATCCCCGCCTGATTCATCCTCTTCTTCCGCTTCCGTCAGCAGGTTCGACAGCGTCTCCTCTCCCACCAGGACGAGACGTTCAGTCGAATCAGCCATCCCAATCGCGCTTCGAAGCGAACCCGCGCAGGAATTCTTCAATCCTTGGCAGGGCGTGGTTGTCCAACGCGACCTCCAAGCGTCTGCGCCGCGGGCCAGTCATCTCGACGAACACCATCATTATGATCGCGACGAGAGCTCCTGCCGTCATGCCGTTGCCGAGGAGCACCGCCAAAAACCCATCTCCCAGCAGGTTTGGAAAGATCCATTGGTTCTGGAAGCCCGTGCCGATCCAAAAAGCCAAACCGACGATGGCGGCTTTGCGGTGATCGACGCCGTCCTGGATGATGATTTTCATTCCCTGCACAAAGAGAAGCCCGATGAGAACTGTGATGTAGGCGGCCGCCACCGGACCTGGAATGGCGATCAAAAGGGCCGAGACTTTAGGGAAGAACGCGATGGCCACAAATACGACGCCAATCACGATGCCAACCCGTCGCGCTGCGATTCCCGTGACCTCGGCAAGCGAGACACTCGACGAGTAGGTCGTGTTGGGCAACGTCCCGGCGATGCCGGAAATCAGATTGCCCACACCGTCGGCGTTGAGGGCGCCCTGTACCACCCGGAAGTCGGTCGCCCGCGGTCTGCGTTGAGAGACCCGTTGAATGGCCACGCCGTCGCCGACGGTTTCTATGGCGCCCACCAGGGTAACCACCACGAACGCCGGCAGGAGCGCCCAGAACTCCACGCCGGGTGTCAAGTCGATTCCCGGCCATGAGCCCACCGGAGCGCCGAACCAGGGAGCTTCCAGTATGTACTGCACGTCGTAGAGGCCGAAGGCCGCGGCCACCGAACACCCCACTACTATGCCGATGAGCGGCGACCACAGCCGCCATGCCGACGGGCCGCGCAAGACGAGCGCCGAAACGGTAATCAGGGTAGCCAACGCCGCTGCGGGAGCGGCTGCCCTCGGCGCACCGTCGGGCACGTCAACCAATGTGTCGAACACTATCGGCATCACCGTGACCGCTATCAGCATTATCACCGTGCCGGTTACGACAGGCGTAAATATCCGTCGCAGCAGCGAGAGGCGCGATGCCAGCGCGAACTGGAACAGCGATGACACGATGATCAGGCTCGCCATCGTGGCCGGGCCGCCATTCACAAGCGCCGAGACGCAGACCGCGATGAACGCCCCCGACGTGCCCATTATCAGCACGTGTCCGGCGCCGACCCGCCCGACCCGGACAGCCTGAAGAACGGTCGTGATCCCGCTGATCAACAGAGCCGCAAAGACGGCCCACGACAGATAAGACTCCGGCTGTTCGGCAATCCGGGCCACAATGACCACGGTGAGCACCACCGGCGCCACGATGATCATGGCGGCCTGAAGGCCGGCGCCGGCGGCTATTAGAGGGGGAGGGTTCTCGTGCGGTTCGTAGCGCACGCTCTCGTCTGCGCGTACTCCGGTCAACGGTCGCTCCTCAAACTGCGGTTGTGCCCGGCACATATTAACCGCGTGCGGTCAAGCAGGAAACGCGCTGCCGCTCAACCCTCAGCCGTCCTCACGGGCCAGTCTATGCGGCGAATTTTGCGTCTTTGGGCCGGGCCTTGCCGCCATGCACCGACGGTTCGGCGCACCACTTGGCGGCCAGACGGCGCACACCCACGTAGGTGTCCTCGTCGAAGCCGAGGAGGTCGCGGATGACGCGGCGGTCCAGCAAAGCACGGTTGGGGTCGGCGTCAGCCAGGTACGCGGGTTGTAGCTCTTTGTCGCGGAACTCGTCGAAGATCGACTCGGCCATGAGTAATTGATCGTCGCTAAGGGCGCGGAAGTCCAGTACGGGCAGCGATTCTGCGGAACGAATAGTCATGCCCGCCTTGCTCGACTGCTGACGGTTGGAGCGCCACCAGTGACACAACAACCCCAGTGTGCTGTTACCCCACACTGAGAATATATAGTCGAACCTCTTATCAGCAAAAATCGCGTTGGGCCACACCCTGCCGCCTATTGATTCCCGCTCGGTAAACGCCACTGCCAAGGCTTGGGAAGAAAAAGTGAAGTCGAGGTTCACGTGAGTTCGACTAGCGGTTGCCCAAACGTCCGCTGCCTTGGCCTCCATTCCCCGCCTTACCAGCAACTGGGAATCGGGGGCGCAGACCATCCGAATTTCCTTCAAGGCCTCATGGTTCCACAGTGAAGGGTATGTGGCCGTCGGGCTGTGGGCCAATTTGAAGAATGGCCCCCGGGGAGGCGGTCCCGTTATGTCACGGTGGACCATGCCAAGTTGGCCTGCCTGGCTTAGTGGCACAACCTTTAGTTCTACCGCGGATGGGGCGCCGGGAAGCCACAATTTGGACTGGGACAGGGCATAGGACGCCTGAGCCAGGGAATGGTCTGCCAGGCGCACCGCGCCCCAAGCCTCCCCATCCGAATGGCGCGGCGTGGTCATCATTTGGCTCGCCACCTCGGCCCCGATCTTCAGTTGCGTGCCCCCATACGGCCCATCCTCGATCTGCCTGACGTGAGTTTCGTCGACGAGTGTGCCCGCAAGATAGCTCGCGTGGGCAAATCCCTGCGGCCGGCGGCTGAGCGACGAGAAGAGCGGCCGCGTTCCCGGTATTTCGCCCGCTTTGAGTCTTCGGGCCATGACCAAACACTCCGCCATGCCGGTGTCTGCCGAAAACGACATGTCCCTGCCGTTGGCCGCGATGCTCAATACCGTCAGGTCCGCGTAGTCATTGTCCAACATTTTTCGAAGGCTCTGCCATGACAGACCGGAAGCGACGGATAAGGGCAGGACGAGGGCCAACACGCCCCCGGGCTTCAGCTTTCGATGCGCCAACGCCGCAAATGCGGAGGAGATACCGGCATTACCGTTGTAGCAGGTGTTTTTCCCTAGCCGGTTAATCCGGCGTCCCATCTCCGTCTGATCCTCTCGTGTCGAGTCAAAGGCCGCAAAAGCAGGGTTAGTGATGTCAGCGTGGATTCCCTCGTGATTCGTGGCCCGCGTGAAAGGCGGGTTCATGATCACCAGGTCAAAGCCCTCGTCGGGGAACTCTGCGACTATCTGCCCCGTCGTTTCTTCGCCAAAGCTGCTTGTGCGCTTGCCAGGGTCGCTGGTGTGGAACAGCGCAATCGTCTGTTCGGCTTGCAACAGTTCCAGCGAACCGATCTTCACACTGCGGTCAACCTGTCGCCCGTAGGCCAGTGTGTACAGGCGGGACTTTTCGAAGCCCACCGACGGCTCCATACCCGAGAGGGTCGAGCCAGTGATATGGATGGCCGAGGGCATCACGTCGCAGCCGTAGAGAACTTCCTCCATCATTACGGGATGTAGCGCGGCCGCGTCGCCGCCGCCCCGCTCGTGGCGGGCAGCTATCTGCTCGTACACCGCCGAGAGCAGCGCGCCGGTGCCGCAGGCGAAATCGGCAACCTTCAACTTGCCGATTGTCGCGGCGTTGCTCCAGTCCACGTGCTTCATTCTGGCCACTGCCAACCGAGCCAGGAGAGCAGCCGAGGACGGCAGCGTGTAGAAAGTGGCGAGGTACTTGCGGTCGGCAATGAGCCGCTGGAATACACGGCCCGTCAGGTCGTGGTCGTTGTTCACGCCGGTCGCTTCGACCGTCTCGGCGGTGACCTTCAGCCGTCGCAGGATCTTGGCCGCGTATCGGGAGGACATCTGCTCAAGAATGTCGATGGCAATGGCAAAGATAGGCCAGTAGTTTACGGCCAAAATCTCTGCCCAGGCCTCAAGCGTGTCCCCCTTGGGGTTTGCAGCTCCGGGGCCGCACACCTGCCCCAGGGCCTTCACCGATGGATGTATGCCGGCAATCCTCTCGTGGAAGATCAGTGCGTTGGCGATGATGGCGCACGCCATACGGCGGGTCTGGGGAACGTTGGTCATCCCGAGCGATCGGGCTATCCCCATCGTGATGCCGGGTCGGCTCGTATTCAGTTCGTCCAGGACCTTCGCGGCAGAGTCGATACCCTCTTGCAGAATGTCGGACGCCTCGTTTACAGCGCGCTGCGGCACGGACACCAGACGGACGAGGTCGGCCAGGTCCTCTACGGATCCGTCCAGCCATCCCGACTCAGGGAATCGGTTCACGCCGTTGGTCTCCTGGGTGAAGACACAGTATGAGAGCCGGGCGATGTTGAGGGCGGACTGCAGGTCCCCTGCGTCGCCCATGTCGTCCGGATACCGGAGGGCGATGACCGCCTCGATAGGTTGGCGGGTTGAGGCAACCTTCAGCCAGAGGCGAGAATTCGCATCTGCCTCGACGGTGGACGCGGGCAGATATTCGGCCTCGATGACGACCGGCGAACGACCAGGCGCCGTAATCAGGATGTCGGGGCGGAGGCCGGGAAATCCGACTATTGCGCGGGTGTTCTCGGAACGCACGTGACTGCGGGGCAGCATCCCTTGAAGCAGAGTGCCCAGTGAGTTGTTTACGGCAGGTTCGGTATGGCGGGCCATTCGTTCAGCAGGTTTCCGTGCTCGCGGCCGACGGGGCGGCATTTGTTTGTACTGGCACAGTCAGCCCTCGTCCAGAAGTACGGGTTTAATCGATTCTCACCACAGGATAAATGGGGGCGTTGGTAGCCCCCAAAGGGTACAGCCTGAGGCCAATTTCCCGTATGCCGATGTCACCGGAACCGCGGCCGTTCGCCGCCCATCTGCGAGTTGCGCGAATCAGAAGTTGGGGCGGAAATGGCCAGAGCTAGGGAACCTCTGAACAAGTTGCTGATGCGCTTGGCAGAGCGGAGGTTCCCCCCTCCTTAATCCCCCCCCCCGTGGGGGAGGAGGCCAGAACCCTTCGACAAGCTCAGGGCGAACGGATTGGGACACGGAGTTGTTCAGAGGTTCCCTAGCTAGTTGTACTCGATGATGGCGCGGCCCTGTATTTCGCCGGCCTCGAGGGAGTTGCAGGCCTCGTTGATGTCGTCGAGGGAGTACCTTGTCGTGACCAACTTGTCGAGCGGGAACTTCCCCTCCGCGTGCAGGCGCAGGTACATGCTGAAATCACGGTCGGGGTAGGTCGCGCCCAGGCTCGACCTGTAGGTCCTCTGGTGGTAGAAGAAGTCCCCTGGCTCGATTTGCATCTTCTCGGGCCCTGGCATCCCGATCATCACGGCCATTCCGCCGTGGTTGCCTGCGCCCGGTCCACCCCCCCGCGTCGACGGCAAGATCTGCTCGTTCGTTATACGCAGACCTATGGCGTCGAATGCGAAGTCGGCCCCTCCGCCAGTGATCTCAGTGATCGCCTCTATCGGATCGGTCTCCATCGCGTTTACGGTGTGCGTGGCGCCAAATTCCTTTGCGAACTCCAGCTTCTCGTCGCTGATGTCCACGGCGATCAGCGGGTAGGCCTCGAGGATCGAAGCCATAGCGAGGGCTGACATCCCGACGCCACCCACGCCGTAGATGGCAACCGAGTCCTGGGGCCGGACCTTGGCCGTGTGCAGCACCGCGCCGGCGCCGGTCAACACTGCGCATCCGACGATGCAGCTCAAGTCCTTTGGGGAGTCATCGGGGATCTTCACGGCATAGCCGCCCCATACGAGGGCATCCTCGCCCCACGTGTAGGTAGTGGCGTTGAGCTCCTCCTCGCGATATGTGATGCCTGAGTTCGGCGGCGACCACCTGCCGCTGATAGGCAGGCGCGGGACCCACGTGACGATGGCGAGGTCACCCTCTGCGACGTGGTCCACATCCCGGCCCGTCTTCACAACGACGCCGGTCCCTTCGTGGCCCAACAGCATCGGCCGAGGCATTCCCGCGTTGTGCATCTGGTGAAGCTGCGAGTGGCAAACACCGCTGGAATACAGCTTGACGAGCACCTGATCGGCGGCGGGATCGGGGATCTCGATCTCGTCGACTACCAACGGTTGCCCGTATTCCATGTGAATGGCTGCTTTGCTCTTCATTAGTTCCTCGCAGATCCTCCGGCAAGCCGGGTCAGGCCGGGGTCGAAATGGGGGCTGGCGCGTTCGGGAAGTCTAGCAGTTTGGGGGGGGTCCTACACGCGTCGCGATGGGATTGTTTCACCGAGGCGCGCGGGACCGAGGGCGGATTTGAAACTCGCCCCGACAGGGGTTCCCGGGACGCGGTTATAGGGGGCTGACTGACACTGACAGCACGTTGCGGAGCGGTATTCGGATGCCGCCGGGGTCTCCGCGTTGGCGCGGGCTGTCGCCAGGCGGGTCTTCGTCGGATGGGCCGAGGTGGATTTTCCGGGGTTTTTTCCTGCGGCGACGGCGTCCGGGAGGTCCTTCGGCTTCGCTCAGGATGACAGAAGAAGAGGGGTCAGTATGACGCTCGGTTGAGGGGTGCGTGAGGCCGCGGGCGGGTTTGAAACCCGGCCCTACAGGGGGGTCTTGGGGGTGTTCGGGAGTGACAGATGAGGGAGAGTCCGGGCCTACAGGCGGTTTGCCGTTTTCTTCGGCCAGGAGGTGGCGGCTGCGTTCGAGGTACTGGAGGGTACGGGGATCTAGAGATACCGTGTCCGCTCGGGCGGTCAGACTGCCGTCTTCGTCTATAAGGTGTTTGAATTTTCGCTTGTGGTATTCCGCCACGGCTTTGTTGATTGCTCTGATTACATTGTTGTTCTGGAATCCGATGCGCAAGACACTGTACCCATAGCAACCTTTGCCATAGGGGTCGTCCTCGGGGTTTTCGATCGGGGAGTAATCGTAGTCTCCGATGTGTCCTGCGGCGCGTGACTCGCGCCCGAATTCGCGGGCTGTGTGGAGAGCGACTTCCCGGGCTTCTTCGCAGCCGAAGATGTGGACCTCGGCCCTGTGTCCCATCCTGTCTCGTATGTAATCCTCACGGTCGTAGTTATCGAAGTCGAACGGGTCGTCGTCATCGTTGTACTGTTTGGCGTTGTGGCGCGTCTGGTTTTCAAGCTGTGCCTGAGATATGGGATCGTCGTTCTCGTCATCTTCGTCGTCGATATCGACAGGGACGTTGTAGAAGCCGATCCGGAGGAGTTCTTTGGCTGCTGAGATGCGGTGGCAGGGCTTGAAGCCGTCGAGGTTGCCGTGCATGGCGTCTACGAGGAATCGGACGATGTCCCTGCCGCCTGAGGTTACCTCGTTGACGATCTCGGCGAGTTCTTCGTTCGGAACGGATTCGCCGGAGGAGCGTGAGGGCTTGCGTCCGATGGCCGCGCGGGAGAAGGACTTCAAGAAGGCTATTGCCTTTTTGTCGCCGAGTTTGGCGAGTTGGCGCGCGGCATCGAGGCGATGGCAAGGCTGGAAGCCTTCCAGCCTGCCGTCCATGACATCGTGGAGGAAGTTGATGATAGTCCGGCCGTTGTCGGTCACCTCGCGGACGATTTCGGCGAGGGTTGGTGGCTGGTCTTCTGTATTGGATTGGGGGCCTGAATCGCACATATGTTCTAATTTACGGCGTTTGGGGGGTTGGGGTCAAGGGGGGAGTGGCGGGGGATTGGGGGATGGGGTGCGGTGGGTTGCCGCGCCCGTCCCCTGGGTACCGGCTCGGGGTCCGGTATGACGAAGGGGGGCTGGCCGTCTGACCGGTTGTTTTCGTACCAATGCACCGGGGGTAGGATCGGTGCGACATGTACTCACCGTCCGGCATCCCCGACCCCGATCGGAAACCCCGCGCGGCGGGCCCACGGTTCATAATCGTGTCTCGGCGTGCGCGCCTGATGGACAACCCAAAGTTCCGGAGCTAAAACACGTGAACAATTCGCATAGATTCGAAAACCTGACCTGGCCTGAGGTCAATGAGGCGGTCGAGAAAGGCCTGATACCGATTTTGCCGGTGGGCACGGTCGAGCAGCACGGGCCGCACCTGCCGATAAAGATGGACCTGTGGACTGCCGACTCGGTGGCCAACGAGGCGGCAAGACGGAGGCCCGACCGGCTGGTGGCGATGCCGGTCATCCCGTACGGCTTCACCACCCACGTGATGGACTTCCCGGGCAGTGTCACGGTCCACCACGAAACTTTTATCCGTTACGTCGTGGATGTTCTCAAGAGCGTGGTCTACCACGGATTCAAGAAGGTGATCGTGGTGAACGGTCACGGCTCCAACGTGCCGCCGCTTGATCTCGCCACCCGAAGGGTAATCCTCGAAACCGACGCGATCGTGTCGCTCACTAGCTGGTGGTCGCTCGTTACGACGGATCCAGACTTCAACGCCAAATGGCGGGAGTCGGACTTTCCCGGCGGCTGCGCGCACGCCTGTGAGGTTGAAACATCGCTTGCGCTGGGCATCGACGAGTCGATGGTGAGAAAGGACCTCGTGGAAAGCCACAGGACATGGACCACGGCGCTGGAATCGAAGTTCGAATCGGTGGACCTGTTCGGATTCGGGCCTGTGGCAGTTACGAACTGGACCAGCACATACACGGAAACGGGCGTGTGCGGGTCCGCCGGCCTGGCGACCGTCGAGAAGGGGAAGCTACTGTTCGAGGAGGCGGTGACGAGGCTGGCCGAGTGGGGCGACGAGTTCCACGCCCGCCAGTACCCCTCCCGCAAGGACCACCACGTCAGGCCGCCGACTACGGATGTGCCGGGGTAGGGGGGTGGGTTGGTGGGGGAGGTGGAAGGACGTTTATCTGTGGTACGCTTGGGGGGCCGGTACGACGTGCTACCTTCCGGATCGCTTTGGCCCGGCTAAGCTCGCTGCCAGCGGATGCCGCGCCGCATGGGCCGGATTCAACTCCAACTCGACGGCCGCGTCAGTACGAACCCATCTTTCCTGACAACCCGGTCCGGGAGCTGGCTGTCCCTGAACGCATCTCGGCCTATGGTGAAGGATGTTGTAGCCGCGCTGCGGAGACCGGCCGAATGCCGCCTGGGCGGGAAAGCGATGACCGTCCGCTTGCCCGGGTAACGTTCCCTGACAGATTGCACCGGGCTGGCCAGATCGCCATCGCCGGAAATGATGATGGCCGTGTCGAACACATCGTTCTGGGCATCGCTGAGCACCTCCACCGCAATATTCACGTCGGTCATCTTCTCCTCGTAGGTCTTCCAGGTCGCTCCACATTGGTGACAACTTCTTCTCTTCGCCTGGTAGTACCCATAGTGGATGCAGAGGTCCGGCAGAGTATCGAGAGCCTCCAGGTACGCAATCTGCCGGATCGGCTTATCCGGGTCGCGTGACTCAGGTGAGACCCGGGCAGTGAAGTATCTGACTGCCACCAACCTCTGCCCCGGGCGCAGCAGGTTGTCGGACAGGCGGCAGAGGTCGAGCCAGTAGTAACGTTGCCAGCCCCTGGCCCTGAGGCCATAGTAGAGATTGAACCCATCGATGTATACAACTACCCTCTGCATAGGATCGATCACGAGAATTGCCCCTCCTCTTATTAGAGGCTCGGTTCCAGACCCTCCCGAAAACGCTTGACATCATGTAAGTTGAAATAGCACAATTGTACTACCACCCCAGCGATCGCATCGTTGGGCCGACGCCCCCCACGTGGGGGCGTCTCTTTATTTGTGCCCGCCGTTTCATGACGTGGTGAGCGATTGGGCCTCATCGTGCGCGAACTGCCGTGGGAGGGGCTGCGAAACTGCATGGGACATGTAGTGCCTCCGAACTCTCCAGTGAGGTCGTGACGCGGCGGTGGCGCGGTAGAACCCCGGGATATTAAGAGCATGGCTGACGCAGGCAGCGAAAGACAAGCGCCCATCGCACGGTGTGCGATTGGGGCGTTGATACGCGACGGTAAGGTGCTGCTCGTTAAGAGGTCGCCGGAAATGCGGTTTTATCCAGATGTGTGGGACCTGTTTGGAGGACACGTCGAGGGTGAAGAGTCGTCGGAGGATGCGTTACGCCGTGAGGCCATGGAGGAGCTCCAGGTCGAGCTTGAGGCGTTCCATCTGCTGGGCACGATCCATGACCCGGTTGAACCGGCTGAGATTATGGTCTTCGCCGTGACGGCGTGGAAGGGCGAACCGATAAACGCCGCGCCGGACGAACACACCCAGATCGGCTGGTTTCCGGCCGACGGGCTGCCTTGCTCCGACGGCCTCGACGCCTATCGGGAGCTTGTCGTGGAGGCGATAGCCGCGAGTTCCGGCGGTTCCCGCGGTTAGTCGTGGAAGCCGCGGTGTAGTGGCCGCATAAGAACCAACACCGACCTCAGCAACGCGAGACCTCTGCTCAGCGGCGTCCGGCCCGTCCGCCCCGAACACCTCTACCCTCATTGGCGAGTCTCCCCGCAACTGTAGAAGAAATCTGATGTCTGGACTCGATACTTCCGACATGCGATTCGACTTGTCCCGTGCGCGGTTCGTCATGGATACTGTCGCCCCTGGCAGCCGGCTCCTTTCCATCACTCCGGCCACGGCCGCGTTTACCAACGCCGTCCACGTCCTCGACACGGTGTCTTCCAGTGGGCAACGGCGCCGCTTCGTCGTCAAGCGGATGACCGACGAACCCGACCCAGAACGTGCAGCCGCGGATTATTACGGACTGCAGATCGCTCGGAGGCACGGTATCCCTGCCCCTGAACCCGTCCTCCTCGACGCCACCGGCGAACTACTCGGAGAACCGGGAATTGCCACAACGTTTGTCCCGGGCCGGCAGATAGCGAATCCCGACAATACGGATCAGTGGGCCAGAGACCTGGCAGATCTTCTCCTCAGAATTCACGATGTCAGCCCGGACGCCAGTGAACGGCAGGGTATATACGACGGCAACGAACTTGGCCTCTACTTCCTCACGGGCCACTGGCCCGAGGCGAGTTCGGGACATCCGCTTTCAGAGACGATCTACAGCGCCATCCGGGAACTGCGATTCGACATCCGCAAGGTCCCGCCCGTGTTCCTTCACATGGACTACTGGCAGGGCAACATCCTGTGGCTCGACGGGCGTGTGTCCGCAGTGCTTGCCTGGGACGCGGCGGCCTACGGCGATCCCGCCCTGGACGTCGGTTACTTCAGGATGAATATGTACCTGAGAGGCATCAAAGAAGCCGCCGACATATTCCTGGACCACTACGAGGCCGCACGCGGTCCCGTGCGTAACCTCGGCTTCTGGGAACTGGCCTGCGCCGCGCGCCCGCTGCCCGATCCGGCGGCCTGGATACCTAGTTCTCGTGAGATGGGGGACCTCGGCGCCACCGACGATAGAGCGGATACCGACTACTACGAATTCGTGGGAGATGCGATGCGGCGGGCCAGGGAAGGGCGGTGAAGGGTAGTCCCATACCGGAATGCCCGCGAGCGACCTAGCATGACGGATCAGGACCTGCCTTTTATCAACGATCCACCAACTCTATGCGGTCTCCGTAACGTCGAAAATCTGCCGTGTTGAACGTCAGCAGCCTGCGTTCTCCATGGGCCAGCATGGTCGCCACAATGTTGGCGTCGTGAATTTGCCGTCCTCCTACCACAACTTCACTGCACAGGGCGATCAACGACTCGGTGACCACGGGGCCATCCTCCAATATCTCGAAGCTGCTGATCAATCTCTTCGCGTCGTCGAGCGCGAATTCGCGCGAGATGGAGATTGGCCAAACCTGTGGCCTAGTGATTACGGCCAGATACTCACGAACTACCTGGCGGCTTATCCTCAGCGGTTCAGGCTCCCGGGAAGCGCGTTCAAGTCTCTCCCGAGCGATGTCGTGGTCGGGGGCTTCGAGGATGCGGGACATTACGAGGACGTTTGTGTCAATGAACATGGGCGGGCTAGACCCTGTCCTCGTACATGTCCTCTCGCCTGAGACTCAGGCCCTCTGGCCATCCCCCCGCACTGTGTACGGGCCATACCTCATCAAGACTGAGAGTACGAACAGCCTGCGGACGTTTTCGCGGCCTGAGCAACAGCGTCTCGGCATCCATATCGACCTCGGCTGTCTCCCATCCGGCGAAACTCCAGGCCAGTGCCTGACTGTGGCCGTTGCCTCCGTTCTGATTTGCCCACCATGGCCGATGAAGACGCGCAGAGGCAGGCAACTCGAACCCCAGGATCGACTCGATCTCCCTGAAGGTGGTCCTCCATCCCTGGGTTGGGCGACTACGCAAGTGCGTGTACAGCCTGCTGTACTTACTTCGAATGGCCATCTCCCGGTACTTCTGGTCTCGATCTATCGCCATGCCGGTTAGCCTCCAGAGCTAGAGGATTGGTAAAGTGACTGCTCCACGTATGGTAGTTAGTTAGTAACCCTTTCGCTAGCCCTCAAACAGCCCCACGTTGACGCGTGTGTCTACGCCTTTGAGGGGCAACGATTGCGTAACCCATCGAGATGCACCACCCGCGTACAAAAGTACCCTTGGGTCGGCGGGTCGCATCGGAGCGAGAAATCCGATTTCGTAGTACCGTCCACTCCTTCAGAATTGTCGTCGGCACGAGAGCAGGCAGTGTCAGCAACCAAAGCGTACGAAAAGAGTATTTCGTTTTCGGGCGCACAATCAAGTAAGGGCCACTTGACCGCGGGTACGCGCGCATGTGTCTACCCAAAGCAACCGGCGCGGTTCAGTAGGGAATTTCGTGGAACTGTATGTAATTTACGGTCTCCCGGGCGTAGGAAAACTGGCGGTTGCCAGGGCGTTGACGCGTCTTAGACCCGGCTACAAGCTGTTTCACATTCACCTGCTCGCGGACATGCTGGAGCCGGTCTTTGGCTTCGATGGCCAGGGCTTCATTCGGCTGCGCGATCGGATTTGGCCCATGGTGATCGAACAGGTCGTCGCCGACGGCCTCCCGGGACTTGTCACCACCTTCGTCTTTGAGCGGTCCTTGCCCGACGACATGGTCCCAAACGTCCGAGACCACGTGGTTGAGAAGGGCGGCGCCGTCCGTTTCGTCCACCTTGTGTGCGAAAAGGCGGAAAACGATCGCCGCTTATCAATGCCGGAGAGGACTCGCTTCCGAAAGATGACTTCGGTTGATGTGTTCAATCGAATCCTTGATTCAGGTCACTTCACGACCCCGGAGGGTTTGGGGGATACGCTGACGCTTGATACGACGCATCTGAGCCTCGCGCAGGCGGCCGACAGAATATTGCAACACTGGAAGTAAAGCCTGCTGCCGAGCTGCAGTTGTAGCCTCTCTCTAGCAGCGTCGCGGCCTAATGCCGCGCCGTCATTGTGACTCGATCACATCGTGAATCCGAAGGGGGTCTCCAACATCTATATAGATCCGACAGTGGTCGCTGGGACCCCATTCCTCCACTTCGTTCAAGGCCTTCGCTTGAACTTCTTTGTGAAATCCTCGAGAGACGAACACGTGGTCAAGCTGGGCATAGGCTCCGGTAGGGGTGTTCGACGGCTTGTGGTAATACGTAGGCACATCCAGGGACTCCTCGTTCGAGTGCGCAGGTATGGGGTCGGCCCTGCGACCAGCGGGGTGTTGCGGCCCCAGGTAATCCAACCCCATGGCCTGGAATCGGTCCCGAACAGTCTGCGCCCGATGATCGAATGGGTCGGTGCTCTGGAACGACATGTTCAGGTCCCCGGCCGCCAGTATCCGATGCTTTTCCGGGCAATCGTAGTAGCCGATGAACGCTGATAGGTCAGAGATGATGCGGTGAGCTGAGGCATCGGAATAGATCCAATCTCCATCCGCGGCGGGATGAGGGCTAAACCAGCGGGCATACATCGAAGCCGCGATAAGTGGTTCGGGGCCCTCCTTAGGGATCACTAGAGCCACGTCCATATTTCCAATGCCGCTCACCGCCACATCCCGTGGGCGTTCCGTAGCCACCCCAGTCGGGCCGATCTGCCGGAACCATTCGACCCTCACTCGATCGGTCAGCCTCACCACCATGGGCCATCGGTCATAGTGCGGATAGCCAGTGGTTGGATCATGGCTGAGCCAAGGCACGTGAGGGCTAAGCTCCACCCGGTTGCGCACGTCCTCAGGAATGGTGCCCACTTCTTGCAACAGGGCCACATCGGCGCCCAGTTCAACCAACTCCCGCCACGGCTCATGCATCGTGCCGATGTTCCAATTCACCACTCTAATCAAGGCACATCCCTTCCCCGACTCCCAAGGTAGTGGTCTGACCCCGGCTAAACCATCGGGCGGTCACCGTCTGTGATCAACGCGCTTCCCGGTAGGTCGGGCCATCGGGGTCAATTAGCTTGGCGATACGTTCCACCTCGGCAACTATGGCGTCGAGGGTTGCGCCGGTGTCAGCGCCGGCCGGCACGGCGATCGGTACACATGTGTAACCGCTACCCCAGACGAATCCCGGCTCGGCCAGGTCTCCCAAACGGCTGCGCACCGTTTCCCGAATTACGGCAGCGTTGGGATCGTTGTAGAACGCCAGCCAAACCGGTTTTTCCGGCATCTGCTTAACGGCCTTGAAATCGATTCCTAACCAGGCGGACGCCCCGGCAAGACGAAGATACCTTCCGTAGAACTCAAATCCCTGTCCTACTGTGAGTCCATCGGAATTGGCCCAATCCGATTGTTCGACGCGCTTCACCGCTTCCGCGATCAAGAGCTTCAGGTTTTCATTACGTCGCGGGTTTTCCGCAGCTGTTACGTCGGCGGCAAGCCCTTGCAGTTCGGCAATTTCGAAGCACGCTTGATCATCGCCGTCATCCTTCGCCCTCAGTGCCATCTTTTCAAGCAGCAAGTTCCAACTTGTGAGTATCAGGCGCTGTTGGCCAACTTTGGCTGACGCCGTTAGCAGACTTTCGCGCCTGTCGGCAGGACCCAATTCGTGGCCCGCGCTGTTCAGCCGTTCAATCAGGCTGTCCCACAACGACCCTGAGTCGATGCGATAGTCCGGCGCCAGGAACAGAAGCACGGCCGGTCTGTCAACCGGAAGTCTTTCCCAGTAGGTGACGGGCTGGTGATGGGTCAGTGGCGCCCAGAACTTGGACTCGATCAGGGCGACCAGGTTGTCATCCTCGTCGAAGCATGCCAGATCTGGTATAGCTCCAAGGGCATCCGCCCCCCACGGCCGCGCTGCCGCGACCTGCAAGGGCCCGCGGTCGTCCCCCAGGAGGTCGGATAGCGCCCGTTTGGCGGAGTTCGAGCGGGACAGGATGAAAGATAGTGCGTCCGTCGCCACGTCCTCGCGGCCTACGGTATGGCGTCGGGCGATGAAACTGAGCAGACTACCTTTGTCGACCATCGTGAGGGACCGCCGTGTGCCTTATGTCTCCAACCGCGAACCGTACCATTCGACGTTCAAGTCGGTGATCGAAATGGTGGTTCCTCCTCGTGGCCTCCACCGAGATGTTGAACGTTGGTGCAAGCGTTGGTTCGACGAACTCAGGGAGTATATGGATATTCTGACCGGAGTGGGATTCGTGGTGCTTGAGACACAATCAACGGGTAGCGGCTACAAGGGGGCAACCGGCAAGGTCTGTGAGGCCCCCCGGACCTTGCGAAAAAGGGTGATATGCCCGACCTGGCCGGGCCCTTTCAGTTCACCCCGCGAGATTTGACGACGACGAGTTTGTAAATGCGGCCGAAATTGCATGATTTTTCGGTTGACGATGTTCTTAAGAGAGACTAACTTGGCTCTCTTCTCGTTTCATGCGTTGTCTGGATCGAGGCAACTGTATACGGGGAATTTCGGTTAAGGCGCTGAGCCTTAACGGAGGGTCTGATCATGGCCAACTATGAGCAGTTGAAGAACCGCATGGACAACGGCGAAGTGATCATCCTGGACGGGGCTATCGGAACGGAACTCCAGGCAATGGGCGTGCCCATGCACCCGGCCTCGTGGGCCGGCCCCGGCAACTACACGCACGCGGCAACGGTACGGCAGATGCACGAGCGTTACATCCGGGCGGGGGCCGACATCATAACCACCAACACCTTCAACACCGTGCGACCTGCTCTGGAGGCGTCCGGCTACGGCGACATGGTAAGGGAGATAAATACGCGGGCCGTCGATGCGGCGCTGGAGGCCAGAGACCGGGCCGCCGGCGACAGGGCGGTGTTCATCGCCGGCTCTATCTCGTGCCGAATGCCTATACGCGACCAAAGGACCGGGTCGCTCTCGGGCGGCACTGGCTACGGATATGGCGCCAGCCTCTCGACGGAGGAGTTAAGGGCCTACACCGACGAGCAGGCAGGGATTCTGGCCGAATCCGGGGTGGACTTTATCTTGATCGAGAACATGTGGGCGGACAACGAGTCCAGGATTATTACCTTTGAGTCGGCCAAGGCCACGGGACTGCCGGTGTGGGTGGCATTTACGGCCTCAATGGCGCCTGACGGGCAGACGGTCTTGATGAGTATGGGTGACGAACGTCTCTATGGCGGCGGTGTGGCGGTGCCGTTGTGGACTTCGAACTGGCGGGCGGTCGACCATGATATGACTCTGGGCGAAGGCATCGGCGAGATCGCGCTGCTGAAACCCGACGTTATTGGCGTTTTCCACGCCAGGTTAGACGTAACCACGGCGGCGATTCAGGTCATCGTCGACCAATGGACTGGCCCCATTGTCGCCTATCCGGATGCGGGCAGAGACGACTACCTCCAGACCTGGCAGGACAGTGGCGTTGCCAACGAAGAAAGCGCAGAGGAGTTGACGCGGGAATCCGCCAGATGGGTCGGAATGGGCGCCCAGGTAATCGGCACATGCTGTGGATTTGGCGTCGACTACATAAGGGCGGTGCGCGGCGCCCTGCCGGACCGGATCTCATCGCCGCGAAAAGTTGCGTAGGCCACTCTGCGCGTAGTCCATACTCGTCCAGGCACGTGTGATGTAAAGCTGATTCGATTCAGCTATGCGGCGCCGTAGGGGTCGGTTTCAAGAGCCTGTTTCATAAACTCGAAACCTATGGGGACCAGTACCTCCAGATTCCCGTTTTCACGGGAATGACGGGATTTGGCGCCGCATTACGTGTTGATGGGAAGCCGGATCAAGACAAACTAGTATGAGGATGCTGACAACTGTGCCGATTGGCGAGGCCGAACGCGGGTTTGAAGAGGGTGTTTCATAGACTCGAAACCTATGGGGCCAGTGCCTCCAGATTCCCGTTCTCACGGGAATGACGGGATTTGGCGCCGTATTACGTGTTGTTGGGAAGCCGGATCAAGACAAATTAGTATGAGGATGCTGCCAACTATGCCGATTGGCGAGCGGATTTGAAGAGGGTGTTTCACAAACTCGAAACCTCTGGGAACACCCGCCTTTAGATTCCCGTTTTCACGGGAATGACGGGATTTGGCGCCGTATTACGTGTTGATGGGAAGCCGGATCAAGACAAATTGGTATGAGGGTGCTGCCAACTGTGCCGATTGGCGAGGCCGAAGGCGGGATTGAAGAGGGTGTTTCATAGACTCGAAACCTATGGGGACCAGTGCCTCCAGATTCCCGTTTTCACGGGAATGACGGGATTTGGCGCCGTATTAGGTGTTGATGGGAAGCCGGATCAAGACAAATTGGTATGAGGGTGCTGCCAACTGTGCCGATTGGCGAGGCCGAAGGCGGGTTTGAAGAGCCTGTTTCATAAACTCGAAACCTATGGGGGCCAGTGCCTCCAGATTCCCGTTTTCACGGGAATGACGGGGTTTGGCGCCGTATTACGTGTTGATAAGAAGGAAGACGTTGCAAATCGTCGCGCCATGTGCGGCGCGATTCTTGAGAGGAGACTTTTGAAACAGGCTCTTGAAACCCGCCACTACGAATTGAATCTGCGGCGCGATCACAACCAGTTGTTTTAGGACAAGCCTCCGGATCGGCAAGAGGGACCTCACATGGAATCGAAACCACTGGTGGTTGTGGGCGCGGGGGTGTCGGGGACGGCCGCCGCGATTGAAGCGGCGAAGGCCGGAGTGCAGGTCACGCTCATCGACGAAAACCCCATTGGCATGTCGATGATGGGACTGGACGTACCCCAGTTCTTCGGTCGTCGGATCGAGGGCGCGCTTTCCGACAGGGCCGCGATGCTGGAGAGGGTGGTTGCGGCTAATGAGGATCTGGCTGAGGCGGTAGAAGCCGGCGTCGACGTCCGGCTTGGGACGTGTGTGTGGGGCGCCTTTCGCAATGCCGAAACCAGCAAGCTCCTCGACGGCCCGCAACTCGGCCTGGCCGACCAAGAGCGGTCGTGGGTGATGAAGTACGACCGGCTCATCGTGGCAGCCGGCTCCCGGGATTTGGGCATGTCCTTTGCCGGGTGGAACATGGCGGGCGCTATGGGGGCCAACGGCGCTTACTCGTTGATGAGTCGATACCAGGCTTTGACCTCGCAGCGCATGGTGGTCATTGGCGCCGGCAACCTGGGCCTCAACACCGCCAGGATGGCGCTGGATAGCGGCGTAGAGGTAGCCGCTATCGTGGACGTGTCCTCCTCCGCAGGCGGCGACGCGGCCCTGATGACATGGTTGCAGGGCGAGGGCGTAGCGCTATACACATCCCACACCGTTAAGGAAGCCATCGGCAAGGCCGACGATATCGAGTCCGTCGTGCTGGTCGAGATCGACGAGAATAACGAGCCGGTTGCCGGCTCTGAAAAGGTCATCGCCGCCGACACCGTGTGCCTCGCCATCGGCCTGGCGCCCAACATAGAGCTTCTCAGTCTCCTGGGCTGCGACCTTTCCTTCAGGTCCGAGCTTGGCGGGTACGTGCCGGACCACGACGACCGGATGCGGACCAGCGTCGATAACGTGTTCGTCGCGGGCGACGCCGCCGGGTTCCACGACGGAATGATCGTGGACCCCGAGATTGCACGGAATCAGGGTCGTCTTGCCGGAATCGCCGCCGCCGAGTCGCTGGGCGCTATCGACAACGTGGAGGCCCGTGCCCGGAGGTCTGACATCCAGTCCGCGGCCGTCACCGCGACACCGGCTGAGGTACACACGGGCTGGAAGAAGTGGCTGGAGTCCCTCGTCAACGCCGGTGGGCCGGACATCTTCGCCTGCCGGTGCGAGGAGGTTACGTGTGCCGAGCTCATCGGCCTGCAGCCTCCGCGCTATCTGAATTGGACATCGGAACCGATGAGCCGTCGGAGCCTCCGGACCCAGTTGGAGGATGGCCCGGTCAACCCAAACCAGGTCAAGCGTCTCACAAGGGCCGGGACGGGTCACTGCCAAGGGCGACTTTGCCGCGAACAGGTGTCTCTGCTGCTAGCCGAGGAGTCCCGTACCGACATTGCCGAAGTACCCTTGATGTCTTACCGTCCGCCTGTACGACCACTGCCGCTGAAGGTCATGTGGCCCCAGGACGAGACGGAGCAGATGCGCACAGACTGGCCCAAGTGGTTCAGCCCTATTTACAAAGTGCTGGGGTAGATGGGACGAATCGGCCCTGATCATCGGAGTGGCATGATGCCTATCGACAGCGCAGACGTAGTGGTTATCGGAGGCGGCGTTTCCGGCCTGAGTTCGGCCTGGTTCCTCGCCAGGGCGGGCAAGGATGTTGTGGTTGTCGAGAAGGGAGTCGTGGGAGGCGAGGCCTCGGGGCGCAACGGCGGGATGATCAGCGAGCGGGTTGACGAGCCGCCGCTGATACCGTTGGGCGTAGAGTCAGTCAGGTTATGGGAGACGCTGGACGATGAACTGGGCTATCCAACCGAGTTCACTCAGCAGGGCAGGGTCCAGGTCGCCGTGTCTGAAGAGGAGATGGGCGACCTCTTCACGGAACGGGATCATGGGCTTCGCCACGGCGTAGATGTAGGCCTGATCGACCCTTCGGAGGTACGGGACATGATTCCCGGGATATCTGAAAAGATACTCGGCGGGATGTTTTCCCCCGATGCCGGCCACGCCAATCCTCAACGGACGGTCCAGGCGTTTGCATGGGCTTTTCAAGACCTGGGGGGCAGGCTTTACCAGAACACCGCCGTCACGGACATCAAAGTCGTCGGCGGAAGGGTCTCTTCGGTGGAGACGACCGCCGGAGCCATCAAGGCCGAGGTGGTGGTCGGCGCCGCCGGGCCCCAGACCGGGCTGTTGGCGGAGATGGTGGGCGTCCACGTTCCGGTGGCCCCTGCAAGGGTGGAGATACTGGCGACCGCCCCATTGCCGCCGCTATTCGATATCGCCCTTGTGGGGAATGGACTCTACGGCCGCCAGGCCGCGAGGGGCAATCTGCTTTTTGGCGGAGGACCCCACGAATGGACCGACGTGGGCCTGACCGGTGATCCCGACAAGCCCAACACCCCCCTTATAAGGAACATCGCGCGGCGGCTGGCCGAGCTGATTCCGGGAGCGGCAGACGTGCCGGTAATCCGAAGCTGGGCCGGCGTGGTGGAGCAGGTCCCCGACTATTTGCCTGTCATCGACATCCCGGACAGGCCGGGCAACTATGTGGTTGTCACCGCGTCGGCCCATGGATTCGGCATCGCGCCGGCCACGGGCAAGGTTGTCAGCGAGCTGGTGCTCCACGGCGAGTCGAGCGTCGACATAAGCGGTCTTCGGCTGAGCCGATTCGCAGACGTCAAGCCGGACTGGCGGCAGGAGCGCGGGTGGGTTCCGGCTGGTGACTAAGGTTAAATATCACCAATTAGCCATCAGTCACGTCGACTTTCAACGTTATGGGTGATGCGTCTGCGGCCCTGATCTTGGGATTGAGCTAATGACCACGATAGGAGATCCTGAAGTGTCTTCAGGAAGCAAATGGGGAGACAACGAGCCGCCGCTCGAGGCGTACAGCCGGGTCACCGACGCGGAGCGCTTTAGGCCGCTGCATCCGGCCATGATGGATATGATCCTCGGGCTTGAGGCGGCTTTCGATGTCGTGCGGGCTGAGGGGTATAGCTTGGACGAAGAACTAGAAAAACCATTCAGCCTTGCACGTCCGTCCGTAAGGCTCAGTCCCGGAGACCCGGATGCCGCGCCTATATTGGTGGCGTTCTCGGACTTCCCAGGGCTCCACGTGCGCTTTGGCCGGTGGAGTACCGAACTCTTTCCCGTGTGCGGCTGCGACGCATGCGATGAGTCTGCGGAAGGCGAGATCAAACGGATAACACGGATGGTCGACAGCGTGACCCACTGGGGGTTTCGAGAGGCGGTCCAACGCTCAATCGTACCCTTCGTCGGGCGTGGCTGGCTGGAAACTGAGTTCCGGACGCCCAACTCCATGCACGGCTCCAAGTCTCGCCTCGACGGTTCCCAAGCACGCCTAATGTCTGGCGGACGCCGCCGCCTGGAATTGAACTGGAGGCCTTGGCCCCGCCGACAGTCGCCACCAGGTCACGCTGATCCGTAGACATCCCCCGGTCAGACTGTCCGGTTGCCTGTCCATGGTGAGCCGGTTCGACGGCGTCACGCCGGACTGGCGTGAGGAGCGCGGCTGGGTTCCGGCCGGCGATGGAGCCCGTTAGAGCTCCATGACGCCGAAGCCGACGGCGTAGTCACAGCCGGCCCGTTCGCCGGTGGCTGCGGCGCCCCAGCTGAGGAAGTCTTCGGGGTCGAATGACTGCGAGAGGTTGTCGATGTAGACGCGGTGCTCCTTGAGTGATTCGATGCCCTTGTCTATGAAGCCGGTGACGTCGACGTAGTGAGTGACCTTGGGGGCGGAGGCGATGAAGACCGTCTTGACGCCGTGCCAGGGTTCGTAGCCCTCGGCCAGGAGTTCGGGAAAGATCCAACGGTTATCGGCGTCCCGGGCGGCGTCGAGTACGGCGACTCCGACGGCGCGGTGGTCGGCCATGTTTAACTTGCCGCTAGACCAGGTGAGTTCGTAGTTGCCGCTGATCAGGACGTCGGGTTTGAACTTTCGGATGGCGCGGGCGATATCGCGGCGGAGGGGGAGGCCGTTCTCGACGACGCCGTCGGCGTAATCTAGGAACTCCACGGAGTCGACTCCGACGACGCGTGCGCTGTTTATCTCCTCTTGCACTCGGAGCCTGCCGGTCTCGTCGGGGTGCATCCCATCGATGCCCGCCTCGCCTTTGGTGACCATGAGATAGCCGACTTCCTTGCCCTGAGAGGTCCAGCGGGCGATGGCGCTGGCGGCGCCGTATTCGAGGTCGTCGGGATGGGCTGCGACGGCGAGGGCGCGGGACCAGTTCTCGGGGAGGGGTAAGAGCTTGGCGGGTTGTTCAGGCATGGTGAGGCGTATCGTATCGCAGTGGGTGGGGATGGGGTGTGGTGATGGCGAGGGCCGAATGGGTGGGGGACGGTGTCGAGTGGGGGAGTTGGCTAGCCGTTGGAATGCTGAAGGAAGTGGAGTCTGTCCTCATCGACCGGGCTCATTGGTCCAGAGTCTTCGGCGATTGACCGCAGCGTCTCGGCAACTTCGTCAACGACTGCCTCCCATAGCTTGGCCCCGAGCTCGGCGCTGGCGTGTGTCGGGTCTCCGATAACGCCTGTGGACGAGTAGATTGCAAAGTCGATGTCTTGGTCCTCCCAGTCCACGGGCTTGTGGTGGGGATCGACGATCCTGTCCCGGCGAACAACTTCGGGGCGCAGGTGGAGCGTGATAGAGGTGGTGAAGCTATCCGCGTGACCGCCTGGTACGGATGGATCGGCGATGCGACACCAAACATCGTGGTACGGGAGTCCCGGGAGAAATGCTGTCGAACGTCCGTTACAGGTCTCGTTAAATCTCTTCACGGTCTCCCGTAGGTCATGGCCTCCGCATCCGCGCCAAACGACAATCCTCCTGAATCCCTGTTCGTCGAGGGATGCCAACGTCGCCAGGACGAGGGAGTCGTGTAGATCGACGGGAATGTCTATGTAGCCTGCCCCGTAGTTTTCGTGCTCCGGCGTGGGCCCGAAGGGAATGGCAGGAAGTACAAGAGACTGAACGCCGAAGTTTCGACCGGCATTTTCGGACGCAGCGTTGCACACTTGGTCCGCGAACCAAGTATCGAAGTCCACAGGGAGGTGCGGTCCCTGCTGCTCGGTGCATCCTGTGGGGATGATGGCGAGGCAGTCTTGGTGGGCTGTATCGCGGATTTCGTGGTATGTGAGGTCGCCGTATTTCATGGATAGGTGTCAGCTTCAATTTCTCGCTAACGCGGGGTCACTTCACCTGGGCGGAATGTTTAGCTTGTTGACTGTCCCAGAGGCCGACTTGATTCTTCGCAAGTTCGCCAAGGTGAGTGGCACCGCAAATTTCTGTGAGGGAGGCAGTGTTGTACGTGATGCAAGGCTCCTGATACCTACGGCAGTCCCCTTAACGGGATTTCGTTCGTGAAGTATCCTTGAGGGGACTGCGTCCTACAGGGGGTGAGCGGCCAAGATTCCTTCGGAAGGCCGTGTTCCACCGTGAGTGGCTGACTGTCCGTCGGGATAAATGGAATGGACGTGCGGCAACCGGCCTGTGAGAGCCAGCTCGCGGAGAACTCTGCGGGTGCCCTGCGGATCGGCGGATTGTACATATCCAGATCGGCGGAGTTGCTATCATGAGCGAATGAACTGGCTATTTCAGGGGATTGGTCGATGACCGCGAAGACGCTTCCATCCGAGAGCGACCTAGAGATCGATGACAATATCTTGGACGAGGCGGAAGAAAGCGACGCCGAGCAGGATATACCTGGCATCGAGCGGTATGAGATTCGCTTCTACGGCACAGATTTCCCGGTAGATGCACTCTATAAGCGTTTGTCGTCGGGTGCCGATGCCGCAGAGGGCGACATCTTCATCCCCGATTTTCAGCGCGGCTACATTTGGAGTAAGAAGCAGGCAGATCGGTTCATTGAATCTCTTCTACTTGGTCTGCCCGTGCCTGGTATTTTCCTCTCTACCGACCGCGAGACTCAAAGGCGCTTTGTGATTGATGGTGGCCAGAGACTTAGGACGATTAAGTCCTTCATCGATGGCAGCTTCAAAGGCAGTGCTAACTACAGGCTCAGTAAGGTCGTGAATAAAGACTTCGCTGACAAGAGCTATTCCGACCTTCCGCCCACCGATCGGCGACGCTTCGACGATGCTGTCATACATGCAACCATTGTTAGCCAAGATCAATCTGAGGGCGGTGACCGATCCCTCTTTCACCTCTTCGAGCGGTTGAATACAGGCGGCACCCCTGCTACCGCACATGAAGTTCGGCGGAGTCTCTGGGGAGGTGCTCTGAACGACTTGCTAGGAGCACTTGCAAAGAACAGTCACTGGCGAGAGGTGTACGGACCGCCCTCTCCCAGGATGAAGGATCAAGAGTTGATTCTCCGATTCTTGGCCTTGCATCTAGATGGAGCGAGATATGGCACGGAGGACGAGCGTACGATGAAGGACTTCCTTACGTCGTTCATGGCTCGTCACCGTGGCATAACGGAGCAGCAGGGCTCCGAGTGGAAGAACGCGTTCGAGGAGATCATAGGGCTGATCGACGAAGTCTTGGGCCGAAATGCATTTCGGCCAGAAGGTAGACTCAACACGGCTGTCTATGATGCCGTGATGGTTGGACTTGCCTACGCTCGAAACACCGGTGACCTACCTCAAGGTGCCTCCCTAAAACAAGCCTACAACGAGCTGCTACGGAACGAAAAGTTCGTGTCGGCGACCAGTAGTCGAACTTCTCATCAGCCGAATGTTGAGAGGCGGTTACGACTGGCACGGGAGGCCTTCTTCGTATCACACGCCGGTCAATAATGTCGTCCCGTAGTAAGGATCGCCCTAGCAGCACGCGGATCGACGATGTATTCGAACGTGCCGTTGGCTTCGATGACGAACCAGACATCCAAACGGACTATGTGCGCTACCTCTGCGTCCTAGTCACGGGCTTTCTCGAACAAGCCGTTGTCAGAGTCATCCTGAATTACGTAGATGCGTTGGGCGATCCAAGCCTCAGCCGTTACGTCGCCGAGACATTGCGGCGCCCGGGAAGCATGCAGGTGGAACAAATCCTGCGCCTCGTTGGGAGGTTCAACGAAGATTGGCGGACGGAACTTGGGGAGAAACTGACGACCCGTCACAGGGAAGCCATCGGAAGCGTCTATGCGAGTCGAAACAAGATCGCCCATGGTGAGGATGTGGACCTAGCTTACCGCCAAATTAGAGGCGACTATGACCTCGTGCGAGAAGCGATTGACTTCCTTGAAGACACAGTCGCCTAGGGCCTGTTAAAACCCAGTCCAGCCCTCCGGGACGCGGTCGGATTTGGCGGCGAGCACGTCAGCCTGTGGTACTTCTGATGGCGAATGGCCGAGGTGTGGTGCCGAAGCAGGCGGAACCACACCTCTCTGTTGTAGGAAACCGGCGGCAACTCGCCCAGAAATGCGAGGCGGTCACAGGCCGGGAGACCATCCAGATTCAGACGCGACCTCGACTGCCACCAGCTTTATTGCAATGGAGATCGCTCACACCGGCCGGTGGACCCTTGGTCGAATCCTCGAAAACGTCATCCGAAAGGCTAAGATTGGTCTTCCTGATCGGCGGGATGTGGCGACACATCCTGGAGATTGGGCAGTCCAGGTGACGGGCTACAGGTGGTGGGAGCTTCGAGGCATCAAGCTCTTACGAATGGCCCAAATACCACGGACTGGCTGACGCCTCGAAATTAGCTAACGATAAGAGAGGAGCCGCTGATATGGCGCAGTTGAAGGTGATGGACCCGGTTGCGCAGCTTGCTGCGGAGTTGGGGCAGTTTGCTCCTGCGGCTGCGAGGCCCCGGTCGATTGAGCGGCAGCGAGTGGGGCTGTACTGGAACCGTAAGCCCGGTGGGAACTGGGCGCTTGATCATGTCGGGAAGCTGTTGACGTCCCGATTTCCTGGCGCCGAGGCACATTTCTATAACGCGCGACGCCCCATACCGGAGGACGTGGTCGCCGATATCAGGGCCCGTTGCGATGTGGTGGTGGGCGCAACGGCGGACTGAGGCTCCTGCACGTCGTACCTTGCGTACGACCTGATTCAGCTCGAACGGGCAGGGCTGCCGTCCATCGCGCTGGTTGCGCGCGGATTCGAAGACGACTGGGAGTATTCAGCCCGCGTGTTTGGCCTGCCCGATGCGCCGTACGTCGTTGTCCCGTACACCATGACGAGCCGTAGCCGTGATGAGGCCGCAAGCGACGTCGAAGCTGTGTTTGAGGACCTGATTGTCGGTATGACGACGCAGCCAGTTCCGAGCAACGGCTACGCTCCGGAATCAGCAAAACGCGCCGCCGACGCGGAATCGTTCGAGGGGACCGACCGTCTGGATGCCTGGGGAGTTTTCAACAGGGAGTACCTGGATAGAGGATTGGGCGACGGATTTCCCCTGATCGCGCCGACCCCTGAACTTGTCGACGATTTCCTGGAAGAGGTGGACCGAGATCCGCTCGAGGTACTGGGAAATTTGGCTCCGGGCTACGGTGTGGCGACCGTGGAGAAGATCGCCATCAACGCCGCCATGGCGGGTTGCCAGCCTGAACACCTTCCCGTGTTGGTTGCCGCCGTCCAGGCGATCACCCAGACGCCGGAGTCAGTTTTTCCAGCGCGCGCCATATCGATGTCCACCAGTCCCAACGCGCTGATGATGCTCGTGAGTGGACCAGTAGTGGAGCGGCTGGGCGTCAACTACGGCCGGGCGACCCTGGGACCGGGCAAGCAGTCGAAGGTCAACACCGCTTTGGGTCGTGCGCTGCGTCTACTCCTGATGAACGTCGGCCACTGTTATCCGGGCACCGGGGATATGGACACGATTGGCAGTCCTCTCAAGTACAGCATGTGCCTGGCAGAAAACGTTGCCGAAAACCCCTGGGACGCCTTTCACGTGGAGCGGGGCCTCGAGGCCGATCAGAGTGCGGTGACGATCTTCGGCACGAATGACGTTATCCACATGGGCAGCTACCAGCGAGATGCAGATCAGTTGCTGATGGCGTGGGCGTCACGGGCCGCCGTGGCCGGCCATGCAAACCCGCTGATACCCAGCAGGTTCGAGTTTGACGAGAACCACGCGGTGATGCTGATGGCCCCCGATCACGCCCGAAATCTGTCGCAGGACGGCCACACAAAGGAGTCTATTCGGAAGTTCATCTCAAGCGCCGCAAAGATCCCCTTGAAGTACATGGTGGCGAGTCTGCCGACCTCTCTCGACTCTGTGCCCGGCAATCTGAGGTGGATCTTCGAGATGGACCCCGAAACCCTGATATCGACGGTGCCGGACCCCGACACGATCAACATAGTGGTCGTGGGCGGGCCGACCGGCAAGAGCGATTGGGTCAGACTCTCCGGCGCGCCGACAATTACGAAAGAGATTGAAGAGCCGGCGTAGCGGCGAGTTCGTTGACGTCTCTCCGAACCAGCCCCTGGACGTTCACATCTGCGGTGCCGCTTGGTCATGAACGCGCCCCGTAGATGAGCATTCCCATTACGCGCCAAACGACGATCCTGCTAAAGCCCTGTTCGGCGAGGGATACCAGTGTCGCCAGGACGAGCGAGTCGTGCAGATCGACAGGAATGTCGAAGTAGCCTGCCCCGTAGTTTCTGTGCTCCGGCGTGGGCCGCTAGAGGTCAACCAGCCATCAGGTGACGCGTGCCGGATTGACACTGGCCTCGTCCCATGAGAGATTGATGCCCATCCAGACAATTTGCGCCTCGTTCACGCATGGGAAATGAGCGTTCTGCCGTCTGGTAAAGATGGCTAGTCACGAAGGAGGCCGCTGGATGCCAAAGGCAAAAAAAGTCTTGGTGATTGGAATGGACGGCATGATGTTTCCTATGTGGAAACGTTTCTGCGACGAAGGAATCACGCCCAATCTCAAGAGGATGGGCGATGAGGGTGTGGCCACGGAGTCCTATTGCTCACTCCCGTCATGGACGCCAACCAACTGGGCAACGTTGATGACCGGCGCCAATACAGGAACCCACACGGTTTCGCGATGGTTCCTGAATTCGCCTTCGCCGCGTGACACCCAGTCCACATTGTCGGCATTCGTGGGCAACGCGGTAAAGGCCGAGACGATATTTGAGGCGACATCCAAGGCAGGACTGAAGAGCGTCGCTGTCCACTACCCCGCATCCGGCCCAGCCCGCTCGGAATTGGAGCACAAAGTCGACGGCTTTGGCCATCCTGGATTCGGTACAAGTCCATTCGAGATCACACCCGCTCACGGATACACTACTGTCGACGGAATCAAGAATAGCTACAAATTAGACCTTCAGCCGGCCACTTCGTGGGCGAATTCACTGGCAAATGGTTCGGGATCACAGGAGTTTCCATTCCCAATCATCACGAAGAAAGAGGGTGACAATCAGGCCTTCGTCGGATTGGCAATCGACTCAGAAGGGAACGGTCACGACACGGTCGTATTGTACTCCAACCGTGAATCGTCAACCGAGTTAGGGAGAGCTAAGGTTGGGGAGTGGAGCGACTGGATCAGGTGCGACTTCGCACTGACGGACGAGGGTAATGTTCCGGCGGTATTCCGATTCAAGACCCTGGAGCTGTCTCCAGACGGCAGCAAGTTACGGCTCTATCGCTCACAGGTTACGTACGCGTCAGGATTTACTGAACCGCCAGAACTCGCTGATGAGTTGACGTCAAAATTCGGGCCTTATCCTGAGCACGCCTCTCATATGCCCTACACATGGGGACTGTCCGATCTTCAGACCGCGTTGGACGAGATTGAGTACCAGTGCGAGTGGTTCGGCGACGTCGCCAACTATCTGCTGCATGAAAAGGATTTCTCCCTTTTTTACACGCACATCCATCTGTTCGACTACATAAACCACCACTTTATCGCTGACGTGGATCCGGAGGGCCCGGGATACGATCCGGAGAAGGCAAAAGTGGGATGGGTGGCCTACCGCGAGGCCTACAAAATCTGTGATCGGCTGTTTGGCGAATTGCTTGAAGCGGCCGATGAGGACACGGCAATCCTCATCGTCTCGGATCACGCTGTATACCCTCAGATCAAAGCGACTGATGTTTTCAAACTGCTACAGGACAGCGGACTCTTGGTGTTCAAGGAAGGGTTTACGAAACGATTCAATCCGAACGAGGACTTCGACGAGGTCGACATGGACCGCACGAAGATCTTCCTCACGCCCCTTCGTAGTTTTGAGCTATTCGTCAATGCACCGGAAGGGTCGCCGGAGTACAAGCAAATCCAGCGGGAAACGGTGACGTTGCTCAGAAGTTGGGTGGACAAGGATCGAGGTCAGAGTCCGGTGGCGGTCGCCATGCCAAAGGTCCACGCGTCACTATTAGGGTTTTGGGGTGAGCAATGCGGCGATGTCATCTTCGTGATGGAGGATGGGTACGTGGCAGGCTATCCGAGCGCGGAATCCGACGTTAGCGCTGATCCTTATGTGTGGGCGCCGGCCTCGTACGGAGGTCACCATGGCCCATACCTGCCAACGGCCAAAACTGAAATTTCGTCGAACATGGCGATCTTCATCGGCAGAGGGTCAGGGCTGAAGCAGGGGTATATACGGCCAGTCGACCAACTCGGATACATGCACCAGACAGATGTGGTTTCCATCGTGAGCTACTTGCTGGGGATTGAACCCCCTGCACAGGCTCAGGGCACAGTTCCTAGAGATTTTCTTGATCACGTTAAGCCGGTTTATGAGCGGCAACCAGAGCTACCGGCGTGGGAGAAGGGGACCGATGTCAAAGGCTTCGGTGACCGCGTATGGACCCAAGGGGGCGACATGGTGGCCGGATTCTTCGCCGGTGAGAACGATTCAAAGAGCAGCTAAGTGAATTACGTCTACGAGTTTTGCTCATGTATGATGCCCCAGTAATGAAACGCGTAGAGCGCGTAGGAGTGAGTCTCATGAAAAGTACAATCCGTGCATTAACTGTTGCGATATTCGCCGTATTGGCTTTGGTCGCTGCCGCCTGTGGTGGTGACGAACCCACCACTGCGGCGCCAACATCCGTACCCGTAGAGCAGCCCACCGCTGCCCCCGCAGCTACGGAGCAGCCGACTGCTGCTCCCGTGGCGACTGCCGCTCCCGTGGCGACCGCTGCTCCCGCGGCGACTGCGCAACCGACCCAGGCGCCCCCGGCCGACGCAGCTCAAAGAGGTGGCCATTTCATCTTTGGGATAGGAGCAAACTTCCCACCGAAGTGGGACATGACTCAGGACTCTGTCTTCTCATCGCCGCAGCACCTGGCCCGGCACTACAATGGTCTCCTGCAGTTTTCGGCACGCGACGGCTCCACAGTAATACCTTCGTTGGCCACCGAATGGGAGATCGAGGGAGATGCGACGGAGTTCACTCTGACCATCCCTTCCGGTCTCATGTGGCACGACGGAACCGGCGTGACGATCGACGACATAGTTTGGGCGATCGCTCGATGGGCCACCCCTCCTGAGGGGATCAAATTGCCCAGAGTGGCCGGTTACAGGAGCATCACCGATGTCTCCGCGGTGGATGCCGACAAAATCAGGATCAACATAGGCGCAACCAACGTTGGATTCCTACTCGAACTGGCCGACCCGTGGCACGTCGTGGTACCGCGCCACATAGCTGAAGAAGGAATCGACTCGGCCGACAAGGTCATAGGCACCGGCCCCTGGGCAGTCGACACATCTGAGCGTGACAACTTTGTTACGTCCAAGCCCAACCCGAACTATCACCGCAACGCGCCTGACGGGAGCCCATTCCCTTATCTGGACGCGATAACTTCGATTCAATTTCCCGAGACTGAGAGCGCTATCGCAGCGCTGAAGACGGGTCGCATCGACTTGTTAGGTGAGCAGAACGTGGAAAGCACGTTCAATATCGAGAAGGACGAAGGCGACGCGCTGGTATACCAACAGTGGATCAACCCCGGCTTGACCCGGCTGGCGCTCAACAACACGAAGCCGCCGTTTGACGATGTGAGGGCGCGGGAAGCGGTCTACCTCGCCATCGACCGTCTCGCCCTGCTCGACATTCTCCAGACACCAGGTCTCCCGGTAACCAACAAACCTGCCAGCTTCTTCGGATCGACCGACCCGGCCTGGGACGACGTACCGAAATTGTTTGGGTACGATCCTGCGACTCGCGACGAAGCTCTCGCCAAGGCGAAGCAGCTCGCGGAGGAGTCGGGATTGATGGAATTCAACGGAGAGTTGAATATTCTGGTGAACAAGGGTGGTACACCGCAAGCGGAGGTTATCCAACAGCTCCTCGAAGAGTCTCTTGGCCTGAGTGTCGGGCTCGACGTGACCGATACCGCCGCCATGTTCGCTCGCTACGGCGAACGTGACTTCGATCTGGGCCGGTACGGCACAGGGGTCCTCCACCTCAGCCCCATGTCGCAAATCCTTGCTGACTGGGCACCCGGCGCCGGTCGCAACTATGGATGGGAGGCGCCGCAGAATTGGCTCGATCTGTTCGAGAAAGCGAAGCGGACGTTACAGGGTCCCGAATTGGATGAGATCTTTGCGGAGATGGATCGCATCATGCGAGAGGAATGGATTCCTTCGGTTCCTCTGGAGCGCGTATCCGGCTCATCGGTGATCTCGAGGCCTTACGTGATGAACTTCGACGCGTTGCCGGGATGCAAGTTCAAGTGCTTCCAACTCGAGGACATCTGGATGACAGGCGATGCCCCGACGGGTCGCTAAACGATCCGCAATCCAATGAAGACCGAAGGCCCTGTGCTGGTCGCCGGGAGGCCTCGTGCACCCCGCCCGACACAGGGCTTGCCATTTCTGGGTGATGGGAGCGTGGTCACCTAATGCTCGCCTACGTCGCCCGGCGATTGCTCTTGATGATCCCAACAATTTTTTTGTTGGCGACAGTTCTATTCTTCATGCTGCGTATTCTGCCGGGAGATGTCGCGGTTGGGCTTCTTACTACTGAAGAGGCATCGGCCACGCAGGAAGATATCGAAGAAATGCGGGAGTTTCTAGGTCTTAACGACCATCCCGCAGAGCAGTATTTCCGCTGGATAGGGGAAATACTGCGCGGTGACCTGGGCGAGTCTCCGTTATTTGATGCAACCGTAACTTCCATCCTCTGGTCCAAGATGGGCATTACCCTTGAGCTTGCGGTCATCGCGGTTCTTATCTCGCTCGTCTGGGCTCTGCCGCTTGGCATCGTCGCGGCCCTCACAAGAGGTTCATGGCTCGACCAGTGGATTCGCATTTTGACCACGGCGGGCATATCACTTCCCAACTTCTGGGTGGCCATCATGATTCTCCTGCTGCTGGTTGCAGTTTTTGTCTGGAGTCCGCCGGTCCGGTATGTGCGTTTCACGGAAGATCCAATTGCGAACTTGAAGATGCTGCTTATCCCGGCAGCAGTTATAGGTTTTAGGTCCGCCGCGGTCATCACGCGTATGACGAGATCCATGATGTTGGAAGTGATAAGCCAGGACTACATCAGGACGGCGCGCGCGAAGGGCCTCAGCCGATGGACCGTAACGGTCCAGCACGCACTCCCCAATGCGTCTCTTCCAGTATTGACTCTGGCGGCCCTGCTGCTGGCGGGATTGGTCGACGGCGCAGTGATTATTGAAGTCATCTTCAACTTGCCGGGGTTGGGACTGACGATTCGGGAGGCCATCACACGCCGAGATTATGAGTTAGTCCAGGGAATCGTTCTGGTCATTGCAGTGTTCATGATGGTTTGGATCCTGATAACTGATTTACTTTACGCTTGGCTCGACCCAAGGATCAGGTACTCATAATGACCGAACAGTATTCGGACAGTTCAATCGACCAAAGAGACCGCAGGGAGGCCGCTCTGGCGCGCATGCCGTCCGGGGATTGGTCGCCGCGCGCCACGGCACGTCGGGCAATCCTGACGGCGTGGAAATTCGCCAAAGCCAATCCGGCGGGCGGTGTCGGTGGGGCAATACTGATCTTCGTAACCCTTCTGGCCGTATTCGCCAGCCTGATTACGCCTTTCAGGTATGACCGATCTGTCGGATCGAGGCTCTCTCCGCCCGGATCAGAAGCGCGGGATGGCAGCACCATGTTGTTGGGAGGAGACGAGACCGGTCGTGATGTCTTTACCCGGACGCTGCACGGTGGCCGCACCTCCCTGTATGTAGGGCTTGCCGCGCCCTTTCTCGGCGTGGGATTCGGTCTACTCCTCGGTATCACGAGCGCTTACTTTGGCGGAATAGTCGATCTCTTGACACAACGCGTCGTCGACGCGCTCCTCATAGTGCCTGGACTTGTATTGGCGATGGTGATCACTCTCTCACTCGGCTTCAGTGTAGAGATTGTGATTGTTGCCATTGCTGTAAACATGGTTGGCGGAGTTTCGCGTGTCATAAGATCACATGCCCTCGTGCTGCGCCAGAGTCAGTATGTTGAAGCCCTCAGGGCAATGGGGGCTTCAAACGTGCGCATCATACTCAGGCACCTTGTTCCAAACTCTTTTGCCCCGGCAATGGTCCTTTTCGCAGTGAGTGTCGGAGGCGCGATCACGACCGAAGCATCGCTGAGTTTCCTCGGTCTTGGTATCGCTCCGCCACGACCTTCATGGGGCGCCATGCTTTCAAATGCCCAGCAGTTTTTCCGCTCTGGCGTCCATATAGTTCTGGTTCCGGGATTCGCAATCGGCATTACGGTATTGGCTGTGAACCTGTTTGGAGACGCGCTGCGTGACACCCTGGACCCGCGACTCAGGGGCCGTTCCTGACAGGTAGACCCCGATTGGACGAGGGTCAGGAGCGAATCCGATGCCCGGGATTCTTCAACTAAACGACTTACGCACTTACTTTCGCGTTGACGATACGATCGTCAAGGCCGTGGACGGTGTCACCTACGAAGTCCAGGAGGGTGAAACGCTGGCCATTGTCGGCGAAAGCGGCTGCGGGAAGTCAGTTTCTGCGCTCTCGATCATGCGCCTCATAGCCAGCCCACCGGGATGGATCGAAAGTGGTGAGGTGTTATTCGAAGGTCGCGACCTGCTTAGCCTCAGCGAGAAAGAGATACGCCTGGTGAGAGGCGGCCAAATTGCAATGGTGTTCCAGGAGCCTATGACATCCCTTAATCCGGTGCTGTCCATAGAACGCCAGGTCACTGAAGCCGTCCGGCTACACCTAGGTATGACACTCCGGCAAGCCCGGCACAGAGCCGTCGAACTCCTCGAAAAGGTCGGGATTCCGGATCCGGAAGAACAACTGGGCCGGTATCCTCACTCGTTCAGCGGAGGTATGCGTCAACGCCTGATGATCGCCATGGCGATAAGCTGTGAGCCAAGACTGATAATCGCTGATGAGCCGACCACGGCGTTGGACGTAACAGTCCAGGCACAGATTCTGGACCTACTGAAAGAGTTGTGCCAGGAAAGTGGCGTCGCCCTGATGATCATCACTCACAATCTGGGCGTCGTCGCACGATACGCTAACCGGATAAACATCATGTATGCCGGTCGAATCATTGAACAGGGGACCGCGCGAGAGATTTATCGGAAACCGTGTCATCCATACACCCTGGGTCTTTTGCGCTCTATCCCAAGACTTGACGGAGTGAGATCGGAGAAGCTCGAACCTATCGAAGGCCAGCCTCCCGACCTGGCAGATCTTCCGGCAGGATGCCATTTCCATCCCAGGTGCCGATACGCAATGGATAAGTGCATGAACGAATACCCGCACTTAACAGAGCTGGATGGCACGCATAGATCCGCTTGCTGGGTCGCAGAAGATCTAGCGTCAGGTGTTGCTCAGTGACGCAATCGACGGCAGCAACGGATTCTGGTACGTCCGAGCCCATCCCGGCAGACGTGCTTGTTGACGTAAGTGAACTGAAAGTACATTTTCCGGTCAGTTCGGGGCTCCGTTTCTGGTCCACGCCAGGCGCAGTCAAGGCCGTAGACGGTGTCTCGCTGCAGATCAATCGGGGAGAAACACTTGGGCTTGTTGGAGAAAGCGGTTGCGGCAAGACTACACTCGGTAGAGCCTTACTTCGTCTACTGGACTCGACGTCGGGAGACATCCACTTTGACGGACTTAATATCACGAGAGCCAAGGGTCGTGAACTGAGCGATTTCCGCCGTAGAGCCCAGATTATTTTCCAGGACCCATATAGCTCCCTGGATCCCCGGCAAAAAGTCGGCGATATTGTCGGCGAACCACTGCTCGTACACAACCTTACAAAAACCCGGCGTGACTACCGCGCTCGGGTCGCAGAGCTGTTCGACCTCGTCGGTCTCAACCCTGCCAACTCATCACGGTTCCCGCATGAGTTCAGCGGTGGGCAGCGTCAACGAATAGGCATAGCCCGAGCCTTGGCGGTGACCCCGGAGTTCATCGTGTGCGACGAGCCGGTATCGGCTCTCGACGTATCCATCCAGGCACAGATCATCAACCTTCTTGAGGCACTGCAGGACGAGCTTAATCTGACCTACCTCTTCGTGGCTCACGATCTTTCCGTTGTTCGGCATATTTCGGACCGGGTCGCGGTGATGTATTTGGGCCACATAGTGGAGGTTGCAACTCCCGACATCCTGTACGGGCAACCAGCACACCCCTACACTCAGGCACTAATTTCAGCAGTCCCACTGCCAGACCCGGACATTGAAGCCACCCGAGTAAGGCCGCCCCTTATTGGCGAAGTACCCAGCCCACTGAACCCACCGTCAGGATGTGTTTTTCATACCCGGTGTCCAATCGCAGTCGACGATTGCTCCGATGTTGTACCGGAACTGAGGAACATGCCGCCGGATCGTTCGGTAGCCTGTATCCGTGCTTCAGGATACGGTCAATATTGAGTGTCTCGGGCGTCAAATCAAAGAGAGTTGAGTGGGCCCGATCCCGACCAAAAAAACGTTCGGCGTCCCGAAGGACTTCAGATAGCGATTTCGTTTCCTGTTTGCGGCCTATTGGTGAATATGTCTGTGACGCAATTGACACGCATTTTTCGACTGTGCCAGCTAGCCAAGTGATCACGACCCTCGACGCGTCAACTTCAAGAAACCGAATTCGTTCCCCGTCGGCTGAGGCGTCGACCGCGGACCAATAGGCCCAGACCCAGGACCGTCGCGGCCGCTCCGATTCCAGCGATGAGGGCGACCGTCCAGAATGGCGGCCTATAGTCGCCGGTATTTGGAAGCTCTACATCCCCCGCCGTGTCCGGCGGTTGTTCGGGGGCTGGTCCGCCCGTCCCAACCAGAGGCGCCTGCGGATCCCCGAAGGCTTCGAGGTCGGCTTGCGCCAGCCCGAGGAGGGCAGTCCGACTGCATATGCCGACGGTATAGCCGCCGTCATCGTAGTTACTGTCGTGACCGTAGACGATGTACTCTTCCCCTTCGACGAACGTAAACCCGCAACTGCCGCCGGTTGGTGGCGTGGTGATGTACATGTCCCCATGGACAGTGCCCTTCCACACGGCGCTGACCTCGAAGCCAACTGTGGTGCGGTCTTCGGCCTCGCGAACGACAGACCCTGCATCAGGGTCAAAGGAGTGTTGGACCGAGACGACTCGCCCTGCGAAAACTGCGGAAAACTTCTCCAGTTCTTCGGAAGGAGACCCGGGTGCTGCGCACTTACACGCGTAAACCGGACCGGGTGTTCCAAGGAACCAGATGACCCCCACCAAGAGCGCCAGGCCCACCAAGCTTACGGATGCGAACGTGGACACCAGCCCCTGACGCTTTGCGATAACTGTCGTACTCCTTTTCGGTATTTCCTGAGAGATCCCTGTTCTATGCCTCTTTTGATTAGACGCTCCGGGAACGTGAATGGTTCCAGTTTATGAGGCATTCTCTTCGCATCGCACATTGACGTAATCTTGAGTGGACAAGTTGACGATCACTAACTTGCTCTGACGGACACCGAGGAGGATGCGCTGACAGCGAGTACTCTGCGACTTCGACCACTGCGGCATCGCCGGTTTGCCGACCCCCGTACCCGAGCAAGGCCGCCTTGTCGCCTCGGGGGCAGTTTGATGCGGCTGGCGATGCTGGTTTGCTTCGCGCTCGCCGTCGTCACGACTGTTGCGTGCGCTGAGGCCGACAAGCCTGCATGCGCCGAGGGGACTGAGCAGTTCGTGAAGTACGAACTCTTCATGGGGCGCAATAATCAGTCCGGCGAGGTGGTAGACGACGCGGCGTGGGCCAAGTTCCTCGAAGATACGGTGACTCCCCGGTTCCCGGACGGCCTGACCGTCCTCGACGCCCAGGGCCAGTGGCGGGACTCCGAGGGACTGGTCCAGAAGGAACGATCCAAAATGCTGGTGGTCCTGGTACCACCGGGCGATGACGGGATGCGCCTGATAAGCGAGGTCTCGGACGAATACAAACATCGATTCGGCCAGGAGTCCGTGCTACGGGTCGAGTCCGATACGTGCGTTTCGTTCTCCTGATGGCTCGATCACGCGGGGCATACGCGGCGTTGGCGCGTGCCGCGCGGGGGTTCTTCGCTTCGCTCAAGAATGACAGGGGGGCGCTCAGAATGGCACTCCGTTGTCTGTGCGGCAGCCAATGGTGGAGGGGCCGGGCGTTAATGGCAGGCGGACGTAGATTCTTCGGCTTCGCTCAGAGCTTGTGATTTTATTGCGAAACCTGCGGTTTTCAGTCTCAATTTGACTTTGAAAACGGTCTCAATTAGACGGTTCCTGGGGATTTATTCACAGGCTCTCAGAGTATCTGTGTTTGATTGTCAAGAGTTTTCAGCTGGCTGGGGCGTAGTTTTCCACCCAGGGGGTTCCCCGCCGAGCTATGGCGTGCAACTGCAAAAGTAGTTTCCTCATCACTGCCACGAGCGCTACTTTTCCGGGCTTGCCTCGCTTTTTTAGCTGGTTGTAAAAGCGCGCCAGGGCGCTGTTCTTGCTTCGGATCAGCGACAAAGCCGCCATGTACAAGGCCCGACGTACTGCTCCACGTCCGCCCCGGATGGCCCGATAGCCCCGCTTGCGGCCGCTGTCACGGGACCAGGGAGCCAGGCCCACCAGAGAGGTCAAACACTTGCCGTCACCTTCGCCTAGCTCCGGCAAGTCCGCCGCCAGGATAGCCGCGGTGAGTATGCCCACGCCCTGAACACTCTGGTAAAGGGCAGCCCGACGGGACAACTCCGAGCTGCTTTGCAGGGCCTTTTTATACTCCTCGTCCACCCGGGCGATTTCGTCATCCAGCCAGGCTATGTGCCGTTTGGTGGAGGCCCTGCTGCCTTTCGTGATCCCTTTGTCCAGCCGGTTGAGTTCCTGTACTCGCTGGTTGACCAACTGACGCCGGCGCCGCAGCAGGTCGCGCAATTCGTCCCGCTCCGGGTCCGGCTTGCGCCGCGGCGCGTCCGCCATGGGAAACGCGCGGCCGAACATCGACAGGACTTGAGCGTCCAGACCGTCGGTCTTCGCCTCGAACCCACGGGCCCGGGCGAGGGAGCGCATCCTGAAGGGATGGACCATACGAGGGATCAATCCGGCTTCATCCAACTGTCTGACCAGTTGCCGCTCATACCCGCCGGTGGGTTCATACGCCGCTTCTGATACGTCATGCTCCTTCAGCCAATCCACCAACACTCTGATGCCGGCAGTCGAGTTGTCGAAACGTTTCGCCGGGCCGTCGTCAACACATACCTCGAGGCTGTCTTTACCTACGTCGATACCTGCCACTACTAACATCGCGTACTCCTTATTCGTATGATTGCGCTGTCGGCCTCCACACTTGTAAATGCGGGTCCTGAACCCCTGGATCTGTTCGGAGTGTCCGACTGGCGGGAGGGGTGTCCTACTCTGAGACGGCACGACCATGGCAACAGCCCGGTCCGCCCAATGACAGTCGACGCGCCCCTCCCGCCTGCCCCACAAATTGGCCCATTCGTGGGACAAATGCAACATACAAATGACAGGGGGGCGAGGGTGGGATGGCCGCCTGACCGGACTGATATCAGAGGATGTTCATTCCCGGCGCCACGGCTATGAAGCGCCCTTGACTACAGGCCGCATGGCCATGATGTGCTCAGGGCCCGTCGCGCAGCAACCGCCGATTATCTGGGCGCCCATTTCCTTCCACTCGCCGGCGAAATCTGCCAGGCGTGACGGCGGATACTGGCCCGTCTGAAGGATGTCCGGCCCCGAACTCGGACGCCGGTTCGTAAGCTGCGGCCTGTTGGCGAGCGGTCCGGTCGGGTTGTAGCCGATGTTCGGGTAGACACCCACGGGACCATCGAAGGCGTCCCTGAGAATCGGAAGTCCCACTGAGGCGGACTCGGGATCGGTGCACATGATCAGCACCAGGTCCACCGGGTGGCCCTTCAATGCGGCGGCCAAGTCTACGAGACTCTCGTCGTACTGCATCCTGCCATCCGGTTGGATATGTCGTACGCCGAGAAAGACCGGGACGCCCGCTTCAGCACAGCCGTCCACCGCCGCCACGCAGTCTTCTATGTATCCAACGTACTCTGGAAGGATCGCGTCTGCGCTGGCATCCGCGAGCAACCGCGCGGGCTTCGCGAACTCTTCGCGTACGGCATCAGCCCCCATCTGCTCTACATCGGAGGCGTCGCTCTCCGTACGCGCGTTCATTGTCGGTGCAGCGATTCCGCCTGCCACGTAGGCCTCCGGGTTCCCGGCTGCCCTTGCCTTGATCGCGTTGTCGGCCGCGGCTCCTGCATATTCCTTCCAACGATCGCGAAGTCCGATGAGTCCCATCGCATAAGGGGTCGTCCAGAAGTTATTGCTGATAATGATGTCCGCGCCCACGCGGAGATAGTCCTGGTGGACCTGCTGGACCACGTCGGCGTTGTCGATGTTGGCAGTGGCCGACCAGGCCTTCAGCATGTCGGTCTCCGCGCCCCTCAGCACGTCTACTCCTCTGCGCTGAATCTCCGAGCCGGTGCCGCCGTCCATGAGCAGCACATCTCCGGCCGTGAGTCGGTCCACGATGTTCTTTCGATTCGCCATAACAATCTCCATGCCCAAGCATCGGCTAGCCAACTGGTGGAAATCCTACGCTGTACGGCGGGCTCAACGCCAGCAAAATGTCAGCCAAGCATAGAGTGGGGTCGGGGGTTCGACGCTACACAAGCCAGCATCATTTTCTGGGGCAAATCGTTCCATGGTCCTGTTAGCCAGTACATCCCAGGCTCCATCTGAAACGATCTGTCGCGTTGCGCCACTGCGGGCCCGGTGTTAGCGGTCGACGCCATTTGCTAAAACATCCGTGTTTCGGGAATGCCCGTCCTCAACTCTGCGAGACGGATAGCGGCAGGTCGCTGGCCAAAGAACGATAGTCCCCGATGTCTCGGGGAGCAGACACACGAAGGCTCGTCCGCTTGCTGACGTACGTCGTCATGGTCGCTTCTATACAAGCGGCTACGGGGCTTCGACCAGCTCGCGAGGCCGAATTCGCCTGAGCTGATCTACCTCGGCGCGTTCAGCATGGTAGAGATCCCAGCGCGCTTGCAGGTTGATCCAGAATCCCGGACTAGTGCCGAAGAACCTGGACAATCTCAAGGCAGTGCTCGGCGTGACCCCGCGACGGCCCCGGACGACTTCGTTGACGCGCTGGTACGGCACGTGGATCGCCGTAGCCAGATCGTGCTGGGTCATCTTCATGGGCAAGAGGAATTCATTCAGCAGCATCCCGCCTGGATGCGTCGGTTCGCGGTCGGTTGGGATGCGTATCATGTCTGGTCTCCTCGTCAGTGGTAGTCAACTATCTCGACTCTCGCGGGACCTGCGTCCGTCCAATCGAAGCAGATGCGATACCGGGAATTAACTCGAACGCTATATTGCCCGCCTCGGTCGCCAGCTAGTCGCTCAAGCCGATTGCCCGGCGGCGCCGAGATGTCGCCAATACCCATCGCGGAATCGAGTTGATCCAACTTTCGCTGAGCTACTCTCCATACAGGTAAATGGCACGTCCGCCGAGCGATCCTGGTAGACCGTCCGTTGAAGATGTCTTCGGTGCCCTGATCCTGGAATGAGACGATCACTGTAGCATAATAGCACGGCAGACGTGCTATTGAGTGCGGTAAGGGAAGAATGGGCGGCGAGACGTCGATCCCGCGGAGTTAGCTTCGTTTCGAACGCCGCAGGAAATGGAGTCGGTCTTCGTCGATCGAGTTCCCAGGTTCAGAGTCCCCTGCAATTGACCGCAACGTTGTGGCAACCTCATCGACGACAGCCTCCCGTAGCTTGGCCCCCAGTTCGGCGCTGGCGTGTGTCGGATCTCCGATAACCCCTGTGGACGAGTAGCTTGCAAAGTCGAGGTCTGGGTCCTCCCAATCGACTGGCTCGTGTCGTGAGTCGACGATCTTGTCCTTGCGAACTGCGTCGGGACGAAGATGGAGCGTGATAGAGGTGGTGAAACTGTCCGCGTGACCGCCTGGTATAGACGGATCGGAGGTGCAGGATGTGGCGCGAGTTAAGGCGAACCCTCCCAAAGTCATTCGCGTCGCCCAGGACGACAGTTCATCGGCGGCCTGCTACTCCTCTGTGAAGATTTCGTCGCCGCGCTGGAGGCGAACGGCGATGTTGAAGGTCTGGTTTACGGCTCTGGGCGTCGGGTAGTGAGCAGCCAGGAACCTGGCCGCGCCGACCAGCACGTGCCGGGCCTCGTCGGTCCCCTTACGCTCCTCGTACTGCTTCAGCGCGGCGTCGACGATCTGGAAGTGGTGGAAGGTCGAGTCCTCCCGCAGCATGGCGCGGGCAAGCACGGAGAGGAGGTCGTCAGGGCGGGGAGAGGCAGTGACGTAGTCGGTCACGAGGCGCGCCGCCTGTTCGACCTGCTGCTGCGAGTCCATCGCCGCCAGGAGCTTCGCGCCCAGGTCGTCCGAGGATCGTGCGCCGTTCGGCTCCGGCATACGCTGGGCGGGCATGTTCAGGAACCGGTCGAGATAGATGCTGATCGCCGTATCGAACACGGCGCGGAGGAGTTCGACCGACGAGGCGCGCTTCAGCGCCTGGTGCAGCGCGTTTGCGGCGGTGAGGGTGTTGTGGACGGTGTCCCAGTCCCCGAACTCATTGGAGGTGTGGAAGCGGGCCATCCTGAGAAAGGCAGCGTGAGCGACCGCGCCGCCCAACTGCTCGGCAGTTGCGCCCGTCCGGACCGCCTGCTGCAACGCATCGAGCGTCGCAGCCGGGTCGTCCGCGAGTATCGTATCGACGAGAGGCCGTTCTCCGTCCCACTCTCCACGCGAGCCGGCTCCCTGACGCCAAAGCTCGGGGAGGGCGCCGCGGGCCTCCCAGACCATCGAGGACAGGTCGACGGGGTTTCGCCAGGAATTGAGTTCCTCGCTCCGGCGCGCAGTGGCGATGCCGTTTACGAGGCTGGTGAGCACCTGTCCCGCGTGCTCCCAGCCGATGTGATCGAGCAGTTCGAACGCCTTGTTACAGAAGTCGAGGACGTGGCCTGCGTCCAGATATATCCGGTCCGTCGCCGCGGCGAAGACCATGTCGGCTATCTCGCGGGAGGAAATGCCGAGGTCGACGGCAGTTCGAAGACACCGCTCGGCGCCCTCGTCGTCACGGACCTCGATGAAGCTACGGAACCATCCCTTGAAGACCTCGGGGCGGGTCTCCCCCGTGGGCAGAGGATCGACCAGGAAGCGGGGAGGTCTTCCGGCGCACTCGGCGGCTACCTGTCTGATGCCCTGGTAGAGGGCGAGCGGGCGGTCTTCGGGATAGAGACGACGGAGGATGTTGGCCGAGCAGGTCATCATCGTCAGGGCTTGTCCCCAGCCGCGATCCGAGTAGATGGTCCCGAACCTGGCGCCGATGGTCAACGGCGTCCGGTAGTCGGCGGAGGACGAGTTGAGTCCGAGGACGGACTTGGCGATCACCAGCCGGATGTTGTGCTCCATCCCGTCTTCGAGGCGGCGCGACCACCTCTCTACAGGGTCGGCCTCGGATGGGCTGGGATCGACCCACACGCGTCCGTCGGACACGGTGACAGGGAATGCCCTGACGTCGTCGGCGAAAGGGTCGAACGTGCCGCCGCTGGAGAGGTCGAACCTGGCGTGATGCCAGTGGCAGGTGAGGATCCCTCTGCTGACGGTGCCCCTGTCGAGAGGAAAACCCATGTGGGGACACCGGTTGTCGACCGCGGCGAAGCGGTCGCCGAGGGGGAAGACCGCGATGGCGTGTCCGCCTCCGGTGACGATAGTGCAGCCCCGGGCCCGCACCTCTTCGACAGTCCCTGCGCTGAGCAGACGTTCGGTGGTCGTGGTCATTGGACGCCTCCCGATGGATTGAGGTTGGCGGGATTCTCGTATCAGGGTAGCACCGGCCCTCAAGGGGTTCCTGTAAGGATGATGCCAGCCTGTCCAATGTCAAGGCGGCGGAAGGGCTGAAGTGTGTCGCTGCCTTGCGACAGCGCCTTCCCTACAGGAGGATCAGGGCCTGATTACGGGTGAAGTACGGACGTCAGCGTGAAGGTTCTTGATGATGGGCAGTTCGCGTTTACTTAAGTGGGCTGGACTGGACGGTAGACAGAACCATCTTCGAGATGCGGTTCGGAGGATTCTGAGGCTCACCCGGGTCTGCTACCCCACGAATATGACAGGACGGCATGGGTGGCGGCAACGCCGCCCATGCTCCAACACTCAAGACGGAGAGACTCCCTCAAGCCTGGCGCCGCCGTATCCGTCGGCCTCTACCTCCGGTTGGTGTGCAGGAGCTCGGAGATGCACCAGCGGCCCGAGGCGGTCACGCGTGCACGATCCCACCGGGCCGCGAACTGGGCTCGCGGGCACCACAAGAAAATCCTTGATAAAGTAAGAGAGATATAGTAAATTTCTGACAGAAGAGAGTGTCTACGTGAAGGACGTGATCAAATGACTCCCATAGCCCCCAAGATCATGAAGAGGGTGTCCGCGCACGGTAGAGGAAAGTGGGTATGCACGCCTAGGGACTTCCTCGATCTCGGCAGCCGCGCAGCCGTCGATCAGGCGCTGTCACGCCTCGTCAAGGCGGGCCGGTTGCGGCGGGTCGGCCATGGGCTGTACGACATGCCACGGATGAGCACCGTGCTGAAACGGGCTGCGCCGGTTGACTTGGATGCCGCCATCACGGCACTGGCACGGCGGGACGGCGTTCGGATTGTGCCTGATGGCCTTGTTGCTGCGAACCAACTCGGTCTCACCACCGCAGTGCCCGCGCAGGTCTCGTATGTTACGGATGGCCCCCCGAGGACGCTCAAGGTCGGCGGGCGGACGGTCCGGTTTCGCCATGCGGGCCCTAACGTCATGCGGTGGGCCGGCACGTCAGCGGCTCCCGTGGTGCAGGCCCTGCGGTGGCTTGGCCCCAACTATGCCGCAGACGCCCAAGTCGTTTCGACGCTGAGGCGCCGTCTCCCGGCCGATGTGAAGCGCGATCTGTCGCAGCACAGTCAGAATCTCCCCGGCTGGGCATTGCCGTTGGTGCAGGACATTACGGCTGATAAGCCTGTTGCCGCATGAATGGGAACCATGACGGGTTTCTGGCTCTTTCCGAGCAAGACAAGCGGGACGTGTTCGAAGCAGCCGCGATCCGGCTCGATACGCTGTCCAGTTACATCGAAAAGGACTTCTGGGTCTGTCTCGTCCTCGATATACTCTTCAACCGGCTGCCGGCAGGTCATCCCCAACTGCTCTTCAAGGGCGGAACGTCCTTGTCCAAGGCTTTCGGGCTCATTCGACGGTTCTCCGAAGACATCGATGTCGTCGTTTCTCGTGACGACCTAGGCTTCGCGGGCGACGACGACCCGACCGTAGCGGGCAACCTCTCGGGGAAGCAACGGGAGGCGCGCTTCGAGAAGCTCAGGGAGGCGTGCAGTGGCTACATTCTCGGAGGTCTGGCGACTGTACTCACTACACAGATAGACCAGATTGCGGAGGGGTGCCGGGTCGGCCCGGATGAGGAAGACCCCGACCGGCAGACGTTGCTCATCGAGTATCCCACCCTGTATCCGGGTGACGCTATCGCCTACGTGGCCCCCCGGGTGAGGGTCGAGGCGGGGGCAAGGTCAGCGCTGGATCCGACCTTGTTCCGTACCGTCACCCCATACGTGGCCCAGGAGCTGACCGACCGGTCCTTTGACGTGGACAACATTCGCGTGATGGCGCCGGAGCGCACCTATTGGGAGAAGCTGCTGATTCTGCACGGCCTGCACTGTGGATACCGCGACGAACAGCGTCTGCCAGCGGACAGGGACCGGATCTCACGCCACTACTACGACGTAGCGATGATCACGGCGACCGACACCGGGAGACCCGCACTGTCAAACATCGACTTGCTCAATGCGGTCCGGAATCACAACCTCATCGCCTTCCGGCAGGCCTGGAAGCGGTTCGAAGAAGCCGTGCCCGGGTCGCTCAGGCTCGTCCCACAAGCTGAACTTCGCACAGTGATCGAAAGCGACTATGGGGCCATGGCGGGCATGATTCTCGGAGAGGCCCCGAAGTTCGAATGGGTCATAGAACAGATTCAATATGCCGAAGCTGCGATCAACGAAATGGGGCTCAAAGGAGACTCATAAAATCCGACATGGCATTACCGATGAGTTTCGACAGGCGGCAATACGGACCGCGGGCAGCAAGTCTGTCCCCAGTGACGCGACGAACGGGACGGACCATGATCAATCCACATCAGAGGAGGAGCTCTATGGTTGACACTTGGCGCAGAACTTTCTTTCCGAGACTACGGACTTTCCTGCCTTTCCTCACCCGACTCTTTATCCTGGGCGCGTTGACTGTACGGTAGGCCCTACCTTCTTTGAGATGCGGTTGGAGGTGTGAGCTCAGCATGGGACCACCACCGCACAAGCGCGAGGGATGCCGGATTTCAAGTCATGAAGGAGCTGGCAAGCCGCGTTCTGTCCTGTCCGCTTGCGTTAAGCCACCGCCTGCTTCCCGCCGTATGATAGCCAAGCGCCGATGGGCTCTCGCTGTGCAGCCTGGCGCTGGTGTTTTGGCTCGCGGAGGATGACTGCGTTGCGGCACTCCGCTTCGGCGGCTGGCAGCCGCGCAAGGTTGTAACCACGATTCAGCCTGCGGGTGAATTCTTCGGCAATTCGCTCGCCTGACTTTTCTTGCGCACGGCCTCCGTAGCGACCCAAATGCCAGTTTCTATGAACCTGTTCCCCTTACGACTGATCGTTACGACGACTGCGTAGCCGCGGACAGCCGCCGCTGCGCCTCCGTGTACACGTCCGGCGGCAGGGGACCGAGCTCCGCCGTCCGCAGGTTGTCCGCGAGGTGCTCCGTGTTCGCCGTACCCACAATTGTGGTGTGCATGCTGGGATTGGAGATGGTGTAGCGGAGCATGAACTGCGTACGAATCATGCCATCCAGCAACTCGTTCAGGTTCGCCTCTTCCCACAGCGCCCACCGGTCACCGCCGTGCCCGCCGCTGTCGGGGTCGCCCTTGGCGACGCCGCCGCGCACTATGACTCCAGCGCCGGCCGCGCACGCCTGCGCCATGGCGTCTTCATGCTCACGCTCAACGGCCGAGTAGGGGATCTGGAAGGCGTCGAACACGCCCATTTCGATGTGGCCCGGCAGGTTGGGCAGGGTGCCGGACATGCCGAGGAAGCGGATCTTTCCCTCGCGCTGCAGGTCCAGCAGCGTCTCCACGGCGCCGTGCTGTTCTAACTCAGACACCGCCGGGCTGGAGTGGAACTGCACGAGGTCGAGGTGGTCCGTGTTCATGCGGCGTAGGCTCTGCTCCACGCCGTTGACGATATTTTCGCGGGTGAAGATGTGGGGGGAGCGTCCGCCGGCTCGCATTGCGTCCGAGGGCGGATCGCCCTCGGTGGCCCAGCAGCCGCACTTGGATGCCAGAAAGTACTCGTTCCGGCGGTGAGAGATGTGCCGGCCGATGAGCTCTTCGCTCACACCATAGTCGATGGACGTGTCGATCATGTTGATGCCGCCGTCCAGCACCGCGTTCAGGATGCGACCGGCGTCCTCAGGGTCAATGTGGCGGCCGCGGGGCGCTCCCCGCAACTCCATCGCGCCGTAAGCCAGCGCGGTGACCTCGTAACCCGTGCGTCCCAGCGTCCGCTTCACAATGTCCGTCATCAAGTTCTCCTATGAGTTGCCGATTTGCTCCAGGGCCGCTCTGAATAGCTCTGCTTGCGGCCAACGCGACCTGCCCACTCTCATTGCACCAGTTGCTATGTTAATGGGTGTCTAAAAAGTCCGGTTGTCACCCCGAGCATCTCTTGTAACCCTGAGCAAAGTCGAAGGGTTTGGGGGTCGGGGGACAGGGCGTTACTGCCAGTCGGACGTAGATTCTTCGACTTCGCTCAGAATGACAATAGTTTACGCTCTGCTCCGGGGACACCTTCAACCCGCGCAGACCCCACGACGCCAACGCGGTTATGGGGCGCACAGTCCCGGTTGCGCTGTTGATCGACCAGTTCAGATTGACCGGCCGGAAGGGCGATGCTAGCTTACGCAGCTAAGTCATGACCAAGAAGCTTCCACAACACGCAGAGGTCGTAGTCATTGGGGCTGGCATCATAGGGTGCAGCACCGCCTATCACCTTGCCAAAATGGGTTGGAAGGACGTGGTGGTACTGGAAGGAAGCGCCATCGGCAGCGGGACCACTGCTCACTCGGCGGGAATGGTAACCCAGCTGCGTCCAACTCGCGCGTTGACGGATATCGCTCGCTATGGAGTTCAACTCTACGAGGAGCTCAAGCATGAGACCGGACTGGACACCGGTTTTCGACAGACCGGAAGCATAAGCGTAGCCCGTACTCAGGGCCGCATGGACGAGCTTCGACACACGATATCCATGGCCAGGAGCTTCGGCGTGGAGATGCACGAGATCGGCTTGGGCGAAGCCAAACAGCTCTGGCCCATGCTGAGCACCGAAGGCCTGGTGGGCGCAGTACACGTGCCCAAAGATGGAGAAACCGAGCCGGACAGCACGACTAACGCTCTGGCCGCCGGGGCCACCAAACAGGGCGTGAAAATCATCGAGAACACCCCCGTTACCAAAATCTTGACCAGCGGTGGAGCGGTGTCAGGCGTCTCCACATCACGAGGGGACATCAGTTGCGAGGTAGTAGTGAACTGCGCCGGCATGTGGGCCCGGGAGATCGGCCTGATGTGCGGAGTATCCATCCCTCTCCACGCCGCCGAACACGCCTACTTCGTCACGGAACCGATGCCAGGCGTCTCGGAGGATATGCTTTCTCTTCGCGATCCCGATGGATACATCTATGCACGGCGATACCCCTACGAAGGCGGTGGATTACTGATCGGAGGCTTCGAGCCGGAGTCGGTGCCCTGGGGGATGGATGGCATACCGGAAGACTTTTCGCTCCACCTGCTCGACCGGGACTGGAGCCATTACAACATCTTGATCGAGAACGCCATGGAACGCATTCCGGCCGTAGCCGAGACGGGAGTGCGTTTCAAACTTGTTGGTCCGGAGAGCTTTACCCCTGATAACGGCTACATCATGGGTGAGGCGCCCGAGTTGCGGAACTTCTTCGTGGCCGCCGGCCTGAACTCCAGCGGCGTAGCATCCGCTGCCGGGGCAGGCAAGGCCATGGCGGAGTGGATCACGGAGGGGGACATGACGATGGACCTCTCCGAGGTGGACATCGGTCGATTCCAGGGTTGGGCCAGCAATCCCACATTCCTGCGGGATCGCACCGTAGAGACCCTTGGCCTGGTTTACGCCATGCACTGGCCTCACAGGCAACCGGAAACGGCTCGGAACGTGCGCCGGTCCGTTTTGCACGAACGCCTCGTTTCGCAGGGAGCCTGCTTCGGGGTCGTTGCCGGATGGGAGCGGCCGAACTGGTACGCCCCAGAAGGGGTAGATCCCGTTTACGAGTACTCCTGGGGGCGACAGAACTGGTTTGCCCACTCCGCCAGGGAGCACATGGCGGTGAGGCAGGCCGTGGGCCTGTTCGACCAGACTTCTTTCGCCAAGTTGATGCTTCAAGGCGCCGACGCAGAATCCGTGCTGCAACGCCTGATGGCCAACGACGTAGCCGTGGAGCCGGGCAGGCTGGTCTACACAGCCATGCTGAATGCACGGGGCGGATTCGTGTCGGACGTAACGGTAAACCGTATATCGGAAGACACCTACATGATCGTCACGTCCGCCGCGTCGGTAACCCGGGACTACACCTGGATCAAAAGGCATGTTCCTGACGGTGCGAGAGTGACGCTTACAGATGTCTCGTCATCCTATGCCGTGCTGAGTGTCATGGGTCCTCGCTCCCGGGACCTGCTATCCCGCCTTACCGACGCCGACCTGTCAAACGAGGCTTTTCCGTTTCTGACTTCGAAGGAGATCTATCTCGGCTACTCGCCGGTGCGGGCGTCGCGGATCACCTATGTGGGCGAGCTGGGTTGGGAGCTTTACATCCCCAGTGAGTTCGTCTCTAACGTCTACGAGTCCATAGTCCGGGAGGGCAGCGACTTCGGGCTCATGCACGCCGGCTACCATGCGTTGGAATCACTGCGGTTGGAAAAGGCGTACCGAAGCTGGGGTCACGACATCACCAACGTAGATACTCCCCTGGAGGCTGGTCTCAGGTTTGCAGTGTCCTTCGACAAGGGTGTCGATTTCATCGGGAAAGATGCTCTGCTGCGCCAAAGAGAGAGGGGATTGGAGAAGCGGCTGGCCATCTTCGTGCTGGAAGACCCGGAGCCACTCCTGCTGGGCGATGAGCCTATCTACCGGGATGGGGTTATCGTGGGCTGCACCACTTCTGGAAATTACGGTCACGCTCTGGGACGCTCCGTGGGTATGGGGTACCTCGAAAACGAAGAGGGCGCCACTCCCGGCTGGATACGTTCAGGCTCCTACGAAATCGAGGTTGCTACCGAGCGCTTTCCCGCCAAAGTACGCCTCACCCCGCCCTACGACCCGAAAAGCGAAAGAATAATGGCTTAGCCACACCTTCGAGAACCGACTTACATATTGCGGTGAAGTTCGGTGAAGCAGGTGGAGACTGGTCGCCCTCCGTCAAAGGGGCTGGGCCCCTTTTGTAGTCCCTATCAAGGGCGAAGAGATCTCAAGACACATGGTGTCGATGGCCAGCGAAAATGGCCCATAACAAACTTGCGCGGCTGGTCGGCACAACGTGGGGCTACCTGTCCCAGTTCAAGTCAGGGGCGGCCAGTCCCTCAGACGCACATGTGCAGGCGTCTCCAGCAGTTCCTTGAAGTGACTGACTTTGACAACCTGTTCATCATCAAGGGCATCATCTTCAGTCCGGACAGCAAGGGCGCTTACTACATCGCCGTGGGTTCAGAGGGCGAGGACCGTACCGGCACGTACACCATCAACATGACCGGCAAGCGGATCGAGTAGATCTGCGCGCTTGCGACGATTTGGGATCCCAACTCCCGTCAACGGGCGCTGGCCCTCAATAGCCCCGGTACTGCCTGCGGTCCACCAAGGCCGGACATGGTACCCCGTACGGGATTCGAACCCGTGATCTCCGGCTTGAAAGGCCGACGTGCTAGGCCGCTGCACCAACGGGGCGAGAATACCATTTCCAGCATAGCAAAGCGCCCGCCGCCCGCTGCCAGCATAAGTGCCGGTTTTTCGGATGAAACCTTCTTGCCGCCGTGGGCATCCAACCTTTGTTGATGAGGCCGATTTCCAGGGAGGGGTTCGATGAATCAGGCAGATTTGGGTCGGCGGCTTGTCGGAAATCAGGAGTAGGGAATGTCGGACCATGCAGCGCCAGAGCTCGCGAACCGGTCGCTGAGAAGAGGGCTCCTTTTGGGCCTGGCTTCGGGTCTGGCCGCGATCACCTGCTGCGTGTCGCCGGTAGTGCTCGTACTGCTCGGCGTGGCGACCGCCGCCGAGGCGGTCACGCTTGGGGACACCCTTTATTACGACTACGGATGGTACTTTCGGGGAGCCGGATTCGGCATAGCGGCCCTGGCGGTCTACCTGTTTCTGCGCGGCCGCGGTGTGTGCAACGTGCGCGGCGCATACGGTACGGCGCATGCTGATCGTGCTGGTGGCGTCGGGCGCGGCCACCTACACCGGCCTGTTCTGGTTCACCAAGTACCTCGGCGTTTGGTTCGCCTGAATAGGGGCTGGCGGCAAGGATAGGTCACACTTCGAGTTGAGACACGACGATGGCGCAAAATACGCCATCGCCAGCGTTTACGAGTGCTGCATCACCTATCGGGAATGGCCCGGCAACTGGACCGCCTGAACCACATACAATCGGGCCGGATGGTCCACGGTAGTCCGCTATGGTCGGCGGGGGAATGATGTGTCTGCATTTCATAGTCTTCGTCTTGATTTGCCAGGCCCTAACCTGGGCCGCGCACCAAGCCGAACGACATCACGTTAGCGACTGGATACGCGATGCGGGAGATTGGGTAGGAGGCGAACAGGGCGCGGACGCCAGTTTATTGGTGTGTGTTGTCTGCGTGATCGGTCTATGCGCCCGTACCGCTTACCGCAAGCTGCGCAGGACAACCCCGGACGATTAGCCGACCGACAATTATCGAATGGTCCAACCTCGGCTTACGGGTACGCATCTGGCCACGCGCTCGCACCTGGATGCTAGGCAGCCGATAGCGTAGACGAGGGATGCTTTGGAAGACCGGTGGGTCTGCGCAACGGCGCGCTGCATTCCCTTGTCTTGTTTCATAGAGGCCGGCCCGGGACGTTGGTCATGTCAGTCGATCGATCCCTGGGCAGGCGTCGAATCCGCCATCGAAACTCAGGATGCGATTGATTCCTGCCTTTCGCATTACCGCCACATGCAAGGCATCCCGGGCGGAGAGACCGTCAACCAGGCCGATAAGCGCTCTGGCAGCGCGGATTTCGGGCATAGCAAAGGCCAAAACGTCGTCGGCAATCGCATCCAGACTCTCGAACGCGGCGTCGATGGCGTCCGGGCGCTGTATGGCGGTGTATCGGCGGAGTATTTCCTGATAGACCTCAACGTCGGTGACGAACTGCTCCCCATCCCGCACTGACTGCGTAAGGATGGTCAGAGCGCGGTCTTTGTTCGGATGTGGAGCGCCCACCAGGTACATCGGCACATTGGAGTCGATGAAAATCACGGAAGGCGTTGCCCGTCCTGGATCTCCCGGAGCATGACGTCGACATCAGCGGTTGGAAACCGGTGCCGGGACGCATCGATAATGGCGCGCAGCTTGGCGTCAGCGGTCCCTGGGTGGTCGACTATCGCCTTTCGTAACGCCTGGCGAACCCATTCTGCAAGGGTAACCCGCTGCCTGCGAGCGATTCCCTGGATTTCCAGGTACTCTTCCTCATCCAGGAGGACTTGTAGTCGTTTAGACATAGCTACAGTATATTTAACTCATAATAATTGAGTCAAATATACTGCATAATATGCAATCGTGGATGCAAAATGCTGATTTGTGCTTACTGTGGAGGAATAGTGGCTGGAGGCTCGGCGGGGCGCCACACGCGCGTGCTCCACAAACCACCCCCTGACGCGTTCGGCCAGCAAGTCCGTGTTGACACCGCCGCACAGCGGAGTCCTCGGTCAGGCCCGCATTTCGCTCATGAGGGCCAGCATGTTGTCCGAGGGGTCTTTGAAGAACGACATCCAGAGCTCGTGGTCGGGCATTCGCGCGATCAGGTGAGGTTCGTCGATGAACAGTACGCCGCGGTCGATCATCGTCGACCTGGCAGCCTCGAGGTCGTCGACCTTGAAGTAGAGAATTGACCCCGGCCGGTCGAATTCAGCCCTTTCGGGCATGCTCAGCATCAGGCGTGCGCCTCCGCAGTCGAAGAACGCCATTGTCCCGGTGCTGAACAGGAACTTCATGCTTAGAGCGTCGCGGTAGAACTCGATGGCGCCATCGACGTCGTGAATTCGGAGCGCCACCTGTCCGAATTCGGAGCGCCACCTGTCCGAGCTGAGACAGGCCGAAGTCGGTCCCTTTGTCGTCAGGGGTCGGTTGCATGATGACGTTAACGGGGCTTGCGACGCTTCGGATGGACGAGGATGTTCGAACCTCGAATCGGCAGATCGTATCACCACGGGCCTGTGGGGTCGGGGGTTGTGTCGTGTGGCTGGTTCTACCCCGCGTGCGACGGAGGGGCCCCATCCACACCCCTGGATTCCGGCCCCGTATCGGGGAGCCCGTCTCAGAAGTCGTACCAAAGGCTTTGACCTCGTTCGTCCAAGACGACATAAGTGCCAAAAACGTCCCTGACAGTCTTTTGTCGTAGTGTTATCGGTTATTGATATGTTTTGCGTCGCGCCAATTTGCCGCAGACAGGGGCAAGGAGACTTCTGAGACAGGCTCCGGGGTACGGGGTGACGTTCCTGCGCCGGAAAGACGGATTGAGGGGTGGGGATCGTAGGTGTTCGTCGATATCGCGCGTTGAGACGGTATCCATGCCCCACCCCTGGGGCCCCGGCCTTCGCCGGGGCGACGGTGGTGAGAAGGGCGCAGGTTCCGGTTTTCACGGGAATGACATTTGGGGCGCCCGGAATGGCAGCGGGAAACGCATATGGCGTATGTTGAGCGGGACTGTTGTCGATCAGGGCAGCCGGAGCGTTAGGAGATTCAAATGGGGAAGCTGGATGGCAAAGTCGCAATTGTGACCGGGGCGGCCCACGGCATCGGGCGGGCCACGGCTCGCCGTTTCGGCCAGGAGGGGGCGACTGTTGTTATTGCTGATATCGATCGGGAACTCGGCCCTGAGACCGCAGCGACCCTTATTAAAGAGGGACTTGCGGCAGAATTCCTTGAGACCGACGTGGCGAATGAGGAAAGTATCAGGCACGCTGTCGACTCGACTGCTGAGCGCCATGGACGCCTCGACATCCTGATCAACAACGCTTATTGGTCGGCGTTCGGCAAGGTGACGGAGCTGTCGAAGGAAGACTGGGACCGGTCCATAGCGACCAGCCTTACGGCCGTATTCCTTGGGAGCAAGTACGCAATACCCTACATGCAGCGGCAGGGCGCGGGCTGGATAGTTAACGTCGGGTCGATATTCGGCTTGGTTGGCGGGCGTAACAGGGCGGCTTATTGCAGCACAAAGGGCGCGGTGGTGAATCTCACACGGAATATGGCGCTCGACTACATCGGCGACAACATTCGTGTCAATTGCATCTGCCCCGGAGGCGTTAATACGCGGCCGGACGTCGAGGACGAGCCGGATACCCCATTTTGGCAGGCCCGGAAGTATCCCGAGACGCTCACCCGTGAGCAGCGTTCGCTCATGCACCCGGTTGGCCGCCACGGAGTGCCCGAGGAGATAGCCGCCTCCATCATGTGGCTGGTAGACCCCGTAAACAACTTCACGGTTGGCGCCGCCCTCGTGGTTGACGGGGGCCTTACCGTGCAGTCGTTGATCTGACGCCGCACCTGTGCGGGTGGGCAGATCGGCTTGCACTGGCAGCGGACGGCGTCTAATAAGTCCGTTTGTCACCTCGAGCGCTCCCTGTAACCCTGAGCAAAGGCGAGGGGCCTGGGGGTCGGGGGACAGGGCGTTACTGCCAGGCGGGCGTAGATTCTTCGACTTCGCTCAGAATGACATTTGTTTACGCTCTGCTCCGGCGGCACCTTTTTGGACACCCTCTAAGCGAGCCGGGGGCCGGTGTGGCCGCGAGTCGGTCCAGTGCCGCCGGGATCTTTCGCGGGGATGTCACCCGGCTGCTCGGCTTGACGGCGCGGATTATTTCGAAAACTTCACTAATTCAAGTTTGAACGAGTCGAATGTCGGCGCACTTAGTGATGTTTTTCACGATCTTCTTGTATGCCTTCGTTGACACCATTTGAAGCTCGTTATAGTGTTTCCTCGCGTCCCGCCACGATTTTGGCAGGGGATTACCAGCATGCCATCTTTATGAATCGGCGTGCGTCAGTACGCTTTCGCTAATCGCGTGATACTCGTATAGGTAGAGGACAAGCCCACAATGAACAGTCTTACACAGGCCAGAAATCGTTTACTGCTGGGGGCGATTGTGTTCGCCCTTGGTTTGATGACCTTCGCAGCGTGCGGCGGCGAGACAGTCGTCGAGACGGTTATCGTCGAGAAAGAGAAGACGGTTATCGAGACCGTGATCGTCGAGAAAGAGAAGTCAGTTGTCGAGACCGTCATTGTCGAGAAGACGGTGGTGGAGGTCGCGACGACCGCCCCGGCCCCGACGATACCGCCGGCGCAACGTGTCCAGCGCGTGATAGTCGGCCACGATGAGCCCTACGCGCTTATCGACCACATAAATCCCTACGTGGGCAGCAGAGGCGGCGATCTTGCCGGAGGGAGCCTCTACGACAGGTTGAACGACCTGGACGACACCCTTGCACCCGTGGCGAGATTGGGTACGGGGTGGAGTGTCAGCAGCGATGGGACGCAGTGGACGTACACCCTCCGCGAAGGGGTCAAGTTCAAGAACGGGCAGGACTTCTCGTCGGCCGACGTGTTGTACAGCTGGCGGCGGCTGCTGGATCCGGAGACCGCGTACTTCAGGTCTGAGACCGTCCCGGGCATGAGCATCGACGGACTGGAAGCGGTGGATGATTACACGTTCAGGTTCAACCTCGAAACGCCGAACTTCCTGTTGCCGATGCAGATCTCGAACACCATTACGCTAATCATTCCTGACGGCGCGACCGATGAAGACCTTGCGACGGCCGACATGGGGACTGGTCCCTTCATCTTCGAAAACTTCACCCCGAACTCAGAGATATGGGTGTGGCAACGCAATCCGGACTACTGGGAGGAGATAAAGACCGAGGAGATTGAACTTCAGAGCATCCCGGACGAAACTGCAAGAATTGCCGCTATAAAGACCGGCGAGGTCGACCTGATCACGTCGATCGGCGGAGCGGTACGTGTCAGCCAGGCCGGCGCATTGGATGCGGACCCCAACGTGAACCTCCTTGTGGGGGTGCCGGCGGTTGGTCTGACGATGCGGATGCGAGTGGACTTGGAGCCCTATACCGACATACGGGTGCGGCAGGCGATGAAGCTTATTCTGGATCGGGAATTCCTGTCGGGCACCGTGCTTCAGAACTTCGCTCTGCCCGGAAACGACACGCCGATCCCGCTGTCATGGCCCTCGTCATGGACCTCCGATCCTCCCAAGCAAAACATTGAAAAGGCAAAGGAACTACTGGCCGAGGTCGGATACAACGAGGACAACCCGCTTGAAGTCGAGCTATTCGCAGGCGACGTCCATCCCGGCGCAATGGAGATGGTGCAGGCCTACCAGGAGATGGCCGGCGCAGCCGGTGTCAAGGTGAATATCCTGGTAGCGCCCAAAGATCAGTACTGGAATTTCTCTGCCGACAAGCCCTTCGCGATCTCGGCCTGGGGGGTGCGGATACCAGGACTTATCTACAACCTGGTGTTCAAGTGCGCCGGTCCGTGGGGAGACACGAATTGGTGTAACGAGGAGTTTGATGAGCTAGTCGAGACGGCGGAGGCGACGGCGGATGCCGACGAGCGGGACACGCTCTACAGAAAGGCCGGCGCCATCCTCTCTGAAGAGAGCAGCACGATGTTCCCGGTGTTTACGCTCGCAGTCGACGCCATCCGGATCGATTGCCAGGGCTTTGAACCCCCGTTCCCGTTCTACGAGAGGGACTTCGAAAACCTTGAATGCCAGAGGTAGTAGTTGAGAGCACGCGCCCTTGGGGTGAAACTCCCGATGGGTAGTCGATAACTAACCCGGCCCACCCCGGTCTCCAGAATGAGAGGCCACCTGAAGGGGTGGGCCGTTGGCTTGAAGTAATCGGAAGTGTGTGTTCTGGATCGTTACTATGAAAACAGGTTGCAACGTCCCTCCATCGAGTATTTCTGCGAATGCGGGAATCCACGTTCCCCAACCCCTGGATTCCGGCTCGGGGGCCGGAATGACGATAAGGAGGGACCGCCTTAACGCAAGGCCTTGTTGCGTGAATGGCGCCGCGACTGCCAACCGCAGGCTTAGATTCCTCGGCTTCGCTCGGAATCACTATGGCCTTGCGAAGGCCGCGCAAGACGATGAAAATGCGGCCGTCTTTCCACCGTCGCTCCGGCGCAGGCCGGAGTCCAGGGGCCGGGCCCCGGTTTCCTACTCAAGGCCGGACTGAAGGAATTGGGCCATTGCAATTCGTTTTCATAGCAATGACATTGGGGCGCCCAGGATGAAATCTTGGACGGCTGGGTTGCAAGGTTTTGGCGTGAACAGGGCCTGGCCGAACCCTGAACGACCGGGGTGGTGGCCCACACCCCCAGGTTCCGGCCTTCGCCGGAAAGACGGATTGGCGGGTTCAGGGGTTCGTCGGAACGACGTGGAACCACTCCTGCGAACGGGAGAGGGGACATTTGAAACAGGCTCTTGAAACCCGCCGCTATGGGAATGGTAGTTCGTGGCGCGACCAAAACGAATTGGTATTTTGCGCGGCGTCTCTGCGCTGGACCGGCCCAACCGCCCTGTTTGCGCCATCGGCGTCAAACCGTCTGAAAAATATCCGGGCATCTACCTTTGGCAGAACCCCGAATTGGGCTTTCGACAAGTAGTCAAGTAGCGATGATCCAGATCCTGAAGCTGGCCGGCCTCCGCATAGTGACCGGGACGTTCGTTCTCCTGATCGTGTCCATCGTGATTTTCGGCGCGGTTGAGCTTGCGCCCGGCGACCCCGCCTCTCGAGTGCTGGGCAAGGAAGCGTCGGAGCTACAGCTGCGGGTCTGGAGGGAGAAATTCGGTCTGAATGTTCCAGTCGTGGAGCGTTATTTCAAATGGCTAGGTGGTGTCGCGACCGGGGACCTGGGTCCGATGATGCGCCTTTCACAGCAGCCGATAGGCGAGGTCTTGCCCAGCAGGATGATGAACTCACTATGGCTCACAACCTCGGCGCTGCTCATATACGTGCCGCTGACATTGTCTGTCGCTATTTTGAGCACGCTGTTCCGGTACCGGTTCCCGGACCATGTTCTGTCGCTGTTTACGCTCTTCATGCTTTCGCTGCCCGTGTTCGTGGTTGGTCCCGCCGTACTGGTACTTATCGTCCTGACACTCGATCTGCTGCCGGCGGTGCAGTTCCTCGAACGCGCCGAGACGCCGTTCGACTATTTCAAAATCCTGATCATGCCGGCATCCGTTCTCGCAATAGGCATGTCCGCCCACGCCATTCGAATGTTGCGCGACAACCTGATCGAGGTCCTTGATTCCGACTATGTTCAAATGGCTAATTTCAGGGGAATGCCGACTCATCGGGTGGTGTTCTTCCACGCGCTGCCGAACGCAGTATTGCCTGTCTTGAACATCACGGCCCTGGAGATTTCGTTCTTGTTGGGCGGCTCGCTCATCGTTGAGCTCGTGTTTTCTTATCCGGGACTGGGCAGGCTACTTTTTGACGCTATCGCGTTGAGCGATGGACCAATGATCGAGATAACTGTGTTGATAGCTGCAGGGGCATACATAATCGCCAATATGCTTTCGGACATCGTGGCGATAATGTTGGTGCCGCGCCTGAGGACGACATGAGCCGGGCCAAGGGTATTCATGACACAGAGTAAGGTCATCAGTCAGGCAAATATCGTTAGAGGCGCATCAAGGATCGTGTCGTTCGAGCTTTGGCCATTGAGAGCAATTGGCTCCCGGGTCAGGCAGGCGCTTGAACTTCCTCCCCTGTTGCTCGTCGGGGGCACAATTCTGCTGGTCTACGTGGGGGTGGCCATCAGCGGGAGTTGGTGGGCGCCGTACCCGGAGACCAGGCTGGGAACGGGCGCCCCTTTCGAGGGGATGAGCGCAAGCCATTGGTTCGGAACGGACGGTCTCGGACGGGACATATTCAGCCGCACCGTCATCGCGACCCGAATCGAACTTATCCTTGCGGCGCTGGGCACCCTGGTCGGATTCGCAATAGGAGGGTCGCTTGGTCTGGCCGCTGCGTTGATCGGCGGAAAATTTGATGAGATCGTCATGCGCCTGGGAGAAGGGATGATCAGTATCCCCACGCTGATCATGGCGATACTCTTGGTCGTTCTGCTCGGACCAAGCAACACTGGCAGCACGATCTTTATCGTCCTGGTCATTGGGGTCGTGTTTTCACCGATCATCGCCCGAATGGCCCGCGCGACCGCGCTGGAGTTAAAGACGCGTGATTTCGTGGCGATCGCCATGCTGCGGGGCGAGACCACCATGTCGGTAGTGTTCCGGGAGTTGCTTCCCAACGCCACGGGCACCCTACTGGTGGAGGCTGGCGTACGCATGGCGGCCGCTCCGCTGCTTATAGGAGGGCTTGGTTTCCTGGGTATCGGAGTCAGCCCGCCGGCCGCTGAATGGGGGACGATGATCACAGAGAACCGGTCCGCTCTCTTGTCTCATCCGGTGACCGTGCTGGGCCCCGCGTTCGTGCTGGCCGGCCTCGTCATTGGCGCCAACTTCTTTACTGACGGATTGGCTCGCGTGCTCGGCAGAACTGCCGATTTTGGAGGCAGCAGATGATGCCCGCCGCGGTCCACAACGAAACATCCCCGGATGGGGCCGACGCGTTGGAGCGGAACGAGGACTCCTCTCCGCTTATCACGGTGGAAGGACTGTCGATCGAGTACTTCCAGGGCCGCGAGTGGACAGGCGCCGTCAACGACGTCTCGTTTTCCGTTAACCCCGGCGAGGTGTACGGCATCGTCGGAGAGTCGGGCTGCGGCAAGACGACTGTCCTGCGTTCGATCCTGGGCTACCGCCATCCGGCTAGTCGCGTGCGGCAGGGTAGGATCACGTACAGAGGGCAGGATGTCCTGGAGATGTCCACAGGCGAACTACGCGGGCTGCGGGGCCGTCATATCGCTTACGTGCCTCAGAACCCCGGAACGTCACTGACACCGAGCATGCGGGTCGGCAATCTGTTGGTCGAAAGCCTGCTGGTTCACAGCATCACGGCCAACCGCCGCGAAGCGCTGGAGCGGACCATCAACCTTTTCGAAAGGGTAGGGCTGCCCGAGCCGGACAAGACGGCGCTCAAGTATCCGCACCAACTGAGCGGGGGCCAACAGCAGCGCGTGGTAATCGCCATGGCCCTGGCGTGTAACCCCGACCTGCTGCTCCTGGATGAGCCGACTACCGGACTCGACGTGACGACCCAGTCGCGGATCCTGCGCCTACTGGTTGAGTTGCGGGCCGAGTTCGGCATAACGATGGTGTACGTGACCCACAATCTTGCGGTGGTCGCCGCGATATGCGATCGGATTGGGGTCATGTACGCCGGCGATCTTGTGGAAGACGGCCCTACCCGCCAGGTCTTCAATCAGCCGCGTCACCCATACACCCACGGCCTGATAGCGTCGATTCCGCGGTTGAGCGGCGACCAAAAGCTGACCGCAGCACTGCGCGGGATGCTTGTGCGAGAACAGCTGCCGCCCGGAGGGTGCAAATTCGCTCCAAGGTGCGACTTCGCCCAGGAGCGTTGCCGGACAGATCTCCAGGTACTGGAACCGGTTACCGACCAACACCGCGTCGCTTGTTGGAGGTCAGCGGACCTCCAACTTGCGGCCCGCGACTCCGTCGGTACTGTCGCAACCGTGAAATCCGGCAGCGACAAGTCGCTCCCCAGGACTGATGTTCAACGGCGGGGCCAGACCGCCGTAAAAGATCTCGACTGCGCGTACGTGTGGGAGCGGGGGCGGTTTTTCATCGGAAAGAGGCCGATACCGGTTGTGCGTGGCGTGTCGTTTGACATCTCACCCGGCGAAACCGTGGGCCTGGTCGGCGAATCGGGAAGCGGAAAATCGACGATCGCGAAGGCAATTTCCGGGCTGATGGCCCCCACCAACGGTGAAATCCTCCTGGATGAGGAGTTGTTGGAGCGGTCTTCAAAACGCCGGCCCCGAAGCGCACTACGCCGCATCCAGTTCATCATGCAAAACCCCGACGCGTCACTGAATCCAAGGCAGCGCGTCGAGTCCATAGTGGGCCGGCCATTGAAATTATTCTTTGGCCTGTCGGGGAACGAAATGCGAGCAAGGGTCCTGGAGTTGCTTGAAGACGTGCACCTCGATCAGACGTATCTGCGCAGATTCCCCGGCGAGATGAGCGGAGGCGAACGCCAGAGGATCGCCATCGCCCGCGCCCTGGCGGCGGAACCGGACCTGCTCTTATGCGACGAGATCGTGTCGGCGCTCGACGTGTCAGTCCAGGCAGGAGTGCTCGAGTTGTTGCAGGGCTTGCAGGAGGAGCGCGGCATCGCGTTCTTGTTCATCTCACACGACCTGGCGGTGGTCCGCTCGGTCTCGGACCGTGTAGCCGTCTTATACGGCGGGGAAGTGATGGAGTTCGGCGTTACCGCGGAGATCTACCGTCCGCCGTACCACCCATATACCCACGTGCTTCTCTCCGCTGTTCTGGACATAGAACCCGGCAAGCCGATTGCGGAAGTTCGGGGCGGCATTGAAGAAGAGGTCGACTCAGATCGCCAGCCAGCCTGCGCGTTCGCCCGTACCTGCCCCTGGAAGGTAGGAACAATTTGTGACAACGAAGAGCCGCCGCACAGGCAGGTCAGTGAAACACACTACGTTCGCTGCCACATTCCACTGGATGAGCTACTCGACCTCGAGACGGCGGCCGGCCTGCCCACCGGAAGCCGGTGACCACACCAAAAGTTCAACAGGGGATTCCCAACAAGTAGGCAATACTAAATGGGCGCCTGCATGCCGGGCCCAGCGGGAACATCTCAGACTCAGAGGACGCAATGAGGCTTCTATTGATAACGGGTGGTTTTCACCCCTACCACCTGACGACGCCGGTCATCACCAAGACCTTGAGGAGCGGCGGGCACACCGTTCGAGTGACGAGAACGGCTCGCGAACTTGCCGAGCCGTCTCTATCCGGCTATGACGGGATTGTCCTTAATACCTGGCGGCGCAATCAATTCGTCGAAGAGGTTGAGTCGCTGCGTCTTTCTTATCCGGGCGGCGACCCAAACAACGATCTGAGCGAGTCTCAGCGAGCAGGCTTGAAATCGTTCGTGGAAAACGGCGGCGGGCTCGTCTCGCTGCACATCTCGGCAGATTCATGCCCCGACTGGCCTGAGATGAAGAAACTGACCGGCGGCGGCTGGGTATCGGGCGTCAGCACGCACGGCCACTTCGGCCAATTCACCGTGAACATCTTGGACCGCGATCACCCGGTGACCAGCGGCATGGACGATTTCCAGACCCATGATGAGTTGTACTGCGATATGGACCTGCAGCCCGGGATCGACATTTTCATAGGGGCGGAGTACGAAGGCGTCGACAGGCCGTTGGGCTGGTCAAGCCGTTACGGCGCGGGAAAGGTCGTCAACCTGGCGTTGGGCCACTCGGGCGTATCTGTGGGGATGCTGCTCGACGGGCACGCGGACACCTGCCTTTGTCCGCCCCGTCCGCCGGGGCCGTTCCAGCAACTATTGCTTAACGCCGTGGAATACGTGACGGGGTGATTCAGATCGATACGAAGCGGATTTTTTAACTGCGCCGCCATTTGAGATCGCAGAGGCGGGTTTCGAATCAGTCCGCGGTCGTAGCGGAAACCTACTTTGTCATGGACCGGCGCGCGTGGGCGTAGAGACTGTCGGCCATTGACGTGATCTCGTCAGTCATCGTCAACCGTTGCCGCCATTCAGTCGGTATTGCTTCGACCCCGTAGTACGCCCCGGCGATCTGTCCGTAGATTGCGCCGGTGGTGTCGGCATCGTCTCCGAGGTTGACGGCCAAGAGGGCGCCTTCACGAAAGTCCCGGGACCTGTGGAAGGCCCAAAGGGCTGCCTCCAATGATTCGACCACGTAGCCCGTTCCTCTGATATCCGGTGGGTCTCGATGCTTGAACGACCCGTCGGCGATAGCAGCGATCTTCGCCGCCAGCGGGCTTCTCTCCCAAAGACCTTCGACCGGGCAGTAGGCTGCGGAGAGGAGTGTCTCTTTGTCGACTCCGTGCAAGGCGCCAATTAGCAGGCCGGCGAAGTAGCGGCAGGCATCGATCGCTTCTTCAGCCCCGTGGGTGGTCCTCGAACTGTCGGCGCTCCGGTCGATGGCCTCGACGGGGTCGCCGGCAAAGTACATGGGCACTGGAGCGAGCCGCATCAGGGAACCGTTCCCGGCTGAGTATGGGTCGGAGGACCCGGAGTAGGGATCACTGGTATCCATGAAATGCGACAACGCGTCTGCGACGGTGTTCCCTATGTCGAAGCATGACCCGGTGGAGGACAGGTAGCCCTCTTCCCACCAGCGCACGTAGCGTTCCATCTGGTCGGTTGCGTTAAACCCGCGGCTTTCGATCAGGCTAGCCGCCAGACACAAGGCCATGGACGTGTCGTCGGTCCATTGGCCGGGGTTCAACCGGAACGGCCCACCACCGACCATGTCGTCGATCGGCTGGAATGAACCGGGCGATTTGAACTCCAGCGTGGTTCCCAGCGCGTCGCCTGCCGCTAGTCCAAGCAGGCAGCCTCGGAAGCCGTCCGGGGTCGTTATGTTGCTCACGCGTTCGCCTCTCTTTGCGCGGCCTCGGACCAGTTGCGGATATATGCTCGTTGTTCGGGCGTTTCGGGTGAACGGGGATGCCAGCGGATCTTTTCCACACCCTGCCACCACTCGGCGATCTGGCGAAGGGCTGAGTCTCCCGTGTGTCCGTGCCGCACGAGCCAGCAACCAACCACTGTGCCGGTCCTGCCCACTCCACCCCAGCAGTGGACATAAGCGGTCTTGCCGTCACCCAGTGCGTCGTCAATGGCGTCGAGAATCTTGGCCATCTGGTCAGGGCTGCGCGGAATGCTCGCGTCGACGACCGGATGCCGCTCCCACTCAACAGTATGGCCGAGTCTGAGAGCTTCCTCCTCCGCAATTTCGAAGTAGGGGAGTAGCTCTCCCGGCTCCGTCAGGTCGATGAAATGGTCGATGCCAGCGTCGAGCAGGGTCTTCAATCTGGTTGCAGCCTCGACAGGGTCCCATGCGCCGGGATACTCCCCGGCGAAGCGGTCTGGGACTACCCAATAGCTATTTGCTGACGGGCGGTCCGGGCTGTTGGATGTGAGCATGTCCGACGGCGTCCTTTGCTAGCCTGAGTCGTCAGTGTATTCACCCGCGCCGACCACACCGCAATCCCAACACACCGCGGTGCTAGCATCATCCGTGGGCCGCTTCTTGAGGGCAGGTCGACCGGCTCAATACAGAAGGGTCAACTAATGTGGAAACCATGATACGGGCGGTGCTCTTCGACCTCGACGGGACGATACTGGACCGCCTGAGCAGTCTGCGGGTGTATCTGTATAACCAGGTCGAGCGGTTGCCGGACGTGCTTGGCAAAGTCCGATTTGTCGAATACATGGACAGGCTGATCGAGTTGGATTCCCGCGGGCATGGGGACAAATACCAGGTGTTCAGGTGTCTCGAACGCGATTTTGGGATGACTTCTGGAACTTGGCAGCAGTTGTTGGACGACTACGAGAACTACTTCCCGCACGTTTGCGTCCCCTTTCCGAAGGCGCATCAGACACTTGCGGCGCTTCGTGAACAGGGACTAAGTTTGGGCCTTGTGACCAACGGACCCGTCGAATCGCAGCAGCCGAAGATCGACGGTCTGGGAATCGCCGACTACTTCGGCACAATCCTGATTTCAGGCGCCGAAGGCGTCTCCAAGCCGGACCCGGAGATATTTCATCGTGCCGTTCGCAACCTGGGCGTTGAGACGAAAAAAACCGTCATGATCGGCGACAACCCGGTTGCCGACATTGGCGGGGCCAGGTCAGTCGGCATGAAAGCCATCTGGAAACGGGACGAGTACTGGGAGGCGCCGGACGCGGTCGAAGGCGTTATCGGAGATCTCGAAGAGCTGCCAGGGATGATAAGTAATCTCAATTGACTGCAGATTACATTGAGCCACACCGCATCCCAGAGCGCCTCCTCTTACACAACTTTCCGGGACCCTATTCCGGCCGAAACGTACCTGTCGGTTCTATCGGCATTGACGGGCTGGACCTGGAAACCCGGATGTTCAGCCGCCCTTTGCCCCGCCTACGTCCCTGCGCTGGAATATCCAGTACGACGCAGCGCCGAGCACGACGGTGTAGACGAGTATTACCAAGAACGCCTGTAGGGCATCCGGCTGATCGATCGCCGGCCCCTCTCCGGAGACCTCGACGGTTACGAACACGGAATCCATCCAGTTGCCCACGCTACCCCCGAGGATGTAGTCGGTGATCTTTGCCAGCGAGTCGTTGAGCCTGAGCAGGGGGGTGACAATTTGCTCGACTACGTAGTATCCGAGAGAAATCGAAACGGAATTCGGGCAAAAGAAAAAGCCCCGTGCTTTCTACTGCACGAGGCTACAAAGAACCCACTCACGGTGCGAGGCCACTAAGAGCCTACGGTTTGCTATTCAGATTTTGCTGGGTGCGGAGACCGGACTTGCACCGGTGACCTGCTGGTTATGGGCCAGCCGATCTGCTGCTGCTCCACTCCGCGTAAATCTATGTATACCATCTGTTGCGATTGCGTGTCAATGGGGCCAAAAAGCTACCCGTTTGTATCGCGTAGAGGCGGCGGGTTTTAGCCCGCCGCCTCTACTGACTTCCGTCGGGGTGCGTCCGTGGGTGGCTATGCCGTCAGTAGGGTGAACCAGTTGTAGAGGTGCTAAATCCGAGGCCCACGACAATCGCGAAGGCGATCAGCACAACGCCTACGACGGTCATCACGCCTCCTGCGATTCGCAACCATTTCCCGTCTGAATCCCGGCACACCCAGACACCACCGAGCACGAGAGCCAGAGACGGCAGGCCCAGGAGCGCAAACCAGGCGATCATACCAGCCATCGTCTAGTTTCCCCAGGCCGAGTAAGTCCCGTCGCCGAACTGCGATTTATGGATCGCCGGGTAGTCGTAATTCACGCATCCGGTGACCGGCGGGCAGTAGGCGAATTCTCCCTGGGCGTCGTCGTAGTGGTAGGTGTAGCTATAACCACCCTCCTGAGACTGCGAGACAATACCGAGATACCGCCAAAACAGGTAGTGCGTCTCCCCGCTTGGCGAGACCCTCGGCGCTCGCGTGATTATAGCGCCGTCGTAGTACCACTTGGTTTGCGACTTGAATGTCCAGACCTTCAGGCCGTAGAACGTTTTGCCGACAACCTGATACTTGTTCGTCTTGGTCCACTCGCTCTGCATGAGAACGTCGTGGTGATTCAATGTCGTCGTCGATGACTCAACCTCGATTGTTGCCACTTGCAGATAGTCGTCTACCGCCGACCGTTCTGCCGGTGACAGGGCAAGATATGCCGCCTCGGGGTCTGCCGCCGTCGTGAGGTTCTGAACGAGTGTTCCAGCATCCAGGGGGTTGCCAGATGGAGCAGCGTAAACGGCTCCCCCGAGGGCCAGCATAGCGACGATTCCTGCGGTCAATGTGATATTGCGAATGAACTTTTTCATGACGTTCCTCAAAACCTAAGCGCCCTTCGTGGGCGCATCCAAAGCTCAATGAATCTCAAGTGTCATAGACCCCTCCTTTCCCCGCTAACTACCGACCGTGCGAGTCATTCTGCCAGCCGTCGATTCGCACGTCAACATAGTTCAAAAAGTCACAAATAACAGGCAAAAAAGACCGGAATAAGTAGTTATGGGCTTGCGCCAATAGTCTAAACACCCACGGCAGGAATCCCCGGCACCCGCGGTTGTGGCGTGTGCCTGCCCGCGACCGTCGGGGTCTTGAACCGCTGCCCGTCTAGAATTTCAGAGACGGTCAGAATTTGCATTCGGGGATACTCAATGCCAAGTATCTCCAATGTGCCAGCATCGGCCATGAAACGGTCGAAATTGCGCTTCTTTGCGGTCCCTAGAGGCTGCATGACTATCAAGCCCGCCATAAGGGCCGTGTCATAGTCCAGAACGCCTTTGAGAGCGCGACGGTCTTGAAATTGTTGCAGTATGCTGACGGTCCCCGACCCTGCCCGGTAGTTTAGGCGAAGGCCGCAAACTGGGCGCCGATGCTGGAGGCAGCGCGAAATCGCACTATCGAATGGCCCCAGTCTGCTATCAGACCTGCCTCGTTTGTACCACCCGGGTTGTTGGGCGCGCAAGAACTGGGACAGGGCCACGAGGACAGCCCGCGCGGCGCTGTGATCTTCGCCGAGGCGGCAGTGCTAATATCTTGTTGGTCGGAAGACCGAACGGTGGGCGAGCATGCGACAGCCTCGGTCCTCCGGTCAGTGAACGCGAGAAAGGCATAGCAACATTGGCGATCTCAACTTCTGCCCAGCGAATAACCATCGGCCTGGCGCTACTTGTCATCGGAAGCCTGTTCCTTGTTGACCACCTGGTGGCATTCCCATTCCACAAATCGTGGCCTGCAATTCTCATGGTCATAGGCGTGTCTAACTTCCTGGTGAACCCCCGTTCCTGGGTCGTGAGCGCGGGACTCATAGTCGCCGGCGTGATATTCCTCCTCGGAACGCTCAACGTTTTGGAGGTGAGTATGGGGATACTGTGGCCTGTACTCCTGCTCATCCTGGGCGCAGTCATACTCTTCGGCGGCGGAAGAAGACGCTCGCGGCGCTCCCGCCCGCAGAACGCCACCGGTGCGGCCGGAACATCTGACCTCAACATATCCGCTTTCTTCGCGGGCAGTGAACAACGCATCAGCAACCAGAATCTACGCAGCGGCCAGGTTTCGGCCATATTCGGTTCGGCAGAGGTGGATCTACGCGGCGCAACTATCGACGGCGATGAAGCCACGATAGAGTCAACAGCCTTGTTTGGCAGCCTGAGGCTCCGAGTCCCGGACGACTGGGCCGTCGATGTCCAGACCACTAATCTGTTCGGAAACTTTGAAACCAAGCGTGCTCAGCCCTCCGACCCCAAAGCCAGGCTGACGATCCTCGCCTCCTCCACATTCGGCTCCATCGAATTAACGTCCTGACAGACTTCCCCTGCCGCAATGCCGCGTAGATGCCTGCTCGTCCGCGAGCCAGGCGTGAGTATCGACCCGGCGCTCAAGCGAGCGACGGAACTCACCGCAATCCTGGAACGAGTTGATGTTGCGGACTTCGCCGTCGACAACGGACCTGGCCGCCTGATCGGCAACGTGGCGCGTGAAGTGTTGTCCCGGGCTGGCTGGCTCTAGCCGGCTACGCGGGTAGCGAGCGCGCCCCTCCGCACTCCTATACCTCGTAGTCCCTTTTGGGAAGATCCAAGCCGAGCATGATGCCCCAGATAGTCCACGGGAAGTAGCAGATTCTGCCTATCAGGATCATTGTGTCCGTCTGTTCCGGGACGATGGCTGCGGCGATGAAGCAGACAAGGGCGATGACCGAGACGATGGATATCACCAACGCCGCGATGTTGTTGAAGTCATCCCTGGTCGAGAGCGCGAGGCTAAAGGTGAGGAACCCCAGAGAGACGGCAATGGCCGACATGAGGGTGATGCTGGCGTATACGGAATACACGGGAACCCAGGCGTTGAGATCTTGTAAGTCGGCGTCGGCCAGCGCAACGTGGATCCCCTGTGCCACGATCCACCCGAAGGCGCCGATGATCAAAGCCAACAGGCCGAACTGTGAAAGCGCGTCCCCAATACCGTCGCTCCTGGTGATTTTTTGGACGGCGTAGAAGCCGAAGACAATCAGCAGAAGTCCCAGGGCGATTACCATCGAGGTGACTTTTGTCAGCGAGGAGTTCGACGCGAAGGCGGTGATAGAGCCCACGGCGTCCGACGAGTCGGCGTTGTCGATCAGCAGGCCCCCGGGTTGCAACAAGAAGAAGACGATTGAGAGAACCGGCCCCGCGATCAACGCAAGACCACCGAGTCTGTTCAGTGACGTTGAATCCATGGGTTGTCCCTCCTAGCATCGGGTTTCGGTACCGTAGAACATGTCCATTGGCAGTTCAACCGTTGAGCCGGTGATATTGCCGATATTCGGAAAGCGTGTTGATGTAGACGGGCGTTTCTGACCAAAGGTGGCGGTGACTTGGATCGTAGTCGGGGTTTTCGGAGGGGGTCAGAGCCGGCGGTTCAAGAGTGAAGCGGCCCTGATCTACTGTCAGCGGCGGCAGATCGTTCACTGGACAGAGGAGACCGCCGCCGGGCAACGTCATGGCTATCGACTATCGGCCCTGACAAGGCACAGCGCACCGGTCTCGAGATCGATCGCGCCGCCGGTATCAGGGGCCGTTTCGGACCGGCTCAGTCCTCAACTCGTCGCGGCCTGACGCCGCGTCGCGTCTCGCAGGCGCGCGCCATGATATTCATTGGCTCGGGGGCCAATGGAACGGTTCGGCCGTCGTTCCTGCGCAGACAAGGACCCGGAGGGGTCGCCGCGCCGGGTCCTTGCCGTGCGCGCCGGAGGTCTAGGCGGGGGCGACCTCGTTAAGCCGCCCGGTTGCGCAGTCGTATATGAAGCCGCGAACCTTGTCCTTCAGTGGGATGAATGGGTTGGCCTGGATGCGGGAAATGGACTGCCGCACATCCTGTTCCAGGTCTCCGAACGCTTCCAACGCGAACGCTGGTCGAAGCCCCGTATCGGCCTCGATGGCGTCTTTGACTGCGTCGTCGCGGAAGGTCAGCATGCCGCAGTCCGTGTGGTGGATCAGCACTATTTCGCTGGTGCCGAGCAGGCGCTGAGAAATCACGAGCGAGCGTATCGCGTCGTCGCTGACCACGCCGCCCGCATTGCGTATCACGTGCGCGTCGCCTTCCTCGAGACCTAACAACTTGTGGGTATCGAGACGCGCGTCCATGCAGGCCACAACCGCCAGGCCTCGCGCCGGCGGCATGGGCAAGCTGCCCTTGTCGAAGCTCGCCGCGTAGCGAGCGTTACTTTCCAATACTTCTTCGGTCGTTGTCACTTGGGCCTCCTTGGCAGGATCAGGATCGAATCATCTGGGTCGATGTCATCCGACATTGTCGCATTTTCTCCTGAACTCCGAACGAGCTTCAGGGAGCAGTGCTAGAGGCCGGCATACTCTGTCCTCCCGAAACTGCCATTGGTCTCAGGAGGTTCGGGTCCTGGCGCAGCAGGGCGGCGCTAACGCGGTCCCTCGACGCTTGCTGAATTGGCAGGCCAGCGGGCTCGGCGCAAATGCTGGAAGGACTCTACGAAGTTGACTCACGGGACCCGACGTCTCGCCTGCAGGGACACGCACGTTATTTACGGCGGTCCAACGAAGTAGGTCTAACCTTGCTGCTCGCAGTTGAACTGCCAGTTGATGCCGAACTTGTCGGTGCAGGAACCGAAATACGATCCCCAGGATGTGTCTTGCAGCGGCATCGTCACGGTGCCGTCTTCGGATAACTTGGCGAACAGGGAATCCGTCTCTTCCCTGCTTTTGGATGAGTAGGTGATCGAGAAATTGTTACCCACGTTCAGCCTATATCCGTGCCCTGAATGGCACGTAGCTACCCATAAGTACGCTATTTCCGATAGGAAGCGAAACGTGCATGACGTCCTCGTGCTCTCCGTCAGGGATTTGCATGTCCTCGGGGCCGTCCGCAAAGGTCATGAAGATCGAGAATTCGCCTCCGAACACCGACTTGTAGAACTCGAACACCTCGCGGCAGTTCCCGTCGAATAGCAGATATGTGCTTAGGGTCACTTATGTCTCCTTAGTTAGTTTGTGACCTGACGCTGCGGTGCCGAGCATGGTAGGTCAACCCAGCCGTCTTGAATCAATTTTGGTCGCATCTCTGATGCGCCGCAAGTCGCTCGTCCGCCCGGCCCGCGCCCCTGGTGCGGGGCCACACGAGGGTCCTTCGACTGGGGATCTGACCACACCAAGGTCACGGGAACGGCAGTCGCCGTTCTGCTTCAGGTCCCCAGTTAACGCCAGTGATGGGAACCGTCAAACGCGGGGAGCAGACAGAAGGTAGTCGGCGATCTTCTGAATGGTCTGCCAGTCCTGGCGGGTAGGCTCGAATCTCCTGTCCACCTGCACAGTCCACCCCTGGAATTCCTCCGAATAACTTCGAATCCTGATGTTGCCGATCCTGGTTGCCAGGTCCTTCGTCGCCTGATCGTAGGAAAGACGGTTGACCAGTCCGGTCGAATGATCTTTGCCTTTCCAGTCAACCGCGACCACTTTACCGAGCAGTGGAAAAGACTTTTTTCTAACTGTCTTGACATCGATCTCACGGTTGCCGGATATCGGCCTCTCGTCCGGTATGCAATGGTTGATCCACCACATAGGCGGGCTTTCTTTGGACGGGTCTTTCTTGATGACGTTTATCCACCTGACAGGTCCTTCAGGCAGGTCGATGACCCCCAGAGAGCGATTCCACCACGCGTTGTGAACTTTTTCTTCGGCGCGCTCGCGCTCGGCCATTTCCGCCTTAACGCCAAGCGAGTTCAATGCGTTGATGAGGTTGTCCCTGGTTTTGTCGCGGAGTTTTTCTTTCATGGGTTGGGTTGGGGCTGTGGATTGGGGGGCAGGACTGACCTTACGGTGGGGCGGTCTGCGCTCCGGGATATCGCGTTAGACAGTAGTACGGAAATCACACCCTGCATGTGAGGTCGGCTGGATGGCCGTGCGGCTGCCTCTGATCGAATTTTGGAACTAGCCACAATTCGTGGATTGCAGCATGTGACAGAAATTTGAATCCAGGACCCAGTGTGAGCATTGGCACAGTCCGTACTATGGCCAGTTTTCATCATTTCGGACATTAATTCATCTAGCTCTTGCGTCGGATTTTACCACTTGTTGGAACTCTGCTCGCAACATATTCTAGCGAGGGTGGATTTCCGTCCATAACTTGATTCAACAACTCGAGGACTGTCCATTCTAGTAGTTCATTCTGTCGCGACATGTATAAACCCAGACTTTGCGTATTTTGTGGGTGTCGTCGTAGTCTAATAGCCAGGCGTAACCAAAAACTGCTGATACAAAACAGCATGTCCGATGTCTTTCATCCCCGTGTGCCCTACGAATTCGTAACCGAGATTTTCGATGATCTTGCCGCGTCGAAACGAGGGCACATATTCCAGGTTCTAACCAAGCGGCCAGGACGAGCCGTGGCATGGTGGGCCCGTAACCAGGAACGTTACGGAGGCGCGTCGGCCGGCGTATGGATCGGCACATCGGTCGAAATCAGAAATACGCGCCGCGAATCACGGTGCTGGCACGGCTGCCGGCGGCGGTGCGTTTCGTCTCGGCTGAACCGCTGCTGGGTCCGGTCAACCTGACTCACTGGCTCATGCAAGGGGACCTGCATTGGGTCATTACCGGAGGTGAAAGTGGGCGCTCAGCGAGGCCGATTGGAATGGGCGCGGGACTTACGAGACCATGTCAACGCAATGGCGTTCTTTCTCAAGCAATTGGGAGGCAAGCGCGGCAAACGGTCAGGGGAGGCGGCAGTGATAGACGGGCAAACGTGGACGCAAATGCCTGTCGGCGAGCCGGTATGAGTCCTGGCGTAGACTACTTCGGCCAGTTTTCTAGTTCGCGTATTATGAATGCTTCAAATTCTTCTTCGGTCATGTCGTCAAGCGCTTCTACATGGTCAAAGTCGGAATTCTGGCGCATAGAGTTAAGCAAATGTTCCATGAGCATCTCGTGAAAATCTCCTCGTAGCACATCCAGGTGTTCTGGATATCCACCCATTACATGATCCAGCAACTCAGGAACCGCCCACGTCAATAATTCGGACTGTCTTGCCATATATAATCCAAGGCTGTGAATGTTATAACTATCGTAGTAATCTAATAGAGCGTATCCAATTATCTGATATAAGTCGATATTGGTGATCCTTGCTTTGATGGTGGATTTTATGTCTATAAGGCAGCCGTCCAATATCAAGTCTGCGTCGGCACCACCTACGGTCATCATACTACCTGAGAAGGACGGATTCACTATGGCTTCATTGTATGAGTAATTTTCAAAAAACTTAATGGCCTTATACGCGAGAATACTTACGTCTATGATCCATTCAGGGCGGGGCAGGTTGAGTAAATCTTCAACAGTAGGCTTGTTGCCTAAGGAAAACAAGGGAGAACCTGGCCAGAATCCGGCCCGGTAACATTGCTCAAAGAGTGTAAGTACAAAGCAATAGCGAATGAGTAATTCTTCGTCTTTTGCTTTCAGTGCTTTCCCTACTGGCTGAAGATCTTCTAAAGTGCGCTCTAGACTCTCAAAAAAACCTTCTATGGTGTCGGGTGACATTGATGGCCCGGGATTAGCAAGGCCGGTTGTTTCAAAATCACCAGATTCCCTAGAGCCGAGCATTTGAGCCCCAATGCCGCGCGGAATTCAATTAGGGTGATACTAAAATAGTACCCTATCCTATAATCTAGTGCCGTCCCTAAAGTACCCGGATGAAATCGTTGCCGTAGATAGGTTCGGTGTCAAGAGAGCGAAGGTGGGCGTTGACTTCCGTGACGATCGGCCTCGTGTTCGGAAATCGTTCTCTGAAAAATTGCCGTATCGGGCTGTTTTTGCCCTTTAGATGCTTGGTTAATGACATGTCGAGTCCTTTTGATTGATTGCTAAAATGAAGTGTTTGGGCCTAGGATTCTCATTCAAGTGCGACAATGTCTCAAAGCGTTGAACGGCGTATTCTTCCGTGCTCGATTTAGTTTGGAAACGGCTGGCTGGTTCACCTTCAACGTCTCAGCCAGGTCCCGCTGGGTCAGCGCCCGCGCCCGGCGCAGCTCGTGCAAGGGCATTTCGGCCAGCAGTTCGCTCTTCATGGCGTCGACGCGCTGGCGGCGTTCCGGCGTGAAGTCTTTAGTAAGCTCGCTGAACGGGTGGCGTCCACTCATTCGATCATCCGCTCCTGTCGCAATTCTTTCAGGTATTTTCCGTGCCGCGGTCGCGCACATCAAGTAAGGGGATAAAACTCGTAGATGTCCGTAGATGTATGCGGATGTCGTCCGGCCAAGCCTGTTCGTCAAGGCACCGTCTGGCCACGCGAGTCCGGTCGAGGGGCCGGTACCCCATCGACCCGCCGCGCGGCGAATCCGCCCGCGCCCGCGTTCTTACTACAGTACACGGAGGCCAGACGCGACGCAGTCTGAGGGTGCTTCGGCGTGGGACCGGCTATTTCGCGCTTCAGATTCCCGTTTTCACGGGAATGACGGGTCTATTGAGATGGTTTCTCTGGGATCTGCAAGAAAGCTGACATGAACGTCCCTCCTAACCGCGAATCCCTTAGGAGTTTCAAGCAGGTCCGGGACGAGTGACCCGGCCGTTCGGCCTGGAAGGGAATGGCTGCCGATGTTCTCCGCGGCAGGTTGTGTTGACTTTCCCCAAATTCGGTTACGGTATAAACTCCCGGCCAGTATAAGGAGGTTCTCGTGATACCACCCCAATTCGAGTACTTCGCCCCGGAAACGCTGGATGAAGCGATTTCCTTACTTGATGATCACGGTCCCGAAGCCACGGTGCTGGCCGGAGGCCAAAGCCTGATCCCGCTGATGAAGCTGCAACTGGCCCTTCCCGCGTACGTTGTAGATATCAACCGGATAGCAGGGCTGGCTGACATCACCGATGACGACTGCTGTCTACGCATCGGCAGCCTCACCCGGGAGTCGGACCTGGACCGTTCGGAAGCGGTGCAGACCAAGTATCCGATTCTCCACGACACCACGTCCGTGATCGCCGACCCGCTGGTCCGCAACATGGCCACCGTTGGCGGGCAATCTCGCCCACGGCGATCCGGCCAACGATCATCCCGCTACGATGCTGGCGCTGGGGGCGGAGGTCATCGCAGTCGGATCCGGCGGAGAGCGGGTAATACCGGTGTCCGACTTCTTCGAAGGACCTCTCGCGACTGCCCTTGAACAGGGAGAAATCCTCACGGAAATCAGGGTGCCGGCACAGCCGGACGGCAGCGGCGGCGCATATCTCAAGCTGGAGCGGAAAGTTGGCGATTATGCCACTGCCGGCGTAGCTGCCGTGATCACCGTGTCCGACGGGGTGTGCCAGCAAGCGGGCATAGGCCTGACGAACGCCGGTCCGATACCCGTCAAGGCCAGCTCCGCAGAATCGTTCCTGGTGGGCAAAAAGCTTGATGACGAGACCATTCGCGAGGCCGCGCGGTTGGCGTCGGAGGAAGCCCAGCCGTCCGCCGACCTGCGGGGTTCGGAAGAATACAAGCGAGATATGGTGCGAGTGATAGCTGGTCGAGCGCTCCGCATGGCTTTAGACCGAGTCTGCTAGTGGCGCGCTCAACCCCACCCGCGCCGGGAGATTGAATATGACCACAGTTCCAATCAACGTCACAGTCAACGGAGAGGAACGTGCGGAGGAAGTGGAACCCAGGCTCCTGCTGGTCCATTTCATTCGCGAGATGCTGGGTCTGACCGGGACTCACATCGGTTGCGATACGACGCACTGCGGCGCCTGTACCGTCTCTTTGGACGGGAGACCCGTCAAGTCGTGCACCATTTTTGCCGTCCAGGCTAATGGCCGCGAAGTGAACACCGTGGAGAGCCTGGAGCAGGGTGGAGAGCTTCACCCCATCCAGCAGGCCTTTACCGAAGAACACGGCCTGCAGTGCGGCTTCTGTACCCCCGGGATGATGATGACCGGCGTGACGTTTCTGCAAGACAACCCCGATCCGTCCGACGATGAAATCCGGGCGGGCATATCCGGCAACCTGTGCCGTTGCACCGGTTACGTGAATATTGTCAAGGCCTACCAATCCGCTGCTGAGAAGCTGCGTGCGAGGAGTGAGTGATGACTATGCGAACACCGCCCGAAATCGGCGGCATGGGACACTCGGTCCCCCGTAAAGAGGACGCCCGTTTCATCCGGGGCAAGGGCAACTTCGTCGACGACGTCAAACTTCCCGGGATGCTTCACCTGGACATCGTTCGCAGCCCGATGGCGCATGCACGGATCACCAGCATCAACACCGAGAAAGCTCTGGCTATCCCAGGGGTTCTGGCAGTCTTAACCGGAAAGGACCTGGAACAGTACAACCTGGCCTGGATGCCCACCTTGATGGGCGACACCCAGATGGTCCTGCCTGTCGACACCGTCAAGTTCGACGGTCAGGAAGTGGCCGCCGTGCTGGCCACCGACCGCTACACCGCCGCCGACGGCGTCAGCGCGGTCGAGGTGGAATACGATCCTTTGCCGGCCGTGGTCAATCCCATCAAGGCCCTGGAGCCGGACGCGACCATCGTCAGGGAAGACAAAGAGGAGAAGAGCAACCACATCTGGCACTGGGAGACCGGCGACAAGGACAACACCGACCGGATTTTCAGGGAGAGCGACGTCACGGTCAAAGAGGACATTTACTTACCGCGCATCCACGTCTCCTCTATTGAGACTTGCGGCTGTGTGGCCCAGTGGGATCCTGTCGCGGAAAAACTGACCGTTTGGATGACCACCCAGGCGCCCCACGCCATCCGGACCGTCCTGGCGCTGGTCGCCGGGCACCTGGGACTGGCGGAGCACAAGATCCGGGTCATATCACCGGATATTGGCGGCGGCTTCGGCGGCAAGGTGCCGGTCTACCCCGGCTACGTGCTGGCCATTGCCGCTTCCTTCCTCACCGGCGCTCCCGTGAAGTGGGTCGAGGACCGCATGGAGAACCTCATAGCCGACTCCTTCGCCCGGGACTACCACATGTCCGCCGAAGTTGCTGCCCGCAAGGACGGGACAATGGAAGCCCTGCGGATCAAAACCGTGGCCGATCACGGCTATACCGACGCGGCTGCTAACCCATCCAAGTTCCCTGCCGGCCTGTTCAGTATCTGCACCGGCTCCTACGACTTCAAAGACGCCTTCATCGAGGTAGACGGCGTATACACGAACAAGCCTCCCGGTGGAATCGCCTACCGCTGCTCCTTCCGCGTCACCGAAGCGGTGCACGCGGTGGAGCGAATGGCGGACATTGTGGCCCATGAACTAGGGATCGACCCGGCCGAGTTTCGTATGAAGAATTTCGTCAAACCGGACGCGTTTCCTTATAAGTCGGCCTTAGGTTGGGACTACGACAGCGGCGACTACCACGGCGCGCTTGAAAAGGCCATGGACATCATCGGTTACGAAGACCTGCGCCGTGAGCAGGCCGAGAAGCGGGAGCAGGGAGAGCTGATGGGTATCGGCATTTCCAGCTTCACCGAGGTCGTCGGCGCCGGGCCATCACGTCACTTCGACATCCTCGGCATCAAGATGTTCGACAGCGCTGACATTCGAATACACCCAACCGGCAAGGCCATGGCCCGGTTCGGTACCCGCTCCCAGGGTCAGGGGCACGAGACCACCTACGCCCAGATAATCGCCGAGGAACTGGGTATCCCCGCAGGTGACATTGCCGTGGAAGAGGGGGACACGGACACGGCACCTTACGGACTGGGGACGTATGCCAGCCGCAGCACTCCGACCGCCGGCGCCGCCGCGGCTGTCGCAGCCCGGAAGATTCGAGCCAAAGCCAAAGCGATAGCCAGCTACCTGCTCGACGTCGCCGAGGATGATCTGGAGTGGGAGCCGGGCAAGTTCTTCGTGCGCAACGCACCGTCTCAAGTAAAGACCATTCAGGAAATCGCTTTCGCGGCGTACACCGACCATCCACCGGGCATGGAGGCCGGGCTGGAGGCCCACTCTTCATACGACCCGCCCAACCTAACCTATCCCTTCGGCAGCTACATCTGCGTCGTGGACATCGATAAGGGGACTGGCGAGGTCAAGGTCCGCCGCTTTGTGGCTGTAGACGACTGCGGCAACATAATCAACCCGATGATTGTCGAAGGACAGGTCCACGGCGGTCTGACGATGGGTCTGGCGCCAGCCCTCTACGAGGAGATCGTCTACGACGAGAATGGCCAGAACCTCACCAGCACCTTCATGGACTATCTGGTGCCAACCGCTGTCGAGACGCCATTGTGGGAGACTGACAAGACCTGTACCCCGTCTCCGCATCATCCTCTCGGCGCCAAGGGCATCGGTGAGTCGGCCACTGTAGGCGCTCCACCTGCCATCGCAAACGCTGTTGTGGATGCCTTATGGCATCTGGGCGTTCGCAATATCGACATCCCGATTACCCCGGACAAGGTATGGAAGGTCTTGCGCGATAACGGAATTACCGAGTAGCAGTGGGTCCAGTGTGGGCGAATTGAATCGCGCGGCCAGGGAATCCCTCTGGACCGGTGAATAGGCGCCCACTGAGATCGCCCGCGACGGCGGGCGGGACGGGGTGACCTGAGATGTTCGAAGACCTGTTGGAACAAGCCGCTGCCTTAAAGGAACAGGACAAGCCTTTCGTTCTCGCGACCGTAGTAGCCTGCAAACCGCCTACTTCGGCTAAACCTGGGGCGAAGGCCATTGTCCAGCCGGATGGAAGCTTTCACGGCTGGGTTGGCGGGAGTTGTGCCCAGCCATTGGTTACCCGGGAATCGCTCAAGGCGTTGCAGGACGGTCAGAGTCGGCTGGTCCTTTTGGCGCCCAATCCAGAGGACGTAGACGTTGGGCTGGAAGGGACCGTGCTCATTCCCATGACGTGCCGGAGTGAAGGAACCTTGGCTATCTATCTAGAGCCTTGCTTGCCCAAGCCCGAACTGGTGGTGATCGGTCAGTCGCCCATGGCCCGCAGCCTGGTTGTGCTGGGCGACAAGCTGGGATTTCGGGTTACAGCCTGCGATCCGTCCGCAACCGACGAGTTGTTCCCGGACGCCGAGTCCCTGGTCCAGCAACTGGATGGCATACGGGGAATGACAGGTCCCCGCAGCTACATAGTGGTCGCCACTGCTGGGCACTATGACGAAGAAGCTCTCGAGGCGGCGCTTAGCGGTGAGGCCAGCTACGTTGGTCTGGTTACCAGCCCCAGGAGAGGACGCGCGGTCATCGACTACCTCCGGGGCAACGGCGTTTGTCCCGAGGCGCTGAAAAGAGTCAAATATCCGGCAGGTGTGGACATTGGCGCCGAGACGCCGGAAGAGATCGCGCTAAGCATTTTGGCCGAGATCGTCCAGAGAATGCGTGCCAACCCGGCAGGGATCTCGCTGACGCCCGCGGCCGAGACCGCCGACGCCGAGTCGATAGACCCCATCTGCAACATGACAGTCAAAGTGGCCGCGTCCCGGAACGTCTCCAACTACAACGGTGCCGACGTCCACTTCTGCTCCCCGGGGTGCAAAGACAAGTTCGAACAGGAACCCGACCGCTACGCGCGTCAGCCGGCCACGTAGTCGTTTCAGGCGCGGTCGTACTGCACGGCCAACACCTCGGCCAATATGGCCACGGCAAGCTCGGCAGGGGTGCGAGACCCTATATCCAGGCCAATGGGAGCCCGGATACGGGCCAGGTCGGCGTCGCTGAAGCCTAGTTGTCGCAACTCTTGCTTTCGTCGATCATGGGTGACTCGACTGCCTTGCGCGCCAATATATCGGGCCTCGGACTGAAGGGCGGACGCCAGGGTGGGGACATCGAACTTCGGGTCGTGCGTCAGAACTACCAAAGAGGTGTATCTGCCCGGAGGCGCTTGCACCAGCGCTTCCTCCGGCCAGGCATGGATTAGCCGTTCGGCATCGGGGAAACGTTCCGGCGTCGCCAGCGCGCTTCGGGCGTCGATCACAGTGACCTGATAACCCACCTCTGCGGCGAGGCGGCACAGGGAGACGGCGGCGTGGGTGGCCCCGACGATCAAGAGGGTGGGCGAGGGTCGAATCGCTTCGACAAATACCTGCGCCTGCTCCCCTCGCCACGGCAGGGTGACTACTTTCGTCCCTCCCGTTCGCAGCAGCCGGTCGCCCACTTCGGCTACGTCCTTATCAAGAGAAGGGTCTATGGAGCCGATGGCGCGGCCATCGATCACCACCCTGGTCAGCTTGCGGCCAAGCAGCGTCCCCGGGGCCAGCCCGATGGCGTAGACAACTTCCTGCTGACCCTCCACAGCCCGGCGCAACGTATCCCATTCATTGCCTGCTACGAAAGGTTCGATGAAAACATTGATCGAGCCGCCGCAACTCAGACCGACTTCAAATCCCATTTCATCGGCAATGCCATAGTTCGCAACCTCCGGATTGCCACTATCCAGGACTTGCATCGCCCGTTCGAAGACGTCGGCCTCGACACAGCCACCGCTCACCGAGCCGGACATGCGCCCGCTGCGCGTTACGCACAAGCGCGCGCCGGGGGGTCTTGGGGCTGAACGCCGAACCTGAGTCAGGGTCGCCAGGGCGATCTCTTCGCCCTGGCTTCGCCACAGGTCCAAGTCAGGAAAAATGTCCTTCACTCCACCCCATCTCCTTGGTTACTTTTCCGGGAATCGAGAAGAAATCGCAGCCGGATAAATTTGCTGGCGTCTCCCTGCATAATCTCAGGTTCGGTCCCGTTGAACTCGCGCATTGCCCTACGCATCACGGGCCAACCCCTGCCCCGCTGTTCCATGAACCCCAGTCCGAGCATGAAGTTTGCCATGAGTTCGTTCCGTGACCGGGGATGTCCGCCCGCCCGGACGCTCTCGGCGCTCATGTGATTCGGCAGTCCACCTGGGCTGGTGATGTCGACATGCCGCGCGAAAACCTCAAGCAACACCTTCGATCCCGTGATTGCGTATTCCCTGTGCACCACTGCGTTTACCAGTGACTCCCGAAGCGCGGCCGGTGGCAGCAGAGGCCGGTCTTCCCGGACCAGTCCGCGGTAAGACTCGAACCGTCCAAGGCTGGCGAACCAACCAATAGCTCGTCGTACTTGCTCGTCCAAACGTCCTGCGGCTTCTGCCACTTGCAGCACATCCGACGCCCGGTCGTCGCCTTCGTATGCGACGCACTCCACTCGGAAATTGTGGGTCTGCGGGTAGCTTTGTGGCACCTTGCCGAACGCCAGCACGCCGTAGAGCGTAGGATGCAACGCGCCTCCCAACTCCGCTATAACGCCGCGGTTACGGAGGTCGTCGTCATCATTGGGCTGGGGTTCGTCCTCAGTGTCGAGTCCGATCTCTTGAAGATAGGAGCGGAAGACCTGGAGATCGATATGAGCCGTCGTCGCAGCTTGTATCGTGCGTTCCTCGGTAAAGACGTAGCCAAAAGCGTTATAGAGTTCCTGAAGCTCGGTCGGCGATGGCTCTACGATGCTGCGTTCGCGGCGCACCCACACGCGACCGCGGTACCGTAATGGCTCGAATCCACGCTGGCGGGGAATCTCAAGCCAGTGCACCCAGCCGTTCGGATCCTCATGCCGCCCAGCGCTAGCGCTAACCGGTGAACTGCAACCGGTTTGGAGAAATGAAGTCAGCCTCTCCTGAACGCGCTCCGGATCCTCGCTCACGCCCACTATTTCCTGTGCATTGCTAACACCGAGGACGATGACGCCTCCCCTAGTGTTTGCGAAGGCGCAAACCGCCCTACCGACCGGCGACAGGTCTCCAAGTCCGCGTTTGAATTCCGTTTGCGCGCTCTCTCCCGCTCCGATGCGGTCCAGGACGTCCAGCCATTCCATTGTCGTCCCTCTAGAACCCGTACTTCAGCCGGCGCAGACGAAACGCCTCGTCACCGCCGTCAACAGTCTGGACGATGGCATCCCGAATGGCAGGGTCCTCGATGGCTCCTGAACGTGCGACATGGCCTCGATCATCCGTTGCTTCTAATTGAATCACCTGGTCGGCGTCTCCGTTTACCACGATGTTTGCGCTGTGCGTTGCTAAGATAATCTGCCTACGTCCCTTGAGCCGCTTCAGAGCCGGGAGCAACGTTTCGAACAGGAACCGGTTGTCCAGGGCGTCCTCGGGCTGATCGATCACCAATGGACGTTCGTCATTCGTCTCCAACAGCAGGGAGAGCAAGAGGTTTACCTGCTGCCCACCGGAGAGTTTTTCCAGTGGACGGTGACTACCGTCTTCCATACTGAATTCGAGCACGTAGTGATCGTGGCAACGAATGGCTGCCAACTCGCGCCGCTTGGACGGAGTGAGTTGCACTACAAACGTCTCCTGTACCGCATCACTCATCCCGATGTCCTTCAAGCGGCCCGCGTGCAGTTTTTCGAGCAGTTCGTCTGGCGTGGGCCGCTTCCCAACCGTCAAGTCATTCCACCACCTAGTGATTCCTCTTTGGCTCAAATTCCTGAGAAAACGATCGAGTACCCCTTTGCGGCCGTCATTGATCCGGCGAGCCACTATCCTTCCGTTGAACTGTGAGTGAACAGTCGCGATCACACGGTCAAACGCGGCTCGCTGTTGATTGACAAGTTCTTGCCGTTCTTCGCGCAGCGTATCGAATGACTGATCGGCGGCGGCCAGTTCGATCCGTACGTGGTTGAGATTAGCCTGATAGCTCCCCAGGAGTGACGCTTGAACGTTCAACGCCTGAAGTTGACTGATTCTCGCGCCATCGAGTCCATGATCTGCAAGCTTCCGATCGACATGTACACGGACAGTGCTCTCGTGAACTTCCAACGCATCCGCAATAGACTGCATTACGGCGTTCGTAGAGCCTAACTCGTCTTTCGCAGACTTCAGCAAGGTGCGGATACGTTCCCACCGCGAGCGCAAGTCGGTTTCGGCTTGGCTCACTCCCAAAGACCGGAGCACACCCGCAAGATCATCTCCGATCCCAGGTAGGTCGACCGTTGTTGCGGAATTCAGGAGACGATCTAAGTCGCCCGCCAATTCCGTCGCGGCCTTTGCGGATCCACGCCAGCGGCGCAGATCGCTGGACACTTTATTCAGGCGCTCCACACCGGCATCCGAAAATGCGGCAAGCTCCGCGGCTGCACTTTGACTTCGTTGGAAAGCCTGCTCGGCGTCTGCCAGGTCCGCGTTGATCTTCGCAAGGCGAATTGCGGCGCGCTTCAACTCGTTGTCGGACTCCCTCAACCGTTTTTCGCGTGTCTTGATAGGCTGAGTCCCGGACTCTACTAGCCTAGCGAGAATATCCTCTACCGCATCGGGATTTTGGGTCAGTTGCTGAAGCTCGGTTTGGGAATAGAACACCGCGGGCCACTGGTCGTGCAGCGCTGCCGTTGTATCTCTACCAGGGCATTCGAGATCTACCTTTGGAGAACCACCGAGAAAGCGGTGTTGTCCACGCGCTTCGACTTGATCTTTCACGCTGTCTGCCTGTGGCAGGGGAGCCCCAACATGGACTCTTAGTCCGTCGAGTAAGGTGCTCTTGCCCGTCATGCTGCCGCCTATGACGCAGGTGAGATCAGGGCTGAGTTCAAAGCGGGTATCTGGAATGCCTTCAACGTTGGCGCCAAAGAAGGAGGCCTTACCCGAAACCGTGACGGATTTGAGCCAAGGGCGCTTGTTCATCGTTACGTCAGGAGGATTCGTGATTTTGGACAGTTCGCCATTCGTATCACGTTCGAACCCGATGCGTATCCGCGAGTCGCTGGCAATAAAGGCCTGCCGCAACGCCTCTATCTTGGGACTGGCAATTTTCAGCCAGGTGTAACGATTCCCAATATCGTCCACTGTGTAGGCGTCGCTACCGTGAAAAAACGATTGACGGTGTTCGGCCATTCCACCGGCCAACCGCGGACGGTTTTTCAGCACATCTTCGGGCAGTTTCTTGTCACCGAGTTCAAGGCCTGCAATTTCGTCGTGCGGAAAGCTCTCCAGCACCTGAGCCCTCTGCGCTCCCAGCAGGCCCTTATCGTCCTCTGAATGTGGCGCGAGCGTGATGTAGCTCCAGTGGAAGCTGCCGTCTTGGGTTTTGGGGCATTCCCGTCTGTGAAACTCTCTAAGGTCGTGAAACGCCTCGTCCGCACTCTTGTTGGACATCCTAAGCTGGTTGTCGGGTTTGTCGGGCCAGGGAGACACGCCACCCATTATGAGATCGAACGCCTTGAGATAGTTGGCACGGCCGATCTCCGGGTCGAACATGAACAGCAAATGCAACCCACTCCTGCCGTCGTTGAGGGATGGCTCAAACCCGGGGAACACGGCGTAGATCTTTTCCCGGAAAGGGACGTCGTCATCGTCGATGCCGTTGTTCCATTCCTCCACGATCTGCCAGACGGCGCTGGTCTCTTCAGCGGTTCCGACGCGGGGTGAGTGGGGGGTAACTCCTAGGGCTTGCACGCCTCGGGCCGCCGCACTCTGGAGGAATCTCCGTGCATACGCGGAAATCGTCTCTACCGAATCAATTGGACCGGTAACGCCGACTGGCATCTTCGCCCTGCGTCCACGGTGGTCGTCCACCGTATGTATATGCAGGTCCGCTTTAAACCACCGCGCGCCCGGAACCTGGCTGTGCCAGAAGTTAGCTGCCTGTCGCCCAAAAGTCACCGCTTCAACTCCGTACCGACTATGCTACCAACTGCGATGTTCGAGACCCAGTATGACATAAAGCCATTACAAACCCGAGCGCCAAGGATTGTCGGCGTACCATGCGAAAGCGGGTGGCTGGCGTGTATTCGGCAGGGCCTCTCTGCGCCCATAGTTATCAATGCCATTGAGGTGCGCAGATCGGCGGACCGTCGCATCGAATCTGTATTGGCCTTCCTATTTTATCGCGGGGGTTGTCGGCCTGCGAGTATGAGGCAGGCTCGCTAGTACATCTACGACTCCCTAGTGCGATCTGCACCCCGGCCAGCCCCCGCTGGAAGAATTGACGGCATCGAGCGCTCATCATCTGGCCCCAATACGACTCCTCCGATTCTCAACTCGATCACGTTCGGTGCCGGATACCCCCGCTTTGTCGTTGACTGCCCACCCGCTCCTTCGAATCTTGGACGATCCGGCGGATAGCGCTGCGGAGCTCGTGCCGCAGATCGGATGCGTGTGTTAGCCAGATCATGTGTGCTGCGTCAGGCATCTCGATGGATTGTCCCCGGGGCATCATCGACGCCGACTGTTCTGTCGGCCAGTTGGGGCGGATGTCATTCCTGCCTCACCGCAATTCTGTCGACGAACTACCTGACATCTACAGGAATGACGGACCATGCGTCGCTTGGGGGACCGCCTAGAGAACGATGGAGATCAGTCCCCCTGCCACCGCCGCCAAGGGAACCACGAGCCAGGGTGGCCATTTCCAGAACGCCAGCAGGCCGAATGCGGCTATGCCCAGGGCAAGGTCCGCTGGGGCTTGTATGGCGGTCGTCCAGACCGGGTCGTATAACGCCGCCGCCAGCAGGCCGACGACCGCGGCGTTGACCCCGGTCAGCGCAGCCCGAAAGTTCGGACTGGACCTCAGCCGGTCCCAGAAGGGCAGCACGCCGATCAGCAGGAGGAAAGACGGCAGGAAGATCGCTGCCAGGGCGAAAAGTCCGATCGTCCATTCGCCTGGCGGCTCGCCCATGACCGTCCCGAGATACGCCGAGAAGGTAAACAACGGCCCTGGTACCGCCTGCGCCGCGCCATACCCGGCGATGAACTCTTCGTTGGTCACCCATCCCGGCGTCACGACCTCGGACTGGAGCAGGGGCAGTACCACGTGTCCGCCGCCGAACACCATCGAGCCGCTGCGGTAGAACCCGTCGAAATGTCCAGCCAGTCGTTTTGCCATGCCTGCCTGAAGAGCGGCAGCCCCACGAGCAGGATGAAAAACAGGCAAAGGCCCGCAATGGCCAGGTAGCGGCTGAACGGCGTCGGCGAAGTTGCCGGACTCGTGGGGTCGGCTTCCTGTCGAAGCAGAAACCATCCGGCAAGTCCAGACGCGACAATTAGAACGACGTACCCGGCTGGGCTCTGCCACAGGAGAAGCGCGATGGCGGTTGCGATAGCGATGGTCGCTCTGGTGCGGTCGGGCGCCAGGGTCCTGGCCATCTCCCAAACCGCTAAAGCGACCACGGCAACAGCGACTATCTTGAGTCCGCGCAACCAGTCGCCGCTCACCAACTCGCCGTACTCGCCCACGCCGTAGGCGAACAGTATGAGTATTGCCGCCGACGGCAGTGTGAAACCCAGCCATGCCGCAAAGCCGCCAAGCAGCCCGCCGCGAGAGATGCCCACGGCGATGCCCACCTGGCTGCTGGTCGGGCCGGGCAGGAATTGGCACAGTGCGACGAGGTCGGCGTACGTGCGCTCGTCGAGCCACTTGCGGGATGCGACGTACTCCTGGCGGAAGTAGCCCAGATGTGCCACCGGCCCTCCGAAGGAGGTCAGGCCCAGTCTGAGCGCGACTAGCAGTATTGCGAACGTTCTGGCGAGCATACTCTACGAGCCGGGCTTTATGGATTTCTCAAACACTCGCGTAAAACGTTGGACGGTACCACTGAAGGATGTTCAGGCGACGCAGCGGGTCTCGCACTGGGCGAGCCTGGTACGAGGAACAAAGTCCGCAGGCGGATGTCCGGGGTGCTCATAGCAGGATATCGAGGACTTCTTGCAGACGCCGGACTTCAAAGTCTGGTACTTGCTCGGCGTTCGTGGGTACTTGACCCTGCGAGAGTCCTTGTTTGACGCGAATCGTCTTCCATCCAAGGGACTTCGCAGGTGTGATGTCGTTGTCGATACCATTACAGCATGTTCCGGTTCGCAGCCTGACCTCTCAATCGCCATTTCAAAGATGGCCAAATCAGGTTTGCTTAGGCCTAGTTCGGCCGAGGGGAGACAGAGAGAGACGAACTTCGAGAAGCCCCACTTTTCCAATCTGGCCACAGTCCCGAGAGGTTGATTGGCGATGATGCCGAGGCGATACCGTTCGCTGAGCGCGCTCAAGACCTGTCTGGCCCCCGGATATGGTTTCTCCAGGTCTTTTCGCCACGTGACCCCGGCCTTGAGGCGTCTCCTTAACTCCTCCGAGTCGGTCAGCTTGGCGATGGCGCGAGAGATGGGTGATAGCGCCTGCTCAGTTGCGGCCTCCTGGAGAATCGCCCTGATTTCCTCGCACGTCACCGGGATCCCTGCATCCTCTAGCACGCCCTGAATTTGAACGATCCGATCTTCAACGGCGTCGTCTTCATCGACCAACGTGTACCCAATGTCAATGAAAACCCACTTGATGCCAGGAAGGATGTTCTTCAATCCACGCCATCCTCTCTATTAGTCATCCTGATCGGGAACCAAGCGACCACCTGACGTCTCCGGGCACTGGCAGCCGGGGCGCAACAACGGACCGGGACGCATGTTGTATGGGGTGGGCGCACTCAGGCGTCTTGGCGAGAGAGGCTACAACACCTACTCGACCTCTGATCCGGTTTCGCGATAGCGCACAATGGCCTCAACGCTCTCAACCTTCAGAGGCACCCCAACGTGCGGATTCCGGGCGCATACCCCGACCTGGACGCGATTCCACCCCTGCCGCAGTAACCCCCTCACGTCGAACTCAAGCCAGCAGTCGTTGTACAGCAGCCTTCGACGTACAAGGGCGTTGTCGAGCGGGCTGTCGTTTAGCGCAAACTCAACCGCGTCCAGAGCGGTGAGGTTCACGATCATCAGGCGTAGCGTCGCCTCGGCGAGCGAGCCATCGGCCACCGCAGCCTTTACGTCGTCCGCGATGTCGATTGGGACCTCAGTCGAATCTCCCGGCTTTGCAAGTGCAATAGGCAACGGACCGGGAGGGATCGACGGCGCCCCAAGCTCTTCGGTCATGACGTCCCAATCGTACGGATTGTCTACCAGGTAGTGCTTGTCCTTCCTCGCAATCGACGCAGGATCACCGATCTCCTTCCACGGCTGGCGATCGTAGTCGCTGTCGCGGAAGAACTCGATGACGTGATTATTCCAGAGGTAGAGGCCATCGACTCCGGCCCTCCAGTAAGAGGCGGCGGAGGCCCTGCACATTTCGGTCGAGAAGTATTCCGGCTCGTGGTAGATCACCCGCGCAGACGGCGGTCGCCCTTCCCATAAGACACCCAAGTTTTGCACTATCACCCTGATGCCGGTGTCTCTCGCAGCCTCGATGTACTCTTCTACCGGCACCCTGTGCGCGTTACGATGGACTACTCCGGCGACCAGAATGTCGATAAGACCCTCGTCGATCCAGCTCCTCACGTCCATGCCGAATGCGCGGGCGAGCGCGAAGGTCGGCGGGACCCGGACCGACAGCAACAGCCTCCTGCCTATCGTCCGCCCCTTCTCGTCGAGCGCTGCCCTGATCTCCCGGAGCATCTCTGTCAAGAGATCGGCGCTCTCCTTGGCCTGCCCCTCTGGGAAGAATCGGGGGAAGCGGCAAAAGTCCCAGTCGAGTCCATCGAGGTCGTAGTTGGCGATCGCTTCGTTGGCGATCGCCAGCTTGTAGTCCCGCACATCCGGAAGCGCGAAGTTGTAGGCGAACCGCGAGAGGCCGCGATACCGATGGGGGGTCGGAGCGTTCTCGACCGCGCCGAGCAGCCACTCCTTGTGTTCCCGTTTCATCGGTGACAGCACCGCCGGGTTCTCGCCATCAAGTTGGCCATCGTGTATGTCATTCACGCGCATCGAAAGGAAGACCTTCAATCCGGCGCGGTGGCCGTGATCGATCACCACGGCTGGCGGGTCGGTCCCTTCCTCGATGAGCTGTCTGGTGTTCTCGTAGATGCGCCAGTCGCCGGAGGATTCAAACGTCTCGCGTTCGGCTCCCCAGCGGGGCGCAACCTCTGTCCGGTGTGAGTAGACGTCAGAGTAGCGGTTGGTGGGGGTACTCATGCCCGGGTCTGTGCCAAGTTGCCAGTAGAGGGTGTCGATCATCGTGCCCACGAGTGGGCCTACAGCGAGACGTGCCAGTCCCTCGGCGCCGATCGGCGCCTCGACGGCCTGCCCCAGCAGGCTGCCGCCATCGTCGCACAGGATCATCCGGTACCCATCGCCTTTGTCGGTCATGCTGCCCCCTATCTGCAAAGTTGTCGCCAATCATCGCGCTGCGGCGGTAGTAAAACCTGTCCCGGCGAAAGTTTGCAGTTCTGTTCTGTAACGTCCGTAGCCGTTCGGTAGGCGGCCCGCTTGCGTCCGACGCCTGTGCGGGTCCAACCGCACTATTCAGACACTTGTCGCAGTCTTGGATCGAAGTAGTCCCGAAGCCAGTCTCCAAGGAAGTTGAACCCTACGACCGTGAGGAAGATCATCAGCCCCGGGAAGAAAGTGATCCACCACGCGGTAGCGATGTAATCGCGGCCATCAGCGACCATCGCTCCCCACGCCGGCGTCGGAGGGGGGATCCCCAGGCCAAGGAAGCTGAGCACGGCTTCGGCCAGGATAAGCTGCCCCACTGTCAGGCTCGACATCACAATGATCGTATTGATTAGTCCAGGAAGGATGTGCCTGAACATGAGATATAGTGACGACGCGCCGGCCACACGTGCCCCAGCCACGTACTCACGCTCCTTCAACGCAAGCGTTTCGCCTCGGGCCTGACGCGCAAACGCTCCCCAACTAAACACGATCAACAGAATGATGATGATCTCCATGGACTGGCCCAAAACGATCACGACGACGAGCGCCACGAGAATAAAGGGCATGGCGAAAGTGAGATCGACCATGCGCATAAGGATTTCGTCGACGAGACCGCCGTAGTAGCCCGACACGATCCCCAGCGCAGTGCCGCCAACGGCGCCGGCACTAAGGACGATCGTCGCTATCAGCAGCGAGATCCGGGTGCCATAGACGATTCGGCTCCAGATGTCTCGGCCTTGCTGGTCGGTTCCGAGCAGATGTTCTCTGCTGCCACCCTCCAGCCAAACGGGAGGCACGATCCTCACCCGCAGATTGCCCTTTTCCGGATCTTGATTCGCCAGCAGCGGCGCAAAGACGGCGAACGTCGCGAGTAGCGTGAGGATGACGGCCGGTATCACCGGCCACGACCTGATTAACTGCCAGACGCGTGCCGACGGGCGCCGGCTGGGCAGCAGATCAGGGATTGTCGCAGTCGCTCGTTCTGCGGATGCCATCTTCAGCTATACCGAATCCGGGGATCGATGTATGCGTAGAGAATATCGACCATGAAATTGGCGGCCACGTAGATCGCAGCAAAGATCATGACCACGCCTGTCATCACAGGAAAATCGTTGTTGAGCACCGCTTTCACAGCGAGACTCCCTAGCCCCGGCCATCCAAAGACCGTTTCTACCACCACGGCCCCGGTAAGAAATGCGCCCATTAGTACGCCCGCGTACGTCAGGGGCGGAATGAGTGCGTTACGCAGCGCATGCTTCCAGATTACCTTTTGGTGGTTTACGCCCTTCGCCCGGGCGAACTTGACGTATTCTGAGTCGAGGATCTCCAACATTGCTGAGCGGACAAGTCGCAAGAACCCGGCCGAAGCCACCCAACCTAGCGTGACAGAAGGCAACACGTAGTGCGACCAGTCTCCTCGCCGGCTCGTCGGCAGCAGGTCGAGTTGCACGGAGAAAATCAGGACGAGCATTATTCCCAACCAGAAGGCCGGAAGCGCCTGCCCAAAGAGCGCAAACGTCCTGCCCACGTAGTCCCAGATCGTTCCACGCTTGACCGCGGACATCACTCCGAGAGGGATTCCGGTAATCAGAGCAAAAACTAGTGCCCCGGCGCTTAGCTCGAGGGTGGCCGGTATTCGCTCTTTGATCACATTAATGGCGGAGGTTCTGGCATAAAGCGAGACTCCGAAATCACCACGTACCGCGCCACTCATCCAGAGCACGTACTGGACCACGAACGGTTTGTCCAAACCAAGCTGTTTTCCCAGCTCCTCATAGGAGTCCGCGGTGGTGTATCCGTCGGTATACAGCAGGCGCGGATCACCGGCCAAACGTGACAACGAGAACACCAGGAAACTCACAAGAACGATAACAACGAGACCGGCGATCAGTCTTCGGATGAGGAATGTTTGCATGTCAAAGATGACCTGGGCCGCGGCAGTGGCGTTGCCGCCGTTAGCGACGTAGGTGCTGGAGGGGGTTCACGGGAGACAAGCGAGCAGCCGGTCGTTACCGGCTGACGTGCCCTTACGAGCGATCACTCTGCGAAGCCCGCGTACCTAGCGCCGTTCATCTTGCGACAAATCTAAGCGGGCTTCCCCCAGATCAATACCAGCTTCAGCGGCCCTTCCCCCGTGTTACGGAACCCATGGTTGCATCCCGGCGGCGCGAGGATCGCGTCTCCGGCAGTAACTGGCACCTCCCTGTCGTCCGCCCACATCACGCCGCTACCGGCCACGAAGTAGTACACCTCCTCGGTGTCGTCGTGGGTATGGGACCCTTCACTTACCCCGGGGTCCAGTTCCCACACTTGCACATTTATCGGGAGCCGGCTCTCCTCCGAGAAGAACGGACGGACCTTTATGGTCCCGTCACCGTCATGCATTCGTTCGGTCTCTTTGATACCCGTAGAATCAGTCTCTTTCCAGTACATTGCGCCATCCTTTCTTGGCCGCCAGCCGAACGCGGCTACGGGGTACCAAGGGGCCTCAGACGTGGCTACTTCGCGCCGACGCCCCTGCCACCACTGTCCAGCCCCCCTATGCTGCTCTTATGGGCGCAGTGCCGACAAGTGAGCTGAGCACCGCGGTCGCGCACGGCGTTCTGGAGGCCGTCCAGAAAAGCGGAAGCGAGCAGTCTCACGGGCTCAGAGTTTCTCCCTCACGCCGACCCTCTCCCGCTTGGGAGAGGGCGCTTATAGTTGGCCTCTAGCAAAGCCAATCCCGCGGGGCGTCACTCGGACGGCCCGCGGGATTGGGCGGAACGATCTCTAATCTCTTTGATTACTTTCTGATGATGGTCTGCGGGTTGCTGAAGTACGACAGGTTGCCTGTATACGGGGTCCATTGAGTGATTTCAGGGCGAACCCCCCAGACGGGAATCATCTCAACGAACACCGGCTGGAGAACCTGGGTCGTGATGAAGTCCACGATCTGCTTGTTGAGCGCCCGCTTCTTGACCGGATCGCTCTCCTCGTTGACCGCAGTGTGAAGTATGCCGATCTCATCGGGCAGCTCCCATCCGATGTTAAACGCACCGGAGATCGGCACGCTCGTGAGCGACGCATTCCCAAAGTCCAAAGCGGCGGCGCCCCATAGCTTGGTAACGTCTCGGGCAACCAGCGACGGCCGCCACGCCGAGTACACCTGTCTCTCGACCTGCACATTTATACCGAAATCGCTCCAAGCCTGGGCGAGCGCCTCCTGATGCTCCGGGTTATTGGAGGATTGCAAGTCTGGAATGATCAAGTACGGCAGGTCAAAGCCGTCCGGGTAGCCGGCCTCGGCAAGCAGCTCTTGAGCTCTCTCCGGGTCATGCGGAATCTTCCACCTCTCTTCGAACCCCGGCTTATCGGCAGACCAGCCGAAGTAGGCGTAGGCCGGTTTGCCCAGGCCGCCTAAGATAGCTTCATTCAACAGGTCCCGGTCCGGAATCATCGCCAGGGCGGTTCGAACCTTTAGGGCCTGCTCCATCGATTCAGCGTTGCCCCATTCGCCGATCCACGGTTTGCTTGGGTCATAACCGGGCCGGTTTGCAACGTCTTCTCCCTCGGCAGTTCGGCCGAGGTAATCGGTCGTCGCCCAGTAGTTCCCTCCCATGGCGACGCCCTGGCTGAAGCCAGGACCGATCACCTGAGTCCATCCACCGACAGCGTTTACTGCCTTCGAAAGCAAGATGGGCGCCAATACGGCGAAGTGAATCTCCCCGGCTTCAAAGGCTGCCGCTCGGATGGACGCCTCCGGCATCGCCACATACTTGATCTCATCCAGGAACGGCGTGTGACGCCAGTGCGGCACTACGGCCTCCCCGGCGATCTCCTCATCGGCTAACCACTTGGTGGGCCGGAAGGGCCCGGTGGCATTGCCAAGGGCCCTGTTAGCCCCGTCTTCGCCTAGCTCATCGAAGGCGTCCTTGCTATGGATCGCAACCATCTCGGTATTGAGGTTGGAATGTGTGATCATCCAGTTCTTCTGGCAGCCGACTTTCGCCTTGCAGTTCACTCTTACTGTCTGTTCGTCGACGACGTCGAGGGAATCGATCCAGACCACGAGCTGGCCCACCCGATTGAACGTGGAGCCAGGCGCTACCGCGTTATCGAAGCTGAACTTCACGTCTTCCGCGTCCACGGTGCCCCAGCGCGGGTCCTGGAACGGAATGTCGTCCTTGAGGACCCATGTCAACGTGTTCGCTTCTGCGTCGAGCTCCCACGACTTCAACATGCTCTTTGACGGGTCTTCCACCTTGGATTGCACCGGCGGATCAAGATGCTGAACCCAGGTCAGGCCCTCCGTGAAGCCCCACATCTGGAGCCGTTCGTAGCAAGCCCCGGTGATGAACTTATTGCTCATGCTTATCGGGCAGATGGCGGCCGAACCGACTGTCACCGTACCGCCGCGACCGCCCATCGCCGGCATGGCGGCGCCGGCGGTCGGCGTGGCTACCACGACCTTCTCTACAACAACCGTTTCTACAACCTTCTCAGTGCGGGTCACCGGCTTCTCGACAATAACCGTCACGACCACTTTCTCGGTACGGGTTACCGGCCTCTCGACAATAACCGTCTCGACGACCTTCACGGTCTTACCCTCGACCGTTCTTTCAACTACGACGGTTTCAACCACCTTTTCGATCGAGGTGACCTGCTTCTCGACGACGACAGTTTCAACCACCTTTTCGATCGAGGTGACCTGCTTCTCGACGACGACGGTCTCAACCACCTTTTCGACTTGGGGGACCGGCTTTTCGACCACTACGGTATGGACCTCTGTGACCGTCTCCGTCTCTCCGCCGCAGGCGATCCCTGCGGCCAGCGCGCCCGCCAAGGCGAGAATGATCAAGTACGTTCGTATAAACCGCGTGATCTGCATTAGAGGTATCTCCGTGAATGCTCCTGCTTCGAAGGGACGTTCTCGCATAAGGCTCGTCCAATGTACGAAGTCGGATTACCTGACTGAATCGGCCCGGTGCGTCCGAAATCCTCCCTTCGGAGGGATTCGGCTGCGCGGACGTTACCGTAAACCACCTGAATTGAGATGTCAATGATTCCATAGCTGTCTCGCCCATCATGCTTCTATTCTCGTCACCTAGGTCCTGCTTGAGCATCGAATTCGCCGGACGCCAGATGTCCCAGACAGGCGGGCAGCGAGCAGTAAATAGAACGTGGAAGCGGGAACGTAAGTAAGCCGCTTAATTGAGGCGTCGCCGGAAGTATCCATCAGACCTTCAAGCACCGGAAAACATCTTCGACCACGTTACGGAAGTGCAGATTATCGTCGCGATTTAGCGCAGCTTTCTCTTTTCTCCCATCACGGAACGATCTGTAGTATTTCTGACGATTGCAGGCGCGGCCGTTTCCGCTGTGTACGTCGGGCTATGCTATGGGGTGACGGGCGGTTCGAGGGAAGGGGACGGCCTGGCGGACTGGGTTAGCGGACAATTCTTGCGTTGATGCCATACGTCATGATCGCGTACCTGCATTTCCGGCGCAGGCTCATTCGCCGCGCCAACCTCGTTATCCAGGCCCTGACCGTTCTGTTGTTCGCTTACGGCCTGGCCTTCGTTTGGCGCACTCTTTATGAGAATGAGATCGTAGAGCCGGAGGTGGCGATCGGCCACATGGTCACCTACGCCATTCTGGGCGCGGTCATACGGATGTCGTGGGAATCCGGCAACGTGTACGACGTCAACTGGCGTATCCGAAGCGGCGACGTAATCGGCGAACTTACCAAGCCCATCAATTGGCAGCTTTCAACAACCGCCGAGTTGCTGGGCGACACAGCGGCTCAGCTACTCATACTCACGGTTGTTGTCCTGGTACCCGCGGGGGTCCTGTTCGGGCTCCAGGGGCCGGTCTCGCCCATCGCGGGCATAGTCTTCCTCGTCAGTCTTCTATTGGGCCTCCTGATCTACTCGGGCATCACGTTTCTTCTGGTGTTGCTTGCGTTCAGGGTGGTCTATATTCACGGCTACCAACTGGCCCTGTTCAACATCTCCGCGTATCTCGGAGGTGCGTTCGTGCCTCTGTGGCTCTACCCGTCCTGGGCTGAGAGCCTGTGAATAAATCCTCAGGAACCGTCTAATTGAGACCGTTTTCAAAGTCAAATTGAGACTGAAAACCGCAGGTTTCGCAATAAAATCACAAGCTCTGAGGCTGCACTCGACTACTTTCCTTTCGCGCTCATCTACTTCGCACCGCTATCGATCTACATCGGACGGGCGGAATCTTCTGAATGGACCTCGATTCTCCTCAGGCAGGCGATCTGGGTCGTGATCTTAGTCGCTGCCGGTGTCATAGCGCAGCGGCGAGTCTTCGCAAGACTTACCATCCTCGGCGGCTAAATGTGAACGCTCTCGCACTATTCCTTCACTACCAGCGGCTGAACTTCCTGGTCGAGTGGCAGGATAAGACGAATATCGCCGCGACTCTCACTGGCATCGTGCTCGGCGGGTTCCTCCAATTCCTGATGGTCGTGATACTGATCGGCCGATTCGGGGACGCGAATGGTTGGGATCTGGGCCAGATAGCCTTCGTATTCGGCCTCTGGAGGGTCCAGTACGCGTTGGTCTTGCTGTTTTACAGTTCGACTCTGAATGTCAGTCACCTAGTGCATGAAGGTATGTTTGACCGCTGGCTAACGCGGCCCCGCAGCCTGCTTATACAGTTCGCCGGACTTAGCTTCAACGTTTCCATGGCTGGCCAGTTCGTGGTGGCCGTCGGCTTGATTGCCTATGGCTTGCTTGAATCGCCGCTGCCCTGGAGTTGGTGGCTGCTTCCCTGGCTCCTGATCTCAACGATCTCAGGCCTCGTCATTTTTCTGAGTATGACGTTCCTGATAGCTTCGTCGAGCCTGTTCCGGGTCGATACGGAATCGGCCGGCTATGCGATTCACAACACGGTCGGCCTCTGGATGAACCTCTTCCCGCACTCGGTGTACGCTTTGGCTGTACAGTTCATCCTGGCCTTCATCGTCCCGTGGGCTTTCATGTCCTTCTTCCCGTCCCACCTGATCTACGACCGAGGCTCCGCGCTCACCTTCGGCTCATTTTTCATGTTTCTCGGCCCGGTTGCGGCGGTTGCCGTGGCAGGTCTGGCGACATTCGTATGGAGGCGTGGGCTCAGGTACTACCAGGGCGCGGGCGGGTGATGCGATGAGTACAGTCCGTACATTGGTGGCCGCCGATCGGCTCGTCCGCCACTACCGCGTGCAGAAGGACGCCCTACGTTTCGGCCGGTTCGGGCTGGGATGGTTCAGGCGGGAATTCGAGACCGTCAAGGCGATTGACGAGATCTCCTTTTCTATCGACCGCGCATCATCGGTCGGTCTCATCGGCCTTAACGGCGCCGGCAAATCGACCCTCGTTAAGCTGATAACCGGTGTTCTCGCCCCCACCGACGGGGGCATTACTGTCAACGGACTTGAGCCCCACCGCAATCGCACGGAAGTGACTCGACACATCGACGTCGTGTTCGGCCACCGGACCCAGATGTGGTGGGAGCTGCCGCTGATGGAGACGTACAGGGTATTGCGGCGTATCTACGGGATCCCGCGGGGCGAGTTCGACGACCGGGTCGAAAAACTGGCGACGCTCCTGGAGGTCAAAGAGATGCTGAGTCGAGCTCCCCGACAATTGAGTCTGGGCCAGCGCATGCGGGCGGAGATCATGGCCAGCCTGTTGCACGGGCCCAAACTGCTCTTGCTCGACGAACCCACAGTGGGCATCGACTTTGTTGCGAAGTCGAGGATACGCGCACTCATCAGGTCGCTTGTATCTCAGGAGAACGTCACGGTCATCCTGGCCAGCCACGAACTTACCGACATCCAGGAGATTTGCGACGACGCCATGCTTCTGCACCGGGGCAAGATTGTGTTTCACGGTCCACTCAAGTCCCTCATGAGCCAGACTGAGGGCTACACGACCCTCGATATCGACCTGGAGCCGGACGGCGCGCCTGGCAGCCGCCCACAGCGAGTCAGCGTGTCCGTTCTCGAGGAGCAGATCAACGAGAAGATCGCCGAGGTCTCACAGCAGGGCCGCATCGTAAACATCTCGACGAGAAGCCAGTCCCTGGAGGCCGTACTCACCAAGTTCTTCCCGGAACAGGATTGAGCGACTGGGGCCTCGGAGATGGCGCGGCAGTGGTGGAGAGAACCAGCGATTCGACTTATGATGACGAGACGAGCCGCCGGCAAACAGGCGCAAGGAGCGAACCATGGCCGACTACATACCGTCAACCGCAGCCTGGGTGCGTGACCAGGTGAAACTTTATGAGGGCAGCGGGGGCAAAGATGGGACAACCCTGCGCGAGACCGGGTTGCCGGTCATCGTCGTAACGAACCGAGGGAACCGGACGGGCGCAATTCGCAAGACGCCGCTCATGAGGGTGATGGACGGGAACAACTACGTGCTGGTTGGCTCAAAGGGCGGCGCGCCGAAAAACCCTGTGTGGGTGTATAACCTCCGAGCGCACGCCGACGTGGAAATCCAGGACGAGACGGCGGTGCACAACATGCGGGTCCGCGAGGTTGGCGAAGGGGAGGAACGAGCGCGGTTGTGGGAACTGTCGGTTGCGGCATTCCCACCCTACGCGGAGTATCAGAACAAGACGTCGCGATTGATTCCGGTGTTTGTTGCGGAGCCGGTGTAGAGGGGAGGATGTTGACTGGGTGGGGGATCGGGCAGCGGGGCGGAGGTTCTGTGTTTTGTCCAAGGAAGTGAGCTGGAGCGAAAATATTTGGCACGTTGTATCAGTTTGGTTAATTACAAGTCTGCCGGGTGGCCCCAACTAGACCCAACGACCCTGCGAAACATCAAATTATCACCACCGCGGGCCAGTCGGTGTTTCGCTGCGATTCCGACGCTCGAGGCTGTGGCCGTAGGCCAATGCGAAACGAAGTTGAGCAGACGGTTCGTCCGGGCGCGCCAATTGGCGCGCGGGGGATAAATCCACGAGTTCCAGGTTGTAGTAAGACTTGGAGAAACTATTGCTCCTCTGGAACAAAAGATTGACCAGCAATCCCTGGCCTACGTCGAGAAGTAGAGCCTGATGACTGCTATCGTCTCGACCCTCGTAATCCGGTCATCGAAGTAATCGATTATGGCCGCAACGGCCTCGTCCCTGTCGATCACACCGTTTTCGTTTGCGTCATATCGGATTCCGAGGTCAGAGATCGTGTAGGTGTGAGACGCCAGACTGTCCTCGGAGACTACCCTGATCTTGAAGGAGGGAAAGTCGGGGCTGAAATCGACCTGGCGACCCGCCAGTCTGTTATCAGCATCCATTATTTCATTGTCGTTCTCGTCTACGAAAAGGATAGAGGCATTGTGGCCATTGGCAGGGACCACCGTAACCCGAGACAGTCCGACCGCGACGGTGTATTCGGTATGGTAGGGGTCGAACGACGGGAACAGCGATCCGGGGATTATAGTCAAGCCGCTAAGCAATACGTCGCAGTACGGCAGAGCAAGGACGTGTAGGTCGTTGGAACTCACGCCTCGCAGAGCTTGGGGTAGGCACCCGGACAACTGGTTGCCTTGTAGCGACAGACGTTCCAATTTCAAGAGGTCGCCCAACTCCGCCGGTATCTCCCCAATCAAACGGTTGAAATGAAGATCCAGCACAATTAAGTTGGCGAGGCCGCCCAACTCCGCCGGGATCTCACCGATCAACATGTTGCCCCCCAGCGAGAGACGTTCCAATTTTGGCAGGCCACCCAACTCCGCCGGGATCTTACCGGTTAACATGTTGTCCCCCAGCTCCAGACGTTCCAATTTCGGTAGGCCGCCCAACTCCGACGGGATCTCTCCGGTAAATTGGTTGGAACTTAAGTACAGCTCTCTTAAAATTGTTAGGCCGCCCAATTCCGCCGGGATCTCACCGGTAAACTGGTTGTATGCTAGGGACAGAGATTTCAGATTGGCTAGACCGCCCAACTCCGCCGGGATTTCCCCGGTAAGCTGGTTGAAATAAAGACCCAGCAGTCTTAAATTAGTGAGACCGCCCAACTCCGACGGGATCTCACCCTTCAGCCGGTTGTTCTCTAGAAACAAAACTTCGAGATTTGCTAGATCGCCCAACTCCGCCGAGATCTCCCCGGTAAGCTGGTTGCTCCATAGACTCAGCGATTCCAAATTTGCTAGATCGCCCAACTCCGCAGGTATCTCCCCGGTCAATTGGTTGTTTGAAAGGGACAAATATTGCAAATTTGCTAAACTGGCCAACTCCGCAGGTATCTCCCCTGTAAGTTGGTTGCTCCATAGACTCAGCGATTCCAGATTGGCTAGGCCGCCAAACTCAGCCGGGATCACGCCATCCAATTCCTTTTGCCAAAGATTTAATTCAGTGACCCGCAGCGGCGAGCCGCCCAACCTAACACCCTCCCACTGCCTAATCGAAGCACTCTCCGCCCAGTCAAGCGTTGTGCTTCCAGCTAGCGTATCTCGGGCAGCCAGCAAAGCCTCGCAGTCGGACACCAGTCCAGGGTTTCGCCGGCCACCACAGCGCCTCCGACGGCGCATGAGCCGGCGTCGATCTGAGAGTAGACCGGCAGGACCAGGGCCTGCAGAGCCGCCGCCAGGGTCAGGGCCACCAACGGGATTGCAAGCAATCGACGGAAGCGACTGGTCGGAAAAAGTTTGACTAATCTTCTGTTTACGGCGCTCAACACAGCCCCCCTTCCTTGATGCCTCCGCACGTAGCCGAATCGTACAACATAGTCGAAGACACACCCACAAGTATTTAATGCAGCGAGTGCCTCGGTGTGCTCACATGCCGGTGTCATTGGTCACGAACGTCATAGCGTAGGATGTACTGACCAAGATCGGTTGACCACTTCAAGTCCGCGCTTCATGCAATGCCGGTTGCACCGGCACATTGAAGCTGGCCTCCGCTATCGATCACGACCTAGAGGCAATCGCGAATTCCCAGCCAGGAGTTCACAGCGCAGTACGCCCCGACCGTAATTTGTGGGCCTACACGTACTGTGCCGCAAACTCTTCGGTTTCTAGTCTCAATGAAAGCGCGGCCAACCCGATTGGGTGATGCTGACTCTCGCCTACCCACACGTCAACCTATCGAATTGCCGCATCGGACGACAATCCCAGTTGCTTGCTGACGCAGTGTCTGCGTGATGGGGGAATGCTGTCAGTACTTCGAGGCTCAAGAGAAAATTGGCCGCAACTGTCAAACAAAGAGTTTTGTGCGCAGGCCGTGTTGGGAGGACGCGGTGGTGAGGCTGGTCTGGAATCCTAGTGCCTTGATATTTTCCTGACACTCCCGTGGTAGGTTTCACGGAGAGTTTCGTCATTTATGTGAACCGATCTGCGCCCGACATGCGTATACCCGGCAATAGATAGCAGGCAGGAGGCAGCCTTCGCGCGCCGGAACGACGCCACCTAAAAGGGGCGTCCAGGAGCCTAAGATCACAGTTTCGCCGGTCGATTCGCCGGTTCCAGGGCCGCCATCGTGGGGAAGGCCGTGGCGATTCTTGCGCGGCCGGCTCGTCACGCTGCTGTTAGTCGCGCTCGGTGTGGCGGTATTGCTGCTCGCCTTTGCGCTCTGGAGGACTCCTCGTACAGATGTCCCGCAGCTCGCTTCGGCGGACGCGCAGGCGTCGGGTGCGGAGACCCCGGACTCTTCGACACCCTCCCAGATCGATTCTGCGCAGGTCTATCAAGCCATATTGCCGTCCCTGGTCGTGGTACAGACGGACGGCGTGGGAGATGGCGATGGATTCGGCCTCGGAAGCGGAGTAGTCGTGAACAGCGATGCACAGGTGCTTACCGCACTGCACATCATCGAGGGCTCGACGGAAATTCAACTGGGGTTCGTGGACGGTACCCGTACATCCGCCACCGTCGCCAACGTGGACCCGGAGAGAGACATCGCCGTCCTGACGCCGGATGTACTGCCCGGTCTTATCTTGCCCGCGACCATCGGCAATGGCTCGGCGATGCGCGTCGGCGACGAGGTGTACGCAGTGGGCAACCCGTTGGGGCTGGTCGGCTCGTTCACCGCCGGCGTGGTGTCCGGGATCGACCGCGAATTCAGTCCACCAAGTAGGGAAGAACCGATTCGCGGGCTGATCCAGTTCGACGCGGCGGTTAATCCGGGCAATTCCGGCGGCCCTCTGTTGAACCGAAACGGCCAGGTAGTCGGCATTATCACCGGGCTGATGAACTCGACCAATCAGGACTTCTTCATCGGAATTGGGTTCGCGGTACCCATCGAAATGGCCGTCAGCGCCGCCGGACGGGCGGCCCGGTAGTTAACCAAGAGGTGTATTTCAGGCATGACCAATAACGTGAACAGTCAACCGATGGAACGAGTGCTGTACGAGGTGAAGAAGGTCATCGTCGGCCAGGACCACCTGCTTGAACGAATGGTGGTGGCGCTGCTGGCGAGAGGGCACATCCTTGTGGAAGGCGTCCCCGGGCTGGCAAAGACCATGGCGGTAAAGACGCTGTCCCAAGCCATAGGCGGGGAGTTTCAACGCATCCAGTTCACGCCCGACCTCCTGCCAGCCGACCTGATAGGCACTCGCATCTACAACCAGAGGACCGGCGAGTTCAGCACCTCGCTCGGGCCGGTCTTCACGAACTTGCTGCTGGCCGATGAGGTTAACCGCGCCCCCGCCAAGGTCCAAAGCGCGCTGCTGGAGGTGATGCAGGAACAGCAGGTCACCATTGGACGCCAGACCTACCCTGTCCCGAATCCGTTCCTCGTAATGGCTACCCAGAACCCCATCGAGGCAGAGGGAACCTACCCATTGCCAGAGGCGCAGGTGGACCGCTTCATGTTCAAGGTGCTCGTCGGCTATCCGAGCACGACAGAAGAGTTCGTCATCGTGGAGCGCATGACCGGAGCGTTGCAGGGTGTTCAGCCCGTCTTGAGCACCGAACAGTTGAGCGGTCTGCAACGTAAGGCGGACAGCGTGTACGTGGACCCGGCCCTCATCGAATATTCCGTGAAGCTGGTCACGGCATCACGGCAACCGGAGACGTACGGCCTCGACGACCTGAAGCGCTACATACTGTTCGGCGCCAGCCCACGCGCGTCCATCAACATGATCATCGCGGGCCGGGCCCTGGCCTTCGTGCGCGGTCGTGACTACGCGTTGCCTGAAGACGTTCGCGATGTTTCACAGGACGTTATGCGGCACCGGCTCGTGCTTTCCTACGAAGCCCTGTCGGACAACGTCGAGAGCGACGACATACTGGAGAGGCTGATGGAGGCTGTTCCGATGCCCGAGGTCCCGATACGTGAATACGCAGGCGCCCACCGTACAAAATAATCTGGAGGATCCCGAGCGGCTGCTGCATCGCCTGGAATGGCAATTGCTGCGCCGGCTCGACGGGATGTTCCACGGAAATTATCGCTCTCTGCTCATGGGCGCGGGTCTGGATTTTGCCGAACTTCGGGAGTACCAGCCGCCTGACGACATCCGCCGCATCGACTGGAACGTGACGGCGCGAATGAACCAGCCGTACGTTCGCCAGTACACCGAAGACCGGGAGGTTATGGCGTGGTTCCTGCTTGACCTCAGCCCTTCGATGGCCTTCGGAGCCTTGGAGCGGCGCAAAGAGTCCGTGCTGGTCGATTTCGTAGGGCTCCTGGCGCTCCTGCTTACTCGCAACGGCAACCGCGTTGGCGCCGTTCTCTATGACAACAACGTCGAGTTCCTGATTCCACCCCGAGTGGGCCGCCACCAGGCGCTCCGGCTGATCAAAGAGATCCATCGGCAGCAGTCGTCGCCCGGTGGAACAATGACGGACCTGGCAAAGCTGCTGGAGTCCTCCTTCAACAGGATTAAGCGGCGTTCCCTCATCTTCCTGATTTCCGACTTCATATGCCTGCCGGGGTGGGACAAGGCTATGGACCGCCTGAACATGAAGCACGACCTGTTGGCCGTGCGGCTCTGGGACCCGCGGGAGGTAGATCTTCCCGATGTTGGCGTCGTACTCGTCGAGGATTCGGAGACTGGCGTTCAACTGAGCGTGGACACGAGCGACAGGGGGTTCCGGCAGCGCTTCCACGAAGCGGCGCGGCGACGTGAAGCGGAATTGGCACAAACGTTTAAGCGAGCTGGCGTAGACGAGCTATCGCTCTCTACGGAAGAGGACATGGTGCTGGCCATACTCCGGTTCGCCTCGCTCCGCAGAATGGCGCGGCAGCGCCGTCGTTAGGGAGTAACCGCGGGTGTCCTTCATCTGGCCATGGGTCCTCGTCTCGCTCATCGCATTACCCGCGTGCGTCTACGTGTACGTCCGATTACAGCGGAAGCGAGCCAAGGACGCAGCAAGTCTTGGAGCCCTGGGATCGGTGCGGGAAGGGGCCGCTTCGCTGACAGGGCGTCGGCGCCATATCCCGCCCATCATCTTCCTGGTTGCCGTTGCTCTCCTGGCGGTGGCTTCGGCCCGTCCGCAACTGACACTGCCGGTACCCCGGCTGGAGGGTACCGTCGTCCTGGCGTTGGACGTGTCGTCCAGCATGGCTGCCGACGATGTCGAGCCTACGAGAATGGACGCTGCCAAGTTGGCCGCAAAGGCCATCGTGGACCGACGTCCCGCATCGGCCAGGATCGGCATCGTGGCCTTCGGAGAGGGTGGGCTGATTGTGCAATCCCCGACCGATGATGACGATGCTTTGGACGACACCATAGACCGCCTGGAGCCGCATAGCGGCACGTCGCTTGGCACAGGGATACAGACCGCGCTGAATCTCGTCTCGTCGGAGACCGGCCCGGGCTCTGCGGAGCCGACCCCGGCGGATGAGACGGGGCCCCGGGGGGCTTTCGCCCCGGCGGTCATTGTTCTATTGACTGACGGAGAGAACACTGATCCCCCTGACCCATTGGAGATCGCGCAGATGGCCATCGACCGCGGCGTGCGCGTCCATACCGTCGGATTTGGCACAGAGGACGGGGCGGTCATAGAGGTCGACGGCTTCAACCTGTTTACACAAATAAACGAGCCCATCCTGCAGGAGATCGCCCTGCAGACAGAAGGGGTCTACTACTCGATAGAAGACGTAGACGACCTGTCGTCGGTGTACGAGGGGTTGGAGACCGAGTTCGTAGTGGAGCCGAGTGAAATCGAGGTCACGTTTGCACTTGGAGGCATCAGCGCGCTGATGCTCCTCGTCGGTGGCGCCATCTCGCTTTTCTGGTTCGGACGGGCGCCTTAGCCGGGGGTATTTCTATGGGGCTGCTTTGGCCGGACTACCTTCTGATCCTGGCCGTCATACCGTTCCTGGTGGCGGCGTATTTCCTCGTGCTCAGGCGCAGGAGGCGGTTTGCCGTCCAATACTCCAGCCTGTCCCTGATACGGCAGGCGATGCCCGCGGGCTTTCGATGGAGGCGGCATCTGCCGTTCGCCCTGTTGATGCTCGCTGTCATGCTGCTTATCCTGGCCCTTGCGCGCCCGTTCACAAGTGTGACCGTGGCCTCAAGCCGGACCACCGTCATGCTGGCGCTGGACGTGTCGCTGAGCATGTGCGCCGATGACATCGATCCCAACAGGCTCACCGTGGCTCAAAGAGCCATCGAGACGTTCATCGATAGTCAGGAGCCCGGGACACGCGTGGGTATTGTCGCTTTTGCAGGCATCGCCCAGGTTATCGTCCCTCCCACAACCGACAGGGAGGCGTTACTGGAGGCCGTGGGCAATCTGAAAACGGCTCGCGCCACTGCTGTGGGCAGCGCAATCGCCCGCTCGCTGGCAGCGCTGGCCGAGGTGAACCCGGACATTCCGCCTCTCAATGTGTACGTAGATCCACGATTAGATGCGACGGACTCCGACCTGGAAGAGGGTTTGCAGCCGGACGTCATTGTCCTGTTGACAGATGGGGCTAGCAATCGTGGTGTGAGCCCGATAATCGCCGCCCGCGCTGCCCGCGACCGGGGAGTACGGGTATACACGATCGGCTTCGGCACAACAGAGCCGACGATACTCAGGTGCACTCCGGATCAACTGGGGGGAGACCCGGTCGACAGGCAAATAGGGCAGGGCGGTTTCGGGACCTTCTCGCGAGGCGGGTTTGGATTCAGCAGTTTCCTGATGCTGGACGAGCGGACCCTCAGTCGCGTCGCCGAGATCACGGACGGCGAGTACTACGTGGCCGAGAGCGCGGACGAGCTTCTTGAAGTCTTCTCCACCATACCCGTCCAGCTCGAGGAGAATAAGGTACGCACGGAGATGTCGGCCGTGGTGACAGCCATCAGCGCCCTGTTTGCGCTCTCCGCCGTCGGACTAGGTCTCAGGTGGAGCCCACTGCCCTGAATCTGCCCGGTGGGGCGGGATAGATTTGGTCCTCCGGGGCGGCGGCCCTGCCGAAGTTTTGCGGATGGGTTTGAAGGAAGGGACGTATAGTATCCGGGATATACCGATCGTGTACATGTCGTTGACATTTGCCGAGTCGTATCACTAGGATATTGACCGTCGTTTGGACAGGCTCGACGACGCGGATACACGCGGGAGCGTTGCTGTATGACACGGCTCAATGACGAACAACTGGAGCATTTCCACCAAGAGGGTTACGTCGTCGTCGAAGACGTGATCGACCCGGAGGAATTGCTGGATCCTCTGGAGGCCGAGTACGGGACGGTGCTGGACAACCTTACCCGGGAGCTGCACGACGAAGGAGTTATCGGATCGACATACGCCGGGATGGAATTCGGCGAGCGTCTGACCAGGATCTACCAGGACAGCGGCAAGGTTCACGCTCAGTACTTTGACTTCACGCTTCCACAGAAGAACATCACGTACGACACTCCGATGTGGCACGGGCCGGCGGTGTTTGACGTCTTGACCTCGTCGCCGCTGTTGGACGCGGTCGAGTCGATCATCGGGCCGGAGATATATTCGAACCCGACGCAGCACGTGCGGCTCAAGCCGCCCGAAGCGCTCACGCCAGTCAATCATGAGTCGGGCGGGATCCAGTTGGGCGCGACCCCGTGGCACCAGGACAGCGGAACAGTCACGGAGGAGGCGGACGACACGGAGATACTGACCGTCTGGTTTCCGGTATGGGATGCCGACGAGGAGGCCGGATGCCTCCACTTGGTGCCGCGAAGCCACTCAGAGGGGTTGTTACAGCACTGTCCGGGGGGTGCAGCAACCTCCCCGCCCGGGCTGCTGCACATACCTGGCGAGCTGTTCCGGATTGGGCACGCCCTTCCGATGCCGATGCGGCGAGGTAGCGTGCTGTTTATGCATCGGCTGACCTGCCACGGCTCGCTCCCGAACAGGGGCAACCGGATCAGGTGGAGTCTGGATCTCCGCTACAACCCGATCGGCCAGCATACGGGGAGAGCGGCCTTTCCTGGATTCGTGGCTCGGAGCAGGGAGCACCCGGAGATGGAGCTTCGCGACGCAGAGGTGTGGGCACAGGAATGGAGAGACACACGCGAGCGTCTCGCCAGGGAGAACGACCCGGCTTACAACCGCTGGCCGTCCGACGACCCGGCTTGCGCGTAATTTCGTCAGTCCAGGGTTGAGTCTGTCGTCCGCTATTGCCGGGCCCACCGCCAGGGGGGTCTCCGGTAACCAGCAGGACTAGCCAGGGAAACGCTATCAGGTCGAACTGATCGCCAATTGCCGAAAGCGCGCCCGCTCCCCAGATCAGACGGAAATTGCGCATACGAAGCAGCTGCCAGAACGAACCTTTCCGCTGCTCTTCCGGCGACGTTGCTTTAACCACTCGTCTCCATGGCGGCGCGCTCCGTGCCGCGTCGGGCGGCGCGAGTGAACGGCTGCGTTAGACATCCGCGCATTAGTACTGATTGCCGACGCGCCCCGTGGCGGCGGAGTCCATCGTCTTGATTGCGCCCCGGGGCGATAGGCGCGAGTCCAAAGGCTATTGCGGCCGGACGACGGCGGCACCGTATTCCAGGGCAGCGTCGTGGAGCCAGAGCGCCGTGTACTCGGCGAAGCTGCGGCGAACGATCAGTTCGAAGGACGGCGAGTCGTCAACGCAGCGGATGGTGACGTTGGCTTTCGCCACGAGAGTCTGGGCGCAGTCGACGGGCTTGAAAACCCCGGGGTGGAGGTCGAGCGGGCAGCCCTTGGCCAAGGCGTCGCGGGCCCTGGGTCCGCTAAGGGTTATCACCGTCTGGCCGCCGGTCACGTCGGTGACGGCGACGTGCATGCCGTGGAGCGCTGCTTCGAGCGAGTCCAAAAGCAGGGTCTGAGCAGTCGGAGGCGTGACGACAAGCCACTCATCCGGCCCAAGCCATAGAGCAAGCAGCACGCCCTTGGCGGCCACCGTGTTGGGCTCCATCGGCAGGCCGAATCCCAGGGCAGCCGCTGCCGCGCTCGTAAAGCCTGCGTCTTCCGGGTCACCCCGCAGATTCAAGTGCCCCAGAAATGGCCGCTCGGAGATGATGACCGCAGCGCCGTCAGCCTGGCTGACGGCGTCCGCAGTGCCAAAGAAGCGACTCAACGGGGATTGGCGTCCTGTCCCGTCAGTCGACATTCTGCCTGTCCCCTTTCGGATCGTAGAAAGACGGACTCGCGATCCGCGCGGTGATCGAGCGCCCGTCCGCGAGGGACACGTAGACCAAGTCGCCTTCACGGGCCCGTCCGCCTTTGACGATGCCCAACGCGATGGAGCGCCCAAGGTTCACGCTGTAGTAGCTAGAGGTCACGTGGCCCAGCATGGGGACCGGGGTGGGCGCAGACGAGTCGTCGACAATCTGCCCTCCCTCGGGCAGCACCTCCTGGTCGTCTTCGGTGAGCAGGCCGACGAGTTGCTTCCGGTCGTCTCGAACGAGGTTCTCCATTGCGAGCGACCGCTTGCCCAGGAAGTCCTTGCGCCGCGACACCATACGCCCGACGCCGATATCGACCGGCGTCACCGAGCCGTCCGTGTCCTGACCCACGATCACGTAGCCTTTCTCCGCTCTCAAGACGTGCATCGCCTCCGTACCGTAGGGTGTGATGTTGAACTCCTCGCCAGCCTCCATCACCGCCTCCCAGACCTGCCGGCCGTAGTTGGCGTCGACGTTGATCTCGAAGGACAGCTCGCCGGCGAAGCTGATCCGGAAGATACGGGCGGGGATCCCCGCTACTGAGCCGCTGAGGACCGACATGAAGGGAAACGCCTCGCTGGAGAGGTCCACGTCACTGCACAGCATCTCCATGACTCGCCGAGCGCGTGGCCCGTTGATCGACACGGTCGCCCATTGGTCGGTCACCGACGTCAGAAACACCTTGAGATCCGGCCACTCGGTCTGCAGCCATCGCTCGAGCCACGCCATCACGGCTGCTGCTCCGGAGGTGGTCGTGTGCATCAGGAAGTGATGCTCGGCGAGCCGTGCGGTGACGCCGTCGTCGAGCACCATGCCCTCTTCGTTGAGCATGAATCCATAGCGGCAGCGCCCTATGCCCAGCTTCGTCCACCCATTGATGTAGACGCGGTTCAGGAACGTCGCCGAGTCCGGTCCCCTGACGTCGATCTTGCCGAGGGTCGACGCGTCGAGGACCCCGACCGCGCCCCGCACGGCGAGGCACTCCCGGTTGACCGCGTCGCGCATCGACTCGCCGGGCCGTGGATAGTACCAGGGACGCTTCCATTGGCCGACGTCCTCGAACTTCGCCCCGGCCTGGACGTGCCATTCGTGCATCGCCGTCTTCCGCACAGGGTCGAAGAGTTCGCCGAGTTCGCGGCCCGCGATGGCGCCGAACGTGACCGGCGTGTAGGGCTGTCGGAACGTGGTAGTCCCTACTTCCGAGACCGGCTTGTCGAGTATTTCGGCGAGCGCGCCGATCCCGTTGACCGCGCCCGTCCGGCCCTGGTCCGTACCCATCCCCAGCGTGGTGTAGCGCTTGACGTGTTCGATCAGCTCGTAACCCTCACGGGCGGAGACAGCTATGTCGGCTACTGACGTGTCGGTCTGGAAGTCGACAAAGCGCTTGCGGTCCCTCCCCGCCGGTTTGGTTCCCGGAACGACCCAGCAGGCGCTCGTCGGGGCTTCGGCGTGATCGTCGGTATCCGGGGCGGATGAGAATGGCAGGCCGTCGCCGAGTCCGGCTGCGCCAGCCGCGTCCGCGCCCGCGGCGTAGCCCTGCGCGATGCACTCCCCAAGACTGAAGCCGCCGTTACATGAGCCGGCTGAACGCTCCGCCTGGACGGAGGGTCCGGGGACGAAGCACGACCTATAGTCGTCAAACCTGGGCTGTCCGCCCGACTGTGAGTGCAGGTTCAGCGTCGGGTTCCATCCTCCCGACGTAGCCACCAGATCACACTCGAGTAGCCGGGATCCGCCGCCGACCGACCCTCCGTCGATGCGTCTCACCTCGACTGCCTTCACTCCCCTACTGCCGCGAACGTCGACCAACACGTGGCCTGGGAGGACCTCGACCCCTCTGCCGCCAACCATGCTCGTCAGCTTGCTGTGAGTCTCGGGCCGGACGTCTACGACCGCTCGCACGTCGACTCCCGCGCCGACGAGGTCGAGCGCGGTTTGGTACGCGCTGTCGTTGTTCGTGAAGACCACCACCCGACGGCCCGGGGCTACTCCATAGCGGTTCACGTATGTAGATACGGCTGAAGCGAGCATGACGCCGGGGCGGTCGTTGTTTCGGAACACCAGTGGGCGCTCGATGGCGCCCGTCGCCAGCACGACCTTCCTTGCTCTGACTCGCCAGATACGCTGACGCGGCGCGTAACCGCGGGTCGGCCCGAGGTGGTCCGTGAGCCGTTCCAGCAGGGCGACGAAGTTGTGGTCGTAGTACCCGAACGCCGTGCTGCGCGGCAGGAGGCGGACCTCGTCCATACCGCGTAGGTCTGCCAGCGCCGACTCCAGCCACTCTGCGGCGGGCGCGTCTCCGACGCGCTGCCGGCTTGCCAGCAGGCTGCCTCCGAGCTCCTGCTGCTCGTCGACCACGATCACTCTCGCTCCGGTGCGCCCGGCCTCCAGCGCGGCGGCGATGCCGGCCGGCCCCGCGCCGACCACCAGGACGTCGCAGTGGGCGTGCATCTTGTCGTACCGGTCCGTGTCGGGCTCAGTTGGCGCGATCCCTAACCCTGCGGCCCATCGAAGCCGTCGCTCGTAGAATGGCCATAGCGACCTGGGCCACATGAAAGTCTTGTAGTAGAAGCCGGGCGGGAGGAAGCGCGAGATGAGCCCGTAGACGGCGTGCAGATCGAAGCCGACCGATGGCCAGCAGTTGACGCTCGCCGCCTCCAGACCGTCATACAGCTCGATCTGAGTAGCGACGTAGTTGGGCAGCGTTTGAGCGCCCGTCCCGAGCTGGACCAACGCGTTGGGCTCCTCGACGCCGCTGCCGAGGATGCCTCTCGGCCGGTGATACTTGAAACTGCGACCCACAAGGCGAACTCCGTTCGCCAGCAGCGCCGAGGCGAGCGTGTCCCCGTGAAACCCCGTGTACTTCCTGCCGTTGAACTTGAAATCGAGCGTCCGGGCGCGGTTGACGCGCCCTCCTTCCGGGAGCCTGTTGGGCTGAGTCATCGCTGAACTCGCGCCAGCGTCTCCCCGATGCCGTAGACCTGCTTGATCTCGTAGGTCACGGTGTCGCGCCGTACGTTGAACCAGCGCCTGCAGCCCGAGTTGTGGCACCACTGCTCCAAGTGGTCTCCCTTCGGGTTCTTGCGGTAGAAGAGGTAGTCGGCCCACTGTTCGTCGGTAGCGCTGTCCGGATTTTCGGGGCGGATGACGTGGGCCTCACCGCCGTAGGCGAATTCGGACTCGTCTCTGGCCCCGCACCAGGGACACTCGATGAGCAGCATGTATCTCCAGCTTTCCGTTGGCGGCTAGTGGGCGACCCCGGCCGCGCCGTGTTCGTCGATGAGGTGGCCGGTCCTGAACCGGCCCAGGGAAAACGGCTCGGCGAGCTCGTGCGTCCGTCCGGTAGCCAGCATGTGGGCGAACACCCACCCCGAGCCCGGTGTCGCCTTGTACCCGCCGGTGCCCCAGCCGCAGTTGAAGTAGAGACCGTCTACCGGCGTGGCGCCTATTATCGGGCACGCGTCCGGGCACGTGTCGACAATGCCGCCCCACTGCCGCATCATCCGGAGCCTGCTGAAGATCGGGAACAACTCCACCAGCGCGGCGATGGCGTGCTCCGGGACGCTGAAGCTGCCGCGCTGCCCATAGCCGGTGTACGAGTCGATGCCTGCTCCCGCGAGCAGCTCTCCGCGGTCCGTCTGGCTGATGTAGGCGTGGACCGCGTTCGACATGACCACTGAGTGCAGCACCGGCTTGATCGGCTCGGATACCCAGGCCTGGAGGGGATGACTCTCGATGGGCAGCCGAAAGCCCGCCATTTCGGCCAGGACCCCCGAGTTGCCCGCGGTGACCACGGCCACCTTCTTCGCGCCTATGTACCCCTGTGTGGTGTCTACGCCGACGACTCGGCCGTTCTCCTGGCGGAACCCGGTGACCTCGCACTGCTGGATGACGTCCACCCCCCGCGCGTCCGCCGCCCGCGCAAAACCCCACGCGACGGCATCGTGCCTTGCGGTCCCTCCTCTGCGCTGGTAAGAGGCCCCCAGGATCGGGTATCGGGCGTCCTTCGAGATGTCGATGATCGGCACGATCTCCTTGACCTCTTGGGGGGTCAATAGCTCGCTGTCGATCCCGTTCAGCCGGTTCGCGTGTATGCGCCGGGCGATGTCGCGCATCTCCTGGAGGCTGTGGCCCAGACTCAGAACGCCGCGTTTACTGTACATCAGGTTGAAATTAAGGTCGCGGCTCAGGCCCTCCCACAGCTTAAGCGAAAACTCGTACAAGTGAGCGGCCTCATCCCAGAGGTAGTTGGAGCGGACGACCTCAGTGTTTCTGCCCGTGTTTCCGCCGCCCACATAGCCCTTCTCCAGGACGGCCACATCGGTGACGCCGTGCTCTTTGGCCAGGTAGTAAGCGGTCGCGAGACCGTGTCCGCCCGCGCCGACGACAACGACTTCGTACTCGCGCCTGGGCTTGGGGTGGCGCCAGGCCCGCGGCCACTTTTCGTGGTGGCTCAGTCCGTTACGAACCAGGCTGAACAGCGAGTACTTCACGTAGCCTCCAGAGACGCTGGCTCTGCGGTGCGGGCTATATCATAGCGCAACGGATTGGCGCGGCTCTCCTGGACGAGCGGCTGAACGCCACCTGAGGCAGGAGCCGCTGCGCCTGCACCCCGAAATTCCCCGAGCGCAATCGCCCTGACGACGGGTCGGTCACGCCCCCGGTTGTACCGGCCTCGCCGCCTCCGCCATCCTGTAGCCGACGCGTGGCTCAGTAAAGATGTAATGAGGATCGCGGGCGTCGTCTCCCAGCTTGCTACGCAGATTTCTCACTGTGGCGCGGAGCAATTGGACTGCGTCGGAGTATTCTGATCCCCAGACTCGTCGCAGGATCTGGTCGTGCGTCATCACGCGTCCGGCATTGATGGAAAGCTCGAAGAGCAGTCTGTACTCAGTTGCAGACAGAGGTACCCGATAGCCGGCTACAGTCACGGCTCGGTGGGCATAGTCGATAGCCAACTCTCCCAGACGATAGGGCTGACGCTGCACAGCCGTGCCAGTTTCCCGTCGCTTTCGCAATGAGGTTTCGATCCTTGCAATCAATTCAGTCGAAGAGAAGGGCTTGATGATGTAGTCGTCGGCTCCCATTTCGAGAGCCTTCACTACGTTCTCCTCCTGGTCGTTTGCGGACAGGAATATGATCGGGACATCGGACTCCTTTCGGATGCGGCCCATCAACTCGAACCCGGTGGTCCCCGGCAACATCAGATCCATCAAGACAAGGTGAGGCTGCTCCATCTCCAGGAGACGCATCATCTCGCCTGGGTTGGCGGTCCCGAGTGTCGTGTATCCTTGGTCATTGAGCAAGCTCCGAAGTAACCGTAAGACTTGGGGCTCGTCGTCCACAGCGAGAATTCTTGCTCCACCACCCAACCTAATGGCCTGAACATCGCTGGTGGGCGCCTGAACGTCGTCGGTTGCCTCTGGAATCGCAAAGGTGATTCGTGTGCCTCGTCCCTCGCCACTGCTCTCGGCCCGTATGCGTCCCCCATGCGCCTCCACTATTCCCTTGCAGATCGCAAGCCCCAGCCCTTCCCCGGCAATCTTCCCCTCACGACCCCAACTATCCATGCGAGAAAATTTCTTGAATACATCGGACAGCTGGCCGGCAGGTATGCCTCTCCCTTCATCCGTGACGGAGAAGATCACGTAGATATCCTCCCGCGATGCAGCGACCCTGATCGTAGAGGTCTCTCCAGAGTACTTGGATGCGTTGGAGAGGAGATTGTTCAGCACCTGAACGATACGCTTCCTATCCGCCGCGATCAGTGGCAGGTTCAGCGCGAGGTCCACTTCGATGGGATTCCGTTGCCCCTGGCGAATGAACGCCGTCCTCGCCTCATCAACAATCGCCGCCGCATCCTCAGGCTCGAGAGTTACCGACAACGCTCCTGCTTCTATCTGTGTCATGTCGAGTAGATTGTTCACGAGGTCACGCAGGTGATCGGACTGCTCGTCGATCATTCGGAAGTACTGGAGCATCTCGGAATTGGTCGGGGGACTGGAGCTGCTCAACACGATACCCGTGCAGCCTTTTATTGTGGTCAGAGGTGTTCGCAGCTCATGGCTCACCATAGCGAGGAACTCGCGGCGTAGCCGTTCGACTTCCTCCAGGGGTGTCATGTCCTGTATCACGGCTACAGCCGAGACGATCTCTCCGTCATCCGAATAGATCGGTGTGGCGTTGACGAGGGTAGTCACCTTACGCTCGCCGGGGAGATCGAACAGGATCTCTTCGGCCCGCACGACCTCGCCGCGATCCAGGGCTCTCGCTAGCGGTCGCTCGTCGCTCTCGTACTTCTCCCCGTCCGCCCGGCGGTAGATTGCGACCTCGTGATATCGCACAAGTGTGGAGCCGGGCTCCGGGGAAAGGCCCAGGATGCGCTCCGCCTCCTTATTTACCGACGCGAAGGTCCTGGACTTGGCATCAACGACGAGAACCCCAACAGGCGAGGACTCTACCAGCGCAGCCAATCGACGCCTCTCGGTCTCTACTTGGGTCCTGGCACGCTGCTCTTCCCCGTGCCTGAGAGCGTTGGCGATGGCGACAGCGGCCTGTGACGCGAACATGACCAGGATCTCTTCATCGTCTTCCGAGAACTCCTTACCTCCTTCCTTCTCGGTAACGTAGATGTTGCCTACCGCCCTATCGAGATGACGGACCGGCACGCCGAGGAACGACTTCATCGGCGGGTGGTTTTCTGGAAAACCGGCCGAGCGTGAGTGTTGGGTGAGGTCCGCGAGTCGTAATGGCTCTTGAATCTCGTTCAGGTAGCCAGGGAGTCCCAATCCTCTCGGCAGGCTTCCCAACAGTCGCCGCTGTTCAGGAGTGAAACCCGAATTGATGAACTCCCTGATCTGCCCAGATCCGTCGAACACCCCTACCGCGCCATACCGAGCATCGGTCAGCAAGCGTGCGCCGTCAACGATTTCCTGAAGCACAGCGTCGATGTCCCATATCTCAGTGACGCGGCGGCTGACCTCGCTCATCTTTGGCGACGCGAGCCCGCAAGGTCTCGATCTGTAGCCTAAGGGCGTGATCATCAGTCATTCGAGAATCCTCCCCGTCCCATACCGCCATCCCCTGAACCATCCCGTGCGACGATAGGATGAGTAGGCAACCCATTGTACTGAAGTCGTTCCGATCGAAGGCTGGGAATCGCGAATCTTTGATAGTTCTTTGATGGAAAAGGGATTGTTTTTGATGGCCATTTGATTCGCGACCGGCATAATGGCTGGCATCATGTTAGTTCCGGGGATGGATTGCACGAACGGAACTGGTCCTCTAGCCATGGAGTAACATAATATGTCAAAATGGTCGCATTTTAAGTTTGCTTCGTTGACCATAGGAACTTTGGCCTTGCTTGGCGCGCTGGCGATTGCCGCACCTGTCAAGGCTCAGATCCTGGACGAGGCCGAGGCGTTCAGCATTTCTAACGGCCAGACAACTGAAATCGTTGTGGGTACCATTGTTGGCCAAGCCACTCGTGAAGGCTCTCGATGCGTGTTGGCGACGCCGATCACGATAGGAGCAACGGTACCAGATGGAGCATCGCCTCTTGCCATCACCTGGAGGTTCACTGGTCGTACGGTATTCTAGAAATCAGAACTCTGTGTTCCCGCATCGTTCACGAATGCGAACGACGACTATGACCCACTTACAGACGTGCACATATAGGAACATTTCAACTCGCTACAAATACCCCAGTCTTCGGCAAATCGGAAGTGGGTCTTGTTGATCGAACGGATGGCTGTTTGGATGTTATGGATAGGTGGCGTACTTGCATGCGCAGTAAGCATCGGACTGTATGTCTCCTTAGTGGTTCGCCCAACTGCCTCCATAAACGCCGCAAATCTGGCGACTCTCGTCCTCGGATTTGGCGGTGGCTTGATCGCTGTTCGCTGCTCAAATCGGCCGCGATGGCTTTTCGCGTCAAATGTTCTACTTTTGCTCTCCGTGATCCCGACGATCTTCGGATGGATTTGGGTGCTTTATTTTGGCCCAATGATGTTAGTAGCAGTGGGTACAAGTTTCAAGTTGCTTCGGATGAGCCGAAAGAAAGAGGAAGGTCATGAAGAACAGTAGCAAGATCGCAATCGCAGTCGTGTTGGTGTTGGGAGTGGCGGCCGTAATCGCAGGTGTGGCAGCCTCCGACGGCGAGGAAACCCGCGAGTTTCAAGAGGCCCTCAATGCTCGGCCCTGGGTCGACGCCAACGGGATGGTGGACGTAACCAAGATGCCCCCGCGTGAGGGAGTCGTTGACCACACCGGCGCCCACGTCGGGTTCGTGGAAACGCGGCACACACATGGCGACGAGTTCGTCTACCCGCACCCCGTGGTCGACGCGGACGGGGACCTCGTCGGACACATCGGAGAGAATGGCTTTTGGCCGTTGGGTGAAGAGGAGCCAGTCATCGAGGACGCCTACACGGTCATCGAGGAGTACGATGCCGATGGCAAGCTGATTCATAAAGAGGTCATCGGGCCGGGCTCCAACGAGGGCGAAGAAGGACCGCAGGGCAACACCGATTAGGCCTGTCGAACACCTCGTGGGAGAAATCGGGGCCGCCTTGATGGCGGCCCCGATTTTCGTGGGTCATGCATCTCCCCGAAGCCCTCCCACACAGTATCCCGGTGTGGAACTCTTGTCCAACCCGCGGGCTCCTTTCCGGCTCCCTGAGGTCGCTACCTTCAGTTGCGGCGACCTGTGGTTTGTGTAGGATTCGGTGTAACTTCCCTTCGGATGAGCCGAAAATAAGACTTGATAAACTGCGGCGAATCATCCAGAAGGGATGTGACCCTTTGAGACTGGCCCTCGGACAATCATTGAGAAAATTGTTGCCGGTTGTGGTCGCCGCGGGGCTATTGGTACTTGTCATAGGCTGCGGTTCGGATGCGCGCACAGCCGCCCCGGATGGTTCAGTAGAATCCATTGAGGTCCCCGGCTCGGATGCGTTGTCCCAAACGAGCGCGGTTGCGCCTACAGCCGCTCCGGTAGGTTCGGTCGAGTCCACAGCGGTCCCCGACCCGGACACGTCGCCCCAAAAAAGCCCGGTTCCGCCGACGGCCACTCCCGTGATTTCAGTCGAACCCACAAAGATCCCCGACTCGGATCCGTCGCCCCAAAAAAGTCCGGTTGCACCGACGGCCACTCCCGCGGATTCAGTCGAACCCACAGAGGTCCCCGACACGAATGGGTTGCCCCAAGGAAGTCCGGTTCCGCCGACAGCCACTCCGGCCGGTCCAGTCGAATCCACAGAGGTTCCCGCCCCAGATGTGTCATCTCTAGAAAGTGCAGCACAATCAGCCAGCATTAGCATCATCTTTGGCAGGGCAATTTTGAGTCCCAACGGACGGGTCACGCTGTTCTATGTGACGAAAGACACGTCCGACGAGGCAAAGGGCGGCGTCGTTATCGACAGCGCAAGTATTACCAGTTCAGACGGGAGAACCTGGCTGGCTGACGGGTATGGCGAATTGCGCAGGTGGGCCTCTCTTACTCTTGGGTGGCTCACTTTTTCTATGCCGGAGGCCGCCCAAGGGCAGTTACGCGTCACCGTGAACAGTGCGCAAACCGGCGCCGGTCCCGTGACCGGACCGTGGCGCGGCGTGGAGCAACTCGAGTGGTACGGGTCTAGGCCACGTCAAACGCGATTCTGCAATAGGACTTGCATGAAGATCAACAAATCGCGCATGGATGCATTGGCCAGGGCCCAATTGCAGGATATGAATCTGCTTGTACGTCTTTGGAATTTGATGCAGCTTTCCCGCGCCGCGCTGACGATTTCAATTACAACATTTAATTGACTCAGTGTTTCGATCACCGCACGCGATATTTGAAGATGGCGGGCCCACGCTTACTGCTCTGCGAATGTTCGAGTTGGCGGTGGTGTTTTTGGGTCAGCGCTCCGCTTCGCTCTCTCGACGGGCCACTTGCACGACGGCGTCTGGCAGCTGGTTAACGAGACCCTGATGGGCGCCTCCCGATGGCTCCTCGCGCAGGACCGTCCCGACACGATCGATCCCCCGATCGAAAGAGGCTACGACGCCGACGCCCGTGCGCTCCTCGCTTGCCACAAGGTAGGCATCGGCGAAATCCAGGCCATGTACCTCGTACAACTCGACGGTGCGCTGGAGTAGCGCGCCATCGACGACGCGGATGGCGCGGAATGCAAGGATGGACCGCAAGGCCTCGGCTACCTGGAGACGGGCGACCTCGTAGTACGACTCCTGTACGTACGCGACCTCTGCGAGGATGAGATCCGGCAGTAGCAACTGCTCCACCTGTTTGAGGTAGCGAGTCGCCAGCCGGGCCTGCGCGGGTGGATCCCCGGTGAGGTGCCGGACAAGCACGTTCGTATCGACGAAGGCCGTCATCGCCTGGTGGCTGCTCTCGTCCGCCGCGTTTCGCGCAGTACCTCATTCCAGGGCGTGCTCCGTTTCGGCGCCGGTACGCTAACCGATCCGGCGAGCTGTATAAGGTCGGGGCTGCGCGCGATCATCGCGCGCTGGCCTTCGACCCTGAAGAGGACTTCGTCCCCTTCCCTGATAGAGAGGGCCTCACGTACAGCACGAGGAATCGTGATTTGGCCTCTCGAACGTACACGGGCATAAACGTCCATGTGCTCCTCCTTACTATTAAAGGGAAATAAGGATGCTACAGCGACGGCTATTCCCGCCGCGGATCATCATCGAGGCGACGATCATCGAACTTTTCGCTGGGAATTCTCGATTCAAGGGACGGAAGCCGCCCGTCGTGTCCGGAAGCGGCCGAATGTGGGTCCCGCGCGGGAGGGTCCCCGGACGGATAGTTAGACCGGCCGGTGACTGTCAGCCGGGCCCGCTATTTGTGCCGACACGAGTTGCGCGTACATACCGCCGCGGGACAGGAGTTGCTGGTGTGTGCCTTGCTCGACTACCTGTCCCTGCTCCAGTACCAGTATGTTGTCCACGTTACGAATCGTCGACAGTCTGTGCGCTATCACGACTGTCGTTCGGCCCTCCATGAGCCGATCGAGGGCGTCTCGAACAGTCGCCTCGCTGATGGCGTCCAGGTGCGACGTGGCTTCGTCCAGGATCAGCACCGGAGCGTTCTTGAGAATGGCGCGGGCGATCGCGACCCTCTGCCTCTGACCGCCCGAAAGCTGCATTCCCCTCTCTCCAACCCGGGTGTCGTAACCGTCCGGGAACGACTCGATGAACTCCTGAGCGTTGGCCTGCTTTGCGGCCTCCTCCACCTCCGAGTCGGTGGCATCCTGCCGGCCGAGTCGAATGTTCTCGCGGACCGTATCGTTGAACAGATACGTGTCCTGTGCGACGAGCGCCATCCGGCCGCGTATGTCATCGAGCCGAAACTCGTCCAGCCTGTTGCTTTGCAGCACAATGTCGCCGCGGTTTGGGTCCCAGAAGCGCATCATCAGGTAGGCGATGGTGGTCTTGCCGGCGCCCGAACGGCCCACAATGGCCACGGTCTGCCCCGACCCAATCCCGAAAGACACGTCAGCCAGCGCCTGCGGTTCGCCTTCCGAGTAGGTGAAAGCTACTTCCTGGAATTCGATGGAGGGCGTCGATGAGAGCCTCTCGTCGGCGCTTTCCGTCACGCCGGGGCCGTCTCGCACTGGGACCGATTCGTCGTGAATTGCAAGTATGCGACGTGAAGAGGCCAGCGTCTCCATCATCTGTTTCATGGTGCGGGCCAGCTCCATCACCGGGCTGAACGACGCCAGGGCAAGAACGCTTACGAGCGGCAACTGGGTCCGGGGGAGTTGGCCGTCGAGCACCAGCCAGACACCTGTCGCCAGGACTGCGAGGCTTCCCAGCCCCATCATGGCCTCCATGAATCCGATCTGGAACGCCTGGGACTTTTGGAACCTGACCAGGTGACCGGCATAGGCCCAGCCCTTCTCGCTCAACTCATGGTTTCGATCGGCCCCGCGTCCGAATGCGGAGATCTCCCGCATCCCCTGGATGCTGTCAACCATGAAGGCGTGGATGTCCCCCATTCGGCCTCGAATCTCGTTGCCAAGACTTTCGATGCGCGTGTTGGCGAAGAATGGGCTGACAGCCACCGCCACCAGGAATGGCGCAAGGGCTGCGGCGATCGGCCACGAAATGACGGCCAGCGCTATGAGCAGTCCACCCGGTATCAGGATTGCGACGATCATCGGCGAAATCGCGTGGGCAAAGAAGTACTCGACCGTCTCGACATCGCCCCCGACAACGCTGACGATGTCGCCAGAGCGACGCCGGACCATGTACGCAGGCGCAAGCGGTTCCAGCTTCTCGTATAGGTCTATGCGCATTCTCGCCATCAGCCTGTATGCCATGTCGTGCGCCTGCCACGTCTCCAGGAAGAAAAGGAGTGACGAAAGGGGAGCGAAGACGCACAGGAGAATCAGCGGGATCGTCAAGGGCTCGTCGCGGAATACTGCTCCGACCAGCAGCGCGCTGAGCGCGCCCAGGACGATGACCGAGCCGTGATGGAGCATACCCAGGGCAAGTGTGCCCAGGAACTGAAATCTAACCGGCCGAACCATCCCGAATAGCCGCAGCCAGACGGTCAGGGACCGAATGTTGACCTCAGCGGGTTCCGTCGAGGTTCGGGCTGGCGGCGCATGGTGGTGACCGTGACCGGCAGTCAGATGCGAAAGGTCTGGAGTATGGACCGCTGAGACATCAGGCCCCGGTATTTCAGCAGCACTTGGAGCAACCTCGACGATGCCCGATTGGGTCTGCTGCCGCATCAGGTCGGCGTACGTGCCGTCGTCGGCAATCAACTCAGTGTGAGTTCCGGTCTCCACTGCCCGGCCTTCGTCGAGGACCAGGATTCGATCGGCGTTGATGACGCTGGAAAGACGGTGAGCGATGACCAGCGTCGTTCTGTTCTCCATCAGCCGGTCGAGTGCAGCCTGGATAACGGACTCGTTCTCGGCATCCACGCTGGAGAGCGCCTCATCCAGCAGCAGAATCTGGGCATCCTTTAACAACGCCCTTGCGATCGCCAGACGCTGGCGCTGGCCTCCCGATAGTCGGACCGCTCGCTCACCGACCACCGTGTCGTAGCCGCGGGGCAGGTGCGAGATGAATTCGTGGGCGTTCGCAGCGCGGGCTGCCTCCTCCAACTCCTGTTGGGTAGCGTCCGGTTTTCCGAATCGCAAATTGTCGGCGACAGTCCCGTGGAACAGGTACGTGTCCTGCGTGACGACCGATATGTTGTCCCTGAGAGCACTGAGGGGGAGTTCGCGGAGGTCGTGGCCACCTAATTTGATCGACCCAGCCTGGGGGTCGTAGAACCTGTACATCAGCCAGACCAGGGTGGACTTTCCTGCCCCGCTCGCGCCCACCACGCCGAGGGTCTCGCCTTTACGAAGCTCGAACGACACATCATGGAGCGCCGACCGGTGTCCGCCGTCGTACCCGAACGTGACCCCTTCGAACGAGACTTCCGGTGTGATTTCAGGGTCCGGTCGATCCGCCGCAGTTTCCGACTCGAGAACTGAGACCGGTTCGTCGACAATCCCGAACACGCTCTGCGAGGATGAGAGCACGGCCATCCCCTGGTGGTAGAGGTTGGTCAGCTCGCGCATGGGCCTGAACACTTCGACGCCCAGCATCAGGACGATCAGCAGCGGGCGCAGCTCCATTTCGCCGCCGCTGACGCGAACCGCGCCGACCGCCAGGGCGACCGCCGCGCCCGTCGCCATGAAGAAGATGGATGCTCCGCTTGTCACCCCATTGGCAGCGACGACGCCCATCGTGCTCCGGTAGAGCTGATGAGCGCGCTGCGCCAGGTCCCTGCCCCGGTTCTTGCTCTGTCCGAACGCCTTCAACGTTGCGAGACCCTGGACACTGTCCAGGAAGTCCGAACCCAGATCGCCGTAAGACTTGCGACGTCTGAAGCTGCTGATTCGATTCCATCGGTGGAACAGGGCTGGTACTGCAAGCGTGAGGAAGGCGAATGTGAGAAAGATGAGCGCGATATAGATGTCGAGCGTCACCATGTACGCGAATATGGCGATCGGAGCGATCGCGGACACGATGATCTGGGACAGGTACTGACCGAAGAAGGTCTCGAGGCGCTCGATGCCTTCCACCAGCGTGAGGACCACGTCGCCGGTCCGGTTTCGATCGAAGTAACCCGGACCGAGTTTCAACGCGTGTTCATAGACCTCGTGACGCAACCTGATCTTGACGATATTCGCCGTGTGGTGACTGACCGCGTTCTGCCAGTATTGGAAGAGGCTGCGTGTTACGATCAGCGCCGCAATTGTCGACAGCGGCAGGGCGAGCGTTGAGAAGCTCGCCTCGCCGGCTAGGACCCGGTATATCACGACGCCCGAGATGGCCAGCCGGGAGACTCCGGCGCCAACTGCGATCAGGCCCAGAACGGCGGCGAGAAATATCCGGAGCCTGACACCGCGAGTCAGTGCAAATAGGCGCCAGTCGAAATACATCGTTAAACTCCAGACTTCACCGCATCCGATGCGGCTGCCGCCATCCTAGAGGATGGCCCGCCAATGGGTCGAGGAATCCCGGCGCAGGTATGCTATATATGGCTGGCGGAGTGATTCCAACTCCCGGACAACGTAGGACGTTTGGCAGCTTGCCTGCGATCTCCAGTCAGTGGCGCGTAACGAAGAGTCTTAATGAGTCGCCGCGATGTTCAATGCGCGTTGCTTGTGCGGGCGTGCTCGGGGATTCCGGGGGGACAGCGGTTTTGATTTCCCGGTCAGGATCTTCGAGGCGACAATCGAGTGCCGCGCAGGTGTGGGCGTTTGGTCGCCGAAGAGCATACTCGAACGGGGTAGACGTACGGTCGAGCTTGCCACTATTGTGTGCCCCTTCTTAGAGGTCAGCGTGCCACGCAGCTATTTCCGTGCCGTCCCCACGTCCATGCCCGATGCCTGCCCGCGCATGTTGAGCAGGTTCTCGCGGGTCTCTGATTTGTCTGCTTCCGGGCATCGCGATGGCCGGGGTACCGGCAGGGGCAGTGCTTTTGGCCCTGCACGCGAAGAGGCCAGGGGCCGCCGTGCCCACTACAAATGCAGCATGGACGAATGTCCATGCCTTATCGACTTCTACCGTGCCGCGTGCCGCGACACCTCAGCGATGGGGAAGTCCGCCTCGTCCAGGGGTTTATAGGACGCAAGGATCATGTTTCGGACGTCTCGTCAGCAGTTCTCTGTCGCTGGGCATCGCTAGCACCCAATATCTCTTTTGCACCAGAGATAAAACCTTCTTTCAAAATTACGGAGTAAAGCGCGAAAATCATAAAGTTAGGCCATTTCTCTGCCCCGGAGTCAGGTACATCTAAGTTCATTTCTTCAAAGGTCACCATTTCTGGCCAGCGAAAAATCTCTAAGAGATATTCTCTAAGTTCTCCTAATGATTCTTTCTCATCTCTGGTTGACTCGAGAAAATCGTCGAAAAGCTCGAAATACAAACATAGGAGAAAGCTCCCATAAAATTGGTTTAGTGCTTGATAGTAACCCCCCATATTTTTTGAGCTGAACGTCGCAGTGGAGTTAATGTCACCCCAACCCAAACGTAACAACCCCATCGGCCGAAAATGAACCGATCTCGACGAGAGTCGGTAGATGAAATCATAAACGACTTCCAATAAACCTTTTTCTGACTTTTGGGCAATCTCCCGTGTCGGTGGAATGATGGGCGAAGAGGTTTTATTGAAATTCGGCCAGCCGTTACTTCGCCAAATGTCTCTCAACTCTTCTTTTAATCGTTTCTCTTCGTTGCATTTTTGCTGCAACACAGGTTGGAATGGGCGAAATCTTCGAAAGAAGGCGTCTTGATATTTGATGTCTTCATCGACTTCAAGTTGCATGAGACGCGTCGTAATGTTGTTACGGTCCTCGTCAGGAAACCCATATAAATAATTGAGTATAATGAGTTCTTCAGTGATGCTCCTGAGTGACGAAGCGACAAAAAGCGCATCGCCATGTTCGCATCTGGTAGTTAGTTCAACGAACTCGAAAGCCTTTACAAACGAAGATGCTAGACACCATGCGAATGTGTTATTGGCATTAAAATATACGGTTGCAGTTCTATTGACTAAAGGGCGTAATGGGTTAAGTTTCTTAGCCAACGCTTCGGATTGGTCTGTCACGGTACGTAACCTTCCATGTGTGAGTTCTGTGTCCCGTCTGCCCGGTTATCCTCGCGCACCTGCATCGGCCAGATCATGTGTTCCACTGCCAGCCACTTGAAGGCAATGCTCGCATCCACGACAACAAACGCGCTCATGCCCATTTCTCGATTTCGGCATCCCTGACCTCACAGGCCTCACGGATAAAATCCACCGAGTCCGCCGGGCAGCGGCTTGCCACCAAAGAGCTCCTGTCGGCGCGCTACGACCCGCTCGAAGGATTGTTGGTCGAATCGCCCTCCAAGAATATTTTCAGCCTCGTCCTTTGTCAGTTCCAGGTCGATGGCTGCCTGGCAGTAACGGCTCATGCTCACGCCTTTGAGCGCGGCTATGACCTTCAGACGACGTTGAAAGGAGGGGTCCAAGTCCAGCGTGAGTCTCTTTTTCTTGGCTTGCATAGCTTGACCTTGCCCGACACAGTTAATCTGAAAAAGCGTAGTGCAAACACAGAAACACTGTCAATAATACATTTCAGCGACGGATGAAACTCGGACAGGCATTCATCTGAGGCGTTCGGCCACGCCCATTGGAGACCTTTACGAAACTGCACATGTGGAGGCATAGCGGCAAGATTCGGCATGTTGTTCAATGTTGAATCCCCGCCCCTAGATTCCGGCTCGTGGGCCGGAATGACGGTTACGTAATGGTCTCCTTTGGGGCCTCTGGCTCCTAGATGAGATGGTGAAATCGGCCCAAGAGATCAACGTCTATTAAAAAGCGGTCGCCAGCAGTAGACGTAGTATCTTATGCGGTGGCGGCGGGACCCTCACTCAATGTTGCCTCAATCCTGTCCAACTAACGGGATCCACCTCAGAGGGTGTCCAAAAAGGTACCGTTGGATCGGACTGTAAACGTTTGTCATGGTAAGTGGAACGAAGAGTCTAATGTCTGCCAAGGAGGGTGAACCGCCCCTCGACCCCAGACCCTTCGACTTCGCTCAGAGTGACAGGGATCGCTCAGGGTGACAGTGGGACTTATTGGATACCCTCCAAGAAGGCGCCGTTGGACCGGACTGTAAGCGTTTGTCATCGTTGGTGGAACGAAGAGTCTAATGTCTGCCAGGCAGGGTGAACCGCCCCTCGAGCCCAGACCCTTCGACTTCGCTCAGGGTGACAGGGATCGCTCAGGGTGACATGTTGGCTCTCAGGGTGACATGTTGGCTCTCAGGGTGACAGGGGGGTGCCCAAGGTGACAGTGGAACTTATTAGACACCCTCTCAGACGACGTTACTTGAAGGAAGGAGAAACCATCTTTGGCGCCTCAACTGGAAGCCCTTCGCCGAACGGCTCTTATCCTGGTTATCGCCGGTCTGCTGTGGAACCTGGTAGAAGCCGGTGTTTCTTTGTGGGCAGGCGTTCATGCCGGGAGTGTGGCCCTCCTGGCTTTCGGTCTGGACAGCATCGTCGAGCTTTTCGCTGGCGGGGTCCTGGTGTGGCGGTTGCGTGGAGAGTGGGAGGGACTGGAGGAAGAGGCCGCGGAGAGAAGGGCACAGAGATTACTGGGGCTCAGCTTCTTTCTGCTGGCGGCATACATTGCCCTTCATTCCGGGGCCAATCTGCTGGGGTGGCTGCCTGAACCACAGCCGAGCCCTGTAGGTGTTGGGATTGTGGTTGCAAGCGCTGTTGTGATGAGCGGCCTTTACGTGGGCAAGATGCGCATCGCCACGCGTATGCAATCCCGGTCGTTGAGAGCGGAGGCCATGGAAACCCTGTTGTGCGACATTCAGGACCTGACCATCCTGGTAGGACTGGGGTTCAACGCTTTGCTTTCCTGGTGGTGGGCCGACCCTGTGTCAGCCCTGGTCTTGATTCCCTTTTTGGTCAAGGAAGGCATGGAGAACTTTTCAGGTCATGATGACGAGCATGAAGACCATGCACCCAAGGTCTGCTTTTGCAGCAGTTGTTTCTACGGCGTGCGCAGGTGTCGAGCGGTGTGCTGTGAAGCGTAGGTGGGCCGGAGTCGCTACTCCTCCATGTTGATGACTATGTTGTCCGGACCGCGGGCGAGGAACTGTTCCGACGGCACGTCGTAGGGGTTCTCCTCGATGTGCCACATGTGGGCAGGCACGAAGAGATAGTCACCCGGCCCGGCCTCTACCGATTCTTTGAAATCCTCGCCGTAGTAGACGCGGACGTGGCCGGAAATAATGTACGCGGCGGTCTCGGCCTCCCCGTGCATGTGGGGCGGACCCTTGTGATTGGGCTCCGAGGTGACGGTACCGAACCAGATCTTGCTGGCGCCGACTGCGGAAGCGTCGATAGCGGGGCGGCGCTCCAGGCCGGGGGTCTGTGCCGTCTCGCTCGGCGGCCGGGTGCCGTGGACTACCTTGGGGACTTTAAGCTCAGTCTTCGTTGTCAAAGTTTGGCCTCCTCGTTTGCGTATGTGCTGCGGCCGAAACGGGCCGGTGGGCTCTTATGTGCAGGACCGGCCGACGCGGGGACATCCTAAGTCTGCTTTGTCGGTTAGTTTACAGGCACTCGCCGCGCCAATAGTGAAAAAGTCGTGTGAACGTCTGGGTGAGGGCGACTAAGGAGCGGGTCCAATTGATTGGTCGGTATTCACGATCGACCGATTCACAAGTTGTCCCCCGGGAATATAGCCTGCCTGCCCAGTTGCGGCCAGGCGGCGGGCGCGGCTGCCTTGTCGAGTCGCTGCTCAATGGGGAGGCTCTCGTCCCAGTTGACCGCGATCAACCGCATGCCATTGGTTCCGTCCGACTCCTCGGATGAGAGCCACACCGCCGGCCCGTTCATCACCTCCGGCCGCATGAGGACCGCTCGCCCCACCGCTATGTCATCGGGGATGATGTGCGTGTCGGTCTGGCCGCCGGGGACGAGTACGTTTGCCGTTACCCCGGTCTCCTCCAGTTCACGGGACATTAGCGCGACCAGTGCCTCGTGGCTTGCCTTGGATGGTCCGTACGGGCACAGTCCCGGCCGGTACATGGTGTCGACGCTGGTCGTGACGCCTATGATCCGGCCCCAACCCTGGTCGAGCATGTGGCCCACGACTGCCCGTGACATATAGAAGGCTCCGCTGCTATTGACGGCGACTATCCTGCTCCACGTCTCGGGAGTGATGTCCCAGAACTTGGGCTGATTGCCGCCGGCGAGGTCCGCAAGGTTGACTGTCCCCGCGTTGTTGATCAGGACGTGTAGTCCTCCAAGCCCGGCTATTGTCTTGCGAACAGCTTCCTCTACGCTCTCAGGGTCCGAGACGTCGCAGACCAGGGCCAATACACAGTCATCCCCACCAACCGCGCGGACTTCATTGGCGGACTGCTCCAGCCATTCTTCGTTGATGTCCAGCATCGCGACGCGGGCCCCGGTCTGGACCAGAGCAATCGTCATGGCGCGGCCCATGCCGATTGGGCTGCCGGCACCGGTCACGATGGCGACTTTTCCTGTTAGCGGCTTGTCTTGCATCTCGACTTTCTCAATTCGTGGTCTTCTACTAGGGCTTCGATTGCCGTCGGCGATGTTCTGCCTCAAGATATGAAAGGCCTTTGCGTGAATCGTCGTTAGCCAGTTTACGAGGCTGGCGGATCTTTCTCGACCGAAAAATCGAAGGGGAATGAACATGACCAACAAAAAGGTGTTCGTCTCGTACGACCACGAAGGAGACATGCTTGAGGTGCTGTGGGCGTTCAGGGAGGGCTATTTCACCCCCACCGAAGACGAACGCATCCTCAAACGGCTGGACGACGATGGCGAGGTCATCGGCTTCATGATCCACGATATGAGCACGTTGAAGCAGCCCGAGTTCATCGAGTTCGAGCTGACGTCCGAGGCCCCTGCCGCCGACGTCGCCAACGTCACGGTGCGAGAGGCGGCTATCCGCTTGGGCGTGTCGGAACGAAGGGTGCGCAAGCTGGCCCGTGACGGCCGGGTTCGAGGAGCGACCAAGACCGGCGCGGAGTGGCTGGTTCCCACTCCGGTGGAGGTGATTCCAGGAAGGCGCGGTCCTGTGGGCGTGGCGGGACGAATGGGTGACTCGGCAGCCAGTAGCTAAATTCGGTTGCGAGCTCGAATGGGGACTGCCAGATGACACTCCCTGTTGACGAAGAAACGCTTTACTCTGGACAGGGAGAAGGTGATGGCAGGAGATGCGGAGAGACGGATAGTGAAAAGAGCGATGGCTAAGGCTTACGAACTTGATATTTCTTATCAGGCTGTCTTTGGAGACGTGTCGAAGATCATCGACGCGGCCAGGGATTCGGCCGCCCGCTCGGTGAATTCCGCCATGACTGCCGCCTATTGGCTGATCGGACATCGTATCGTCGAATTCGAGCAATCGGGGGAAAAGCGGGCCGAATATGGAATCGCCCTTCTAGAAAGACTGGCGGAGGATTTGACAGGACGATTCGGACGGGGCTTCTCCCGTCAGAACATCCAGAACATGCGCCTGTTCTACCTCTCGTACCCACCCGGCCGGATTCGCCAGACACCGTCTGGCAAATTGCCGGTCACCCATCGACAACTGATTCGCCAGACGCCGTCTGGCACATCAGAAGCGGCCTCCGCCGAAGTGGGCTTCGACGATTTACTTGCAGCCTTTCCGCTACCCTGGTCCGCCTATGTGCGGCTGCTGTCGGTCAGGAACGGGAGTGCCCGCGAGTTCTATGAATCCGAAGCGCTGCGAGGTGGGTGGTCGGTCCGCCAGCTCGACCGGCAAATCAGTTCACTGTTCTACGAGCGCACCGCCCTTTCGAAGAACAGGGCCGCGATGTTGACGAGGGAGAAAAAGGCTCTTTCCGAAGACCTGGTACGCACCGAGGAGGAGATCAAAGACCCGTTCGTCCTGGAGTTTCTCGATCTAAAGGATGAGTACTCGGAAAGCGAACTTGAAGAGGCGCTGATCCGCCACCTAGAGACATTCCTCATGGAACTAGGAGATGACTTTTGCTTCATAGGTAGGCAGAAGCGGCTGCGGGTTGGCAATCAGTGGTATCGGCTGGACCTGCTGTTCTTTCACCGGGGCCTGCGTTGTCTCGTGGTGATTGACCTAAAGATCGGCAGCTTCACCCACGCCGACGCTGGCCAGATGCACTTCTACCTTAACTACGTAAGGGATAATTGGGTCCGTGAGGGAGAGAACCCACCAATTGGGCTGATTCTCTGTTCCGAGAAGGATGAAGCACTCGCTCGTTACGCGCTAGACGGACTGCCAAACAAAGTGATGGCCGCGGAGTATCGCATTGCCTTGCCCGACGAGGCGATTCTGGCCGCAGAGCTGGGGCGATCGAGGAGAGCCGTAGAATTGCGCGCCTCGATTACTATGGGCACTCTTACCGCGGGAGCCAAGGTAGAAAAAAAGAACCCGGGCGATTGATAAACCCGTCGCGCACAGACTTGCCCCAACCGGGTCAACCAATAATGGACTCGCCATGAATAGCATTCCTAATTCGAAGACGGTCGTCATCATCGGCGCGCTGGACACCAAGGGCGCGGAATTCACCTTTGTGAAGGGGCTCATCGAGGCGGAAGGTGTAGACACGCTGGTGGTCGATTTCGGGACGATGGGAGGGCCCGAGCTCGATCCCGATATCACGAGGGGGGAGGTCGCAGCGGCGGCGGGGGGCGACATCTCATACTTTGCCTCGGGCGAGCACAAAGACGAGGCGATGGGGACCATGGCGAGGGGCCTCGCGGTCGTCGTGCGCAGGCTATATGACGAGGGGAAGCTCGGCGGGATCATTGGGATGGGTGGCACCGGCGGCACGTCCATCGCCACTACGGGGATGCGCGTCCTGCCCGTGGGCGTGCCCAAGGTGATGGTGTCGACAGTGGCCGGCGGCGATGTCAGCGCCTACGCCGGGACCAGGGACATCATATTCATCCCGTCCATCGTCGACGTGGCCGGGATAAATAGCATCAGCCGCGCCATTTTCGCCAACGCGGCGGGGGCGATAACCGGCATGGTCAAGATGGACCAGCCGCCGGCCGGAGAGGAGCGTCCCCTGGTCACCGCTTCTATGTTCGGCAACACGACGACATGCGTCGAGCGAGCCCGCGGCGTAGTGGAGAGAGGCGGCTACGAAGTGCTGGTCTTTCACGCGACCGGTGTCGGAGGCAAGACCATGGAGAGTCTGATCGCCGACGGCTACATTGTCGGCTCCATGGACATCACGACCACCGAGATAGCCGACGAGGTGTGCGGAGGCGTCTTTAGCGCGGGGCCGGATCGTTGCGCAGCCGCGTCCAGGTCGGGCGTTCCGGCGGTCGTCGTTCCGGGATGCGTCGACATGGCCAACTTCGATTCCATCGAAACCGTTCCCGCAGAGTACAAGGGGCGGAACCTGTACCAGTGGAACCCGAACGTCACCCTGCTACGCACCAATGTCGAGGAGAACGTCCGGATAGGCGAGATCATCGCCGCCGCAGTCAACCTGGCCACCGCGCCGGCAGCCGTTCTGCTGCCCATGATGGGCGTTTCGATGCTGGACAGCGAGGGAGAGAGGTTCTGGGACCCGGAGGCGGACCGGGCATGCTTCGACGCCATCAGGAATGGCCTACGGGCGGACATCCCGGTTCATGAGATAGACCACAACATCAACGATCCCGAGTTTGCCGACATTGCAGCCAATACGCTGCTAGACATGTTGCGAGACGCGGGTGGATAGGAGCGGTCCCGTGGCAATCTCACGTACCGAAATCCTTCAGCGAGTGCGCGCGGAAGTGGCCGCCGGCCGGCCCGTCGTCGGCTGTGGGGCCGGCGCCGGAATATCCGCCAAGAGCGCAGAGGCGGGCGGGGCGGACCTCATCATCATCTACAACTCCGGGCGGTATCGCATGGCGGGCCGCGGCTCGCTAGCCGGTCTAATGCCCTACGGGGATGCCAACGGGATCGTCGTTGAGATGGCCGCCGAGGTACTTCCCGTCGTAACGAACACGCCGGTCCTGGCGGGCGTCTGCGGCACCGACCCGTTTCGCCTGATGCCGGTGTTCCTGAAACAGTTGAAGGAGATGGGATTTTCGGGCATCCAGAACTTCCCGACGGTCGGGCTCATCGACGGCAACTTCAGGATGGACCTGGAAGCGACCGGGATGGGATACGACAAAGAGATCGAAGTGGTCCGCCAGGCACACCTGATGGATATGTTCACCGCCCCGTATGTCTTTGATGAGGGGCAGGCGGTGATGATGGCCGAGGCGGGCGCGGACATGCTGGTAGCCCATGTTGGGCTTACCGCGTCGGGCACCATCGGCGCGACGGCTGCCATGACCCTCGACGAGGCTATCGAACGCGTGGAGTCAATCGCCGATGCCGGCCACACAACCCGCGACGATATCCTCGTCATCTGCCACGGCGGGCCGTTCGACGAGCCGGACAACGTGGGCGAAGCGCTGCTCAGGCTTCCGACAAGCGTTGGTTTCTTCGGCGCTTCGAGCATCGAACGGCTGCCCACCGAGCGCGGCATCACCGAGCAGGTGAGGGCGTTCAAGGCCCTGAAGCTGGCCTGATCGCGGATTAGCTGAGACCGTGGCCAGGGGGTGGTGGCCTCAAGGGGCCAGGAATTGGAGGGGTGTCGGCGGTGATGGAAGGTCCCCCTCCTATGCCCGCCAGTCGATCATGAAACGCGGAAAGAGGGCCAATCAGACTCCCAGGCCGCCTTACGGGCTCGTGCGAGCCGTTGCCAGAACTTGCCCCGTTCGGCGATCTTCGGCTGATCCATCTACGTTGCTCCATTTTGGGCATTCTTATCGGGCCGCAGAACGCGTAACCCAGGCGACAGGGCTGGAAACGGAGACATTAGACTACGGCACGTCCAATGCCCACCAAACTGTTTAATGCTCGCGGCGGGCCTCACTCCGTTCGGTAGAGGTAGCGGATGTCCCATAGGGCGTAGAGCGTGGGGGTTGTGTTGCCGAAGACGTTTCGTACTGCGCTCAGCCGTTCGGAGAGGGTTGTGTAGACCACCGGTACGTTTTCGGAGGCGATCTCCTGCGCCTGGTGATATAGATCAACACGTTTGTCGCGGTCGAGCTCCCGGCCGGCCAGGATGTACAGCTCGTCGATTTTGGCTTCCCATTCCGTCGCCGGCTCCGGCTGGTTGGGGTACCAGAGGTGCAGGCCCTCCCCGCTGTGCCAGAAGCTGATGCCGCTGTACGGGTCCGTACCGCCCGTGAAGCCGATAATGATGGCCTCCCAATCGTAGGAAGTCGTTAGCTGGGTGACGAGTTCGCCGAAGTCGATCAGTCTGTAGTCCACCTCTAGCCCGATCTCCTGCATTCCCTGGTGGACCAGCGCGCCGACCCTTTCCCGCACGGTGTTGCCGGAGTTCGTCACCATCGAGAACTCGATGTTGTTGCCGTCGCCATCCTCGCGTACCCCGTCTCCGTCGGTATCCGCCCAGCCGATACCGTCCAGGATTTCGGCGGCCTTGACCACGTCGAATTCGTATCGTCTAACGTTCGGGTTGTGGAAGTCGCCGGCAGCCGGACTTATTGGGGCCCATTGTGGGTAGCCGAGGCCATGCTGCACGTCGTCGATGATCGCGGCCTTGTCGATGGTGTGGGCCACGGCTTGCCGGAACTGCGTGTTTCGGAACCACTCCAGCTTCTCGGGCGCGACGTAGGGTTCGCCGGTGTCGGGGTTCATGCCGGGGTTCATGTTGAAAACGAGGAATGTCGTCCCGAAAGCGGGGCCTCGCCGGTATATGGTGAAGTTTCCTTCTTCCTGCAATGGCTCGAGCTGTGCGTACTCCTCACCGAGCACCCCGTGGGTATCCGACTCGCCCGCCAGGAACTTGGCAAGTTCGGCTTCCAGGTCCGGGACGATGACGTGGACGATCTCATCCAGGTACGGCAGGCTGTTGCCAGCGTCGTCCTCTAGCCAGTAGTCGGGATTGCGTCGCATGACGACGCGCTCGCCGGGCTCGTAGCGCTCGATAGTGAACGGGCCGGTGCCTACGATCTCGGCCGGGTCGGTGTTGATGTCCCAGGTGGATGCGAACGTGCCGTCGTCCACGTGTTTCTCGAGGATGTGCCTGGGGTATATCGCGGTGCCCATGGAGCGGAGGAACGGGGCGAACGGACCGGGGAGGACGCATTCGACTGTGTAGTCGTCCAAGGCAGTTACCGTCATCGGCTCCTCCTTCCATTCGCCGCTCTCCTCGTCCAGGAAGCGGAAATGAAACGCCGGACGGCTGCTGGCCGGGATGTCGTTGTTGTAGATGATGCGGTTGAAGGTGAAGTCCACGTCATGGGCGGTGAAGGCCTCGCCGTCGTGCCACTTGACGTCCTTGCGGAGGTGGAATATCCACGTCAGGCCGTCCTCCGAGCGCTCCCACGACTCGGCCAGTTCCGGCTCCACTTCGTCGGTCAGCCAGGATGTCCGGGTCAGTCCCTCGAACAGGTATCCGAGGACACCCGACGACGACGCGTCGTTCGCGATGGCCAGATTCAGTGTGAGAGGTTCGGAGATGGTGGCAGACGTCACCGAACCACCCCGTTTTCCAATGGCGTACTCGAACTCCTCGGCGTTCTGTTTCAGTTGGTCGACGGTGGTTCTTTGATCAGCCGTCGCCGTTGCGGTGGCCGTTGGCGTGGGGGCAACGGTTGGTATTGGGGCGATCGTCGGCGTGGGTACGACCGTTTGTGTGGGAGCAACGGTTGGTGTTGGCGCGACTGTCGGCGCGGAAGTCGGTGTGGCAGTTGGAGTGGACCCTGTTACTCCGGGAGTCGTCGTTGGGGAGTCACTTCGGCACGCAACAAGTGCGACGCTTAGCAGCACAATCGCGACTGCGAGGCAGAGTACATTCATCACCCCGGATCGTTGAGGGCCACCGAATTGCGCCAAAGGTTTCAAATGAGTTTGACGAGGCTTCATTAGAGTTCGGATCTGAGTGCCAGCACGAAGGTTCTCGTTTGTGCTCGGAGATATTGGACCTAGCGGTGCTGCGTTACTAACTTTATGCGACTTGGTCTCGTTATGATACCTGCCCGCGCCCAACGCGCTCGTTCAATTGCAGCAGTCTGGCTGAGGCTGGGCGGTCCGTGGGGCTATTTAGGCCCTGTCTTCATCGTTCGTCCTGGCGCCCGCTGCCCGTAACACGATCTATCTGGGATGGCGAAAGTCCAGCAAGACGTATGGGGCCAAGCCTGGAGTCTGATACTTCAAATGAGGTCCATCTGCTGCGCCAACGAGCAAGGCATCGACTCTGGACCACCCGTTCACGCGGGCGTGTCTGAAGCTCCGAAGGTCACTATCCCCGAATACTCTGGATAGTCCAGAGCTTGGCAGTCGAGTGCGTTAGAATTCTTTCCAAGAGGCCGAAATGCCGACTCGTCTACCCCGTTGCAACCGCCCTCAACTCCGCCCTCTCTTCCCGGCTCAGCTTCCAGTCCGCCGCCGCGGCATTCTCCTCCATCTCTTCCGGCCTGCGTGTGCCGACCAGCGCGACCGAGACGGTCGGCTCCGAGGCCACCCACGCCAATGCGAGCTGCGCAACTGAAAAGCCCCTGTCAGCCGCTATCTCCTTCAGCCTGTCCACCTTCTTCAGGTTTTCAAGGAAGTGCCGGCCCTCGAAGATCGGCTGACCAAAGGCGTTCAGGTCGCGCCGCCAGTCGTCTTTTTCAAATGTCGTCGCGGGCGTCATCGTCCCCGTGAGGAGTCCGTGCGCCAGGGAGCCGTACGCCATTATGCCCATGCCGTTGTCCCGACAGAATGGATTGATCTCCGGCTCAGTCCTGAAGTCAAACAGGTGATATCCGACCTGGTTGGTGATGATGGGGAACACTTCCAAACATTCCGCCATCTGCCGCGGACTGTGGTTGCTGACTCCGCCGTATCTGATCTTTCCCTGCTTCTGAAAGTCGACGAACGCCTCCATTGGCTCGGACATCGGGCGCGACTCGTCCGGCCAATGGACCAGGAGGAGGTCGAGGTAGTCTGTGCCGAGGCGAGACAGGCTCTCATCGAGCCCCTTCGCCAGCGTCTCGCGTGAGCTGTCCTTGGGGAGTGCCCTCCCGCCGAGACCGGGTTCCTCCCACGTGAGGCCACCCTTGCTAACCAGCACGATCTCATCGCGCCTGCCCGCGATCGCTTTTCCGAGCAGCTTCTCGCCCTCGCCCCATCCGTATACGGGGGCGGTATCGAAGAGAGTTACACCCAGTTCGACGGAGCGGTGAATGGCCGCAATGACCTGCTGCTCGTCGAACGATCCATAGTGACCGCTGCCCATCGGCCAACCGCCAAAGCCAACTACCGAGGTCAGGAGGTCGGAGTTCCCGAATTTCTTGTATCGCATGCCTACTCCGTATGCTTCAGCGCCGATTCATCTGTATTTTCGTCGAGCCGCTGTTTTTGTGGTACTTATTCGCCATCGTCTACACGATATACGCATCCACGCCCGACGACAGTCCTACGGATGGGAGCGTACACCGCGGAGGCCGTCTTGCACGGCGGAGTTGGGAATTCGGTGCGTGATGGTGGGCGGTGGAGGACTCGAACCTCCGACCTCAGCGATGTCAACGCTGCGCTCTAACCAGCTGAGCTAACCGCCCGTGCGGCGTGTTTGGGTAGCATCACCCCTGTCGCCTGCGATTCTATTATGGCCCTGCTTTGCGGGCATCGGCAATTCAAGATCGGTGCCGGCTTGAAATTCGCGTCCCTCGACGGACCCGGTTGCCCAATGGGTGGAGTGCAGCGGGCGCACTGATGCGAGATTCAGGATTCCCGCGCTCCTCGTCCCTCGATATACGCTTAGAGTTACCGTTTTTGGGTGCACTGGGGGTCGTGGGGTACCCGCGCACCGTGCCCCATAGGTCCCCGATCGGGGTCGGGGATGACGGGTTGGGTCGGGGACGACGGTTGCCATTCCCAATCGGGCGGCGCGGATCCCGCACGCTTCTTATCCCTGCGGGCGGCCACCTTAGGGTCCCCGATCGGGGTCGGGGATGACGGGTTGGGTCGGGGAAAAGCCGTTGCCATGCCCCGTCGCTCAGCGCGGATCCAGCGCGTCCCGTTCCCGCATTCGCGAGAAATGTGGCGCGTGGGTGTTTTTGAGACACCCACGCGTGTTTATGTTCCCTATGAGTCGTTCTTGTCTGTCGGTTCTGCGGCTGGAGATTCTGGCGAAGGCTCCATGGCTGCCGCGCCGTCGCCGCTTGTCGAGCCGACCAACGCTTCCGCGGCGCGGCGGGCTTCCTTATCGCCGTAATCGGCGGTTGACGGCTTTTTCTGGCCAATCAAGGCAGAGGCCGCGGCCCTGGGCACACCCGGATCTGAGCCTGTGGAGTCGAAACTTACGGGTGTCCGTGCGCCGTTGCCGCCGCGCGTCCGTAGTCTGCCGCTATCGACGCCCGCGCCAACCAGATCCGCTCCGCCGATTGCGGCGAGCGCCTCTTCGAACGTGGCGGGCGCCTGCGTGAAGCCGGTGAGTTGCCCTGCAGCCCGATCGCCCAACTCTTCGATGCCGAGTTTTGCGCGGCCCTCTACAGACGTGTCGAGGCGGGCAGGAATGAGGCGTCCGATGATCACATTTTCTTTCAGACCCCTGAGCCTGTCGACGCTTCCATTCACCGCAGCCCCGGTCAGGACTTTGGCGGTCTCCTGGAAAGAAGCCGCGGCCAGGAAGCTGTCTGTGTTGAGCGATGCCCGGGTGACACCCAGCAGCACGGAACTGGCGGTAGCGGGTTCGCCGCCTTCGGCCAGAGCCATATTGTTTACTCGCTCGTATTCGTGCCGGTGGACCAGGTCCCCGGGGAGAAGCTCCGTGTCGCCGGGCGCCTCGACCCGCACCTTGCGCATCATCTGTCGGATGATCGTCTCGATGTGTTTGTCGTGGATCGCCACGCCCTGCGAACGGTAGACCGCTTGCACTTCGTTGACCATGTAGCGTTGCACCGCGGCCTGACCCTCGATGCGGAGCATTTCCTGCGGGTTCTTCGGCCCAGAAGTCAATGCCTGGCCCGGCAGCACCTCCTGCCCGTCATCGACCAGGATGGCCGAAGCGGCGGGGATCAGGTACTCCCGCTCATCCTCCTCGGTCCACGTGATGGAGACCCGGCCGCGCGCCACTTTAACGGTCCCTGCGACCGGGGCAAACAACTCATCGGGGTGCGCCAGAACGATGCCTTGTCTTACGGCCTTGGTCTGAACGGTCTTCTTGACCCCGATAATGGGCTGCCCGGCGTCGACCCAGTCTCCGGTCTTGATGAGCTGCTTATGCGTTGACGGGATATCCAGATCTTCCTGGAATTCCTCCGTGCTGACGATCTTTATGACCCGTCCTTCGGGCAGTTCGACGAGTTCAGCCTTGCCGGCGATCTCAGAGAGTATTGCCTGCCCGCGGGGCGCCCTCGCCTCGAACAGCTCGATCACCCTCGGCAGGCCGTGCGTGATGTCGGCCGCGCTCGCGATACCGCCGGTGTGGAACGTCCGCATTGTCAACTGCGTTCCGGGCTCACCGATTGACTGCGCAGCGATGATTCCCACGGCCTCTCCGTTAAGGGCGTTTTCCCCGGTGGCCAGGGTCAATCCGTAGCACTTCTGGCACAGGCCGCGAGGCGCTTCGCAGGTGATGGGCGACCTGATCCATATGCTGGACAGGCCGGCTTCCTCGATGGCCTTGGCGGTCTTTGCGGTGATCGGCTGGCCGATCTCGCCGATCACCTCGCCGGTGGTTGTGTTCACTATCGGTTCGGAAGGGAACCGGCTCATAATGCTGTGCTCGACCGTGGCGCCGAGTTTGTCCTTCGGCATGTCCACTTCGAGGCCGCCCCTGGTGCCGCAGTCTTCCATGAGGATGATCACGTCCTGCGCCACGTCGGCCAGACGCCTTGTCAGATAGCCGGAGTCTGCCGTCCTCAGCGCCGTGTCGGCCAGCCCCTTGCGGGCGCCGTGAGTGGAGATGAAGTACTCCATGACGGACAGGCCCTCGGCAAAGCTCGAACGAATGGGCAACTCGATGATGCGGCCCTTCGGGTCAGACATCAGGCCTCGCATGCCGGCCATCTGCTTGATCTGGGCCAGGTTACCCTTGGCGCCCGAGTCAGCCATGGCGAAGATGCCGCCGTAGTGGGGCAGCATGTCTTCGACCGCGACGGTCATCTTGTCCGAAACGCCGGTCCAGATGTCGACGGCCGCCTGGTAGCGTTCGTCGGCCGTTATGAGACCGGCGAGGTACTGGTCTTCCAGCCTGGCGATCTTTGAGTCGGCCGCAGACAGCAGCGACTGTTTTTGCGGCGGTGTGATGACATCGTTAATTGCGATCGTCGTTCCTGAACGGGTGGCGTAGTGAAACCCCAAGTCCTTCAGGTTGTCCAGCACGTGCGCGGTGCGTTCGTGTCCGAAGCGTACGAAGCATTTACTCACGAGGTCCTTGATGTCAGCCCGGCCCACAGCAATGTTAATGAAAGCCAGTTCATCAGGCAGGGCCTGATTTAAGATAATCCTGCCGACCGTGGTATCGAGCCATTCCCTGTCGGCGGAACCGTTTTTGACTCTCACAGGTTCTCTTAGACCGACGAGTCCGATCTCGTGCGCGAGGCGCGCGTCTTCAAAGTCAGCGAACCTCGACGCTTCGAATCCGTCGGGCATGTCGTCCATACCTGTCAGGTAGTATACGCCGAGGACCATGTCGAGCGTGGGCGCGACTATGGGGTCTCCGGAGCTCGGCGCCAGCATGTTGAACGTGCTGAGCATGATCCGCTGGGCCTCGAGGACCGCTTCGCGTGACAGTGGCACGTGCACGGCCATCTGGTCGCCGTCAAAATCGGCGTTGAATGCGGTGCATACCAGGGGGTGGATCTGAATTGCGCTGCCCTCTACGAGAACGGGCTGGAACGCCTGAATGCCGAGGCGGTGCAGCGTGGGAGCGCGGTTGAGCAGCACGGGGTGGTTCTGGATCACCTCTTCCAGGATGTCCCAGATCTCCGGCCGCGCGCGCTCCGCCATGCGCTTTGCGCTCTTGATGTTGTGTGCGTAGCCCTTGACCACGAGCGCGTTCATGACGAACGGCTTGAACAGTTCCAGCGCCATGCGCTTGGGCAGGCCGCACTGGTGCATCTTGAGTTCCGGCCCTGCGATGATCACCGAGCGGCCACTGTAGTCGACTCGCTTGCCGAGCAGGTTTTGCCGGAATCTGCCTTGCTTTCCGCGCAGCAGATCGGTGAGGGACTTCAGCTTGTGATTGTGGCTGCCCTGGATGGCGCGGCCCCGCCGGCCATTGTCGATAAGGGCGTCTACGGCTTCCTGCAGCATCCGCTTTTCGTTTCGAACGATGATGTCGGGCGCCTGCAGCTCCATGAGGTGCTTGAGCCGGTTGTTGCGGTTGATAACCCGTCGGTAGAGGTCGTTCAGGTCGCTAGTTGCGAAACGACCGCCATCGAGTTGGACCATCGGGTGAAGTTCCGGCGGCAAGACCGGCAGCATGGTGAGGATCATCCACTGCTGCTTGTTGCCGCTCTTGCGGAACGCCTCGACTACCTGAAGCCGCTTGATGGCTTTTTTGCGCCTTTGCCCCGAGGTGTTCTTTACCTGGTCGGCCAGATCGTCTCGCAGGTCATCGAGCGAGACCTTATTGAGCACGTCGAGGACCGCTTCGGCGCCCATTCCAGCGCGGAATGCTTCTCCGAACTGGTCTCGCAGTTCGCGGTAGCGGGCTTCGGTGAGAAGGTCCATCGCCGTGATAGCGTCCAGTTCGGCTATCTTGCCATCGATCGTTTTCTCGACCTCGGCGATCTGCTCCTCCTTCGTCCGCCGGAATTCGGCGAGGACATTTTGCCCTTCGGTTTCTCCGGCCTCGGCCTGGCTACCGTCTTCGGTCTCGGCGGGCTTCTCGGTGTCAGTGGCGGCGACGGACTCCGGCTCCACGTGCAGCGGCCCGTCTTCCATTTCCTGTGTGAGGCGCTTTATTTCGCCGTCGCGATAGTTTATGAGGCCTTCGCGTGCCTGGGTTCGCGCCTCTTCGTCGACCTCAGTCACGATGTACTGTGCGAAGTAGAGGATTCGTTCCAGGTTCCGGGGTGAGAGATCCAGCAGGAGTCCGAGGCGCGACGGCGTGCCTTTCGAGAACCAGATGTGGGCTATCGGGGCTGCAAGCTTGATGTGTCCCATCCGCTCGCGGCGTACTTTTGAGCGGGCGACCTCGACGCCGCAGCGGTCGCAGATAACGCCCTTGTAGCGGATCTTCTTGTACTTACCGCAGTAGCATTCCCAGTCCTTCGTGGGGCCGAAGATGCGTTCACAGAACAGGCCGTCTTTTTCGGGCCGGAGCGTGCGGTAGTTGATGGTCTCGGGCTTGGTCACTTCGCCGTAAGACCATGCCCTTATCTGCTCCGGCGATGCCAGTGAGATTCTTATTGCGTTGAAGTCTGCGCCAGATTGCTGCATTCTGCTCGTTGTCCCCTCGCTGTGCCGGTCAGGGCAAGGCGTCCAGGTTTCATTAGGGAGTCCGGTAGAGGTGGTCCCGCCGGATCCTCGGCGATTGATGAATCGGTGTTGCTTCTCCTGTTAAGCGAAGTTTTTGACAGTTCAGCTGCGCGTCCGTTCGACTGAACGCGCAAGACGGCTAGTTGTTCTCCAGATCCGCGTCGTTTTCTTCTTCCAGCTCTTCATTTTCTGAGGCGGCGAGGGTCTGCAGTGACTCCACTGCCGGCTCACCATCCTTGGGTTCTTTAGCATCGTCATCGCTGCCTGACGCCGTCCCGTCGTCACGATCGTCATCCTCGAAGACGAGGGCCCCTGCGAGGTCGAAGTCGAGAGCCAGCGAGTCAGAAGAATCGTCCCATTTGGCGGAGGCGGTGAGGGCCGCTGCGGCCGCTGCGGCGTCTTCGTCGCCTGGCAGTGTTGCGTACTGGCCCATCTCCTGGTTGAGCAATTCGACGGAGAGACCCAGTCCCTGCAGCTCCTTCATGAGCACGTGGAACGACTCGGGTACGCCTGGCTGAATCACCTCTTCACCTTTGACGATCGCCTCGTAAGTCTTGACGCGGCCGACAACGTCATCGGATTTGATGGTCAGCATTTCTTGCAGTGTGTAGGCAGCCGAGTAAGCCTCCAGCGCCCACACCTCCATCTCGCCGAACCTCTGACCTCCGAACTGCGCCTTACCTCCGAGCGGTTGCTGCGTGATGAGCGAGTAGGGGCCGGTCGACCGAGCGTGGATCTTGTCTTCCACCAAGTGGATCAGCTTCAACATGTAGATGTTGCCGACGGCGACGGGTTGGTCGAACGGGTTTCCCGTGCGCCCGTCATAGAGGGTGGTCTTGCCGAAAATGGGCGCTGAGAGTTGCTTGTCCCCGGCCTGTCGAATGGCCTCGGAGAAGAGTTCAGCCGGCTTGAGGTCGCTGACGTCGCAGCCGGCATATTCCCTCAGCCAAATGCGGAGGCACGCGTCCCTGGCCTGCCCGCGTTTTGTGGCGGCGTCGGTCCAGAGCTTGCTTCTATCGAATCCGCGTTCCGTCAGCCAAGCATCGACCTTGTCCCAATTTATGACCGGGCTGTCGAGGTCCCGACGATCTACGGCGCCCGACTCTTCGACGAACCACGCCCTGGCGAGTTGGTCCTCGATGACCGTGTCTTTTGCGCCGTCGAAAACCGGCGTCCTTGCGTGGAAGCCGAGCCTTTCTGCAGCCCAGCCGAGGTGTGTTTCGAGCACCTGGCCGAGGTTCATCCTGGAAGGCACGCCGATCGGGTTAAGGATGATGTCCAACGGCCGGCCATCCGGCATGAACGGCAGGTCTTCCTGGGGCAGTATCTTGGCGATGACGCCCTTGTTACCGTGGCGGCCCGCCATCTTGTCGCCCTCAGTGATCTTGCGGGTCTGCGCGACCCATACGCGCACCATGGTGATGACGCCAGGCGGCAACTCATCTCCCTTTTCCTTCACGAGCACGCGCACGTCTATGATCTTACCGTGCTGGCCGTGCGGGACCCTGAGCGACGTGTCCTTTACGTCCCGGGCTTTCTCTCCGAATATCGCCCGGAGCAACTTCTCCTCGGCGGTCAATTCAGTCTCGCCCTTCGGAGTGATCTTGCCGACCAGAATGTCGCCTGGGTCTACCCATGCGCCGATGCGAATGATGCCCAGTTCGTCGAGGTCGCTGAGGCTTTCCTCGCCCACGTTCGGGATGTCGCGTGTGACCTCTTCCGGTCCCAGCTTTGTTTCTCGTGCTTCGACCTCGTGCTTTTCTATGTGGATCGAAGTGAAACGATCGTCTTTGACCAACGCCTCGCTGATGATGATGGCGTCCTCGTAGTTGTAGCCTTCCCAACTCATGAAGCCGACCAGGAGGTTTTGTCCGAGAGCCAACTGGCCATTTTCGGTCGACGAACTGTCGGCGAGGGCGTCGCCTTTTCTGACGACATCACCCTTGCGGACGATGGGGTGTTGGTTAATGCAAGTCCCCTGGTTGGAGCGGACAAACTTGATCAGAGGGAAGTCGTGGACCTCTTCTTCTTTGTCCATCACGCGCACACTGGAACCGGTGGCGGCCACTACGATGCCATCCACGGTGGAGTTGACCACCTGGCCGCTGTCTCTTGCGACGCGTCCCTCCATGCCGGTCCCCACGAGCGGAGCCTGAGGGCGGACCAACGGCACGGCCTGGCGTTGCATGTTCGAACCCATAAGGGCGCGGTTGGCGTCGTCGTGTTCGAGGAACGGAATCAGGGCGGTCGAGACACTGGCGATCTGCATGGGAGAAACGTCCATGAATTCGACCGAGGCAGCTGGCTCGTACGAGAACTTTTCTCCCTGACGAACTTCCACGAGAGAGGCGGTGATCTGGCTCTTTGCGTCCATAGGCGTGGTCGCCTGGCCGATCATGTGCAACTCTTCGTCGTCTGCAGACAGATAGACGATGTCCTGCGGGTCTGTCGATACGTACGGCTGGACCAGGAGCATTCTTTTTCGAAGTTTGTTGACCTTCTCGGCAACGCGGCGCGTAATCGTCTTTCCCGCCTGCGCGATTACCTTTCCTTCCTTGTCAGTAATGTCAACGGTAGGTGTACGTCCCGCAAGGTCAGGGTCTTTGGAACTGACCTCTTTCAGCACGCGGCGGTACGGGGTTTCAATGAACCCGAACTCGTTTATGCGCGCGTACGTCGACAGGGAGCCAAGGAGGCCAATATTCGGTCCTTCCGGCGTTTCGATGGGGCAGATGCGGCCATAGTGGGAGTGGTGCACGTCCCTCACGTCGAAGCCGGCGCGTTCTCGTGAAAGGCCGCCGGGGCCGAGCGCCGACAGTCTTCGTTTGTGCGTCAGTTCCGCCAGCGGATTTGTCTGGTCCATGAACTGCGATAGTTGCGACCCGCCGAAGAACTCACGCACGGCAGCCACGACGGGGCGGATGTTGATCAGCGCCGCGGGAGTGGTCGTAGTGGGGTCCATCTGCGTCGTCATGCGTTCCTTGACCACTCGCTCCATTCGCAGGAGGCCGACGCGCATCTGATTCTGAATTAGTTCGCCCACGGCGCGCACTCGGCGGTTGCCCAGATGATCGATGTCGTCCCGTCTGGCGTTACCGTTGTTGATCATGATCATGCGGCGCATCATGCTAACGAGGTCTTCTGTCGTAAGTGTGCGGACTTCGTTCGGTACGTCGAGAGTCAGCCGGCGGTTCAGCTTGTAACGGCCTACGCGTCCAAGGTCATACTTGCGGGCGTTGAAGAAGAGATTTTCGAGCAGCGACGTGGCGTTTTCGATGCTGGGCGGCTCGCCCGGGCGCAATCGCCGGTAGAACTCGAGCAGCGCCTCGGGCTTGTTCGTGACCGCCGCGTCGCGCGCCAACGTCGCATCTATGTACTGATGCGCTGGGTCGATGTCCACTTCTTTAAAGAGGGCGCGGATCTCCTCGTCGGACTCTATTCCCAGAGCTCGCAGGAGCGTGGTGATGGGCGCTTTGCGCTTGCGGTCCACTTTGACCGAGAGAAGGTCCCGGTTTGACGTTTCCAGTTCAACCCATGCGCCGCGGTAGGGAATCAGCTTGCCCATGCATAGGGCGCGGCCGGATGCCGGGTCGATGTCGGTAGTGAAGTAGGCGCCTGGTGAGCGTACCAACTGGGACACGACAACCCGCTCGGCGCCGTTGATTACGAATGTGCCGTTGGGCGTCATCATCGGCACGTCGCCAAAGAACAGAGTCTGTTCCTTGACCTCACCCGTGGACTTGATCACCAACTGAACGGTGACGTACAACGGGGCGGAAAATGTGATCTCACGCTTACGGCATTCCCGCTCCGAATGCTTGGGATCGCGAATCTCGTGGTTGAGGAAGTGCAACTCGAAGCGCCCGCCGTTGAAATCCTCAATTGGAGTGATCTCCTCGAGCAGATCCACCAGGCCACTGGTCTTGAACCAATCGAACGAGTTGAGTTGGATGTTGACCAGATTCGGTACGTTTACCGTATTGCGTATAGAGTTGAAGTCCTTGTGAGCAAACGCGCTGTTGGGAAGGCGGGGATCTGCGACTACCATATTCGCTCCTGTGGAGGTGAGAGGATTTGAGACGCGCGTAACCACCACCGTATGTCTCGCACGGGAGAAATACGGTGGCGGTTATTGGTTAGAAGATGGGAACCAAGTCTCTGTCGGCAGAACAAGACACACTGCGACAGATTCAATACTACCGTAATGAGTGACAGGTGTCAACGGCTGCGGCTGCGGCTGCGGACGCGGTTGTGGGCGGTGCGCGGGCAGGCCGTAGCCGTTGATACGCCGGTATCCGGCCAAGGACGTAAAATTAAGAACTGTTCTCGTTGTTAGTGAGTTCGACGCGCTGACGCCGGACGGTCCTACGGCGGGGCATTGAGGGTGACCGGCCCTGATACTGGCCGCGGTCGCCGACGTGTTGCTGGCTTATGACATTCGCAAAAGCTGATTCGGCTTTGACATCAACCGCCGCGGGCGGACGGCAGTTGCGGGTTACGCTGCGAGTTACAGGTATGACCTGCGGCGCCTGTGTCGGCCATGTTGGAGATGCACTGAGGGGCGTGGATGGCGTGATGGACGCGCAAGTGAACCTCGCAACGGAGACGGCCGACGTGCAGTTGATGCTGGGAGCGGCGACTGTAGCCGATCTCGAGGCGGCGGTGTCCGACGCGGGGTACGCAGCCAGCGAGGAACAGCCGGGCGCGGCCGCTGCGGCGGAGGACGAGTCTCGCCGCGAGCGTGATCTGCGTGACTTGCGCTTACGGACGGTCGTCAGCCTGATCGCGGCCGCCATTCTGATGGCTGGCATGCAGTACCGTTCGGTCCCTGCCTTTGCGGACCTGTCGCCCACGCTGGCGAACGTAGTTTTCCTTGCGCTTGCCGCGCCGATTCAGCTCTGGGCCGGCGCGCAGTTTTATCGGTCGGCATGGTCTGCCGCGCGGCGCGGCACGTCGAACATGGGCACACTGGTAGCGATCGGCACTACTACGGCGTTCGCGTACAGTCTGGCCGTCACGGCGTTTCGTCCCTTTTTTGAGGGTTCGATCCTGTTCTCAGGTGAGGCGGGGGGTATACAAGGACACGCGACGGGAACCTACTTCGACGTTTCGGCGGCAATCATTGGACTTGTGCTTCTCGGTCGTTACCTCGAGGCCAGGGCGAGGGGCCGTACATCGGAAGCCATTCGATCGCTTGTTGGCCTCCAACCCAAGACAGCGCACGTGATCCGTCCCGGCGGCTCTGTGGACATTGCGATTGAAGACGTTGTGCCCGGCGATGAGGTCCTGGTGAGGCCGGGGGAGCGCGTTCCCGTTGACGGTACGGTCAGCAGGGGAACATCCGCAGTCGACGAGTCTATGCTCACCGGAGAGAGCGCTCCGGTCGGCAAGTCAGTCGGCGACGCTGTATACGCCGGAACGGTCAACGGCAACAGCGCCCTGGAGTTCACGGCCACCCGCGTCGGGTCCGACACCGCCCTGGGCGAGATAGTTCGCATGGTCCGAATGGCCCAGTCTTCGCGTGCGCCGGTCGAAAAGGTCGTGGATCTGGTAACGGCCCGCTTCGTGCCGGCGGTGCTGATAGCCGCTGTGTTGACGCTCGCTGTTTGGTCGGTTCTTGCGCCCGAGCCCCGATTCGTCAACGCGCTGCTAATGACCGTGGCCGTCCTGGTTATCGCCTGCCCATGCGCGCTTGGCCTCGCAACGCCGACTGCGGTGATCGTCGGCATGGGGCGAGGCGCACGCAACGGCATCCTCATCAAGGACGCGGCGGCACTGGAAACCGCCCACAGGATCGACACGGTGGTGTTCGACAAGACGGGGACCCTTACGCTGGGCGCGCCGCGGGTCACCGCTGTGCGGCCATTTGAAATGTCCGAAAACGATCTCCTCCAGCTTGCTGCCTCGGTTGAAGGACCGTCCGAGCATCCGTTGGGGGCGGCCGTGCGAAATGCCGCCAGCGATCGCCGCATACCGGCATTGCCGGTAGAGCGGTTCGAAGCGTTGCCTGGAAGGGCGGCGAAGGGCGAAGTGGGTGGATGCGAAGTGATCGTGGGGAACCTTGCCTCCGTCGCCCCGGACCCCCGTATAGCGCGCGAGGCCGACGCACTGACGTCGACCGGGTGCACTGTCCTGGCTGTGGCCCGTGACGGAGTTGCGGTGGGGGTGATCGGGGTCAAAGACGAGATCCGCCCTCAGTCGCCAGAAGCCGTGCGGCGATTGAGGGCGATGGGAGTCCGAACCCTGCTGCTCACAGGCGACAACCGGGCAACCGCAGATGAGATAGCCCGTCAGGCCGGCATTGGGGAGGTGATAGCGGAGGTTACTCCACCCGAAAAGGCCGGCCGGATCGCCAAGTTGAAAGACGAAGGATCGGTCGTCGCGATGGTGGGTGACGGAATCAACGACGCGCCTGCGCTCGCCACGGCAGACGTCGGCATCGCCATAGGGAGCGGGACGGATGTTGCTATGGATGCCGCCGAGGTGGTGCTCACGTCGAGCGATCCGCGTGGTGTTGCCGATGCCGTGTCGCTCAGCAAAGCGACTATGCGGACGATCCGGCAAAACCTTTTTTGGGCGTTTATCTACAACGTGCTGCTGATCCCTATTGCCGCGGGGATCCTCTACCCGGTGTTCCTCGGCGGCGCGGTGCCAGGATTTCTGCAACCGGTCCTGGGCGAACACGGCTTCCTCAACCCAATCGTGGCCGCCGCCGCGATGGCCATCAGTTCACTCAGCGTCGTTACAAACTCGCTGAGGCTCGGCCATACCCCCGGTTCGAGCAAGAGCTTAGGTGGCCCGTCGGCGCCGAGCAGATTGGGACCGCATTCCGCTTCTGCCGACGGTTAGTGTCCGGCAGGGGTCGTGTTGCCCGTCAACGGCTGGAGTCAGCCCCACATATACGGTGAGGGCGTACAATCGGCGTTGACGAACCCGTCACGAACAGGGACATTTGACGCAGGTAACGGAAGCAATGGAAACAGCACCGGCAAATGGCATGACAACGGTCTATTCTCATCCCGAATGCGGCTACTGCAAGTTGCTAACCGAGGACTTTGACGCCAAGGGCATCGAGTACAACGAGATCGACTTGAGCAAGCAGCCCGAGCTGTGGCCCGTGGTCGAGGGCCTGACAGGCGGCGACCGCATCACACCCGTGACCGTCATGGCCGACGGCGAGGTGCAGGTGGGCTACAACGGCATCGGCTGCAACTTCTCTTAGGACGCGCCCGCTAGCGCTTGTAAACGTAAGAAGGCGGAGGATTTCCAATGGTCACCGAAATTGGCGAAAAGATCACAGACGCATCGCTTCGTTCGCTCGACGGTGGGGAGGTGAATCTCAGCGATTATCTCGGGACCCGGCTGATCCTGTTCTGCTGGGCGTCGTGGTGAGCTTGCAGGGATCAGCTGCCGGTCTGGCAGCAACACCACGCCGACATTAAAGCGCGCGGAGCCGACTTGCTATCGGTGGCCGTCGATCTGCAAGGGCCTGAACCCCCTCGTATCTACCACGACGAGGCAGAGGCCGAGTTCGTGACGGTGGTCGATGAACAAAACGTCCTCGCCGGCCTGTTCGGGTATCGAGCCATTCCGAACGGGTTTTTCATAGACGAATCGGGAACGCTGCGATACAGGCACGTAAGCGGATTCGACATCGCAAAACCGGGTACGGTCGATGACGTGCTCGCCTTTGCGGCCAACGGCGCGATTCCAGCGACGGGGAACACGGGACTAGCCTCGGAGTTCGATTATTTCGAGCGCGGCCTGGCACACTATCAGGCTGGAGATTTGGAGTCAGCGAGACGGATCTGGCTGGAGGGCGGCGCCGCCGAACCCGACAACTGGAACCTTCGTAAGCAGCTCTGGGCGATCGAACACCCGGAGAAGTTCTATGACGGTCGGGTCGACTACGCTTGGCAGCGAGAGCAGTTGGCGCTGAGCAAATAGGTCGTCCCTGGCGCCGCATTCGGCCACAACGAAGTCTGATACAAACATTTGCCACCGCCGATCTGCCATTGAACGGCGGCGGTCCCAAGCCCGGTTTGACGGGGAGTCCGTTCGGGCCTTAAATTGGAAGTAGGCAACTCTGCAAATCAATTGCAGAGGCAGTCACGGCCCCGTGGTGTAGCGGCCTAACACGCCGCCCTGTCAAGGCGGAGATCGGCAGTTCGAATCTGCTCGGGGTCGCCAACACTGTACCTATTTCGACAGCTCACATTCGTGACGCTCGACAAACGTCAGCAGGAATGCGCGGTAACGCTTGGGTTCTCAGATGGGCTGGCGCACCGGCCGCGACTGAGAACCTGGTGTGATCGTGCTGTTCGCCGATCCGGTCGACTTCGTCTCGAACCGGGTCCAGGCGCGGTTGGGCTGCAGACCGGGTGTCCACCCTCGTGCAGATTGACCCACTTAAGGTAACTGCGGTCTGAACTGTGTTTCCTTTCAGGCCACCCTGGCCACGTTGAAGGACTCGTCGACGAACCACAGGCCCTTGTACTTATTCAAGACCTGCGAGGTCACATCTATGTAGTCGCCCCGGCTCATCGCCGGCCGGAGCCGTTCGTCCTCTATTTGAGCGACATAGGTTGCGGCATTCCATGCTGCCAGCACCGTCGACGTGCTGATGTTGGTTTCCAGTTCAGAGGGCGGCAACCGCAATTCATAATGGAACTGCGCACGGGAATCGGGATAGGTCAGATACCGGAGTTCTGTATGGCTTTCCCCTAGCTGTGAGCTGAGTTCCCTAAGAAGTTCCTGTCGAGGCGTGAGGAAGGGATCCTCTCCGGGCCAGACTCCACGAATTATCTCCATCCCGGGGTCTTTGCCGGTCGATTGGATGACGACCATACAACCCCCAGGAGCCAGGCAGCGCGCCAGTGGAGCAAGGACGTTCCTAACTTTGACCTTCGCTGGCTGCCTCGCCCTAAAGGGTTGGGCCGCGATTACAACGTCGTATTCGTGGTGCGAGGCCCCTTTCTGGGGGATGACGGATGCCAGCGGCCATTCGTGGTCTTTTCGAAATATCACCAGCACCGAGGGATTTACGTAGATGGGATTGCCGGTGCGATCACTCGGAGTTGTCTTCCACCAGTCCTGAACATGTTTCCCCAGGTCCTCAATCTGTTCATCGAATTCAAAGGCCGTGCTGCCTTCAAGCCGCACCTCCTTCCAATTGAGACGTGCCTGCTTCGCATTCGATTTGGGGCGGAGCCGAGGGGCTTCGGAGAACAGCATGTTGGTGAGCACCAGGACGGTGAGCGGGTGTTCATAGAACCTGTCGGCCATCTTCTCCAAGCTGATACGGACGTCCTCTTGGCTAATCTCCTTCCCAACGATGAGAAAGGGGACCGTGGGGTATTGACGGTGGAGGTCTCTCATTAGACGTGTGAGAACGGTGGCGTCGCCCATACCAGCATCAAAGACGCGTAAGGCCGGCGCCACTGGCTGGAGACCTTTGATGTCCATGGCTATGCGCCTGGCGATTTCCTGTTTCTCACCGCAGGTGCTCACGAAGAGAAGGTATTTCTCACGGTTGTCGTAAAACCGGAAAGAGCGTTCGTAGCTATCAGACATTTTGTAACCTGCTGCTGAGCACCATTCGCAACCTGCACTTCGAAAACCGGCGTCGCTAGGATGCATCATTCAGCCGGTCCGTGTCGACATACTTTGATGTGAGACTTTCAGAGTTGGGAGCCCGTCAACATACGACCAGACCGATAGGTTGAACCTCAGCTCGAAGGCGCTGGCTACTATACGGCCGGGTTCGCCAAACTGAACGACAGCCCGAGCTGCCACCACCGGCAGCTCTCACCAATGCCCGATCCACATCCATAGGGTTACTTGTTCATCCCCCTGTTGGCGGCATCGGGTTCCCGTTCCCGCTATGACTGGAAGACTGGGTTGCAAGCGCACTGTCACACACCATCGCGGACACCAACGATCGCCCGTCGTCCCCGCCCCCGATCGGAGAATTTCCTTGTGAGTGGCCCGCCGGGGTGCGGCGGAGGAATGGTGTTGTTGGAAAACGTCGCTGATGGATCGAGTCGACGTCGGTTCAGGATCCACCCGCCCCGGCCGGATAGAGTTGGATGGGGTCAAGGTTCGCGGTCGTGGAACGGCAACCTCCGGAAGTCTTGTGACGATGGATAGACGACTCGATATCAATCGAAAGAACTGGAACGAGCGCACGCCGATCCATGCGGCGTCCGACTTCTATGACGTCGAAGGATTCAAGGGGGGTCGGATAACGCTCAAAGTCCTTGAGCGTCGGGAGGTTGGTGACATATCAGGTAAGACTCTCCTGCACCTCCAGTGCCACTTCGGCATGGACACCATGTCCTGGGAGCGGCTGGGCGCCACGCCCACGGGCGTCGATTTCTCCGACGCCGCGATCGACCTGGCGCGATCGCTTAACGACGATCTGGGGCTGAACACGCGGTTTATCCGTTCGAACATTTATGATCTGCCGGATGTTCTCGATGAGCAGTTCGACATCGTGTTTACGTCGTACGGGGTGTTGTGCTGGCTGCCCGACCTCGACAAGTGGGCCCAAATTATCAGCAACCATCTCAAGCCGGGCGGCGTGTTCTACATCGTAGAGTTTCACCCGTTTACAAACGCGTTTGAGCAGTCCGAGTCGGGCGATATGCGGCCGGCGTATGGATATTTTGAGAACGAGTGTTTCTTCGAGGGCAACGGGCAGAGCTACGCTGGGTCGGAACGGATCGAAAGTCCCAACTACGAGTGGGCCCACAGCCTAAGCAAGATCGTCACGTCACTGATCGATTCAGGACTCAAGATCGAGTTCCTCCATGAGTTTCCATTTACTCGTTATCAAGCCTTCCCTGTAATGGAGAAGGGCGACGACGGGTGGTGGCGATTCCCGGAACACAACGACTCGTTCCCGCAACTGTTCTCGATAAGGGCGACCAGGTGATACCGGCTACCCCGTATTTTCCCAATGGCAACCGGCCGCCTGGGCGTCTATTGCAGTTAACCGATTCTCGTTACGCGTAACCCTCCTTCCAACTCGGGCGCCCACAAGAGGCCCCATTAGGTGGTGCATCAGTGGGCGCAGGGTGCGGGTCATGTCGTGCGTGGCGCGCTGACGACGTATTCGCATTGCCCACCAGTCCGCCCATCGGGCAACCACTTGCATGGGCATCTCTTGTTGGGCGCGGGCGCCAAAAAAAGAGGGACCCGGTGAACCGGGTCCCTCTCTTACTGGTCTGCTTTGGGCTTTTAGGCTTGCGGCTTCCCGCTTGTTTTGGCGCTGCGACGCAGCACGAGCAGGCCGGACGCCAGTATTGCCGCGGCTGCCAGAGCGATGAGGAACAGCATTCCCGCTCCGGGAGTCGCGTCACCCGTAATCGGTAGCGCCGGCGTCGGGGTTGGCGTTGGCGGAACCGGCGTTGCTGTCGGCGGAACCGGCGTTGCTGTCGGCGGAACCGGCGTTGCTGTTGGCGGAACCGGCGTTGCTGTTGGCGGAACCGGCGTTGCTGTTGGCGGAACCGGCGTTGCTGTTGGCGGAACCGGCGTCGGCGTCGGTGTCGGTGGCGGGTCTGGATCAGAGTTCAGCGCCACGAAGAAGATGTTCGGGAAACTTGACGCGCTTACGCACGTGACCGAATTGACCGGGTCGTTGTCCGGCGGGAAGTGCAAGTAGCCTCCGTCGGCAGTTGAGTGCGCGATGTGTATCCCGTCGACTCCGCCCCACACGGTGTCGGTGTCATCCTGCGTGATCGGCATGCAGATCCGGACTGGCCGGTCCGTTCGGAAGTCGGCTATCGGGTTGCCATCGGCGTCTGTGAACACGATGTTCGCCGCGGTGCTTCCGACGGTGAAGAGAACACCTTCCGGCAACTCGACTTCGGCGTCCTCGACGTAAACACCGGCCCAGATGCCGTTGATGGCGCCTCGCGGGACTTCGACGGTGATTCCGTTGGACGTGGTGACGGATGCTCCGCCAGTGGGCGAGACCACCGCGCCCGCGGTGGGGAATGAAATCTGAGGCGGGTCGCCGACCGGGTCTTCAATGGGCACTGACGCCTTGTCCGGCGTCACGATTACGTCGAAGGTGACGGTGCCTGTGGCCGAGAGGGACCCACCGATGGACGACTGGGTCACGGTCAACGTGATGGTTCCCGCGCCCGAGTCGGGGGCGATGAAATCCCCGTCCGCATTTCCAGAAATCGAGCCGCCTGCGTCTGATGACCAACTGTAGCTCACGCCTGGGGCGCCCGATGCAAGCGCGCCTCCGGCCTCACTGAGTACCGCGGCTTCCAGAATAACGTTGTGGCCGGGAGTGAGTGACACGCTGGCTGGCGATATCGTTATGTTGCCTTCGGACAACTGGTGGCCGGCGGCCGGTACGGTAAAGGTTGCGGAGCCGGTTGCCGTTACAGCGCCCGATGTAACCGTCACACTGACGGAGACGTCTCCACTTGCCCCGCCGTTGATCGTCATTGTGGTCCCGCTGGCATCGGAAGGACTGAACGATGCGCCATCCGATGACCAACTGTAGTCGGCGTCTGCGTATTCTGTCGCAGAAAGCCCCACACTCTGGCCGGGGAAGATGACCCCTCCGCCTGGCGAGATGCTAACGCTGTCGCCACTCATCAAGGCCGGCGGCCCCGTCTGGGCGAAGGCGGCCTGTCCGACGAGGAGCAGTGCGGCTAGCGCAAGCAACACCGCCACAACAGCCTTTGGCCGGCGGGCGATGCCAGGAACTCTTGATATCCACCGGTGCAAACCCATGCTGTCACTCCTGCTCGACGAAGACGTGTCAGCGCCTTCGTCTGGTACTTGCTGATGGCGGGCGAAAATGTTCATTTACTCACTCGAAGTTCTGTCATCGGATGACGTTCCGGCAGTGTGCAGCTTTTTCCTGTTCAGGGCGTACCCGGCAAACGATATCCGATCGCTCTGTTGCGCCCTCGGGATTTTACATCAGGCAGGCGTAACCACAACCCGAACGCGCGCGCTTACGCGTTCCGCCCGCGGATATCCGTATTTTGATCATCCGTAACGGTGCGGTCAAGGCGTACCAACTACCGCAATGCCCCTAGATTAAACGCATTGAGGACGGTTGCCAAGTTAAACCGGCAGCGTGTTTTGGCCGCGGATTGTAAATCCGCCGCGCTGCACGCTCCGGAAGTTACGAATTGACGAGTCTATCCCCGGCAGCTGAGAGGGGAAAGGGTATCAAGGGCGGTGAAGCGGAGTGTGGCATGACCCATTTACATCCCCTGTTTTGCCCACGCAGTCCATCCTGACTTTCTTCGATTATGGGAAAGGATGAGCTAGCCCGCTATCACCCGGCTGGCCACGGCGCCGATCAGGCCGACGAGTTGTGCGCCAAGCAGGAAGATGACCCAACGCAGGTCGCGTTCAATTTGTTCCAGCCTGTGCTGATGATCGTTTTCGACGGTCGCCCTCAGCGACTCGACCGCTCGCGCCAGCCTGGCGATTTCTGGGATCGTGCGCTTTCGCGCCGACGACATAAATTTGGTCGCGGAGGACTCTCCCCCGGCGGGATTATCGAGATTTCGGAAAGGGTTTTGCAACTTGGCCACCTTGGTGTCCGCCGACGAATGCGCGGACGCAACATACGAGATGCTCGACCTGAAATCTTCAGGCGTCTGTCGCTACTACAGTGAGCTCGACGCTCAAAAGTGAGCCGCCGTTGAAATTACGGCGTCTCGTTTCGCCCGCTCCCACCGTGACGCATCCCGGCTGCGCGTCGAGCGCCGCCTTTACGCTCCGGTCGCCCTGGGCTTCGAGGAACGGGTGAAGGGACTTCTCAGCCTCGCCGGATGACCATCCCGAGACCACTAATCGGACCTGAAACGTGAAGGTACGGTCGGCGTAGCTGGCCGCCGCAACTCGAATGGAAGCTGCGGGGAACTCGTTGATCGCCTCCGGCACGTGGTCGTACACGGTCAGATCCGGTATGAGGTTCAAGGCTGCGACGATGCCTTGCCGGATCGAAATGAGGCTCATAGGCCGGCGCCGCCCACGGGCAGACGGCGCAGCGGAGAAAGTATCGCCTCGACGCCCGGATCCCGTCCGCCCACGATGCGCGATGCGCCCGGGCCGTTCGATCCGTACGGGGTGTCTTTTCGCTTCCACAACTGCGCGGCCAGTACCAGGGTCGCTTCGACCACCTCGGGCGGGTACCGGTACGCGTAGATGTCCGTGCCGTCCAGGTGCGCCACCGCCGCGGTCCCGTTGACTCCCCTGACCACCGTCATGTTTTGACCGTCGACGGCCCGAACGAAGATCTGTTCCAATTCGATCCGCAACGTCTGACCGGCGGCTACAGGACCTCTGTCGGTCACGGGGATGATGTCTGAGGACGCGGTTATCACCCCATTGAAATCTACGGGGGAACGCAGATTAACGACATGCGCCCTGTAGCCCCATAGTCCCTCGATCTGAATTGCGATCCGGCCGGTGGTGAATATCGGGCGCGGGCCTGCCGGATCGGCCCTGACGAGGTTGTAAGGCCTGCCCGAGTAAGACGCAGGGTCGGCGTTCAAGGGATAGAGGATGTAGTCGGCGGGGGCTCGCGCCAACTCGTAGATCCGGTCCCGATCTGCGTCTTCCCTCATGCTCGAAATGCTGACGAGGTCCGGCACCACGAAGCCGTCCGGGTCGGCCACGTCGAAGCTGCGTACCGCGTACTCGGTGAAAAACCGCCGGTTGCAGTACGCGTCGATATCCCGGCTGGCGGCGTGCAGGGCCATCCACAGAGCCGGGTCATTGGCATTGCCGGCGATGCCGAGGCGGAACTTGATCTCTGGGAGTTCGCCGTATGTGTTGAAGACGCCGCGGGGCGCCGCGATGTGGTTCATGAGTGCAGTGCAAACCTTTCCGGCTTTTTGCCGGCGCGTTGAAGAATTGTTGTAAGGGAGGTAGTCGAATTGGGCGGAATGCGCCCCGGGCCGGGCCAGCGGAGAGGGGTCAGACCGGTATGGTTCCGGGTACGTCCTTCGGATACGGTCCGACAGCCTGAAGCCGCCCAGACGCTGCGACCCCTGCGTAGTCCACGCGATCTCCGGGGTTGGCGGCGGACACGTAAAGGCGCCGCAAGTCCATCGCGTTGCCGAACTGAAGCGTCACCTCGTCGCCCGGCGACAAACAGTAGCCGTTGGTCGCCGTCACGCCGGCGTCCCCGATGTAGACGGGGCCGCTGTTGTCCTGCCTCGCCTTCAGGCTGAGGGCTCGGACAGCCATGGCTGTTGCGGCGATGGCGACCGGCGTTGCCGCCAGTGATGGGGATACGGTGCCGATGGGCAGGCTCATATGCCTGTTGCCTTTCTAATCATTTCGCCATAAGTCCAGTCGGCATCGTGACGGAGCGGCCCGACTGCGTACGCCACCTCGACACCATCGCCCGCGGATTCAGCGACCATAAAGACGTCGTATAGGTCGATCTTCGGGTCTCCTCGAAGTCCCAGGGTCCTGCCGGGCGCGAGGCCGGGGTCGCTCCGGGTCACAGAGGCGTCGCCCACGTGGACCAGGCCCGCGTTGCGGGATTTGGCCCGCACCAATGCACACCGCACCTGAAGGCGGGAAGGGCTGAGCCGCGCTGCCCCGCCCGCCTTTGCTGCCGTGAGGACGAAAGTGCAGACGCCCTCGGCGCCGTCTTGTGCAACGCCGTTATGTGTATTCGACAACGGCAATGATCTCGGCTGCGGAGAGATTGGCAGGCGACCCAGTCTTGGAGACCTGCAGTTCCAGGACATCGCCGTCGTTGATCACCTGATTCTGGTCCGGCGACAGGTCGAAAACCTCGTCTTCGTCAATCGCCCCTACGTCCGATGTCCGCGTCCTCCGGGGCGATGACAGCAGGGCCTCCGACCGGGTCAGGTTTCGGACCTGTATCGAGTAGTAGTTGCTGTCGTTGGCCTGAACTGCTGTGTCCGACAGCAGGGATACCTCGTCGATCCTGCAGTCGTAGGGCGCGACGAACAGGTACCGCTGTTCGGGGCCGCTCAATCCGTCGAGGTTGACGATGCTCGTCTTCTTCAGCGCCCGCTCTGCGATCTCTGCAGTCGGGTCGGCTATCGATTTGTTGTCCGGCATTTCGTTTTCCTTTAGTTGTCGGGACCGATCGGGTCCATAAATCCGCTTGTTTTTGGGTCTTTGCGGCGTTGCAGGAGGCAGAAACTCACTTGCCTGGCTGTCGAACCTCAGTTCGGGAGATTGCGGAACGGCCTGTGCTCAACAAAGAACCGGGAGGGCGTGCGTTCGTATTACCTAGTGCGGAGGGGGCGCACCTTGCGGAACCCCGGTCCTCCCCCGGCTGGTCCCCGCTGTGCGCCCCCTCTCACCACGCGCCCTATGTCACCCCGGTGACGTTGTACTGAAGGGCCGTGTGCGTAGCGCTCGACCGCTTTCCCGTCCTCTCGGCAAACGCCAGGCGCAGGCTCACGACCATCACGTTTTGCCGTTTCTGAAGCACCCGCTCCGTCTCGATGGACAGTTCACGTCGGAAGCCAACTCGCCATTGGGACGTGTTGACCGCCAGTATTCGGCCGGCGGTGTTCTGCGCGAGGTTCGAATTCACCTTGCCATTCGCCGAGGCGAGCCTCATCTGTTCTGAGACGATCAGCGGGTGGCCGTAAACCACCGCCAGTTGCCCCGTGAGGATCGTGGCCGCCGGGCCGAGCTTGTCGACCGTTTCGACTTCTTCGAGGGCCAGGCTCGTCAGGAACGTGTTCGGGTCCGTGATGAACACAGACTCGTTGCTGCGAACGCCGTACTTGCCGAGCAGCTTCAACAACTTGTTGTACGCGCTCGACGTCACGGCCCCGTTCAGGTTGTTGGCTTGCGACGTGTTGTCGACCAGCGGCAGGTGCAACAGGCCGTCGAAGCCGACCAGCCATTGCGCCATTCCCGGATCGTCCCTTCCGATCAGGCCGCCGTCCGAATTGATGCCGTTCGAGATGGTAGTGTCGCCGTTGAGCAACACGTCGTCGATCACCTCGGCCGCGTTGCGCACCAGGGTCCGGCGCACCTCCGGCAGCATTGCGATCACCGCGTCCTCCTCGAGGGTGAGGGACCAGGGGATCTCCGCCACCAGTTCTCTGGCTGTGAGGGTCTGCTTGCCGGTGGGGACGTCGGACGACCTGACCGACACGTTCTCTTCGCCCGGGTACCAGTTGACGTCGCCGAGTTGTAGCGGCACGTCGAATGGGTTGGTGGGCATGCTTATCCTGCTGAACAGGGAGGCGATCATGGTTTCGAGGTGTACGTCCTGCCAGAGCCGCGACGCCTGCGCCGTGTGAGTCAGCTCTTCGCCTGCGCCGGCCGTCAGACTGTCCATGGCGGCCCGCAGATGGACCGTCCAGTCCTCGACGCCCGGACCCCCGCCCTGCGCCCGGGCGGCGCGCAGCAGGCTTCGCCCAATCACGAGATCGAGCGCGTCGCACCCGGTGTAGGGGCCGGAGTCGACTCGTCTGTCTTCATCGTCGGCCTGAGAAGTCAGCCCGCGCCGGCGCAATTCTTTGCCTGTATCCGCCAGACCGTTGATCGCCTCGGTCAGCCTTGCCTGCTCATCGGCGGCCGGCTTCACACGTTCCTTTACGAACGTTGAAATGCCCGCCAACTCTTTCTTTACCGTTTCCAATTCCTGTGTCGTCATTCGATTTGCGTCTCCATTCAGTTGTGATCCGGATTTACTTACGCTTTCTCGCTTCCATCTCGCCCCGCACCCGAGGCGCCTGCCGCATGTTGCTCGACCCCAACTGCCCAAGATCCTTCCAGATGCCGCTCAACTCTCTGAGCAGTTCCAGCGCCGCGCTGGAGTGCTCTACCTGCTGCGCGGCCGGCCGGTCTGCGAGGGTCAGGGGATGCAGGGGTACCGGCGCGGCGCTGATTTCCAACAACTCCTGCCGCTTGAACACGGTGCCGCGACGCCCGCTAACCGCTTTACGCGACTCCACCTCGAGCGCCCGGAAGCCCACCGAGACTCCGTTCATGAAGCCGGTCAGGTAGAGGTGCTTGATCTCCTGCGCGAACGGCGTGTCGGCGAACTCGATGGTCGCCATAAGGGAGTCACCCTCGACCCGCGTCGAAATGCTCCGGGCGATCGGCGGCAGGCAGTATTGGTGTGCCCACAGCACGACGGGATTGCTCAAATACGATTCGAGTTCCCAGCCGCGGGCGATGACCAGGTCCCCGGCGCGGTCCTCCGACTCCACCGAGGCGGCTATTACAAGTAGTTCGCCGCTTCGGACCGACACGGCTGAGGCTGCAACGCTGTCCGGCGCGTCGTCTGCACGTGCGACCTGTACCGGCAGCCACCCGATGTGGGTATCAGGACCGGTCCTGACAAATTTCGAGTCGATGGGATTGGGCAATGAGGATTTCACTCCGTGTTTCGTTTAACGGCGCGGGGTTGTCAGGAACAAAAAAAGACCCGGAGAGGCGGAAATTTCTTTCCGCCGCTATCCGGGTCAGTCCCAGGTTCGCGCGCTGTGTCGAAACGATCAGTTAGCTAGACAGAACAAATGTTCTATACACAGAGTTTGGGGCATAATTCCAAGCCCGTCAAGCCTCCAGTGTCCCGGATTGGCCGGGTCCCTGGCATAGAGACCTTTGAATAACCTCGGCAAGTGTCATTCTGAGCGCAGGGAAGAATCTCGCGCGGGTCACACAACAGCGCCCCGCCCCTCTTACCCAGACCCTTCGACTTCGCTCAGAGCTTGTGATTTTATTGCGAAACCTGCGGTTTTCAGTCTCAATTTGAGTTTGAAACCGGTCTCAATTAGACGGTTCCTGGGGATTTGTTCACAGGCTCTCAGGGTGACATGGAGTGAGAGATCACTGTCTGGGGAGTCAGTTTTGCGAGGGTCCCGCATACGGGAATGTCGTGCCCGACACCTATTGCTCCGGAGGGACCGGCAGTGAAATCCAGGACTCGCCGTTGAATACCTGGTTCAGGAGTTGGCGGGCCTTCACGCGATCACGTTCCGTAACGTCATCGATCTTGCGCTGCGCGACGTCCAGGAGGAAGCGGACGATCAGGCGGCCGTCATTCGTCTTATCGCGGACGAAGTCGACGAGATCCTTTTGGCCGCCGAAGTCCAGGAGTTGCTCGGTTGCGTCCAGCCGGTGGCAGGGCTCGAAGTCATCGAGCGTGCCGTCCGTGGCGTCGATGAGGAAGCGGACGATGCTACGACCGCCGTCGGTCACATCTCGGACGATGTCGGCGAGGGATTCGGTTTCGGATTGGGTTTGGGGTTGGTCTTTGTCGAACATGTGTTCTACGATAGCGCGGGTGGGTGGATGGGGTCAATGGGGGGATGGCGGGTCCTCGACGCACCCGTAATGTCATCCCGAGCGAAGCCGAGGGATCTGAGGCGTCAAATCTGCAAACGCCCTCCTTACCGCCAAACCACACCATTACCGCCACCCTCGCGGGATATCATCCACATACCCAACCCGCGCGCTCCCTCCAACCCCAACCAAAACCCCATTGCCCGTAACCAACACAAAACTCACAACCGCGGTCGAAAACTACTTCACCGACCTGCGCCAAATCCGCGCCTCCGGCGGAGCGACCCCCGAACTGTCGTACTACACGCCGTTGAACAACCTGCTCAACGCCGTCGGCAACACGCTCAAACCCAAGGTCTTCTGCATCAGCGCGATGGCGCAACAGGGCGCCGACCATCCCGACTTCGGCCTCTACTCGGCACCGCAAATACAAAAAGGGAAACCGCGCGAAGGCCAACTCCCCGAACGCGGTGTGATCGAGGTCAAACCTGCCACAGACGACGCCTGGCTTACGGCCGAAGGCGGCCAGGTGAGCAAATACTGGGGTCTCTATCGAATCGTACTGGTGACCAACACCCGAGACTTCGTGCTGCTCGGCGAGGACGCGACGGGCCAACCGGTAAAACTCGAGACCTTCAGGCTGGCCGGTAGCGCCGGGGAGTTCGACCAGCTACTACAAAAAACGCGCGCCTTCGCACGCGACGCCGGGGCCGGCCTGGGCGAGTACCTCTCCCGCGCCCTGTCCCACACCGCCTCGCTTACCGAGCCGAGGGACCTCGCCTGGCTGCTCGCATCCTACGCCCGAGACGGCCTGGCACGCGTCGAGGCCAACGGCGACGCGCCATCGTTGGCGACAGTCCGCTCGGCGCTGGAAGAGGCCCTCGGCGTCAAATTCGAGGGCGACCGCGGCGCCGCATTCTTCCGTTCGACGCTGGTCCAAACGCTCTTCTACGGCGTCTTCTCCGCATGGGTGCTATGGTCTCGGCAAAAACCGCCGCCCACCGGCCCGTTCAACTGGCATGAGGCGGTCTGGCACCTGCGCGCCCCGGTCCTGCAAGCGCTTTTCAGCAAGTATCGGCCCCCAGCCAGTTGCAACCGCTGGGCCTCGTCGAGGTGCTCGACTGGACGGCCGCGGCCCTCGACCGCGTGGACCGCGACGCCTTCTTCGACCGCTTCAATGAGGGCGAGGCCGTCCCGTACTTCTACGAGCCCTTCCTCGAAGCGTTCGACCCCGACCTCCGCAAGCAGCTGGGCGTCTGGTACACACCGGCCGAGGTGGTCCGATACATGGTCGCACGTGTCGATCGGGCATTGAAGGACGACCTCGGCATCGCCGACGGCCTGGCGGCTGAGAACGTCTACGTTCTGGACCCCTGCTGCGGCACCGGCGCATATCTCGCCGAGGTACTTCGCCGCATCGCCGACAATCTGAAAGGCAGCGGCCTCGGAGCACTCACCGGCGCGCGGGTCAAGCAGGCGGCCACAGAGCGCGTGTTCGGCTTCGAGATTATGCCCGCCCCCTTCGTCGTCGCACACCTCCAGGTCGGCCTAACCATGCAGTCGCTCGACGCCCCGTTGGCGGAAGACGGAACGGAGCGTGCCGGCGTATTCCTCACCAACGCCCTCACCGGCTGGGACACCAGCGAGAACAAGCCGCTCCCATTCCCTGAGTTGGAAGAGGAGCGCGACCGCGCTGGCCGGGTGAAGCAGGACACGCCGATCCTCGTCATCCTCGGCAACCCGCCCTACAACGCGTATGCCGGCGTGGGGATGGATGAAGAACGGGAGCTCTTCGAAGCCTATCGCAAGACACAAAACGTCCAGCTGCACGAGAGCAAGGGGTTGATTGACCTCTATGTACGATTCTTCCGAATGGCGGAACGGCGCATCGCAGAGAAGACCGGCCAAGGAGTCGTTTGCTTCATCTCAAACTACTCCTGGCTCGACGGCCTGTCATTTGCCGGGATGCGAGAGCGGTACCTTAATGTGTTCGACGCGATTCGTATCGACTGCCTCAACGGCGACAAGTACAGAACCGGCAAGATAACCCCGGACGGTAAGCCCGACCCTAGCATCTTCTCAACACCAGAGGACCCGGTCGGCATTCAGGTTGGCACGGCAATCACGACAATGGTGCGAAAGGCCGGCCATTCGCCCACGAAGACGGTAGGCTTTCGCCATCTCTGGGGCCAACACAAAAGCGAGGAGTTGACAAAAACGGCCGACGCCGCTCCAGCGGCCCTGTACGGAACCGTTTCGCCCAATTTAGCGTTGGGCTTGCCCTTCACACCGATGATGGCCAGCGAATTCTGGTTCGATTGGCCGTCACTTACTGACCTGTTTTCGGCTAATTATCCAGGTGCCAAAACCAATCGCGACAGTTTTCTCGTCGATATCGATCTCCAACGACTCAAGAATCGAATCAGGGAATACTTCAATGCAGAGTTGACCCATGACGAAATCGCCCGGCGACACCCGGTCATTATGAGAACGGCGCGTCACTTTGATGCTCGGTCAACGCGCGACACTCTACTCAAACGCGGCGGCCCAAACCTGGCTGGTTTCATCAAGTTCGCTTACCGTCCGTTCGACACGCGTTGGCTGTACTGGGAAGCACAGACCAAACTGCTGAACGATAAACGCGCCGACTACAAGCCGCACGTGTTCGAAGGGAACATGTGGTTTTCCGCTGTTCCTCACCTACGCCGGGACGCATCTGAACCACAATCCGCAGTCACATCCCATATGGCATCGCTCCACTTAAACGAGTGGAGCGCCAGCATGTTCCCCGCATGGCTCCGTGCCGACGGCCTGGACCTAGACGGCGACGGAAAGCAACGCCGCCCCAACCTCTCCCCCGCCGCCCATCGTTACCTCGACAAACTCGGGCTGGGCGTCGAGGACCTGTTCCACCACGTCATCGCCGTGCTGCACGACCCAGCGTACCGCGAGGCGAACGCCGGCGCGCTCAGGATGGAGTGGCCGCGCATCCCGCTCCCGGGCTGGCCCGATGGAGACGCCGATGGCGCGGCAGACGAGTTGTCGACGTCGGCTGCACGCGGGCGCGAACTGGCCGCGCTCCTTGATTCCGAGGCACCCGTTCCCGGCGTGACCGAAGGCACGCTCAGGCCCGAGATCGCCGCCATCGCCGTGCCATCCACCACCAGCGGCCACAACATGTCCGGCGACGACTTCGCCCTGACGGCAGGCTGGGGCCACTTCGGATCCGGCCAAGCCGTAATGCCCGGCCAGGGCCGCGCCGTCAAACGCCCCTACACCCCGGACGAACAAGCCGCCCTCGCCAAAACCGCCCCCGCCCTCGGCGACACCACGTTCGACATCTACCTGAACGATGTCGCCTACTGGCGGAATGTGCCAGCCGCCGTCTGGACTTACAAGTTGGGCGGGTACCAGGTCTTAAAGAAGTGGCTGTCGTACAGGGAACAGAAGGTCCTCGGGAGGACCTTGAAGCTGGACGAGGTGCAGCACTTTACGAATACGGCGCGGCGGATTGGGGGGATATTGGGGGTGACGGGGTGATTGGGTTTCGAAGTGTTCATCAAATTCAACGTCTCTGGCCAAAACTAAGCTTCAGTTTCGTCATGGATGAGTTGGGCAAGGGCCAGTTATTTTTCGTAGTAAGACACAGTAATATTTTCAATTGTGGATTTTGCACATTTGCCTCAAACGCATCGGTTATGCGCTAGTGCCACAGCTTGTATTGGCTGGCCTATTTCTCATCGTCGCTATGTACAACATACGCAGGAAATGGGATTCCGTTTAATTGGTCTTTTTGGAGGCCGTTATGGTCGCAATCAGCGCCGGCGTCTCGTGGCTTATTGCAAAATTTTGCATGGTGACCAGCAGGTCAAGTACAACCGCCCGCAATCTGGGTCTTCTAACCGGGGGTGCTATTGGCCATAATTGGTCGCTGTCTGGCGAAGCCATTTGCGAAACCCAAGCTGAGACCGCACAGAAGAGCCTCCTGAACGAGCGTTACCAACGGGGTGCCGAGATGCTCGGAAGTGATGTTCTCGCGGTCCGTTTGGGCGGCATCTACGCGCTGCAACGCCTTGCCGAGACAATCCGGAACAGTACCACGTTCAGAATAATGAAGTTGTTCTGCGCATTTGTTCGTAATCCAACATCAGACAAGAACATGGCAGACGACCCGGAAGCCAAAGTACGTGAAGATGTTCAGGCTGTTATGGACGCCATCCGGGGTAGAAGTGACGCCAGAGTCCCGAATGGAACAACCAGTGAGTTCCTTGCTGGAATTAAGTTCGTCAAGTTCTGCGAGATGTCTCAACTTAGGACGAAGGATTCTATACGGAGCAGTTTTGAAGGACGTTTGGAACTGTGTGGTGCCTTGGCTTAGTGGCGCAAATCTATCCAAAGCGTGGCTCAACTTAGCGGAGCAAACTTATCCGGCGCTCGGTTGACGGAGCAGAACCTATCCGGGGCACTTATCTCAACGAACCTGTCCGGTGCATTTCTCGCGTTAGGGGCCGCCAGCGCGAGGAAGACGAAGCTGGTTGGAGACCCGTAACGGGACTAACCCAGGAGAATGAACTGGGTTTGGCGCTGACGTCCAACTCATTGGAGATGTTGCCGACCCTGATACCGCTAGATGCTGCTGCAATGGCGCGGAATCCCCGGACCCTGCCCCTGAAGGACCGGCGTACCGGGACCCATTCGGGACGGTTTAGATAAACCCTCGTTGCTCTGACATAGAATTAAGCGCTCTATCTCCGGATTCTCCAAAAGAGGTTTACATGGAAGCATAGAGGAACGGGACCTTCTTGTGTATCCCGTTGGGGCTTGGCGATTTCCGTGATAGTATCGACCAGCTTTTCCTGTGTATTGTTCACGGTTGATTCTATTACAGCTGCTTTCTCACTGATCTCTGATAGGAAGCGGATCTTTGGTGCGGTTATAGTTTTCAGTGCTCTTTCGTTCGGACTGTGTACTATGCCAAATCGCCACGAGAGCGAGGACGATAGACACGGCTCCCACGACTAAAGATACGACGAGTGAAGTTTCCAATGACTCTTTCCTTAAAACTGTCATCGCTGAAGGCTAAGTGTTTCGCAGCGGTTGTCGCCTAGGTCGCACGCCAGACCGAACGAGATATTGGCATCATAACGGGCTCTTTCGATGCCAGTCAATTTGTTGTGTCACTAACCGTCGACGCCCGATATCCCACAGCCCTCCGCTAGTGGGCGCCGCGAACGAACGTCCCCTGGGTACCGATCGCGCCGGCACGACTAAGGGGAGGGGGTGTAGGTGCCGGATTACGGTTGTGGTGGTTGCCGCGCCCGTCCCCTGGGTACCGGCCTACGCCGGCACGACGGTAAGGGGGAGGGGGTGTTGGTGGGTAGTGCGTGGGGGTGTCAGATCGGAGCCGGGGACTACGGTTGAGTGGGTGTGGGCCGTTTGGTTTTTCGGATGTTTATGGGGGTAACCGCGCCCGTCCCCTGGGTACCTGCCTGTCGGCAACCCAGTTCCATCGGGCGGGGTGTCGCCGTGGGTCCCCGATCGGAGTCGGGGATGACGAGTGAGGGGGTCGGGGATGACGAACGCGGGGCGTGCTACGAACGGAAGACGTCGTCCACACGTTCGTCCCCGTCGCTGGTCGAATCGCCGAGGAAGGTTCGCCTCACTGTCCGGCTCAGTTCCCGGTGCACTCGTATGGCCGTCAGCGCGGTAAGGATCACCGGCACCGCCACGATGCCGATCGAAACCGCCGGGGCCAGGCTGCCGATCGACATCAATTCGAACACCAGGGGCAAGGTCCACACTGCCAACCAGATGATGGCGGCGGCGAGCAGGGAGTGCTGAAGCAGTCTGGCAAAGGCCAGCCGACGGGATCGATCGGGTAGCACCGACCGCCAAATCGCCATCTGGTTCGTCAGGTCCTCCGTCAGGCGGACCAGAGCGCGCCACACCATGATGCCCGGCGGGATCGACAGCGTAACGACCACGCCTCCTATGATCAGCCCCAGGACGCTGTCGCTCAATCCCAGCGGAGTTGGGATCGAATCCGTAAAGTGCACGGCGCCGGCCCCCAAGGCAAGCAGGATCGCTATGACTCCCAGGTTGACCAGTACCCTCCGCAACATCCGACGTACCGCTATTGCCCCTTCGCTTCTCAGAGTAGTGGTCTGCCTGAGCGCGACCAGTGCGCCGGATAACGCAGTTTCGTACTGGAGCAGCCACGTCGGTGATACTCGCTCAAGGAACCTGGTTATTGCAGGCGCCGAACGATAGAGAAAGGGGTATGTGAAGGAGGTGACGACGGTGGTCAGCGTCACGACAGGGTAGAGGATTGGCCCGACCACCCCGTGCTCGGCGCCAACCTTGGCCATAGCCAGCGAAAATTCGCCCGACTGTGTGGTCGCGGTTCCGACCGATACCGACGTCTGCCCCCCATGACCCGTAAGAAATGCGCCGGCGGTCGTGGCGATCAACTTGCCGAATACGACGACTGAAGTGACGACGACCGCGGGCACCAGGTACTTGCCCAACTCGGCGAAGTTGGCAAGCATCCCTATCGATACGAAGAAGATCGCTGCGAGCAGATCGCGCACGGGCGACGTTATCCGAATGATCCTGGGAGCATGTATCGTGTCGCCGAGAACTGTGCCGATAAGGAAAGCCCCGGCGGCCGCGGATAGGCCCAGTTCGTCGGCCAGCAGCGCGATGCCGAAGCAGAGTCCAAGACTGCCGAGCAACAGCATCTCCGCCGATTTGAAGCGGACCAGGATCGTCGTAATTCGGTGAGCAAAAAGGCGGCCGATTACCAGCGACACCACGACAAAGAGGACCAGCTTCCCGACGATCGCCGTCACGTCCGCAGGGCTCGATGCGCCGGTAGTAGCTATGCCCGTCAGGGCGCTGAGAAGCACCACTGCGGCAAAGTCCTCGACCACCAGTATTCCCACGACCAACCGCCCACGGATCGTTTTCAGTTCGCCGGTGTCGTTGAGCATCTTGACGATGACCGCCGAACTGGAGATCGAGACCGCGGCCCCCAGGAAAAACGCCTCGTTGGCGCTCCAGCCGAGCCACTTCCCGACCTGATAGCCGATTACGACCATCAGACTGACCTCGATGACCCCTATCAGCACCACCCTCAGCCCCACACTCCGGATGCGGTCCCAACCAAGCTCGAGCCCCAGAGCAAATAGCAGGACGACGAGGCCGACGTCTGCCAAAAGCCGGATCGATTCCACGTTGCCGACCGGCGAGAGGGGGAGCGTGTAGGGGCCGATCAGCACCCCTGTCAACAGGTAGCCGAGTATGGCAGGCTGCTTGAGCCTGCGGAAGAGAATCAACGCCACTGCCGCAGCGACGGTGATTAAGGCAAAATCCTGGAGCAAAGTGGGTGAAGATTCCACCCTTGAAATTTTAACGGGATCGGTCGCCGGCGTTCACGCGGAAGATGACACGCGGTTCTGGGAAACACCCTTACGGCTGCCAGCTCTTAAGGCCAGGGCAACGCCTGTGACGCGACGGTTAGACCCGCGTAATCAGCTTCTCCCGCTCTTACCCAATGGGCTCGAGATTGCGGCCGGCGCGGGCCTCGTCGACGGTGATGATCCCGGCTGCAACGAGCTTGACCTCCCTGTCCACGCGGTCGTTTTCGCTCTCCTTCAGCGCCTCGATATCGCCGAGATCGAATTCGACGCGTCGCTGCCCAGGGAAACTCTCGAACAATGGTGTCACGGAGCTGTTGATCGCCTGTTCGATGAGCCGCAACTCGGGAACGACGGTGTTACGCCACAGGTAACGCTCGAGGGTCTCGACGTTGGACAACGTGGCGTCTTCCAGTTGGCCGAGGAACACCTTCGGCACCCCGAACGCACGGGCCACCTCCTCCACCGACCACCGAAGGGCCTGAGTGAACTCCATGTCCTTCTGCGAAATGCCCAGGCGCTTCGCGTCCATGCCGCGGGAGAGCAACACGGGGCGATGGGCCTTGCCCGAGCCGCGAAAACGGCTCTCCCAACGCGCGTAGAACTCCGAAACCTCGTCTTCGGTCGGCGTCTCTTCCGTCGTGATGGCCAAGTCTGACGGCATCGTGGAATTACGGAAAAAGCTGCGGTTGAAGCTCAACGCCTCCTCGCCCATGTCCACCGCAAGGCGCGCCGGTGACAGAGATGACATGCCGAGGAACTCGTCGGCCGGGTTGATATGCCGGAACCAGACGATCTCCTGGGGTAGATAGGCTGCCCGTTCGCCGCCGTCTTCGTACACAAACCCCCTGACGTGTCTGTTCCTGTCGGGGATGATGCGCACGCGGTCCGGCCGAAGCGGCCAAAGCTCCGACGCGTTTCCGGCACTGTCTCGTTCGATGCCCCAGAACGCCGATCCCCACAGAGCCAGGTACGTCTCGGTGGCGCGCAGCAGTTGGCCCTGCGTCCACATCTCGTTGGGCCGTTGGAGAAGCCTCGTCACCGGATCGTCGGATCCCGCGTCGCGGTACTCGCCCCGGTGGAGCGACCCCGATTCGCGGACCAACACCCGCAGTCCCGGCCGTGCCACGGCATCGGCCCGCACCTTCACGGCCGCGTGGACGGCGGCTGACTTTTCGTAGTAGCGCGCGTGACCGGATTGCGGCCAGTCCGAGGCGATCCCGAACTCCGCGTCGAACCGGTCGACCACCACGCGCGTGGAGCGACTCGCCCGTTCGACCCCTCGCCATCTACCGAGTTGAAGACCCCTGGTCGCGCTCCGCCTTACCGCTTCTGCAACAACGTTTATTATGTTCAATTCATGACCTCCGGTCGAATTTTCTGATCGCTCAGGCGTACCCCAACCCCGGGGCGCCTGCTATCGCACTCCGCCTGTCTGCCAAATAACGACTGCACCGGCAGTCTCAGGCCCACATCCTGAACCCGCGCCTGGGTGAGTGAGCGAACGCCAGCATCAGGGCATCCGCTATGTCGGGGCTCGGCTGACCCCGCCCGCGCAGTTCGTCCTTGTCTTCCAGCCTGGTCTGCCCGCTACTGGTAAACGAGTACCTGATGGACGCAAGCTCGCTTATCAACTTCTGGTTGTCGGGTATACGGATCCGACCTTGCTGAAACCGCTCTCGCAGCCCGTCGTAGAGCTCCGCTTTCAGGTTGGCGAAGTGCTCCGGATTGGTTGCGCGCTGAGCCACGTTTATGCCCGTGACGCCGGGCACTCTCAGTTCGTTGAGTCTGTCGACCACGCCCGCGCCGACGCCAATCACGTCAACCCGCACGCGGGTTGGTGAGTAACGCTTCACGCAGGCCTTGACCAGTCCGGCGGTCTCCATGGTGTCCTTCTTTACGTACGAGGCGATGTCGATCACCCTGTCGCCCTGCCGCACGCAAATGACCGTACGGTCGCTGCCGAAGCGCGCCACGTCCACACCCAACTCCACCTCTGCGTCGTCCTGAATCTCGGGCGTGGGATCTTCGCCCTCCACAGCGCTTTCGATGATCTTCAGGGAGATCAGCGTGTCTTCCGATTCAGACGGGAAGTCCCCGAGGACCCGAATCTGGTACATGGGGCTGTCCTCGCCCCAGTTGACCTTCGCGTCCTCGACCCACTTCGGGGTGACGAGGTTCGGCCTTACGATCTTTCCTTCTCTGAAGTTCGGAGTGTCGTGCGCCGATATGTGGATGGTCTGCCAGAGGCTCCGCCGCCGGTGGAACGCCTCGTAGAAATAACCGGACAGGGCGGTCGGGTTGCCAAGCAGCAGCATCCTGGCGTGATCCGATGTCATCGATCCCTCGATGGCTTCGAATATCCCCTCTCGTACGCCGGACGCCTCGTCCACCACGAAGAGGATGTGCCCTTCGTGAAAGCCTTGGAACCGCTCCGGAGTGTTCGTCGAAAGGCCCTGGGCGTAGTGCTTGTCGTCAAGCTCAAGGGTGGTCCTGAGCAGTTTGCCCCCGATGAGATGCTCGTTCCCGTGGTAGACGCGCCTGATCTCACGCCACAGCACGTCTCGGACCTGATGCTCCGTCGGCGCGGTTGTGATGACGAGTGAGTCGGGGAAACTCATGAGCCACCACAGGACCGCGTGGGCCGCAATAAACGTCTTGCCTGACCCGTTGCATGAGCGCACCGCCACGCGGGTGTGGACCCGCACCGCCTCGAGAATCTCTTCTTGTTTCTCCCACGGTTCGGCTCTGAGCTCGTCGCACACGAACCCGACCGGGTCGTTCTGCCATGCCTCCCGGTCTTCTTCCGTTATCGGCCCTTGCGTTGTTGTATTTGTGAGGCTCAGCTCCTCGATGGGTCCGTGATGCACGCCCTTAATTGGCAATCCGGGGGCTGAAGATGTGGCCGCAGGGCCTGCACCGGTAGCATGTGTGTGCCTGCGGGTCGGCCTTTTCGAGCCGCAGTGAGGCCGATGCGCCACAGCGCGGGCACTGCTGTGGTGTCATTGTGTCGGGATTGCCCAAGATGGCATTCGCCAAGGAACTGACTTCTGGTGAACCGGGAAAGGCATCTGAGGCCATGTGTGACTCCTGTCAAGAATCTGGGTTATACGTGTAAACAGAACAGATGTTCGTATTATGTGGTCAATTAACCTCAGCGGTCAACTCCGCCGAGACACTCCCCCGACGCCCCGGATGCGGATATTCTCTTGACCATCGGTTGCATGAAAGGGAATGGGCGATGAGTAACGCGGATTCACAACGGCCCGTGGTCAAATTCGATTGGTTCATTCCTATCGACGGCGACGGCGAACACATCGGGACCATGCGGGCGGAGCGGCCGCCGACGTTTGAATACCTGCGCGAGGTGGTCTCAACCGCCGAAGCGGAGGGTTACTACTCGCAACTGATACCCACTAGGTTCGCCAACGGGCTCTTCGACCAGGAAGCGCCCCTGGCCGAGACGTGGACCACCGCGACGGCGTTGGCTGCTGTCACTTCGGACATTCGTTTTCTCATAGCGGTCAGGCCCGGGTTCATAGCGCCGGGCCTGTTCGCACAGATGGCGGGGACGCTCGACAACATCACCGGCGGCCGGATAGACATCAACGTGGTCCCGGGCGGCATACAAGGCGATTTCGAACGGTTGGGTGTCGAGACCGATCACGCGCAGCGCTACGCCCTAGCCGCCGAATTCGTCGAGTCATGCAAACGGCTGTGGTCAGCCGACGGCCCAATCACGTACAAAGGGGAAGTTGTGAAACTCAACGGGGCGATGGTCTCGCCGGGCCCGCGTGGGGCCGGACCGCGGTGGTACATGGGCGGAGCGTCGCCCGCAGCCCTCGACCTGGCGGGCAGGCTCGGCGACGTACTGCTGATGTGGATTCAGCCCCTCGACGCAACGGCCAAACTGATGGACCGCGCCCGGGCCGCGTTCGGGACGTACGGACGCCAGGCAAAGTTTGGGCTGCGCACGCACCTGGTAGTCAGGGACACCGAGGAGGATGCATGGGACGCGGCCGAGGAGTTGTTGTCGCGGGCGGAGACATCGGTAAGGGATCAACGCAGCTCGCAGGTGCAGGGTACTCCGATGGCAGGTGCGGCCATTCAGGCGCGCAGGTACGAGCAGCACCGCGTCGGTGAGCGGCTGTGGAACGGTATTTCGACCGTGCGCGTAAATTGCGGCACCGCCGTAGTCGGCACGCCGGAACAGGCGTCTGAGGAGCTCGCCCGCTACTGGCAGCTAGGAATCGACGAGTTCATCCTGTCCGGATACCCGCACGTCGAGGAGTCCCGTCGCGTCGCCCGGCTGGTCATCCCCCGCGTCCGGGAGCTGGTCGCCGCAGAGGCAATGGCGTGAACGTGTTGGGCGCGCCGTTCGAACCCTCGCCGGCACCCTGACTAAAGCCGCCCCGCGTCCACGGCCGCACATTGAAAGTCCCGTGCACGGACCACATCCAACACCCGACACCGGAAAGCCATCGGTCTTCCTGGCAAACGTTGGCGCCAACTCTTCACACCGCTTCCTGAGCCCGCTGTTCGACGATGGAACGTTCGAGTTCATCACCATCCCGGAAGAGCCGTTGGCGGCGGGCCCGCATTCGGTCCGCTACCGGGACCTGCGAAGTCACTTCCACCCGAATGAGTCGCTCGCCCGGTGGGTCCCCGATCGTCTGCTCGACAAGGCCACTCACTTCGACCCCGAGTTCGGTACGAACACCTACGGGGACAATTGCGAACGGTCGCCCAGGGCGTTTGGGTTGAAGGAGGCCCGGCCCGGCGACTCATTCTTTTCCTCGTTCGTTTAGCCCGTTGGAGCGAAGGCCGGTTTACGGCCGAGACCGGCTTTTTCCTGATCGGATTCATCGAGGTGGAGTCGATCTTTCGCGCTTCGGCCCATCCGGCGGGCGCCACCCCTCCCGACCGATATGCCGCCAACGCGCATGTGAGGCGTGCGATGAACGACAGCCAGTACTGGGACGGGTTCTGGGTGTTCGCCGGTTCCGAACGTTCGACACGTTTTCCACGGGCCGTGCCAGTCGACCGCGCGTTCGCCGACTGTGTATTGCGCACTGCGACCGGCCAGCCGTACGCCTGGTCGTCGAACCGCTCCGAACTACAGGTAATCGGGTCGTACACACGCGCGTGCCGTCGCATCATCGACCCACGAGACTCGACGTCTGCCGCGAGGATCGCTGCCCTCAAACATTCCGTAGAACACGCCAACCCCGGCGCGCTGGAAAGCCTGTTATGAACTACGTAACTTGGTGTTGGATTGGGTTAAATGGCCGTTCTTTGTCTGTCAATCGACAGAACAAAGTACGATTCTCATGGACAGTCGAATTGGAGGCAGTCGGAGTTGAATAGGAGGCAGCTGGCACTGGGAGACTACTGACCTTCCATCTTCGGAGGATCGAAGAACGGGTCTGCCGGCTGCCCTTCGGCCAGCAGGTCTGCCAGGATGCGGTGGACCGTGGCGTGCGGCTCGTCGAGTGAGCGCCAGCTCCGTCGAGTCGATGAACGGCGTCCTGCTGAGGGAGTCGAGCAGTTGTCAGTTTGAGATGGCCATGTGTCGAGCGGAACTACGCGCAGCAGACTTTTGTCAGAGTCAACTGCGTCAGTATGGGCTAGGTCAGAGATCCTATTGATAGCTGTACCGGCACGCGGTATAGTCTTATCATGATTCGATCGTTTCGCCATCGAGGACTGAAGAGACTCTATGAGCGAGGCGACCCCAGCAGGATAGCCGCCGACCAATTGGACCGAATCACCCTCGCTCTGGCAGACCTGGATGCAGCCGGCAATCCGAGCGACCTCGATCTGCCGGGATACAGACTGCATCCACTCAGAGGGGACCGACGAGGATTATGGAGCATTTCGATTTCCGGGAACTGGCGGATCACATTCAGGTTTGCAGCTGGCGACGTGTACGACGTCGCTCTCGTCGATTATCACTAATGAGGAGAGAGAGACCATGCCCATGAAGAATCCACCCCATCCGGGCCGCAGCGTCAGAGGAAACTGCCTGGACCCTCTTGGCCTAAGCGTTACCGAGGCAGCGGAGGTTCTGGGAGTTGCGCGCCATACCCTTTCGCGGGTATTGAACGGTCACGCGGCGATCTCGCCCGACATGGCCATTCGCCTGGAGAAGGCCGGATGGTCCAGCGCTGATTTCTGGCTGAGCCGTCAGACTGCGTACGACTTGGCTCAGGCGCGCAAGGGTGAAGACAGAATACGAGTCGAGCGGTATCAGCCCCTGCCCACTGCATAGGATTCGCCCGCCATCTAGCACGAGCGCAACGAGGCTAATGCTTCTGATTAGTGTCCATACCGACCGCTTGACGGACTGGCGTACCCGCATTGTCCACTCTGGCGGTGCGGTGTGATACCGGGACCTGCGAAGTCACTACGAATCGAAAGAGCCGTGGATCCCCGATCGTCTGCTCGAAAAGGCTACGCACTTCGACCCCGAGTTCGGTACGCACCTACGGGGACAATTGCGAACGGTCGCCCAGGGCGTTTGGGTTGAAGGAGGCCCGGCCGGCCGACCTCATATTTTTCCTCGTTCGTTTAGCCCGTTGGAGCGAAGGCCGGTTCACCGGCGAGACCGGCTTTTTCCTGATCGGCTTCATCGAAGTTGAGTCGGTATTCCGCGCTTCGGCCGATCCGGCGGGCGCCACCCCTCCCGACCGATATGCCGCCAACGCGCACGTGAGGCGTGCGATGAACGACAGCCAGTACTGGGACGGGTTCTGGGTGTTTGCCGGCTCGGAACGTTCGACACGTTTTCCACGGGCCGTGCCAGTCGACCGCGCGTTCGCCTACCGCGTGCTGCGCACTGCCACCGGCCAGCCGTACGCCTGGTCGCCAAACCGCTCCGAACTACAGGTCATCGGGTCGTACACACGCGCCTGCCGTTGCATCATCGACCCTCGGGCCCCGACGTCCGCCGCCAGAACCGACGCCCTCAAATATTCCGTAGAACACGCCAACCCCGGTGCTCTGACCAACCTGCTGTGATCTGACACCGTCGTTGACATGTTCGGAGACTCGCGGATACGTTAAGCGCCTGAAGAGGTTTCCCCTAGCATGCCAAAATTTGCGGAGTTTTTCGCCGGAATCGGCCTCGTGCGAAAGGCCATCGAACCGTTGGGTTGGGAATGAGTGCTAGCCGGAGGACCGAAGCTCGGCTACGATCCGGTCAACTGCCGCCGAAACGTTCTCGTGTTCCCAGATACGGACTACCGTCCAATCGCGGGCGGCGAGGCTCATGCAGTCAAGCCGGTCTCTCGCCTGGGTCCGCAGTAACTTCGGTACCCAGTAATGACGGTTCGAGGCGGGAACACGGCAATGTTCAACGCAGCTATGCCAGAAGCAGCCGTCAACGAAGACTGCCACTCGTTTTGGACCGAAGACGATGTCCGGCCTCACTTTCCGATCTCCGCACTCAATGGTCTTGTTAACCCTGTAGCGGTAGCCAAGGGAGTGTAGGACCCTCCTGATCTTCAACTCAGGTCCGGTGTTGACGCTTCGGTTACCCTGCATCGCCCTCGACGTATGGGCTGAAGTGGCTTCAGGCGGAGCCGGCACAATCAAGGGAGATCCAGTCGTCCGAGTAGTTGATTGCTGTGAGGAAATCATTCACGGTGGCTATTGGAACATTTCGCCTGATCCGGAAATTTCTGGCGGAGCCAGGCACTTTGCGAAAAACGGTGAATTGGCCTCCATGAGGTTGCCAAGTGAACTGATGCGTTCCGTCTGAAACGTTGCGGCCCTCAAAGTTGTTTCTCTTATTAACTGTCCATACGAAATCTCTAGGGCTGAATCGCGTCGCCTCTTCCTCAAAAATCACGAACTCCTTTGCCTCCACATTCCTCACCATGACGACGATTCGCAGGTCTTCATATTCATCCATTGCTTGATCGATCCGGGCGTTCCATACCGAGATAACCGCATTGCCGGTCAATTGAACGTCCGCTCGCGGATCCGAAATGCCTGCGGAATAGTCTGGAGAAATCCTGCCTGATATAAGGCGAACGCTGCGGCAGTCGAACGGGCGGCTACGTTTCACTGTCTTGACAGACCACGCGCAGCCATTGACGACGACATCCGCCACTCCAAGCGGACTGGATCTATGCTCCCCACTGATGGCTTCGGCAAAAATCGTCCCAAAGTCATCGCCGCTGATGTCGCCTTGACCAACTGCGAGCCTGTGGACGATCAGCCTGCCGACTGCCCGAATGACTACATCCGGTATTTGACCGAACGGGTACGGGCCGGTTCGTCTAGGCGCAGATCCTCGCAGTCGAGGATGCTTGAAGGACATGCAGTACCCCTTTGATCGCCGTCTCGACCATTGGCACGGGTACGGCGTTGCCCACTTGCTTACGAGTTTGGGAATCGTTGCACACGATCATAAACTCATCAGGGAAGCCTTGCAGCCTGAGCATCTCCCGAGGTGTCAAGCGGCGTTCTCCATCGACCAGCAAGTAGTTATACGAGGCCCCGGCCCTGAGGGCGCAGGCCCATGGGTGACTTGAGACATTGCCCGCCTTGTTCTCATGCCAGATCGCCGGTTTGACGATTGACTGGTGAGCAGCCTGTCTCTTAAGTCTTATCCTCTCGGACGCATAGTACTTTGAGTGTGGTTTCTGTTCGAGAATATCTGACAGAGGCTTCATGGGGGCCGGCTCAGTCGGCCATGGGAACCGGTCGAATTTGTCTAGCGAGGCTACGATGATCGTGCGTTCCCGCTTCTGCGGAAGGCCAAAGTCCAAGGCGTTGAGGACCCGAAAGTCGGCTGAATACCCCAATTCGGCCAAATCGTTCAGAATCTGCCTGATCACGGATCCACGCGACACGGTTGTCAGTTGCTTTACGTTTTCGAGTACCAATCCACGAGGTCGCTTGCCCTCGATGATCCGGACTAATTCAAACCATAATGTGCCACGTGGGTCAGCGAATGCGCGCCGGTTCCCAATAATCGAGAAAGGCTGACAAGGGAATCCAGCGAACAGGAGATCGTGGTCCGGGATGTCGTTAACGCCTAGGGCTGTGATGTCTCCCGCTGGGTCTATACCGAAGTTGGCACGGTATGTCGCTCGGGCATTCTCATCGATGTCACAAGCGAAGACTGGGTCCAGCCCCAGGTTTGTCCCTGCCACGTGAAATCCACCAATCCCGCAAAAAAGGTCCACAAACCTAAGCGGCTGGTCGGGGCTTGGTTCCTGTGGGTTTGGTGGGCTGAGAATTGCCTTGAGCAACGGTAGGGCACCAAATTCTTGTCCGCGAGTTTCGTAGAGGGCTTTGTGCTCGTAAACCGACACGCCACGATACGACATGGCTTCGCGGATTCGGCGACGTAAACGCCAGGCAGATTTTTGAGTTATGGCAAGTCGTTCGGCCATCTGGACACTCGAAATGCTTCGATTCTCCGACCCGAGAAGGTCTATCGCCAACAACCATTTTCTTAGCGGCAGCCTGCTCTCTTCGAGGAAACTACCTGTCCGAACGCTGAAGTGCTTGCGGCAGGAGCGGCACCGGTGCGACATGGGTAGCGACTTGACGACGGAGGAAACGCTGAATGAACCACAGTGGGGACATACTGGTTTGCCGCCCCAGCGACTTTCTTCAAATAGCCTGACAGCCTTCTCCTCGGTTAAGTGATCACCTGAATACCCGCTGACACCTTGGGATACTGCTTCAGTCATCGCTGTGGCTTTATCTCCAACATCCTCTGGGAAACAACCCGAATCGTCACGGGAGACGAAGTGCCGATGCCCCCTAAAATTCCCTTTTTGACGTGAACTCGCCCCGAAACACTGATGCGGCGACCTTCAATCAAAGTACCGTCGATTTCGACGGCAAAGTTCTTGACATCGAGAATCTCGGGCAGTTCGCGGTCTTGGGTGACGTATACGTAGCCACGATTCAGCTCATGTCTGGTGAGCGTGCGGGTTATTCCCTTGCGGAGCCGTCGCACTCCTTGACGTATTCCCATCAGACTCGCACTCAGCCGCGACTGGGCGGGGTTGTCACGAACAAGTGGTCCCCTTCGCGGCTAGGTAAGTATATAGGCTTTGCGTCCGACCTTATAATCGCTGTCACTAAACACACCCATCGAAATCACCATTTGGATTCGCGACAACTCTGCCGGTGACCGGCGGTGAGGACATGCTGATGAAAGTTTTGATTACCGGTTCGAGCGGCAATATCGGCTCGAAGCTGATGGGGTTGCTTGGGGAGGATTTCGAGTTGGCTGGCCTCGATCGGGTCCCGCCTCGAACCGGGGCGGAGTTGCCGGCTACGTTGGCGGATGTCCACGAGGTAGAAGACCTGCGCGGCGTGTTCGCCGGGCATGACGCCGTGGTCCACCTGGCGGGCAATCCGGCCGTCGAGACCCCGTGGCCCGACGTGCTCCGCAACAACATCACCCTTACGCGGAACGTATTAGAAGCGTGCAGGCTGGAGGGCGTGCGTCGCGTCGTATTCGCAAGTTCGAACCATGCGGTCGGCCTGTTCGAGAACAATGAGCCGTACGTGCGGATTCGCGCTGGCGACTATCGAGGCCTTGAGCCCGGTGGGTTTGAGCACGTCGACCACACGGTACCGATTCGGCCGGACAGCGACTACGGCGCGAGCAAGGCGTTCGGAGAGGCACTCGGACGGTCGTATTCTGAGAGGTTCGGCTTGCAAGTTGCCTGCTTGCGGATCGGGTCTTTTACGGAGGATAACGATCCGAAGGCCAACATCAGGATGCGGGCCACCTGGTGCAGCCACCGGGATCTGGCGCAACTCATCCGCCTGTGCCTGACAACTCCGGACCTCAAGTTCGACATTTTCTACGGCGTGTCCGGCAATACGTGGCGATTCTGGGACACGTCACACGCCGAGCGGGTGTTGGGGTACCGGTCCGACGATAACGCTGAGGACCACTACGCGGAGTAGCCGTCGTATAGATCCCCGGCCGGTTCTGCAATCGCCGGGTGTGTCGGATGCCGAGCGGCGCGATTGACCCGGCGGGTCTAGTTCACCAAGGCCCTTGACGCCGCACCGACGGTGGCTTCGATGTCCTCCGGGGTGTGGGCGAGACCGACGAACCACGCTTCGAACGGGGAGGGCGGCGGATAGATGCCCTGTTCGATCATCTTGTGGAAGAACTCGGCAAAGGCCTCACCGTCGGACGAGCCGGCCTCGGCCATGTTGGTAACCGGCCTCTTCGCAAAGAATACCGTCGCCATGCCGCACACCGAGTTGATCGTTACCGGCGTACCGGCGTTCGCGAAGGCGTCTGTGAGGCCGAGAACGAGCGTCGACGTGGTATCGGCAAGCCTTTCATAGGTCCCGGGCTTACGAAGTTGCTCCAGCGCGGCTATTCCCGCCGCCATCGCCACCGGGTTTCCCGAGAGCGTGCCCGCCTGGTACATCGACCCCAACGGTGCGACGTTCCGCATGATCTCTTCGTTTGCGCCATACGCACCTACCGGAAACCCGCCTCCAATGACCTTACCCAGGCACGTGATGTCGGGAAGGACCCCGTACATCGTCTGCGCGCCGCCGGGATGAACGCGGAAGCCGGTTATTACCTCGTCGAAGATCAGCAGAGCCCCGTCTTCGCTGGTCAGTTCACGCAGTCCCTCGAGAAACCCTGGCGCGGGTTCGACCACGCCCATATTCCCGGCCACGGGCTCGACGATCACGGCCGCGATCTCGTCGCGGTTCGTGGCGAACAGCGATCGAACTGCGTCCAGATCGTTGTACGGCGCGACTAACGTGCTCGCCGCATACTCAGGATGGACCCCGGCCGATGTGGCTATGCCGTGAGACGCAACGCCGGACCCCGCTTCGACAAGCAGAGCGTCGTCGTGGCCGTGGTAGCCGCCCTCGAACTTGAGGATCTTCGACCGGCCGGTGTGGGCCCGCGCCAGCCTCAGGGCCGACATCGCCGCCTCGGTCCCGGAATTGACGAAACGCACCATGTCGACCGAGGGCAGGGCGTCAACGACCAGTTCCGCCATGCGTAGCTCGGCCTCCGTCGGCGCGCCATAACTCGTGCCAGAGGAGGCAGCCTGCCGCGCCGCTTCGACGACACGAGGGTGGGCATGTCCAAGAATCATCGGGCCCCAAGAGCCGACGAAGTCGATCAACTCGTTACCGTCGACGTCCCATATTCGGGACCCTTGCGCCCTCGAAATGAACAGAGGTTGCCCGCCGACTGCCGTCCACGCCCTGGCTGGCGAGTTGACGCCGCCGGGGATCAGGCGGGAAGCACGGGCGTACAGCGAGGATGATCTTGTGGTGTCCATGGGCTGGTTACCTAACCTGAAACGAAGTGACGCTGCGGCGTTCGGGACAGTGGTCAGTCCGGTTCTTCGTCAGGGTACAGCGAGAATATCTGCAAGACCGCCTCGGCCGCATCCGTGTGGTCCGCTGTTCGCAAGAACGTGATCGGGTCGGCCAGCAAACGACGGACGAGCGCGCGCGTCATCGCGTCCAACGCCTCGGTCTGTTCGGCCGACAGGTCCGGCAGCCTCTTGACGACCCTTGCGAGCTCCTCCCTGCGCATCTGCTCCGCCCGCGCGCCGAGGTGCCGCACCACCGGCTCGGCCGCAGGGCTCACCTGTCTTTCGACGAACCTGGCGAGTTCGCGGTCGACCATCTCCTCCGCCTCGTCTATCGCAGCGGCCCTGTTTGCCCGGTTTTCATTGGCAATCGTGTGGAGTTGGTCGAGCGTGTATACATTCACACCATCCAGGTCCGCCGCTTCGGGAGCTACGTCTCGCGGCATGCCTAGATCCAGGACGTGGAGCGGACGGCCGAGGCGCGCGTCGACGGCGTTCTGAAACCTGTCGGCATCGAGTACCGGCTCGGTCGCGGCGGTGCAGGCGACCACAACGTCGGCTGTCTTCAGCGCGTCGAATCGCTCCTCGAACGCCACTACCGTGCCGCCAAGCTCGGCTGCCAGCTCGGCGGCGCGGTGGGTGCGGCGGCTGGTCACTGTCAACCTGCGCACGCCGTTGCGCCGAAGGGCGCGTGCGGTCATCGTCCCCGTCTCGCCTGCGCCAATCAACAACACCGACTGGCCTGACAGTTCGTCGAGCGTTAGTTTGAGCAACTGTACGCCGATCGAAGGAATGGAGATGCTGTCTTTTTCGACGCCTGTCGCCTGCCTGACGCGGCGAGCTGTGCGCAGCGCAGTGTGGAAGAGACGCGACAGCCGAGGCGCCACTCCGCCGGCCTCACCGGCTGCCCGCAGCGCGCTCCTGACCTGACCCGCGATCTGTGCCTCTCCGGTCGCCATCGAGTCGAGTCCCGATGCGACCCTGAAGAGATGCCGCGCCGCGTCTAGGCCTGTCGCGCTGTAGACGTGGTCCTCGAAGTCCGGCGACTTCGCGCTTTGCCGACTAGCAATATCGTCGAGGAGTTCGATCAGCCGGGTTGGGGATTCTGTCGAGTCGGACCAGGCGTATATCTCGGTCCGGTTGCAGGTCGACAGTATGACCCCACCGCCAGCATGTACGGCGAGCCGTTCGAGCCAGACCGGGAGCTCCTCGGCGCCGAGGGCTACCCGTTCCAACGCCGCCACCGGAGACCGCCGGTAACTGAGTCCGGCAAGCAAGTAGGTCATTGAGACTCCAGAAAGATACTTTGTTGCAACCTAAATTAGCATGTAGAGAGGATAGGTGCCCAAAGGAGGTCCTGACTCCATTATCCGTCGTCCTCGACCCCGATGGGGAACCCAAAGGGACAGGGGTTCCCGTTTTCACGGGCACCACGTCGGCACAGCTGGTTGATGGACAAAATCCGACTCAGATGTCAAGCCCCTGTGGCTTAGTTTGGCTTTCCTTCACAACATATATAGAAGATATAATGTCGGCAAAGACGGTGGAGGGACGGACATGGCAACGGCAAACTCGGATGTGCTTGGCAGACAGATCGCCGCCTACAACGAAATGCGCGACGAGTTGGAGCGCGACCACCTCTACGACTGGGTCGTGTTCCACGACGAACAGCTCATCGGCGCCTACGAAGACTTCCAGGATGCTGCGGCCGAAGCGGTTCGGAAGTTCGGTCGAGGGCCTTACCTCATCAGACAGGTAGGCGCCCCGCCGAAGAGGCTGCCTACCTCAGTAATGTACAGGCGGGTTAGTGCCGACCGCTAACGCCGGCTTTGAGGACAGTCTGAACCTCTCATCCCGGCGAGCGCTGACACACTTTGGTCCCACGTTGCAGGTCCAGGTTGGATTTGACTGGGTTTACGAGCCGGATCACTCGTTCTCTCCCCAATTACCGGAGGACTTGCTGCCAGCGTTAGTGGACACGGGCGCAACCGAAAGTTGTATCGACTCTGTTCTCGCCAAAAGGTTGCAATTGCCTGTCGTTGATCACGATACAGTTTCCGGAGTAAGTGGTGAGTTCGAGACGGATGTATACCTCGCTCAGATTTACGTCCCTGCCCTGAATATGACCCTCTACGGGGGATTCGCCGCCGTTCACCTTAACTCTGGCGGCCAGCCATATTCCGCGTTGCTCGGAAGAACCTTCCTTCAAAACGTCACCATGTCGTACGAAGGGCGAACTGGAATTGTGCTCATCAGCAACGATGTTCCTTTAGACCCGGGGCGGCACACGGACCGCAACGCGTAAACTCCGGCCTAACGTAACCGTCGGATTAACCGAGCCTTCTTATATGGGTTATTGGGTATACGAAAACTTTCCAAACAACAAGGCGATGGTTCACATGGACTCGTGCGGGTTCTGCAACTATGGCGAAGGGGTACGAGGGCGAAGCCCAGGCACCGGTGAGTGGCACGGCCCGTTCGAATCCGGTGAGGAGGCATCCGCCAAGGCTTGGGCCACAGGACGTTCCGACGTTCGAGGATGCAAATTCTGTGCACCTGCTGGGCAACATGAAGGAGGGCGGTCTAAATAACCCCCCTCTCTCTCCGCGCCTTTGTGTCACAACTCACCCGGCGCCGGTGCTAAAATTTTCGGCGCGGGTTAACGCGTAACTGGCCTCCTCCCCAAAAGTCCCGCGTACGCGCCGCTCCGGTTGGCAACGAGTTGAACTGGCGAATGCGATGAATGTCACCCCTCCCGACCAGCGCGGTTACGTGGATTCCAGCGTCCTGGTGACCACCGACTGGCTTGAAGCCCATCTCGACGACCCCGGAGTGCGCATCGTCGACACGGACTTGCCCGATCAATACGTCCGCGCGCATGTTCCCGGCGCGGTACCGGTCATCGACCACTACTACAAGACGTCGATGGAGGACCGCACCCACATACAAGGCCCCGAGCAGTTTGCCTCTACGATGTCTTCCCTTGGCATCGGAGACGAGACTCAGGTCGTCGCTTACGATTCGTCCGGCTGTCTTTACGGTTTCAGGCTGGCCTGGTCGCTCCACTACTACGGCCACACGAACGTTAAAGTGCTCGATGGCGGATTTCCCAAGTGGTTTGCAGAAAACCGTCCCTTGTCGAGGCAGACGTGTTCATATCCAGCTTCACAGTTTTCACCTCGCCCGAATCCCGAGATCATGGCCACACGCGATGAAGTACTGGAGGGCATAGTCGAAGTGGATACGGTGGTGCTAGACGTTCGTTCGGATGAAGAGTGGACAGGCGAGAACAAAAGAGGAACAAAGCGCGGCGGCCGAATACCGGGCGCGGTTCACCTGGAGTGGACCAATCTTCTGACTGAAGGAGACGTGCCTGTCCTGTTGCCGGCCGACGAACTGCGCCGGATATTGACGGACCACGGAATCACGCCCGACAAGAATGTCATCACTTACTGACAGGGTGGCATCCGTGCGGCGCACGTGTACTGGACCCTGAAGCTCCTCGGCTACCCAAACGTCAGGGACTACGACGCCTCGTGGCGCGAGTGGGGAGACGATCTGACCTGTCCAATCGAGAACCGAGCGTGAATTCCGTTGGCCGACCTGCTCGTGAATCCACCACGCAGCGGCAGCGGTATCACTAAGCAACGCCTGAACCGATTTTCAGGCCGTGAGCAAGACTGGAATCCATCCATGCCCACATATTTGCTAGGGCGTCTGTCAGGAAGAGCCCTTTCCCGTTACACGCTAACCGCGGCAGTCGCTCTGTTAGCCGTGCTGTTAGCGGCGGCCTGTGGTGGGGACAGCCCCGCCGAATCCACCGTCTCCACCGTCTCCACTTCAACTCCGGCGCCAACGGTCGAAACGACCTCGAAGACCGCAACGGCCACGACAGTTGACGAAAAGCCAACACCTGCGCCGACACCCACCGTGGATAAAGAAAAATCCCCTTACAAAGGCGTGGAAGTGGTGGGGATCGAAGAGTGGGTCAACTCCGAGCCGGTAACGATCGGAGGATTCGTCGACGACAACAAAGTGGTGTTGATCGACTTCTGGACCTACACGTGCGTTAACTGCATCCGCACTTTCCCCTTCCTGAGGGAGTGGAACGAAAAATACTCCGACAGGGGCCTCCGGATCATTGGAATACACGCGCCCGAATTTGAATTCGAAAAGATCAAGTCAAACGTCGAACGGGAAGTGGAAGAAAACGGCCTCGACTGGCCGCACGCCCTCGACAACGAAATGGACACGTGGAGCGCGTTCGGCAACCGTTACTGGCCCGCCAAGTACCTGATCGGCGCAGACGGCGAACTCAGGTTCAGCCACTTCGGTGAAGGCGAATATGACGAGACCGAACACGAGATTCGGGCAGCATTGACCGATGCAGGGTACGACGTTTCGGACATCCCGGTGGGCCAGGTTAAACACCAGGACCGCGCCGAGAACGTCACACGCGTTACCCGCGAACTATACGGCGGCTACCAACGTAACTACTCGCCAAACGGTCTATACGCCGCCCAGGAAGTCTACTACGAAGGGGCGGATGTCGACGTTGAGTACGTTGACACCTATGCCGGCACAGACGAATACCCGTCCCAGCAATGGGTGCTCAACGGCTTGTGGAGAAACGAGGCTGAGGCGATTGTTCACGCCCGCGAATCGGAGGGCCTTGATGACTACATAGCCCTACGCATGGAGGCGGTGAGCGCGAACGTGGTGATCGATCCGCAAGGACCGGAGCCGTTCGACGTATTCGTGACCCTGGATGACGAGTGGCTGACCCAGGACCAGGCAGGAGATGACGTTCAGTTTGATGATGAAGGACGAAGCTACTTGCACGTGACCGAAGGGCGCATGTTCAAGGCGGTCGAAGTGCCCGAGTACGGTCAGTTCACACTGAAGTTGGGTTCAGAATCCAGTAACTTCGCCATCTTCGCATTCACGTTCGGTATCTACACGGACGGTTTCTGATGCCTCTGCTTTACCGTATTACCAGCCGAGTCCCGGCAGCGTGGTTTGCCGCGCTGATGCTGGCCTTGTTCGTCTTCGCGTGCAGCGGCGTTGCCACTGGGCCTGAACCAACCGAAGCCGCGCCCGAACCGACAGTTGCTCCTGCCGAGGCGGAATCAGAACTGGCTGAACCCCCGCGCAATTGGACGGTGGTCAGCGTCGACATCGGCGCAGAGCTTGCGACGCCGGACATTGCGATCGGCGAGCGGCGATGGGCTGTAGTCCTATACGACGACTCGGGCACAGTTAAATTCCCCGTGTTACTTACGGAGTCGTACTTCTATCCGGAGGGCTTCGAGGGGAGCGCGCCTAGAGAGGGACCGATTCAGGAGGTGAAGGCTCGTTACCATGCGTTCCCGTTGGGCACTCGCGGCATATACGTTACCCAATTGGAGTTCGACCGCGCGGGCGATTGGTCCGTCGAGGCGTCGGTACCGTCGCCCGACGGGTCGCCGAGGTTGGTCGAGGTACGCTTTCCCGTTTTCGAGCAGACCGAGTCGGTGGATCTTGGACAACGGCCGCCGGCAAGCATGAACAGGACGGTTGACGATGTGGAGTCGATCGCCGAACTGACCACCGGTTCACAGCATGACCCGGAGCTTTACTCGCTTACCGTGTCCGAGGCATTGGACGAAAGCCGGCCGTTCGTGGTCGTGTTCGCAAGCCCTGCGTTTTGCACAAACGCCGTGTGCGGACCGCAGGTGGAAGTTGCGTCGTCCCTTCGTGAAAAGTACGGAGACCGGGCGACGTTCATTCATGTGGATCTTTACGACAACCCACACGAAATCAAGGGTGACCTGTCCCTCGCAGTGGTTTCGCCTCTCCTGGAAGAGTGGGGGCTGGTATCGCAGGAGTGGACCTTCGTGATGGACGCAGACGGCACAGTCGCCGCACGCTTTGAGAACTTCGTCCCCGAGGGGGAACTTGAAGCGGCGTTGCAGACTATCCTGTCGTCATCCTGATCGTTGACCGTCCAGCGACCATGCCGGTGGCGCCTGCGTCGGCCACATCCGGCGTATCCCGCATCGCTTGCCACACGACAATGGCTGCCTCGGACTGACATTCTGCATTGAGGTGCATCTGCTGCTGCGGCCTACGCATGATGCAGCGAGTACGCGTTTGCGTCAGCACTCCTGATTCATGTTTGCCTCGTACCTTCGTCCGAACTCCGGTTCGCGGCTCGGCGCCCAACTTGGATAAACTCGCCTTGATGAGGATTTGAAGCGGCGTAGATCGCCCTGAATCGCCAACCATGAACTCAATGCCGGGTGTGAGCGCCGACAACCACGCACCGCGCGTCCTTAGTGCGGAGCTCGATCTGAGCCGTGTGCTTGTGCCGCTCGACGGCTTCCCCGCAGCCGAATATGCCCTCGCATACGCCAATGTTTTCGCGAATTGTTTCGGCTCGAACCTGCTGCTATTCCATGTGCTCCCGCCAGCCCATCCGGTCCACCAGGTTCGCGGCGCGCCGGTAAGGTTTCCATACGCGCTACGGGACCGAGGCGCTATCCTGGCCAACTCCTACTTGCAGGAGGTCGCCGCCAGGCTCCAACCGCTTGGGACCAATACCCAGTGGAGTGTTGCTACCGGCAACACGGCCGAGTTGATCGGTATGCGCGCCGTCATCGGCGGCTTCGGACTGATTGTCCTCGCCGTCAATCCGCATGGGGCGACTCGCCGAAAGCCCAAGGCGGCACTGGCAGTGCAGTTGTGGAAAAGAACGGCCGTGCCTGTGCTGCTCGTCAACGCCCGTGTGGGGTCGACAAACGACGCTCCGCCGGAACAGCCGGAGAGGATACTCGTGCCGCTCCATCCGAGCGAACAAGGCCGTGAGGCGCTCGACATGGCTGAAGCCATTGCTTCCATGTCAGGCGCCCCGGTAACCATCGTGTGTTCGCGCCCGCCGCGCGGCGAAACTCCTTGGCATATCGAAGCGCACGCAAATCGAATGCTGGAACTCGGCCTCGACGCAGAAGTACACATCTCGTCAGAGTCAATTCGTCTTACGCTCGACCGGCTTCAGGACGAACACCGCGGTTCATGGATAGTGATCAGATCGAAGATGGGGTCCGGATTCTCAAGGCCGTTCAGGACCAGAGTTACCGACCAGGTGGTCCGGTACGCCCGCGCTCCGGTCCTTGCGATCCCAGAAGAAAGCATCGCCAAAAAGCGCGCCGAAAAACTTCGGGCTCTGAATCCCGAGGTACTTGGGTTAAGAACTGCCAGATGATTGGTCGTGCGCCGAGGACTGGTTGCGTCGTTCAGCGGCACGAAAGGCGTAACTGACCAGAGCGCCCACGGTGACGCCGAACCACGCATAGGGCACGATAGCCGCGGCGAAGGCGATGAGCAGAGTTCTGCTTGCGCCTAACACGCTGCCGCTGTCCGCGAAAATCAGAAACAGGCCGATTGCCGCCGCCGGTAGGGCCATCATCCCCGCGACCAGTAGCCCAAACCAAATGATCCGCTCTTCGTCCGCTCGCGCTATCCCTCCACCTATGAAGCCGCCGATGAACGGGCTCAGGGGGACAGCGATGAAATGAACGATGGGAATGGGGATCGATACCAACATGATCCCGAATGCGATGAGCGCGCCTTTCAACATGGATAGGTTCCCGATTCCGGACTATTGGGTATCGTCGACGGATGACAGCGCTCGCGCGCGGATCCATCCCAACCTCCCCCGCAACTGGGAGAGAGCGTGTCTACTCTAAATCAAGGCCGCTCCGGGGTCTCTAAACACGCCGACAAAGTGATATGTTATCCGCCGCAGGCGCGTCGCCCACGTGAAACGGCCCCGGCGTTTGCCTCCGAAGAAAAGATGTCATCAAATCAGATTCGAAATAACCGGGTGGTCGACGTGCTCATCATTGGCGCAGGCGCCTCCGGCGGCGCGGCGGCGTGGCGTCTGGCTGAAGGCGGCTTCGACGTCGTTATCCTTGAGCAGGGTTCGTGGATGCGGCCCGGAGACTATCCGACGACCCGCAACGACTGGGAACTGAAAGCGCGCACTACCTGGAACATCGATCCTAATGTTCGCGGCCTGCCGGAAGACTATCCGGTAAACGACAGCGAGTCGGATATATCCCCGCTTATGTTCAATGCCGTGGGCGGGAGCACGATCCACTGGACCGCGCACACTCCGCGATTTCATCCATCGGACTTCAGGGTGAAGTCATTCGACGGAGTAGCGGACGACTGGCCCCTCACGTACGAAGAACTCGAGCCGTGGTACGACCTGAACGACCGCATGATGGGCTGTTCCGGCATTTCCGGCGATCCCGCTAACCCGCCTCGATCCGAGCGGCCCATGCCTCCCCTGCCTCTCGGCCCCGACGGCGAGGCGCTGGCCCGGGCGTTCGATGCCCTCGGCTGGCACTGGTGGCCATCCGACAGCTACATCAACTCGACCCGATATGACGGTCGAGATGCCTGCAACAACTGCGGACCCAATACATACGGCTGCGTAGTTCGCGCCAAGGCGTCTACAGACGTAACGTATCTCCCGAAGGCGCGGGACATGGGCGTCGAGATCAGGACGAACAGTCGCGTTACGGAGATCACCACCGGGTCGGACGGCCGTGTTTCCGGGGCTAACTACATCGATTCGAATGGCGACCTCGTGCACCAGCCATCGCGGTCGGTAATCATGGCCGCAAACGGCATCGGGACGCCGCGCCTGCTTCTGCTATCGAAGTCGGACCGCCATCCCGACGGTCTGGCCAACTCGACCGGACTCGTTGGCAAGAACCTGATGTTTCATCCCTACTCCATTGTGACCGGGTTCTTGCCGGACTGCACCGAGAACTTCAAGGGGCCGTTGGGGAACATGATCCTGAGCCAGGAGTTCTATGAGACCGATCCGCGCCGCGATTTCGTCCGCGGCTATACGTACCAGATTGTCCGCAGCAGCGGACCGGGGCTCACGGCCGTTGGACTGTTCGCTCCTCCGGTGAGTTGGGGCGAGTCCCACCATGACGAGTTCGCATCGCGGTTCGGCAAAGGCGTGAGCCTGGCGGTCATCTCGGAAGACCTACCAGAACTGCACAACTGCGTGACGCTAGACGAGTCGCTGACCGACTCCGATGGCATCCCCGCGCCGCGCGTTCAGTACAAGGCCAGTTCGAACACCCGCAAAATACTGGACCACGGCATCCGCAACGGTGTGCGGGTCCTCGAAGAGGCCAATGCCGAAGGAATAGCAGTCACCTCTCTGTTGAAGGCCTGCGGGTGGCACCTGATGGGCACGGCGAAAATGGGCGACGATCCGGCTGCATCGGTGGTCGATCGATGGGGTACGGCGCATGACGCCGACAACCTGTTCATGGTCGACGGCAGCGTGTTCGTAACTGCCGCCGCCGTGAATCCCACACCGACAATTCAGGCCCTTGCCCTCCGGACGGCGGACTACATATGCAAGAACCGAGGGGATCTGAAGGGGTAATCGGGATCTGGCACAGATACTTAGGCGCCGTTAATTTTCGGCCCCGCCTCATAGCGATCAAACAGACATGACACAGAACCTGAATATCAACGATTCGGACCGCGTTACCTTGAGCGAGGTGATGGACCGGCTCATCCCGAGCGTGGACGACCTGGCGGCCGCGGGGCAGATGGGTCTTGGACCCGAAGTCGAGCGAATGGCGAGTGACGTCGCGCGGTACGCCAACGCGTTGGAGTCCTTCGTGGGCGCACTGTCGGCAGACCCACTTTCGCGGGCGGCAGGTGGGTTCAGGGCGCTCAGCCCCGAGGAGCAGGACAACGCCATTCGTGTCATTGAAAAGAACATTCCGGCCGACTTCGGAACGTTCCTCGAAATCGTGTATTTGGCCTACTACTCCCAGCCCGCGGTTCACCACCGGATCGGGTGGGTTGGCCGGCCTCCGCAGCCGGAAGGATTCGACCTGCCGCCGTTCGACGAGTCGATTCTGGAGACGGTCAGGAAGCGCGAACCTTTCTGGCGTCAGACCGGCGACCAGGGTGTCCAATAGGTGCACCTCTGGAGCGCAGCCGAAGAATCTAAGCGCGTCATGCAAAAGCCCCGGACTCCCCGCCCCTAGACCCTTCGACTTCGCTCAGGGTGACTTTGGGGGAGTGCTCAGAGTGACATGAAGGGAGCGCGCCGGGTAACGGCGGGGCCCTGAAGGCGACGATGGGACTTCCTACACACGCTCCAAGACGTTGTTCGTGCGTCACCAGGTATGTGGGGAGACAGCAATCAACCTCGACCCGGGCGGCCACTCATATCAGGCCAAGTCGAAGGGGATCTCGAATTCCCCGCAGATGCCGCGGAACCAGTCGATCACCTCAGGGTGTAGCGGTACTCCGTTTTCGAGACGTTCGGCCTCCGTTTCGCTCTCCGGCATCCCGGCGTACATAACGCGGTCGTGGCCCGGCATGGGCTTCGTATCCCTCAACATACGCAGCATCGAGTCCATCGAGTCCTTGAACTCGTCGGCCGGCCCGAAAGCGTCGATGCTGTAGGCCGCTACAAAGTGCCCGCGGCGCATCAGGTCAAGGCTGCCGAATCCGGGCGCAAACGACAGATGGCCGCACAGGATTTCGACGACCGTGCTGAGCCCGTAACCCTTGTGCGATCCCAGCTCGCGTGTACCGCCGACCGGTAGTTGCATGCGCTTCGTTTGTGCGGCGAACTGTTGCACGAACTGGCCCCCTTCCATATCCGGGGTACCGTCATCGTGAGCGACCCAGCCGGCCTGCATCGAGTGGCCCAGGCGCACGGCCAGTCCCACCTTGTTGCCCGCGATTGCCGTCATCGCCGCGTCGAACAGGAACATCGGCTCGTGGCGAGCCGGGGCGGCAACGGCTATTGGGTTGGTCCCGATCATAGGCTCTGCCCCGAACGTCGGAACCATCGCCCGCCCACCGGCCGTCATGCACCAGCCGATCATGTCTGCCTCGGCGGCCATCGCGGCGTGGTATCCCGCGGCGCCGAGGTGGCCGGAGTTCCGAATCGTCACCACGCCGGTGCCGTACTCCTTCGCCTTGTCTATGGCGATCCGCATCGCTTTCGGAGCGATCATCAGGCCGAGCCCGGCGTCGCCGTCCATTACCGCAGTGGTCGCTGTCTCCCTCACGATGCGCGGGTCAGGCGACGGGTTGGTGATGCCTGCCCCGTACGTCTGTACGTAGTTGCGGAGCATGTTCGAGACCCCGTGGGTGTCGATGCCCTTCAGGTCGGCGAACATGAGCACGTCGGCGCCGAGAGCGGCCTCGGTTTCGGGAACGCCGCATTTCATGAAGATCGACTCGGTTGCGGACCTGAGTTTCGTCGGCTCGACTCGGACTGCGATGTCATCCGGGACCTGGAAATGCTTAAGCAAAATTAGGGTTCCTTTCCTGAAGAGGCCGGTCGCGACGATCTGACTTCCCCACGTCGCTGCCTGCGTGTATCAATGTCAGGCGGCCGAAATTCTAGCACCGGCGCTACCTGGATAACCTTCAAAGTTGAAGTTACCCAAAGCCAATTGACCATCACAATACCTGTCCTAATTGCGACGAACGGCCTGCATTGACTTCGCGTACGTCAGGCTTGAACTGCAGGCTTTCGTAAGACACGGTCTGACCCTGTCACTGAAATCGAATTTTCCGCCGACCTGCCGGCCACTTCACTGCAGCGTCGCCGCGGCAGTTCTTCCGAGCGCCATTTTCGTTATCCCAAACTCTCGAGGAACGGTAGAATGACCGAAGTATGAGCACGTTCGTGAAAGGGGATTCAATGGGGGACGCAGGCGAGCCGTCGCCTACGCACAAGGCAGTGGACAGAAAGCTCCCAACCCGTCCGCGGGATGAGATCGCCCGGCTCGGCGACGAGATATACGAACGGGACATCCGGCCCCAGGTCGAGGTGGACCACGGTGGGGAGATCGTCTCCATCGACGTGGACACCGGAAAATGGGCCGTCGGAGACGACATCCTTGAAGCAGTTGACCGCCTGCGGGCGCATTGTCCGGAGGCTATCAACGTCTGGTCCCTGCGGATAGGCCACCGGGCGGTGCACAATTTCGGCGGCAGGTCCCTGGGGATCCTCCGGTGATTTTAGGGACGGTGAATGACTCCTATGAAGCCGTCATAATTCTGACCGTGCGAGGACTGTCGGGTCTGACGACGGAAATCGAGGCCGTGATAGACACCGGCTTTACTGGGTTCGTGTCGTTGCCGCCGACATTGGTGACGGAACTGGGACTGCCGTTCCTGACCAACGAATCGGCGATGCTGGCCGACGGCAGCTTGGCGAGGTTCAGCGTCCACGAAGCCACAATCCTCTGGGACAGCCAGCCGAGGCGCGTCTATGCCCATGTGTCTGACGCCACACCTCTCGTAGGCATGAGGCTGCTGGACAGCCATACCCTGTACGTGGAGATTGAGGACGGAGGCCGCGTCGCCATCCAGGCCAGAGAGACTCAACATGAGTGAACACCTGACTACAGACCAATTGCAAGCCGGCCTGGAGCATATTCTGGCTTCTCCCTCCGACAACGGTGCCCTGTTGAAGATCGTTCGGCGCACCGATGTGGACCAGCGGGAGGTCGTGCAGGAAGGTGACCTCAACGAAACCGCCGGTCTTGTCGGGGATAACTGGAAGACCCGAGGCAGCTCCAGCACCGTGGACGGCTCTGCGCATCCCGAAGCACAGGTCACGATCATCAACTCCCGTCTTCTCGCGTTGATAGCTCAGTCCGATGAAAGGTGGGAACTGTCGGGCGACCAGCTTATCGTCGACCTCGACATTAGCGTTGACAACCTGCCGGCTGGAACCCAACTGTCCATGGGGTCGGCCGTATTAGAGGTGTCGAAGAAGCCGCACACAGGATGCGGAAAGTTCGCGCAACGTTTCGGCAAAGACGCGTTACGGTTCATCAGCACTCCGCGTGGAAACGCGTTGAGGCTCCGCGGCGTCAATACTCGAGTTATTCAGTCGGGATCGGTGCGCGTGGGAGACGGCGTAACCAAGCTTTCCGCGTAGGCAACCGGCGGAGAGCGTAGGACAGTCTGGCTGTCCCCTCATGGTCGACAGGTTACGACGCGCCTTGATTCAATATAAGCGGTGGGCTGGGCCGCGCGCAGTCAAACGCAGGGATCCCTGCGGCCCAGTCGCAGCGGAGGATTGCAGGGCGTCTCATCGACGAGACGAGACAGGTCCCCGTTCCTGACGCCTGCCCCGGTTGGTATTGGAATGTGCGGGGCAGGCGTGTTGTTAGTTAGTCGATGGTTACGACGGCGCCGGCCGCTTCCAGCCTGGTCTTGGCTTCTTCGGCCTCTTCCTTGGAAACCGCTTCCCTGACAGCGGTCGGGGCGGACTCTACCAGCTCTTTTGCTTCCTTGAGTCCGAGCGGCGTTAGTTCCCTCACTACCTTGATAACGGCGATCTTCTTGGCGCCGAACTCCTTGAGCATTACGTCGAATTCGGTCTGCTCTTCTTCGACTGCCGCCGCGCCGTTGCTGCCCGGGGCCATTGCAACCGCTGCGACCGGCGCTGCCGCGCTCACGCCGAACTCTTCTTCGAGCTGCTTTACGAGGTCGGAGAGGTCGAGGACCGACATGTCTTTGATGGCTTCGAGGATTTCTGCCTTGGTTGTCATTTCTTAAGCTCCTTTTTTTGGTATTTCGCTGGTTTCAGTAAGTGTTTGACGTGTGCCTGTGCCTAGGCGGTGGCCGCCGGTTCGGGCTCGGGTTCACCAAGTTGCTCTGCGCGGCGTTGCAGCACCGTCACCAGCCCGCGTATGGTCCCGGCAAGGACGTTGACGAGGCCTGTCACCGGAGCGTTCATCTGCGCAAACACCATCGCGAGAAGCTGCTCCCTGCTCGGCAGGTTGGCTAATTCGACGACCCGCTCCGAACTCAGGGCTGCGCCGCCCAACATGCCGCCGGTCATATTGATCTCAAGGCGGTTCTCGGATGCGTAAGCGACCACCGATTTGGCCGCGGTTGCCGGGTCGCCCTCGGATGTCAGAAATCCGATGGGACCGTCGATCACTTCCTTGAGTTGAGGTTTGCCGGCTTGGTCTGCGGCGATGCGCGCAAGTGTGTTTTTGGCGATTCGAAAATTGCCGTCACTCTGTTTGATGGCGGCTCTCAGTCCGTTCATCTGCGTCACGTTGAGGCCGGCGTGCTCGGCCGCGACGATAAGTTCGGAACTCGAGAATAGTTCCGTGAGTTCCTTGACCGCTTGTATGCTCTTCTCGTTTGGCATCTGCCCTCCTGGCTCGACGGGCGCCGGGGCCAACAAAAAACCCCGGTCCCAAAACGCCGGGGTAGAACGCGCCAATATGGCGCTGGTTCTGACCTCGGCAGGCTACTAATGTTTACCCTGGGCACTCCGCCCGGACCTGCTGTCTACAGCCGTGGTATTCAATTGTTTGTCTAGTTTAGTCCTGGTTGGCCAAAGCTTCCAGGCTTCCCAGGTCCATTCGGATGCCGGGTCCCATGGTTGTCGTCACGGTCGCGGTGGTGAGGAACTGGCCCTTCACTCCACTTGGCTTCCCATTCGCCACGGTCCTGTACACGCTGGCGAGGTTTTCGATCAGTTGATCGTCGCTGAACGACACCTTGCCGATCCGCGTGTGAATGTTGGCGGTACGGTCGAGACGCACCTCGGCGCGTCCCTTCTTTGCCGATGCGATAGCCCTGGGTATGTCCTGTGCCTGGACCACGGTGCCGGTCCGGGGATTGGGCATCAGGCCTTTCCGGCCAAGGTAGCGGCCCAGCCGGCCGATCTTGCCCATCTGGTCGGGAGTCGCGATCGACACGTCGAAGTCGCTCCATCCCCCTACGATGCGTTTAATGATGTCCCCGTCGGCAATAAAGTCCGCCCCGGCCTCTTCAGCGGTGCGTGCGGCGTCCCCTTCGGCGAACACCATGACACGGACCTGCGCGCCAGTGCCGTGCGGCAGTTCGGCGATCTCCCGCATCTGCTGGTCGGCGTGCCGCGGATCGGCGGTGGTCGAGAAATGCAACTCTACGGACTCATCGAACTTTGCGAACGAAAGGTCCTTGGCGAGCTTCACCGCGTCGTTTACCGGCGTCGGCCGGGTGTTGTCCACCTTGACCTTGGCGTCGGCGTATTTCTTGCCTCTCTTCATGATTTTCTTTTCCTGGAGTCAGTGGCTTTCAGGTTTTGCGCAACGATTGCGCAGCAGGGCAGGGCGTTGGTGTTTCCAGTCGCAGCCATCTGCCTGTCGGTCAGCCTTCGACAGTAACCCCCATGCTTCGCGCCGTGCCCTCTATGATCTTCATTGCGGCCTCGATGTCCGTGGCGTTCAGGTCGACCATTTTGGTCTGGGCGATCTCCTGCACCTGGTCGCGTGTGACCGAGCCAGCCACCAGCAGACCCGGCGTTGCGGATGCCCTTTCGAGCCCGGCCGCCTTGCGTAGCAGATCCGATGCCGGCGGGCTCTTTGTCTCGAACGAAAACGACCGGTCGGCGTACACCGTCACTTCGACGGGGATGATATTGCCCACCTGCCTGGACGTTCGTTCGTTGTACTCCTTGACAAACTGCATGATGTTGGCGCCATGCTGGCCCAACGCGGGGCCAACCGGCGGCGCCGGACTGGCGCTGCCCGCTGGGAGTTGCAGCTTAAGTACTGTCAAAACTTTCTTGGCCAAATTGTTTTACCTGCGCTCTTTCGAAAACGTTATCCGCGCGATGGGCAAGATATGCTGAATGCCGCCCGGGCGGTATCTAATGCAAGTGGCGGAGTGGCGCTGCGCTAAGCCTTTTCCACCTGCAGGAAGTCGAGTTCGACCGGAGTTTCCCGCCCGAAGAACGATACGAGCACCTGCATCTTGCCGCGCTCTTCGTTCACGTCGTCGACAGTTCCCATGAAGTCGGCGAACGGACCGTCCTTGATCCGCACCGCGTCTCCTCTGTCGAAACCGATCCGCACCCGTGGCGTGTTCGACTCCATCCGCCGCATAATGCGGTCTACTTCAACTTGTTCGAGCGGGACCGGCTTGGGGCGTTTCTCCGTCTCGTCTTCGGCTGAGATGAAACCCGTCACGCCGGGCGTGTTTCTCACTACGTACCAACTCTCATCGTCCATTTCCATGTTCACGATGAGATAGCCGGCATACATCTTTTTCTGCACCGTCCGGCGCTGGCCGTCACGAATCTCAACCTCTTCTTCGGTGGGGACCACGACTCTATAGATCTTGTCCTTGACGTCCATGGTCTCGATCCGCTGTTCGAGGTTGTTCCTTACGCGATCCTCCTGGCCCGAGTAGGTGTGCACGATGTACCAGCGGCCTGAGTCAATTGACTCGCTCGGGCTGCCGGTTGTGCTTTGAATGGTCATTCGACTAAGTCCCGGCGAACAGCTGTAACATGCGGTTGAAGCCCGTGTCGACCGTGGCCAGGATAGCGCCGACTACCGCGGACACCACCATCACCAGTTGCGTTAGCCGGAGCGTCTCCTGCCGCGAAGGCCAATGCACTCTTCGCAGTTCGGAGATGATATCTCCGAAGAATCCGCCGATTGTGCCGCCCCTGGAACCGGTACCGACCGACTGAATGCGAGGGGCCGTTCCGCCTGTGTTGCGCATCGCGGCAATTACCTACCTGACTTCTCTGTGAGGCAGTCGCGAACGACAGCGTTTACAGAACTTGGTGAACTGGATCCGGTCCGGGTCGTTGCGCCGGTTTTTTTCGGTGTGGTAGTTGCGCGATCTGCACTCCGTGCACTGGAGCGTTACCAGAATTCTGGCGCCTGTCTTTCGTGCCATCGCTGCTTTACCGTCTTGTCTTTCGGGCAGGAATTGGAGAGCCTGGCCGAGTCGGCCAGGCTCTTCGGATAGTTTACGCTGCGACTTCGATGATCACGCCCGACCCTACGGTTCGGCCGCCTTCGCGGATAGCAAATCGCAGATTCGTCTCGAGGGCTACGGGGTACATCAGTTCGATGTCCATCTCGGTGTTGTCGCCCGGCATCACCATTTCGACGCCGTCCGCGAGTTTTATCTCACCGGTGACGTCGGTCGTGCGGATATAAAACTGCGGTTTGTAACCGGGGAAGAAGGGTGTGTGCCTGCCACCCTCTTCCTTGGTCAACACGTACACCTGGGCCCTTGCCTTTGTGTACGGAGTGATCGACCCCGGTTTTGCAAGGACCGCGCCACGGGAGATTTCGTCCCGTTCCACGCCTCGCAGAAGCGCGCCTACGGCGTCGCCGGGCAGGCCCTCGGTGAGCGTCTTCTTGAACATCTCGACGCCCGTGACAACAGTGCGCTCGGTCTTTCCGAAGCCCACTATCTCCACTCCGTCACCGACAGTCACCTGGCCGCGTTCGATTCGGCCGGTCACGACGGTGCCGCGGCCCTTGATTCCGAACACGTCCTCGACGGGCATGAGGAACGGCAAATTCACCGGCCGCTCGGGGATGGGGATGTAGTCGTCGACCGCTTCCATCAATTCGAGCACCTGTTTGACGGCGGGATGGTCCGGATCGCTCGCATTCTCCATCGCCTCGAGCGCGCTAACTTGAATGACCGGGATGTCGTCACCCGGGAAGTTGTAGAGGCTGAGCAGTTCGCGAATTTCGAGTTCGACGAGTTCAAGGAGTTCCTCGTCATCCATCATGTCGACCTTGTTGAGGGCGACTACGATCCGAGGCACGTTCACCTGGCGCGCGAGCAGGATGTGCTCCCGAGTCTGGGGCATGGGGCCGTCGGGCGCGCTTACCACGAGGATAGCCCCGTCCATCTGCGCGGCTCCGGTGATCATATTCTTGATGTAGTCGGCGTGCCCGGGGCAGTCTACGTGGGCGTAGTGACGGCTCTCCGTCTCATACTCCACGTGAGTGATGGCGATCGTGACGCCGCGTTCCCGTTCCTCGGGGGCGTTATCGATCTCATCAAAGCCTTTGACTTCGACGTCCTGTCCGGCAGTCTTCAAATTGGCGAGCACATTTGAGATCGCTGCGGTGAGCGTCGTCTTGCCGTGATCAACGTGACCGATCGTTCCCACATTCACGTGGGGCTTTGTGCGGTCAAAAACCTTTTTTGCCATTCTCTCCGGGGCCTCCGATTCTGGTATTCCTGGTCAGCGGAATGTTTTATGCCTGTTATTGTATCGCTGGCGCGGTCCGCCGGTCACCGTATTTTTGGTTTGGAGCCCACACCCAGACTTGAACTGGGGACCTCGTTCTTACCAAGAACGCGCTCTACCGCTGAGCTATGTGGGCCCTCGCTAGGCCTCATCAGTATGGGCGTTCCGTGGTGCAGGGGGCAGGATTCGAACCTGCGTAGCCGGTACGGCGGCAGATTTACAGTCTGCTGGTTTTAACCACTCACCCACCCCTGCCCAAACTTGAATAGTAGCACAGCGAATCGGGCAATTGCAGTTCAAAATACGAATCTCGTAGCGCCGACGGCCTCCCTAAATACGGTCTGCGTGGAGCCCCAGGGGGGATTCGAACCCGCCGACCTGGCGATTACAAATCGCCTGCGCTACCACTGCGCCACTGGGGCAGATGCAGCCCCGGCCCTGTCCACCACAGCCCGAAGCCTGTTTCGATAGTAGTCACCGATTCGACGGAGAGTCAACTATTTCAGGCCGACGATGCGCGTCTCGGCAGACCGGGCATCATGACTTATCGGCGCATACCGCGCATTGGACGCGCTCCAGATCGTCCGCGCCAAGGTACTGCGACGGCCTTCCGCCCCTACATTTCGGCGCGTGACGCGGCTTCCCTGCGTATCAGGTCCATGACCTCGGCTAATCCGACACCGCGCTCATCCGCTATGCGTCTGCAGTCCTCGTACTCGGGGGCGACCTGGATGACTTTCCCGCCCTTCATTTTTAGTTTCACCGTTACCCGTCCTATGGACGAGTCGAACTCCACCAATTCACGTTCCGCTTCGTAACGTTCGACTGGGCGCCGCCTCACTCCGAACGTCGAGGTTTCAGCGAAGAGCATGTCGGCGGCGCTATCGGCAATGGCATCAGGCACCAGGGCCGACAGCAACACGCCGGGTCGGTTTTTCTTCATCTGTATCGGTGTAAACCAGACGTCCCTTGCGCCCAAGTTGAACAGTCGTTCCTGCACATGCCCGAACAGTTCTCCGGACATATCGTCTATGTTCGTTTCGAGGAGAGTCAGGCCCGTTGCAATTGGGCTGGTGATCGAGGCGCTGTGAGTTTCCTCTCCGAGCCAAAGGCCGGCTACGTTTGCGTGGGACGGCGGATTTCTTTGGCCGGCGCCGTAACCGGTGCGTTTTATCGTCATGGACAGGGGAGAGAAATCTGCGAGGGCTGTAACTATCGCCGCGCCGGTAGGCGTTACCGTCTCGCCCGGCAGGGGTGTCCGTCCCCCTGTGCGTACCGGAGCGCCCGCCGACCGGTAGATGGCCATCGTCGCCGGTGATACCCCAGCCATCGGGCCGTGTTCAGACATTGCGGGGCCGGACCCGGCAGGGAAGGGCGAAGCGTGCAGTTTTTCCACACCGAGCAGTTCGAAGCCGGCAACTGCGCCGACAACATCGACCAACGTGTCCACAGTCGCCAACTCGTGGAGGTGTCCCGGCGTCCCGCCATGCGCGGCGGTCTCGGCATTCTCGAGCGAGTCAAAGATGCGCCTGGCTACCTGTTTTGTAGTGTCTGAAAGGCCGGATTGCTGAACCGACGCGGTGAAGTCTCCAAAATTGCGGGGCTTGCGGCCATCGTCGTCAAGATTGACGTGAAGCAGGGTAGCGTCGAGCGCGCCGCGCTTTACGGGTTCGGCTGACAGGTCGTAGCCGCGGTCCGGCAGCTTTACCAGTTCGGAGCGCAGATCGTCGAGACGGAGGCCGGCGTCGAGCATGGCGCCGAGCAAGATATCCCCGCTCACGCCCCCGATCATGTCGAGGTAGGCGACGGTTTTGCCCGCCATGGCTGCGCAGGCCTCCGGTTCAGTTCGCGGCCGGGGTCGGGGTAGGGGACTTCGACCGGCCCAGGATCGCGGCGTTCAGGCCGCCGGAACGGAAGCCTTTCGGGTCGATCTCTACGTCGGTGTACCCTGCGGAGCGTACCGCGTCGATGACGCGCTCGGCGAGGCCGTCCGAATCGAGGTTGGCCATTTCAGCCAGGGCGATCTCGACTCGTGCCGACTCGCCGTAGTGGCGTACGCGTAGCTCTCTGAGACCCAGGCCCTTCAGAGCGCGTTCCGCCCGGCCAATTCGTGAGAGTGATTCCACGGTTACCCGCGTTCCGTAGGGTATGCGGGAAGACAGGCACGGTTGGGCCGGCTTGTCCCAAGTGGGGAGGCCGCGCGCCCTGGAGAGGGCCCGGATGTCGTTCTTTGTCATACCGGATTGGACCAGGGGCGAAACCACCCTGTAGCTCGCCGCCGCCTCCAGGCCGGGGCGGTAGTCGCCCAGGTCGTCGGCGTTCGTGCCGTTGGCGATGGTGGGGTTGCCCATGGTGGCGGCGAGTGCGCCCAACTGCGTGTACAACTCCGTCTTGCAGAAGAAACAGCGTCTGGGGCCGTTTTCGGCGTAACCGGGTTCTTCCATCTCGCCCGTTTCGATCACCTCGTGCCGCCATCCTCGCGCCGCGGCGAGGGCGATAGCGGCTTCGAGTTCATCCGGCGCAACGCTCGCCGACGCGGCGGTTACCGCAAGCGATCGCTCTCCAAGGACTTCGTGGGACACATCGGCGAGGTATGCCGAATCGACTCCTCCGGAATAGGCGACGATCACAGAGCCGAGGCGGCGCAACAGGGCCACCAACGTCTTTTCCTTGCGGCCAAGGCCAACGGCAGGATCGGAGGGTTCCGGTGATGCCAGCGCGCTGTCCGGAGTGACTATGTTCCCTCGTTGGACCATTTTGCTCACAGAATTGCGCCGGGGCGCCATTTTGCCTGGGGACCGGGGCACTACCCTGTCCGCGGCGCCAAGTGTACTACCGCCTGGGTCGGAAGTTGTGGATATCGATGGTGTTCACGCGTTCTCGCAAAGCGCCAATTTTCAGGACACCTGATAGGTCAGGCCATGTTTGAGGGCTTGCGCCGCTCCAACCGTGATCTTTCCCCGCGATGTATCGTCACGGAGGAATGGGTCAGCGGCGGGCTAGCTGGCGGTGGCCTCTTTTTTCCTGCTGGGGGTATTCGGGGTTGTGATAGAGACCACGCCGTCCTCATCGATGTGGACTTCGACGACGTCGCCCGCCTTGAATTTGCCGCGCAGCCAGTCCTCGGACAACTGGTCTTCCAGTTTGTCCTGTATGAGCCTGCGCAGAGGCCGCGCGCCGAACTTCGGGTCGAAACCGTTGTCAACGATCCATTCCCTGCCTGCGTCGGTTACCTGTAGTACGAGACCCTTTTCGAGTACCTTCGCCTGTAATTCCTGCAACATCAGGTTAACGATCTCGAGGATTTGCTCTCTGTTCAGGGAGTGGAACACTACCGTGGAGTCGATGCGGTTCAGGAACTCCGGCCGGAAGTGGCGCTTCACCTCGTCCAGCACCTTGTCTCTCATACGCTCGTAATCCCGATCAGACGACTCATCCACAGTAGTTCCGGAAAATCCGAGGAAGCTGTCGCGCCGGATCAGGTCCGACCCGAGATTGGACGTCATGATTATCAGTGTGTTCTTGAAGTCCACCTTGCGGCCCCTTGAGTCGGTCAGTTGACCGTCTTCAAAGATCTGCAGGAGGATGTTGAACACGTCTTCGTGCGCCTTTTCGATCTCGTCGAGCAGGATAGCCGTGTAGGAGCGTCTTCTAACTGCCTCAGTGAGTTGGCCGCCTTCATCGAACCCGATGTAGCCGGGCGGCGCGCCGACCAACCTCGCCACCGAGTGGCGCTCCATGTATTCGGACATGTCGAGCCGGATCATGTTGTCTTCAGAGCCGAAGAGGAATTCGGCAAGTTTCTTCACGACGTGCGTCTTGCCGACACCCGTCGGACCGAGGAACAGGAACGCTCCGATCGGGCGTTTCGGGTCCTTGATTCCGGCCCTCGCCCTGCGGACCGCGCGGGCGATCATGTTAACGGCTTCACCCTGGCCAACCACTTGGTCGTGGAGGGTGTCCTCCATGTGCAGAAGCCGTTCGCTCTCCTCGACGTCGAGCCTCTTTACAGGTATGCGCGTCCACATGCTGACCACTTCAGCGATGTCATCGGGGGTGACCTGAATTTCGTCGGTGGGCTTGGTCTCTTTCCATTCCTGGCTAAGTTTCTCGACCACCGTAACCTTCTTGAGTTCGTCGTCCCTGAGTTGGTGGGCGACCTCGTATTTTTGGTCGGCGATGGCCTGATCTTTTTGCCGTCTGACGTTATCGAGTTCTCTAGTGGCGACCCGGAGGGGCTGCGGGGTCATGCTGTTCTTGATGCGCACCCTTGACGCCGCTTCATCGATAAGATCAATTGCCTTGTCCGGCATCTGGCGGTCGGATATATAGCGTTCGGCCAACTGGGCAGCGGCTTCGATGGCCTCTTCCGTAATGGCGAGACCGTGGTGCTCCTCGTAGCGGTCTTTTACTCCGCGCAGGATCTTCACGGTGTCGGTTACATCGGGAGGGTCTACGTATACCGGCTGGAACCGGCGTTCGAGTGCCGGGTCTCGCTCTACATACTTGCGGTAGTCGTCTGACGTGGTCGCCCCAACCACCTGCAACTCTCCGCGGGCGAGGGACGGCTTGAGAATGTTTGCGGCGTCCACGGCGCCTTCGGCGGCGCCTGCGCCGACCATCGTGTGCATCTCGTCGATGAACAGCACGCAGTTGCCTGCTGACTTCAGCTCCGTGATGACCTTCTTGAGGCGCTCCTCAAACTCGCCTCGGTACTTGGTTCCGGCGACTAACGCACCCATGTCCAGGGTCACAACTCGTTTGCCTGAGAGGTTTTCCGGGACCTCGCCCTCGACCACGGACTGAGCAAGCTTTTCGACGATGGCCGTCTTGCCGACGCCGGGCTCACCGATGAGAACCGGGTTGTTCTTGGTCCTCCGGTTCAGGATCTGGACCACGCGATCAAGCTCGGATTCCCGGCCGACGACAGGGTCGAGTTTCCGGTCGCGGGCGAGTTGTGTGAGGTCGGCGCCAAGTTCGTCCAGCGTCGGCGTGCGATTACCCTGCCGAGTTTGGGAACTGGATTGGCTCGCGCTCTGGGAAAGGATGCGGTTGGTTTCTGCCCTGACCTTGTCGAGCGAGACACCGAGGCTCTCGAGCACGCCGGCGGCCACGCCTTCTCCCTCGCGCATCAGGCCTATGAGAAGGTGCTCGGTACCGATGTAGTGGTGGCCGAGGCGGCGAGCTTCGTCGACCGCCAGTTCAATAACTTTCTTCGCCCGCGGGGTTAGCCCGATCTCCCCCGGCGTGGGCCGTTCGCCCCTGCCGATAATGAACTCCACGGCGGAGCGGACCTTTACGAGTTCGACACTGAGGTTGGCGAGAACCTTTGCGGCTACACCCTCGGTCTCACGAACCAGTCCAAGCAGGATGTGCTCGGTGCCGATGTAGTTGTGGTTAAAGCGCTGCGCTTCTTCCTGTGCCAATGACAGGACCCTGCGAGCTCTTTCTGAGAATTTTTCGAACCTGCTGGGCATAATCTGCCTTCTTGAATCGGCTGCGCAGCCGTGTTAGCTATTCCTGACCGACTAGTCCGATCACGTTTGACTTCCAAAAATGTCGTCGAAACTTTGGCGTGTGTCCTCACGGCCGAAAGAGGACATGGATACAGGATCCAGGGACTGGACCTGCTTTAGGGACAGCCCCAGCCTTCGTCGTTCGGGTTCGATGCGAATGATACGCAATTCGAACTCATCGCCCTCGGATACAACATCCCTGGGATGCTTGATTACCTGGTGGCTCAGTTCAGAGATGTGTATCAGTCCTTCGATCCCCCCGTCAATGCGGGCGAATGCGCCAAAGTTCGCGAGCTTTGTGACCTTGCCCTTCACCACCTGCCCGACGTGGAATTTCGACCCCACTTCATCCCAGGGTTCCGGCTGCAGGCGCCTCAAACTCAATGCTATTTTCAGGTTCTCCCTGTCCACTTTGAGTACGAAGACATCCAATTCCTGCCCTACGTGTACCACGTCCTCGGGGGAATTCACCTGTTCCCAGGAAAGCTCTGAAATGTGAATGAGGCCGTCTGCCCCACCCAGGTCTACGAACGCGCCAAAGTTAGAGATTCCGGCTACCCGTCCGCGTCGTATCTCGTTTTCCGACAACTCCTGAACGAGCCGCATCTTCTGGATCTGCTTCCATGCTTGCAGCGCGGCCCTTTCTGAGAAGATCGCCCGGTTTCGGCGACGGTTGAGTTCGATGATCTTGAACTCAACCTCCATGCCGATAAAGCCTTCCTTCGGCGGTTCGCCGCCCGGCACATACAGTTCCCGCGCCGGACCCACCAGTTGCGATAGGGGAATGAAGCCCTGCACACCCTCCGCCTCTACGACGGCGCCGCCGCGGTTTGACCCAACGATCCGCCCGTGGACTGTTTCGTTGGCGTCCATGGCCTTCTCGAGGGTTCGCCAGCCCTGCTCGCCCCTGGCCCGGTCTATGGAGAGTACGGAAGAGCCGTCCGGCCCTTCCGGGTTGATCACGTAGACGATGATCTCGTCCCCGGGGCCCATCTTTTCAAGTGTTTCGGGATCTACCGAGCGCATTTCCTTGACCGGCACAAACCCCTCGGACTTGTACCCGATCGTTACGAGGATTCCCTCCCCGCTTCTGCTCATCACTTTGCCGTCGATGATTTCACCTCGGCGCAGCGCTTTCGCTGGAACAAACTCTTCAAGCAGGCCGGCCATTGTCTCGTCGCCCTGCGCGTCCACCTCGGCCTTGGGTTCGGCCGGCTGGTCTGCTGGTATTTCAGTGTTGGAAGTCAATACGTTTCTCTTAATGTGAAAACCAATACGTTGGGGCCATTATATGCCGATGAAGATTGCACGTGTATCGCACATGGCTGGCGGTATTCGAAATCTGGCAGCGATTCGACCTGCAGGACACATTCTCGACGGGCGTCGCAAGCGTCGAATGGCTCAGTTGGCGATCTGCCTCAAGCGAGGATCAAACCGGTCCCTGAGCCAGTCTCCCAGGAAGTTGAACGCCAGTACCGTCAGGAAGATCGCCAACCCCGGGAACAGGGCGAGCCACCATGCCGTGTCGAGGTAGGCTCGCCCGTCTGCAACCATGACTCCCCAGGCCGGTGTGGGCGCCGGAATGCCGACACCGAGGAAACTCAGGATCGATTCAGTCAATATGAGGGACCCGACCTGCAACGTGGATACCACGATGATGGTGTTGATCACGCCCGGCAGGATGTGCTTGGAGAGGATGAGCAGCGGACCTGCGCCGGCCACCTTCGCGAGAGCGATGTAGTCCAGCGTACGAAGGGATAGTGTCTCGGCGCGCACCTGGCGGGCAAACCCGCCCCAACTGAACATGATTAGCAGCAAAATGATGACGGTGAGGCTTTGCCCGAGCACGATCAGGACCGTAAGCGCCACGAGAATGAAAGGAATGGCGAGCGAAAGGTCGACGACACGCATCAGAAGCTCGTCGACCTGCCCGGCGAAGTAACCGGAAATCAGTCCGATTACGGACCCGCCGATGGCGCCAAACACCAATACGATTGCCGCAACCTGAAGCGATATACGGGCCCCGTAGATGATTCGGGTCAGGATATCCCGGCCCAGTTGGTCGGTGCCCAGCGGGTATTTCAGAGTTCCGCCCGCAAGCCACGAAGGGGGCGTGTTTGGTGCTCGAAGGTCGCCGTATTCCTGGTTGTGCGTGGTCAGAAGGGGAGCAAATATGGCGCAAACGACCATGACAACGAGAATAACCACGGGAATGACTGGCCAGCGCCGCATGAAACGCCATGACGCGGCGAGGATCCCCGGACGTCTCACGCCGAAATCAATAGGACGGAATTCCTCGACCGTGGTCACGTTTTAGTAGTACCTGATTCTCGGGTCGAGGTAGGCGTAGGCAATGTCCACTACGAAGTTCATTCCAACGTAGATCACCGTGAACAACATCACAACGCCTGTCATTACCGGGAAGTCGTTGGCAAACACGGACTGTACCGCCAGTCTGCCGAGTCCCGGCCAGGCGAACACTGTTTCGGTGACAACGGTGCCTGTGATCAACCCGGCCAGGAGCAGTCCGGCGTAGGTCAGAGGCGCCAGCATGGCGTTCCGCAGGGCGTGTTTCCAGATGATTCGTTGCGAGTTGACACCCTTCGAGCGAGCGAACTTCACAAACTCCGAGTCGAGTACCTCCAGCATCGAGGACCTCATTAACCTCAGGAATCCGGACGCAGCCAGCCAGCCCAGCGTGATCGAAGGAAGGATGTAGTGTCTGATACCTCCGCGGCCGTAAGTCGGCAGCCAGCCGAGTTCAACCGCGAAAATCAGGATCAGCATGATCCCGAGCCAGAATGGTGGCAGCGCCTGGCCGAAGAGCGCAAATGTGCGGCCAATATAGTCAAAAGCCGAGCCGCGGCGCACTGCCGAGAAGACGCCCAAGGGCACGCCGACGATGAACGCAAAGATGAACGCGCCGGCGGTGAGCTGCAGGGTGCCGGGGATGCGGGTAATGATTACGTCCAGTGAATTTGTCCGGTGCCCCAGAGACTGCCCGAAATCCCCGCGGGCGGCGTTACCGACCCATATCCCGTACTGGACGATCAGCGGCTTGTCGAGGCCGAGCTTCACTCCCCATGCGTCCCACTGTTCCTTGCTGGTGTACTCGTCCAGAAGTACTAGTCGAGGATCGCCGTTAACGCGGGACAGCCCGAAGACAAGAGCAGTCGCAGCGAACACCACGACCACCATGTAAATGGACCGCCTGATTACGAATTTCCTCAATGGCGCTGTATTCCTTGAACGGCTGGTTGAATCATAAGAATACTGGCTACCCGAGGACTGGCGGGAATTGGCGCAGGCGTCGTCATTCCGGCGCCTTGGCAACCCCGGCCAGTGACCATAGCCCGGTCAAACCTTGCCCGGACGCCTACCCGGGCAACTGCGCCCCGCCCGACGCGCCGTCAAGCGTGTCGGCCGGGGCGTGCGGTCGCAACTACTGTTGCAGTTCCACAGTTTCGGGTGAGTTGAATCCGCCGAAGTGCGGATTCCAGTCGACCACTTCGGGCCGGACTGTCCAGAACAGGACACGTTGGACTATCGGCGCCACGAGGCGTGCGTGAGAGACCCATTCCTGGACCTCTGCATTGTTCTGGATCAACTGGCTTTCGCTGATTATCTCGCGGTTGTCGTACCACGGCATCGCAACGTCGTTGGGCAACTCGATGCCGTAGTTGAATCCTGCTGACGGCACCATCGAGTGGAACTTCGACGCGTAGAGGAAGCCGTACGACTCCGACTGCATGAGCCACGGGTTATCCATGGACCGGTCCACAAGTCGGGGTCGGTTGGCGGAGTACGCGACGTTCGAAATCTCGATGTCGCAGCCGAGCTCGGTCCACATCTGCGCCACGACGTTGCCCACGTCCGGGGTGATCAGAGAGGGCAGGTCGGGGGCTATCTGCAAGACCATGGGGAAGCAGTTCGGAACCCCGGCCCCGGCCAGCAACTCTTTTGCTCGGGCGGTGTCGTAAGGGATGAACCAATCGTCTTGCCAGCCGGGGTCTCCGGGCAGGAATCCGGAGTTCGTGTAAGTCGGGAATCCGAGGCCGTCGAGCGCCACGTCATTGACAAGGTCGCGGTCGATAGCCATCGCGAGCGCCCAGCGGACATTGCGGGCCTTCTCGTAGTGTGCGGGATTTTCAGGGTTGCCGACCCAGGGATGATCCGCGTCCGGCTTGAATCCGTCTCTGGGCCAGATGCTTTCACCGGTGTCGGGCCACACGCGGGCGTAGTAGTTGCCGCTGAATATGATCGACTGGCCGGTTCCTCTGTCTGTCTGCACGGTGTATGAGCCGGGGACAGCTTCGAGTGTCGGTTTGATGAACTTCAGCGATGGCCGGATGATGTGGACTTCGCCGGTCTCAAACGCCGCGCGTTGCGTCGACTCTTCGGGCAGCTCTACGTAACGAACCGTGTCGATAATCGGACCGCCGCGCCAATGGTCTTTGACCGCGTCGGCGACCAACTCTTCTCCGCCCGCCCAGGAGCGGACCTGGAACGGGCCGCTGGCGATCATCGATGTGACCGAGGCATCCCGCCCGTTGTCGTCGAAGAACTTCTTACTCACCAGGGGCACATGGTTGCCATTGGTCTGGGCCTGGGCCTGCCACCAGTTGGGATCGATCACGTCCTTTATATGAAGCACGACGGTGTTCTTGTCTACGACTTCCCACCGGTCCATGTACCGCTTGAGTTCACCTGCGCGGCCGAAATTGCTGTCCTCCGCAATCGCGTCGTTGAAACTGAACGCCACGTCTTCCGCCGTAAGTTCACCCCAGTCGCCATGAAACATCACTCCGTCACGGATGGTGAACGTGATGGTCTGGCTCGGAATGTCGTACACCCACGCCGTAGCGATTCCCTGGGAACTCTCGTCTCCCAGTTCAGGAGGCTCTGCGTACGTGAATCTGAGCAGGCTCTCGAACACGCCTGAAGAGGCATTGAACACTGCTGACGAGAACGCTGACTCCGAAGGCAGGAATATCGGCGGGTCGACCTTGGTCATGCCCACCACCAGTTCGCCGCCGCCCTTCGGCCCCATCATGCCGTCTTCCGGCTTGCTGGGCATGGCGGTAGCTGCCGGCATTGCGGTGGCGGCCGGCATGGCGGCTTCGGCCGGCATCGCCGTGGCGGCTGGCATTGCTGCTTCGGCCGACATTGCAGTGGCCGCGGGCGCGGGGTCCTCGGGCTGCTGCGGCGCGCCCGGTTCAACCGTTTCGCCGCCGCAGGCAATCGCAAACGCGACCAGTCCCGCGACCACGAGGGCCAAAAAGCCTGCGCTTCTTTTGATCAATAACACGTAGATACCTCCTGGGTGATGAATGCGCGCCGTTAGTGTAACCAAAATATCAGTAGTCGATGCGCCCCTGATTCCCGAATCCGTACAGGTCGTTGTAGTAAGCCTGACCGTACTGACCGTGGATTGGGGGCTGTGCCTTTTCCCAGCCGCTGCCATCGTCGAACTTTCCGATGACCTTGTCGACTGACGGGAACGGTTCTTCCTGGCCGCCCGTGCCGGTGCTCACAACCGAGACCACCTCGGGCGCCGACATCAGTAGGGGAGGGGCCGTCCCGTCTTCATTGTCCTCTTCTTGAGTGAGGAGGACAGTGGGAATACCCGCGCGCTCACACGCGCGTACGCCCAATATGGTTTCGACAAAACGTTGGCCGCGGATGTCCGTGGTCAACACCGCGCCTTTTGCTCCGAGGCTCTTTGCCAGGTGGGCGAGACGGTCGGCCATCAAGTCCTTCTCGGTCTGCAAAGTCCAGTTGGTGCGCTGGACTATCACCCCGATGTAGTTGCAATTCACCCCGTGCTCCCGCGCCATCTTTAGAGCCACCGGATTGTTTGTCATTGCCCAGGTGCTGCCTGAGTGGCCGGAGTGATAAACAGCGCCGTCGAAAAGTTCGGTGGGACTGAGGAGCCACGGCGCCGATAGCCGGGTCTGGCCGTAGATGGAGGTTCCGAGGACGGATCGCGCCCCGCAGAACCACTCGTCGGAAGCCAGGTTGAAAATACTAACCACGCCGTCTTTGCCGGCAGCGGGCGAAGTATCGAACGTCTCCACATCGGCGGGTTGCGCGTCGAGGGTGGTCTCGGCAAGGCGGTCGGCTATCTTCAGCGTGGCCCGGCCGAGAGCCGAATGCCAGTCATCGCCGGTCAGCCCGTCTCGGGTCTCCATCTCGACGCAAACGTTATGGAGCGATCCGTAGGGCCTGTTGCCGCCGGGTCCCGCCATGTCGATAAACGCGCCGGGGGCGCGAAGTGGGGGCCACGTACGCTCCTCGGTCGTCAGGCCGGATGGATCGGCACACTGAACTACCGCAGCGCCAGCCAGCCTGTTGGTTCGGCCCTCGCCGACCTGATCCGTGGACCTGCCGAACACGGCAGGGTAAGCAGTTCCGGGGCCGTCAACCTTGATCGCCGGTTCGACAATGTCCCGCCAGTTGACGATGCGGACTGGGTCCCCTGGCGATGCCAGATGGACGCTCGCCCGTTCAATGTCCTGGTCTTCGAGCGCCAGGGACTCGAGTTCTTCGCGATCGACTTGAAGGACGCCGTCCCGCAGTTCGGTTCGCCCTCCGAAAACCAGACCGTTTACTGGAAACGAAGCGCGTTCATACTGCACGGGCTGGGACCTCGGGGACTACTTCGTCATCGGGCGGGACGAAACGAGTCGGCTGGTTTACCTCGGTCTGCAGGGCCTCAAGGGCCGTCTCAACGATCCGTCTGCCAAGACGCCTGTCCAGCTCCGGCGTCAGCCGGGGATCGCCGCAAACATGCTCCACGCGCACGCCCGTGACAACGCGGGATGCGCCGACGGAGAGCGGAATTACAGGCAGGGCTGTCATTACAGCTACCGGTATGCCCTCTCGTTCGATCTCTTTTGCCATCGTTGCGCCGCAACGATTACAACTCCCTCAGGTGGCCACGAGGAGCACGCCGTCGATCCCCGCCTGCCTTAGTTCCAGGCCGATCTCTGCGCCCATGCGCCGCGCCGTCGTGACGGGGGTCCCATTGCCTGTGGTAGAAAGGAAGTTCGGGTAGACGCCTGCGATCATTCCTTCCTGTTCAATGTCTCGTACGACTGGAAGGGGAAGCACGTAGCTGGGATCAATGGTGTTCAAGTGAACGGTGCTGAACCCCATGTGCACGGATTCCCAGTCGTCGGTGCTCAGACGGTCGAGGCCGTCGATCGAATAGCTGAAAAAGTCTCGGGCGCGTCCGCCGACCTGGTTGTCGGGGTTCCCCTTCGGTACGAGGCCGCCGCTGGTGACCAACGCGATGTTGGCGCTCGACATGTCCTTGATTGGCGGAGCGGGCGAGACGGTCTCGTAGCCGGGTACGAGTACCTCTGACATGTAGTCCTCGCCGTTAACCCTGGCCATCATCATGTCGAAAGCGCGGTCGGCCCCGTTTCGCTCGTGCATCGTTTCATTGCGGTAGCCACGGGGTATGTAGCCCTCTTCCACGGCGGGGCCGAGTTCTTCCCCGTCAGCCAAACGAATGCCCAGACTCGCCATGTCGCGAATTGCGGGCTGCATGCCTGACGCCTCCGCGCCTGTTGGGACGGCGGTGATCTGGAGCCGATGGGTCAGCACGCCGGTGTTTTCGGGGTGCATGCCTGTGATGGACGGAATGCCCCTGGCAGACGCTTCAATGCACACGAGTGCGCAGCCCAGTCCGTAGCGGCCTGCGTCAAACGCGGGACCGGCCACGACGAGGTCAGGCTTGTAGCGGTCGAAAAAGGCCCCGATTGCCTCAATGGCTGTCTGTTCATTTTCGACGATGTAGTTATCGCCGCACACGATGGTGGCGACCACGGACCCGCCGCCTGCGGCCTGCAGCGTGGATTGCAGCAGTCGCCCAGGCCCAACAGGGCCGTCTTGTACTTCAGGTGGCACGTTGGCATGCTCTTCGCCGCCGATACCTCCAAAAAACTGGTTGAGATAGTGAAGAACTCGGATTTTGTTGGTCATGTGATTTGCCTGTGATTTGTGACGACGATATGCGGAAGGTCAGGTCTTGTGGGCTCCGTACGTCGACTCATCGAGAACGGCATATGTCCTGTGCCCCCACGGGACCTGTCCGCGCTTGCTCTTCTTGAACCTGGCTGAACTCCATTGTCCGGCCAAATGGTGTGAAGGCGCGTCCGCGCACAAGATGATAGTGGATTGAGGCAACCGCAAACAACGGGCATAGACGGATTCGGCCAGCCTTCACTCCCGATGGCCCCGCCCCGCTACGCGGCGGCATCCGCGACGTAGTCCTCCCGAGGGCTCGGTGGAGGTTCATACCGCTCCCGCAGCCATGCCCCCAGGAAGTTCAGGCACAAGATGGTAAAGATGAGGACTAATCCGGCAAGCAATGTCCATGAAATAGAGGTCAGCACGAAATATGTTCGACCAATTGGACCCCCCCATCCCCCGGCCGCATCAAAGATCGCGCCCAGCATCACAATTGGACCGGCGTTTAGAGCCGCGACCATCAGGATCCCTCTCGCGACGTCGCGGTTAAAGACGCCTTCCTGCCCAAGGGCCATCTTGGCATCTGTCCGGACCTGGTGAAAAAACATCCCGGAGACAATTACCGCGAACACACACGCTGGGTACGTTAAGTAATAGATGTACAACGAAACGTATGAATACAAAAATGAAAAATTAAATGTCGTATAGGCCCAGACAACGAGTCCGACAAATCCCAGAAGGAGAATCGGGAAGGCAATGCAAAGGTCAAAGAACCAAACTAGCAACCGATCGATGACACCGCCGTAACGATTCGCCGTTAAGGCTGCCGCGACGCCAACAACTGCCGCAGCAATCAAGGCCAAAGCCAAGGTCGCCAAGGTATTTCTTATGTTGACGAATATTATAAATAGCCGGTCTGTACCGGTAGCATCACCGCGATAAGAAACTATAAATGGGACGCACACTGACAAAAGTACGATCAACCCTAAAATGGTCAGGGCAACCATCGGACGCCGTCCGAATATCGGCCACTCTCCAGAGGGCACAGGTCGCATAATCGAGACCAAGGCGCTGTCCGTTACGGGGATGTTTGATGAACCGTAGCGAACCTGTGGGTCCACAAATGCCCGGGCGACATCCATCAGAAGCATCGCAGTCACATACGCCATGGTAAGTATCATGAGAGCGCTTGAAGCCAGCGGAAAGTCATTAAAAGGGTTAATCCCCAATATGACAGTGGACAGTCCTCGCATGTCAAAAATCAGTTCGGTAAAGATGACGGCCGCAAGGAAAACGGGCAAGTAGAAACGGGACGACCTGAGCAAATTCAACAGCATGTGCCAGGCCACAGGTCTCGACCCGGAGTCGTCCTCCCGTGCTGCATTAAACAGCCTCACTACCCCATAGGTTAGGACCATACCCAAGGAAGTGGACGGCAGCACGTAACCCCAGAGCCCATCCCGAACGATAGGAAACAGCAAAAATGTTGAATAAAAAATGTGCGCCAGCAAAATGCCTGGAATGAACGGCGGAATTGCCGGGATTATGACTCTCGCCGAACGCCCGATGTAATCAAGATCCAGTTCTCGTTGACCAAAATACGTTATCACCTGTATGGCGGCGCCCGAGAATATGACTGAGACCACAAGGCCGCCTGCAAGTAGATGGAGTGTCTCAGTGGCGTGTTCGAAGGCTATTCCACGGGCGGGGATCCTTCGCTCCGTGGAATTTCCAAAGTCAATCCTCATTGAATCGGCGATCCACACCACGTATTGCACTACCAGCGGACGGTTTAATCCCAATTCTTCGCCCCAGGCCTCCCACTGTTCCGCGGTAGTGTATTCATCCAATATCTGATGACGCGGGTCTTCCGTGCGACTTCTAATAAACAGCAGTGACGACATTACCAGCAGAATGGCCGCTGCGATTGAGAATCTCTTTAGCACGTAACGCGTCATGTTGAAGGTTCCCGAGACCGCCTGGACCGAAGGTACCCCCTGAGGGTGGAAAGGGTAGGCTGGGACGCGGGCCGAGGTTAGCACAGCGCGCCGTCGCTGCTTGCGTGACCCAACAAAAAAAAGAGGCCGGAACAATCCGGCCTCTTCGTAAATTAGCCCCCTGGCGGTGACCTATTTTCCCACACCCTCACAAGTGCAGTATCGTCAGCGCTATGGCGTTTCACTTCCGTGTTCGAGATGGGAACGGGTGGTTCCGCCATGCTCCAACCACCAAGGGACCGCTATATAAACCCGCCCTGGCGCCGGTACTTAACGACCGGCCCGAGGCGGCATGGTCTGTGTGGTCGCGGGGGTAGGATTCGAACCTACGACCTTCGGGTTATGAGCCCGACGAGCTGCCACTGCTCCACCCCGCAAAGTGTGTGAAGTCCGGGCAACCTGGCGGCGGCTTCCCCGAGGGGGCTGCGCCAACGCATAAGTTGCTTTGGACGACACGTTTCGATTCCGCAATTTCCGAGTCCACGTAGTGGTTCCTCAATATGGGCCAAGCCCTCGGCCGATTAGTACCGCTTAGCTCAGGACGTTACCGCCCTTACACCTGCGGCCTATCTAACCGGTAGTCTCCCGGAGGCCTTACTCCACCCGAAGGTGGATGGGACACTTCATCTTGGAGTGGGCTTCGCGCTTAGATGCTTTCAGCGCTTATCCCTTCCCGATGTAGCTACCCGGCAATGCGGCTGGCGCCACAACCGGCACACCATTGATCAGTCCACTCCGGTCCTCTCGTACTAGGAGCAGATCTCCTCAAGTGTCCTACGCCCACGGCGGATAGAGACCGAGCTGTCTCACGACGCTCTGAACCCAGCTCGCGTGCCGCTTTAACGGGCGGACAGCCCGACCCTTGGGACCGCCTTCAGCCCCAGGATGCGACGAGCCGACATCGAGGTGCCAAACCTCGCCGTCGATGTGAACTCTTGGGCGAGATAAGCCTGTTATCCCCGGGGTAGCTTTTATCCGTTAAGCCACGGCCCTTCCACTCGGTACCGTGGGATCACTTTGCCCGACTTTCGTCCCTGCTCGACTTGTAGGTCTCGCAGTCAAGCCACCTTATGCCAATGCACTCTAAAGCTGATTTCCATCCAGCCTGAGGTGACCTTTGGGCGCCTCCGTTACTCTTTGGGAGGCGACCGCCCCAGTCAAACTGCCCACCAGACACTGTTCCCCGGTTGCGCCGGGGTTAGATCAAAAACTAAGAAAGGGCGGTATTTCAAGGGCGACTCCGCCCAGGCTAGCGCCCAGGCTTCAACGTCTCCCGCCTATCCTACACAGTTTTAATTTCGAACCAATGCCAAGTTGCAGTAAAGCTCCACGGGGTCTTTTTGTCCTGCCGCGGGTAACCCGCATCTTCACGGGTCCTGCAATTTCACCGAGTCCGTCGTTGAGACAGTGCTCAAGTCGTGACGCCATTCGTGCGGGTCGGAACTTACCCGACAAGGGACTTCGCTACCTTAGGACCGTTATAGTTACGGCCGCCGTTCACCGGGGCTTCGGTTCGGAGCTTGCACCCCTCCCCTTAACCTACCGGCACTGGGCAGGCGTCAGCCCGTATACATCAGCTTTCGCTTTAGCACGGACCTGTGTTTTTGGTAAACAGTCGCTTGAGCCTGTTATCTGCGGCCTCAGGGGCTTTGGGCGCGTAGCTTTAATACCCATGAGGCACCCCTTCTCCCGAAGTTACGGGGTTAATTTGCCGAGTTCCTTAACGACGGTTCTCTCGAACGCCTTGGGGCGCTTACCCCTGTCTACCAGTGTCGGTTTACGGTACGGACGCTCTGGCTCCTCAATGACGAGGCTTTTCTTGGCGGCTAGGGATCAGCACCGTTCCCTGTGGAGTACCACAAGGTCCGCCCGCCCCTCAGCTCAGACGCCCCGGTTATTTTAACCACCGGAGCTCACATACGGGCAGTCACACGCCATATCCAATAGGCATGCGGTGCTTACCAATCCGCGTCCCCCCGCCATCTCAAGCGGGTGCCAGTGCGGGGCTGGAATCTTGACCAGCTGTCCATCGGTTTCGCCTTTCGGCTACACCTTAGGCCCGCCTAACCCTACGTCGATCAGCGTAGCGTAGGAAACCTTAGACTTTCGGCGTTCTGGATTCTCACCAGAATTGACGCTACTTATGCCGACATTCTCACTTCCCAGCGCTCCACCGGACCTTACAGTCCGACTTCTACGCCCTGGGAACGCTCCCCTACCTCCCAGACCGTATAACGGTCCGGAATCGCGGCTTCGGTGACATGCTTTAGCCCCGTTTATTTTCGGTGCGGGGTTCCTTGACCAGTGAGCTATTACGCACTCTTTCAAGGATGGCTGCTTCTAAGCCAACCTCCTGGCTGTCTCTGCAACCCCACTCCCTTTCACACTTAGCATGTACTTTGGGACCTTAGACGGCGATCTGGGCTGTTTCCCTTTCGACAATGGAGCTTATCCTTCACTGTCTCACTCCCGGGATGCCCTTTACGGTATTCGGAGTTTGGTTGGGGTTGGTAAGCTCACGCCCCCTTACCCATCCAGTGCTCTACCTCCGTAAAGTAACTCCCGAGGCTGCACCTAAATGCATTTCGGGGAGAACCAGCTATCTCCGTGTTCGTTTGGCATTTTACCCCTACCCACAGCTCATCCCATGAATTTGTAACTTCAACGGGTTCGGCCCTTCATCCCCTGTTACAAGGACTTCAGCCTGGCCATAGGTAGCTCACACGGTTTCGGGTCTACTCCGCGCAACTTGCTCGCCCTGTTCAGACTCGCTTTCGCTTCGGCTCCAGCGCAAAACGCCTTAACCTTGCTACGCAAAGTAACTCGTCGGCTCATTCTTCAATAGGCACGCAGTCATACGCATTGAACGCACTCCTGCGGTTTGTAGGCACATGGTTTCAGTTCTCTTTCACCCCCCTCTCGGGGTGCTTTTCACCTTTCCCTCACGGTACTAGTACACTATCGGTCGCCAAGAGTATTTAGCCTTGGAGGGTGGTCCCCCCAGCTTCCCACAGGATTTCACGTGTCCCGTGGTACTCAGGAACACAGACGGGAGTCACGAGCCTTTCGCCTAAGGGGCTGTCACCCTCTGCGGCCAGCCTTTCCAGGACTGTTCGGCTAGATTCGTGATTTCTTACTCCCTGGAAGATCTGGGGACCTTCCAACTGCGCCCTACAACACCACCGGGGCTCAGGCCCCAGCCGTTAGGCTCCGGCGGTTTGGGCTATTCCCCTTTCGTTCGCCACTACTAAGGGAATCTCGGTTGATTTCTACTCCTCGGGGTACTTAGATGTTTCAGTTCCCCCGCTTACCTCGCGTGCCTCACAGCACGCGTCCCCGCCATAAGGCGGGTGGGTTTCCCCATTCGGGAATCCCCGGCTCAGCTCGCTAGCCAGCTAACCGAGGCTTATCGCAGACTTGCCACGCCCTTCATCGGCTCTTAGCGCCAAGGCATCCCCCATGCGCCCTTAGTAGCTTGGCCCACATTAAGGAACCAACTACATAGACTCGGAAAATGCGGAATCTATCTTCAGTTGTTAAGGTGCTGAGTGGCGCAAGGCGGAATCCACCCCACGCAACATGCCCCACAAAAGCAAGGCAGACTAAAAATACTAAACGCTCCGCTAAGCCTGGTCAAGAATGAACGGCCGCTTTTGAGGCCAATTTCGCGACCGCGCGCCCGTGAATCTCGCCCGAATGAAGGCGCATCCGACTCCCAACGCCCTTGGGCGGTCGCCCATTCTCCTCGCTGACGAGACCTTTGCAGGCGGGGCAGAGTCGCCCAGGGGGCGGCGTCACGGCGCCGGTGAACCCATGTTGTTGGCTCGGAGAAATCGAACGCCGATATGACCATGGTTCGAAGGCGCGCGCTGATATAATCCGGGCCTTGGAATAGTTACTCACACCGCCCGGTCGCCTCGCCGCCCGGGCCGAAATGCGCGCCGTTTGCCGATCCCATGCCCGCATACGCAATCATAGGCGCCCAATGGGGCGACGAAGGAAAAGGGAAGATCATTGACTTCCTGGCCGAGGGCGCGTCGGTCGTCGCACGGTACTCGGGCGGTAACAACGCCGGCCACACCGTGATCAACCAGTTCGGCACGTTCAAGTTTCATCTCGTCCCATCCGGCATCTGTTGGCCGCACACCATGAACGTGATCGGTAACGGAGTGGTCGTCGATCCCGACGTGCTGATCGAGGAGATCGAGATGGCGCGCGACGCTGGCCTGCCCGGCAATCTGGGGATCAGCGACCGCGCCCACGTGATTATGCCTTACCACATCACGCTGGACCAGTTGGAAGAAAAACGGCGGGGCGATAACGCCATTGGCACGACAGGGAGGGGCGTGGGGCCGGCGTACGTGGACAAAGTGGGCCGTGCCGGGTTGCGGATGGGTGAACTGCTGGACCCGGAGGACCTGCTCATGCGGTTGCCGGACATCGTCGCCCACAAGAGCGAGATCATTACAAAAATCTACGGCGGAGAACCCATCGACTTGGAAGAGGTTTACGAAAAGTCGAAGAGATGGGCGTCCGCCCTTGCGCCGTATGTGTGCCGGACCGAGGACATCATCGGAGACGCGCTGGCGGAAGGCAAAAACGTCATCATGGAAGGCGCTCAGGGGGCTCTGCTGGACCTCGACCACGGCACATACCCATACGTGACGTCGTCCAACCCGACCGTAGGCGGCACGCTGACAGGGACCGGCGTCGGCCCTCGCAGCTTTGGCGGCGTCGCAGGCGTCTTCAAGGCGTACTGCACACGCGTCGGCAGCGGGCCATTTCCTACCGAACTAGACGACGCGACGGGTGAGGAGATTCGTGAAAAGGCCGGAGAGTTCGGCGCGACTACCGGCCGACCGAGACGTTGCGGCTGGTTCGACGCCGTGGCCGGTCGTTACTCGGTGCGGGTCAACGGGTTCGACTCGATGATCATTACTCGGCTCGACATTCTCGACGGCTTCGAATCCATAAAAGTCTGCGTGGCGTACGAGCTGGACGGCAAGGAACTGGACCGGTTTCCAGTGGACGCAGTGTTGCTCGACAAGTGCAGGCCGATATACGAAGAGGTTCCCGGTTGGACCGGCTCGACAAGCGGCCTTACAGATGCCGCCGACCTGCCGGAGGGAGCGTGGGTGTTCGTTCGCAGGCTGGAGGAGCTACTCGGTATTCCTGCGAGCATCATCTCGACCGGTCCGAGGCGCGAGGAAGCAATTATGCTCCGCCCGTTTTTCGACGGAGCGGCGGCCTAACGTCAGGGCAGTGCCGGTTGCGCGCGACGACGCCACCGGCCGATTGACCGTGGCGACATTTACGCATCGTCCGGCAGGCCGGGTTCGGCCGTATCGCCCGAGTTAGGTGTTGCTGACCGGGAGATCTACTTCGTAGAGGTCCATCACCGGGTCGAAGCGTGACCTGAAATCGTCGTCCGGCTCGGTCATAGGGAGTCGTGGCATGCCAGCATCGAATCCAGCGCGGTTCACAGCGTACTTGACCGGTATCGGGTTAGTGACCCAAAACAGGGCGTTGAATATCGGCAGCATCCTGCGATGCTCCTTCGCGGCGCTTTCGATTTCGCCTTCGAGAATGAGGCCCATCATCCGGCTAATCTGCAGTCCGATGATGTTGGAGGCGACGCTAACCACGCCATACCCGCCGGTACACATGATCGAAAACGTCTCGTTGTCATTCCCGCTCCACACCTGGAAGCCGTCCGGCGCGCCGTCGATCACGTAAGTAATCTGATCGGGCATGCTGGAAGCTTCCTTGACGCCGATGATGTTGTCGATCTCCGCGAGCCTCAGCGTTGTGGAGGCTTCCATGTTCAGGGAGGTGCGACTCGGAACGTTGTACAAAATCCCGGGTATGGTTACGCTCTCGGCGATGGCCTTGAAGTGGCGGAAAAGGCCTTCTTGCGGCGGTTTGTTGTAGGCGGGGACGGTCAACAGGAGTGCGTCTACGCCTACCTTTTCCGCCTCTTTCGACAGCTCGATTGAAGCGCGGGTGTTGTTGTCGGTGGTGCCTGCGATTACCGAACCCCGTTCGCCAATCTCCTCTTTGACCTCGGCGAACAGTCGCAGCCGCTCTTCATCGTTCATCGACGGCGCTTCACCGGTGGTCCCGCCGATTACGAGTCCGTCGCTGCCGGAATCGAGAAGGCCTCGGGCGAGGGCCCGCGCGCCAGCGTAATTTACTTCTCCGTCCCCGGTGAACGGAGTCACCATTGCTGTCAGCAACCGGCCTGGTTTAGCCATTACGATCGTTCCCCTCATGCGCGCCGGCGGTGACCAGGGCCGCCGGGTTCAGGCAGTCCCGTCTTATCACCTCGTCCAGTATTTGCAGGGCGTTCAACGCAGCGCCCTTGCGCAAGTTGTCGCACGCGAGCCAAAGGGCGATGCCCCTTGCGTGCGACGCATCTTCCCTGATTCGTCCAACGAAAACCTCATCGCGGCCTTCCGCGTGATGGGGCATAGGGTAGACGCTACCGCGGGGGTCGTCTACGACCTCCAAGCCGGGAAAGCCCTGCATGACCTCACGCGCTTCGCTGGCGGAAAGCGGCCTGTCGAACTCGATATGCGCCGCTTCGCTGTGTGAGACCTGCACGGGCACCCTTACGCAAGTAGCTGACATAGGCAGATCCGGCATGTGCAGGATCTTGCGCGACTCGTTGACCATCTTTTGTTCTTCCACGGTGTAGCCGTCATCGAGGAAGTCGTCGACCTGGGGCAATACGTTGAACGCGATGCGGTGCGGATACACCTCTCGCTCGAACGAATGTCCGTCCAGCATGGCCCTGGACTGGCCGGTCAGTTCGGCCTGCGCCGCCGCTCCCGTACCTGAGACGGACTGGTAAGTGGCCACGGTCACGCGCTCAATGGCGGCGACGCTATCGAGCGCCTTGAGCGCCATGACCAACGGCGTGGTCGTGCAATTCGGGATGGAAATTATCCCCCGGTGCCATTCAACGTCCTCGCCATTCACTTCGGGTACCACGAGAGGGACCCATGGTTCCATGCGAAAGGCGCTGCCGTCATCGATCACAATGGCGCCTCGCTTCACCACCTCCGGGGCTAGTCTTCGGCTCACCTCGGACGATGCGGATATGAAAGCTGCGTCGACACCCTCGAAGGACTGGGGCGAGGCTTCGATGACCGTCAATTCACCGCCGGCGTAGGGCAGCCGCTTACCCGCCGACCGTTCGGATGCCATGGCCACGAGCCGCTTGGCGGGATGCGAGCGGTCTTCAAGTAACTGGAGGGCTACTTGTCCGACCGCGCCTGTGGCGCCCACGATGGCTATTGTCAGATCACATGAGTCCATTGGTTCTTCGTCCACGAATTTGGCGCGTCATTGAAGAGGAGTATGAACTAAGGATAATCCACACGTCGAAGGAACCGGGCGGCAAATATGCGGCGCGAGGACCGGGGTTAGTCGGTCAGGCCCAGAACTTTGTCCAACCCGACGACCATGCTGTCCAGAGTCATGACGTGCCTGATGGCCGTAGTCACTCCGGGCATGAAGGAGCCGCGGTCGATCGAATCGTGAATCAGGGTCAGGGTCTGACCCTGCGCTCCGAACACAACCTCGTGGCGAGCTACTCGACCCTGCATGCGTGCGCTGTGGACGTTGATGCCGCTGTACATGCCGCCTCTCACACCGGCCAACGTCTCCTTCTCCGTGTTGGAAGAGGTAAACGGGCCGCCCTTCCCCCGCGCCATCGAATCCGCAATAGACAGCGCGGTACCGGATGGGGCGTCAACCTTGGCTTCGTGATGGCTTTCGATTAGGTCGGCATACTCGAAGTATTGAGACGCGATGCCAGCCAAATGACCGAGGAGGACTGCTCCGAGAGCGAAGTTAGACGCAGAAATAACGCCGACGCCCCGCTCCTCGGAAAACGCCCGGGCGTGTTCTATATCTTCGGCCGACAGGCCCGTCGAACCCGAGACGACGCGCACGCCTTTTTCGATTGCAATGTGAATGGCCTCGGCCGCCGCCTCACCATTGGTGAAGTCGACCACCACGTCGGCTTCAATGGAGTCGAGAAGTTCTCCCAGGTCGCTGGTAGCTGGGACCGATCCGGACCCACCAGGCAAAGGAATTGAAGTTCCGGCGCTGGCGAGCAGGTCCGCGCCGCCCACCGGAGACATGCCAGGCTCTCCGGCAACCGCGGCCAGGACGGTGGACCCCATACGGCCCATGATGCCATTTACGGCTACTTTAATTTCCGCCACTGTATTGTCCTCCCGCCGAACACTTATGAATGTGTCCGGCGGGGACATGGTATCGCTTAGCGGTCGTCGGAGGACCTGTCACGTCGTGGGTAACCGCCACCGCCGCCGCCAACTCGACGTCGAGGATGTGAGTCTCCCTGTGGTCGGAAGTCACCGTCGCCGCCGCCGCGTCTTTCGCGCCGGGAGTCACCGTCGCCGCCGGGGCGTCTTTCGCGCCGGGAGTCGCCGTCGCCACCGCCGCGTCTTTCGCGTCGGAAGTCACCGTCGCCGCCGCCGCGTCTTTCGCGCCGGAAGTCACCTTCGCCGCCTGGGCGTCTTTCGCGCCGGAAGTCACCGTCGCCGCCTGGGCGTCTTTCGCGTCGGAAGTCGCCGTCGCCGCCGGGGCGTCTTTCGCGCCGGAAGTCACCGCCACCGCCACCGTCACGTCGTTCGCGTCCGCCTCCGCCGTCTCCGTCTCTGCGGTCGCGTCCGCCGCCGCTCCGTCTGTCGCCCCGGAAGTCGCCGCCACCGTCACGTCGTTCGCGTCCGCCGCCGTTCCGGTCGGACCCGCCGCGTCGATCGCGTGGGCTCCCGAACTGAGGTTCGATGCCTTTGGCCTGCTCAATGACCGCCCGTGCGGAAAGATCGACCCTTCCCATGTGGTCGATGTTTATGACCATCACTTCGAGCTCATCGCCGATCTTCACTACCGATTCCACATCCGGGACACGGTGATCGGAAAGTTCGCTTATGTGAACCAGACCGTCTTTACCGGGAAGAATCTGCACGAATGCCCCAAACGGCATCAGGCGCACGGCCTTGCCCTTGTAAGTGGCGCCGACTTCAACTTCCCGTGTAAGCAGGTCGATCTGTTCTTTCGTCTTGTCGGCGTTAACCTGGTCAGGCGACCCGATAACGACCGTACCGTCGTCCGAGACATCGATCGTCACGCCGAACTCTTCGATCATGCCGCGAATCACGCTACCGCCGGGGCCGATGACGGCGCCGATTTTGTCCGTCGGTACCTTGAATGTCACCATCCTCGGCGCAAATTCGCTGAGTTCGTCCCTGGGCTGGTCAATGATCTCGTTCAGGTGGTCGAGGATCTTCAGCCTGGCCGTCCGGGCCTGTTCGAGAGCCTGCTCCATGATTTTGAAGTCGATGCCCTTGACCTTGATGTCCATCTGCAGGGCCGTAACTCCCTCGGCCGTGCCAGCGACCTTGAAGTCCATGTCGCCGGTGTGGTCTTCGGCGCCCTGTATGTCGGTCAGGACAGCATGATTGCCATCTTCACCTGTGATAAGGCCCATGGCGATTCCGGCCACCGGCGCGGTAATCGGCACGCCGGCGTCCATCAGAGAGAGCGTTCCGCCGCACACGCTGGCCATGGATGTCGACCCATTGGAACTGACGATGTCGGAAACGACCCTAATGGTGTAGGGAAATTCGTCCTGCGAGGGAAGTACAGGCGCGAGCGCTCGTCCGGCAAGCGCGCCGTGACCGACTTCTCGCCGTCCGGTAAACCCGAACCGTCCGGTCTCTCCCGTCGAGAAGGGTGGGAAATTGTAATGGTGTATGAAATAGCTTTCCGTTTCGGGACTCAGCGAGTCGATGCGCTGGCGTTCACCGAGCGATGCGAGGGTTACAGCGCTGACAACCTGTGTTTCGCCCCGCGCAAAAATGGCGGATCCGTGCACGCGGGGGAGATATCCCACCTCTGAAGCCAGCGGCCGGATCTCTTCCGGCGTGCGGCCGTCGGGGCGACGCCCTTCACTGAGAACGGCCTCGCGCACGGCCTCTTTCTCGAGGTCCCACAGACTGGTCTGTACGTGGCCCGAGTCATGGTCACCGGACAGAGCTTCAAGAGCCTCGTCCATCACAGCGTCGACGGCTGCCTGTCGGCTCGTCTTGTCTTCGGACCCGGCCATCGCCTCTTTAATGCGTTCGCCCACGCGCTCGCGCACGGCAGTTTGCGCCGCCTGCAGCTCTGGCGTCGGCTCTGGCGCCGGCAGTTTGGTCTTGCCGACCTTCGCCTGCATTTCCCTGATCTGTTCGACGATTGCCCCGTTGACTTCCTGCGCAAGTTGCAGGGCGTCCAGCAGCACGGACTCGGACACGAAGTTGGCGCCGGCCTCGACCATCATGACGGCGTCGCCGGTACCGGCAACCGTCAGGTCGAGCTGGCTCTTTTCAAGGTCCTGGTAGGTTGGATTGACGACCAGTTCCCCGTCCAGCAGGCCGATTACGCATGCGCCGATGGGATCGTTGAACGGTACGTCCGAAATGGCCAGCGCGGCGGACGCGCCGATGATGCCGATCGGTGAATACGGGTGGACCATGTCAGACGACATGACCGAAACGATGATCTGCACCTCGTTGTGGTAGTTCTTGGGGAATAGGGGCCGGAGGGGCCGGTCTATCAGTCGGCAGTTAAGTATGGCCTCTGTATTGGGCCGTCCTTCCCTCTTGAAAAAGCCGCCTGGCAATTTACCTGCCGCGTACGCCTTTTCTGCCACGTCGATGGTCAGGGGGAGGAAGTCGATGCCCGTTCGGGGCTTCTTGCTTGCCGTGGCGGTGACCAGTAAAAAGGTGTCTCCGTAACGGGCGGTGACGGCGCCACCCGCCAATCCGGCAATCCTGCCCGTTTCCAGTTCGAGCACGCGCCCGCCGAGTTCCATTTCAAACTTCGAAATCATGTTGTTTTCTGTCTCCAAAAATCTCGCGCACACCCCCGGTGAGGACGTGGCGACTTGAATAAAAAAAGAACGCTCCAATCCCGGAGCGTTCTGATTACCTGCGGAGGCCCAGCCTGCTTATCAGCGTGCGGTACCTGTTGACGTCTTCCCGGCTCAGGTAGTTGAGGAGCCGGCGGCGCTTGCCCACGAGTTTGAGCAATCCTCGGCGGCCGGCTTGATCGTGCTTGTGCCGGCGGAAGTGCTCAGTCAGTTCGTTTATTCGGGCGGTAAGAACAGCAATCTGGACTTCAGGGGACCCTGTGTCAGTTGGGTGGTTTCGGTTCTCCTCAATAACGGCGGCGCGTGTGGACTGGTCCAAGGTCTTCGGAATTCTCCGTATCAATCTACGACTGGTGCGTCAAAGGGGGTTCTGTGCCCCGCGCAGCCTGAATCTTCAATGCGTTCATTCGTATTTCGCAACTCAAATGATACCACGACAACTGTCCTGAGTCGGTTCGCGGCGCCGACGGGCGTTCGGGGAGCGCGGTTGACCGGATTTGAGAGTCCGCGTAAGTTGGAGACTGCGCTCAGGCGATAGGTCAAACGGTGTAGAAGTGGCCCAAAGTACGCGGCAACTATCCTTGACATTGCCGAAATGCGAAGAATATGATGGGCGCCGTAGCCCCTCTTGAAGGGTGCTTAGCGCGCGCTGTTTCAAACCAAAATTTATCTCAGGTCCTAACCAGGCTGAGCGCGTATTTCTCGGGCATTTAAAGTCCTGTGGGGAACTGATGGACGATACGGAGGACGAGGCCAAATGAATGGTCTGTTCCAAAAAAGGTTCGCTACCTTTTTCCTGATAATTTCGACTACCTTGTTAGTGGCCCTTCTCGCGTGTACCGGACCGCAAGGACCCCCTGGAGAGCCGGGCTTTTCTGGAAAGCCAGGACTGTCAGGCGACCCCGGCGCCCCCGGTGAGGCAGGAGCCCCAGGCGACCCCGGTAAACCCGGAGCTGCCGGAGCACCTGGTGAGCCAGGAAACGTTGGATCCCAGGGTCCACAGGGCGTGGCCGGTCCCGCTGGTCCCGCTGGTCTCACCGGCGCGGACGGCGCCAATGGCGTTGACGGCAAGAACACCTCGCTGGTGATAGCAGACGAGACTAGCGGCGCTGTCGGGTTCATTGAACTCGTTGACGACGGAGTTCCCGGCGGACATTCGGAGGCCCGTGTACTAGGCGCAGGCTTCGTTGCTGGCGAGATGGTCACTCTGCGAGTGCGCATCCCGACCGCGGGCACCTATCTGCCGACCATAATCGAGTGGGATCGCGGGAAGGCCCGCGGATCCACATTCCCGGTGGAAGTGGGCCAGGCAAACGGCGCCGGAGCGATACACGCCACCATTGGTCTCAACGTTTTGGACGTACCGGACAACCCCGACGAATACCCCTTCGCCTGGCACAACACCGGCCCGCTCCAGTTAGAGGCCCGAGGCGACAGAGGTACCGTTCTATTTGCCCCATTCGTGATGGTGAACAAGAACCCCAACTAGCGGCTTCACGACCGTATAGCGGCGAATTACGAGAAGCGCTCCGGTAACTTCCGGGGTGCTTCTCTTGTTTGTGGGGAATCGCCTTACACGGCCGCTGCCTGGCCTTCCCCACACGAGAGGGAAGGGATATTGCCTGGCCCTACTCGGGTGATCCCAACGGGCGCGGATACTGAACGCGGCACGCTCATTGATCTGACTGGCGCATACAGTTCGTTCCCATCGCTTGCCTACCTGGCGGCGCGGTAGGGCGGAGCAAGGCGGCGCCTTGATTGCACCCATATTCCCCCAGCCTGACCGTGCCCTATTCAGGTTGCGGGGATATTGCCTTCGAGTCCCAGCCTATAGGCCCATCAACGGCGAGACCCTGTACGCATACCCGGGTTGACGCGTTGACAGCGCTCCACGTCCGCGGCTCGTGTCACGCACTATGCGACGTTGCACGAACCGGGCTGGACATTCGGGGGCACGATCAGTCTTCCAGTCCCGCAAGGCGCCCTTACATTCGCTTGCCTGCCTGGCGGCGCGGTAGGGCGGAGCACGGCGGCGCCTTGATTGCACCCATATTCCCCCAGCCTGACCGTGCCCTATTCAGGGTGCGGGGATATTGCCTTCGAGTCCCAGCCTATAGGCCGTCAACGACGAGACCCTGTACGCAAACCCGGGTTGACGCGTTGACAGCGCTCCACGTCCGCGGCTCGTGTCACGCACGATGCGCCATTGCACAAACCCGGCTGGACATTCGGGGGCACGTCAAGTCCCGCAAGGCGCCCTTACATTCATCTGCGAGGGCTCCGCTGTAGTGGGAAAGGGGAAACTGCCGGAGACTAGCCAGCTGGGCCTACGCGGACACGGTGGATGCGACGGCCGATAGTCGACTGCACCGTAATTACCAAGCCATCCACCTGGATTGTGTCCCCGTTCGACGGCATTTTCCCCAACTCCCGGTAGACGAGCCCGCCCACGGTGTCGAATCCTTCCGCCTCAATTTGCGTGCCCAATTTTTCGTTAAGCAGTTCAATGGAGGCGCGGGCATCTACAAGGAACTCGGAATCGCTGATTCGCTGTAGCTCCGGCTCTTCGACGTCGAACTCGTCGACCAGTTCGCCTACGATCTCCTCTATCAGGTCCGTCACCGTCACCAGGCCGGACACGCCGCCGTATTCATCGACAACTATGGCGATACTGGTCCGCCGCTCCTGGAATTCCTGTAGAAGGCGTTCCAGGTTCTGGGACTCCGGCACGAACATTGCCGGGCGGGCCAGGCTCTGCACCCTTGCCGAATTGCCGTCATCGTCGCCGCGTGCGCGAAGCAGGTCCCTTGCGTAAATGACACCGGTCACGTTGTCGATCGAATCTTCGTAGACGGGGATCTTGCTGTACCCGCCGACGGCCATCATCTCGGTAATCGCTTCCAGGTCGGAGTCAACTGCCGAGGCGACCATATCCACGCGCGGCCGCATAATCTCTCGCACCTTAACGGTGTCCATTCGCAGGACACCGCGGATCATGCGCAGTTCTTCCTGTCCCTCAGGTATTCGCGCCGCCTCGAGCCGGTCCAAACTCTCCCGCAACGCAGCGCTAACCTCTTCATCACTCGCCGCCGCGCCGGGTTTACGCCCGGTGATTACGGATGACATCAGCGAAACTCCGGACAGAGAAGCGCAGATCCTCAGCGTAAATGCGACAGGGGTAATGGCCGGTCGGAGGCGGTCTCGGAATCGGTTGCCGATCGCCGAGGACAGCACACCCGTCGCTACTCCGACGCCCAGGCTGGCCCCGCTTCCCGCGACGATTGCATAGACCGCTACCGGCGTTCCATCCAACCCCACGGAAAACGCCGCTGCGCCTGCCAACAGGCTCCCAACACGGAGCGCGTTTGCAAAAAACCAGACGCCTCCGTCCAGTTGGGGGAGGTCCTCAGTATCTTGCGAGCCGTTGTTGGCGCGACCGAGACCGCCCAATCCGCCGGTCGCAGGGCCAACAACGGTCATCGCCAGACTTATCAGGAAGCCGGTGAATATACATAGGCCCACTATGGCCCAGGGCAGCCACGCCTCGGAGGTCATAGTTGTTCACCCCCGGGCGCAGCGCCCGTATCATCCGGGTCCGCCCCGGCGCTGGTACTGCATCCTGGTTCTTCGAGATTTGTCATTGGGGTCACTTTTCTCCTGCGGGTGACTTACTGACTATTTTGCGGGCCGGAACGCCGACAACTAGCTCGCCAGGCGGTACGTCTTTGGTCACAACGGCCCCTGCGCCGGTGCGAGCGCCGCGGCCGATCTTTACCGGGGCCACTAGCATGGCGCCGGATCCTATGAACGCGCCGTCGCCGATAATGGTCTTGTGCTTGTTCGCGCCGTCGTAGTTGCACGTCACTGTGCCGGCGCCGATGTTTACGTCTCGCCCAACCTCCGCATCGCCGACGTAGCTGAAGTGGCCGATGTGAGAGCCGGTCCGGACGACGCTATTCTTGATCTCAACGAAATTGCCCACGTATACACCGTCGCCAAGTTTCGCGCCGGGGCGAAGGCGGCTTGATGGACCGACCGATGTGTTTGCGCCGATGCTTGCGTCTTCGCAATGAGAACTGATCACTTTCGCCCCGTCTCCCACTACACAGTTCTTGAGCCAGGAATTGGGACCAATTCGACATTCTCTTCCTATTCGGGTCTTGCCGAGGACGTGAGTGCCCGGGTAGATGACGCTGTCGGGGCCCGGTACGGCGTCGATGTCGATGTATGTAGCTGCTGGGTCTCTGAGCGTAACGCCAGCCTGCATCCAACGAGTCCTGATGCGGTCCCTCATTAAACCTTCAACGACGGCCAACTGACTGCGGTCGTTCACCCCCATCGCCTCTGCGGGTTCCTCCACCTCCACGGCGGCGGCCGTGCCCTCCCTGGCAGCCATTTCAAGGAGGTCCGTCAGGTACTTTTCGCCGTTGTCTGAGAGTTGCGTCCTATCTAACGAGCCCCACAACCAATCCGAAGCAAAGCAGTACCAACTCGTGTTGACCTCATCGATGTCGCGGGTTTCACCGTCTGCGTCGGCCTCCTCGACGATAGCGACCGGGCGACCCGAAGAATTCCTGCGAATTCTACCCATGCCGTCGGGGGAGTCCACGCGGGCTGTCAGGACGGTCACGAGGGCGCCGCTGCTCCTGTGTTCCGCCAGAAGACGTCTCACGGAAGAAGAGGTTACGAGCGGCATGTCGGCCGCGCCGACCAGCACGGAACCGGATTTTTCGCACGCCATTTGCGCCGACAGCAAGGCGTCAGCCGTGCCGAGGGGTTCGGACTGTACAACGATTCTTGCGCCGTTTCCGGCGGCCGATGCCAGTTGCGGAGACTCAGCCGTTACGGGGTCTGCAACTACCACAAGCTGGCGCACCCCGGCGTTTCGAATGGCCGCAGCCACATGGCTGAGCATAGGCGCCCCGCACAGTTCGTGCAGTGCTTTGGGAATGCGGGACTTCATCCTGGCGCCCTTGCCGGCTGCCAGGATGACACCCGTCCAGGCGTCTGTCATTCTGCGGACCCGTCCTTCTCCGGACGAAGGTCGATGACTGCTACTGCTGAATCCGGATCGGACAATAGGGAACGTTTACGTGGTCCAAAGATATGGAACACGTGCGGTTTCGTGGGTTTTGGGCCGGTACGAATGACGTTCTGGGCACGTGGGTAACAAGACAATGCTATGTATGGGCTTTTGAACGTGTCAACCCGGAGAACCGGCGGAAAGGGCCGAATTGAACTCCAAGGGCGGCCCACGACTCTTGAATAAGCTCATCTTGGCCTTTGATATAATTTTTGGGCTTGGAGAGGTGGCTGAGTGGTTGAAAGCGCCGGTCTCGAAAACCGGTATACCCGATTCGGGTATCGCGGGTTCGAATCCCGCCCTCTCCGCCAGGCGGTGCGACCCGCGTCAGAGGCATTTCTTGCCTCTTGCCCCGCGCGTCGCGAACCTGGATCGTTGGAGAGGTGCCGGAGTGGTTGAACGGGCGCGCCTGGAAAGCGCGTGTTCCGGGGAACCGGAACCGCGGGTTCGAATCCCGCCCTCTCCGCCACGAAGTTCCGGGGGCCGTTAGGCGCCGTCCCCGCCTTGAGAACCTTGTTTTGGCCTGGGCCGCTGTCGGCAGGGTCTGACGCCAACGCGGGCTTTCGGGCTTGATGTCTGTAAGGTAGTCTGTGCCGGGCTCAGTCGCCGAGCCGCGTTTTAGCTTCAGGTATTCCCATTTGCCTACTTCGGCAGACGAACTCAAATATTGGGTCGCATTTCACCGGATATCCGGTGTGGGTCCGGTGCGCTTTGCCAAGCTGGAGTCATTCTTCGGAAGCCTCGAAGATGCTTGGAAATCTAGTCCCGCCGAACTTTCCGCAGCAGGCCTGGATGCACGAACGACCGCCGAAGTTCAGTCGGACCGGCCCCGCATAGACCCGGATGGGGAGCTTGAAGAACTTTACAAAGCCGATGTCAGAGCGATTCACTTGCGATCTGACGAATACCCTCATCGCCTGCGCGAAATTTTCGACCCGCCAAGTGTCATATACGTCAGGGGCCATCTGGCGCCGGAAGACGAACGCGGCGTAGCGGTCGTCGGAACCCGGCGGGCGTCGCCCTACGGACGCGAGATGGCCCGAAGACTGGCAGGGAATCTGGCAGCCTCCGGGGCTACGGTATTCAGCGGGCTGGCTCGGGGTATCGACGGCATCTCGCACGAGGCGGCCCTCAATGCGGGTGGGCGTACAGTCGCGGTGGTGGGCGGCGGTCTCGACCGCATATACCCTCCCGAGCATGCAAACCTTGCTTCTCGCATCTGTGAACAGGGAGCATTGATCTCGGAATATCCGTTGGGTAAACTGCCCCAGGCCCAACACTTTCCTCGCCGGAACAGGGTGATCAGCGGACTGGCGCTCGGTGTTCTGGTCATAGAGGCCGGGATGAAATCAGGCGCCATGCTCACAGTGAGGTGGGCGCTTGATCAGGATCGAGAGGTGTTTGCGGTGCCGGGGCCGGTTATCTCCGAGAACAGCGCGGGTACAAACTGGCTGATCCAGCAGGGCGCCAAACTTGTCGTTGACCACCACGATGTTCTTGACGAGTTGAATATTGCGGGCATTGGTCAGCAATTGGAGTTGGACAGGTCACGACCTCAATCCACCCGTCTCGCGGCCAAAGAAACGCCGGATTCACCTGGCAAATCCATATCCGTGCCCGGAATGTCTGCTAATAATGAAATAACGCAAAACCGAATACTGGCCGCGCTTGGCGATCTTGGGGGGCAAGCTCACGTTGATGACCTCATACGTGCAGTAGACTCGCCACCCGCAGATGTAATGGCAAGTCTCACGGTGCTCGAACTGGAACAAAAGGTTCGACAATCGGGGGCCATGCAGTTTGTTCTGGGATCGGACGGGGCCAGGAAGCAGTTAAGGGATCGGATGAAGGTTGGCAAAAGCTAAGAACAAAGACCTAGTGATCGTTGAGTCGCCTGCGAAGGCGCGGACGGTCGCTCGTTTTCTGGGTGACAATTACGTCGTGAAGGCCTCGATGGGGCACGTGCGCGATCTGCCCAGAAAAACGATGGGCGTAGACATCGAAAAAGACTTTGAACCGACGTACGAACAGGTGCGGGGCCGAGAATCGGTCATTCGGGAAATAAAGAAGGCGGCCAAGGACGCGGAGTCGGTGTATCTGGCAACGGACCCCGACCGTGAGGGCGAAGCGATCTCGTGGCACATGGTCGAGGCAGTGGGGCTCCCGCAGGATTCCTCCGCGCTGAAAAGGGTTGTGTTCCACGAAATAACCAGGCCGGCCATCGACGAAGCGTTCAATGACCCGCGCCAGATCGATATGCAGCTGGTCAACGCCCAACAAGCCAGAAGAATTCTGGACCGTATCGTCGGATACAAACTCAGCCCAGTCTTGTGGAGCAAGGTCCGAAGAGGTCTCTCGGCCGGGCGTGTGCAGTCGGTGGCGCTGCGGCTGATAGTCGACCGCGAGCGTCAGATTGAGGCTTTCAAGCCTGTCGAATATTGGTCCATCAGCGTCGATCTGTCCGGCAAGGCCAGAGATTCTTCGGTGCCGTTCAAGGCAAACCTGCAGAAAATAGCGGGTGAGAAGGGCAAAGCCCAGGTACCGAATGGGGAACGGGCGAGCGCCATAACGGCAGATCTCCGGGTGGCGGCCTACCGCGTCAGTCAGGTAAAGACCCGCGAGATCCGGCAGAAGCCACAGCCGCCCTTCACGACCAGCACTCTGCAACAAGAGGCGGCCAGGCGGTCGGGATACGGCGCGCAGCGCACGATGCGCATCGCGCAGGAGCTGTACGAGGGAATCCAGGTAGACGAGGAAGACCCCGTGGGTCTCATTACATACATGAGGACCGACTCGGTAAACGTGGCGGCGAGCGCGCTTGCTGAAACGAATAAGTTCATTAAAGGAAAATACGGCCCCGAGTTCGCCGACAAGCCGCGGACCTACAAAACCCGTGCCCGTTCGGCACAGGAAGCCCACGAAGCGATCAGACCGACTTCCGCGTACCGCACGCCCACAGACTTGAAAAAGTTCCTGAGCCGGGATCAGCTTCGGTTATACGACCTCATCTGGAAACGGATGGTGGCCAGCCAGATGAAAGACGCGATCCTGGACTCGACGACCGCGGAGATCCAGGCCGTGGCGAGTAACGGCAAGGAATACACCGTTCGGGCTGCAGGCAGGGTAATGAAGTTCGAGGGGTTCCGCATTGTCTACGTCGAAGCCCGCGACGATGAGGAAGAAAACGACGAGAAGAGACTGCCGAAACTATCCAATGATCAGGAACTTTCGCTGATCAAGGTCAACTCCGAGCAGAAGTTCACAAAACCGCCCCCGCGCTTTTCAGAGGCGATGCTCATACGGACTTTGGAGGAACAGGGCATCGGGCGGCCTAGCACTTACGCGTCGATAGTGGGCACAATCGAGCAAAGGGAGTACGTGAGCCGCGAGAGTCGCAGATTCAAACCCACGCCGCTTGGGGCCGCAGTCTCCGATCTGCTCACAGAGAACTTCCCGGACATTATGGATCCAGGCTTCACCGCCGGTATGGAAGAGAGGCTGGACCAGATCGCCGAGGGACGCGTCGAATGGGTCCCGATGCTCGGCGAATTTTATGAACCGTTCGATAAACAGGTAGAACACGCAAAAGAGCACGCAGCTCGAGTAGACCGATCGAAGCTGGTGGAAGAAAGCGACGAGGTCTGCGAAAAGTGCGAACGGCCAATGGTCATAAGAAGCGGTCGCTACGGCAAGTTCTTGTCGTGCAGCGGCTTCCCGGAGTGCCGGAATTCGCGCCCAATCCGCATTGGCACCGGAATCACGTGCCCGAAATGCGGCAAAGGCGAACTGCTGGAGAAACGGAACAGCAAAAGCCGCACGTTCTACGGCTGCGCGACGTACCCGGACTGCGATTTCCTGACAGGGCGACGGCCTCTAAAAGAGAGTTGCCCGGAGTGCGGGGGCCTGCTTACCCTATCCGGACGAAACACGGCGAGTTGCGTGGACTGCAAGTTCAGAGGGCCTCCGCCGGACCCTGTTCAGGCCGATCAGGTCACAGAAATGGCCGAGGTCTAGACTGGCCAGGCGCCGGCGCTAGCAGGGCCTGTCCGGCCATCATTCGATCGTTGTCCGCGGCAATGTGCCCGGGGCGGCGGTATCTTGATTAACGAGATCGGCGCGCAGATTCCCGTTCGCGGGCTTGACTACGCCCTGGAAGGCACTCCCTGGAACGGCTTGGTGGCCGAATATGCCGCCCACCTGCGCGCGGCCCGGCAACTTTCCCCTTATACCGTCCGGAACTACCTTAGCGATCTCGTCCCCTATTTCACGTACCTGGACAAACGGGGAGTCCGTGAACTCGACAGTCCGGGGCGCAGACTGTTGCGCGGTTATCTGGCGTGGCTGATTGAGATCGGCTACGAGCGTCCCAGCGTTTCCCGCAAACTAACTGCCCTTCGTCAGTTCTACCGTTATTTGAAAGAGACGCGCGCCGGAAAATCGGACCAGGTCGAGTATCTATCGGCGCCGAGGCTCGACAGGCGACTTCCAGGGACTGCGTCACTGGAGCAGGTTGAACTATTGCTCAGCGAGCCGGACACGCGGACTGCCGCCGGGATGCGAGACAAGGCCCTTTTGGAGGTCCTGTACGCTTCCGGGCTCCGGGTCTCCGAGGCTCACGGAGCAGACCTGAGAGACCTCGATTTGGCAGCGCGCGAGATAAGAGTAATCGGTAAGGGATCCAAACAACGGGTGGCCTTGCTGGGAGCGCCGTCAGTCCGCTCCCTGGAACACTATTTGGAGCATGGACGGCCAGCGATGTCGGGTCGACGCAACGGCACAGCGGTGTTCCTCAACAAATATGGCAACAGGCTGTCGGTGCGCGGAATTCAGATGGTGGTCAAGAAGTATGCCCTGCAGGCAGGACTGGACCCTGACTTTCACACCCACACGCTTCGCCACAGCTTCGCCACGCACCTGCTTGACGGCGGCGCCGACCTGCGCGTTGTGCAGGACTTGCTGGGCCATGCTAGTCCGGCAACAACGCAGATCTACACGCACGTCTCGGCGGAGAGCGCCCGAAGGGTGTATCTTGCTGCTCACCCGCGCGCTGGCAAGTCAAGCAAGTTGATGGAGGACAGTCCGTCGAGATAGTCAGGGACCACTGTTAATGCGTCCGAATTCTCCGATCGGCACAGTGAGCTTGCAGCGCCGGAGGCCGCAAAAGATTTAAGGACGCCGCGCCCGCGTCGACAGGACAAAGCGGGCTTCTCAAATGAGGCAGGACGATGAAGATCGCTGACGCACACCACCATCTGTGGGACCTCGAGAACAATCGATATCCGTGGTTGCAGGAACCGGTAGAGCACTTCGCCGGCGACTATTCCGACATTCGCCGTTCCTACCTGATCGACGACCTCCATCAAGACGCGGCGGAGTTCGAACTCTTGAAGTCTGTCCACCTTCAGGCCGAGTTCGACCACTCTGACCCTGTGGGCGAAACGGCGTGGTTGCAGTCGGTGCACGATGACCCGGCGTCCAGGGGACTGCCTAGCGCCGCGGTGGCGTACGCCGATTTTGAAGCCGACAACGTCGAGGAGGTCCTGGCCCGCCACTGCGAATATTCCGTAATGCGCGGGATCCGTTACATGCTCAACTTTGGCGACGAGCCGACGATGCGGTTCGCCCATAGAGACGGACTGATGCAGGACCCGAAATGGCTGTCAGGTTACCGCCAACTGGCAAAGTTCGGCCTGTCGTTCGATTGCCAGATCTGGCCCTGGCAGCTTCAGGAGGCGGCCAGACTGGCCGGTGACAACCCCGACATTCCGGTAATCCTGAATCACACCGGCATGCCCATCGGACGCAACCCGTCTGGAATAAGCGAATGGCGTGAAGGACTCAAGGCCCTCGCCGCCAACGGCAACGCGTCGGCGAAAATCTCCGGACTTGGAATGTTGGATCGCGATTGGAATTCAGAAAGCATCAAGCCCTTCGTGCTTGACACAATCGAGGCGTTCGGAATAGATCGGTGCATGTTCGCCAGCAACTACCCGGTCGACAGGCTGTACGGGACGTACACCAGCATCTGGCGGGCGTTTGACGAGATTACCCAGGATTTCTCGCCTGAAGAACGCTCGAACCTGTTTCACGACAACGCGGTGCGTATCTACAGGTTGTAGGCTAGTAGCCAGAGCCAAATGCGCGAAAGCCGGATCAGTAACATTGACCAGATACATCGTAATTAACGGACCGAATCTCAACAATCTGGGCCGACGGGACCCATCCCAATACGGTTCGACGACTCTCGCAGATATCGAACGCCGCGTCGGTAACCGCGCCCGGGAGTTGGGCGTAGAAGCGTCATTCTTCCAGTCGAATCACGAAGGGGCCATTGTCGACTTCATCCAGGAGAATTCGGGCGACGCTGCGGGTTTCATCATCAACGCCGGCGCCTTGACTCAAGTCGGGTACTCGATTCTGGATGCTTTGCTGGACGCCTCGCTGCCCGTCGTAGAGGTTCATATCTCCAATATCCACGGCCGCGAGGAGTTCCGGCGTCACTCGGTGATCGCGCCCTACGCAGCCGGCCAGATCGCAGGGCTGGGTTGGCGGGGATACGTCTACGCGCTCGATTTCCTGGTTGCCCAATCGAATGGCTGATCGAATCGCCCGACGTAATTGTTCGGGAACGGTGGCCACATGACCGGGCAACGATTGAACAACCTGCGCGCTGCGATCGAGGAGAAGTGCATTGACGGGTTGCTCATCTCAGACCCCGACAACCGCCGTTACCTTTCAGGGTTCGTCGGAACGGCAGGGTACCTCTTCATCACGAGAGACAGCGCTGTTCTCACCACCGACTTTCGGTACACGGAGCAGGCGGCCCAACAGGCGCCCGACTATCGGATAGACCGGATCTCCGGCAAGTTGGACTGGCTGCCGGGCTTGTGCGCTGAGTTCGGGGTGAAAAAGCTAGGATTCGAGGCGGACGACGTTACGGTGTCGCAGTTCGAGCGCTTTCGGAAAGCGTTCAATGACAAGGGAACAGAGACAGCACTTGAATCTACCACCGGACTGACCCTCGATCTGAGAGCGGTCAAGGATGAACACGAGCTCGGCCTGCTGTCCCGGGCCATCGAAATTGGCGATGAGGCCTTTGACGAAGTTTCCGACGAAATCTCACAGGTATGACCGAGATAGAGGTGGCTGAGCGAATAGAACGGGCGGTCAAAAGTCGCGGCGCCGAGTCGATTTCCTTCGATACAATCGTTGCGGCCGGGCCCAACGCCGCTCGTCCCCATCATCGGGCCGGCGATACGGTGCTTCGCGAAGGCCAAACCGTCGTGGTGGACATGGGCGCCCGCTATCAGGGTTACTGTAGCGACTTGACCCGCACGATTGTGCTCGGCAAGGCCGATGACAAGACCAGACGGATCTACGACATCGTCCTGAGCGCCCAGCTCGCGGCCATAGAACTGGTCGAAGCCGGTATGACCGGCGGTGAGACCGACCTGGTTGCGCGCAAGGTGATTCAGGAGACAGGCCACGGGGATGACTTTGGGCATAGCCTGGGGCACGGCGTGGGTCTGCAGGTGCACGAGAACCCCGGTGTCGGGCCAAACAGCAAAGGCGAATTGAAGGACGGCATGGTGTTCACCATCGAGCCGGGCATCTATCTGCAAGGCTGGGGCGGTGTGAGAATTGAAGACGTCGTGGTGTTGGAACAGGGAAAGGCCCGAGTCCTGAGCAAGGCGCGAAAACTGTCGCCCTGACCCCAAATAACCCCAATTTGAAAATGATCGATCACCCCGCCTGGCGATGTGATTGAAGGCCAGCAACGAGGAGCAACCCTACCGATGACTATTTCATCGAGCGAAATTAGACGGAATATGACCATTATTCTGGACGGAGAGTTGTATTCCATCTTGGACTGGCAACACCGCCAGGCGCCAAAAGCGCCCCCGACCTTGACGATGAAGGTACGCCAGATCAGGACCGGCAACGTCTACGAGCGCAAGGTGCAGGGTAACCAGAAATTGACCGTCGCGCAGACCGAACGCAGGATGTCGCAATACCTTTATCGGGACGGCGATCTGTTTTACTTCATGGATAACGAGACGTACGAACAGTTCCCGGTTACCGAGGAACTGCTCGGCGACTACCTGCAGTACCTGGTGGAGGGGGACACTATCGAGGTGCTGATTTACGAGAACAACCCGGTACAAGTGGAATTGCCGGCCGCCGTGAATCTCACCATCAAGCACTCAGAGCCGGGATTGAGGGGCGATACGCAGAGCGGCGCGACCAAACCGGCCACGACGTCTACCGGACTGACACTTCAGGTGCCACTGTTCATCAACGCCGGTGATTCCATCAAGGTCGATACGCGCAACGGCGGTTATCTTGAGCGCGTCGGTTAAGGTATAACGCAGCTCACCCCTGCACGGGCCCTGAAACTCATAGCCTCTTTAACTGCCTGACGGGGCCCGGCCTGCAAGCGCCGGTGATCCCGACGCGAGCCTGAGCACGTAATATCGAGCCTGCCATGGCGTCCAAGAACCTCTCGACACTTGCAAACGAATGGAGTGAGTCCGCCTATACGGTGTCTGAGGTTTCCGCGCACCTCAAGGAATACCTCGAATTAAACCCGCTGCTTTCCGACCTTACGGTCGTTGGCGAAGTAGCGAATCATCGTAAACCCGGCTCAGGTCACCATTACTTCACGCTCAGGGACGAGCGGGCATCACTGAACTGCGTGATGTTTCGTTCCGGCCGCGGCGGCCGGTTTCTTCAGGATGGCGCGCAGGCGGTAATCCGCGGGCGCATCTCGATGTACGTTGCGCGAGGCGACGTGCAGCTATATGCCGATTCTGTCCGCCCGGCGGGGCAGGGAGCGTTGCAGCAGGCATTTGAGGAACTCAAGGCCCGGCTGAACGCTGAAGGACTGTTCGATCCCGGCCGGAAGCGGCCGCTCCCGGAATTCCCTGGCCGGATTGCAGTTATCACGTCGCCGACCGGGGCCGTTATCCAGGACATTCTGAACGTCCTTTCCCGTCGCTACCCCCTTGTCGAAGTGGTCGTGATCCCTTCGGCGGTTCAGGGTGAGCGCGCTGCGCCTGAGTTGGTCGGAGCGTTTGAAACTCTCCATACCGAAACGGGCATCGACCTTGTCATACTGGCCAGGGGTGGAGGGTCGCTCGAGGACTTGTGGCCATTCAACGAGGAACAGGTGGCGAGGGCAATCTTTGCCAGCCGTATTCCGGTCGTAAGCGCTGTGGGCCACGAGACCGATGTGACGATTGCCGATTTCGTGGCCGACGTTCGAGCGCCCACGCCGTCAGCCGCGGCCGAAATGGCCACTCCCAACGTGATGGACCTGGCTGCGCGGGTCGCCGGCGCGGCATATTCGATGGAGTCGAGACTGGTAACCCAATTGAGAGATGCAAGGATTGCCCTGGAGCAGCATATCGACCGGCTAGGGATGCGAGTTCCAGACACCAGGACACCGAGACAGCAAATCGACTCGATGTTGAGGTCGGCTGGATTGGCTGTCGGGAGAGTTTTGGAGGCAAAGAGGGCAGACCTCCACACTCTGGAGGTTCAACTTGCCGCTCTCGGCCCTGCGAAGATTCTTGGACGCGGTTACGCTATGGTCCGATCGGAGAGCGGCTCAGTTCTGACCGGGGTCGAAGGCATCGATCCCGGAGACCTGATGTCGATTACGTTCAGTGACGGCGATGTGGACGCCGAAGCGAAGGTTGTCAGACGAAATTCGTAAGGCACTGATATGACAACACACAGCGGCGCGATGTGGTCCGAAACTACAATGTCGCTCCAGGAGACAAACGCCCGGGTATGGTGAAAAACTCACAAGACAAGGATGACGGTCCCAGGAGTCGTTCTAAGACCTTCGAGGCGTCGCTGCGGGAGCTTGAAAGCGCGGTCCGCCGGCTGGAAGAGGGCAATCTGACGCTGGATGAGGCGACCAAACTGTTCGAGTCAGGCATGCGCCTGGCATCCCGGTGCAATGAGTTGCTTAGTTCCGCCGAGTTGAAGATTACTCACCTCCAGTCCCGGTTTTCGGATCAGATGGCCCTGGTCCCGGATGAGAGCGAGTACGACGATGATGTGCCGCCAGACGCTTGACGCGTCGCTCAACGTCATCAGCGCGCAATGACCGCCCCAATTGAGTGCATAGACCAGAGCCAGCGGACATGAGGCTGACAGAATCGCCCCGCCGCCCGCTCAAACTGGGCTGGTTTTCGACAGGCCGGGGTCAAGGCTCGCTTGGATTGCTCACAGCGGCCCTCGATGCGATTCGCGTCGACCGTCTTAATGCATCGATAGATTTCGTGTTCTGCAACAGGGAACGAGGCGAGGCGGCGGGCTCCGATCGTTTCATGGACTTTGTTGAGTCCAGGCGTATTGACCTGGTCACGCTGTCGTCCCGCCGCTTTCGGCGGGATCACGAAAACCGCCCCTGGCCCGAATTGAGGGATTCATTCGACTTGGCCGCCGCCGATCTGTTGAAGGAACACGAACCGGACCTTTCGGTCAACGCCGGATATATGCTGATCGCTCCGGTGCTGTGCCGCGTATTCAGGATGATCAACGTGCACCCGGCCCTCCCGACCGGCCCCGCAGGCATGTGGAACAAAGTGATCTGGGATCTGATCGAACAGCGGGCTGACCGCAACGGCGCGATGGTCCACCTCGTAACGGAAGATGTTGACGGGGGGCCTGTGCTCTCGTACTGCTCCTACGCCATCAGGGGCCCGCAATTCGATTCCCACTGGGACGCGATCGCGGGCCTTGAATTGAGTGGGCTCAGGAAGGACCAGGGCGAGGAATTGCCGTTGTTCCGGGCGGTAAGGGAGGCGGGACTGCTCAGAGAACGGCCGTTGCTCGCGGAGACGCTGTGCGCCGTGGCTGACGGCTTGTTCGATCTGGAACTCGCCGCAAGTGGAGGAGGCGTTCCAATTGACCTCACAGAGGTGGTAGAACGGGCTGTGGGGCGAGCCGGTTCGGTCTAAGTGAGACGAACGAATCTTGCGCCGGGGCCTGATTCGTTGCCGTCTCTGACGCGCATCAAGCCGCCGTACGGTCGGCCGGCAAAAGATCGTTCATCTGTTTGCCTGACTCGTCTATGAGAAGAGGCCAACGGCCATCGGTAATCGTCTCTGGCAATATCGTGCATTTGGCCACGTTTTTGATGGAGGGTATCTCGTACATGATGTCGACGAGCGTATCTTCGACTATTGCCCGCAGTCCCCGAGCGCCCGCTTTGCGCTCCCTGGAGAGTTTCGCCGTAGCTTCCAGCGCCTCCCTGGTGAATTCGAGCTCCACGCCATCGAATGCAAAGAGCGCCTCATACTGTTTGACAAGCGCATTTCGGGGCTCGGTGAGCACGCTGATCAATTCGTCATGCGTCAGGTCCGTAAGCCCCACCACTAACGGAATCCTCCCCACGAACTCGGGTATGAAGCCGTAAGAGATGAGGTCTGACGGCTCGATTGCCGTTAAGCCGGGAGCTACTGCGTCGCCAGATCCCGGTGATAGGCCGGGCGAGCCGAATCCCATCGTCGAACGGTCCTTCAGTAGGCGGCTCTGCAGAACCTCTTCGAGGCCGTCGAAGGTACCGCCGAGTATGAACAGGATGTTCGATGTGTCTATCTGAATGAACTCCTGGTGAGGGTGTTTTCGCCCGCCCTGGGGCGGCACGTTGACCTTGGAGCCCTCGAGAATCTTGAGGAGGGCCTGCTGGACGCCCTCGCCCGACACGTCCCGCGTTATCGACGGGTTTGCTGCCTTACGGGCGATCTTGTCGATCTCGTCTATGTAAATGATGCCCTGCTCGGCGCGTGCCATGTCGAAATGGGCGTCCTGAATGATGCGGAGCAGTATGTTTTCCACGTCTTCGCCCACGTAGCCGGCCTCGGTCAGGGAAGTGGCGTCGGTGATAGCGAACGGCACGTCAAGGATCTTCGCCAACGTATGCGCCAAATGGGTCTTGCCGGAGCCAGTGGGCCCAACAAGCATAATGTTCGTTTTCTGTAACTCTATGTCGGAGTGTTCCGCGCCGAGCCATAGGCGTTTGTAGTGGTTGTAAACGCCGACGCTTATGACCCTTTTGGCGCGCTGCTGGCCTATCACGTAGTCGTTCAGTTGCTCAAATATGTCACGCGGCGTTGATGGTTTGGCCGGATTCGGAGTTCTGGCTGGTGTCGATGGTTTGGTCGGACTCGATGTTCTGGCTGAGGTTGATGGTTTGGCTGGAGAAGGTGCCTCGGGGTTCTGGCCGGTGAGGATCTGCTGGCAGCGGTCGACGCACTCGTTGCAGATGTATATCCGGGACGGCCCGGCTATCAGCCTCCTGACCTCATCCTGTTGCTTGTTGCAAAATGAACAGGCGTACCGCTCTGAACCGTTGCCGTCCTTGGGTGTGGATGAGGTGGTCATGATTTGTCCGTTATCGGAATATTTTTGGCGGCGTCGATACGATAGCGGAGGGCTCAGCTAGCTTGTGAAGCGCCATTCGCCGATTCCGGTTTGGCGCGCAATACTTCGTCTATAAGGCCGTATTCGACGGCCTGCTCGGCAGTCAGGTAGTAGTCCCTGTCGGTATCTCTTGCCACACGTTCGTATGGCTGTCCTGTCTTGTCTGAGATGAGTTGCCTCAGCCTGTCTTGCAGCCTCAGTATCTCCCTTGCCGCAATCTCGATGTCGGATGCCTGGCCCTGCACGCCGCCGAGCGGCTGATGCATGTGAATCGTGGAGTTCGGAAGAGCGAACCGCTTGCCCTTCTGGCCCGCTGCCAGGAGAACAGTGCCCATGCTGGCGCACGCGCCGACGCAGATGGTCGAAACATCGCACGGGATGTGTTCCATCGTGTCCATTATCGCGAATCCCGAGGTGACCACGCCGCCGGGAGAGTTCAGGTAGAGGCTGATGTCTTTCTCGGGGTCTTCTCTGGCGAGGTACAAAAGCTGAGCCACGATCAGATTGGCTACCTGGTCCGATATCGGCGTGCCGAGGAAGACGATTCGCTCCTTGAGGAGAAGGGAGTAAATGTCGAACGCGCGCTCGCCCCTGGCGCCTTGTTCGATCACCATCGGGATTATGTTCTCCGGCTGCATCGCCATGTGTTTTTCCTTTTCCACACTGGCCGTCCCGGTTGGGTCCGGAACAGTCAAGCAAATTGGCTAAGTCTCTACCGCCGTGCTACCGGCAGCCTCGGGTGGCGGCGCGGTTTCCGGGCCGCTGGCGGAAGGTGTCCATAGTTGGCTTTTTTCGTCGCGGGCAATTTCCACAGCCCTGTCCATCGCGGCTCTTCGCCTGAGCATCCGCCTGACGGCGTCCCTGGTTTCGTCAGAATCCGGATCGGGGTTTTCCTGCCCATTTTGGCGGATTCGTTCGATCTCTTCCGAAACCTGCTCGTCCGTGACTTCAATGTTTTCGGCGTTCGCTAATTCTTCGATCACCAACGAGCGCTTCATCCGCGTTTCCGCGTTCGATCGCGCGTTTTCAAGATAATCGTCGGTGGTTTGCCCAAGGCTATGGATGTAGTTTTGGAGGCTGAGGTTGTGTTTGGACAACGATTCCTGCTGTTCGCTCAGCATGTGTTCGGTCTCGTGCTCGACCAGCAGCGGCGCCATCTTGATCTCCGCCCCTTCTACGAGGGCGTCGGCCACCCTTTCCTCGAGTGATCGCCGGAGTTCATTCTCGGCCCTTTCTTCAAGATTCGTCCGGAGTTGGGAGCGCAAGGCATCAAGCGTTTCCAGTTCCGGGTCGAAATTCCTCGCAAGTTCGTCGTCGAGAGGTGGTCGGTTGGGCTCCTCCAGGCTCAGCAATTCGACCGATAACACGGCGGTCTTGCCTGAGAATTCCGCATCCCGATAGTCCTCGGGCACCGGCAGTTCAAATTCCCTAACCTCCCCGGGGTTCATGCCGGTTATGGCCTCCGAAAACCCTGGCAATATTCGGTCGTTATCATGCTCGACGGGAATCCGTGTGTTTGCTAAATCGACTAACGGCTGCCCGTCCACGGCGCCATTGACTGTGAGCGTGGCCATGTCTCCCAACTCGACAGCACGTTCGACCGGACTGAATGTCGTTAGGAAGTCTCGAATGCGCTCTATGGACTCGTCCACCTGGTTTTCGGGGACCGCCTCTGGCTTGTCGTCAAACTTGATCGAGTTGTAATCGCCCAATTTCACTTCAGGGCGGAGGGCGATTGTTGCGTCCAGCTTTACGGTTGGTTCGCGCTCGACAATCGATACCCTGGGGGTGGTGGCCGGCTCAAGTTCCTCTTCTCGTACCGCGTCGCTGATCACAGCGGGGACGAGCCCTTCGAGGGCCTCATCCAGCATGTAGTCGCGGCCGACGAATCGCTCGACAAGCGCCCGCGGGGCTTTTCCTCGCCGAAAACCGGGGATGTTGGTGCGCTGGACTAACCGCTGATAGGCGCGGTGCATGTAGTCGTCCAGCCGGTCATTGTCGACCTCAATGTGAAGGATGGCCTGTCGGTCTGGCGTTTCCTCACGAGTGATTTTCAAGAACGGCTCCTACGGTTTGGACTGCCAGACGCTGAGGCGGGTTTTAGTTGCGACAACTTTTATATTGTATCGCGCAGTCCCGAAAAGCGACGCGTCAATTCTGGTTGGTGGCATCCGCGGCTCGGTCCATGGCCCTCATTTGACGGGCCGGATGTGGAGTTCGTTGAGTTGTTCTTCGGATATGGGACCAGGCGCGTCGAAGAGCGGATCGACCGCGGTTTGTGTCTTTGGGAAGGCGATCACTTCCCTTATCGAATCTTCCCCTGCGAGGACTGCGATCAGCCTGTCGAGTCCAAGGCCCATGCCGCCGTGCGGTGGCGCGCCGTACTCGAACGCTTTGAGCAAGTGTCCGAAGCGCAAGTCGACCTCTTCCGCGCTGTAACCGATGACTTTGAATACGCGTTCCTGAACGCCCCGGTCATGTATGCGAATGCTGCCGCTGCCAAGTTCCCAGCCGTTGCAGACGAGGTCGAAAAGTTGGCCGAGGGCCCTTCCGGGGTCCGTCTCGAGATAGTCCTCGTGACCTGGCTGTGGGGCGGAGAATACGTGATGTTCAGGGACCCACCGCTTGATTTCATCGTCGTAGTCGAACAGCGGAAAGTCCGTAACGAATGCGTATCTGAAATCGTCGGGATCGGTCAGACTCAGACGGCGGCCCATTTCGTTCCGCAGGTTACTCAGTGCAGCGTTCACCGTTTTTGTCGCCCCCGCCACGATCAGAATCAGGTCACCGGGGCTGGCGCCGGTGAGGCGTGCGATTTCCGCGATCACGTCAATTGAAACATGTGACTTGATGGGCGAACGGACGTCATCGACGGCCAGGTTCGCGGCATCAGCGCCTTCGGCCAACGCGACCGGTATCAGACCCTGCGCGCCGCTGCTCCGGGCAATGCCGATCAGTTCATCTGTCTGTCTGCGGGTATACCCGGCGCATCCTGGTGCGGCGAATCCGCGAACGGCGCCTCCGGATGCAGCCATTGACTCGAAAACGCGAAACCCGCTGTGGGCTACCGCGTCCGTTAGGGTGGCAAGTTCGAGGCCGAAACGCATGTCAGGCTTGTCTGTGCCGAAACGATCGATGGCATCTCGGTGCGATATACGCGGGAACTGCGCCTCAACTTTTGCGCCAGGCCGAGTCTCGGCGGTGATGCGGCGGTAAAGGCCTTCGACAAGACTGAGCACGTCTTCCTGATGCACGAAGCTCATTTCGAGGTCCAGTTGCGTGTGTTCGGGTTGCCTGTCCGCCCGCAGGTCCTCGTCGCGGAAGCATCGGGCGATCTGGAAGTATCGTTCCACTCCGGAAACCATGAGGAGTTGTTTGAGTTGCTGCGGCGACTGCGGAAGCGCGTAGTACTTCCCGGGTTGTACCCGGCTTGGCACCACGTAGTCCCGCGCGCCCTCCGGAGTGCTCTTGATCAGGATTGGCGTCTCGACGTGGACGAACCCATGTTCCCCAAGGTGGTCCCAAATGATTCGTGTCGTCTCGTGGCGCAGCCGCAACTTTTTCTGCATAGCGGGCCGCCGCAGGTCGATGTACCGGTAGGTCAGACGAAGAAGTTCGTCCACGTCGACGTTGTCGTCGACTTCAAAGGGCGGTGTCTTCGCTGGGCCAAGAACCCGCAAATCGGAGGCTGCCAACTCGACATCGCCGGTCGGGATGTTTGGGTTTTCGGCGCCTGTCAGCCTTCGGCGGATGATTCCGGTGGCCTGTATGACCCACTCAGAACGCAGCTCGCCGGCGAGCGCGTGGGCTTCTGGCGAAACCTCGGGGTTGATCACGACCTGGAGGACGCCCGACCGGTCCCTGAGGTCGATGAATATCAGCGAGCCGTGGTCTCGCCTCCGATGCACCCACCCAGCGACCTGTATTTCGTCGCCTTCGTCGTGGCTGCGGGGCGCGCCGCAGTCCCTGTTTTTGTACATGTTCTCTCTTCTACCCGGAACTAGCGGCGAGTTTCCCCGGCCACGCGGCTGAACAAGCCGATCTGTCGAGTTTTGTGTTGGTCTAGAGAGGGCAAAAGACATTCCCTCCCTATTGCGCCGCCACGAATCGGTTACAGGACCGACTTAAAAGGATCTGCCGACGCGGTAAGGGATCGAAGGCCTGTTCAGCGGGTTTAAGCGAACTGACGCCCCGGAGTGCGAAGGCTCGACCGACTCACACCGGTATTCCGGCAGACCTCTTCACAACGGCGAGGTTGACGAAAGTCTCCGTTCGGCGGACGCCGCCAATGGTGCCTACCTGGTCCCGCAGGAATCGTCCCAATGTTTCGGCGTTTGGCAACGTGGCCCACGCAAAGACATCGTAAGTGCCGGTCGTGACTGCCACCCACCTGGTCGCGGTCAGTTTGGAAATCTCATTGGCGACTGCATCAATCTTGTCGGGATCGACCTGCACGCCTATTAGCGCTTCGGATTCGTAACCCAGTTTTCGAGGGTCCGGCTGGGCCACTACAGTGATAATTTTTTCGTTGATGAGGCGCTTGAGCCGGCGTCTCACTGTGCCTTCGCTGACGCCTACGTCCCGTGCTATGTGAGCATTGGGTGCCCTGCCGCGTTGCCCGAGAATGTTGATGATTTTGCGGTCGAGATCGTCCATGGTTCTCCATTCTCAAGTCGCGTTGGCCAAGGATTCGCCGGAAATCTACCCGGGTTAACCGTCTGGGGCGGTCATCGCTGGTCGGATGCGACATCTAAGGTTTTTGATCTGGTGGCGGAATTCGCAGAACATGAATCGTTAAGCCACCCTTATTCGCAATAATACATACTAAATCGGAGAGTCGAAAGCCCAATTCGTACGAAATGCGATTTCGGCGCCGCGAAATTGACGCCGTCCAGGTCGTTTGCCAGCTTCGGCCCGTCATCAAGTAGAATGATCTCTGCCGAATAACTCACAGAGTCCAGCGGGACTACGACGCGCCTGCGCCGATTTCCCACGCCGGGAGGGCTTGATGGTCATCGAGAATCAGCAAATCGTGGCATTCACTGAAGCTGCCGCGACCAAGCTGTCAGAGGTCCTAAAAGAGCAAGATGCCGTGGGGTCTTACTTGCGTATCGCAGTGACCCAAAGCCCTGCCGGGGGAGTGGAGTACGTGTTCGGGCTCGAAGAAGAGGCTGGCGAAGATGATCGGACCGTTGAGGCTGGCGGAGTTCGGGCGCTGATCGACAAGGATAGCGCGCCACTGCTCGATGGTTCAAGCATCGACTACGTAGAAGGATTCCAGCGTTCCGGATTCGTGATCTCGAATCCGAACTTCGCTGGTGGATGTGCCTGCGGTGGTGGCGGTTGCGGCTGCTCGGGTGGTTAACAGTTAGTGCCGGTTGCAGAGCCCTGCACGGTGACTAGCCGGTTACGTATAATCTGCCGTCGGACTCAGACTGGATGATTTCGCGCTCCTGATGCTGGCAGCGCTTGGAGAGGTCGCCGGATGACTTACATCATCGCAAAAGATTGCGTGGACGTGATGGACGGAGCATGCGTCGATGTGTGCCCCGTCGACTGTATCTACTCAAAGCCGGGTGACCGGCAACTGTTCATCAGCCCGGACGAGTGCATTGACTGCGCGGCGTGCGAACCTGTTTGCCCAGTTAACGCCATCTTCCCTGAAGATCAGGTGCCGGACGATCAGCAGGAATTCATCCCGATCAACTACGACTACGACTACGACAGTTCTGAGCCCGGCCTGAATACCTGAGTCAGGGCGGTTATACCCGGCTCCCGGTGGACCGTTCCACCAGCTAGCCGTTTCCCATTGGGCGGGAGGGGTATGTGTGGTGTCGATTCACCTGGCCATACATTCGTGGCCCGTTGATTAACTTGGTTAAAGGCCTCGTCCAACCGGAAGACCTTTTTCCGTTTGAAGAATTGTGCCCGACTCTTCCACAGGGTCAGGGAAGTGGTGTACTCTTTACGTAAAGCGTATAATGATTCAAGGATTCAGGGATCGAGCGACGAGGCGGTTTTACGAAGGGCATTTCGTTCGCGCGTTCCAGGGATTCGCCGATCAGGCGACGCGGCGGCTTACTGTATTGGACTCCGCAGCAACATTGCAGGACCTTGGAGGTCTACCCAGTAATCGGTTGGAATCGCTCTCAGCTGGCCGATCAGGGCAGTACAGCATACGGGTCAATCGCCAGTGGCGCGTCTGTTTTCGCTGGAGCCAAAATGGCCCGTATGACGTAGAGATCGTAGATTACCACCGTTGAGGAGGTTGAAATGAGCGTGAAAAACGGGATGCGACCGGTACACCCGGGAGAAATATTGGGCGAAGAGCTTGAGGAGCTTGGCCTGTCTGCCAACGCGCTGGCTGGAGCGCTGGGCGTGCCTGCTAACCGAATCTCCGCGATTCTCAAGGGCCAGCGCGGGGTAACCGCCGATACGGCTCTGCGCCTGTCTCGCTACCTGGGTACCACACCACAGATCTGGCTGAATCTTCAGAAGATGTTTGAGTTACGGGTGGCGGAGATCGAGTCGGCGAAGGATATCGAGCGGCGAGTTCAGCCTCGCGATACGATGCAGGTTGCGAGTGCTCGTCCCAGCTTGCAAGTCGCCGAGGATAAGCAACCATATTGATCCGCGTAACCTGATTTAGCTTACTGTTTCTGCCCCAGGTGACCGCTTCAAATAGGTTGCGCACGATACTACGAATGGGAAACCCCGAGGCATGGTCATCTCTGAATTCGACTTGCGATTGGTCCTTGCTTAGACGGGACGCTACGGGTATCACCTCGCGGGCAATAGTTGAATATCGTCGGTTTGCCGCCCAACAGGCCAGAATGCGATCTGGAACGGCGCGGCACGCCTTGCTGGAGGAACACAGTTGCAGAAGAGACCCAGAGAACCAGGCGATCGGGTTCGGCGTGAGATCGAGGAGATACTTGCGGAGGACGAAGTTAAAACGCCCTTGAAAGTCGCCGCTCCGAGGCCGACGCGCACGGTGTCCCGAATCGGCCGTATTGGAGTCAAATCCGGCCATCTCGTCGTGCTGGGTCTGGTAACCCTCATTGCGGCAGGATTTATTCGAGGAGGTCTAACGCTGCCGCTCGCTATTCTGGGAGCGGGCCTTTTTGCCGCCGGATATTGGATGTCGGTAAAGGATCGCCAAAAAACCGGTCCTCAGGTTCGCACTGACGAACAGACTGAGATTTGGTGGCGCGGACAGAGGACCGAACCATCGCGCGAGGACGGTAAAGTGATCGACTTTCAGGAAGTCCGGCCCGGTCTAATACGCAGGTGGTTCAGACGCGGGAACCGATAGGCCCACCGTACCGAAGGACTGGCGGGTTCCTCGCCTTTACCTGGGCTTCCTCCGAACAGAACGAAGAATTTTTCGACTGCCCCGGTCCTTTTCGGAACGGGATTCCCCTATTCGCTGTTAGGGATGCGCGCTCCTAGACGGCGCACTCGCCCTCGCCGCGCTCCAACTTGTAAAGGGCCGTCTTGCCCCAGTCCATGTAGCTCTCGATGTTTTCCCTGTCGAGAGGTCCAACCTCTTGTTTATAGGGGCGGAACATCTCTTCGAAGGGCGCTGTGCCGACGCGTTCGACGAAACTGGCGAACGGTTCGTCATCGTCACGGTTGTCCCGGTAGTAGTCGAGGACCGAAGTGAGCGCGCGCGGCGCGAAACGGGCTGGAACCCGCGCCTTGACGCGCTGGCCCACCCGAACATCGCCATCATCGTACTTCCCGCCAAGGAACAACTCGTAGGCAGGCACCTGGCCTCCCTTTCCCTTCATTACGGCGCCATGGAAGCCTATGTCGGCGATGTGGTGCTGGCCACATGAGTTGGGGCATCCGCTGGCCTTGATGTGGATTTTCCTGATGTGCCTGTCGTCTGTGTCGAGCGTGTCGATGACCGTGCCCAGAGCCTTGTTCAAGCCCATCGAGGAGGTGATTCCGAGTTTGCAGGAGTCGGTTCCCGGGCAGGTGACAATGTCGCGGATCGTCTCACGGCCAGCCGCCGCCATATCCAGGTCCCTGAGCCTCAGATAGACGTCGTATAGCGCCTCATTACGAACCCATCTGTAAATCAGATTTTGCTGCTGGTCGATGCGTGCCCGTCCGCCCCCAAAGTTTCTCGCGATATCGCCTAGTGGCGACCACTGTTCGGCGTAAATGTCGCCGCGCTCAACTCGCACGTAGACAAGGTTGAAGCCGGGCTGGCGTTGCGGGCTCGTATTCTCTCGCTTCCATCGTTCGTACGAATCGTCGTTCGCCGGTTCGGGCGTGCAATCCGCCGCTGGCCCGGGCGCGTCGATCTCCTCTTCTTCGACGAACAGGAGCGTGTCGAGATCGACGTTCTTTTTTGCCCACTCGCCCTCGAGTTCGAGCTCAACCAATCGCCTGAATTCCTCGATCCCTTCACGGGCGATCAGGAACTTGATGCGAGCCTTCATCAGGCTTTTTCGCTCTTCAGTGGACCTGTTGAAAATCCTCAGGCACGCTTCCGAAATCTTCAGAAATTCGTCGACCGGGACAAATTCGTAGAGCGTGTCGGCCATCCGGGGCATGATCGACAGACCACCACCGACCACTATCTTGAAGCCTCTTTGGCCGTCCCTGATGCGGGCTACGAACCCGACGTCGTGAATAGCGGTTATCGAGACGTCGTTTTCGGATCCTGAGAACGCAGTTTTAACCTTGCGCGGCATGTTCTGGGTAGTGGCGTGCCGCAGAAAGTAGCGTGCGTACGCGCCGGCGTAGGGCGTTACGTCGAACACCTCGTCGCTCGCCACACCGGCCTCTGGAGGGGCCACGACGTTACGAACGGTGTTACCGCAAGCCTCACGTGTGGTCAGACCCACATCGCCCAGGGTCCGCAGGACCTCCGGGGTTTCCGGCAACGGCACGTGGTGGAATTGGACATTTTCGCGGGTCGTCAAGTGTCCTTTTTTCAAAGGCGCGAATCGATCGGAAATCTGCCCCAAAGCGTCCATCTGGTCCGCAGTCAAGCCGCCGAATGGGACCTTAATCCGTATCATCTGCGTGTCGGGCTGCCGCTGGCCGTATATGCCCTGGCGCAGTCTGAACCGGGTGAACTCAGTGGTGTCCCACTCGCCGGCCCGGAACCGCTCCACCTCCTGTTCGAAGGTTTCGATCTCCTCCGGCAGGATGGGCAGTACGCGTCTTCCCGCTGGATTCGGAGTCCATTTTTCACCGGCCGTGGAACGTTTGGCTGTCGTGGTCAATCCTGCCTCCCTGCCCGCCTGTGTAGTCTGACGTCGCAGTCTGGATTGCGTTCAATTGCGCAGAAACTGTCCGGAATCCCGGTCCAGTTACAAGTTATGCCCGTTAAAAAAGTGGCCCCGCGCCGATTTTCTGGTGTGTGGCCGAATTTGTCGCGATGTGTCAAAACCGTGCCCTACGGTCCACAACATGAACAGTATTCAAGCTTTGACTGCATTTTGGCAGTTTATCAATGTGGCAGAGATAGCGTCAAAGTTGCGAAATTTTGCGGCGCGGGTTGCGCCCGTCAGCCTCTGAACCGCAACATAGCAGGTCAATTCAACGACTCTGGATCAACAAGGTGAGACCTATGGGCGGCGACGTAACTCTGAACGGCATCCACTTCATGCTACCGACACCATTCTCAAGGGAAGGTCATCTGGACGTTAACCCCTTTCCCCGGCTCCTCGGCGCGGCGCAGGTTGCCGGGTGCCGCGGGGTGGTGTGCCTGGGGGTAATGGGGGAAGCGCATCGATTGACCGATGCGGAAAGGTCACGAGTTTTAGAAGCGGTTGTCGCTGATTCCGGCAGTTTGACCGTGACAGTAGGGATCAGCTCTGACAGCGAACAAGTAATCGCAGAGCGGGCGCGCGAGGCCGAGGCGGCAGGGGCAACTGCGGTGATGGCCTCGCCGGCGAGGTTGGCGAAACCCAATCCCGAGTCCACGTTCAGCTATTACGCTCAGATTCAGGAATCGACCGCCATTCCCATCGTGGTCCAGGATCTCCCTGAACAGACCGGCGTGCATATGGACCCTGCTTTCATCGCACGGCTCAACCGCGAGCTTCCCGGGGCAAAGTATCTCAAGCTCGAAGATCCCCCAACGCCGCCCAAGGTAACCCGGGTTCTGGACCTGACCGGAGACCGCATGGGCATATTCGGCGGTATGGGAGGAGGATTCCTGCTCGAAGAGCTCCAACGCGGGGCCGTCGGGACGATGACAGGTTTCGCGTATCCCGAAGTGCTCGTGGCTATCCATCGCCGCCATGCCGCCGGTGACGTGGAGGGCGCCCGCGGCATCTTCTACCGATGGCTGCCGTTAATTCGGTACGAGAACCAGCCGGGGATTGGACTGTCCATCCGAAAGCACATCATGGCCAGGCGCGGTTTCCTCGACGTGCCCGCAGTACGCAGGCCCTCACCCGACATCGACGACGCGACGCGCGCAGAATTGGAAGACGTCCTCGGAGCGCTCGATCTGGACGTGTCCAACCTGTAATAGCGACGGAGAATTCCCGACAACATAATCCCTCGGGGGAATTTATGCAGCCAATGCCCATCGACCTAGCCGCCACACCTTCGGTCCCTCAATACGACGTCGACCTGACCGAAGGACTGAAGATCACCGCCAGAGACGGCGTCTTGCTGTCGACTGACGTGTATCTGCCTGCGCGTGACGGGCGCCCTCTGCCCGGTCCTTTGCCTACCCTCCTCCAGCGGACTCCTTACAACAAGACCGAAGTCGAGTTGTCCTCCGGGGACGCGCACTGGTTCGCCGAACGAGGCTACGCGATCGTGGTCCAGGACTGCCGAGGATGTTTCGAATCCGGCGGGGACGTAAATTTCCTGTTCCCCGAGGCTGAAGACGGTTTCGACACAATGCAGTGGATTAAGCAGCAGCCTTGGTCGACCGGCCTGGTCGGCACATGGGGTTGTTCGTGGGCGAGTTGGACACAGACCGCGTTGGCCGCGCTGGGTCCGGACAATCTGGCGGCGATGATCCCGAATATGAGCGGGTCAAACGCCCACGAGAGTTCGGTCAGACAGGGTGGGGCACTGGAGCTTCGATTCCTGGCATGGGCGTTTTGGCATTCGGCGTCGAACAGCCAGAAACGACTCAAGGACCGGGATTTTGTCACCCCCGCCCTTAATCTCGGAGCTGCGACGTTCGGAGATTGGCTGACGAGAATGCCGATTCGCAAGGGCCAAACCCAACTGGCACTTGTGCCCCCCTATGAAAAGTGGGCTTTGGAGTTACTGAGGCACTCCGACTACGACGAATACTGGAAACATCCGAGCGTTAATCCCAGGGAACACTACGACAGCTTCCCGGATGTCCCGATTCTCCTGGTAGGCGGGTGGTACGACTCGTACGCCCGCGCCTCGGTCGAAAACTTCAAGGACCTGTCGGCAAAGAAGAACGGCCCAATACGCCTGCTGATGGGCCCTTGGACACACGGCACTGCGACTACGGAGTTGGATTACTCTGGAGACATTGAATTCGGCGCCCAGGCTGCCCTGGATAGCTTCAGGATGGTTCATCTGAAGTGGTTCGATCGCTGGATGAGAGGCGTGGATACGGGCATCGAAGACGATGCGCCCCTGCGGATATTCGTTATGGGTGGGGGTTCTGGGCACCGCGCGCCCAGCGGCCGCATGATGCACGGCGGCGAATGGCGGGGCGAGATGGAATGGCCACTCGCCCGCACCCGCTTTACCGACTATTTCCTGCACGAAGATGGATCGCTCGATTCTTCCCCGCCGCAGCCGGACGAATCGAGTACCACGTACAGCTTCGACCCCGGTAACCCCGTGCCGTCGATAGGAGGCAGCGTGTCCTCCCTCCGGGAGATTGCGCCCATGCCCGCCGGCATCACCGATCCGTCCCTGACGGCTCGGTCGCAAAGAGGGCACGACATTATGGTCGCCGGAGGATTTGACCAAGTCGAACGCCCGGACGTTTTCGGCTGCGCCCCTCCGTATCTGCCGCTTGGGACCCGTCCCGACGTGCTCGTCTTCCAAACGGACCCGCTTGATGCGCCAACCGAAGTCACCGGCCCTATAGAGGTCGTATTGTGGGTGGCCACGGATGCGCCGGACACGGACTTTACTGCCAAGCTCATTGACGTTTACCCACCGAGCAATTGGTACCCATTCGGCTATCATCTCAATTTGACCGATTCGATCATGAGACTCCGCTATAGGAATGGATTTGAGCGCGCCGAATTCGTCGAACCCGGTGAACCCGTACAGGTAAAGATCACGCTGTATCCAACGAGCAATGTGTTCTCCAGCGGCCATCGGATCAGACTTGATATATCGAGTTCCAACTACCCGCGTTTCGACGTAAACCCAAACACCGGGGAGCCGATAGGCCTCGACCGCAGGCGCGCCGCGGCGAACAACACCGTTTTTCACGATCGTGACCGGCCGTCAAAGGTCATTCTGCCTGTGATTCCGGCCGCGTCGAAAGGTTAACGGCGGCACCCAGGGTTGCGGCGCGACGGTACAATACGACGGCGATGATGACGAACCAGGACATGTCGGGATGACATCCGGTCAGACGAATTCAATCTATTGCGCCCACTGCGGCACCGGGAACGAGCCGAACGCCTCCATATGTGATCGGTGCGGGGAGCGCGTCTATCGACCGAATGTCGATCAGCCACCGCCTTTGGGCCTTGCGGCGTGCGGCAAGTGCAACGACGCAAACGAAGCCCAAGCGTTCTATTGCGTCAACTGTGGCCACTCGATGGAATCGGCTGTCAGGATCTCACCGGAAGGGGCCACGTCGCCAAGCCGGGCCGCAGAACAGCCTCAGACGTCTCGCCGAATCACAAAGCCAGATCCGCCTGCGCCTCCGCGCCGAACGCCGGAGCCGCGGGCCAGCGTCGTCACCCAGAAATCAGTCCGGCCGCAGGTGTTGCCGAATTCGACCGGTTCGGCTGCCGAGAACGGGTCTGGCGTTCGCGGCGCTGAATTGCCGGAATCCCTGAAGGGATTCAACTGGGGCGCGTTCTTGGCCACCCCGATCTGGAGCCTCATGAACCAGGTTTGGATCGGGCTTTTCGCATCGGTCGGCTTAGCCGTAGTTCTTTATGTATTGCGTGTCCCGGTCGCTTTCGCATTCCCGGTTCAAATTCTCGTGGCTGTCTTCTTTGGCTTCAAGGGTAACGAACTGGCTTGGCAAAGTAAGAAGTGGTCTAGTACCGCGCATTTTGCCAGTGCGCAAAGAACTTCCCTCATCGTTGGTGTCGCCGTTGGGGCATTTCTGGCCATCTTGTCAATTATCTTGCTTCAGGGCGCGCCAGCCGAAACTCTTCCATAGCGGCGTACCCGGCCCCCGGCGAATACGCAGGACCAATTGGACAGATTTCAACAGTCCGTTGCGCCTGTTTTGGTTGTCGGCATAGAAATGGGGGATACCGATTGGGCGAGGCCGTCTCCGATCAAAATGGCTGCTATCGACACGGCGGCCAAAACGATGCCCGGCCAGATGATCAGCCACGGCGCGGCGAACGCATAGGTCTGCGCCTCGCCGCCGAGCAGTGAGCCAAGCGAGGCGCTGCCGCCCGGTCCGGCGCCCAGGAAACTGAGTGAGGCTTCGGCGAGAACCGCCCCTCCGACCTGGGTCGACACCACCACGGCCCACGGGCCGAACGCGTTGGGCGCCAGATGTCTGGACACGATATGCCACGTGGAAGCGCCTGAAGCCCATGACGCCTCCACGTATCCCGATTCCCTGAGAGTAAGCGCCGACGATCTGGCCAATCTCACGACGAGAGGTGTGAATGCAACAGACAATGCAATAACGACGCCCGTCCTAGTCGGACCTGTTGCTGCGATCACCGCCAGCGCCAGGACGAGCAGGGGCACAGCCATAAGGGCGTCGATCAGGCGTTGCAGTAGCAGGTCGGGCCATCCGCGCCAGAATCCAGACGCCAGGCCGAGAATTCCGCCCGCGATTCCCGAAATCGCAGCAGCCGTTGCCCCGACCATAAGCGAACCACGAAGGCCTTCAGAGACGCGTGCCAGGACGTCCCTGCCGAGTTGGTCGGCGCCCATCGGATGCGACCGCGACGGGCCGCTCAAACTGTTTTCGAGGTCGCCTCTCCCGCTTGTTTCCTTGCCAAGCGGACCCAACAGCATCAGGGCCAGGAGGACCAGCATTAGCGTCAGGCCAGCCCTCGCTGAGTTCGATGCGGCAGTACGTCTCGCCATTTGTGTCAATGTCATTCCGCGAGTCTCACTCTCGGGTCGAGGCGCGAGTACGCGAAGTCCACAGCGAGGTTGGTCAGCACTGCGAACAACCCAAATAGCATCACCAGGAACTGGACCACCGGATAGTCACGGGAGAGAACACCGTCGGTCAGCAACCTGCCGAGCCCGGGGAGGCCGAAGACTTGCTCTATGACCACCGAACCGCTCAGCAGGAACACGGACTGCGCGCCCAGTACTGTCAGACCCGGCAGGGCCGAGGCGCGAAATGCGTGACCCCATAAAATCCTGGTTCTGGCAAGGCCTTTTGCTCGCGCCGTCCTTACGAAGTCGCTTTCCAGCATCTCGACAGTAGCTGTCCGCACCACCCTGAAAATCAGCGCTCCCGGTCGGACAGCCATGACCGCGGCCGCCGGAATCATGCGGAGAAGATTGCCGGCGGGATCTTCCCAGATCGGTCTATAGCCTGCAGCGACGAACAGGTCTGCCCATATCGCCAACGCCAGGATCACAAGCAGGCCGAGCCAGAATGCCGGAGCCGAAAGTCCTGCGAGGGACGCGGCACTGGCGCCAAAGTCAAATCGTCCGCCCCTCGAGCCGGCGGCGGCAACGCCTGTTACTGCGCCTGTCACCCCGGCGAGCGCTAGCGATAGCAAGGACAACTCGATGGTCACGGCGATTCGAGGGGCCACCTCTTCACTCACTGGAACGCCGCTAACCAGCGACTTGCCGGCGTCAAGGCGCGCCAGGCCAGCTATCCACGCGAAGTACTGGACGGGGTAGCTGCGGTCCAACCCGAGGGCAGCGCGCCGGTCTTCCATCTGTTGGGCGCTGAGAGTGCCCTCGCCGGGCGATCTCGCCATTGCCGCGAGGACGGCGTCGCCCGGTGCGACTCGAAGCAGAACGAACGCGATCAGAGTCACGAGCCATATGGTGATGGCGGATAGCGCTGCCCGCCGCACCAGGTAACGGGTCACTTCATCGAGCGGGCCGGCCCGCTCACTCGATCCAAACCTGCTCCAGGCGTCTTCCCTGGTACAGGCTTGGGCCTCCGGGTTCCAATCCGTGGACGTTTGCCCATACCGGAGCGCGTCTCGAACTCCACTGGAACCAAATCTTGGCGTTCTCCTCCCATATCCTGCGTTGAATATCGTCCAGGAGGGCCTTTCTTTCCCCCGGATCGAGGAGGCGGCTCTGCATTGCGATCATTTCGTCAAGCTCGGGGTCGCAAAGGCCCGGGAAGTTCTCGCTGCCCCCGCACGTATAGTGGTCGGTGAGAATCGGATCGGGATCGTCCAGCGAAAATGAGTGGCTGTGGCCGATGATTTTGAATTCTCCGCTCCTTATGATGCGTTGGTATTCGACCGGCTCCACGGGCGTTACTTCGGCCTTGATGCCCACGAGTCCGAGCTGCCCCGCGGCGAAGTCGGCGAGCGTCTGGAAAAACGGGTTGGCCTGCGTCAGCATGGGGACTTCAAGGCCGTCTGAGTATCCGGCCTGTTCAAGCAGAGACCGCGCTTCTGCGCGTTCTGCCTCCTTATCGCCGTAACCTGGCAGCGCCATCACCTCGCTCTCGACGAGCCCCCAAGGCCCGCCCGGCGGCAGGATAGCTCCCGCGTACCCCGGGCCCAGCGCGAGATCGGCGTCCGGCCTTGAAAGCGCCAGGTTGACGGCTCGCCTGACCCGCGGATCGTCGAACGGCGAATCATTGAGGTTTAGTTGAACTGTGTTGCCTCCGGCCTGCGGGGATCTGAACACGTTGATTTGACCGGCGAAGTCCCGTTCCAGTACTTGCGCTTCCGGCTCTGTGATGATCGCGATGGCGTCGATCGCGTGGGTCCTCAGGGCGGCCATGCGTGTGGCCGGATTCGGCATGACAAGAAACCGGACCTCGTTCAACTTCGGCAGGTCCGGTTCGTAATATGCGGGGTTCTTCAGCAGGTTGTAAGCCGAGCCCCTCGTCACTGAGCCGGGAGTGAACGGTCCGCTGCCGATCACGCCCGAAAACTGCGCCATTGACTGCGGATCGAGGCTTTCGGTCTCGGCTCGGGGAAAGACCGATACATAGACGCTCGACAGATTCGGCAAGAACGAGGCGGCGGGAAAGTCCGTTGCAATTGCGAGTGTCCACTGATCCGGTGCGGTTACTTGTGAAACGGCGCTAACGTATCTCGCAATGACGCCGCCGCGCCCGATAGTCATCTTGGGTGGGGGATCGATGATCCTTTCGAGGCTGAATTTCAGATCGTCAGAGGTGAGAGTCCTCCCGTTATGCCAACTGGCGTCCGGCCTTACGGTGAAGGTCCACTCTGAACCGTCGTCCGAGGTCTCCCAACGTATTGCCAGATCGGGCACTATGACCGAATGGTCCTGCGCCGAACCCCTGACGATTTGCGACAGCAGCGGATTGCAGGGGTGGACAGATTGGTAGCTCGTAGCCTGCGACATGGGGAGGTCGCAACTCGTCGGGTCTCGCCCCTGGGCGATCCGCAGTACGCCTTCGTCGGGCTTGCCGGGCGATTCGTCCGCAGGGCCATATCCCGATGAGTCGGCAGTCGCCGCGGCAAGGGCCGTTGCGGTCGCCGTGGGAGTAGCTTCGGGTGTGTCGGCCGCGACTGTGCACGCCACGGCGACCAACGCTGCGAACGACAATACGTAGACGATCGGGAGGCGCTGGCCGACAAGGGTAGGTGGCATAGGGTTTCTTTAGAACTGACCTGTTGTGGCCGGGAGTACCGGATCGCCGCCTGAAGTGGCCTCGCCGGTCCGGACGAATCAGGAAATGGCTCTGGCCGACTCCCCCCAACGGGCCGTGTACTTGTCTACGAGCGTGCGGAATTGCCGCCGATAGTGTTCGGACTGAATCGGTGGAGTGCTCATTATGATCGCGTCTTCAACGCCGGAGTAGTATCGCTTCCTAACCCCGGTGTCTTGAAATTTGTACTTGCGGTATAGGGACCTGGCGGCGTTGTTGGACGCCCTGACCTCCAGCGAGACGACACGCAAGTTTCGTTGGAGGGCCGACTCGAGGCAGGCGATCAACAGCAACTCTCCGACTCCCCGCCGTCTTTCGCTCGGTCTGCTGGCGATGATCACCACGTGGGCCTCATCCAGGACGAACCAAATGCCTGCAAATCCGCCTATGTAATCCGTGTTCCGCTGGCCACCCAGCAAGGATGGTCTTTGAGTCGTTAACCAGAAGGCCATTTCCTTGACCCGTGCCAGGAGACCGTTGGAGTAAGCGTCGTTGCCCGACGGATGCTTGCCCCACCAGGCGTTACGCCGCTCTGCGCTGGTCCAGGGCCTCTTCGCCACGAAGTACATTGCGTTGTCGCGCTGCAACTCGCGCCGAAACCTGGTCGGGTGTTCGAGTTCGGGGAACGCCTCCTGCTCCAGGGTAGCCAACACATGAGCGTCGTGCGGGTCGGCCGTTCGGACTCCGTAAGGGTTAATCGACTGCCCGGCATCCGCATCCGTCATCGGTTTTGCCCCGGTGATGGGAGTTGACTGGGTCCTGTTAAGTTCCGGATGTGAAACTGAGCGCACTGTACGATTCGTTGCATGAACAGTTGATTGCACCGGTATATTAGCAATCGGCATATTCACGCGACGGACCGCGTCGGGTCAATGCGCGTGGATTTTCCACAGGTCCGGCCTTGCCTACAAGGCCAAAAGGGACGTAAAACGTAACGGGAACACGGTGCGTCGGGGACACGGCGGCGCGAAACTGTTCTTTGCATTCCTAAAGTACTAAGCGAGATTTAGTCACGGCGGCCACACAATCAATTCCAGTTGGGCGCGGGGCGGGCGAACCACGTCCCCGTCCCGAGGCCCCTGACCGTCGGCCGAACGCCGCGGTAGTTCTGCGAATCGTCCGTCTGGCGGCGCGTCACCGTCTACGGCTTGGAATCGCCTTCGCCGCCGCTATCACCGCGGCCGTATTTCAGCTCTTGATCCCCCAACTATTGGGCCAGTCGGTCGACGGCGCTCTCACCTTGCTTAAGGAACCCCTCATGGATGTCGGCGAGGCCCGGTCGCAACTCATCTGGACGGGAGTCTTGCTGATAGTGGCGGGCGGGTTCCGCGGCGGCTTCTCGATGTTCTACACGTACCTTGGCGAATCGATAGGCCAACGCATGGCGTACCAGCTCCGGATGGCCTACTACGAGCAGCTTCAGCGCCTCAGTTTCAGCTACCACGATCGCGTGCCCGTCGGCGACATTCTGACCCGCGGCATCCTGGACCTCGAGGGCGTGCGCATGTTCGTGAACACGGCGATGCTGAGGACCTTGTACTTGTCGATCCTCATCGGCGCGGGCGCCTACCTGATGATCTCTACCAACTGGCAACTGGGGCTCGTCAGTCTCAGTTTTGTGCCGATCGTTGCGTGGAGAGCATCGGTTTCGAGAATGAAGCTGCGCCGGATGTGGATGGAGCGGCAGGAGAAGATGGGGGATCTGACCACCGTAATGGAGGAAAACCTCGGTGGCACCCGAGTCGTCAGGGCTTTCGCAGCCGAAGACTACGAAATGGCAAAGTTCGACGTGAAGTCGAACGAGGCGCTGGCGCTCTCGAACGCGACCATAGGCGTCTGGGTTCGCAACTCCACATTCATAACCTTCGTGTTTCTGATGGTGTGGGCGATGATTGTGTGGATCGGCGGACTCAGCGTCATTGACGGAAACATGACCGTGGGTGAGTTGGTCATGTTCCTTGCGTACATGGGCATGTTGCAAATGCCGGTGCGCCAATTGGGCATGATGGTCAACAGCTACGCACGTGCCACCACGTCAGGCGCCCGATTGTTCGAGGTGTTGGATCTCGTGCCCGAGATCCGGGACAAGCCGGGAGCAAAAGACCTGGAGGTCAGTGCCGGCGCCGTCAAGTTCACCGACGTCCATTTCAGCTACAACGACGAACCGGTGCTCAGGGGCATTTCGTTCGAGGCGCGACCGGGCCACACAGTGGGCATCGTCGGCCCGCCGGGCAGCGGCAAATCGACTATCGCTCACCTCATCCCGCGCTTCTACGACTGTACGTCCGGGTCTATTTCGGTCGACGGGCAGGACATCCGGGACGTGACGCTCGACACTCTTCGGCACGCCGTCGGAGTTGTAGAGCAGGACACGTTTATGTTCTCGACGTCCGTTTATGAGAACGTGGCATATGGGGAGCCGTACGGAAGAAGGGCGGATGTCGAGAACGCCACCGATCTCGCGCAGCTTCACAAGTACGTCTCGAACCTTCCGCTCGGGTACGAGACGCTGGTGGGCGAGCGCGGAGTAACGCTCTCGGGCGGGCAACGGCAACGGTTGTCGATCGCTCGGAGCATCTTGCTCCGGCCATCCATAATTGTCTTCGACGATTCGACCGCGGCGATCGATGCGGCGACGGAACAGAGGATCAGAGCAGCACTGGCCGACGTTACGCGGGACCGCTCGGTGATCATCATTTCCCACCGGCTTAGTTCGCTAATGCACGCCGACGAGATACTTTTCATCGAGGACGGTATCGTGGCGGAGCGCGGGAGCCACGAAGAGTTGATTACCCAGGGCGGCAAATACCAGGAACTTTACGAGCTACAGATTCGGCCTGACATGGACCTGGACCGGAGTAGCGAAACACTTGATGAATCCGCCGGGGGGTCGCCGTAATGAGGGGTGGAGGCGGAGGCGGAGGCATGGGCCGGGGCATGTCGATGGGCCAACAGTCATCGGTGCGGCCGGGGCAGACCGCCGAGCAGATCTTCGGAGACGCGTTCGACGGGCAGGTTGTCAAGCGATTCATCTTATTTGTGATGCCCTACCGCAAACTAATCGCCGTGACTATCGCGGCCGTTTTGGTCTTCAGTGGGACGACTCTCGCATTTCCGCTGCTCGTCAAATTTGCTATCGATCGAGGCCTTCAGGGTGCGGGTGACAAAGAGTTGCTGGGGGTGGTGGTGGCCGCGTTGTTCGGAGCGGTAGTGCTGAACTACATCAGTAATTTCGTGCAGGAAATCATTGTGGTTCGCCTGTCCATGCGCGTTCTGTTCAACATGCGGCGGGCCATGTACTTGCACCTTCAGCGAATCTCCATGTCGTTCATGGACAAGACGGAGATCGGGCGGCTGATGGCGCGTCTGCAAGGGGATGTGTCTGCGCTTCAGGAGTTCCTCGAAACTGCGGTATTCGCCATTGGAGACTTGATTACGCTGATCGGGATCATCTGCGTTCTCCTGATTCTCGACCCGGCGCTTGGCGCATTGACCTTAATAGTCATACCGGTGCTGTTCCTCGTGCGCATGGTCTGGCTACCCCGGGCGAAGCGTGCATTCTTGCGGTCGCGTGAGTTGGCATCGGAGGTCAACGGCGCGCTGAACGAAAATGTCAATGGTGTCAAGATCGTCCAGGGCATGGTCCGGGAGCGCATCAACTTCGACATGTTCAATGAGAAGGCGAACGAGACACTGAAGAGCCAGCAACGCGCGGCCCTTTTCGGGCAGTCGCTGTTGCCGGTGGTCGATACGCTGACCGGAGTGGCCATGGCCATTGTGGTGATTGTTGGCGGAGGTTTCGTGCTCGACGGCGCCCTTGAGGTCGGGGTGATGGTGGCGTTCATGCTCTATGTGCAGAGGTTCTTCGACCCGATCCGCTCACTGACCATGCACTACACCACCATGCAGCGGGCGATGGCCTCAGGCCAGCGGATTTTCGAGGTGCTCGACGTCCCCGTAGACATAACGGACAAGAGCAACGCGGTAGAACTCAAGGAGACCGACGGCTCAATCGAGTTCAGGAACGTCACCTTTGGCTATTACCCCGACCAGCCTGTGCTCAACAACATCAGTTTTCGCGTCGAGCCGGGCGAAACAGTTGCTCTCGTCGGGCCGACCGGTTCGGGTAAGACATCGACAACGGCGCTCATTCACCGGTTCTACGAGACTTGGGAAGGCCAGGTCATGGTGGGTGGGCACGATGTGCGGGATGTGACCCAGGAGTCCCTCGGAAGACAGGTGGCGATGGTGTTGCAGGACCCCTACCTATTTACCGGGACCGTCTTTGAAAACATCAGATACCGGAAGCTCGAAGCTACGAGAGAAGATGTCGTCGCCGCAGCGCGGGCTGTGGGCGCGCATGAGTTCGTAATGCGCCTGCCCGACGGCTACGACACCATGTTGGAACAACGCGGCGGCAATCTTTCGATCGGTCAGCGGCAACTGGTCAGCTTCGCAAGGGCGATCGTCGCCGACGCAAAGATCCTCGTACTTGACGAGGCTACGGCCAACATCGACAGCTACACCGAGATGTTGATTCAACAGGCTCTCGCAAGGCTTCTGGAAGGGCAGACCGGTGTGGTCATTGCCCACCGCCTGGCAACGATAAGAAACGCCGACCGGATCATCGTGCTGCAGGAAGGCCGGATAATTGAGACCGGCACGCATGACGAACTGATGAAACACGGCGGTCTGTACTCGCGGCTCTATTCGCTCAACTACGCTTCGTTCGACGACATGCCGGACGAGTTGATTCTGGAAGTCACCCGGGCGTACAGAACGGCGACTTGATCGCTTGCAAGGCGTCCTGCGCCTGCCCGCCGCGGACAGGTGGGCGGGAGATCGCCGCCCGTAGAGACGCTTGGCGCGAGTTTGGTCAGCGTTTTAATTCGCTCCCTGTTTTGTCGCTACGTGCGGTGATAGCCTGAGGGCTCAGCCTCCACACGTTCAAATATGAACCTAGGTCTCGCTCCGGATATGCTCCCAGTCAGGGAAATACAGCAGATGGCCGGTCCCGACGACGTTCGCAGAAACGTGAGAAACCGGGTGTTGTGGCTCGCCTGCGCAATGGTGCATTGGGCCAACAATGTCCGGTCAAGCCCGGACGGCATGAAGGTCGGCGGTCACCAGAGCGCGTCCGCCTCGTCAGTCGCCCTGCTAACCGCCCTGTATTTCGAGACGCTCAAGGCTTCTGACAGGGTCGCGATCAAGCCGCACGCCTCACCGGTTTTTCATGCCATCCAGTACCTTCTGGGCAACCTCCCCGAAAGTTACCTCGAGCGATTCAGGGCGTTTGGCGGCCTGCAGGCATACCCGAGCAGGACCAAAGACCCGGACGACGTTGATTACTCGACCGGGGCGGTCGGAATGGGACCTGCCGCGGTCGCCTTTGGCGCATTGACCCGGGAGTACCTGGCTTCACACGACCTGTCACCCACCTCCGGCCGCTTTTTTGCGCACATCGGGGATGGCGAACTGGACGAGGGTTGCGTCTGGGAGTCTGCCGACGAGCCCCTTGTCGAAGAACTGGACCGGTGCATCTGGATCATCGACCTCAACCGTCAGAGCCTCGACCGTGTGATTCCCGGGATACGGATCCACAGATTCCGCCAGATGTTCGAGGCGAACGGCTGGAACGTGATCACAGCAAAGTACGGGGACCGGTTGACCGAGTTGATGGAACGACCCAGCGGCGAAGCTCTCCGCACGCGCATAGACGACATGAGTAACGAGGAGTACCAGGGGATGCTCGGCATCCCGGACGAATACGTGCGCGGGAGGCTGCTCGACGGTTCGGGATCCCTCAGGCATGACCTGAAAATACTCCTGGACGACGTGCCGGATGCCGAGTTGGCAAGCCGCATCGCAAACCTCGGCGGCCACGACGTCGGGACGCTCGTAAGGTGCTATAGGGAAGCGTCGGCCACGAAATCGCCGGCGGTGGTCTTTGCATACACCATCAAGGGCTGGGGACTCCCCACAGCTGGCGATCCCCGGAATCACTCGGCCCTGCTGACCGAGACCCAATATGAAGCCCTTGCAGACCGCTGCGGTGTTTCAGTCGAGGACCCGTGGGCGAAGTTCCCCGCGGGGTCCTTGGAAGACCAATATGTCACGGCCGCTGCAAAGCGCCTGGAGCGTCCCGTCCTTGAGAAAGAGAATCCCATTGAGTTCAATGAGACAGACCTCTCTGTGCCCCGGACGGCGTCGACCCAGGATGCGTTTGGCCGGATACTGGTGGAACTGGACCGTACCTCTCCCGAGTCGGCCAAACGTGTGGTCACCGTCTCTCCCGACGTAGCGACATCTACCAACCTGGCCAGTTGGATAAATCGATGCGGTGTTTGGTCGCACGATCAATCTCCCGACTTCCTGGGATTTCAGGACCGGATCCTCAAATGGATTTACGGCCCATCGGGCCGCCACATCGAGCTGGGCATTTCGGAAAACAACCTGTTCCTGCTATTGGGCCAACTGGGGTTGTCAGAAGAGTTATCCGGCAAGCGGCTTATTCCCATCGGGACCGTGTACGACCCGTTCATCAATCGGGGTCTGGACGCATTCATCTACGGCGTTTACCAAGGCTCGCGCTTCATCGCCGTGGCCACTCCGTCCGGCATTTCACTTAGTTCCGAAGGAGGGGCGCACCAGGGAATTCTGACCCCGGGCTTCGGTGTCGGTCTGCCGGGCACGACCTACTACGAGCCCGCGTTTGCGCGGGACCTGGAGTGGATTCTGTTGGAGGCGGTGCGCAATATCGGCAGGGGAGAAGGGGAGTCGGTCATTTTGCGGCTCAGCACCAAACCCGTGGACCAATCGATGTTTGGTGCAGACGGCGTCGAATACGACCCGATTGAGCGCAGACGGCAGGCCCTCGAGGGGTGTTACCGCCTGCGCGCTGCCGATCCCGCGACAGGTGAAACCGTCCACATCTTCGCGGTCGGCGCAATGGTCCCGGTCGCGCTGGAGGCCGCCGAACGCCTTGGTTCGGAGGGCATAGACGCCAACGTGTTTGTGATAACCAGCCCAGACTTGCTTTATCGGCGCTTCAGGGATGCGAGCATTGGCAACGTCTACGGCGGAGGAACTTCGCAGCCGGATCCCACAGGCTTATTGGAGTCGCATGAAGTCGGCCGACCGATCGTGACAGTGATCGACGGGCACTCACAGGTTTTGAGCTTCCTTGGCGGCGCGCTACAGGGTCGGTCGATACACCTCGGTGTCGACGCATTCGGCCAATCCGGCAGCATCCAGGAGCTTTACCGGCAATACGGAATAGACGCCGAAGGCGTGTTCTCCGCGGCCTTGTCCCTATTCGACTAGGCGCAGCCCATCACAAGCGCCCGCGTACAGCGCGAGTTAAAGCAGCCGGTGCTGGCCGCGCGGGTCGTCGAGTTGGTGCGGTTCGCCGACGTGGTCCATGCCCGGGCCGGTGGCTTTTCTTCCGCCGGGCGTTCGGATAATGAACCCGATCTTCAGCAAGAACGGCTCTACGACGTCTGTGAGAGTCTGTTTTTCCTCGTTGATCGTGGCGGCAAGCGCCTCGATTCCGGCCGGTCCCCCGCTGTAGTTATGCGCCAGGGTCCGCAGGTAGAGTCGATCGAGGCGATCAAGCCCCAGTCCGTCGACACCTTCCAATTCCAATGCGTCGCGGGCCACGCTCAGGGTCACGTCCCCGCCCGTTTTAACTTCTGCGAAATCCCTTACACGCCTCAGTAACCGATTGGCGATTCGTGGCGTGCCTCGCGCTCGCTTGGCAATCTCTGCCGCAGCGTCGGGTTCCAATTTAGTGCGAAGTATCCCGGCGGAACGCGTTATGACCCTGGCTAGTTCAGTCTCGGAGTAGAAGTCGAGGTGGTAGGTGAGGCCGAATCTCTCCCGCAAAGGCGCGCTCAGCATGCCGGCGCGGGTGGTCGATCCTACGAGAGTGAATCGCTCGACAGGCAGGCTGATCGTCTTGGCGAACGCTCCGGAACCGGTGACGAAATCTATTCGATAGTCTTCCATCGCCGAGTAGAGGTACTCCTCGACTGCCGTCGAAAGACGGTGGATCTCGTCAATGAAGATTACGTCGCCTTCTTTGAGACTGGACAAGAGCCCCACGACGTCCGCCGGCCGCTCCAGCGCAGGCCCGGAGGTGTGCGACAGGACACTTTCCAGTTCTCTTGCGATGATGTGAGCCAAAGTTGTCTTGCCCAGGCCAGGCGGGCCGTGAAACAGGGCGTGATCCAGAGCCTCGCCTCGCGATTTGGCCGCCCGCACAGCGATGTTGAGGGCCTCCACTACCCTCCTTTGGCCGACGTACTCGTCAAAGTTCCGGGGTCGCAGGTCGCTCCCCATTCGCTCGGCGACCGGGTTTCCGGTTGGTCGCGGCGCATCAGTAGGCGCGTCGGACGAACGGCTCTTGCCGTTCTTACTGTTTACGATGGTCTCTTTCGCCATTACCGGTTCAATTCAGTAGCTTTCGTGCAGCCCGGGCTTGAGGCCACCCGGCGCCGTGGACGCCCCGACCGGAATTCTCCCCGGCCGCCACTGAAGGCTTATTCGAACTTCCCCATCGTCACGGTGTTCATTGAGAACTCGTCTCTTGCTGGACCGCCACCTGTCCCCTGAAGACTTCTCTGACCAGTTCCTGCACCTCATCCGCCGTCTCGGGGCGCCTGTTTATCGCATCCCTGACTCTTTCACGCGCTTCGATGGGCCGGTAGCCCAGACTTACCAGCACGTCGACGGCCTCGACGCGGGGATCGGCAACCGGGGTGGCCGACCGTGACTCTGGAATCCCTTCGTCCCGTAGTAATGCGGTCGCAGTAACTTTTCCGCGCAGAGTGGCGATCATTTTCTGTGCCGCCCTTGCACCGACGCCGGGAAGCTGTGTCAGGACTGAGGTGTCCTCGGATTCGATGGCGCGTGCGATTACCGACACAGGGAAGACGAGAGCCGCGGCGGCACGAACAGGGCCGATCCCCTCGACCTGCACAAGCTGCTCGAAAAACTCGCGCTCGTCGGGAAGCCTGAACCCCACAAGCAACGGTTTTGGCTGACGGTCCGTGACGTGGTAGTAGATTTCCAATTCGACTTCGTCGCCCACGTTCAACCCCGCATCTGTCAGTGACTGCTGGACAAATACAGGCAGGGTGACCTCATACCCTACCCCCCCGCAGACGACCACCGCGCGGGCTGGATCGCGATTCAGGGTCCTTATTCGTCCATTGAGATAGGTGATCATGGTATCGCCCGTCCGCCGTTTTGCATCACCTTACGACTTGGCGTGTAGACCCCGCAGACCCGGATCATGCCTTAATGGCCGCTGTTTTTTTCCTTCGGCCGCGTCCAGCGCCGCTTCCCGCCGCCGCTATCGCCGCTACCGCCTTGCTATCGGCCATGATTGCGTGGCAAATCGCAATCGCAAAAGCGTCGGCCACATGTTCGTTGCGGGCCGCGTCCGGCTCGTCGAGATGTGCTGCGACCGCGCTCCTGATCTGCTCCTTGCTGGCCCGTCCGTACCCGGTCACGGCGTTTTTAGCTCTTGTCGGCTGATAGTTGAAAACCGGAATACCGGCCTCCGCCGCGGCCATGCACACAACCCCGCGCGCGTGCCCCATCACTATCGCGGTCTTGAGATTGACGTATCGCGAGTGTAGGTCCTCAACCGCCATGACATCGGGTTTGTTGGCGCTGATCACACCTCGAATGTCCTGGAAGATCGTCAGGAGGCGCTCCTCGAGCGGCGAGGCGGCGCGCGTGGTTATCACGCCACCCTCGACGGCAGAGTAATCTCGGCCCGTGGTGTCGATAACGCCGTATCCGGTGTTGCCTAAGCCGGGATCGATGCCGAGAACACGCACGTTGCACTCCCGCGCCGTCGAAATTAGTCTGGTTTCCTGCAGCGGCGCCGTAACGTGATTCTACGGAGTTCCCATCATGGGCGCGCCCGACACGTCATGTAGCGATGTTCCGAATACCCTAGGGCCCTTCGACGCGAGAATACTCTACGATGGTGATGAGATTCGAAACTTACGGAGGTCGTACTTGCAGATCCGTCAACTAATGCAATCGGACTCGGAAATGGTCCGCGAGCTGGACAAACGCATCCTGGGCTCCGAGCGTTCACAGACGTGGGCTACTTACCTCGAGAGATTCCTTGCAGTAAGCGAACTCGATGTGCTTCCACACCCGCCGTGGGGCTGTTTCGTGGCGGAGCAAGATGGGGAGTTGGCTGGATTCCTGATCTCGGAAAAGCAGTCGTCGGGCTACGGATTGCCGCCCGGCGCGCGCATTGTCGCCTTGACGGTCACCCCGGAGATGCAGCGCCGCGGTGTGGGCCGTCGGCTCATAGACGCTTTGGTGGATTACTGCCGGGCACAAGGACTCGAGCGGATATATTCGGTCCTAAGGGCCGAAGACGCTCGCGACGCGGCCTTCCTGATGGCATGTGAGTTTGAGACGTCGTCAGTGAGGGTATTTTCCAGACGGATCTGAAGCCTGCGTTAGTGCAGGCGGAGGACAGTCCGGCGACATCCGTCAGTCGGCTGTTCGGACGTCCAATCGGTCCTGATCGGTAGCCGCGGCATGGTCTTTGCCTCGTCCATTGTATGTATCGTATTGCGAGTCCGGTCAAGTATCCCCGCGGTTTGGCAAAGTCGTTGAAGCCTCTTTACTCAGAACAGCAGAACATGCTTCTTGGCGCGGTCTCGGAGTTCGCCGCGGCCGAGTTGGCGCCGTATGCATCAAACGTAGACGAATCGGGAGAATTCCCATTCACCCAGTTGGCAGGGCTGGCCGGGCTGGGCGTTACGGGCCTGACGCTTGACGAGGCGTACGGAGGGGCGGGCGGCGGCTACAGAGACATGATGGTTGTGGTTGAAGAAGTCGCGGCGGCATGCGGATCGACGAGCACAGTCTTCATCACCCACGTTTCTCTTGGCTCACAGCCGATCAATCAAATGGGCAATGAAGCCCAGAAGCGCCGTTGGATACCCGACCTGGCGTCAGGGAAACGCGTGGCCGCGTTCGCGCTCACAGAACCGCAGTCCGGCAGCGACGCCCTCGGACTCGTCACGACCGCCATTCCCGACGGTGACGACTTTGTCCTGAATGGCAACAAGGTCTTTTGCACCAATGGCGCTGTTGCCGATGTCTTCGTTGTATTTGCGAATCAGGACCGTTCAGCCGGATATCGCGGGATCAACGCCATCGTGGTCGAAAAGGGCACGCCGGGGTTCACCGCCAATCCGCAGCACGGGAACATGGGGATGCGAGGATCCGGCACGGCCGAACTCGTGTTCGAGAACTGCCGGGTGCCGAGAGCCAATTTGCTCGGTGAAGAGGGCTCAGGCTATCGGACCGCGCTGGCGATCCTGAATTCGAGCCGCATCATGATCGGGGCGCAGTGTGTCGGACTTGGACGAGGCGCTCTTGAGGCGGCTATCGAATACGCACGGCATCGGGAATCGTTTGGACGGCCGATCGCCTCCCGTCAGGCCATACAGTTCATGCTTGCTGACATGGCGACCGAACTCGATGCGGCGCGCCTGCTCACATTTCGCGCGGCCAGCCTTTACGACGCCGGTTTGCCTCATGGCGCCGAAGCGGCGATGGCCAAGCTGTTTGCATCGGAGGCCGCTGGGCGTATCGCGTCCAAAGCGCTGCAGATCCACGGCGGCGCCGGATACTTCCGGCCCAGCGCAGTCGAACGAATCTACCGCGACCAACGGGTTACAGAGATATACGAGGGAACGTCCGAGATTCAGCGAATCGTTATCTCTCGGGCGCTGTTGGGGAATTCCTCGGACTGACGGCGCCCGGGGCGTCGTCAACGGGCCGTCACGCCGCGAGAAGCTCTCCCGCGGGCGTCTACACATGTTGCCGGCAGGTTACGATACCGCTCTGTGGACTTTGTGAATATTGACACATTCGACCGCCGGGAATAGTATTCCGCTTTGTGCCCGGATGGGCACGCGCGCGGCTTCTGGTCGAATTCGGCACGATGATATTCAACGTATCCGGACTGATGATGGGGCCGACGGGCGCCACTCGATATTTTGACCTGGATGGTGAGTTTCTCGAAACCGAGTACGAAGAATTCCGGGATATTTCGGGTCAGGTGCAACTACTTCACACTGGCCGGACCATCTTGGCGACTGCGGAAGTCAGTGGGCACACGACGAGTAGGTGTGCACGCTGCCTCGATCCCGCCCTCATTGAACTCAGGACCACAATCGAGCAGGAGTACTTTCCGGTAAACGCCGGCTTAATGGACATAGATCCGTTCCCGATCGACCCTGAAGAACAGGTCTTTCGGATCGACGAACGGAACTTTGTCGATCTTGGCGAAGCGGTCCGGCAATCGCTGACAAGTGCAATTCCCATGGCCCCATTGTGCCGTGATGATTGCGAGGGACATTGCGCCTGGTGCTCAGTCCGGCTCGATTCCGAAGCCTGCGAATGCGAAGAAACGATTGAAAACCCACAGTGGAGCGCATTGGCGGAGATCGGCCTTGGTCTGAAGGGCCCTGCCGGTTGACCAGCATGTACTACACCAACTGAAACCAGAGAAGCGATGCCACCACTACCCAAGAAAAAGCACTCCCGCGCCCGAAAAGGCGGTAGGGCGGCGCATCACGGCTTAACGCGTGTGACCCTCTCCACGTGTTCCGCGTGCGGCGCTACGCGGTTGCCTCACCGGGCATGCGGCGAGTGCGGATATTACAATGGCCGCTATATCACGGCTGACCAGGGCGGCGAAAATGCCGCCACAGAAGAGACCGAGCGATAATCGCCGTCAGCGATAGCATGCCCGGGGAGTATTTCTGAGAATGCCAGTTCCAAGCGGTGACAAAATTGCGTACCTGTTTCCTGGTCAGGGATCGCAGGCGGTGGGAATGGGTAAGAAACTCTACTCTGCTTCCCCCGCTTCGAGGGCGGTATTCGACGAGGTAGACGACGCCCTTGGCCTGAAACTCAGTTCGATCATGTTTGAAGGTCCGGCCGACGTCCTGACCCGTACCGAAAACGCTCAGCCGGCTATTGCGGCGGTGTCGTTGGCCGTCTGGAAGACTCTTGAAGAGGTAACGGGCAGTCCGCAGGCCCCCGATATGGCGGCTGGCCACAGCCTCGGCGAATACACGGCCCTGGCCGTTGCCGGTGTTCTCTCTATTTCAGACGTAGTCCGTTTGGTGGCCCAGCGAGGCCGGTTCATGCAGGGCGCGTGTGACGATCGGCCCGGTGGAATGGCGGCGCTCATTGGGATAGATGAGGTTACGGCGGCAGAGGTGTGCCGCGAAACCGGCGCCTACACGTCCAACATCAACGCTCCCGGGCAGATAATTATCAGTGGCAGTCACATGGAGCTCGCCAGAGCCATCGACCTTGCGGCCGCAAGAGGCGCCCGCAAGGCCATTCCGCTCTCGGTCGCCGGCGCATTTCACTCCGGTCTCATGGCGCCTGCTCAACATGAACTCAACGAATTGATCGAATCTCTCAAATTCAACGACCCCGTGATCCCGATCGTCGGCAATGTCGAGGCGAAAGCGTTGAACACCGCTGGTGAAATAAAGGAAGAGCTGCGGCTCCAACTGATGTCATGCGTGCAGTGGAACCGCACGATGGGCTTCATGCTCGACAGTGGCGTGAGACATTACGTCGAACTCGGTCCGGGACGGGTCTTGGGTGGCCTGATAAAGCGGATCGACCGTAAGGTTTCGGTAACGAGCATTGGAGATTACGCGGGCGCTTGCGCCTACGCAGCGGCCTAGCCGCATACCGCGATAACCAACTTTGACGGCGCCCGATATGATGCCTGCCGCCGCGATTTCGACCTCGGACGCGGGCGAATCCGACAGTGAAGCCCTGAACGACCGCCTTACGGATCTGGTCGAAGGCGATCCGGTGAGTGAAGTCTCACCTCCCCTGCCGGATGGTAGACGCAGGGCCCGGGCGTTGGTGGTGCAGGCCCTCTACGAGACCGATCTGAACGGCCGTCCGGCCCAAGCCGCCCTCCATCGTCTGGCCGAGGAGCAGGGACTAAGTAAACGCCTGCTGGAGTTCGCCTCGAGTCTTGTCGAACGGGTTGAGCCGGACCGCCTCCATCTCGACAGACAGATAAGCGAGAGCGCTGACGAATTTCCGACCGGCCAGATGGCGACGATTGACCGAAGCGTTCTACGGGTGGCTTTGGCGGAGTTCCGCGCCTTTCCGGACCTTCCCGTGGCGGTGATCATAAACGAGGCGGTAGAGGTCGCCGGTTTGTTCGGCTCAGAATCATCCGGGAAATTCGTTAACGGTGTCCTTGGCGCTCTGCTACGATAATTGGACTGCGTCGATCTGTTTTTTAGATCACGCACTAAAACACGAATTGACCGATTTTGGGCCAAATGTGGCCGTAACAAGGAAATCGCGGAGGTAGAGGCACATGGCCACCGTGTTCGAGCGGGTGCGCGACATCACAGCAGACAAACTTAGCGTGGACACGGACGAGATAACCGCCGAGTCATCATTCACCGAAGACCTGAACGCCGACTCCCTGGACGTCGTCGAACTGATAATGGCCATCGAGGAAGAGTTCGGCAGCGACGAACAGCCCCTTGAGATCTCCGACGAAGACGCTGAGAACATCAGGACGGTCAACGACGCCGTCACGTACCTCAGCGAGCGCGGCATAAGCAGCTAGCGCTCCGCCGTCGCCGAAGGGCAAGACGGCACTTCGCGAAAAGGCCGATAGCTCTCTACCGGTCTGCTTGACCGATTCCCCGTCGCGCCGGCAAATCGGCGGGGACATCCTTGGGACGTACTGAAGTCTTCCAGATTGTTCAGGCGCGCCCGGGCGTTTGTGATAACTTGGAATTGTATTTCTACCCCTTCCTTTCGCGCTCTTATTCCGTTCACGAAAATGCCCCCGCCTGCCGGTCTGCAATCCTGGGATTCACTCGAGTCCGTTTCCAACGACGTAATTGCTTGCACACTCTGCCGGCTGGCCGAAACACGGACGCAGGCCGTTCCCGGCGAGGGTTCGACCGCGGCGGCCGTGATGTTCATAGGCGAGGGGCCAGGATTCAACGAGGACCAACAGGGTCGGCCGTTTGTAGGGAGGGCGGGGAAGTTGCTTGATGACCTCCTTGGTTCCGTGCCCATCAGGCGAGAGGATGTGTTCATCACGAACATCGTCAAGTGCCGCCCGCCGGACAATCGGGACCCGCTGCCGGACGAGGTAGCCGCCTGTAGCGGTTACCTGAAAGCACAAATCGAATTGCTCAACCCAAGAGTGATCGCGACGCTTGGCAGGCACTCCCTTTTGCGCTTCGTTCCGGACGCACGAATTTCGCGGGACCACGGCACGATAAAGCGTTGGCAAGGCCGGGTCATATACCCCCTGTATCACCCGGCCGCGGCGTTGAGATCGACGCAAGTCATGGAGGCCACTGTTGAGGACTTCAAGCGGCTCCCACAGGCGATTCTCGCAGCTCTAACTCCCGTGGAATCAGCGACGCCGAACGACCGCGCACGACAGCACGCGGACCAACCGACTGAAAAGCCAGGTACGACGGATCAATCGACTGATACCACAGGCTATTCGGACGTCGAAGACGAAAACGAACAAATGACTATGTTTTGACCGCGATAGTCTCCAGCAATGGGCCATCGACGCGAATCAACTCCGCAATTGGAGGTATCTCCTGCCACATACATACATGAAGCTCCCAAACAAATGCCGCTAGGACCGGGAAAACGGCCCACTCTCAAGTTGCTGCCACTCGGCGGCCTTGGGGAGATCGGCAAGAACATGATGGTCCTCGAAGTAGACGAGGACATTGTCGTCATCGATGCCGGCGTGCTCTTTCCGGAGTTCGACATGCCGGGCGTCGAAGTCGTCATCCCCAACCTCGATTATTTGTCGGAAAACTCCGACAGGGTCCGGGCGATCCTGATCACCCACGGCCACGAAGACCACATCGGCGCTGTGCCTTATTTGGTCGACCACGTATCTGCGCCTGTATACGCGCCGCCGATGGCCGTCGAGCTGCTGCGAAACAAACTACGCGAGTCCCGCCGTCTTGATTCGACGGACCTGCGTATCGCAAGGCCCGGCCAGACCGTTCGGGCAGGCGAGCTAACTGCCGAGTGGTTCCCTGTGTGCCACAGCATCCCGGACGCGCACGGCATCGCGGTCCACACGCCGTTGGGCGCCGTGATTCACACCGGTGACTTCAAGATCGACCACGATCCGGTAGTAGGCGATCCGACCGACTTTACCGACCTGGCGCGAATTTCCAGGGATGGCGTTTTCCTGCTTCTTTCCGACTCGACCTACGCCGAGGATGAAGGCTACTCGGGGTCGGACCGCATCGCGGCCGAAGGGCTGTTCAAAGTAATCGGAGAGGCTGAGGGTCGAGTGTTCGTCGCCAGTTTCGCTTCGCAAATCGCACGTGTGCAGATAGCTGCGGACGCGGCTCGGGCCACCGGCCGGAAACTGGCGGTGCTCGGCAGAAGCATGATCAACAACATTCGTATAGCTCGGGACCTCGGCCACCTCGACATTCCCCAGGAACTGATGGTGAAACCCGCCGAGGCGGCAAGTCTGCCCGACCACAGGGTCCTGTACATGACGACAGGCAGCCAGGGCGAAGCCTCTTCGGTCCTGGTCAGGATGTCACGCGGGGAACACAGGGATGTGGATGCCAGGGAGGGGGACACGATCGTCATCTCGGCGAACGCGATACCTGGCAACGAAGTGTCTGTAAACGAGTCGATAGACGACCTGGTCAGATTGGGCGCACGGGTCATTACGAATCGGCAGCAAGTAACTCACGTGCAGGGGCATGCACGCCGCGAGGAGCTTCGGACGATTATCAACCTCACTCAACCCCGCTATTTCGTCCCTGTCCATGGCGAGTACCGGATGCTAAAAGCCCATGCAGAACTGGCAATGAATCATGGCGTGGCCGAAGAGAATGTCTTTGTCCTCACCGACGGCGACCATCTCGAGCTTTCCGCAACGGGGGGTGAGATCATCGACCGGCTCCCGGCGGGGCACGTGTTCGTCCACGGTCTCGGTATGTGGGACGAATCCGGAAACGTCGTGGTCGAAAGGCGCTCCCTCGCCCGAGACGGAATCGTGGTCGTTTCTCTGGCCCGAGGGCGCGATGGTCGAATAAAAGGCGAACCGAAATTCGTCTCAGCCGGGTTCGTTCACTCCGATCAGTCCGATGTCCTTTTCAAAGACACCAAAGACGCGCTTTCTCCCATCCTTGACCGGGCGAGAAGCGAATCAATAAAGTGGACGCAGATTGAACAGCAACTCAGGGTGGCGGCCGGCCGGTTCCTGGGAAAACGAACCCGTCGCCGCCCACTTATTATTCTGGTTCCCGTAGACGTCTAGGGCGGTTCGTTTCGGGCCGCGGAACGACTCTGCCCAGGCAGCCTGCCGGCGACCAATAACGCCGTGAGCCCGGCCAGGCTGGCCGACTAACTCCTGCTTGGGATTTATCTAGTGAAATCAAAGCTTGGGAAAATCGCTGGCAATACATTCAGGTTGCTCATGACGCAGCACGGCAGGTTCCTTGCGCTGATTGTCGTGGCCGGTCTGGTTGTCGCATTTGTCGTTCGGGAACAGTTTGTTTCCTGGCTTGGTTGGAGCGCAGCGCCGCTTCTTGGTTGGCTCGCAGTACTCCTTTATCTTGCCAACGGCCGGCCTCGACTAATCCTGGGGTGGTACCGCGGTCTGACCGCCGGACTGCTGATTGCGTTGGCGGCATCGGCCGCGCTCGGCATAGTTGCCGCGCCGGGAGCGTTCTACGCCGACGAGTCTCTCGGCGGGCGCGTGGGCGAGTTGCTGTCGCGCTGGCCCTCTGAGTGGGACGCCTACGGGGTTACAACCGGCCAGTATGCCCTCGCCGGCTTACGGGTGGGAGTCCTCGTCTTGTTGGCCGGGGCGGTCATATCGCCTCACGGCGCCGTCGTGGCAGGCCGGGGCGCATGGGTCGGCGCGGGTTATGTCGCATCTGCGCTGATGGCGTCGGCGGCGTGGAGTACGGCTAAATTCGGCGAATGGCGCGAAGCGCGCGCTGCCCGCCGGCAGGAAAAGATCGAGGCCGTTCCCGCCATGGCCCACGAGATGAACATTGTCGGCGCCGAATTGGTCGAAGACTCAATCGAGTTGGCGGTTGATCCGGGCATTTCATCGGATATCAACGGATTCGGCGACGTGGACGTGCCGGACCTCGTCGAGGTGAACGAAGTTACCGAATTGGACGAGTTGGACGGCGTTCAAGAAGGACCGGTCCCGGCGGCTCCGTCCCCCGGTGCGGCCGCGCTGGGAATTCCTCCGTTCCCCTGGAAGCTCCCACCACTATCAATGCTCAAGTCCGCTTCCGGTGGAGGAGTTTCGAGGTCCGAACTGACGGCGACAGGAGAACTGATCGTCGAAACCCTGAGGCAACACACAATCAATGTCTCCGTGGACCAGGTCCGGGTTGGGCCTACCGTGACGATGTACGGACTGAAGCCCGGTTGGAAGGGTGAGGGCGGTGAGAAATCAGGCACACAGCGGGTCAGGGTAGACACGATCCTCAACCGCGAAAAAGACCTGGCGCTTGCCCTGGCTTCTCCTAACCTCCGATTCGAAGCGCCGGTGCCGGGCGAATCGGTTGTCGGTATCGAGGTGCCGAACACGAACCCGGCGCCGGTCACGGTCAAGTCGGTAATGGACGTCGACTCGTACAAGTCCGCACATCCGAAAATGGGGCTGCCCGTGCCCCTGGGACTCGACTCCGGCGGCCAGCCGGCGATCGCCGACCTGACGCGAATGCCTCACCTTCTCGTCGCAGGCGCGACCGGATCGGGCAAGAGCGTGTGCATCAACGCCCTGATAGTGGGACTACTAATGAACCGCACTCCGGAGCAGGTACGCATGGTAATGATCGACCCCAAGCGGGTTGAACTCACGCCGTACGCCGGGATTCCTCATCTGTATACGGAGCCCGTCGTAGAGCCGGAGCGGGCGATCGTGATTTTGCGCTCTCTCGTCCAGGAGATGATGGAGCGGTTTCGGCTATTGGAATCGGCCGGCGTCAGGAACATCGCCGCGTTCAACGCAAAATCGTCCGTGAAGATGCCGTTCTTGCTGATCCTGGTAGACGAACTGGCAGACCTCATGCTCACCGGCGCCAACGACGTGGAACGGCTGCTCGTGCGCCTTGCACAGCTTGGCCGGGCGACGGGCGTTCACCTGGTCGTGGCTACACAACGGCCGTCCGTGGACGTTGTGACGGGGCTGATCAAGGCCAACTTCCCAAGCCGAATCAGCTTCTCCGTAATGTCCCAGATCGATTCCCGCACCATTCTCGACAGCCCCGGCGCAGAGAAACTGCTGGGCAAGGGCGACATGCTGTTCCTGCCGGTCGACAGGGCAAGACCGCTCAGAGTACAGGGAGCGTTTCTCGGCGACGACGAAGTGGAGGCGGTGGTCGACTACTGGCGAAAAGCGGACCGTCCTGAAATGCCCATGCTGGAGGTCAACTTCGATGAGGAGTCAGGTTCGGTCGACATTGCGCCCAGCGGAGGCGACTCCCTCTTCGACAACGCCGTTTCGTTGGCTAAGTCTCAACGCACGTTATCCACTTCGTTGTTGCAACGCAGACTGCGGATCGGCTACCCCCGGGCAGCCCGGCTGATGGATGAGCTGGAAGACGAAGGTGTGGTGGGTCCGGGCGAGGCGGGCAAACCGCGACAGGTCCTGTAACGAAACCGGTACATCCACGGCCGCATGGCCGTCAAACCCCATCCCGTCCACCTGATTTGGCCGCAAGGGAACGGATGCGAAGGCGCGGAAGAATTGCCGATGTGGGAAAACTTGCCCGCGTGTATGGATTCCGGGCGCTGGATTATGTGCAAGACTTGAATTAAGTACCTGTTCTCTCACAACTGCAAATGCGGAAGGGCCCCAAATGAGCAACGTCACGCCCCTCTTTCCGGAGGAGCGGCCTGAACAGGAACTGACAGACCGGCCGGTCCTTGATCTCGAACGTCCCAGGCCAAACTGCCTTGCGTGCGGCGTCGGCCTTACCGAGTCCCGGCTCTACCGGCGACTGCGCGTCTGCCCAAGATGCAAGTTCCACTACACTACCTCGGCGCGTCGGAAAATCGCCATGCTCGCCGACGAAGGAAGCTTCAAGGAGACCAGCCAGTGGATTCAGTCGCTTGACCCGCTCGAGTTCTCACCCAGAATTTCCTATCGAGTCAGGCTGCTCGAGGACCAGACCCGCACGGGCCTGGCCGAGGCCGCGGTCACGGGCACCTGCCACATCGGCGGCACTCATGCAGTAGTCATCGTCCTTGATTTCGGTTTCCTCGGCGGCAGCATGGGCCTCGTGGTGGGCGAAAAGGTGTCTTTGGCGCTAGAACTTGCGGCCCGACAGAAGTTGCCGGTCGTGGCCGTCGTCACCAGCGGGGGCGCGCGTATTCAGGAAGGCGTGCTTTCGCTGATGCAGATGGCGAAGACGGTGGTGGCGCTCAACTCCTTGCACAGCAAGGGCATGCCGTTGATCGCCGTTCTGGGAAATCCATGTACTGGCCAGGTTCTCGCCAGTTTCGCCTCCCTTGCCGACGTCATATTCGCAGAGCCGGGCGCTCAGATGGGGTTCGCGCCGTTCAGAGCCGAGCAGGGCGGAAATGGACCCAGGCGCGCCCAACACGACTACACGGCCGAATTCTTCCAGGCCCATGGCCACATAGACCGGGTGGTCAGCCGGCAGCGCCTGAAGCACGAGATTGCGTCCGTCCTGGACCTCATCACCCCGGAATTCAAACTGGCTACGTCTCGGCGCATGAAGCCCGTCGAGACCAGCATTGCGCCCCTTGAGCCGTGGGAGATGGTACAAAATGCCCGGCGCCCCAATCGGCCGAAGGCGCGGGACTACATCGACCGGGTGTTCGCAAATTTCATCGAACTCCACGGCGATCGGCTGCGCGGCGATGATCCGTCGATCGTGGTCGGACTTGCCAGGCTGGCCGGAGAATCGGTGGTCGTAATAGGCCAGCAGAAGCAATCCGGCCAGGCAAAGCCGGACGGCGACCATGGCTGGGAGACAGAGGGCCGCATCACCAGCGAGGGATTCCGTAAGGCGACACGCGCCATCAAGCTGGCCGAACGTTTCACCCTCCCCGTGATCACACTCGTGGACACTCCGGGTCCCAGGATCGGACTCGACTCAGAGCGGCACGGCATAGCGGCCGCAATTGCCGGAACGATAGACGCCATGTCCAACGTGGAGGTCCCAACAGTTTCCGTGCTAATAGGTGAGGGAGGCAGCGAGGCTGCGTTGGCCCTCGGCGTGGCCGACATCGTCTTGATGCAGCAAAACGCCATCTACACCCCTATTGCGCCGGAAGAGGGCGCCGAGACCGAGTTGAGCGACGCCGCCCGCGCAGAAGAACTGGCGAGGGCCCTGAAACTCACGTCTGTGGACTGCCTGAATATGGGCATCGTGGACCTGGTCGTGCCTGAACCGGTTGACGGCTCACCGGACGAGGCTGCTCGGCTGCTTAAGCGGAGCCTCATGCGGGCGCTCATAGAGCTGCGGGACAAGCGGCGACGAACTCTCGTGCGGAGGCGGCAGAAGAAGTACCGAAACGTTGGGGAGTATGGGAGCCGCTTCCGGTCTGCCGTGCGCCGCGAGCTACGAGTCTGGCAGGCGGCACTGGCGGCGAGTGTAAGTGCCCTGCGGGGGGATGACACCGACATCCTCGACACCGGCGAACGAGGCTAGAGCACGAAGCGTTCGATGGCTTCGGCCAGACCGTCGTCTGCCAGGCTTCGGGCAACGAATCCGGCGTACCGTTTGACCTCTTCCGACGCGTTTCCCATGGCTACGGGCAGGCCCACCAAATTGAACATCGACACGTCGTTGAGGCCGTCGCCAACCGCCATCAGTTCCCGTGGATCAAGCCCCTGGGTTTCTGCAAATTGCCGGACCCCGTGGGCCTTGTCTATGCCGGGGCGCACGAAGTTCACGTACCAGAACGTGCCGTCGGGGTTGGTAGATAGTTCCGTGGTGGTCTCGTCCGATGCCAACTTGTGAGCCAAAGATCTGGCTGTGCTTTCGTCACCGGCGTTGGCAGCGATGATCGTGACGGCCCATTCCCTGAAGCCGTCTTTTGTTTTCACCATCCGGCCATTTTCGACGGCGTAGAAACCCAGGCCGGCGGCGCAGATCGAATCGATCAATCCACGGGCCACAGGCTCGGGCATTGGACTATCTTGCAGGGACCGGCCGGTCAAGGGATCTACGAGGCGTGCTCCGTTGTCGCAAACCTGCGGCAGTTGGAGCCCGAGCATCCGTGCGAAGTGGGAGACTTCGTCCGGTTCCCGACCGGATGCGATGGCCACAGGTATTCGTTTCGCGGCCCGCCTCACCGCCCTCGCAACGACCGGGGAGCACCGGTCGTCCGTGTCGATCAACGTACCGTCGAGATCAATCAAAATGCCGGATGGCTTGAACACGGACGCGGCTGGCTCAGTCCTGGACAACCACCGGGCTCAGCGGCTTGTCGCCGTTCAGAACCCGCCGCGCGTTGCCGTACGAAAATTCGAGGGCCCGATCGACGCGTTCCTCGGTCGAACCCGCTATATGCGGCGTGACGATTACGTTTTCCATGTTCAGCAGCGGGTTGTCCGCCGGTGTCGGCTCGACCTCCGTCACATCGAGCCCTGCGGCCCGAATGTCCCCGTTACTCAGCGCTGCAATAAGGGCGTCTTCATCGTGCACCGGGCCCCGGCACGTATTGATGAAAATCGCCTGTGGTCGCATCAAATTGAACTCGCGGGAACTGAACATCCCGCGGGTCGCCGAGTTGAGGGGCATGTGCGCAGTGACTATGTCGGACCGCTCCAGCAGTTCGTCCAATGGTACGCGGGTGATCTCCAGTTCGCGCTCGATATCGGGCGGTAGCGCCCGAACGTCGTGATATAGGGTCGTGGTCTCGAAACCCCGCAGCCGCCGGGCAACAAGCGAGCCGATGTGGCCGACTCCGACGATACCTACGGTCTTGTGCGTGAGTTCAAAAAGTTGCCCGTAACGGCCGGTCTTTGCCGGCGCCTGCCACCTGCCGTCGCGGGCGCCCTCGATGGACCGCGAGACGCGTTTGTAGACGGCCAGCATGAGCATGATGGCGTGTTCTGCGACCGAGTTGGCGATGGCGGCGGAGTTGTTGCAGACCTCCACGCCCCTCTCGCGCAGGCCGATCACGTCGATTTTGTCGAATCCGGCGCTCAGGATCTGCAGCGTCCTGAGACGAGGCATGAAGCGCATGGTCTCCTCGCCGATACCGCCGACCCCCACGATCAGGAATTCGCAGTCGGCCAGTTGACGGTCACGATTGACGTCTCCGTACGCGGGATCGACAAAGGTAACGTCCAGGTCCTGAGGGACCAATGCCCGCGCCCGCACTGTTCGCGGATCCGCGATTGCTCCCCAATAAATGACCCTGCTTCCCATTTTTCGTCTCCAAATTCAGACCTGCGTTCCTGACGCCTGCCTATCGTGGCATTTTCGCACGTTCGCGCATAGTCGGAATTTCCCATCGGCGGAATCCGCCACACCTACCCAAAACCGCAAGTTAACCGGAATTGACGCGCCGTTGATCCCAATCTACGCTACGCTTGTAATGATTCACCCCTGTTAACGGCGGGGGTGCGGGGGAGCTCGAGAATTCGGGCTGAGAGGGCGCGGGAAATTGCGCCGACCCCACCACCTGATCTGGGTAATGCCAGCGGAGGGAGTACATGGAAACATCCGCAGACACCGCTGAGATACGCGGTGTCTCTTTGCTTAAGAGTCCTCGCCCTGAGGGTGAGGACGCGCCCCGCGCATGCTCCATTCCTGAGAGTACGGAGATAACACCATGAATGATGATTTAGTAATTGCGGGCGTCACTTTCAAGTCACGCCTGATAACCGGTACTGGCAAGCACCGCTCAAAGCAAGACCTTCTCGATTCCGTCCAGCGCTCCGGCACGGAGATGATTACCGTAGCGATCCGAAGGCTCAACCTCGACGATCCGAACCAGGAAACGCTGCTCGACCACCTCGACTGGGACCGCTACCGGATTCTTCCCAACACGGCCGGATCGAAGACCGCCGAAGAAGCTGTATTCACGGCGCGCATGGCGCGAGAGGTGACGGGGTCGAACTGGGTCAAGGTGGAGGTGATTCCGGATGCGAAGTACCTGTTGCCGGACCCTGTAGGCACGTACGAGGCTTCGAAGCGGCTTATTGCCGAAGGTTTCGTGGTGCTGCCGTACATCCATGCCGATCCGGTCCTGGCCATGCGGCTCGAAGACATCGGATGCGCCACGGTCATGCCGTTGGGGTCGCCGATAGGGTCAGGCCGCGGTGTGCTGACCTCCGAGGAAATCCAGATAATCATCGAACAGTCCAGCGTTCCGGTCGTCGTCGACGCCGGGCTGGGTGTCCCGTCGGATGCGTCCCTGGTCATGGAGATGGGCGCGGACTGCGTGTTGGTGAATACGGCGATCGCGCAGGCAGGCGACCCGGGCGCCATGGGCGAGGCGTTCAAGCTGGGTGTCGAGGCCGGCAGGATGGCATACCAGGCTGGCCGCATCCCCATACGGGAACAGGCCTCCCCAAGCAGCCCGACCGCCGGCGTGGCGGTGGCCGCCGGGCGGAGCGGCTGACCGCATCCTGCCGGTGTGAGGCGATCGCGTCCGTATGGGCCCAAAGTCGACCCTGCTTGTACCGGATCGCGTCCTGTGCCTCGTCGCCGGGCCGGGTCCGCATATGCCGCCCCGGGAGTTGATTGACGCCATCGGCGCGGCGATTCAGGGCGGCGTCAACATGGTCCAGTTGCGCGACCGCGCGTCGACCGGGCGGGCGAGAACCTATTTGGCCATGGACGTTCGGGAAATAACCAGGGATCGAGCGGTGTTCGTAGTGAACGGGGACCCCGAGTTGACGGCGCAGACGGGCGCGGACGGTGTGCACCTGCCGGAATCGGCGATGCCCGTTTTGACGGCCCGGCAAATCGCAGGGCCCGGAGCTCTCGTTGGTCGTTCGGTGCATAGCACGGCCGCGGCAGCGTCGGCCGCGGGGCAGGGCGCCGACTACCTGATTGCCGGTACCGTGTACCCATCTCCATCCCACCCCGGCGGAACGGCAAGCGGAACCGCCATCATCCGGAGCATCGTCGGAATGGTTGACCTGCCAGTCATAGGCATAGGCGGTATAGACGCGTCGAACGCGGCCCGCGTGATGGGCGCTGGCGCGCGCGGCGTGGCCTGCATTAGCGCGATACTTGCCGCAAAAGACCCGCGTCTTGCGGCGGCCGCAATCGCAGAACACATCGATCAGCGCGGGTCGAATGATGACACCCAATGATCTCCATAACAATTAACGGCAAGCTATACGAACTCGACGGCCCAACACGCGTAGTCGACTATCTCGAGGATCGGGGTCTCGCCAACCGATCCCTGGCTGTTGCTATCAACGGCGACGTATTACCGCGGGGACAATTTGCCGATGTCACGATCTGCGACGGTGACCAGGTTGAGATAGTCCGGCCCGTGGGCGGGGGCTGATCCCAACCGCTCGTCGCGTTGTGCCGGACGCGTGAGCCCGGCCCTATGCGTCCATAGCCGGGCCTGAGCCAGACCCGGATTCGCTCGGCTCCGGTGCCGGTCGTTTCGCGACGGGAACGCGGACGCTAAAATCCGCCGTGCCAGCCCGACAATAGGCGGGGCATTGGAGGACACCTTTTGAGCGACCCGAAAATCCGCGACATCCGGACGATCCTGACCCAGCCGGACAACAACGCCCTCGCAGTCGTCAAGGTCGAAACCACGGAGCCCGGCCTGTACGGCCTCGGCTGCGCGACGTACGACCGGCAACCGTTCACGGTCAAGTCTGCGGTGGATGACTATCTGCGTCCGTTTCTCATTGGCCGCAGCGTCTCCGACATAGAAGACATATGGCAATCCGCCAACGTCAGTTCTTACTGGCGCAACGGCACGATACTGGGAAACGCTCTCAGCGGTGTCGATCAAGCACTGTGGGATATCAAGGGAAAGCTGGCCAACATGCCGGTGTACGACCTGCTTGGCGGCCGCGCCAGGGAAGCCGCCGCCGTCTACGTGCACCCCAGCGGACCGGACAACGAGGCCGTCGAGGACCAGGTCCGGGACTATATCGAACAGGGTTTCCACTACCTGCGGGTTCAGGTCGAAACGCCGGGTTACCAGACCTACGGCGCACACGGCGGCGGCGAGGTGGATGGGCGCGCCGGAACGATGGGCGGGCCAAGGGCCGTGACGTCATGGCGCGGGGGCATCTTCGAACCGAAGCCCTACATGAACTCGGCCCTCAGCCTGTTCGATCACCTTCGCAGCAAGGTCGGTTGGGACTTCGAGATGCTGCACGACGTCCACGAACGCATCCCTGCGATCGACGGGGTATGGCTCGCCAAAGAGGTGGAGCAGTACCGCCTCTTCTTCCTCGAAGACCTGTTCACGCCCGAGGACCAGGACTACTTCCGCCAGGTGCGCCAGATCTGCACGACTCCTATAGCCATGGGGGAACTTTGGTCGAACCCGCACGAGATCATCCCGATGGTCAAGGACCGCCTCGTCGACTTCATTAGGATTCACGTCTCGCGTGTGGGCGGCCTGACGCCGTGCCGCAAGTACGCCGCGCTGAGCGAGATGTTCGGCGTGCGCACAGTGTGGCACGGGCCGGGCGGCACTTCGCCGGTCGGCCACTCGGCCAACCTGATGCTGGAGTTGAACACGTGGAATTTCGGCGTCCACGAGTGGGCTGTGTTTCCCGAACGGACCCGCGAGGTCTTCCCCGGTTGCCCCGAGGTGCGGGATGGCCACATGTGGCCCAACGGCGAGCCCGGACTCGGCATCGACATCGACGAGAAGTTGGCGGCTAAATATCCGATACCGGAACGGGATATGTTCAGGGAGCTCGTTCGCCGGGCCGACGGCGCGATTGTCCGACCATAAATCCTTACGAGGCAACGACACCGGTTCGAATGCAGAACGCGCCCGGACGAGGAGATTCACGTGAGCAACGTCACTATCAGAGACATAAAAGTCATCCTGACCGAGCCGGACGGCATACGTCTGGTCATCGTCAAGGTGGAGACAAGCGAGCCGGGCCTCTACGGGGTCGGATGCGCCACCTTCACGCAGCGACCGCTGCCGGTCAAGGTGGCGGTGGAGAATTATCTGCGCCCGTTTTTGATCGGGTGGAACGTGGCGGACATCGAGGACATCTGGCAATCGAGTTACGTCAGTTCGTACTGGCGCAACGGCGGCGTCCTCAACAACGCGCTGAGCGGGGTGGACCAGGCCCTGTGGGACATCAAGGGCAAAATGGCCGGTATGCCGGTGTATGACCTGTTGGGAGGCCGTGCGAGGGAGGCCGCCGCGGTCTATGTGCACGCGAGCGGCCGAGAACCGGCCGAGGTGGCAGACAAAGTTAGCGCCTTCATGGACCAGGGATTCCATCACATCCGCGTCCAGGTCGACACGCCCGGATACGCGACTTACGGCACAAAGGGCCTGGAGAAAAAGGCCGAAACCGCAGGTGTGGCCGGAGGCGCTCCCCGCCAGGTAACCACCTGGAACAAAGAACTTTCGCCCGACAAGCGGTACGCGCACCCACCCGGCATATTCGAGCCGAAGCCATACATGAATAGCGCCCTGCGGCTGTTCGAACTCGTTCGTTCACAGTGCGGCTGGGACTTCGAGATGCTGCACGATGTCCACGAGCGCATCCCGGCGATCGACGGCGTTTGGTTCGCCAAAGAGGTCGAGCAGTACCGCCTGTTTTTCCTCGAAGACCTGTTTTCGCCGGAGGACCAGGACTACTTCCGGATGGTCCGTCGCCTGTGCGCCACACCTCTGGCGATGGGCGAACTTTGGAACAACCCGCACGAGGTGGTTCCCATGGTCAAGGACCGGCTGATCGACTTCATACGGATCCACGTTTCGCAGATGGGCGGGATCACGCCATGCCGCAAGTTGGCTGCGATGGGGGAGATGTTCGGGGTGCGAACGGCGTGGCACGGGCCGGGGGACACGTCTCCAGTCGGCCACGCCGCAAACCTGATGATGGACCTGAATAGCTGGAACTTCGGTGTGCAGGAATACGCCATCTTCGGCGAACGCACGAAAGAGGTCTTCCCGGGATGCCCCGAAGTCAGGGACGGCCACATGTGGTCAAACGGCAAGCCCGGCCTGGGCATCGACATCGACGAGGAACTTGCTGCGAAGTTTCCGCATAGCGAATGGGGGTTCGGGGGAGCGTGGAACGAGGTCCGGCGAGCCGATGGCAGCATTGTAAGACCGTGATCCCCTTGAGCATGAAGTTGCGTAGTTGCCCGCCTTAGCAGTCCGGTCAGCCGAGTCGTACTTCATCAATCGTCCGACTATGAAAGTCACGCTTAGCCGAGCCGAAGCCCGCCGCATCGCCCTCGCTGCCCAGGGATTCACAGGGAAGCGGCCGTCTGGGCGGGTCGACGTCCGGCACTACGACCGGCTGTTCCGGCACGTAAAGCTGCTGCAACTCGACTCGGTGAACGTGGCTGTGCGTACGCACTACATGCCGGCGTTTTCGCGGCTCGGACCCTATCCCCGTGAGCAGCTGGACGACTTCGCCTACCGCAAATCGAGGCTCTTCGAGGGCTGGGGCCACATGGCATCGCTCATGCCGATGGACCACTATTCGCTGCTTCGGCATCGCATGGAATCGGCGCGCCCATGGCCACGGTTGGAGGGCCTCATAGAGGAGCAGCGAGGCTATATCGAGTCGGTGCGGGAACAGGTTGCCGCCCGCGGCCCTTTGACAGTTTCCGACCTGCACGAGGCGGGAGAACGAAACGGCCCGTGGTGGGGCCTGAGCAAGGGCAAGATAGCGCTGGAGTGGTTGTTTCACAACGGCTCGCTGGCCGCGACTAGGCGCGGGAACTTCACCCGCGTCTACGATCTGGCCGAAAGGGTGATTCCGCCCAAGTTTCTAAAAATGTCTCCGCTGTCTCGTCCAGACGCGCAACGCGAGATGCTCAAGCTCGGCGCCGAGGCCCTCGGGATTGGGACGCTCGCCGACCTGGCGGACTACTACCGGATCAAGGTTCCTGAAGCGCGGCCCCGAGTGCAGGAGCTGGTCGAAGAGGGAGTGCTGAACGAGGCAAGCGTTGAAGGTTGGCCTCAGCCCGCTTACATGCACAAGGACGCCCGGCTGCCGCGTCGGTCCGGCGCGACGGCGATCGTAAGCCCGTTCGACTCCCTGGTCTGGTTTCGGGATCGGACGGAACGACTCTTCGACTTCTTGTATCGCATCGAAATATATGTTCCGAAGCCCAAGAGACGGTACGGCTACTATGTCTACCCGTTTCTTCACGCCGGCGAACTAGTCGCGCGGGTCGATCTGAAGGCAGACCGTTCCGCAGGCGTCTTGCTGGTTCAGGCCGCGTACCTTGAGGAAGGCCGCGACGCCGGCGACGTATCGGCGGCGCTGGCGCGGGAACTGGCGTCGATGGCGGAGTGGCTCGGTCTGCGGCACACGGCAGTAGAGCCGCGTGGCGATTTGGCGGGGGCGCTAAAGAATGCGACGGAATAGTTGCCGGCCTTGCGCCCCGGGCTGCCGAATGGCCTAAAATCCGCTTAATCCGTACGCACTAGTACAGCGGGGTGATTCCAATGCAAGAGTTGATCCAATACGTGAACGGCGAGTTCGTGCCGACCTCTCAGGCGAAGATATCGGTGTTGGACCGCGCCCTTTCGGTCGGCGATGCGGTTTTCGACACAGAGCGGACATTCGCGGGCAAGGTGTTCCGGTTGAGGGAACACCTGGAGCGGCTGTACAAGGCCCTTCACATGGTGCGCATCGATCCGGGCATATCGATAGAGGAACTGCAGTCGATCACCGAGGAGTTGGCGCGCCGCAACGACCGGATGCGCCAACCGAACGACGACTATTGGGTAACGCAGATGATCTCGCGCGGGTCGGGGACATCTTTGCTGGAGCCGGAGCGGGCGACCGTGGTGGTCAAGATGACGCCGATCGTTTTCGCTTCGTACGCCAAGTTGTACGACACGGGCGCGCACGTCGTCTTCCCAACTACGCGCAGAGACCCTCCGCAGGCCCTTGACGCCAGGCTGAAGACGATAAGCCGTATGAATCTGGTGATGGCCGAGATCGAGGCGAAGCAGATCGACCCGGCCGCCTACGCTGTGCTTCTGGATGTCGATGGAAACCTGTCCGAGAACACCGGCGGTAACTTTTTCGTGGTGACCGACGGCGTGATTCGGACGGCCCCGGCGCGAAACGTTCTGGCCGGAATCAGCCGCCAAACCGTGCTGGAACTGGCGCGGGACCTCGATATTCCGACGGCGGAGGAGACCCTCACACCGTATGACGCCTACAACGCCGACGAGGCGTTTCTGACGACCACGAGCTACTGCGCGTTGCCGGTGTGCAAGATCAATGGCAACCCGTTGCGGGCCGACACACCCGGACCGGTAACGAAGCAGATTTTGGCGGCTTGGTCGGAGCGTGCCGGCATGGACATCGTAGACCAGGCGATGAGCCACGTGAGTTAGCGATCTACGATAAACGTCATTTCGCGTTTATCGCCTCGCCTCTCTCGACTTCCATCTGATCAGGCCGGTTTTGGACTACAAACATTCCCGGCTATCTCGTTAGGCGCAAGGGGGCACATGGCGAGTACGATTTCCTTGACCAAGGTCGACGCTGCGCGGTGGCTTGGTGTCTCACTTAGGACTGTTGACCGGCGCATCCGAACCGGTGAGTTGCGGACGGGCAGTTCGACAAATGGCGGACGCGGGAAGCTCGAAATCCTGGACAACCCCGGACTCGCCGCGCCGGTGGCTGACGGGGAGATCGCCGCGGCCCGCGAGCGCATCCGCGCACTCGAAGGGCTGACCGACGTGCTGCGAGAACAATTGCGACTGGCTCAAGACCGCGAGGGAGCATTGATCGACGCGTTTCGGCAGGGCTCATTTCCGCCGCAGTCGCCGCGGTCCTGGTGGAAGGTCTGGTAGAATCCCCGCGCTGCCCGGTTCTACGAATTGTGAGACTCCTACCTAAAGTGTTTAATTCCGGGGGCGTGTAGACTGCCCGTCCGCCGTCCCACTGACTATCTCCAACTTGTCAGTGGGGGCGGGCCTTGACCGCAGCCCGTGGATTTCTAGGGATTCTGCGTTTACTTGGAAGCCCGCGATATAATGGACGAGGTGAGGTGGATTGAATGAGTCGGGCCACAAAGAGGTTGGTACTCGGCTTTGTCGTCGGTGTCCTGGTGAGCGTGGCTTACTATGCCTATGTTGAGGACGTGCTACCTCGACGCATATCTGACCTGTTGCGTGTAGAAGAGTCATCGCGGGAAGCTGAGCCGCCGACGCTGGCGCCCTTGCCCACGCTGGCTGCTCTGCCGACGCCTCCTCCGACACTGGCGCCCCTGCCCACGCTGGCTGCCCTGCCGACGCCTCCTCCGACACTGGCGCCCCTGCCCACGCTGGCTGCCCTGCCAACCCCTCGTCCGACACTGGCGCCCCTGCCCGCGCCGACTGCTGTGCCGACGCCTCCCCCAACTCTCGCCCCCCTGCCCGTGCCGACTGCTGTATCGACGCCGCCGCCGACACTTGTGCCTCTGCCCACGCTTGTTCCTTTGCCGACGCCTCCTCCGACACTGGCGCCTCTGCCCACGCTTGCTCCTGTGCCGACGCCTCCGCCGACACTGGCCCCTTTGCCCACGCTTGCTCCTGTATCGACGCCTCCTCCAACGCTCGCCCCCCTGTTGCCATCGGTGGTATCAACGCCTTCGCCCGCTCCCCCACCCCCACTACGTCACATCGAGGAAAAGCTATACATGCTCGAACTCATCAATGACGAGCGTGTGAAAGTTGGTCTGGACCCCGTTGTTCTCGGCGACAACGTAGCCGCTCAACTGCACGCTGAGGCGGAGGTGGAGAATTGCTTCGGGTCTCATTGGGGCATGGACGGCCTGAAACCCTACATGAGATACAGCCTTGCCGGGGGCTTTCAGTCCAATGGGGAGAACCTAAGCGGCCTTCCCTATTGCGTCAAAGCTTCGGAAGGATTTCGTGTAATTGGTAGCGTCGAGCCGGAAATAAGTCTGGCGATGGAGAGGTTGATGGGAAGCCCGGGCCACCGGGACAACATCCTGGATCCGTGGCGCAAGCGGGTCAACATCGGACTTGCATGGGACGACTACTCCCTCCAAGTTGTCCAGCACTTCGAGGGCGACTACGTTGAATACGCTCAACTACCGGTCATTAACAGAGGTGTTCTTAGTATGTCTGGGTCGACGAAGAACGGCGCGGTTTTTGTCGACGAACTCGACCTCGGTGTGCTGCTCACTTTCGATCCGCCGCCGCACAGGCTTACCGCGGGACAGGTCGCGAGAGCCTACTCCTACGACAATGGGCTTTTGGTGGTTGCGCTGAGACCGCCGATCCGCACGGCGAATCAATTTTACAAAGACCACCAATTTACCTATACGTACACCCCATCCCTCAATCCCTACGACGTTCCCGCGGACGCTGAACACCCTTCCTCATACGACGAGGCCCGCCTGCTTTGGGAGTGGGTTCAATCTGAGCACCTGGGGCTGGAGCCGCGGACAATCGAGGTCCCGTGGAACACCGCGCTGGAGTGGACGGCCAGGGGCACAGAATTCTCTATCGCTGCCGACTTATGGGACGTGCTGGGCGAGCACGGCAAGGGGGTCTACACACTCTTGGTGTGGGGCACCGTCAGCGGAGAAGACGTCCTTATTTCGCAGTATTCCATATTTCATGATCTAACTCCCCCGGACACATACACGCCGAGTTAGCACCTAACCCCCTACTTGTTGCCTATCCGGTTTCGGCCGAATTCAGGTCAACTACCCACGAGTACCGCAGTTTTCCGTTGCTATCGCGTTGCAGGCATGGACACGGAGCGCACGTTCGGTGGCAAGGTATTCCGCCTGAGGGAACACCTGGAGCGGCTGTACAGGACCCTTCACATGGTCCGCATCGATCCCGGCATGTCGATCGACGAGATGCAGGAAGTCACGGAAGAGCTGGCCCGCCGCAACGACCGGATGCGGGCGCCGAACGGCGACTATTCCGTAACGCAGATGATCTAGCGCGGCGCGGTCTATTCGGTGCTGGAGCCGGAACAGGCGACGGTTGTGATCAGGATGAGGCCGATACCTTTCACTTCGTACGCCAGATTCTACGACGAGGGCGCGCACGTTGTAATTCCGACCACTCGCAGAGACCCTGTACAGGCCCTCGACGCCAGGCTCAAGACGATTAGCCGCATGAACCTGGTGATGGCCGAAATCGAGGCGAAGCTGGTCGACCCGGAGGCCTACGCCGTGCTCCTCGATGTCGACGGGAACCTCTCCGAGAACACTGGCGGCAACTTCTTCGTGGTCACCAATGGAGTGGTCCGCACCGCCCCGGCGCGCAACGTGCTTGCGGGTGTCAGTCGCATGACCGTGCTCGAACTGGCCGACGACCTCGATATTCCGACCGCCGAAGAGCCCCTCACGCCGTACGATGCGTTTCTGACGACCACGAGCTACTGCGCGCTGCCGGTCGGCAAGATCAACGACAGCCCGCTGCGGAACGACCCGCCCGGGCCGATTACGAAACAGATCCTGGCGGCCTGGTCGGAGCGTGCCGGCATGGACATCGTAGACCAGGCCATGAGCCACATAGCCTAGCGGTGGACGACACTCGCCATACCTAGTTGATCGTCTCGTCTGTTTTGATCACCGTGGCAATCGCCGGGTGGTCCGCGCCGAACTTGAAACGGCGGAGATGACCGAGTCCAGATGCTCAACCTAATGACGGCCATGAGGCCGGCGTTTTGGCTCAGACGCAGATGCCATACCGTTACTTATTAGCGCAAGTGAGAATTGCTCAGAATCTTATTATCAGTTTTACACTCTTTCGAAAACAAGCCTAAGCCGTCATCTTCCTAATGTTCGCAGCGGAAGTCTAAGCTCGCCCGCTTCCTCATGGGTCACGATAACCGAATGCCTGTGCACTATGATCAGTCAGGCACAGGGCGATTGCCCAGGTCCAATGTCAGTTTCACGGCTCCAATGCCCCACCTAGCATAGTGAGCAACGACAAGCGCAATTTCGTATCGGTGGCCTCGTCTTTTCGAGTCGTAGCGGCGGGTTTCAAGAGGGTGTTTCACTAACTCGAATCCTACGGAGACCCCCCACCTCTAGATTCCCGTTTTCACGGGAATGACGGGATTTGGGGCCGTATTACGTAGTGATGGGAGGGTTGATGTCGTAAATCGTCTCGCCATGTGCGGCCTAATTCTTGAGAGGAGACTTTTGAAACAGGCTCTTCAAACCCGCCGTCGGGTTCTTCTATAGGCAGGATTGCCCTAATACCCGGTTGTCGGCGAAACATGGGCGACACGCGGATCAATCCGGCTCGGCGGAATCCTCGAACAGCCGGACAAGACGCTCGTGGTTATGGCTCGGCAGCGCGGGTTTTTCGAGCGATCTTGCGTTGGCCTCGAGATGCTCGATGCTCGATGTGCCCGTGATCACTGTCGAAACAGCCGCGTGGTCCGCGCCGAACTTGTAGCCGGCGGAGATGACCGAGTCCACGTCCTCGCCCAATAGCCAGTCGAAAGGTCCATCGTCCGGCAAATCGTCGGGCGCGATCAAGCCCTCTTCCTTCCACCGTGCGACGACCTCGCGTGAGCGTTGCGGACGGGACAGCGACAGCCGCACGGCCGCCATGTTGAGTATGCCCACTCCGTGTTCGATGGCCAGCGGGAACACCTCTTTGGCCGCCCATTGGTTCAGGAAGCCGTACTTGAGCATGATCGTGTCCCAGAGCCCGGGATCGTTGCGCAGGGCGAGGACTGCGGTCTCGTGCCGCGGCTCGGCCTTCAACTGGAACGTCGCGCCGATAAACCGGAGCTTTCCCTGTTCCTGCAGCGCCTTCAGAATCGGGTAATAGCGGTCCACGACGGCGCTGTACGTAGCCATGGTCACCCCGTGGAACTGCATGATGTCGATATAGCCGGTGCGCAACCGCTTGAGACTGCGTTCGAACGAATCGGCCAGCCCTGTGAACTTTTTTTCGTCGTTAACGCGAAACGTGCACGGAGGACTCCACTTGGTGGCGATGAGGTACGAATCGCGGGTCGTGCCCTGTAAGGCATCGCCCAGCCATTCCTCGGAGTTCCCGTAACCCTCTGCGGTGTCGATGAGATTCACGCCGATATCCAGCGCCCGGCGGATCAGGCGGCGACGGCCCGAACGGTCGACGCCGGTGCGCGCGCCAAACCCGCTCGGCCCGCCCGTGCCGTAGCTTAGGAGCGATACTTTCTGGCCGGTTCGGCCAAGGGTCCGGTAGATCATTGCCTATCCCTGATTTTGCGGCGTCCGGCTGTCATGCCGCGCTGCGTGCACATTCAAACGGACAGTATCGCGCGATTACCCCCGGCCATGCTCTACGCCGGGCGGGTCGGCCGTAACATGTTCCCAGCAACTCACGGCCCGACTAAGTGGCCGGGCCATCATGACCTCGCAGACAAGAGGAGCGGCGAAGTGAAAATCCAGGACATCGAAACCTTCATAGTGCATCCGCCACAGACCAAGAACTGGGTGTTCGTCAAGATAACCACCGACAACGGAATCGTCGGCTGGGGCGAGGCGTACACGCAACTCGACCGTGACACGGCGATCACGGCGCATATCGACGAGATGAAGCGTTACCTCATCGGCCGCGATCCGATGCAGATCGGCCACTTCCGTCACTGGGCCTACGAGGACATGTTTCTCAAGCGCGGCTCCATGGACGTCTACAGCGCAGTGAGCGGGTTGGAGATCGCCATGTGGGACATCACCGGCAAGGCCCTCGACCAGCCGGTCTACAACCTGCTGGGAGGCGCCGTTCGCCCGGCGCTCAGGGTCTACGGCGGCGGAGCGGCGGGCGACACGCCGGAGGAGTGCGCAAACAGCGCGCTGAAGTCAGTGAAACTGGGGTACGACGCCCTGAAGTTCGACCCGTTCCCCGGGCCGTGGCGTTCGTTCGTGGATCACGCCGACCTTGAACTGGCGGCCGCCAAGGTCGGAGCGGTGCGAGAGGCGGTCGGACCGCGCGTCGAGATACTCATCGAGGTCCACCGGCGTCTATCGCCCATCGAGGCGATCATGGTCGGCCGCATGATCGAGAAGTACCGGCCCTACTGGTTCGAGGAGCCGTGTCCGCCGGAGAACATCCGGGGCATCGCCGAGGTCAAGAACGCCCTCAACATTCCGGTAACGATCGGCGAGGCGATCTACGGGCGGCGCGGCTTCGTCGAGGTATTCGAGCGCCGTGCGGCCGACTACCTCAACCCAGACATCTCGAACACGGGCGGGATACTGGAGATCGTGCAGATCGCCGCCATGGCCGAGGCGTACGACATGGGCATTTCGCCCCACGGCGCCAATAGCGCGGCGATCTCGTTCGCGGCCGGCGTGCAGGCGTCCGCCGTCATACCGAACTTCCTGATGTACGAGTACCCCCACGGCCTGCAGGACGTGTGCAACAAGCTGATGGTGAAGCCGCTCGTGCCGGACCAGGGCTACGTCGAGTTGCCCACCGAGCCGGGGATCGGCATCGAAATCAACGAGGCGGCTCTGAAAGAGTACACATACGACCGACACGCGCCCCGGCCCCTCAGGACCGTCGAAGACGAACGAAACTTCCACAAAGCAGGCGTCTCACCCCCGCGCGGGGACTAGGGCCGCGAGTAGCCGGATCAAGTTCCATTGCGACATTCATGCCGCGTCTATCGGGCTGGCGGCTGCCTTTCTACTCTTGCTTGACCACCTGAGGCATATGCGACAATTGTCCAGTGTGTAGTGATTCGATTACAGTGGGCCGTGTCGGCTCAGGGGACATAAATTATGGCTGGCAAGAGGAAGAACGCTCGACCGGTCGAAACGCCGGCCCAGAGATTCGAACGGGTTATGCAAAGAGTCCTTGCCCGCGATCGCAGAGCCATCGTGAGACGGGAGAAGCGGTTCCGCGAAATGGCCGTCATGGAATCGCAATCGTCTCCTGAACCAGGCGCCTGAAATCGCCCAAGTCCGCGAGGTAGTTCGGATAGGCCCTTCTGAGCGCTGACAACGATGCAGTTGAGACCAAAACTACCTCTACTTGCGAATCCCCCCGGCTCTCAACTTCCCTCTCCACATACCAGTTGGTTGCAGCCTCCAGGTCCCCTGGATTAAAGACGGACCCAATCACCGTTTGGTTCGCCAGGTCCAGTTCCAGACCGATCCACTTGTTTCTCGTCGAAAGACCCGGGAGCATGGGCGTAAGGTCTTGAAACGCAGCCAATTGTTCAGAGATTCCAAGTAGTTGGTCGCATTCCCTGATCTCGCGCAGGAGTTTGCTTCGGCTTGTTGGAGTGTTGGGGATGCCGGGCATTCCTTCAGTCTGTGCGATCACAGTACTCATAAGCGCGAAGAAGCGTAGCCAGATCGCATTGCCGTGGTTTGACTTGAGGTCGTTCCGCGTAAACGTGCCGACAGTTTCGACGGCTGTCGCCCATTGGTGTTGGAGAAGGGAACGGATTTGAATTTCGATGTTTAGGCCATTCCATTGCATGGATCGATCACTGTCGTAGGCATACACCATGTGCAGACTGCGGTAACCTGATCGCCTCGGATTCTCAATATAGTCCTTGTACCGAATCAGCTTGTGCCGGATCCTGCTGGATGCGAAATCCAGGGCCAGGTCATATGCATGGTCCGATGTGCGTAACACGGCACGGCAACCGCCAATGTCTTGCATTTGCGACAAACGGATCCGCGGTAGTCTTTCCACTTTCGAAACGATCGAGGGCAAACGCTTGAGGCGCTGCGCGACGAAGTCGCGACCTCGGACTCGCCTGCGAAGATTCATCCTAAATGTATTCAGCGGACCGGCGTGAGAGGCACGCCACGTATTGATCACGCGGGCGGATTGCGACCATTTGTCGATATCCGTCTCGTGCACCAGGACTCTTCCTGCCTGGTCAATTTGCTCTGGTTCCAACTGATGTATTTCGAGCGCCATGATTTAGAGGGGTCTTGATGTTCGCGCGTTGCCCTGCGTCCTCTTTCGGGCCACCCGCGAAGGATAGTCGCCGAACTCAATATAAAGTACCCGATGCTGGACGGTGCCCGAGCTTTATTCAGCGCCTGCGCCGTATGGCACATGTACAAGCGACCTTGTGGCAGTTTCACGCGCCCCGGTCCCTCAGGACAGTCGAAGACGAACGGGATTTCCACAAGGCCGGCGTCTTACCCCCGCGGGGAGATTAGGGCAGCGGGTCGACCGCACGAACCCGAGCTTAGGCCGTGTCGAGAATCTCCAACAACCGCTCGGCGACGATCTCTTCTTCGCCGTCTTGGAGGCACACCATGACGAGGTTGATCTCATCGGCGTAGTGGCCCATGCCGACGTGTATTGGCGGGTCGCCGTCGAGCAGGCGTTGGCGGATCTCGGCTGGCGAGGGCCCGCGCCACCCAGGTTCGAAGTAGACCACCGGCTGCGGCCCGTGACGGTCGGGCCCCGTCTCTTCGATGACGACTCGCAGCCCTTCGACGTGCTCCAGGCGGCCGTGAATATGCCGCGCCTTGGCCATCCATCCTCCGTACAGGGCGTCCTCCCCCGTTTCGACCAGGAGTTCGAGCGCCGTGACCATTCCCACGATCGACTCCTTGGACGCCTTCATCCCCCGAGCCACTCCAGCCCGCGGCGCGTCAAGGTTGAGCGCGTTGACGTACGCAGCCTCCATCAGGTCGCTGCTGCCGGCTAGCAGGCCGGCGTTCTGCGGCCCCCCGATGCCCTTGCCGCCGGAAAAGAACGCCAGGTCGGCGCCATCCTGAATAAAGCGCGTGAGGTTGGCCAGCGGCGGGACCTCGGCGGCGGCGTCCACGATCACCGGCACGTTGCGGGCGTGGGCGACCTCGCACATTTCGCTCACCGGCAGGCCGCGTTTCAACAGCGGCTGGAATACGGCCGCGACGGCGCAGGTGCGTTCGGTGATCGCAGCGTCGAGCTGGTAGGCCGCCCCGGCGCCCGGCACGCCCCATTCGACGATCCGCGCCCCCGGCAACTCGAACGACATGTCGTAGCGGTTGCGCTCTCCCCAGAAGACGACCACCTCGTTCTTCATTCCCGTCGGGTCGGGCAGGTGCTCCGCCCTTGCTCGATCGACGCCGGTCATACAGGCCGCGACGGCGATGGTCCCGGCCGCCGACGCTCCCGCGGTGACCATGCCCGATTCGGCCCCGCATGCCCGCGCCACTACCTTGCCCGCCGCCCGGTTGAGTTCGACCATGTCGACGAAGCACGCCGCCGCCTCGTTCATGGCGCTCAATACTTCGGGCCGCATGAGGCTGCCGCCGAGCGCCGTCACCCAGCTTTGGGCGTTGATGACCGGCTTTACGCCCAGCCTGGCGTACGGTTCGGGGGTTCGGAGCGGCATCGGCATCGCGATCGCGTCCCGGTCACTCGGAGGTGAGGATTGCGTGCAGGCGATCGGCGATGATCTTCTCTTCGCCAGGCCGCACGTTGACCATCACCACGTTCAGCTCGTCCCCGTAACCGCCTGAGCCGATCATTATCGGTGGGTTGCCCTCGGCGAGACGCCTGCGTATTTCGTCCGCGGGCGGACCGCTCCACTCGGGTTCGAGGTAAATCACCGGCTGCGGCCCCTGCCGGTTCTCGTTGTCCTCTATCACCACCCGCAGGCCGGGGATTCCTCTGACCTTTTCGACGACGTGCTCGCACTTCTGCCGCCAGCCTGCCCACACCGACTCGTGATCGGAGTCGAGGAACAGCTCGATCGCCGTGACCAGGCCGACGATGGTCTCCTTGGACACCTTCGCCGGGCGCGCGATGCCGGCGCGCGGCGCGCCTGCGGGCAGGTAGTTCATGAACGCCGCTTCAATCAAATCTGCCCGGCCGGCCAGCAGACCGGAGTTTTGCGGGCCGCAGATGCCCTTGCCGCCTGAGTAGGTCACCATGTCGGCGCCGGCTCTCATCGGTTTTGTCAGATTGTCGGCCGGCGGCACCTCCGCCGAGGCGTCGACCAGGACGGGCGCGCCACATGCGTGGGCGATCTCTATGGTCTCTTCGAGGGAGAGCGGGCGCGGAAGGAACGGCGCAAGCGTGTAGACCACTCCTGCCGTCGCGTCTCCGATGGCGGCTTCAAGCTGGTATGCCGTCACCGTCTTCGGCATGCCTATCTCCACGAGCTTGCCGCCCGCGGTCTCGAACGTCCGGTCGTATGAATTTCGTTGCGACTTGAAGATGACGATTTCGTTCTTCATGCCGGTCGTATCGGGGAGGCGGTCGACCTTGGACCTGTCGGTCCCGGTGATGGCGGCGGCCGCCATGAGCAGGTTTCCGGCCGCCGCTCCGGCGCAGACCATGCCCGCCTCAGCGCCGCACGCCCGCGCCACGACCTTGCCGCCGGCAGCCATCAACTCGTCCATGTCGACGAAGTGCCGCCCCGCCTCTTCCATGGCCGCAAATACTTCCGGCCGCATGATCGATCCGCCGAGGGCGGTTACCCAGCTGCGGGCGTTGATCACCTTTGTGACGCCGAGCCGGTCGTATATGTCTGGTCCGTTCATCTTTTTTCCTCCGAATTCGCGGCGATATGCGTGGCCGACTCTACGCGTTCGGCCGTCCTCTAGTCGATAGTTGGTCCCGGGCCCGAATATCTCGGCAATTGGCGAGGCGGGCGCTCCGCGGGGTAGTAGTATTCCACGCCGGGTCTGCGGAGCAAAGAGAATCGCCGACGCAGTTCGATCTTTCAGGACTGCGTCGGTCAACCAACGTGTTGCTCCCTGTTTCCCCCACAAGACCGGCGCGGGACTTCGACGGCCCGCAAGGCGGGTTCGAGTATGGCGCAGTCAGATAGTTGCATCATAGTAGGCGCAGGCCACAACGGGCTGGTCGCCGCATATTATCTCGCGCGGGCCGGTATCGACGTGACCGTGCTGGAACGCGCGGAACGGGTTGGCGGCGGGGCGGTCACCGACGAACTGTTCCCAGGTTATCGAATCGGGACCTGCGCATACGTCTGCCACATGCTGCAGCGCCGTGTCATCGACGACATGGAACTGCGCCGCCACGGCCTGCACATCTACCCACTCGACCCGGCGGCCCTGATCGTGTATCCCGACGGCGACACCCTGAGATTTTGGCACGATCACGAACGGACCGACGAAGAGATAGCGCTCATTTCCCCTCGCGACCGGAGCGCCTGGCCGAGATGGATGGAGTTTTGGGAGGCGGCGGCGCGGCTTTTGCAACGGTACTTCCTCTCGGAGCCGCCTACGTTTGATGAAATTACGAACGACGTGGCCGGAACAAAGTACGAGGCGATCTGGGAACGGTTGCTGAATATCCCTGTCCGGACGATGGCCGAGGACTATTTTGAAGACCAACGGATCGTCGCGGCGGCCATCGGCTCGGGCGACTACGGGGCGATATCGGAGCCGGGCAGCGCGCTGGCTCAAGCCTACTTCAAGATGAGCCTGCTGACGCATGACGAGGATCTGGGGATCGTCCGCGGCGGAATGGGCGGAGTGACGCAGGCGATGGCAAATGCCGCGCAGGAGGCGGGGGTGGAGGTCCGGACGAGCGCTCCCGTTGGCTCGATCATTGTCCGTGACGGGCGCGCCGTCGGTGTGCGGCTGGAGACGGGCGAAGAGATAGGGGCGGAAATCGTCGTCTCGAACGCCGACCCCAAGTCGACGTTTACAAAGCTGATCGACGCGTGTTCGCTGCCTGCCGGGTTCCAGGGGTTTGCCAAAAAAGTGCAGGGCCTTTCGACCCGCTCGGCGTCTTTGAAACTGCACGCTGCCCTAAGCTGTTTGCCCGACTTTTCAAAGTACCTTCGCGCCGGCGACGCCGAAACCGTGGCCGCCATGGTCCGCATCATGCCTTCGGCCGACTATCTCGAAGCGAGTTGGCGCGACGCGATGAATGGGGTTCCGACTCGCTACCCGATCATGCAACTGCAGATCCCAAGCGTCTTCGATCCGACCCTCGCCCCTCCCGGCAAGCACGTGATGTCGATCTGGGTTACCTTCGAGCCGGCTCATCCCCGCGCCGGCTCATGGGCAGAGATTAAACAGGATGTCGGCAATGCCCTCCTCGACCAACTCGAGAGTTATCTGCCCGACATACGCGACTGCATCGAACAGTGGGACCTGTTCACGCCGGCGGACATCGGCGAGCGGGTCGGCATGACCGACGGCAACATCCGCCACCTCGACATTGTGCCGGTCCAGATGTTCGCCAACCGCTCCCTGCCCGGCTGCGCGCCGTACCGGACTCCGCTGCCGGGTCTGTACATGTGCGGCTCCGGAATGCACCCCGGCGGGGAGGTGTCGGGCGCGCCCGGGCATAACGCTGCCCACTCCGTGATCAGGGACCGGGGCTGACGTAAAGGGACGGTTTCAATGACGGGCGCGGCGGGATAACATTCGCTGACGCGCCGGGAGGCGATCACGGATGAGCGCGAGTCGATTCAGGAGAGAAACGAATTGAAGATAACTAAAGTTGAACCGATCTTTCTGGACAGGTACCTGCTGGTAGAGATCGAGACGGACGCAGGCATTACCGGCCTGGGTGAGTCGGGCGCGTGGGGCTACCTCGAATCGTCTGCCGTCGCAATCGAAAAATACGGCCGCTACCTCATGGGGAAGGACCCTCTCCGGATCGAGCACCACTGGCAGTTCATGTACCGCTCATCCCACTTCCGCGGCTCGGCCATTATGGGCGCTATCAGCGCGATCGACATCGCGCTCTGGGATATAGCCGGCAAGCACTTCGACGTCCCCGTGCATCAATTGCTCGGCGGCAAGGTCAGGGACAAGGCGCGTGTCTACTACCACGTGTTCGGAAACACCCGCGAGAAGCTCGTCAACGGCGTCAAGGCCGCAAAGGAATTGGGTTTCACTGCCGTGGGGCACCTGACGCCGTTCCTGGACGAATCGCACGACCTGCCGTACTTCAAGACCCACGTGGCGAAGATCGAAGACGCCATCGACACAGTGGCCGACTACCGTGCGGCGGTAGGCCGCGACGTCGATCTGTGCATCGAGATACACCGGAGGCTCACGCCCACCGAAGCGGTCCAGCTCGGCCTGGGCATCGAGAAGTTCCACCCCTATTTCTACGAAGACCCCGTGACGCCGGACAACATCGATGAGATGGCGTACGTGGCCGACAAGATAAACATCCCCATAGCCACCGGTGAGCGGTTCACCTCGCTCTGGGACTTCGAGATGGCGCTCAGCAGGAACGCGGTCCAGTACGTCCGGCCTGACGTGTGCATCGTGGGCGGCATCTCTGCAACGAAGAAGATCGCCGCAGCCGCAGAGGCCAGACACGTGGGCGTCGTGCCGCACAACCCGCTCAGTCCGGTCAGCACTGCGGCCTGCTTGCAGATTGCCGCCTCCGTGCCGAACTTCTCACTGCAGGAGTACCCGACGGGCGAGGACGTGCCGCCGAAGAGCGACATGGTCACCGGCACGCCGGTGCACGATGGCAACGGCTACCTGATTATCTCCGACGAGCCGGGAATCGGTGTCGAGCTAAAGCCCGACGCGCGAGAGAAGGTTCCCTTCACGCCCCGCGAGATCAATACGAGGCTGCACGCCGACGGATCGGTCATAGACCAGTAAGAACTGTCGCGATGTGGGGCGGGATTCAAATCCGCCCCACATCGCGGTCTTGCAAAAATCCGTTCAGCTGAGTTGTACTTTTTGGCCGGCCGCGCTGGCGACGGCCTGTGAAATGGCCCGGTTGTAACCGGTGAGATAGGCGACGTAGATCCTGTGCTGCGGGTCGTCGCCGGTCAGGTTCACCGCGTTCGGGTGGTCGTAGTCGAGCACTCCCTTGTAACCAACCTCGTCGAGCGCCTGGGCGACCCTGAACATGTCCATGTGGCCCTCGTCGGGAGCCACCTCGTCGTACACCCCGCCGTCGGGGATCGTGCCCACTACGTTCCGGAAGTGCACGTGAAACAGGCGGTCCTGCCGACCGTACTTTTCTATCCCCGCAAGCACGTCTTCACCGGACTCGTAGCGGGTGCCAATGCAGTAGGTCATCCCATTGTTGGGCGATGGCAGTTCGTCGAACAGTCGGTCGAAGTCGGCGAAGTTGTAGAGGATCTGCGGAACGCCGTGCACCGACGGTACCGGCGGGTCGACGCCGTGGGTCGCCACCAGGACGCCGGAGTCCTCGGCGACCGGCAGGACCTGCCGATAGACGTCGAGCGTGCCATCCCATAGCTGCTCTCTACTTGGCGCGTCCGGCCGGGTGGGGCGGTCGAGCGCGGCGTTCAGGTCCTGCCGCAGGTGGGTCGATCCGCCCCGGCCTTCCGGCCATGAGATCGTGTCGTTCCAGCCGACCACCTGCCTGGAATGGAAGACCTGTATGCCTAGGACAGGGATGTCGAACTCCCCGAGAATCGCCGTGTTGGCGGACAGGTCGTCGATCTCCGCCTGCCCGCCGGGTTGGCACAGGAACGCATTTCGCAGATCGTCGTGAGTGACCTGGCAACGCTCCATTCGCAGCCCCGCGCTTTCGAGAATCCCGAGGGTCCTCGAGACATCGTCGCGGTTCAATCTGCGGCCGTTCGACCGGTATTCGGCGAACGCGTCGATCGTCGTGTCCACGAAGTCGATGCCGATCTGCTTTAGCAGTGCGAGGTCGTCGGGCCGTTCAAGCCAATCGGGGCCGATGCGGGCGGCTATTCTAAGCAAGTTCGCTCCATTTCGTGGCGCTTGGGTGGGGCGGGGACGTCACGTGGCGCCAGCATACGAAATCTTTAGTGGCTGAGGCCTCAATCGGATCGCCCGAGCACGCGTTCGAACACGTATCGGCCTACGTCGCGGTTCTCACGAAACTCGAAGCCGTCGAAATCGCCTTTGTACCCGACGATCGGTATGTCGCGCTCGTGCACGGAGCCGTGGGACCGCAGGCCATCGGGAATGGAGACCTCTGCCGCGTCCCCGAAAACGACAGACCGAGAGGCCGTCACCACGATATCGCCGATAGCGTCCGGCCTGAGATCGAATCGTTCCGCTGCCGCCTCTCTCGTCATCGCGCCGTCGACTCCGGGCGTGTCGCGGAGGATTTCGATGGCCTCGCGGACGTTCGCCGGATCGAGGTAGATGTACATGCACCCACCGAGGTTCGAGTGGTGCAAGACATAGCGGTCCTTGATGATCGCGACGGGGTTGGACTGGATGCCCCGCCCAGAAAGAATGGCCTTGAGATCGACCATTTCGGTTTTTTGGTTCATCCCATGGTCGGCCGTGATTAGGATCGTCGCGTCTGGGTGGTCGGCGGCGATGCGGCCTATGGCGTCGTCGAGGATGGCCATGTGGCGGAGGGCCTCCGGATGGTCGGGCGGGTTCATGTGCATCGCAAAGTCCGTGGTCGTGAGATAGGCGATATCCACCGGCCGCTGCTTCATTAGGAAGTTGCCGACGTCAATCACCCACCCGTTCACCTCCAGGGAGTAGACCTCCGGCGGGTCGCCTACGGCGGCGGTGATCCAATCGGGCGCCCGCTCGGAGGAGACCGGTGTCGTGGCGTCGACGCCCACGAGCGTACGAAGCTTGTCTTTGGCGGTGACCACGATCGACGTCATTCCAAGTTCACCGGCGCGCCGGAACATCGTCCGGGAGCGGATGTTCTCGGCCGACTCCATGTAGAACCCTTCGCCCGTCTCCCTGTCCCATCGGTAGTTCGAGCATATTCCGTGCTCGGCGGGATAGCTGGCGGTGACGATCGAGACGTTGTTCACGTTGGTCACCGACGGCATCATCGACCGGCCCGTGGTCATGAAGCCCTTGCGGCCGATTTCCCGCAGGTTGGGCATTTCGGCCGCCTCGAGATAATCGGGGTCGAACCCGTCTATGCAGATGATGATGATCGGCCTGGACATGTTTCTCCTTCTCCGGCGCCGGTTCTGGCTGGATTGTACGCAAAGGGTGGGCGCGCCCGGCGTTGGAGGCCGTTAAAGCGGCCCGCGGTACATCCACTGGAACGGCTGGCGCCGCCGCGATTTTGTCAGGGCCGTTACACTGCGACGACTAGCCGACGGCGGCGGGATCGTGGGTTCCCTTTCATCGGCAGGGGTGCGGACGACAACGGGCCCGTGAATACAGCGGGTTGGCAAGGAAACACGATGCCAGCGATAACGGGCGTAGAGTTCAGGCGATTCTCGGCGAGGCACCACAACGCGAGCCGCAATTGGCTGATGGTCAAGCTGAACACCGATCAGCCCGGGCTCAGCGGCCTCGGGGACGCCAGCCCCATGCAGAACGACGCCGAGGTGATGTCGTTCGTCGAAGAACTGACGGCGCGTTACCTCGTGGGAAAAGACCCGCTCGACTCCGGCGTGCTGCACAACGTGCTGTACATGGACCAACAAGCGCGCGGCGGACGCATTGCGACGACCGCGTTGTCCGGGATCGACATGGCGCTGTGGGACCTCAAGGGCAAGATCCTTGACCAGCCGGTCTACCGGCTGCTCGGCGGCGCGCATCGCACCCGAATCAGGGTGTACGCCAACGGCTGGTATACGAACCCCGGCACGCCCGCGCAGAACGCCGACGAGGCGAAGGTCGTGGTGGACATGGGATACACGGCCCTCAAGTTCGACCCGTTCGGCCAGACAAACTACTACACCATCTCGCTGCGCGAGGCGCAACTTGCGCAGGACCGGGTGGCCGCAGTGAGCAACGCGGTCGGGCCGGAGGTCGACATCCTCGTAGAGGCGCATGCCAAGTTCAACGTTGTCACTGCCATTCAACTCGGCAAGCGGATGGAGGAGTACCGGCCGCTCTTCTATGAAGAACCGGTCTCGCCGGAGAACGTGCACGAGATGGCGGAGGTTAGAGACCGCGTCGATATCCCGATCGCCACGGGCGAGCGGCTGTACACGATTTTCCCGTTCAACCAGCTGTTGAAGGCGAGGGCGGTCGACGTGCTGCAGCCGGACATAGCCAACGCGGGCGGCATCACGGAGCTCAGGAAGATCGCCACGCTCGCCGAGGCGGAGCACGCAACGATGGCGCCGCACAACGTCTGCTCCCCGGTGGGAGCGATGGCGGAGATGCACCTCGACGCGGCGGTATGGAACTTCCTCATCCAGGAGTACCACGCAGAGTTCTACGATCCGCACTACTTCGACGTGACGGCCGGTTTCCCACGCCAGGAGGACGGCTACGTGAAGTTATCCGACGCGCCGGGACTGGGCCTGGAATTTGTCGAAGACGAAATAGCGCGGCATCCTCCGATGGAACGAACAACCTCCGCGGGAGGATCGATCCGCGGGATTTAAGGTGCGAACGGGCTGACTCTCGACCACGTTGGGGACGAATCCGCACGCGTAGTGACGGCGTAATCGAAACGAATCGGTATCATTGGACACCGTCTTGGACCCGAACACGATGACCAGGAGATCAGCCGAAATCCGGCCCACAATTCCGATACTTAGGCAGGGCAAGTAAAGTCTTGAATACCGAATAATGTGGCTAGCAGGTCAGCCAAAAAAGGAGTCAAACAAAACAATGATTGAGAATTCCATAATGCGTAGAAATCGGGCGGGCAAGAAGGCCGTCGGATTCGGCCTAATATTCCCCTCGATGCAACTTGTCGAGATCGCGGCGCAGTGCGGGTTCGACTCCATCAATGTCGACGGAGAGCACGGTCATTTCACCCCCGAGTCGGTGGACGAGATCTGCCGGGTCGCTAACGGGTACGGGATGTCCGTCACCGCGCGAGTCCCGAACATCAACTCGGACACCATCAACCTGTTTCTCGACCGCGGGGTTCAGGGCATCGTCGGGCCGCACATCGACACCCTCGATCAAGCCCAAATGCTGGCCGACGCATGCCTGTTTCCACCGGACGGGCAGAGGTCCTGGGGCGGAGGCCGGGGGACCGAGTTCGGAGACACCGAGAAACTGGATGCCATGGGCGGCAAACTGGGTTTCGCGAAGTGGTCCAACGCAAACATGCTGGTGTTCGGCCAAATCGAATCGAAGGTCGCCTGGGAAAACCTCGAGGAGATTCTGACGGTTCCCGGGCTGACCGGAATAACCGCCGGACCCCACGATTTCGCCGCTTCGTTGGGCCACCCCGGCGAACCGGATCATCCGGCGGCGTTGGAGGCGTGGCAGGATGTCGTCAGCAAGACCCGCGCTTCCGGCAAGAGTCTGGCTTCCGACTACTCCGTAACACTCGCGATCACTGACTTGATGTTCGACAACGCAAGGGCGTTCGTGAACTCTAATCGCGATAACGCATTCGGCGGCTAGTCAACAATGACTGTCGCAATCGGTCGGCCTCAAGGCGAACGCGCAGAGCCCGGCGAACGACGCGCCACGCGTATGTCGCAGCTTGTTCGCGAGGATTCGGCGCACTATTGCGTAGATGGGCGCAACTGTCGAGTTACGGGAAACGCCGTTTATGCGACCGGTTTTGGCGTCGGCCGGTTACTTCTGCGTTCCGCCGCCGATCCGGGCCCGACACGGCGCGTGCGGGTCGCCGAACGCTCCGTTCACAAACGGACCGCTTTTGTCGTTGCGGCGGATAGCGGCCGCACCCGGCCGGCTCCCGTAATCCCCCGGAAATCGCCGCGCGGCACACCGGAGAAGACCCTCCAGGACGCATGGCGGCGCTCGGCGGCTCGCGATATCTCGCTGAAGGCCAGCGACGGGCGTTGGTATCAGGTTGTGTATTCCGGCAGACGTGGCGGCAGCTACGGCCCCGACTTCGTCGACGCGGTCCTGATGAGGGACGACGGCGCGAGGGTCACGGGCGACGTCGAGATTCACGTGAGACGAAACGGCTGGCGCGCCCATGGGCACGACAAGGACCCGCGTTACAACGGCGTGACCTTCCACGCTTTCCTGGAAAACGCAGGTGAGGCAGGCACCGTATCGTCGGCCAATCGCGATGTGCGGGAACTGCGGCTGGGTCCGTTGCTCGGCGGAAAAAGGCGCGTTGGCAGCCGTTCGGAAAGCGCTGCCGGTCTGGATGTCCCGGTCGTAGAGCCGCTGCCGTTGCCGCTCGATCTGTCCACCGCGGGCGAGGAGCGTTTCGCGGCCAGGGTCAGCGGGGCGGAGTTGGCGATGCGTCACGAGGGAGTTGACCAGGCGCTGTATTTGGCCGTAATGGAGTGCATGGGCTATCCGCGCAACAAGCGCCAGTTCAGGGAGTTGGCCCGCAGGCTGCCATGGGCCTCGTTGGTTTCCCGGGTGGCTACCGGAGACGTCTCCCCAATGGAGGACCTGCTGCTTTGGGCAGGCGGATTTGCCGGCAAACCGACCGGCGCAGGCCGGCTGAACGGGACGGCCCCGGTCTGGACCCGTCCGGCGGGAAGGCCGGACAATGCGCCGGAACGCCGGATCAGGGGCGCGGCGCGGCTGGCGGCGCGCTGGAGCGAAGGCGGCGGGCCGGCGCGTACCATGACTGCGATCGTGCTTGGGTCCAGGAAACCCCGTGACGTCATTCGCGCGTTCGAGGCGCCGGGAGAAGGTGGAAGGCGTTCGCTGATCGGGCGCGGGAGGGCGGCGGAAATAGTCGTTAACGCAGTACTGCCTGGGTTGTGCGCTGCGGCGCGCCTGCAGGACGACAGCACGCTGGAGTCCGTCGTAGTCGATCTATACCGTAGTTTTCCGGCCCTTCCGGAAAACTCCATAACCCGCGAGGCGAAGTTGATGTTCGCCCTGGGACCGGCGAAACGTGCTTCGGCGTACGGCGCAAGGGAACAGCAGGGTTTGATCTACCTCTATCGATCATTGACCACTCCCATCGACATGACGCGGCAGTTGCCCCTTGGCGCGGCGCGTCTGCGATCCATGCGATGAGTCGTTGCGACCCCCGGCAGGACCTCAGTAATGGCTGTTGAACCACGATACGCCGGCATCCCGGCGGACGAGGCTCCGGGGAGCGAGAGCGGGCCGCTGGCGCTGCTCCCCGGCGAAGAATGGATTGCAGAAGCCCCCGGCGCGGGCGGCGCACTGTTCGTTCTTACGGACCGACGGGTCCTCTACGCCGGCGGCAGTGAGGACCGGATCATCGCTGAATCAGCTCGTCTCACGGACGTGGCAGCGGTGAGGCTCGAACGCAGGTCGAGGGACAGGCGCAGCGCAGTATGGGGTGTCATAGGCCTTCTCGCCGCGATCGCTGTATGGCAGGTGACCAGGAGCGAGTCCGTCGGCGCGATCGCGGCTGGCGTAGTTGGCGTTGTCTCGATTGCGCTGCTGGCCGACTACTGGCTCAGGCGGCCGGGGATCATGTTGACGTTCCTGACGCCGGGCGGCCCGTTGGGAGGGCAGGTGGAGCACGCAGATGCCGGGGCCGCGCAGGCTTTTGCGGCGAAGTTCGAACGCCAGCGTGCCGAATTGACCTGGAGGACGAGGCCGGGTCCGCCTTCCCGTCCGTTCGGGGCCGTGAGGAATCCTCTACTTTAGGACTGCACAGGACGTTTCAGCCGACAAGCCGCAGGCCCTGATCATGTTTCGCAGTTTGCTTGCGCTTTCGAGGCCGGCGCGGGTCAGTTCAGGCGGCGAGCCGCAGCCCGGGGATCACGTCCAGGTCCCATCCGGAAGTCCTGCCCCGTTCCAACTCCACCAGCCCCGCCATGGCGATCATGGCGCCGTTGTCTGTGCACAGCGCCACGGGAGGCACGGCAACGGGCACGTCCGAGGCGCGGGCCAAGGTTTCCCTGAGCGCCGAGTTTGCCGCTACCCCGCCGGCCAACACCACCTCGCCGCACCCGTATCTTGCGGACGCGTCGACGGTCTTTTTGACAAGAACGTCCACCACCGAATTCTGAAACTCCCGCGCCAGCGCGGCTACATTTTCCCAGGGAGGCCCGTCCGGCGGCGGCGGATAGATCCCATCCTGCCGCGCCCGCCGAATCACCGCCGTCTTTAGGCCGCTGAAGCTGAAGTCATGCGTGCCTCTCAGCCATGCGCGGGGAAGCGGCCCGGTACGTCCCCCGTCCCTGGCCGCCCTTTGAATCTCGGGGCCGCCCGGATACCTCAGGCCCAGCACCCTGGCGACCTTGTCGAAGGCCTCACCCGCGGCGTCATCACGCGTCTCGCCGATCATCCGGAAACGCCCCTCATCGTCCATTAGCACCAACTCCGTGTGGCCTCCGGACACGATCAGGCACATGCGCGGGGTAACTGGGCCATGCCCCGTCGAGGGGAGTCGGTCGTCCTCCACGGCGGGGCCGGCGCCGCTGTCGATCCACGCCGCGTAGACGTGGCCTGCGAGGTGATTGACGCCGACGAGTGGCACTCCCAGCGAAGCCGCGAGACCCTTGGCGACGTTTACGCCTACGATCAGCGCGCCGGCGAGTCCCGGCCCGTTCGTTACGGCGACGGCGTCGATCTCTTCCCAGCCGGTCCCGGACTCGTCGAGCGCTCTTCGAAGAACGCCTTGTATCGACAACAGGTGTTGCCTCGACGCGACTTCAGGGACCACTCCGCCGAACCGGGCGTGCAGTTCAGATTGAGACGCCACGACGTTCGCCAACAGACGGCCGTCCTGGTCCACCAGACCCGCCGCCGTCTCGTCGCAAGACGTCTCTATCCCAAGGATCTTCATTTTTGGTTTTTTGGCTGACCCAAATATTGTCAATGAATTGCCTACCAACTACGTCCCTGAGTACTCCCTCATATTCCGCAACCCCCTTTTTTCTTGACCCCGCCCGTGTGGCCCTGAGTCCCAAGATGTCATCTTTTTCTTGACCCCGCCCGTATGGCCCTCGGTCCCAAGATGTCATCTTTTTCTTGACCCCGCCCGTATGGCCCTCGGTCCCAAGATGTCATTCTGAGTCCCCTAGGTGTCACCCTGAGCGAAGTCGAAGGGTCTGGGGTCAGATGGGTGGACCGCGGTGCCCGGGAGACGTTAGATTCTTCGCTTCGCTCAGAGCTTGTGATTTTATTGCGAAACCTGCGGTTTTCAGTCTCAATTTGACTTTGAAAACGGTCTCAATTAGACGGTTCCTGGGGATTTATTCACAGGCTCTCAGAATGACATTCCTTTACGCTCCTGACAAATGTTCACCCTCCGCGTGGCACACGTCTCCGCTCGGCCCCGGCAGTACCTTTTTGGATAGCCTCTTGGGCTTGCGCGCCAGTGGAAAGAACCGTTCAAATGAGCCAGGTGTTGTGTTTTTGGCTGGATTCTTGTTGTGGATCGCGTGTTTTGGCCAACGCGCCGGCCGGAGAATTCAAAGCGGCGGCGGAAGTAAGCCGATAAACTAGACTACTCCGGGTACGGAACCCGGCGACGTATCCATACGATTCTCTAAATCGTAAAAGGGGAGAGGTAGAAGTTGGAATCGCACGACCTTCCATTGTGCCAGTCTTGTTCAACAGGAGTACTGGTACCACTTTCAGACTTTGGCGGTCAGGGGGCGGCCGTACACTACAAGGCATGGGTCTGCACCGTCCCCGACTGCGGGTACAACATCAAGATCCGTAATGGAGAGATCCACCTCAACGAGCCGATCATCCAGGGGGCGAGTCCGAGGTACCACTAAGAGGAACAGGCCGCCGGAACGTTTTCCCTGACAATCGGGGCCGACTGACTGAGCCCGGAGCGCGGCTAGAGGGCAGATCGTCGACCGGCAGACCGGCCGATCGTACATTCGTCGTATGAACGAGATTGCAGAGATGCGCCGAACGCCCAAGGCCCGTCAGGCCTGGTTGACGACGATGTCGATAGGGCTGATCGTCGTCGGTCTGGTCTTGTTCGGATTGGTCGCATACTACCTGTACTCCGGCGCACGATCCGGTTCCGACAAAGATTGGTTCGAGGTAAAGGCGCCTCCGTCGGACCTGCCGGAACTGCTTGCGCAAGCTGCGCCGGTCGACCCTGTCAAGGATCCGGCGCTTCGATCCACCGGTGCGGCGCGACCGGAAACCACCGAGGTACTGGAGCCGGAGGATGAATACGCGACGACCGGCGCCGGTCCCGCGACAGGCGATTTGCCGCGCCAGGACGTACTCGATCTCGCCTCGGTCTATCCGGCCAACCTGACCAATCCCAAGTACTGGGCCGAGCCGTACTGGGCCGGCGCCGCGCCGTTCGGCGGACCGAGTCTGCCCGAGGGGTTTGAGCCGGTGTCGTCGCGTGATACGAACGTTGCGGAGGCGGCGAGGAGCAACGCCGTCCGAATTCAGATTCCGGCGGTTAACCTCGATTCGAGCGTTGCGGAGCTTGGCCTCGTGAACATCGAGGACCAACTCTCGTACGAGACGCCGGACAACACCGTCGGCCACATACCGGATACGGCGCGCCCCGGCGAGATGGCTCAGGGATGGTACTTCGGGCATCTGCGGAGCATTCTGCAGGGTGAAGGCGACGTGTTCAGGCGCCTGCCGGACATAGCGGACCTCATACGACAGGACCCCGTCGACGTGGTGCTCGTGACGGAGGACGCGGAGTATCTCTATCGGGTGGTCGCGACGGAACAACTCCACCAGGACGACCTGGCGATAACCAACACGCCGAACTCCAGCATTATTCTCGTCACGTGCTGGCCGCCGAATGTCTATGACCGGCGGATTCTGGTCCACGCCGAGTTGATCGCGGTCAAACGCGCCTGATCTACCCGGAATTCTCGCGCCCTGTGTCTGGCTGTTGTGAACAAATGAGACTGGACCCGCGGCGGAGATTTGGCGCGGCCGGGAGCTGCCTGAGATTCCTGAGAATTGCCCGGCGGCAGAGCAGGCCAATTGGTGATGACCATATGATGCGGCCGGGAGTTGCCGAAAATACCAGGTATCCGGCCGCCGGCTGGGTTCGCGATTCGGAGCCGACCCGATGACTCCACCGGTCCCGGAGGAATCGCGAACGCCAGGCGGCGCCCCCGGAACCGCCCGGGCGATGCGGGACGGTTGGCTCGTATGGCTGCTGGTCGCTTCACTGGTCGGCGCAATCCTGCAGATAACGTTCGGCGGTGTCGTCAGGGTGACAGAGTCGGGCGATGGCTGCCCCGATTGGCCGCTTTGCTATGGGCGGCTGATACCCCCCGTCGACAAGCACGCCCTGATCGAGTGGACGCATCGCAGCGCGGGAGTGCTGGTCGGGCTGGCGATTTTGGCTGCGACGGTCAGGGCGTGGACAAAAGCCGGAAACGACGTACGGGCCGTCTGGCTCACGAGTGCGTCGCTAGCCCTCATTGCGATTGTCGGCGGAATCGGAGGCGCCGTGGTGCTGAGCGATCTGAATCCGGCGATTCGCACTCTTCACCTCGCAATGGCCGAAACCGTGATCTTGCTCCTTGGATTCGCCGTCGTCGCGGCAGCGCGGCCGGGAGACCGATCCGCCGGCCCCGGGTCGCGAGCAGGGGACAAATTCACTGCACAACTGGTTGTCTGGGCCTCAGTTGCAGCGATGGCGGCAATTCTTGCCGGTTCCTACGCCGTGTGGCGCGGCGCAGGCGCGGTGTGTCCTTCGTGGCCGCTCTGCGGAGGGGCGCTTGTCCCGCAGTCGGAACTGGCGTGGATACACATGTTCCACCGCATCGTCTCGCTGGCGGCTGCGATCCTGGTCGTTGCGGCGTCATTAAAGGCATGGCGCGAGCGCGGGGCTGACGTTCTCGTCCGGTGGGGCGCAGCGGCCGCGTTGGGGCTGATCCTGGCACAGACACTCGCCGGCGCCGCGAACCCCTGGACAACGTTCGACGAGTGGACGAGGGTGCTCCATCTCTGTATCGGCACGTTGCTGTGGGCCGACCTGATAACGCTGACTGCGTTGATCCGTAGGCCGCGATTGCGGACGTCGTTACAGGTCTAGCAGGAGAACGGCCGGGAGCCGTCGGCGGTGTCTCGGAATCCGGGGTCGATCGCGCCTCGTCGACAGAACGGCGCATCGCACTGCGGCGGGATTGCCGTTACTCTTGAACGAATCCGGCGCCGTGGTTCGCGATCAAAACGTCTGGCAGCGGCATCGGATGAGCGATGGAGTATGCAATGGGCTGGGTGAGCAGGATCGCGTTAATAGGCGCCGCCGCTGCCGGAGCATATGTCGCAGTTTCGGCGGGCATGGCCGCGGGCATGACCCGTGCGGAGAGGATCAGGCCGGAGGACGACCCGTCCACGGTTGGCCTGGAGTTCAGCGACGTCTCGTTCAGGAGCCGGGACGGCGAACTGCAACTGTCCGGCTGGCTGATACCGCCCCAGGGCGAACACAGCGCGCCGGACCCTGCATCGTCCCGCTGGATCGTCATGGTCCACGGTTTCGGCACGAACAGGGCCAACCCGTCCGCCGGAGGCCTGGGACTGGCTAGGGACCTGTCGGACCGCGGTTTCGGACTTCTGATGTTCGATCTGCGCGGCTGCGGCGACTCGGGCGGCGACTCGGGTTCGGTCGGCTTCTACGAGCGCCTCGACCTGTTGGGCGCCCTTGATTTTCTAGTCGCGGCCGGCGCCGACCGCGGGCGCGTCGGCGTACACGGCTCGTCGCTGGGGGCGGCCGTCGCGCTTATGACCTGCGCCAACCCCGGCACAGCGGCCGCAGTGGTGGCGGACAGTTCGTTTGCAGACCTGACTATCAGGGTCCGCGAGAGTTTGACCGGGTCCAGGAGACCGCTTTATCTGTTCACCCCGGGAATGGAGATCATGGCGAGGTTGATGTACGGACTGGACGTGAAGGAGGTCTCACCGGCCAGAATGATCGCCGCCACCGAAACTCCGGTCTTCATCGTGCACGGTGAGAATGACGAAATGGTGCCGGTCCGCCATGCGCGAATTCTTGGCCGGGCGATTGGCGCGGACGCCCAATCGCCTGTCCTCGGACGCAGGGTGTGGATAATCCCCGGAACGGGACACGTTCAGGGTTACCGAACGAGGCGAGCGGAGTACGTGAACAGAGTGGCCGGATTCTTCGACCGGCACCTGGCCGCCTGAACTTGCCGGGCCGGGCCCTGCCCTCAGGCCCCTACGGCTGTCTTTGCCGTCTGGACCACTTCCGAGAAGGCCGACGGCTCTCTGACCGCCAGGTCCGAAAGCGATTTCCGGTCGAGACTCACATTGGCCAACTTCAGGCCGTGAATCAACTCGTTGTAAGTCATGCCGTTTTCGCGGGCCGCGGCGTTGATCCGAATGATCGCCAGTGACCTGTTTTCGCGTTTTTTGAGCTTTCGGCCGATCGTCGAGTAGGCGAGCGCGTGAAGAAGCGATTCCTTGGCGAGCCGGTAGCGCTTGTTCCTGGATCCGCGATGGCCTCGCACCGCCTTGAGCACCCGCTTGTGCCGCTGTCTTGTATGTGGTCCGCTGGTTACCCTGGTCAATTTTCTCTCCCGCTGCTCGTGCGGTCAGTTGTTATACGGCGCGCCTGCCGGAGTGGTTTCCGCAACTGAAGCGGTCGGGGTCCGGGATCGTCTGCGGACGAGCGCGCTTTCTGTCTCGATAACCTGTTGTCTTTTTGTGCCTCGGCCCCGCTGTAAGAGTTCGCGGCGAGGGGCGACTCTAGCGACTGCCGCCGGAAATGGCATGCTTGATGCTTCGGGTGAACTTGGGAGAGTCGAGGCCCACCTTACGGGCGAACAGCCGCTTCACCCGCTTCGCCTTGTTTCGGCGAAAGTGACTCTTAGGGCCCTTCGTCCGGAGCAGCTTGCCGCCGCCGCTAAGGTGAAATCGGCGTTTCGCGCCTTTGTGGGTCTTCATTTTCGGCATATTGTCAGCCTTCGTTCCCGCCACTGCTATTCGCGGTTCTTCCCGATGCCGGGGCGACCGCCGCCGGCGCCTGGCCGGGACTGCCTGCCGGCGCCAGCATGATGGCTATGGAGCGCGCCTCTCTGGTTGGCGCACGCTCGAGCCTGGCCTCTGACGCGACGCCTTCGGCGACCCGCCGCAGGACTTTCATAGCGACCTCGGGGTGTGTGTTCTCTCGTCCTCTCAAGAGTACCGCCACGCGCACCTTTGCGCCCTCTGCGAGCAGTCCCTTAACCGTTCTGATCTTTGACTGAATGTCGTTGTCTGAAATGCGCGGCCGCATCCTGACTTCACGTTGCTGGTTTGTTCCACGGGAGGCCTTCCTGGCCTCCTTGGCCTTTTTGGCCTGTATGAACTTGAAGCGGCCGTAATCAAGCAGCCTGCAAACTGGCGGCGATTGGTTCGGCGCTACCTCGACCAGGTCGAGGCCTTCCTCATCTGCCAGCCTAATGGCGTCTTGTATGGGCATCACGGTCGAACTGCTGGAATCCTCGCCCCGGATAACTCTGACTATGGGGGCGCGAATGCGGCGGTTGACCCGGTAATCTCTTGCTATTCTTTCGACTCCTGCGAAAAGTCGCTCCCGCAGGCGCTGCTGAGCGGCCGCTTGCCGGGGCGAATTCCGGGACATTCTCCCGGTGTTGGGATTATATAGTAACGAGCCGGGCGCGACCGTTGGCGGCGCCGGGGGTTTCTCGCATTTTCACCGCAGCAAGGTTTGTATTACCGGGATCTGTATGCGCGGGAACGGGAACTGCCCCTGTGGTACGATTGAGGGACTGGCGGACGACACTTTGCCAGACCCGCGCCAAGCCGCTCGAGGCTGGCGATTCAGGTGAAGCCGAGAGTTCCACGCCCTTCCGGATCCCAGAGTTTCAGGTAATGCCATGACCCACCGTTGCACGCGTAACGGTATCGTCTATTTGTTGATCGTGGTGGCAGTCGTCACGGTCTTCCTCCTGTTCTTTAATAAGCCCCTTGGCAGCCCGCAGGAGATCGAGATCACTGAAGTGATCTCCTTGGCGCGCAACAACACCAGCACCGATCGCATTCGCATAGAGATGCGCGGCGACTCGCTGACCGTAACCGACGGGGCCAAGGTGTTCAGGTCGCGCAAGGAAGCGGGGTCGAGCCTGGTTCAACTCATGAACGAGGCAGGCGTCGACCCTGGCGCCTACTCGGTCGACGTCAAGGGATCGAGCGGGCTTGACAGCCTGTTCAAAGTGCTCATCACTTTCCTGCCCCTCATCCTGTTCGGCGGGGTTCTGCTGTTCATGATGCGGCAGGCGCAGGGCAGCAATAACCAGACCATGAGCTTCGGACGCAGCAGGGCCCGTATGTTCGTTGGGACCAAGGCCACTGTTACGTTCTTTGATGTTGCGGGTGTGCCCGAAGCGAAACAGGAACTGGAAGAGGTCGTAGAGTTCCTTAAGTATCCGGAGCGATTCCAGGCGCTCGGCGCGCGCATTCCGAGCGGTGTGTTGCTGGTCGGTCCCCCCGGCACAGGCAAGACGCTCCTGGCGAGGGCGGTGGCCGGCGAGGCCGGAGTGCCGTTCTTCTCCATTAGCGGCTCGGAGTTCGTAGAAATGTTCGTGGGCGTGGGCGCGTCGCGTGTGCGCGACCTGTTCGAACAGGCCAAGCGGCACTCGCCCTGCATAGTTTTCGTCGACGAGATCGACGCCGTGGGCAGGCACCGGGGAGCCGGTCTCGGCGGCGGTCACGATGAGCGGGAGCAAACGCTCAACCAGATCCTCGTGGAAATGGACGGTTTCGACACCGTGACGAACGTCATAGTAATCGCCGCCACCAACAGGCCCGACATCCTCGACCCGGCGCTTCTCAGACCCGGCCGCTTCGACCGGCGCGTCATACTGGACAACCCCGACATTCGAGGCCGTACCGCCATCCTCGACGTGCACGCCAAGGGCAAACCGATTGAGAAGTCGGTCGATCTGGCTTCCATCGCCAAGCAGACGCCGGGCTTTTCCGGGGCCGACCTTGCGAACCTCATCAACGAAGGAGCCCTCCTCGCAGCCAGGCGGAACAAGAAATCGATCGAACTGGACGACCTCACCGAGGCCATCGACCGCGTGATCGCCGGCCCGGCCCGCAAGAGCCGGGTAATCAGCGATAAGGAGCGGGAGCTCACCGCCTATCACGAGGCCGGCCACGCCCTCGTCGCCTACCACATTCCAGGCGCCGATATGGTCTGGAAGATATCGATCGTATCCCGCGGGCAGATGGGTGGATACACGCGCTACCTTCCCGAGGAAGACCGCTATTTACAGACATTGACCCAGTTCCTGGCCATGATCGGAACCGCCATGGGCGGCAGACAGGCGGAAGTGATCAAGTTCGGCGAAGTAACCACCGGCGCCAGCAACGACATCGAGGTGGCGACCCGCATGGCCCGCCAGATGGTGACCCGTTACGGAATGAGCGCCAAACTGGGATTGCGCTCGTTCGGAAGACGGCAGGAAGCCATATTCCTCGGCCGGGAAATCTCCGAGGAGCGCGACTACAGCATTCGCACCGAGAATCTGATCGACAGCGAGGTCAGCAGGCTGCTCGATGAAGGCCGCGACACGGCGAACCAGATATTGAGTGACCACACCGATCAGCTCGACAAGTTGGCGCAGTTCCTGCTCGAATACGAGACCATTGACGGGGACCAGATGACGGTGTTGCTCGAAGGCGGAGATCCGCTTTCGCTCAGGCCTCCCCAACCTGAACCGGTCGGGCCCGCCGGCGACGAGGAAACCGCTGGTGACGAGCGGACAGTGGCGCCGGCCGCCGATCCGGAGCCGCAGACCCTCTAAAATCCCGCCTGTTCGCCTCGGCGAGCGGGCGCGCTCCGTACCATCATGCGCCGGACAAAGCCATCAAGCCGCGGACTATGCTTCCGAATCCGCCGCGAAAGGATTGTTGAATTGCCATGTCGATAGTTTATGAAGGCGCCCGCTGGAAGATCGAACGTTTCGTTTCCGGCTTCTCCAACAACGCCTACCTGATCACGGCCGGGGCGGACCGGTCCAGCATCATCATCGATACTCCGGACAAGCCGCACGAACTGATTACGGCCGCCCGGCAGACGACCGTCAGAGGCGTGCTCATCACCCACAACCACTGGGACCACCTTCAGGGATTCGAAAACGTGCTTAACGTATTTCGAGTGCCTGTGGGCATAGGCGAGCAGGACGCACCGGCGATTGCGGGCAAGACGGCCGGCGGAGCGCTCGACGTGTCGGACGGCAGCGTCGTAGGCGTGTGCGGAATATCGCTCTCCGCAATCGCCACGCCGGGTCATACCGACGGTTCCACCTGTTATCTGCTGGCCGATCCCGACGACCCGGACGGGACACAGCACGTGTTCACCGGCGACACCCTGTTTCCGGGCGGGCCTGGCAAGTCGAGGAGCCCTGCGGCGCTGACGCAGTTAGTGGAATCGATTACTTCCAGGCTGTACCCGCTGGACGATGAGACGGTTGTGCTGCCCGGCCACGGGGACTTCACGACCATAGGACGATCCAGGGCCGAGTATTCGGAGTTCGCGTCGAAGGACCACCCCGACGACCTTTTTGGCGACGTCTCGTGGTCGGGGTCCTGAACTCTCGAACATCCCCTACACATGATCCGGGCGCCGTGGAATCCTCGTGACGTAGTTTTCGCAGCCCTGCTCGGCGGCGCCGCGATCCTGGTCGCCGTGTTGGCGTTGCTGGCGGTCGCAGGCTCGGCCGGCGGAGACGATTCGCCCCTGCCCCTCGAGGGCCGGGAACTGCTCGGCGTGCCATCGACTATCGTGCTCTTCGCGTTGCTCGAAGGCATGTTTCTGATCGCTGCCGTCACGTTCTCCGTGGTGAAGTACGGCGTCGGTCTGTCGGCCCTGGGATTCACGCGGCCGCAAGGAAATTTTCCCTATCTCTTCGCCGTCGGCGCCTGGATTGCCGGTCTCGCAGGGGTTCTCGTGTGGACGTACTTGGTCGACTTGCTCAACGCGTCCTTCCTGGTCCCGCCCGAAACTGCACGCGATCTGCTTCAGGAGGCCGGTGATTCCGTTCTCATTGCGTTCGTACTCGTCGGGGTCTGGGGTCCGATTGCCGAGGAGATATTCTTTCGCGGGTTTGCTCTGCCCGGGCTGGCGAACCGGTACGGCATGGCGATGGCGGTGGTGCTGAGTTCGGCCCTCTTTGCGTTGGCCCACCTCGATATTGCGTCACTGGTACCAACTTTCATACTGGGGTTGGCCCTGGGGTGGGTGTACCTTAAAACCAGATCTATCTGGCCGTGTATTTTCATCCACGGCCTCCACAACACGGCTGCGTTGATTCTGGCCAAAGTGACCTGAATGAAGAGTGACTGCAAGCGAGGCAAGGATTTGAACGATCCAATCCGAAAGGCGTTTGAAAACGCGCGACAGGCAGGGCGTATCGCGCTGGTGCCGTTCGTGACAGCCGGTCATCCACGATCCGACCTTACTCCGGCCATCGTGAAGGCGATCGCCGACGCCGGCGCCGACGTAATCGAGATGGGGGTCCCGTTCAGCGATCCACTCGCCGAGGGACCGACGATCCAAAAGTCGAGCCACGACGCGTTGGTGGCGGGCGCTACGGTCCGGTCGTCGATCGAAGCGGCGCGGGCTGCCCGCGACCTGGGGGTCGAAGTCCCCCTGGTTTTCATGGGCTACTACAACCCCGTGTTGTCCCTCGGCATCGAGCGGTACTGCGATATGTCGGCCATGGCCGGGGCGAACGGCCTGATAGCGGCCGACCTGCCAGCCGAGGAGGCGGGACCTCTGACGGCCGCGGCCGCGGCCGCCGGAATGAGCGTTGTTCCCATGGTCGCCCTCACCTCTACTGAGGGGCGCGTAAAGGCGGCCTGCCGATCCGCGGGCGGGTTCGTCTACTGCGTTTCGGTGCTAGGCGTGACCGGCGCCCGCGCCGAGATGTCGAGCAGGGTGCGCGATCTCGTGGACATGGTGCGGCGGCACACGGATCTCCCCGTCGCGGTGGGATTCGGCATATCCACTCCGGAACACGTGCAGGAGGTCGCCTCCTACGCAGACGGGGCGGTGGTCGGCAGCGCGCTCATCGACGCCATAAACGCAGGTCCTCCGGAATCGGCCCCTGAACGCGCTGGCGATTTCGTTCGTTTCCTCGCAGCCGCGACGCAGAAACCAACTTGAATTCGACGGCGCCCGTACGCGGGCGCGATTCTCAGGGCGATGTATGGCCCGCAGGCCCCCGACGGGGTAGAATCTGCGCGGCCGCGGCTGATGGTCAAATGCCTTGCCTGAGTGCTTCCGTCTTTCGGAAATTCAGGGGATGGACCGGCAGAATATGAACGAATCACACCGGCAGTCGAGTGCATAGAGGGCGTATTCAATGCCGATGAGGGGCATAAGAGGGGCAACAACCGCCGCGGAACGCACCCGCGAGTCGGTACTGGCCGCAACCGAAGAACTGCTGCGCGCGCTGGTCAGGGAGAACTCGGTGGAGTCGGAAGACGTCGCGGGGGTCCTGTTCACTGCCAGCCCCGATCTTTCGGTCGAATACCCCGCGGCCGCGGCCCGCGTGGGCCTTGGATGGACCTACGTTCCGCTAATGTCTGCTCAGGAAATAGCTACGCCGCACGGGCAGGTAAGGTGTATAAGGATTCTGATACTCTGGAACACTGACAAGACTCAGCGGGAGATCAAGCACGTATACTTGGGAGAGGCCGCAGACCTCCGATCCCGCGACAGGCCGTCACCCCAATGAACCCCATCAGCCCAAACGCAACCAGACTCCGGACACTCTTCTCGGGCGCTTTCGACGCGTATTGCAGGCTGGCGCCGTTGTTTAGCATTGGGCGTTCTTATAGCAGTTGACACTGCACAAGATCGTCCTTACCCCGCCCCTCGCGGCTCCACAGAACCATAACCTGAGTGTGCCGCGGCAACCGAAACGTCATCAGTCCCGCGGACGACCGCGGCTCCATCCCCTGACAAGTTGAGAAGAACGAAATGACCTTGCGCCAGAACTCAAACCTGAATATCGAAAGCATTACACCGTTCGAGCCGCCCAACGCTTTTCTGCGGCGTCTCCCGGCCACACCGGCGATCTCGGAGACAGTCAACCGATCCAGAGAAGAGATAGGGGCGATCCTGAACGGCGAGGACGACCGCATGGTGATGCTGGTCGGGCCGTGTTCCATTCATGACGAGACCGCCGGCATCGAATACGCGCAGCGGCTCGCCAAGCTCGCAGACAGGCTGAACGACCGCATCGCCATCGTGATGCGCGTCTACTTCGAAAAGCCGCGAACGACCATCGGTTGGAAGGGTTTCATCAACGACCCGCACATGAACGGGACCTTCGATGTTTCGCACGGCCTGGCCCGCGCCCGTCAATTCATGCTGGACGTGGTGGACATGGGCATGCCGACCGCTACCGAATGGCTCGACCCGATCACTCCGCAGTACCTGGCCGACATCGTTTCGTGGGGAGCGATAGGGGCTCGCACGGTCGAGAGCCAGACTCACCGCCAGCTTGCGAGCGGTCTGAGCATGCCGATCGGATTCAAGAACGGCACCGGCGGCACGATCCAGATCGCAGTCGACGCGCTGCTCGCAGCCCGGACGCAGCACGTATTTTTCGGTGTGGACGGAGACGGCAGGTCCAGCATAGTCAAGACCTCCGGTAATCCGGCCGGCCACATAGTGCTCAGGGGTGGAAAGACCGGACCCAACTATGACGTCGAATCCGTCGACAGCGCGATCGAGGCGTTGCGGGCATCAGGCGAAAATCCAAACGTCGTAATCGACTGCTCTCATGCGAACAGCAACAAGGACCACAACCTGCAGCCTGTGGCGTTCCGAAACATAATGGAGCAAAGGACCGCGGGCAACCGGCACATTGTGGGCATGATGCTCGAAAGCCATCTCTTCGAAGGCAGCCAGGCGCTCCCTGCCGACCCGTCGCAACTAAAGTACGGCGTGTCGATAACCGACGCCTGCGTCGGCTGGGACACCACGAAAGACCTGCTGACGGAAGCGTGGGAAGGACTCGGCGCAAAGGCTGGCGCCCTGGTGGGGTAGCAGCGGCGCCGGTCTTCGGATCGGCTGGCAGGGTTGGACCGAAATGAAACTGTCTGACGCACTTTCCGCCCGCGTTGGACAAGCACGCGGATCGGCGGTCTGTGTCGGTACGTTCGACGGCGTGCATCTTGGCCATCGTTCGCTGTTGCGCGCCACAATGACGGCGGCCGCCGAACGGTCTCTTGCGTCAGTGGCGATCACGTTTCGCCAACAGCCCCGCAGCGTGATTCACCCCGATCATCCTGCCCGCTACCTGTGCCCGTTCGAGGAACGGCTCGAACTGCTGGAGGGTGTCGGCCTGGATGTCGTGGCCCCGGTGGATTTCGATGATTCCGTGCGGCGACTTACAGCGTCGGAGTTCATCCAAACGTTGATGGAGGCGGTCGGACTGAAGGTGTTGGTCATCGGCCCGGGCGCCCGCCAGGGCCATGACAGGCTGGGCAACGCGGAGCTGGTGGCGATGGGCCGGCAGAACGGGTTCGAAGTCGTGGAGGCGCCGCCTGCGAAGGTCGGAGAAGACTTCGTCTCATCATCGTCGATTCGCAAATGCGTCGAGAGCGGGCAGGTGGAGAAAGCCGCCACCTTGCTTGGCCGGGATTTCAGCCTGTCGGGGCCGGTTACACACGGCGAACACCGGGGCAGGGTCCTTGGTTATCCGACCGCGAACTTGTCCGTAGCGGAGGACTCCGTACTACCGATGGACGGCATATACGCCACCCGTGCTTTGCTCGACGACGGTACGAAACGGCTTGCCGCCACCAGCATCGGGGTGCGGCCCACTTTCGGCGAGGGCGCCAGGACTATCGAGGCGTATCTCCTAGATTTCGACGGTTCCATATACGGCCGGCGCCTGACCTTGCAGTTCGTGCGTCGTCTGAGGGGTGAAGTCGCCTTTGACGGCGTTCCCGAGTTGACCGATCAGATCAGAAAAGACGTAGAGGAGACGCGAGCCCTCCTTGGAGCACTGCCATGAGTAGTCCATTCGCCAACGCATACGACGAGCTTCACTGGCGCGGCTCGATCTATGACATGACGGCCGGGGCCGCCGATGCGCTGCGAAACGAAAAAGTTACCTGCTACAACGGCTTCGATCCCACGGCGACCAGTCTGCATATCGGCAATATGGTCCCGATTCTCGGACTCGTACGCCTGCAGCGCCACGGCCACACCCCCATCGCGGTGGTCGGCGGTGGCACGGGCATGATCGGGGATCCCGGGGGACGGGCGGAAGAACGCGCGCTTCTTGATATCGAACAGATCGAGCGCAACACGGAACTCATCCGTCTGCAACTAGAGCAGTTTCTCGATTTCAACGCCAAGAGCAATCCGGCGAGACTGATCAACAACGCCGACTGGCTGCTGGAACTTCGGTTGGTCGAATTCATGCGGGACATCGGCAAGCATCTCAGCGTCAACTACATGATGGCCAAGGAGTCGGTGAAGTCCAGGCTCGACAGGGAAAGCGGCATCTCGTACACCGAGTTCAGTTACATGCTGTTGCAGGCCTATGACTTCCTGCGGCTCTACGAAGATTACAACTGCACGTTTCAGATGGGCGGCAGCGACCAGTGGGGCAACATACTTGCCGGGGTCGAACTGATACGGCGGGTCCACGGCGTGGAAGCGACGCAGGCAGGGATCGGCAGAAGCAAAGGGCACGCCCTCGTCTACCCGCTCATCACGACCGCTTCGGGCGAAAAGTTCGGGAAGAGCATAGGCGGCGCACCGTCGATAAATCCCGATGAGACCTCCCCGTATCGTCTCTACCAGTTCTTTTTGAACACGGCCGACGCCGATGTCATCTCCTATCTGAAGACTTTTACGGACGTCACTCCCAACCAACTTCCTGAACTGGAACACGGCTTAAAGGCTGAACCTCAAAAAAGGGCGGCCCAACGTCAGTTGGCGCGGGACATTACGCTGCTCCTGCACGGCCAGAACGGCCTGGACCAGGCGGAGCGCGTAACCCGTGCATTGTTTGGAGGCGACGTCAGGGACCTTTCCGCGTCGGAGATCGAAGACGGGTTCGATGGCGCGCCCGGCGGGTACATTTCGAAGCATGAAATCGATAACGCCGCGGTAACCCTTCAAAGCGTCGCAATCGGCCAGGAACTGTGTTCCTCCGCCGGCGAGGCCAGAAGATTGGTCCAGCAGGGCGGGTTGTACCTGAACGGCGTAAGGGTCGACGACTCGAGGCGGACTGTGACAACGGACGACCTGATCGACGGCCGCGTGCTCGTTTTGAGGCGAGGCTCGAAGGACCATCGACTGATGCGCGTCAGGTAATCCCAAGGCGTATTCTTGAAACGTGGGACGGCGGATGCCGAACGTCCCGTTCAACCGGAGACAACAATGACCACAACTGAACGATCGAGGGTAAATCTGCGAATCCCCGGTCCTGTCCCCCTGCCCGATGACGTGCTGGAACTCGCCGGTTCCCAGATGATCAATCACCGCGGCCCCGAATACGCCGCGATGCTCGACCGCATGACCCGCAATCTGCAGACGGTCTTCGCCACTGCCGACGATGTCTATTTCATCACCTCATCCGGCACCGGCAGCATGGAGACGGCCGTGGTCAACACGCTGTCGCCCGGCGACAAGGTGCTGTCTCTCGTCATTGGCGTGTTCGGCAAACGATTCGCCGAGATCGCCGAGGCGTACGGGGCCGATGTAACGCGCCTCGAGTTTCCGCTCGGGAAGGCCGCCGATCCGGACGAGGTCGCGCAGGCCCTTGCGGACATGCCGGACTGCAAGGCGGTCCTGTTTACTCACAACGAAAGCTCCACCGGAACGACAAACCCGTTGCAGGAAATCGCCACAGCCGTCCACCAGAACTCCGATGCCCTCGTATTGGTCGACGCCGTCAGCAGCGCGGGCGGCGCCCCCATATCGGTCGACGCCTGGGGCATCGATGTCGTGGCGACGGCCTCCCAGAAATCGTGGGTATCGCCCCCCGGCATCAGCATGGTGTCGTTCAGCCAAAAGGCGTGGCGGGCGCACGAGACGGCGAAGATGCCGCGGTACTACTTCGACGTGGAGCAGTATCGCGACTACCTGGAGATCGGCCAGCCGCCGTTCACACCCTGCCTGCCTGCGATGTACACGCTGGAGCGAACGCTCGACAGGATGGTCGCAGAAGGCGTCGAAAACGTCTTTTCCCGGCACGACATGATCGCGGAGCACACAAGGAAAAGGGCCCGTTCCCTCGGCCTGGAGATCCTGCCTGAAGAACGATACGCGTCCGCCACCGTGACCGCGGTGAAGTTGCCGGAGGACATAGACGGCAAGGATCTGGTCGCGCGTGTACGTGCTAACTTTGACGTAGTATTGGGTGGCGGCCAGCAGGAGCTCACGGGCAAGATCTTCCGGGTCGGTCACATGGGCTGGGTCGACCCGGCCGACATCGACGACGCGTTCCAGGCCGTAGAAGAAACCTTGAAGTTGATGCAGGCGTAGATAATTACGTAAAGTCGCGGCCAAATGGCTATCGCGGCGCGGGGAATATCAGTGACAAGTCGAAGCAGTTTTCGAATTTTGCCAAGGCACGGATTTGCGGCTTTGGCAACCATGTTGGTAGCTGCCTTTGCGGCCGTCGCGTGCAGTTCTGACTCCCAGACGAGCAGCCCGACCCAGGCGCCGGGAGAGTCGACGCAGGCCCCTGCCGTCAAATCTACGTCCACGCCCACGCCTCCCAAGACTCTCCTGCTAGTTCAAAGCTACGACCCGGCCGGCTTCCCCGAGTTCACATTGCCCAAGGCCGGCGGTGGCGAATTTAACAGCGCCGACTACATCGGCAAGCAACCGGTCGTCGTCGTTTTTTATCGGGGCTATTTCTGAGAGATTTGCCACGGGCAGCTCGTCGAGCTGCAGGAAAGGTACCGGGAGTTCCAGGCCCTCGACCTCGAGATAATCGCCATCAGCGTCGATAGCAGGCCGCAGGCCGAGGAGATGGTAAAGAGGAATGAACTCACCTACCCGGTGCTGTACGACACCACCACCGCCGTCGCCCGCTCGTGGAACGTCTACGACCTGCTCGGTGACGGAGTTTCGGCGCCGTCCATGTTCGTTTTCGCCCCGGCCGGCCACCTCGTAGCCGCCTATATAGGCAGGCACGCCGGGGACAGGCCGGACGCCGAGGACATACTGAAAGTGGCGCGAGACTTCATGTCCGGGCCGCCGCCCGAGTTTGTGAAGAGCCCGCCAGTCGTACCGACGCCCACTACCGCCCCCGCCGATACACCCGCCCCGGCGGCGACCGCGGCGACCCCGCCTGACGACACGCCCACCGCCGCGCCTGGACAACCCTCCCCGACGGCCGCTCCGGGCGCGACCGAGGCGCCTGCCGACACTCCCACTTCAAAGTCCGCCCCCACGCCCACGCCCGTGCGCAATCCAATCGCAACGCGCGCGCCCACCGCCATACCGGAACCGACCGCAACGACGGCCCCGCCTATCACGTTCGAGGACGATGAAGACAAGGCCTTCGCTTTCAACCTTCCGAACGCTCACGGCGGCCAGGTGAGTCTTGACGACTACGAGGGCAACAAGAACGTCGTGCTGGTCTTCTACAGGGCGTTCTGGTGAGGTTTCTGCCGACAGCAGCTCGTCGAGCTGAACGACAATTACGCTTCAATCGCTGGCCTCGATGCCGAGGTGGTTGCGATCAGCACGGACAATTTTGAAGGTTCGGAGACCCTGATTCAGCAGGTCGGGCCGCAGTTCCCCATGCTTTACACCGGCGGTGACAGCGCCGTCCCGGCGGGTTACGAGGTCTTCGACCTGTTTGGCGATGGCCTTGCAGCGGCGTCGGTATTCCTGATTGACAAATCGGGCGCCGTTGTCTGGCAGAGCATCGGTAGGAGCTTCACCCACCAGGTTTCCGCCGAAACCGTCGTGGAGCAGCTGGAGAAGCTCTAGCGGAGGCCTCGTCCCCGGAGCGACCGCCGCGCCGCGGATCACCCCGTCGTCCGCGCGTCGCTGGGTTTCGGATCGAGGACCCGGACTGGGCGCGATCCGTTTCCGATCGACGGTTAACATGGCCCTCCCCAACGGGCGCCCAGATCCCAACGCCCCTACGACGCGGCACGGTGGCAAAGGCATTTTGTTGCAAAGACAGTGGGGCGAGGGCGTGCGCCGGTCCGATTCATGAACCGGTCAGAAAACGCCAGCTGACCGGATGCTGTCGATCGCGCCTTGGAAGTCGCCTGGGTCCCTGCATTGGCGCGGGTCTTCGTCCGGCGGGCCGACGAAGATTTTCACGGGTCTTTTCCTGGGCGGGTCCTTGGCGTCGGATAATTTGTGGGACTTGGACTGGCCGGGCTCGGACTCGCTGGTGTATGGACTTTCGGGAGGTTGGATCGGTTCGGACTGATCGGGGGCCGCGTCTTTAGAGGGTTCGTCTGTTTCGATGGAGCGATTGCGGATGCGTTCCATGTACTTACGGGACCAGTGATCTGGAGGCATTGTGTCGTCTTCTTCGGAGGAAGAAGGAGCGGTGGGTTTTGGGAAGCAACAGGACGGGCGATCCACAGGTGGTCCTTCGCGTGCTGTTTCATCTTCGGGGCGTTCGGCCTTTCGCTTCTTGTATTCCTCGACTGCCTCGTTGGCGGCTCTGATGGCCTTGTTGTCACGGAAATAAAAGCGCAGAGCGTTGTATCCGTAGCAACCTTTGCCGTAGGGGTCGTCCTCGGGGTTCTCAGTCGGGGTGAAATCGCGGTCGGGGATGTGGGCGTCGTGCCGGGAATGGTTGGCTGCATCGATGGCCACTATCATGGTTTCCCAGTTGCCGTAGATGTGTCTTAAGGCCCTGCCGCCGTGTCCGTCGCGCCGGTATTGCTCTTCGTCGTAGTTTTCGAAGTCGAACGGGTCGTTTTCCTTGTTGCGCCGGATAGCGTTGGGGTCCACGTAATTGGGGCTACTGGGGTCATCGTCGAACGATTCGTCATGGTCTTCGTACTCGTTGTTGGTGTGACCGGGGGAGCTGTCGAATCCCCGTCGGAGCAGCTCTTTAGCGGCTGTGATGCGGTGGTGCGGTTTGAAATCGCCCAGGTTGCCCTGCATGACGTCGACGAGGAATCGGACGATGTCCCTGCCGTTGGATGTTTCCGACTTGATGATGTCTGCAAGTTCCTGATTTACGCTGGAATTGCCGGAGGTGGAAGAAGGCGCGCGGACGCCGGCCGACTGGGAGGCGGACTGCATGACGGTTTGTGCGCCACGGAAGCCGAGGTTGAGGAGTTGCCGCGCGGCGTCGAGGCGGTGGCAGGGTTTGGAATCATCGACCTTGCCCTGCATGACATCGATGAGGAAGCGGATTACGAGCCGGCCGTCGTCGGTCTCCTCGCGGATGATGTCGGCGAGGGGTTGGTGGTTTGTTCGGTTTGTTGTTCTGTGGCGAACATATGTTCTACGGTAATGGGTGTGGGCGGTTGGGGTCAAGGGGGGAGTGGCGGGGAGAGGAGATGGGGGTAGTACCGTTTTGCGCGACGGGTGAGGTGGCTCCGGTGTTCGCGTGGCCCCGCTCCCCTAGGTTCCGGAACAAGTCCGGAAAGACGAGTAAGGAGAGGCTGGCCAGCTTACCGGGGTGTTTTCAGCGGGGGGCTTGCGACTGTCGCAGCTGCACGGGAATAGGACAGGTTCGGGATCGCGCTGAATTTCACCTGGCTTGAATCCAAGGAGACCTGGCTTCAGATCCTGGTTTTCGTGGTGGCGATGGCGGCTTCCTTTGTTGCCGGGTTGTTGTCGCCAAGACTGATCAACGGGGTTTTTGTGATGATCATCGTGCTGGTTAGTCTGTCTGTCGCATTCGCCATATACGGTGTGAGCAATGCGGATGTTGAGCCGGTGTGGTTTACGATCATGCTTTCGTTGATCTAGGGCACTCTGGCGTACGCGGTGTTCGGGGTGGGATGGGTGTTGAGGGGTTGTTTGGTGGGTTCGGAGGCGTCGAGGAACGGGGATTTGTGACTGGGGGGCGCCCGTTACAGCACGTGTCCAGAATATTCTCTAGCGTACGTACGGCCCTGAGAAGCCACTTCCTTGGCCGTGTTAATGTGACGCTGTACAGGATCATCGAAATGAACTTCGTATCCTTTGGCCGCTAGCCAAAACGCATGGAATCCTGCGGCTCCTCCAACGGCCAGAACCTCGGCTGGTGGTGGACCGGATCCTAAACCCTGCGATTCACGATCTTCGCCGTGATCTTACCGGTGAAGACTATCGCGATGTTCTTTGCGAAGCAGACGGTGAAGTCGGAGGTGGGAGTCGGCTGACAAGCATTGGCTATTTGATCTATTTGACTCCGGTGACCAGATACTCGTGCTTCATAGGACCAGCGAAACCGTTGACCCCAAAGGGATAGCGCCTTCTTGTGTTCTTTATGTTGCGACCGGTTGCGACAACAGAAGAGAAGCCGCTGCGCTTCAAAAGATTCTCGATGATTGTGGAGACCGGCAAGACAGTTCCCGCAATAACGTTGTCAGCGACAACAAAAACCACCTTTGCTCTTGCCTTAACAACTCGATGGAGTTGGTCTATAACCGTGGCGAGATCCAATACATAGCGTGAGATCGTTCTGTAGATTGGTATGTCTCTAAAAGGGGCAAGAGGCTCGGAAAGCGTAGGAATCTCCGACAAACAGTCTCCATCGGAATTGTTAACAGCAGACTGGCGTAGTCCCAAGTATTCAGATCGCCCTAAGGGTGCTATATCCGGCGAAATCCACCACTGAGAGAACTTGTGAGCGCGGGGATAATCAATTGCATTTAGATACGGTGGGGACGTCAGAACGAAATTTATGGAGTCCGAGTCGATCATAGATAATCGGCTGACCGAGTCACCTTCAATAATTGTCGCCGAGGATTCGACGAATGCGAGATTCTCTTGGATACCTAAGACGGTATCTGTTATCCGACCTAGTATCCGATGAAAGAGGGCGAACTGAGCTTCGATGGTTTGTGCCCTCGGGTTATGAGGCCTATGCGGACGCGAGTGGTCAATATCCCTAGCATAGCTGAGCGTGTTTGGCCACTTTCGGATGATGGAAGATGAAATCGCGACCTCAAAGGCCTGCCGTACGAGAGGATCTCGCTCGCCGGCAACCATTGCTCGAACAATGGAGAGTGTTGCCATGTGGCTGGGGTCGAACCAGTAGGCGATGGCTGGCTCGCCGGGAACGTGGAAGACGCAAGGACCTATCTTGAATGTGCTGCCGGGACCTAGATCGTGATACACGTCAGGTTCGGAGGCTAGCAACAGTTCAAAGCTGTGCAACCTCTCTTGAAGATATTCGGTGGCAGCGACCAAATATGGAGCATTAAAGCGTGACGTGAGTACCCGGCTGATTCTGCACGCTATTGGGTCTACATCGATGCCGATCGCATTCCGGTTCGATAAAATTGATTCCAATGCGGCAGTCCCCGCTCCGACAAACGGATCAAGGACAACGTTTCCCTCCTCCGTATACTCGTGAATAAGGTCGGACGACAAATCTTCACCGAAGCTGGCCGCGTACGCATGGATGCGAGGAATCGATCCTCGCCTATCGCGTTGAGTCATATGCGATTCTCTGGAGTTCCCTGACCCAAGAGGTGAAAACTGGCAAGCCGGGTTGTTGTTGTTGGTGGAGCAGGTGTTCGGGTTCCATGCGAAGCATTCCGAGTTTCGCCTGGAGTGTCTCATACTTAAAGCGTGTTTTCTCGTCCGGATGGACTAAGTAATTGCGGAATGTTGTGATCTGTCCGGGTGTAACGGTGGGACCAAGGGCAGCCTCGAGCTTGGGCAGATTCCGCAGCCCTATGCGATTGCTGACCGCAATTACGAACCATGGCGCATGCCAAACGGGTGTACTGGTTCCATATTTCTTGACGGCACAAGTAGTTGCCGCTTTCACGATTCTTTGGGCATCGGCCCGAGACTTTACGCCCGCGACTGCCGGCACTGAATTTCCTCTTGTCCGGCGCGTACCCAGTGCTGATGCAATAACTAGGTCGTGAGTGAACTCGATCCACTTAGTCTGCAGCCATGCGGTTAAGATGGCCTCGCCGAACCCTGCGTGTGGGCACTTGGTGCAGGCTGCGTCCGATGTCATCGCTAGAAACTTGTCGTGGATCGCTTCGGAAGCTGATTTGAAGGTAGACGCCACGACATCTAAGCGGCTGGGTGGCATGGCTACACGGGGTCCGGTAGCAACGCTCTGTATAGAGCCAGAAACCGCACACTGCGGCTCCTGATTCTTTGCGTTGTACCTGCTATGGCTAGTTTGAAACCTGCGAGGCGCGCCGGCACTTCTTCTGCAGACATCTCAAAAACATCTGCAAGACTTAAGAGATTTGTGACCGCTGCGGAGGTGTCGCTAAGCACATCTGAATCCCTAGTTGGCAGGCCGGGATATTGTCCTTTCATGTCTCCTACGGGTATGCCAAACAGGGCATGGGCAACTGCGGCGAAGATCATCATGAAGTGTGGCCCTGCACCCAGCTTTGTCCGCAGAACGTCCGAGAAGTTAACAATTATGTAATCGCAAACTTGGTCGAATCGCTCTTCTGCGTTGTCGGGAATTGCTGAGTCATAGCGTTCGTACAGTTTGTCAATCTTAGGCTGACCTCCATCAGTCACCCCATCGAGAATGACGCCAAGAAGTTGTGCGACAAGTTCTTGATGCAAGAGACGAACGCGGTTACGCACCGTCACCACATGGTACCTATTCCATAGGATCTCCCAACGCTCAGCGGCCTTGATGACTGCCAATCGGAACTCGCCTTCATATTTACCGCCCTGGAATTTGCCGTGGCGTAACTCCTGTCTATTCAGCGAGATACCATACGCGTTGATACGATGGAATATATCAAGTACGGTATCATCATCAGCCCCGAAGAGTTGTTCAACATTCATCTGATATGCGAGGAAGCGTCCCTGATCATCGGCGTCGAGAGTGTCGTAGGTCTTGCCGGCGAACTCCTTGGAGCGCTTGTCGAGGGCGAGATTGCCATGGATGAACTTCACGATTGTATTTAACCGCTGCTGGCCATCGACGACTTCCCTGTAGCTAGTCTTGGTCTCCCGATTCGTAACAAGACGAATGTAAATAGATGGGATAGGCAAGTCTCTTAGAAGAGTATCGATGAAATAACTCTGCGCTGATATTGCCCAGATATCGCCCCGCTGGAACTGGGGCGCAAGGATCAGCGTTTGGTTCTTGATCCACCCGAACAGGTCTGAAATTGGGTATTGCTGATGTTGGTGCATGGAGGCCTTCCGGTAATGTTGGAAATATTATCACTCGCCTATCTTCCGCACCACCGATTCCTCCGAGAGTCCATGCCCATGTGGGCGGTGCCTGCCGGCCCACATGCATCGAGTTGTTCGTGCCGCGGTCCGGCAGGTAGGTCGGGGTGGTAATCGACGAGGTGGGGGTTGGGCGTGCCGTGAGGGGATCGGTCCTGTCTCCGTACGAGGAGCAAAAATCTGCTCCACAATCCAGTCCCCATCTTTGGATCGCAGTTGCGATGCTCGCGAGGCCAGCCTGAGTTTTCAGGGAGCGGGGATGCCTCACTGACGCTTGGCTCTGGAAATATACTGGTCGACGGACGCATGTTTTTGCAGGCGGCTGTATGGATCGCCTTATTCCTTGGCATGCGGTTTTCGACGGCGGTGCTAAGGTGCTGTCGGTCAACGTTGCGAGAGGCGCTCCCCGTGACATCCTCAATTTGCGGCTCCGATGGTGTGGATTGGCGAGGTCACGCTCGCACTACGAGGGACAAAAGAAATACCCGCCAATGAATAAGCAATTCCGGCTTTGGGCTATGTGCTGCTCGCATGTCGGCACTGACCTTGGGTTTGGGCGTGAAAGTTTGGCCGACGCCATTCGGCAGTCGGAGCAGGGTGGGGAGGAGGGCGGACCGGCCTTCGAGTGGGATGTCGCCGTCGTTCTGGGCGACCACTCAGGGGGGCAGACCACGCCGACGGACGAAGAGGGTCGCGAGATCGTCCGGCAGTTTGGTGTGAGCGACAGGCATCGTCGCGAGGACTTTTACACCGTAGTCGGCAACCACGACGCGGCATGGGTTCCGGATCGGGGTCCGGAACGACGGTGTGGCGGTGGGCGAGGAAGTATTGCTAGGGCGTGGTGGCGGTTCCGGAGTACTTTGCGGCGGCCCTGTCCTCCAAAACCAGGGAGCGCCCGACCGCGTCGAGTGCTTTTTCGACCGACGTGATGTGGGAACGGTGCCCAGGGTCGAGAATCCGACGCACCGCGTTTTCTTGTAGACCGAGGCGGACGGCCAAAGCGACGTTCGTAACGTTCTGTTCCCTCATCGCGGTGTAGAGGGCGAGTTTCGCGGCGACTATTGGCGCGACGCAGATCAATACCTGCCCTTCCGCCATGGGACTGGGGACGGGTATGTCTTCACGGGCCTTGACGTACATTCCGAGTGCGACCTCGAGGCAGTCCTTGGCCATGTCGACGGCATCATCCCAGGACCACGCCCCGGAGTTGGCGCCGTATACGTCGGGGAAGGTCACGATGTAGGCTTCCCTTCCGGTGGCTCGCGCCTCCTCCTCATCCCGGACGATAGAACATGGGTAGGCATAGCGCATGGTCTAAAACTCCCTTCTGTCGATGTTCAGGTTTTTCAATATTTAGGACAGAGTTCCCGTGGGTATCTCGCCATGAGGGACGGTCGTCCTGTAACGACCGAGACGGGCCTCCCCGTGACTACCCTTTCCGCGGCTGGCAGAGAAATCGAAATTCAGCCCGCGCCTGCGGGCATATCGGCGGGCTCGCCGGACGAACTCTCTGTGGTTCACGAGTCAATTTCAGCACATATTTGTGCGATTATCAAGAATCTTCTTGTAGTTACCATGGTCAGCGTTCGATCTTCCAGGCCGCGTCACCTTAGTGTCATGAGTGAAACCTAGCAGACCCGGGACAACCCAGACCCGAGCTGTTCAAGCCGCAGTCCTGCCACCAAGAATCCAGGAGTTAACCACCAATGAATAAACAATTCCGGCTTTGGGCGATGTGCTGCTCTCATGTTGGGACCGACCTTGGGTTTGGGCGTGAGAGTTTGGCCGACGCGATTCGGCAGTCGGAACAGGGTGGTGAGGAGGGCGGACCGCCGTTCGACTGGGACGTCGCCGTTGTGCTGGGAGACCACTCTGGGGGGCAGACCACGCCGACGGATGAGGAGGGGCGCGAGATCGTCCGGCAGTTTGGTGTTAGCGACAGGCATCGTCGCGAGGACTTTTACACCGTAATCGGCAATCACGACGCGCCTATCGAAGAGGAGGCCCCGCTCCAGTGGTGGGCGAGGAAGTGGATAGACCCGACCGGCGAGGACCCCGAGCACTCGGAGGTGCACGCCGACAGGATGCCGTACGCCGTGGACGGCACGTGGGAACGGTACACGTTCGCCGTCGGGAACATTCGCTTCCTGATGATGAGCGACCGCAACGATTTCCCCCCGCCCGTGGGACGCCGCGGCGCCAGCCATGGCGGCTATCCGTCCGGCGCCGTGACGAGCGAGACGTTCAACTGGTGGAGGCGATACCTGGAGTCGAACGAGGACTCGGTGTTGGTCTCCACTCATCATCACATGCTGAAGGAGACTACCGTCGCCTCCGGCCCGTGGGAGGGACACGTGCCGGACGGGCAGGGGGGATGGACGTCCGGCTACCACGGCTATTTCGCCGACGGCGGGCCCGAAGGTTCGTCTTACCTCTATTTCCTGGACGACAAGCCGGATGCCCAGGCCTTCGAAGGCTACCTGGCGGAAAACCCGGGGTCGCTGGACCTGTGGCTGGGAGGCCATACGCACACCAACCCGGACGACCGCAGGGGCGGCCGGTCACACGTCGAGCGGAAGTGGGACTGCAATTTCATCAACGTGGCGGCGCTGAGCAAACACCACGGCAAGAAGAACGTCCCGATGAGCCGGCTGTTGACGTTCGAGGATGGCAGCGACGAGGTGTTGGTGCAGTGTTACCTGCACACGTCCCAGTACGCGCCGCAGGGGTGGTATGCGCCGTCGGAACGGCGGGTGAGGTTGAACCGGCGGGTGAGGCTGAGTTAGAGGCGGGTAGGTGCGGGGCGCGGGACAGGAGTCGGGGATGACGGTGTGGGCGGGATAGCCGCGCGAGGGAGTGGCATGGTGTTTGAGATTACGGGGGTCCGGCGTTGATGTGGGGACAGGCGTAGATCCTTCGACTTCGCTCAGGATGACATAGGTGGCGCTCAGAGCTTGTGATTTTATTGCGAAACCTGCGGTTTTCAGTCTCAATTTGACTTTGAAAACGGTCTCAATTAGACGGTTCCTGGGGATTTATTCACAGGCTCTCAGGATGACATTAAGGGTATTTAGGGTGACGTGAAGAATGTACGGGGTGACGTTGTTTCAACGGTACGACGAGGGCGAGTGTGGCCTCCCTGGCGGGCTGTTTTCATAGCAATGAAATTGTGGTTGTGGGGATGACGGATGGGTTCCGGAACGGGATCCGGAAAGACGAAATACGGATCGGGTCCGGTAGCGGGGAATTCCCTATCCGCCATGCCCGATTTCCCTGGCGATCGAATCCAGGACCTTCGACATGAGGTCGAAACCCCTTGTGCCAAGGAAGGGCTGTAGTTCCTGCTCGCCGTTTGCGTCGATGTAAGCGATAAAGAATGTCGGCGTCCCTCCAACACCCAGAGACCTTCCGAACGCCAGATCGCTCTGCCACGTCGAGGCGTGCCTGCCCGATGCCACGCACTGGTCCAATGCGTCGCCGTCGATGTCGAGTGTCGCCGCCAAGTCGATAAACGATTGGTTCAAGAGTCCGTATTGATTTTGGTATACGCCGTCCACGAAGTCCCAGAAATGTTCCTGTCCCTGTTCACCCGCGCATTCGGCATACTCCGCGCCCGTCTGCGCCACGCGGGTCAGGATAGGGAAGTGGAAAAGGACCATCCTCACCAACCCGTCTTCGACATACGTCTCACGTATTTGGGCAGCCGCGCCGCGGTGCCAGGCCTCGCAGTGCCCTCAGGTGAAGTCTGAGAAGTCGAACATCGTGATTGGAGCGTCCGGGCTGCCAAGTGAGTTGTAACCGCGATCGGGAACCTCAAGCAGGGGTTTTGCGACCTCTTGCTCCTCGTCCGGCGCGACCGTGTCCTCCTCCACGGTTCCAGGGGTGGGTACCGGCGAGGGGGTCGCCACCACCTCGACTATTCGGGTTACTTCCACTTCCTTTATGACTTCTACTTCGCGGGTAACATCCACTATCCGCCCGCCGCCGCATGAGAGCACCGCGACCACTACGAACACCGGTATGGCGTAAATCAAACGAGGCAATGCCTCAGACAGTCTCATCATCAATGACGGTTCCGCATTCATGGGTGTCTTCGCCTTTTGAGCGTGTCCCCGGGCCGGGCCGCGTCGAGCGTAGCAGCTTCGACCCAGAGCAACCCGATTCGAACAGGGTTTTCCGGCGGGAGACCGTAGTTCAGAGCGGGCCTTCCAGTGACTGAATAACCGAGCCGGCGGATGGTTTGGGATGGAAGTTTGTGGCTTTGGGCGGGAGGCGCCAGCCGCGGGTCACGATGCCCATGAACTCCGACATCGGGACCGGGCGCATGATGATGGCCAGTTGGGCCTCTCCATCGTCCACCGCTTGCATGGCCCGTTCCGGTTCGTAGGAGAAGGTAACTATTTCGGCCTCCCGCTCCGGTGAAACCGTCTGCCGGAACAGCAGTTCATGGAGCCTGGAGTACTCTGAGCGCTCGAGTTCATTCGCGTCCCGGGGCGCCGGTTCGAGCCTGGCGACGTGGCAGACACCCTTTTCGAGTCCGTAAACGCCGAACACCGCCTCGTCACCTGTCACGTTGGCCAGGCTGTCGGCGAATTGCGTGGCCGCGCTCGCGTCTCCGTGACCCCACTCCGTAAGTGTGGTCCGCTCCCGCAACAGCGACGTGATCGCCGAAAGCTCGCTGCCGGAGGCGTTTTGGATCGTTCGGTGATAGCCGCGGGTGACAAGGCCGGGCTCGCTGACCGACACGAGCATCATCATGCGGTAGTTGATCGACTCGCCCGGATCGACCTCGCGTTCGCTGCGAATCCTGCTCCTGAAACGCAGGGCTGCCTCGTACCGGTGGTGTCCGTCTGCGATGAACAGCTGATTTTGGGCGAACGAATTGGCAAGGACTTCGATAGTTCCCGGGTCGCTCAACCGCCACATACGCAGCTCGGGCATGTCGGGCGGCGCGGCCGTCGCCGTCGGTTTACCCCCCGCAACGGCCCTGATAATTCCGCCGACCGTAGACCGGAGATCGTCCCGGAACAACACGAGCAGCGAGCTGTAGTTGTAACCGGCAACCCCCATGAGTCTGACCCGGTCGAGGACCCACTCCTGGCGGGTGTACTCGTGCGGGAGGACGACGTTGCGGTCGTACTCCTCGACCCGCACCGCCGCGATGACGCCCCTGCGGACGTACTCACTGCCGAGAAATGAGAAACGCTCCTCGGTGACGTATACAGAGGGCTCGTCGTCCCGCGTGAGCGCCCCGGCCCCCATCCACCGCTGCTGTGATTCTGCGGCGCTCGCGTAGGGGTCGCCGCCGAGCCGCCGCCTCGCCAGCTCCAGACGGACGATGTTGTAGTCGGACCGCTCGTACAGGTCGCGTTGCAACGCCGGCGTGATCATGTCGAACGGCGGGGACACGTTTAGGCCGAGGCTTCCTGCGACGGCAGGGTTGTATCGAATGCCTCTGAACGGCTTGATGTCGGCCATGAACCCTCGGAACGGCGCCGCATCGGCAAGCGAGACCCGGGGCGCCAACGCAACGAGTATAGCTACAGCGGTCCCGTTGTTCACGGCAATTCTGTACGTGACGGGAACATCAGGGGTTTGACCGGCCGTTTATATAATGAGGCCCCTGTCCACCATCTCGCCGACACGATTCCCAATGAACACGAAATTGCACAGAAACGATTCATACCGGTTTCCGCCAGTGCCACCGATCATAAAAACTGGTTCCGGCCTTGTGCATGAGTCGGGTAGTCGCTCGCGCCGGGAGCCCGTGTTGGAAGCGACGTGGGCCCGGTATTTGCGTAACCCCGCGCCCCTGGGTTCCGGATCAAGTCCGGAAAGACGGTGTGTAGTGGGCCCTGCCCCGTATCGGGGTACGAGGTGACGTTCTTTGAGAGGTGGCAGGTAGGCCGGTCAGGCCGCCTTCAGAGCAATGATGGATGAAGGCGGCGTTTCGATCCCCAACGACGCGAGTCTGGCTGCCGTACGGGCCGGAGTGGTCCGCGCAGACCTGAATCGCGCGAATCACCTGTACCACGTCGAGCAGGCGACCGTCATGTCCGACACCGAGTACGACCGGCTGTTCAGGGAACTCCTGGCCATCGAGCAACAGTTCCCCGACCTGGTAAAAGCGGACTCTCCCACACAACGCGTGGGCGCCCCTCCGTCGGGCGAGTTCGCTGAGGTTGTGCATACTTTGCCGATGCTCAGCTTGAGCAACGTGGTCAACCGGGAGGAACTGGAAGCCTGGCGCCGCAGGGCAAGCGAGCTCCTCGAGATCGAAGAATTCGAATTCGTCTGCGAGCTCAAGATAGACGGGCTGGCCATCTCGTGTACATACGAAAACGGGGTACTGGCACGCGCCGCGACCCGCGGGGACGGGATAAGGGGGGAGGACGTGACCGCCAACGTCCGCACCATCCGTACCGTGCCGCTCCGCCTGAACGGGGACGATGTCCCTGAGAAGGCCGAACTGCGCGGCGAGGTGTACTTTCCTCTTTCGGCATTCGAACGTCTCAACCGGGAGCGCGAGGCGGAAGGACTCCCCCTGTATGTAAACCCCAGGAACACCGCGTCCGGGGCGTTGAGGCAACTCGACTCCCGCGTCACGGCGTCTCGGCCCCTCGATGTGACGTTCTACTCCATCGGAAACACGGACAGCGATTTCACCGACAGCCATTGGGCTGCGCTGCAGACGATTAGTCGATGGGGCGGCAAGGTAAACGAGTGGACGAAGGTCGTTTCCGATATTGAAGGAATTCAAGGTGCCTACGAGGAGGCGTTGGCGAAAAGGCCGGATCTCGATTACGGCATCGACGGCATGGTGGTGAAGATCGACAGCCTTGCTCTGCAAAGCCGCCTGGGCGTCTCGGGCCGAGACCCTCGCTGGGCCACGGCCTACAAATTTCCGGCCGAACGGGCGCGGACGAGGCTGATCAACATCGGCGTGAACGTTGGCCGCACCGGTTCTCTCAACCCCTACGCCATCCTCGAGCCGGTCGTAGTGGGTGGCGTGACCGTCAGCCGCTCCACCCTCCACAACGCGCAGGACATCAACGAGAAGGGTATTCGCGAGGGGATCGACGTCATCGTACAGAGGGCAGGCGACGTTATTCCGCAGGTGATCGGACCGGCGGAGCCCTGACACCCGAGCAGGAGGCGAGCCCATACCGCCTGCCGGACCGGTGCCCGGTCTGTTCCGAGCCCACCGTGGCGCCCGAAGACCAGGCCATGACGCTGTGCGTCAATTCTTCTTGCCCGGCGCAGTTCGAGCGGCTGCTACAGCACTTCGCTTCGCGCGGCGCGATGGACATCGAGGGGTTGGGCGAGCGGGTGTCACAGGACCTCGCCAGGAACGGGCTCGTAAAGGATCTCGCCGAGGTCTTTTCGCTTGCCGACAAGAGGGCCGAACTCCTCGAACTAGAGAAGATGGGAGAGAAACGGGTCGACAATCTCTTGCAGGCGATCGAGTCCGCAAAGGCCCGACCGCTGCCCAGGCTTCTGTTCGGCCTCGGGATAATCGGCGTTGGCGCGGAGGTCGCCGAGTGGTTGTCGAGGCGGTTCAGGTCGCTGACGGGCATCGAGGGAGCGACGGCTGAGGAGCTGATCGAAATCGACGGCATCGGGCCGGTGCTTGCCGAAACGATCTCGGCGTGGGTCTCCAACCCCAGCAACCTCGACCTGCTGTCGCGACTGCGCGCCGCCGGGGTGAACCCGGTCGACGACACGCCCGCGCCGCCGTCCGACCACCCGTTTGCAGGCAAGACCGTGGTCGTTACGGGCCGGTTGGACTCGATGTCGCGGCCGGAGGCCCAGTCGAAGATCAAGTCGCTCGGCGGGAAGGCGTCGAGCAGCGTATCGAGGAAGACCGACTACCTGGTTGCGGGCGCCGACGCCGGGTCGAAACACGCTACGGCCGTACGGCTGGGGGTGACGGTGCTCGACGAAGAACAGTTCCTGCGCGTTCTGAACGGCGAAACGGTTGATCTCCAGCCGGTGACTTCAGACGACGGGAACGAATCGTCATCGCCAAGTCAGGCGGGTCTTGGGCTGTGACGTTCAAGTCGCTGCTGGACAGGCTATTTCCTACTACCAGAGGGAGTGCCGAAGAACCGACCCTCGAAAACCCCTGGATCGTACTGGGTCTTGGGAACCCGGGACCTGAGTATCGCGACACGCGGCACAACGCCGGCCACTGGTGCGTTCAACGGCTCGCGGAGGAAACGGGCGCGGTCATCGAGAACAGGCGTCTTGCCCGCACAGGCCAAATAAACATCGCTGGCCACGCCACCGTCCTGGCCCTGTCTCGTACGTACGTAAACCTGAGTGGGGAAGCGGCGGAGTATCTGCTTGCACGGTACCAGGGTGATCCGGAACGGTTGATCGTGGTTTCGGACGACATAAACCTGCCCGTCGGCGCCATTCGTATACGTAAACAGGGGAGCGCAGGCGGGCACAAGGGCCTCAGGTCGATAACTGCGGCCATCGGCACGGATAAATACAAGCGGGTGCGAATTGGAGTCGGCAAGCCGGCCTCGCCGGACAGGCAGATCGAACACGTTATCGGGGTGCCCGGGCCGGGCGAACGCGCCGCCGTGGACGAATCCATCACCCGCGCAGTACAGGCCATAAGGACTATCGTGTCCGAGGGCGTCGAGAATTCCATGAATAGATTCAACTCCATGGCGCCGGCGGAAGGCGCTATTTCGGCTTGTGGGCCTGGCGATCAGACGCGGGATTAGACTCCGATTTCCGGTCGGCGTAATTAGGCATGACCGGATCGTGAGAGGGCCCGTCGCGGCGTGCCTTGTCTCGGCGCTGCTTGTTGCGATTGCCTGCACTGGAGCCGGTTCGGGCCCGGCTGCAACGGAGACGGCCGCGGCCGGTCCACGGGTATCGCCAACACCGGTGGACGCGGCTCCTGTTGCTGACGCGCCGACGGTCTCGGCGGGCGGGCCGGTGCCGAAGCAGATACCGTTCCCCACGGCCACCCCGACGCCTCCGCCTACATCTACGCCAGACCCCGACACAGCTCCGCCTACCCCCACGGCCCCTCCCGCGCCCGGACCAACACCCATTCCGGTGGTGATAGAGCAGGCCATTCCCCGGCCGCCCTCCCGGGACGTGGTTGACCTCTCGAGGCGTTTCAAATTGCAGTCGGACGACGACCAGCGGGCATCAGCCGATCAAGGACCGCTCATCGAGGGCGCCCCCACCCAATTTTGGGTCAACCGCCCGGGCGGGTACGTCCTGGTCGATGGGATCGTCAAGGCTGCCAGCGACAACGCCTACTGGGTGTTCGACGCCAGGAGGGAGGTTGATCCGGCCGATCTTCAGGCAGCTATCGACGAATTCGAGTCGCATGTGTGGCCAACCGTCACCGGCCTGTTTGGCGGCATCAGGTCTCCCGGTATCGACGACGACCCGCGCCTGGTCATCTTTAATACCAGCCTCCGCCCCGGGATAGCGGGTTACTTCTCAAGCACAGACGCCTACCCCGCCGCCATCCAGGCCTACAGCAACGAACGGGAGTCGATCTACATCTCTTCCGACGGACTCACCGTGGGGTCACCCTCGTACATGTCGGTGTTGACGCATGAGTTGCAACACGCCGTGCATTGGGCGGCGGACAACGATGAGGAGAGCTGGCTTAACGAAGGCCTGTCGGAACTGGCGGTAGATGCGGCGGGCCACTGGACGGCCAAGGTTGCCGACTACCTGCGGTTGCCGGGCACGTCCCTGACCCAATGGCCGAGCGGGGGACAGCTCCGTTCGCCGTCGTACGGCGGGGCCAACCTGTTCCTGGACTACCTGGCCGAGCATTACGGCGGCGATCGCCTGATCGCGGAGTTGGTGAAAGAGCCGACGGACGGGCTCGAATCCGTTGACCGAGTGTTGGAGCGCCTCGGCGAAGACGTCACTTCCCTCGACGTGTTCAGGGACTGGGTCGTCGCCAACTATCTCAACAACCCCGACGGCCGATACTCGTCCTCAGCCCGAAATCTCCGGTCGGCCATCCGCGTCGGCTCCGAGTTCGTCAATTTGCCCAAGACGTTTGAAAGTGAGGTAGCTCAATTCGGCGCCGATTACTACGTGGTGACTCTCCCTGCGGACGAACTGACCATCTCTTTCAACGGCGATCCGGGGGCGGAGTTGTTCCCCGTTGCGCCGCATAGCGGCGACGCCTGTTGGTGGAGCAATGACGGAGATGGCATCGATACGACCCTGACGCGCCGATTCGACCTCACGGGCGTCGACACCGCCACGCTTCGCTTCAACGTCTGGTATTTGCTAGAAGAGGATTGGGACTTCGCTTACGTCGAGGTGTCGGAGGACGGCGGCGAGACATGGACCATCCTCGAAACCACGCTCACCACTAACGAAAACCCGAACGGGACGAGTTTCGGGCCCGGCATCACCGGCGGATCGACCGGGTGGGTGGAGGATTCCGTCGATCTGACGCCGTACGCCGGTAGCGAGGTGCTGGTCAGGTTCGAGTATGTGACCGACGATGCCGTCAACGGCAGGGGATTGTGCCTCGACGACTTTGCGATAGACGAGATCGGTTGGGCCGATGATGCCGAGAGCGACGGCGGCTGGGAAGCAGACGGGTTCGCCAGAGTGAATAATCTCGTGCCGGAAGAGTTTCTAGTGCAGATCGTGCGGAAAGCGCCCGGAAGGACGGCGGAGGTGGTGAGGCTGCTGCTGGATGGAGAGGCCGATGGGGAGATCCGGTTGGCGGGGGTTAACGCCGATCCAGACGAGCAGGTTGCCGTTATTGTGAGCGCGGTGACGCGCGAGGCGGGGAGCGCGGCGGCTTATGTGCTGGGTTTTCGGGAGGGGTGAGGTTCGTGGCTGGCGAATTAGGGCACCGCGGACTTGGTCTGAAGCGGGCCTTCTTGGGCGGATTCGCTACATTACGTTACAACGTGAGAGGTTGGCGGATCGGGAGTCAGCAATGTACCTGAGAGCAACGAAGGACAGCTTACGGGCGTTTCATTTTGTGGGGGCGTTAACAGTCAGTCCGTTGATGAATCCCTTCAGTTCCGCCAGGCCGGTTTCGACAGACTGCATCCGGAATTCAAGGTTCTCAATTCGCTTGCTTGTCTCCCTCTGAAGTTGCCAGATCAGTCCGGCCAATCCGACACCCACGCCGATTACGGCGGTAATTGTGGGCCAAGCAGCTTCCAATGTGATTCCTCCGCGTTGCCTCCCAGTCTGGATGACCTGCTTTTGGCTTTCAAAGAACCGTGGCAATGACCTTTCCCCTGCGGATTCGGCCCGTCTAACGTCCGACCGGGACTGGTTTCGGGCCGGGTATTGCCGGGGGATCGAACGGGTGGGTGGAGGACTCGGTCGACCTGATTCCGTACTTTGGGGCTCGGCTGAGGTGGCGCGGCTGCTGTTGGACGAAGAGTCCGACGGGGAGATCCGGCTGGCGGACGTGAACGCCGAGCGGGTCATGAGCGCCCTCACCGGCTAATCGAGGCGCTGCATCCTCTTCTCCGGCCCCGCATCGGGGAGCCCGTCTCAGAAGTCGTACCAAAGGCTTTGACCTCGTTCGTCCAAGACGACATAAGTGCCAAAAACGTCCCTGACAGTCTTTTGTCGTAGTGTTATCGGTTATTGATATGTTTTGCGTCGCGCCAATTTGCCGCAGACAGGGGCAAGGAGACTTCTGAGACAGGCTCCGGGGTGCGGGGTGACGACATATGGGGTACTGGTTGACGTTCTTTCGCCGGTAAGACGAATAGTGGTGGCCTGGGCTATACGGGTTGGCGGGCGAATTTCCTCCGGTTGCGTTGAAAATGGTTTCCCTGTAGAGCAACCTGATGGTCTTCCGTTGCCAATATCCCGCAGTCTCGGGAATCCGTGATTCGATTTCCTGAAATGGTGCAGCGGCGGGACGGCAGGCCCCGGCTCGTCTGCCCTTCCGTTGCGGGTCCGCTCCAAAGGCGGATGCCGTTGCGGTTTCTCTCGATGCGGTTGTCTTCAATGCGATTGTCCTGCCCGTGCTCGATGGCGATTCCGTCGAACCGGCAGGCTCTTATTTCGTTCCCTTTGACCGTATTATTGGTTGAATAGCCCAGCCAGAACCCATAGTTGGAAAAGTTGGCGATGTTGTCTTCAAACACGTTCCCCGAGGAGAACCCCGCCTCGAAGGCGTTGTTGGGCGAATAGCTGCCGTCATTGCCGGATATGAAGTTGTGGTTGGACGGTTCTCGATTGTGGGCCCGGATGAAGAACCCGTCGCCGCTGTAGCGCAGGCTGTTGCCAACTATCCGGTTGTGGTTGGAGCCGTCCTCCAGGAGAATCCCCGCCGAGTCGGCGGTGTCGCACCAGAAACGGCCGGTGTAGCGGATGCAGTGCTCTGCCAGGTTGTGGAGCGCCTCGTTGTGGCTGGACCTGAGAAGGTAAATCCCCACGTTGCCGCAGTAGGAAGCGTGGTTCCCCCGGACTACGTTGTGTTCCGACCGGACCAGGCTGACACCGTTGAAATTGTTGTTGAGTTGATTGTTCTCTATTACACAGCGCCGGACCTTGTATAGATATATCCCCCCGCCGAATCCTTCCTCCACCGGAGCCTCCGTATCTGAGAGCCAGCCGGCCTCGGGGGGGTTGGTGTTGTCCGACACGACGCAGCCCCGTATGTTCAGGTTGCTGACGTTGTCGGCATGAATGCCGTAGTGAAAGCCGATGAGCACGCCGTTGACAATGGTCACGTCGTCGCAGTCGTGGACCCGGATGCCTACGCCGCCGGTCCCTTCGCCGTCCAGCGTCACGCCCGAGAGGTCCAGCACCAGTCCATCCTCGCGGATTTCGATGACGGTACCTTGCGGGGGCGCCTCCTGAAGTCCCTGGTATCGCGATGGGTCGAAAGTGCCCCTGGTGTACCGGCCGGGAGTCACGCTCACGTAGGTCATCTCAACGCTCCTCGCATGGGACTTGAGATAGTAGAACGCCCGTCGCCGCGGCCTATTTGTGTGTCCAAAGACTGTTATTTTGTGGGTATCCAGAGCCTGCCCAGTACCGGACACGGGATCCAACAAGCCCGCTTCCGGGAGTTAGCCGTCTCCGGCAGCAGTGGTTGGGCTTGGATTTTCGACCCATCTTATAACTTGTACGCAAGGCAAACCGCTTACGACCCCCCAAATGCGTCCGGGGGGAGCCTGATGCAATTCAGGGGGCGCTCTTAGACCACTCGCGCGCATCTCCAAAAACCTGCCTCAATATACCTCGGGGTCCCATCACTCCACCGTCATTCCTGTAGATGTCAACGAATTACCTAACATCTACAGGGATGACACTTCGTCCGAAAATCCCCGAGGGGAGCGGCTGAGGTGACGCGGCTGCTATTGGATGGTGAGGCGGATGGGGAGATCCGGCTGGCAGACGTAAACGCCAAGCAGGACGAGCAGTTGGCGATGATCGTGAGCGCGGTGACGCGGGAGGCAGGGAGCGCGGCGGGGTATGTGGTGGGGTTTGGGGTGATGTGAAGGCGCCGTTAGAGAAGGTGCTGCCCACTAACGTGTTGCGGTACCTGAGGAAGCGTTCGTCTCCGGCCTTCTATGAGCACCTCTCCGCAACTGGACGTGGCCACAATCTAGGCAATTGCGCCCAAACTAGACGGGCAGGAGAAAAACAAAAAAAGCCAACCAGCGTGACCGGGACCCCAATGGTCCTCATGTGTTTGTTGTCGGCCGACTTACTGTAGTAGTATTCGCGTTCTCGTTAGGGCAAATGCCCGAGCTATTTCAAAGCCAAGAGAGAAGCCCCAGGTCATCATAGTTGATGTCTTGAGCACCGCCTCGTAACCCAACTGGACATGAAGCAGGCCTGACGCTGGATCCTCAAGCTGTTCGACACCACGCCGACAACGGCCTTGAGGTGTTCATCAAGGGCTTCTCTGAATGGGACGTCGAGAGCCTTCGGCTGTCGATCTTCCACGCGATCCGAGAGCCCCAAGAGGGAATATGGCGAAAGCTCGTTGGCGCGAATCCAACAAGCACTGAGCGCAGACATCAAGGCCCAATCGTTTTGGAACATGGGGAAGTGAGCGGCAATAGGCTGCTTGTCGCGTCCCAAACGGAGCGGCTAGATTGGCATATACAACCTCAGCCCAACCGAGCCGAAGGTGCTGAAACGACCATACCGACTCTAACGGACGCCGTGAGCGGCATGAATCTGTTGCGGGATGCGCTGACCACCTCCGTGGAAGCAATTAGACCCGTGCTGCGGTTGGCGCTCGGTGTCAATCTCGTCCAAGCAGTCGATAACCCGAACAATGGCCTCGCGATTCTCTCAAGATATCTCCCGCGCCTGGAGCTCGAAACCCACGGAACCCCGAATTTCGTATACCAAATTAACAGGCAACGGCATTCTACCTCTGCAAGACGCATCCAAGTCAATCGACTCGCCAGATGGTCGTTGGATGAGGGCCAGACTGACTTGATCAGCATCGGCGCCCTTGGCACGAATATAACCCACCAAATACAATTCTTCGCTACCAAGCTAATTCTCGACATCAACACCGTTGGCACCAGTGCGATTTCCGCAGAGAAAATCCCAGGGCTGTTCAGCGAATTCCAATACATGGCCCAGGAAATTGCAGATCAAGGAGACATCCCATGACATCAGCCGCCGAAACGCGTCCGATTGTCCCGGTCTTCGACGAAGAAGTAGAGACCCCGGTATGGTGGCCTGATCAGAGGACCGAAGGCGAACGGTACGACGTATGGACGGACCGACAGGGGGCCGAGTTCAGACGATACTACTCTGAAGCAGGCAGCACTAAGAGTTCTGAGTCTTTTTTCGTCGTCAGTCCAGTACGCCCAGACACTGATCACCGTGCAGAAGTCAACGTTCGCCAGTTCGGAAACATTCTGGTGATGGACTTCGGCGAGACTCTCAATGAATTCCCTGACGAACACCAATCGACCGTCGAGTATCTCCGGATTAATGGGCGCCCGGTGCTGGCGGGCCAGCTGATCGAGATGCTGGATGACCAAGAGCCAGACGAAGCCAAGATCAACTTGGTCTCGTTAGGTGAGATGGCCCGCCTTCTCGTACAACGGGGGGACTTTGATGATCCTTTAATCGGTGCTGATCGACGCGGACTCGTGCATGCCCAATGGACCATCGCCGGCAACGGAATCCTCATTTGGGGCTTCTTAGAGGATAAGAGAATCCTGGTGGTCGCCCAGGCCGACGAATCCCCCATTGCGCCCGACGGCCTTGACATCAACGAGCGTCTGCCCGCAGAGAAGGTTCTGGACACTTACGGACATCTTGTTCCCCGCCGACGATGACCTGGCATCGCGGCGCATCGATACCGGACGACGAGGAAGTCTCTCGGTACTGTCAACCTTCTCACTTTGATCACCGGCGCGATGAACCAAAGGTTTTGGCGTTTACCCGCAGGGAGTCGGAAGACGATGCCTCGGCCAACCGCTTGCAGTACTACCTGCGGCGTGCTGCCAAAAGCAGAGAAGAGGCAATCAACTTTATTCGGTGCGAGGTAAAGCCTCACTACAAGATAAAACCTAATGGTCGATTTCTAGTGGTGAATGTGGGGGCGATCAAGAAGGCCGCCGCAAGGGGAGGCCTTCCCCTGAAAGTCCTATATACCCCGGATCATGGTCACGGGAAACCATCGCATTCCTCAATCTACGGCGTGCCATCCCGCCTCGACGACGAGATCGCGGCCGCCGTCGCCATGCTACGGGCTATACGATGCCTGATAACTCCTCAGGACATTTATCCAGGATGCGCCTGACCAACAATTGAGCCTCTAGACCACCTCTGAACCGGCGACCCTGAAGAGATCAACGCGGCCCGGAGGGAAGCTACATGGCTTAGGTGCCAGCGTTGCCCCGCGGCCTTGGATGCCCTAAGTTCACATACGAAGGGCAACACATTGTCCCAGAACGTTTCGGCCGGGGTTGGGATGACAGATGAGGGCTTAGGTCCGGGGCGAGTCTGGCGCGACCCGTGGAATGGCGGTGTGACGCGCGGGAGATTCTTCGCTTTGCTCGAGATTGACAAGGATGGCATTCAGGAACGATGTTCATTTGCAAGCTGCCGCGTCGCCACGCCTTTTTGGACGGCCTCATGGGAAGCTGCTAGATGGTCAGCTTGGCGTTCTTTGGCCGAGCCTTGCCCCCATGAACTGACGGCTCCGCGCACCACTTGGCGGCCAGGCGGCGGACGGCTGTGTAGGTCTCCTCGTCGAAGCCCAGGAGTTCGCAAACTACCCGCCGGTCCAGTAAGGCGCGGTTGGGGTCTGCGTCCGCGAGATAGGCGGGCTTCAACTCCAGGTCTCGGAATTCGTCGAAGATGGTCGCCGCCGTGTGCAACTGCCCATCGGTGAGAGAGCGAAAGTCCAAGACGGGAAGAGAATCGGCGGAACGGATAGCCATTCCAGCCTTGCTCGATTGCTGGCGGCTGGAATGCCACCAATACGACAATAATCCCAGTGTGCAGTTGCCCCAGAGAACAAACGCGTAGTCAAATCTGCCATCGGGAAAATTGACATTTGGCCATACCCTGCCGCCGATGCATTCTTGTTCAGTGAATGAGACGGCAAGGGCTTGGGAACCGAAAGTAAACTCGCGGTTTAGGTGAGAGCGGCCAGCCGTGGCCCAAACCTTGGCTGCCTTAGCTTCCATCCCTGGGCGGACTCGCAGCTGGGAGTCTGGAGCACAAATTAAGTGGGCTTCATTTCTCGCGTTATGGTTCCACAAAGAGGGATAGGTGGCTGTCGCAGAGTATGCCATTCTCGTGAACGGGCCTTGGGGAGGTTTCCCCGTGATGTCAAGATCATATAATCCAAGTGAACCTAAGTCGGCTAATTGGGCTACTTTTAACTTGAGCGGAGAGTGATTGCCAGGAGGCCATAACCTTGAGTTCGACATGGCGTAAGCGGTCTGCGCCAAAGAATAATCCGATATGCGAACCGAACCCCAGGGGTCTCCATTCAAGTGGTAGGACGCAGTTATCGATTCGCCAGTGAACTCGTCCCCCACCATCACCGACGTGCCACCGTACGGCCCGTCTTCAATTTTACGAATACAAACACTTGCAATGATGCCCTTCGCAGTCTGAGCGGCGTGGGCAAACCCCTGTGGCCGATGACGCAGTGAAGTGAAAACCGCCTGTTGTTCCTGCATGGCCGTAGTAGCTGAGGGGTCCAGATGGGACGAACTTTTAGGCGTCTTACGGGCGAGTACTAGGAGTTCCGCCATGCCGGTGTCTGAGGAAAATGACATGTCCCGGCCGTTGGCAGCAATGCTCAGAACCATCAAATCAGTGAAATCTCGGGCCAGCATTTGACGAAAAGCCCGCCACGACGATGCGGCAGAAGCCGTAAGCGGCAAAACGAGGGCTAGTGTGCCGCCGGACTTTAGCTTTCGCCGGGCCAAAGCTGCAAACGCCGAGGCCATACCTGCATGGCCGTGATAGCAAGTTCCTTTCTTGAGTCTGGACAGATGTCTTGCCATATCTCGTTGGTCTTTGTCGTCACTTTCGAACGCGGCGAAAGCCGGTGCGAATGTTCCGACGTGCATTCTTTCTTTGGCGGTGTTGCTGGTGAACGGCGGGTTCATGATGACCAGGTCGTACCCGCCATCAGGTATCTCGGCGCGTATTTGGGCGGCAGTCTCCTCACCGGCGCTGCCGGTGCGCATGGCCGGGTCGCTGGTGTTGAACAGGGTGAGGACGTTGGACGACTGAAGAAGCTCTAGGGACCCTATCTTCACGGTGCTATCCGTCATCCTGCCGTAGGGCATGGTGTACAGATGAGAGCCATTGAATAACACTGACGGTTCCACGCCGGAGAGGGTTGAGCCGGTGATGTGGACGGCTGAGGGCATAACGTCGCAGCCGTAAAGCACCTTCTCCATCATTACCGTGTGTAGAGATTGCAGATCGCCCCCGGCCCGCTCGTGGCGGGCGGCAACCTGCTCATAGACGGCCGAGAGTAGTGCGCCGGTGCCGCAGGCGAAGTCGCCGATGCGGAGCTTGCCGATGGCTTCGGCGCTGGACCAGTCGACGCCCTCCATCTTGGCGACGGCCAGCCTGGCCAGGAGCGCTGCTGACGCGGGCAGTGTGTAGAACGTGGCGAGGTACTTGCGGTCCGCGATTAGACGCTGGAAGATTCGCCCGGTAAGGTCATGGGCGTTGTCCACGCCGGTCGCATTGACCGACTGGGCGGTTTGCCTCAACCGTCGAAGGATCACCGCCGCGTCGGCCGAAGGCAGTTGCTCCAAGATGTCCTTGGCGATGGCGAAGATGGCCCAGTAGTTGATGTCCAGGATTTTGTCCCAGGCCGCCAGGACCTCGCCCTGGGGGTTGTCCACTCCTTCGCCGCACACCTTGGAAAGGGGCTCGACTTCCCGATGCATTCCGGCGATGTGTTCGTGGAACACCAGGGCGTTGGCGATGATTGCGCAGGCCATGCGGCGGGTCTGCGGTACGTTGATCATTCCAAGGCGTCGGGCTATTTCATCAGTGATGTTCGCTCGCAACTCCGCGATTTCGTCCAGGTGCTTTGCGGTGCCCTCGATGCCATCTTCCAGCGTGCTGGCGGCTTGGTCTACGGCACGTTGGGGAACGGACACCAGGCGCACCATGTCCGCCAGGTCCTCAACGGAGCCATCCAACCAGCCGGATTCCGGAAAGCGTTGTACGTCCTTGGCAACCTCTGTAAGGACGCAGTAGGAGAGGCGGGCCGAAGACAGGGCGGTGTGCAGGTCGTGGACCTCCCCAATAGCGTTCGGGTATCGGAGGGCGATGACTGCTTCGATGATGCGTCCGTTGGTGGTCAACTCCAGCCCGAGGCGGGACCTGGCCTCCGGTTCGACGGTACGCGCGGGCATGTACTCGGCCTCGACGACCACGGGCGAGCGGCCCGGCACGGTGATGATGATGTCGGGACGCAGCGCAGGTTGACCGGAGATGGCCTGTGTGTTTTCGGAACGCACCTGGCCGCGGGGCAGCATGTCCTGGAGGAGACTGCCGAGGGCGTTATTGGCGTTAGGTTCCGTCTGGCGTGGCATACTACTTTTCGAACCTATTGGACCGTAGTGGGAATTCAGATGGAGTATCCCATCTGCTTAGGGGACAAGTCCAGCAGGGTGTCACAGGTCCAAAGTCAGGTTCGGCGCGAGAGTGCTTGGTTTTGTCATTTCTGGTGGAATGGCGTTGCGACGGTCATCGGGCGGCTTAGATCCCTCGGCTTCGCTCGGGATGACATGTGTGGGCGCTCGGGATGACGTGTTGGTGGCTCGAATCGATATGAAGGGGCTCGGAATCACTAAGGTCTTGTTCAGGCCGCACGAGGTGATGAAAGTGGTCGATACGGGGTGGCGATCGCTGGCGGCGCGAGTCCGCTTCAAGAGGGATGTAATCGTGGTTTGGGCGTAACCCCGCGCCCCTTGTATCTTGGCGAAATTGGCGGGGAAGTGCGTTCAGCCCCGCCGTTCACCTGGGTCCCCGATCGGGGTCGGGGATGACGAAGGAGGCTGGCCGTCTGGCCGGGCTGTGTTTGGATGAATCGTCCATGCCAGTTGCCGCCGGCGCCATCAATCATGAAAATGGGCGCGAGGAGCCTGTGCCCGAAATCGATGTGATCCTTGCGTTCGCGTGGCCCCGCGCATTTAGATCCCCGATCGGAGTCGGGGATGACGAATTTGGGGCCGGAATGACGAATGAGGGTGGGAACGACGAAGGGGGCTGGGAACGACGGTGGGGGAGTGGAACGTCTGACTAGTCTGGTTACGTGAATGACATTTCGGGTCGGCGTTGCGCGTTGCCCGCGCCCCTAGGTCCCCGATCGGGGTCGGGGATGACGAGTGGGGGCCGGAACGACGGTAGGGGGAAGTGCGTTCAGCCCTGCCGGTTCTGCGTTTTTGGTGTGCTGGGGTAACCCCACCCGCGATACAAGGAGAGCCCCATGAGCAAGAGGTATCCGCAGGCGGCGCTTGCAAGCTGCGAGGTTCCCTGGGACGAGAACGGCGAGCTGATCGAGCCGGTCTTCCGCGCCGAGGTGCGGCACACCATCTCATCCGGGTTCCGCGACCTCTACATCTTCGGCACCGCGGGCGAGGGCTATGCTGTGACTCTGACCCAGTTCAGGGAGATTGCTGGCATCTTCCGGGAGGAGACGACCCGTGAAGGCGTGCGCCCCATGGTGGGCGTCATCGGCATGTCGACGCCCCAGGTGGTGGAGAAGATCGGCGCGGCTCACGACATCGGGTTCCGCACATTCCAAATCTCGCTGCCGCCCTGGGGGGAGCTGACCGACGACGAGTACATGACCTATTTCACCGACGTTTGCGGCAGCTTCCCCGACTCGAGCTTCCTCCACTACAACCTGCCGCGCCCCAAGAGGGTGCTGGTGACCAAGGACTACAAGAGGCTGCAGGACGCCGTCCCAAACCTCGTCGCCACCAAGTTCACATCCGCGGCCCCGGCAGAGTGCGCCACGCTGGTGAAGGAGACGGAGATACAGCACTTCCTGGGCGACAACAACTTTCCCTTCGGCTGCCTGCACGGCGAGTGCTCTCTCCTCACCTCATACGGGCCCATGATGCCGAAGAGGACGCTGGAGTACTTCGGGTACGGCGTCGAGGGCGACTTCGAGAACCTTTTCCGCATACAGGCCAGGATCGTGGCCGCCGCCAACGACTTCCTCGGCCCTGTCCGAGACCGCTCGATGATCGACGGGGCGTACGACAAGATGATCGTCCGGGCGGGGGGAGTCGACATGCCGCTGCGCCTCCTCTCCCCTTACCACGGCGTGGACATCGAGACATACGAGAAGTGCTACGAGACGCTCATGGCGAAGCACGGGGACTGGCTGGAGTAGCCGGCGAGACGCGATGGCGTTAGCGAGGTCGACGATATTCAGCTTTTAGGACGAATGGTCTGGGGGTCGGAGGACAGGGGGTTACTGCCGGTCGGACGTAGATTCTTCGACTTCGCTCAGAATGACACAGAGAACGCTCGGAATGATAGTTGCTTCGCCGGTATGACAGTTGCTTTGCCAGAATGACTATGGCCGCGTTAAGGCCGTACGAGGTCATGAAAATGAGGCGTCACCGGGCGGCACCACCGGGTCCGAGTTCATTGACGCGAGAGCCGATTTGGGACTTGCGTGACCCCGGTATTGGCGTGGCCCCTCGCCCCTGGGTACCGGCTTTCGCCGGTAAGACGGTGGGATGTGGATTCCGGATCAGGTCCGGAACGACGAGGGGGGATGGCCGCCTGAGCAAAGCCGAAGGGTCTGGGGGTCGAGGGACAGGGCGTTGCTGCCGGTCGGACGTAGATTCTTCGACTTCGCTCAGAATGACACAGAGAACGCTCAGACTGACAGTTGCTTCGCCGGAACGACAGTTGCTTCGCTCAGAATAATTGTTCACGCACTGTTTCGGCGGTACTTTTTTGACACCTTCTTACCGGTCAGATTCGAGGTAGTCCATTTCCGGTTTGAGGTCCCAGCGGAGGGAGTCGGGCGGATCGATGTTTGTCGCCCACGATTCAAGGATTTGCTGCTCTGACTTGAGCACTCGCATCCTTTGCCTGATGCGTTCGGGGTCCCATCCCTCCAACACGCGGTCGGTCAGTTCTGCTCGCACTCCGGCGAATGCCGGGTCCGTAGCGATGTCCCGCGTTTCGTGTGGGTCCTCATCCAGATTGAATAACTGGGGCCTGAAGCCGTGGTAGTAGTTGAGTTTCCACGGCCCGCTCCGGATCATGCGATTCTGGACGCCACCCGGCCGGGCGTGAACATCCGACCCGCCCAGGTTGGCCGAGTAGGCCGCGCCGGTGGAATCGTCGTTCATGCAGTACTCGCTGAAAGCAGTATTGTGCCAATCCGCTGTTTCGGGCGAATTGAGCAGTCCAAGCAGACTCCTGGCGCGGGACCGCGGCAGTTGCGGCGCGCCGGCCGCATCGAGCACCGTCGCGAGGAGATCGAATTGATTGACCGGGTTGTCGACCACCGTGCCCGCGGGTATCCCGGACGGCCATGAAATTAGCGCGGGAACGCGGGCAGAACCCTCGTAGAACGTCTGCTTCCACCAGAGCCCGTGCTCGCCTAACTGGTCGCCGTGATCGGACGTGTACACGATGATCAGGTTGTCGGAAAGGCCGTTCCGTTCAACGGCGTCGAGAATCCGCCCGACCAGGGCGTCGAGCCGGTCGACGAGCGCCCAGTACGCGGTTCGGGCGCGAATTGCCTCCGACTCGCTGACCTGTTCAATGCCGGTCCTGTTGCGCCACCACCGTATGTACGGGTGGCAATCTTCGAGCGGCGTTGCGGCGGTCGTTGGCAATCCGACGCGGCCTTTGTATCGGGCGTAGTCCTCTGGACGGGCGACAAACGGTTGATGGGGCAGCATTAGTCCGACCGACAGGCAAAGGGCTTCACCGGGCGCTCTCGACTCCCCAAACCGGTCGAGGTAGTCCACGGCTGCGTCGGTAACGTCCTCGTCGTGGACCTCGTATGCGCTTTGGCCCCTGCCGGATAATTCGAGGCTTACCCTGGCCGGGCCGGCCGTCCCTGAAAGTCTGCCGTGATTGACCGGTCGCGGACTACCGGCCCAGTTGGGGCTGTGGTCTCCGACCCAGCGTTCAGCGAAGCCGTGCAATTGGTCCGGACCATTGAAGTGCATGCGACCGAACTGGACCGGGCGGTATCCTGCCGCGCCGAGCGCGTGAGCGTACGTGGGTATGGCCGAATCGAGCGCCTGATCGTTCGTCCATACCTCGTTTTCGTGTGGGAACCTGCCCGTGATCAGGGACATGCGCGACGGGACACAAATTGGCGAGGGGCAGTAGGCCGACGTAAGACGGGCGCCGCGGGCCGCCAGGCGGTCGAGGTTAGGCGTCTCGACCACCGGGTCGCCGTAGCATCCCGTGACCGCCGGATTGTGCTGGTCGGACTGGATGAACAGGATATTGGGCTGGCTTCCGGGTGCGTTTCGTTCGCTGGGACCACTTGCGCGGGTCAATGTGATTCTCCTAGGGTGCGGAAGGGATGGTGGGTTCTCTATCGTAGCCTTCCTCGTCGAGGAGTGAGAGGGTGTCTAAGTAATTCCCTTTACTGAGAAATGCCGAACGGTCTGAGGTCGGTGGTACGGGCGGTTTCGCATCGTAGAGGGTAGATTCTTCGACTTCGCTCAGAATGACAGGGGGGCGCTCAAGAATGACAGGGGGCTTGTGGGGATTTGCGGACCCCGGTATTTGCGTGGCCCCACGTCCCCTGGATTCCGGATCAAGTCCGGAACGACGGTGGGGGGTGAGTTATGTCGCGCGGCTGGTGGATGGTCGTCGCCCCAATGAGGGCCGGGATATTCTGTGTCCGCGATCTGTGGCCTGGTAGACGACGGTATACTGCGGCTGAATCAAACAAGCGGCGGAGAATGCAAGTGAAGGTACTGATTACGTCTGCAGGGGCCAGCCTGGCGCGCCAGTTGGCAGATTTGCTTGGCGATAACCACGAGATTCTCCTGACGGACTGCGAGGATGTTTCGACGGGATTCCCGTTCGTGCGTTCCGACCTCAACCACACTGCTCCCACGAACGACATGGTTCGAGGCGTCGATGTCATCGTCCACTCCGGAGTGGTCGATCCTCGCGCCAGCGTTTCGGACCAACTGGACTACCAGATGCGTTGTACGTACAACCTGCTGAAGGCTGCGTGGGAAGAGGGAGTGCCCCGCGTCGTGTACCTCAGTTCGCTGCGGCTCATGGAAGGTTACGACCCGTCGTATGCAGTTACCGAGCGTTGGAGACCGACGCCCACGTTGGAGCCGCCGGTCCTTTGCTGTCACCTCGGCGAGATCGTGTGCAGGGAGTTCGCACGGGAGCGGAAGATCGAAGTCACGATTCTCAGGCTCGGCGAAATCACACCTGCCTCGGAAACCAATCCCTCGATGTCGGCCCTGTACGAGGACGACGCGATGAAGGCGATAAGGCTGAGCCTCACTGCAGATCACTCCGGTTGGCTCGACATATTTCACATCCAGTCGGATGTACCCGATGCCCGGTTCCTGACCGGCCAGCCCTGGCAGAGCGCGGACGACGTCGCGCAGTCGATCAGTCTCGGCTACGCTCCCAGAAAGCGAGGATGAAGCGGCCATGAAGGTACTCATCCTGGGCGCTAACGGTATGCTCGGCCCGCACGTCGTCAAGGCGTTGGAGGGACGGCATGAGCTTCGTCTGACCGACATCAACGATCTCGATTCCCCGCACGAATACTTCAAGGTCGACGCAGGAGATATCGATCAGGTCGTATCGGCCGCTGAGGGGATGGACGCAATCATCAACCTGTCGGTGTTGCGAACGGACCGCCAGTTGGCCTTCGACGTAAGCGCCCGCGGTTGCTACAACATGATGGTGGCGGCCGTGGAGCACGGCATCGACAGGGTCATAAACAGCGGTCCCTTTTATGCAGCCACCGGTCCCACCTACGAACGGTTCGACCACCTGATCGGACCGGACGTCCCACACCAACCGGGGACGTTCCTGTACGCGTTAACCAAGTCGCTGGGACAGGAGATATGCCGGGTCTTTACCGAGTTCCACGACATCTACGTGATGGACCTGCTGTTCTACATGTTCCTCGATCCGGAAACCGACAACGCTGAGTCGGGTTCGCCGATAGCAAACTTGGGCCACGATCTGGTTCCGTACACGGTCTCTTGGAGGGACGCGGGGGAGTGCTTCAGGTGTGCGCTGGAAGTCGACTTCGACAGGCTCCCTTCAAAGTGCGAGGTTTTCTTCGTCTTCCCCGATCTTCCGCACCAGAAGTTCACGGGTGAAAAGGCGCGGCGGATTTTTGGCTGGACGCCTCAGGATGATCTTTCGAAGTACTGGAAGAAGGCTGTTTTGTGAGGTCGGCAGGAACCTCCTGATCTCGCCCGGAAAACCTGTTGAAGCTGAACGGCGCCGGAGATCCCCGATCGGAGTCGGGGATGACGGATAGTGGAGTCGAGGATGACGAAAAATGAAGTCGGGGATGACGAGTAGTGGAAGGGGCGGCGCGATGGACGGGATCGGCTGGCGGGGTTTGGTGGGGCGCGGGCCCTTGCACCGCGTTCGAGCCATGCCCAGCACTAAGGCGCGGGCCGTCCTTCAAGGCTTCAAGCAAAAAACGGTTGGTGCCGAAGGTGGGATTCGAACCCACACGGGCGTTTATGCCCAACGGTTTTTGAGACCGTCGCGTCTACCATTCCGCCACTTCGGCATATCCGGGTGAGAGTGACAAAAACAAGTGTATTTGACGGACTGGCAGTTTGTGCACGGCGGTAATATAACCGCCAGATGAGATCGCCCTGCGCCGACCGAGCCCGTCGTGAGAACCGTTAGCGGTCAGTCGCGAACGACGACCATGATGGCCGTCGCTATGTGGGTACGGATTTAAGCCGGCGGTCTCAGGCCGCTAGAACCAGCAATTTCTCGACAAAGTTGTTGACGGTCGGTCGGTCAGCGTCCAGCTCGAAATCTTCCATGAAATCGTGATAGAAATTTGCGTGGAATTTCTCCGCCACCGCGAATCCTGCGTGTAGCGTCCCATCACCAGTCTCGTCGACGAGCAGTTGCGCCGCCTTCTTTAACGCCCGGTGGCTCCCGTGCGGCAAATTGCGCTGTTGGGCGACAGCTATGAGCGCGTGGGACGCTGCGCCCCATAACTTCTCCGACGCCTGGAGATGGTCACCGGCTTCGAATTCCCGGCCCGCGGCTGTAAGAAATTCCCGGGCGGTCCGGACGTGATCCCTAGTCTGCATGTTTGTCTCTAGCGCCATGGTCTAAACCCACCAATCGCAAGGGTTCGCGTCTACCGATCCGCAATTCCAAATGAACTTGGCGTAGATAAGTGTAATTGACGGACTGACGATTCGCGCACCACGGGCCAGTCACCGCAAATGGAGTTCAACCGGCGTCGGCTGGGCCTCATCGTCAGGGTTGGGGGTATCAGCCCCAGACGCTGCAGACGGGTTGCGACCAGGCGGCAGATTTCAGTCGCCGAATTCAGGCTGAGAGGGCCATCAATCTATCGACAAAGTCTTTAACCGTCGGCCGGTCGGCGTCGAGGTCGAAATCTTCCATAAAGTCGTGATAGAAGTTTGCGTGAAATTTCTGCGCCGCCAGGAACCCCGCGAGTAACGCCATGTCGCCGGTCTCGTCGACGAGCAATTGTGCCGCCTTCTTTAACGCCCGGTGGCTGCCGTGCGGCCAGTTTCGCTGCTGGGCGACAGCTATGAGCGCGTGGGACGCTGCGCCCCATAACTTCTTTGACGCCTGGAGATGGTCTCCGGCTTCGAATTCACTGTCCGCGGCCATCAGGAAATCCCTCGCAGCCTGAATATGTTCCTGCGTCCGCATCCCTAACTCTGAGGTCATGATCTGAACCTCTCCGATCGCGACCACAATCACCCGACTTCAGTTATTTCGAGCGAATATGGCGGTAACAAGTGTAATTGGCATGCCCTACACCGGCATCTCTTTAGCGAGCAGAGTTCGCTTATGGCCGGGCCTCCCGGGTTGCGGCAAGGATGGGGGCACGGCCACATATTACGTTTGATAGCGCGTTATGCGGGTAGCATATGGGCGCATTGCTCACCCCGAATCAGGACTCGATCATGGCCGGCCACCCGCTGTTGGAATACCTGGAACTTGAACGGCCATTGGCGTTCATCGATGCGGCTTCGACTGGACTCGACACGCGGACGGCCCGGATTGTGCGGCTAACCGTACTCAAGATCGACGCCGACGGGAACGAACGAACGCGGACCGTGTTGATCAACCCCGGCACGCCAATACCGCCCGGAGCGACCGAGGTCCACGGGATTACCGACGATGACGTGTCGGACGTGCCAAGATTCGCCGCCTACGCCAGGGGACTGGCCGAGCATCTTGAAGGGTGCGACCTGGCCGGGTTCGGTGTGGAGCGATTTGACGCGCCCCTGCTGGTCGAAGAATTCCGGCGGGCTGGCGTTGAATTCAGCCTTCAGGGCAGGGTGGTCCTCGACGCCATGGCGATTTTCCACCGTCTTGAACCCCGCGATCTTCGCGCGGCATACAAGAAGTATGCAGGTGGCGAATTGCCGGCCGTGACGGAGGGAGAGACGGCGGCGCGCGCCGTGACCGAAATCCTTGCTGGAGAGTTGTCGACAGGCGCCGACCTGCCCCGGTCCCCGCGTCGACTAGCGGCATGGGCCAAGGGCGTGGACGATCGCGCGCTCGACCCCGAGGGCAGATTTGTATGGTCGGCAGACAACGAGGCGCTGATCAATTTCGGCAAGCACCGGGGGCGACGGCTGTCCGAGGTCGCGGCTGGAGAGCCCGACTATCTCGAATGGATCGCCGGCAACCCGCAGTTTGATACCGACACGCGGGGTATTGCCAGGAATGCCGTCGATGGCAACATGCCCGTGCCGCCTGGTACATGATTTGGAGGGACGCCGGTTTCGCGCGGACACGTTTGGCCCGCGATTCAAAGTTTGAACTTGGGGAAGTCTCAGAGAGTGACCAATAAGTCCGCAGCCAGCTGCGGTAAGCAACTACCAGAGAAGTGGTAGTCGTTGCCGCCGCGAGCCTGTGCTAGAAGTGATCTGACCCAGGTATTCCCGCGTCCCCGCTCCCCTGGATTCCGGATCAAGTCCGGAAATACGAAGGGGGATGGCCGTCTGACCGGGCATTTTCATAGCGATGACGTTCGTTGGCGCTCCGCCCCAGTGTTACTTTTTTGGACAGCCTCTCAGGGACGGTCCCCGTGCGGCTCCGACAGGGCCGGTGGCCCGTCGGTCCGGAGCGTTGGATCGCCGGCAAACGTGACCACGACGCATGGCATCTGGTCGAAGATTTTTCGGATAAACCAAAACGGCCCCCACCACGGCAGCCTCAGCTTTCGGTTGATCCTGATCGCCCCGAGAACCAACGCGAACCGGCGGCGCGGGAATCCCGGCCTCTGCGTCCACCGGCCAATGAAGTTCAGCAGATAAGGCAGGCGTTCGTTGGTGTCCCACAGGACCACAGCCCGGCCGGGAATGTCGAACCAGGGCTCGAACTCCGCCGTGTGCAGTGTCACGGTTGGATTGGCGTTTATGTTCGCCACCCAGTCGCGACGGCCGGGATAGCCGGAAAGCACGACTTCGTGGGCGCCGTTCCAGTAGTAGGTAGTCTCCACGGTGCGCGGCCCCCCGGACCGGCGACGGATCATCGTGGTACGGATGTAGAAACTGTCCTCCAGGATAACGCGCAGCCGCGGGTCTATTTCGCTCATATACCAGCCGCTATCGACTTGGTTTCTGCGACGAAGCAGCGACCCTGAATTCGGCGTCCATTGACATGATTACGACGGCTGTTAAGGGACGCGGCGCGGTTTTGAGGCGAGTGGAGCGGAAGACGGGATTCGAACCCGCGACCCCAACCTTGGCAAGGTTGTGCTCTACCACTGAGCTACTTCCGCCCGAAAATTCCACGTGACGCAGGGCATTCCGACGCAGTTATTGCCTTTGGGATTCCAGCGCCCTGCGGTGAGTCCGTTGATCCATGATCATATCAAATCACATCTTTGAATCGGTTCAGGCTCAACAGCGAAATGTCGTGGGCGGTTTCGCCCGTTGTCGCCAGGTCGGACATGATCTCCCCGACCACGCTGCAGAACTTGAACCCATGGCCCGAAAACCCGGCCGCGACAAAGACGTTTGGTGCGCCCGGTAAGGCGTCGATGATGAAGTGTTCGTCCGGGGTGTTGGTAAACATACAGACCTTCATGGACAGCGTCGGTCCGTTGGCGTCAGGGAAGTACCTGGAGATTCCCAGTCGAAGTATCTCCTCATCTTCGTCTCTGCACACCCTGTCGAGATTGTCGGCCGCCGAGGTCTCTTCGAGGTGGTGATAGCGGCCGATCTTGAATCCGGGGATGCCATAAACCGGTAACGCGTAGTAATGTCCTTCGTCGACCGCAAGGGTTGTTACGGGGAAGTTGCCCAGCGTGAACCACTCCGGCCGGAGCGGCTGAAACCAGCCGAGCACCTGCCGCTCGGGTATCGCTAGGTGGGCCAGCGACGATGTGAGCGTCCCGGTCCACGCGCCGGCTGTGATGACTAGGGCCCCGGCTTCGTACTTCCCGCGGCTGGTTTCGACCTGAATCGCGTCTCCCGACCGGTCCCACCCAAGAACGGCCTCGCGGGCCCTGATGTCGGCGCCTCGTTCGAGCGCGCCGAATACGTAGTCGACGATGCAACGCTCGGAGAGCAGAAATCCCCCGTCGGGCTGCAGCAGGCCCATGAAATCCGGCGGCAGCCGATGGCCGGGGAACCGATCGGACAATTCGCGGCTCGTCAGGGCCTCGTGGGGCAAGTCGTGCTCGAGGCATGAACGCAGTGAGCCGGTGAATACTTCGTGGTCTTCGCGGCTGGCGGCCACGGAGCCGGTTGTGTACAGCAGCTTCTCGCCTGCGGCGGCCTCCAACTCATGCCAACGCTCGAACGCGCGCCGCACGAGTGGCACGTAGGACGGATCCTCGTAGTAAGCGAGCCGGATTACGCGGTTGATGCCGTGCGACGAGCCCTGGTCGTGGGGGATGTCGAATTGTTCGAGCCCCAGGACGCGGAGTCCGCGGCTGGCGAGTTCGTACACCGTGGCCGAACCCATCCCTCCGATGCCCACCACTATGACGTCGTAAGTCTGTCTGGCCGTCATTTCATCCTTTGTCCAGTCAAAACCCTTGTGCCGCTCTGCGCGTTATTGTTTCCTGCTGTTATCGAGGTTTACGTGGGGTCGCGCGATGTACTGGGGCGATTAGGTGCTCGTGCGGTCGCTCACACTGTTGGGATCGGCGCGTGGTCACCGGTCTCATCCTGCCAAATGCGTATTCGTGCGGCCATCTCCCGTATTCGGTCCCGATGGGCCGGCTCGTCGAACAAGTTCGTCAACTCGGACGGGTCGTTATTGAGGTCGTACAACTCGCACTGGTCTCCTGCACACAAATTGAGTTTCCAGCGGTCTGCAGTTATCACTGACCGCCAGGGCAGCGAAACCATGCGGTTGATCAGCGGAGAGCCGAGGTTGCGGTCGCCCATTCCGTTCCACTGCAAGAAGACATCGTTGTCATCCAGCGACGCCTCGCCTTCCAGGACCGGCGCCCGGCTCGCACCCTGCAAGTGATCGGGAACGGGTTGGTCCAGCAGGTCCAGCAGGGTAGGGACCAGGTCGATCTGGCTCACGCTGCCGCCGATACGGGTCTCCCCCGAGTTTAGCCACGGTACGCTCATCAGCAACGGGACCCGTGAGGCTTCTTCGTATAACGACCTCTTCTCGAGCATGCCGTGGTCGCCGCCCATCTCACCATGTTCGCTCGACATCACCACGATGGTGTTGTCGGCGTATCCGGCGCTTTCGAGCGCGCCGAGTATCCGGCCCACGTTGCGGTCAACAAGCGTCACGTTGGCGAAGTACTGCGCCCGCAGGCGGCGCCATCCGGCTTCGGAGGTCAGATCGTGTACGTCTCCGCCCTCCGCGCCGAGCGGGTTCAGGTTGCCGCTCATGTAGTAATCGGCCCGCGCCCGGTTGACCAGCGAGCCGCCGTCGGGCCGCTTCAGGAATCCGGGACCCACAGGCAGCGAGTCGGGATCGTAGAGGCCGTCCAACGGCCCGGTGTAGGGCGGGTGCGGCTCGAAGAAGCTGACGTAGAGTACAAATGGCCGGCCGTCATGCTCTCTAAGGAAACGCGTGGCCTCGTTGCCCAGGTATGCGGCCTGCGTCAGTTCCTCGGGAAGGTCCGCGCCGGGCAGCCAACGTTCGTATGAGATCGGCGAGACGGGCGGATTGTCGATTCCCTGTTCCCGGAGCCACACGTTGTAGTCGGCCTCGCGGTTGCGCTGTTCCCGGCGTTGATAGCGCTCCCGGTGGTGGTCTTCGATGCTTATCCAGTCCTCGAAACCATGTTGGGGAAACGCGTCGTCTCCAAGGTGCCACTTGCCGTAGTGGGCGCATAAGTATTCGTCCGGCACGAGTTCGGCCAGGGTCGGGATATCGGGGCTCAGATGGATGTTGTTCTTGATCAGCCCTGTGGTCTGTGGGTAGAGGCCGGTCATGATCGAGCCGCGCGCGGGGGTGCAGACCGGCTGCGTCACGTACGCGTTTTCGAACACAAAGCCGGAATCGGCGAGGCGGTCGAGGTTGGGCGTCTCGATCCACTCGTTGCCGTAGCAGCGCATCGTATCTCTGCGCTGTTGGTCGGTGAGAATGACGAGAACGTTCGGCGGTTGATCGGGCATCGCGGTATCTTGGCTATTGACCGCTGCTCGCGGCGAGAAGACCTGCGCGGCCGAACACTGGATATATCTCGCACAGGCGGTCAATTGGCCGGTTATATCCGGCGGCCACCATGATCGTAGCGGCGGCCTTCAGGAACGCATGGGCCATATTTCACCCGCTTCCTGAACGAGGTCGACCTGGCTTATGTCTGCCTCCGACCAACCGTTACGCTCCAGCCACTCGCTGAAGCTTGCTTTGTCGGGAGCTTCGCACTCGATTACGACCCTTCCGGGATTGAGCAAGCAGTAGGCCTTGACTATCCAAGCGCGCCGCGCGAACCGCCACTTTCCAATCCGGTCGAGGGCGTCACTGAACTTCTCGTTAGTGAGGCCAGGTTCGTCGGCAATCGCAAGGAATCTCGTCATGTTCAAACTCCGTGAGGTTTCACGCGTGTTCAGGCGCGGCAGGCAGGGACCGGTTCAAATCTGCGGTGGCACGAACGGGTAGGGGACCGGTTCTCCGTCGCGGAATGGCAGGGCAACTATGGCGGTTCCCGGCGCGCCTTCCCACCCCTCCTCGTTGACGATTCCGAACTCGACGTGGACCAAGCCGTAATCATCGAGTTTTTGACATTCGATCACCTTGCCCCACATGGCTGTAGTCTCGCCGGCCGTGACCATCTCCCGCACCTGCCAACTGGCCTTCCAGAACCAGCCGTTCGGCAGGGACCAGTTTTTGAGCCACTTCGAGAGGATGCTCATGCGCCACGTTCCATGAAACAACGTGCCGGGGAGGTTGTCGTGATTGTGGGCGTGGGCGATGTCGTAGTGCAGCCGGTGGGTGTTCTCCATCGTTATGCACCACCTCGCCAACTCCGGCGCGCTGTAGCGATGAACATAGCGCGGCAGGTCGTCGCCGACATTTACGTCCTCGAAGTACGTCTGCCGTTTGTTGTACAGGTCATCGATGCCCGGCTCCTCGTCGTGGCCGAGCATGCCGTCCGGTCCGAGTTCCAGCAGTTGTTCGAGCGGTATTGCCATGTATTCCCCCAAAGTGGGTTGTGAGCGGAACGGCCCGTTACGGGCGTTCGATGCCTATCCCGCGCACCTTTAGAAGCAGCGCGTTGTCCTGATTCCAATAACTCGTCTCACGCACGGTGAGGAGGAAGGGTTTACCGTCCCTGCCGCGTTTCTCCTGGAAATCGACCCAGCGGGACTTGTAGAAGATGCGGTCTCCGATCTTGGGGTACTGCAACAGCTCGACCTCGTCGCCCGCGTGCAGATGGCTGCGGGTCGGCGCGACGTCTCGAATGGGGGTTAACGTGCTTTCCCGTTTTCCCATACCCCCTCCGCCGTCGCTGAAAGGGTCGTTCGCCATGATCTCGGGCATCATGTCCTCCTCCCATGGCGGCTTTCTGGTGGAGATGTAGTGGACCATCATGGGAGGGGTTGTCGTCCCGCCGAATCTCGGCGACGCCAACTCCTCGTCCCAATGGCGGGGGTCCTGGTCCGGGATGCCGATTATGTAACGCCGAACGGTCTCGGTATCTACAACGCCGTACATCTCCTCGAGTTCAGTCTCCTGGCCTATCAGGGCCTTGACCTCGTCAGTCAACAGGGTCGGTTCATCGGTAGTGGTCATGCGTTCCTGTTCCTAATGCCGGGCGGTTGCGCGAAGGGAGAATACAGCATTATTTGCTTGCGAAAGGGCCGCGCGAAAACCTTGCGGGTCGGCGGGAGGGCGACCGCGGAACAGGGTGGGGGATGTCGCGAAGGTCCCCGATTGGGGTCGGGGATGATGGTGGAGAGGGGGCGTTTGGGAAGGTGGGTATTGGCCTATATCGGGCGTTGAGGGGGTATCCATGCCCCGCCCCTGGGCCCCGGCCTTCGCGGGAGACGCGCGAAAACCTTGCGGGTCGGCGACGGGCGGCTGGCCGCCTAAGCGGGCACGAAGGTGAGTGGTGCCGAGGGGCAGAATCGAACTGCCGACACATGGATTTTCAGTCCATTGCTCTACCGACTGAGCTACCTCGGCATGGACTTCAATCGTAGGCCAGCGGGAAGTAGGCCGCAAGGCGACGGCGGACCGCGATTACATTGGGTTGTGCTCTAATGCTCGCTGTCAGCGCGCGGCGTCCACTACGAATATCGGCCGTGGTTGTAGCCCGATAGCCGAGGTCAAGTTACCATGAGTACGCTCGCCGCCCTCGGCAGAACAACGACATCTCCAACAGCGACTCAGAGACATCATGCCAACCCTGATCGTAGCTTCCACCACCAGCGGCGCCGGCAAGACGACGCTGGCCGCAGGGATTACAGCCCTGCTCGAGCAGGACGGCCGTATCGCCGCGTCGAGATCATCTCTCAATGTAGTCGAGGGCTCGTCGGGCGATCCAATGGCCGATCTTAAGCTTGCCGAAAAGACTGACGCCCTCGTGGTGTTGGTGTGTGGTTACAACGACGACGTACCCGCTGCTGCTGCCCCGTATGACTCCCGACTCGCGGGCGTGATCATCAACAACGTACCTATTTACCGGCGGAACGAACTCGACAGCCGAATAGCGCCGCAGATTACGGCGGCGGGGATCAAGTTGATCGGCTGGCTGCCCGAAGACCGCCGTCTTTTGGCCCCGACCGTCGATCTTGTGGCGGAACACCTTAATGGGATCCTGGCAGTCTGCCCGGAGAACAAAGACAGGCTCATAGACAACTTCCTCATCGGCGGTCTGGTGCTCGATTGGGGTCCGCACTACTTCGGGTCGAAGGAAAACGTCGGCGTCGTTGTGAGAGGCGACCGGCCGGACGTACAACTGGCCGCGCTGCAGACGGACACGGTTCGCGCCCTGGTGCTCACAAAAGGGATACCGCCCATTGAGTACGTCTATTACGAGGCGAATCAGCGTGGTATTCCGGTGGTGGTTGTACCGGACGACACAGCCGCCGCTGCCGCAAAACTCGATTCGCTGCTGCCCCTCATCGAGTTCGACCACGTGGACAAACTCACTCGGGTGGTCGAGTTGATCAAGACCCATCTCGACCTCGACGCCATAAGGGCGGCCGCCAGTCAACCCGCAACCCGTTAGCAAGTCAGGCGCGGAAACGCGCTCCTCAAGATTAAGCCCGCTCCGGCCCATGGCTGAATTTATCTGCCACAGCGATAACCGGTTTATAACCGGCGCGCGACTATAGTCCGACCATGGCTCCAATCAACATTCTGGACGGACTGTCTCCCCGTCAGCGGGAAGCGGTCCAGCATGAGAACGGGCCGTTACTGATTGTCGCCGGGCCCGGGAGCGGCAAGACCCGCGTTATGGCACACCGGGTGGCACACCTGATCACGGAACGCGACGTCGCCCCCTGGCGCATTTTGGCCGTGACCTTCACCAATAAGGCCGCCCGTGAGTTGCGAGAGCGTTGCAATTCTCTCGTCCCCGAATCAGCGGACGCGCTTCAAGTCAGAACGTTCCACTCTTTTTGCGCCCAGGTTTTGCGCATGTTTCCCGAGAGCGCGGGACTCGAACCCGGCTACTCGATCTACGACGACGACGATCAGGCCAGAACGGTCCGACGCGTTCTGGATGACCTGGAGATCGACCAAAAACAGTTCCCCCCGCGGGCGTTGATGGGCGCGATTTCCGACGCCAAGAACAGGATGATCGGACCGGATGTATTTGCGTCGACGACCGAGTCGTACCGGGAAGAGGTGGCGGCCAGGGTCTATGAGCGGTACGAGGCTGCATTGAAAGCCGCCAACTCGGTGGACTTCGACGACCTGCTCCTGAAGGTCTTCCTCATGCTCGAAGGAAACGCCGATCTTCGCGAACAGTATCAGGACCGTTACGAATACCTTCTTGTCGATGAATTCCAGGACACGAACCCGTTGCAGTTTCACATCGCCCGGCTACTGTCGGGGAGTCATCGAAATATCTGTGTCGTCGGCGACCCGGACCAGTCGATCTACTCGTGGAGGAACGCCGACCCGTCCAATCTCGTCGATTTTCAGTCGACTTACGCCGATGCAACAGTCGTCACGCTGGACCAAAGCTATCGGTCGACGCAGTTGATCCTGGAGGCCGCCGACGCGGTCATCGCCAACAATGAGACTCGCCTCGAAAAGCACTTGTGGACGGACAACGACCGCGGTCGGCCGGTGGCTCTGGCCGAGGCGTATGACGAGAGAGAGGAGGCGCGCATAGTACTGGACGAGGTTGAAAAACTCTTCGACACAGAAGGTGTGCCTCGCGGCGAGATGGCCGTCATGTACCGGATTAACGCACAGTCACGGGCGATGGAGGTGGCGTGCAACAGGAGGGGACTCCCGTATCGGCTCGTGGGCGGCGTGAAGTTCTATCAGCGCAAGGAGATCAGGGACACTCTGTCGTTCCTGCGCCTTGTGAACAACCCCGCCGATGATGCCGCACTCGAGCGAATCATCAACGTGCCGGCACGCGGTATTAGCCAGCGGTCCATGCTGGAACTGAGGCGGGTGGCTCAAGCCATGGAAGTGCCACTACTCACCGTGGTGTTTTCACTGGAGGACGACTCCGAGGCCGCGCCGGATAACGGCGTTGGCGCGTACGACGTGGAGTTGAATACGAGGGCCAGAAAAGCCGTGATCCGGTTTGCCGGCTTGATCAAGCGTCTCATCGAGCAGAGCCTGACCCTTCAACCCCCCGAACTGATTGACCTTGCGCTGGAACGCAGCGGTTACGCGCGATGGGTTTTGGAGGACAAGGAACGCGGCGATGAGAGGATGGAGAACCTGAAAGAACTCCGGGGCTCGTCCGAGCAGTTCGCCGTAGAACGGTCGTCTGCCGCAGGGGCGGATCCGAGGGAATTACTTGGAGAGTTCCTTCAAAACGTTGCACTGGTATCGGACGTCGACGCTCTTGAAGACGCAGACGGACGCGGCGACGCAATCACGCTGATAACGCTCCATCAAGCCAAGGGTCTCGAGTTCGACGCCGTATTTATGCTCGGCCTGGAAGAGGGACTTCTGCCGCACTCCAGGTCGATTGAAGACCAGGACCCGGCCAAGCTCGAAGAGGAACGCCGCCTGTGCTACGTGGGAATGACGCGGGCCCGCAAGTATTTGTACATGTTGCACGCATTCAATCGGAATTTTCGTGGAAGAACTGTCCCAGGAATCCGGTCGCGGTTCCTTGAAGAGTTGCCACAGTCCTTGATCACTCGCTCACGGGTCAGGGGTATGCGAAGCAGTTCCACCGTGACCGATCGGCTGATCGCAAAGGAACTCGCAACGATTCCGGCGCCGAAAGCCGCGACTGGTCCCCGGATAATGTTCCAGCCCGGCGATCGCGTGCGGCATGACCACTTCGGTGAAGGCGTGGTCGTCAGCGCGCGGGACCAAAGGGGCGACACGGAAGTGACGGTCGCGTTTGAAGGGCAGGGGGTGAAGCGTCTCATGCTCAACTTCGCGCCGCTCACCAATGTTTCCGCCGAACGGGCCGCGGATCAGGCCGCGCCGACTGAGACCGTAGATTCGCTATTCGATTGATTTTGGCTCAGGGATTTTTTGCGTGGTCGAACATTTTGTTCGTTCGCTCGGCCGAAAACAGCGGAAGCGAGTCACTTAGACATTGACCATGTGGTCGAAATCCAAAACGTTCGGTTACCCGCTGTCGCGTAAATGGCCCGCTCTAACGGCGGTTATTTTGCAAGGGTGTCGGGCTTGGGAGCCCAGGTGAGACATGTTTTGAAAATGGACGCCTCAATCGCCACGCGAAGGTGGAAGGGCGACTTGAAACTGCATCGAACTCACCTCAATGCCGTCGATTAGCCAGCACACCTGATAGCCGCCGAACCTTTCGAACCTGATCCCGTAAAAGCCATTCACAAAATTGTGGATCACCTCGAGGGACGGGCCTGGACGATTAGGAATTGTCACCTTATCGATGAGTGCTGGGACGATGTCCGAGCCGTCTGCATCCTGCACGCGCACCTGATATTGTTTCTCGCTCTCGATCTCGTTGGCCGTGAACCTAATTCCTATTACGGCAAAAATTTGAGGATGAAGCGCGGGAACCGACTGGGCATAGACGGTATTAAGCCCGATACCAACGGCGGTGAGCTTTTGTCCAGCGTCGGCGTAGTCGCACAAAAAGGCGTATTCGAAGTTCATGCCGTGCCGAGAGTTACGGGGTACGTTTGGGGAGAACCGATCACTGTAGTAGTTGGGTGCCCCGCCTCAGAATATGGAAGGACTGCTTCCATGGCTTCCAGTATGTTCCTTCGCAGTTCGTCGACCGTCTCTCCCTGGGACACACACCCTGGGAGTCCATAAACTTCACCCCAAAATCCTCCCTCCTCGGCTTCGTGGACCAAAAGTGTAATGCCGGGCATCGAACCGGCATGAACAGGCCCCGACTCTGTCTTGGACGCATTAACCATGACACTCCTCAAAGGATTTCCATGAACTCTTGCTCGGTCTTACCTGACAACTTGATTAGGCGCTTGAGCAACCCGACTTTAAGAATCCCGTGGGGTATGCTCAGCACGTACCCGTTTAATTTAACGATACAGTGGCTACCTTTGCCCCTTCGCTCTTCGCCACCCATGCGAATGAAAGCCTTAACAGCTTCCGCTTGGCGGACGTTTTTCATGGATGGGCACGATGCCGTTTTTGACTGACGTTAAATGGAACGGGTGCTCAAAGGTTTCCCGTTGCCGCGGGCGCATTTTCAATGATCGCGCTTTTTTGTCAAACGGCAAGTGATTTTCGCCCGCTCTACAGCTAACAAGTCCGCTTAGGCAAACAGAAACCAACAAATGTCAAAGGATCGGGCGTGGTGGCTTCTCGAGAACTCGTCCGCGCACCGACCAAGGCGTACCTGTCTGGTGTGGTGGTAGACGTTTCACAAGTCTTAGAAGCCTCGCTTGAGAGTGGCCCATTATGTTAAGTGCCGTTCCATTGAGCCTGGTCGCTGATCCAGTCGTTAGCGCGATGCTTCACGACTTGGTGCCCGCAGTGCAGGCCAACGCGCGGCTCGGTGTAGACGGTCGCCCGGTCCTGCATGCGTCCCCGTAGTTCCCGCGTGGCGATTTTGTCAATTGACCTGCCGAAAATCTGGTTGGTGTTGTGTTGTGATGTCTACACGCCCGCGATCCACAGGTCTTGAGGTCTTGCTGGCGACAGCCCGTTTGGACTTGGATCGATTTCTGGCGTGCATGTTCTTGTACTACGATCACCGAACTTTTCAGCCACCTCGAAAACTCCGAAGGGCATAAGGTTGCCCTACAGAAAGGCTTCCCGAGGTGACGGGCCAGTTTGCAAACTGGCATCTGTGTGACGCCCAAGTGGCGGTGCAGTTTCTTGCAGGACATGCCTTGAAGTTTCATCCTCCTCCGTTAGGCCGTGATTGCCTGCCTGCCGAGCGGAAGTTTCAATGCCGGTACATCGCGCGGCTTACCAAGGCGGCCGCCAAGCGAACTGAATGTCAATTCGCGGCGCCTGAGACCATCCATTCACCTTTCGAACAGTTTTGAATCCGAAATGGCCTTGCCAAGGCCGGACGAGGTGAGGAAGTCGGGGTGGCGCCGCGGTCACATTCTGGAAGGGATGTGTCCCCGGTATTCGTGTGGCCCCAACTCCCTGGATTCCGGGTCAAGTCCGGGACGACGCGGGATTGGGCCGGTGCGACGAGGCGGCGTGGGTCCCAGCCCCAGGAGCACAGGTGTAGACCAACTTCCCACCTGCTAAATTGAGACAGACGCCTGTCGGCGAAGTGCGTATCGAATACATCCATCACCTCTGAAAACGAGTAGAACATGATCAATGAGTTCCAGGAATTGCCGAGGGCGCTCGACGGCCGCGTTGCCGTAGTAACCGGCGCTGGCCGCGGAATCGGCAGGGGGGTCGCGCTTGAACTCGCGGTGCGGGGCGCGCGGGTAGTGGTGAATGACGCTGGAGTGGGCGTCCACGGCGACGCCGGTTCTGCGACGCCGGCTGAAGAGGTCGTAGCCGAGATCCGCGCTTCAGGAGGCGAGGCCGTTCCGGTCATCGAAAGCGTGGCCGATTGGTCTGGCGGCCAGCGGATCGTGGAGTCGGCGCTCGATAGCTTCGGCCGCATCGACATCGCAGTCACCGCGGCGGGCATATTGCGTGACCGCATGTTCCACAACATGTCGGAAGAGGAGTGGGACGACGTTATCGCCGTCCACCTGAAAGGCACGTTCTCCGTGGTCCGCCACGCCGCGCCGCACTTCAGGCGGCAACGAAGCGGCCGCATCGTCACGTTTTCTTCCGAGTCTGGTCTCGTCGGCTTTCCCGGGCAGGCGAACTACGGCGCCGCGAAGTCCGGTATCGGCGGATTCACCAAGGTCGTGGCCCGCGACCTCGGCAAGTACGGCGTGACCGCAAACGCGATAGTCCCGCGCGCCGGTACTCGGATGGTCGAAACCATCCCCGATCAAGCGCGTGAAGCACTCGTCGAAAGGGGTCTCATGCCGGGAATCGGCGAGCGTCCCTGGGAACCGGAGGACGTCGCGCCGTTTGTCGCCTATCTCGCCAGCGACTATGCATCGCCCGTGAACGGGCAGTTCTTCCTTGTGTACGGCGGCCGGATAATCCAACTATCCCAGCCTCGCCGCATCCGGACCATCTACAACCCCAATCCGCCAGGCCGCTGGGATCTTGCCGAACTCGACAGGCTTGCGCCCGCGCTGATTCACACTGAAGCCGCCAGCCGACCCGCGCCACCGGTTCCGCAACAGCCTGAGAAACGGCTCGATGGGAGAGTGGCGATCGTTACTGGCGCAGGAAGGGGTATTGGCCGAGGCATCGCCCGCGCTTTGGCGGCCGAAGGCGCCGCGGTGGTTGTCAACGACGTGGGCGCCGCTCTCGACGGATCGGGCCTGGATGCTTCTCCGGCCCACCAGGTGGTGGAAGAGATCGCCGAGCTGGGCGGCCGCGCGATCGCGTGCCTGGAGTCGGTCAGTACCGTCGGGGGCGGCCGCAATATCGTCCAGACAGCGTTGGACGAGTTCGGGCGACTCGACATCGTGGTGACGGCGGCTGGAATACTGCGGGATCGCATGATCTTCAACATGACCGAGGAAGAGTGGGACGACGTAATCTCCGTGCACCTGAAAGGGACCTTTTCGGTGGTTCAACCGGCTGCCAAAATCTTCCGGGAGCAACAGAGCGGGCGGGTCATCATGTTCAGCTCGGTATCGGGCCTGTACGGCTATTCCGGCCAGGCGAACTACGGCGCCGCAAAGGACGCCATCGCCGGGCTTGCGCGAGTGCTGGGCAATGAACTATCGGGGCGCGGCGTGACCGCAAATGCAATATCGCCGGGCGCCAATACACGCATGACCGCAAGCGTGCCCGATTCAACGCGGTCCCGGCGCGCCGGTACTTTTCCTCCGGCGCCGGAAGGCATGATCACCCGCGATCCAGACGACGTTGCGCCGATGGTGGTCTGGTTGTCGTCCGACGCCGCTTCCGACGTGACGGGGCAGGTGGTGCACTGCGCCGGAAACCAGGTCAGCGTGATGAATCACCCGCAGCCGGCGAGGTCCATTTCCAAAGACGGCCGGTGGACTGTTGAAGAGCTTGCCGCGGTGTTTCCTGAAACGATCGGATACGAAATGACCAACCCGGCGCCCGCCCAGGACCCTTAAAGGGCGGCTAAAAAGTCCGGTTGTCACCGCGAGCACTCCCTAGAGGGTGTCTAAAAAGTCCGGTTGTCACCGCGAGCGCTCCCTGTAACCCTGAGCAAAGCCGAAGGGTCTGGGGGTCGGGGGACAGGGCGTTACTGCCAGTCGGACGTAGATTCTTCGACTTCGCTCAGAGCTTGTGATTTTATTGCGAAACCTGCGGTTTTCAGTCTCAATTTGACTTTGAAAACGGTCTCAATTTGACGATTCCTGGGGATTTGTTCACAGGCTCTCAGAATGACAATGGCCTTGCTAAGGCCGCACTAGGTGATGAAAATGGGTCGGCGCCGGGCGGGAGTCGTTGACACCGGGAGCCCCTGCTGGAAGGGATGTGACCCCGGTATTCGCGTGGCCCCGCTCCCCTGGGTTCCGGATCGAGTCCGGAATGACGGTGGGGTGGTCGGAGACGGCAGGATGATCGCCTGAGCGGGTTATTTTCAGAGGAATGACAATTGTCTACGCTCTGCTTCGGCGGCACCTTTTTGGACACCCTCTTAGGCGCCCCGCTGGTCCCTGCGGCGAACTACGCCCTGGCTGATTCGACTCCGGTGTAAGTCGTCTCCCCGGCGGCGGCCAACTCAGGATTGTCGACAAGCCAGTCTTGCCGCAGGATCTCCATCCTCACAAAGTGGTATCCATCGCGGCGCACTTCGTCCGTTGACAAGAATCCCGACTTGATGAAGCACCGCTGCGCGCGAAGGTTACGCGCAAGGGTGTGCAGGTAGACCATCTTTATCGGGGTGTCCGTGAACATGTGCCGGAGCAGGGTCCTGACGGCGTCCTCGCCGTAACCCTTGCCCCAGTAGCTGCGTTCACCGATCATGATCCCCAGTTCGGCCTGCCGCTTTTCAAAGTCGATGTCGTAGTACATACAGTTGCCGATGTGCCGCGAATCGCGGGCGGTGTCGATCGCCAGCCGAACGGACCACGGTGAAGGAAACTGCAACTCGTCTTGTTGGTAACGGCCATATTCCCTGATAGACAGGTTGATGGGCCGGGTGGCGTCGAGGTCGGCGAGTTCGGGATCGATCCGCCACATGTAGTCCGCCGGCACGTCATCCATCAGCTTGGGACGCAGGACCACCAGCTCGCCTTCGAGGCGATCGATAATCTGGACCTGCGGCCTACCCCGCTGCCAGGGCCAGAGCTTTTTCCACGATTCGGGCTTCATTCTCGTGGGTCAGGGTGCGGATAGCGTCGTCTGCATCAAACCATTCGACCTGGTCGAACTCGTCATCGTGATCGGAGAAGTCTCCACCAACTGGCGACATTAGATAGTACAGGACAGTCTTTATACGCCCGTTTGCTTTGCCCCCAGACTTTACCGGATAGTGTATGTCGCCGACCTTGGGCCCTGCTTTCACTTTCAGCCCCGTCTCTTCGCTGACCTCTCGGATCGCCGTTTCGAGCGGTGACTCGCCTCCGTCGGGATGGCCTTTAGGAAGGGCCCAAAGCCCCTCCCCGGATCGGCCGCAAAGAGCGATCCGTAAAGTCCCCCGTTGTTCCGACACCACAACCCCTCCTGCTGACCACAAACCATTGGGTCGTTTCGTCCTGGCCTGTCCCATGCGATCCCCTCATTCGCCGTCTGTGACGATTCCGCAATACCGGCCGAGAAATTACCACCGCCGAAATTCATCGTAATACAGGGGTGAAGCGAAAATGAGGTCAGCGTTAACACAGCTATAATCGACTGCGAATTTCAGGGACTCGCGCTCGAGCCTAAATTGACACTGAATTGGACCAAATAGATAATGAATACAGGCTCATGGCGGCGTCAAACTCAATATTGATTCTCCGGGCGCGCCAGTGGGCGGCGCCGGATTGCCGCGCTGCTTGAGTGGACACCTCAGGCGCTCCGCGGAAATTGCCCCTGATTCAATACGGAATTGACGCGAAGGTACGGAAAATGCAGGGAAACGACCGCACAGCGGGTCGCGAAATGAACAGGAGGACGAGTGCGAAGCAATGACTTTGTGATCAGGTTTGCCGGTGAGGGAGGCCAGGGTCTCGTCACATCCGCAGACGCACTCGCCCGCTCCGCCGCTCTGGCCGGATACTACGTTCAGACATTCTCCACATTTCCGTCGCAGATCATGGGTGGGCCCGCCTCTTCGCAGGTGCGCATGTCGACCACGCCGGTGTTGAGTTCAGGCGACAACGTCGACGTTCTCGTAGCGCTCAACCAGTACGCATTCGATAACCACAGCGCCGATCTGGCCGAAAACGGCGTCGCGGTATACGACTCGTCGGAGTACGAGCTACCGGCCGGAGGCAAGTACTTCGGCATCAAGGCAGACGAACTGGCCAAGTCCACCGGCAATGCCCGCGCCGCCAACATGGTGGTGATAGGCGCGGTGGCCAATCTGATCAATTTCTCGCTAGAGCAGATCGACGAATTTATTCGTGAGCGGTTTACGCGCGGCCGGCCGGGCGATGACGCAATAATCGAGGCAAATATCAAGGCAGTTCGCCTCGGCGTTGATGTGGCAATGACCAGCGGGTTCCACGTTGGCGAACTTGCGTCGCCGACACCGCCCGACTTCAAGCAGATAATGATCACCGGCAATGCGGCGCTGGCCCTCGGGGCGCGTGCTGCGGGAGTCGAGTTCTACGTCGGTTACCCGATCTCACCGGCTACGACGATTCTGGTCTGGATGGAGACCAACCTCGTAGGCCCGGGCAAGATGGCGTACCAGGTCAGTTCGGAGATCGAGGCCATAAACGCCATCGTCGGCGCCGGTTATGCCGGCAAGAAGGCCATGACGGCAACGGCAGGACCGGGACTTTCCCTAATGGGCGAAGGATTGGGCCTGGCGTGGATGGCAGAGATTCCGCTCGTCGTGGTTGACGTTCAGCGCGGCGGGCCTGCGACCGGCTTGCCGACCAAGTCAGAGCAGTCGGACCTATTCGCGTGCCTGCACCCGGCCCATGGCGACGTCAAGCTGCCTGTTATCGCACCGGGTTCGGTCGAAGAGTGTTTTTACGCCGCCGTGATGGCGGTGAACTGGGCCGAACGGTACCAGGGGCCGGTTGTCCTGATGAGCGAATTCCAGCTGGCCGAACGGGGCGAAAACATCCGCATGCCCGACCTCTCCCAGGTCAGCGTGGAAAACCGGAATGTCTACACCGGCGCCAACGGGTTCAGGCGGTACGAGTCGTGGTCTGAGGGGGAGCTAACCCCGATGCCCCTGCCCGGCGGACCCGGCGCGTACGTGGCGAACGGCAGCGAGCATGACGAGATCGGGGACACGACCCACCTCCCCCGGCATCACATAAGATTGACCGAGCGCCGCTTCAAAAAGCTGGAACTTCTGGACGACTCCCCCTATGAATTGGAGAACGCCGACCTGGACATCGTAATGATGCCGTGGGGTTCCTCAAAGGGCGTCGCGAGGGAGGCGTACGATAAGTTGAGGGATGCGGGGGTAGAGATAGGTTGGGTGTATTCTCTTGCCCTCAACCCGCTGCCGCGCCAGGTGCTCGAGGTTTTGAGGCAAAAACGCCTCGTCATCGTCCCGGAGTTGAACTACCTGGGACAGTGGTCTGCCTTGTTGCGCGTGGAAGGCGTCAGTGCCGAGTCGATAACACAGTACACCGGGACCCCGTTCCGACCGTCGGAACTGGCAGACCGGATCGCTGAAAAAGTCCGCGAAGTAGCGGGCCAGAGAGTGGCGGTATGAGCGGACGAAACACAGAATATGATTTCAAGTGGTGCCCCGGTTGTGGAGACTTCGGTGTGCGGCGCGCCCTGGAATGGGCCATCGAGTCGCGGACGGCGAAGTACGAGGTACCGTATTCCAATAACGTGATAGTTGCCGGGATCGGCTGTTCCGGAAACATGGTGCATCTGACGGAGGGTGAGCAGCCGTTTGGCCTGCACGGCATACACGGCCGAACGCTTCCACTTGCCTTTGGCGTCAAGATGTCCAGGCCAGAGTTGAACACGTTGATCGTTGCCGGCGACGGCGACTTCCTGAGCATCGGCGCCGAGCACATCGGGCCGCAGGCCCAACGCAACCTCGATGTCACCTGTGTCGTGATGGACAACGGCGTCTACGGCCTGACGAAGGGGCAGAGTTCGCCAACGACCGAGTTCGGACAGGTCACCAGCTCGACGCCTCACGGCAAGATCGAAGCCCAGATGTTCCCGCTCAAGCTCTACATGACCATGGGCGTCAGCTACATCGGTTCGCACTACTCGAGTAAGCCCAGGCAACTTGCCGCGATGATCGAAGAGGCGATGGACCACCGCGGTTTTTCGATCGTCCACGTTCAGTCGCCATGCACGACCTACAACGACACCTACGACCTGCTGAAGGGCAACCGGCGGAAGGGCATTCCGGGGATCGCCTGGGACATTCCTGACGACCACGACCCGACCAGCCAGCAGGCCGCAGTCGATCTGCTGGAACGCCCGGGCATCCCGCTAGGTCTCGTCTACAAGACGGAGCAACCGTCGCTGAACGACCGGCAGGCCGAGGTGAGGAAAAGCGTCGGCGAGAAGACTGTAGAAGACCTCCTGGAGTCCTACGCGATCTAGGCGTCAGGGGTTCTGGGCGTTCGCTACCGTTACGGAGAGGTAGCGGAACGTTCCGTATTTTGCGCCCGGCAAGTCAGAGTAGCGCTGGTAGCGCATTGTGTATGCGTCCGTAAGGCGTATTGGATCCTGTCGGCTTTTAGTTGTTCCCTTGCCAGCCTGCGAGGACCAAGCCATTTCACCGGACATTGTTCGTCCTTCATGGATGCGGAAGTCAGCGTCTATCCTGGATTGCCACCCGGAATAAGGAGGACCCCAATAAAGCGGTTCATTGGACAGTAAGATGACGTAGCCCGTTTGGGCAACGTTCTCCGCCACCACAGTTTCGAGTCGTTGGATGTCCTTCAGGAAATCGTATCGTTGGATGTCTTGGGCGCCGCTATTCTTGAGTACGTATGGTTCGCCGCGCCAAGCGGTGGATAATTCGCGTTTTGGGTACTTCAACTCGATCGCGATTTTCTCGCCAGGGAGCCAGATGTCCAGGACCATCGGTCTCTTGTCATATGGAAAAGGATTGAACTCCAGACGGACCTCGCAGTCGGGTTTCGTGATGTGAATCTGCCATGCGAGGGCGTGCTGAAAATCCGCCTCAGAATGAAAAATCGGGCGGTGTCTAGACAATTCCGTCATCAGACGGTCAATATCCAGCATAGTCAGTCCCTACATTTAGTGAGTTCAACTTACAGCCGAAATTGGGGGCCTATCCAGAAGTTTGCGCCACGTATTCGGTTAGCTTTCCGCGTATGGCCACGCGGCCCCGGTGCAGCCGCGCCTTTATCGCCGGGATCGAAACACCCAGGATGTCGGCCGCCTCTGAGTTGGACAACCCCTGTATGTCCCGCAAGACCACGGCTGTTCTTAGGTCGTCGGGCAGGTCGTCGACCGCAGCAGCCAATTTATCGCCCAATTCGGAATTAAGCGCCGCCGGCCCGGGCAATTCCGCCAGGTCTGACGAGGGAGCGTCCGGTCTGGCGTCTTCGCTGACGGTCATCTCCTTCCGCCTCTTGTCCCGCCTCAGCCGCATCAGGGCGGCGTTGACGGTTATGCGGTAGAGCCAGGTGGTCGCCTGAGATTCGCCCCTGAAACGGTTCCTGGCCTTGAACGCCGACACGAACGCGTCCTGCGCAACTTCCTCGGCGTCGTGGGGGTTGCCCATCATCCGGTAGGCGACGTTGTAAACGAACCCAGCGTTCTCCTCGGCAATATTTGCGAACGTGCTGTATTCCATATGCCGTGTGAGACGCAGGCGCCAACCCCTTCTATTGCGTTCCCTGACGGTCGGGGGGACCCGGGCATGTTGGCCGGAATCTACGAGCCTGGGACCATCCTTTTCAAAAGGTTACCCTTGTCCCGGCATCTTTTGCGAAGTCGCAGCATCCAATTGATCAGGGAGTCCTACACAGGACCACCCAGTCATTCAGAAAAGCGAGAATCGGTGAACTCCGGAAAGTGACATGACCGAGCAATCTTGGGTCAGGCGCGTAGTGGAGCGCGAGTTGAAATCGCATTTGCACGCGACTTCTCGCGAATCGATTCACTGCGAGGAACTGCGAGACAGCGCTTCGGACTACATCGACGGGGACATTTCTGAATCCCTGGGCAGCCGAATCCGCGTGCATCTGGGCCTCTGCGACGGGTGTCAAGGCTGGCTCGGTGGGCTCTGGTCCACCGTACGCCTGTTGCGGGCGTTGCCCAAGGCCGAACCGCCCGAATCGCTGATCGCGAACATTCGACGGCTCAAGTAGCAGGCGGCACCCACGCCAACGGGCCAGCGTGTTTGGCTGCGCGCCGGAGCTTCCGGAGCTTAGGGTAGGCGCAGTTCCCTGCGTGTGCCCTCGAGGTTCTCAGTCGACGAGGGTAGGCCCGAATCTTCACGCCAGCTTCTCGATCTTAAGTGGTACACCGCGCTGTGGACCAAAATCGCGAGGCCGAGGCAGATCGCTCCGATGACGACCACCGGGTTAACGTCCGGAGTCAAAACGCTGTTGGCGTACCGGAACGGCACGAACACAATGATCATCAATGTGATGTAGCCGAGTACCGCCCCCCATAGTGACGGATGGGCAAATTTCGTGCGGCCGCCCACACAAATCACGGCGACGACCGCGTAGGGCAGTACAACACCGTACGGAATGAGGCCGATTCCGATTCCGGTCAGCGTAGAAACGCCGTCTCCTCCCTTGAACCTGGTGAACGGCGAGTTCCAATGTCCGAGGACCGCCGCAACGGCGGGAATCAGCAACAATCCGCCTTCCAGTCCCAACTCCCGGCTGATAAGAATTGCGAACAGGCCCTTAAGGGAGTCGGCGAGAAATACCGCGGCGCCGGATTTCCTGGATACTTCCCTGAATACGTTGGTAGCGCCCGCCTGGCGGCTGCCGACCTCGAATACGTTGACGCCATTCATCCTGCCGGCGATGTATGCGACAGGCAACGCGCCGAGGGTGTATCCGGCGACGGCCGCGATGGCCATATTGGCGATTGTGGCGGACTCGGTCATGACTCCGCTGAGTATAACATCGGCCCCCTGCGGAACATTATTTGGAACTAGCCTGAGGCGCCGCCGCTATTACCGTCAGGCCCGCCTGCCCGGGCCTTCGTATCGAAATAGTCAGGTTGATATGGAGGCGGTTCCGGCTCGCCCGATTCGCGCCCTTCGATCTCGGCGCGTTCCTGTTCAGAGAGATATTTTGACGGGCATCGCACGGTCAGATGCGCGGCTTCGAATACGCCGTCGCCGCTAAGCGAGCCGCGGAGGATGATCTCTGAATGCTCATTGAAAAACACCTGGCCGATCTCGCCCGAGTACCGAATCTTCAGCACGTGATCGCCCTCGGTTTCATCTTGCAACTCGAAATTGGCGACCAGTCCGTCCGGCGAGCGGATGTATGAGTCCTTTACCAACTTGCCGGACACTCCGACCGAGCGGTCCTCAGGCGTAGGGGCCAAGGTCGCGACCTCGTCGACGGACATGAAAGTGACCGTAGCGTTCTTGAACGCCGTGTATCCAAAGTAGACCAGGGCGCCAACTATCAGCACCAGGGCAAAGCCAATCCTGTATTTGGTCGTCAAGAACGTGGAAGGCGTCGCCGGAGGCGAGCGATCTGCCAGTTCGCGGTCTTTGTCGTCCATGCGGGGATACCGTGTTTATGAGTCGCCGGTGCGGCGTTCGGCCAGTTCTTTCAACTGTTCGATCTGCCGGTTGAGGTCTCGTTGTCTTCCTGACATGACGAATATGTAGGCAAAAAACGCCGCCCACGTAATCATGTAAATCGCAAAGAGGAAGCCAAGATTGGTCTCGAGGCGGCCGCTTTCCGATACTACGACGCTGCTGGCCAGCCCGTCTTCACCATGGACTGTAACCGGAACGAATCTGCGCTGCTGGTCCCGAACCCGTTCTGCTGCTGCGACCGGTTCGTCTTTTTGACGGGCCACCCATCTGTCGCCTGCCTGGTTTTCGAGGCCGTACTCAGTATCGGCGGACACCTCAAACTCGTGGATCTCGCCCTCGTTGTCCACAATGGAGAATGATACGAGTTCGCCTGCATCATTCTGTTCAACTCCGGTAACGACGCCGGTGAACAGATCTTCGGCATGCGCGGCTGCTGTGACGACACTGGCCGCGATCAACGTCGCGACAAGCCCCAAGATGATGATGGGACGCTTCACTGGGCGTTCGCTCCGGCCGTTTGCAGGGTGCGGCGCAGCGCCGTCACATCATCTTCGGCGCGGCGTATCCGGTACCGTTCGACCAAAATGACAACGAACAACAAGGTGAATGCGATTACGCCGACCAACAGGGTTAGCCCGATATCTGCGGAGAGCGCCGAATCGGAGTCTCGTGCCGGCCCGACGATCAGAGGCGGGTGGGCTTCGGCCCAGAGGTTCGATGCCCAGTAAATTATCGGCGCGTCGATGGCGCCTATCAGGGCGATGACAGCGGCAAGCCTTCTCCGCTGTGTTCCCGGCGGAAAGTAGGCCCGGAACATGAGGTAGGCGACGTAAACGAAGAAGAGGATGAGCGCGGTGGTGAGTTTCGCCTCGCCGGTCCACCAAACACCCCACACCGGCCTGGCCCAGACAATACCGGTGATCAGCATCAGTGCGCCGAATACGACACCCGTTTCGGCCGTCGCCGCTCCCAACCTGTCCCATCGTTCGCGGCCGGTGACCAGATACAAGACGCTGAAAATCGCCACCGCCACGATTGCTACCATCGAAACCCAGGCGATGGGCACGTGTACGTATAGAGCCCGTTGAATCGCGCCCTGATTCGTCTCGGTCGGCACCCAAGCGAATACCATCCACATTGTGAGGGCGATGAATGCCGCGGCCGCCGCGATGAGCGCGTTGCGAAAAAGGGGGTGAGACATCATGCGGTCCAGGCCATCCTGCGGCATCGCAGAAGTATGTGCATATTATCACAAAGTGGTGATTTTTCGGCTGATGTTCCGCCACCGGGTGACGTCGTCGCCGACGGTCCCGCCGTACGGTATCCCGGCAGTATTGTGAAGCAAGGAGTCCGGTCCGGCAGTGTCATCTTGGCTGTAGGACTAGTCTTCAAGAACGATGTGAAAAGCGAGGGCCGAGACGACAAGAAAGACGGCGTCGAAGGCTCCGGCCAATTGGAGCCAAACCGCCATGTCGGACCAACTCTCGCCAGTCACTACCCCGGAGGTCGCCTCGACCGCCGCGATCAGCACTGGCGCCACGGTTGGCAGGAACAGCATCGGCAACATGATCTCCCTTGCACGCGCCCGGATCGACATCGCAGCAAAGAGGGTCCCGATTGTGGCAAATCCTGTCGTTGTAAGCAGGCAGATGACCAGCATCTCCCACCTGAAAATGACCTGATTGAACAGGACCGCGAACACCGGCAGCACGACCGCCTGAGCCAGCGCGAGGAACACGAAATTTCCTGTCGCCTTGCCCAGAAAGATCAGGTCGCGACTCACCGGAGTGAGCATCAAGCCGTCGAGCGCGTTCTGTTCCGTCTCGATTGCGAATGACCTGTTCAGTCCCAGGACTCCGGCAAACGCGATGCCGGCCCACAACACGCCCGGGCCGATCAAGCGGGCGTTTTCGTTTGAAAGGTCCACGGCGAACGTGAATATTGCCAGGACGAGGATCGAGAATCCGGCGACCGTAATGACGATGTCGCGACTTCGGAATTCGAGGAGCAGGTCTTTACGGGCGAGAGCCCAGGCGACCGTGAGCGAACCGGTCACGAGCCCATTGCGTCCACGGGCTTGTTGCGCTCTGTCTTTGGAAACGCGCCGCGAAGGAGTTCGGGATCCACGGCTGAGGTCTCGCCGTAGTGGGCGATTCGGCCAGACGAAATGATTCCGACGCGGTCGCCCAATGCGAGTCCCCGTTCCAGAGAGTGGGTCGTCATGACCACGGCGCGCCCGTCCTGCCGATATTCCCTGATCACCTTGTCCAACAGTTGAAGGGCGGTGTCGTCCAGGCCCGCTTCGGGTTCGTCGAGTAGCAACAGTCGCGGCCGGTGCAAGAGGGCCCGTGCAAGGGAGACTCGGCGTTGGAGACCGTTCGAGAGTTCCCTCGCCAAATTGTCGAGGCGGTCCTCAATCTGCATGATGCCGGCGACCTCGGCAACCCGCTCGTCCCGTCGCGGCACGCGGAACATGCGGGCGTGGAACAGCAGGTTTTCCCGCGCCGTCAGGTGTCTGTAGAGCATCGGTGAGTGAAGCGCCGCGCCAGTCATCTGTCGGGTAAATTCGCCGGCGCGCGCTACATCGCGGCCGTCGACGCGTACGGTCCCCGCGTCCGGGCGTGTCAGGGTGGCTAGGACGCGTAGCAACGTGGTCTTACCGGCGCCGTTTGGGCCGAACAGCGTCAGGACCTCGTTAGGGTACGCATCGAGGTCAACGCCTCGGAGAACGGCGTTCGGCCCGTAGGACTTCTCAAGGCCGCGAATATGGACGATGGGTGAGTCTGCTTCCCCGGATTCCAAGCTGATTCAACCCTCCCGTAAGCGGTCTATTGCGAGAATCCGGTCCAGTCTCGCGGCGGCGGCGGTTGTCACGGCCGCGCCGGGCTTGCCGGGCGGCGCTCTTACGACAGGCCCAATGGCGCCCCCTACCTTTCGGCAGACAGCAGGTTCAAGGGACGGCTTCAGTTTTCGTTCGGGCCGACGTAGATGTCCTGGCCCTCGACGGCCACGGCGTAACACTCGACGTTTTCAGTCGCGGGACCTTCCTGTACCGTCCCGTCCGTCACGTCGAAAACCGCTCCGTGTAGCGGGCATTCGACCAGGTTGTCGTCGAGATAGCCGTCGCTAAGTGTGGCCTCGGCGTGCGTGCAGGTGTTCGAAATGGCGCAGACCTTGCCCTCGATGTTCGCGATCAACACGTATTCGTCGCCGAGTTCCACCCCTGTCATCTCGCCCGGTGGCAGATCTGAAAGGCTTGCCACTCTCCGATAATCTTTTTCTGGCATCCAACACTTCTCCGAAAACTGCTGCGTTGACCCATAGCCAAGGAGCCGTTATTGGTGCTCTTCCGGCTACCCTTATGCATGAGCCCCGGTAGGTCTGTTCAAACTATGTGAATTCATCTTTCCGTGCAACACTGCGTTGAAATCGGGTCGCGACGAGTTTTTGAATCGTTCATGCGCCTTGGTCACGAGGGAGTAAACTTCATTCGCCGAATTGGCGTCTAGTAAATGACGCGTTCAGGGGTGCCGCGGCTAACTTAAAACAGAACTGCTTTAAGAGAGGGGCCGGGCACGATCCGCCATTTGAACGACAGGGAGACCACATGAAATACGCCAGATTTGAAGCAGAGGGCAGGTCCGCATACGGGATCGTCGCCGGAGACCAAGTCAGAGAACTGTCTGATTCGCCGTTAAATGACCATTCGGAGACGGGCACAGTCCACCGGTTGGCTGACGTCAAGCTGCTCGCGCCAATCCCCCGGCCGGGGAAGATTATGGCGATGGCCCTGAACTACCATTCCCACCTCCACGGCGCGCCGCCTCCTGCCCGTCCCGAGCCGTTCTACAAGACATCCTCGTCTGTCGTTGGGCCAGGCGACCCGGTGGTGTTGCCACCCGATTTCCAACGCGTCGACATGGAGGCGGAACTCGTCGCGGTAATTGGCAAGAACGCCAAGAACGTTTCCGAAGCCGACGCGCTCGACTACGTGTTTGGCTACACGTGCGGGAACGACGTCAGTGAGCGCGAGTGGCAGAATAGCTCGGGCGGGGACATCCAGTGGTGGCGAGCCAAGTCGTCTGACACCTTCAGTCCGATCGGGCCGATGATCGAGACCGACCTCGATCCGACCGACGTTCGGATCCGCGGGCGGGTCAACGGCGCCGAAGGGCAAAGTTGCCATACCAGCGAAATGATCTTCAACGTGGTCCAGGCGATTTCGTTCATTAGTAAATACGTGACTCTTGAACCGGGCGACCTCATTTTCACCGGCACGGCAGGTGCGCCACCTACTCTCAAGAGCGGGGACGTCACGGAAGTGGAGATCGCGGGCATCGGCACCCTGACCAACCCGGTTGTGTAGGGCCGCGCTCTATCGCCCCGGAACTGAAGAAGTAACTGACTGCGGCGATCAATCGCCGCAGTCAGTTGGCTTTCGCGTATAGCAGCAACTCTGCTCGGACTTCATCTTTTACGGCGAAGATACTGCTGACCGGGGCTGTCATGCCGAAATCGGCCCAGACGAACTCGGTTATTCCCAAAACGACGAGGTCCTCGTCGCTGTCAAGGCGCGCGGTGACCTCGAATTCCAGTTCTGCGTCGACGCCGTTCACGTTTACGGTTGCCGGAAGCGTTACCGCCAGTTCCTCGCCGGTTTCAAAAAAAGAATCCGGTATGTCGCCAAGATCGGCGAATTCAACGATGGCGATGGGCTGAGACGGGAACAGACGTTCGCGAACGTATCTGTCCCGCCTTGGCTGATCGCTGACCAACGAATGAAGATCGAGTGCCACGATGGCGGTCCCTGCTTCGATGTCGATGCTCCCCGTGATTTCCTCGGTTTCTAATGCGACCACTACGTCAACTCCCCGAAGGGTTTCGTCGACCTTGAACAGCCCCTGGGACCCTGTGACGATTTCGAATACGCGGGCAGTCTCCTGTACCTCGTCTGGGGCTTCAGTCGCATCGGGCGCCGGGGTTGGGTCGGGGACCGTCGTTGCCGTCTGCGCCCGCGTTGGTTCCGACGCCTTTGTCGGGTCAGGCGCTGGCGTCGCATCGGGCGCCTTTGTCGCAGGCGCCTCGGTTGGGGCTGAGGTTGCCGATGGGACAGGCGGATCCGGATTACTGGCCACCGGCGCAGTCGATTCTTCTGTCGCGCCGCACGATAGGACCAGCGCTGCTATTAGGATCGATGCCGCCAAACTGAGGAGTGTCAATTTGTAGGAGCGACCAGCAGGTGTGGAGTTGAGGCATGGCATGTAACTAGGATCCTTGTTGTGGGTGGGTCTTCGGGCAGTGTATTTGGCGTCAGGTCGTGACGAATGTGAACTATTGTCTGGCAGCGATTATCAAGCCGGTTACTTAGTGAGCCGGCGAACCAGCCAAACGGTTCATGCTGGCGGTGGCAGCGAGAGGCTCGGCGGCTCGGTGAAACCTACCTCGTAGTAGGCCATGACTACCCCTGCCGAAATTGTGGCGATCGACAGCGACAGTCCCAAGTACAACGAAGCCGCCTTGCCTACGAACCTGTCGATTACCGGGGTGAAGATTGCAGTCGAGACAAAGATGACCGACGCGATCGGTACGACGTACGACACTGTATTTGAGATTTCGCCGATCGATTCGATCAGCAGAGCAATGACAACGGTCAGGCCGTACAAGGCGATGCATACCGTCGTATAGGCCCGAATCCGCCGCGCCTCGCCGCTTGGCGTGTTCGCCCAAATGAGGCCAAAGACTACCGCTGCGGCGTTTGACAATACGGCGACGCTGGCAGTGTTGCCCAGCAGGTCTTCAGGCGAGGTGAGCGGCAAACCGACCACCAACGCCAGAGCCCCTCCAACGAGCGTTGCCGAAAAGGCGGGTGCGCCCCTCGTCAGTCGGTGTGTCAACGAGCCTGGGGACACTTGCTTGTTCTTGGACTGGGCACCTTAATGCTGTGTCCCGGACTCTGACATATCCGACTCGTAGTCAATTCCCGAAGGTCCAGTCCGCTTCGTCTATCTCGCTAAAAAAGGCATTTACAGCCCGAAACTGGAAGCCAGTTCGCCTTCTGTCAGCCAGTAGAAGACCATGTACCCGCCTACGAGGATCAAAATGCCGGCCGAGATCGGGTTCACGTACGGCATGACGCGCCTGAGCTGAGCTGTCAACGCGCCTTTGAACACGCCTATCGCGATTGTGAGAATGGTAATCACAAAGGTCATGCCCAGTGCATATGCAAGGAACTGGCCTGCTGCGTGGAGGAATCCGTCCTGGGACAGGGACGAGGAGACGAGGGCAAGAAATATAGGGAGGGTGCAACTGAGCGACGCGACGGCGTAACTTATTCCAAACAGGAAGTACCCCTTCAGGGACGCGTCCCTCGGATCGCCTATTCGGCTTGCCAGTTGGGATGCTGCGCCTGTGTAGATATTGCCGCCGGCAAAGATGTACGCGCCGAGCCCGGCCATGACGAACCCCAGTGAGAAGCCGATCCACGGAAACACTTTCGCCAAAGATGTTGCCCCGGCTGAGATCGCCAGCCCGACGATCCCGAACAAGAGCACGAATCCGAGGCCCAACGCGGCGCTGACGTACAAACTCTTGGCCAAGCGTTGACTGAACCCTACGTTCGCAGAGACCTCTGCGTCCGAGACGTACATCGTCAGGTAGGCTGGAAGCATCACAAATCCGCATGGGTTGACTGTCGCGACCATGCCCGCGGCAAACGCGAAACCAAGCGGCAGCCAATCCCCGATGCCTAAGACGAGTGAGGACGAGCTGCCTGACGCGCTTAAGATCTGGCCAACCGTTGTGTTGGCCCCGGACCCCACGGCAAATCCCGCAACCAAAGCAGCGAGTATCGCCGCCACCGCTGCCGCAATCGGCAGTGCTGAAGAGCGAATCGTTATTGGACTACCGCCGTCGGCCTGGCTTATCACTTTCGAATCCCCCTGATTCAAAACAAATCCGTTGTGAGGTCGGATGCGCCGAACTACCCGGTCGGGCTGGGAACCAACTATTTTTGTATACGGGCCCCTCGTTAAATCAGATGCGGGGAGGGGGATTCAGATGCGGCCAACTCAACGTTGTTCGCTGGTCATCAAAACCCGTTTCCAAATCGCTTGGACCCGGAATCGTCCGCTCAATAACATGTGCTCACAACTGAATCATGGCCGCAAGCGCTTGTGTTAGCAATCACCTCTTTCGCTCGACCGGCGACAACTTCGGCAACCCGCCTGCCCGGGATAGTTATAGACGATAGCAGGACATATGCCTGTAAGGACGGACCGTCCTTAGTAACGAGACGTTGAAGCGCGCAAACACGGCAAATCAACTTACTTTCTTCGACGCGCTCGGTCCCGAGTCGGCTGGTCGCGTCCGCGTCCATGTGGCGATAAAAGACCGCACGAGGCGGCAAGCTATCGCTAAGGTCATGGCGCGAAGTCCCAAGTTGTCCGTGGTCACTGGAGCGAACGCGTACAGCTTCGAAGCCGATGTCAGGGTCTTCGACGACGTTGCTACGGCCCTGTCCGCCAAAGGGCGAGGCAATGAGTCCGTCGTCCCGGGGGTTATCGTCGGACAGGTTGTCGGTGAAGAATCACTGCTGGACGCACTTCATAAAGGCGTCTCCGCGCGCGTGCCACAGGACGTCGACCGTAAGACGCTCGAAGACGTGCTGATCAGGGTGGCCGGCGGAGAGTGCATGTTGTTGGGTGACATAGGCAGAAGCAAGAAAGCCTCGAAACTCCTCGTTGCCAAACTAAGACAAATCGGTAGGGCGGTCAACGGAACCAATCCGACAGCGGGGGCGAACCCGTTTACGGAACGAGAGCGGCAGATCATCACCGGAATCGCCGAGGGTCTATCGAGCCCGGTTATTGCCGGCGAATTGAGGCTGAGCGTACAAACGGTCAAGAACTACGTAACCGGGATTCTCACCAAGACCGGCGCCCGCAACAGGGCGCACGCCGTAGCGGTCGCCACCGATCGGGGGTGGCTCAACTAGTCCTCCGTACGTGTGCGAGTAGCCGGGAAACGTCCGATTTGCAACGGGGCCTGTGGTATCCTGAGACGTGTTTTAACCGCTGAGAATTTCGGCGCGGGTGTTTTGCCCGCGCTCGTTTCGCGACAGAGGGTGCGGCGAAAACCGCAATGGCGCACGAAACGGCTGTACGAAGGAGACAATTGACGACCCCGGACATAGTGGAAGCGGAACCCACCCCTTCGACCCCATCGCCTGCCGAGGCGGCGAATGGCCAGATCGACCTGCGGGCCCTATTCACGGCGAGTGTGCACTTTGGCCATCCAACCAAGCGGTGGCACCCGCGGATGGAGCCCTACATTTTCACCAAGCGCAACGGCGCGCACATCATTGACCTGTCAAAGACCCTTGAGTGTCTCAACACGGCAAAAGAGTTCATGCAAGAGGTGTCGGGCAAGGGCGGCGACATCCTGTTGGTCGGAACAAAAAAACCGGCGCAGGCCACCATCGCGGAGGAAGCGACACGAGTCGGTTCCATGTACATCAACCAGCGATGGCTCGGCGGGATGCTTACCAATTTCCAGACCATACAGGCCCGCATTGAACGGCTCGTATACCTTGAGGAAGCCATAGCCAAGGGTGAACTGCCGACTACCACAAAGCGTGAGACCCTTCGAATCGAAAACGAGGTGGTCCGGCTTAACAAATTCTTTGGCGGGATCAAAGAGATGGTGCGCTTGCCGGCCGCCATCTACGTGGTAGACGTAATCAAGGAAAAAATCGCAGTTGCCGAGGCCAATCGCCTGGGCATACCGGTCGTCGCGATAGTCGACACGAACTGCGACCCTGCACAAGTGCAATACCCCATACCCGGCAATGACGACGGTGTCCGCTCAATCAAACTGATAACGTCCGAGATCGCGACGGCAATCTTCACGGGCCGGGAGTTGGCGATCAAACTCGCACAGGTGCGGATGGCGGAAGAGGCGGAATTGGAGGCTCAGGAAGAAGCCGCGAGAGCGCAGGCGCAGGCCCAGGCGGCCGCACGCGTCGCTGCGGCGGCGCAGGAAGAAGCGAACGCTGTGGCTTCTGCCGAATCTGCCGGACCTCCGGTGCAAAAACCTGTCCCGCAGGAACAAACCCCAGAGACAACCGGCGCGTAACAGAAAAAGGTTGCCGGGGAGAGCCCTGTTCCCGAGCTCGGAAACCGGAGATTCAATGTTGCGCTTCAATCATCTGACTGAAACCGTCAGCCGAGGCAGGAGTTAAAGGTTACGGCGGCAGAAACCCGCTCAAGGCCATATACGACCGCCACAAATGGATTGATCTCACTCCAGACCATCTGACAATTCACGGAATCAAGAGGAACAATTGAAAGTCACCACAGCAATGGTCAAAGAGCTCCGGGACCGGACCGGCGCCGGAATCATGGACACCAAACGCGCTCTTGACGCTGCAGGCGGCGCGATGGAAGAAGCCGAAAAGGCGTTGGCTGAAAAAGGCCTCGCGACGGCGATGAAAAAAGGCGGCAGGGAAACGTCGGAGGGCATCATTCAGTCGTATGTCCACACAGGCAACCGGATCGGCGCCATGGTGGAACTGAACTGCGAAACGGACTTTGTAGCCCGCACGACGGAGTTCAACGAATTGGCCAGAGACCTCGCTATGCAGGTCGCCGCGATGTCACCGAACCACATCGAAAGAGACATGGTCCCGGAAGACGCAGGCGAAGTGCCGGCCGAAGAGGTGCTGACCGAGCAGCAGTACATCAAGGACCCCGGCAAGACCGTCAGCGAACTGGTAACAGAGATGATCGCCAGGGTCGGAGAAAACGTTCGTATTCGGCGTATCGCCCGTTTCGAGTTGGGCGACTAGGAAGTGCCCCCTGGAACTGCCTGTTTACTCACGAGTCGTCCTTAAACTGAGCGGAGAGTCGCTCAAGGGGCCCCGCGAATTCGGAATCGACCCCGGCACGGTTTCGTATGTTGCGTCGGAAGTAGCAAACGCCAGCAGGGCAGGTGTGCAAATCGGCTTGGTCGTGGGCGGGGGCAATATCTGGCGAGGAGCGGAATATGAGGCAGCCGGCATGGACCGGTCGACCGCTGATTCCGCAGGCATGTTGGCAACTATCATCAACGCTCTCGCCCTACAGGATGCCCTGGAACGCTTCGGTATCGAAGTCCGCACCCAGTCGGCCATCGCCATGCCGTCGGTCGCAGAACCCTACATTCGCCGCCGCGCGATCCGGCACATGGAAAAGGGCCGGGTTGTTGTGTTCGCCGGCGGAACGGGCAACCCATACATGTCGACAGATACGGCCGCTGCGCTTCGCGCGCTGGAAACCGGCGCCGCGGCGTTGCTGATGGCCAAGAACAACGTCGATGGCGTGTACGACGCCGACCCCAACATCTACCCTGAAGCCGTGAAATTCGACCACCTGACGCCCCACGAGGCCTTGCGGCTCCGGTTGCAAGCGTTGGACAGCACCGCGTTGTCGTTGGGCATGGATAATTCCTTACCAATCGTGGCGTTTAATTTGTTCCATGAGGGCGCTCTGGCGAAAGTTTTGTCGGGGCAAAAGGTGGGCACGCTCATATCGGAGTCTGAATTCAGGCAGACGCCTTCGCCTGCCTTACACGGTTAACTTCCGCCGCGCCCCGTGCGCCGCGTAGTCTGGCAACTGCCACAGGAGCAATCGTTATGACGCAGGAATCACTAGAAGACGGCCGAAGGCGCATGGATGGCGCCGTCAATGCCTACGACAAGGACATGGCCGGTGTTCGAACGGGCCGCGCCAGCACCGGCCTCGTCGATAACGTCAGGGTCGATTACCACGGTACCGAGATGCCGTTAAATCAGATTGCCCAGATAAACGTCGGCGACGCGCGGCTGCTCGTGATTCAGCCATGGGACAAGAGTTCGGTGCGGAATGTGGTCAGGGCGATACAAATGGCCGACATCGGCCTCCAGCCGAGCGTTGACGGAGACCTCATCCGCATCGTCGTGCCCCCGCTAACCGAAGAACGCCGCAGGGACATTGTCAAGATGGTGACTCGCCGTGCGGAAGAGGGGAAGGTGGCGATCAGAAATGTACGGCGCGATGTGCAGGGCCGTATCCGCAATATGGAACGAGACGGAGAGGTGTCACAGGACTTGGCGCGCAGGGCGCAGGATGATCTTCAAAAGCTAACGGACGACGCCGTCAAAATGGTGGATGCGGCTTCAAGCAGCAAAGAAAAAGAGGTGATGCAGGTATAGGCGCACCTGGCGCACCGCATCGGGCCTTCGAATCCATGACTACCCCCGCGACCGACGACAAGAAAGGCGCCACCGTCCAGACCGGCGCTTCACCGGAACGCCGTGTGCCCCGTCACGTAGCCATCATTATGGACGGCAACGGCAGATGGGCCGAGGAACACAATCTGCCCAGGACTGAAGGGCACAGGGCCGGATACGAAAATATCAGGGGCGTGGTCAATCACATAGGACGAGCCGGAGTCGAGTACATCACGCTGTTCGCGTTTTCGACCGAAAACTGGGACCGGCCGGGGGAAGAGGTAGCAGGCATTCTCGACTTGGCGCGGGACGTGGTGGGCGAGGAAACGAAAGCCCTTCACCGAAACAATGTACGTGTGCTGCACGCCGGAAGGATGGACCGGTTGCCGTGCGGCTTGCAGGGGGCTATCCGGGACGCAATCGAGTTGACCCGAAGCAACACCGGCCTGACTTTGTGTGTGGCGTTTGACTACGGCGGTCGCGCCGAGATAGTCAATGCGACTCGCAAGATTGTCGAAGATGCCCTGCCGCCGGATGAGATCACCGAGGACTCGATTGCCAGCCGGCTATTTACTCACGGATTGCCCGACCCCGATTTGGTAATCCGCACGGGGAGCGAGTTTCGGATAAGCAATTTCCTGTTGTGGCAATCAGCGTATGCCGAGTTCTACTCTGCTCCTGTCAATTGGCCTGACTTCAAAGAGACGCGCATCGATGCAGCGCTCGATGAATTTGCCAGGCGGGAACGTCGTTTCGGCCGCGTGAGATAAGCGGCTGGGTACTCAGCAAAGCAGTTCCCAATCCGCCAGCGGCGCCTCGCACAACTTGCGCCGCAGATTATTTACGGCCGCAATCGGTGTGCCTGTCGTCCTTCTCGCCATTTTTGGCGGGGTGCCCGGAGTTGCCGGCATTGTCCTGGCTGCGGCGATAGTTGCCGGGTATGAACTTGCAGCGCTCGGTCGACAAACCGGTTTTTCACGTGCGGTGTCGATGGCCATTCCACCATTGCTGGTTGCCGCCACCGCTGTATTCGCGTTCTTGAGTCCTGCTGGAGACCACGTTCAGAACAGCGTAATCGCCGCATCGGCAACCCTTGCGGGACTCGCGGTTCTGTTTGCCGTCACTTCCTTTCCCCGTTTCACGCCCCTGGCGCGGATCGGGTTGCTGGCGGCGGTCTACTTCGGAGTTCTGCTCGCCCACGCCCCGGCCCTGGTCCGTCTTGAAAACGGACGGGAGTGGGTACTTATTGCCGTTTTGGGGACCTTTGCCGCCGACACAGGGGCTTACGCGGTAGGAACCCTGTTGGGCCGTCACAAGATCGCGCCCCGAATCAGCCCGGCCAAATCGTTTGAAGGCCTGGCCGGCGGGATGCTGGCAAGCGCCGGCGCGGTCGCAGCTCTCGTTGCGGTTTTCGACCCCGGTTTGACGGTCTGGGCCGGCGCCCTTCTGGGCGTAGGGATGGGCGCCGCTGCGGCGGCCGGTGACATGCTGGAATCGTGGCTTAAGCGGCGGGCGGATGTAAAGGAATCCGGCAATCTGGTCCCGGGCCACGGCGGAATCCTCGATCGGATCGACTCCCTCTCTCCGAACTTCGCGGTCGTATACTTGGCCGCGTTATGGGTATCGGCATGACCAGACTCGTCATTCTTGGCTCCACCGGTTCAATCGGATGCCAGACACTGGATGTGGTGCGTAGTTTTCCGGGTGAGTTTGAACTGGTCGGGTTGTGCGCCGGAAACAACCTGAAACTGCTTCAGGACCAGATCGACGAGTTCCGCCCGCGCTTCTACCACTCGACAGGCGCCAAAGGTACTTTCAACGGCGCGAGACTGGCCGATCCCTCCGAGATAGTGTCTGACCCGGAAGTCGATTTGATAGTCGGCGCCACCTCTGGCTGCGCGGGAATGGGCCCCGCCCTCGCCGCGCTCAGGGCGGGGAAGCGGCTGGCTCTTGCCAACAAGGAACCGGTTGTGATGGCGGGCGAGTTGCTACTACGCGCGGCGCGGGAAAACGGCGGCGAGATCCTGCCCGTCGACAGTGAGCCCTCGGCCATTTGGCAGTGCATACAGGGCGAGGATTCACCCGTCAGAAAGCTGTTCATCACCGCTTCAGGTGGCGCATTCAGGGACAAGACCTGGAGCGACCTGGCCGACGTAACGCCTCCCGAGGCGCTAAAACATCCCACATGGCAAATGGGCGCCAAGATCACGATCGACTCTGCAACGTTGATGAACAAGGCGTTCGAGGTCATCGAAGCGCGCTGGCTGTTCGACGTTCCGTTCGAAAAAATCGAGGCGGTCATACACCGGCAGAGCATCGTCCACTCGATGGTCGAATTCGAGGACGGCAGCGTCAAGGCACAACTCGGTCTGCAAGACATGCGCCTGCCGATCCAGTACGCCATGTTCTATCCCAATCGAAAGTCGAACGGCTCGATACCCAGATTCGACCCCGCAGCGGCGGGGACGCTCACGTTCGAGAAGATGGACCCAACGCTGTATCCGTGCTTCGAACTGGCGTTGGAATACGGTCAGCGGGGCGGAACATGGCCGGCCGCGCTGGCTGGGGCCGATGATGCGGCCGTGGAGCTTTTCCTGAGTGAGAAGATCAGATTTACCGAGATTCCCGATGTCGTGGACCGGGCGGTGGCTGCCCACTCGGCGGCATCCGCTCCGACGATTGACGACCTCATCGAAGCCGCCACGTGGACCAACTCGTACGCTCTGGGCCTCGTCTGATGGGCGATCCGATAAAGGCCCTGGCGACTTGAGGGAGTCGATTTCCGGCGGGGAATCGTAGAATAAAAGTATGCCCGCTACCGTCTTATACGGATTTCTCACATTCGTTCTGATTCTTGGTCCGCTCATCATTCTGCATGAGCTGGGTCACCTGATCGTCGCCCGCCGCATGGGCGTAAAGACGCTCGAGTTTGGCATTGGGTTTCCTCCAAGGGCTGCCGCCATCCGATGGACCGGCAGGACGATCGTCCGCCTGAGTCCCGACACGCGGTACAAATTCGAAGATCAACGTACTCATGCCCAGAAGGGCGACCTCGTTACCGCCCTGTATGTCCGAAACTCCGACGGCGCGGCATTTGCCCATACGATCAGACCGGTGCGGAAGTCCGATGATTCGGCACGCGCCGAGGGAGCGCAGTTGATCATCGGCAAGGTGAAAGAGGTGTCGGCCGACGAAATCGTGATCGCCGACATGCTTTGGTCGATCAACTGGCTGCCCATCGGCGGGTTCGTGCGCATGGTCGGTGAAGAAGACCCGGCTGGCGACGGCAGCCTGGCCTCAAAAGGACCGTGGCAGCGAATCAGCGTTATGGGGGCGGGAGCGGCGGTGAACGCCGTCTTGCCGTTCCTGATATTTCCCGTCGTCTTACTCATACCGCAAGAACAACTCACCGGAGACGTGATCATCTCGAGGGTGATGCCGGGTTCGCCAGCCGAGGCTGCCGGAATCAGGGACGGCGACAAGGTGATGAAGGTCGACGGAAGGACAATCGACCAGGTCGGCGACTTGCAACAGGCGGTGACGCTCAAATTGGGCGCGGTGAGCACCTGGGTAGTCCAGCGGGGTATTCCCGACCCGTTTCCTCAAACCGCCGGGCCTCAATATCAGTACACCGGTGAAACCGAAACCATAGAAGTCGTCCCGCGCTGGCGTCCTCCGCGCCGCGAGATCGTCGAGTCTGTGACCAACCCCGAAACCCAGATGACGCTTCGAGAAGGCCGGCTCTACAACCCATTGGCCGGGCTTGCGAACACGGTTCACGTGGTGGCCGGCCCTACTGATCGCACTGGTGAGATTTCGCGTGCGGATGCAAGAGAAATCCACCCAGACATTCAACTTGGCGACGTACTGCAAGTCACGCCCACCGTCAGTGATCCTCGTACCGAAATATCTCTCGCCGACGCGCGACGGTACGACTTCGACCTGGGTACTGACACATTTGTCCAGGATGGCGCCGTCGGCGTCCAGATAGACATGGTCGACCTGCGGACCGAAAGCCGGTCATTGCCGCCGTGGGAGGCGATCCCGCGCGGATTACAGGGCGCGTACGAGGTCATCATCCTCACGAAGAACGCCATTACCGGCATGATTATTGGGAGCACCAACCCCCAGTTCAGCGGGCCCTCGGCGGTAGGTCCGGTGGGCATCGGTCAAGTCGGTGGCGAAGTAGCGACAGCGGATGCCAGTCTGGGAGCCAAGATCGCCGTTCTCGCCAGCCTGGCGGGAGCGCTCAGTTTCAGCCTTGCGGTAATAAACATTCTGCCGATACCGGCCCTTGACGGCGGCCGGATCTTCTTTGTCGTTGTCGAACTTCTAAGACGGGGTAAGCGTATTTCGCCGAGGCGGGAAGGCCTGGTGCACCTGATCGGTTTCGCTATCCTGATAGGTGTCATCGCCCTTATTTCCGTACAGGACATAGCCAGGATCGTGCGCGGCGAAAGCTTCTTTAACTGAACCGTGCGGTCGACTACAACGCCGTGCTCCGGCTCCCTTCGTTCATAATTTCATGATGGAGCAATGTAAACTCGTTGCGGTTTCAAGGCATCGGGCAGCAGGAGAAGTTCAGGCGAGTGAAATCGAGACGCCAGACCATACATGTAGACGTTGACGGGGTGAAGATCGGCGGAGGGTCGCCAGTCGTCGTCCAGTCGATGACCGATACCGACACCGCCGATGTGGCCGCCACGGTGGCGCAGACGAAGTTACTGGCCGATGCCGGCAGCGAGCTTGTTCGAATAACGGTCAATAACGATGCCGCCGCCCGTGCCGTTCCTGAGATCCGGTCGCGTCTCGAAGGGGACGGCTACTTTGTACCGCTAATTGGCGACTTTCACTTCATCGGCCATCGTCTGCTGAAAGACCATCCCGACTGCGCATCCACCCTTGCGAAGTTCCGGATCAACCCGGGCAACGTGGGGCGAGGTAACCGGCGCGATGAGAATTTCACCTCGTTTATCCAGGTCGCCCGAGACCTCGGTAAGCCCGTGCGAATAGGCGTGAACGCCGGGAGCCTCGACCAGGAACTGCTTGTCGAAAAGATGGACGCTAACTCAAGACGGGTAGAACCGCTTGACGGAGACGAGATCGAAAAGGAAGCCCTCGTCGAGAGCGCGCTGAGAAGCCGCGATGAGGCCGTTGGTCTAGGTCTTGGCGAGGACCGCATAATTATCTCGTGTAAGGTCTCCCGCTTGGGCCAGATGGTCTCCGCCTACCGCGAACTTGCGGAAAAGACCGACACAGCCCTGCACCTGGGGCTTACTGAAGCGGGAATGGGCACGAAGGGAGTGGTGGCCACGACCGCGGCGCTATCGATCTTGCTCGAGGAGGGTATCGGCGACACCATCAGGAGCAGCCTTACACCCGAGCCCGGGGGTGACCGCACACGCGAGGTCAGGCTGTGCCAGGAAATTCTTCAGGCGTTGGGCCTTCGGTCGTTCCGGCCTGCCGTCACCGCCTGTCCCGGCTGCGGCCGTACGACATCAACGCTATTCAGGGAGCTCGCGCAGGATATCCAGGAGCACCTCGACAACAAGATGGCGGTCTGGAAGCATGAGTTCCCTGAGGTTGCAGAATTGAAGGTCGCGGTGATGGGCTGCGTCGTCAACGGACCGGGAGAGTCCAGGGCAGCCAACATCGGAATCTCGTTACCCGGGACGGGAGAATCCCCCAGGGCGCCCGTATTTGTCGATGGACAACGGACGGGGTTCCTTCAGGGTGACACCATTGCGAGCGATTTCGTCACAATGGTCGAAGACTATGTAATTACCCACTACGCAGACGGACCGAAGTCAGGGTAGAGGTAGGAAGAACGGACCGGAACGGCTGCCGGCGCCTCTAGCGTCTACGCCTACGGCTCCTTGACCTTGAAACGCGACACCATCCCGGATATGGCAGCAGTTAAAGTTCCGGGCGGAGAGATTGAATGAGGTTTTCCAACCTGTTCGCGAAGACCCTGCGCGAGGCGCCGGCCGACGCGGAAACCGTCAGCCATCGGTTGCTTGTGCGCGCCAGCTTCATCCAGCAGGTGGCGGCAGGGATATTCAGTTACCTGCCGTTGGGCTGGAGGTCTATCGAGAAGATCAAGCGAATTATCAAGGAAGAGATGGACGCCGCCGGCGGGCAGGAAGTCAATATGCCCGTCGTCCAGCCGCGAGAGGTGTGGGAACGGTCAGGTCGGGCCGATACGTTCGTACCCCCGTTGGCCCAATTCACGGATCGCCGCCAACGTCAAATGGTCCTCGCCCCGACGCACGAAGAGGTCGTCACTACCATGGCCAAAACGGGGATCTTGAGCTACCGCGATCTGCCGTTCACGCTTTACCAGATCCAGACAAAATTTCGGGATGAGACGCGACCTCGCGGAGGTCTGTTGCGGGTACGCGAATTCGAGATGAAGGACGCCTACTCGTTCGATGCCGATGAGGAGGGCCTGGACCTGAGTTACGAGTCGATGGCCGCCGCCTACCGGGCCATCTTCAGCCGCTGTGGTCTTAACGCCATTATGGTCGATGCCGACTCGGGGCCCATCGGCGGAAAGGACTCGAAGGAATTCGTGTTGCCTGCCGAAAGCGGCGAAGACGTAATCCTGGTCTGTGACGGGTGCGAATACGCAGCAAACGGCGAAAAGGCAGAGTTCCGCAAGACCGCTAATAATCCCGAAGAGCAGCAAGCCATTGAAGAATTCGAGACTCCGGGCGTCAAGACGATTGAAGACCTGGCGGAATTCGAGGGTGTGCCTCGATCCCGAACCGCCAAGGCGGTCTTCTATATGGCTGATGGGGAAATGGCGCTGATCACAATTCGGGGGGATTACGAGGTCAACGAGACCAAGTTACGGAATGCGCTGGGCGGCGCCGATGTAAGGATGGCAACACCTCCGGAGGTCGAGGCGGCAGGATTGGTCGCCGGTTCAGCATCCGCCGTCGGAGTGGGCGGAGTCAAATCTGTGGTGGATGACTCGATCGAGATGGGCGCGAACTACCTGGCCGGAGCGAACAAGGAAGGCTACCACCTGCGCAACGTGAACTTCCCGAGGGATTTCGCAGCCGATCTGAACGTAGACATCGCCGAGGCACAGGACGGGTCCGCCTGCGCGAAGTGCGACGGCGTGCTCCGGGCCCGACGCGGCATAGAGGTTGGGCATATCTTCAAGTTGGGCACTGTCTACAGCCAGAAACTCGGAGCGGATTTTCTCGACGAACGAGGGGACCATCGGGACACCCTGATGGGTTGCTACGGTATAGGCGTTGGCCGTCTACTGGCCGCCGCCGTCGAAGCAAACCATGACGATCGTGGCATGGTTCTGCCACGGGCCATCGCCCCGTACGAGGTCTACCTCGCCGGTATCAACAGAGAGGACGATGAGGTCACAGCGAAGGCCGATGACCTGTACGAATCCCTTGTCAAGAGGGGAGTCGAGGTGCTTTACGACGACCGCGACGAACCGCCCGGCGTGAAGTTTAACGACGCAGATCTTATCGGGCCGCCGCTTCGCGCCGTCGTCAGCCGTCGAAGTTCGAAGGCCGGCGGTACAGAGATCAAAATGCGCGCTGGCAAGTCCACTGAGATTGTACCGTTCGACTCCGCGCCCGACGACATACTGCGCGCACTCCGGGGCGCCTGAGGGCGCTCTATCTCAACCGCCCGAGGTTCTGAGGGCTTCTAACACCTGAAAAAAGTCCTCGAACGGCGTGAATGGTATACCCGACCTGTCGCAGTGCCTTGCGAGCGAGTCGCGGGCAAAGACGACGTCGGCCTGCTCAGCCACGCACAGGTCGGAAATCCCGTCTCCGATGTATATGACCTTTCGTCCGGTCCTACGGTGAGCCCATACACGGTCGCATTTGCACAGACCGGTGCGCGGGCACTGCGTGTGATCGCCTGCGAAAGCCAGTCTTGGCCTGCCGTCCGGCCCTTCGGCGATCCCGGGCGCGGCTGACCGCAAATTGCCCATCCCGTTGGCGGCCAGAATGGCATGAACGTAGAAATCCATCCCGTTCGACGCCACCTCGACCGGCATCTCGCTCGTCTCGGCGTATTCGAGGAGCTCAGGCAGGCCGGAACGCAATTTGGCAATTTCGAGCGAGTATGCGGTCATTTCCGGGATACGTTCGATGCGCAAATGGGATATTTCGTACTCCCAAATCTCCCGGATGCCGTACTCGCCGGACCTGAACCTGTCGATTCCATGTTCCCAGCCGGGCGATCCAAAGTGTTCAACGATCGATTCACCGATATCGGTCGTGGTAAGGGTTTTATCGAAGTCCAGGATGATGGCAAAAGGTTTGGACAATTCAGTTCCTTGCTGTCGGCGGCGCATTTGTAGATATCGATGTACACCAGACGGAATTGTGCCTCGTGGAAGAAGCCTGAGGCCTGTTTCAAGTTTGCGTCAAAGTAACCGGAGTTGGTAGACTCAAACGGTTTGCGGGTGGAGGTTGAAGTGGGCGCGTAAAAGTGGGCTTGGCCCACTTTTTTGTTAGCCGGAACGCAATAAGTTTAGTGGCTGTTGAGGCCGGAAAGGCGGCGTATGAAAAGCGATCTACTGCTGGCTGTGACTCAACTTGCCGCCGAGCGAAAGTTGCCCCATTCCGTCGTTGTCTCGGCTATCGAAGCTGCCCTTGCCTCCGCGTACAAGAGAGATCCCGCGGCTGGCGGCCAGGATGTAGTAGTCCAGGTCGACCCGAGCGACGGCGACGTGACTGTCATGACAGTCCTTCACGTCGTCGATCAAGTTGAGGAGCCAGGGGCGGAGGTCACAGTGGCCGACGCCCAGAAAATCCAGTTGGGCGCCCAACTCGGAGACGTCCTGGAGACGGGTTTCATCGATCACAACCCGGGGCGTATAGCCGCGCAAACCGCCAAACAGGTCGTTATGCAGCGCCTGAGGGAAGCCGAGCGCGACCTCGTTTTCGATGAATATGTCGACAAAGCCGGGGAGTTGCTGACAGGCACGATCCAGCGTATTGACCCCCGTTACATCACGGTAGATCTTGGCCGGGCTGAGGCGATCATGCCTCCCAGCGAACAAGCCCAATTCGAGCGATATCGTCCCGGCCAACAACTCAAGTTTTACATTCTGGACGTGGCTCGTACGGTCCGCGGACCTGAAATTGTTGTCTCGCGAACTCATCCGGAACTGCTCAAGCGGCTGTTCGAGGTCGAAGTGCCGGAAATTTTTAACGGCATCATCGAGATCAAATCGATTGCACGCGAAGCTGGCTCCCGAAGCAAAGTCGCGGTCCACTCTACGCAAGCGGGTGTCGACGCGGTTGGCGCGTGTGTGGGCCTCAGAGGAATCCGCATTCAGAACGTCGTGAACGAACTTCTGGGTGAAAAGATCGACGTCATCGAATGGGACAGAGACCTGACCAGGTTCATCGCCAATTCGTTGAGTCCGGCCAATGTCGACCACGTAACAGTAAATGACGACGAGGTATCGGCCGTCGTCGTCGTTCCCGATCGCGTCCTCTCATTGGCAATCGGCCGAGAAGGTCAGAATGCGCGACTGGCGGCAAAGCTGACCGGTTGGCATATCGACATTCGCGGCGCGACGCAAGCTGTTATGGCTGCCGCGGCGGAGGCGGAGGCCGCTGCTGCGGCCGTTGCAGCAGCAGCGCCCGAACCCGAGCCTGAGCCCGAGCCGGAACCTGAGTTGGTAGAGGTCGCCGCCTCTGCAGAAGAACTCGTTGTTGCAGAACAACCGGTTGAAGAGGCCATCGCAGGCGAGGTTGAACAGCAGCAAGTCGAACCGGTGATGGAACCGGTTGCTCTTGAGGAAGCGGCGCCAACCTTCGAGGAAGCCATCGTTCTGGAGAGTATGGACGCTGTGGACATTCCTGACGCGGTTACCGCTGAGGAAAAGGCCGCTGCGGACGAAGAAGAACTAGCCCTGCTTGCGCTTGAAGAAGAGCTTGCGGCCCTTGAGCGGGAAGAGGCCGAGCGGAGGGAAGCCGCAGCGGCAGAAGTTACCGTCGACTTCTCGTCGGATGACCTGTGGCAGGCGGACTTCCCCGCGCCGGAAGAAAAAGAGGGTGTGGGAGTGATCAGGTTCGCAGAGGATATTACAGGTTTCCGGGAAGAGGGCGAAGGCCGCAGACGGCGCGGGGGTGGGGGGCGTGCAAGGCGCCGCCGCTGACCGACGCGGGCGGGCATAATCAACCCGCAACGCGTACACTGGAGGGAGCCGCCCTGTGAAAAAGCGGAAGCATGTTCCTCTCCGGTCATGCGTAGTGTGCCGTACGAAACGGCCAAAGCGGGAACTGAATCGCATCGTGAGGACAACCGACGGAGTGGCCCAGGTCGATGTCACCGGCAAGGCGAACGGTCGCGGCGCCTATTTGTGTTCGGAACCGGCCTGCTGGGTAGGCGGTGTGACGCGGGGTAAACTGTCTCAGGCATTGAAGACTGAGTTAAAGGAATCGGCGCGAGAGCGACTAATCACATTCGCTCCCGGTCGCGAAAACTATCAACCCCCGGCCGAGCCGGGAGAGACTTCGCGAACGATCGATAACATATAAATGGCAAGACGTTACTCAAACTCAGCTAAACGAGGATCGGGCCGCCGCCGTGCGCCTGCAGAGACCAACACGCGCGTTGTCGAACGTCCGGAGGAACCGATCGGACCGGTCGAACTGCCGGCCACGATGACTGTGGGCGAGTTGTCCAGCATATTGAGCCGCAGCAATGTGGACACCATAAAGTCCCTCATGCGAACCGGTGTCATGGCGACGGTCAATGAGGTGGTCGATTTCGAAACTGCCGCCCGGGTAGCTGCTTCATTCAAAGTGCCGGTGCTCAAGCCCAAGGAAAGGGAAGAAAGCACCGCCGGAGTCCAGGTCGGCGTAGACGAAGAGTTGACCGCCGAGAATGCCCAGACCAGGCCGCCAATAATCACCGTGCTTGGCCACGTCGACCACGGGAAGACCACATTGCTCGACGCAATACGCGGCACCACTGTAGTCGATTCCGAAGCCGGTGGGATTACACAGGCCGTTGGCGCTTACCAGGTCCGCAAGGAGGACGACCTCCTCACGTTTATCGACACGCCCGGCCACCAGGCGTTTACTGCGATGCGTGCGAGCGGCGCACAGGTGACCGACATCGCCGTACTCGTCGTGGCCGCGGACGACGGGGTCATGCCACAGACGCGCGAGGCGATTGATCACGCCCGCGCCGCGGACGTGCCAGTAGTCGTCGCTATCAACAAGATCGACCTGCCCGCAGCCGACCTCGACCGAACAAGAGCTGCATTGGCCGATAACAACGTCCTCGTAGAGGAGTACGGCGGCGAAGTGGTATCGGTGCAGGTATCAGCGCTAAAAGGGGATGGGATAAGCGATCTGCTAGACGCGCTTCTCCTGGTGGCCGAGATTTCAGAATTGAAGGCAAACCCTGATCGCGCAGGCATTGGTGTCGTGATCGAATCCCACATGGACAGGTCACGGGGTCCGATGTCGACTGTTCTCGTACGATCCGGGACGGTTAGAAAGGGCGACAACGTTGTTGCCGGAGTCCAACGGGGCCGGGTTCGCGGCATGGTGGATGGATTTGGCGAAGACGCGGATGAGGCTGGTCCTTCAACGCCTATCGAAGTACTGGGGCTCGACGGCCTGCCCGCCGTCGGGGATCAATTCGAGGTAGTCCCCAACGAAAAGACGGCCCGCCAGCTTGTGGAGACGCGCCTCAAGATAGCCGCGCGACGCGGGGAAGCCCGCCAGGCAACGACGCTGGCAGAGGTTATGAGGAGCGTCCACCGAGGCGAGTTCAAGAAGTTGACGGTAGTCATAAAGGCGTCGACACAAGGTTCGGTGGACGCAGTGCGCAGGGCCGTTGAGCAGCTTTCGACGCCTGAGGTACAGGTAAACGTGGTGTCGGCTGCTGCGGGGCCCATTACCGAGTCGGACGTCATGTTGGCCGCCGCCTCCGACGCGATCGTCGTTGGATTTGAGTCTGAACTCGACACTGGCGCCGTTCAATTGGCCTCCGCCCGCGGCGTGAGCATCCGATCCTACCGCATCATCTATGACCTTATCGACGACGTCCAGGCCGCTGTAAGCGGGCTGGTGGAACCGGAAGAAAGGGAAGTCGTTACAGGCCACGCGTTGGTCCAGCAGTTATTCCCGCTTGGCCGACGGAACAAGGTCGCCGGAGTACGGATCATCGACGGCATGATTCGCCGCAATTCCCGCATTCGGGTGAAGCGGTCAGATAACGAACTCTTCTCCGGCCGCGTGGCCTCCATGCGCCACCTGAAAGATAACGTGCGCGAACTCGGCAACAACTTCGAAGGCGGCATCGTGCTCGATGGCTTCGACGATTTCGAGGTACAGGACATCCTCGAGGCGTACGAAGTCCAGGTGATCAGGCGCTAAACACCGGATTTCGCCAGGGTTTTTACGGTCCCCATGACGAGGCGAATGGAACGCGTCAACTTCACGTTGCGCAAGGAATTGGGCAGCCTCATAGCGGAGGAAGTAGCCGATCCGCGCCTCGCACATTTGACCTCCATCACCAGCGTGGACTGCGCATCGGACCTTGGAAAGGCCCGGGTCTACGTAAGCGTGATGGGAGACGAAGAGGTGAGGCGGTCGAGTCTGGAAGCGCTCAGGTCCGCGTCGGGCAGGCTCAGGAACCTTGTGAAGAGGCGGGTGCGAATGCGCAGGATCCCGACGCTGGAATTCCTGGCAGATGTGAGAATCGAAGAGGGCGCCGAAATCCTGGCGCTGATCGACAAAGTCAAGGAAGAAGATTTACGCAGGTCGGTCGGGGAGGCGGCGTTGTGATCAGAAACCCGCAGCCGACCAAGACCGTTATCGGCGGATTCCTCAACATCGACAAGGAGTCGGACTGGACCTCTACTGACGTTGTACGGAAGGTCAAGTCCCTCACCCGGGTCAAGAAGATCGGCCACGGCGGGACGCTCGACCCCATCGCCACCGGAGTTCTGCCCCTCTGCCTGGGTCCGGCCACGAGATTCGCAGACTCGATCCTTTTGGGCACGAAAGCCTACCGCCTCACGGTGACGTTGGGAACCGCCACCGACACCTACGATTCCGAGGGGAAAACGGTGGCCGAGTCAGACCCGTCGGTGATCGACCGCGACGGAGTTGACAGGGCGTTGCCCGCATTTCGCGGCGCTATCACCCAGGTCCCTCCGATGTACAGCGCCGTCAAGCACAACGGCCAACGCCTGTACAAGCTGGCGCGCGCCGGTGTGGAAGTCGAACGGAAGTCCCGGCAAGTGGAGGTGGCGCACCTTGAGATAACCAGGTGGTCCCCGCCGGAGTTCGACCTCGAACTGGTCTGCGGGCATGGGTTCTATGCCAGGTCCCTGGCAAACGACCTTGGGGAAGCCCTCGGGGGGGCCGCTCATCTTTCTGCGCTGCAACGGACGCGGGCAGGCAAGTTCGATCTGGCCGGAACAATCACGATTGGCGCGTTGGAAACGGCCCTCGAAAAAGACGAATGGCAGGATTTCCTGTTTCCAGTTGACTGGACCCTGTACCACCTGCGTTCCGTCGTCCTCGACCCGATGATGCAGGAGATGTGCCAGAATGGCCGCCCGATCCCGCTGTCGCGTTTCGGACCGTCAGCCAAGGGCGAACAAGTACGTGCTTACAGCCGCGGCGGCGAGATAATCGCTCTGCTGTCTTGCGATCCGGCCCGCGGCGGTTGGAAGCCGGACAAGGTGCTGGTTCCGCAGTGATCGGCCGATAATTTACCATCGCCGGACCGGGCGGCGCCGGGGCGGTTTAATCAACCAGGTCGCGCACAGATTGTGTGCGGCTTTTCGTGAATTGAGAAGAGTTAGTGCACCATAGCCCGCTTGAGATAGTCGCCGAGCTGGCCATCTTGCTGGCGGTCATACTGTTTGCCGCAAAGATCGGCGGCGAAATTGCCGAACGCGTCTTCAGAGTTCCCGCGGTATTGGGAGAACTGTGCGCCGGTATCGCCATCAGCCCATTCGCTCTCGGCGGTCTCATCACGCTGCCCGGAATCGGAACACTTTTTGAGGTCGAAGAAACCGCCGGAGGAATGTTGCCGGTGGCGCCTGAACTGTTTTTCTTCGCCCAGATAGCGGCCGTGATTCTTTTGTTCGAGGCCGGCCTGGAAACGGATCGGCAGCAGTTCATTCGCTACGCCCGCCCTGCCACTGTCGTCGCGACAGGCGGCGTTGTAGTGCCGTTTTTCCTTGGCTTTTTTGCCACCGTTTGGTTGGGATTCGCCAGTTTCGACTCCCTGCAGGATCTCCTTCCAGCCCTGTTCGTGGGAGCGATCATGACCGCGACATCCGTGGGCATCACGGCGCGCGTGTTGTCCGACATCGGCAAGCTCGACACTCCGGAGGGGGTCACCGTACTTGCCGGCGCGGTGGTGGACGACGTCCTTGGAATCATCATTTTGGCGATCGTGGTTGGAATTGGGCAGGAAGGGTCGATTTCGGCAAGCGGCATCGTCGTCATTTTCGCCAAGGCGGTCGGCTTTTGGCTGGGCCTCACCGTTGTTGGGAGCCTGCTGGCGAAGCACATCTCGAAATTTGCCTTTTGGTTTAAGAGCCCCGGCGCCGTGTTGGGGGTGGCTATGGCCATGGCGTTTTTTGCGGCCGGGGTCGCCGAGGTGTATTTCGGCCTCGCCATGATCATCGGGTCGTATTCTCTGGGTCTCGCCCTTTCAGGCACCGATCTTAAGCATCTCGTCGCAAGACCGATGCGGCAAATCAACTATTTCGTGGTGCCGGCGTTCTTTGTCGTAATCGGCATGCAGGTCGACTTCACAGCTTTCGGCGGCGCAGGCTCGGAACACTCCCTGGGCAGGGCTTTGGCATTTGCGGCCGTGCTATCCGTGTTCGCCGTAGTGAGCAAACTTGCGGGATCCGGCCTCCCTGCGTTGTTCGTTGGCTTTAACCGGATCGGATCGTGGCGTGTCGCACTGGGGATGCTGCCGCGAGGCGAAGTTGCCCTCATCGTGGCCGGCATCGGTCTGGCGAGCGGCGTTATCGGCCGTGACGTGTTCGCAGTGTCCATCGTCATGACTGTAGTAACAACCGTCCTGGCTCCACTCTTGCTCATACGCGCCTTCCGGGGCGGTAGCGGCTTGCGATCCGACGAAAAAGACGACCCGGCGGACCGCTCCTGACAAAAGACCGAAGACGGCCAAACGTTCCTGCCGTAGAGAAAGCCGACAGCGCCAGGTTTAACTACAATTGGCGCGACTGCCTCCGTAGCTCAGTGGACAGAGCACCGGCCTCCGAAGCCGGGTGCGTGAGTTCGATCCTCACCGGGGGCGCCATCGTTCCACACTCGCCCGACAACTATTGGACGCCACTTCCCGGGTGGGTCGCAACGGCTTTGACCAAGGGCGAGGTCACCCAATATCCGAGGAACAAGTGAACGCCGCTTGGGCATTCGCACATGAATCAGGAAACCGAAAATGGCGCCCGTATTGAGGCAGTACGCCCCGGCGCCGATATTTTTGCCCGCGTCGAGGAGTTGATTCAGGCTCATCGGCGCGACGACCCATTCGGCCTGATTACCGTGGTCGTCCCGTCGAACTACAGCTCCTACTATCTACGCAGGCGGCTCGCGCCGGGAGGCTATTTCAACGTAGAACTAACGCGGCTTGACGACCTCGCCGAAAAGATTGGCGGGTCGCATATCGGCCGTCCCCCGCTGACTCGGTTGCAGGCCGCCGCGCTCGTCTACTCGGCAGCCATGTCAGCGCCCCCGGGTAGTCGTCTTGGACCGATCCGGACTCATCCCTCGCTACACGCCGCGCTACGCTCGACGTTCCGCCAGCTTGAAATCCTTGAACAAGATCCAGTGCCGTTGCTCCAACAGGAAAGCGAACTCGTTCGGGAGGTAGCGGACGTATACCGGACGTACCGCGAGTCACGTCATAGCTGGCGCGAACAGGTAGAGGTTGCGAGGGCCGCGGCGAGTGAGTTGGAAAGAGGAAACTACCCAATTGCCGAACTCGGCAAGCGGATCATTTTGCGGATCGAAGTTGCGCCTGCGCAATTCGCCCCGCTCGACCGCGCGCTAAGTCGCGTCGCAGACGCATCGATACTTGTCGCACTGGCCGGTGATGAGGAGGTGGACCGGCTCGTGGCAGCCGATGTTCCGAACCGCGATCCGGAAACCTCCTCACCCGATGGGCCGCGCGGCGGAAGCACCGTAAACCTCATCAGCGCGCCCGATCCGGCCAGTGAAGTGCGGCACATCGTCCGGGACGTCGTACGCCGCGCTAAGGAGCACGGCACGCCGTTTTACCGGATGGCAGTCCTGTTCGCCGATTCTTCATACGGTGATCGCGTAGAAGAAGCCCTGGGATTTGCCAACGTGCCTGTTACAGGCCCGGACCCTGTTCCCGACTCCAACTCGCCGGAGGGCCGGTTCATCACGGGGATACTGGACCTGTTTCTAGCCCATCTCAAGGGCGGCTGGACCAGGCAGGAATTTGCCAAGTGGATAACGTCGGCGCCCGTGGCATTTCCCGATACCAAGCGAGAAGTGCCATCAGCCCGTTGGGACGCCATTTCACGGAGCGCCTCAGTTACCGCCGGACTGGATGGCTTCAGGGCGCGGCTTAGTCGGTATGCGCGCAGGCAGCGGGCTTACGCAGACAACGTCACAGAGTCTGACGAACTTCATGAAATCCGCGCAGCATCGCTCCGGTCTCAGGCTGACCATGCCCAGAAAATGCTCGAGTTTGCGGAGGGGCTGGCGGCCCGGGCGCCTGAGGCCGAACCGTCTGACCTAGGAACATTTGCTCGCTGGCTGCGTGATCTGTGGGACGCCTATCTGTTGCATTCAGGCGAACCAATCCCCGTCAGAGAACGAATCGAGGCCCTGCTCGACGAGATCGAGATGTTGAAATTCCCTGCGGGCGCCACCGTGGACCTCGAACATTTTTCAACGCTGGTTCGTGATGAACTCGATCGCAGGAAAGGCAATTTGCGGCAACTCGGGCGAGGTGTTTTTGTAGCCCCATTGAACATGGCGGTAGGGTGCCAGTTCGAGGTCGTTCATATTCTGGGGATGAGCGAAGGTTCTTACCCCAGGCGCGACCGTGACGACCCGCTGCTCCCCGACCCGGTAAAGGTGAAACTGGACCCCACCGGCGAAACTATGCCGGACCGCCAACACAGGGCCCTGCTCGAACGCCGGACTTTCCTGACCGCTCGCAATGCGGCGCAGACGCGGTATCTCTACTGGCCCCGCGGTGAGGCCGGCGCACGCCGGGCAAGCGGACCGGCACGCTGGTTCCTGGAAGCTGCGCGGGAGGTCTGCGGCAATGATTTGCTACAACCCGGCGATCTTCTCTCGGACAGTTCCGAAAACCCCGTTGTAGTACTGCCGGATGAGGCCCCGGCCCACCGGGGGATTTCGTTCCCCAGCGACCGGCATGAGTACGCGGTGAAGTCGGCGGACGCATGGCGTTGCGCGTCCAGGGCGCGGGGCGATCATTTCCTCGCGACCGACCCCCACTATCCGCTCAACCGGGGCCTGCGGCTCGAAGACTCCCGGCTAACCAGTGAGTGGACAGCGTTCGACGGCAAACTGCCTTCAGACAAGCCAGGTTTAGGCGACCTCGGCATTGTTTCGGCGTCACGGTTCGAGTCCTGGGCCAACTGTCCGTATCAGTACTTCCTCGCATACGTTGCCGGGGTGGAACCTACTGAACGGCCGGAAGACGAACCGGGCATTACACCTCTCGAACGGGGATCCATCGTGCATCACGTCCTGGAGCATTTCGTTTCGGAACGCAAATCACGTCGAATCGACGATCGAGCGGAGCAACTGGACCTGCTCAGGGACTTGTTGGTCACGGCCTTCGACGAATTCGAAGGGGACGGTTCGTCTGTGCATCCCGCGTTGCTGGCCATCGAGCGCGACTCAATTATGCGCAAGCTGGAACGGTGGTTGTCCGCTGAGTCGGAGATCATGGCAGAGTGGGGTGTGGCGCCTTACAAAACCGAGTTTGAATTTGGCTTCCCGGATTCGGCCGCCCCGCCGTTGAATATCACAACTACCGGCGGCAAAACGGTCAAGTTCAGAGGCAAAGTCGACCGTATCGACAGGTCAGCCACCGGCGATCGAATTATCGTGTTCGACTACAAGACCGGCGGATCAAGTCGCTACCGGGGCCTGAAAGACGACCCGTTCATGGCGGGGCAGCGTTTGCAACTGCCGGTCTATGCCCTGGCGGCGGCCATGTCTCGAACAGACTCCGACAACCCGGTCGTGCAAGCCGCCTACTGGTTTGTATTCGAGGGGGACGGGAACGTTTTGAGGCCGGACCTCGCAGTGGCAGATCAGCCTGATTCAGCAGCACGGTTCGACAAGGTCGTGTCGGTGATCGCAGAGGGTATCAGCGACGGCGTATTTCCGCCGGCGCCGCGGGGTCGCCCGGGCCGGCGGGACGGTAAGTCGGAGTTGGAAAACTGCCGTTGGTGCCCATATGACGCCATTTGCCCAAGCGACCGGCTACAGGCGTGGGACCTGAAACGCGGTGCGCCCGGCGTCCAGACGTACCGGGGTCTTTCCCAATGACAGCCTCCGACCAGGGCGAACGGGACAGAATATCGGACCGGTTGGACCTCAACCTGTTCGTAGAGGCTGGTGCAGGCACCGGCAAGACGAGCGTCCTGGTCGAGCGATTATTCAACGCGGTCAAGACAGGGGATACGGCGATCGGAGAGATCGCCGCCATCACGTTTACGGAAGACGCCGCGTCGGAACTCATCCAGCGGATTCGCTCTCGATTTGAGCGCGAGTTGATTAGGGGCAACCCTTCGTCGGAGGAGCGGAACCGGCTACGCGACGCCCTTAGAGACATCGACTTCGCGGCTATTCAGACCATCCATGGATTCGCCAGGTCCATGCTGTCCGAAATGCCGCTTAACGCCGGCCTTCCGCTTATTTTGGACGTGATGGATGATACGGAAGCCACGCTGCGTTTCGATGAGGCGTGGGCCGAATGGCTGGAAGAGACTCTGGAGGACCCGCAGTTCGTATCGGCCCTTGACAGGGCGTCCCGGCTTGGACTGAACGGCCCTCTCGACAAACTGCGAACGGTCGCCCGGAAGCTGAACGAAAATTACGACCTGCTCGACCCGGAAGCGTTTTCAGCCGGGCCGGAATCGGCGCCCATCGACGCGGGATACCTGCGATCGATGGCAAAGAGATGGGACCGTCTCCTCGAGTTTTGTGATGCTCCCGATGACAAGCTGTTCGTCCACATGACCGCAAACACGTTGCCCCTCATCGCAAATTTGGTTGAACTGACGGACAGTCCCGATGCTGTCGAAGCCCTACTCGCTGGCGAAGAATCTGTAACCGTCTCCACGAGCAGGTTGGGCAACAGAACCAACTGGCCGGGCGACGAGGGAAGGTACGCCCTCGCGGCCCTTCGAGAAGAGCTCGCGGACTTTCGCGATCTAGTCGAACGGTGGATTCTAGACACTCGGTCGGCCATCGCTGGGCAACTGGTTTCTCCGGTAGTGCGCATGGTGCTGGAGCAAGTCGAGGTAAGACGGCGAACGGGGAAGGCGGGTTTCCACGATCTGCTCGTTTGGGCACGCGACATGCTGTGCAAAGACGCCGAAGCCCGTCGGCACTTCCAGGACCGTTATCGCCGTCTGTTCGTGGACGAGTTCCAGGACACGGACCCGTTGCAAGTCGAGATCGTGCGGATGCTTGCAGCGCAGGACTCCGCAGGCCAATTCGCCCCGGGCGCCCTCTTTGTGGTTGGCGACCCCAAGCAGTCGATATACGCGTTTCGGCGTGCCGACATTCAGACGACCGAGCAGTTTCGCAAGTCTGCCCAAATCGACGAAGCTAGTCTGACCGCCAATTTCCGGTCGCGTGGCGCCATCCTATCGTGGGTTAACAGCGTTTTCGGTCAATGGATGGGAGACGGCGAACCGTTTCAAGCCCCTTACGTGAATCTGGAGACTGGGCTTACTGATTCCACTGATCCCGGCTCCGCGGATGAGGCGCATCGTGTTCGCATCCTTGGGGGTGAAATCGACTCGCCATCAGTCGATGCGGTTCGGGAGGAAGAGGGAGAGGCGATAGCCCTGGTGGCTGCTGAGTTCGGCGCAGGCCTGCACCACGTGCGAGATGGGGACGGGACCTTTCGTCCCTCGTCATTCCGCGATCTCTGCATACTCATGCCGCGGCGTACAGCCCTGTCGTCTCTCGAACGCAACCTCCAAGACGCCGGAATCCCATACGTGCTGCAAGGCCAGTCGCAACTTTTCGATACGCAGGAGTTCCGCGACATGCTGAATTGCCTGTCGGCGATAGACGATCCGACCGATCAGGTGGCGGTGGTAGGGGCACTTCGGTCGCCAGCGTTCGGATGCAGCGACGTCGACCTGTGGGACTGGGCGGCGTCTGGCTGCGGTTTCGATTATGGGGATTCGGTCCCGGAGACTGGTCTTTACGTGGGCGAATGCCTTGCCGATTTGGCCAGATATCACCTGCTACGGAATCGGGCCACTACTCCGGAGTTGATCGAGACCTATGTCAGAGACCGCATGTTGCGAGAACTCGCAGCTTTGGGTCCGGACTGGCGGGAACGCCACAGGCGTATCGACCTGATGTCCGAACTGGCCCGCTCCGTTCAGGATTCCGGCGATCGTTCATTGCGGGATTTGGTTGACTGGCTTCGCACCCGCCAATCAATGGGGGAACGCATGACGGAGAGCGCCCCTTCGATTCTGGGAAACGACGCGGTTAGGGTCATGACCATCCACGCAGCCAAGGGTCTCGAATTCCCGGGTATTGTGATTACGGGATTGAATACGAAGTCCATCAGCCGCAGGGATGAGACCGTGTTCGACACCGATCGGGGGGCATGTGCGAGCGTGGCAATAGGGCTGGGCAGCGGGAGGTCGAGATTCGAAACCGGCGGGTACGGGGAGATCGCTGAGAAGAAAAAAAAGATTGGCGACGCGGAAGATGTCCGTCTTATGTACGTCGCGGCCACCCGCGCCCGCGACCATCTTTTCGTGAGCCTTTACCGTAAAGACGGCGACAAATCCACGCTTGCCGCAAAACTGGCCCAATTTGCCGAAAATGCTCCCGGGCTGCATGAGCAATACGCGCCTCGGGGCGGATCGGTGACGCCCGACCGCCAAGCGGTCGCTGAACCTTGGGGAAGCAGCGCCGATATGGAGGCCTGGGCAATTGAAATTTCGGCTGCCGTTGCCGCGTCGGGCGCCCTCCAGTCGGTATCTGCTACGTCGCTGAAATCGCATGATCTGCCCTTACCCCCGCAAAAGGAGCCATCGGACGATTCCGGCCTGGAACCGTGGCGCAAGGGTCGCGCTGCTACCAGTCTGGGCTCGGCGGTACACGCCGTGCTACAGGAGATCGACCTGAATTCGGGCGATGGGATAGTAGAGCTTGCCAGCGAGCAGGCGACAGTCCACGGCGTCGCAGACCGTGCCGACGAGGTGGCCAGATTGGTCAAAGCGGTCCTCGATTCGGGCGTGGTCAAGGAGGCCGTTGAGTCCGGCCGATACTGGAGAGAGACGCCGGTTGCCGCGGGCGTGGGACAGGGGAAGTCTTTGGAAGGCGTGATCGACCTGATTTTCGAATCGGCGCAGGGTGAACTGGTGATCGTCGATTACAAGACTGACAGAGTGCAAGGCCGCTCATTGGCGGAGATGGCCGAGCCATACCGAACCCAGATCGGCGCCTACGCGGCGGTTGCAGACAAGACGACGCCTGCCCGCGTAGTTCGTGCTGTCCTGCTGTTCGCTCGCCCCGCCCTCGCAGGCGAACCATGCGAATTCACTCTGCCCGACATCGACGGCGCCAAAGCCCAGGCGCTGGAGGCGGCGAAGGAACAACTAGCCGTCCACTAATGTCGCGACGCCGGCAATGGCCAACGACCGGCCTGATAGCATGCGGCGCTGGAGTCGAATCACACAAGCAATGTACCGCATGGGCTGAATATGGGATTGATAGACGGAAAGAAAGCGCTGGTTACGGGGGCCCGCAAGGGCATCGGGCGCGGCATCGCCGTGCGATTGGCCGCAGAAGGCGCAGACGTCGGCGTGAACGACATCGTTGACGACGACGTCACACGCCAGACCGCGGCGCTTGCCCGGGAACGCGGCAGCGACGCCTCTGTGCACATAGCAGACGTCAGCAGATTGCCGGAGATCGACGCAATGATCGACGTCTTCCTCGACGTGCACGGCAGGATCGACATCCTGGTCAACAACGCCATATTCCCCGATCAGTCCAGATCGCTTTTCGACACGGATGAGGCGTACTGGGACCGGATGATGGACCTGTCGCTGAAGGGCTACTTTTTTGCGGCCCAACGGGCAGCACGGGAGATGGTCCGGCAGGGCGGCGGCGGAAGTATCGTTTGCCTTTCCAGCGTCCACGCGTTTCGCGCGTTCGCGAACTGGACCGCGTACGGTGTCGCCAAGGCTGGACTGCGCAGGATGGTGAAGGGACTGGCCGTGGACCTTGCGGGCACGGGCATTAACGCAAACTGCATTGCGCCCGGTTACATTGACAATCGGCTACCGGATTCCGGGCTGGAACCGCCGCCGGACGACATGGCGGACCGGCCTCACCTGGCGGGGCGAATACCAGCGCGCCACGGCGGTGTGCCGAGCGACATTGCAGGTGCGGTGGTGTTCCTGTGCTCCGGCATGGGCAGTTACGTCAACGGGGAAACACTTTTGGTGGACGGAGGGATGATCGCCTCTGGCGGTGGTCTAACCTAGGACGACAAAAAAATAACGGTAGGGACAACTTGGGACTCTTGGACGGAAAGAAAGCGCTCATCACCGGCTCGCGGCGAGGAATCGGCGCGGGCATTGCCGCCGCGTTCGCAGCCCAGGGCGCGGACATTGGCATAAACGATATTGAACGAGACTCCGAGGCTGAAAAGACCATTGCCGGCATAGAGAAGTTGGGGCGAAAGGCGTCTTGGCATCTCGCAGACATCAGCAGCGCCGCCGATCGCGAGCGCATGTTCGATGAATTTGTCGCCGAACACGGGCGGATCGACGTGCTGGTGAACAACGCAGTGTCGGGAGAAAACGCGACATTCACTGAAATCACAGAAGCAATGTGGGATTTCCAAATAGGCAACGCGCTCAAGGGATACGTGTTCTGCTCGCAGCGGGCTGCCAGGGAGATGATCGCCCAGGGCAGCGGCGGCAGCATCATCTCGATCAGCAGTGTGCACAGCCTTCGCTCCTGGCCCGAAGACGCCATCTACGGCATCGCCAAGGCGGGCCTCAACCGCATGGTCCTCAGCATGGCGCAAGATCTCGCCGGCTCCGGCATCAACTCCAACTGCATTGCGCCCGGCTACATCGACTCGCGCGTGTTGACGCCCGAAGAAGAACCGACCCGCGGACAGCATGCCGACTACGCCTTGCCCCAGATCCCCAGCAGGCGCGGAGGTCTGCCGAGCGACATCGCCGGGGCGGCCATTTTCCTGGCCTCAGACCTGGGCAGTTACGTCAACGGGCAGACGATCACGGTGGACGGCGGGCTGCTGACCGGAGGGACCCCGGTAGAGGAATAGTACCGACGGCTCCAGACCCGCGGCGGCGTTAGGCGAACCACAACCGTTCCGCCGTTCCGCCCAGGATGGCCTGTTGCTCCTCCGAGGACAGATCCAGGTGTTCTTGGAATAGTTCGAGGTGCTTGGCGTATGTCACGTTCGGGCACCACAACTCCGTGGGGTAATCGGACCCCCACACGCAACGGTCGGGACCGTAGGCGTCGATGATGCTCCGGCACGCGCCGTGCATGTCAGGGAACGGGAATTCCTCCCGCGTTCCCGTGGGCAAAAACGTGAGCTTGGCGTGCAGGTTGGGAAACGACGCCAGTTCGATGACGCGCTGTAGTTTGGCCTCGAATTGGGGCCCGAATTCCAGTGCGAGGCAGTGATCGAGCACAAAATTGCAGTCTGGAAAATCTGCCAGTACCGTGGCCAGCTCCTCGGCTGACCGCAATTCACCCAGCAGGGCGTTGACGGTAATTCCCAGGTCCCTGGCGGCGGAGATCAATCGCCGGTTGCCAGGGTGATCGTAGTCCTGACGGCCGATCGGGTATGTCCTGAGCGCCCGCGCGTTCGCTCTCTCGTATAGCGCGAACAGGACATCGGGGCTGTGCGGGTCTTCGGGGTTCAGCGTGACGACCGACCGAGCCCATTCGTCAGACCCTGCGCCAACGTCGCGGACAAACGTGTTGTCCCATTCGTAGAAGGTGGTGGTCTGGACCAACATCGCGCGGTCCACGCCACAGGAGCGCATCGCCTCTTGTAAGCCCGCCGGGGTTCCGGTGCCGGGCGGAGGGCGCAGCGGATCGGCGATGGTCGGGTAAGTTTCCAGGTCTTCGGAGTAGATATGTGCGTGCGAGTCGATAATCATGAGCGCCTTGCCTGATAATTCACTGTGTTTGCAAACGCTACCATCAAGCGTGCTTTCGAAAAATAGCAATATTCCGGGGAGCGACCCATGCAGGACATATACGCCCACATCGAGGACCACCTGGACGAGAGCATTGCGATGCTGATGGACCTTGTCCGGCAGCCAAGCATCTCGGCACAGGGCATCGGGTTCGACAAGGCCCCGGGGCTGGTCAAGCAGATGTTTGAGTCGGCCGGGCTGGATGTTGAGGTCATTCCGGTGCCGAACGACGGCAATCCGGTGGTGCTCGGCACTTCGGACGGCGTATCCGACAAGACGCTGCTCTTCTACACACACTACGACGTGCAACCGCCGGAGCCGCTGGAACTGTGGGAGTCGGACCCGTTCGAACCGGAACGGCGCGGCGACCGGCTTTTCGGCCGCGGCATGTCGGACGACAAGGGCAATATCGTGGCGCGTCTCGCCGCCATCAAGGCGTTCCGGGACATTCGCGGCGAGCTGCCGTGCAAATTGAAGTTCCTGGCTGAGGGCGAAGAGGAGATAGGCAGTCGCAACCTTCGTCCCGTCATAAAGGAGCGCGGCGAAGACTTCAAAGCCGACGCGTGTATTTGGGAGGGCGGAGGACGAAATCTCAACAACGATCCGTTCCTGTACCAGGGACTGAAGGGGGTCCTCACGATCGACATGCGGGCCCGTCAATTGAGCGGCGACGCCCATTCATCCTTTGCCGCGATCCTGCCTTCAGCGTCGTGGCGGCTCGTCCATGCGCTTGCGACGATCAGGAGCGCCGATGGGCAGATTCTCGTGCCGGGGTTCTACGACAACATCAAACCCGCTACTCCCAAAGAGCGGGCTGCCACCGCCAGCCTGCCCGATGAGGGTCCGAGTTGGAAAGTGACTTTCGGCGCAGACACCTTCGTGGGTGATGCGGAAGGGGACGCACTCAAGACCAACCTGCTGTTCAACCCGACCGCGAACATTGCCGGAATGTTGTCGGGGTACACCGGCGAAGGAATGAAAACGGTGCTGCCGGCGGAGGCGTCGGCCAAGATGGACTTCCGGCTCGTGCCCGATCAACGGCCCCGCGACGTGTTCGACAAGTTGCGTGCGCACCTTGACGACCAGGGATTTGCCGACGTCGAAATCGTTTTGATGGGAGCGGTCAACCCGGCGCGAACCGACATTGATTCGCCGTGGGTGCAACTGGTCGCAGCGACCGCGGAGGAGATATACGGCCGCAAGCCGGTTATAGCGCCCAACATGCCCGGCACAGGCCCCTGGTACGACTTCGGCGTGACGCTTGGAATCCCCATCTCGACGAGCGGGATCGATCACCCTTCCCATAAGATTCACGCACCGAATGAGAATATTTCGATCGAAGACTTCCTGCTTGGGGCAAAGCACGCAGCTCTCATAATGGAACGATTCGGTGAAGACGGCGCATCAGGGTAGTCCACGCTTGTACGAAACTTGAACAGCCCGATTCGATGGACCGATCGACACACACATCGCGTCCGCCTATTGCAGTGGTCTGTCGAGGATCTTGAAGGCTTCTGGGGCGCGATCTGGGACTACTTCCGCATCATTTCGCACAGCCCATACTCTCGGGTCTTGACTGAGTCGCGTTTGCCGGTCTTACCGAGTCTTGGGAGCTGGCGGAGCACTTTGGAGTTCCCGACGAATTGGTACGCCTTCGGGCGCCTATGAGAATGGAGTGAAAACTCCGATGCCTCGACACCTGACCGACAGGATCAGGGGAGAGCGGCATTACTCGTAGGATGGGACATGCACTTAGCCTGAGTCAGGTAAGCAAGTGACCACGGAGAATGCTGTAAGACTTCCCGGTGTCTAACCATTGAGACGGACTGAAGGACACCGTGTTGGCCGGTAGGAGCCCGCCTGTGAGGCATCTAATTCCCGGTTTAGACGCTTTTCCGGTCAAGGTTCCGCAACGCTCTCAAGGCGCCGCGGATCTGTCGCCTCTCTTCATCACTGACTATCTTCTTTTCGAGTCCAAATTCGACCTATTTGCACCGAAAAGCAACAATATGCTTACGTTTTCATATTGTGTTTGCAGTAATTTTAGCCTACTATCGGGTCACTTTCCCATTTCCTGTCGTCTTCCCGTCTGCACCATGTGTGAAGGACGACAGTGCCGTTCCTCAGGAGTAAGAACATGGGTACCGATAGCCAGCGAAATTTGAATCGATTGACAGCTTGTTTGCTCACCACTGTGGCTTTCCTCTTGATCTTGGCTGTCGCCTGTGGCGGTGAAACTGAAGTCGTAGAGAAGATTGTGACCCAGGAAGTCGAACGGATAGTGGAAGTTGAAAAGGTCGTGGAGAAGGAGGTGACCGTAGAGAAAGTCGTCACCCAAGTTGTCGTGGCGACGCCTACCCCGGGGTCAGTGACACCCTCAGCGCCCTCTGGAACCGTACGCTACGCCTACAGCGGCATAGGATCGCCGGGATATGTGCCGTCGCAACGGTTCACGATTCCAATGCTCATGTCGATGAATACCTTTGCCGAGAGCCTGTTCTACGCGGGGCCTAACAACGAGCTGCAGGCAATGCTGGCAGAAAGTTGGCAGATCTCGCCCGACGGCGAGTCGTGGACCTTCGTTCTCCGAGAAGGTATCCCCTGGCATGACGCCAAGTACGGCGAGGTGACAGCGGAAGACTTGAAGTACTCATTCGAAGACGCGGCGATTGAAGCCTCCAGAAACGTTGGGGCATCCACTTGGCGACGAGTGAAGGAATTCGAGATTGCTGACTCGCATTCGCTTACGATCCACATGGAGCAGGCTTTCAATGATTTCCTCACCCGCGCTGCATACCCGTACATGGGGGAGATCCTTGTATCGAGCAAGCAGCAGCGCGACGAACTTGGCGCCGATGGGGCCGCGGCGAACCCTGTGGGCACCGGGCCTTTTAAATTCGTGGAATTCCGTACTGGTGAGCACTTGAAAGTTGATGCCTTTGAGGGTCACTGGAGGGCAACCCCAGCAATTGATGAGTTGTTCATCATGGAGATCCCGGAGGAAGTAACCCGAATGGCGCTGCTCCTGACCGATAAGGTGGACATAGCGCAGGTGAGCATCACCCAGTTGGGCGCACTTGAAGCCTCCGAAGTGCAAATAAAGTCGCAGGCCGGAGGCGGAGCCTTTTACGCCTACTTTGGTGGCCTTTACCTGAAGGAGCGCGAGGACTGGGGCGGACCCGAGACGCCATGGGTCGGAGACTATGACGATCCGGCGCTATGGGAGAAGGCAATAAACGTCCGCGAAGCGATGAGCATCGGTATAGATCGGCAGGCGATAGTTGACGCTATATTCAAGGGGCGCGGGGCGCCGCTAGTCCATCGCTACTATATGGCGGGAGCGCAGCCCCCCATTGCTCTGGATGCTGACCCTTACGATCCCGTTAGAGCCAAGCAACTGTTGGCGGAAGCGGGTGTGCCTGAAGGCTACCAGTTCACGTATCGCACGTCTTCAGACCGCCCGGTCCCAATGAATCCCGAAGTGGCGGAGGCTGTCGGAGGTTTCTGGCGAGACCTGGGGTTCGAAGTTGAGGTTGCGGTGACCACTTACGGAGCAGTTCGACCATATGTCGTGGGTCGGACCCTAACTGGCCACGACATGTACCAACACAACTTCGGTGTAACGGTGGCGCCTGCGTTGAGCTGGGCGGATAGCAGGGTCACTTTCCCACCCTATGAGCATCCCTGGATGGATGAGCGATTGCCAGTAAAGCAGCAGATCATCGACCAGGATGAACTGGCACAGTGGAATGCTGAAGCTCTCCAGTGGGAAACAGACGAAAACATGATGATCCAATTGGTGGAGATGGACCTTATCATCCCCGTGGGTCCAAGAATTGCAGAGTGGAATCTCAATCCGGTAGACCCTATTCTGGGTTGGGAGCTCTGGAGCATCAAGCTCAAGTGAACGGCACAGTTACAGTGGACTCGCTAACGCCTCGAGTTGGACTCACGACAAGAAAGGAGCCGCTGATATGGCGCAGTTGAAGGTGATGGATCCGGTCGCGCAGCTCGCTTCAGAACTGGGCCGGTTCGCCCCTGCAGCCGTCAGGCCCCGGTCGATCGAACGACAGCGAGTAGGCCTTTACTGGAACCGCAAGCCGGGTGGGAACTGGGCGCTCCAGCATGTCAGGAAGCTCCTGACGTCTCGATTCCCCGGCGCCGAATCCCATTTCTACAACGCGCGACGCCCCATACCAGAAGATGTGGTCGCTGATATCAGGGCCCGTTGCGATGTGGTGGTAGGCGCAACAGCGGACTGAGGCTCCTGCACATCGTACCTTGCGTACGACCTGATTCAGCTTGAACGGGCTGGCCTGTCTTCCATCGCGCTGGTGGCGCGCGGATTTGAAGACGACTGGGAGTATTCAGCCCGGGTGTTCGGCCTGCCCGACGCGCCGTATGTCGTTGTCCCGTACACGATGACGAGCCGCAACCGCGATGAGGCAGCCAGCGACGTTGAAGCGGTGTTCGAGGAACTGGTCGCTGGTTTAACAACGCAGCCAGTTTCGAGCAACGGCTACTCTTTGGAATCGGCAATACGCTCCGCGGACACGGATACGTTCGAGGGGACCGACCGCCTGGATGCCTGGGGCGTTTTCAACAGGGAGTACCTGGATAGAGGATTGGGCGACGGGTTTCCCCTGGTCGCTCCGACCCCTGAGCTTGTCGACGATTTCCTGAAGGAAGTGAATCTGGAACCGCTTGAGGTTGTAGGCAATCTGGCTCCAGCCTACGGTGCGGCTACTGTGGAGAAGATTGCTATCAATGCCGCCATGGCGGGTTGTCAGCCAGAACATCTACCCGTGTTGATTGCCGCCGTTCAGGCGATCACCCAAACGCCGGAGTCAGTTTTTCCATCGCGCGCTATAACGATGTCCACCAGTCCCAACGCGCTGATGATGCTTGTGAGTGGACCGGTGGTAGAGCGGTTGGGCATCAACTACGGCCGGGCAACTCTGGGACCGGGCAAGCAGTCGAAGGTCAACACCGCTCTGGGTCGTGCGCTCCGACTACTCCTCATGAACGTCGGCCACTGCTACCCGGGCACCGGTGATATGGACACAATTGGCAGTCCTCTCAAGTACAGCATGTGCTTGGCAGAAAACGTTGCCGAAAACCCCTGGGACGCTTTTCACGTGGAGCGAGGCCTTGAGGCCGATCAGAGTGCCGTGACGATCTTCGGCACCAATGACGTTATCCACATGGGCAACTATCAACGAGATGCGGAGCAGTTGCTCATGGCGTGGGCATCACGCGCCGCCGTGGCGGGCCATGCAAACCCGCTGATACCCAGCAGGTTTGAGTTTGACGAGAATCACGTGGTAATGCTGGTGGCGCCTGATCACGCCCGAAACTTGGCGCAGGACGGCCACACAAAGCAGTCGATTCGGAAGTTCATCTCCAATACCGCCAAGATTCCCCTGAAGTACATGGTGGCGAGTCTGCCAACATCTCTCGACTCCGTGCCCGGCAATCTGAGGTGGATCTTCGAGATGGACCCTGAAACGCTGATATCGACGGTGCCGGACCCTGACACGATCAACATAGTGGTCGTGGGAGGGCCGACCGGCAAGAGTGACTGGGTAAGGCTCTCGGGTGCGCCGACTATTACGAAAGAGATTGAAGAGTCGACGTAGCGAAGGATTCGTCACGTCCCCTCGGTCTAACCTCGTCGTGCCTGTATCTGCGGCACTGCTTGGTCATGAACGCGTTTCGTCGATGAGTTAGACCCACCAATGCGTCGATTCATACTGCGGCGGCTTATTCTCAGCGCGATAACGCTTATTGCGATGTCGATGGTGGTGTTTGGTCTGGCGCGGGTATCGGGTGATCCCAGGTATATGTTCATAGACGACTATGCCACCGAAGAGGACTGGGAGATCTTAGGCCGAGCATTGGGTCTGGACCGGCCGATCTACGTCCAGTACGTGCGTTGGGTCGGCAAAATCGCCCGTGGAGACTTGGGGCGTTCGTTCCGGGAAAGCCGCCCGGCTGCCCAGGTCATCCGTGAACGCATACCGGCGACCCTACAATTAGCGAGCACCGCGTTTGCATTCACGCTGCTCATCGGGCTTCCACTGGGCGTAATGTCAGCTGTAAGGCGAGGCACGGCGTGGGACAGCCTAGCCAAGGGCGTCGCCATGCTTGGCCAGTCGATGCCCACATTCTGGCTGGGCCTCATACTGATTCTTGTCTTCTCCCTGAGGCTGGACGTGCTGCCGGCGGCCGGTCGCGGCGCGACGAACGTGATTCTCCCCGCCTTCACGCTCTCTTGGTTCTTCGCGGCCGGAATACTTCGTCTTGTCAGATCCTCGATGCTTGAGATTCTCGACAGCGAGTTCGTCCGGTTTGCTCGGGCTAAGGGTGTTTCGCACTTCAAGATCATTTGGAAACACAGCCTTCGGAATGCTTCAATTGCTCCTCTGAGCTTCGCTGGCATCTTGCTAGCACAGTTGCTTACGGGATCGATAGTCGTGGAGTTCGTCTTCGCCTGGCCTGGCTTGGGACAACTCTCGGTGAGATCTATCACGACCAACGACTTCCCCGTGGTGCAGGCCATAGTCCTAGTGTTTACAGTCCTATACGTAACCTCCGCCTTGATCGTCGACGTGATTTATGGCTTCGTGGATCCTCGTATTCGCTACTCATGATGGAAACAACTCAGGCAACCGGGTTATCCGTCTGGCGGGGGCGTCTTTTCACCTTGTCGTACCGAGGTGCGCCGATCATCCCTATCGTGGTTCTGATCGCACTGTTGGTGGTTGGTGTCTTCGCTCCTTGGATTTCCCCACACGACCCCACCAAAAACGAGTTGGCGAGTAATGAGTTGCCTCCGGCCTGGCTTGCCAAGGGGCAGCCCGACCATCTACTAGGAACGGACCACCTGGGCAGGGACATTTTGAGTCGATTGTTTCACGGTGCGCGCATTTCACTCGTGGTGGCATTTGCCACCATTGCATCGGGTGCGACTCTCGGTGCGGCACTAGGGATTCTGGGCGGCTACAAGGGCGGGTGGATAGACGAGTTAATCATGCGGATCGTCGACCTGCAGCTTGCCTTTCCCATCATCCTACTGGCGCTCGTGTTTGGGGTGAGCATTGGGATGAATCTCATAGTCCTGGTGGCAATTCTCTGCATGACGATGTGGTCCCGATTCGCGCGGGTTATTCGTGGCGATGTGCTCAGGATCAAGGAATTGGACTACGTGAAACTAGCCCAAGTCGCTGGAGCTTCAACCCCACGCATCTTGGTACGGCATATATTTCCAGGCGCGGTCGACACGTTAGTGGTCATGGCCACACTCCAAGTTGGCTTCGTCATCCTTACAGAGGCCACCCTGAGCTTTCTGGGTGTTGGCATTCAACCTCCTACGCCAGCGTGGGGACTAATGGTTTCTGACGGGCGTGCTAGAATGCTGACAGGGTGGTGGATTTCCCTATTCCCAGGACTGGCTATAGTCCTAGTGGTTCTTTCCTTTAATATGCTGGGTGACTGGCTGCGCGACTATCTGGACCCGAGACTCAGGCAGTTGGCATAGTAGGTCAATTTCAAATCGCCAGACATGTTACATGACTAACATACCGACAGACCGCAAGTACTCCAGGCAGCATGGCTGGGTTAAGATTGAAAGCGCCGGGTCTGTGCGGTTGGGGATAACGGACCACCTACAAACACTCATAGGTTTCGCGGTGTACGTGGATCTTCCACGGCCGGGAGCACCGATCCAGAGATTGGCCAGATATGCGACCGTGGAATCAGACGCATTGACGTGTGAGTTACCGAATCGAAGTGGTTACGCAGCTGAGTTCGCTAAGCTCGGCGAGGGAGATCAGGACACGTTGACAACTGATCTGATGAGCCCCCTGACGGGCAAAGTGTCGACAGTCAACAGCGCGCTTGAGGAAAATCCGGACCTAGTCAACTCAGATCCGTATGGTGATGGCTGGCTCGGTGTGATAGACATAGCTGATGACTTTGAACTTAACGGTCTACTCTCGTCGATGGAGTATGCCCAAATGCTAACCAAGTGTGAGTGTGAGTCATCGCCCTGCGACGAGTACTAAGTGAGTCATTACTAACATCGAGATGGGCTTCACAGTGGACTACAGAATCTCAAATAGCGACCTTCCTATGATTAGCAGGAATCGCATGAGCCTGCCAGCCATGGTGTTGATCGCAGTGATATCAGCGTTAGTACTGACCTCGCCTACCGGGTGGAACCAAGGAGGATCAATCCCAGAGCCGAGCCTCGAAACGTTCGTGTTCTCCTCTCCTCCAACTTGAGAGGAGTTCGACATGATGCCGAACCGTGCGCTCGGCGGAAGAGGAGCAGATGTCGAACTCTTGGATGTAAAGTTCATACTTGAGTCCCGAGAGGCTATCCACACTTGGCGTGTGACGTACGATACCGGGCAGTATTTGAGGTCTGAGATCATCGAAAGGATCAACGTCGGGGTAGGTCAGGTAGAATAACAGTGGGCCTCTTGTGGTCGACTAGGGTTATTTGTTTAATGCCACCATTGAAACGTAAGAGCGCGCCAAGACCGCGTTCGCGTGATGACCGCGGCTATGCTGACCGTCCATTATTGGTAAGCTTGTCCCTTAGTAGACGTCGCAGTGTTACATCGCCCGAATCAATCGAAAAGGCGTGAGGAAACCGCGGTACGGCAGAAGCCCGTGCCTTGAGGTAAGATTCCGAAAAGTGCTAGGATCTGGATCCTTATTGCGGGCTGCCTGAGAAAATCGGACGCGTCAGAGGTTTTAAAATCTCTTGAGTTCGGGAGCTGTGGGGGCACTTGTAACGAACCTATCAACACTTGATGTATATGGTTGGGCCGATGTCTTTTCGGAAGGCGAGTCGACCGGTTATGTGCTTTGGGGAACAAGCCCACATTCGCATAACGCCAACTTGAACCTCTATGTGAAGGTTGTCGATTTTGTCCAGTTCGCCGGGGAAGGCCCTAGTCGGCTCGTGGTTAGATCCGATCCATGTTGCCCATAACCCTGAGGGACAGGCAATCTGAGGTGGGCCCGCCAGCTTTAGGCAGACTGAGGATATTACGGTATCGCCCGAGGCACTGGAGTTCACATTGCTTCCCTCGTACGAACGTTGGATTTCGGCAGCAGCGGGGTTCCTATGGGGACGAAGCGGGGTGGAACAACCGAATCGTACAGAGGGAAATTCAGCGAGACCACCACTGTGCGTTCGCGGTCGATGCTGAGCGACCCGTGATATGCGTTTAGGGCCCATCTCGTACCGTATGGGTGGCCCGGCGTAAGCGGGCGGCGGGGGATGGCAAATCGTCGTCGTCCGTGAGCAATGCAGGCGTCGGCCTCGCCGGAGGCGCCGTCGGACTACTTGGAGAGGACTAGGATGAAGGGAATCGTGATTCCCTCGCAACAATTTGCAGTAGCATAAACGGCGGTCAGTCGTAGGGAACAGGCGATAGCACAAGATGTGGTTAGCACGGTGGTTAGATAACGCGTTCAGGGATTGTCACTAGGTCCATGACAGGGACTTCGTGATCGACAGAGTCTTTGCCGGCGATTCCGGCAGAGTAGAGCTAATCCGTAGCCCTGATCGCCCTAGCGTAGTTCGGGCTCCCGCCGCGTAGATTCCCTCGCGGTCACTACGAGTCTTCTTCATTTAGCTATATGAAACCTCTGATCCTGGCGACGTGGGCCACGCTCCCGACCGTAATCAAGAAGGCGGTCTCACGATGGGTGATAACTTGCTCGCTCACCTTGTCATAAGCGCGCATCATGATCTTATGGGTGCGACCCAATAGCAACGGAAAACTGAGGTACTCGTGGGTAGCCGGCCTGAACTCATCCTCAGTCAGATGAAGGCATGAGAACCAAGAAAGGCCTGCAACTGTTCAATACCCGCCCAAGTCAGGCGAAGGAATGAAAACGGTGCTGCCGGCGGAGGCGTCGGCCAAGATGGACTTCCGGCTCGTGCCCGATCAACGGCCCCGCGACGTGTTCGACAAGTTGCGTGCGCACCTTGACGACCAGGGATTTGCCGACGTCGAAATCGTTTTGATGGGAGCGGTCAACCCGGCGCGAACCGACATTGATTCGCCGTGGGTGCAACTGGTCGCAGCGACCGCGGAGGAGATATACGGCCGCAAGCCGGTTATAGCGCCCAACATGCCCGGCACAGGCCCCTGGTACGACTTCGGCGTGACGCTTGGAATCCCCATCTCGACGAGCGGGATCGATCACCCTTCCCATAAGATTCACGCACCGAATGAGAATATTTCGATCGAAGACTTCCTGCTTGGGGCAAAGCACGCAGCTCTCATAATGGAACGATTCGGTGAAGACGGCGCATCAGAGCCTGTTTCAAAAGTCTCCTCTCAAGAATCAGGCCGTACATGGCGCGACGAATTACGACATCAACCCTCCTATCAATACGTAATACGGCCGTAAATCCCGTCATTTCCGTGAAAACGGGAATCTAGAGGCGGGGGTCCCCGTAGGATTCGAGTTAATGAAACACCCTCATCAGGGTAGTCCACGCTTGTACGAAACTTGAACAGCCCGATTCGATGGACCGATCGACACACACATCGCGTCCGCCCGCAATTACCCCGGACTGGCCAGCGGCCAGCGAACAGAAGGGACTTGGTTGAATGAATCAGGACAGCGTCCCCGGGCCCATCATGGAAGGGACCTTGCTCTGGGAACCCTCGGAGGAACTCCGGTCGAATTCGAACGTCGCAAAGTTCATGGAGTGGCTCGGGCAGACAAGAGACCTGCAGTTCGAAACGTACGACGAACTATTGCAGTGGTCGGTAGACGATCTTGAAGGTTTTTGGGGCGCCATCTGGGACTACTTCCGGATCATTTCGCACAGCCCATACTCGCGTGTCCTGACTGAGTCGCGTATGCCCGGCGCCGAATGGTTCCCGGGCGCCGCGCTCAACTACGCGGAGCACGTGCTTCGACGGCGAGACGATCACCCGGCTTTCATATCCAAGTCTGAGATCCGGCCTACCAGCACCCTCACCTATCGGGAGGTCCACGATCAGGTCGCGCGCATGGCAGCCGGTTTACGTGCGATGGGGCTGCGCAAGGGCGACCGGGTCGCGGCGTACATGCCGAACATTCCGGAGACCGCCATCGCCTGTCTGGCTGCGACCAGCATCGGCGCTATTTGGGCTACCTGCGCCCCCGAGTTCGGTATCCGCAGCGTTGTGGAACGACTCCGGCAGATCGCCCCAAAGGTCTTGTTCGCCGCAGACGGCTATCGCTTCAACGGGAAGGACTATCCGCGCCTCGAGCAGGCCGCGGAAATTCAGAGTCAGATCCCGTCGATCGAACATTTGGTAATGGTCCCGTATCTCTACGAACAGCCGTCCCTCGGTGGCCTGCAAAACGCCATGTACTGGCGCGACGCGGAACGGGACGCCACGGAGATCGAATTCGAACCTGTGGGCTTCGACCATCCCCTCTGGGTCCTCTTTTCATCCGGTACCACCGGCCTGCCCAAGCCAATAGTCCACGGGCACGGCGGGGTGATCGTCGAACACATCAAGTGCCAGTCGTTGCAGTTCAACCTCGGCAGTGACGATACGCTTCTGTGGTTCAGCACCACCGGGTGGATGATGTGGAACTTCGACATCAGCGGCCTGATGCTCGGTATGACGGTCGTTCTTTACGACGGCAACCCGGTCTACCCGGACCTGCGTAACCTGTGGGACCTCGCCGAGGAGACAAAGTCGACTTACTTCGGCACCAGTGCGCCGTTTATCCACGCGTGCATGAAGGAGGGAATACGGCCGGGCAGGGAATATGATCTCCACCGCATAAAGGGTGTGGGATCGACCGCCGCGCCGCTGTCGCCCGAGGGGTTCCAGTGGATTTACGACAACATAGGGTCGGATGTTCACGTGGGTTCGTTCTGCGGCGGAACAGACGTGTGCACCGGGTTTATCGGCCCGGTCCCGTTGTTGCCGGTGCACGCCGGCGAGATACAGGCGGCGTGTCTTGGCAGCAAGGTGGAGGCGTTCGATCCCGATGGCAATCCCGTGGTGGACGAAGTGGGTGAACTGGTCCTGACAGAGCCCCTCCCCTCAATGCCCCTTTTCTTCTGGAACGATCCGGACGGTGAGCGCTACCGGGAAAGCTACTATGACGACTTCCCCGGTGTGTGGCGGCATGGCGATTGGGTCAAGAAGACCGAACGGGGGACATTCGTCGTCTACGGTCGCTCCGACTCCACCCTGAACAGGAGCGGAGTTCGGATGGGAACGAGCGAGTTCTACCGGGTCATCGAAGAGATGGACGAAGTGCAGGACAGCCTCGTCATCGATACTGGCCGATCGAATGAACAGGGGCAACTGTTGTTGTTTCTGCGGCTGAGCGACGGCGTGGGGCTAGATGAGGAACTGCAGGTCCGGATCAGGACCAGGCTTCGTCAACTTCTGTCTCCAAGGCACTCTCCGGACCAGATTTTCGCCATACCGGAGGTCCCGAAAACCCTAAACGACAAGAAACTCGAGGTGCCGGTGAAACGGATCATCACGGGCGCAGTCGCCGGGCAGGTGATCAACCGCGATGCGATGTCCAATCCCGATTCACTCGAGTTCTTCGTCGAGTTAGGCAAGAAGTTCCGGGAAACCGCCAAGGACATCTAACCCCGCTGCGCTCGACACAGCAGACGACTCGTTCCCCCTCAGGGGAGACCGCAACGCCCATATGCCTATCGGCACTCATGACGCCGAAAGTCAACAGGTAGGGGTTTGGTCGGGGCGGCGGGAATCGAACCCACGACCCCCTGCTCCCAAAGCAGGTGCGCTTCCGCTGCGCCACGCCCCGACACTTTGATTTTATACCCGTGATGGAAGTGCGGTGGGATTGGCCTCGCCCATCACTTGCCGGACCCGGGCGAACGACTACGGATGATCGGAAACGATCCGCGTCGCCCTCCGTCATTCTCGACCGGCCAAGGCAATTTTCGATGGCGGCATATTCGGCCGAAAGGTTAGGGTTGGCGGCGTAAATGTTCCCGGGCAAATGCGTAAAAATTTACTTGAATTACGGAATTCGTAGGCGGATAATTTAATTCTCGGGTGTCCAGGGGTGCTGGTGGGTATGGCGCCGGGAGTTCCCGGCGAGCCCACGGACGGCTTCGGCGCCCATAGAGTCCAGAGACGGCCACCCTCACCGCACCCCCCACAACCGCAGACGCCCCGCCAAACAGGCGACCAGTCAGCGCCCTCCGCAGAGACAACCCACTCGGGGTTATCGGGTCTGGCCAGTTCCGCATGTACTGGTTGGCCGGCTTCCTTGCCTTCACCGCGTACTCCATGCAGATGCTGACCAGGGGTTGGCTCATGGAGCAGTTGACCGGCTCTCCGTTCCTGGTAGCTCTGGTCCCGGCCGGCATGATGCTGCCCATGTTGTTCTTGTCATTGTTTGGCGGAGTCCTCGCCGACAGGCTGGACATGCGAAAAGTAGTCGTCGCGTCGGATATTTCAACCTTTGCGGGCTATGTAGTAGTTACTTTGCTGGCTGTGTTCGAGGTTCTGGCGCCGTGGCAATTGATAGCCATCTCGATCTGGAACGGCGTCGGACTGGCGTTGGCCATGCCCGCACGGCAAGTACTTATCAATGGACTCGTGCGTCGAGACCAACTGCGGACAGCCGTCGGGTTGTCGATAACTACGTACAGCGCCGCCCAGATCGTGGGCGCACCGCTGGCCGGAGTCCTGATCGCCGGAACGGGCCCCGAATGGGCGCTCGGCGCAAGCGCCTTAATGATGTTGCCGGCCATTCTTTTGTACAGCGGTATCCGTCGGCCGAGACGAGAACCGGTAGCGGACCGTCGCCTGTCGTTGACGACCACCCTCAAGATCGGCTTGACTTTCACGTTCGCGTCACCGGCGCTGAGAACCATGATGATCGGCGCGTTGATAGTCACGTTCGCCATGGGTCCGTTTGAGGCGCTTATGCCAATATTCGCGGCGGATGTGCTCAACGTTGGACCGGCCGCTCTGGGCAACCTCGTGCTTGCCGCCGGAGTCGGTTCACTCGCGGGCTCTCTGGGAGTCGTGACGTTCGGCCCTGGATTTGACCAGAGAAAGATCGCCATCGCTTCGGGTCTTATAACCGCATTGACGGTTACCGGCTTCGCCGCATCATCCTGGTTTCCGGTTTCGATCGTACTCGCCGCTCTCGCGGCGATGGCGATGACGGCGTTCATGGTCAACAACTTGACAGGCATTCATGTGGAAGCTCCGGACGCTGTGCGGGGACGAGTTCTCAGCGTCCGTTTTCTTGTGGTTGGATCGCAGCCGGTGGGCGGCCTGTTGGTCGGAGGGCTTGCGGAGATATACGGAGCCCAGATCGCCGTGGCTGCATTGGCTCTCGCCGGGGCGGGCCTGTTGCTCGGCGTGCACCTGCTGAGGGCGCACTCTGAAAGGGGCGATTCGGCTGAACCCACGGGCGGCGGAACTGGTGAATTGGCATAAGGCCGCATCGTCGGCAGTAACCCTATACCGGGCAAGGCTATTTCCCACCGGCGCGCGCTTCGGCGGGCAGGTGGGGTTGGGTGTTGCGCACATCATTGCCCAAAGCCATAAGAAAACCGCTTGAGTTACGGAATCCGTAGGCGGATACTTGAATACGTGGAGCGTTGGTGGGTCTGGCGCCGGGGGGTCCCGGCGAACCCGCGAACAACGCCTGCGCCTTAGGAACTCCAACACGGCTACCGTCACTGGACCCGCCACAACTGCCGCCGCCGCGCCGCGTACCAAGCGATCAGTACGCGCTATTCGCAGGGACCACCCGCTTGGGGTTATCAGGTCCGGCCAGTTCCGCATGTACTGGACGGCCGGCTTCCTGACATTCACCGCTTTCTCCATGCAGATGCTGACCAGGGGTTGGCTCATGGAGCAGTTGACGGGGTCTCCGTTCCTCGTGGCGTTGGTCGTGGCCGGCATGATGCTGCCCATGCTGTTCCTGTCGTTGTTCGGCGGAGTGCTCGCCGACAGGCTGGACAGACGAAAGATAATCGTCGCGGCGGACATCGCGACGTTTGCGGGTTTCGTGGTTGTGACTTTGTTGGCGGTGTTCGACGTTCTGGACCCGTGGCATTTGATAGCGATCTCGTTTTGGAACGGCGCCGGATTTGCATTGGCCATGCCCGCCCGGCAGACGCTCGTCGGCGGGCTAGTGCACAGGGAGCAACTGAGGACCGCCGTTGGTCTGTCGATGACCACGTACAGCACGGCCCAGATCGTCGGCGCTTCAATTGCCGGATTCCTGATAGCCAATACGGGCCCTGATTGGGCGCTGGCCGCCAGCACCGCCATGATATTGCCGGCCATCATCTCGTATGGCGCTCTGCATCGGCCGAGGGGCCTGTCCCCAGCGAACCGTCGTGTGCCGATGATGACCACCCTGAAGTCCGGCCTGGCATTCACATTTGAGTCGCCCGCGCTGAGGACCATGATGGTCGGCGCGTTGATAGTCACGTTCACCATAGGTCCGTTTCAGGCGCTCATGCCGATATTCGCTGCGAAGGTGCTCGACGTCGGACCAGCCGCCCTGGGCAACCTCGTCCTCGCCGCCGGATGCGGCTCACTCGTCGGTTCGCTTGCAGTGGTTGCGTTCGGCCCCAGGTTCGACCAGAGAAAGATCGCCATCGCTTCGGGCGTTATCGCCGCATTGACGCTAACCGCTTTCGCGGCGTCATCCTGGTTTCCGGTTTCGGTCGTGCTGATAACGCTTACTTCTATGGCGATGACCGCGTTCATGGTTAACAACATGACCGGGGTTCAAATGGAGGTTCCGGACTCTATGAGGGGACGAGTGCTCAGCCTCCGGTTCCTCGTGATCGGAATGCAGCCGGTGGGTGGCTTGCTGGTCGGAGCGCTGGCGGAGGTATACGGAGCGCAGGTCGCAGTGGCTGCGTTCGCTCTCGCCGGGGCGGGCATGTTGCTCGGCCTGCACCTGCTGAGGACGCTCCACGAAAGGCGCGAATTGCGCGAATCGGCGGAATCTGCGGGCGGCTAAACTAGCAGGGTGGCACCCTATCGCATTGTCGCCGACCTCCATCTCCACTCCCGCTATTCGTTGGCGACCAGCCGGTCTCTCGATCTCCTCGCGTTGGCCGACGGCGGCCGGGCAAAGGGCATCGACCTGCTCGCTGCGCCGGACTTCACGCATCCGGCGTGGCTGGCCGAGATGCGCGCCGAACTTACCGAATACGACGAAGGTGTTTACACGGCGTATGGCGCCATGTTCGTCCTCGCCACCGAGGTTTCCTGCATATGGCGTCAGGACGACAAGAGCCGCAGGGTGCACCTTCTGATCTGGGCGCCCGATTTTGGGGCCGTTGAATACATAAACAGTCGTCTCGCCAAGGTACAGAACCTGGCCTCCGACGGGCGGCCCATGCTGAAGATGTCTGCGAGAGACGTGGCGCGGACTGCGTGGGACGCCGACGAACGGTGCGTTGTGATTCCGGCCCACGTGTGGACACCCTGGTACGGCATGTACGGGTCGAAGTCGGGATTCGATTCGGCCGAAGAGTGCTTTGGAGACGCCGCGAACCGCATACCCGCCATAGAGACCGGACTGTCCAGCGAACCCGCCATGAACTGGAGAGTGCCGGACGTCGATTCGCGATCGATAGTGTCGTTTTCCGACGCACATTCACCGCGAAACATGGGCAGAGAACTGACCGTGTTCCGCGCAGAACCTAACTTCACGTCACTAGCCGCCGCGGTTGGAAACGAGGACATCATCGAGACGGTCGAATTTCACCCTGGCCACGGGAAGTACCACCTTGACGGCCATCGAAAATGCGGGGTCCGGTTCGAGCCGGGCGGCGTGGACACACCGATTTCCACATGCCCGGTCTGCCGCAAGCCGCTCACGCTCGGAGTGCTGAACCGTGTTAACGCGCTGGCGGCGGGACCCGACTCCACCAAGCGGGTTGATGATGGGTTGGTTAGAGGCCCGAACGGTCGGCCGCCGTTTCGGTCACTTGTTCCACTACGGGAACTACTTTCGTTCAGCCTTTCAGTCGGACCCGCCACAAAAACGGTAGATCGGCACTACAAGGCGCTTGTAGACGAGTTCGCCGGGGAGCTGAACGTCCTCACATCCGCGGCAGTCGACGACCTTGACCGCATCTCCGGACCCCGTCTCGCCCAAGCCGTGTCGGCCGTGCGGGAAGGACGAGTAGATGTTGAACCGGGTTACGATGGCGTCTACGGCACGGTTACGCCAAGGGTTGATTGACCAACCGATGGCCACGAGGACAAATCCAGCGGTGTAGGGGTGGGTTTGCAACCCACCCTCTGCCGACAATATCAATCAGATGTTCGTGTCACCCGGCACACCCATATGGCAACACAGATTCTACGACCACGTGATGCGCGGCGAGGGTGAATTGAACAGGGTACGCACATATATCATGGACGATCCCGGGAAATGATCTGAGGACGCCAAAAACCCTGCCAGTTGACGAGGACGAAGGCGGGTTTGAAGAGCCTGTTTCAAAAGTCTCCTCTCAAGAGTCGACCCTTAGATGCGCGACGATTTACGATATCGACCTTGTCATCAAAACGTAATACGGTGGCAAATCCCGTCATTCCCGTGAAAACGGGAATCTAAAGGCGGGGGTTCCCAGAGGTTTCGAGTTTGTGCAACACACTCTTGAAACCCGCCACTACAGAATTGGCGGCACGGTCAATATGTGCCGAATTAGGACGCCGAAAATCCCGCCGGTTGACGAGGCCGAAGGCGGGTTTGAAGAGGGTGTTTCATAAGTCCTTCGCACATTTTCGTGTCGAACGCCATGCGACGAGATTCCTGTTTTCACGGGAATGACGAGATTGTAATATGGCACCATATCTCATAATTCTGGCGAAAACCGTAATCCAATGGATCGTGATTCAGGTGGTCTCAACATTATGAAACACCCTCTTGAAACCCGCCACTACAGAATTGGCGACACAGTCAATATATGCCGCATCCGGAGATTTGTAACCGCATGAAGATCACGTCTCTCAAGGCCCTATATCCCCGCTACCGGCATGTGCCGCCGTCCTGGCGCATACATTTTTGGCAGATCGTGGTGCGAGTCGAGACAGACGCGGGGGTCGTTGGACTCGGCTATGGCGGAGGTGGTGTGGCCGCGGTCGAAATCATCAACCGGCACATGGCCGAGCTTACGGAGGGCATGCGGGTCGACTCCCCAAGCGACATTGCCGCCATATGGGATCGTCTCTACGAGGCTTCCACACCGTACGGCCGCAAGGGTATCGCCATCATGGCGCTGAGCGGGGTCGATCTGGCGTTATGGGACGCGCTCGGGCGCGCTGAGTCGCGTCCGGTGCGGGACTTGATCGGCGGTCCGCGCCGGGACTCGGTCCCCGCATACGCGACCGGACCCGATTCAGACTGGTACGCCGAACTCGGCATCACCGGGCAAAAAATATCCCATCGATGGACAAGCGAGGAATCGGACTACGACAGCGCGGAACAGCGGGTGGCCGAAGTGCGCCAAATTCTGGGACCCGATGCAAACGTCATGATCGATTCCTATATGACATGGACGTTCGACGTGTCGGTTGAGATGGCGAGGCGCCTGCGGGATCTCAGAGTGCATTGGTTCGAGGATGTCCTGACGCCGGACGACCTGGCTGGACATGCCGAGTTGAGAGGCAGGGTGCGGCCGACGCTCGTTGCCGGTGGCGAGCACGAGTTCACCCACCACGGATTTCGCGAGATCGCGCAGGCCGGAGCGTTGGACATATGGCAGCCCGACATCACGTGGTGCGGCGGCATCACAGCCGGGCTGCGAATCCTCGACCTCGCGAACGAGGCCGGAGTCCCGGTTGTGCCCCATCGAGGCGGCGAGCCGTGGGGTCTGCACTTCATCGCCGGATCGGGCTGTCACCAACTCGCCGAGATGGTGATGGGTTGCAGGAATGACCCGCGGGACATGGTGTGGCTCGACGCGCCTCAGCCCGCAGAAGGGTGCGTGCAGTTGACGGACGCGCCGGGATTTGGCGTCAGGCTAAACGAGGCCATGCTGTGAACGCGGCCGTCGGCGCCGTCGTTGTTCGCCCGGCGCGGCCTGCGCCCTCGGGTCAAGGTGTCCGCGTGTTGCCGTCCTCGTCCACCACGCGGTCCGATGCCCTCAAGCCGCTCTTGGTGGTGAACTCGATGCGGTTGCCTTCGGGGTCGTATACGTAGAAGGCCCTTTGCCCGTCGTCCCGCTCGACGGGTCCCTTGATGATCTCGAAACCGGCTTCGCGCATGGTTTCGAGGGCGCGGTCGAAGTCCTCGACCTCAAAAGCGGTGTGGACATTGGGCGGGTTCTCCGGCATGCGCCGAAGGAGGTGGACCATCGTGCCGTCGGCCGCCTCGAGCCAGATCAGGCTGTCTCCACCCCCGCCTTCCTGGGCGGGCACCAACTTAAGCCCGAGCAGGTCGCGCCAAAAGGTAAGCGCCCGGTCCCTGTCCACGAAGGGCATCGACTGGTGGTTAATCGTGCGAATGCCGATAGGACGCATTTGGGTTCCGTTCGATTTTCAGACTGCCGGGGCGACCATGGTTAGACGGCTGGCTACCGCGGGAGGCCAAACCTGCGCACAGCCGGGCCAATCGTGGCCGGCCGGGTTATCTATCCGACCGCTTTCCTCGCCTTGTCCAACGCGTCGTAGCAGAACTGGGCGGTCCACCAGGGGTCATAGTCCGGTTGCCCCGATTGCTGCATGCTCACCTCGGCGTAGACCGGCATCTCCTCGATTCCGTTGTTTCGGAGAGCCGTCAGGAATTGTGGAATGTCTATCGTTCCGGCGCCGGTCAGGCAGTAGTGGATGCCTTCCTCGTCCTTGTACCCGTCCTTGATGTGGACCATTACGGAGTGAGGGGCGCACAGATCGACGCTGTGGACCACTTCGGCGCCCTCGACGTAAAAGTGGCTGATGTCCAGGTCGAGCTTGAGGTTCGGATGCTGCGTCTGCTCGATGATCCAGGCGGCCTTTTCGGGCGTTTCGAAGTCTGTGCCGGCGTGAGCCTCTATCGCGATAATTGCATCGTATTCTGCCGCAACGTCGGCCAATCGAAGGAATGAGTCGCGAATCTGTTCCTTGCCGGTGTCCCACGCCGGAGCCCCGTGGCCGGCCGTAGTGGTTACCAATATCGGGGTGTCGTCGTAATGTACGTTCTGAGCCAGGACAAACTTGGCCTTTGCGTCATCCAGCATGGCGCTCTGTTCATCGCCAGTTGCGCAAACGTTGATAGAGCCAAAGAGGATGGGTGACGGGAAACCCAGTTCCTGAGAAAGACTTGCCAGCTTTTTCTGCTCGTCGCTGCCAAAACGCACCGGCGCGGTGGGCCATTCTTCTTTGACACATATCTCTATCGCTTCGTAGCCGATTTCCCTGGACTTGCGTATGGCCGTAAACGGGTCAACGCCTCCCAGCGCGTAAGTTGAATATCCGAGTTTGAAAGTCAATTGCGAAACCCCCAGTGTTAATGTTGGCGGATTCTAGCAAACATCCCATGAGCGACAAAAATTTCGTACGATTGTGGCCGTTGTATGGCAGGCCCAGTATTTGAGGGTTCACGACCGCGGCCAGGGATTGCGACCGTCGCCACCCAAGATGAATAAACCTGAATCAACCGCGGCGCCTTCGCTGACCGGAATGCGCGTTCTGGACCTGACACGCGGCATTGCGGGCGGCTATTGCACCAGGCTGCTTGCCATCTTCGGCGCCGAAGTCATCAAGGTGGAGCGGCCCGGCGACGGCGACCCCTTACGGGTGATGCCGCCGTTTTACAGCGACGAAAACGGCCAGCAGGAATCTGTCTTGTTCGCCTACCTGAACGCCAACAAGGGCAGCGTCGAACTCGATATCGAATCCGATGTTGGCAGGACCGCCGTTCAGAAACTCGCCTCGACTTCCGACGTGTTGTTAGAGGATTTCCAACCGGGGTACCTTGGGTCGATTGACATCTCCCCTGTGTCATTGCGGTCCCTCAACCCCAGCCTCGTAGTAACTTCGATCCCGACTGCTCCGCCGGGAAGCAAATTCCGTGGATATAAGGCCACCGAGCTGAACCTCTACGCCATGAGCGGCCTGATGTCGTTGGTCGGGGGACGGGGCCGTCCGCCTCTAAAGGCGGGGGGCTACCAGGCCCAATATATGGCCGGGGCCCACGCCTGCGCGCTGACGATGTTCGCGGCCTACCGCTCGCGCAAAGACGGTAACGGCTGTCACATCGACACATCCACCGTCGAGTCCGCTACCAAGTTCTTTACGCACATGTCTGACTACAGCACGTCCGCGGCGGCGGACGAACCGGCCGACGAAAAACGCGAGCACGCATCGGCCGTATTGCCGTGCATCGATGGACATGTGGCCGTGACGCTGTACTACTTTCAGATCGGCGCGATTGCCGAACTGATAGGGATGCCGGAATTGGCCGGCGATCCGCGTTTCGCCACCCAAAAGGGATTCCACTCCAACGAACGTGTGCTCAAGGAAGAAGTGCGCGAATGGCTCTCGACCAAGCGAGCAGATGACGTGGAGATTCAGGCGCAGTCCAGGCGCCTGCTGTTTACGAAGGTCAATAACGCCAAAGCCGTCGCCAATTCGGTTCACCTGAGGAAACGAGGATTCTTCAGGCCGGTTTCGATTCCAGGCGTCGGCAATGTCGATTTCCCGGGTCCTCCATTCGTGCCAGGCGAATCGCCTGCCGGCCAACTTGGCGCGGCGCCGGCGCTCGGCCGCGACAACCGCATGGTTGAGTCCCGCCGAGATTCCGGACGCACAAGCAGGTCCAGCGGAGTCGAACCGGCCGCTCCCGGCCGACTGCCGCTTCATGGCGTTCGAGTCCTCGACCTCACCCATCGTCTCGCCGGTCCCACCATGACCATGGTCCTTGGAGACTGGGGCGCCGACGTGCTGAAGATGGAGTGGTGGAAACGAATGGATGCGTGGCGCGGTGTGATTTCGGTCGATCACGACGTTGACGGGGCAAAGATATACAACAAGGGGCGAAACTGGTTGAAGCTCAATCGTTCCAAGCGGTCCCTGACCCTCAACCTCAAGACCGAAGAGGGGAAGGCGCTATTCAGGGAATTGGTCCGACACTGCGACGTGATAGCGGACAATTTTTCGGCAGGCGTATTGGACCGGCTCGGGCTCGGATACGACGTCGTGTCCAAGATAAACCCGGGGATCATCATGATTTCCATGCCTGGATTCGGCAGCACCGGTCCTCACTCGAGATACGTCAGTAACGGCGCCACGATCGAAGGCTACGCGGGTGTGGCGTCCATGACCGGCTACGAGGGCGGCGCCCCGCGCAACTCGGTGAACATCTGGCCGGACCCGGTCGCCGGGGTTCACGGCGCCGCTGCCATAGCGATGGCGCTGTACAGGCGGGAAGAGACTGGCCGAGGCCAGCGTATCGACCTGTCGCAGGCGGAGGTCATGGTCAACATGATCGGGGAGGCGGTACTGGAGTATTCGCTCAACGGCACGGTTGCGGCGACCGTCGGCAACACAAGCTCCACGGCGTCGCCCCACGGCGTCTACCCGTGCCGCGGGGAGGACCGCTGGATATCGATCGCTGTTGGAGACGAGCGGGAGTGGGATGGCCTGTGCAGCGTGGCAAGCGGCGAATCGTGGACAGACGACGGCCGCTTTTCAGACCTGAGTGGCCGCCTGAGTCAACGTCAAGAGCTTGACGAATGCATTGCAGCGTGGACCGCCCCGCAGGACGCCTGGGAGTTGGCCGACCGGCTACAACGAGCCGGTGTGCCTGCCGCCCCTGTTACTCGGAATTCGGACGTCGTGGACATAGAGGACGTGCCCTCGCCCGACTTTTGGCGCCGCCTCGAGCACGAGCATCTGGACCTGTACCCCGGCGCGGCGGCGCGGATCGACGGCCGGACTCCCTGCATTGAAAAACCCCCGCCGGACCTGGGGGCCCACACGGACGAGATTCTTGGCGAACTGCTGAACAAGTCCGCGGCCGAACTCGCCGAACTGCGTTCCCGGGACGTTATCTGAGGCAGGACCTGCCGCGGGAACCTATAGGGACAAGGTGGCCGTGGCGACTCCCATGATCTGGCCAAGCTGGTTTGTGCCCTTGATTTCGCAGTCGATGAGGCCTTTGCCGTTGACGCGTCGCTTGGCAGTCACGGTACCGGTGAACTCCACCTCGTCGCCCGGCCTGAACGGCTGAATGGCCTTGAACTCGAGCCTGCCGCCTTCGTAGAAACTCGCTGCGGGAAACCAGCGTTCCAACATGGTCGTGACGTAGGCCATCGTGATGACGCCGCCGTTTACCGTTCCGGCGAACAAGCCCTTCTTGGCGAATTCGGGGTCGGTGTGGATATTCGGCCTCGGGGGTCTGGCGGTGATCTCCGGCATCCGGGTGTTGTCGATCGTCTCCTGGGTCTCGAAGGTCTCGAACGACGGAATCTTGTCGCCCACGGCTATCGAATCGTAGGTCACGTGCTGGTTTTTCATTGCCGGGAAACCTCCGTGGCTTTGCCCTGGTCGGCCGCCTGTTTCTGGCCCTTCGCGTACTCGAAGATACTCGTGTAGTCGTACTCTGCCACCAACTCGTCGTGCTGGTTTCGGGCTTCGACCCTGAACGTCACGAACTTGCTGCCCCGGCGTTCGTACTTGTCGATGACGCTGCACACGCTCGTTATGGTGTCGCCAGCGCGCATGGGGCTGTGCCACCGCAACTCGCACTTGGCGAACGGCGTCTGACGGGGAGAATCCTTTACGAGTTCCAGTGCGACGAACCCGTTCGCCTCTGCCACGTCAAATCGACGTAGTGGAGCGGCGGCGATCACCATTGTGGGCATGGCGAGGACCTGCTCGTCCACCGCCTGGTAGGCCGGGTTGGGATTTCGCACGCGTTGCGCGTATTTCGATATCAGGTCGTTCGTGACCTCTACGGTGAACGGTGTTCCCTTCTGGCCCACCTCCACGGCGTCGAACTCCCACCGCTTTTCCTCGACAGTTTCCAATTCGCATCGTTCCTTATCTGACGGACTATTGCCCGGCTGGCCGTGTTGAAAGCGATCTTACCCGCTGCATGCGATATGCGGTAAGGGGAAGACGTTCCCTCGTAACCTGACTCGCTAAGTGTGACAAGACGTGGTCGTTGTCGACCAGCAGTTGACGTTCGACTAGCACCCGTTCCCGGTATACATTTCGACTATGGCTACTCTCTACGAAGCGGCGCAAAAGGCCGGAGTCCCATTTGACGCCGAATTGGCTCCGACGCAACGCAAGTTCGATACCGGCGAACTGGAACTGAGCTACCTGGACTGGGGACCTGAGGACGCGCCGACGGTAATCCTGTTGCACGGCTTTGCGCAAAACGCCCACTCGTGGGACTACACAGCCCTGGCCCTGGGCCAAAAATACCGGGTCATCAGCCTCGACGCACGCGGTCACGGCGATAGCGATTGGGCGGCGGACGCTGACTACGCCACGGCCGCCCACCAACGCGATCTCGGCCGGTTCGTCGAACAGTTTCGCGGTGTTCCCGTTACCCTCGTCGGCCTGTCGATGGGCGGCCGCACGTCGTACGTGTACGCCTCACGCCAACCGTCGAATGTACTCGGGTTGGTCATCGTAGACTCCGGACCTACCTGGCCTAAGGCTCCTCGTGTCGGCCAGTCCGGCGGCAGGCGCATCATGGACTTTGTCACTCTTCCGGACGAACTCGACACGTGGGAAGAGTTTGTCGAGCGCATCCACCAGTACAACCCGCGGCGCAGTGTGCAGGAGGTCCGGGACACGCTGATTCACAAGGTCCGTCAGGCCCCCAACGGTAAGTGGACGTGGAAATACGACCGCGTGTTGAGGAGACCGGATCGCCCCCGCGAGACCGTGTCGGGTGATGAACAGTGGCGAAGGCTCGAGGACATTTCCCGTCCCACGCTCGTGGTACGCGGGGTGGAGAGCGACATCCTTGCCCGCGAGACAGCGACCGAGATGGCGACCCGCATGCAGAACTGCAAGGTCGTCGAGGTTGAAAGCGCGGGCCACCTTGTGCCGGGAGACAATCCGGTGCGGTTCATAGCCGTCGTGAGCGATTGGCTCGATGAACTCCATTCCGCGACATAAACGGGACACCTTTGCCAAATGAGCTCTAACGGACGGGCAAGAGTTCGCAACCCGATATTCGTCCCAGGCAATCGGCGTTCGATGCTGGAGAAAGCGACCGGTTTCGCGACCGACGCCGTCGTGGCGGACCTCGAAGACTCGGTCCCCATGGCCGAAAAACCGGCTGCGAGGGACCTTGTCGCCGAAATGATCCCGGCGCTGGCAAAGTCCGGTCAGCGGGTCATAGTCAGGGTAAATTCGCTCGACACCGGGCTCACGGAGGACGACATCGCGGCGGTTGTACAGCCGGATGTATTCGCAATCAGCGTCGGCAAGATCACCTCGCCGGGACGACATTGCGGAGTACAGCGGCCTCCTCGACGCGGCCGAAGCAAAAGCCGGGTTGCCTGCCGGTCAAACGCTCCTGATCCCATGGATCGAGACGGCGGCCGCGGTCCTGCACGCGTATGACATCGCCCGCGCTTCAGCGAGGGTCGTCGCCATCACGTTCGGCGCGGAGGACTACACGCGAGACGTGGGAATCAGGCGAACGGCGTCAGGCGAAGAGGTGCAGTTCCCGAGGAGCCTTGTGGCCCTGGCGGCCCATGCCGCAGGCGTGACACCGCTGGATACGCCGTACGTCAATTTTCGGGACTCGACGGGTTTGGAGTCGGATATCGCCGAGGCTGCGCGCTTGGGGTACAAGGGCAAATTCGCCATTCACCCGGCGCAACTCGAACCGATTCGGCGACTGTTCGGGCCTCAGCCGGACGAGATCGAGTATGCACGGCGCGTGATGGCCGCCTGGGACGCTGCGTCTGCAGATGGCAGAGGCTCACTGGACCTCGATGGCGCCATGGTCGACGTTCCGGTTGTCGAACGCGCCCGCAACACCCTGGCTGAAGCCGCCGAACTCGGCCTGGCGTGACGGTGCCTCCACACGCGACGGTCAGGCCGTCCCTATCGGGAGTGCGCGTGGTGGAGTTGGGGCAGGGCATCGCGGAGTCGTTCGCCGGAAAAATGTTCGCCGCCCAGGGCGCTGATGTGATCAAGGTGGAATCGCCCCAAACTGACGGGGACGCCCGCAGGACCGGGCCGGATGCCGAGTCGCACCGGTTCGGGCAATCTCCCGGCTATTTTCACTACATGAACATGTCGAAGCGCAGTGTCACGCTCGACACCGGCACTGCTGAAGGGGCCCGCCTGTTGGAACGGCTGCTGGCCAAAACCGACGTTCTTGTCGACGGTACAAGAGCGGGCGACTTGCATTCAGCGACCGGCGATCACGAGGCTTTCGGGCAGAGATTCCCGCGCCTGGTTCACGTCGCAATAACGCCCTTTGGTAGTACCGGTCCGTACGCAGAATTCGCGGCGACCGAGATAGTGTTGCACGCGATGAGCGCCGAGATGAAATTGTCCGGCCTACCGAATATGCCCCCGCTGCAAAAGGGCGGACACTTTGCCCAGATTCACGGTGGGCTTCATGGATACCTCGCCGCAATGGCGGCCCTCATCGTCCGTAACACAACCGGCCGCGGGCAATTTATCGATGTTTCGATTGCGGAGGCCTGGATGAGCGTCGCGGGGTCCGCCCTAAAAAAGCAGACCTACACTGGCGAGTCGCCGGCGCGAGGGGAGAACAAGGCCCAGTTTCCGGGCGGCCTCCGTATGTGCGCCGACGGGTGGGTAATCGTCGGCGGAAGGGGAGGGCGTCGTGACTGGTGGCCGCCGTTTGTGAAGATGATCGGCCAGCCTGAGTTGGGCGACCCGGAACTTGCAACGGAGCAGGGCAGGGCCGCCAATATTGCCATGCTTGAGCGGGTTTTCACCGAATGGCTGGCGGATCGGCCAAAAGTGGAGGTGTACGAGCGCGCGCAGTCGGAAGGACTGGCCGCCGCGTACGTTGCCGACGCGAACGACGTAGTCAACTCCAAACACCTCAGATCGCGAGACTATTTCGAGAAGACCAGGCTGAACGACGGCGGCGAGATCGGCATACCGTCGCGACCCTACCGTGCGCAACGAATGGACTGGTCGAACAGACCGGCGCCGGTGTTGGGCGAACACACCCGCAACTTGTTTGTCGATGAACTCGGAGTGGGGACCGACGAATTCGACAGACTGGTTGAAAAGAAGGTCGTATAACCACATGGGACCACTCGACGGAATCCGCATAGTCGACCTTTCCCAGGTCTGGTCCGGCCCATATTCGACCCGCATCCTTGGGGATCTTGGCGCCGACGTGATCAAGGTGGAGGGGCCGAATCGTCCCGACCCCGAGCGCGGGACGATGGACCCGAGCGCCATATCCGGGGGCGTATATCCGAACGGCGACCCGGGTGATGAGCCGTATAACCGGACGGGGCGATTCGTCGAATACAACCGCAACAAACGCGACATCGCAATTGACCTGAAGACTGTGGAGGGTGTCGAAATCCTCAAGTCGCTTGTCGCTGTGTCCGACGTGGTTATCGAGAACTTCAGCGTCGGCGTGACGCAACGGCTGGGCATCGATTACGAGCAACTCAGGAGCGTAAAACCTGGCCTGGTGATGATCTCGATGCCCGCGTTCGGAACGACCGGTCCGGACAGTGGGTTCGTCGCCTTTGGGCCGCAGCAGGAGTGCCTCGTCGGACTTGCCGCGATCACCGGATACGAACCCGACATGCCGATGTCGACGGGGGTGTTCTACCCCGATCCCACGGTGGCACTGTTTGCCGTTTCGGCGATCCTGACTGCTCTCTGGCATCGTGACGCAACCGGCGACGGACAACACATCGAACTGGCCCAACGGGAAGCGATCACGTTTGCGATGCCGGAACCGTTGATCGAGCTGGCCGAGACGGGGAAAACCCCCAATCCGAGCGCCAACAGCCACCCCGCATGGTCGCCGCACGGATGCTTCCGTTGCAAGGGAGACGACAACTGGATCGCCGTTTCGGTGACGAGCGATCAGGAGTGGCGTTCGTTGCTAAAGGCCATCGGCCGCGCGGACCTACTGGAGGACGAACGGTTTTCTACTCTGGAAGCTCGCGTAAGAAACCGTTCCGCTGCCGAACAGATAGTGGAGTGGTGGACTTCCCAACGTGACCCCGTCAGCGCGATGAGCGCTCTCCAGAACGCGGGGGTACCGGCCGGCGCCGTGATGAGCATGGCCGAGGCTCTGGACGATCCACACTACAAGGAGCGCGGATTTTTCGTCGATATCGACTACTCGGCGGGTGTAGGGAAGCACCCGTCCCTGGGTTTCCCATGGAAGTTTTCGGACACGCCAGCGTCTATTCGCCGGCCGACTCCCCGGTTTGGCGAACACACCGCAGAGATCCTGCGGGAAATCGCCAACCGCGACGAAGGTAAAATCGCGCGCCTGTTTGAGCGCGGCATAGTGGACGCTCCCCGAATCCCGTAGACAAGGGTTCGGTCCTTTTTCCATAATTACGCGCCCGTTGAACTCTGGTCGGGTATAGTTCCACTTGCTGAATGCAGGACAAAGCGAGATGCGTCAGGAGGCTTCGATGGAACCGTCTGTTTACTTTATGGATGCCAGGAGCGATTCCGCAGATACGAGTTTAATCGCGAAGACGGTGACGGTTTTCGATGCCGCAGGGCTCGACAAGCTCATTTCACCCGGCGACGTGGTTGCAATTAAGGTGCACTGCGGTGAATGGAACAGCAGCGCATATCTGCGGCCCGTATACGCCAGAGCCATAGCCGACAGGGTCAAGGAGGTCGGGGGCCGGCCTTTTGTTTGCGACACCACAACGCTGACGTACGGTCCCTTTGCCAGCCGTGCCAACGAACTCGATCTGCTCGAAACGGCGGCCCGCAACGGATTCACGTCTGCGACTCTGGGCTGCCCGTTCATTTGCGCAGACGGCTACATCGGCACCAGTGATTATCGGGTCGACATTCCGGAGGGCTACCTGCTCAAGGAAGCCTACGTGGCACAGGCTATTGCAGCCGCCGACGTGCTTATCACCCTGAGCCACTTCAAGGGCCACGGGATGGGCGTAATCGGTGGGGCCATCAAGAACCTCGGAATCGGAGCGCAGTCGAAGCGCGGCAAGTTCAACGTGCATATGGGCAGACACCCGCGGTACGGCATCGGCAACGTTGTTAACTTCAACCCCGATGCGTTCGCCGGCAAGGACAGGGACCCCGAATGGAACATAATCGAGGACTGCTGCCCGCACGGTCTGTTCAAGATCACCGATGACGAGAAGATCGCCTGGGACAAAGAAAACTGTATAGGGTGCCTCGGGTGCCTTGGCGTCATGAATCCCCGCGGTATTTTCGAGCCCTCGCAGGATCTTTTCGACGCTACAGACATCGCCATCGCGGATGCCGCCCTGGCGGTTACCAAGACCGTTCCAAAGGTCGGGTTCATTAACCTGGCGATCGACGTATCACCGAAGTGCGACTGCGCCGGATTCTCCGACGTGCCGATTGTTCCCCACCTGGGCGTATTTGCCAGCACCGATCCGGTCGCAATCGACCAGGCGTGCGTCGACAAGGCCAGACACGCGCCGGGCATTCCGGGCTCACTGAGCGAGGAGATGGGAGTAGATGCACCCGGCGATCGAAAGTTCGATCTCGCAGGCGCGGCGATCGAGGGCCTCAGCGAACAGACGACCATCAACACCGGCGTGGTGATCGGACTCGGCAGCCGTGATTACACCATGGTGGACGTTAGCCCAGCCGGCAATGACAAGTTCCGCTTCCCGCTCGACCCGCGACCGACGAGGCTCCGCTACCAGCGGCTGTTCGAGAAGTTCCAGCCGTTCCCGGTGGACCGCCATGGCGGCCTTGGATATGACCGCCTTGAAGAGGTCGATATGGAAGCCGTCAAGCTGCACGACGGCCCACAGGTTTCGGCTGATTCCCACTCGCCTTACCACGGCGACGGAACGCACATCCCGATCAAAAAGGCGGCCTCCCGCGAAGCCTGGCACCCGGGTGAAGAGGTGGTGAGGCACTTAAACGATTAACGCACGGCAGTGGCCGTCGTTCCCGCACGTGGTGAGAGGCCAATAGAGTTCAATAAACGGCAGGGAGAATATTAATAACCATGTCACGCGCTCAGGATTTTCTGGACGCGGCCGTCGCAAGTGCCAGGGCGGCCGCACAATCCCTTGACGACGGCGACGCGACGCGCTTGTTGAGCGCAGCCGAACAAATGGAAGGCATGAGGGAGAGATTCTTCTTCAAGTCTCTGGCCGGCGTGCCGCTCGCAAACAAGGCGAAGAAAGCGGCCGCCAGTCTGGAGAACGGCGGCGGCGCGGCGGCGATCGATGCCCTTGAGGGCATTGTTGCGGAGATGTCGGGCAGGCTCGACCAACCGGGCGCCGTCCTGACTTGAGCCGACCGATACTGGTCACCGGCGGCGCTGGCAGCATGGGCCGTCTGGTGATCCAGGAATTGCGAAACGCCGGCAAGCGAATTCGCGCGTTCGATCTACCCTCCGCAGATTTTTCGCCGTTCGATTCAGACCCAGAAATCGAGGTAGCGGCGGGAGATATCACTTCGGCGTCCGATTTGGCGGCAGCCGTTGACGGGGTGGAATCGTTGATTCACCTTGCTGCCATCCTGCCGCCCTTGTCCGAAGCGAACCCGAAGCTGACCAACCACGTGAACGTGGAGGGCACGAGAGTCCTGCTGGACGGCGTGTCCCGATTGTCGCCCGGCGCCAGGGTCGTGTTCAGTTCATCCGTCAGCGTTTACGGTCATCCATCGCAGCCCGGCCGCATCGTCACAGCGGATGATCCCATGACGCCCGACGACCACTACGCCCACTCGAAGGCCGAGTCCGAGATGATTGTCCGGGAGTCGGGCCTCGACTGGATAGCTTTGCGTATCAGCGGCGTGTCGGTGCCGGTCTTTCAGGAGCCGCCGTCCGAGTGGCCTTTCCTACCCGATCAGCAGATCGAGTTTGTACACCGTGACGACGCGGTTTCGGCATTGATTGCGGCATCCGACCCCTCCGTGCCGACAGGCCGGTCCCACATAGTCAGCGGCGGCCCGTCCTGGCGGATGACCGGCGCCCGTTACGTCGAGGACTTTTTCAGGCTGGTCGAGGTGGACCCGCAGGACGCTGCATTTCAATCCGATCCAGGCCACTTTGCGTGGTATGAGACGTCCGACAGCCAGAATCAACTCTCCTACCAAAACACCTCCTATAGCGAATATCTCGATCAAATGAGAGCGAATATCGAAGCCCTCATGGCCGGATAGCCTGTTCTATCCCACAGACGAGGCGGCGGACAAAGCCCAGCGATTCCCGAACGCCGAAACCATTCAGTACCCCCACCGCGGGCTGGCCAGCCGGCACATGATCAGCGCGACCGGTTTTCACTGCCATACGGCTTGCGTCATCCCATTCGAAAGCCGTTAGTATTCACATTGTGAAACAACGAAGACAAGACCCCCGATTCGACATGGTCCTCGAACGCACTCGAGTGGTTCGTCCGCCGCGGCAGTCACTTGATACGTTCGGTGTGACCAAAATCCGGTACCACCTTGTGACCGAGCCGGCTTTTCAGGAGGTGAATCCTGCACAGACCGTAGAAACGGTAGTTCGCGGGGGAGTTGTGAAGGCGGAACGGCCGCAGGTGGTAACTCCCTACTTCCTGCTCAATACCGAGACGTTCAGCGCAGGGGCGCGGGAGTTCCTGGAGCATCTCTCCCGGTCCCAGGGTCCCGATTCGCCGGGCCTTCTCTATTCGTACAAGAACGAGCCGGGCGGGATGGACATAGTGTCGGGCGGCGTCGACGAGGTGGCGGGACGGATTGCCCGCGACCTGGACGCCCGCGAATCGGGGCTCGAAGCGGTAATCATCGGCATCGACGAATTATGGGACGTCTCGCTGATCAAGTTCATCTACGAGTTGACCAACGATTCGGCTCGCAAGAACGTTGCACAAATGCGATCCGCCGGCATGATGGACATGGCCGACGGCGTGCCGGCAGATGCCCGCCGACGCGTCGAGCGGATGATCGAAGGCGCCAGGCAGGGCAGATTCGAACCGTCAGAGGTTATGCGGGAACTGAAGCGGTGGGGCCTGTTCGATGAGTACGAGGACCGGTTCCTGAACCTGTTTCGAACTTAGCCGTCCCTTCAGCTTATTCCCTCAATCCGGGCGGGCGAGCAGCGTCCTTATCACCTGAGGCGCTGCCTCTATGGCCCGTTGATGCAGTTGTTCCGGCGTGAGGCTTCCAATCGGGTGCTCGACGACAGCGAACGGATAGTCGGGCATGCCGCCCAGGTTTGCCATGGCGCGAGCGCTGGTTTCAAACGGCTCCGTGCATATGGCCACTGCGGGGACGCCTCGCTTTTCGAGTTCGATCGAGTCGTGCAGACTGCACGATGAGCAGCTCCCTCAGTCCCCGTTTGCAGTGATCACCACGTCCACCTCGGAGGCGAACTTGTCGAGCAGGTTGGGGTCGGCCGGTCGGCTTGCGTTGCCCTTATTGACCCTGTGCGCGGGCGCCAAGGAAAAACTGTCGGTGAGGACCTCATGTATGGCTTCGAGCAGTTCCTCAGCGTTCAGTTTGTTGTTGGCCAACAGGCCCACCGTCTTGCCGTTCAGATCCCGCGGTCTGTCTGCCATGCCCGGGGACACGACCGCAGGGACGAATGTCGGGTCCAGCACGCGTAAAGATTCCTGGTTGGTCATCGGGTAGTACCCCCTTACTGTTGCTGTGCGTTCAATACCGTCGCGTTAATCGGTCTGGTGACCGCTTTCGCATTGTGGCCGTGCGACCATGTCGGGATCACCGCGCTCCATCCGCCGCCGTCTCCGCCTGCCACCGTGACAATGGCCGACTTCGGCCGTTCAAGAGCGCTGACTAGCGGGCCGTCCCCGCCATTGTCGGACCTCGACGCGCGACGCGACCAGTGCGAGACCGGGCGTTGCGTAACATCGTAAAGATACTCGCCAACGCGGGACTTGGTCCATCCGGCGTCTTTTACGTATGCCATATGTTCCGGGCACAACACTATCAGCACTTCGTTCATCCGCGGCCCAGTGGCCCACAGGGCGTCTACGAATGCGTCGAGGATGCCCTCAGGCGTGTTCGCCTCGTGCTCGCCAACCTGCATCGCGCTGAGGGCTGGTAGCACCGTTACCGCGCTGTGGTCGGTTGGGACGCCCCTTTCGGCATGAATCGGCGTCCATGGAGACCGATCCGCCAACTCACCGAAGCACCACGTGTACTTGCCCGGATGGCCGAGTGTGGCCTTGTCGATCTCGCCCGACCGCGAGCCGAACAGATTGATCACTATTAGCCGGAGCGCACGTCCGATCGTCGCGTTCGACCGGTGCCCCGGTCCGAAGGCGGATATGCCTGAATTGACGCCAAGGTCCACGGCCGCCGGGCCGCTGATCAGCGCCAGGATGCTGGCGCCCATCGTGCTGGCCGTGATGGCGTGCAAATTGAACTCATCGGCGGTTATCGCCTCCACGGCCGCCGCGACCACTGGCATGTACTCAGGCCGGCAACCGGCCATTATTGAGTTGATCGCCACCTTTTCGGCGGTGGCGACGCCCCCTTTCACGGGCTCCGTTCCGAGCACATGGCCGGGCGCCATGCCTGCGGCCTGCAGGAACTTGTCGACGGCGCCCTCCGTCGGAGGAACGATCGGCAGGCCATCGCTCCACCCGCGTTCGTAAAACGACTCGATGGCTTCGAACGCATCGTTCATCTCTACGACGCTTGAAGTAAGTCTCATGATCACTCGCCAGTCAGTCTTTGGTGAAACCCATACCGCACCGCCACACCATTCGCCCGCCCATTCTAAGCCGCCGCGGCGACTCGTTCCCTGGCCTCGGGGTCAGAGCAATTCTCGGAGGGCGTATCAAAGGTTCACCCCGTCTAATTTGGACTGTGTGTCGCCAACCGTCCACGCTACCGGTCACCATCCGTACGGAAACAGGTCATGATCCGTGAGCCCCGACCCCGATCGGGGACCCGCGGAGAGTGGGACAACGTCGACCGATCTCCCCACCTTTTAAATTGAGACTGGCTCCTTGTGGATGCCCTACGAAACCCCGTGTGCTGTAACCCTGTGTCAACTCCAGACCGGGGGCCGGCAAAAATCACCTAGTTGCCCGACTCCGCCAATCGCCGTCGTCGTCGACCTATCGCCTACGCTGGCTGTATATCCCTTATCGGTATTTCGTACCAATGGACTTTGCCGGAGTCGACCTGCTGTTTAGCATCCGAAAGGATGTCAACGCCGGCAACGGCGGCGTGCGATCGTATTCCGGTATATTTGTGTAGATATTCAGCGTTTCGCACTGCCCGCCGAACATCGTTGTCGCTAATCGTGAAGGACACCTCGACCGCAATGTATCCGGGTTGGTTGTTGGCGTCCTGCGCTATCATCACCAAGTCGGCTTTGGCGAAACTTTCTGCCTCGTTATCAGCAATACCATTGGACTTGGCGAGTTCAGCGAACCCTATAAGCGCTTCTTGGCGCAATTCTGATATGAACTGGTAGCCTAAACGATGTGCGATCAGGCTGGCATTACGTATCGTTTCGTTCCGAGCGTGGCCGCCTTTAACCAAGCCAATATCATCCGCAAGGCCGTCAAGTTTTTTGTTAGAACTGTCAAGTCTCTTGTTAGTGCCGACAAGTTTGGCGTTCAACTGCTTTTGCCCATCAGAAATTGTAGTTACTGCATCGGCGAGCGTGGCTAGGCCGTCGCTCAGCGCCTCCACAACATCAATGATGCGATGTTGGTTCTTAGCGATGCTTTCAATCGTAGGCGGATTGTTGTTGGCTGACGCCGTCATAGTGGTTTCTCCGAAAATGCAAATATACCGTTATTCTACCCTCTGAGCAGGTCTTGCCGAGGTGCGGGGGTTGACCTTGTCGAATAACGCCACGACCTCCCTGGACGGCCTCGGTGTCAACAGGGTGGCGAGTATCGCGGCCGGGGCCCCTATCGCAAAGCCCGGCGTGGTAGGGTGAATGTCCCAAATGCCCCACGGGCCTCCACTCAACGTGCCCCAAACGGAAGCGGCCGCAGTGCCGACGACCATCGCAGTGAGCGCCCCCCAGAAATTAAACCTTCGCCAGTACAACGCCATAATGGTGAGAGGGCCAAACGCCGCTCCCATTCCTCCCCACGCGTAGCTGACCAGGTTCAGGACGGAGTCGGGGTGGTAGATCGTTAGGGCGGCGGCGATGACTCCGATTGTCAGCAGCAGAATGCGGCCCAGCCAGACCCTCGCGCCGGCGCTTACAGCGCGCGCCAATCGCCTTATGAAGGGCATGTCATCGCTGGCTACGGCTGAAGCAAGGGGCAACTGGGAGTCGGCGGTGCTCATCACCGCCGCAATGAGTGCGGTCAGCAGTAGGCCGGTCAATATCGGGTAGAAAAAGACCTCTGAAGTCACCAGGTAGATTCGTTCCGGATCGGCTGTCCCGCCCAGCAATCCCATCTCCGCCAAAGCAGGGCCTGCGACCAGCCCCAACAGGATGGCAAAGCCGTACATAAGGATGATCCACGCTACAGAGGCGTTCCTGTTCCTGGGAATGGAGCCTTCGCTGTCTATAGCCATGAACCTTTGGAGCACGCGCTGAGCGCCGAACGCGCCGAGCCCCATCCGAGGGCCGAGGCCAGCACCACAACGCCGATGGGATCGTTGTTGGCTCCGGTGAACGGATTCATGAATCCCGGAGTCGCCGATCCGGCTTCGAACGGATCGCTTGTGGCCAGGATCAACGTCGTTGGAAGAATTATGAGACCGGCCACCATGAGGATGGCCTGAAAGGCGTCGGTCCTGGAGACTGCGAGAAAGCCGCCTATGAATGTGTACGACGCGACGGCCACTAGCGTTACGAGGACGCCGAGGTTCTCGTCGAGCCCGAACACCGTCCCCAGCAGCTTGGCGCCGGAGACGAGCCCGGAACTGACGTAGAAGATGACGAAGAAGACGGTAATGACAGAGGCCACTGTTCGGAGAGGGCAGGGCGGTGCCGTGGATTCGGGGGGACGCAGTGATCTCACCGTGTTCGTCCGACCTGACAGCCGTCAACGTCTCGGGATTTGCTGCGCGCCTACACGAAATTTGACGGGACCTGGCCGTCCCAAGTCAAATCCATTTGGTCGATGTGTATCGGGGCCGCGCGGGGATATAATGCCAACGACAAATTCTGGAGAGGTGCAATGACCGACAGTTCTGCCCAAAAAATTCTGTGTGTCCTGTATGACGACCCCCTGACGGGTTTTCCTCCGGACTATGCCAGGAGAGGTGCAATATCCCGTCCATCGACCAATATCCCCCTGACGGCCAGTCCATGCCGACCCCTGACTCGCTCGGTTTTACGCCCGGCGAGTTGTTGGGCTCGGTTTCCGGAGGGCTCGGCCTGAGGGAATTTCTTGAAGAACGGGGGCACAGCTTCGTGGTGACCTCGGACAAGGACGGGCCGGATTCCGTATTTGAATCTGAGTTGCCCGACGCCGACGTAGTCATCTCGCAGCCCTTCTGGCCCGGCTACCTGACGGCGGAGCGGATAGCGAAGGCCCCCAATTTGAAGATGGCCATCACGGCAGGCATCGGATCGGACCACGTCGATCTCCAGGCCGCGATCAATAGCAACGTCACCGTTTGCGAGGTTACGTGGTGCAACAGCATCAGCGTGGCAGAACACGCCGTCATGCAGATGCTCGCGTTGGTAAGGGACTACATCCCTCAGTACGAGTGGGTTGTAAGAGGGGGCTGGAACATCGCCGACGCCGTCTCCAGGTCTTACGACATCGAGGGCATGGACGTTGGAGTCGTAGCGGCCGGAAGAATAGGCCTGGCGGTCCTCAAAAGAATGAAGCCCTTCGACGTGAAGCTCCACTACAACGACAGGCACAGGCTGGCTCCGGAAGTGGAGGAGGAGCTTGGCCTCACCTTCCACGAAACTGTCGAGTCCCTCGTCAGCGCCTGTGACGTCGTCAGCATCCACTGCCCGCTCCACCCCGAGACGGAGCACATGTTCGATGACGCTCTGATAAGCAAGATGAAACGAGGGTCGTACATCGTCAACACCGCCCGCGGCAAGATCTGCGACCGCGACGCCATTGTCAGGGCGCTGGAGAGCGGCCAGTTGGCAGGGTATGCGGGGGACGTTTGGTTCCCTCAACCTGCGCCGAACGACCATCCCTGGAGAGGCATGCCCAACCACGCCATGACCCCCCATACTTCGGGAACGTCCCTGTCGGCCCAGGCACGCTATGCGGCCGGGGTCCGGGAAATCCTGGAATGCTGGTTCGACGGGCGGCCCATACGGGACGAATACCTGATCGTGCAAGGCGGCGCGCTGGCAGGCACCGGCGCCCACTCATACAGCGAAGGCGACGCCACAGGCGGCTCAGAAGAGGCAGCCAAGTTCACTGCGGGGGCGTAAAGGGGCGTTGCCCGGGGTGAGCAGCAAGGCTCCCTGAATGTCGGGGAGCCGCGATCCGTTGATATACCATCGCCGGTTAGGGAAGAACACAGTCCCCGTGAAGTAAACACGGGCCGACACGTTACATTTGGGACTCTGGGATGTTCATGTATTCCCGGATATCGTCGGGAAACCTATCGACGAATCTCGCAGCCGAATTGTATAGGTCAAAGACATCTTGCACCGTTTTGTTTAATGAAAAGACCGAGTAATTCTCATGGACTAACTGGTTTCGAAGCCGACCCAATTCCAAAAACGCACTTATAGCCTTTTCTAAGTCCGGGTCATCATTAAGTTTTTGCGACATAAACTCTTTGAAGGATCCTCCAAACGCACTAAAGAAACGATTGGCATTTTGGTCCTTCCAGCTGAACCAGTCATGGTAGCGGCGCGTGGCTGCCTTGCTTCGGACGAACGATACTAATGCATCAGAGTTCCCAGTCCTTTCTTCGAATATGTCAATTATGCTAGCAACCATCCTGTTCTCAAAGAAACTTGCTGCAGAAAGCAACAGAGTCTTGCTGAAAGAAGCCTTGACGCTAAACTGTAGGGATATATCGCCAGTAGATTCTAAATACGAAATCAATTGTTCATGCTCTTGCACTAGTACTTGTATGGGAAAATATGGGCTGTGAGAAACCATGACGATTATTTCAGCACTAGGATATCAATGGCCCTAGACAACCTGGTCTGGACGTTTTCTGGAGCAGAGGTTTTACTTTGAGTGGCCCGTCTGAATTCGGAGTCCGCCTTCAGTGCCGATAGGGACTCAGCGTCGATCTTTCCACTTATGGTTCGGTTTTCCGCATATGGTTCGGCACAGGAGGCCACGAACACGGATTCGAATATCATTGGGCTGAATCGCCCTTGGGTGTTTTGGAAGGCTGTTTTGGGGAGATCGCTACAACTGTGAAGAAAAGATTCGAGTAAGGTCTCTAGGCGTTTAAGTTGGTTTTGGTCGAAAGACTTCGCTTCTTCGGAAAATTTGTTCAGGAACTTCACCATAGATGGGCGGTACGTTTTCCTGCTGATGAGCATGGCAAAGCCCCTAAGCAATATTTCGACGTCTTTCATATGAATGTCCGGAATGTGTGCCCCAACAAGATCACGCCAAAGCTCGCGAGTGTTAGTTTCATATAGCATTTCGTAAAACTTTGACTCGTACATGCACCGACGAACTTCCTGTGGTGTTAAATTGACGCCTCCGGAGTTCAAGCGGTTGAAAATCTCGTAAATGGCATCGTCTCCTTTTGGCTGTATCTGCCTCACAATTATATTCCTGATTGTTCTAAGGTCGAATGCGGTCTGATATCCGTCCTCCAAACTGGAGTATCTTCGTCTATGAAGGCGGCTTGGTCGACCAGGTATATTACCTGGCAGATTTAACAAAAAATCGCTAAAGTAATCGTCATTGTCGAGATACGTTTCGTGAATTTTGCTTTCACCGGCAGCCCGGACTCTGAGTTCTGCTCGCTTTTCACGTTTCGGAAACCGCTCTTTAACGAAATAGTAGATGGTCATTAACCTTTGTTGACCGTCAATCACTAGGAATTTATTTCGCGCTTGTTCGTACAAAAATATTTGAGGTATTGGGAGGCCTACGATAAGTGACTCTATCAATCGAGACGCTCGCTTGTTGTCCCAAACGTAATTACGTTGGAATCCCGGTATGATGACGACTCCCGAATCTATGAAATCGATGAGGGTTTTTGTATTGAAATCATTAGGAGAAGACACCAATTCGTAATGTTCGATAGGGTAAGAATCGTCGTAGATATCGCTGTCATCATCGGCGTCGGCTGCATATCGATCATGCTCAGGAAGGTGTTCTTGTGGAGTTGCTGGATTGGTGATCGGTACGGTCATGAATGGACCTCTCAATTAGTAGACGTGAGTGTGGATACGGTGGCACTACGGGGCAAGGTTAGCAACTGGTCAGAGGTCAATGGGATGATCTATGAAATCACGTTTGGGCAGGGTCGGCAAGTGCCGGGGACACTAAAAACAACTCCGGAATAGACGGCTGTCGGGAAAAAGCTGGTTGCGCTATCTGAAGCGTCGCCCCTGGGTCGAGCGAATGCAGGAAATGAAGGTAAGGTACGACCCGGCTTGTGGGCTGGTCTGGGGCATGAACAGAAGAATCGCCTGCCGGTTGGTGAAGAGGAAAGGAGCCGTTTCTTGGGTCGGCGCACGCTGCGATTGATCGTCCTTTCCGGCTGGGAAACATATTTGTGTGCGGGGTTGGTAGGCATGAACCAAACGGGATTCACCCGGGAGACGTGCCGCCTAAACAGCTGGCAGGGGCATTGTGTCGCCGCTTTGGAATTGCCAGTTGCGGATGCGGCCGGTTAGTAGGCGTATGCGGTCGCGGTGGGACGGTTCGTCGAAAAGGTTGACCTGTTCCCAGGGATCGTTCGTGAGGTCGAACAATTCGCATTGGTCGCCGGGCGACAGACTGAGCTTCCATCGCTGGACGGTCCCGTCGGGCAGTCGTTCGCCCGAAACGATCGAACGCCAAGGCACGCCCGCCATAATTTCGACGCCCTGGTTGCCAAGACTGATGGTAGGCGGCTCTCCGTGCCACTGCATGAAGACGTCGTCCTCTTCGAGAGTCGTTTTACCGCGCAACGCGGGCGCGCGTGAGGCGCCCTGTAGATGCGGCGGCGGCTCTTGCCCCAGCAGGTCGAGGATGGTGGGGGTCAGGTCGACATGGCCGAACTGGCCTGGCAGGCGTTGCTCGTCTTGTGAAATCCACGGGACGTGGAATAGGAGCGGCACGCGCGCCACTTCATCGTAGAAGGCCCGTTTGCCCAACATGCCGCGGTCGCCGAGCGAGTCGCCGTGATCGGTTGTGAAGACGATCATGGTGTCGTCGGCCTGCCCCGACTCATCGAGGGCCCGCATGATCTTGCCGACGCCGCGGTCCATGACCGTCACGTTACCGTAGTAGCGGGCGCGTAGGGCTCGCCAGTCGCTTTCCGACTGAAGCTGCTGGTCAGCGTCGCCGTCGAGGTAGTAGTTGGCCCGCAACCGGCTGAACAGCGAGAAGTTCTCGGCCGGCTTTTCGAGGAAGTTCGGCCCGACCGGCAATTCATCGGGGTTGTAGAGATCGTTCAGCGGTCCGTTATAGGGAGGGTGGGGCTCGAACATCATCACGTACAGGATGAAGGGGCGGTCCAAGTCCTGTTGTTCGCGAATGAAGTCGGCGGCATTGTCACCGAGGAAGGTTGCCATAGCGTCTTCTTCAGGCAGGTAGCCGCGTTGGGGCTGAGTGAACGACTTGTGGCCCTCGTAATCGCCTTCGGGTGTGTGGCCCTTCGACTCCAGGAACTTGAAATAGTCCGATTTCCTGAAACGGTGTTCCTTATTGTGGTAGTTGGGGTAGTCGTTATCGTGGCCATCCTCGACCGACAGCCATCGCTCGAAGCCGTGCTGTGCCGACAGGTCGTCGCCCAGGTGCCACTTGCCGAAGTAGGCGCAGAGGTAGTCGTCGGAGATCATCTCGGCGATGGTCTGCACGTCCGGCGTCAGGTTGCTGTTGGCGCGGTGCGGGTTGGAGTTCTTGATCACGCCGGCCGAGTGCGGGTAGAGGCCGGTCATGATGCTGGCGCGGGCGGGGGAGCAGACGGGTTGGGTGATGTACGCGTTTTCGAAGACAAAGCTGCGTGACGACAGATCGTTGAGGTTCGGCGTCTCGATCCAGTCGTTGCCATAGGCGGCCATGGTGTCGGTGCGCTGCTGGTCCGTGCAGATAAAGACGAGGTTTCGACGTTCAGCCATGGACATAATCCTCAGTTGCCGTGAAGTGGGGACACGGGCTCGACCCTATCGGGAGGATTCGACAAAATCAAGCTGAGCCCAGGGTGTCGAGGGCGCCGATATCGTCCGGTGGCAGAGTCAATTGACTTTGTCAGTGGTGGGTGTTAGTTTGCCGTTGCGCGGCGGACGTATATAAAAGCTATGCGCAGCGGCCGGGAATCGTCGAGCAACGCCGCATCGACCCGGTCAGGACCGGACTATTATGTCTGGTCACCTTATTCGGGCCTGTTGATCGGGCGCCGAATTGCTGTGTCTGAAAACGCTGGCCCATGACAAGATCTTGGAGACCACCAGCAGATCAACTGATCGGAGACCGGTCATGATTCCCTCAAAAACCCAAGTAGCCAAATGGGCGTCAATCGTCGCCGTCTTAGTAATTTCCGGGGTGATTTCGTTTGCGATCGCCTGTGGCGGAGATACCGAGACGATCACTGAGGTCCAGACGGTTGTCGTCGAAAAGATAGTGGAGGGCCAGACGATCACTGAGGTCCAGACGGTTGTCGTCGAAAAGATAGTCGAAGGCAAGACGGTCACCGAGGTCCAGACGGTTGTCGTCGAAAAGATAGTCGAGGGCAAGACGGTCACCGAGGTTCAAACGGTTGTCGTCGAAAAGATAGTCGAGGGCAGGACAGTCACCGAGGTTCAGACGGTAGTTGTTGAGAAGGAAGTCGAGAAGGTGGTGATTGCGACTGCGACGCCGCGGCCTGACGACGCCATGATGGCGCCTACTGCCGGTGGGGATCTGGTGCTGGGGGTCAACTTGATCCCACCGCCGATCTTCCTTCCGTCATTCATGAACTTCCAGGTCGAGACGATCCAGGCGATGGGTATGTTCGAGGGTCTGCTGCAAGCGTCGCACGTTGATCCTCCCTACGTTAACCGGGACTACAGCCTGTTCAACGAGGGCATCGCCCAGTCGTGGGAAATAGCGTCTGATCTCTCCACGCTGACATTCAACCTGCGGCCGGACGCAATGTTCCACAAAGGTTGGGGTAACGTGACCGCTGAAGATGTTGTGTGGAGCTTCGAGAGTGTGATGAGTGAGGGCACCCGGTCGACACGCGGACCCCAGATTCGTGAATGGGCCGCCTGGGAATCGACCGAGGACTCGGGTTGGAATGCGGTCGACGATCAAACCGTCGTCGTTAACCTGACAAACCTTCTCCCCACCTGGGCTTCAGCATTAAGCAATGTCGGCGGCGGCACACCTGTCATCGTGTCCAAGAAGCTGTTCGACGAACGCGGCGAGAACTCCGCGTTGACGACATCGGTTGGCACGGGACCGTTGAACGCGATTGAGTGGGTGTCTGACGATCACGTTCTTGCCGTTCCGTTTGAGGAACACTACCGCGTGGTACCGAATGTCAATTCGGTCAGATGGGTCCTAATGCCGGAGCCTTCGACGCAGATTGCAGCGTTCAGGACAGGCGAGATTCACATGGCGCCCATGGCGCCCAGATTCGCAGTCCCTGCTCTTGAGGCCGTGGACAACTCCTGGGCAAGAGAGGTCGGCGCCGGAAACCCGCAGACCGTGCTCTTCGCCGGTAACTACTGGGCGGAGACTGACCAGAACGGGGACCCGATCAACTACTCAAGACCCGGATTCCTTCCTGACGACGATCACCCGTGGATTGGCGACCCCCGCGACGAACAGTCGATGGAGGAGGCGAGGAAGTACCGCTTTGCTCTTGCCATGGCTGTGGACCGCGATCAGTTGCTCAAGGACGCGCAGGGCGGTTTCGGTTGGGCCGCGTACACACGCATGGACATTCACCCGGGGAATCCACTATTCAAGGACGAATGGATCATTCCGTACGATCTTGATTTGGCCAAACAGTACATAGCTGAGTCGCGGACAGGCGAGTGCGGTAGCTTTACCATGCACATCGCCAACGATCGGGCAATGGACTTCGACGTCGGACAGGCTATCGGCCAGTTCTGGCGTGCGCTGGGTTGCGAGGTCCAGTTCGACCAGACCGGCTACCGGACCGCCCGCCCGAAGCTGGTCAACCGCGAAAAGCAGATCCCATGGATGCAGACCATAGGCAGAGGGTTCCTCCCTGATGCCAGGGTATGTTGCGGCTGGCCGTCGGCTGGGTACAACGAAGGTCTGGAGTGGACCGACGAAATAATCGCCAAAGCACAGTCAAACCTGGATCTGGCGAACACAACGTACGAGCAACGAGTCCAGACCAACATCGAGATTCAGGACTGGTTCACCAAGTGGATGTTGGTGTCGCCTTACACGGTCCTGCCGACGATTGTGGTCATCAGGCCGGAAGTGGCCTCATGGGAGCCGTACGGCACCAACGGACCGCTTGTCAACAACCTGGCTTCCGTTGTCATGAAGTAAATTCAGTCGATATCGTTCGCAAGGCTCTGATGGCGGGCGGCAGTTCAAGGATCTGCCGCCCGCTTTTTGTCTGAAAGAAAACTGTGCAGGCAACGCGTACGGGACATAGCAGGGCCGGAGAACCCAGTTGAAGCGTTTTCTCGCAAAACGGCTGATCGCCTCGATAGTGATCATGTGGTTTGCCACCGCTGTGGTGTTCGGGCTCTCGAGGGCGGCCGGCGATCCGACTTTTCTGTTCATAAGCGAGTACACGACCGATGAGGTGATAGCTGAGTGGCGCAAGGAGTTCGGTCTCGACCGGCCATATCCGATTCAGTACCTCTCATGGCTCGGCACGGCGATTCGGGGCGACTTCGGCGCCTCGCTGAATGAGGCCCGGCCGGCAATCGACGTAGTGGTTCAGAGGCTTCCGGCGACATTGCAACTGGCCGCGGTGTCTTTCGTGTTCGCGATCGCCATTGGCATCCCCATCGGAGTACTTTCCGCCGTCAAACGCGGCTCCTGGTGGGACCTTGGGGGAAGAGTATTCGCCCTGATCGGTCAGGCCACACCCAATTTCTGGATGGGCATCATGCTCGTCCTGCTCTTTTCGGTCCAGTTTGAGTTGCTGCCGACATCCGGTCGCGGCGGAATTGACCACTACGTACTGCCGGCCATCACGCTTGGCTCCGGTTCCGCGGCGGGGCTGGTCCGCCTCACGCGGTCGGCAATGCTAGAGATGCTTGACTCCGAGTTCGTCAAGTTTGCGCGGTCAAAAGGCGTGCCGGCACATACCGTCGTGTGGAAGCACGCCTTTCGCAACTCGCTGATCGTGCCGGTTACGTACGCCGGACTCATCCTCGCGGCGTTCACGACCGGTACCGTGGTCGTCGAAACGGTGTTCGGCTGGCCGGGCATAGGGCGGCTTGCGGTCACTGCCATCAACGACAATGACTTCCCGGTAATGAGCGCCACGGTCCTGTTGTTCACGTTGATGTACCTGATCGTGAACTTTATTGTCGATATTTCGTACGCTCTAATCGATCCGCGAATCAGGCGGGCGTAGAGGCCTTCGATGGCTACCCTTGGCGCAGAAGTAGAATTCGTCCACTCCGAAGTCGGGGACCGGACGGCGGCCGGACAAATTTGGCACATAATCCGGCGATACCCGTTGCTACCCGCGGTTGTCTTGGTAGCGGTGGCGATATCGGCCATCTTCGCATCGTTTCTGACGACGTACGATCCCCAATATGGAGACCTGGCCGCGCAGGTTTCGCCTCCTTTCTGGCACGAGGACGGATCCACGGAGCACCTGCTTGGTACAGACGCGCTCGGCCGTGACATCGTGGCCCGTCTGCTTTTCGGCGCCCGGCTCTCTCTTTCGATAGCAGGCATCGTGCTGGTAGCTGGCGGCGTCACCGGCACATTGTTGGGGATGATCTCCGGCTACTATTCCGGGTGGGTAGATGAGGCGATCATGCGGTTTGTTGATCTGACGCTCGGCGTGCCGTTCATCCTGGTCGCATTGGTCTCCGTAATCGTGTTTGGCACGAGCCTCGAACTCATCATCATCCTACTGGTCATCTTCAGTTGGAGCGGATTCGCCCGCCAAGTCCGGGCCGAGACCATCCGCCTCAAGGAGACGGACTACATCTCATACGCGCAACTGTCCGGCGCGTCGATTGCCAGAATCTTCATCCGCCACATATTGCCCGGAGTTTTCAACACAGTGCTCGTGATTTCGACGCTGCAAGTCGGCGCCCTGATCATCGCAGAGTCTTCGCTGAGCTTCCTGGGCGTTGGAATCCCCGCGCCCAGGCCAGCCTGGGGAGTAATGGTGGCTGATGGACGGAACTTCGTGCACTTCGCCTACTGGATCTCACTATTCCCGGGCCTGGCAATATTCCTGCTCTCGTATGCTTTGAACTTCATAGGAGACTGGACCCGGGACAGGCTCGATCCGCGACTGAGGCAGATATAGACGCGGTTGCTGCCTTGGAATGACGTAATCTGACACGAGACTGAGTTCAGAATGGAGGACGGCGGATGACGACACTCGAACGAACCGGCGTCGCGCAGATTGGCCACTTGATGCGCAGGGCCGCATTTGGGCTGCCTGCCCATGAATTGGAACGGCTGGCCGCAAAGGGCTACGACGCCGTGGTCGACGATCTGGTCGACTATGAAAAATTCGGGCCGGTCGAAGCGGATCTGCTGAACCGTTACCACTCTGAATATACAGACGGCGAGGGATGGGCCCCGCTGTTGATCATGTACCGGATGGTCAATTCACGTCGGCCGTTTCAGGAGAAGATGGCGCTGATGTGGCACGGCGTTTTCGCCACAGGCAGCGCCAAGGTTATGAGTGGGCCACTGATGCGCCAACACTTTGAGATGTTGCGCGGCTTCGCAGCGGATAATTTCGCCGACATTCTGAAGCAGCTTTCCCGAGACCCTGCGATGCTGTTTTGGCTCGACCAGCAGAACAACCACGCTACGGCCGTAAACGAGAACTGGGGGCGGGAACTCCTGGAACTGTTCTCGATGGGAGTAGGTAACTACACTGAGGACGACGTCAGGGAGTGTGCGAGGGCGTATACGGGCTGGACGATCGATCAGGTAATTCCGCGTTACCCGTTCGGGCAACAGGGCGGGTCGTTCGTGTATCGGGAGGATGACCACGACCACGGGCAGAAGACTTTCCTGGGGAGGACCGGGAACTTCAACGGAGACGATATCGTCGACATCGTCGTGGACGAGCCAGCGACTGCGCAGTTCGTCGGGCGCGAGGTCCACAACTTCTTCGTCTCGGATGAGCCGGTACAGGACGAGATCGACTCTATTGCCGAGTCGTATATTGAGAACGGCCACGAGATGAGAGAGGTGATGCGGGATCTCTTCAAGTCAGATTTCTTCAAAGAAGCGCGATTCAGGCGAGTGCGCAATCCGGTGGAGCACGTCATAGGCACGATCAAGTTAACGGGTGAGCACGAGGACCCCTACGAATATGGCCTGTCCCGGCTCCCGCGCACGGCGACGATAATGGGGCAACAGTTGCTGAACCCACCCACGGTTGAGGGATGGCACACCGGCCGCGAGTGGATAGATTCAGCCTTGCTGATGGAACGAGTGAACTTTGCTGTCGAGCGCCTCGGTAACCAGGATGCGCCCGGCGTGAGGAGCATGATTCGGCGAATCTCTGAAGGACGGGACTGGATCACTCCGGAGCAGCTATTGGACGCGGCTCTATACGAGATGGGGGCTCTTGAACTCGAACCAAAGAGCCGCAGGGCGCTTCTTGGAGAGATGGCTATCAGGGATCGGATACCATGCGACGAGATGGGTCTGGAGCAGTTCGAATCTGCGGCCCTCGAATCGTTCGAGTTAATCGCGGCGTCTCGGGAGTACCAGTTGGGTTGATCGGCGCATCACGCGGTTCGCCCGAGTCGCATTGACAGGCGAGCACGTCCGGACATAAGGACAATATGGACCATGACAACTTACCGCTCAGACCAAAACGGGACACAACATAACTCAGCCCCTGTATTGGTGGTGTTGCAACTATCCGGCGGCAACGACGTCCTGAACACGGTGGTGCCATACGGCGACGGTCTGTACTACGACTTCCGGCCGACGACCGGAATTACCGAGGACAACGTGATACCCCTCGACGGCCGTTTCGGTCTTCACCCTGCGATGGGGCGGATCAAGGACCTGTGGGACCAGGGGAACGTTGCCGTCGTAAACGGAATCGGCTACCCGAAACCGGACCGCTCTCACTTCCGGTCGATGGACATCTGGCACACGGCGGAACCGGAAAAGTTGATCGCCGAAGGATGGCTCGGCAGGGTGATCAGGGAACTCGATCCGGAGAAGCAGAACGTATGCACGGGAGTCAGTTTCGGAACAGGAATGCCCAGGGCGATGTATCTATCCGGGACTCCGGCGATGTCCGTTTCGCAACTCGAGGGGTACGGGCTGCTGACCACATTGTCGGGCGAGAAGCAACGTCGCGCGCTGAATGCGTTCACCCGCATGTACATGCCGGAGGAGTTCGAAGAGCAGAACATGATGCTTGAACACATCGGCCAGACCGGAATCGACGCGATGACCGGCGCCGATTTGCTCAAGGCGGCGCCCCTCGGTTACCAGTCGAGCGTGGAGTACGCGCCCGATCCCTTGTCACAAAGTCTCAGGGGAATCGCACAGGTTCACCAGGCCGGTCTCGGCACCCGTGTCTTCTATACGCAGATCGGCGGGTTCGACGTGCACGGCAATGAAGTAAATATGCAGTCGAAGCTCTGGGACAACGTGTCACGGTCGGTCGGCGATTTTTTTGATGACCTGAAGGAGCACGACGCGGCAGACGAGGTCGTGATGTTGATATTCACTGAGTTCGGAAGGCGGGTCAAGGACAACGGCAACGGAACGGATCACGGCTCAGGCGGAGGGGCGTTCCTGATAGGCGAGCGTGTGAACGGGGGGTTCTATTCGGACTATCCATCGCTGGCGCCCAGTGAGCAACTGAACGGCGACCTTCACTTCAATAACGACTTCAGGTCGCTCTATTCGTCGGTGCTTGACCAGTGGCTCGGCATCAACCCTGCGCCGATCGTCAATGGAAATTTCGATCAATTCGACAACATGGTGACCTCTCTGGCGGGATAGCCAACAACCCCAACATGACCACTATCAGTCAAGTCTCAACCGGCTGGATCGACGCGAACAGATGCTCGTACCCCACGCTGCTGCGCATCGGGCATAAGTACGAGACGACCCTGGGGCAAAGGCTTGCAGTCGGCGGTTTCAGGGGCCCGCACGACATTGCGATCGGTCCTGACAATTCGTACTTCGTCCTTAACCGGGGGAGTTCCAACCTGGATCAGGTCCCGCCGACGCGGTATATCCGCGTAAACATTGAAGACGAAGGGTATGAGAACGACATCGTGCCAGAAGTGGACGGGGTCGTCGCCGGACCGGATGACGAACGCTTTCCGTCCCCGGTGATGTGCGTGATGGACAGCGAAGGCGCCATGTTCAGCACGGACGAGCGTGCGAACGCGGTCCTGACGATAAAGACCAGTGGAGAAACGGTTGGTGTGTGGGGAGAATCGGGAACCGGTCCCGGACGCCTCAATGGTCCGTCGGGGATAGCGCTCAGTCCCGACGAGACGCTTTGGATCGTCAATTCCCGCGACCATCGAATCCAGCATTTCACGCGAAATGGCGAGTATCTCGGAGGTTTTGGGGAATTCGGAACCGAACCGGGCCAGCTCAACTACCCGTGGGGCATCTCGGTCGACGCGTTGAGCGGCACGTTGGTTGTCGCAGACTGGCGCAATAGCCGTATCCAGCGCTTCACGACCGAGGGAGAGCTTCTGCAAATTATCGGCCGCCCCGGCTCGGGTGTCGGTGAGCTCGACCATCCCAGCGGGGTGGCTGTCGACAAATTCGGGGACATCTATGTAGCCGACCGCGACAACCACAGGGTGTTGATGTTCAACTGGCGCGGCCTGTTTGTCGAGTCGTTCAGGGGCGATGCGACCATGAATCCCCGCGGAATAAGCAGGGTGATGGGCAATCCCGACATCTTGCGCCAACGGGACAACGTGATCAATCTCGACCGCGAAAAGCGGCTTAGGTTTCCTACGTCGGTACGGGTCGACGACGAAGGCCGGCTGTTCATCGCCGACACGGGCCGATATCGGATACAGATTTACAAAAAACTGTGCCGGGTGCTGGATCCGGGTGAAGTCGAAGACGCCTCGCTCCACACAGATCCCGGACTCAACTAGGTTTCCAATACCCCTAATAACTCCGACGGCGTTGCCATTTCCAGTTCGTCTGGTCGACAACCCTACCGACGCCATTCGTAACAATATTTTGCTGTGCCCACGCCCGGGACTACGAGTCGAAGTGGCGATTGACCTCGGACGCGTACCGGCGGCCCAAGTGTTGTGCGTTATCTTCGAGCCAACTGCTCAGCGCTGTCGTACCGGTTGGTGCGGCGTCGGAGGTCAGCAGGCCGGCCATGAGGCCGTCGACCTCGTCGCGGGTGAGCACAACGTCGCGCATCGTTAGGCCGACGAGTCGGGTCAGGGTGAGGCCCAAAGATGGGGGAGTATGTACGAGACGGCAGGGGGCTTCGATCGAGGACGCAATCAGGCGTAGTAAAGCCTCGAAGGAGAGTGTCTCCGGCCCCGCAGCGTCGGATACGCTGTTCCCGGCTTGGGAAGCGGCGGCCACTGCCTGGTCCGCCAGGTCGCCGGCGTATATGGGTTGGACCGGGTAGTTTCCGTTTCCGCAGATGGGGAAGAACGGGAAGCGCCGTAACGCCCAGGCCATGTTGTTCAGGAGCAGGTCGCCGCGGCCAAAGGTCAGGGTCGGCCTGATTATGGCGTAAGGAACGCCGAGACCCTTCAGCGATTCCTCCACTTGCCCCTTGCCCTTGAAGTACGGCAGTCTGGACCCGGACGAGGCATTGGATACGGAGATGTGGACTATCCGGTTGATCCCCGCCTTCGCGGCGGCTTCGAACAGCACGCTTGAATTTTCGACCGCACGGTCGAAGGTGGTCCGGCCCCGCTCGAACCGCACCCAGTAGGTGTTGTAGAGGACGTCGGCGCCCTGCATCGAGCGATGCAGCCCGTCCGGGTCGGAGAAGTCCAGTGGCGCCGCTTCGACCCGGCCGCCGAAGGGGTCCCCACGGTCCGGGTGGCCGGTCAGGGTTTTTACGCGGACCCCGTCATCCAGCAAACGCTGCGAGACGTACCGGCCGGTGTAACTGAAGGCGCCGGTGACGACGGCTGTATCGGGATGCGGCATCGTGACCGATTCCTTGCTTCAGGGGCCAGACCTGGCGGCAAATAGTTCCATCGCCAAACCAGGAACAGTGTTGATGTTGAGACTGCGCTCCCTGTGGAGTTTATGCGACTCTGTACCCGGCGAGCCCCTGCCGCAATGCTCGTATTCTTCGGAGTGTTTCCTAGGGCACGTGGCTGATTGTGATCACGCGGCTGCCCTTGGGTTGGATGGGACGATTGGTGGGACCGCCGCTCAGTGCCAGTAGGTTGTCGACCTGTTCCGGCGAGATGGTCTTCGGCTCGCGTATCACGTACCAGTCGACGGGCTCGTCGCACGGTGGCGTGGTCTTCGAGCCGTCGTAACGGTAGTAACTGAGTTTGTCCGGTGCGAAGCCGCCGGCGTTGAGCGTTATGCTGTCGCTGACCGTTTCGCCAGCGACTGGGGCGGCATCGAGAATCGCCTGCGCCGCGGGGCTGGGTTCGCCCAGTCTGAACAACAGCCCGACAACAGCCAGGTTGCCGTCTGCATCCTCGTGGATTAGATGCAGTTCCGCCGCAAAACTCCAGCCGTCCACCAGGTGTTCAGAGGGTGAATGCATGTGCGCCGATTTCAGGGTGAGAGTTTTCTGGCCGACGCTCATCGTGTTACCAGGCGGATAGTCGATATGCACCGCCATGCCATCGTTTCGCACTGATTTTGCGTCGCCGCCGTATGAGAACGAAACAGGCTCAGCCTCGCCCTCTACGTATCCAGTGATATCGATCGGCGACTGCTGCTTGCCAGTGGCGCAAGCCGCGTACTCTTCCGATAACGAGGCCCAGTTTTCCGGCCCGCCCGGCCCGTCATATGCCCACTCAACCGCTTCAGTCGTCATTTTGGGTTGTTCTCCGTCTCCGCACGCGACCATGGCGAACATCGTCGACAGTAGGCACATCAGCGCGAATCCGGCAACGTTCGTCTCGAGGCGCGTTTTTGAATCCGGTCTGAAACTCAATCCCCTTTTATTGCACTTTAGTACGTCACCCATCGTGTTTCACCGCACTCACCTCGTTACGACGCTTTTCGCCGATGGTGGCGGCTCTTTCGGAATCCAGCCTGAAGCCATGAAGCGGCGTCGCCAGTCATTGCGGGTGTCACTCCCCCGGAATTCCCGAGATCCCTCTGAGTTCGAGAGGTGATGGTAGTCTAACGCACGGACGGCCGCGCTTCTGACTTCACTCCAAACCCAACACTGTCGCCAATCCGGAGCATCTCGGTTGACCCGGATGCGGAGCTGAGGCGACCGGCGTAGGTGTCGAATGGTCGATCGCAGCCATCGAAGGCGACGGGAACCTCATTCCTGTCGTTAGCGAGACGCTAACGCCGGTATTGAATCTGGACGTTGCCGAAAATTCAAGGTCGAAATGCAAGGTGTCAAAGGCGCAGCGAACTCTTAACGCGTCTTACAGAGTGAACTCAAAAAATGACTTCCCAGAAACATCAGATTGAAGTCGAAGGGCTGTGGAAGGTGTTCGGCGACCAGCCGAAGCGGGTCATGGAACCTGCGAACGCCGGCAAGAGCCGCGCTGATATCCAGGAGGAATTGGGTCTGGTCGTCGCCCTTCGCGACGTCACGTTTGGGGTAGCCCCGGGTGAAATATTCGTAGTAATGGGGCTTTCGGGCAGCGGTAAGTCAACCCTCGTTCGCTGCCTGATAAGGCTTATCGAATCGACTCGAGGGCGGGTGCTGTTCGATGGAGAGGACGTATTCAGCTTTACCCGGGAGGAGTTGATCCAGTTCCGCCGCCAGAAGGTCGCCATGGTGTTTCAGCACTACGGCCTATTGCCTCACCGCCGGGTTTTGGACAACGTGGCGTATGGCCTCGAGATTCAGGGTGTTGAAACGGACGAACGATATCGGGCGGCTCGTGAAGCGATTGCGACCGTTGGGCTGGACGGCTGGGAGGGCTACTTCCCGCGAGAGATGAGCGGCGGGATGCAGCAGCGGGTTGGACTGGCCCGGGCGTTGGCGGTGGACGCTGACGTGCTGCTAATGGATGAACCGTTCAGCGGGCTGGATCCTCTCATACGACGGGAGATGCAAGATCAACTGATCTCCCTCCAGACGGAGCTTCACAAGACCATCGTTTTCATCACGCACGACCTCAACGAAGCGCTGAAAGTTGGCGACCGCATAGCAATCATGCGCGACGGAGAGATCATTCAGCAGGGCGCGCCGGAGGAGATCGTCACTCTGCCGGCGGACGACTACGTATCGGAGTTTGTTCAGGACGTCTCCAAAGCCAAAGTCATCCAGGCCAAGGCGATCATGCAGGACACCGGCGCTGTCATTTACGAATGGCAGGGACCGCGAGCCGCACTACACGTAATGAATAGCAACAACGCCCACTGCGCGTTTCTGCTGGGGCGCGACCGGGTCCTCAAAGGACTCGTAACTGAGGAAAAAGCGGCGGCGTTGGCCCGCGATCATGTAGAGCGGCTGCGAGATGTGCAGGTTGAGTCAGTCATGACCGCAAGCCCTGACGACTACATCGAAGACATCATACCCATGGCGGCCCGGACCCATCATCCCATTGCGGTGGTCGATGAAGAGGGGCGGCTAGTTGGTGAGATCCATCGCGGAGCGCTGCTTGCCGGAATGGTTGAAGGCGGGTTAGGCGAGGTCAATGCTGACACCGGACAGGAGAACAGGCAATGGCAGGGTTAAACAAGGCGACAACGGCTTTCACCGACGCGGCAGGACCATCACTGCCTGAGGCCGGAAAGGTCGCTATAGCGACAATTCCCGATAGATTTGCAGGTCTCCTATGGTACGTGGGCAGCGCCGCCGCGATTCTGGCGTGCCTCATCGTCTGCCTGCTCGTTTGGGAACCCGGCATGGCATTCCCGGCCGCATGGGGAAAGCCGATCGGCTCGGAGGTGGACGAGTGGGTTCGGTGGCTGACTGTCAACGCGTCATGGTTTTTCGACGGCATCAAGAACGTAGTAACCAAGGTCCTGGTCACCATTGAAGACCTTCTCCTGTGGATACCCTGGCCCGTCATCATACTGGGAGTCGGGCTCACGGCCTGGAAGATTTCAGGCCGAATCATGGCGCTGTTCGCGATCGCTGCTCTGGTGCTGGTTGGTCTGATGGGCAGGCTTCCAGGGGGTACCAGTACCCTGTGGGAAGGGTCGATGGAGACGCTGGCGCTGATAATCGTATCCGTCAGCATCTCGCTGATAATCGGAATTCCGCTCGGCATAATCGGATCGAGGAGTTCACTTGCCGATTCATTCATGCGTCCAGTCCTGGATGGAATGCAAACCATGCCTAGCTTTGTCTATCTGGTGCCGGGCATCTTGTTCTTCGGACTTGGCAATGTTCCCGCTGTCATGGCAACGGTGATTTACGCAGCTCCTCCCGTGATTCGACTTACCAACCTGGGTATTCGTCAAGTGTCGGCTGAGGCGGTTGAAGCGGCGCGGTCATTCGGAACGACTCCCCTTCAGCTGCTGACCAAAGTCCAGATCCCGCTGGCGTTGCCTACGATAATGGCTGGCATAAACCAGACCACCATGATGGCCCTCGCAATGGTTGTGGTAGCCTCCCTCGTAGGCGCAGGTGGCCTGGGCGAGGCGGTTCTCAGGGCATTGGGCAGGCAAGAGGCGGGCAACAGCGCCATCGCCGGTCTCGCTATCGTTGCTATGGCGGTCATAATCGACAGGATCACTCAAGCGGCTGCGAGGGAGCGGGAGCGCATCCTGTTGGGGACTGGCGGTTAGCAGCGTTTCCCATACCGGGAGACTCACCACAAGCCATCCTTAATATAAGATGGCTGCTAGTTACAAAGGAGTGAGAATCGTGACTGAAAATCGGAAGAAAAACTTAGGAATATTGAAATTCCCGGCGATGACCGGGACTCTGTTGGCGCTAATGGCCTTGGCAGGGCTGATGGCAGTCGCGATGGCCGCGGTTGCCTGTGGCGGCGAAACCGAGGTGGTTGAAAAAATCGTCACCGTGGAGGTCGAAAAGCCCGTCACCATCACCGAGAGGGTCGTCGAGACCGTCGTCGTCGAAAAGGTGGTCGCAGGCAAGACCGTGACGGAGATACAGACTGTCGTCGTCGATAGGCCCGTCACCGTCACCGAGAAGGTCGTCGAGACCGTCATCGTCGAAAAGATGGTCGAAGGCAAGACCGTGATGGAGGTACAGACTGTCATAGTCGATAGGCCCGTCACCGTCACCGAGAAGGTCGTCGAGACCGTCGTCGTCGAAAAGATGGTCGCAGGCAAGACCGTGACGGAGGTACAGACTGTCATAGTCGAAAAGCCCGTCACCGTCACCGTCACCGAGAAGGTCGTCGAGACCGTCGTCGTGGTTGCAACTGCGGCAATGATGGAGGAAGAGCCGAAAGAAACTATTGTCTTTTCCGACCTGAACTGGACGAGCGCGCAGGTACAGAACCGGATCGCCCAGTACATCCTGGAAAACGGCTATGGGTACCCGACCGACGTGGTTTTTGGCGCAACCCTGCCGAACTTCCAGGGGTTTCAGAGGGGCGATATCCATGTGACCATGGAGATATGGTTGCCGAACCAGTCACTTGGCTGGGAGAAGGCCCTCGAGAACGGGGAAGTGGTCTCGGTAGGAACCAGCCTCGTTGGCGACTGGCAGAGCACGTTCGTAATTCCAAAGTACGTTGCCGATGCGAACCCCGGGCTGAAGACGCCCCAGGACCTGCTGAAGCCTGAATATCAGGAGCTATTCTCCACGGCCGACAGTAGGGGAAAAGCACGCCTCGTGGCATGCGTCATCGGCTGGTCCTGTGAGGTAGTCAACACAGAGCAGATGGAGGCCTATGGGCTGTCCGACGATATTCATGTGATAAACCCCGGTTCGCAGGAGGCGATGTTCGCCGAGGTCTATGCGGCGTACGAGAAAGAAGAGCCGTGGCTCGGCTACATGTGGGGTACTGGCGACCCTGCGCTGAAGCTCGATCTCGTTCGCTTGGAAGAGCCGTCTTACACCAAAGAATGCTGGGACGCCGACAAGGCCTGTGCTTTCGACACGTCGCTGGTTCTCGTGGCCGTCCACAAGAGCCTGCTTCCCCGCGCGCCTGACGTGATTGGTTTCTTGCAGAACTGGGAGTTCTCAATCGACATCTACAAGTCCATCTTCCAGTGGACAGATGCCAACCCCGGCAGCGAAGCCTCCGAGGCGGCCGTGTGGTTCCTTAACAACAACAAGGTATGGGAGAGTTGGGTGACTCCTGAAGCCGCGGCCAAGGTCAATGCTGCGCTGGGGTCGTAAGCCTAACGGCTAACGATTGCCCATAGATCATTGAGAAGACCAGGCCAATTCGGCCTGGTCTTCTCACTATGTCTTTAAATCATTGTTAAAGGCCATACTCTGGCCTTTTGACTGCCGCGCCAAGTTGCCATCTGATGCTTCTCGCGGCATATGTAGATTCCGCGGCGCTGAGAAATCAGGGCGTCGAAAGCGCATCTGTCTGCAGGGTACGTTCATGGCGGAGGCCTACGACTAGTGGGCGACTGCGGCCCATTGGTCAGCAGGTCGGAAGTTTGTCCCGACTCGCTAATTCCGGCCGCTTCACGCCCCCAAAGACGCGAGACAACACGCGTTAGTGGTGGCTGACGATGATGGAAGTGGGCTGATAACGTGTTCGTCAGCCTATCGAGGAGGTTGACTGTGAGACGTCTGAACATGGTGTCCAATACCAACTGGACGTCTATGACGATTCTGCTGTTGGGGGCTCTGACGGTGATGTTCGGCGTCCAGCTCTTGCGGACGCTCTTCGTCGGGATGGCGGTCTACCTGACGCAGGTACAGGAGATCAGCCCGGTCCTGGTGGGCGTCCTGGGCCTGGCGGTGTTTCTGTGCGGATTTCTGGCGCCCGTCGTCCAACGAGCCATCGGGCCGCGGTACGTCCTGCCGGTTGTCGTTGGCCTACTGTCGCTGGCATGGCTGGCCGAGAAATTCGTCTCATCTCTACCTGCCGACCTCGGCCTGTCGATCGCCGGTACCGTTCTGTTCCTTTGGTCCCTTCCGCTCCTGTTTCGATCGATCCCAACGACGGGTAACAATGGCACGGCAGCCCACGCAGTCATTGCCCTGCTGGTGGGGCTCTCCGCCGATACTGCCATAAAGGGCGTGTTCGGCACCGTCGACCTCTCTTGGGCGCAAGGAGTTGCGGGATATGTCGCGGTGGCGGGGCTGGCCGGCGTCCAGGTCTTCCTCCTATGGCGGCTCGCATCGGTTAGTAGCCGAGGGTTGGAACAAGAACCCTCTGCCTCCGCATGGCCATATATAGCGTTTGGCCCGGCGTTGGCACTGCAGTTCCTGCTTTTCCAGAACGTGGCCCATCAAACTGTGATGATCGACTGGCCTCAACCTGCGGTTTACGCCTGGATTCTTGCGGCCAACCTCGCTGGTGTTGCGGTCGCAATCGAGCTGACGAGGTGGGATAGGAACCCGCCCTGGCCGATACTTGGGTTGCTCGGTGGAATTCTGGTCGCGATAGTAACGGTCGACCTGTCGGGCTTCCCGGCGGCATTGATCGTGCTGGTCGGCCAGGTGTTGACGGCAGTACTACTGGTGTCAATCGTCAGGGCATCGCGTGAATCCGCAGTTGAGCGTTCGGGCCGCAGTATTTCGACCTGGATTGGCGTCGGCATGATAATTCTGCTGGCGTTGCTCTTCATCTACTACGCAAATTACGACACCGACGTCCTGGTACCGAAGGAGGCCGTACGTCCCCTGGCCGCTCTGTTGATCGGTGTGGCGGCACTTCGGGCAGTCATGACGGGCCATTCCGTCAAAGTGCCGGTAACCAGGTTTGCCAGCATCCCCGCGCTACTCCTGCTGATTCTCCCGTTGGTTGCCCTGACTATGTGGAAGGACGTAGAGCCAATTCAGGGCGCCGGATACCCGGTTCGGGTCATGTCCTACAACCTCCACCAGGGCTTCGACGTCCACGGAAGCCACGGATTGGAGGACATCGCCAGGGTCATACAGGCCGAGGACCCAGATATCGTTGCGTTGCAAGAGGTATCGAGAGGCTGGGTGGTCAACGGGTCCGTCGATATGCTCGTCTGGCTCTCACAACGATTGGAAATGGACTATGTGTGGGGCCCTGCCGCCGACCCGGTGTGGGGCAACGCGGTCCTGAGCCGACTCCCGATTATCAGCTCCCAAAATCACAGGATGCCCAACAATGACGCGCTCCGCCTCGACCGGGCGTTCTTGACAGTGGAGGTCGACGTGGGCGGTGGAGAGACGATCGACGTGGTAGCTACGCACATCCACTCTGGGGACGGTGACTCAGCGATCAGGATTCCGCAGGCGCAGGCGGTATTGGGGGCTGTAGACAACAATCGGACTACAGTCTTGCTAGGCGACTTCAACGCCCATCCCGATCACCCGGAGATGCTCCTGTTCGCTGACTCCGGCTTCAACGATACGTTCGTCGCTTCCGGAGCGACGGGGGACGGCTTTACTTATCCCGCAGACAACCCTTGGGAGCGCATAGACTATGTCTGGGCCAGTCCCGATTTGAAGGTCCGGGACTTATCTGTCCCTGACAGTCTGGCCTCGGACCACCTGGCCGTGGCAGTAACGCTTTACCGATGACGATGCGTGGCCTGCGTTGACTGCCGCCTGGCATCCCGCCGCATCCTGCCGATGCGCTCCGCGGTGTAATGCTCCGGCGGCTCCGGCAAGCGGTTTCTCAGGACGCTATCAGGCCCTCCTGGGGAACGGTCCAGGGTAGCGTTGCTACGTGCGCAATGAGCTTGGCGCGCGGCATTGGCATGTCCCCTACTGGCACGTCGATTACCACCGGCGCCCGGCGGTCCAGCGCATCCGGCAGCAGGGTTGCCAAATCCATCGGGTCTTTCGCCCTCATGCCGACTGCGCCGAATAACTCGGCAAACTTGACGATGTCGGGGTTTAGCAGTTCGGTCCCGTATGTTCCTGCAAAGAACTCATCAAGGTCGCGGGCAACGTTTCCGTAGGCGTCGTCTCTGAAGACGATGGTCGTTACGTTGATCCCGTACTGGACCGCTGTGGAAAGTTCAACTGAGTTGAACATGAACCCTCCGTCTCCTGTTACACACACCACGGGTCGGTCCGGTTTCGCTTTGCGGACAAAGTACGGCCGCGATACTACGCTCAAGTAAGAAAAGTAGTCAACTTGACGACCAAACCTGCCGCCCGACCGGGGTAAGAACTCGTTTGTCGAGTCCCGTAAATTCCCTGCTCGCAACGATCACGATTCACTTTTGGAATGCCAGCGCCCGGGACAGCGCGCCGGTCGATGCGACGGAGAAGTAACCGAAAGATTACGAGTTGCCGAAAACTTCCCGGATTCGAAACGTTTCGGGGCAGCCGTTCCTGTTGCGGATGTCAGATCTGCTGGCGGAGTCGGGGGTCGAACCGGTCGCGCATCCAGTCGCCGAGGAAGTTGAAGGCGAGAACGGTAAACAGGATCGCCAGGCCGGGGAAGAACGAGATCCACCACGCCGTGTTCAGGTAGTCGCGTCCTTCCGCCACCATCAGGCCCCAGGCCGGAGTCGGTGGGGGGATGCCCACTCCCAGGTAGCTGAGAATCGACTCTGTGATGATCAGGTTGCCCACGCGCAGGGACATGATGACCAACACCGTGTTGAACACACCCGGCAGCAGATGCTTGTACAGGATGCGGTAGGTCGACGCGCCGGAAATCTGGGCCGCTGCGATGTAGTCGCGGGTCTTTAGTTGAAGCGTTTCACCGCGAATCTGCCGGCCGAAACCGTCCCAACTGAACAAAATCAGTAGAGTGATGATCAGTTCGACGCTGGGCCCGAATACGATCACCAGGACCAGGGCAACAAGGATGAACGGTGTGGCCATCATGAAGTCCACAACGCGCATCAGAAACTCGTCGACCTGGCCCCCGGCCCATCCGGAGATCAGACCGAGCGCGGTGCCTCCGACCGCACCTCCCACCAAAACTATGCCCGCAACGGCGAGCGAAACGCGGGTCCCGTACACGATCCTGCTGAACACGTCGCGGCCGAGCGTGTCGGATCCGAGCAAAAACCTTGTCGACCCTCCCTCCAGCCAGGCCGGGGGATTCGCCCGTTCATTCAATTTGCCGAGGGTGGGATCATGCGTCGATAAAAGAGGCGCAAAAATGGCAAACACGGCGAGGATCACGAGGATGATGACAGGTAACACCGGCCACTCCCGCATGAACCTGACAGCGCCCCAATTCATGATGCCGCGCCGCTGTGCCTGGTCCAGATGTATTGCCTGATCAAGCGCCATTTATCACTCGTATCGAATGCGCGGGTCGATTAACGCGTACAGGAGGTCCACCACCAGGGACGTCGCGACGTAGATGGTGGTGAACAGAAGCATGGTGGCCGCCATGACCGGGAAGTCGTTGTCGAGGACCGCCGTTACGGCGAGTTTGCCGATCCCGGGCCACGCAAATACACGCTCGGCGATGACGGTTCCTGTGAGGAACGAGCCAAGAAGTAATCCGGCATAAGTCAGGGGGGGGATCAAGGCGTTTCTGAACGCGTGCTTCCACACGAGTATCCGGCTGGCAACGCCCTTGGCACGCGCGTAAGTCATGAACTCGGAGTCAAGGATCTCGAGCATGGCGGAGCGCATGAGCCGCAACAGACCCGCCGCGGTGAACCACCCGACGGTGATTGACGGCAGTATGTAGTGCTCGAGTCCGCCGCGGCGTCCAGTCGGCAGCCAGCCGAACTGGACGCTGAAGATGATGATCAACATTATCCCCAGCCAGAACGCCGGCATTGACTGGCCCAAGAGGGCAAAACCTCTGCCTGCGTAGTCCCATAGCGAACCGCGGCTCACCGCCGAGAGGACTCCCAGCGGAACGCCTACGAGCAGGGTGAATATCAGAGAGCCTGCCGCCAGTTGCATCGTCGCAGGAAGGCGTTCGCGGACAAGGTCCATGGCGTCGCGCTGCTCTCTGACAGAGGTGCCGAAGTCGCCGCGTAAGAGCCCTCCCATCCATATGCTGTACTGAACAGGCAATGGTCGGTCGAGGCCCATCTCTCTGCCCAGGGCTTCCCATGCTTCCCGACCGGAGATGTTCTCGCTCATGTACATCGCGCGGGGGTCTCGGCCGCCGGCCCGCGACAGCACAAAGATGAACACCGTGGAGACAAATAGCAGGACGACTCCGTACAGGAGGCGTCGTATCAAGAACTTTCGCAAGACTGGCCCCTGGATTCAGGGTATTTCAGGGCCGCCCGGAATGGCAGCGGGGACCAGCGAATAGAACTGGCCCCCGCTTTCCATCACCTCGTAATCGAACCCCGTTTTACTTCTGGACCGACACCGTCCACGGTGCGATGAAGAACGGCTGAGTGTTGACGTGCGGCTCCCAGGTCAGGACATTCGGGCCCACCATGTAGTTGGTCGATTTCGCAGAAAGCGGCAGGAACAAACGCCATTCCGAGATGTAGTCCTGCACCTCGGCGTTGTTGGCAATGCGCGTGGCCCGGTTCGACTCGGTCTTGTTCCTCGCGCAGATGTCCAGGTACTGCCTGGGTATTTCAGACCCGTAGTACGCTTGGATAGCGCCCAGTCCCTGGCACTTCTCCTGGTCGATCTTCCCGGTGAAGATGTGGTGCATCCTGATGATGTTGTCCACACCGTCGAACCGGCGGTCCCGGCCCGAAGCGTATGTGCCGTTGTCGATGACCGGTTCCAGTCCTACCTCTCGCCACATCTGCGCAGCGGCAAATGCCGCCTCGTCGCTGATCGTCGTTACTCCGGCCGGGAAGAACGCTTCAAATTCAAAACCGTTCGGGTAGCCGGCTTCGGCTAGCAAAGCCTTGGCGCCTTCGGGGTCGTAAGCCGGGGGCACCCAGTCATCATTCCATCCCGGGTCACCCGGCTTGAACCCCTGTTGGGTTGCGTATGGGATTCCGAAACCGTCGAATACCTCTTTGAGGATCGTGTCTTGATCGATTGCCATCGACATGGCGACGCGCACTTTTCGTGCTCGTTCCATGCTCGCAGGGTCGTCGATATCGCCGATCCAGGGGTGCTCGTCGTCCGGCGTGTATCCATCGCGCGGGAACGCCGCGTCGGGGTCGGTCCGATGCGGCAACGGGCCCTTCAACCAGTAGTTGCCGGTGAAGTGGATCATCTGCGTGTCCACCTCACCGATTCTCTCTGTGGTCGAACCCGGCAATTTGGCGAACGTGTCCTTGATCAGACTGTTGTCCATCTGCAAGATGTCAACTTCGCCCGTCAGGAACGCGGCCTGCTTGGCCAGAGGTTCTGAAATCTCGACAACCTCAAACGTCTTGGACAATGGGACAACGCGGTAGTGTTCCTCGGTCGCCTCAAGCAGGACCCGGTCGTTGGTGGCCCAGGCGCGCACGTGATACGGGCCAGTGCCGATAGCAGTGTCCGCTCCACCTTCCTCACCGCGTTCGTCGAACAGCTTCTTGCTGACTATCCACACATTGTGGGTTGATGCATTCGATATTTGTAGGATCCAGAGAGGATTGTCCTTCAGTAAGTACATCTCACCGGACCTGTCGTCCAGCGCCTCCATCCGGTCGAACCAATCCAGGCTGGTCAGGCCGTAGAACCTGGATCCTTCCCGGTTGGCGTTGTTGAAACTGAAAGCTATGTCTTCGGCCGTTACTTCTCCCCAGCCCTGGTGGAATTGCACGCCGGGCCGCACGGTCCATGACACCTTCAAGCCGTCCTGTGAGACCGTCCACGAGTCCCAGATGCTGACGGCGGGATCCGGCTCGTCTGCGGCGTTAATGGACAACGGATAGTCGACCACGCCCCAGTTGTAGTAAGAAAACTCGAGACCGCCGCCTGCGAGCGCTGGCAGAAGGATTGGCGGTACCACGAGGTTTTCGGCTACGACGAAATGCCCGCTGGGCGTAATCCGGTCAGAGCCGTCTGCGCTCATGGCAATTGGCATCGCGGTTGCGACTACCACCTCTACCTCTGTGACCACAACTGTCTCGACGACCTTCTCGATCCTGGTGACGGGCCTTTCGACGACAACTGTCTCAATCACCTTTTGGACTGTCGTGACAGGCCTGTCGACGATAACCGTCTCTACTACCATGACGGTCTTGCCTTCGATTACTTTCTCGACGACAACCGTCTCGACGACCTTCTCGATCTGGGTGACTGACTTTTCGACGATGACCGTCTCGACGACGCGTTCAACCTGGACGACAGGTTCCTCGCCTCCACACCCAACGGCTACTGCCAAGCCAATGAGCAGTCCAATCGCAATCAGGCCATACAAACTTTTCTTCATCATGTTCCCCCTTGATAGCCCACAGGGCTGAAGCACGGTTACCGACTCTAATCAATCGTCCAGCCAAGCGGTCCGTGCCAGAGATTGGCAGGTTACAGTCATGCCAATTTGCGGTCAAGTAATCGTGTTTGTCGTAACTGTTCAGAACCGATGAGACGAACGCGCGTCGAGCGCTCGCACACAACCGTGCTCAAGTATGATTCGCCCTCATCGGCGACACTGCCGACCAACAGATCCCCCGAAGTCTGAACAGTTACCCGGACGCAAATCCCCATCCGTTCGCCCTGAGCCCGTCGAAGGGCACCCCGTTCATGGTTCGACTCCGCTCACCACGAACGGATGGCTCAACACGAACGGATGTAACTATTCAGAGTCGAGGGGGCGAACGACCGTGGAGCGCTCCGCACACAGCCGTGCTCAAGTATGATTCGCCCCCATCGGCGACACTGCCGACCAACAGATCCCCCGAAGTCTGAACAGTTACTATTTGTCGTGGGTAACGATGCCCGTAGTCGTCGTGATAGATTTCACAATGGACGATATGCGAAATTAACACGCGTCTGTTTGCGGTCGGATACGAAAAGGGAGGCACGAATGCGGCCGGCCTCTAACTTGACGAGTGTCACTACGCACGACCGAATGGGCGTGCCGCCTCCGACTGGCACATCCGGCGATTCGGCGGTACTTCCGGTTCATTCCTGACGCGGTCCGATCACGAGTTCGCCGATACTGATAATGTGTGCGCGGGCGCGCGGGGATGCGGCCGACAAGTGCGGTGCAACAGATCGAGTCTCATCTGCGTGGCCGGAAACGTATCGGAGGAACCCATGCGAATTGAGGCGATCGAGACCATCCTGGCCCACAACTGGTCCTTTGTTCGCGTGCATACGGACAGCGGAATCAGCGGGATCGGGGAGGGGACGTTCTGGGGCTATCCGGCCACCACGCACAGCGTGATTGAGGTTCTGAAGAAATACCTCATAGGCCAGGACCCGCTGCGCATCGAGCATCACTGGCAAAATTTGTACCGGGCTCACTGCTTCAGGGGCGCTGCCGTCAGCAGCGCGTTGGCGGCCATAGACATCGCTCTGTGGGACATCGCAGGAAAGCACTACGGCGCGCCCGTATATCAACTCCTGGGCGGAAAGGTACGGGACAAGGTGCGCCTGTATCCGATGACGGGCGGCGGGAGCGCCGAAGAGATCGCAGAAAAGGCGAATGCCTACGTCGCCGAAGGTTACAGCGCGGTAAAGATCAACCCCATCCCGCTTGATCACCACTTAATGGGCCATAGTGAATTGATCAAGGAGACGGTGGATCGCGTCGCCGCGGCCAGAGATGCAGTGGGCCCGCGCGTGGACATAGGTGTGGAGATGCACAGAAAACTCGGCCCGGGAGAGGCAATAGCGATCGGCGCCGAGTTAGAACGATTCCACCTGATGTTCTACGAAGACCCGATCCCGCCAGAGAACATTCAGTCTTGGCGGGAGGTCGCAGCACAGGTCCGTATTCCGATCGCTACTGGCGAGCGCCTGTACAACATATTCGAGTTTCGCGAGCTGCTGGAAGCGCGGGGAGTTCACATTGTCCGGCCCGACGTGGGTGTGGCCGGAGGACTGTCCCACTGCAAGAAAATCGCAGCTGTGGCGGAGTCATACAACGCGTATTTCATGCCTCATAACGCATTCAGCCCTGTCGCGACCATCGCCCATGTTCAGCTGGATGCGGCAGTCCCTAACTTCCTGATCCAGGAGTACGGAGATGATCACATATCTCCCAAGCGCGAAGTTTTGAAGACCCCGCTCGAACCCAAGGACGGCTACCTGTCGGTCCCCGACGGACCCGGCCTGGGAATTGAGTTAAACGAAGACTTCATCTCGAGCCACCCGTTCACGATTATGGAGGCAACCTCACCTATAAGGAAGGATGGCTCCGCCGCCTATGCGTGAGCAAATGCCCGGTGTGCGACGGGCGGATAGTAGTGTCAGCACACAGGGTTTGAAAAGTAAGGAGATTCGGCGCATATGTTGGGAGACCTCACAGGCCGTACAGCCATAGTTACCGGTGGAGGAAAAGGGGTGGGCAGAGCCATCGCCATCGCGCTGGCCGAGGGCGGCGCCGATGTCGCATTGGCCGACATCGACGTGGACAGCGCCGGCGATGTAGCCAGCGAATTAGAGGCCGGTGGCAGAAAGGCCATGGCTCTCGACATGGACGTAACTTCGGTCGAATCGGTTCGGGCAGCCGTTCGAAAGGCCATTGATGAATGGGGCCGCATTGACATTTTGGTCAATAATGCGGGCATAGTGGGAGCGCCCGGCTGGATTGAGGCAGCGGAAGACCGGTATGAAGACTGGGACGCGGTGGTATCGGTCAACCTCAGAGGGGTGGTCAACTGCTGCAAGGCCATCATGCCCCACATGATTGAGCGCCGGTACGGCAAGATCATCACCATAGCTTCAACCGCGGCCCGGCCCGGAAGCGGCGACAGTGGCGGCCCTCCCGAATTCTCAAAGCCTTCCGAGAGGATGTTGATCCCTTACGCGGTCACCAAGGCCGCGGTAATGCGATACACGCAGACCTTGGCTTCAGTCTTGGCCGGGCACAATATCAACGTGAATGGAGTAGCCCCGGGACCCATGCTGACCCCAATGGGATTGGACATCACGCGTCGACGGCAGCGCGGCGCGCCTGAGCTTATGGCCAAGGAAACTGAGGAAGTTAGACGTCACGATATCGCTCAGGCCACGCTGTTCAAGCGGCCATTGGAACCGTCGGATATCGGCAATATGATTGCGTTCCTCGTTTCCGAAGATGCCAGGAACATTACCGGCCAGGTCATCCCGGTAGACGGCGGCGCTCGAATGGCCTAGCGCCAGTCGCACGCGGCTATTCTTCCGTAATGAATTCGGCACGTTCCTAACGATGCATGAAAGCGACGGTTAATCCCCTGCGACTGGCGTGGCGACGCAACTTAAATTGACTCGAATGATCGATGCTGCTAACGTGCCTGACCGCGCGGTACTTATCGGGAGTCGTCGTGATTTCCGCGTCGGCGCAGACATTTCGGCATGACAAGACGGATTGCGGTTTGTTTTGATTAGTGACGTACGGGAGGATCTTTAGCGTGTTTAAGACATGGAAATCACTGACGTTGTCGGCATTACTGGGCGTGGCAGCGATAGCCGTTGCGGCGTGTGGCGGCCAGGCTGAACCGGAGGTCATCACCGAAGTTCAAACTGTGATTGTTGAAAAACAGGTCCCCGGTGAAGCAGTTGTGCAAACGGTGATCGTAGAGAAACAGGTCCCCGGTCAGACCGTGCTGCAGACCGTGGTCGTAGAGAAACAGGTCCCCGGTCAGACCGTGCTGCAGACCGTGGTCGTGGAGAAACAGGTCCCCGGTCAGACAGTGGTGCAAACCGTTGTCGTCGAGAAGATCGTGATTCAGGCCCCGGAGCCGGATGTCCAGCAGCCAAAGGGCACCCTTGTAGTAGCCGACACCAACGTAGGACCGCCTCTCTTCTTGCCGTCAGCCTTGACGGCGCCATTCGACAACAAGCTCGTTCACTGGGGCTTCCTCGAAGGGATCATTCGCGCCGAATACGCCCCGCCACCTTCGCTCGGACCTATTACGGGCGACGGCATAGCGACTTCCTGGGAAGTATCCCCCGACCTTCAAAAAATCACCTTCAAACTACGGAGGGGCGTGCAGTTCCACAAAGGATGGGGCGAAGTTACGGCGCGGGATGTTGAATTCAGTTTCAACGACGCGCTGAGTGAAGGCAGCCGTTACGCCCGCCTCGGAGATTACGGCAAATATATGGACCGATGGGAAGCGCTGGACGATTTCACCGTGGTGGTCCACATAAAGCCGGGCCAGTTCTGGCCCAGGTGGGATGTCGATATGTCCAACCGCGGCGGCGCCGCGATGCCGGTTGTCAGCAAGAGTGTCTATGACCAGGAAGGTGAGGAGAAAGCCCTTACGACGATGGTCGGGACCGGACCGTTCGAGGCCGTTGATTGGACGACTGACGAGGAGATCAGGGCTGAGGCTGTGATCGACCACTGGCGTCAAACACCGGGTGTGGCGGAAATGCGAATTGTCGCCATCCCGGAGGTTTCGTCAAGGGTCGCTGCCTTTAAAACCGGTGAAGTAGACATAGCCCCCATTCCACTGAGGTTTCTGAAAGACACCATCTCTGACGGCGGCACTGTCCAGACACTGAATCAGGGGCGCGGGCAGAACGTAGCGTTCGGAGGTAACTACTGGGCCAAGACCTGGACTGATGAACCTGACGAAATGATATTCCCGAGGCCGGGACTGAAGGCAGATGACGACCATCCATGGATCGGTCACCCAGATGACCCAGCTTCTATGGAACGGGCCCGCAAAGTCCGACTCGCCCTGGCCATGACGATAAACCGTGAGTTGATCAACGATCAGATACTGAGCGGTCTGGGCAGGGCTTCGGTCACGTTCACCGGTATCGTCAGCACGGATTCGGTCTGGAAGGATGAATGGGCGATCCCGTACGACGTTGAAGGCGCCAAGGCATTGCTCGCTGAGGCTGGGTTTGGTTCGGGATTCAGCACAGGCTTTTTCGTGCCGGCCGACCTGACCGTTGTGGAGCCTGAAATAGGTGAGGTGGTGGCCCAGATGTGGCGTGCGATCGGCGTTGAAGTCTCAATAGAGAAGACGGCGTACGCAACCCGTAGGCCGACACTTGTCGAGAGAGGTTTCGACATTCCATGGTTGATCCACGGACCCTATTCTGAACTGGGCACTGCCCTGGTACCCGCGTTGGTGCCATCCGCGGGGTTCAACTTCGGGGTCGAAATACCGAACGATATCGCAGAGTTTCACTACCGGAACACCAGCGATTTTGACCCACAGAATCCACTGGCCAACGCCGCCGGACTTCAGGACTTCATGTCGAAGTGGGTGATGTTTGCGCCGACCGTCGACGTGACCGAACCGTTCGCAGTCAGGCCTGAAGTGGTCGAGTGGAGGCCGTCAACTGAGCCGAACAGCTTCTTTACGGCGCCTGAGACTGTGGTGAAGAGGGACTAAGGCGGTTTCAATTCGGCCTGGATTGATTCGGCAATCAAGCCCCTGGCGCAAGTTTGGGGCCGCATGGGCACCGCCAACCTGCCCTGTGGCCCCGCCAAGCCGGGCTCATAACCTCTTGCGCGTTCTGTATGCATCTCGTGATAACGGCGGGTGAAGGAATTTCCGGGCGCAGGAATCCTTTTGCGCATGATTTTCGGCACGAACTTCGGGTGAAGACGGCCCGCCGCGTAAATTCGTTGGATATTCAGTCGCAGACATGACGAAATTCGTGATTCGCCGATTGGTCTATTCGGCCGTGGTGGTGTTCGCCATCATGACGTTCGTGTTCTTTTTGTCCCGCCTGAGCGGCGATCCCAGAGAGTTGTATCTCAGCACCGTTTCCGTCTCCAAAGACACATGGGAAACGTGGGGCCGGGAGATGGGGCTGGACAAGCCGTTGGCGACGCAGTATCTCATCTGGGTGGGCCGGGCGGTGCGAGGAGATTTTGGCAACTCCGTTCGAGATCAGGTCGACGCCAAGCTGGTCGTGCTCCGCAGGATACCCGCGACTGCTCAACTGGCCACCAGCGCGTTTCTTCTCAGCATAGTGGTGGGCCTTCCGCTGGGAGTGCTGTCCGCGCTCAGAAGAGAAACCATATGGGACTATGGAGCAAGGTTTTTTGCACTGTTCGGGCAGGCGTTGCCCGCCTTCTGGGTGGGAATCGTGCTGGTGCTTATCTTTTCGGTTGAACTACGCTGGCTCCCCACAGGCCGACGCGGCGACTGGACACACTACATTCTGCCGTCTGTCACGCTCGGCTGGTACAACGCCGCGGCGGTCGCCAGACTCGTGCGTTCGTCGATGCTGGATGTGCTTGATTCAGAGTACGTTCGATTCGCCCGAGCCAAGGGGGTTGATGGTCGTATCGTCATCTGGAAGCATGCCTTTCGCAACTCGATGATTCCGCCTCTTACGTACGCGGGCGTCATCTTCGCTGCGTTCCTAACTGGGACAGTCGTCACGGAGACGGTATTTGCGTGGCCGGGTCTTGGGGGACTAGCGATACAGGCAGTTTTCAACAAAGACTATCCGGTGATTACGGGGGTAGTCCTCTTCTTCACGCTGGTATATCTGACGATGAATTTCGCGGTCGACATTGCGTACGCCCTTCTCGATCCCCGTATTCGTTACACGTAGTCCCGACGCCATGTTCACAAGGATTCGCCGCTGGCCCGTCATATCGTCGGCGGTGTTTTGCGTTCTTCTGGTGTTCGCCGTGTTCGCTCCCCTCCTTGCCCCTCACGATCCCACGCTTGGCACGCTGGAACGCAGAAACTCGCCTCCTGCCTGGTACGGCGAGGGTAGCGCGGAGTATTTTCTGGGCACTGATCGACTTGGACTGGACATCTTGAGCCGCATCATCTACGGAGCACGCATCTCGGTATTCGTCGTGGCAATCGTTATCACGGCCGGAGCTATTGGGGGCACCGCGGTAGGCGTATTTGCCGGGTACTTTGGCGGAAACACCGACGAGCTGATAATGCGCTTCGTGGACTTCAATCTTGCCGTGCCATTCATTCTCGTCGGGTTGTTAATAGTCACCGCGGTGGGTCAGAGCCTGGAGATCGTCATCTTGCTTCTGATCATATTCAGTTGGCCCGCCTTCGCCCGGCAGACCAGGGCCGAAGCCTTGCAGCTCAGGGAGATGGACTACGTGGCCCTTGCCCGTGTGGCGGGCGCTTCCGATTTCCGGATCATGTCCAGGCACGTCCTGGTGGGGCTGATCAACACAGTCATTGTGGTTGCCAGCCTGCGGGTAGGGACGTTGATACTTGCCGAGTCCACGCTTAGTTTCCTGGGAATTGGAGTGCCGCCTCCGACGCCGGCCTGGGGGCTCATGGTCGCCGAGGGACGAGACTATATTTCCACCGCCTGGTGGGTCTCTTTCTTCCCGGGAATGGCGATCCTGCTAACGGTCCTGGCCACAAATTTCATCGGGGACTGGTTGCGCGACACGTTCGATCCCAGACTTAGGCAGCTGTGAGGCGACGTTCACCCACATCCTGAGACCGTTTCATGCGGAACAGAGACAGCCCGGTGTGCATGAACCCCATGGCCGGGCATGATCCAAACAGGTTCTGGCGTTAGTAGCCGAGCTTTAGGTCGACGATGTTTCTCATTTGTTTGCCGGCGACGTAGCGTTGGAGGTTTTCGATGAATATCTCGGCCCCGCGTGCGGCCTGCGCGGTGCCGGTGGATGAGCAGTGGGGTGAGATGAAGACGCCCGGCATCGACCAGAACGGTGAGTCGGGCGGGACCGGTTCTATTTCGTGTGCGTCCAGGCCCGCTCCGGCGATCCAGCCCTGGTTGAGGGCCCGTAACAACGCTTCTCCGTCGGCAACACCGCCTCGGGATGTAACCATGAAGTACGCGTCCGGCTTCATCGCCCGGAACTCGGCCTCGCCGATCATGCCGCGGGTCTGATCCGTGATCGGGGTAGTTACCACCACATAGTCAGAACGGGCAAGCATTTCGTGGAGGTTGTCGAGGCCGAATATCTCGTCCACGAAATCGCACGGCGTAGCGCTACGTCTCATACCCAGCACCGTCATGTGGAATGCTTGGCATTTTCGGGCCAGGTCGGCGCCGGAGTTGCCCAGTCCGATTATCCCGACAACCTGTCCGTTGAGTTCGCCGTTAGGGAGCGGCGCCCACTGCCGCTGTTCATGCGCCGCGAGATAGTGAGTAGCCTTCTTGCTCCACATGAGCATGAGCATCATGGCCCACTCGGCCATCGTCACGCCCCCGTTTCCCTTGCCGCAGGTGTAGATGACGTCTGTCTTGTCCAGTCCGGGCGGTACGAGGTTGTCCACACCCGCGCTCCAGGTGTGCATCCACCGGAGATCTCTGGCGCGGGCGACGGCCTCGCCTGAAAGACCATCAGTGGCGACGACCTCCGCTCCTTCGATCCGCGCTTCCAGTTCTTCGGCAGAGCCGCACATTTCGATGCTGTAACCGGGGGCGGCTGCAACGATGTCGTCCATGCGCTCTTCGATACACGGAGGGCGCTGGTCCCATATCAGGATGCGCACGGTCTTTGATTTGCCCACGGCTTTCAATCCTCCTGCGGACTGCCGGCGGCCATAGACCTTGCGGTCTCCGTGCGTGCATCGTCCAACTTGCGGAAACAGTACTCGGCGGTTCTCCACGAATCGAAGCCTGGCCGTTCGGAAAGTTGCCGGCTCACCTCGACGTAAATTGGCACTGTCAGACCTGCCTGTTTCACCGAGGCCATGTAGTCGACCAAGCTCATCTGCCCGTCGCCCGGCAGCAGATAGTGGACGTTTCCGTCGCTGGTGTATCCGTCCTTGATGTGTGTATGCACGGCGTACGGCACGCATATATCGATGCTGCGGCCCATGTCGATTCCCTGTGCCACGAAATGGCTAATGTCGAAATTGAGCTTCAGATGATCGTGGCGAGTGTTCTCCATTAGCCAGGCAGCTTTCTCGGGCGTGTTGAAGTTGCTTCCGGCATGCGGTTCAGCAGCGACGATAACGTTGTGGCGGCTTGCCAGGTCTGCCAACTCCATGAAACCGTCGCGCACCCGGTACTTGCCGGTGTCCCAATCCGGGTTCGGATCGCCGACGGTGGTTGTCACGACGGACGGTCCATCCCCCAGGTTGAGATCAATTGCCAGTTCAAACGTCGCTTCGGCGCGCCGCAACATGGCCGCTCGTGCGTCTCCTGCGGCGCAGACATCCAGGGCCTCCATGATCGGGGGAGTAGGGAAGCCGACCTCCTGCGACTTTGCGAAGAGCCGTTTTCTCTCCTGTGCCCCAAAGTTGTCGGCTGCCGTCTGCCAACCGTCCCTGGCGCAAATTTCTATCGCCTCGTATCCGATCGAGCGAATACGCGGCAGGGCTTCGACAATATCTACATCCTTCATGCCGTAGTTGCTGTAGCCAAGTTTCATGTCAATTCCCGCCGTCGTGTTCTGGTGATGACCGATTCTGCTCGGGAGCGTATCTCACGGGGGACCACCGTCCGACTCACGGCGCGAAATCGTCGAGCCGGGCTTACTGCGTGATAACGAATGGATGGTAGCAGTAAAGCGCTGCGGCGATTCTCCGGAGAAACAACGGGACAGTTCGGCGGCCGGCGGGCCTATCGGCTAGAATCTCACTCGACTGTTCAGTCTGGGCGGCGCTTTGGCGCGAATCGCCCATTCACATGCAATAGAGCGGCGGGCGGTCTACGCATGAGGCATGGACCGGTGCGTACACACCGGATTCCGTATAAGTATCAAATTCAGTACCAAGAGGTAGAGGCTCATGGCAAATCAAGCTAAGGGAGTGATAGCCGGATCAGTTGGGGCAGCGGTCACGCTCGAGGACATTCTCGTGCCTGATCCAGGTCCGGGAGAGGCGCTCGTGAGGGTGCAGGCGTGCGGGGTGTGCCACACCGACCTTCACTACCGGGAAGGCGCCATCAATGACGAATTCCCGTTTTTGCTTGGGCACGAGGCGGCAGGGGTCGTCGAGGCGGTCGGAGATGGCGTAACCAACGTTGCGGCCGGGGACTTTGTGATCATCGCGTGGCGTGCTCCTTGCGGCAACTGCCGCTCCTGCCTGCGCGGTCGGCCCTGGTACTGCTTCGACAGCATGAACGCGTCGCAGCCGATGACCCTAGCGGATGGCCGTCCGCTCTCTCCCGCTCTCGGAATCGGCGCATTCACGGAATTGACGCTGGTCCACGCCGGTCAGGCGGTGAAGGTGGACCCTGCGGCGTCGGCAGCGGCGGCCGGGCTCGTCGGGTGCGGGATCATGGCCGGGCTGGGCGCGGCGGTCAACACAGGAGGCGTGACGCGTGGCGATTCGGTGGCGGTATTCGGATGCGGCGGCGTCGGCGACGCGGCCATTGCCGGTTCTCGGCTGGCCGGCGCGCACACCATCATCGCCGTCGACATCGACGACAGGAAGCTGGAGTGGGCTAAAGGATTCGGCGCCACGAACACGATCAACTCCACGCAGACCGATCCCGTCGCGGCCATACAGGAACTCACAGGCGGCAATGGGGTCGACGTGGCGATCGAAGCGGTCGGCAACCCGGTTACCTATGAACAGGCGTTCTACGCGCGAGACCTCGCGGGAACGGTGGTGCTTGTCGGGGTTCCGAACCCGGAGATGAAGATTGAGCTTCCTTTGATCGAGGTGTTTGGCAGAGGCGGCGCCCTCAAGTCCTCGTGGTACGGAGACTGTCTGCCCACGAGGGACTTCCCGATGTTCATAGACCTATACCTCCAGGGCCGCCTGGACCTGGACGGATTCGTGTCCGAGACCATCGGAATCGGGGACGTCGAGGAGGCGTTCCACAAGATGGAGCGCGGAGAGGTCCTGCGTTCGGTGGTGGTGTTTTAGGAGGTAGAGGAGCCACAAGCACGGGTGACAGAGTTGGTGAAGATGGCCAAGAAAAAAAGGCTAAATAGGAAGAAAAACAAGCGCAAAGTCAACCGGAGGCGGAAAAACCCCGCGGCGCAATTTTCAGCCGATAGGCCGTCCGTAATTGTGCAGCAGGCTCCATCCCGAGCCGACTGGACTGGACCTGATGGTGCCATTGGCGCCTATATCACCAAAGAGTCGAAGAAGACGCTTGCGGCGTACCGAATCCAGGCAGACCGTATCGCAGAAGACGCCAACCTTGAGGAGGATACGGCGCGGGGCGGATACGCCCATCGCCAGTTGTTTGAACTGATCCAGAATGGCGCCGACGCTCTATCAGGGTCGAGCGGTGGGCGCGTCTTTGTTGAACTGACGCCGACCCATCTCTACTGTGCCGACAATGGGCGTCCCATAGATTCAGATGGCATGAAAGCCCTGATGTTCTCCCGTCTGTCTCCCAAACGCGGTACCAATGAGATAGGTCGATTCGGGCTCGGGTTCAAGTCGGTCTTGGGCGTTACGGACACCCCCGAATTTTTCAGTCATTCTGGATCATTCCGCTTTGATCGCGAGCGCGCGGCAAGGCTTCTACAGCCTATTGCGCCAAATTTAGGGCGTTATCCAGTCTTGCGCCTACCGGAAGCCATTGACCCTTGGACCAGTATGAAAGCGGACTCGACTCTAGGCGTTCTAATGAGCTGGGCAACTAACATCGTCCGACTACCGCTTAAAGTTGAAGCTCATGCCGACCTTGGCAACCAGATTGACGAATTCCCAGCTGAATTTTTGCTGTTCGTGGAGCACGTCAAGCGCCTTGTGCTGAAGTCGCACGAGCAAGAAACCGCTCGCGAAGTCACTTTGAGCCACATCGATGGCCTCCGTGTTCTCGACAATGGCGGAGTCCGCACTCGTTGGGCGCTTTTCGAGGACACACACCGACTTTCTCAAGACGCGAGGAGTGACAGCAGAAGCTTGGACGAAGCGTCCGAGGTTCCGATTTCGTGGGCGGCGCCGGTCGATAGCCCAAACGAAGCTGGCAAGTTCTGGGCATTCTTTCCCACCAAGACCACAAGTCTGCTGTCCGGCATTCTGAACGCGCCATGGAAGACCAACGAGGACCGCCAAAATCTGCTGCCCGGTGTTTACAACGATGAGCTAATCGACGCGGCGGCAGGAATTGTCGCAACCGCGTCGCCAGGCCTTTCCACCCAGAGGGACCCCGCACGGCACCTGGATGCCTTGCCGCGCAGACATTACGGAGGAGACTCGGAGCATAGCGACCGTCTGCGTGAACAGTTGAATTTAAAGCTTAATGATCAGGCAATTGCTCCGGATCAGTATGGCGAGCTGCGGACTTTAGTGGAGCTGTCGTACCCGCCGCGGCACTCATACCCTGCGCAAGAGATGAATCCTGAGGCACTTGAACGTTGGGCGGCTTATAGCGGTAGACCGGCAGGCTGGCTTCACCATAGTGCAGTGACTCGCAGGGGAGCTACCAGGATGGCCACCCTAGATCGGCTGTATGAAGCTGCCGACGCTAACCCTTACTCTTTACTGCCCAGGGCGACTATCTCGGAGTGGCTTGAGGCGTTGTTGTGTGACGAGTCATCGCAAATGTCAGCTGCTGTGCAACTCGATGCGTCGGCGGCCGCCATTGAGACCGCCTCTCTGATTCCGGAAGACGTACGAAAGTTCAGCAGCCTCGGCAAAATCGTGATCACGGCAAATGGCCAGCGAGTGGAACCCGATCCCGACAAAGTGTTTCTTGGCGGCGGTCATGTCTCAGACGCGGTTCTTTTGGTGCATCCGGTACTCGAAGAAGATCCGGAGACACTGCGAGCGTTGAAGGAACTCGGCCTCAAACCTGCGTCTGCGGAGACTACTTTCAAGGACTTCGTGCAAAAAACTTTCGCCGAGCGGGACCGGGCGAATTGGAATGAGTTTTGGAAGCGCTCCCGGGAAGTTGGTCATTCTAAGGCAGCAGCTGTTATCAAGGATTCTGCTGCCGGTTGGCGCAATTCACTTAAAGTCCGGACGCTTGACGGGCAGTGGCACACTCTATTCGAGTCGCTCCTCCCCGGCCCCGTAGTTTCTGACGATGGTAGTCGAGATACCGATGTCACCATTGATACCGAATTCCACCAAGCAGACAGATTGCTCCTAAAGTTGCTCGGAGCTGCAGATACCCCACGTTCCGGACACGAATTGTCATCGGATCGCATGTCCCAATTCACGGAACTTTCCCGGCAGGAGTTTATCCAAAGGGATCTTCCGGCCAAACCACAATGTTGGCAGTTGAACTTTGTTTCTGTCCTCACGTCGGGCCCGCTGGAAGTACTTGAGCTCCTGTCTGATCAAGGGAGGGCTCGGTTCACTTGGGATTTGCTTTCGTTGGAAAGTACGTACCAACAATGGAGGATGCGGCACGACTCAATGCAACGACGGAGTGTCTACGGGACATTGTCGTTCGACTCGCCCGCGATCCAAGAGATGCGCGCGCATGGGCGCATCAAGACAGAAGGAGGCATGTACCCCCTTTCCAGCGGCATAGGTGACCCTCCACAGAATCGCGAAGTTCTGTACAAATTGCTCTCCCATCCGAATGCCGATCAGATCCGGGTGGCCTTCGATCTGGCAGACCCGTCAGAAATACCGGCCGATCCATTTGGGGAGGACTCACCTGTTCCATTGGTCGATGAGTGGCCTGGAGTGGGACCTCATCTGTCGCGGGCGCAAAACGACCTTCAACTAATTCGCTGCGACGGCTTTCGCATGTTCTCTGACGGCGTGAACGAAGACGAGCCGGATTGCATCGTTAGGGACGGGTTCGTCTACTTGGCACGGCAGGATGATGAAGAATATGAGATTCGGGCTGTGTCAGAAGGGCTTGGGCTGCGGATCAACGATGAGCAATTCAGATTGATCCTCCAAGGTCTGACACCCGAAGACGTCCAGAACGCACGAGACGAAGTTCGGGCATGTTCGACAGACGAAGAACGTCTCTTTGCCGCCGTGGGCCTGCCTGGGTTGTCGAGTCGCCTTCCGCCAGGGTTGGTGGTAATGCTCTCTGAGGAACTGGGGAATTCGCTGACCGGCATCGAGCTAGCAAAAGCCGCGATCTCGACGTTTCACACGGGCGCGCTTCGAGAGTACCGTCACGCACTCGACCACTTGGATCCACCGAAGCGATGGGCGGGGAGCCCGAGAGCAGTCGCATTCGTCCGATCACTTGGATTCAGCGACGAATGGGCCGGGGAAAGAAATGCCAGGCGTGACCCGTATGTCGATGTGGATGGTCCTTTCACACTTCCAGAACTGCACGAATACCAGCGCAAGGTGGTCGGGAATGTCAAAAGACTGATCCAATCTAACAGCGAGTTCGGCGAACGACGCGGAATGATCAGCATGCCTACTGGTTCTGGGAAGACACGCGTCGCTGTCCAGTCTATTGTGGAATCGGTAAGGGATGACGGCTTCAAGGGCGGCATTCTGTGGGTGGCTGATCGTGACGAACTGTGCGAGCAAGCTGTCGAAGCGTGGCGGCAAGTGTGGTCAAGCGAAGGCGCTGAAGGCGTGCGATTGCGAATATCCAGAATGTGGGCCGGGCAGCGCCAGCCATCGTTGACCGGGGACATCAATGTCATTGTCGCAACAATCCAAACCCTGGCAGCCAAGATGTCCAGACAGCCCGACTCATACGGATTTCTGGCGGAATTCAAGCTGCTGGTGTTCGACGAAGCGCACAGATCAATTGCGCCCACTTTCACGTCCGTGATGGAGGAGCTTGGTCTGACTCGCAGGAGAAGTTTGCACGAACCGTTCCTAATTGGCCTCACTGCAACCCCTTACAGGGGTCACGACGAACGGGCGACAGCGCGACTCGTCAGTCGATACAGTAGCAATCGGCTAGACGAGGGTGCGTTCGCGAGCGACCATCCTGAAGCCGTGATCCGGGAACTTCAAGAAATGCGCGTGCTGGCGCGAGCCGATCACGCCACCATAGAGGGCGGGGAATTCCGTCTGTCGGCCGATGAATTGCGAAAGTCCAGGGATACGCCTTGGTTGCCGAGTAGCGTAGAAAACCGCATCGCCGGCAACGCCGGACGGACAAGGCGGATCATCAGGGCGTACCTTGAACGTATCGACCCTAGTTGGCCCACCTTGATCTTCGCTACTTCGGTCGAACATTCTCAAACTGTCGCGGCGCTTCTCGCCCGGCAAGGTATCAAAGCGCGGGCCGTTTGGGCAGACACTGAGACATCCGTTCGCCGCCGCGTGGTTGAGGAGTTCCGCACTGGCGAAATCAAAGCGCTGGTGAACTATGGCATATTCCGAGAGGGCTTCGACGCGCCCAAAACCCGGGCCATAATCGTGGCCCGCCCCGTTTACAGCCCCAACCTTTACTTCCAGATGATCGGCAGGGGCCTACGCGGTGTTAAGAATGGCGGCAACGACCGGTGTCTCATTCTCAACGTCATGGACAACATCGAGAACTATCAGCGGAAGCTTGCCTTTTCTGAGCTTGATTGGCTCTGGGACTGAACCATCGTTGACTCTTTAACTGCTAGTTGTTGGACCAGCCGCTCGAGTCGTCTCTCTTCGCCGGGACGGCGGACATCGTTGCCACATAGACTGGTATAAGCGGCTGGTACGCGAGCCCCGCATGATGGGCCGCGCCGGGCGGTGGGTTTCAGTTGGTTTGACCCGTTGGAACAGAGCATAGAAGTACGAATAAGAACGGCTGATCCGTCGGACGCCGGCGCCATGGCAAGGGTGCACGTCGATATCTGGCGATCCACCTACGGCGGAGTCGTGCCGAAAAAGCATCTGGCTGGCCTGTCGTACCGGGACAGGGAATCGAAGTGGTTCGAAATTCTCACGACGGGTTCGCCGAAAACTAGCAACTTCGTTGCCGAGACCGGGGGTGGTGATGTCGTAGGGTTTGCCGATGGAGGACCGGATCGCGGAGGTGACCGGACCTACCGGGGTGAGTTATATGCGGCATACCTTCTCGAAAGGTTTCAGCGGCGGGGTGTGGGTCGTCGCTTTGTTTCAGCCGTGGCCCAGCGCCTGATAAGTGACGGCATGTACTCGATGATGGTGTGGGTGTTGCAGGGAAACCGTCCCGCTTGCCGGTTTTACGAGTCGCTGGGAGGTCAACGGCTCGGCCGCCAAACCATAGCGATTGGTGGAGCGGACATCGTCGAGCTGTCATACGGCTGGAAGAACATCGCCGGTGGCGGAGGGGCTGCCCTTCGCGGCGAACGGTTGTAGCTTCAATACCGGATGGCGTTCCTACTGCTGCTGGCGAGGGTGTATACGCAGGGGTCTTTTCCGGGTTAGCCGTATGAACGCGTCATCCTGGCGGTTCAACCTCGCATGCGATCGCAGGGTGCCCATCCACGTCCCTCGGACCCGGCCTTCGCCGGGGAGACGGTTTGGTGGGTTCCAGTTTTCGCCGTGGATGACGGTTTTGAGTATGTCGAGTAGATCCCCGATCGAGGTCGGGGATGACGGGTGTGTGTTCGGGTTGCGGCTTTTGTTGGGGCTGACGGTGCACTCCTGTTGAACTTTTGACGAGGTCGTTCTTGTGTTGCCGCACTCGCAATATTTCTTATCGTCCAGTTTGGGTTGACCCGGACATCCTCCCGAACTGCCGTTCTATTCGACCGGTCAGGAGCATGGTGCCGATGACGACTAGCCAGGCGAAGATGGCGATTCCGCTGATCCTGTGCATCACGGTGGCGGCGTCGAACCAGATGAACAGCATGGCGATGCCGATGGCGGCCGTCACGACCGAGGTGTACCTCAATAGTCCGCCGGCTTTCCACTGGTAGGGCGTAGCGACCAATAACGCAAAGCCCATCAGGGTGAAACCTATCTTTCCCGTGAGCCATCGGAAAAGGTTTATCGTCTCAGTCGAGGAGTCGACTGCGGTAAAAATGGTGGTGGTGGTATTGGGCCAGTCGGGTACGGTTGCTGCCAATACGATGGCGAGTGTGCCTGATAACGCGGTGATAATGCCAGACGCCGTGAACAGGGCGGGAACTCGCGGTGTAGCCAGTCGCTCACGGATGATCCAGGTCTGCAGCAGGTACCAGGAGGCTGCCACCAGGGTTACGCCCGACAACAATCTGGCCGCACCGCTGAGACCGTACATGGCCCTATTGTCCGCGATCGCGCGCAGCGACGCCGCAAACGTGGGTTGATCGGCGTCGGCCGCGATACGAGCGGACACCATCACGATAGTGGCGGCTGCTGTAAGTAACAGGAAGATTCCCGCCATGCGGGCGGCAGAATCGCGCGGTCGATTGACGTTGTTAATGGGATTCCCCGGCTACGGCTTGTACGGCGAAGACCTGGGCTTCGTCGGCGATTTGCCTCGCGCACGCGCTCCCGCGTTCGTTGAAGAAGTGAAGAAGTGGTTGCCTGCGTCGGTCATGCGCCCGTTAATTGTAGGCAAATGAGACGCCTGGAGAGTCGCCGCAAGTCTGACAAACCCAGCGGTCCGTGTTGGCATATCGGCGGCGACAGCGCACGCTTGGGCCGACGCGGGTACACGTTATCTGGCGTTGGCCAAGCGAGCGGTGTGTGATGGCAATCCGTTTACTGTCCAGCCGGGCGGCGCCGTTTTCCGTCAATTGATTCGAGATCGCAATTACTTCCAATCGAATGCACGGCCGCCTCCGGCGAAAATGTGCCGACAATTTTGACAAGAAACTTGAACCGGGGTAACGTTCCGCATACTGCCGAGGTGTACCAGTTGTTCGGAGGAATTCGATATGTCAGTTCGTCGTATTAAGTGGATTTTGTTGCTCGCGGTCGCAAGCGTTGCGTACGCGTTGCTGGCGTGCGGCGGCGACGAGCCGAGAGAGGTACGCGTCGTTCAGACTGTGATCGTCGAGAAGGCAGTCACCCAAGTGGAGACAGTTATCGAGACGGTCGTCATCGAAAAACAGGTCGCCGGCGAGACCGTCAGAGTAGTGGAGACAGTCGTCGTCGAGAAGCCCATCACCCGCGTGGAGACGAAAGTCGAGACGGTCGTCGTCACAGAAGAGAAAGTCGTCGAGAAAACGGCTCCACTCATATACCGGGGCGAGGTGGTGGCCAACAACACCGACACACCGGCAGGGAAGTTCACGAACCGGGTGCCTCTGCACTACTTGATGCACTACTACGGTTTCACGGAGCCTATCCTCAGGGCTAACTACTCGCCTCCGCCGCACTATGACCCGGGTCCCGGAACAGGCGGCATCGCCGAGGCCTGGACCATTTCCGACGACGGCAGAAAGATCACGTTCAAGATACGCTCGGGTGTCGAATTCCACGACGGATGGGGCGAGTTGACCGCACACGACGTGGCATGGAACTTCGATGAGTGCTACGTAGAGGGCATCACCTGCGGGACGAGGGCCGGATTCGAGCAGTGGGTGGAGAGCTGGGAGGCCGTGGACGACCGCACGTTCGTGATCAACATCAAAGAGTCGGGCCTGTCGACAATTTCGCTCACGCGCGAAATGAGCAATGTCGGTTACCAGGCACTTGAGTTGTTCTCAAAGAAACTCTTTGACGAGCTTGGCTACGACGCGGCGGTCGACGTACCGGTCGGCACCGGGCCGTTCAAGGTGGTCGATTGGGTGGCGGACTCTCACATCACCCTGGAGCCTGCGTTCGACAAGCCTCACTGGCGCCGCACTCCCACTATCGCCAGGGTTACGGTGCGTGAGATGCAAGAGGCCTCGGTGCTGATCGCGGCGTTGCGGACCGGCGAGGTCGACATCGGCAAAGTACCGCTGAAGTTCATCAACTCCGTGACCAGTGACATCCCGGGTTCGAGGACGCAGCAGTTGGGCGTGCCGAACAACCAGACCTTCATCTTTGCCGGCAACTACTGGGCGGACACCGAGAAGGACACTGGGAATACCGAAGACAATCACGGGCCGATCGCCAAGCGCACGGGCTTCCTGCCGGACGCCGACCATCCGTGGATCGGCGACCCTGACGACCCTGCCCGCATGGAGAGCGCCCGCAAGGTGCGCGAGGCGATGAGCATCGCCATCGACCGCGACACTATCGTGGCCAAGATCCAGTCCGGCATTGGCAGGCCGTACTACTCCAACATGAACTCGCATCCCGGTGACGAAGCCTGGAAGGACGAGTGGAGGATTCCTTACGATCCCGAGCGGGCCAAGCAGCTTCTCGCGGAGGCGGGATACGCGAATGGCTTCGGCTTCACGACTCACGTCGCCCCGGACCGCGAGTGGGAGCCCGAGGTCGGCGCGGCGGTGGCGCAGTACTGGCGAGCGATCGGACTGGACGTGCAGGTCGACAACACCACGTACATCACAGCCAGGCCCAAGCTAGTCGAGCGCAGCAAGGACAACCCGTGGATGATCCACACGGGCACCGGTCAGAAGATTGACGACGCCGGGATATTCGCCTGCTGCTTCAGGGCGACCTCCGGTTTCAGCTTCGGCGCTGAGGTGGAAGACGACATCTGGAAGCTGGCACAGAAGAACCTGGATGTCAGAGGCACGACGCGCGAAGAGCGCATAGCAAACAACCAGATGGTGCAGGATTACTTCTCGAAGTGGTGGTTGACAGCTCCGATCTCGCAGCTTCCGAACACTTACGTGATTCGTCCCGAGGTTGCGGAGTGGAATCCATACATGGGCGAGACGCCAGAGTTCAACTCGCCGGAGACGATCATCGTCAACCGGTAAACTGCTCGTTCGGCGAAGTCTCGAATGCACGGGCGGCGGCCATTTTCACAAAGCCGCCGCCCGTCGCATTTACGGGGTCGGCGGCCGGGCCGCCGAGTAGCCGTCAGCCTGTAAGCGGCAAGACCGTTTAGTAACGAGAAACGGACAGCTTTAGCATTGGCAAGCTTCTTAATCAGGCGATTCCTGCTGAGCTTGTTCGTGATGTGGTTTGCGACGGTGGTTGTGTTCTCACTTTCACGCGCTGCCGGCGACCCTCGCTACCTGTTTGTCAGCGAGTACTCGACACAGGAGCAGTGGGACGAGTGGGGGGTCCGCTTCGGTCTGGACCGCCCTTACCCGATGCAATACCTCATCTGGCTGGGCAAGGCCGTGCGGTTCAATTTCGGCGAATCGATCTATTTCAATGACGAGCCAAAGGAGATCATCGGCGAGCGTTGGGTCGCCACGGCCCAACTGTCGTTTGGGGCATACCTATTCGCCATGATCGTCGGTGTGCCCTTGGGTGTGTGGTCGGCCATCGCGCGCGGTTCGATCCTTGACCTGGTCGCCAGGGGCGTGGCGTTGATAGGCCAGGCGATGCCTGGCTTCTGGCTGGGCATCATGCTTATTTTGCTATTCAGCGTGCAGCTAAACCTGCTGCCAACTTCGGGCATAGGCGGCTGGAAGCATTACGTGCTGCCCGCCATAACCCTGGGCTGGTTTCCAGCCGCCGGCATCCTGCGGCTGATCAGGTCGTCGATGCTGGACACGCTTGACTCGGAGTACATCAAATTCGCCCGTGCAAAAGGCGTGTCGAGCCGGAAGATCATTTGGAAACACGCCTTACGCAACTCGGCGATCGTGCCGATGACCTACGCAGGGGTCCTGCTGGCGTTCTTCATCACCGGCGCCGTGGTAACCGAGACGGTGTTCTTCTGGCCCGGTTTGGGGCGTTTGTCGGTGCAGGCGGTCTTCAACACCGACTTCCCGATGCTGGGCGCGTTGGTGTTGCTGTTCACGGCGACGTTCCTGATCGTTAATTTGGCAATCGACTTGCTGTACCGGGTGATCGACCCGAGGATCCGGATCACTTGAGCACGCAGACCTCTATCTGGCAGGCCGCCGTGGCCAGCGGCCGAATCGGGGGCATATTCAAAAAGACGCTGTACGTGCTTCGCCGCTGGCCGCTTTTCCCGTTCTTCATCATCACCCTCGTCGTGGTCTCGGCTACGTTTGCCCCACTCCTATCGCCGCACGATCCGCTATTGGGAAAACTGATCGAAGAGCGCATCCCGCCGGCGTGGCATGAGGAAGGGGGCAGCAAATTTCTGCTGGGCACCGATCCTCTGGGACGGGACATCCTAAGTCGCATCATCTTCGGGGCCCAAGTGTCGTTAAAGTTGGTCGGCGCGGTGCTGGCGGTCGGGACGGTGGTGGGAGTGCTGGTCGGTCTGATCGCGGGCTGGTATGGAGGGGTCACGGACGATATTCTGATGCGGCTGGCGGAGCTCAATTTTGCCGTGCCGTTCGTTCTGGTCGCCCTGGCCGCGGCTGTGGTATTCGGCCCCAGCTTCGGCCTGATGGTGATCCTGCTGAGCATCTACAGCTGGGCGGCGTTCGCGCGGCAGATCAGGGCGGAGACGCTACGCCTCAAGTCCACCGACTATGTCGCGCTGGCCCGAGTTGCCGGCGCTTCGGTCCCCCGTATGCTCTACCGGCACATCCTGCCGGGCGTCATTAACACCTTGATCGTGCTCATGACGTTGAACGTCGGCCAGTTGATCCTGGCTGAGGCGGGGCTAAGCTTTCTTGGAGTCGGCATTCCGGGGCCCACTCCAGCCTGGGGCGGTATGGTCGCGGACGGCCGGAATTACATCTCCGAGAACTACTGGATAGCGCTGTTGCCGGGCCTGGCCATATTTTTCGTGGTGTATGCGATGAATTTCATGGGTGACTGGCTCAGGGACCGTTGGGACCCCAGACTGCGGCAACTTTGAATGATGGGAGGCAAGGTCAGCTTGCGGACCGACCGGACCGACCGGACCGACCGGTTACATCACGGTCGGGACGGCCCGAGCTGCTAGGGCCGTTTCCTGAGGTGACAGGATGGAGGGTTGCGCGTGCAGCAGATCCGCCGCGGCCAGTCAGTGACACCAAGTGAATTCGCAGTTGCCGGAAACCGCGCATCGTCAGAGCGCTGTATTTGAATATTTGTTGAGATTTTGTCTCTAAATGTGTGCGCAACGCGTCGGGATATGGGTACACTGACCGCTGCCGGTTCCTTTGAAGTCACTGACTCTGCGGGATGACCAAATGTCCAGGTTCGGGATCGCTATTGATCTCGGATAGGGCCGAGGGTCTTCCGATCAGGCATATCAACTGTGGCAGGGGAGTGGTTGACACAGGGCGCCGACGGTACGAGTCAACGGGTCATATGAAGGAACGAAGTCCAATGAAATGGAAAGTCACTTTCGCGCTGATGGCCGTTACGGCCATGTTTTTCGTATTTGCTGCGTGTCAGGATGATGCTGGTGAGCCTGAGGTTGTCGAAACCGGACGTCTCGAGACGGTAAAAGAGCGCGGCAAAGTGATCTGCGCCAGCCGCAACGACGTGCCGGGCTATGGTTCCCTCGACTCTGGCGGTAACAACTTGGGCTTTGACATCGACCTCTGCCGCGCGTTGGCCGCCGCCGTTCTTGGTGACAGCAACGCCATTGAGATCCGATTGATCTCGGCCGCCGAACGCGGACCGACCATACAGTCGGGCGAGGTCGACATGCTGGTGCGCACGGTGACCTGGACTACATCCCGTGATGCGCAATGGGGCAACTACGCCCAGACCATGTTCTTCGACGGGCAGGGCTTCCTGGTCAACAAGAGCACTGGCATCAACAGCGCCCTTGAGCTCAAGGGCGCAACGGTCTGCGTAACCCAAGGTACAACTACTGAGTTGAACCTTCAGGACTTCTCCAGCCAGAACAGTCTGGATATCACGCCACTAACCTTTGAAGATACCGACGCGGTGGTGGCCGCCTACCAGGGGGGTCAATGTGACGCATTCACAAATGACCGTTCGCAGCTCGCCGCCATTAGCAGCGCCTTCGACAACAGGGATGACCACGTAATCCTGCCCGAGACCATCTCGGAAGAGCCTCTTGGCCCGGTGGTGCCCCACGGGGACGACAAGTGGTTCGACATCGTCAAGACGGTGATGGGTATCCTCATCTACTCCGAGGCATACGGCGTAACTTCAGCCAACGTGCCCTCGGCCGTCACAGGCGACACCAAGGTTGACCGCCTATTCGGTCTGTCAGGTGACTTCGGTCAGGATAGTCTGGGCCTCAGCACGACCGCCGCGCAGGACGTGATCAAAGGGGTGGGCAACTACGGTGAGATATACGACCGCAACCTCGGTCCCAGCGGCATAGGCCTGCCGCGTGAAGACGGACGCAATGCACTGTGGGCAGATGCCCCGTGCAGCGATTGCCCCAAGGGCGGACAGATATACTCTGCTCCCTTGAGATAGATTGCCGCTGCGGGTGGCCGGAGGCGTCAAGGCGTTATGCCGCACGCCTCCGGCCACCCTCGAACAGTTAGGGACCCGGGCCAAAAGAGCACCGCTCGGCGACGGAATAGATTCGGGCGGCGCCGTCCATGGGCCTCTCTGAGGACCGTATGCCGACAATACGTCAACGTCTGACCTACCAGGGTATTCCGCTCTGGCGGCATGCCGAGATCATCCAATGGACTACCCAGATCCTGTCGGGGATCGCGGTAGTCGTGCTCGTTACCTGGTTCTTCTTCAACATTGTCAACGCCGTACAGGACAGGGAGATCCCACACGGCTTCAGTTTCCTCTCCAGGTCGTACCAGACCCCCATAGGTCACCATTTCCTCCCTTACGAGGCATCGGATAGTTATCTCTATGCCCTCGTAGTCGCTATCACCAACACGGTCGTAGTAGCGATCGTCGGGGTCATTCTGGCCACGGTATTGGGCATATTCATCGGTGTGGCCCGGCTATCCGACAATTGGCTTGTGTCCAGGCTGGCGGCCGTTTACGTCGAGTTCTTCCGCAACGTCCCCCTACTACTACTGCTGTTCTTCTGGTTCTACATTTGGCTGGCATTGCCGCAGGCGGGCGATAGTTACGGGATCGAGAGGTATCTTTACCTCGACGTTAGGGGCATGGCGATACCATTCCCATTGGGGACCAGCCTGGAAGGGGCGTTGATCTGGGTGGCCTTGGCGGCGCTGGGCGTGGCCGCCGGTATCTTCACCCACCGGCTGCTAACCAGGCGGGAGGTGGAGACCGGGAAGGCTTCATACCCGATAGTGAGTGGCTGGGCAGCTATTTTCATAATCGGCGCCGTTGGCTGGCTGGTTGTGGGCGCCATAAGCGGCGAGGCCCCGTTCGCCATTTCGACGCCACTTCAGGAGGGCCAATTTTTTGAGGTCGTTGGCGGCTTCTTTGCGCCGGCAGGCTTGTTGGTGTTGCTCATCGCGCTGGTGATGTACACGGCATCCTACATAGCAGAGATCGTCCGGGCAGGTATAACGTCGGTCAGCCGCGGTCAGACTGAGGCGGCAAGCGCCCTCGGCCTGTCGCCTCTAGGGGTGTTACGTCACGTGACCTTCCCCCAGGCGCTCCGGGTCATCATCCCGCCGTTGATCAGCCAGTTCCTGAACCTTACGAAGAACAGCAGCCTGGCAGCCGCCATCGGCTATTCCGACCTGACCAATGTGGCCAAAACGATGACACAGATTGCCCCGGCTGTGTCCATATTCATTCTGATCATGCTGGCTTATCTTGCTATGAGTCTGACCTGGTCGGTGATCGGCAACCTGTACAACCGGAAAATCCGTTTTTCGGGGGGCTAGAAGATGGTCAACGACTACAGCGAGACAGTGGAGCGGCCTCCCCCCATGAGTGTTGGCGCGGTGGGCTGGATGCGCGCCAATCTGTTCGGGAACTGGTCCGACGGCTTGCTCACCGTCATATGCGGCGTCGTGCTGGCCATGGCCCTGTGGTTTGGCCTTAAGTGGATTTTTGTAACCGCCGACTGGTCGGTGATAGCCCAACTCGGCGGCCGGTTCATCATCGGTCAGTTCAACACCGTAGCGGCGTGCCCCGGGCAGAACTGCTTTTGGAGACCTCAGGTTGGCCTGATCCTGGCAACTGTGATTCTGGGGATGGCGTGGGGAGTCACCGGGAGTTACCTTGGTAAGGTCGCCGCCCTGGCGGTTTCAATAGTTGCCGCCGCGTTCGCCTTCCTGCCCTACGGCCTGCAGGAAATGGGATGGGACGTGCGGTTAATACTCCTGGCCAACCTGCCTGCTGTGGCGGCCGGATGGGCCCTGGCGCACCACACAAAGCTTCTGACGGTGCGCCGCATCGTCATCCTAAGCATTGCCGCGTTTGTTCTGACCCTGATATTGCTTCGCGGCCTCCCGGGAGTGCCGGGACTGCAACCCGTGTCGGTCCTCTACTGGGGCGGCCTGATGCTGAATCTGCTGTTGGCGGTTATCGGCATTACGCTCAGCCTGCCCATTGGTATCGGCCTCGCTCTAGGGCGCCGCAGCCAGTTGCCGGTCGTAAAGCTCCTGTGCGTTGGGTTCATCGAGGCGTTTCGGGGAGTTCCGCTGATTACGTTGCTTTTCATGTCCCAGGTGCTTGTGCCGCTGGCCTTCCCGGAAGACTTCCCTGTGAACTCCCTGGCCAGAGCCGCCATCGTCATTACCATGTTCAGCGCAGCGTACATGGCGGAAAATATACGAGGCGGTCTACAAGCGCTGAACCCGGGGCAGGCTGAAGCGGCCCGGGCATTGGGGCTGCCTGGCTGGCAAACGACTCGCCTGATTTCTCTGCCCCAGGCCATCCGAAACGTCATCCCCGCCATCGTGGGCCAGTTCATCGCCCTGTTCAAAGACACCACGCTGGTCTACATTATCGGCATGTTGGACATCGTTGAGATCGGCCGTGCGTTCATTCAGGGCAACCAGCAATTCCTGGACAACGCGCCGGAATTGTTTGTGTTTCTGGCAGTGGTCTTCTGGATATTCACGTACAGCATGTCTTACGTGAGCAGGCGAGTGGAGCGGAACCTGGGTGTGGGTGTCCGGTAAAAACTGCCGCCCGTATAAGTTACTGCGCGCATCAGGAAGAAGCTGGAGGTTTTTGTGACGGTCGAACAAGAGAAGGCGGCGGTAGGGGACATTATCGTTTGCCGGGACGTGCACAAGTGGTACGGCGAGTTTCACGTCCTCAAAGGGATCACGACTTCGGTGAAACAGGGCGAAAAAGTGGTGATCCTCGGTCCTTCAGGATCAGGCAAGTCGACCTTTATCCGCACTATTAACCGTCTGGAAGAACACCAAAAGGGCCAAATAATAGTCGACAACGTCGAGATGACCAGCGACGTGCGGAACATCGACTTCATCCGTAGAGACGTCGGAATGGTATTCCAGTCCTTCAACCTCTTCCCGCACCTGACCGTTATGGAAAACATAACGTTGGCGCCCCTCAAGGTCAGAAAGTGGCCCCGCGCCCAGGCGGAAGAGGAGGCCATAGTGCTCCTGGAACGGGTAGGGATCCCCGAGCAGGCTGATAAGTATCCCGCCGGACTTTCAGGCGGCCAACAGCAGCGGGTTGCCATTGCCAGAGCGCTTGCGATGCAACCCAGAATCATGCTCTTCGATGAACCCACCTCAGCCCTGGACCCTGAAATGATAAAAGAGGTCCTGGACGTTATGCGGGAACTGGCCAATTCGGGGATGACGATGCTCATAGTCTCCCACGAGATGGGATTCGCCAGGGAGGTAGCCGACCGGATGCTCATGTTCGACGAGGGCAGCATAATCGAACAGGCAACCCCCGCTGACTTTTTTAACAACCCCCAGCAGGACCGTACCAAGGAGTTCCTGTCCCAGATCCTGGACTGATTCGACTGCCTGATGCATTGGCCTCAAGGAAGTCGAGGCCTGACGCCAGGCTGAGTAGTGGGTCGATCGCCATTCACCCGGTTGTTGCTCCCTAAACGCCACCGACCGGAAAGATCCAGCCGGTCGTAGAATGCATCGGACCAGGGTGTTCCAGAACCAAAAGGGTAGGGGATAGGTATCCTTTGCCGCCACGGAAGGCGGATCCCGGAAACGTACACTGTTCGCGGTGTTTGCCGCGCGCGCACGTGTCGCGGATTGGCTTGGCTCAACGAATGAGCTCAAATGCCCCATTCTGCCGACGCGAACTTGCGCGCCTATAAGGCGATAGTCTGTAGAAACATTCAGGCGGTACCGGGAGTACAGGTGTATGACGATATCGGAGCGGGAAGTCGACCACTACATCACCGTCTCCCGGGAGATGGCGAGGCGGGCGGCCGAGTCTGCGGATCTGATAGACGCGGAGCGGCGACTTCCGCAAGACCTGGCAGCCGATATGGCCGAAGAAGGCCTGTTCAGGTTGCTGGTGCCCCGATCGCTCGGGGGCGCGGAGTTAGATTTCATTGAATACCTCCGCATTGTCGAGATTTTCGCCAGAGCCGACGGAAGCGTCGCGTGGTGCGTCAACCAGAACAACGTCTTTGCGACCGACTCCGTGCGTATGCGGGTGGAGGCGGCGCAGGAGATCTGGGCCGATCCCCGGGCGGTTATAAGCAACGGTCCACCGATGCCGCCAAGCTGTGCGGTCGCAACCGACGGCGGCTACCGGGTGACCGGCCGCTGGAACTTCAGCAGCGGTATACGCCACGCCAACTGGGTGGCGGCGCTAACCCCCTTGGGTCTGCAGGGTGAGGACGGGCGACAGGGGGCGGTCGGCAAGCGGGAAGTCGTTCTGCTTATCCCAAAGGACCAGGTCGAAGTACTGGATGTCTGGCAGGTAAACGGGCTGAGGGGAACGGGCAGCTTCAGTTTTCGAGCGAACGACCTGTTCGTCCCGGCCGCCCGGGCGTACGGGGCGGATGACGCTGTCCGGGAGAGCGGGCCCTTGTACGTGATCCCGAAAGTTCTAATGTTCGCTACCGGTTTCGGAACGGTGGCATTGGGGGTCGCGCGTACCGCGCTGGACGCGGCCATCGACATTGCGGGCAAGAAAGTCCCGGCGAAGCGGAGTTCGATACTGAGAGACACGTCCACGACTCAGAGACAGATCGGGGAGGCCGAGGCGCGCTGGAGGTCGGCACGAGCCTTCCTGAAACAGGCTGCGTCGACGCTGTGGGAGCGCGCGTGTAAAGATGGGGCTCTTGCCGCGGCGGATCGTATCGGACTGAGGCTCGCCGCCACTCACGCCAATCGCGAGGCGGCGCGTGTGACCGCCGTCGCCTACGACGTGGCCGGCGCGGACGGCATATTCGTTACAAATCCGATCCAGCGCCGTTTCCAGGACGCGCAGGTGATCACTCAGCAGGTGCAGGGACGCAAGACCCACTACGATACCGCGGGCGCGTTCTACCTGGGCTTGGAACCCAAGTCAACGTATTTTTGATGCTTGCCGGACACCCGGATAGTCGGTAGGCGATTCGTGGCCCCGTTGAGGCTACTGTTGCCAGGAAACCTCGCATTTCGGCTCCAGATTGGAATTGGATGGGGTGTTCTTGCGTCTTGCGACCTGTAGATTGCGCCAGCCGTGCCGTCATGCAGCCTCGATATCTGTTAGGGCGAAGTCTTGGCCCTTGAACAGTAGGGGCTCACGGGTAGTTTCCGCCAGCGCGTAGGCGAAGCAGTCACCGAAGTTCAGTCCTGCCGGGTGGTTGCCCTTGCCGAATCGCCGCCATGCCCTGCGCGCGGCTTGCGCCTGGCCGGGGGTGACTGGCACCAAATCGATCCCTGCTTCTTCCAGGAATTCGTCAAGTTCATGCCCGGCCGCGGCGCCACTGCGGCCTTCGAGGACAATGGCCGCCTCCACGAAACTGACGACCGACATGCGGCAGCGTGTAGCTTCCGCTATCGCCTCGTCGTAGCGCTCCGATCCGCATTCGCCGAAAAGGATTGTCATGACTGCCGACGTATCGACGATCACTTTGGCAGCCCTCGTTCGTTGTAAAGGAAGTCGCCGTGATCGACCGGCGGTCCTGCCTCACGCAGTAGCTTCGCGCAACGATCTGCGATGGCGCGCATCTTTCCGAGACGGGCTTCGACGCTGCGCTCGTGCATCTCGCGCTCCAGACGCTCCTCGATCGCGACAGTGATCGCACCGGTCATAGTCTCGCCAGTAAGGTTGGCCAACTCCCTGGCGAGCCGGCAGGTCTCTTGGTTTTTGATGTTGAGGCTCACCGAACCTCCCCTTAGGGTAGAACTACAATTAACATGTCTACCCTACACCGTCCTGCTGCCTTGAGGAACGTGGTCTGGCCGTCCCATCGAGTACTTGCGGCGGGATTCCTCGCGAACGTGGAGGAGGGGCGGATATGCGTCGGTGCGACGGCGACAGCCCGTCTAACGGCACTTCGGCCGGTGACTGCCGACGGTGGGTTTGCGCAAAAGGCTGGCATTCATGGCTTGACTGCGCAAGGTGCTGGTCATTCCCAGCAACTTGCGCAGTCGCCGCTATTCAAAGCGTGACGGTCACTTTCCCCGCCTTTTTTGATCGGCTCCTCTATACGCCCCTGCTCAGTTGCATCAGCTAGAGAAGTAGAGCTCGATGATCTCTAGCGCCTCTTCCTTTGTCAGGAGGCCATCGAAGTAATCAACTACGGCCGAGATGGCTTCAGCCCTGTCGATTCTCTCGTTCTTGTCCGCGTCGTAATCGTTGCCTATACCGGGCAGGTCTACGTTGGTCACCGAGATGGTAACCGTAACCGAATCAGTCACGTCGAAAATGTCAGTGGCCGTAACGTCGACGACGAATACGTCAGTGCCCACAACGTCGCCGGATTGAGTGGTTCGAGACTCGTAGTCCAATGTCGTCCCGGCGCCCACTGTTATTTGACCATTGGAGGCGTCTATAGCGAAGGAATCCGCGTCGTTGCCTGCCAGCGTGTAGAGCAGTGTGTCGCCATCAGCGTCCGTGGCCGCGACGGGGTCGCCCACGTTGCTGCCGGCCGGGGAATTCTCCGGGATGGAGCGGTTGGTTGCGCTGCCCTCGGTAAACGTTGGCGGGGCGTTGCCCGGAGTTCCGGTGGCAATGGCCGACCATTCGCCTTTACCCCAGTCGTTGGTGGCACGCACCTGTACGTCGTGTCGTTCGCGCGGGACCAGTTCGTCGATGGCGTATTCAAGGGCGCCTCCGGCTGCGGCGGTCCATACGTCTTCCACTACGGTCCAGTTGGAGTCCATCGTCTCGTCATCATCGGTCCGAATGTGACGCAAGTCGTAGCCGGTGACCGGCAGACCCGCGGTCTGCTCCGGAACGCTCCAGGCGACGACCAGAGACTCATCGACGGCATCGGCAGAGTCGATTGTCGCGGGGCCGGCCTTCTGTTCGTGTCCGTAGACGGTGATGCTCCACGATTCCAGGAGCCCGTCCGCGACGGGGACGTGGTCCGTAATTCGCAGCTTCCATTCCCCGTTAGGGTCTTCGCCGAGGTGTTTTGCCGACCCAAGCCGGTACGAGCCATACAGCGGTACGAAATTAATGAAGGTGATAATGTCGGAAGCGGTGTCGAAGGGAACAGCCAGCTTCGATTCGGCGCCGGACGGCGATTCCAGCACGATCTCCAGGTCGCGGAAAGAGTTGTGCAGGAAGGATACGTTGACTTCGACGAATTCGGTGAACCCTATTCCGGTATCCAGTGTGATGGTACTGGTGACCGTCGTGGATTCGCCGGTATCAAGTGCGTCCGGGACCTCAAGATTCAACTCAATGGAGTCACCTGTCGATGTTTCCAGCGCCGGGATGTTTGTCCATCCCTTTGCCAGATCGACGGCAGCCCCGGCGTCAACTACGCCGAACCCGTACTCATGGTTGAAGTGGTACCGGTCCACAGGGGAATCGGCCCCGTACATGTTGGCGCCGTCTTCCCAACCTGCACTTCCAGGGTCGTTCTTCCGCGCGGTCGCGGCGAGAATCAGCTTCAGGTCTCGCCAGGTCAGGTCCGGGTTGGCGCTGCGCACCAAAGCAGCGACGCCTGAAACTATGGGGGCTGCCGCAGATGTCCCGGTAAAGTCTCGCTCATAGCGGTCGGAGTTCTCAGTGGTGAGAATGCCAAAGGCGCCCCCGAGACTACCCGGGCGGTCATTCGCGGGAGCGCAGACCCACAAGTTGGCACCCGCTTCCGAGTAACCGGCCCTGGCGTCCCGGCTGTCCACAGAGCAAGCAGCGGTCACGCCGTAGTAATTGGCGTATCCGTCGAAGTTGGAGTCGTCCCCCAGCAAATGCCCGTTGCCAGCGGCGAAGACGTAGAAGGTCCCTTTGCCGTCATAGCCGTGCGTGATACCGGAGTCCACCGCCCGTTCCCAGAACGAGTTGGCGGGACTCAACCAGGGACCGTCGAATGGTCCCCAGCTGTTGTTGGACACCGCGGTCACGACTCCATTGCGAGTCATGGCGTCCACTTCGTTGAAAATCGACTCTTGACCAACCAGAAGGTTGTACCCGTAGACCGTGGCTCTCGGCGCCACTCCGCGCACTCCGATATCGTTGTCGCGGGCCGCGACGATGCCAGCGACGTGAGTACCATGATGTTGGAAGGGCTGATATACGTCCCCCAAGCCCGTGTAGTCGAAGTTAAGGCTGGTGTCGACGTTGTCCTTCAGGTCCTCATGGGCGTGGTACATCCCGTTGTCGACAATGGCGACGTTGACGCCTTCTCCCTTTATGCCGTCCGCCCAGACGGGTTCGACGTTGATGTCCCTATTGTTGGAACTGTTCAGATGCCACTGGCACGCGTACAGGGCATCGTCGATCTGAGGGTCGTTCAAAGAGCGCGTGCTTGCTTCGCACTCGTCGATGAAATCGGCGTATTCAGTGTCCTCGACGGCGTGGATGAAAAAGGCTATGGGACGGGATTCCGTAACAAGGGGAGAGGCTACCCTGATGTAGTACGTGCCCGGGCCGAGGTCGTCCCTGATCTGGAAACCGACTCGTATCCGGAAACCGGAGCCAGTGAGAGAGATGGGGTAGATATTTGCGGAGATCTCTTCGCCATCCGAGTCCAATAGGTCCGCGACGATGGGCGCTCGATTGAGGCTCAGGCCCTCTATGATCAGGTGTGTGGTTTCGGTGAAGTCCAGCCTGAAGTAGTCTGCGTCGCCTGCTTCGTCGATCGCACCCCCAGTTGGCGCATCAAGGTCCAAACGCGCGGCTGTATCTGGATCGCTGCCCGGGTCCGTCACCGCCTCAGTGTGCAGGGTGTAGTTCGTCGGTTCTCCCCGGTAGCTGACGACAACTATGTAAAAGGTCCCCGGCGCGACAGTCTTCCGAAGGCCGAAATTGCGTACCCCGTGTCTTATGAATGCGTCGTCGTTAAATGCGATTAGATTCTCTCCGCTGTCGTACAATCCCCCGACGGTATCTGTGTCTTCATCGTCTCCTGATGTGTATGCCCAGATGTCGGTGGTTCCGGATGCGCCGGACAGATCTATTCTGAATACGTCCCAGTCGTCGCCGTCGTGGAGGAACCCGGGTACTGAGGACCCAAGGGTCAACGGCGTAGCTGTGGCGAATGTGTCTCCGTGGCGGTCAGTCTGCTGTCCCGCGACCTCGCCAGGGCTTACCACCAAGCAGAGGGCGACGGCCACCGCCAAAGTGAGGACCCTCCCCACTGAAGCTGGCCGGGAAACTATCGGTACTGACATCGGGCGCATGGGTTTCTATCTCCAAGGCTAAGCCGAGCTGAGTGGGGTACGATGCTCGTTCTTGAGCGCCGTCGCTTTCACTTCGCTTCTGCATCTCTCCACCAGTTCGGGCTGGAAATCAGAACTCCGTCATTTGTAGCGAGTTCGTTGGCCAACTCCAGCGATGGGAAGCCTGGTTCGGTATCAACCAGGAATCCGTTGTCAATAAAGTCCAATTCCGACGTCCGGTCTTTCGGGATGCCGTTCTGAGAAAAGAAGCTATCGACCTTCGCTTGGTCCCAATCGGGGTCCAGCGCGAGCAGAACGCCGCCCGGCAGCGTCATCAGCCCGCCACCCGACTCCGAACGGAACACCGGGGGATCGTCCTGGGTGTGTCTGGGATGCTTCTGGACGATGCTATCCCCAACCCCCCTTGCGACCACGTCGTCCCCGGGCGTGATGGCATCGTTGTCCTGGACGACGAGATCATCCTGCAGCACAACTCTCTGCGTCCTGTCGCCATCCTCCCAGGTGTAGACTGTTCCCTGATCGTAACCTTGCCCTTTGACGGTCCGCTCAGCGGCAGGGACAGCCGGGGGGGACTTGACCAGCGGCTGGGATTCGCCTTGCACAAAAAGGACTGGCTTATCGCCTGGTTCAGGCGTTGGCAAAGCGGGACGTTCGGGCCCAGGTTCCGAGGCGAGGACCGCATTGGCGATGAGTCCTGCCGTGAACGCGCCCAAAATCACCACAGCAGCGATGGCTGTCAATGGGATAGCGAGTCTTCCGATTTTCATCTTTGAGCCTAATGTCCTCTCGTCCGTTCGGCGTATCCAGTCCGGTAAACACCCCGCCGCGCCCGCCTGCTACGAGTTCGACAAAGCATAGTGAGCCCGCAGCAGAATACCGGGCAGTTCTATTTCCGACAATTCCAACGAATGCCTTGGCACTGTCAATGACATACCCCGATCTTTGTACTACCTGTTACATAAACGTAGCAAGGAAAGGTAATGAGTCGGCAGGGAACCGGCGTCAGGCGCCCGTGGAAATGGTCCGAGGTTCGCTCATGCGGTTGCCGCGCTACCGACGCTGAAGCCTATTGGCCGTTCCTGCGGACCTGGTTCGAATGACTTTACTTCTTGTTGCGGCCTGGGAGCGTCAAAGCCGACACCACATGGGGTAGCATGGTCGCCGCCCTACGGGGATACGTATCTGAAAATCATCAGGATGTCCGCTTGGCCGGTCTCACCGTATGTTTATGGCGGATAGGGTGAATATTGTGTGAGACTAGCTCAGGGACCATTGTGACCCCGGACTAAGGCAAGATAGGGCGGCCTGGGAGGCGAGGGTTACTCCCGGAGAGTCTCGAAAGGAAAAATGCAGATGGACGGAAACAGCATTGGGCGGGCGGGAGCGGCCACGGTCAGTATCACGCCGCCAAATCCGGTGCCGACCTATGGCGGCCACTACCTGGTACGCGGGCAGGAAGACAGCGACATTCTCGCTCACGCTGTCGTGTTCAGTGACGGCGTCCAGACCGGCGCCGTCGTGTCGGCGGATGTGCTCGTAATCGATAGGTGCACGATACTCTGGATCAAGGAGCTGGCATCCCTCAGAACGGGTATCCCGGGGGACAATATTTTTGTCGGCGCCACGCATTCACACGCGGCCCCAGCCGTTTCGCCCACTTTTCGAGCGGGCGACCAGCCCGATCCTTTCTACGCTGACTTCATGGTCACCCGAATCGTGGAGGCGATCGAGAAGGCGCATTCAGAGATGCGACCAGCCAGGATCGCGCCCGGCGACGCCCGCACGAACGGCCTTACGTTTAACCGCAGACTGGTACGTCCCGGAGGCACGATAGTGCATACGGTGGTGTTCCAGGAAAGACCTGACGCCAACGACCTCGACCCAGACTTCCCGCCTGAAGGCCCCATAGACGAGGATGTCGGGTACATCCTTTTCGAGGAGCCGGACGGATCGCCCATCGCGTGCCTGATGAGCTTCTCTTGTCACAACCACGCCTCATGCGTGCACTACTTCCACCGTGACCTCTTCGGGCGGGCAGGTGACATGGTGAGACGAAAGCTGGCCGCCAATATTCCTACCCCGTTTCTGGCCGGTGCGTGCGGGGACACGATGTGGGTCAACCCAAAGGCCGGATTGCCGCCGGACCAGATTGCGTATACATGGGAGCTCGGCGAAAAGATCGCCGACGCAGTGCTGGCCGATGTTCAGACCAGGGACCGCATAGACATAACGGGGATTAGATTCGAATCCGAGGTGATGGAGATCCCGGACCGGTCTCTGGAAGATTCCGAGTTTTGCGAAGACAACTGCCGGGGATGGGACGTCCCGTCGCGCCAGTTTGCCAACAGCAGGTACGGACCGGAAAAGCTGGTATTGCTGGACCGCGGGGCAACGGCGTGTCTCGTGGAGGTGGGCGCAATATCGATCGCCGACCGTGTGGCCATATCGACTAATCCGGCGGAGCTGTTCGTTGCGTTCGGCCTCGAGATAAAAGACCGTTCGCCGTTTGACGTTACGATCATCTCCGAACTTACCAACGGCTATTGTGGGTATGTGCCCACGGAAAAGGCATTCGAAGGCAAGGGTTACGAAACACACCGCAGCACGTTCCAGAGCAGGCTGGTGAAGTCCGGCGGCCGCATCATCACCGACGCGGCGGTGGAACTGCTCGAGCGCTGTAAAAACGGCGCCTGAAACAAACGCCCTTCAAACCTGTTTTCGTCGGCTGCGCTGACCACTTCGGCGGGCTGTGAGCCCGTTGGTTTAGCGCAGCCGCATTCCGTGCCCCGGCCCGTGGACTCGGGCGCGCGTGCGTCCTTTGTGAGTGTGTGTGCGTACGTGTGTAGGCGTGCGTACGTGCGTGGCACGCGCGCCACTACCCTGAAGTGTTCCGAACATGTGATGATCCGGCGTCCGGTTGCAATTGCGATCCCAGCAGCCCTTAGGCCAGCCCGCGCATCCATCAATCGAACTTCGCAGGATCCATATGGTCCGGCGTTCATCCCCGGAATATCAGCGGCCGGGACAGTAAGCGCACGGCCTGCGCCAAGAACATCTCCGGAACGAAGTTATTGACCGGCGCGAGACCTCGCACGCCTCAGACCAAGAAGATCAGTCGTCGACCCGGCCCCACATCCTGAAGCAGCTCCAATCATTGCCTCCACACGGAGTGCGGCGGCAACGCGTATTGGATCTGCCTCTGGTCGTCTTGGCGGTCACCAGGGCTCGGTTTGAACCTCAAGGATTTCGGAAGCGCTGGACGTTTGGCAATGGTGATCGTGCGTCTTGTGTTAGATTACCGTCAGTGTTAGCCTCCCATCCGTCGTAATAGGCCCAACTGTTAATCACAGATCGACCGAATCTGATAACGGTGGACAAGTCTGTGAACGGGCCAGGACAGCCGTCCTCGAGCGGTCTCGGCCGGGATTGGCTATGCCTGCCGAACCCCGTAACCGGATAGGGAACAGTTAAGGAGCATCACATGTTTGGGAGCAGCAGCAAGAGGTTCAAGTTACTTGCATTACTCGCGACCTTAGGAGGCGCGCTCGCAATATTCGTGGTTGCTTGCGGCGGCGGCGAGGCTGAGACGGTCACAGAAATTCAGACCGTCGTGGTCGAAAGACAGGTGACGCAAATCGAAAAGGTGATCGAAACCGTCGTGGTCGAGAAGATGGTTGAGGGCAAGACCGTCAAGGTGGTGGAAACGGTTGTCGTGGAGAAGCCGGTAACCCGCACCGAGAAGGTGATCGAGACCGTCGTCGTCGAGAAGTCGGTAACTCGCACCGAGAAAGTCGTCGAGACCGTCGTTGTCGAAAAGATCGTTGAGGGCAAGACCGTAACGGAGATTCAGACGGTCGTTGTCGAAAAGGTCGTGGTTGCTACGGCGGCCCCTTCAGGTCCATCAGGCAGCCTTGTCGTTGCAGAGACGAGGATCATCCCGGCGGTCTATCTGCCGTCCAAGCAGGGGGGCGGCGTGGAGTTCAACTACGTCGACTGGGGCGTGATGGAATACCTGGTACGCGCAGCGCCTCACCTCTCTGCCGAACTGCCCGACGCTGCCGAAGCGGTTCACGGTATTGCCGTCTCCTGGGAGGCGGACCCCGCAGGGGAGAAGGTGACCTACACCCTCCGAGAAGGCGTCCCGTTCCATGAGGGTTGGGGCAACGTGACGGCGGCGGACGTAGCCTTCAGCTTCAACGAAGGGAATAGGACAGGGACTCGCTTCTACCGCAATTCAACCTCGCAGACCGACCGATGGGAAGCCCTTGACGATCGGACCGTGGTCATCTACTACAAACCGGGTGAGTTCAATCCCCGATTCATCCAGGCCCACTGGAACGCCGGCGGCGGAAACACGCCAATCATCAGCAAGAAGCTGGTAGACGAACTGGGTGAAGAGAAGGCGTTGCCGATGATGATCGGCACGGGGCCGTACGTATCCAAGAATTGGGTGGCGGATGACGAAGTCACTCTTGAGGCCTTCCCCGACTACTGGCGGGCAGATGGCCAACCAAAGACCAAGAACATAAACATCGTTGCGATCGCTGAGGAGGCGGTCAAGATCGCGGCCATGAGAACCGGCGAGGTGGATATCGGAGCTATTTCAAGCAAGTTCCTGAATCAGGCTCTGCAGGACATAACCGGGTCCACCGCCTATCCCGTCGGACAGGCGCAGATGCAGGTTCTCTTCTTCGGCGGTAACTACTGGGCACAACACTGGCCTGAGGAGAATGAGGACGTTTTCCCCAGAGAAGGTCTTAAGGCAGACGCAGAACATCCCTGGATCGGCGATCCGAGAGATCCGGCGAGCATGGAGAGCAGCCAGAAGGTACGCGAAGCCCTGGCAATTGCCATCGACCGGGACCTGATCAACGAGCAGATACTGGCCGGCCTTGGTGGGCCGCAGTTCATCTACTGGGGCGCTGTCGGACTGGACTCCCCGTTCTTTAAGGAGTCGTGGCGGATACCGTACGACCCCGAGAGAGCGAAACAGCTGCTTGCCGAAGCGGGAGTGGCTCCCGGAACCACCATCCCAATCTGGATTCCACCTGACAACCCTGCAGTCGATTCCGAAGTAGGTCAGGGTGTGGCCCAGATGTGGCGTGATATTGGGCTAAACACCGCCATAGAGACAACGGCCTACGCTGCCCGGCGACCCACCTTGGTGTCCCGCTCCATGGACATCCCATGGATGCACCACGGCGGGGTTGGCGGCGAACCTGACGGCTCCAACTTTGGAAGCATGAGGCCAACCGGCGGTTTCAGCCATGCCCTGGAGACGCCGGACGGTAATTTCGGGCTGCCGGATATACAAAGTCTCTACTTTGCGAACCGGACGGAGCCGGACTTTATCAAGCGTGTTCAGAACAACCAGATGATCATGGACTGGGCACGGGAAGTAATGTGGTTGTCTCCTGTAGTGAGAGCGCAGGCGCACTACGTCGCTGGACCCAGGGTGAAAGAGTGGCGGCCGCACAGCTTTGCCTGGAAAGACTTCCTCTCCCCAGAAACCGTCGTCGTGGAATAGCGCTTAGCGAAAGTCGGAAGATACCAATACGCGACCTGCCGCAAGTGCGGCAGGTCGCGTCGCATCTGGTGTCGAGACCCCAAGGAACTGAATGCAAAAGTTCATTTTCCGTCGGCTTGTGTACATGATCATAGTGGTGGTCCTGTCCACTATGTTTGTATTTACACTTTCGCGGCTTGCGGGCGACCCGCGCTCCCTTTTCCTGAGCGAATATACGACCAAGGCGGATTGGGAGGCATGGGGAAAGGAATTTGGACTAGACAAGCCACTATTCGCGCAGTACTTCATCTGGCTGGGCAAGGCTGCGCTGGGGGACTTCGGAACATCTCTTAGAGACCAAATCCCCGCCTTTGACGTGATCAAGTCGAGGTTTCCGGCCACGCTCCAACTATCAGCTGCCGCGTTCGTCTTCGCCTTGATAACGGGAGTGCCTTTGGGGGTATTGTCAGCGGTCAAACGAAGCACGATATGGGACTACATCGGGCGATTCTTTGCGCTTGGTGGTCAGTCCGTGCCCGGTTTCTGGCTTGGCGTGATGTTAATACTGCTGTTTTCCGTGCAGTTAGACCTATTGCCCGCGGCCAGAAGAGGCGGGCCTGACCACTTCATCCTGCCTGCCATCACGCTCGGTTGGGGCGCCGCAGCAGGCTTCACACGCCTTATCCGGTCCGCAATGCTGCAGGAATTGGACTCGCAGTTCGTAATGTTTGCAAGGGCGAAGGGTGTGAGAATGCAGACGGTAATCTGGAAGCATGCCTTCAAGAACGCAATTATCGTCCCGATAACATTCTCGGGCCTGTTGGCCGCGGCCTATATTACCGGTACCGTCGTCACAGAGACGGTGTTCTCCTGGCCGGGGCTGGGCCGCCTGGCTGTAGACGCGGTTTTCAACAATGATTTTCCGGTGATGACGGGCGTAGTATTGTTTTTCACCGTGATCTACGTTGGGGTAAATCTCTTCGTCGACATATCCTACGCACTGATTGACCCACGAATACGTTACTAAGCGCTTGAATCATGACTGAAATAGCGATCGCTGAACCGCAGCGTCAAATCATTCGGCGGACTTGGTCAGCCAGTGTCTGGTATTACGCGCGACGTTGGCCGCTTATGCCGATGGCTATAGTTGTCCTCCTCGCGGTTAGCGCTGTATTCGCCCCGCTAATCGCTCCATATGATCCGACGCAAGGTGATCTGAACAGACGCAATATTCCTCCGATGTGGGATGCAGAGGGCACAGCCAATCATGTGCTTGGAACGGACCCGCTGGGGAGGGACATATTGAGCCGGCTTGTTTTCGGGGCTCGGATATCACTGTTGATCGCGGTAATAGTTCTGAGCTTCGGCGCCATCGGAGGAACGACGTTGGGGCTCTTCGCCGGATATTATGGCGGGCAAATCGATGAAGTAGCGATGCGCTTCGTCGATCTGACGTTGGCTATCCCCTTCATCCTTGTGGCACTGGTCGTAGTGATCGTCATGGGCCAGAGCCTCTTCGTCATCATCGCCTTGCTGGTCGTATTCAGTTGGAGTGGGTTCGCGCGCCACACCCGTGCCGAGACGCTTCAGATAAAGACCATGGACTATGTCGCAATGGCAAACGTCGCAGGTTCCTCCACGGTGAGAATCCTGTACAAGCACATACTCCCGGGAGTCCTCAACACGATCGTCGTCGTCACGACTCTGAGCATAGGGGGACTCATCCTGACCGAGTCCACCTTGAGCTTCCTCGGGGTGGGCGTCCCACCCCCGACGCCGGCTTGGGGCCTCATGGTTGCCGACGGGCGTACGTACATTACCGCCGCCTGGTGGGTCACGGTCTTTCCGGGCATAGCCATCTTGATAACGGTGCTGTCCATGAACTTCCTGGGCGACTGGCTGCGAGACCGCTGGGACCCAAGACTCCGGCAGGTGTAGCCGGCTACGAAATTCGCCGGAGAGCCGATCACGAATCGCGTTGAGGCGCCCGGAGGATGTGGGGCCACGTCGAGTGGACGCGATCGGCCGTTCAGAATCGCGGGGCTGTGGCCGGTGCCCGGATCGTGCCGAGCGAAGGATCAGGGTCCTGTTGGATCAGACGTGTTGGTCCACGAGGATGGCATTGCCGTCCGGGTCCAATGCCGTAAAGCTGGCCGGCCCTGAGCTCTCTCATCTGCTTCACTAACCAGTCGTACGCCTTTCGCCTTTAGCTGCCGCTGGATTTCACGAACGTCGGTGTATGTGTCGAGCGTTTGGGCCTGGGCATCCCAGCCCGGGTTGAAGGTCAAAATGTTCCCTTCGAACATCCCCTGGAAGAGACCAATGGTGCACAGGCCATTCCTGAGGATCTGCCAGTTCTGGGATGGATCGCCTCCGACAATCTCAAACCCGAACTTCCCGTAGAACACTCTCGAAGCTTCGAGGTCCTTTACGGCCAGGCTGATCGAAAAGGCGCCGAGTTCCATGTTTTTCTCCTGATTTGTTGGCGAACAGCGTTTTGCTGTCTCAGCACAGCCGTCCACAGCGTTGAATGCCCGGGAAAGTGCAAACTCTTTCGTGACCATATCCCATTACTCACCGTGCCCAACTGAACGGAGCATGACGGGATTCGCCGCCGCGGGATACGTCTTATGGCCATAACCGTACTGGGACGTTCGAGCGTCGCCAGCCGGAGCCCCAAACCTCGACAAGGGTGGTGGGGACCAGGCGTACACCGAGGACTCCCTGGGCAGGGATTCCGCTAAGAATGCGGGGAACGCCGCGGTTTGTCGCGAGTCAGGGTCGGGTAGGACGCATGCAGGTTTTGCTCAATGGGTGAAGGGCTACTTTTGTGACCTGGAATCGGCCGGACACAGCCGCGGGTTTTGTGACAGGATCAAATGAGGGGGAAACTTTATACGGCTTGGAAAACGGGAAGGTCCGAGTTGAAACTGCGGAGACTTGCCAAATCGTCAATAGTTGTTGCTGCCGTGGCCCTCTTGGGTGGCGCCGTGGCAGTCTTGATCGCCGTTGCGGCCCTGACTTCCGAACCCGAAGCTGAGTACACACCCGCGGTTGAACACCAGCAAGCACCGATCCCCACCCTGGTGGTCGAACCCACGCCAACTCCTACCGCCGCCGCCACGCTGGCGGTTGGACCCAACCCAACGCCGGCCACCAATCCCACCGCCCAAGTGGAATCCAGGTCGGCACCGGCCGCTGTCCCCACCGTCGAGGTCGAACCCAAGTCGGCTCCGACCGTTGCCCCCATCGTCACGATCGAAACCACGCCAAAGGTGACCACCTCTCCAACCGTCAGTGTGGAAACCAGGTCGGCGCCGGCCGCACTTCCAACCGTCACGGTCGAACCCACGTCCACACCGACCGCTGTCCCTACCACTGTGCCCGTCCTCACGGTTAACCCCGCAGCAACTCCTGTGCTTGAACCGCCCAAGAACGCAGAGAAGCCGGAAAAGCCGCAGCAGTTGAGCACACCACCAAACCGTTCCGCACTAGAGGCCGAATCGCAGGCGAAGGGCTCTGCCCAAGGAACCGTTTACACCTGGGAGGACGGCGACACAACACGCCGGGTCGTGCTGCAGGACGAGCTCGTTGTTCAAGAGACCGCCGCCAATACCGTGGACGACGTCGTAGTTGTGGAGGGAGTGGGGGACAGCATTGTCCAGAGGCAGCCAAGGCACGATCAAAACTCTCTACCGGTTTTCCGCTCGGAGTCCGGTGGCGGTCTGATGACTCTGCCAGGCGGCGTTCTGTTGGCGTTGGAGCCTGAGTGGGACCAGGCCAGGGTCGATGGCTTCTTCTCAGAGAACGGCATCTCTAAGGACCGGACGTCGGAGTTGGATTTCATTGAGAACGGGTTCCTGGTGGAGACCGAATCGGGTTTTCCGTCGCTAAATCTGGCCAACGAATTGGCTGCCAAGAGCGGCGTGATTATTTCCAGTCCTAACTGGTGGAGAGAGGCACAGCCGAAGTGAGAGCGCCGTTTCTCTTGAGACGCCCTCCGTCAAACGGCTCAACTCTTCCCTGGAATTCGACTTACACACAGATATATTCAGATCAGCGCGCTTCCTCGCTGCCGTCAGCGGCGAAGACATCGCTCCTGGCGATCTCCGTCGCTTTCTGCTTCATCCTGAGCACGGGTGGGTCCTGGGCACAGTCGGCTGACGACCACGGGAATACCCAGAGCACTGCGACAGACATTTCATTGGGTTCCTCGATAGCCGGGCGCATCGACTATGGGCTCGACGCGGACATCTTCGAGCTGGACCTTTCCAGGGCATCTGGATTTACCAATGTCTGGATATACACGACCGGTGAATTCGATAGCTGGGGACAATTGCACGATAGCAATGGTCGCCTAATTACATTGAATAACAACCTTGTAACAGGTACGGAACACAATTTTCATATGCGGGCGTTTCTTCCACGCGCCGTCTATTACGTTGCGGTTTACAGCGCTGATGACGTTACGACTGGGAACTATACCTTGCACGCGCAGGTGGCGACGGACCCGGGCAATACCACCGGCACGGCCACGAGCCTCGTTCCAGATTCTCCAACTCCCGGGATGATCGACACGGCATCTGACGCAGACTACTTCAGACTGGATGTCACTCAACCCACGAATGTGGTCGTATACGGGAAGAGCGGGAACTATAGACCAATTGATGTCACCGCGTTTGACGCGACGGGTACGGAGATTTCCGTAAATGTTTATGCCTTGAGTACGCGTATATCGTCTTCCGTAGTTTGGGACGGTTTCAGGATACGTGACGACTTCGAACCGGGAACTTATTACATAAAAGTGACAACTCCCCGTAGGTTAACTAGCCATCCAGTGCCTTATACCATCCTCAATTTTGAAGACGGGGCCTACACCGATTTTATTGAAGATTGCGTAGCCAGCACGCGTTCGTTGAACGATCCGCTGGTCAGCGATTCACTTTACGGATGCCAATGGCACTTGAGCAATCCAAACGACTACGATATCAACATTGAAGATGTTTGGGCGGAGGGAATAAAAGGGGAAGGTGTCAACATCGCTGTCGTGGACGACGGGATGGACTACACGCACGAGGACTTGGCTGACAATGTCGACATCAGCCGGAACCACGACTACACCGGCGGTGGTGATATACATCATTCTTTTGAACATCATGGTACGCATCTTTCAGGCATCCTGGCGGCCCGCGACAACGACATCGGCGTGCGCGGAGTGGCTCCCAGAGCGACCTTGTACGGGTACAACCTCCTGCGTGACGCAACAGATCTCAACAAGGCGGACGCAATGGCTCGCAACAGGGTCACGACCGCGGTGTCAAATAACAGTTGGGGTCCTTCCGACGGCCCGGGGTTAGGCCCTGCTCCCTCGATTTGGGAATCGGCGATCAACACCGGCCTCAAGACGGGCTATGACGGCAAGGGGACGTTCTACGCCTGGGCCGGCGGGAATGGACATCTGGTAGGCGACGTTTCCAACCTCGACGAATACGCCAACTATTACGGCGTAACCGCTGTTTGCGCGGTGAATGACCATGACACCAGGAGCAACTACTCTGAGATGGGCGCCAACTTGTGGGTTTGCGCCCCTTCGAATGATCTCAGTGACGAGCACCGGGGCATCGTCACCATCGAAAATTCTGACCGCTATTTTGAAGATTTCGGCGGAACATCAGCGGCTACTCCTGTAGTTTCAGGCGTGGCAGCGTTGATGCGCAGCGTTAACCACCACCTGACCTGGCGTGACCTGAAACTGATTCTCGCCGCCTCGGCTCGGAAAAACGATGCCGACAACCCGGGCTGGGAAGTTGGCGGCCGCAAGTACGGCTCCGACTCGGACCGCTACAACTTCAACCACGAATACGGGTTCGGAGTGGTTGACGCCAAGGCCGCCGTCGATCTGGCAAAGGGTTGGTACGGCCTTCCCCCGCTGCGCAATTCATCAGCGGGGTCGAATCGGCTGAACGCGCGGATTCCGGATCCTCCGGCTACCGACGATCCTGCGACCGTTCCCCCGGTGCTCTCTGCAGTCACTCTGAACACCCCCATAGAGTTCACCGAGTTTGTCGAAATCACGGTATCCCTCCGGCATGAATCTTTCAGAGACCTGAAAATCGAGTTAGTGTCTCCGTCCGGGGCAGTCTCAAGATTGGTCAAAGAATTCGAAATCTTTGCCGACAATGACGAATCAATCGACCGCGTCCGGATGAACGGATCGTTCCGCTTCGGTTCGGCAAGGCACCTGGGCGAAGATCCCAACGGCGTATGGCAGTTGCGGGTCACCGACCGCATTCCGTATTTTGGCGGAACCCTCGAATCATGGGGCATCACCGTCTACGGGCATACGGGCGTGCTCAACTGCGAGACCGGAGCCGCAGTAAACGACGCGGTCAGCAATCCGGGGTTGGTGTCCGACTGCGAAACACTTCTGGGGGCGCGATACGCCCTTGCGGAGACCGGGAAGCTGAATTGGTCGGCAGGTACTCCCATCGCAGAATGGGACGGCGTGACCATCGGCGGAACACCTCAACGCGTCACAGAATTGAACCTTTATGGGAGTCAGCTGACCGGCGCAATTCCGTCAGAGTTGGGCAACCTCACCAATCTGCGAGCGCTATTGCTTTCCAACAACCAGTTGTCCGGTCCTATCCCGGGCGCGTTGGGCGGACTGTCCAACCTTGAAGCGCTTGACCTGTGGGGCAATGAATTGACCGGGGCGATACCGGCGGAGTTGGGCAGGCTCGCCAGGTTACGGTCGTTGTCACTAGGAGAGAATGAGTTGACAGGCCCGATACCGGTTTGGCTGGAGAATTTGTCCAACTTGCTGTCGCTGTCACTTGGGGGCAACACGCTAACAGGCCCGATACCGGTTGAGCTGGGCAAGCTCTCCAACTTGCGAACGTTGTCACTTGCAGGGAATTCGCTGAACGGCCCGATACCGACGGAGTTGGGCAACCTCTCGAACCTGAAAGAGCTGTACTTGTCCCAAAACCAGTTGAGCGGAGAAGTACCAACCTGGATAGACGATCTCGCCAATCTGTATGTGCTATCCCTTGAAGGGAATGCGCTGACTGGGGCGATACCGACGGAGTTGGGCAGCCTCCCGAACCTGAAAGAGTTGGACCTGTCCCGGAACCAGTTGACCGGGCCGATTCCGGCGGAGTTAAGCAGTCTCTCGAATCTGGCAACGTTGTACCTCTCCGAAAACCAGCTGGACGGGTGCATTCCCCAAGAACTTCGAGATGTGGCGGAATCTGATCTTCACGATCTCGGACTGCCGTTCTGCGACGTGTTGCTGAGCGGCCTGACCGTAGACCCGGGATCTCTGACCACTCCGTTCGATCCATACCGCACCGAACACGCGGCGATCGGCCCATCACGGGTGACTGTTAACCCCGTCAATGAACACAGCTCCACCTTTCGGTACCTGGACGAAGATGGCGGTGCAATGGCGGATGCCGACAGCTCAGTTGACGGACATCAGGTCGACATCGGCTCCGGCATCACCTCGATCAGGATTAGAGTCGTTTCTCAGGACGGCCAAGCGTCCTTTACGTACACCATTCAGATAAGCCGGGCGGACCCGCCGGGAGCGCCAGACATAAGCGTGGTCACGCCGGGTGACGGGTCACTAACCGTTGTCTGGACCGCGCCCGGGGAAACCGGGGGGGCGGACATCACCTCCTACGACATTCGCTACATCGAAAGCGGCGCACCGGACAAGACGGACGAAGATTGGACCGTGGTGGACGACGCGTGGACCAGCGGCCCGCTGACGTACACCATCACCGGACTGACCGTCGAGACGGAATACGACGTACAGGTACGCGCTGTGATTGCTACCGGCGACGGTCTCTGGTCCGAAACAAAGAGCGCTGCGACCATCGCTACCGGCGATTTGCCGGTGTTCGTCGATGGCGTTACCGCCACGCGTTCGGTAGCGGAATATTCGGCCGCCGGTACGAACGTGGGCATGCCGATTGCGGCCAGCGACGCCAACGATAATGCACTGACCTACACGCTGGGCGGCGCCGACGCGGCCCTGTTCACGATCGACGAAAAGACGGGACAGATCAAGGTTGGCGCCGGCACGACGCTGGACTACGAAACAGAGCCGTACACATTCACCGTCGAAGTTAAGGCTTCTGGTCCATCCGGCGCTGGCGTCATCATCACCGTGACGATCGCCGTTTACGACGTGACTCTTGGTCCTTTGGGTAGTCGATATGACGCCAACAGGGACCGAAAGATCGACAGGGGAGAGGTTTTCGAGGCGATAGACGACTACTTTGACGGCCTAATCACCAGGGAAGAGGTTTTTGACATCATCGAGCTTTACTTCTCCAGTTGATTGAAAGTAATTCGTGGCAATGAATGGGCCTACATACACGAATGACCAGTGGAGACCACTGTCACCCTTTATGTTGGTCCGTCTCAAGTATTGGTCGCCCGTTGCCTGACCTTTGCCCAAGGTCGGGCGCCCCTTCGAGTGATCGTCAAAACGACGATGACCGTGTCTTTAACCGGCGCCCGCCGCGCAGGAATTTCGAAACCTGATCTGCGTTATTGTCGTAGCGAGAAAGAGCCAACACCCGGCGTCGGCGGGTGGTGCGGCGTCAAGCAGTCGCACAGTCTGCGAAATTAGGGAGTTGCACAATTGAATTTCTTGACCTCGATGGCCCTGCGCCGGCCAACGGCGGCGATATTGGCCATTTTCCTCGTGCTCGGGTCCGGCATATTTGCCTATCGCACGCTTCAGGTCGAGTTGTTCCCGCAGATCGAATTCCCTCTTGTCACGGTATTCACAGCCTACCCCTCGGCGGATCCCGAGGCCGTCGTTACGAACGTAACCGAACCCATAGAAAGGGCTATCGCCGGAACTGCGGGCCTGGAATCGGTTCAGTCAAATTCCTTCGAGGGCAACTCCGCCGTCTTCGCTACGTTCGAGTACGGGACCGACATGGCAGAGGCGGAAAGCACCATCGCCGCCGCGATGAATGGCATCGCGTTCGCTGCGGGAGTGGGCGAACCCACTGTAGGCCGCTTCAATCCGGACCAAATCCCTGTCATCGAGTTCAGCGTTGTATCGGACAGGAGCGTGGCTGAGATCCAGGGCATCGTGCAGACCCGCATTCTGCCCGAAATTTCGGGGCTCGAAGGCGTCATGCAGGTGGTCTTGGCCGGGGATGTCGATCGGAGTATTCGGGTTGCCGTGGACGCCGACAAGGTTAGGTCGTCCGGAGTTTCCCTATTTCAGATTTCAACCGCTCTTCGCGAAAACAACCTCACGCTGCCTGCCGGGGTGGTCTTTGACGGCAACCGGGCGGTAATCGCCAAGACTACCCACGCGTTCGACTCGGTCCAGGACTTGAGAGACGTTGTTGTAGGCGCATCCGAGTCGGGCCCGATCCGCCTGTCGGACGTGGCCGAAGTGACTCTTGGCGAGGGGGTGCCCAAGAGCATCTCCCGCACCAACGGCAGGCCCGGCATAGGCGTAGGGGTTTCCAAGACTCCTGAGTCCAACACACTGGATGTGACCACCGCGGTAAATGAAGCCCTTGACGGAATCACCGGACTCCCGCCCGACGTAGAGATCATTGTCGTCTCCGACCAGGGCCCCGCCATCAAGGACCAAGTCGACACCCTTGTCAGGGAAGCCATTTTCGGGTTCCTGTTCGCCGTGACGGTCGTGTTTGCCTTCATGTTGACGATCCGTCCCACGATCGTTCGGGGCTTCTTCAATACTCTCCGTCCAACGGTGGTTATAGGGTTATCGATCCCCTTGAGCGTCTTCACCGGCATTCTGCTGATGTCGTGGCAGGACATGACGCTCAATTTCATGACCCTCGGCGGCCTCGCCATCTCCGTGGGGCGCGTGGTGGACGACTCGATAGTCGTGCTCGAAAACGTCTATCGTCACATCCAGGCCGGACGCGACAGGTGGCGCGCCGCGATCGAGGCCACCACAGAGGTTGGCCCGGCCATCTTCGCCTCGACGATGACCACCGTGGTCGTCTTCCTCCCCCTGGCATTCATCAAGGGTCTCGTCGGCGCATTCTTCCTCCCGTTCGCTCTCACTGTGACATTCGCATTGATTGCGTCACTCATCGTCGCACTTACGGCCGTGCCGGTCCTGGGGGCGTATCTTCTCCGGCCGGGCGACCTGCCTGAGGGCGCCGGCGACGAGGGTGAAATCAGGCTCAGGGAGACCTGGATGCAACGGGCTATACGGCTCGATACTCAAGTGGGTCCTTGGTCACAGGCTCGTCACGATGCTTGTTGCCATCGTGATTACTGTCGCAAGCCTCGGGCTGACCGCCATCATTCCCGTGAACCTGTTTGGCGGGGGAGACGACCGCGCCCTCCAGATTGAGCTTGCTCTTCCGCCGGGCACCCCCGTGAACGAGACCCTGGCCCAGGTAATTGAGATCGAAGACCGTTTAAGCGATGTATCGGACGCTTACACGGTAAGCATTGGCGCGACAAGCCTGGTCTTTGGTTCTGCGCCTGGCGGTCTTGAACAAGCCAGCTTCTTCGCCAACTTGTCTGGCAACGCCCCTGACGACATTGCCAATGTACTCAGGAACGAGCTCGACAAGCCCGGACGTTCCTTGAGCATTTCCGAAGTCCAGGACGGTCCCCCATCCGGCGGAGTGGAGATATTTGTCACAGGTCCCAACTACGACGACATATCCTCCACCTCAGAAGAGCTGTTCGCGGCCCTGTCCACGATCGAAGGCGTCGTTAACCTCGAAAACACCGTTTCGAAGGCCCGCGACGAAATTTCAATCCAGGTCGACCCGGGAAAAGCCGCCCGCATTGGGCTAACCACGCGCCAGATCGGCCTGCAACTGAGCCAGTACCTCATCGGTCAGACCGTCACTACCATGACCGTTGACGGAGAGACGGTCGATGTGGTCCTTGTCGGGGATCCCCGGTCAGCGGCCGGCATCGACAAAATCAAATCGTTGATCATCGTCGGGCCGACCGGCGCCGCCCCCCTTGGGGACCTCGCCGAACCAGTCGTCAGGGAGGGTCCTGTATCTATCAGCCGCACAGACGGCGTGCGTTCGGCCAGCATCACCGGCGACATCATTGTGGATGACACGCAGGGCGTTGGGGCGCTCATAGACGAAAAGATCGCTGAACTCCGGTTGCCGCCGGGCGTCAACGTCACCAGCGGCGGGATATTTGCCGAAATCGCGGAGGGTTTCCAGGCCATCTTCATCACAATGGCCATCGGCATCGTCCTCGTCTACCTCGTCATGGTCGCCAGCCTCGGTTCCCTCAGAAACCCCTTCGTAATCGTGACCACGTTGCCATTTGCCCTCATCGGAGTGTTCGTGGCATTGGCCATAACGGGCCGGTCGCTTGGACTTCCGGCCATGATGGGCATACTCCTGTTAATCGGCATAGTCGTCACCAACGCCATAGTCCTTATCACGTTCGTCGAGCAGCAGAGAGAACGGGGCATGTCTGTGTACGATGCCTTGATCTCAGGCGCCCGCGTGCGCCTTCGCCCCATCCTCATGACCGCCTTCACCACCAGTTTCGCCCTTCTGCCCCTCGCACTTGCTTCCGAAGGAAGTGGCGGGCTAATCAGCGCTGAGTTGGCAACCGTGGTCATCGGTGGACTGATTAGCTCCACGGCGCTCACGCTGATCGTGCTGCCGATCGTCTACTTGTTCTTCAACGAGGGCATCCCCAACCTCTTGAACCGGCTTTTTCATCGCCAGCCTGCGGAACCGGCTGGCGAGCCGGCGTGAGGTTCTGTGTGGCGGATGGCGGCGTTGTTACCGGGGCTGAGACCAGCGTGATGACGGACCGGGCGCGCCCGGAGAGAAGCCGGGGTGCGGCTAATGCAGGTCAGCGTTCGTAGCTCCAAACCTCCCGCGCAACAACGCGTGCCGTGCGTGCCGTGATTGCAGCCCGTCGCGCCTACACGCGCTACACTGATTGGGGCAATTGAACGCGTAAAGCATGGCTTCAGGGACACTCAGCTCGGCGGGCATCGCCCGTCACACCATATGGGCCGCGCGACTCGTAGTCCTGGCGGTGTTCCTGGACCTGTTCGTCCAGTTCCCGACCATCGCGCCGTTCGCCGAGGGCCTCGGTGCATCGGCCGCGCTGGTCGGTATCATCGTCGCCGCCTACTCCGTAACCAACCTGTTCGGCAACCTGGGCGCGGGATTCGTACTCGACAGGTGGGGCCGCCGGCTACCCATTGTCGTCGGCCTGGCGATCACGATCGTCGCCGTGTTCAGCTACTCGCTGGTCCAGACGTCGGAGCAGTTGATCGCCGTAAGGGCGATGCATGGGATTGGCGCGGCAGTGCTGGCGCCGGGTGCGTTCTCCATGATCGGAGATCGAGCACCATCCGACAGGTGGGGTCGGGCCATGGGCCTGACCGGGGCCCTCATCGCCGTCGCGGCCCTGGTGGGACCTCCGGCCGCCGGAATCCTGCGAGACACGTGGGGCGCAGACGCGGTCTTCTTCGTCGACTCCGCTGTCCTACTTATGACGCTTATCACGTTCCTGGTCATCGCTCGCGATGATGTTTCGACCGCGCAAGAGAGGACTCCGGCTCCGCTAATCGCGTCGCATGAAATTACAGTGAGAAAGTCCGCCCTCTGGTCGGCGTATGGCGCCACATTCGCCATCACCGTCGGCATTGGGGCGCTCGTCGCGTACCTGCCCCTGGTGCTGGAAAACCAGGGAGAGACCGCCGCGCGGACTGGCTACAGCTTCGGCATTTATGCGTTCGTGGCCATGCTCGTGATGGCAAGCCCACTCAACCGCGCCAGCGATCGTTTCGGGCGCTTCGGTCCGTTGATCGTCGGACTCGTCGGCGTTGCCGCCGGACTGGTCATGCTTGGTGTGTTCACGGGCTACGCAGGAATTTCAATTGGTATGGCCGTCTTCGGCCTCGGGTACGGCATTGTCTTTCCGGCGGCTGCGGCCCTGGTCATCGGCGCCGCCGGCGCGGACCGGCGCGGAATGGCCTTTGGGATCTTCTACGCCGTGTACTCCCTCGGGGTGGTCGTCGGGGCGGCCGGCAGCGGAATACTGGCCGAACTTGACGACGGTTTTGTTGGCCTACCCTTCCTGGCGGCAGCGGCAGTTGTACTTGTTGCCGTGCCTCTTGTGGAATTCATGAGGCGCTCTGCGGTCAACTTTCGGCCGCTCCCTGACGCCTGATTCGCGGGAGCCCTTGGATTTCGGATCAAGTCCGGAGACGGGGGTGAGGGGGTGAGCGTCCTGCGGGCGGGAGGTTACCGCGCCCCTGCCCCAGGGCGGGTTTGAAGAGGGTGTTTCAAAAGTTTCCTCTCAAGAGTCGGACCGTACACGGCGCGACGATTTACGATATCAACCCTCCTGTCAATACGTAATACGGCCGTAAATCCCGTCATTCCCGTGAAAACGGGAATCTAGAGGCGGGGGTCCCCGTAGGATTCGAGTTTGTGAATCACCCTCTTGAAACCCGTCCCTACGAGACGAATTGGCCGGTTTGCGGGGTCGCTCGGAAGTGGGTGATGGGTGGGGCCCCTCCGCGCCCCGGCGGGCGGCCACAAGAGCCGCCTTTACAGGTGGTGGTGGGTGTCGGGGGTGGGTGTGTGACGGGCGGGGGGTTCTTCGCTTCGCTCAAGAATGACAGGGGCTAGGGGGATGGGAGAACCACAACGGCGAACCTTGAACAAATCTACGTGTATTCAAGGATATGGGCTATCCTTGAATTAGGAGGTTTGTTTGGCAAGTCTGGAAACCCGCCGTTGGGAGGGAGACTTGGCCGGGCTAACCCCGCGCGATCGTCGTCCCTGCGATTACGAAACCTACCTGCCCGATCCGTTGGCAGGCCGAAAGTTCTCCCTTGATGGTGATGTCGCCGCTGACGTCAGCGAGGCCGAGGCCGCGCTGGTGCGTCTCAACACGTCTGGGTCCGCCCTTGCCGGCGCCGAAGCCCTGGCCCGCCTACTTCTCCGCGCCGAGTCCGTCGCCTCGTCGCGCATCGAAGGCCTCGTCATCGGCGGACGGCGGCTTGATGAGTTCATGCGCCGTGGGGAACCTTCATGGTCGGCGCCCCGTCCTAATTCAGGCTTCCTGGGCCGAGTTCGCGGCTTGATAGGCAAGTAGCGTCGTCCCGGTCGCCCATCTACTCATGAATGACAAAGGAGAGCAACGGATGCCATCCGCCGAAGAGCACCAGCAACAATTCAGGAACCTAAATCGGAAAGTGAACATCTTGCTTGTGCTGTTGACAGTGGTCGGCTTGGGTGCCGTGGGAGTGTGTTCGGCCGCCCAGAGCAATGATTTAGAGAACCTAAGTGATGAGGCGACGGCAAGGCTGGCCAAAAGCCAGATCGATTCGCTGATGGCGAACCCGGCCTACACGGAGTACTTGGGGGAGATCGATTACGACGCGTTAGTCGATGCGTATATGGCGAACCCGGCATACCTTGAGTGGTTGTACACCCCCGAGACGACCCGAGAAGAGGATTGCGCGGGGGTGATCGTGGGGTACTTGGCAATCACAAGGGATGTCAGCACACTGCCCGACGACGATGTTGATTCCCTCTGCGACTGGTATGAAGCTCGCCTAGGTCCGAAATAACGTGAAATGTGGAGTCACCGTTTGTACGGCTAAAGAAAGGAACGAGTAATTTTGGCAACAGCGAAGCTCAGATGTACGGACTGTGGGGCCGCCACAAACATGACCGTCGGCCGCGGAAAGAAACGAGGGTCTGAACCGCTGTGTATGGGTTGTTGGGAGAAACGGCAACCTGACCCAATTGTCATTCCGGCGGCACGAGATAGGGAGGTTTTAGATGCCTCTGGTTATGATCTGTTCGATCTGGGCGGTCTTAGTCATTATGTCGACCATGACATACGGGTATATATCGAAGGCTACAACAAGGACATTCTTGCGGAAGTGACGCTGAAGGCCCCTGGTAACCGGGCCGCAGTCATCGTGGAAGTACTAGAATAAAAGTGGAGTCAACGGGATAATTCCCTTATGTAAGGGGTCTAGCGAGGCGAGGGAGTGGTCCCCCCGCCAATGCTCGCACTCCTGGTTCAAAAGCCCTGCCTGATGAAGTCTGCGACGCGCTCGCCGATCATGAGGACGGTGACGTTGATGTTGGCCCGGACGCACTCGGGCATGATCGAGGCGTCCACTATCCGCAGGCCCTCGGCTCCGTAGACCTTGCCGTACTGGTCCACTACGGCCATCGGGTCTGAACTGGGCCCCATCTTGGCGGTGCACGAGATGTGGTGGCCGGTACCCACGCTCCTCTTCATCCATAGGTCAAGGGCCTCGTCCGACTCCAGGTCCGAGTCCTCGGGGTAGACCCTCTTGTCGATCATGGCGGCCATCGACGGATGGTCCTCCAGGCCGACCACCAGGCGTATGCCGTCCCGGCACCTGCGCAGGTCCTCCTCGTGGTCCAGGAGGTTGTAGTCGAGCCAGGGCTGGTCCCTGTAGTCGTTGGAGCGGAGCCGGATCTCGCCCTTCGACAGCGCCAGGTTTAACCCGAGGGCAGCGAACAGGCCCACCATCTCGCCGTGGTAGCCACCCATTTGGCGCTCCCTGCCCGCAGCCGCGGATGGGTAGACGATCATGTCGTTCTTCAGAGAAGAGCCCTCGGCCGTGTACCTCACCAATAGCTGAGAATTAGGCACGAAGAGGCGTAGCTCCACCTCCGGCTTCGTAGCCCACAGTATGGTGAGTAGGGGATGGTCGGCCAGGTTCTGGCCAACCCCCGGCGAGTCGATGACGGTCTCTATTCCGTGCTCCCCCAGGTGGTCCCCGGGACCGACCCCGGAGAGCATCAGTATCTGGGGCGACCCGATGGCGCCCGCGCTGAGGATGATCTCTTCGGCCTCGACGACGAAGGTCTCTTCGTCGGAGACCGCCTCCACGCCCGTGGCCCGCGGGCGTTCCCCGGTGGTGTCGAATAGTATCCTCTTGACAGTCACGTTGGCCCTGATTGTCAGGTTGAGCCGGTGGCGCGAGAGGCCCAGGTACCCTATGGCCGTGGACCAACGGATGCCGTTGTGACTGTTTACGGGTATGGGCCCCACTCCGGTGGTGTCCGGGGCGTTGTGGTCTTCGCAATACGGCTGCCCGTTGTCTCGCCAGGCCTCGAACCAGACCTTGTTCCCCTGATGCCACTCCTCCTGTGGGAACCGGTGGCAGATAATGGGCCCGTCTGCGCCGTGGAAGTCGCCGGGATCGTCCAGGTAGGTGGTGTCCGTCTCCACCATATTGAAGTAGTGCACCAGCTTCCGGAAGCTCCACTCGTCGTTTCCCCACTCCGCCCAACTGTCGTAGTCCTCGGGAATGCCGCGGATAAAGGCCTGCCCGTTGATGGCGCTGGACCCGCCGGTCACCTTGCCCCTGGGAACCTCGATCTCGGCCTCATCGGTGCCCCTGGCCGTGTACTGCCAGTTGTGGTCGCTGTCCCAGATGCTTTTGGTCGACTTGTAGCCGTACTTGACCTCCTCGGGGAGGCTGTCGATGTCGGGGTAGTCCGGTCCCGCCTCGATCAGAAGCACCGAGGTGTTGGGGTCTTCCGTGAGCCTCGTGGCGAGGATCGCGCCGGCCGACCCTGCGCCGACGACGATGTAGTCGTACTTCACTCTCTACCTCCTGGATATGACGTTGACGTGGCGTGTGGGATTGGTGCCGCGGGATGGTATGGAGTGGGAAGGGGGGCGTCAATTGGTGGGGGCGCGATTTTGCCGATGGCGATGTGGGGGATGTTGGGGAAGGGTTCGCGGTTCGCGAGGGGACACGGGATGGTGAGGTACTCGTGGGCGGTGGGGTGGAAGCCAGCACGTAGTGGGACGCCGCCGTTAGTGCGGGGTGGTGTCGTCAGTAAGAAGGACCCGTTGGCTTCCACTCACGACCCTGATGCGCGGTTCGAGTCTCGTGGGTCGGGCCGGAAGCCCCCTCTATGACCTCAGGGTTAGTGATGTCGCTCTTCCATTTCGCTTGTCTAAACCTTGTAGCTGCGAAGTTGTCCCACGGACAACGAAGAATGGCGCCAGGGATGGTAGCCCCGTCTAACCGCACAGTTAGACCAGTAGAAGTCCGTCCCTTGCTACGACGGCGGCCTGCACTGCGACCTCGTTCTTCAATCAGCGTTTCTGGCGAATGGGGCGACCAGGTTCGATAAGGTCTCACGGTCTACGTCTGGGAACAGGTCTTCAAGTTGCTGTGCAGTAACTTGGCTTAGGGTGTTAACCGCGGCGCGTGCTTGTCTTGCCGCTTCGAGCGGGCCGTTCGGGAGCCGGCAGACGAGCTCCAAGGCGCGTCGGTATGAAGCGAGTCCGATTGGCTGAGGCTGCAAGCCGAATATCGTCTGAACGTACACGGAAAACGCGACGGCGATGCCTTCTCCAAGGTAGTTGCCGTTGCCAGGCGCAGGGTTGAGCAGGTGGACGGTTTCGTGAGCCATCTCATAGATCGCGGTGGGCCAGTAGCACTCGCCATTTCTGCTCAACTCGGCGAACGCGCCGTCAAGTTCAGGCGTGTTGCGCAAACGGGGTCCATCATCTGTGAATTTCGGTTGGTATATCTTCTTTGAGGTGTCCCGTTTTCCGAGAACGGCTTCGGCAATGGACAGGAGATTCTGCTGAAGCGCCCATAGTGCGACGGTATCATTTCGAGGGCAGGTCTGAGGCAACTGCATTGGTATAATTCTTTGCACTTGCCCTAGTCTTGGGAAAGAACTGTTCATCGTGTCCATGCCTTTTGACAAGCCAGTCGACGAACGCCTGGCTGTATTGTCGAGGCGAGTTCTTGACCTTGCCTTGATAAAAGAAGTCCGGACGATCCTTGATGCCGTAGACCTTGATGACGCACTGGATATCGTGTGAGTTTATTTGCAGCCTTTTCCCTACCAGTTCAAGGACCTCTGTCCGCCGGAAGGGATGTGACTTGCTTGGGTCCTTGGGAACTTCTACGATTCGAGTCGGCTCTCCACCCGTTTTTCCTGAATCAAGAGTAATGTCTGCTTTATTCGGCCTTTTAGTAAGGGTAAGACGATAATCGACCCCGATTGAGAATTCAGTGGGCTGTTGGAGATCGTCAAATTCTTGCTTGAGGTCCGCGCAGTACTTGGAAAGAAACTCAACGGTAGCAGGGCCAAGTTCCCGTCGCAGACGCTGATCAGTCATATCCCACTGCTCAGGACCTCTGTCATACATGATACTGAGCATCCCTACGGGGTATCGGTCAGCGAGCGATTTTCCGAACCACTTATTGAGGTGGCGGTGGTAGTTGATCACACCGGCCTGAAAAAGACACATGACATCGCTTGGAATACTACTGATTACGAGATGAACTGAATCGTCACGCAGTTCCTCGATCCGCTCTATGTTTCGCCGCGTCGGATCTTTCTGATTCGGTATGGTGCGATTTAAACAGTCTCGTAAAGAGAGTGTCCTCTTTGGTTGATCCTTGTAGTGGATAGATTCTGGATCGACTTTGTCATCTAATATCTTTGCTTTCAGCAGTAGTTCCCAAGCGTTGCAAAACAGGTAGCAGAACGATTCTAGGCGGTATTGGATTGTGAGCCTGTTAATGGTCTCCAACGCGAGAACGTAGGCCTCAAGGCTCTTGTCAACTAAGCGAGCCTTGAGGTCAAAAGAGTTTGCATCGTCCCCATCAGTCTCCTCACGACTTGGCGATGGCCGCCCTGATGCCTCCATCGGCTTCACCTCAATCCCGGCGAGATTGGCTTCTTGAGCTGCTAGCCGCGCTTTAGCTTCGTTCATGTAGGTTTTTACGTTGTAACCGGCCTCCGGGCCAGAAGCGGTAATCTTATCTGCCGTCACCAGCTCTACGACCTCCTCACTTTCGCACTGCGCCACCAATGCAATGGTGTAATACGTTCAACAAATGGAGAAGTCGGAGTTCTCATGCTCGACACTTGCTAAGTTACGATCTCGCATAAGAAGTCAATGGAGTCTTCGACTCTGGCTTTGATTGCAGTCAACTGCGGCAGCGAGAATCTTCCTGCAGGGCCATGAGTGCCCGTGTTTAACTCCTTAAAAAGGACCGAGAGGTCATTGATGTTTACGTCGACGAAATCTTCAAGGGTTCCATGGCTCAACCCACTGCGGTCTAAACAATAGTAGATTTTGGCTCGGCGGGTAGGTGTGCCTTGTTCAGTAATCTGGCAATCCGGAAACCGAGATAACACCTCTGCGTCGGGTGCTTCAGTGTTGAGTATTTCCGCGAGTATTTCCCGTGAGCTTGCGCAAAAATGCCGGGCAGCGTCGGGATTGCGAGGATTTAGCGCAAAGATGGCACCGGACCAGCGGTCCTGCATGTCCGGAGAATACCTGCTCAAAGATCCCGTTAACTTCGTGCTTGTGAGTTCTCCGTCCCCAAGCCGGACATGACTGCTGTCCCCAAGCAGCGTGTTGAGCAACGTCACGCTATTTGCAGTGTCTCGTTCAGCGAGATCCGAGAGAACTGGATCCGCATCACTATTGTCTAGCCGTTCGTACGCGGTGCGCAGGGCTGTTGCGGATGTATGAATCGATGCGTAGCGGGTGGTGACGGTTCGAGTTGAGAGACTCTGCAGAGCGGCGCGCAGTTGGGATCGATATGCCCTGACACGTGCATTGTGCGAGCCCACTTCGCGGTTATACGCGTTGATCGCCCGTCGGCGTTCGGAGTTGTACCGACGCACCTCGTTGTTAAAGGTGTGAACCGCACCATTCCACTTACGAATGGCTTGACGTTGCTTCGTCTGGGCCTGTCGTATTTTGGAACGCATCTGGGACGAACTCAGTCGTCGGGGCATCGCAAGTCCTTTCGAGTTGGGGTCAGTCACCCGATCAGCTAATTGTACCACTACTTGTGGCCCGAATAAGATTGGGCACAATATATAGGACTCTATCTTATGGGGCCGCGGACACTCCACGACGATTGTGCTGACAACAACACGCCCATTTTGGTCCGGCGCGGATAGAGGTCTCAAGATCTTCGCAATGGGGCTGGGGACTCTGTGAGGTGGAACGCTTAGAGCACACGTAGCACCCGGTATCCATGGGATGACCGCCAGGATACGGTGGGGGTTCCAATTGACCTTTCGGGAATAGCATCTCGACAAACGTGGGGAGTGATTTGCCAGCGATCAGATGTGGCCCTTGGCGTTCGTGTGGAAGTGCGAATGGAGTCGGGTTACCTGAGTTCGCGGTAGAGTACGTGTCGGCCCACCTTCCGGGGGTGGGTAAGTTGGAGGTATGACGTTGAAGGTAACTCGGTTGTATACGGGGGAGGACGGGAGATCGCATTTTGAGGAGGTTGAGTACGAGTTGCATGACTCGCCGGTCGGACGCGTGTCGGAGCGGATCGAGGCGACAGGGGTGATCTTTCGGGAGACTCCGTCCGACTACAATCTCGACTTCCATCCTGCGCCGCGGCGGCAGTTCATCATCAACCTGGATGCCTCGGTGGAGATCGAGGTGGGCGACGGTACGCGCAAGGTGATCGGCCCCGGCGAAATACTGCTGGCAGAGGACACCACTGGCCAGGGGCACATCAGCAGGGCGGTGGACGGTAAGGTGAGGCACAACGTCTTTGTGACGCTTGACTGATACGAGGCAGTTTGGAGATTCAGTGTGAGTGATCGTCCGGGGCGGCTGAAGGGGAAGGTCGCCATTGTGACCGGCGCGGGCTCGAGCGGGCCGGGGGTCGGCAACGGCAAGGCGGCGTCGGTCCTGTTCGCCCGTGAAGGCGCGAAGGTCCTGCTGGTGGATATCAACGCCGATCACGCGCAAGAGACCCTCGAGTTGATAACCGCGGAGGGCGGAGAGGCCAGCGTCTTTCAGGCAGACGTCACCAACGCGGACCACTGCCGTTCCATGGTCGAGTCGGCGGTCGAGCGGTACGGCAGGCTCGACATCCTCGATAACAACGTGGGTGTGATCCTGCGCGAGAAGTTCGCCGACATCGACCCGGAAGACTGGGACCGTGTGATGGCCATAAACCTCAAGAGCATGATGCTTGCTTCCCAGGCCGCGATCCCTCGCATGATCGAATCCGGCGGCGGCTCCATCATCAACATGACTTCGGTGGCCGGCATACGGGCATGGAGCGACGCCGCGTACGCAGCTTCGAAGGCGGGCATTATCGGTCTTACGCAGACGTTGGCCGCAGAACACGGCCGCGACGGGATCCGGGCCAATGCGATCGCCCCGGGGGCCGTTTACACGCCGATGGTAGCCTGGCAACTCAGTGAGGAGGCGCGGGAAATCCGGAGAGAGTCCACCCTCCTGGGTACCGAGGGGACCGCCTGGGATGTGGCGTGGGCGGCCGTCTATCTAGCCAGCGACGAGGCACGGTGGGTAACGGGCGTGTTGCTGCCCATAGACGGGGGCGTTACCATCACCTCGCGCTACGCCTTGCCCGCCCGGTAGATCGGGCCGCCCGCGGCGAGCCGCAAATGGACGGCGATTGGCAGGTGTGAGTTGCGGGGCAGGGGAGCGCCGGTTTTTGACGACCAGGCGGCGACATCGCGACGCCACGGACTAATAGTCAACGGAACCCGGAGGAATCAATGGTAAGTTCAGCGACCCAAGCAAATTGGACGGAATCTTAAACATCCGCGTTGAAGTTCAGGATGAATGCTTTGGGACTCAGACAGTGATGACGCTTAATGTGAGTGTAAGCGGAGGGTAATCATAGGATGGACCGCCTTCTTGACGAACTGAGGGATTTTGGTGCCTTACGAGACGAAAAGTCGGCAGGTGACATTGTGTCAGAGGCAACACTCAACGCCATCGCACCCACCTACGCTGATTCAACCGTGTTCAAACGACTCTCACCGGCACTCGTTACCGCTGTGAGGGGCTCCGGTGTTGACCGTCTATTCCAGCATCAGGCCGACGCCATACTCAAGGCTGTCGGGGGAAGCAATGTAGTACTCCAGGCACCCACCGCAAGCGGAAAAACACTGGCCTTTCTGATCCCGATGCTTGAGGCGTTGTCGAACAAAAGCAATGCCCGGGCGCTGATGATCTATCCAAATAAGGCACTGGCCCTGGATCAACGGGATCAGTTGATGAGCCTCGCGAAACAGATCCCCGGCCGCCAGATTGATTCTTGGTGGTACGACGGAGACACGTTACCGAAGGAACGAGAGTTGCTGCGCCAGGATCCGCCTCCGATCCTGATCACAAACCCAGAGATGCTCCACCTATCTTTTCTGGGTCATGCCGATAAGTGGCAGAAATTCCTCAAGAACCTGAAGTGGGTTGTGGTCGATGAGATGCACGAGTACCGCGGATACTTCGGCTCAAACGTGTCGATACTCTTGCGCCGCTTCGCGCACCACTTGGCGTCGTTAGGCACACATCCGCAGTTCTTCCTCAGTTCGGCAACATGTGCGAACGCCAGAGAACACGCTGAGAATCTCACCGGACTGAAGTTTGAGGAAGTGAATGCAAGCGACGGCTTTCGGCCATCACGTGACTTCTACTTCATCCAACCGGCCATTCCGGACTTCCAATACTGGGATATCTTGCAGCGTCGGACGGTAGATGCCGGACTCGCTTGCATAAGCCAGGGAAAGGCTGTCTTGGCTTTCTGCCCAACCCGGAAATTTGCCGAGTCCTGTCATCGTATCGCAATGCGGGAGGTTGAGAATTTACGCCGGGATGGCCGGACCAGTATTGACCCCCAGACGATCAAGGTTTTCAGGGCTGGCCTCAGCACCGACATGCGCCATGAAATCCAAAAAGGCCTCAAGAGTGGCTCGGTGCGGCTAGCCTTTACCACGAACGCGCTTGAACTTGGTATCGATATCGGCGGCCTCGACGGAGTCATTCTCGCCGGGTTCCCGGACAGCATGATGTCGGCATGGCAAAGAATCGGTCGCGCTGGTCGCAGCTGGGACTCAGATGCTTTCGTGCTCTATTTCGCACGCAACAACCCGATGGATCGCTTCTACGCCTCCAACCTCGGCACTTTTCTCGAAAAGCCGCTTGATGACCTGGTTGTTAACCCGGATAACGAAGACCTAATCGAAAGGCACGTCCCTTCATTGCTGTTTGAGACGCCCGAACTTGGATCAAATCCGGATATCCTGGGGCACGAGCTATACAACGCTGCCGCCAAAAAACTGAAATCCGGTGCAAGGCCTGTCCGAATGGGTCAATACCGACCCCATATAGCTGTGAATCTACGTGGCAGTGGAGGCGGCACATTTGTACTGAGGGACGGTTCGAATGAGATCGGTACTCTCTCCGCTCAGCAGCAGTTCCGGGAGGCCTACCACCGCGCGATATACATACATGGCGGCCGAAACTATCGTGTGGAGGAAACATCCACTACGGGCAACGGAGGCGAGATCAGGCTCGGCCCTGTAGATCCATTCTTGAAAACCAACATATATTCATTCACGACGCTAACCGAGCAGGAAATTTACGACGCCCGGCGATGGACCACGGACGAATTCATAATCGATGCCTATTATGGGAAAGTCCTAATTGTCGAGGCGCTTACTTCAGTTGAGGAAGTAGACGAACGAACTGGTGAGGTGAAGGATCGTTGGGTACCGCAAATGAATTCGGCACAGTTTGATAACGCCCATGCGTTCTGGCTGCACAATGAACCTCACAATAAAGTGGCTGAGTCGGGAATCATGGCGCTTCAACATCTCCTCCGCGTCGGCGCACTGTTTTCCGTTCCGCTTGACGCACACGACATGTTCCCACACGCAGTCATGAAGGAGCAAAAGGCGTATATCGTTGAGAGTTATCCTGGTGGTATAGGAATCGCTCGCAAGGCGCTTGATCGATGGCGGCGTATGCTGGAAGTCGGTATCAGCGTAGCCGAATTGTGCAAGTGCTCAGAAGGTTGTCCAAATTGCATCGTGCCGCCGCGATCAAGGGAGGAACTCGACAAAAACGCAGGGATCAAACTAGCTCAAATTCTGTTGATCTTCACCAATGATCCCTACGACTTCAAATTCAAAGACGGACTTTGGGAACCAGAGAGTTGAATTGATTCTGGGTTGGGTTGGATCGAGGCACGGTGGGTAACGGGCGTGTTGCTGCCCATAGACGGGGGCGTTACCATCACGTCACGCTACGCCCTACCCGCCCGGTAGGCCATCGGCCGATATCTGGTCACCCGCCATAGCGTCGCAGAGAGACGACGCCGGGCAGATGCGAGTTGCGGGGCAGGGGAGCGCCGGTGTTTGATGACCGGACGGCGATATCGCGACGCCTCGGAATAATACTCAAGGGAACCCGGAGGAAACAATGGTATCTTCAGCGACCCCATCAACCGTCTTTGAGCCGGTCCACGGATGGCCGGCAATCCCGCACCCGTTGAGTTTCAAGGAGGCCACGTCGGTGGCGGTCGACCGGCAGGACCGCGTCTACGTCTTCAATCGCGGCCACAACCCGATGATGATCTTCGATCGAAACGGAACGTTCGTGGATACGTGGGGCGCTGGCCAGTTCCAGCGCGCTCACGGCGTTTATGTGGCGCCCGACGGCAACCTCTTCCTGGTGGACGATCTCGACCATGTGGTAAAGAAGACGACCACATCCGGCGAAGTGCTGATGATCCTGGGCACCCCCGGCCAGTCGGCCGCGTGGCAGCAAGGTGGCATCTTCAATCGGCCAACCGATGCCTGGATTTCCCCGGTGAGCGGGGACCTTTTCGTAAGCGATGGGTACGGGAACTCGCGTGTCCATCGCTTCGAGCCGGACGGCGGTCACGTGCTCTCGTGGGGCGAGCCGGGCAGCGACCCCGGCCAGTTCAGTCTTCCGCACCACTTGACCGTTTTGAGAGATGGGCGGGTGGTGGTATGCGACAGGGAGAACTTCCGGCTGCAGGTGTTCGACGAGGAAGGAACATTCATCCAGCAAGTCCATATGCACCGGCCGATGTCGATCACTGCCGGCATGGGCGCCGACGAGAACATATATGTCGGCGAGGGAGGCCCGCCTCCCGTACAAGAGGGGGTGCCGCGGCTTGGCCAGCGAGTGGTGGTCCTTGACCCTGACTTCAACGAAGTGCTCAGCTTCGGCAACGAGATTCCTGGAGAGGGGCTCGATCAGTTTCTCGCACCCCACGGGATAGCGATCGACTCACACGGGGACGTGTACGTCGCCGAGGTTTCGTATACAGCGTACGGGTCTAAGCTGACGCCGCCGCGGGAGGTGGCGAGCCTTCGTAAATGGCGGCGGGTTTCGGGGTGAGGTGGCGCCGGGCGTGGGCCAATCGCGAAAATGGGGCCCGTCGGTGTGCGCGGGACATTTGCAACATACAAAAGACGGTGTGGGGATGGGCGCGTGATACGCGCGGGAGGTTCTTCGCTGCGCTCAGAGCTTGTGATTTTATTGCGACCTGCGGTTTTCAGTCTCAATTTGACTTTGAAAACGGTCTCAATTTGACGATTCCTGGGGATTTGTTCACAGGCTCTCAGAATGACAGAGGGGCGAGGATGGGCTGGCCGTCTGACCGGGCTATTTTCAGAGGAATGGCGCCTCGGCCCCGAGTACCGACCGAGAAAATCGGCGGCAATATTGAGGAATAAGGGAAGATATCAATGAAGGTCACCAAGGTAGAAACGCTCAGCGCCTCGATCCACCAGTGGGTCAAGGTGACAACCGACGAGGGGCTCACCGGTATCGGCGACCTGCACGGCGGGAGCGGCGGCAGCGGCACGCCGTTCGCTGTGCGGGCCGCGGTCAAGTACTGTGCTGAGTACCTGATAGGCAAAGATCCGACGGAGATCGAGCGCCACTGGCAGCACATGTTCCGGCGGTGTCTGTTCAGGGGAGGTTCCGACGCGATGGCCGCAATCGGCGCGATAGATGTTGCGCTGTGGGACATCGCCGGCAAGGCGGCTGGTCTTCCGGTACACCGGCTGTTGGGTGGACCGACGCGCGAGCGAGTCCGCGTGTACGTGCACCTGGTGGGCGATTCGCCGGAGGAGATGGCCGACAACGCGGTTCGACTTGTGGAAGAGGGGTATACGGCGCTGCGGTTCTATCCGCTCGGTCCGTTTGCGTCGGGACTCCCGAACAGCTTCCAGGGCGTCATTAGAAGGATGGTGGCGTATACGGAGGCAGTTCGCGAGGCGGTCGGACCGGAACTCGACCTGATGATCGACGTCGTGAACCGGCTTTTGCCAGCCGAGGCGATCGGCGCCGGAAGAGCGCTGGAGCCGTACGGGCTGTTCTTTTTCGAGGACCCGATCGAGCCTGACAACATCGACGCCATGGCGCATGTCGCCAACAGTATCCCGATACCCGTAGCCTCCGGCGAGCGGCTATACACGATCTACCAGTTCCGCGATCTGCTCAATAAGAACGGGTCGGCATACATACGCCCCGACATAAGTCTGGCAGGCGGCATCACCAACCTGAAGAAGATAGCGGCCCTGGCGGAGGCGAGCTACGTGGGGATGGTGCCACACAACCCGTGTTCGCCGGTGATGACGGCTTCGTGCGTCCAACTCGACGCCGCGATCCACAACGTCGCGATACAGGAGTACACGGGCACCGAGTTCGTGGCGCCGAAGAGGGATCTGGTCAAGGAGCCGTTGAAGCTCGAAGACGGGCACTTGATCGTGCCGGACACGCCAGGGATCGGCGTTGAACTTAATGAGGAGGCGTTCAAGCACTACCCGCCCCAACGTCACGTCCGCCCACCCGTGATAACCAGCGACGGCGCGCTTCGGGATTACTAGGCAATCGCTGTGCATCGAGGTTCGGTACAACGCGGCCCGTGTCAGGTAAGAGAGTAGAGCGATGAGTGAATTCTGGATTCATGACGGTGAAAGAATGCTGTTCATCGGCGATAGCATCACCGACTGCGGGCGGCGAGATCGCGCTGTGCCTCTCGGGGACGGTTACGTGAGCATATTCACGGAGCTTGCCACGGCGAGGTACCCGGAGCGGAATATCGATTGGGTCAATATGGGAATTGGTGGCAATCGGACCACCCATTTGAGGGAGCGCTGGCAGACGGACGTGATCGATCAAAGGCCGGACCGTCTTTCCATCAAGATCGGTATCAACGATCTGAACAGTTTCCGGCGGCGCGACCCTGACGGCGTCGGGCCGGACCAGTACCGGCGGAATTACGATGAGATTCTGGCCTCCACGCGTCGCGCCTTCGGCGAGATTCCAATCCTGCTCGTAACTCCGTTCTACATATCGACGAATCTGGACGACGAGGTCGAGGGCGCCGTCCTCGGCATGATCCCGGAGTACATTGGCATCGTAGAAGAGATGAGCGCCAATTACGGCACGTTGTTCCTGAATCTCCACGACGTGTTCCAGGAGCAACTGAAGTATCGACCGCCCGGCACGTTCTGTCCCGAGCCGGTCCACCCGAACCACACAGGGCACGTGGTCATCGCCAACGCGCTCATGGATTTCCTAAGCAGATGAGAATGACTAGGGCCGGTGTGGTTAACTGGGGCAGTGGTGGCTGAAAACGCGTGGCCCACCACCCCTGGATTCTGGATCAGGTCCGGAACGACGGGGGAGGGCCAGCTTGCCGCCTTCAGATGCGGTATAGCTTCTCGGCGGTCTTTGGAGAAGAGGGCGGTCTGTTCGTCCCGGCTGAAGCCGGAGAGGATCTCTGTGTAGGCGTCTATGACTTCGTCGTAGGTGCTGAATAGCCAGTCGACCGGCCAGTTGGTGGCGAAGAAGCAGCGGTCCACGCCCATCGTCTCGATGGAAGTGAGCACGTATGGTCTGATGCTGTCTATCGTCCAGTTGTGGTCGGCCATGCCGAGGCCGGAGATCTTCCAGCGGATGTTGTCGCAGGTTGGCCGCGATGGCCACGCCGCGCTTCCAGTTCTCGAAGTACTCGTCGGTGCGCTCCGTGGGGAATGCAGTGATCGACCACGATCGTGATGTTAGGAAACTTGTTCGCCAGATTACGTAAGCTTCTCCATGTGATGCCATTCGACCGGCATGCTCGACACCAGGTTGAACTTTTCGAGAAGGGCAAAGCCGCGGTGGTAGTCCGGCTCGACCAGGTAGTCGCCGTAGGAGAAATCGCGGATGCCGCGCATGTTGGGGGACTCGGAGTGGCGCTCGAGGACCCTCTCCACGCCGGGATCGCGCAAGTCGGCGTGCGCGACTATGCCGTGGGGAAAGCCGGTACGGTCGGCTGCCTCCTGCAACCACTCGGTCTCCGTGACCGGGTCGGGGTTGCCAAAGGCGGCCTGCACGTGTACCGCCTTGGTGACGTTGGCGTTCCGGGTCTCGGCGATGTAGTCTTCGGCGACGTAGTTTTTCTCGGCGAGCTTCCGAATTTGCCACCCAATGACCGGATGCGGTTCGCTGGGTTGCCAGTGGCCGTACACCAGCTCCGGGTGCTGCATGTCGTATAAGTGGACGTGAGTGTCGACGAATTCCAGCTTGTCCATGGACGTGTCTCCTGCGTCGAACGATAGCACGGCGCCGCTCTGTTGACGGCGGCCCTGGCCTGGGATGAGGAATCTGCCTTCTCCGTAGGTGTTTAGAGCGCGAGGATCTCCCGCGCCAGGACCAGGATGCTCGTTGCCGCGATGACGGTGACTACCGCTCGACGAAACATTTGGGCGTTCATCTTTCCTGTGAGACGCACCGAGAGCCAGTATCCGAGGGCTACCGCGGGGATGGCTGCGGCTGTCAGTAGGAGTGCATCGGTGGTTATCAGGCCCTGGATTGCATAACCTGCTACGGCGGTGCAGTACATGACGGTGAAGAGGAACGCCATCGAGGCCCGCACCCCCTGTCGGTCCATGCCACGTCCCAGCAGGAAGAGCACGAGGAGAGGACCACCAATCGCCAGGCCCGTCACCATTGCGGAGGCGCAGAAACCGGTCACAGGCCCGCTGACCTGCGGCTTCGGAACACGCCACTTTCTATTCATGATCACGAGTACCGTAAGCGCCAGGACGAGCACGGCGATCCCGATACGAAGAGCGTGCGGGTCGAGCGCGGTGAGGGCGTACACGCCAACGGGCGCGCCCAGAAAGCCCGCGACCGCCACAGGCGCTAGCTCGCGATAGCGGACTTCCCGACGGGTCTCGAACAGCATGAGACCAAAGGCAAGGATCGCAACCGCGTTGACCACTACGACAACGGTCTGCGGATCGAGGTACAGCAGCATGACCGGCGTGGTGGTGAGGCCGAAGCCGAAGCCGATGGCGCCGATGGTAAACGCGGCGATGGCCAGCACGAGGGCTGAGACCGCGATCTCGACAGGGTCTAGCATGGGGGACCGATGAGAGAGGGGGGATTCATATGATGGCTCACTCATCCAGCCGAATGGAGAGCGTCCTTTCCATCATGGCGCGACGAGCCCCGGCGACATAACGAAATACAATATCCTCAAGGTCAAATCGGCGGACAAACTCGTCGAAATCGAGAGACCCATCGTCCTCCGATACCTCCTCCGTAAGGAATTTAGCGATCCCATCGCCTCTGTTTCGCGTTTGGTTAGGTATATCTCTCTCTAGATGCTCTTCTGAAACACGGTGAAAGTTGAAATTCGTGCACTCAGGGTGAAATAGACATCTCCATGGAATTGCCTCTGGCCTTCGGTGAATGGCTTGAAAGTTGTTAGGGATCTGTCCATTGTGAACTAAACGGGCGACTTTAAGTGGAACAAGTGTGCACCCCATTTGAGGGGCACTTGGATTCTCTCTGAGACAGTTCCAAAAAGGTCTGACTGATATTCCGTTTACATTGTTGTAAAAGCAATACAGTGGAACTGCACCTATGTGCTTCGCAAATTCCTTAAGCACATCAATTTGATAGGGAGGATTGCCAGGATATTTCACCCTTCCATATGAAAAGCCTTTCGATTGGTCGATCCTCATCTTTTTAGCCTGGACGACGTAGATAGCATGACGCCTTCCGGGCCTGTTAATAATCCACATCCAGTCGAACCCGACGAACCGTTCCTTATATTTCGAGACTCTCCCGATACCGATGTCCGTAGAAGCGCGTCTCGCAATTTCCAGTGCTGCCAGGTCCGATATCGTATCTTCCGAGAATCCGAGTCGTAATCTCCTGGCGTGGCCAAGCCAGTCCCACGCCGACTCTGCCAAAGACTCGAACACCTGGAGGGCCCGGGTGCTACGAATCGCTCTTTGGGGTCGAAGCCTGCTCATCTACAGTTGCAATCCTTCCACGTTTGTTGTCACGCATTCTTGACAGCAAGTCTGCGTCACATATCGCGCCTCATGAGGCTGTACGTTTGCCCGGTGGGGCCCTTGTCGGGCTGAGTGGCGAGAACGAGAGCGAGAGGCACAACGTCTTCAGGCATTTTGACCCACTCGCTGTCGTCCTGGAAGACCGATCCGGGGTTTTGTGCATAGGACTGGGCGACGAGATCGGTGAGGACTGGGCCGGGTACTAACTCATTGACGCTGATGTTGTGCTGCCAAAGCTCCAGGGCGAGCACTCGGATGAGCATTGAGAGTCCGGCCTTCGATGACGCGTATGCCGACATGCCCGGCCTACCGCGACGCCCCAGGCCTGACCCTATTGCGATGATCTTCCCTCCGCCGCGCTGCTTGAGGTGAGGTATCGCCGCCCTCGCGGTGTGGTAGGAGCCGACGATATTTAACTGGACCGTGCCTATCCACTGCTCCGTGCTTCCGCTCTCCACATCGCTGCTGCGGTCGAGATTGCCGCCCGCGTTGATTACGACGATATCGACTCCGCCGAACTCGCTGACGGCCGCGTCAAACGCACGAACGACTGAGTCATAGTCTGTGACGTCCGCTTGGATGGAGGTCGCGGTCCCGCCGTCACTTCGAATTACGGCCACCGTACGGGCGATGTCGGACTCGGTTCGGGCAACGCAGCATACGGCGGCTCCAGCAGCAGCATAGCCGATAGCAATTGCCCTGCCGATTCCCCTCCCCGCGCCGGTTACGACGGCCACTTTGCCGGACAACTCGCCATCGACAGGCATCAGGGCCTCCTTAAATCAGAAAATGACACCCTAATCGGGTAATCGCTACAGAAAACGCACCACCAGGAAGTCTACTCTCAGTGCGTGTTTTCTCCTGGCTGTTTTGCTTCTGTTCGATGGCCCAAGACTGACGTTTCGCTTAGAGCCAATGTAGCGATTTCCATGAGCATCGTGCACGAATACCGTACCTTGCCGCTCCCTAGCGGATAGCAGGCACCGGGTCTCGACTATTCGGGTTTGCGAAGGATGGAGATGATGAACTCGGGGACGCGCAGGTTGTCGCTGACATACGGATAACGCTCGGCCTGCTTCTCAGTCGGTGTCGGCTCGCGGATGTCTTCGACTGCGAAGCCGGTGCCCAAGAACGTGCGGAAGTGCCTCGATAATGTCCGGTGGAAGCAGGTCCAGGGCTGGTCCTCCCGTTGAGAGATGTTGCGCCCGCCCTCGTCGAAGTAGCGATCGACTGGATAGTGGAGCTTCAGGCTGCCTTGCTTGATCCAGCCGGGAGCCGCCGAGATCATTGGATGGAGATTGCAGACGACGAATCGCCCGCCGGGAAGTAGGACTCGAAAGGCCTCACGTACCGCTCTGAGCATGTCCGGGACGTCAACAAGGGATATGTATGTCACTGCGAGATCGAACTCGTCGCTAGCCACTCCGTGGAGGTCCTCCATATCCCCTATCAGATAGGACTCATCGTAAACGCGATGGCTCTTTGCGAACTCTATGAGTGGATGGCACAGATCAATACCGGTCACCACGGCACTGCGCTCCGCAAGCATCCGGCTGAAGCGACCCTCGCCACAGCCGAGGTCGATCACCTTGCGGCCCGATACGTCCCCAACAGCGTCGAGCATCCATCCGTCGAGCATGGCCTCCCGGTGTGATGTCTCACTATCTTGGAGCCGGCTGATCCAGTCCTCTGCCCTCGCTTCCCATTGGGCTTTCAGATCGTCTTTCAGGGCAGAATGGTCGGTCATGTCGGCTCCTCGCGGCACTGCGGCGTTCGTAGCTGAGCGGGATTCAGGCTGGGGGTATGATCGGCAACACGATGTGTGACGGTCGCTGTTGGTCGACAAAGACCGTATTTGCGGCGGTCTGGGCGCGTGTGTGCCGGCCCATTGGTTCTCCTATGTTGGGGTTCACGTCGAAGCGGGGGAAATTGCTGCTGTAGATGTCTAATCGAACGCGGTGAGATCACTGTGGGCGGCGTCCCAGCCCCAGCCGGTTCCATGCTCTACCCACCGGTGATCAGCGTAGAGCTACCGGGAGGGCAGGGCAGACAAGCCGGCGACGACTCCGAAATGGTCTGACAGGTTCTTTCCCTCGTGGATGTTGCAGACCACTCCCAGGGAAGTGAATGCCAAATCCTCACTCAGCGCAATGTGGTCGATGCATTTTCGTCCCTGGAATGCGAGGGCTGAGGTCACGATTGTCGTGCCCGGCGGAAAGGCTTCCCGAAGTGCCGATCGAAGTTTATGGGGTGCGCGGCTGCCTGGCCCAATGGCTTGATTGAAGTCTCCGACGACGATCAGACGCTTCGAAGACGCCCGTTTGAGAACTTTGGTGAGACCGGTGAGGTACTGGCGGTGGTCTTCCCACCGCTTCTTGTGTTCCGACTTCCGTTTGGCCTCAGTGCGTGATCCGGACCAGGGAATGCAGACCCCGATAACGGTGATTTCGCCCGCTGACGTTCGTGTGACGCCGGACACGAACCGACCGGGAGGCATCGAATCGATTCCCACGTCGTCGACCTGTTCCCAAGGTTCCCGCGACCAGAGCATTACCTTGCGCCGACCGTCCTTCATCGGGTACCCGTAGTCGGGTTGCGAGCAGATCGTGTGCCCACCCTGTGACAGCAGCCCGGTATGCGTCTCGGTTAGACAAATAACCTCGGGGTCATGTCGCTGGATGCGACGGAGGATCTCAACGCGGCGCGGCGATCGGGACGTCGCCCACTGGACATTCCAGTTGACCAATTTCAATGACGCGGTCCTAATTCTCAGGCTCCACTTGGGAACGCCGGTTTCATTTCCTACACCGGGGCAGGCCTCAGGCCTTGGGTTGCCGCCCGCGGTAAGCGTCTATTAGCCGGACTCGAAGAAGTCCAGGTCGATTGCGAAAGCCGCCGCCAGCATGATGAGGGCCACGTCCTTGCCCAGCGTTCGATCGTTGATTTCGAGCTTGAAGGTGTCGGCGTCCGTGAACACCTCTTTCAACAGGCCGCTCCACTGTTTCGTGACCCGGGCGACCTCTCTTTCCCGCTGGTAGATCATGAAGGTCTTGGGTTTCATAAGGGGCCCGCGTATCTCCGCTATCGGTTGCCCGCCGGGGCCCTCGACTGAGAGCTTCCGTGATGGAAACGAGAACCGGCGTCTCAGCGAGCCGAGGTGTCGGCCTGACGGATCGCTGACGTGGAGATGGGCGAAGTACCAGAAAAAGCTCCGGCTGGCGACCAGCACGTCGTTTCCTTGGAGGTCGCTCACACGGAGGGTCAGGGGCCGGTGGGCCCTCAGGAAAATGCGGCTTAATGTGCTCGACTCTTCCTGAGCGTGCAACAGCTCGTCGCCCTGGGGCGTCATGATCGTATAACGATTTTCCGTTTCGAAGCCAGTGATCGCCTCGAGACGCTCGACCCGCTGCCTGATCATCAACTCCGAATAGTTGGCTATATCGATCTGCATGGTCTCCTCCAAAGTTTCGTTGGGCAAACGTCCCGGGTGCCTTTACGTTGCGGGTTCACCGTGACGTTGAGCGCGGTCTTCCATGGTAGCCCACGTTGCCTTTTTCAATTGTGCGGTAGTAGGGAAACGGCGCGGCCCGGAGGGACAGGGCGGCCGGGGGTTCGTCACAGACTGCGCGCGCCCAAGCCGGCGTGGGGTTTAGGCCGGGGGTATGACGGGCAGGACGATGTGAGACGGTCATTGTTGGTCTACGAAGACCACATTCCTGATGCGGTGGCCGGCCTTGAACAGGTTGCAGGTCGGGGGCAGGAGAATTGTTATCGGTTACAAGGGCATATCGAATATCAGCGCAAGGGTTCTCGATTATTTGCAGTCTGATTGGCCGACTCGGATGGTAGTTGAAAGAGTTTTCCAGATGTGACTCGGTAACCTGCGGGCCTTTTCACACATAAAGGAGGGTACATGGTCCCTGGCAGCGGCTGTGCTCTTGGGCCGCCCTAGTGGCCGGATAGCCTCAGAACCGCGCATCACCTAGGTGACCGCTCTCTATTTGATATGGAGCGCGGCCTGTCCATTCGGCCATCGCGAGCCTATTTTATGATGGTTCGTCTATTACGTTGCGCAACACATCCTTGACGAAATCAGGAAGTTCCTTTTGCGCGTGTTGCGCTAGGTCAACTAAGGAATCATGCTCAGTTATTTCTTCACTTGTCCAAACCAAATCAAGGCGGCGCATGAGCCGTAAGGCAATATGAGCGTAGTCACTGGGCCGTGCCCAATAACACGTTCCGCATACTTCCTTCAAATGATCTGTCGTCCAATTCCTACAATGCTCGCAGGACCATGATTTTGCCCGATTGCAAGAACCGCAAAGTAACATAAAATCAGAGGGATCCGCTTCGCCAATCACATCTCCGGCAACTTCAAATGGGACCCGATGATCTATTTGAAGATAGCGTTGTTCAAACTCTATAAGGCAAATCCCACAGCGTGACCCGTGTAGTTGAACCAAGGTCTTCTTTAAGTCCTTGGGCCATACCATCCTGCCACCGAGCCTACCACTCCTTATTTTCTCAGGATCGCCAAATCTATATGCGCCAATGCTTCTGCCATGAGATCCGGTTACACGAAACGTCTTCAACGGAATACCCTGTTCCCGAACGTCTCGCGCAGCACGGGGCGGATGATCGTATCCATATAACTCGCCCAACTCCTCAGTCGTGATGAAACCGTGCTGCAAAATGTGGTCGATAACTGTCTTCGGACGTCTTGCAGTGACATCCTTTAGTCGCTCGAGAAACTCGGGTGGAAGTTCTGGCTGATTCATCGATTTGTTCTACAACAGCTTCAGACACCTCTACCTATACGCGTAGAGTAAGTAAGTAGCAGTATTGCCTTGGACTAGCAACGAAGTGAGTGCCGAGGACAAATATAAGGACTCATACGTAATTTCGTCTCGTCCCAGAAGCGTCGCCTGCGTCGAACGTCCAGCAGGCACTTCTATTCGAGTTAGCCGCAATGACTCTGGTAGTGGTTCCCCGAAGGCTTTTTCGCCGGTGCGACCATCGTATGATAAGGCAAACATGGTATTTCGCCTGTTGAGGTTTGCAAGCTCACCACAGAACTCGTAGTGGTCGAACTTTGGCAAGTACCGCTGATCTCGTTGGCCGCGAACACCTTGATACGGTGGATCCATATAGACAAGATCATCTTCTCTACAATTCTGGAGAACGTCTTTGTAATCCCAAGACGTGAGACGAGTCCTTTCACGTAGCAGGATTGATGCGCGGATGATACGCCGGCGCATCTCTCGTGGGCGCGCCCCCTTGCGGCGATTGTCCGGTGAATTGTTGAATTCTCCCTTTACGTTGTACCGAATAGCTGCCTTAACGCAACGGGCTAGCAAGTACAAGAAATCACCGGGATCGTGTTTCTTGTTGAATCTGTCACGTACGATATCGAAGTATGCGCGCTCTTGGCCAAGCTGTAAATGCCAAAGGTTCGTGTACTTATCCCCCAACCATTCAGGTCGATTAATGATATCTTGCCACAACTGAATCAAGGCAGCGTGCGCATCGTTAATCCAGAACTTTCGGCAGTTGTTGCGAGTAGCAACTGCTAAGGATATTGCAGCCGACCCCGCGAACGGTTCTACGAGGCGGGAAATGGTATGTGGGAAATGTCGCAGGATTTCCGGTGCGATCCTGCGCTTGCTTCCCTGATAGGGAATAGGTTGTGGGATGTTGTTGGGGTGGTTCATGATCTTGACGCCATCCGCGGTAACAAACGATTGGGGCCTACTCCGCACGTCTGGCGGCAACCTCATGCAGACCGAGTAAGGAGCAGTATATGACGCCTAATCTTGCCCCTGTTGCGTGGCAGTCGCGGGGACTCGCGCCACGGTTAGGGAACATGGGCAGGCCGAAAGTCGTGGTAGTCCCAACCGTCGGGGAGGTGGTTTCTGATAATTTCCTGATGGGCGACCCACTTGGGCCGTTCGGAGAGTATAAACGGCACGGTGAGCGAATAAAGGGGCAATTGGCAGAGGAGACCTTCCCGCCGAAGTAGCCCGAGAGCAAGTCCAGACCATTCAGACTTCTACCGTCGCCGATAAGCGCGATCGCTGCACAAGATCCCAGCACAGGAGGGCCCGGCGCGACATGGCGGCGAAGGCCTAAGCCCGATCGCCGTGGCGAAGACAAAACCGGTCAGTGCGGTTTTGCAGGGCTCTCCGTGAAGATGAATTGGGTCCCTTTGTGAAGGATGGCCGACAACCCAGACTGCGCGCGCGCAAGCCGGCGTGTGGGTCAGGCCGGGGGAATTACCGGCAGGACGATGTGAGACGGTCGCTGTTGGTCGACAAAGACTGAGTTTTCGGCGGTCTGTGTGTGCGTGTGGCGGCCCATCGGCTCCCCGGTGTTGGGGTTCACGTCGAAGCGGGGGAAGTTGCTGCTGGAGATGTCTATCCTGATGCGGTGGCCGGCCTTGAACAGGTTGCTGGTCGGGGGTAGGGGAATGGTTATCGGGTAGACCTCGCCTGGAGTCATCATGGCTGGTTGGGTCCACGATTCCCGATAGCGGCAGCGCAGGATGGTGTCCACCAGGTTCATGTGATACCCGTCGGGGTAGTCGTCACTTGGCGGGTAGATGTCGAGCAGTTTGGCCGTGAAGTCGGTGTCGGGCGCCGATGACGAGACCCACAGGCGCACCGTGATCGGCCCGGTTACCTCGATGTCCTCCTCGAGCGGGGGCGACTGGAACACCACCACGTCGGGCCTGTCGGCGAGCAGGGGCCACGGTGGTCGGCAGGCGACAAGGCCCGGCTGCTCTCGTTGGTGCATTGTTCCAGTGGGCACGGTTGAAACTACGTGCGGTAATACGGCTGCGGCGCGTTCGCCGAATGGTGGGATCTCGTCAAATACCGGGCCTCCGTCCTCCGGCCGAGGCAGTGCACTGAAGGACGCCATGTTCCCGCCCAGTGACGGGACCGGCTGTTCAGGGTCGAATGTGTAGGTGAGCGGCGCCTCGTCCGAGACCGGCGCATCCTCACTGAGTGCGCCATCGCTGTGCATGTAAAGCTGCAACTGCCGGGTCCTTGCGATTGGCCAATCCGGCTCGGCTCGCCACACCCCGCCGTGGTTCAGACGGCCGTCCGCATTTTTGGCTCCATCGCCGCCACCCATCACGAAGATCAGTACCGGCGGTTCATCCTCAACACCGTTTTCTTCTCCCTTCAGCCATCGGTCGTACCAGCGACCTCGCACACGATTGAACTCTGCCATGCCCCATGGGGCGCCAGCCCCGAAATCTGCATCTCCCTCGTGGGTCGCGTCGCTGCGCATCCCGCCGTGCGCCCACGGACCCATTACCAGGCGGACCGGGCTTTCGTTTCGACGCCTCAACTCGGCAAAGAGTCTTGTAGATGCATCGGAAAACGGGTCCCACCAACCTCCCGAAATTGCTACCGGCAGGTCGGCATGACGGTCGAGATAGGGTTCCTGATCGTTGTTTTCGTTGGCCCACCACTCGTCGTACTCGCCGCGCTGGTAGTAGTTGAAGAGCGTCTCTTCCAGGCATGGGGCGTCGGCCAGGCCGGTCTCGCCGCGCCGCCACGGCGTACTGGCGAGCCACTCGCCCATGTTTCGGAACGTCTCAATTACGCGGCGAACGCCCTCGGGGTTGTCGCGGAGTTCCTGGGCGTCCAGGGCGTGGTTGTGTATTGCGGCCGCCATGTGCAGGGCCATCGCGCCACCCTCGCGGGCCTCGTGGGCGTAGATGTTGGTGGGGGCTTGTTCCACCCACTGTGCGCCCAGGTGGGGAGGGCGGTGCAACGCCATCACCGTCTGGACGATGCCGCGATGGGAGCTGCCGAGCGTACCGACCGGGCCGCTGCACCACGGTTGCGCTGCGATCCATTCGACCGTGTCGTAACCGTCTTCGCCTTCCCATGGGTTGGCCGTGTGGTAGTAACGGCCGTCACCCTCCGACTTGAATCGTGACCTGAGGTCCTGGATGACGAGCGCGTAGCCGCGGCGCGGGTAGTAGGCGCGCACGTCGTCCCATTCCTCGTTCGATTTGTCCCAGGACGTACGTATGAGCAGGGCAGGGCAGGGGCCTTCCACCGGGCCGCCGCCTTCGGCCGCGGGCAGGTAGATGTCGGCGGCCAGACGTATGCCGTCGCGCATCGGCATCATCACGTCCCGGTGGATGACGGCGCCGGGCGCTGTTGTTTCCTTCACTTACGTGCGCTCCTTTAAGAACCTCGACATCGAGCCGGGTGCCAAAACGCGCATACGGCCGGCGCCATCATCAGGTCAGCACTGCCACCTTATTGTGTTCGATCAGGCCGAAATCGATCTTTGCCCCCAGGCCGGGATCGTTGAACGCGTGGACCATGCCGTTCTCGTCCGGCTCGACGTCCTCAAGCAACCCGTACTTCTGTGCTCCCGGGGGCAGGAGGACCTCGAAGAACTCGGTGTTCTTCATCGCCATGGTGGCGTGCAGGTTCGCCACGTTGTTCAGAGAGTTGCCCCCGTGGTGGATCTCGTAGTTCATGTGGAAGGCTTCCGCCAAATGGGCGGTCTTCATTACCGGTGTGATGCCGCCTTTCACCGCCACGTCGCCCCGTAGATAGTCGGTCGCCTGGGACATCAGCCACGGACCGTAGGCCGTGAAGCCGCCCGGAGAATGCTCGGTCGCCATTATGGGGATATCGAGATTGGAGCGCAGCTTGACGTAGTTATAGATGTCGTCACCGGCCAGAGGGTCTTCATACCAGTAGTAGTCGAGGTCTTGTATTGCCTTGCCGACTCTGAGCGCCTGCGGGTAGTCGTACGCCCATATCGAGTCCAGCATGAGCCGATATTCGTCGCCGACGGCTGCCCGGACGGCCTGGCAGATCTTTATGTCCTCCTCGATATCGACCGCCGGGGGGTGGATCTTGTACGCCGCCCATCCGGCGGCCTGAATTCCCGTCGCTTCCTCGGCGTATTCTTCCGCCGAGCCGAGGCGCGGGGAACTGGCGTAGGCCGGGATGCGGTCGCGGTATGAGCCGAGTAGCTGGTGAATCGGGAGGCCGGCGATCTTCCCGGCGACGTCCCAAAGCGCAACATCCACTGCGCCAATGGCCCGCATCGATGTATTGCGGTACAGGTCGGACATTCCCTCATGCAGCCTTTCCCGGTCGAGCGGGTTTTGGTCCATGACCACCGGCTTCAGGTAGCGGATGAGGGACCCGGCGTCCATCTCGGCGCTGTGGCCGGAGGTTCCCAGGAACGAGTGGCCTTGGAGCCCCTGGTCAGTGGTGATTGTGAGGAGCCCGAGTTGGCTGGCGCTGCCCACAAGCCCCGTGTGCCGCTTGGGAAGTTGTTTGGGGATGCCCTCCCATTTGAAAAGGGTGAGCGTGAGGTCCTTGATCTTCATGCGCATGTGCCTCTGTTTATCTGCATGATTTGGAAGACGGTCTCCTGGACGGGCTTCAGATCATGCGCTGGCCTCCGTCGATGTGAATTGATTGGCCGGTTATCGAACTCGCGTCGTCGGAAACCAGGAACGCCACCAGGCTGCCGATCTCCTCGGGGGTCTGTTCTCTCCCCATCGGGATGAGGTCAAGGGCGTTTTCGGCGAAGAGTTCGTGGGAATCCTTCTCGGAAAGGGTAGCGTCCGCGCTTTTCAGCGCCAAGATCGACGGTTCGTGGAAAGCCGTCCACACCTGGCCAGGGCAGATGGCGTTCACGTTGATGTTGTATTCCGCCAGGCTGGCCGCGACGTACTGGGTGTAGCTGATCACAGCGGCTTTTGAGGGACCGTACGGGTTGCTCATCCCGGCCAGACCCTTGGGCGGCCCCCACCAGATCGGCCCTCGCCCGGCGCCCGACGCGGTGTTGACGATTTTTCCGTACTTCCTCTCCATGAAGTGGCCGATTACGGCCTTCGTGCAGCGCATTACACCCTGCACGTTTATGTCCATTACACCGTTCCAGTTTTCTTCCCAGTCGTCATTGAGGCCGGACCCGTCATGGCCTGTCATTCGGCCCACCCCCGCGTTGTTGACGAGGATGTCGAGATGCCCGAATTCGGCGATGACTTCATTCACGCATTTGTCCACCGAGGCGTTGTCCGTAACGTCCACGTGCACAGCCATCCCCTTTTGGTTGAACGCCTTGACCTCGTCCACCACGGCAACGGCGCCCTCGTCATTGATGTCGGCGATGGCAACGTCTGCGCCTTGCTCGGCCAGCTTTAGGGCAATGCCGCGCCCTATGCCCTGGCCGCCTCCAGTGACAAGAGCCGTCCTGCTTGAAAGATCTGCGAGCATCTCAACTTCCTCCTGGGGTGGCAGCCATTGCTACGGGACATCCCTTTAGGCTCTCGACTGGTTTCGTGCCAAGGCTATTCGAAAATTGCGCGCCCCTGGTCACGGCGACGGTCGGGTTCAGCGCTGACAGGCAGTATAGGCCCCCGTGGTCATGGCGGGATGCGATTCTGCGCGGCGGAGTGTCGGTCTACTTGCGCGTTGTGCGCAAGGCTCAGCAACTGAACTGTAGTACGCGTCGCCGGGTCCGGGCATCCCGCGTCCGAGGTTTGCAGTCCGGCCACTATCTTCGATATCGGCGCCGTGGGGCTGTAGCTCAGCAGGGAGAGCATCTCAATGGCATTGAGGGGGTCGGGAGTTCGAGTCCCCCAAGCTCCACCAAGACTCATTCCGCCCCTGTCCGTTATCGTCCCTCATGACCCCTATATTTAATTTGAGAGACGCCGACAATCGCCCTTACCGTGCCTCAAGCTGCCCCAGGTATCCCACTAATAATTGTGGGAACGGACGGGACAGAAGGGAATATTTTTGGCACTATCGGCGACGCGGGTCAAGGCTCTCAAGGAACCGGGGCGATACTCCGATGGCGGAGGCCTGCACGTATACATCAGCAAAGCGGGACGCAAGTCATGGGTCCTCCGTATCACCATCGATGGACGCCGACGCGACATCGGCTTGGGCGGATTTCCGGTTTCTGGTTCTCACGGCGGCGCGGTCCGGTGAGGCCAGGGGCACTACCCCGGAAGAAATCTTTGCCCTTCACCTCTCAAGGAGCCCTTCACCTCCCCCAGCGCGCACTCCAGTTGCGGCTCCTTTCGACCGACCTAACCGCCCGGTAGCACCCAGCAGGATAGTCCCTCATCGGGGTCGCTGCCCTGATGTTGCACGAGTAACACCGAGTGGCTCTCGGTCCGGATCGCCGCCACGCGCATACTATGTCGCATGTACCTTCCGGGTGAATTATAGTGGTAGCGTTGTAAGGTGCCGAAACCAGCCAAAACGCTGCGGCCTGTCCGCATATTGGCTTGTTTTGGAAGGAGCCTCTGGAAACGGCTGTCATAGCGTCGGCCCGGACTTCGAGATGAAGGGGCGTGAAGTTTGATGGGTAGTCCGTGCGGACAGCATGGTACGTCAGGCCCATGGTAGCGAGGCTGGCGAATGTGGCAACTGGGGGACGGGGGTTGATACCGGTGGTAAGCGATTCCGCATTCGGGACAAATTGCAAATATGCAGAACTTGGCGCACGTTTCGACAACTATCAGCCCAATTGGCGTTTCTGGAATCCCGCCACGAAATAGACTAAAATGGTTCTCGCGACAGTCACTTGAAACCCGTAATCACCCCTCGCGCCTTGGGCATTAAGTTTACCACACGTAAGCGACATATATAGGCCCTCGTGGTTCACTGAATCAGAGCAAGACGACTGGCGCACGTAGTCCACGATTTATTGCCTCAAGGGGGTCCCAGCCAATGTCGCGCAACTATTATGTTTGGATAACAATGTCACTATTCCTAATAGTTTGCATCGGATGTACAAAAATCATAATCGTGACTCCCACGCCGGAGCCGACTGCGACACTTGCACCAACGTCGGCACCTGCCGCCACTCTCACACCGTCATCGACGCCAACCCATATTTCCTCGACGACGCAAGCACCCACCGCGACCCCCACTTCTACCAGAGTACCAACAGCGAGCCCCGCGCCGACGCTAGTGCCTACTGCGACATCCGCACCAGTGCGGACGTCGACACTGGTACCAATCGCAACCCCCATGCCGACGTCAGTGCCTACGCCTACCCCCACTATTGTTCTGGATGTGGATGGATTAAAAACGGCCTTGTATAGCGAAATACACGAGGTTAGAGATTATTTTATCGACGAAGTATATTTTGATGATCGAGCAAATACTTTGACGAGAGAATCGTTACATATAAAATATTGTCCCGAGCTTATTTATGAGGGGCAAATTTGTTTTCCGCCTTTTAGTAGCCCATATTGGGGTGAACTCAGAGACACAGAATCATACCTTAAAAATATATATTGGCCTGTAAATCGTTTGATTGTTAATGAAAGGGTCGATAATGTGTCTCAAGAATATGCTGATAAGATGGCCAACACAATGACTTATAAACATGACTCAGATTATAATTTGGTCGATGTTTGCGGGTGCAGTGAAATGATCAACGTCTTGAATTTAAGTGAACTTAACACAACTGATGTTTCTCTAATAGCCAAGATTGCTATCGATGATTGGATCGAAAGCTCTCCGCACAAAGAAGGGTTACTCGATCCATTCATAAACAGTTTCGGTATAGGTGTGTCGTTGTCCAAAAATGGGCATGATATTTACTTCGTTCTAAGAGGACATTGGGACGATAGTTTGAATAGGACTTTTGAATGGAATAAATAGGGGACATAATCTTTTTTCAAACAGGGGAATACACACCATGGGGAGGGCTGGGGAGCGTCAATCCCTCCCCACGGTATAGTTGCCGGGACCGAGAAACGGTGATCATCCTGGGGTGATCGATTCCGCGGCAGTTGTCGAATCCGTCATCGAAGCTGAAAATGCGATTGGTCTCCGCCTTACGCGTCACGGACACATGCAAAGCATCCCGGGCGTAGAGGCCGTCGATGGATCCGATCAACGCTCTGGTGGCGCGGATTTCAGACATTCCATACGTCACAATGTCCTCGGCAATGGTATCCAGGCTCTCGAATGCTGAGTCGACGGCATCCCATCGCAAAATAGCTGTGTTTCGGTGGAGTATCTCTTGGAAGACCTCCACGTCGGTGACGAACTGCTCTCCGTTCCGAATCAAATGTGTCAAGACCGCTGTAGTGCGGCCCTTGTTCGGATGTGCAGCTCCCGCCAGGCACATCGGCACTTTGGGCCGTGCATCCACTGATGAAAAATTTGACATACGCACAAATGTTCTTCGTCATTGATTCCGTTGTCAGGCTTTTCCAGCGTTTCAAGCCATAGAAACCTGGAGGATTCCCATCCCCTGAATCCGGGACCGGCTGCACAAGATTGAGCTTTGCTCTCCAAACAGCCACCCAGGGGAACGAATCGGAAGGATTGAGCTTTGCTCTCCAGACGGTTCGCACCAACAGGGACACATTCATAGCGGTTGAAACGCTTTCTGCGATTCGGCCCCTCGAACACCTTGATCGGAGTGCGTCCTGCGCTCTGACGGGTTAGTTACGCCTGCGGTACAGACGATGCACGCGATTGCACGGCTTAACCGCAGCTTCGACACGCGCCGGTCTGCAAACCCATCGCTGACTGGCCGCTTCACACTTTCGCAGCTTTCCAAGAGCCCTTTCAGCCTTCGGCCGAGCTGCGTCTTTTTTCACCCAGACACCCTGCGACCGACTCGTTGTCGTGCTGTGGGACTCATCGGAACGGCAACAGGAAATCACGGAGGACAACGACATGGAAACCAACAAGGAGAGCCATCGTGGCCAACGGCAACCACAACAACAACGGACACCACCGCAACGGCCTCGGCAACGGCCTCGTCCACCTCAACGGCAACGGGCACAGGCCCGATACCGCCCCCGTTTCGAGTACGGGGCAGGCTATCGTCGCCGATCACGAACTTCTCTGGGACGGGCTTTCGCCCGCCGTGACCGGCGCGCTGGGGCAGCCCCTCGGAGCCCGTCTCAGAAGTCCCAACCCTTAATTTGTGCCGCGCCTGTCGGTCCGGAATCGGACATCTGCGGGGATGTTGTGATTGAAACACGCCGTAAATGCTCAATATATCGTCGACACTCGGACTCCGTGGAACCGGAAATTCGAGGGAACTGGACTTATGAGACAGGCTCCTCGACCCCGCCCTCGTCTGCCAGCGCCGGGGACGCGCCGGGCGCACCTTCTCGTACATCGAGGGCCACGACGCCATCTCCGAGGCCAACAGGGTGTTCGGCTTCGGCGGATGGGGCTACGAGCTGGTCGCAGACGTGACGCTCCGGGAGATCGAGAATGTCGATCCACGGACCGGAGAGGTGAAGCGCATCCGCGCCTACAGCGCACCGGTGCGGGTCACCGTCCCCGGCGCTCCACCCCGCACCGACGTCGGATTTCACGCCGTGACGGAAGAGACCGCCGACGGCCACGAAACGGCGCTGAAGGGCGCGGGTGCGCTGCGTCACGCAGCATAGGATTCCCTACTCAGTTGGGATGAACTCGAAGGAAGTTCATGGGTCAACCGACCGACCTCAAAGCGAAAGCCTAGGGGGAAAACAGCATGTTGGTAAAGCGGCTACGGTCCGAAAGCGTTGTACGGCCGGTTCCGCAAGACCCGCGCGATACGGTGAAAGCTTGATTGCCTGAACCCCAGTCCTCGGTCGGTGTACTTGACGCCCACCGGTAAAACGCTTGTAACCCGGTGCCACTCATTGCATCAGTCACACCGCGCGACCGATGCACTTTCGATGAGTGGACAATGACCAATGAGGTCAATTCAAGGGGACGAACGGGGCACCTACAGTCGCGCTAGATAAGTCCTATGTCAACGGAACGCAGGATGGCCTACGGGGGGAGACCCCTATGGTCACGGAGCCCTCGTAATAGTCCGAGTCGGGGAAAGCCCGGCACATGGCGAAGGAGGGCAGGTGTCAACGACGAATTACGACAGGGAGGTACTCAGGATGAGAAATGCCGAAACTGTACTGAACGTCATACGCGAACGCGGAGAAAGAAAACTGCCGCTGGAGAACATCTATCGGCTACTTTACAACCGGAACTTATACCTACGAGCCTACGGTCGTCTCTACCCAAACCAGGGCGCGATGACCAAGGGAACCACCGCAGAGACCGTGGACGGTATGTCACTGGCAAAGATCGACCGCATCATCGACGCAGTGCGTCACGAGCGGTTCCGATGGACGCCGGTGCGACGGGTCAACCTTCCCAAACCTAATGGGGGCACCCGTCCCTTGGGCATACCGACATGGACGGACAAGCTGTTGCAAGAAGTCATCAGGATGATCCTTGAGGCCTATTACGAACCGCAGTTTTCCGACCATTCTCACGGCTTCCGACCCAACCGAGGTTGCCACACCGCCCTAGGCGAGGTGAGCCGCACTTGGACCGGGATCCGCTGGTTCGTCGAGGGAGATATCAAGGGGTGCTTCGACAACATCGACCACGATGTCCTGTTGTCGATACTCGGCGAAAATCTCCACGACAACCGTTTTCTGCGCCTGCTCAAGTACCTACTGAAAGCAGGCTACATTGAGGACTGGAAATACGGCCGCACCCTGAGCGGTACACCGCAAGGAGGCGTGGTCAGCCCCATCCTCTCCTACGTCTACCTAGACCGGTTGGACAAGTACGTCGAGTCAATACTCATACCAGCCCACACCCGAGGCACAGTACGGAAGCGTAACCCTAAATGGCAGGCGGCGCGTCGCCAAATGGCAGCCCAACGGGAATTAGGGAATCACAAACTGGCACGCAGGCTGCGTCGAGAGATGCAACAACTGCCGTCAGGAGACCCTTACGACCGCGGCTACAGGCGGCTGCGTTTTGTCCGCTACGCTGACGACTTCCTACTAGGTGTCATCGGGCCAAAAGCCGAAGCCGAGCAGATAAAGGCGTGACTAAAGATATTCCTGCGCGAAACACTCAAGCTGGAGCTATCCAAGGACAAGACCCTCATAACCCATGCCACCAGCCAGGCGGCCAAGTTCCTCGGCTATGAACTCGTACACCAGAAAGCCAACGACCAACTCGACCCTAACGGGACGCGCAAAATCAATGGCCGTATCGGATTACGGGTTCCCGCTAAGGTCATCGAACAACATTGCCGAGCTTACATGGTCAAGGGCGAACCGGCACGTCGAAGCCTACTGATCCACGATGAGGATTACACCATCGTGCGTCGATTTCAGGCTGAGTTCCGGGGAGTCGTCCAGTACTACCTCATGGCCGTCAACGTCGCCCATTTGGGCAAGTTGCAATGGGTCATGGAGTGGTCGCTGGCCAAGACCCTTGCGGCCAAACACCAGACCACGTGCCAAAAGGTCTTTCGGAGCTACAAAAGCACCGTTCAGACCGCACACGGGCCACGCAAGTGTCTCAAGGTCGTGGTCCTACGAGGCGAAGGCAAACGCCCACTCGTGGCACAGTTCGGTGGCATACCCCTTAAGCGACAACGGCAGGCAGTCCCAATCGACCGACAACCTCAGCCGTACAGGTCTGAACGCAACGAGCTGATCCAACGGCTCCTAGCGGACACATGTGAAATGTGCGGCTCAACGGTGGATGTCGAAGTCCACCACATCCGCGCACTTCGCGACCTGAACGTACAAGGCCAAGGTCCCAAGTCCACGTGGAAACAATTCATGGCAGCACGTAAACGCAAGACCCTCGTGGTCTGCCGAACGTGTCACATGGCTATACACCACGGGCGCAAGTAATCCGCAAAACGCAGAAGTCGGTAGTGTCGCACAATGACCCCAACGCGGTTCTATCCTACCGCGTTGGGGCACCAGTCCTCTCGACCGCTGTTGGCTTAAATCCGGCTATAAGGAATACCACTAAGCCCGCCAGCGGCACGAAAAACAGAAGACAATTCCACGGGCTAAGACCCGCATCGCGCAACCGCTTGGCGTGAAGCGCAAAAACTAGCCACAGCCACACAGATAGGAGAACTAGGAAAACAAAGAACAAAAGAATAACCAGCGCGTCCCCTAGTGGTGCGAGCCGGTTAATAAGTAGTGAGAGCAGTATTACCACAACGGGTAGAGCTAGCATTCCCAGCCAAAACTGGGAACGGCTGATTGTCCCCTGAAAGCTAAAAATGGACTTCACGGCTACTTCCTACTGGAACTAGCCAGGCAACAAGCATCAGCCCGTTCCCTTAGCATGAACAGGATAGCCCAGGTTCTCATTCGACACTACCAACCTAGACACTGGAGAGCCGGATGCGATGAAAGCCGCACGTCCGGTTCGGAAGGGGGCCGACGGAAAAGTGCTTCGGGCAACCGAAGTAACTCGCCGGCGGCCTACCTTACTCACGGACGGCCTGAAGCGCGCCCTGCGCGGCTTCGGAGACCGCTTCGGAAACGGCCTCTACGGAGACCAGCAGGCGGCGAACGCCGCGCCGCGCCCCGAGCGCGTGCCGGCCAGGGCGGACGATCGGAGCGATCGGGGACGGGAAGCCTCCTCCTCCCGGAGGGGACCGAACCGTGGGCCCGGAGCGGGCGTTCCAGGCAACCACCACGACGAGACGCACGTGCGGTACCTGCGCAAGCGGCTCGTCGAGCTGAGCCGCAGAAAGCGCACCTGCTCCCATTGCGGTTCGCCCCTCTGGCAGGCCGACAGGTCCGGCCCCAGGAGGTACCCGCTATCGGACTACGTGAAGAAGCGGATGAAGGGCTTCTTCGACCTGCTGATCGGTGACGAGGTCCATGAGTACAAGGGGCGAGGGTCGGCCCAGGGCATCGCCGCGGGGGTCCTCGCAGACGCCTGCGGCAAGTCCCTGAGCCTGTCCGGGACCCTGATGGGCGGGTATTCGAGCACTCTGTTCCACCTGCTCTACAGGTTCTCTCCTGAGATCAGGACGGAGTTCGGACGCTCCGAGGAGCACCGCTGGATCACCCGGTACGGCTTCGAGGAGTACACCGTCGGAAAGCCCGACGACGAAGCGGTGGAAGACGGGCGCAACAGCAGGCGGCGCAAGTACCGCAAGGTGACCAGGGAGAGGCCGGGCCTCGTCCCATCGGCCCTCTTCCACATCATCGGCAACAGCGTCTTCCTGCGCCTCGCGGACGTGGCCTCCGGGCTGCCGCCCTACGAGGAGCTGGTGATGCTGTCCTCGATGGACACGGAGGAGGACTCGACTGGGTTCTCCCAGCGGAGCGCCTACAACACCGTGTTCAACGAGCTGCGCAAGAAACTGGCCGCCTATGGGGAAAAACTTGGTGCCCCATTCCAATCCTCCGTGGCCTAGCTGCTCTTCGTTAGGAAGGTGAAGACTGTAGGCGTAGGCGCCACTCGGGGCGATTACGATTCTTCCTACAGCGTTCAACGCTTCATTGTCCTTTAACCGAATCACAACGAACCTTTTCTTCTCAATCGATACTGTGTCCTCGATGTCGCCGAGCCTTCCGTAGATGTTTCGTATGCATAGCATGGCATACCATCCTGCGCTAGCAATGTCCTGTCGAAACTGTTCCTCAACGTCCTTCATCTTCATGTCCAGGACATCGATGGCCCTGTAGGTCTTGGTTATTTCGTCGGGCGTATTCGCATCTTCTTGCCAGACCTTCCCCATCGGACTCATGGGGTACGTTGGGTCGCTCATCATTTCCTCAATCGACTTGTAGACACGACCTGTCACAGTCCTAATTGGGATGGCAAGCTCGTCGTCTTCAACATTCCTGTCGTCCCACTCGATTTCTTCCAGAGCGAGTTCTTTAACGACATCCTCGTCATGTTGCTCTCCATTCATATCCTCGGTATCGTTCAAAGGGTCAGGAGATGAGAAGGCCTCCCCGGTCTCGTAGCGATCTTGGCCATTGTCTGTCGGCTTCTGGAGCTCATCTCGTTCGGGTTCTTGTCTTTGAGTGAGCGTTCGTTCCCTGACTGATTCGCGGAGACCTCCGTCTGAAGATAGCACTTGCCCGTCCAGTCCTCTGGTTTCACATTTCCATTCTTCTCGCTCCGCGGACCTCTCCCTCATGGATATTTGCTTGACAGTGGGTTTCGCTGCTTCATTTTGTCCTTGCGGTGGCTCGGTCTCCTCTCTCGCGCCGGACTTGAGGGTCACGCGCGCGTGCCGAACCAGCCCGTGCTCGGTTTGCTTCAGCGCGTCTCTCATCATGCCGGAAATCTGGAGTAACACTGTTTCCTCGTCTGCCCCCTCGTTCAGGACGACGAAACGGTATTCCTTCTGCGCCGCATGATCTTTGCCCTTAGTGAACATGAGAGCCGCCGTCCGGTAACTCCTGTCCGTAATACCATCAAGCGTATCGTAGGGGCTGTCGGTATAGACCACAGGGCCATGCATTACCCATTGCGTCTTGTGCTTCGTTTTTTCAGTTTCAGTGCCACCAGTCGTACTGTTAAACGAACCTTCCTCTCCTCTAGGCCCTATCTGCTCTGCAACCATGTGCGCCAATGCCTGGGCGAATTTGGCCGGTTGACCGATTTCAGAAACATGGTCGTAGTGTTTGGGCAGTGTGGTTCTCCAGTTATCCAATTCTTCGTCATCCGGCTTCATTGACGTGCTGAGAATCCACCACTCCTTAGCATAAGTGAGGCTGTCGGTGTGCCTCCTTGTTGTGTTGTGGGATTCACTGTAAGAGGGCCGCATACGTGTGCCCAATAACTCCACCGCTTGATTCAGGTCCGAAACTGCTCGTTGCCTGGTTGCCTGGTTGCCTGATTGCTTGGTTGCTTGGGCTGCTGTGCCCTGTGAGGAAATAGTTGTTTCCTCTTTTGCCAGTCCCTCTTGAACATCCAGTATCAGTTCCTCTCCATGTGACCGATATCGGGCTGGATTGGAGATCATTATTGTTTCGCCGTCTTCGAGGGCATACTTTCGCTCGCACCCCCTAACTAAGCTCGTGATGGGCGTTCTGTCCTCGGGTTTCCGAAGATCGATGTAGCTCGTGACAATGACATGTCCTGCATCGTTCAGGACAAAACCTTCATTGACCCAGACGATGTCGTTTTCCATTCCCGATACTCCTCCTCACCGTTGTGGCGACTACTCAGTCTGTTTCACCACCGTTGCCAGCTGGTCGCTGCATCAGATCTCTCATCAGCAGGAAACAGTCGCGGGTGTTCTCCTGATCGCAGAACAGGGCGTCGTCCACGGCCAGCAGCAGGGCGGAAGGGCGAACCATCATCTCCCAACCATCGGTGATGGCTGCCGTCCACCTGTATCAGCATGCCATCGCGGGGCATCCGCTGGCGGCGAACACGATGTCGGGGCGGCCGGCGGTGGCGCGGGCTCTTCAGACCGGCACCCACCAGTATGCGCCGCAAAGTGGTCCGGCCGATGTCTATGCCCTCGCGATCCCTGAGCAACTCGCTCACGTGAGTGTGGTTGACTTCCGGGTAGCGGATTTGAGCAAGGCGCAGCACCTCGGACCTTGTCGCATCCGATGTCGTGTTGGGTGCCCGGCGTCCTCGATGACCGTGAGCCAGTGCGGCTGCGCCCTCCTCACTGTATGCCGCCAGGATACGCCTGGTGTGGCGCGTGCTCACTCCCATCAGAGTCGCCGCCTGGTCCAGAGTCATATGCTCTTCCAGTAAGTTGTTGAGGATCTGAAGCCTTGCCTGCTCTTTCTGCGTCAGTGTCACATTCTCCATGATGTGACATTCTTGCTGGCCAGTTAGAAAGGACGCCTATGCTGGCCATCAACAGCATTAGCCCGCTAACTTCATGCCGGCTGCGTAGTGAATCTCAAAGTTGTCCTTCCCGTGGGTCGTTGACATGGATAGTCAATATCCCCGCCTCTTTGCCGTGCAACGACTGCGATTTCAACGGCAGGCTGGTTCTGTCTAACTAGTCGGTTAGGTTGATAACCGTAATCGTGATCTGCAGCGTGCCCGTGTTGAAGGCGTCGTCCCTGGCCACCACTGTCACCTCGTAGACGTTGTCCCCGTCCGAGTCGGTGGGACTCTCGTAGTCGGGGGGGTTGGCGAAGGCCAGCACGCCCGTCTCGCTGAGAGCCTGTGAATAAATCCCCAGGAACCGTCTAATTGAGACCGTTTTCAAAGTCAAATTGAGACTGAAAACCGCAGGTTTCGCAATAAAATCACAAGCTCTGATGGTGAAGTCGTCACGGTCCGTGCCTGTCACCGACCAGGTGATGGCGCTCCGTTCGGGGTCCGTGGCGCGGAAGGTGTACAGGGCGGCGGTGCCGTTCTCCCTGTAGGTGAAAGTGTCGGTGCCCGTCACCGCCGGAGGCTCGGTGACCTCCAGGTAGCCGTAGTTCCTGCCGTCGGAGGCCCGAACCGAGAGGTTGTAGACGTTGTCGCGCCCGGAGTCGGCGGGTCTCTCGTGGTCCGGCACGTTGCGGAAGGTCAGCTGGCCGTTGACGTCCTGTACGGTGACGGTGACCTCCAGGTAGCCGTAGTTCCTGCCGTCGGAGGCCCGAACCGAGAGGTTGTAGACGTTGTCGCGCCCGGAGTCGGCGGGACTCTCGTGGTCCGGCACGTTCCTGAAGGTCAGCTGGCCGCTCTCGTCGATGGCGAAGTCGTCTTCGTCCGGTCCCAACAGCGACCAGGTGATGGCGCTGCGTTCGGGGTCCGTGGCCCGGAAGGTATGCAGGGCGGCCGTGCCGTTCTCCCTGTAAGTGAACGTGACGGCGCCCGTGACCGCCGGAGGCTTGTTCCCATCGACCACCGTCACTGTCACCGCCGCCGTCACCGAGCCGTAGCCCACGCCGCTCGCCGTGTGTGTCAGCGTCGCCGAATCGTTGGTCGCATCGAGGTCCCGTGCGGCGCTCACCATGACGACCTGCGCGGTGTTCCAGGTGGACGCGGTGAAGAACAGCGATGTGCGGTCCAGGCTTAGGTCGGTCCCCAAGTGCCCAGTGATCGTCACCGTAACGGATGTCGTTGGCCGGGACGCCAGCGCAACCGTGTAGGTCGCGCTGCCGCCTTCGGAGACGGTCAGCGAGGTTCGCGAGAGGTCGATCCCTCTGCCGTCGTTATCGGTTATCCGGACCATCGCTCGCGTTGTCGCGCCCTCGCTCACGCCTGCCGGCAGCCTCCCGAAGACCAACTCGACGCTCTCGCTATCGTCGTCCTCATCGTCGTCAGCCGCCGTTACGGTGACGTCTTTGGTCGTTTCGCCGGCGTTGAAGACAACCTCTGCCGGCGCCGTGTAGTCCCCAGTGTCCGCTCCATCGCGCGGCGCGGCAATCAGGGGAATCGTCACTGTGCGGTGCGGGTCCTTTGTCCAGGGCGACCCTCACCCTGGCTGAGCCGCCTTCCAGCGCCGCATAGGGGCCGGGGCCGAAGGAGGCCACCACCTGGGCCACGGTCACCACCGCCGTGAGCGCGCTGGTCAGCGTCTCCGGGTTGCCCTTGTCGTCGGTGAAGGTCGTCTTCACTTTCAGGGCGGCGCCCACGTCGTCTGCAACCACCCTGTATGTCGCCGCCGTCGCGCTCGGTATGTCCGTTTCCACGCCGCCGGAGGCCACGCGTACCCACTGGTGGCGATAGCCGGGTCTGCTCAGAGCTTGTGATTTTATTGCGAAACCTGCGGTTTTCAGTCTCAATTTGACTTTGAAAACGGTCTCAATTAGACGGTTCCTGGGGATGTATTCACAGGCTCTCAGTCCGTCGGCGTCCATTATCTGCGATGTATCCGCTATCAGCGTTTCGCCTACCTCGGGCGGGCCGGAGATGACCGGCGCGCCCGTCGCCTTCGCATCGTCGTCGGTCACCGTGACTGCGAGGGCCGCCGTGACGCCCGTGTAGCCGCCGCCGCTCGCCGTGTGCGTCAGTGTCGCCGAGTCGTTGTCGGAGTCATTGTCCTGGGACGCCCTCGCCGTCACGCTCTGCCCGACGTTCCAGTTGGACGTGGTGAAGGTCAGCGACGTGCGATTCAGGCCTAGGTCGGTCCCCGAGTGTCCCGAAATCGTCACCCCAACGCCCGCCGTCGGCGGGGAGTCCAATGCGACCGTGTAGGTCGAGCTGCCGCCCTCGGCGACAGTCAGCGAGGTTGGCGTGAGGACGATCCCATTGCCGTCGTTGTCGGTTATCTGCACCACCGCACGGGCCGTTGCGCCCTCGCTCACGCCGTCCGGCAGTCTCCCGAAGGACAGCTCGACGCTCTCGCCATCGTCATCCACGCTGTCGTCCCTTGCCGTTACGGTTACGTCTTTGGAGGTTTCACCCGCGTTGAAGACAACCGCTATCGGCGCCACCGTGTAGTCCCCGGTGTTCGCTCCCCCGCCCGGCGTGGCGGTCAGGAGAATCAGCGCCCTGCGATGCGGGTCCTTGTCCAGGGTGACCGTCACCGTGGCCGCCGGGCCGCATTCCGCCGCCCCATAGGCGGCTGCTCCGAAGGAGACCTTCACCTGGGCCACGGTCGCAACCGCAGTAGGCGCGCTCTCCGCCGACTCCGGGTTGCCCTTGTCATCCGTGAAAGTCACCTTCAGTTTGGAGGCGTTGCCCACGTCGCCTACGGTCACCGTGTAAACGGCTGACGTCTCGCCGAAGATGTTCGTCTCCCGGCCGCCGGAGGCCACGCGCACCCACTGGTAGGCGTAGCCCGGGCTGGTCAGGCCGTCCGCGTCAGAGATGCCGGACGTGTTCGCCGTCAGTTCCTCCCCCGCCTCGGCTGTGCCGGTGATTGCCGGCGCTCCCGTCGCCTTGGTGGTGTCGTCGTCGGTCACTGTGACGCTGAGGGACGCCGTAACCGACGCGTATTCGGCGGCGCCCACGGCACGGTGGGTCAGCCGCGCCGAATCGTTGAGCACGTCTCCGTCATCCCCGGCGGCCACGGTCACCGTTTGCGTCCTGTCCCAGGTGGACGGCGTGAAGGTCAGCATCGCCGTGGCAGGCGTCAGGGTCAGGTCCGTGCCGGTGTGGCCTGTAATCGTCACCGTTACGTCTGCCGTCGGCTCGGAGTTCAGCGCGACGGTGTAGGTCGCTCTGCCGTTCTCGGCGACGGTCAGCGCCGTCTTGCCGAGCGTGATGCCTGCGGCGTCGTTGTCGGTTATCTGCACAACCGCTCTCGCTGGGCTGCCAACTCTCACCCCGTCTGGAAGGTCCCCGAAGCTCAGCTCGACGCTCTCGCCATCGTCGTCCACGCGGTCGTTAATCGCCGTCACGGTTATGTCCTTGGACGTCTCACCGGCGTTGAAGACAACCTCCGCCTGCGCCGCGTAGTCGTCGGCAACCGCGCCCCTGCCCGGCGTATTCGTGAGCGGGACCGTCAGCCTACGATGCGGGTCCTTGTCCAGAACGACCGTTACCCTGGCCGACGCGCCGCCCTCCGTCGCGCTGTAGACGCTTCCGCCGAACCTCACCGTCACCTGGGCCACGACTACCGCCTCCGTGGCGTTGCTGGTCAGCGTCTCCGCGTTGCCCGCGTCGTCGGTGAACGACACCCGCACTCTGAGCTGGCTGTCCACGTCGCCCGCCTGCGCCGTGTAGGTTGACGACATGGCGCCGCGGATGTTCGTCTCCGCGCCGCCGGAGGCCACGCGCAACCACTGGTAGGCGTAGCTCACGTTGTTCAGGCCGTCCGCGTCCGCGATGCCGGACGTCCGCGCCGTCAGCACTTTCCCCGCCTCGGCTGTGCCGGTGATGAATGGCGCTCCCGTCGGCGGGATGTTGACCGACTGGCGAGTGAACGTCATGGTCGCGATCCGCGCGTTCGAGAACTGGCCCGCGCCCCGGAGATTCGTGATGACTCCGTGCGGGTCGGTGGCGCCGTTAGACGTAGAGAACCCGCTCCCGTCCTCGGTCCCGGCATCCCACGGGTACAGGTCCACCTGGAGCGACTCCACCCAGTCCCCTCCGGCGTCCAGCAGCGTCAGCTCCGAGACGCCGACAAACCAGTCCGGACTCGGCGCAATCATGGTGACCAGCGTGACCCGCGGGTGGTCATTGGTAAGCGTGACCGTCAGAGCTTTCGACGTGGTCGGGCCGATAAAGCCGGTGTCGCCCCGGACGACACTGAGCGCATTCGTCCCGGCGTTCATGACCTCACTCCCCAGGGCCGACGTTCCCCCAGTCTCCGCCATTGACTCGATTCCAGCAGTGGCGGCCTCACCACTCCTCAGGAAGGTCACGTCGGCGTTGTGGACGGCGCCGATGAGGCGCGAAAAGTGCGCTCCACTCGGAACGCCAACCGGCGTGGCGGCCGCGGTCCATTGCCCCTCGAACGTCACGGTGTAGACGACTGTCGACGGGTCCGCGGACGGATCGCTCGCCGACGGGCTCAACGACGTGTTGGGCGGCTGGGGCGCCACCGCGTTTGCCGATACCCCGCTGGCGCTCTTGCCCCCGCCCATTTTGTCGGTGTAGGACGCCGTAGCCCGCAGGTACTTATTCAGGTCATCGGCCGTCGGCGTGTATTTGGCAGACGTGGCGCTGTTGATGGCGGTCCAGGGGCCGGCGCTGTTTGGGGACCTCTCCCAGGACCAGCCGGGTTTGCCCAAGACGTCGTCGGGGTCGGTCAGCCCGGCGGTCAGCTTGGCGCCAACCTGGGGCTGCGCAGGCAACAGGGTAACCGTCCCCGGATCCTCCGCGTTCGTGACGTTTATTCTCACAGGGATCGTATCCGAGGCAGCGTAGTCGCTGACCGTCAGGGTGAAGGTATGGGTACTACTGTCCTCGTAGTTGAGGGCGGCCTTCGTCTTCAACTGGCCGGACGAGCTGTCGATGTCGAAATACCTGTCGCCGGCGGCGTCCAGGGAGTAGGTCAGGGCGTCCATGTCGGCGTCCGTGGCGGCCACCGCCGCGCCGATGTCCACGCCTGCAGCCGTGTTCTCCGGTATGCTGCGGACTCCGGTCTCGCTGGAGGGGAACTCCGGCGCGGTGTTCGACGCGCTTGACGCGCCTACCCTCGCGCTGTGGGTCGCCTGCCCGCCATCGGCCACGGCCGCCACCTGATAGATGTAGGGGCCATCGGTCGCGTCGGAGTCCGTGTATTCAAGCGCGTCGAGGTTCTCAACGAGGGTCTTAAGGGTCTTAACGGTGGTGTCTTTGCTGCGGTAGATGTTGTAGGTGATCCCCGGCGGCGGGGTCCAATAGCCTGAATCCACTGCGGTCCAAGCCAGGACCGCCTGGCCCAGTTCGGCATCCGCCGTCAGCGCCGGACCGGCGCGCAGTTGATGGCCGAACTCTTGCCAAGTCGCCTGCCCATCCCCATCGAAGTCCACCGACAATGCCGGATACTGTGTGGTCGTCCCGAAATCCCAGGGATCGTCGTGGGCGCTGTCTCCGTACAGGTCCAGGTCCCACCACAGATAGATCCCGTTGTAGACGGTGGGCGCCTGCAACTCGGCCGTCGTGTTTCCCCCATCGATGCCGGATGTCGTCGAGTCCCAGTAGCTTGCGCCCGCATTGTGGCCGCCACTCCCTGCCAGCCCGCCCACTCGCCGGCCCGACACGGGACCGGTGGCATAGCTGCTGTTGATGGTGTTAAAATTGTACCCAACCAGCCCGCCCACTCGCCAGCCCGACACGGGACCGGTGGCATAGCTGGCGTAAATCCTTCCATTCAAGTGGTTCAACCCGGCCAGCCCGCCGCTATCCGATCCGGTGACGGGTCCCGTCGCATAGCTGCTCACGATGACGCCGTCGTTGTACCCGACCAGTCCGCCGGCGGGGTAACCGTCGACGACGGCGCCTGTGGCGTAGCTGGCGGTGATAGAGCCGTCGTTGACTCCGACCAGCCCGCCGATGCCCGGGAAGTTGGTCAGGGGATTGGCGCATATCGTGGCCGGCGGTGGGCAGGAAAAAGGTTCGCTCTCGTGCGCTAGCGTTGCAAAGCTGCGGCTGCGGGTGATGGTTCCGTCATTTTCCCCGGCCAGCCCGCCGCTATCCGATCCGGTGACGGGTCCCGTCGCATAGCTGCTCACGATGACGCCGTCGTTGTACCCGACCAGTCCGCCGACGAAATCCACGCCCACCACATCGACGCCGGTCAGGCTGAGGTTGCGGATGACGCCTGGCTGACCGAGCGCGCCAAACAACCCCGCGAAGTCCTCTCCCCTGACGAACAGGTTCGCAATGACATTGTCGTTGCCGTCGAACGTGATGTTGAAGGCCCCGAACGAAAGGAACTCCGAAGTCCCAAGGGGCGCCCAACCGGCGCCGTCGTTCCAGTAAGGATCGCCCGAATCGGCCCCATTCCCGTTGGTGTCGAAATCCAGGTCCGCCACGAGTTCATAGCCCGAGCATCCCTCTAAGCCGCAGCCCATGTTTTCGATAGCCGCAGGGAATGCAAGGGCATATGCCGCCGGGTCATCCGCTATGACTCCCCCGTCCAGGTTGAGGCGCATGGCGTCGAGCTGGGCGAGCGTCCGAATCTCTACCAGCCGGTCGTCGTCGTAGTCGTAGTCGTTCCCCACCGCCACCTTGAAGCGTTGCGTCGCACTCTGGTTCGACCCACCGGTGTCGGTCGCCGTCACGGTGACAATTGCCCGTCCCGCGCCCACCGGCGTGATGGTCACCTGCGAGCCCGACTTGCTCACCGTAGCAACCGACGTGTCGGACGTGGCCGCCGTGTAGGCCAGCGAGTCATCGTCGGGATCCCGGAACACGCCCGCGACGTCGACCGCCACCGCTTCCGCCCCCAACAGCAGCGCCACGTCTTCCAGTGTCCCCGTCGCCACGGGCGGCTGGTTCGCCGCGCCGGCCGTCACCGGGGCGGGCGTGCTGCGCGCCACCTCGCCGCCCGTAATCACCGCGGCCACCCAATACGTGTAGCGGGCGCCGGTCGTCACATTGGTATCGGCGTATGTGGTCCCGCTGAGGCCCGTGGCAAGGCTCTCGACGGTGGAGCCGTCATCGCGGTAGACGGTGTAGGTCACGCTGGGCGCCGGGGTCCACGGGCTCATGTCCGCCGCATCCCAGCTCAGGTCCACCTGGACCTGCCCGTCCGGTGTTGTCGCTGTCAGGCTCGGCCTCGTCCGGAACTGGTAGCCGAACTCCTCCCACGTCGCCACGTCATCGTGGCTCAGGTCGCGCGAGAGGACCGGGTACTGCGCCGTCGTCCCGAAGTCCCAGGGATAGTCGGGCGCGCCGTCGCCGAAGTCCCCGCCCAGGTCCACATCCCATGTGAGGTAGATGCCTTCGTAGTCCGTCGGCGCCTGGAGTTCGGCGGTGGACAGGCCAGCGAAGCGGACCCTCTGAAGCTCCTCGCCGTCGATCACGCCGTTGTCGTTCGTATCGTCCGCGCCGACACCGACGCGCAGCCCGGACGTTTCCGTGTCCCAGTAGCTGAGGACGAACGCCCAGAGATAGCGGCCTGAACCGACGAGTCCGCCGACCGCCACGTCGCCGGAGACCGTTCCCGTCGCGTAGCTCGCATCGATGATCCCGCAGGAGCTGCCGGCGAGCCCGCCGACGCCTCCACCGCTGCTGGTTTCGGCGGAACGGCCGCCCAAATTCCCGCACACGATGAACCCTGAGTCCGAAGGCGAGAGTCTAGCCCCCTGGCCCGACACATCCCCGGTGGCATAGCTCGCCTGGATCAATTGATAAGCGTCGCTCGTCGCCCCCACCAGCCCGCCAACCGCGTACATGCCCGATACACTCCCGGTGGCGTAGCTCGTGGTGATCCTGTTGAGCAGGTGATGCCCGATCAACCCGCCAACTGCTTCATCGCCTGAAACTTTGACGGCGGCGTAGGTGTCTATCAAGTTGCCCCAAGACTCGCCCACGAGGCCGCCCACCTGATCGCGGCCCGTCACACGGCCGGTGGCGTAACTGCCTACTACGACTCCATAGTCAGTACGGCCAAAGAGGCTGCCGACGGCATCGCGGCCCGTTACGTCGACTTTGATGAGACCCACATTCAGAATCACACCGCGGCCCCTCACGGGGCTCTGGACTTCGCCGAACAGCCCGATCCCGTCTTCCGCGGGGCGGTTGATGAACAGGTTGGTCAGGGTGTGGCCGTAGCCGGTGAAGCGCGCGGTGAACGGACTGTCTTCGCTGCCGATCGGCGCCAGCCGGCGCCATCATTCCAATAGGTGTCGTCGGAGTCGGCGGTCCCGCTGCCGTCGGTGTCAAAGTCCAGATCCGCCGACAGTTCGTACCCGACGCAGCCGTCGGGGGGGCATCCCATATCGAGCGCGCCCATGGGGAAGGCTCCGGCCGCGTAGTAGGACTCCCACATCGCGCCATCGACCAGGCCGTCGCCGTCCAGGTCGTACCGCACCGCGTCGAGTTGCGCCAGGGTGGTGATCTCAATGAAACCGTCGTTGTCCTTGTCGTAGTCGGTGTTCCCTGCAGTGACGGTGAACGTCTCCAAGGCGCCCAGGCCGCCTGGGTCGGTCACGCGTACGCTGACCACGCTCCGGCCCGGCGACCCCGGCGTCAGGGTGACTACGGTTCCGCTCAGAGCTTGTGATTTTATTGCGAAACCTGCGGTTTTCAGTCTCAATTTGACTTTGAAAACGGTCTCAATTAGACGGTTCCTGGGGATTTATTCACAGGCTCTCAGCGTGACCGCCAGCCGGTCCGGATCGCCCGACACCTCGGAGTAGCTCAACGTGTCGCTGTCCGGATCAGCAAATATGCTCGCCAGATCGACGGTCACCGCGTCGGACCCTGCCGCCAGCGTCCGGTCGGCCAGAGTGGTCGTCACGGTAGGGGCCCGGTTGCGGTCCGCGATCGCAACTACGACCCCGGCCAGTGCGCCCGGCGCCATCACGATGCCGGCGCCGCTGTCACGGTCGACACCAAGGCCCTCGATGTCCAAGACCGCCGTCGGAGTCGTCATCGCCGTGCGGAGATCTGCCAGATCGAGGTGTGCCGGGCCACCGACCGCCTCCAGCATCAGCGCCGCGATTGCCGCTGCATGCGGAGCCGCCGCCGACGTGCCGCAGAACGGCGAAAAGCGGGGCGTTGCGGTCGACACACACCCGGCGGCGGTGAGATCCGGCTTCTGCACCACCCGCCCACCGGTCGAGGAGAAATTGTCCACAGTGATCGCCGTGCCGTCCTGCTCAAAGAAAACCCGGCGCGGTCCGTCCGAGCTGCTACTCGCGACATCCTCAGTGCCGTCGAAGACTCCACCGTCGCCGCCTGCGTCGTGCACGTGAACCTGGGCTACGCCCATCGCGTTCTCCGCCGCAGGGTGCCCCCAGGTGTTGCCGGCGGTTGCGATCTCCAACTTCCTGTCGAAGGTCTGAAGGCGGAGGTAGCGGTTCGCGCCGGAGACCTTCACAATGACCAGGCGTACATCTCTGTACACAAAGAACCCCGTCGAAATGGACTCGATCGGATCCTGGGAGCCGTCCTGCGTGTTCGTTGAACTCGCTCTGACGTTGCCGTCCCCGTCGACCAGGAACAGGTCGTAGTCGTTCGCGGACCCCCCCAGCGGGTCGGACCACTGAAGGACGACCGTGCCGAAGAACGCCCCTAGGACAGGGTTCCCCTCCTGGACATCGTCGACACTACCGAAGTTGTGGCGGACGCCGAGCGTTTCGCCTTCCACGGTGAGCGCACTCCCCATGACGTAGTCGCCCTCCCAGACCCCGGACGTGCCATCGTTCAGATTGCCGTCGTTGCCGGCCGCGGAGAAGAAGTAACACCCGCCCTCGGTCGCGGCGTTGACCCCCTGCGCAATGATGCCGTCCTGGAAGTTTGCTTCCAGAAAGTAGCCGATGTCGTCGACGATGACGTCCGCGCCGGCCTCGCAGAGCGCCTCGATGTTCGCCGCGAACTGCGCCTGCCCGGTAAACCCCGTCGCGAAGTACAGCTCGGCGCCGGGCGCGAGGTCGTGGACGATCTCGAGCATCGCCGTGCCCTCGTCACCCGAGCCCTCCTGCCCCGGCAGCACCGTGACCCGGGCCGGCAGGTCGCCCGACTCCTGCTGTTCGGCGAGCGTTTTGACGCCGTCCGAGAGCACGCCGATCCCGATGCTGGCGCCGGTGACACCGTGATCCGCGCGCGCCTGGTTCACCAGGTGGGCGACGTCGCCCTCGGACGTGTTGTCCTTGCGGGTCACCGCCTCGTCGGCGGGGCGTATGAACTGGACCGCATCGAGCGCGGCGAGCGGCTCCACGGCGGCGAGCGGGAGTCGCGCCCGAATGGCGCGGAATTCCGGCACGCTGTTGATCACCGCGCCGCCCAGGGCCCGGATGCGCGCCAGGACCGCGGCTGTTACGTTGGCCCGGATGTCCACCGTCACCAGTTCGAGTTCGGCCACAGCATCCGGGTCCGCCGACTGTTGGCGGCCTGGGGGAACCGACCTCCGCGGCTGCTCGCTCCCATCCGCGTCCGGTGGCTGCCCGCTCCCCTCCGCCTCCGCCTCCGCCTCCGCGAGTTGCTCCGCCGCGACCAGGAGCTGGGAACTTACCTTGCGCTGGGCGGGCGTCCGCTGCTCTTTCGCGGCCAGCAACGCCTCGATCTGCTGGTCGGCCGTCCCCGTCGGGGGATCATCGTTCAATGCGGGAGCGCCGCCGAAGACCAGCCCCAGAAGCAACAGAATCGTGAGCACAACGCCCACGTTGCGCCGCGAGTAGAAGGACCGTCGCGCCAACGTCATCGCGATTGCTCCGGTTCCGATACCCGCCCGTCCAAAAGGACGGCGCCCGTCTCCCGGTCCTGCACCAGGAAGATGAACGGACGATCAACGGTGAGCCTCACCGGCTCGCCGGGATCCACCGCTGTTGTGCCCACTATTACCGCAGTGGCCGCCGCCGCCTCGGTTCCCGCTTCGTCAACCGACACGAACGCCTTGTGGACGACATCCGTGATCAAAAAGCGCTCGTCGTCTTCTCCCGCTCCCGCGAGACACGATGTCCCGTTCAACCCCGAGAAGTCGGCCGCCCTTTCGTCAAAGGCGTTCGGCATTCCCATGGCTTCCAGCGTGTCGGCGAGGCCGCCGCCTGGCGTGTGGAATGGACCTGGCGCCGTGGACCTCTCGTCGAAGGGCAGTTGCCACACCGCGTTGAAGTAGATTGCGTTGGCGAGCGCCAGCCGCGTCGCGGGCTGTATCGCTCCCGGGCGACATCGTCCCGGTCTTGCTGGAAGCGCCCAGCCAGCGTCCCCCAAGAAGCGGGCGCGGGCGCGCATCATGAAGAGGGCGGCGATGGGTTGAGGCCGGGCCTGCCGGTATGAGTCGGAGGGGGTGAGAGCAGGGGGGGTGAGCACCCGTGCCAGACCGCGTTGGAAGGCGCACTGGGTCGCGGAACTCACGGCAGCATGGGCCGCTGCGACCGCTGTCTCCACTCCGTCTATTGGCCTATCGAAACCCAAGTGACTCCTTCCCCGCCAAAAATTGGGGCACATGCCTATGACTATGACGGAGCAGGCTGTGTAAAGTCAGTGTAATATTGACCAATACGGTCCTGATTCAGGACCAATCTGCGTTGTGTAAAAGGCCGCACGGTCGCTATGATGAGGCCGCCGGGGCCCCCGGGACGGAGGGAATCGCGGGCCGTACACATTGCACGGAGGTCTAGAGGATGAGGAACGCAGGGGAGCTTGAGCGGGAGAACGAGGCCCTTCGCGAACGCCTCTCCAGGCTGAGCCAGGCCAGCCTGCGCATCAACGAGAGCCTCGACTTCGACACGGTGCTCCAGGGGGTGCTGGACAGCGCCTGCTCGCTGACCGGGGCGCGCTACGGCGTGATCACCCTGCTGGACGATTCAGGACGGATAGAGGACTTTGTAACCTCCGGGCTGACTGCGGAAGAGCGCCAGCGATTTGTGGAGCTGCCCGAAGGGCTGAAGCTCTTCGAGCACCTCAGCCGGATTACGGAACCGCTCAGGCTCAAGGACTTCCACAGCCACACCAGGGCGTTGGGCCTTCCCGAGTTCCGCCCGCCGATGGCGGTCAGCCCCGTTCTGACCTTCCTGGCCGCGCCCATCCGCCACCTGGGGGAGAGCGTCGGGGCCTTCTACGTGGGCGAGAAGGATGTGGAGTTCACCCCAGAGGATGAGGAGACCCTGGTGATGTTCGCCTCCCAGGCTGCGCTGGTCATCGCCAACGCCCGCAGGCACCGGGAGGAACAGCGGGCCCGGGCGGACATGGAGACCCTGGTGAACACGACTCCCGTGGGCGTCCTGGTCTTCGACGCGAAGACGGGCGGCGTGACGTCGGTCAACCGGGAGGCGAGGAGGATCGTCAACGACCTGTGCGCCCCCGGCGGCTCGGCGGAGCAGCTGCTGGAGGTGCTGACCTTCCGGCGGGCCGACGGGCGGGAGGTCTCCCTGGAGGAGTTCCCCCTGTCCCAGGGGCTGAGGACGGGCGAGACGGTGCGCGCCGAGGAGATCGTCCTCCAGTCCCCCGGCGGCGGGAGCGTGACCACCCTGATCAACGCCACGCCCATCCGCTCGGAGGAGGGGGAGGTCGTTTCAGTGGTCGTGACCATGCAGGACATGACGCCGCTGGAGGAGTTGGAGCGGCTGCGGGCCGAGTTCCTGGGCATGGTGAGCCACGAGCTGAGGACTCCTCTGGCCGCCATCAAAGGCTCAGCCGCCACGCTGACGGAGGCGGCGTCCGACCTGGACCCCGCCGAGATGCTCCAGTTCTTTCGCATCATCGGCGAGCAGGCCGACTACATGCGCGACCTGATCGGCGACCTTCTCGACGTGGCGCGCATCGAGACGGGCGAGCTGCCGGTCGCCCCGGCGCCTGCGGACGTGGCGACCCTGGTGGACGAGGCCAGGAGCAGGTTCCAGAGCGGAGGGGGCAGGAACAACCTCCGCATCGACCTCTCGCCGGAGCTGCCGCTGGTCATGGCGGAGGGGCGCCGCATCATCCAGGTGCTGAACAACCTCCTCACCAACGCGGCCCGGCACTCCCACGAGCTGTCCCTCATCCGGGTGGCGGCGGTGCGGGACGGCATCCACGTCGCCTTCTCGGTGGCCGACGACGGCGTGGGCGTGCCCGCCGAGCGGCTGCCGCACCTGTTCCGCAAGTTCTCGCGGCTCGACGGCGAGGAGCGGGGACGGGAGATCGGCGGGTCGGGCCTGGGCCTGGCTATCTGCAAGGGGATCGTGGAGGCCCACGGAGGCCGCATCCGGGCCGAGAGCGACGGGCCGGGCCTGGGAAGCCGGTTCACCTTCACCGTTCCGGCGGTGGAGGAGGCCGTCACCCTCCCCGCTCCGCCGTCACGCCGGCGCAAGACGAAGACCAGGGAGCGGCCCCGCATTCTCTGCGTGGACGACGACCCGCAGACGCTCCGGCACGTCCGGGGCGCGCTCACGAAGGCGGGCTACACGCCCGTCGTAACCGGAGACCCGGAGGAGGTCTCCCGGCTCATGGCGGAGGAAGCGCCCCGCCTGGTCCTGTTGGACCTGATGCTTCCGGGGACCGACGGCATGGAGCTGATGAAGGAGATCCGCGAAATCGCCGACGTGCCGGTCATCTTCCTCTCCGTAAACGGCCAGGACGAGGTTGTCGCCAGGGCCTTCGACATGGGAGCGGCCGACTACGTGGTCAAGCCCTTCTCTCCGACGGAGCTGGCGGCGAGGATCAGGGCCACCCTGCGCAAGCGTGCGGCGCCGGAGCTGGCTCAGCCCTCCGAGCCCTACGTGCGGGGAGACCTGACCTTCGACTATCTGCGGCGCAGGGTGACGGTGGCCGGAAACCCCGTCGCGCTCACCGCCATCGAGTACCGGATGCTGGTCGAGCTTTCGGTCAATGCAGGACGGCCGCTGACCCACGAGCACTTGCTGCAACGGGTCTGGGGTCCGGACAAGGGCGGAGGCTCCGGGCCGGTGAGAAACATCGTCAAGCGGTTGCGCCGCAAGCTGGGCGACGACCCGGGCAGCCCCGTCTACATCCTCACCGAGCCGAGCGTCGGCTACCGGATGGAGGAGGGGGAAGGGCCGGAGCGGGAGAAGGAATGAAGTAGGCCGATGTCGCGGCCAAACACTCGATATGAAGCTTGGTCCGCTGACTCTCAAGAACGAGAAGTGGGTGGTGTAGCTAGAGAGGTGATTCAACTGATGGCCTTCTACGTCAACGAAGACAAGCCTGACAACTTGGCGACAGTGCACCAGAACCAAGGCCCCTGCCGCGTCCCCCAGCCTAAGCAGGCGAAGGATGGCCTATGGCACGGTCCTTTTGACTCCAAAGATGAGTCGTTGCGCGTCGCCCGCGAAACTCACCGTCCGGTCAAGGAATGCGGACGGTGTAAGCCCTGACCGGCTCGAACCACCGGAGGGGGCGTAACAGAGTTGGAAGAGGGCGGCCCCGCCGCCCTCTTCCTCTTGCGTTCCTCCACTCTGTCACGCGATCCTATTCAGGCCGAGGGCCTCGGCGGCTTACACTGCCCCCAACCATCTTCGAGATGTGGCTCGCCCTTGACCGCACAATGGTGCAGAACCTAACCTGTTTCACATGATGCGGAACAGCTATATATCAGAAACAAGACTAATCGACTCGGCCGTGAATGAGATAGGCACGCGCCTGCCACCGCGGTGGCTCCTGCTCGACCGTGAGAGAGGCGCAGCCGTGCGGTCCCCACAGGAATCCACCCGCATGATCGACGCCATCTGGGAACTCCGCGACCCTGACGGACTCTCCTCCGACATCATCGTGGAGGTCAAGGCGAATCCAATGGAGCCCAGGCTGGTCGGCAGTGTGGCGTCCCAGCTGAGGGCGCTGTCATACTCGAGGTACGAGCAGACCGGCGCAACCCCTGCCAACATGCTGGTCTCGACCTACCTGAGCCCCCTGACGAGGGAGCGCCTGGCGGAAGCCGGGATAAGCTACGCCGACTCAACCGGGAACATCAGATTCACCGTTGACCGTCCCGCGGTGTACATCGAGACCCAGGGGGCGGACAAGAACCCCTTCAGAGAGGAACGTCCGCTCCGGTCGCTCAAGGGACGCCGCGCCGCCCGCGTGGCTAGGGGTCTCTTGGACTACCGGACTCCCTTCGGGACCCGGGAGTTGGCTGGCGAGACCGCAAGCTCTGCGGCCATGATTTCGAGGGTATCCAGCCTGCTGGAGCCGGATGAGATTATCACCAAGGAGAGCCCGAGGGGACGAATCGTCTCGGTGGACTGGGAGGCCCTGGCCCGCCGATGGGCGTTGGACTACGACTTCGCCTCTTCCAATATCCTGACAACGTGGCTTGATCCGAGGGGGACAAGGGCGCTGTTCGCCCGGCTTCGCGACTCGGAAATCCGGTACACCGTCACCGGCTCGTTTGCCGCGTATCGCCTGGCGCCCATTGCGGAGCCGCGTCTGGCAGCGCTCTACGTCAACGATCCTGAGACCTCTGCCCAGTCACTGGGATTGCGCCCGGCAGAGACCGGAGGCAATGTTCTCCTCGTGCGCCCATTCGACCCCGTGGTGTTCGAACGCGCCGAATACGACGACGGCATCACATACGCCCGCGTTACCCAAGTTCTGCTGGACCTCATGAAAGGGCCGGGCCGCGGACCGGCGGAGGCGGAGGCCCTTCTGGAGTGGATGCGGGACAATGAGGACAAATGGAAACTACCTATGACCGCAACTACATAGATGCCCGGGAGACTCTGCTCGACGCTGTCGAGGCGCTGGGACCGCACAGCGATGCAGGCATCCTGGTGGGGGCCCAGGCGATATACGTGCACACAAAGGGTGAGGATGCCAGCTTTGCCCTCTCCCCATTCACCTATGACGCAGACATCGCACTCGATCCCGAGCTGCTGGGTAGCAGCCCTGCGATAGTTGAAGCCATGAGCCGGGCGGGATTCCGGCTGGGTGACCAACCGGGGCTATACAGCAGGGAAGGCCGGTCACAGGTTGATCTGCTGGTGCCAGAGGCCGCGGGCGGGGCCGGCCGCAGAGCGGCCCGGCTTGGCGTCCACGGAAACAGGGCGGCCATGAAGGTCCGCGGACTTGAGGGCGCCCTCGTCAGCCATACGATCAGGAAGATCACCACTCTGGTTCCGGGCGCAGACCGCTCATGCATCCTGAAGGTCGCCGGGGCGGCCGCCCTGCTGGTGTCGAAAGTGCACAAGATAGGGGAACGTCTGGAGGATCCGGATGTACGCCGTCGAGAACAGCTCCCCAAGGACGCCTTCGACATCTACCGGCTCCTGCGTGCTATCGACACCGCCGAGATGGCTACGGAGTTCGGACTCCTGCAGTCGCGCGAGATTTCGAGCCGTGTGACCTCAGAGGCGCTGTCGATGTTTCTGAACCTATTCAGTACCGCGTCGGACATGGGCACCCAGCTGGTGGTCAGGGCGGTTCGCGGTCTTGAGGACCCCGACTTTATCGCTGAATCGAGCATCGCTCTCAGCCGGGACCTGCTGGAGGCGACCTCACAATAGAAAGGGACCATTCTTCCAACGACTTACGAGAGGAGAGCCCATATGTCCATCACCTACGGAAAGAATCTAGCCAAAACATGGGGTGCCGTGCAACGGAGCGGCACCGTCTTGATGAAGGCATATACAACCTACTCGGAGGTATCGGACGTGTTTTTGTCGTACCGGCACACCGACAAAACCACCGCATGGGACCTGGCTCACTACCTGGACCTACGTGGCATACGTGTCTTCATAGACGTCCACGACGACTCGCTAGTGCCTGGTCAAGAGGACTTGGACGACGCACTGGTTACCGCCATCAACAATGCAAGAACGATGATTATTGTTGTTTCGGATGAAACCCAAGGTTCGTGGTGGGTGCCTTGGGAGGTTGCTGTTTCGACGCCCTTCGGCAAACCGAGGGCCACGTACAAGCCACAGACAAGCGGTCCATTGCCGGCATACCTTGAGAAACTAAAGAAGTTGCGAAATTTTACGGAGGCCGATTCGTGGGTGGCTGCTTCTAGTGGGCTCCGGTAGCCCTGATAGAGGACAGCCGATGACCGGATACCTGGAAGGGACCGGACAGCCAGACTTCAGACATAACATTATTGCGCGAGGCACATGACATGCCAAAGCTTGTAAACGTAAGGCTCGACCTGAAGTTACCGGGCATTGGAGGTATCGCCGGGACGTGGGAACCGGACGAGTCTGAGGTGAGAGCAGCTTGGGAGCTGTATGTGGAAATGGTGACCCGGACTCCACTCGGTGGCATTTCATCCCAAGAGGGGTCTTTGCGAGAAGCCCTGGACTCCATTTATTCGTTGTTCGACACCACAAGGGGTATCTTGAGGGAGTCTGGACCTGTCGTGGCTCGCCCAAAGAGCGGGCGCAAGTTGTCGTTTGGATACCTTGCGGTCTCCATGCTCAATCGGGTGCTCCGTCCGCTTCTCACGGAGTGGCACCCAAAGCTCCGCGCTTGGGAACGAAACAATCCACACCGGGACGAAAGTGAATGGGAAGGACGCAGCGATTTCCTAAACGCGCTCGACGAAGTCAGGTTGCAGCTTCGGCAGTACGCTAATTTGTTCGCCGAAGTCGCAGATGTGCCCGAACTGATAGTGGATGGAGATGCCACGACAACGACGACATAAGGTATTCGTTAGCTACCATCACGAGAACGATCAGGAGTACGAGGACCGGCTGGTCGAAGAGATGTCTGCGGACATCGTAGACCGTTCGGTCGAAAACGGAGACATCGACGACAGCCTCAAGACGGAGGCCATCTGGGAGAAGATTCGTGGACTGGGAGATCGGCTCCGCCCTGAACCAGAGCAGGAACAACTCCCGGTGTGGGGTACTGGGCGTGGTGCTGCCCGACCACCGGGACTACGGCAAGGGCCTTTGGGACCCCAACCCGCTCCCGCAACGACTGGCCGCCAACATTGAAGGAGACGATCCCTACGTCCGTCTGTATGACTGGCCGGGTGACGGCTCTCTGTCCGTCATCCGGGATTGGGTCCATACCGCGTTCCTGCGGAGGGATGGTCTGCCGCCTGACAACTACTCGAAACGGTTCAAGAACAATAGAGACACGTCCACACGCGGTTCAGAGGGGATGACAGTGGCTGATGGCCTCCTCTTGGCAGGCGCGGTCATTGTCGGAGCCTGGGCAGTGGACCGCTTCGTGCTCAAGCCTATGCGAACCAGGTCCTGCCGCCCCGTTTCCCGCTCGCCCATGTCACTGGCTTCCGTGAGGTAGCTCCCGGCCTCCGCGCGGATGCGGTCGGCAGTGCGAGAGTCGCCCTCCTTCGGCTTCCTGACCATCATGGAGAAGGCGGCCATCCTTTCCCTGCCCACCGTGGCCCTGACGTAGCAGTGGTGCACCGGAAGCGAAGTGATGTCGTCCTCACTCACCCGCTCCTTGCCCAGTTCCCATACCAACTGCCTTGCGTCGTTCCCCGATACCTGGAAGACGGCAAGGCACCCCACGTTGGCGAGGATGGTGTCGCGCATCGTATGGGAGAGGTCGTCCAGCTTGGCGAGGCTCTGGGTGGCCAGGATGAAGGAGGCCCCGAACTTGCCGAGCTCGCTGAGCATCGACTCGTAATCAACACCGGGCATCGACTGCATCTCGTCCACGACGACCAGAGCGCCGCGCCTTTGCTCGATGGGCACGCTGCCCTGTTCCCGGACCACGGCGTCAACGAGATTCAACAGCGACGCTCCCACCAGTGCGGCCACGTCCCTGCCCGCCGTTCCCTGGGCGGTCGAGACGAACAGGATGTCGCCGTCGTGGATGGTCCGGCGCAGGTCGATGGTGGAGCGGGACTGGCCCAGTATGGCCCGCGCCCTCTTGGACGATGCGTAGTAGGAGAGGCGGGTCTGCACCGGCGCCAGGGCGTCGGAGCGGGTCTCGCTCCGCCAGCCCCCGAAGTCCCTGGCCCACCACTCCAACAGGTAAGGATCGTTCACCTTCGCAAGCGCCCTGCTGCGGAAGTCGGCGTCGGAGAGGATCCTCAGGCCGTCGAGGATGGTGTACTGCTCTTCCTCGTCCATGCTTTCATTGGCCTCATGGAGGCTCTTGACCGTCTGTTCCAGGATGGACTGCATCCTCGGCCCCCACAGGCCCCTGCACACGCGCACGACGGAGTCGGCGGTCCGGTCGCGGTCGGAGAAGATGCGGGTGTCAAGCAGGTTCACGCCGGGCGCGCCCCGCTCGTCGGCAAGATCGATCAGCCTCACCCGGTCGACGAGGGATTCCGGGACGTGTTCGAGCAGGCCACCCACCAGGTCGGCATGCGGATCGACTACGACGATGGCGTCTCCGTCCCTGCCCGCCGTCTTCTCCCGCATCTTGTGGACGACGACGTGGCGCATCAGGGTGGACTTGCCCATGCGGGTGCGTGCGACGTAGACGTAGAGGTGGTGGCGACGGAGCAGGTCAACCGGGAAGTGGATCTTCCTCGGGGTTCCGGTCACGGTGTCGCCCACGTATGCGCCTGCCTTCACGCTGCGGGCCGTTGGCAGCAGCACCTTCGCCCCGGCGCGGGAGACCAATGGAGTCTCGTCGCGGGCTCCGGGCGGGTGCCACAGGCAGGCCGCCTCGCGGACGCCGATGACGCTGCGCCTGCCGAACAGGCCCGGTCCGGAGGGGTGAAGGTCCTCCGGGTTGGGTACAGCGGGACGGGCCTTACTCGACTTCAGGCGGGCGCCAGCCGGATAGTCGTAGTGGCGGTAGGCAGCTGCCACCTGGTCCAACAGCTCCCTGGCCCTCTGTGGCCGGACGCTATGGGGCAGGATCGCCGTCACCTGCACCTCGGCTTCGAAGGCTATGCGCGAGACCTTCTCCTTGACGAGCAGCGGGTCGTAGACGCGCGAACGTGATGCCTTCCAGCGCTGCCATGCCCACCCCGCAATGGCAAGGCCGGCGACGAGTCCCACGCCCAGCAGGACCGCCTTCCAGGTCTCGCCGGAGCGCACCCACGTGTAACCCCTGAGAGCTGCGAGCGCTCCAAGACCGAGGACGGCTAGGGGGGTCCCTCCTTCGGCACGACTGCCGCCGGTCTGTCCGGCGTACGAGGAGTCCCGCCGATCCTCCACGGGGCGCCCGTGGGCCTTCTCCAGGTGGGCCTGCGACCAGTCGGGTCCGAGGGAGCGCAGCATCAGTCGCGCCACGATGCGCTCCCGTTCGTTGAGGTTCGAAAGCGCGCCCATGAGGGCGATGAGCGGGTCCGAGCCCGGGTCTAGCAGGTCGTCGTCCCGGAAGACGCGAAGCGGTGCGTACTCGGGGCCATCGGCCCGCAGAGTCATGCTCCACGCCTGCTCCTCCTCACCCAGGCGCAGGGGATCGTCCTCCGGCGCGATTTCGTGTATCTGGGCCTGCGGGTAGCTGGCTGTGATCTGGCCGCGCACCACCCGCTCGTCCAGGCAGCGCGCCATGAGGGTCACCCCGTCCACATCCCCGGCCAGCTCGAGGGAGAAGGGTTCGGGGACGGCGATGGAGCCGAGGAGGTTCTCGACTCCGAGCAGCGTTCGCTCCCCGGTCCTGGGCGGCGTTACCGCGAGCAGGACGAGAGGCTTTCTGTCGCGAGCGCGCGGCAGCCACATGATCGGGTTCAGTTTCATGATATTGCTCCTGTCGATATAGGTCCGGGTCTCCGTTGGTGCGAGGAAGCCGGCCGCAACCAGCGACCGGCAAGCCACTCGATCTGCGGGTCGAGGACAGGCCGGGCGACGAACTCGCCGCGCTTCCAACGCGCCAGGAAGTCCCGGTCTGTGTTGACCTGGACGATGGCGTCGGTCGGGGTCGTCTGCCTACTTCCGAGTGTGGGGATCCGGGGAGCGAAACGTCATGGTCCGTGAGGGGGACACGCGCGGGGGCTCCCCTCATAGGGCCTGCGCTTCGACAGGCCGGATGTGATGTCATACCCGTGTACTGGGATTTGCGTCAGTTGTAGTAGTGCAAGTACGGGGCCGGTTCCAACGTGAGAAAGGCCGAAAAGATGCAATTCGGAGCGGTAGTTGCGAGCGATTTGACGTAAGGGCCGGTTCCCCAGCATTCCGGCGAAAGTTGCATTAATACAAGTCTCAGATCGGGGCGATGGGGCCAATTTCAGCTACATCGGAGCGAGCGATTGGTGGAGTGGAGCCTAACGGAGGGGAGAGAAGTATCCCTACAGGACACTCCCCTACCGGACGACTGGGGCTGAAGAGGTCATGCCATGAACGAGGGGCGTATGAACGAGACACAGGCGGTTGAGATCCAAGCGGACGGCAACGGGAGTGATGGCCAGAATCTGGAGCAGCAGCGGCGACTCAGGCTGAACGGGTTCCTGCGGGAACTGGTGCGGGAGGAAGGACGCATGGAGGCGGCGGAACTCCTGGGCGTCAACTACCGCACGCTGGTGCGGGCCGAGGAGTCAGGCAAGATTTCGGGCCGCATGAGCGACGCGTTGGAACGGCTCTTGGGTACGGGTGACGATCCCGAGGCTGAGCGGCTGCGGGAACGAGTCGATGCGTTGGAGGAGGGTCTGGAGCAACTGAAGGAAGGCGTGGAGGAACTGGCGACGGAGCTACGAGGCGGTCTCGAAGAAATGCGGGCTTTGGTGACGGAGAAGGTCAATGTCCATGTGGAGGATGAGAATCAAGCCCGACGTCGGGACGGTGAGGGAACGGGTCCGCTTGAGACCAAGTCCGCACCTCCGGTGGCTGGGCTGCGCGCGGTACATCTGGTCGCGGAGAGGCCGCTGGACCCAGAGGTGGTCACCGACGAGCCCGCCGAGGACGACGCCGAGGTCTATGGCGCGGCGTGGCCGCTGGTGCATGAGTGGCGAGAGCTGCGGGCTGGACAGCCACACCAGGGCAGGAGCCTTTCGTGGCTCGTCATCGAGGAGCGGCTGCTGACGTTGGAGCTCGCGATGCTGGAAGATCACGGGCTGACGCTGCCGCCGGAGACGCAACCCTCTGCGGGGCTTCGGACGAAAGGGTCAGACAACTGGCGCTGAACTGCGCTGAGCGACACGCGGAGGGCGTTGGCAAGGCGGCAACGGCTGCGTTGGGTCCGCCGCATACTCACTCTGGGACTCTGGTGGAAGTAGGCACCTGATCGGCTTAGAGATCTGGCACTAGGTTGCTTCACTGTTAGTACATGGTGGCGAGGGCGGGCCGTTATGACTCGAACCTCTCGGGTGCCAGATACTGCGGCGGACTGACTAGACGGCAGTATTGCCGCTGAGCAGCCACGAGGGAGTTGTCAAGGCATCCTGCCGAAAGTCGGAGGAGGGGTCCAGTGATGACTGGTTGGCGCACAGGGTCCTGACATATAACATTTGTTATAATGCGGTTCGCCAACGCAAGTGTTTTTCTACACCGGCAAGTGCTTGAACAGCCCCAACATGTCTAACCATGTCTTCCCCCACAACATTTGATCCCCCGCCCGATTACCCTCAGCGGGTAAAGAGCGCGCGCGGGCTCAGAGGGCTGACCCAGACGCAACTTGCCGAACTCATCGGCGTCTCTTTCGCCACGGTCAATCGCTGGGAGAATGGGCAGTCCCGACCCAACAACTTGTCGTGGCGACGCATCCTGGAAATCGAGAATCAACTTGACGGAGACGCGATTGAAGAGGCGGCTATTGCCGCCGACCTAGGACCGCCAGCAACCCCGGACCTTGACTTCTCAGCCAATCCGGACGCTGTTTGGGCTCTTGCCGAAGCACATCGTCTTGGCTATGGGCATCTCTTCAATCCGGCATTCGCCAGTGAAACGTCTCTGATCGATCCGCTGCCCCATCAACGGTTAGCCGTATACGAACACATGCTCCGACAGTCGCCTCTGCGATTCCTACTCGCTGACGACGCAGGCGCCGGCAAAACAATCATGACTGGTCTGTACGTGCGTGAAATGCTGGCCCGGCGGCTGATCCGCCGCGTCCTGGTTGTGCCCCCAGCAGGTCTGGTTGGCAACTGGCACCGAGAAATGCGTGACCTGTTCCGAATGCAGTTCCGCGTGGTAGGCGGCACGGATGCGCGCTCCGCCAATCCTTTCGCCGGTCCAGAGAGCGACCGCGTGATCGTCAGCGTCGATACCCTGGCGGGGGAGCGAATGTTCAATCGCCTCGGCAATGATACGACTGAGCCGTACGATCTTGTCGTTTTCGACGAGGCCCACAAGCTGTCGGCGAGCCGTCAGCCTGACTTCAGGGTACGCAAGACGGGCCGTTACCAACTGGCGGAAGCGATAGCCGGTGCGGGCGCGGACAACGAACGTTGGTCGCTCCCCTGGTCGGCCCAACATCTCCTGTTGCTCACCGCGACACCGCACATGGGAAAGGACTTCCCTTACTACTCCCTGTGGCGCCTATTGCTTCCGGACGCTCTTTCAACCGAACAGGCTTTCAACAAATTCCCGGATGCTTCGAAGCAACGGCATTTCATTCGTCGCACCAAGGAAGAGTTGTTCCACTTCGACGGGTCCCCCCTCTACCCCGAAAGAAGATGCGACACGCTGAGCTACGGATTGACCCGGGGTCCGAATGGCGAGCAGGAGCTATACGAGGAGACCACGGACTACATCCGGGGTCACTACAATCGTGCCCGGATGTTGAACCGGTCCGCGGCCAGGTTGGCCATGAGCGTCTTTCAGCGCCGGTTGGTCAGTTCCACCTTCGCCCTCATGCGGTCGTTTGAGCGTCGTATGGAAAAGCTTGAGGACCTCATCAAGCGTATCCGGGACGGGAGCCTCAGCGAAGAGCAACTCATCCGTCAGCAGCGGCGCCTCGACGATGACGATGACGACCTGTTCGAGACCAAGACCGCAGATGAACAGTCCGCGGCCGAGGGCGAAGTCGAACAGGAGGAGGCGTTCGAGGACAGAGCTTTGGGAGGGACCGTCGGGACCAGCCTGGCCGAGTTGGAGGTCGAGCGCCTTAAGGTCGAATCACTGCTGAATAAAGCGCGGAGCCTCTTTGCTCGCGGCGAGGAATCGAAGTTCGAGAAGCTGCGCGATGTGTTGCGGGACCCAGATTACGCGGGCGAGAAGCTCATCATTTTCACGGAGCACCGCGATACCGCCAGTTTTCTATTCCGAAGGCTTGAGGGGCTGGGATTCACCGGTCAGGTGGCCTCGATACATGGCGGAATGCCCTATCAGGAACGAGAGCGGCAGGTCGAATTCTTCCGGAGTCCCGTCTATGGTGGCGGCGCCAACTACCTGGTGGCGACCGACGCCGCTGGGGAGGGCATCAACCTACAGTTCTGCTGGTTGATGGTGAACTACGACATCCCCTGGAACCCGGCTCGGCTCGAACAGCGGATGGGCCGCATTCACCGCTACGGCCAAGCTCACAATCCGGTTGTGGTCGTCAACCTGATCGCTGGGTCCACTCGCGAGGGGCGAGTCCTGAAAACCCTACTCGAAAAGCTCGAGACAATTCGCAAACAACTCCGCTCAGACAAGGTGTTCGACGTTATCGGCCGTATATTCGAAGGCGTATCCATAAAGGAATACCTGGAACAGTCGCTCGCTGGGGAAGAACCCGAGGCGACCATAGCGCGGCTGGATGGGACCCTCACGGCAGGCCAGGTGCGGGCAATCGAAGATAGGGAACGGAATCTATTTGGATCGGGAGGCGAAGTAAAGCGGGAGCTGGCAGAACTCAACGCCGAGGTGGACCTGGAAGGTTACCGCAAGCTCCTTCCAGGTTACGTCAGGAACTTTGTCGAGAAGGCGGCGCCCCTGCTCGACCTCCGGATAGAGGGAGACCAGGAGACTGCGTTTCGGCTGGTCGCCACGCGGCCCGGCGCGCTGGACCCGTTGCTGCCTGCCCTTGAAATGTATGCGGAGGACACGCGGGACCGGCTGACGATGTACCGAACGGACCACGACGGCAGGAGCGTGTGGTTGCACCCCGGGGAGCCGATATTCGACCGCATATCCGCATCGGTGGCCGGACGCTTCGGAGTCGACGGGCTCAAGGGCTCGGTATTCGTCGATCCCTATGCAACAGAGCCGTACCTGTTTCACCTCGCTGTCGTCACCGTAGAGCAGATGGAGGACCGGAAGACCGTCGGAGAGGCTACCTTCTTACCTGGGTCAGAAGGTGTCGATGCACAGGGAGTCAGATTGCGCGAATCGAGGCTGATAGGACTTCGGCAGACTGGTGGCGGGTCCGTTGAAGAATGGCCTGTCGAAAGCTTGCTTCTGCTCAAGGGCGCAAGCAATTTCGCTCCGGGCAGCGAGCCCCTCGCCGCCATGGCAAAAGGTCTGGGATCTGAGGCCGAAGGATTCGCACGAGATGCAGTTGCCGCCAGCCTTGTGCAAGGCCACCGTCAGGAGATCCTCCAGACAATGCCCGAGCGCATCAATTTCGCCGCACGCGGTTTCGACTTTCAGGTGGCTGAGCTCGCGGCGGCCCGGAGTCACCTACAGCAGAGAGCCCAAGCCGGGGACCAGCAGGCGATGGGACACCTGACGGGTGTCAAAGAACGACAGCGCAGCCTGAGCGCGATCCGAACACAACGCCTCGACAGCATCCGTGCCGAGCCCGACACCATCAGGCCCGGCGAGGTGGAGTTCTTGGTCCATGCCCTCGTTGTACCATCTCAGGATCCCGATGAGATGGAGGTCTACGACGCAGAGGTTGAGTCCATCGCCGTTAGCGTCGCCACCGCCTACGAGGAACGCTTCAATGCTGATGTCAAGGACGTTTCGCGCCCCGCGTTGGCCCGCCGCGCGGGGTTGACCGACTGGCCGGGCTTCGACCTCCTATCGGAACGTCCCGTAGACGCCGACAACCCTGCTCACACGCTGGCGATAGAAGTGAAGGGCCGCAGGGGGTACGGTGGCATAGAGGTGAGCGACAACGAATGGGCGAAGGCGTGCAACCTTCGCAGCCAATACTGGCTCTACGTCGTCTTCGACTGCGCCACGGCCCATCCGCGCCTGGTAAGGATTTGCGACCCCTTCGGCAAGCTTCTTACCAAGAGCCGCGAGTCGACGACATACGCGGTCTCTCCCAGGGCGTTGGAGGAGGCGGCAGAGTCATGACGGCATCCAAGAGGATTCTGATCATTGCCGGACCGAATGGCGCGGAAAAAACTGTCTTCGCCACGGAGTTCCTGCCGAACGAGGCGAACTGTCCAACCTCCATAAGCGCGAACCTCATAACCCTGGGCCTGAGTTCGCCAACCGGGACTTGGTGGATGAGTGGGTGATGTACGACAATTAGAGGCACATCCCCGTGCGATCGGAAGTGGAAGGTTAGACATGGCCATACGAAGGCACGGAAACCTCGAACCAGCTCAGAGATCGCGAGACCCGGACTTCGTTGGCGCAGAAGAAGCCCTGCACCGGGCTGCGGAACGCTCGCGTCGCCAAGCCATGGATACGATAGGGGCTGTGGCTGCATTCAGGGACGGGAAAGTCGTCTGGGAGAGGGCCGATGGAACATTCACTGACGAACTCGAAGATGTTCGAAAATAACTTAAAGAAGGGCCGGACGAAATGGGAGTGACACACGTAACGGTCGTCATCCGGAACCCGGCTGAGCCGGACCGAACCTGGGAAGGGTTGTTCCTCGTGGACACAGGGGCAGTCGACTGTCTTGTGCCCAGGCACTACTTGGAGGCTATAGGTCTTGCACCCAAAGGACAACGGATATATGGCCTGGCCGATGGCAGCGAGGTCAGAATGGAAGTCACCACTGCTGACGTTGAATTCATGGGTGAGATCGTCGGGGCTACTATTGTGATCGGCGAGTCGGATGCCGAACCGCTGCTCGGCGTAACCGCTCTGGAGTCGGTCGGCATCGAAGTGGACCCGCGCAATCAAACGCTCAAGAGACTACCATCGACGCGGCTCAGAGGATTTCGAGTGATGTGATGATTCCAAGCCGGCAAAGGCGTGATCGATGGCTTGTATTGGTGTCGTTCGGGTGACTTCGGGAATGACTCCAATGCGGTCTGAACCATCATCTGAGTCTGTTGAATATGCAAGTGCATAAGCCCAGTGACTGGCCGGATGTTTTGTCCGGTTGACGGTGATTATATATGAACGCAAATAAAGGCATTCAGGCTCATTTAGATCCAAGAAGGTTGACCTTTTCACAAGCTCAAGGGTACGAAGAGCTTCCAGGCCAACTAAGGCTCGGAGAGTTGCCACCTGAGGCTCGTACACACATATGGAATTTATTTTACGTCTTCATTGACAATACGGAACATTACTTTGGAAGTATCAGAGATGAGTGGAAGAATATACTACATACAAAACATGTCTTACACGACAATAAGCCCTTAGACGAATGGGATACCTCATTCGAATACCACAGGCGTAATCTTCGCCACTCGATTGAAAACCGACCGCTAAATCAAGTATTCGACCTGATTCAGTTCGTTATTCGCCATCCTGATTGTCCACCCAAATTCATCAATAGCATGAAGCAAATTTTCGCGTACACAAAACTAGCTTACACAATTGAAACAGCGAATCCGCCTACCATAATTCCGTCAGTCACGGAAGCAGAAGGAAAAACGATCGTCGAATCGTTGCAGCTCCTTCGTCGAGTCGGATTAGAAGGCAGCGCGTCGCACCTGAGAAAGGCTTCCGAATACATCAATAAGAACGACTGGGCCGGTAGCATCAGGGAGAGCATTCATGCCGTCGAGTCGGTGGCACGGCAGCTAGACCCCAAATCTTCCGAAACGCTGCGGGGAGCGCTGACGGCCCTCGAGAAGCAGCAATCACTCCACCCCGCATTAAGGGATTCCTTCACCAGACTCTATGGATACACGTCAGACGAACAAGGCATTCGTCACGCGCTGTTGGATCGCTCAACAGCCAAAGTGGGCATGGACGAAGCGGTGTTCATGCTGGGCGCGTGCGCATCGTTCGCAAGTTACCTGTGGCGGAAGCAAACGACGGGAATTGGGTCATGACCACCCCAAACACCAAACGCCTCATCGAGGTTGCCTTCCCGCTCAAGCAGACTTCGCTGGACTCGGTCCATGAGAAGAACGTGCGGCATGGGCACATCTCGACGCTGCACATTTGGCCGGCGCGTCGGCCCTTGGCGGCGTCTCGGGCGGCGCTGATCGCCACGCTGCTCCCCGACCCTGGTAATCCCAGAGCGCGCGAAGCCATTCTTGAGCGCATGGCTGGCCGCGTCGTCGAGAAGGTTCAACGCAGACGTGTAAACGGCCGAATGGTCGAGAAGGTGAAGGAGGAGACGGTCGGCGGCATCCTCCATTGGGGACGCGAGAACGGCCCCGACCTGGACTGGTTCCGTAAGGAGATACGCAAAGCCTATGGCGGACGTGCGCCCAAGGTGTTGGACCCGTTCGCTGGCGGTGGCGCCATCCCGCTCGAAGCCATGCGCCTCGGCTGCGAAGTGACCGCCACGGACATCAACCCCGTCGCCTGGTTCATCCTAAAGTGCACGCTCGAATACCCACAAAGGCTCGCCGGCCAGACTCGCCCCCTGCCTGATTTCGCGCTGAAGGACCGCCAATTCACGGAGGCGTTCCTGAAAGCGAAGGGATTCAAAGGGGCCAACCTACGTGCGTCACTCGAACGGCTCGGCCACGGCAATGGGACCCGGTTCGAAGCGCTCTCACAAGACGACCCGGTAACAGAAGCTGATCTGGCCTGGCACGTACGTGCCTGGGGCCGGTGGGTCTTTGCCGGGGCGCGTAAGGAGTTGGCTTCGTACTACCCTACCTACGCCGAATTCCAGCCGTTGACGCCCGACAGTGATCATGACCCCCATCCCATACGGCTATTGGACGTAGACGACAACGGCGTACCGCAACTCGAACCGATTAACGCAGAGTTCGGGTCGACCTTGCTAAAGGACCCCCTAAACCCCCGCTGGGTCGCCAAACCAACGGCGGCCTATCTGTGGGCTCGTACGGTTACATGCAAACAGTGCCGGGCGACGCTTCCACTGCTAAAGACTCGCTGGCTGTGCAAAAAGGACAGGAAGCGCGTTCTTCTGACAATGGAGCCTGACGCCGAGGGGTCAGGCGTTATCTTCGGGGTGCTGCCCGATGCGCCCCACAACGGCGGCAACGCGGCACAGCGAAGGGCACACGACCGGCGCATCGGAGCCGGCACCATGTCGCGTACCGGAGCAACCTGCCCCTGCTGCGGCGCCATCATGACCATGCAGGACATCCGCCTGGAGGGCCGCGCCGGACGGCTTGCTGCGGTTATGACTGCGGTCGTCGTGAATGGAGTGAAGGGCAAAGAATACCGCTTGCCCACGGCTCACGAGCGGGAAGTCGCGGAGGTTACGGAGGAGCGGCTCCAAGCCCTCTACGCAGACATCCCCTTTGGGTTGCCGGACGAACCATTACCTAGCAAGGAAGCTCTTCGGCATTCCGCGTCCCGTTGTACGGCTTCGACACTTGGCGCAAGCTGTTCACTAACCGGCAGCTATTGACACAATGCGCCCTCATCAAAGCAATAAATCAAGCCAAGACAGAGATCGACGCAATACATGACCCTGACGTTTCCGACTCGATCGTGGGTTTCTTGGCGTGCATTATGGACAGGCAAGCCGATTATGGCAGCACCGGTTGCATATGGGTTAACAGTAATGAGCATATGGGGCATCAATTCAGCCGTTTCGCATTGCCCATCGTTTGGGATTTAGCCGAGGTTTGTCCCTTCACCACTGCATCGGGGGGCTTGGAGAGTGCTTACGACTGGGTGACAAGGGTTGTCGATCATCTGCAGGCGGCTACATTGGATGCCCCGAGCCCAAAGGTGGAATTGAAATCTGCGATCGTTGAGCAGAACCGTCTCTACGATGCCATTATCACGGATCCGCCTTACTATGACGCCATTCCATATTCCGACCTGATGGATTTCTTCCATATTTGGCTGAGGCGAGTTGCCCACAGTGTTTCTAATCGACTACAGGACGGATTCGTTCCACAATTGGGACCGAAGTGGGACGCTAAGACCGACGACGGAGAATTGATAGATGATGCGAGCCGCTTTGGCGGAGACCGGACGCGCTCCAAGCAAAACTATGAAGACGGGATGGCACGTGCCTTCAGGACTTGCCTGGGAGCACTTAAGCCAGACGGTCGTCTCGTCGTGGTCTTTGCAAGCAAGAGTCCAGCCGCTTGGGAGACTCTCGTAGCCGCCCTCATCCGGGCTGGTTTCGTCGTAGACGCTTCCTGGCCCATCCAAACAGAGCGACAGATGCGATTACGATCTGTGAGCTCCGCTGCCCTCGCTTCTTCCGTCTGGATCGTCTGCAAGAAGCTCCCCCCAAAACGGCCTGGCTGGGACAACATTGTCCTCGGCGAGATGCGCCAGAACATCACTCAGCAGCTCCGGGACTTCTGGGACGCGGGTATTCGCGGACCGGACTTTGTGTGGGCGGCTACCGGGCCTGCCCTGGAGGCCTTCAGCAAACACCCGGCTGTAAAGAAGGCAAACGACCCGAACCAGCTTATGTCCGTCTCGGAGTTCCTGCGCGAGGTGCGGCGGATGGTGGTCGACTTCGTGGTCGGCCGTGTCCTGACCCACGACGGTGGGGAAACGGTTTCCGGACTCGACGACGTGACAACCTATTACCTTCCGCACCGACATGACTTCGGATTGGGCGACGCGCCGGTCGGCGGCTGCATCCTCTATGCCCTATCGTGTAATCTCTCCGACTCGGCGCTGGCAAACCAGCATGACCTGTTGGCACAATCACGGAATGGAAGGACAGGCGAGGAAGGCGACGAGGGTATCCAGGAGGATGAGGATGAAGAAGAGAGTGGAAGCGGAGGCGGCGCCAAGTTGCGGCTGAAGGCGTGGAACCGGCGGAGCGGGAGAAATCTCGGCCTCGAAGTGTCTGGCGGTCGTCCGGCGCCGCTCATCGACCAGGTGCACAAGCTGATGCAATTGTGGCGGGCGGGAGACCAGGCCAAGGTCAATGATTACCTCGACGCGCGGGGGCTCCAGCAAAACGCGCTGTTCCACCAGATATTGCAGGCGCTGATCGAGTTGGCCGACGCGGGCTCAGAAGAGCGGGCCATTCTGGAGGCCCTGAGCAACCACGCCGCATCACATGGCGACGTGCGCGCGCCACGGCAGGGCCGACTTCAATTGGGAGGGGTGTCATGATTACCTCGCTTCGTCTCGTCAACTTCAAGAACTTCGCCGACGAGACGCTCCGTTTGGGTCCGTTTACGGTGATCGTCGGCACGAACGCCAGCGGCAAGAGCAACATCCGCGACGCCTTCCGCTTCTTGCACGGCATCGGCCGCGGCTACACCCTAGCGGAGATCATGGGCGGGAAGTACGGAGGCGGCGGTCAGATGGAGTGGGCGGGTATTCGCGGCGCGATGAACGAGATCATCCGCTTCGGTAATTCGGATTTCTCTATTGATGTAGACGTCATTTTCGCCTCGGTAGGTGAGTCTCAGCGGATGCGTTACTTCGTTGAGATAGGCGAGGACTTTTTGAGAACCGGCACATTTAGGATCAAAAGGGAAGAATTCAACGACGGCCCGAACGCAATTTACAGTGGCGTAAGCCATGTACATGATCTTATGGTACGTCACAGTATTCGTGGTCAATTCAAATTCATGCTTGATCAGCCAGCATTGTCTCAAGACATGATATGGCATGTTACAAAGCCATTTCGCCATGATGAACAGGTGAGTAAGCTGCGGTCAACTCTCGCCAAGATGCGTTTTCTGGATCTTGTGCCAAATCGAATGAGGGATCCTGCTTTCCCCGGCGCAACCGTGCTGGGCGACTTTGGCGATAATTTGTCGACGGTACTGGAGGAAGTATGCAACGATCCCAAGAGCCGGGAGACTTTAATTAGCTGGCTACAAGAACTTACGCCTATGGATGTAAAGGACTTTGAGTTCTCACGAGATCCCAGTGGGCGAGTCCATCTCCAAATCCTGGAGACTAACGGGAGAAAGGTGTCGGCCTACAGCGCTTCGGACGGCACGTTGCGCTTCCTCGCCATGCTGGCCGCGCTCTTGAGTCCGGATGCGTCCGGTCTCTACTTCTTCGAAGAGATAGAGAACGGCATTCATCCGTCCCGCCTCTGGCTCTTACTCGAATTGATTGAAAAGCAGACGGAAAAGGGCAACGTCCAGGTAGTCGCTACTACCCACTCTCCCGACCTACTGACCCTAGTAAATGATACGACATTCGAGAACACATCCGTCATTGGCCGTATCGAATCCGTCGGAGACGCTGTCATTCGTCCTGTTGCCGAGCTACACAACGCGCAGAAACTGCGAAAATCTCAAGGATTGGGACGGCTTCATACGAGCGGATGGATGGAGGACATTCTCTCATTCGCAGAAGCAGACAGGGATGACCAGAAGGCTGAAGAATGAAAGTCCTCGTCATTCCTGAAGACTTCCGACACGATCAATACATCCTGAAGCCCATCTTCAAGCGGCTCTTTAGTGATCTTGGCAAGTCTTCCTCAAGCGTGGAGGTTTGCCGCGACCCTCTGCTTGGCGGCGTCAGAGAGGCATTGAAATTGGATCGCCTAAAGGAAATCATCGAACGATACCCCATGGTTGACATCTTCATATTGTGCATCGACCGCGATGGTGAAGTTGGGAGACGGCAAAGGCTCGACCTGCTCGAATCCGAATTTGGAAACCATCCGCCCTTTTTCGCAGAGAACGCCTGGGAAGAGCTCGAGACCTGGGTCTTGGCCGGTCTGGATCTGCCTAATAACTGGCGCTGGGCAGACGTTCGCTCAGAGGTTCATGTGAAAGAACAGTACTTTGAGCCCCTCGCGGCCCAACGCGGCCTGTCCGATTCACCGGGGGGTGGCCGGAAGGTCTTGGGAGAACAGGCAGCGCGCCGCATCGATGCCATCCGACAGAAGTGCCCCGAGGACTTTGACTCCCTTGCTCAAAGGCTTGAAGCCATAGTTTAAGTGGGCGAAACGAGTTCAACATGGCGAAGAGAACCGCATTAAAACCTTGGCACGAGGTAGTGCAGCTACGAGATGACCTGAAGACGGGTGAGCTCTCTCTGTCAATCTTTGCGGCCGACCTGTACGACGTGGTTATGCAGAAGGGCCAACGGTCGGTCTATGAGAAGCCGTCCGAGTTCTTCGCACTCACCTATCCCACCTACAACCTTCGGGAGTTGGTCAAGGACGTCTGCCTGCGCTTGGACGGAAAGAGCGACAAGGCTTACCGAAAGCTCTCCGTAAACTACGGCGGCGGCAAGACCCACACACTCATCACCCTCCGGCACCTGGCGCATGAGCCGGACGGGCTGCCCGACCTACCGGCCGTCAGGGAGTTCGAGGCGCACATCGGGTTCAGGCCGCCCAAGGCACGCGTCGCCGCGTTGTGCTTCGACAAAATCGACCTGGAAAAGGGCATCGAGACCCCCGGGCCCGACGGCGCGCTCAGGATGCTCAAGCATCCGTGGAGCGTTCTGGCCTTTCAGCTGGCCGGGGCGGAAGGTCTGAGCACTATCCACGCCGAGGGCAAGGACGAAGAGCGGGAGACGCCGCCGGCGGAGCCACTGGTGGCGGAATTGTTGTCCAAGCCGCAGTCGGAGGGTCTTGCGACCCTGGTGCTCCTCGACGAAGTGCTCATGTATCTGCGCGTACAGGCGGAAAGCGATCCATCGTCGCGAGGACGGATGGTGAGCTTCTTTCAATATCTCACGCAGGCCGTGGTGAAGGTGGACCGCTGCGCCATGGTGGCTTCGCTCTTGGCGTCGGACCCCAGGAAATATGACGACTTCGGCAGGGAGATTCTCAGAGACGTGTCGGAGGTTTTCGGCCGACAAATGGAGGAGGAGATCAATCCGGTGAGTAAGGAGGACGTTGCGGAAGTCCTGCGGCGCCGCTTCTTCAAACCGGAGTCGATCCGAGATGCCGGCGCCTTCCGCCCGCACGTGACTTCGGTCGTGGGCAATATCGCCGCGCTCGACGAGCAGACCCAAAAGGAACGTCCGGCCACTGAAGAGCGGTATCTGAACAGCTATCCCTTCCATCCCGATCTCACGGAGGTCTTCTACACCCGGTGGACTCAGATTGAGGGTTTCCAGAGGACGCGGGGCATACTGCGGACTTTCGCCATCGCGCTTCGGGACGCCGAGAAATGGGACTCCAGTCCACTGATCGGTCCGAACGTGTTCCTGAACGAGCCTGGCAAGGCCGGCCTGGCAGAGGCCGCCAGTGAATTAGCATCCTTCGCCAGTATTGACACCGACTCTGGAGGGCACCAGGAATGGCGGCCGATTTTGGAAGGCGAGCTCGCAAAGGCCCGCGCGATCCAATCTGAAGCGACCGGGCTCCGGCAGCGCGAGATGGAACAGGCGGTTGTATCCGTATTCCTGAGTTCCCAACCGATAGGCCAGAAGGCGTTGACTCAGGAATTGGTCGTGCTGGTTGGCGCTGCGAACCCGGACAAGATCGAGCTGGAAAAGGCATTGCATCGATGGACGGAGGTGTCGTGGTTCCTCGATGAAGTGGAGGTCGGGGCAGCGGAAAGGTCCCCGGACGGCACGAGGCATCTACCGAATGCGTGGCGATTGGGCAACCGTCCCAACCTGCGCCAGATGCACGACGACGCTTGCGCAAACCGAGTGCAGCCCGCTCTGGTGGAGTCGCAACTCATTGACGCCATCGAGAAGCAGAGGTCCCTCACGGCGGGCGCCTCGGCGGCTGGCGCAAGAGTGCACAACCTTCCGGACCGGCCGCGCGACATAGAGGATGACGGCGAGTTCCACTACGCCGTCCTTGGCCCGAAGGCGGCGTCGGAATCCGGCAAGCCAAGCCCGGAAGCTAAACGTTTCATTGATGAGACAACGGCCCCGGACCGGCCGCGCGTCGGTCGGAACGCAGTTGTCCTCGCCGTTCCCTCCAAGGACGGTCTCGATGTTGCCAGGAACAGGATCAGGGAGCACCTGGGGTGGCAGGAGGTTGGCGAACTTCTGAAAGGCCAGCCGGTTGACCCTATCCGCGATGCGATGCTGATCAGTGAAACTGATTCGGCCAAGAGACGCATTCCGGAGGCCGTCAAGCAGGCGTACTCGGTTGTGGTCACGGTCAACGAAAGCAACGATGTCCATGCCTTCAGGGTGGCTGTAAGCGATGAGCCGTTGTTCGTCACTATCAAGGCTGACAGACGGGCACGCATACAGGAGACCGCGATCAGCTCGGAGGCGATGTTGCCTGGAGGTCCTTACGACCTGTGGCGGGAAGGTGAAGATTCCCGTCGAGTCAAGGATTTAGTTGGATCTTTCGCGCAGTTTGCCAAGCTGCCCAAGATGCTGCGCCAGAAGGAGATCCTGGATACCGTCGTTCAAGGAGTGCGCGAGGGCATCTGGGTGGCAGTGTTGGTACGGCCCGACCGGACGGTCAGGACCTTCTGGCGTACCGGAATAGACGATCAGGCCCTAAAAGATCCGGCCCTGGAGGTGTTTCTCCCTGAGTCGGCAACTCTAAGCGACATCGATCCCACCATGCTTGGCTACCAGAGGCTGCCTGGTCTTTGGCCTGCGGACGAAATCAGGGTCCAGGATGTAACGGACTACTTCGCCGGCGGCCACTCGGTAACCGTCCCCCAGGAGGGGTACGAGGACACCATTTTCATTCCAAAATGTGAGCCGCCCATCGTTGAGAAGGCCATTTCGGAGGCCGTGGAGCTTGGATTGATCTGGCTAATCAACGGTCCGGCCTCGATTCTGGCAGAACCGGTCCCCGTCGGGGTCCTCGGGCCCTTCGCAACGCTCAATGCCCCTCCTGAACCCATAGGGCTGAATGAACTGGTGTCGACTTCCATACCGGATGCTTGGAAAGACGGTAAGACCAACGCCTTGGCTATAATCACGGCCCTTTCTGCCAACAGGGGTAAGACGCTGCCTTGGTCCACCGTGAAGTCGGCCATCGATTCCGGTATCCGGGCCCGGTGGATCGAGTGGACCCCGGACAGTGGCCCTTGGCCTTGCGACATTACCGGCGCGCGGCACGCGGTAATCCAAGTCCCGAAGACACGGAAAGTATTGGTGGTCAAGGACGGAGGCGCTCAGAAACAACTGGGTACTGTCACTGCCGAGGCGACTTTGGAGGCGAACGGCATTCAGGACCTGGCTGATCAGATCCCGGGCCTAACAATGGCCGCCGTGGGCACAAGCCTCAAGTTCAACGTCCGGATCGAGCTTGGCGGAGACGACTCACCGGATCCCGCCACCATTGAGGCAATCAACTCCCTCCTGTCCAACGTGTCCGAGGAGTTGAAGCTCCGGTAATCGGAATCCAGGCCCACGGCGGAGAGGGCCTGAGGCTTCCCTGATTCGATTCACGAGCTAACGCTTGCCCTTGCGAGACTTACTTGCTGGCGGTACTGCGCTTTGGCGAACCACTCTCGGGCCACGGAGTACTCCGTGGCGACTGCCTGACAAACATGAGTTGATACATGGATGGCGGTCATCTGGTGAACAGTCGGGCGGCAACCGGACAATGCCCAGGGACCACTCACACCTCCCCGAACGTCTGACGAGGTTCGTCCCGGGGGCCGGAGCACAGGCAGACTTTTTGGCGAACGTGAACGATGTCGCACGTTGAATCCTTACTGAAAATGGACGACTTCCAGTCAGGAGTTTCACATTGACCAGTCAACAGCCCACGTACCTGTCGCAGGGCGTTAACCATCTAGGCTTTCTGTCAAAGCAGCTGGGAGACCTAGCCGGAATGACGACGCTGGCCCACGAACTGATCCAGAACGCCGACGACGCGAAGGACGACTCGGGACGGCTCAGCGCCACACGTATTACCTTCGACGTTACAGATCAGGCCCTGGTCGTTAGCAATGACGCAGTCTTCAGGGAGATTGATTTCGAGCGGATGAGGGATGTCGCCAGTGGCTCCAAGCGGGGCGAGTCCGGGGATCGCACCACTGGCGCGTTCGGCGTTGGTTTCATCTCGGTTTACCAGATCACGGACAGGCCAGAGATCCGCTCTGCTGGCCGAATCTGGATTCTGAGACCGGACAATCCAGAGGATAGAACAAGGATTAAGCAGTGGATGGATCCCTCAATTACCGTGGAAAGGGGTACTGTCTTCAGGCTTCCATGGGCCTTTGAAGAATCCAGCGTACGAAAGGCTTTAATGGCGCCGACTGTCAGCACGGCGTACATAGAGTCATTTGTCGATGAACTCAAGGAATCCCTGCCCTTAGCGATCCTATTCTTAAAGAAGCTTGAGCGAATTGAACTACTTCGCAATGGCGAGCCAGTTGGTATCGTCACAAGGACGATTATCGGCAACACAATCCGAGTCGACTGCGATGGCCATGTAAGGCACTGGCGTGTCTTCGAGTCGAACTTCTCTAACGGGGCTATGGTGCTGAAAGCCCTGCACGGAGGTAGCATCGACCGGGGGCGTTCGGACCGCGTCCGAGTGGCAATCCCAGACTCGCTCATCGCTGATGGTCTACTGTTCGCGACTCTGCCGACCGAGCAGTCGACCGGGCTGCCGTTCCACATAGACGCCGATTTCTACCCCGCGTCTGACAGAAAGTCCATCGAGTTCGGAGATACACACGATCCGAGGTCTGTGTGGAACCGAACGGCGATACGTGCCGCCGCTTCCGCGGTGCAGTCCAACCTGATGCACTTGCGGGACATGTACAGCGACGATGCCCCCACCCTATGGGCCTTCCTCGCCTGTGTTCAGGGCGTACACCAAGGAGCCGAAGGCAACACTCGACTCCCGCTCGGCGAATTCTGGGAATCGCTTCTGCCATCGCTGGGAGAGGCTCCGATCGTGTACACGGAGTCAGCAAAGTGGCTAGTCCCAAAGTTCACTCGAATTCCCACAGGTCCACAGGAAGTGGATGCTGTCCGCGCCTTCCGAGACATCGGGATCGAGATAGTCCATCGCGATTTATGGAGGAACAGCCGCAATCTGCTCACGCGTCGGGAAGTCGGTGTTCGCCGCGTGAGCGCCTCTGACATACATCATCGCCTCGAAGTCAAAGGCTACGCAGATGGAGCCGTGTCTTCCCTTCCCGTGAAGTCCGATCATCTGGATGGGTTGTGGCGAGGGATAGGAGGCGTGCTCGCGAACGAACAGGGAAGCTCAAGGGCGGCTGCCGAAGACCTGCTGCGAGATTGCTCCCTAGCCCCGGGACTCGATGGCCGCCTCTGGCCATGCCGCTCTGCCTTTCGATCTGATCAACGCACTCGCGACATATTCGCGCCCCTGATTCCGAACGATGAGACTTTCCTTGCTGGCGAGGGTATCCGGCTGTTGGAACAGCTCTGCCCCGAGTTCACCGTGGAATATGCAATCCGGATACTGGCGTCATTAGATGCGGGACAATTGGAGGACAGACGAAAGGGTGGTGACTACGACCCGGTGGCTGTGCTCCAGTGGTTCGAGCAACACAGGACCGATCTGACTGATGACCGGCGTGCGCAACTTGCGGACCTCCCAATATTCCCTTCCGCGAAGAGTCTTCGTCCTTTGCAGGAATTGTGGCTCCCCGGCGGCTTCGACGACCCATTGGGTGAGGCCGCCATCTTGGACTCGGAGATACCGGACATTCTCCGCATCTTCCTCCGGGACCTCGGGGTCAAACAGCTTACCTTCGAAGACTATGCCAGACGGTACGTGCCAAGAGCTTTCGCAAGGGGCAGCAGATTTGATACGGGAACCAAGCGCAAGCTCCTGGCCACTCTGGAGCGGCACATTGGAGAGGTCAGAGACAACGAACAGGTGAGGAACACCCTAGCCAAGGCGTGGATCGTGGAATGTGAGGATGGTGCATTTGGGCAGCCAAATACAGGGTACTTCCGGAATAAAGAGGTCACTTCGGCTCTGGGAGATCAGGCCGACTACGCTCTCGTCCCGGACGAATCGGAACTCAGGCGGGACCTGTACAGCTGGCTGGGAGTCCAGTCCCGACCTCGCATCACCGACATGCTGCGGATTGTAGACAAAGCGACAGCGACCAAGCCAACCAGTGAGGCGAGGTCCACCGTGGTAAAGATGCTGGAGGCCCTGGGACTACGTTGGGGCGAGCTAGATGCCCCCGATGAACTGAGCTGCCACCTCCTCAAAACCAAGGCTTGGCTGCCAGGGGAGGCAGATACCAGCGTGTGGTACAGGCCGGATGAACTGTTCGCCGTGTACAACAAGAGTCTCTTTGCTTCCCAGGGTAATTTTCTGGACGCCCCGGTCCTGATCCAGCAGACCATCCGTGGGTTCCTAGGATGGTTGGGAGTGAACCTCAGTCCTCGACCATTCCATGTAGTAAGGCATCTACTCACATGTTCGGAAATGGATGTGGAACCGCCTCGCAACATTTACCGTTGGTTGAACGATAATGCGAAATCGAGCGATCTGCTGGAGTTGAATGGCACGGCATGCCTTAGGGTTCAGGATAGATACCTTCGTCCCAATCAGGTCTTCTGGGGCAGCCATCCATTTGGAATATACCGAGTCCAGCTCGGTAGTGGCCTACGGGCATATCAGAACCTACTGGAAGGAATCGGTGTCCGCGAGAAACCCGACTTCAATGATGCTATCGAAGTGTTGATAAGCATCTCTAAAGAGGTCGGTAGCGGAGTACTCGAAGAGGAGGACGAGAATGTCGTCATTCAATGCTGGTTCATGCTGTCCGACGCGTTAGAGAGGGAAGACTTGGACGCAGAATCACTTAACAGTAGATTGCGGGACGTTGGGTGCGTACCGACGAATCAAGGCCGTCTATACCCTCCATCGTGGATGTTCTTCGAGAACCGACCGGGGCTCGTGGATAAGTTCCCCTGCCTACTCGACCCAAATTGCATCACCCGAACAGAGCGAGCCTGTGTGGCGATGGGCGCTGCCGGAGTCAGGCCCGTTTCCGAGGTCGTTCGGGGCTATGTCGCGGGATACGTTAATCCCCGCGAAGATGACGGAATTTCAGAGCGAGTCTCAGGTCGTGCCAGCCTATTAAGAACAATACTGGAGGGTGCTGCCGCTACGGTACAGGAGGAAGACTATGCTTCCCACCTGGACAGCATGCGGTTTATCCGCGTAGACGAGTTGACGATGCGGTGGAGACTACGAGCATTCAACCGAGAATGGCCAGATTCACCTCCGGAGCCGGCATTCGCCCACTGGGACAACAAAGAACGCGTAGTCTTTTTTGTCAACCGTGACAATGGCACTACTCCATGGTCCGCCATCGCCCGGGAGTTAACTCTTGCGTTGGCCCCCATGGAGAATCCCGCCTCAATCTCGCCCGGACTGAAGAGCGTACTGGAGGCAGATACGGCCAGCGATGCCGGGGCGCAGCTGAGCGAGTTGGGCATCGCGTCCATTCAAATTTTCGATGGAGGGCCGGGCGAGGGGTCGGTCGCCGAATCGTTCGGGATGAATAGTGAGGGACAACTAGGAGACGGCATTCCGAACATCCCTGGAGGTAATCATATGCATGGTGACCCTGACGAGCCTGAAAACTCGTTCGCCCAGCACTTCCACGGCGTCCAGACCACCGCACCATCATCCGCTCCCGACAACCCGGTCTTGCTTCCCTCAGGCGGTCCTAATACATCACAATCGGCTCGGGACTATACGACCAGGTCGAGCAGAGTGGGTAGGACTGAACCCCACGAGTTGAGATTGGTCACGAGGACTGAACTAGGACCAGAGGGTCAGGTGCTCGAAGATGAGTTCAGGAGCATGGTAAAAGGGGACTATGGGAGGCGCTGCCAGATCTGCAGCAGGACTTTTGCCACAACCGGCGGCAGATTGCAGGTAAACGTAGTTCACGTCGTTCCTCCGAGAATGGACTATCGAACCAATCACTTTGGCGACCTGCTTGGGCTGTGCGGCTGGCATTTAACCCTGCTGCGACACGGTGAGTGGGCCCTTTTGGACCCCGATACAGACCAACCTTTCGAGGACATGGACGGAACAAATGGCTGGGAACGCATGCGGTCGTTCATCTTGAACCTTACCCCGGTTACAGACGACTTGGGTAATCCATATGTTGGACTGCGGGTGCGATTCTCAAATGTCTATCAGGAGTGGCATTCCGAGCCAGCCACAGTCACTGAAGAGATTCGGTACAGCATTCCCCACTGGGAATTCCTCTGCAGACTCCTCAGCGTGTAGGTGAAGTGTCATGAGTGCTGTCCAACCAGATATGAAGGTGAGATACAGGTCCGATCCGGCCACTGCGGGCTGGGTGATCGCTGTCTCTGGCGAGACAGCCAGAGTCTTCATAGGCGGGACCGCGAAGCTAGTGCCCATAAAGGAGCTTGAACCCGTCCCTGGTATCACCGAACTGAGTCCGGAGGATCTCAGGGTGGTATTGACGCAGCGCAGGCTCGAGCATCCGGCCACAGACCAGTTTCTGTCGTTCAGAGCATCCAGGACCAGGCTGCTGTACCACCAGTTCCTGCCTGTGAAGAAGATGCTGGAATCGCCCGATCAGCGCCTCCTGATCGCTGACGAGGTCGGCACAGGCAAGACTATCGAGGCGGGACTGATCTGGGCTGAGTTGGAGTCCCGGTCAGCGCATGGCCTTGAGAACGTTTGGATTGTCTGCCCGAAGTCCTTGGTCGGGAAGTGGCAGGAAGAGATGCTCCACCGATTCGACCTGCGCCTCGAGCTGCTGTCGTCGGAGAACATCCGGCAGGCGCTTGTGTCCTTAGAACGAGACGGGGTTCTGCCTCCAAGGTTTGCGAGGTCGGTAGTCAACTTGGAGCTGATCCGCATGGAGGATCACATGCTCCGTCTGGCGCAGTCACCCATTGTGTTTGACCTGACCATATTCGATGAGGCTCATCACCTGCGCAACACCGACACTCTGTCGCACATCGTGGCACAGTTCATTTGTGAGCGGTCCAGAGTGGCGGTGTTCCTGACCGCCACACCGCTTCAGACCCATCTTCGGGATATCGTTCACCTGATGGAGGTCTTGGGCGTGGACGTGGCTGAGGACCCGGCACTTCTAGAGGAGCAACTTCACTGGGACATGCAACTGAATGACTGGATTGGCCTAGTGAGGCGGAGGCCGCCGGGATGGAGGCACGAAGCAGATCGTGCACTCAAAAGGCTGGAAACGTCTGGAGGTCACTCCCGTCCGGGTTGGCGTCTGTTCCGACAGCTTGTGGTCGCATCCGACATGGAGGACGTGAGGCAGCGGACGGTCGTCGTCGACTCGGCGCGCGATCTTCAGGCGCTGAGTCCGTATATGACGCGGACGCTTCGATCAGAAGTCGATGAGCATCGGCCCACAAGGGAAGCGGCGACCAGAATAATCACGTTCAGCACTGCGGAGAAGGCATTCTACGAGGGGGTGTACCGGATCTGTTTGGTGCGTGCGCTTGCTCAGGGCGGGCCGCCGGGATTCGGCTCCCAGATGCCGGAGCGAAGGACCGCCAGCTGCGTCCCAGCGGTGGCGTCTGAGATATTGAGATACTCCGCCGAGGCTGAGAATGACGATCACGAGGCCCGCTTCACTGCCGCCGAGATCAGGGCACTGGAACCCCTTGCGCGTGCGACCCTTCGGTCCCGAGATCGGAAACTCGAGGCCCTCGTCGAGATGCTCGCTCAAGCGTTCGGAGAGCTAAAGACCGACCGCGTAATGGTCTTCTCCACGTTCAGGGGCACCCTCAGGTACCTCGCTGAGGAATTACGGGAGATGGGCTATTCGCTGGAACTTATGTACGGTCCAACTCCAGCGAGGGACGAGGACTGTCGGCAAGGAGAGAAGAGCAGGGATCGGATAGCGGCCGAGTTCAGGCGCGGCGAGTTCCAGGTGTTACTTGCCAGCGAGGTCGCAGGGGAGGGATTGGACTTCGAGCACTGCCATGTCGTTATCAATTACGACCTCCCATGGAACCCGATGCGAGTCGAGCAGCGGATTGGGAGATGTGACCGGATCGGGCAGACTTCTGACAAGGTCCACATTCGCAGTCTGGCCAGCGAAGGCACGATCGAGTCGAGGATCCTATCTAGGCTTTACGAGAGGCTTGGCATATTCGAACGCGCCTTGGGTGAACTGGAGGTAGTGCTTGGTGAAACAATCGCCACCTTCGAGCGGGACCTCTTCAAACGAGGTCTGACATCCCAGCAGCAGGAGGAGCGACTTGAGCGGGCTGCGCAGGCGATAGAAAACAATGAACAACACCGAGAACTGATAAGCAGGACGGGCGTCATCTCCGAGCAGGGTCGCCAACTGATCGAGTCCGATCAGCAGGAAATCAGGGACGCCGTGTCCAGGTTCCTGTCGCCCGTTGAACTCTCCGAGTTCGTCCTGTACGTGCTCGGACGTCACCTTCCGAACAGCGTGATGATGACGGTATTCGACGGTCAGTTAGATGTGATTAGCAGCCAGGGGCTTCGGGACGCCCTCCAAGGGCTGCTAACGTCGTACCCGTCGACGCATCACGCGAGAATCGAGATAGTCCGATTCCGCAATCTAATGGACCAGCAACGGAGGTTGAGGGTCTCGTTTGCCGCAGAGAGCGACGCGGTCGAATTCGTCCATACTCGGCACCCGCTAATGCTGCTGGCCCGACATCTAGAAAGGAGGCAGCTGTCCGATACGCCGTGGTGTCTGGGCGAAGTTCCAGCAGACATGCTGGGAAGACCCACGACTCTAGTATGGGCGATCGGTTCGCTGGATGGGTATGCAACCAGGGCGGAGTTGCTGTGCGCCGCTGTAGATATCGCCACGGAGCGGGTTAGTCCGGTAACGGTTGAGCGTGCGCAGGAGTTGCTCCTGGCCATGTCAGTACCCCACGATGGTCTGTCATCCGATGGTTTCGATGTGGAGGCCATCAAGACACGGGCGGAGCAGTTTATGCTGTCAGAGTTTGGAGACGTTGCCACTGCATTTGGTAAGCGCGACAGGCTGCTGACTGAGAAAGCGGAAAGCGCAGTTCGCTCCCACGCCAGGCGCCAGCTCAGCAGGAACGAGCGTCAGCTCGCGAAGGACGATCTGAATGTCAACCTTAGGAACATGTTCCTCGGCTGGAACCGTAGAATCGAGGGTGAGACCAAGTCCAGACTGGCTGAGATCAGACGCAAGAGCGGCATCCGGTCATCCCTCGAAATTATTGGGATGGCTGTCCTGTCACCCATGAGCGGATCGTCCTGCCGGTAACTTGGTGGTAGGTACAGAGAACTTGCACGGATAAACGACCCGAACGGCGGGTTTGAGCAGTCGGTTCGAGAGGAGCTCGGATGGTCTCGGTCGGAGGAATGCGCAAAGCTAGGGCGCGAACATCGAGGTTGTCAGGGCTAGATCCGTTCAGCGATTGGTCTGGCGGGGAAGCTCCGATGAAATGCACCGTGTACGACCTTTTCTTCTCGCAAGGACGGACGAAATTATGGGCGCGTGTCTGGCGTCGCTTCCGCCGGTATACCAAGGTTAGGCCGCCCATTATGGCAATAGAAGAGCGTTTAACTCTGCCGGGCAGGAGGCTCAAGGGGAGGTTTTCCGGACGCGTCCTACCGAACCTCTTTACACAGACCCCCGGAGAAATATCCGCAGGTCAGTCCGCTCCGGCCCGCGACGATGGATTCGAATTCATAGTGAAGGTTCAACGAAATACACCGCCCTTTGCTGATTTGGGACAAGGCAGAAGCCGGGTGTGGCGCACAGCTAGACGTGATACAGAAAAGGAATACTCAGTGGCCCGTTGGGAGTGCTCCTCAGATTTTGATGGGCGGCAATTGTGGGAACAAGTGTGGGAACGAGTGACGAAGGCCATCGTTACATACTTAGATACGAGTCCCCCAAGCTCCACCACAGAGGTTTTATGGGCTGTTAACGGCGTCGGCAACCACCAGGAACAGGGGCTTGCATCTCTGGAGTCTGCCGATGTTGACCCTTCGAGGCCTATGGCGCCAGGCATAACCGCAACGGCAGGGTAGGAAAGTCCACCGCTTCGCCACGCAGGAAGCCCACGCCACGACAGATTGCCAGGTGGAAAGCCGTACACAAGGCCAAGCACAGGGGCCTTTCGATTCGGGCCATGGCCACAGACTGTTGGGAATACGCAGTGACGCCGCCAATTAGTATGATGCGGCTAAGTGTCCCCCATATATCCACCCAGAGAAAGAAGCCGCACACTGCAGGGTGTTGCTATTCCAGTAGCTTGTATGGACATTTCCCCTGACCAGTTAGCCGGACAATTTCCTGGACATCGACACCCTTGGCGCTTGGGAACCGGGTACGGAGGTTTGGAATGAAACGCTTGTGGTTACCGCCTCTGACAGCCCATATGTTGAGCTGGGCCGCGTTCTTGGGCGTGGTATTTTGGCCCTTCGGATTCACCTCCACCACCGAAACGTTGCTTCCGGATGGAGGTTGGGGGATTGTATTCGGACAACACCCGGGACCCTTCATGCGATACCTGGACGCTGGAGTGATGACTCTACTACTGATACCGGCGGTCCTCACTGGTCTGGCGGTCTGGCTGGCTTGGCGGCGGAGTACGCAGTCGGGACATGCCAAGCTAGCAATGTGGGGGTTGGGAGCCCTTTACCTGGGCTATTGTTCTGTCCCAATCTGGTTCGTAGGAGGATTGGAGATCGACTTCATTGGGGTGTTCTTTTTGCCCGGAGCAGCGGCATTGATGATCTCAGCGATTATTGTCAGCATGACCAAACCAGCCCTGGACGCCGCATTGGAATCATAATCCACTCAAAGACGAAGAGTCTTGCACTCAACGGCGGAGAGCTACCTCGTGGCGATGCGCCGAGCGAGCCAGTGGTTATTGCGGGAAAGCGCTTGTAATCGGGTGGGAGGTGTCCGGGGCTGAGATTTTATTATCGACGCCCACAGGCGCTCGAGTTAGCCCCGAACGGCCGCCCCGATGACGTATCGGGCTCAGGCGACGGTATCCAACCTATGGCAAGGTGCGTACAGAAGTAACGACCGGTTTACCGGTCATCGTAAGACGATCAGTCCCTGATACAGTTGGCGGGATTCCAGCGCGTCAAAAGACGCGGAACCAGGTCGGTACACGAGCACTGAATTCCATGACCCGGGACCCGCTGGCGGCAACGATATAAGGCTGGCTATTGGAACAGGTAAGAGGACAAGTAGATGTCAACAATCGTGGAGCGGTACGCGCAAAAATATGAGAAGTCAGGCCGCCTGAGCGAAAGAGGGCACCAGATCATACCCAACGGGGCGCACCTGTCGCGCCCGTTACACCCATTTCCGGTCTATGTTGAACACGCGCAAGGCGGCCGCAAGTGGGACGTAGACGGAAACGAAATCGTGGACTTCATGATGGGTTACGGCGCGCTGATCCTGGGGCACGCCCATCCCAGAATCAACGAAGCCCTGAGCGATCAACTGATAAAAGGGACCCACATGGGCGCAGCTACGCCGCAGGAACTGCGTTGGGCCGAACTCGTTGGCAGCCTAATCCCGTCTGCCGAAAAAGTGAGATTCACGTCTTCGGGCACGGAATCGACGCTCCTGGCCATCCGCCTCGCCCGCGCCTTCACCGGCAAGAACAAGATCGTGAAGTTTCGTGAGCACTTCCACGGCTGGCACGACTACGTGTCGTTGGACTCAGGCATAAACACGCAGGCTGGAATCCCGCAAGAAGCCCTGTCCACGGTTGTCGTGGTCGAGCCGGATATAGACAAGTTGGCCCAGGTACTGGACGAAGATCCGGACGTCGCCGCCGTCATCATGGAACCCACCGGGGCTCACTGGGGTCAGTTCCCGGCGCATAACCCCACTTTCCTGGAAAGCGTCCGAGACATCACCTCCAGCCGCGGCGTAGTGATGATCATGGATGAAGTAATCACGGCGTTTCGGCTTTCTCGAGGAGGGGCGCAAGGAAGATTCGGTGTAATGCCCGACCTGACCACGATGGCGAAGATTGTGGCGGGCGGACTGCCCGGGGGCGCGGTCGCAGGAAAGGCAGAGATCATGGACCTGCTGGCGCACGGCAATCATTCCTCGTATATGTCACACCCGGGGACATTCATCGCAAATCCAATGTCGGCCAGCGCTGGAATAGCCTGCCTCGAGATGGTGGCGAACGAACCTGTCAATGAACGGGCCGATGCCATGGCCGAACGTCTGAAGGCGGGCATGCGAGACGCTTTGGGCAAGACCGAAGTGACCGGGCACGTACACGGGATAGCTTCGATAATCCACGTCGTGCTCGGTGCCGAATGTGAATGCTCCGGTGAAAACTGCACGCTACCCCATTCCGAACTGGCGGAACGAACCGCGGCTCAATCGGGGCCTCTGAAGCTGGCCATGCTGAACGAGGGGATAGACATGATGGGCGGGATCGGCTTCATAGTTTCGGCGGCCCACGAAGAAGTGGACATAGACGAAACGGTCGTCGGCTTCGAACGGGCCCTGAAAGCCCTCCGCGCAGACGGCGTGGTTTAACCCGCGGTTCGGCAGGCGCGCCTAGTTCGGATCGTAAAGGCGGGTTTAACGAGCCTGTTTCGGAATACTGGGACCTCTGGGGTCACGATTGTTTAGACTCCGGTTTTCGGCGGAATTATGAGATATGGCGCCGTATTCCAATCTATGAGATATGGCGCCGTATTCCAATCTCCTAGTCATTCCCGTGAAAACGGGAATCTCGTCGCAAGGCGTTCGACACGAAAATGTGCGAAGGACTTCTGAGACACCCTCTTCACTCCCGCTTCTACTGCCGCTTGTCCTCAATAGCGCCTGTCGTTTTCGGAGCGTAGCGGTCGCCAGTGCCTGACCCAACAATGCAGCAAATTCCGCACCGTGGCAGCTTCACTCAGCCTCCAGCCCTTCCTGCGTCTCGCCCGTGACCATGCGGTAGCCGACGCGGGGCTCGGTGAAGATGTATTTGGGGTTGTCCGCGTCGTCGTCCAACTTGCGGCGGAGCCTCTTCACCACGTCGCGGACCAGCCAGGGAGTGCCAGTCCTTTCCGGTCCCCAGACCCTATGCAACAGATAATCATGGGTCAACACCCGACCGACGTTGACCGAAAGCTCGAAGAGCAGCGAGTACTCGGTGGCGGTGAGATCTACCGGGCGACCGGCGACCGTCACCCGCCGTGTGGGGTAGTCGATGTGCAACTCTCTCGTCGAGTAGGGTTCGGACGGTTCGGTCATATGAGGTGCGAACCGCTTCCGCAGGGCAGCCCTGATCCTGGCGGTTAGCTCCATGGGAGAAAAGGGCTTGACCACGTAGTCGGCTGCCCCGAGGTCGAAGGCCCGGGCGACAACTTCGTCCTGGCCGTAGACGGACACAAATATTATCGGCACGTCCGAGGACTTCAGGATGTCCTTCATAAGCTCGATGCCGTCACTGCCGGGAAGCATCAGATCGAGCAGGACCAGGTGCGGTTTTTCCTCCTTCACGAGGCGGGGCACTTCTTCCGGGTCGCCGGTAACGATTGGGGCGTATCCCGCCTTGGTCAGGGTGTCGCGAATGTACCTGAGCGCTTGAGGGTCGTCGTCAACCGCCAGTACGCGCACCTTTCCCTTGGATGATGGGCGCGAACGGATGGAGGTCGGGGCGCGTGTCGCTGGGCCGGCGAACCCTTCCCCGTCCACCAAAGGAAGAGTGAAGGTAAATCGTGCGCCCAGGCCGGGCCCCTCGCTCTCCGCCCAGATGCGGCCCCCGTGCGCCTCTACAATCCCTTTGCTGATAGCAAGTCCCAGTCCCGATCCGGCAATGTCGCTTCCCCGTCCCCCGCCGTCGATTCGCGAGAATTTTCGGAACAATTGGGGCAGGAGGTCCTCCGACAGGCCTCTTCCCTCGTCCGCTACGGAAACCGCGACATGAACGCCCTCTCTAACGGCTGAGACCTGGATGGGAGACCCTTCGGGCGAGTACCTGGCGGCGTTGGATAGAAGGTTGTTCAGCACCTGGACAGTGCGTCGCCGGTCCGCCCTCACCGGCGGCAGGTCCGGCGGCAGGTCGAAGTGGAGATTGTCACGTCCGCCTTCGTTTAGGAACCTGCTCTTGGCGTCGTCCACTATTTCCGCAACGTCCGACGGTCCGGGATTGACTGACAGCGTGCCTGTCTCAATGCGCGCCACGTCCAGCAGGTCACCGATCAGGTGACGCATGTGGTCCGACTGGTCGCGGATGATTCGGAAGAACTGGGTCATTTCGGCCGGGTCCAGCTCGGAAGCGGCTTCCAGAAGGGTCGTGGCAGAGCCCTTGATGGAGGTAAGTGGGGTTCTCAGTCCGTGGCTCACCATGCCCAGGAATTCGGCCCGCAGCCGCTTCAGCTCCTCGAGCGGCGTCATGTCCTGCAGCGTGACGACGAGCGACTCGACCTCCCCGTCTTCCGAGCGGATGGGCGTGGCGTTGAGAAGCGCGGTCACGCTCCGCCCGTCGGGGACACTGAGGATGATCTCTTCGGCCCGCACCGTCTCCCCGGTGCTCAGCACCTCGGACAGCGGCAGTTCCATTAGAGAGACCTCCCGTCCATCGGCCCGACGGAAGGTCAAATTCTCGAGGAGTTGCTCAGGCGATTGTTCCGGCTCCCGCAAGCCGTCGACGATCCGTCTCGCCTCGCGGTTGAACGACACCGACGCCGCGGTTCTGGCGTTGAACACGACCACGCCCACCGGCGATGTGTTCACCAGGGTTTCAAGATCGGCCCTTGCCCGCTGCTCGTCCCTGTATCTGCGGGCGTTGGCAATGACCATCGCCGCCTGCGACGCGAACAGTACCAGCGTTTCTTCGTCCTCGAGGGTGAACTCCGAGCCCGCTTCCTTCTCTGCCACGTAGATGTTGCCGACGCGCTCGTCCCTGTGGAAGATCGGCGACGCCAGGAAGGGCACCACCGGACTGACCTCAACCGGGGGACGCAGCTCGGGAAGGCCCATCGACCTGATGTGGCTGAGCAGATCGGGAACCCCCAGCGGCTCAGAAATACTGCCGAGGTACTCGAAGTGGCTCGACCCGCCCGGCAGCGCCCATAGCTCGTCTGCCTCCCCTGCGGTCATCCCCGAGGAGAGAAAGTCCTCCACACGTCCCGCATCGTCGAGAAGCGTGATCACGCCGTATTGGGCTCCCGTAAGCGATCGGGCGGAGTCGAGGACGCCCTGCAGCACGACGTCAAAGTCAAGGCTCTCGTTGATGCGGAGACTGGCCTCACTCAGGCGGGTGAGGCGTTCCCGCAGCTCTGCTATCTCTCGGTCCCGATCGTCTGGTCTGTTCATCTCACTACCTTAGATCAGCCTGCCTTCGACCGGGGCTTTCCCGCTGCACAGCCGTTGAGTATTGGCCCTGTTGTCCGCCATTCTAATTTTGGTCGGCGCGTCGCGAATGGTGGGGGAAGGCGTTGGGGCTGGGATCCTCGCCCGCTTGGGAAATAAAGCACTTCAACAGCCTGACCGCCCATGTGAAGATTGGATCGATATTCGAGGAGATCAAGCCCCGTTGACACAAGATTGAATCACCGTGTTCCAGAACCTCATTAGGATCGCGGGAACCTAGTCCCTGTTCGCCATTCTGCTGGCCGCAATAACGAACTCGAAAGATGTTGAAGATGCGGAATGTTACTACTGAGCCTGTTCCCGCCAACGCCGAAGGTATGAAGTGGCACGCGGTCACCTGCGCCGTGCCCTCCGTCAATCTTTCGGCAATCTTGCCAGGCTGTCGGTCAGTATTCGCCAATCGGTGGGCATCACGACCTATCTGACACGGGGCGTGTTCGAGTACGGGCGGCCGGGGGTGGAATGAACGGGGGTTCTCGTATGTTAGGCGGGCGCTTTGGCTGGCAAGGAAACCGTCAACCCTGGAATACGGGTGAGGAGTAACGAACCATGTCAACGCGACGCAGGACGATCGCGTACGCTTCAACGCTGTCCCCATTTCCCGAGGGCTGGTTCTTCGTCGCAAGCCGTCAGGCCCTTTCGAAGGCCAAGCTCATCAAAAAGGTCTGGATGGGGGAGACCATCGTCGCCTGGTGCGACGAGAACGGGCGAGTATGCGTCGCCGAGGCCTACTGCCCGCACCCGGGCGCCGATATGGGGCCAGACGCAGGAGGCCGGATATGCGCTGGCCGGCTCGTCTGTCCCTTCCACGGTTATGAGTTCGACGCAGCCGGCCAGTGCGTCGCCACGCCCTATGCCGACCACCCCAAGACCGCGAGGTTGCAAGTCTTCGAAATACAGGAAGTTTCCGGCCTGATCTTTGCCTGGTGGGGGATAGAGGGACGGGAACCACAGTGGAGCTTGCCCTCGGACCCATTGGAGCACGCCGGCTGGAGCAAGCAAGAGATCAGGACCATTCGCTTTGCCGGCACACTCTTCCGGTTTCTCCAGTTGGAGAAAATGTGTTGTTTCCGCGAGGTAGTCGTATTCCACTCACGCGCCGGCCCATGGTATTCGGCGTCAAAAGCTCGGCTTGGTGGAAAAGGGGGTCAATTGGAGTTCGTGCGTCCAGCAGGACTTGTCCTGGGTGTACAGATAGTAAAAGGCTTCGGCGATCTTGATGGGATTGATCAACAATTCGGGCTGCTGCCGGAAACGCGGCAGGGCTTGGGTGCCCGGAGAATCGATGGTGCCGTCGACAACCACGTTGGCAACATGCACGCCGTGCTCGGAATATTCCTCCGTCAACGTCTGTGCCAGCGTCCGCATCATCACTCTCGGGAAGTACAACGACTCTCCGGTGTACCGCTTTTTGCCCCGCAACGACGACGAGTTATTGGAGATCAGAATAGTGCCCTCGCCTCGCTCTCGCATGGCTGGCAACACCTCCTTGGCAACAAGGAAGGGTCCGCTACTGGAGATGTGCTGCGCGGTTTCGAACATTTCGAAGGGAATGTGTTCCAGCAGTTCTTTTTCCGGCGGGAGATCGCGCCCCTCCAAATAGCCGGCGTTATAAACTAGGACGTCTGGGTCGCCGGCCTGGTCACGGATCTGGGCGAACGCTTTCGATATGGAGTCGCGAGACGCGAGATCCAGCTCGACGATCATGCTTTCGCCGCCCTGTTCATGGATCGCTTTCGACAACGCAGCCGCATTGGCGGCATTGCGGGTGGTCAGCACTGTGAAGAAGCCCTCTTTTGCAAACTTCAGGGAGATTGCGCCACCTATGCCCCAGCGCACTCCGATTGGTAGTTCGCTATCGTCGAGCGTCCCGCCGTGGATCATATGTGTGTTGCGGCCGTCTGACTGCCACTTGGATGTCGCCCCCACGATGACGGCAACTGGTTTTCGAGTTGACTTCATGTCGGATTCCTTTCGTAGAGATGTCGACTGCCCGTCGTCACAGAGAGTTGAGCCGGCTGGCGGCGATTATTCCGTCCACGAGGTATCTCAGCCTGGGAGGAGCCGCCGGCCGATTTCGAGCCTGACACTTTCCGGCCAGTCAGTCAGTCAGCGCAACGGATAACGGGCCTGTTTTGACGTTATTCCCCTAAGCCTATTCCGTCCCCCGCCTATCCGGTCATGTCAGCGATGTCCAATCTTGATGTTTGTACTTTCAGCCCGTCGCCGTGGAGGTTAGATCCAGTGCCGCCTGCGCTGGAAGGGGTAAGTAGGGATAGAGATTCGACGCCTGGCCTCACCCGCAAACAGTCCAGCAAATGAGATTTCCAGACCAGCCTCGCAGGCACTCGCAACAGCTCTGACGAACCCGTCATCGGACCGGCAATCCCAGCCGCCCCATGTTTGCCTTTTGGGTGCCCATAAGCAGCGGGTGGTCCGGTTCGCGTCCCCTGCCGTACACGTTTGCCGCGGCGCTCACCTCGATAGGATCGCCCAAAGCCGATCCCATGGCGTGCGCTTCCAGGTAGTCGACTCCCGACGGCGCCACACCCGCCCGGTCCAACGCCTCCTCTATCACCCCCTCCTGGGTCGGCCCACGCCCACTGAGGCGTAGGTAGGGATCCAGATGTCGGGGCAGGACTAGGCTATGGACCTGGATTGGACGGTTAACTTTTCCAGGCGGCGCCGGTCGGGGGTGGGCAGCCGTCCCTCTAAAGGCCGGAAGGTCTTTTGCGGCGTGAGCTCCATCGGCGGGTCGGACAGGTCCTCGGTGTAGAAGCGCGACGACGGAAAGAGGTCGCCGGGATAGGTGAAGTTCGAGAGGGTGGCAACCTCGACGCATATGGCGCTGCCGAGCGCGCTTTCCAGCATACCGCCGATCCAGACCGGGATCCCCGCGTCCTGGCACAGGTCGTGGATGGCCTTTGCGTTAGCCAGGCCACCCACGCGTCCTGGCTTGATGTTGATGTACTCGCATGCGCCGACGCTGATCGCCTGCTCGGCGTTCTTAATGCTGACGATCGATTCGTCGAGGCAGACCGGCGTCTGTATCCGCTTGGCAAGCTCGGCGTGGTCCAACACGTCGGCGTAGTGCAGCGGCTGCTCGATGAATGCCAATCCCAGGTCGTCGATGGCCTGGAAGAATGGCAGGTCGTCCAGCGAGTAGCCGGAGTTGCAGTCGATGTGGAACGTCGTGTCGGGAAATGCGTCGCGGACAATGCGCAGCATTTCCAGGTCCCAGCCGCGGGCCACCTTGAGCTTGATGCGAGGGAACCCGGCGTCGACCGCCTGCTGGATGTTGCCCAGCAGCATGTCGTAGGAGTCCTGGATGCCGAAGTCCGCTCCGGCCTGGACCTCCCTCGTCTCGCCGCCCAGGAGCCGGTGGACCGGCGTGCCGGTGATGGCGCTTTGGAGGGTCCACCAGCATATTTCGATTGCGGCCTTCGCGAAGCTGTTGCCCTTGAACATGCTCAGCCTCTCGTTCAGATCGTCCGCCGAATCGTACTCGCCGCCGATCACGTGAGGGCCGAAGAACTCCGTGACGTTGTGGAACACGGAGGCCGCGCTCTCCGTGAGGTAGGTGGGCGCGCGGAAGGGGCAGGACTCGGACCACGCGTCGTAGTCGCCGCTCACGGCCCTGACGACGACCGAGTGGATGTCGTAGTCCTCACCGTACGCGGTCCGCCACGGGTAGATGAGCGGCATGGCGACGTGGTAGACCTCGAACCTGTCGATACGCATCAGAGACCTCCTGGGGTGGAATCAGACCGATTCTAAGGGACTATCTTCGAATCATCTGCGTTGGTCGAGAACTGCCTTACACTCTGTAACAGGGTTATCCCAATGTGCTCTGCAAGGGTTGACGCTCTCCTATGCAGCAGGCTGTGAGTCCCGAGGGCGGCGAAGCGGCTGTCCGCTTCTATACGTAGCGACTCGCCAGAGCCACTCTGAAGGTCCGAAAAGGAAGCGACTCAACCACGCCTGCGACCACCACAACTGTACCGCCCACACCGCGAGCACAAACACCAGAATCGCGCCCCGGTTCACAAAGCCGACATCGCCCAGCACGACTGTCAAAACAAGTACGCCCATCACCGTCTGCGCCAGGTAGTTGGTCAGTGCCATCCTCCCAACTGCGCGCAGACGCTGCTTGAGCCAGTTGTCCACGCGGTTGTTCCAGAGGATGATGAGGCTCATGTATCCCAAGGATGCAGGAATCGTGCCAAGCGTGTTGGGTATCTGGCCGATAAAGGCGATCTCGCGGGAGTAGTCGTTTACCGCGGTGATGATGACTCCAACGGCGGCAAGTGATAAGCCGACGGCAACGCCGAATATTGCGGTCAGCCGGTACGTCCTCGCAGGTAGGCCGCCGTTCATGAACCCTGTGCGATACAAGCCGGCGCCGACGAGCATCAGACCTAGTGCGCGCAGGAAGAAGCTCAGCTGGACGGGAAGCCCAACAATCTCTTCATCCGAAAATTCGCCCTGCGTCCACAACCCTGAGAGCGATGCATTGGTCGTGTCGGCAATATACTGCGCGAGAAGCGCGCAGCCGACGGAAAGAGCGAACGCAATAACCCCAACGGTGATGAGCGCCCTATTCGGCAGTTTTCGCAGAGCAATCAGGAAGACCGAAGAGATTGCATACGCTATCAGCACATCGCCATCCCACAAAAGGATGTGGAGAACGCCGATTAGCAGAAGCAGCGCGTTTCGCCACAGGTTCAGCCAGACTGCGCGCCTTCCTCTCCGGCCGGCACGGTCGATGAAGAGAATCATTCCTGCGCCGAACAGCAGCGAAAATAACCCCATGAACTTCTGGTCTATGAAGACCTCGCCGAATATGCCCACGGCCCAGTCGAGCCACGTCTCTGAGCCGCCCGCGCTCAGGTTGAAATAGGGCCCGTGGCCGAACTTGAAGGAAACGGCGTTCATTAACAGAATGCCGAGCACCGCAACCCCGCGTATCAGGTCGAGGCTGGTTATGCGCCCGGTCTCGCGAACGGGACCGGCATCAGTTTCCTGGTAATGTGCTGCCAAAAATTCGAACCCATTCAGCGAGGCTGGGAGAGTTAACGCAGCTCCGGTTAAAAGGGTGTTTCTAAAGTGGTGGGCCTAAGCGTACGTTTCTGCGAACTTTTGGCTGGGAGGCGCAAATATACGCGGAATAAATTCAGCAACCTCACTTGGGCAGTTTGCAGACGTCTAGGGCGGTGAGGCCAGGACCTTCGCCACCGGTTCCACGTCGCCGATGCGGCTGAAGTCGTCTGGTATGGTCTGCCGCGGGGCAACACACGATGAAGGTAACGGACGTAACTTCCTTTTTGACCAGTCCGGGATGGGGCAAGAACTTCTGCTTCGTCAGGGTGGACACCGATGAGGGCATTCACGGTTGGGGTGAGTGCTATACGCAGGAAGATAAGGATACCCAGGTCGCGGCCCATGTCGATCAGTTAGCGCGATACCTCGTCGGCCGCGATCCGACCAACATCAAGCATTTCCTGCAGGTGGCCTACGATGACTTCGCCGCCCGGCGGGGAGCGATGGACCTGCACAGCGCCCTCAGCGGAATCGAGCAGGCGCTATGGGACATCACCGGCAAGAAGCTGGGAGCGCCTGTCTACGCGCTGCTGGGCGGGAAATGCCGAGACAGGGTTCGTGTCTATGCGAACGGCTGGTCCGGCGGCGCTGCAACCCCGGATCAGCTTGCCGAAAAAGCCGTTCAGGTAGTCGAGACGGGCTACTCGGCGCTCAAGTTCGATCCGATCCCCGGCCCTTGGCGCACGTTCGTCAGCCGCGAAGTCGAGAAGGCCACTGTTGAGAACGTCAGGGCGGTGCGCGAGGCTGTTGGATCGGATATCGACATCTTGCTGGACATGCACCGCCGGCTTGCTCCAATGCACGCCATTCGAATCGCCAGGGAGATCGGGAGCTACGACCCTTTCTGGTACGAGGAGCCTGTTCTTGCCGAGAACGTCGACGCGCTCGCCGCCGCAAAGCGGGAGATCGACATCCCTGTCGTCACCGGCGAGGAGCTTTACACCAAGTTCGAGTTCAGAGAAGTGTTCGAAAAACAGGCCGCCGACATCATCAACCCCGACGTGGCGAACGTGGGCGGCATCCTGGAGTTGAAAGAGATAGCGGCGATGGCGGAGGCATACTTCGTCGCAGTCGCACCCCATAACTCCAACACCACGACAGTCGCCCTGGCCGCCACCCTCCAGTTGGCGGCGATCATGCCCAACTTCCTGCTGGCCGAGCGCTTCATCAACCTTGAGGACTTCGGAAGGGAGATTGCCGCGACTCCATTAGAGGTTGTGAATGGATACGTCGATTTGCCGGAAACGCCGGGACTCGGCATCGACCTGGACGTGGAGGCGTTGGAAGCAAACCCCTACCTGGAGGCCCCAGCCAGGCGGCTCCCACAAGTCAACGACGAAGGTCCCTAGAGGCATGTCTTTCTGAGTGCCCAAGACGCCGGGAGGCGCTATGGCCGGCAAAACATCACCAGGGCAGAAGCTGCGCGACCTTATCTCAACGGGCGAGACGATTCTGCTGCCTGGCGCGCATGACCCCCTCATGGGGCGCATCGTTCAGCGGTTGGGCTTCAAAGCGTGTATATGCGCCGGATGGATGACCGGCGCCCACCTGGCCACTCCCGAGCCGGTCATGACTATGACCGAGCAGGTAGACGTAGCGGGACGTGTTGCCAGTGCTGTGGACATTCCCGTGAAGTCGGACGCGGGGGCCGGCTACGGCGACCCCATCCACGTGATCCGTGCGGTGCAGGAGTTCGAAAGGGCAGGCATCGCTGCCATTCAGATCGAGGACCAGGTGTTCCCAAAGCGGGCGTCGTACCACCGTGGTCTTGAACACGTGACGGATCTGGACGAGTTCCTGCGCAAGATCGAGTTCGCCATGAAGGCACGCGAGGACGACATAGTGATCTTCGCACGCACCGACGCCGGTAACGCGGTCGGAGGCTCGTGGAAGGAGGCTGCCCGCCGCGTCAAGGCACTCAAGGAGATGGGAGTGGACGCGGTTCTCCCGATGACCCGCACCAAGGAGAATATGGAGCGGTTCCGCCAAGCGTATCCTGATAACGACATCGTGATGGAAGGCACGGCCTACTTCAACGGGATGCATCCGGACGAAATGAGGCGATACGGTTTCCAGCTCATCTCCTTCCCTTTGGCCACCATCGTGGCATCGGTCGCCGGCGTCACCGATATGCTCAACGGTATCCTTGAGACCGGTATCGCCACCTACGATCCAGAGAAGGCCAGAACGGTCAGGGAAGAGGTCGAAAACGCCATAGGCCTCCCGGAGTTCTGGGATATCGAAAGAGAGACGGTCGAAGCTGCCCATCGCGACTGGCAGGGCCGTCACATTGCCGGACACGAGGGCTTCGACCAGACACGTTAACCGCCTCGCCGGGAAAGCAGTACAAGGACACTAACCACGATGGATAGCAGAGAGATCGGCGCCACCGGACTTCGCATAACGACGCTGGGCGTTGGGGGCGCGCCGCTCGGCAACGACGTTGCCGACGACGAGGAAGACCTCGCCATTTCCGCAGTCCAGCGCAGCTTCGAGTCTGGCATCAGGTATTTCGACACGGCCCCGATGTACGGGTTGGGCAGGTCCGAGCGGCGGATAGGACGCGCCTTGGCGGGGATACCCAGAGAACAGTTTGTTATTTCCACGAAGGTCGGCAGGCTTCTCAAACCCTGCAGTGGCGGCTCAGGGTCTGCCGAGCCTGAATTGGTGTTCGACTGGAGCCGGGACGGAGTGATGAGGTCACTCGACGAGAGCCTTCAGCGCCTCGCCATGGACCGCGTGGACATCGCTCTGCTCCACGGGCCGCAGGACCACTATGAGGCTGCCATTGGAGAGGCGTACTCCACGCTCGCCGACCTTCGATCACAGGGTGTGGTGACAGCAATCGGAGCCGGGATGAACGATTGGGAGACGCCGGCGAGATTCGCGAGGGAGGGCGACTTTGACTGCTTCCTTATAGCGGGACGCTACACGTTGCTCGACCAGACTGCTCTTGCCGAGTTACTGCCGTTATGTCAAGAAAAGGGAATCAGTGTCATACTGGGCGGTCCCTACAATAGTGGCATTCTCGCTTCCGACCTGTCGCCCGAGGCAACATATCAATACGCCAAGGCCCCTGCCGACATTCTCGACCGCGCTCGCCGTATCGGGTCCGTCTGCAAACGTTACGGTGTCCCACTCAACGCTGCCGCGCTCCAAATTGGTCTTGCCCATCCGGCCGTCGCCTCGACGATACCGGGCGTGCGCAGTTCCTCGGAGGTCGAGGATAACGTACGTGCGGCGTCCCACCCGGTACCCAATGCTCTTTGGGAAGACCTGAAGCACCAAGGACTTTTGGACCAAAGCGCTCCAGTACCGAGTGGCACATCGTGACTGTTGATGCTTTCCAGTGAACTTCCGCCGACGATGGCGCGTTCCGGTACAACCACGTCATTCCAACCCATTTTGGCAAGGTGATAAGCGGCGCCTCACCCGACGATACCTGCCCCAATGACTACGACCTCTGCGCGTTGTGGTAGCTCCTTGATCATGACTTAGCTGCGTTGGCGTCGTGGGGAGGGTCGGGGATGGCAACTCCGGGAGCCCGGAGTCCAGGTCCATCGGTTGACAAGAAGGGCGCGCGCAGTCATGAGTATGGGCGGCGACCGAGAGGATTCGGACCTTCTGATCACCCACACCTGATTGCTCTATGAAGTACGGTCAGGCAGCCACTTCTCGTAGAAGCGCTGCCAGTTGCGGTGCATGATGTTCGCGATGTCCTCCTCGCCGTGCCCTCGCTGCGCGAGGACTACCGCGATCTTATGGTAGTCGGCGGCCGAGTCCACGCCGTGGGGCGCCCCGCTCCAGCCGACGCCTCCGCCGAGGTCGGTGCCCAACGCGGCGTGCAGCGAATTGCCGGCGAGCTGGCACACGTGGTCCATGTGGTCGGCGACGTCCTCCAGGGTGACCTCTTCCCTGGCGAAGGTCCGTCGCAGGCCGGGAATATCCATCCAGTCGATTCCGGGCCGGTAGAGCATGAAGGCGTCAAGCGACGTGCCTATCACACCCCCGCGTTCGATCACGCGATTCAGCAACTCGTCCGGGAACTGCCTCTCTCCGGGCACGAGAGCGCGGCAGTTCTGGTGAGTGGCGACCACAGGCCCCGCAAATATGTCCATCGCCTGTCTGACCGACTCGTCCGAAGTGTGAGTGACGTCGAGGACCATGCCCAGGGACTCCATCTCCCGTAGCAGGCCCTTCGCCGGGGAGAACAGCCCTCCGCCGGTCCCGGTGGACGTGCCGTGCGAGTAGGTGCTGACGCCATAGTGCGACAGACTCACCACCCTAACGCCGACGTCCCACCACTCGTGGACCTGCTCCGGCCACAGTATGGGGTCGGCGCCCTCGATTCCCACGATCATTCCGACGGGAAGGCAGGAGTAGTCGCGGGCCGCCGCCCACTCCGCCATGTGCTCGCTTAACTGGCCGCTCGTCTCGATGACCCGCGCCTCGCCTCTGGTTTCCAGTACCCGGTAGTAGGCCGCCTGTCCCCGGGCCATTGCGTAGGCGATGTCTCCGGTCCGGTATCCCCACATGGGGCTGCCCGGTCGATATATGCGTGCAGCCAATTTTGCGACGATGACTGCGACCCCTCCACGCCGGAACTCCGGGAGCGACACCACCGCCTCCGAGTCGGGGATATTCGGGACCCAGTTGCGTCCCGACGGCGGCGCGGCGCGGATTTCCTCCAACGGGAGAGTCAGGTCCCGGTTCCGCTCCATCGCCCCGAGCATGAATGCGCAGTCGCCGTCGATTATCAGCATCCCCCATCACCTCCGTCCAAACGCCTCACAGTCTCGTCGCGACCATTCTATTCAACCCCAGGTCCCGGCACGATTGCGGGGAGGGACTCCTGTGACGCCCACGAATGGATTGGGGATAGGGCCGCATGAGAATGGAACGCGATCAGCAGACCGTCGACAGGTGTACCTCAACCAGGATCAGCGTGGATTCTCCCGTTGTGCCGTGGCTCCAGTGGTGGGCTTGACTGGACGGGATGGCCATCGGCGTGGTCTTCACACTTGAGTAATTCGCATCGCCTAATCTCGAGGCCGGAATACGGCCTATCATTTACGCTCATTGGGTGACCACACTGTGACCGCAGCCCTTTGTTGAGCGATCGGAGCGCATCTAGCTTGCCCCCCTTTAGCCGCGCTTTGTTCCGGTTGCTGCTCCGTTCCCGGCTGCCCGTTACAAGCGGCGCAATTGAGGTAGAAGGCCCCCGCGGGTCGATTACGTTACGCCGCGATCGCCACGGTATCCCGATGATCGAGGCCGAAGACGAATTGGATGTGATCTTCGGTTTCGGCTTTTGCCAGGGTCAGGACCGGGCGGTGCAGATCGAGCTTATGAAGCGCGCGGCTTCCGGGACACTGTCGGAGCTGTTTGGACGTGCGACGTTGCAGGCGGACCGCCTTTTACGGCGCGTCGGACTGCGCCGCGCCGCTGAGGAGCAGCTCAAGGCGTTGTCGCCTAGCGTTGCTTCCATAATTACCGCCTTCGCTTTAGGCGTGAACGCTGGCAGGACCGTCGGCCTGCCGCGTCGGCCGCACGAGTTTGTACTGCTTCGGGCCCGACCTACCGAGTTCACGGCTCTCGACGTTATCGCCATTCTGAAGCTCCAGTCGTTCGCGATACCCTCCAATTGGGACTCCGAACTTGCAAGGTTGATGGTCCTGAACCTGGACGGCCCGGACGCGCTCCGAGATCTTGACCCCGCATATCCGGAGTGGCACCCGGTCGCCGTGCCGCCTTCCGGCGTCGCTGGCAAGGCTGCCGAACGCCTGGCCGAAGACTTGGCGATGTTCCAGGAAACGATTGGGACGGGCGGCGGTTCCAACAGTTGGGCCGTGTCAGGCAGCAGGACCCGATCAGGACGCCCCATGCTGGCCAACGACCCCCATCTCGCGCCCGCCGTCCCGCCGCACTGGTACCTGGCGCGGATGCAGTCGCCGGGCTGGGCTGTCGCCGGCGCTGCTCTTCCCGGCACGCCGGCCATAGCGGTGGGCCACAACGGGAACTGCGCTTGGGGCGTGACCGCCGGGCTCACCGACAACACAGACCTGTTCCTGGAGCGGATCGGGACCGACGGCCGGTCAGTTTTAGAAGACGGCGAGTACGTACAGTGCGAGACCCGCCGGGAGGTGATCCGGGTGAGGGGCGCCAAACCCGTCGAAGAGGAAGTCCTGGTCACACCCCGCGGGCCGATAATCAGTCCCGCCCTGGATGGCGAACTTGGCGCCGTCTCGATGCGGGCGGTCTGGCTGGACTCGCTCCCCGTGCGGGGATTCCTGGGTACGCAGGAGGCAAAGACGTTCGAGGAGTTTCGCGCCCCGTTCGCCGATTGGCCCATTCTTCCCCTCAATCTGGTCTATGCCGACACCCACGGGAACGTCGGCTACCAGTTGGTAGGGCAGGCGCCGCGCCGCCGCCGCGGCTACGGGACCGTGCCAGGCGCCGGATGGGTCCCACGCGCGGGCTGGGAAGAAGAAGGCGTTCCCTTTGACGAGATGCCGCGCTCCCTCAACCCGGCTTGCGGCTACGTTGCAACAGCGAACACCCAGCCCGAACAGCACGGCTCCGGGCCGTTCTTGGGAATCGACTGGATCGGTGGATACCGTCTCGGCAGGATCGCGGAGGCGCTGGAAGAGCGTTCGGACTGGGACGTGGATTCGACCGCCGCGCTGCAGATGGATGTGAAGTCGATGCCGTGGGCAGAGATGCGGGAGATCGTTCTTTCCGGGACCTCCGGTAGCGCCGAGACCCGGGCGGCGCGCGAGCTTCTTGAGAACTGGGACGGTCGAATGGCCTCCGATTCTGAGGGCGCAACCTTGTTCCACCTCTTCCTGGCAGAAATGTCTCGCCGTGTCGCCAGGGCAAGGGCGCCCCGTTCAGCCCGTTGGCTGTTGGGTCGCAGCCTCCACGCGGCCAGCGGGAACTCCTTCTTCGCTGCGCGCCAGGTGGGCCGCGTATCTCGCCTGCTTAAGAACCGACCTCCCGGTTGGTTCCGTAACGGATGGCAGGCGGAGATCGACGACGCGCTGGGCTCGGCGTATTCGGAGGCAGTTCGGCGGCTGGGCGAACCCACGGTCCGCTGGCAGTGGGGTAGCGCGCGTACGGCTACGCTAAAGCACCCTCTGGGACGTATGCCGGTTCTGGGTGTCATTTTCAACCTCGGCCCGTTCGAGTGCCCCGGAGACGTGAACACGGTCGCCCAGGCCGGCACCATCGGGGAGGACCCGTTGGCCAGCCCCGGGGTTGTCCCGTCCATGCGTATGGTGTTGGACGTTGGCGATTGGGACCGGTCGCTGTTTTCTTTGCCCGGCGGACAATCGGGCAACCCTCTTTCGCCGCACTACGATGATCTGTTGCCCGCGTGGCTGGAAGGCACCGGCGTGCCGATTCCGTGGACCGGCGAAGCCGTTGAGGCGGCAACCGTCGAAACGCTTGTGCTGAAACCGGCATCTAAAGGCCCGCACTCGTAAGGGCAGGTATCACGAGCCAGTTCATAAGTCGTGGGTATCGAGCGTTGGGTTTCCTCGGCACGAGTCACGCCGTCATTTGGAGATAAATGAGGATGTTTAAACTGCTGTCACTCTAACCAACGCAATCCCTTCAACATGCTCAAAGTGTCGGTCGGCCGAAACAAGATCGGCACCCGTTTCCATCGCGTGGGCCGCAATCCAGACGTCGTTTGTTGGGATGGGACGCCCTTTGGCTCTCAAAGCAGCCGCTATCCGTGAGTAGCGATCTGCGGTCACCGAGCCAACGGGTACGACAGACGTGTAAGAGTTATCGAGAAAGGAGCGGAGGTCGGCGGCATTTCTGTCGAATTGCGATCCCCACCGAAAGCCATACATCAACTCACCAAGCGCGATCGCGGAGAGCAGGATCTCTTCAGCGCTCCGCGCAAGGTCGGCAACTTGCCCATGTCCTCGCATGAGTAGTGAGTAGGCATTGGAGTCGAGGAGGACCTTCATCTCCATAACTCCTCGTCAATGGATTCAAATACTTGCAAAGCGGAGTCAAATTGAAGGGCCTCTGTCTCGGTCCATTTCCCTATCAGATGATCAAGCGAAGAACCGACGGTGTTTGCGCGCTCCTGCCCGTCCGTTAGTCCGGCGCCCTTCCTTAGCAGCCTCAACGCAGCCTGATTCAGGGAAATCCCCTCCCGCTTTGCGAGGCGGCGCAAACAGGCACTGAGCTCGTCGTCGAATCCTCTGACAGTGAGTTGGTTCATATCGCGCCGCCTTTATGAGTCATATATGAGGCTTTATGACTCATTTTATGGGTCACCTGTGTTTGGGTCAAAGCCTTTGCCTCAGAGCGCCGCGTACGCTTAAGTGAATTCCTTCGCCCTTTGTGCCGAACGGCGTCTGCATGCTTGGAGGCGTGCACGGGTGGGATGCCTTTCGCACCTACGGCTAACGGGACGCACTCAAGGTTACATAGGGCGTGAAGCGGACAATACCTGCGCCGAATGACAGGCCTATAGGAGGAGCAGACGCCCCAGAGGTCGTCCTAATCGGACGAGTCATGAGTACAGTACGTGACGGTGGGCCTGAGTTGACGGTGGACAGTACCGTCGTCGAGATGTGGCTGGGGGCTTTGTGAACCTGCTCAGGCCCTTGCGCGGCTGGCTAATGCAGAGCTATCGAAGTGATGTCGTCTTACGGGCCCCATACCAAGGCTTCTTGGTGAACCGATGGCCGAGGCCCCGCTCGATCGCTCGCCATTTCCGCTCATCTTCCACCGTGACGAACGTTACTGCCTCGCCAGAGCGGCCCATGCGGCCAGTCCTTCCGGCGCGGTGGGTGAACAACAGCTCTGAGTCCGGTAGGTCATAGTTGATAACCTGGCCGATACCCTCAATGTCCAGGCCTCTGGCCGCCACATTCGTTGCCACCAAGATCGAAACGGTGCCGGAGCGGAAGTCCGCCATCACCCGTTCGCGTGCGTTTTGGCTCAGGTTTCCCTGGAGCGCTCCTACCGGGTAGTCCAACGCTAGCTTGCTTGCCAGTTTCTTGACGCCACGTTTGGTCTTGCCAAAGACGATCACGGGCATATCGTCTCTCCGGTCCAGCAGCGTTCGCAGGGCCTCCAGCTTGTCGCCTTTCTGGATTGTGTAGACGAGGTGTTCCACGGAGGGTGGCGAATGTATACCTATATCCACCTTCACTGTTATTGCCTGCCGCAGGTGCTTGGCAGCGGTCTTGGCCACCCACTCCGGCATTGTTGCGGAGAGAAGCGCCGTCTGCCGCCCGTTGGGTGTCTTGCCTATGATGGACTCGACGTCGGGGGCAAACCCCCGGTCTAGCATTTCATCCGCTTCATCCAGCACAAGGAACCGCACTGAACCAAGGTCGAGGGTCCCTTGTCGTAGATGGTCCAACGTCCGGCCCGGAGTGGCAATGACGATATGCGGTCTGTTCCTCAACGCTGCGTATTCCGGTCGCAGAGACCGACCGCCGTACAAAAGTGTGACGCGGAGTTGCCGCGAAGAAGCCAAGGCCTCCACGACTGAAGCCACCTGCACGGCTAGTTCACGGGTGGGCACCAGCACAAGCGCCTGGATCCCCCGGAACGACGGGTCGCACCGCTCGATTAGTGGCACCGCGAATGCCAGCGTCTTTCCGGACCCCGTACGCGCTTGCCCGATCAAATCCCGGCCCGCCATGAGAGAAGGAATAGCCTTCTCTTGAATGGGTGTAGGACTTGAGATGTTCATCCTGGCAATCGCCGCCTTGGTGGTGGTCTTCAAAGGTATTCCAGAAAACACGGGACCAAGGGTGGAGGTGGTACCAACGGCTTGCCCATTTGCAGTACTTGACGTGCTCGCGTTTTCGCTGGCCATCGAAGAAAGCTCGTGGCGGCGGACACTGAAGCATGGACCGCAATACACCGGCTTGCTCCGGCGTGGCCGGAAGGAGAGGGTGGCGGATGTCCCACAGGCATCGCAAGTGGCCTGGTGTTGTGGACGGTTGGCTCGACGCACGCGGGTGGCCGGAGCTGAAGATCGATTGGTCATACGAAAACGGGATCCCTAATCTAGGATGGCAACGCAGTTGGATCAGCGAGGGCCAACAAGAAGTGGGATGCGGCGAGCGCAGTCCGTGTCTTGTGTCAACCTTCGTGCTACTCAACGGCGCCTACAAGCCTGTAAATTCTGTGTCCCGAACGACAGAAACCACTGCGCGGTGCACGCATCCAATACATTGGGGACAGCTGAGGTGAGCGCAAGTTTAGAGGGCAGAACTGAAGATACCCCGACGGCGTGCGGCCGCCCAGGGATTGGTCGGGCGCCAGTCGGACGGCCTCCATGCTGACGGTGATCGGCACGACGATCGATCGCGAAACAAGGAGGTCTCATCGGCCTGGTGGAAGCCATGGCGAAGCTTCCATTGCCCTTCCCCAGAAGTGTTTAGAGGAAAGACGCGGGGTGGGCCTCTCTTGACACGAGAGGCCCACTTCAATTGACGCCGTGTGGCAGTGACCCGTTACCAGGAACGGTTGGCACTCGAGCGCGTCCGTTCGGTTCGAGGTCGGGCCTCATTCACCGTCACATTGCGTCCGTCGAGTGCAGTCCCATTGAGCGACTGGATGGCCGTCCTTGCAGCGTCGTCATCCGCAATTTCGACAAAGCCGAACCCGCGTGATCGGCCGGTCTCGCGGTCAGTAATGACCGTAGCCTCCCCGACTGTGCCATAGGGCCCAAAGGCTTCCCGTAACTGCTCTTCTCTTGTGTCATAACTGAGATTGCCAACGTAAATCTTCATAGCGGTTCTCCACTTTTTGATGCGACCGTCGAATACCGGAGAAACTGCTGATGCTCAGAGTGTCGGTTCGAGGGGGCAGCGTAACTCTTGGGCACGCTGTACCTGTTAATCGTACACCATGCTGGAGCCTTCTACGCCTACTTGAGGCGTTATGTTCTGCATCAAGGCCTACGGAAAGGGTGAGGGGTCTCGTCTATCTTGCCTTCCTTACGGGTGCCTATCGCCCGCCACATGTTCCCGCGGAGGCCAGCGTTGATGAGATTGCTGGGATACGGGATCTGGGCTCCGTGGAAGAACGTGACCTTCACCTTCTCCTTGAAGGCGTTGGCGTACATCCCCTCGCGCGACTAGATAAGAGTCCCCCTCCAATTCCAATCTTCGACCACCTCGGATCGATCTCGTGGATTGGCCTGCGGATTTCGGCTGGCCATTCGCCTCTCCAATCGCCCATGTCCGCGATCATCTCGCCGATCTCCCCGGATGCGCTGAAATGGTCTGACGACTCGGTGGCCGCCTTGCGCGATTCTGCAACCTTCGAGGACTTCCTGGACGATTTGGCGGCCATTCCTTCACTTCGGTCCGTGATCCGCCCGGCCGAATCGGTCGAAAAAATGCAATTCCAGACTCTGGTGGGCCCGGCAGGATTCGAACCTGCGACCAATCGGTTATGAGCCGACCGCTCTTACCCCTGAGCTACGGGCCCGTGTCCACTTCTTACAGTATGCCTTGAAGTTGCCCCGAATTCACGTTTACGGGACTTCCCGATGCGGCAGTTCGCCTGGTCATCGGGTGGGTTTGGGGACAGGGTGCCAACCGTCTGTTCGCGCTCCCGGAGATCGGTCGACGTCTGTCTGCCGGGGCAAAGGCCATACTTCGATACGGCGCCCCGGGCGTCCGAAACGATTACATTCCTGCCTGTCCGCCGGTAGTATTCTCTCATCTCAACGACAGCGGGCGAGACGAACCGGCCCGCGATGCAGCGATGGAGCAAACGTCTTGAAGATTACCGACGTCCGAACAGAAGTGTTCCGCTGGCCACGGGCTGTGCCGATCACCAATGGCCTCTATACGTATACCCACAGTGGACTCAACGTTATTCACATAGACACAGATGAAGGCCTGTCCGGCCTGGGAATCGGCGCGTCGATCCAGGACGCGCCGGATGTCGGCGTCGCCATGGTGGAACACCTCAAGCAGGTGCTTATCGGCCGCGATCCGCTGGACAACGAACGCCATTGGTACGAGATGTGGCGGCCAAAACTCGTCGGCAGGCGCGGTATATCGACCCGTGTCATATCGGGAATCGACATCGCTCTCTGGGACCTCAAGGGCAAGATCGCCGGGCTTCCCGTTTACAAGTTGCTAGGCGGCTTTTCGAACAAGATCGACACCTACATCGCGGGTGGCTACTACGAGGAAGGCAAGGGGCTGAAGGAACTCGCCGAGGAGATGGAAGTCAACATGGAGCTCGGCGCGCGAGCGGTGAAGATGAAGATCGGCGCGGTACCGATAAACGAGGACGTCGAGCGAGTGCGAGTGGTCCGCGAGACCGTCGGCCCCGACGTGAAAGTGATGGTCGACGCCAACAACGCTTACCGCCACTACCAGGCGATCGAGTTCGCGCGCAAGGCCGAGAAGTACGATCTCTTCTGGTTCGAAGAGCCGGTGGAACCGGACGACTACATCGGCCAGCGGGAGATAACGCAATCGACTTCGATTCCCGTTGCGGCGGGCGAGAACGAATACACCCGATACGGGTTCAGGGACATGATCAACCACCGCGCCGTGGACATTTTGCAGCCCGACGCGCTGATCATGGGAGGCGTGACGGAGTTCATGAAGGTTGCGGCCCTGGCCCAGGCAAACGATCTCGACATCGCGCCCCACGGAGCACAGGAGGTGCACATCCACTTGGTGACGGCGATTTCGAATGGGTTGATTCTCGAGTACTACCGTGACTCCGTCGATCCGATGCACGGGAATATGTACAAGGAGACGCTCACCATCAAGGACGGGTACGTATACGCGCCGGACCGGCCTGGGCTTGGTCTCGAGTTGAATTACGAGGCGCTGGAGCCGCACAGGCTTCGCTAGCTATCCTGGCGCCACCCAGCGCGTCTTAACGGAAGTCGGGGACCGTTCGATTGCCGGTGATGGCGTCCGACGATCCTGAGCATGGGACGTGCAGGCTCAGCAGGGGTTTCGTGTTGCTATGCTATTCTGGATTCAGTACAGATCAGACCGGGATTGATGCCGCATCCGTGCGGCCTGATGCCGTACCAAAACGGCGTTTCGGCCCACGAATCTCCCAGGAAGGAGCGCACGCTCCATGGAACCAGTATTCCGGGCAGCAGTCGAAGAACTCAAACAGGGCAGCCCCGTTGCCGTTGCGACGGTAGTCCGTACTTCGGGGTCCACTCCGCAGAAGCCGGGTGCAAAACTGCTGGTGAGATCTGACGGTTCAGGTGTCGGGACCCTTGGGGGCGGGTGCGTGGAAGGCGACATCTGGTTCGCCGCGCAGGAGCTCATGAAGAGGGGCGGTGGCGCCGAGATGCGGGACTACCAGCTAAACGAGGACCTGGCGGCGCAAGACGGACTTGTGTGCGGCGGGACCATGTACTTTCTGATCGATCCGATTCGGCAGGCGCCGGACTATCTCGACTACGCAGAAGAAGTTGTTTCAGCGTACGAGGGCGGTAAGCCGGTTGCTATCGCCAACCTGATGGTGGCCCCTCAGGGCTCGTCGCTTCGTGTGGGCGACAAGATGCTTGTCAGGGAGAATGGAAATAACGTCGGTACGTTGGGGGACGACGGGCTCGACAGGCAGGCAAGCAGGCGCGCAAGGGAACTTATGGCGCTTGGCAAGAACGACTACGTCGTCGCCGAGAACGGCGTCGAATACTTCATTGAGGCGTTTACCACGCCTCCAACCCTTGTCGTAGTGGGCGGCGGTCACGTCAGCAAGGCTTTGGCGCCAATTGCAAAGAGCGTTGGATTTCGCCTGTACGTTGTCGACGACCGCGAATATTTCGCCAACGCCGAGAGGTTTCCGGAGGCAGACATCGTGAGGGCGGGGGAGTATGCCGCTACCATTCGCGGTCTGCCAATCAACGCAAACACGTTCATTGTGGTTGCAACCCGCGGACATCAATACGACGACGCGGCGCTGGCAGCCGCGATGGAGACGCCGGCAAGCTATGTTGGCCTGCTCGGCAGCCGCCGCAAGACGATCCTCATATATGAGGAGTTGCTCCAGCGCGGGTGGCCAATCGAACGGGTTAAGGCAGTCCATGCTCCTATCGGCCTCGACATCGGCGGCCGCACTCCTGAAGAGATAGCTATCAGCATCATGGGTGAAATCCTGGCATTTCGCCTCGGCGGCAGCGGTGGTTCGATGAAGCTTGAGGACAGGTATATGGAGCGGATTCAGCAAAACCTGAAACGTCGCTCCGGTAACGAGCCCCGGGTACCGGTAGCGGTCGGCGACTAGGAGCCGGGCGGTTGCCGTCACCGGGTCTTGTGCCCAACACCTGCCCGTCAGTCGCCCGGGGCGATCCCGAACCACGACCCCGCGTCAGCGCAGTCTTGCTGGCCGCAGGCGAGTCTGTCCGCATGGGACGGCCCAAACCGTTGTTGCGGTGGGAGGGAACGACTCTCGTCCAGTACCAGGTCGCGTCGTTGCTCAGAGCGGGCGTCGATGAAGTGTGCGTGGTTACCGGCACTGGAGGAGAGGCTGTATCACAGCTCTTTTTAGACTCGTACGGGGTCCAGGTGGTCCCAAATCCTGACTTCAGAAAGGGTAAAACGACGTCGGTTCGCGCCGGAGTTCGAGCGGTTAGCGCCGCGGCCACGGCGATCGTCATTCTCGCAGTAGACCAACCGCGTCCGGATTGGGTCATCAGGCGAGTGGTCAGCAGCCACCGTCTGTCGGGCGCTCCGGTAACCTCGCCGCGGTACTGCGGACGGGGAGGCCATCCGCTCGTGTTCAGCGCGAGGCTTAGGCAGGAACTGCTGGATATAACCGAAGCCAACCAGGGGATTCGGGAAGTCGTGAGACGCCACGCAGGCCAAATGAACCTGATTGATTTCGACAGCCGGGTGGTGCGTCTCGACCTCAACACGCCGGATTCTTACGAGGCCGCGTTTCGTGACTACAGTGAGTTGTCTGCCGAGCGTGACGACTAGCTGGTTATCATCACCCGGAGCGCCCGTTCTGTGGTGTTGGGGTCGGGGCATGCAGGATTCGCGGGCTCAACCAGGGGCCAGAGGCAGGCGGATGTTACCTCTGGGGTCGGGGCATGCAGGATTCGCGGGCTCAACCAGGGATCATGCGCCGTTCACGCTCAGGTTCACCCGTATAAACTTTGCCCGACGTCGAACGGTGCAGACCAATGCCAGTTGAACGCCATTCACGTCCAACAACCTATCGAACGAAGGAACCTCGCTAAATGGCCATCCAGACCTTCACCGGCAATCCGTCGCAAATCATCGTCGAGCAGCTTGTGCGTTCGGGGATAAAGCACCTTTTTTACAATTCCGGTTCCCGGGAGGCACGGTTTTTCGATGCCCTGTACGCGAATGACCGAATTCACGGCATCCTTGCTCTGCACGAGGGTTCCGTCACCGCAATGGCAGGTGGATATTCCCAGGCGCGGGGAGAGCCAGCCGTCATGTCCGTCCATCTCGGTTCGGGTTTGGCCCAATGCCTGGGACAGTTGATCAACGTGTGGAACGGTGGGCTGCCGGTGGTGGTCCTGACGTTTCACGGCGATACCGGGAGCTTTGCAGACCGCGTCGCGTTGGACATTAGCCATAACGCCGGCCCCACCTTGATCTCGGCGCCATTCACCAAAGCAAACTGGACGGTCATCGAGCCGGAGGGGCTGCCCTCGGCCATCGAACGAGCAATCATGGTTGCTACCACGCCACCTATGGGGCCGGTCCACCTGGCCGTCTACGATCGCATGCTGGGCAACGAGGAAGTTACTACCGGGCTTATCGACGGCGCGACCAGGGATGTCAGGGCAGGATACCCCTCGGAAGATGATCTGGAAGCGTTAGCGCGCGGGCTTCACGAGGCTGAAAGGCCACTGATCTACATTGGCGATGGCGTGTGGAAAAGCGGCGGGGAGCGCGCCGTGACTGCTTTGGCGGAGCACTTTGGAGCGTCGGTGGCGACGATGTGGGGGGACCTCCGTGGCGTTTCCCCCGCCCATCCACTCCACTGCGGTTACCTTCGCGGCCCGGTAGTCGATCTCGAACCTGACCACATTGTTTGCATTGGGGTTAGGCACGGCGGCAGCGGCGGCGCGGCAGATTTCGATCAATTCAAGAGCGCCAAGAGCGTAGTTGCGATTGGGTCTGACGTAGAGGTCTTCAAGAACATCCCTCAATTGGACCTCGCTGTGTATGCCGATGAAAGAAGAACGGTGGAGCGGCTTAACGAACTGGTGCGGAGTGAGTTCGATCTCGCCCGCTACGACGAACGCCGCGCACTGGCAAGGGCTCGGGCTGCCGCGCTAAAGGCAGCCAACAGGACCCGTTTACAACCCAAAGCGCTCGATACGGGCAAGGTTGGCCCCATAGCACTTCTGGACGCGATCGACGCAGCGCTCGAACAAGCTGGCGGCGGGATAATAACAACCGAGCAGTTCGCGGTGCCGTTGGAGTGCGTCAACGTCAAAGACGACGGCGGTTCGGTCATGTACGCGCGGCCTGCGGGGGGATCCGAGGGCTACGGTATGGGAGCGCCTCTCGGCGCAAAGTTGGCGGCCCCCGACTTGCCGGTCATAGGGCTTGTCGGAGACGGTTCTGTGTACTACTCAGACTCGGCCTTTTGGTCGGCGGCACATCACCGGATACCGGTGCTGTACGTCATCGCCAACAATGGGTCTTACGGCATCGTCGCGGGCGCGTTTGACGGGGCCGGAGGGGAGATGAACAAAAGAGGCGTTTACGAAGGGGTGGTGTTGGACGGTATCGACGTGGTGGGTCTGGCGGAGTCTTTCGGGGTCGAGGGAAGACAGGTCGATGACGAAGCACGCGTTGGCGACGCGGTATCCGAGGGCCTGGACACCGTAGAACGAGAGGGCCGGCCGCTAGTTCTGGACGTCAGGATGCCTTTGGGGTTGCCGGCCGGAGGACAGGCGTCGGATCAGTACCAGTTGGTAGCGGGATGACAACGCGCCCATCTCGTCTTCACCGTTAACGGCGGACATTTATGCGATCCAGACTAATCACCTACGTCTCACTGGCGGGCGACCACAAGATAGCCACCCTCGCCCTCGATTGCCGGACAGGAGTATTCGAAGTAGTTCGAGAGACAAAACTGTCCGGCGACCCCGGGCCTCTCGCTATTTCACCGGACGGGCGGAGGCTTTATGCAGCTATACGATCTACCTACGAGATGTCGACCTTTGGCGTCGATCCCGCCAACGGCCAGATCGAACACCTGGGGACGATCAAGTTGCACTCGGACCCCTGCTCTATTTCGACTGACAGGACAGGGCGGTTCCTCCTGTCTGCCTACTACGGTGCGGGGGGTGTTGCTGTGCATGCAATTGACGAAACCGGCGCTACCTTGCCCGAACCCGTCATGTGGCGGCAGACGATGCCCAAAGCGCACTGCGTCCAAGTGGACACGTCGAACAGATTCTTGTTTTTGCCACACGTGGGCGAATCGAACACGATCCTTCAGTTTTTGTTTGATCCCGAATCTGGCCGGCTGTCGGACAACGAACCGTCGAGGGTCGAGCAACCGGATGGTCACGGCCCCCGGCACTACTGTTACCACCCCAACGGGAGATTCGTTTATTTCGACAATGAGCAGGGCTCAAGCGTCACGGCGTACCATTTCGATCGCGCTACGGGGACGTTGACGCCGTTCCAGACCGTTTCCACGCTTCCCGGCGATTTTGACGACCACAATACTTGCGCGCAGATCCGGATCACCACGTCAGGCCGCAACCTGTATGCGTCGAACCGCGGCCACGACAGCATTGCTATGTACGCAGTAGACGGTGAAACCGGTTCGTTGACATTCCTTGGCGCCGAGCCCACGCTTCCGACGCCCAGGGCATTTGGCATAGATCCTTCAGGCGCGTGCATGCTTGTGGGCGGCCTTGATTCGGGCGAGCTTGCTTCGTACCGCATCGATCAGGCGTCTGGCCGCCTTACGCACTTGACGACGACATACGTTGGCCGGCAGCCGATGTGGGTACTGATCTCAGACGTATCCGTTTAGTTGCCTGGCGTTGCCAGACAGGTCCGGCTCTGAGGGCAGCGAAAGATTGATGTGCAGGCCCCCCCGATCAGAGGGGGTTGCGCCATCGCACTCCGGGGAAACGGCCAAAGTCGTTGTCATTGGAGTGGACTTCAGCCTGATACTCCATCGCGAGCGCTGCGATGTGTGCGTCTGTTGTCAGGTTCCCGCCGACACCGGTGGCGACCAATAAACGTTGGACGTGTGTGAGGTGGTCCGCGCCAGGGTTGATCGGTGTGATGTGGGGGAACTGGAACCACTCGAGCACATAGTCAATTGCTTGTGAGGGGGTAGCTGGGCGGGCGAGCACTCTGGGATGAGTCAGCAGTCTTATGAAGCCGGTCGTTACGACCCACGGAAGGCCGATACTGATTGGGCCGTTGACCTGGTCTTCCCACCATCGCCTGGCGGAGTCGTGTCTGTCGGCCTCAGCATCGTGGGCGTAGATCAGCAGGTTGATATCTGGAACTATCACCTGCTGTCGGTCCGGAGAAAGTCCTCTACCTCCAGCTCGTCGTTCAGCTGATTCAGCTTTTCTGGATCGACGCCGGGGGCGAATCCGCTGTGATGCGGTCTGACCCTGTACGGGCCCCGCGTTTCCCTTACTCCGGGCGACATTCCGCGGCGCAGCGTATCGTTCACCACCTGCTTGAACGGCTTGTTAAGAAGCCTTGCTTGTTCTCTCAGGGAGTGCGCTATGTCATCATCGAGCGTAAGTGTGGTTCTCATTTAGGCATCATGATACATTGTTCAGCTGATGTCAAGATGTGTTACCGGTAATTATGGGGCATCAATACGATGTCTCGGACCGTGAATACGGCGGCATTCGGGCCACTGCACACTGTAACAATCGCTCGAAAGGATGCTGGAGGTGTACCCGGGAAGAGCCCGAGAACATCCCGTTGAGACCGATCTAGTCGCAGATCTTGAGCACCATGCCGCCGGGGCAAGTAATCAGGTCCGCGCCAGGTGGCCGCCATCCACGACAAGGGTTGCGCCGGTAATCCACTCCGCGTCGTCCGATGCCAGGAATACGGCCGCTCGGGCTATGTCTTTTGGTACTCCCAGCCGTGGAAGAGGGACTGAATCCTGGTACGCGGCAATATCTTCCGGAGTGAGATAGTCCTGTATCGCAGTTTCGATATAGCCGGGCCAGATCGTGTTGGCGGTGATGCCGTACCGTCCTAGTTCCACGGCTGCGTCGCGGACCATGTTGGTCACGCCGGCCTTTGTGGCTGGGTACGCGGGACCGAGGCCGCCCCCGTAACCGTGGATTGAACCTATCTGGATGATCCGGCCGCTAAGGGACCGTTTCAGGTGGGGCACTGCGGTCCTGATAGCGATGTATGCGGCCCGCAGGTTAACCGCAATAACCCTGTCCCACGACTCGACCGCGAGTTCCTCAACTCCACCGGGAACGTGAATGCCGGCGTTGTTCACGAGGATGTCCAAAGAGCCGAATCTTTCCGCTGTGGCTTCTATTGCGCGGCTCAGTTCTTCTGCGTCTGCCACGTCGGCCTCATGGAATTGTGCTTTGCCGCCGACGAGTTCGACCTCGTGGGCGGTCGTGGTCGTCACGTCCCGTTCGTGGTACTTGCCACGTTTGGGCAACTCCTGAACGTCGACGATCGACACGTTGGCGCCCTCGCGGGCGAATTCGATGGCAATGGACCGGCCGATGCCTGAGCTGGCGCCGGTCACCAGCGCTGTTCTTCCTACGAGTAGCATGTTACCCTCCGAATTCTGTCGGCCAAGTTTAGCCGTGCGCGCTGCAGTGCATAACCGGCACCGATAATAGTTCGGACGGAGTCAAGGTGTGCTCCCCGCGTTCAGGTTCGACACTGGACGGCGACCGCAGGCAAAAAAGCGGCCCGTTGTGGATCGCCTGCGTTGACCTGAGGATCACCCGCAACTATGCTGAAACTCAGGCCCCAGTCATGCGGGCACAATTCCGGCGCAGGCAACGAAACTGCGTGAAGTGGTCGTCTTACGGCGCGGTGGTAGCTCAGCTGGCAGAGCGCCTGCCTTCCAAGCAGGGGGTCGCGGGTTCGAATCCCGTCCGCCGCTCCAGACCACACACCCGGTCTATTTGCGCGCTCGCGCCCGGCACGGCTACCTGGGCTTTGCCCCGTGCAACGCTTGTCCGACGATGTCTACACCGACCGATTCGCCCCATGCAGCCAGCAGTTGACTGGTAATCGGGCCCGGGCGGCCATCGCCGATCTGCCTGTGGTCCGCTTTTGTGACCGGCAACACGCACGGTGACGTGCCGGTGAAAAAGGCTTCGTCTGCAGTGTAAAGATCGTAAGGCTGAAGGTCCTCCTCAACGGCTTCGAGATCGAGTTGTTCTGCCAGATCGAGGACCATGCCTCGGGATATGCCCTGCAGGATCGCTCTGTCCTGCGGGGTCTTGATCACGCCGTTTGAGACCAGAAACATGTTGTACCCTGTGCCCTCGGTCAGATACCCGTCCATATCCATGAGAATCGGCCAGCCGTCAGGGTCTACGTCAGTCGCTTCGAGTTCCGCGAGGTTGAAATTGAGTCGGCTGTAGTGCTTCAGCTTGGGGTCGATGGTCTCAGCCGGATGACTCCTGGTGCGGGCTATGACTCCGTGTGCTCCGGTTTCATACAGATGAGCGAACCCGCTGAATTGGACGTGCTGGACGATCACGCCGACTGTCGGCGATCCTGCCCGATGCCGCCGTCCAGCGCCCACGCCGCGGGTGACGAACTGCCTGACCGTCAGGTCTTCAGCTTCACCCCGAAGATGTTCGTTGCGCCGAAGGGCTTCTTCGCTCAGATCGATCATGTCGTCCAACGACATGCCGGGATCTATGCGCACGAACTTGAGTGAGCGCCACAGCCGGTCGACATGATCCTTGAGGCGGAAACTCTTTCCGCTGAAGGTGCGTCCCAGATCGAAAACCACGTCCCCAACCGTGAATCCCGAGTCCAGCGGGTCGATCCTGACCTCGTTTAGTGGCATCCATTCGCCATTGAAATAAGCCGTGTAGTCACCGTTTGCCCTGTTCATTTTTTGCCTCCAGACCCTTACGCCGGATTCCTGTGGGGAGACCGTCGCGGCTAGATTACCGTTGGTTCGAATCGTCTAACTGATCAACCGTTTCCGGGAGCCGACGCCAGCCCTCCGTTCTGCGTGATTGACGGCATCAATGCGCCAGCCAGCGGGCGGGGTTACCTACCCTTATCTTTTGAATTTGCTCATCCGTTACGCCTGCTTTTCGCATCCGGGGTTCGATGTGCTTCGACAGGTGGGCGAAACCCCATCCGCCGTACTCCACGAGCAGCATCTTCCAGCATATATCGTGCGAAATGAGTATGTGATCGACGTATCCTCGCTCTATCGTGTCGACTACCAGCTTGATCCGTTCAAGGTCGCGCGGCATTTGGCTAAAGCTCAAGTCGCTGTATTGTTCCATACCGAACGTGTCGAATTCAACGAACGCGCCGCGGTCCGCCACAGAGGCGACATAGTCGGCATCGGGCCGCGTGTCGAGGTGGCAGATGGTCACGCGTTCAAGATCGCCGCCCTCCGATTCGAGTATGTCCAGGGCGTGATGGGCCAACCGATTCGGCCGGTAGTTGTAGATGTGGACGGATATGGGCGCACCGGTCTCATTGTGGGCCCGTCCAGACGCGCGCAGCACCTTTTCTTCGTTGGGTACCATGTCGGTGTGACCGGTCAGGTCCCACACGTCCATCGGAACGTCGTACAAGGGGGCCCCTGTGGCGATTTCACCTATAACGCCGGCACGAACGCCAGTTTCGCCGATACCCACCTCCAGTTCCCGCACCAGTTCCGCCGCCACATCTTCGATGGTCCGCTCGGACATATCGGGCGGGTGGCCTGCGGCCTTGTAGTACCCGCATCCGGCGATGATGTTCAGGTCGGTGGCTTCGGCGATCTGCTTCAGCCCGGCGGCGTCACGGCCGAGTCCCCTCGAGGACACATCGACCACCGTACCTCCACCCGATTGCTTGAACAGTTCGACCTCTCTCGCAGCCAGGTATGGGTCGTAGTTGCGGCCGTTGTCGGCTATCAACGCCGCCCGGCGACGCAGTGCGCCAAGCTGATTCATCCGGACGGATTCGCCGGCGTGCCTTCCCGCTTCGGCGTCCTCTGGCCCGCGCACGTAGGCTATCTGGTCGTAAAGCAAGTGTTCGTGCGTGAGCGTGACTCCAAGCTCATCGGCATCCACTGGCCCCAACACGGTAGTGGCCTGTTTCTCGCTCACTGATCCTCCCTCATCGTTGTGTGTCGCGACCGACCGTCAGCGTTGGAGGCCATGATCGCCACGTCGTCGAGTTTCATCCATCGGAATCGCCGGACACCCGGCCGCCAGGTACCAGTCCAGCAACGTAAGGTGACCCAAAATTATCGACGGTTGGTTCGATCGTGGCATTATGCGTGAAAATGACATCGCAGAGTTAGTCCGATGGTGACCGAGGAGCGCAACTTTGATCCATTCAGAGACAATAGACCTACTCATCACCGGAGGGCGGGTGTTCGACCCCGGCCAAAACTTGGACACCGTCACGGATGTCGCCGTCAATGATGGCCTAATCGCACAGATTGGCCGCGGCATCGATTCGCGCCGCGCCGCCAACGTCATCGATGCGTCTGGCGCGCTGGTCCTGCCGGGACTGATCGATCTTCACACACACGTCGCTGGCCCCCTGCGCAAGATCGGAGACGACGATCTCTACCTGGAGCCGGACATTGCGGGGGTTTTGGGAGGGGCGACCACAGTCGTCGATGCGGGCTCAGTCGGCGCATACAACCTGGGAGGATTTGCCCGTTTCGTAGCGCCGGCGTGTGCGACTCGGGTCATCTCCTTTCTCCATGCCGCCACGCTCGGAATTTTCCACGCACCGGAGATCGAAAGTCGGGACGACATCGACGTTGAAGCCGGTATCGAGGCGGTTCTTGGCAGCGGGGGACTTGTACGCGGCGTAAAGGTCCGCATGGTTGGCCCGGCCGTTGCGGCGCTTGGCGCGGAGTTGCCCAAGTTGGCAAAGGAGATTGCCAACGGCGGCGGTGTGCCACTGATGATGCACGTTGGCGACTACATTACGCACGACGAAGTTGCGCGGAAACTTGTGCCGGTCCTGCTCGACGACATCCTCGAACCAGGTGACATAGTTACTCACGCCACCAGCCATCAGATCGGCTCACTGTTGGACGAAGACGGCAACGTACTGGCCGCGGCCAGGCGCGCCCGGGAACGCGGCGTTATCTTCGATGCCGGCGTCGGCATTCGGAACTTTACGTTCAAGAGCGCCAGGATGATCCTGGACCAGGGCTTCGTGCCGGACACCATCAGCTCAGACCTGACCGTACCGGGCCGCCAATCGCCTATTCACAGCCTGACGGAGTGCATGAACAAGTTCATGGCGTTGGGCCTTTCGCTTGAAGATGTAGTTTTGCGGACCACCGCCAGGCCCGCCGCCGTCCTCAGTATGTCCGAACAACTTGGATCGATTTCGCCGGGCAGAGAAGCCGATTTGTCGATTCTGGAGATTGTCGATGGCGACTGGATATACCGCGACAACTTTGGAGGCGTCCTGCGGGCCCAGCACGCGGCTCTGTCGCCGCGGATCACGGTGCGAGCAGGTCGGATATTCAAGCCGGCCGATGGACCTCGGCCGTGGGGTTGGATGCCCGAACGGGCAGGATAGCGGCTACGCGACCTTGTTCGCAGATGCAAATGCTTGGACCAGATGCATAGGAGACCGATTGAAATGCGCCCCGACAAAGACCTGCCAGATCCACGAGACATCAAGCCACACCCGGTCGTGGCCAACATCACTTTTCCGGAAGGCCCTGCGTTTGACGACCGCGGCAATCTCTACTTCGTCAACTATCTCGTGGACGGCGCGATAGGGCGCATGACCCCTGACGGCACTGTGAGTCAGTGGGTCCACACGGGCGGCAGCGCCGGCGGTCTCAAATACGACGGCCGCGGGCACATGATCGCCACGGACAACGGCGGACGCCGCATCCTCCGCTTCGATACGAGAACCCGCGAAATGGAGACTCTGGCCGACAACTATCTCGGCCGCCCTTTCAAGGGTCCCAACGATCTTTGTCTGGACCTTGCTGGGAATGTCTACTTCACAGACCCTGGCCCTATGGCGCTGGGAATCCGGGGTGAGGTCTATAGAGTCGAGATTGGTCCAAACGGAATCCCCGGTCCTGTCACCATGCTGGACGATGTCCTCGACTTCCCGAACGGGATAGCCATACACCCAGACGGCGACCGGTTGTACGTTGCGGTCTCCCGCGAGAACGCAATCTTCTCCTACGACCTTCACGACGGCACTGTGTCAAACCGGCGGGTCGTATTCCGTTTCGATAATCCCACAGTGGACGGCATTGCCTTTGATGAACACGCCCGACTCTGGGTCGCACGCTTCTCAAACGGCACGGTGGATGCGTTAGATGTAGACGGCGGCGAACTGCTCGCAAGTTATCCCATGGGCGGAACGGACGTTACAAACCTCTGCTGGTGGAACACGAGTCTCTATGTCACCGTACGCAGTCGCCACAGTATCGAGCGGCTCGACCTCGGCATCAGGGGCGCCCGGATCGTCCCCGATTGAAGGCAGCAGAGGCCGCCGATACACTGCGAGTATCGGTCCGTTTGAGTTCAAATTGAACTGCATCGTTCCTCAACACAGAACGGGACTTTCGCCAAGGTGATCACGTCTAACGTGACCACCTCGAGCGCGGACTTCGACAATCAAACGCGCGATTACTGGTACAAAGCCCGCGCAAGGAACTGCAAGTCTTCCACTCGGACCGTATGTGGCGGGTGGAGCTGGACTGGCGCCGTGCGGATTCCCCCGTTGTCCACCAATACAGTTACCACGCCCGCGGCCCCGACAAACCTGAACATCAGCGTCGAGACGAATGACGACAACGACCTTGACGTGACGTTTACGCGGATCGCTTCTATTCATTTCTATCAGATTGAGCTACACAGTTCCTCCACACAGAACGGGATTTACTCCGAAGTGACCACGGCCAACGTCACCACCTCACCCGTGGACTTCGACAATCAGGAGAGGGAATACTGGTACAAAGCTCGAGGTAAGAACTGCGCCACGTCCGCCCGGACCAATTGCAGCGGCTGAAGCGGGTGGTCCAACGTCGCACGGATACTGCCGACGTCCACTACGGCCACGCCGCCCGCTACCCCTAATCCATCTCCCACCGCCACCCCGACTACTCCGGACCCACCCACCAATCTGGTTGTCACCCGCGACGCGAATTCCATATTGACCGTATCGGTGTCCTACACCCAGAGCAGCGGATCGGTTCACTACTACCAGATCGAGCTTCACACCGCCGCCACCGAGAACGGGACCTACTCGTTGCAGGCGACGTCTAACGACTCCATAACGTCGCCCGCTATCTTCCAGTACCAGCCCACGGGTTCCTGGTTCAAGGCGCGCGGCAGGAACTGCACCACGGCAGAACGGACCGATTGCGGCACATGGAGCGACTGGTCGGCTGCCATACCCCCGCCAACGTACTTGTTTTTAACAAATCTCCCATCTTCCATCGAAGCCACAGAGACCGTATCCGTTAGCGGATGGGGGTTCAACTTGGATCCTTTGAGTAGGTATTCAATTCGCGTTACAACAAGCGGCGGCGACATTGGATTCAACAGCGACTGTACCGACACCCAGGAAGACATAACGGTGCCGGCGGGTAGTCCGTACTACAATTTCCGTGTCGTACCGTCGTTATACGGGTGCGACGCCAGCGACGGAACCGTAAACGCGGTCTTGCTTAGCGGGGGCGCAACCGTCGCAACCGCCACTCCTGAAGATATCGCCGTGACCCCACCATCCATGATAGCGATAGATCTCCAGAACCCTTTCATTGGACAAACCGTAACAATGACTGCGGCACCGCCCACGTCCCGCGGCGCGGTCTCATCTTACCGTTGGCAGGAGTTTTCGGCCGGACAGTGGAGCAACCTGACCTCGACAACTTCAAGCCAGTCCGTTACTCCCGACGCGAGCGGCAGGAGGGTCTTCAAAGTCGAAGCCACTTATACGTCGGGCAAGAAGGAAGACTCCGCTCGGGTCTTAATCGAATGGAAGCCGACAATCGTAACCATTACCGCTTCCCCTGACAACCCGGAGTCAGGCGATGCCACCAAGAGGGTTGTGACTCTAACCGCTACGGCAGACGCTCCTTCGGGTGTGACCTACCAGTGGCAACAGGGATCGGGTAACACGTGGACTAACCTGGACGCCCCGGCCACATCGACTACCAAGCGAGTCTCATTTGAAACCAGGGGCACAAGGAAGTTCAAAGTCATTGTGCAGCACACCACAGTCCCGTCCGCTGAGTCGGAAGCCATTTACGTGACGTGGGACGAGTGGGCCATCATGGCGGACCTGGTGACTGCTTTGAGGACCGCCGTGACGGGAGACGCGAACTATATCTCCGCGCAGACCGCCCTGGTTACGTGCATAAACACAGCTATCCCTGTGCCCACGACACTTTACACTTCGTTCGATGGCATTTTGGACGATTACACGGGGGCGACCAAATCCAAGATGGACTCCGGCGGTGCGTGCAGTTCGAAAGCAACGAAGATGTTCAGCAGAAACCAAAGCCTGCACCGTTCGAAGCTCGCCACTCTCACGAGCGGGAGTTCAGCGAACGCCTTACAATACGCTGCTCTTCTGGAAACTCCGCAAGGCAGGCAATTCGCAGCAAACGTGGGCGACTCCGACACCCTAAAGCGTTTAGCATATCTTGGGGCCACTGTTGGAACACCGGGCTCGCTTGAGCAGCCCCTATACGTACGTACTTCGGGGGGAAGGGCTCCAGCGCCGCGGAACGTCACTCTGGAACAAGGGGCCGGGCTGGGGTGCCTTCCAACTAATGTGAACGGTGCCCGGTTGACGCTCAGCAACAAGTTGTTGGTTCTCAATTGCCTGGTATTCGACACCCCGCATAGCTTCTGGGTAAAGGGCGACGCGTCCAGCAGGGAAGCGAAGCAATTGAAACGGGAGATAGACAGTCCCACCGGGCGGTATGCCTGGCTCAAGCGTGGAGATTGGAAGTGCTCATCAATAGCGCCGCAAGGACCTGTGCCCTCATGCCTGAAGCATGACGTTGCGTACGCAAGCCTTCAGAAATTCGCAGGAGGAGACGCAGTCGCCCCTCTCGGAAACGATCCGGACGGCAGCGAGCTGGATGAGGCATGGAACCCGAGGAACAAGTCGCTGGCAGACGAGAAGTTTAGGGCTGATATCCTTAGGAATGGATGTCAGGATCAATCCGGTTCTTACGCCTTTTCAGCCTGTTTGGCAGGCAATGATGCTGTCGCAACAGTGTTTTTCAATGGCGTCGCAAAGCGCAATCACAAAGGCTGGCCGGTCACCAACGCAGATATTAACGACTTTACATCAAGCGACAGATTCAAGGTCTGTAGTGAGCCAGTGGTGCCAACGGTCAGTGGATTAACTATCAGTAAGTCAGGGGATATAATTACCGCTAGTTGGGACTTCAAGCCTGGTTGTGTCCGCATTGCCCTTACCGAGGTGAAGTTTGGTGTCGACTGGTACTTCGGCGACCACCCCGCGATCTTGGTAGAGTCTGATCCCAACTCCTGCGCCGCTAACGGAGACAGGCTCACTTGTGCCTTTCGCATTATTGCGGGCACTGGTACGATAATCACGAAGGTATCGATTTTCGTTATTCCTCGTGAAAAAGAGTATGGGGGCGATAACTACGGTGGCGAGGGGAACAACGGCCGTCGATATACCGCGTACGTTGGTCCGTTTGTGTTCAATTGACTCTAATAGACGGCATCATCATATGGGGTTCTTTTTATGTGACCGCGACACTGGTCTTAGTCGCAGGCGCGGGTCTTTTGTGGTCGCCATTCGCGGCCCTGATCTCTTGGCATGTTGCACGTCGAAGAGGTTTGAATGAGAGGCGGCATGCCCTGGCAGGCGCGGCATATTCCGTTTTTCTACTGCTTCCCTGGATTCTCTTGCTTGTCGAACTGCTCGGGCGACGCGTGCCCTGGTTTGCGGTTCTTCTGTCCTATGTCTTGCTTTATTTTGTCTGGTTGTCAGGACCTGTTTGGTTTTGGGCAAATTATCACGCGGCTTTTTATGGATTAGAATTGTACTTTGTAATAGGTGGTTCGTATGCCTCGCAGCAAAACAGTTTATTGGTGGGTTACGGAGTTATTGCATTGATGCTCATACTGTGGTTCGGCTCAGGAATCAATTTAATCAGAAAATGGAATCCTCACGGCAATGTGGTGACCATTAATTACATCATCCCTTTCGCGCTTGCGTGGATCTGTACTCTCGTAATTATCGGATATGTGCTATTGGATTAAGTGCGGTATGATATCATCAAACGTCGTGACGAATGGAGCGCATGGTCGTCTGCTATCCCTCCGCCGACGTGGTTGGCCATAACACAACTCGACTCTTGCAAAGAAGGCCGGGAGAACGTCCCGGCGCACGAGAATTGCCGCGTCCGGAGAAATTTGCGAAACCGATCGTGTAGAGGCATGGCGGCAAGATTCGACATGTTGTTCGATGTTGAACCCCCGCCCCTTGTATCTTGGTGAAGGTGGCGGGGCAGACCGTCCGCCCCTTGGTCACGGCGACCGGAACGACGGTCACGCAAAGGGCTCCGTCGGCGGGGACGACGGCCTTTTGTGAGATAGGCCCTTGGCGTTCCTACGAACTTTCGACGGGGACCGGCCCGGCAGTTTCGACAGACGCGCTCATAAGTCTGCTCAGTTCGCCTTCTTCAAGCGTCGGTGTATCGGTGTACAGGAAGCACGCCGCCGCTCTGCGCTGGTCCACTAGGAACTTGGGCGGTGACTGGTCCCGGCACATATCCATCGCGTGGGGACACCGGTCCACAAAAAGGCACTGCTCTCGTCCCCCACCTGAACTTCCCGTTGCGGCGACGACTTCCTCCTCGTCCCACCTCTTGCCGGGGTCGGGATGAGGTATCGAACTGACCAGTAGCTGCGTGTACGGGTGCTTGGGGTTTTTGATGACGAGTTCTATGTCTCCGGCCTCGACCATGGCGCCCTGGTAGAGGACGATGATGTTTTGCCCCACCTGGTACGCCGTGGTGAGGTCATGCGTTATGTAGATGATCGAGATTCCGAACTCCGTGTTGAGAGTGAGCAGGTTCTCAAGGATTGTGGCTCGCAACGATGCGTCCACCATCGAAACCGCTTCGTCCGCCACTATGATCCGCGGCCTCAAAAGGAGGGCCCGCGCCACCATCACCCGCTGTCTTTGCCCGCCGCTCAGTTGGTGCGGATACCTACCCAGGGTTTCATCGGGCCGCAGCCCCACCATTTCGAGGGCCTCTTCCACCAGTTTGCGCCGACCTGCGCTTGTCTTGGCGAGAGCGAACTTGGACGCCGGCGCAGTCATCACGTGATCAACCTTGTAGAAGGGGTTATAGGCTTCGAACGGGTCTTGAAAGACTGCCTGGATTTCCCGCCGGAAATTCTTTCGTTCCGCGCGTCGCAACTTTCCGATGTCTTGTCCGTTGTAAAGAACCTCTCCTGAGGTCGGTTGAATGATGCCTAGCAGCAGGCGAGCGAGCGTGGTCTTGCCGCTTCCACTTTCGCCCGCGACAACGGTTACGGTCGGCGCGTCGCCGGCAAGTTCCAGCGAGATGTTGTCAACGGCCACAGTCTGATTTCGTCTGAACATCCCTCCGCCAAAGACCTTCGTCACGTTTCGAGCTTCCAGTAACGCGGTCATTGGCCGTTTCCATACAGGTGGCAGGAGACCCAGTGATCTGTTTCATCCTGGCGCAGCTCGGGAATCAGACTAGGGCAGTGGTCCAACATCTTTGGGCATCGGGGATGGAAGGCACACCCCGGGGGAGGCTGCAACAGCGACGGCGGCATGCCGGGGATTCCCTTGAGACCGCCCTTGGCGTCCAAATTGGGAAGGCTCCCGATCAGGAGTTGCGTGTAGGGGTGTTTGGGTTGACCGAACAACTCTTTGACCGGACCAATTTCTACCAGTTTGCCCGCGTACATCACGCCGATGCGGTCCACGAACTGCGCCATCAAGCCCATGTCGTGACCCACGAAGATGATCGAAGCACCCAACTCTTCCTGAACTCGTCTCAGTGTCTGCAGCACCTGGCGTTGTACCACTACGTCCAATGCGCTCGTTGGTTCATCAGCGAGAATCACGCTTGGGCGGAGGGAGATGGCCATAGCGATACATGCCCTCTGCTTCATACCTCCGCTGAGTTCGTGCGGGTACATTTTGGCGACGTCCGCCGAAAGTCCGACCGATGCCAGGAGCCCTTCGATACGTTCGTCCAGTTCCCTTTCACGCGTCCCCGCATCGTGTGCCTTGATCGTGTCTGCCAGCTGATGGCCGATCCGCATGACCGGGTTGAGCGAGTTCATTGCCCCCTGGGGGATGAGGGCGATTTGGGCGAACCGCGCCTGGCGCATCTCTTCGTCGGACAGTTTCAGCAAATCCACGCCGCCCAGAAGGGCCCTTCCGCCGGTGATTTCCCCCGGAGGTTCGATGAGCCGCATTAACGCGAACGCCGTCGTGGTCTTGCCCGACCCTGATTCTCCAACGAGTCCGAATCGCTCCCCAGGCCTTAACGTAAATGTGACGCCATCCACCGCTTTGACCGGGCCGCGGGGAGTGCCGTACTGCACTCGCAAGTCCTTGACTTGCAGGACACCGCTCTCATCCGCGATCTCCGCCTGTGCGCCCGCGGCCTGCCGGATGGACGTAGCCGCCGCCGATCTGTTGTCTTGAGCACTGCCGGTCATAATGTCAGTTGCGCTGCAATCTCGGATTGGCGAATCGGTCCAGACCGATCGATAGCATGTAGAGGGCTATGAAAATTGCGGCGATCGAGGCGATCGGGGGTCCCCACCACCACCACATGTTGCGCAAAATTGCCGAAGAGAATCTGGCCCAGTAGACGGTCATACCCAGGGTCACGTCGTTCTTGGGGCCGAGTCCGAGCGCTTCGAGGCCCACCGTGGCGAGAACGGCCACGGAGAAAGCCCACACAAACTGGGTGGCGAGGAACGGAAGCAGGTTGGGCATGATCTCCCTGAAGATCAATTCAGGTCCTTCCATGCCGTTAAGCCTGGCGATGTGGATGTAGGCCCGCTCCCTCAACGTAAGCACCTGCGACCGTATTGTCCTGGTCGGCTGCGTCCAGGTGAGGAAAGCCACGATGAGGGCCATCAACTCGACGGTCATTTCCCGGACTACGACTCCAACAAGGACGAGGATGGCGATGGCCGGGATCGTGATTGCGACGTCGCTGACGGTCCGGATAAACGAGTCCAGCAGCCCGCCAAAGTACCCGGCCATAAGGCCCAGCATTAGCCCTGCGCCCGTGCCCAGAAACCCGGCGATGAACGCCACCTTGAGGGTCTGGCCCATTCCGAGGACCCACCACGTCCACAAATCTCTGCCCTGCACGTCCGTACCGAAAAAGTGTTCGGCGCTGGGGGGCTGTCGCGGCGTCGCAGCGCCCAGTCGGGCATTGTCGTGGTCCACGAGAAACGGACCCACGTATCCGACGAACAAGAGTATTGCCGCCAACAGGAGCCCTGCGGCGAGCACGCGGTTGGAGTTGATCCAACCGGCTGTAGACCGAATCCTCGACATAGGTCGAAGTCGAGCCGAATAGTATGAGACCTGCTGGAACATTGCCTGCGTTACGCTTGGCCGGACCGGATTCTTGGATCGATTAACGGGTATAGAAGGTCCATAAACAACAGCGACACCGCGGTCGCAAGGATAAGAATGACAGCAATGCCCTGGATCATGAAGAAGTCGTTTGATCGGATGGACTCGAAGAGCAGATTACCGACTCCCGGGTATGCAAACACGGTTTCGACAAGAATCGAACCGGTCACCACGTGGCCGATCGACAGGGCCAGGGCCGTCGCCTGGGGCAACAGGGCGGTGCGCAGCGCGTACCACAGGAATATGCGGGCGCCCTTCAGACCCTTGGCTTTTGCCAGCGTGATGTAGTCCTCGCCCATCACGGTAACCATCATCCCGCGCATGGTGAGAGCGTAAAGTCCCGCCGTCGCCAATACCATCGACATGGCTGGCAAAAAGGCGTGATCGATCATGCTTGATATCGATTTCCAGCCAAATCCCACTTCTACCCCGACCGCAATTCCTCTGCCCGGCGGGAAGAAATTCCAGATGATTACGAAGAAGAAGACGAGCACTATCCCGATCAGGAACGACGGTATTGATGCTGCGACCATCATCAACGGGACCGTGCTCGTCAGACTTCCGCGAAAGGCTTTAGGCAACGCCGGCCAAGCCAGCAAGGCGCCCAGGAGGGTGCCGATCGCGAAAGAAATAGCGGTCGCGGTGACCAGCAGTCCAACCGACCAGGGCAGGGTAATCCTGAGCATGGTGGTTACTTCGGCCGGGAAGTGCGAAGCCGACTGGCCCAGATCTCCGCGTAGTACGTCACCCCAATACCTGAGGTACTGCTTCCACAGCGGCTGATCAAATCCGAATTTCTTGTCATATATAGCGATTAGTTCTTCAACATCCGCCTTGAACTGGCCGCCATATCCCTGGAGGGTGGTAAACCGCTCCCGGATGGGGTCTCCGGGCAGAATATGGGGGATCATGAAGTTGAGACTGAACGCCGCCACAGCGATGAAACAGAACAGTCCGAGTCGTCTTCCTACGTATCCGAGAGTCATTGTCTTTGTTGAGTCATTCGGACCGGGGCCTGGCGGAAGCGCCGGCAAGCAGGGTCAATTGCATTGCCCCGAGCGCCGGGGTGATGCGAGCAGGCCAGTGGTGAGGGCTCTGAGTGTCGTTCCGCTGCCCATTGGAGAATCCGTTCTGCCCGCGAGATTCCGCCCCTGTTCGCTATCGGGGCGCATGGACGACAAGGGAGTCAATGACGCGCTGTCAGAGTATCGGCAAGGCGGCGCGGGGTCTAACCCCTCGCCGCCCAGTTTGCCAGAATCTGATCAATGACGCGTACTCAAACGCTTCGTCAGGGCTGGACGGCTTCCAGCTCCAAAATGATCAAGTACGGAGACGACCAACAGCAGAAGAACGGACCTGCGATCGGGTTCTCTTCAGTCGCCCACCCGGTCCAGTAAGTTTCGTTGAATGTCACCGCGTGACGCTCTTCACCCCAGACGATTTCCGGTACGTCTCTGAGGAAGATCTCGACTGCCGCACGTAAAAGTTCGATGTATGCGGGGTCGTCCGGAGACGGCTCCATGGCCTCCATCTTGTCGATGATGTCATCGTACTCAGGATTCGAGTATCGACTCGTGGCGTGCCTGTACGGTTGCGGTTCGCCCTCAGGTCGGGACCACTTCGAGTGGAAGTCGTTCAGGGTTTCGAACGGGTCGGTCAGGCTGCCGCAGTGGACCTCGTTGTAGATGTCCCATTCGCCGGAAAGCAGAGACTCCATGGCGCTGTCCCCGTCCCAGGATTTCGACGCTACGTCGAACCCGGCGTCCCTCCACTGCTGGACCGCGGGGGGCAGGTGATGGTCGCGCCATGCGGCCGAGTTGACGACGAATGTCAGACGTTCGCCGTCTTTCGCCCAGTATCCGTCGGAGTCCTTTGCATAACCCTTGGACTCCATGATTTCAGCAGTCTTGTCAGGGTTGTATTCGCCAGGATTGTACTGGTCGACCAGGTCCTGCACGTGCTCGATGTATCGCTGTACGCCTCCATACTCGGCAAACGGCAGCACTGCTGTGTTGACCGAGCCCTCCATGGCCAGTTCCACGATCTGGTCGCGGTTGGTGGCGTACTGCAATGCGCGCCGAATGTCCGGGTCGCTCCAGGGCTCTTTCTGGCTATTCGGCGTGTAACGGAACACGCAGCCGTCCGGCGGTCCCCAGATCGGGCCGTCCTGGAACCATGACCTGAGATTCGGGTTTCGGGCCTTTGCAGCCAGGAAGTCGCCGACGTTCAGGATGCTGGTTTCAGCCTCGTCGTTGATGAGCATCTGCGTGGTTGCCTGGTTGTCGCCGCTTGGGACGAATATCATCCGTTCCACTTCGCGAGCCTCTGTCCAGAAACCCGTTTCCTCACCCCACCAGTTGTCGCGTCTGTCGAAGATGATCTGTTGTGGGCTTGTGCTGAACAGGTCGAATGCGCCGGTGTTGACTGGCCAGCCCTGGTCCGGATCGTAGAACGTGAAGGATTCCAGGTCCTTTCCTTCCCAGATGTGCTTGGGCAACATTGGCACGTGGTTTTCGTGCGCGATGCCGAAGTTCTTCCAGAACCATCTGGGATTGGGCTTCGCCTGGACCAGTTCGACAGTCGAGGCGTCTATCGCCGTAATCGATTCCACGGCCCCTGACTCGAACGGAACGTTCACGAGGTTTCCCTGGCTCGATCCGCCTCCGTTGATCTCGGTTATCGTGAAGACCACGTCGTCGGCGCTGAAAGGCGTCCCGTCGCTCCACACGACACCGTCCCGGATCTTGATCGTGACGGTCTTGTTGTCCGACGCCAACGACCAGGATTCCGCCTGCCACGGGAACTGTTCTCCGGTGTTGAGATTTCCGTAGAACATCATCTCGTTGAAACCCTTGGACAGTACAAACCGCTCCATCTGGTTCCCGAGTGCGTAAGGATTGAAGTTTTCGTGGTTGGCGATAACCGAACCGCCCATTGGCAGGACCAGCGTACGGTTCCTCGCAACCGGTTCGTCCTTATCGGGGGCCATCGCAGTGGGCGCGGCCGTGGTCGCCGTAGGAGCCGGCGCCGAAGTGGGAGCAGGGGCCGTGGTGGGCGCGGGCGCCGTAGTTGGCGCGGGCGCTGTGGTTGGTGCCGGCGCCGAAGTGGGCGCTGCCGGTTCGTCTCCTCCATCGCAAGCCACGATCACCAACGCAAGCGCGCCAATGAGCGAGATGATGAGCAGTTGCCATTTTCGGTTCATGATGATCTCTTTCCGGATTGCCAGATTTCGGCCACAGCCTGGAGCGGTGCGCATTTACCGGATTCGTCACTGAAACGAATTGGCAGGTCCGAACTCCCCTAAAGTCCACCCAATTTTTGGCGAACCCAATAACGTTTTGCGGCGCAAGCGTATCAGTTCGTCGATTATCGATGCAAATTGCGAGGCAGGTCGCCGTCGCTGACACGTCGCACAAGGACGGTGTTGTGGCGTCGATGGAACCGCGAATGAACGTTCGAACGACGGCTGGCGGAGGTCATGTTGAGGGTCTCCGTATGCGATGATGAGGCGGCCATGACCAACGTTGGATTTCACTATTTTTGCGGCCACGAGCAGTTTCAGCCTGAAGTCCTCGTAGATCACGCCGTGCTTGCCGAGAAGGCCGGATTCGACGGCGTGTTCGTTTCTGAACATTTCCATCCCTGGGTCGACGACGTGGGGGCAGCCGGTTACGCATTTTCCACTCTTGCGGCGATGGCCCAGGCCACCGAACGGGTCCGCCTTATCACCGGCGTCATTGCGCCGATATTCAGGCATCACCCGGCGATAGTGGCACAGGCCGCGGCGACGATAGACCGCATTTCCGGCGGGCGATTCGAGCTTGGAATCGGCACCGGGGAGAACATCAACGAAGGGCCGTTGGGGTTCTCGTTCGGGAACTTTTCGGAGCGGATCGGGCGCATAAGAGAAGCGATTCACATCATCAGGGCGCTGTTCGCGGGCGAGAAAGTCACATTCGAAGGCCTCTACTACAGCACCGAGGCCGCCCGCTTGTACAGTCCGCCGCTTCATCCGATACCGATCTGGATGGCCGCCGGGCGACCGCGATCTTCCCGCAACGCCGCCCGCCATGCCGACGGCATCATTACCAGTGTGAAGGACCCCGCGGACACACTTCGGTTGGTCGTCACGCCGGCGAATGCGGCCGCGGCCGAGGCCGGTCGCCCGCCGCCTGTCATCATCGCTACGCGCTGGTGCGCCTACGCGGGTGACGAAGATGAAGCGTGGGAGGCGTTGCGACCGTGGCGGGGTCTACGCGTGGAGGGGCGGTTGTCGGCCGTCGATCCTGCCGTACTCAGGCGCCGCGCCGATGCCATGTCACGCCAGGAGATCATCGGCATGTTCCAGGTCGCCGCGAGTCCTGATGAACTGGTGGACAGATACGCGCCGTTAATTACGGATTTGGACGCCAAAGCCGTCGTCATGCAGATAACGTCGACCAATCAGCCTGACACGATCCGAATGCTCGGCGAGGAAGTGCTCCCCCGCTTGCGTGCGCTCGCAGCAGAAAAGGCGTGATCGACCGGCCGCGATTATCAGATCCGCCGCAAGGTGACGGTGGGCGAGAGGCCGAGGATCAGAACCAGTTTTCCTTGTCTACGACATTGCGGAGAGGCTCCCCGCTTATCAGGCGGCGAACATTATCGGCAACGATCTCGTAGCGTCGCTCTTCAAGATGCGGTCCATAGGCAGCTACGTGTGGTGTCAGGATAGTGTTTGGCGCGTCCCACAACGGATGGTCGGCCGGTAACGGCTCTATTTCGTAGACGTCGAGCGCGGCCCCGCCGATCTGACCGCTGCGAAGCGCCTGATTCAGATCGTCAAGCTTCGTCGTCATACCCCGGCCGATATTGATGAAGTACGCGCTGCTTTTCATCAGGTTGAACTTCGCGGCGTCGAATAGACCCTCGGTGTGGGGCGTGTGCGGGATAGTGGCGATAACAAAGTCCGCCTCCGGCAAGAGCCTGTCCAGTTGGTCCGGCCTGCAAAGTTCGGCCACTCCATCGGGCACGTCCTCTCGCCTGGCGTCGACACCGATCACCCTCATCCCAAAGGCGTCGCAAAGCCGCGCGGTCTCCCCACCGATGCCTCCCACGCCGACTATGAGGGCGGTGGTCTCCGGCAGGAACAGCGCGTGGTCGCGGCTTTCGTTCAGCGGATTCCAGTTGCGGTTTGCTTGTTGCCGGTAGTAATCGGGCAGCCGTTTTGTGAATGCCAGGAGCACCGCCATGATGTGGATCGAGATGTGGTCGTTGTAGATCTCACGGAAGTTCGTGACCGTAACCGGGTGGTTGATCAGTTCCGGGTAGTAATAACCCGCCGGAGGGGCCGCAGCCGGCGCCTGTAGCCACTGCAGTTTGCCGGCATCCGCAAGCACGTCGGAGGGGATAGTGCCGAACGCCGCGTCTGCATCGACGATCTCCCGTCGCGCTTCGTCCATGGATTCCGGGGCGACGAACGAAACATCCGGTACTGAATCGAGAAGCCGCGGCAGCCACGACTTGACGGCATCTGATTGCGGAGGGACAAAAACCATCTTCAATGTCATTGCAGTATTACCTTGTGGTCCTGAAAAATTGTCAATCGGGCACAGGCCGGAACTCGCGCCTGCCAGTCTCGGCGATGAGACTTACGAGGGCAGATCAGTTCGGCGAATCATGGCCTTGGCGTCGAAATATTACACTCGGGCCGTGAAGGGCGCACAATACAGGATAAATTGAGGTGTGCGACCATACGCCTCAAATCTGAATACACTAATGCCGAGACCGGAAGCGACGTACAGGAGCGGGAGGTCATCGTCATCACGGACAATGGATTCGTGCGTACCGCCCGCCTGGCGCCGGCCCGCCGGTCGAACTACGAGCCAGCGTCACGCGTATTGACACATTCACGAATTGCGTATCGTTGACATTCCCAGGATCCCTGATCGGGAGTTAGTCACCTGTTAATCGGCGACTTTGAAATAGACCGGCCCGACCCGCCGTTACGCAACCCGCATTGCATCGTCATGTTGCGCCCCTGGGTGAACGTAGGCAACGTCGGCGCGATCGTGCTCGGCCGCCTGGCCCGCCTCACGTTTGCTCGCGAGATCGGTCGCTTGGCCCGTCCCAGCCGGTTTTACGATTACACGCGCTACCGGCCGGAGATGAAATTCGTCAAGAACCGGCGAGTGGTCAAGGTGCCAAACACCACGATCATGGCAGGGCGCAGGCCCGATGAACCAGATTTCCTGCTGATTCAGATGATGGAGCCGCACATGAACGCCGAGGACTTCAACGACAGCGTATTGAAATTAATCAAGGAGTTGGGAGTCTCCCGGTACGTGCTGGTGGGCGGTATGTACGACTCTGTGCCCCACACGCGGCCACTTCGAGTAACCGGCTCCGCAAGAGGTTGGACCCCGCCGGATGACTTCAGCGGGGTTCGCATCGGAGGCAGCAACTATCAGGGTCCGACCAGCCTTACGAGCCAGTTGACCGACCGGGCGCGGCTGGAGGTCGGCGTCGAAACACTTAGCCTGATCGTGCACCTGCCGCTCTATCTGAAGCTTGATGACGACTATGCCGGAGCGGCGCAACTCTTGAGGGTCTTGAGTTCCCAATACGGATTTGGGAGAGGGCTGCCGGAGATCGCCATGGGAGACCGGCAATATGGCCAGGTCGGCAGCGCGATGTCGAGCAACACTCAACTTCAGGAATTGGTAAAGCGATTCGAAGGCGAGTACGACCAGGAGTCGAAGACGCCGGCGGGGCAAAGTGAGAATGAAAAGGTGGAGTTGCCGCCGGAGATCGAGAAATTCCTCGAAGATGTCTCCAGAGATCCGGATGCCGGTGAGTCGGCGGGTCCTCAGCAGGGTGGGGTGTGAACCTCTTTCCGGGGCGGTAAGCGCGTTGAACCCGCCCTGTCTGTTCGAGCGGCATCCGGCCATCCCGGCGAGGCTGACGCCCAACTCTGAGTTGCCTGGTTATACGATGCAGCCGCCACTCGTGCACCCTAGCGGCCGTCGCAACACGTGAAAAGGCTTGTGTTTCGGCCTGTCCCCGTTAGGAGACCTACATTGCCGATTCAGTCGGTGGCTGAATGTGCGACGAGTGTGAAACGTCGGATTATGACGCAGCACGAGGTAACGCACATGCCTGCCCCAGCTAGCCCATCCTTACCCCGATCAGGCGGTCCCGACGAGCGAAAACGACATGTCTGCCGATAGCGACAGTGTTCGGTCTATTGGCAGCGAGAACGCGCGGCCGCCGCGCCCGAGGGCTGTAAGCGACCCATTTGCCGGGCGTTGGCGGATTTTTTGGGTCCTCGCCGGAGCCAATTTCATCGCGGCCGTGGATACTACGTTTTCCAACATTGCCTTGCCCACAATTGCCGGCGATTTTGGGTTGTCCCTTGCGGCGGCCGCATGGATCCCCCTGGCCGGCGCCCTCACCATCAGCGGAATGCTGCTCCCGATGGGAAGGCTGGCCGATCTGACGGGCCGTAAGCGCATGCAACTTGCGGGGATAGCGATGTTGGCAGGGGGTTCAATCCTGGCGTGGGCTGCGCCGTCCGTCCCGTTCCTCATCGCGTCAAGGATGATTTCTTCGATGGGTGTGGCCATCGTATTTACTCAGATGTTGTCGATCTGTGCTGCGGTGTTCCCCGAAAACGAACGGAGCAGGGCATTGGGGGGAGCGATGGCGGCATCAACAGTTGGCATGTTGGTCGGCCCGCTCGTTGGCGGGTTCTTGATCGACGCCGCGGGGTGGCGCGCTGTCTACTCGGTGATGGCCGTACTTGCGGTGCCCTGCTACGTCAGTTCCCACATCGTCTTGGAAGAGTCGCGAATTGGTCTTGCGCAACGACCGACGCGTATCAACTTCGACTGGATGGGGTCGCTATTGGCCGCTTGCGGGATATGCCTGGGGATATTTGCGCTGAACGAAGGTAGTCGCGTCGGCTGGGATTCACCCGTGATACTTGGGACGGCCGGACTCAGTATTTTCAGCCTGGCGGCGTTCGTGTGGTGGGAACTGCGGTGCGATGATCCCCTGTTCGATTTAAGCCACTTCAGGAGTCGAGTGTTTTCGTTGGCGATTGTGGCCCGCGGCTTTGGATTTGTTGGCGTATCGGCAATGTTCTTCCTGGTGCCGTTCTTTGTGAAGGATGTTCAAGGACGTTCGTCTGTCGAGATAGGCCTGGTCTTCTTTACAGGCGCCATCGGGGCGGCGCTCGCCGCGACATTGCTGGGTGGTCTGTTCGACCGGAGCCGCGTCCGCTTCGCAGTGCTGGGGCTCGCGCTGGGAGTAGTTTCCAGCGCAATGTTCGCGATGTTCTCCAGTGATACCCCGCTGGCGCTGATCGCCTTGGCAAGCGCTGTGGGAGGGCTGGGAATGGGGATATGGGTAACTCCCATATCGGCTATCACGTTGTCAGCGGTGGACGCCGCCTCCTACAGTTCGGCTGCCGCATTTCTGAACGTGATCAGAAACTCGACCCAGGTCGCGGCCATCGCGGCGACAACGGCTATCATCACGGCCGTGATGCTCTCTCGCGGTGTTATTGGGGACCTGGCCGGAATCTCTGAAGACGCCAGCGGCGCAGTGGCCGAAGCATTCGTTTCCGGAGCGCGAATCGTGTTTATCCTGGGCGCCGCGATGTCCGGTGTTGCCGCGGTCGCCGTGGCGACCCTTTGGAGACGGGAAGGGCCCTTAACGCCGCCGGCCGCTGAGTGACGGACGGTTCTCTGCATGTAACAAGCGAAAGACCCGGCGAGACGATCCGCCGGGTCTTTGACAAGGATTATTCCCGTTGCCGTACTACGGCCGCTTCACCTCTACCGATGCCGCCGCCTCGACATACTTCAGGATGCCGGCGTGGTCGTTTGTCCCGTGTCCGTTTATAACCAACGAACCGAGCACCTGCTGAAGGTTGGCGGTGACCGGCAGAGGAATATTCAGTTCCCTTGCGGTCTGCATGGCGTTGTTGATGTCCTTGTAATGGAGTTCGATGCGGAAACCCGGCTGGAAATTTCGCTCGATCATCATCGGGGCCTTGGCGTTCATTACGTTGCTGCCGGCCAGGCCGCCCCTGATGGCTTCGAATACCGTTTGAGGATCGACACCCGCCTTGGTGGCCAGCGCCAACGCTTCTGCGAGGCCGTGAATGTTTGCGCCGACGCATATCTGATTCGCCAATTTGGTGACGTTGCCTGCGCCGAAACCGCCGCACAGCACGGACGACTTGCCCACCACGTCGAAGAGCGGCTTGGCCGTCTCGAAGTCCTCTGCTCTGCCGCCTACCATGATGGCGAGATCGCCGGAGATTGCAAACGGCTCACCGCCCGATACGGGCGCGTCAAGGAAGTTGATACCGGCTTCGTTCAATGCGGGGCCGATTTTTTGTGACACGCCGGGCGCTATCGAACTCATGTCGACGACGAGATGGCCCGGAGACGCGCCCTGCGCGATGCCGTTTTCCCCAAGGCAGGCGACCTCCGATTGGGGGCCATCCTGGACCATCACCACAGTTATTTCGGTGTTGCTTGCCGCATCGGCCGGTGAAGCCGCGGCGGACGCGCCCTCGGCAACCAGTTCGTCCACCGGTCCCGGGAACAGGTCGTAGACGCTTAACTCGTATCCGGCCGTCATCAGGTTGCGGGCCATCGGCTTGCCCATGATGCCGAGTCCAACGAATCCGATTTTTCCAGCCATTGCTGTTTCTCCCTTGGGGGCGCCGAAAGTGCGCCCGATTCATGTGTCTTCAAGGTAAAGGTAGCGGGTGTTACCTGATTGTGGGACCGCGGTTGGGCGGGCCGCGTCGAATGTTACCGGCTTTCACGGTCGGTGACACAAGACGGCCGCCAATGGCGAGGCGGCTGGGTAAGCAGTTCCGATCGTCAATTGAAGGGTAGCTTAGAGGCGGGTTTGGACGATGGGGGAACGATTCGCCTGACTGAGCTCTACGTTGAAGACGGCTAGTCGTCCTCTTTCCAGAAACGTTCTTCCTCTACGTGGAAGCCGGCTTTCTGGGCGCGCGCCTTGACGTCTTCGATCATCTGAGGATGGCCGCACGCGTAGACGCAGGTGTCGGATGGGTCGAGATTGAACTGCTCGACGTATTTTTCGAGCAACGTGTTGATACGGCCGCGTTCTCCCTGCCATCCGTCGTTACGGTCCTCGTTCGGCCGGGAGCACGACGGCACGAACTCGACGTTCTGGTACCTGGCTGCGAAGTCCGACAACTCTTCGTCGTAACCGAACTCGTCCATGTAGCTCGCGCCTTCGAGCACGTAGTAGTTGTAATCGTCGATGATCTCCTCTTCCTCGTGGTTTCGGAGCATGCTGACGTATGGGACCGTGCCGGTGACTGTGCCGATCATGAGGTGATTTCTGTATTCGGGTTTGAATACGAAGATGCCTTTGGCCCGCGGTCGCAGCGTCAGCGTGGCGCCCACGCCCAATTTGTACAGGACCGGCGTGAGATTGCCGTCCGGCAACGGGACCATCTCAATGAACAGTTCGATCTGGGGCTCATTGGGAGACGAAACGATCGAGTAAGGTCGTTCGATGTCCTCGGCGCCGATGGTGCAGTACTGCCCCGGCTTGAACTTGAAGGGTTGGGATGGCTCAAGCCAGATTTTCCACAAATCTTCGGTCAGGTCTTCCCTGCGAGTTATCTCGCAAGTGATGATCCTGCCCCTCAACTTTCGTGGACTGGTTGGACTGGCCTGCTGGACCATATGGTTCCCCCTGAAATAGTTAGCTTCGGTTTCTTGCACCTTACGAGTCTACCTTTTCCTGGAACTCCCCTCGTTTCTAATTCGTAACCTGTTCGTTTCCCGCCGATGAAGATTGCCCGGCTCCAGAAAGCGGTGCGTGCTCCAACCCGAAAGAGCAGGTTCCCGTGCAGGTCGTTAGTAGGTTGGGGTAGTATCGGCTCCCGGTTGGTGATGCAGGTCTTTGCCAGTGGTAATATCGCGCTGCTGCGACTGTCGGGAGTAGATCATTATCCATCCGCGCCCACCCGCCAGCGCGAAGGGGGGTTTTAATGGCCGGTCCAGGTCCAGGTCCAGGCGTTGCCTACAGCCTCACCGTTCGGTGTGAGTATCCGAACCACCCGGGCATGCTTGGAAAAATCACTTCCGCCATTGGGGAAGCGGGCGGCGACGTGTCGGCGGTGGACGTCGTCTCTACGTCGGGCGGCAACATGGTCCGGGATTTCACCATCAATACAAAGGGTCTGGATCACGGGCAAACCGTCATCGATCACGTCAAGGCCGTTCCCGACGTAACGATTGGGGCCGTTTCGGACCCCACATTCCTCCTCCACATCGGCGGCAAGATCGAGATGCGTTCCAAGACCCCGGTGACGACCCGCGACGAAATGTCAAAGGCCTATACCCCCGGAGTCGGCAGGGTTTGCATGCGCATTCACGAGGACCCGGAGGCGGTGTGGTCTCTCACGGCCAAGGCGCACACGGTCGCTGTCGTGACGGACGGGAGCGCGGTGCTTGGGCTAGGGGATATCGGGCCGGAAGCCTCCCTACCTGTGATGGAAGGCAAGGCCCTTCTCTTCAAGGAGTTCGGAGGGGTCGATGCATGGCCGCTGGCTCTGGACACCAGAGACCCCGACCAGATCGTCGAAATCGTCAAGGCGATAGCACCGGGCTTTGGAGGAATAAACCTCGAGGACATCTCTGCTCCCAGGTGCTTCGAGATCGAGGAACGCCTGATAAACGAGCTGGACATTCCGGTTTTCCACGATGACCAGCATGGGACCGCCGTGGTCGTGCTGGCGGGACTGATCAACGCGCTCAAGATCGTGAAGAAGAAACCGGAGGACCTGAAGGTGGCCCTTTTCGGTGTTGGAGCGAGCGGGACCGCTTGTGCCAAGATCCTGATGAACTACGGTGTCAAGAACATCATCGGCTTCGACAGGCAGGGCTCGTTGTCACGGAACAGGGACTACGGTTCGAACGTGATGAAGCGGTGGTTCGCGGACAACACCAATCCGGACAATCTGGATTGCGAGATGGCCGATGGGTTAGAGGGCGCAGACTTCATGCTTGGTCTCGCCGGCCCGGGCCTGGTGACGGCGGATCAGGTGGCGAAAATGACGGACGACGCCATCGTGTTTGCCCTGTCCAACCCCGACCCTGAAATATGGCCCGAGGAAATCCCGGGCAACGTGCGGATCATGGCGACCGGCAGGACGGACTACCCCAACCAGATCAACAATTCCCTTTGCTTTCCCGGTCTGTTCAGAGGTGTGCTGGACGTGAGGGCGCGGGAAATCAACGATGAAATGAAGGTCGCCGCGGCCAGAGCCATAGCATCGGTAATCCCCGAGAGGCATCTGTCGGATGACTTCATCATCCCGAGTGTTTTCGACCGGTCGGTGGCCAGGAATGTCGCCAGGGACGTTGCGAAGGCCGCGCAGGCTTCCGGCGCGGCCCGGCGCAGGCTGCGGCGGGGCAACCAGGTTTACGCAGCATTCCGGACAAGGTGAAATTTGGCCGCAAGTTTCGACGTAATAGTGATTGGCGGCGGCGTGGTCGGATGCTCCGCCGCGTACTACCTCGCACGTGAGGGCGCATCGGTTGCCCTGTTTGAACGAGACTCCGTTGCGGGCCACGCGTCCGGCTTCGCGTTCGGCGGAGTGGTGAGGGCCGTGGGTGGCCATGCCGACGATCCGTTCGATCGTCTCTTCGAGTACTCGGAAGGTCTGCACGTAGAACTGGGAGCGTCGCTCAACGACGAGTCGGGGATGGACACCGGGTATCGCCGCAACCCCCGTGTCTCCCTTGCTCGAACAGAACGCGAGGCGGATTTTTACAGCAACGAGTACCGGCGGCTTGCCCATGACCACTCGACAGACGTGCGATGGCTGACTCATGGCGAAATTGCTCACATCGAACCGCGCGTTTCAGCAGACCTTCTCGGCGGCCTTTACGTCGGGGAGTCGTATGACGTAGAGCCGTATCGCTTTACTTTGGCCCTGTGGCAGGCGGCCGAACGACGAGGCGGACAACTCCACAATCGTGAAGTTTCGTCCCTCGTCCGGTCTGGTGGTCGCGTTACGGGTGTGCGCTCAGGCGGGGACGAATATACGGCCGGATCGACAATCATCGCGGCCGGGCCGTGGTCGGGCGGTGATTCGGGCGGCGCGTTGACTTCGCTGCCGATCGCGCCTTTAAAGGGCCAGATCATCAGGTTGAGAGCGCCAGGGCCGCCAATTCTTGTGTCGCTCTCGTGGGGCGCCGACTATGCCACGACCAAGCAGGACGGGCTGGTCTGGACCGGATCGACCGAAGAGCGTGTGGGATTTGACGACAGGCCGACTCCGGAAGGACGCGACACCGTCCTGCAGTCTGTCTTGCAGGTGTTGCCCTACCTGGAAGACGCGGAACTGGTCCAGCAGACCGCCTGCCTCCGTCCCATCGCCCCGGACGGTCTGCCGATTCTCGGCGCATTGCCGGGCTGTGAGGGCGCAGTTGTTGCGACGGGCGCAGGCCGTAACGGCATCCAGCTTGGCCCGGCCATGGGCAGGTCTGCGGCGGACCTTGCGCTTGGCAGGGACCCGGTCGTGGACCTGAGCTTTGCCGACCCCCAGCGTTTTACACCCGCTTCGACGTGACGCCCAACTGATATGAGCCCGCGGGCGCGGCAGGGTGCGCTGTTCGGACCGGACGCCCCGCCAGAAACGGACCTGGAATCCCTCTGGTACGCGGTTGAGCAGGTCTTGGCAGCATACGCGTCGGGGCTAACCCTTTCGAGGATACGCATTTCGAATCGAATGCAGCGGACTTTGGGCAGCTACTCGCCGTCCAAACGGGAAATAGCGCTCAGCAGCGAGCTTTTCCTCAGCGGCGGCAAGAAATCGATCTGGCGGGTGCTGTTGCATGAAATCGCTCATGCGATCACCCTGCATCGTCATCCCGGATCGAGGCCGCACGGCAGGGAATTCCGCGGAGTGTGCGATGAGATCGGGGCCGACCCCTCCCGATTCATAGATGTCGGGCTTGTGTCCCCGAGCGAACCCATCAGGTATTCGATTAAGTGCCCGTCGTGCGGGGGACTGAACAAGCGGAAACGACTGACGCGCTTCGTGCGTTGCATTTGCGGGGCGCGTCTTCGCATACGTCGAAACTAATGGGCAAATGCGGATCTGGGCCGCGGGGAGCCTACATCCCCACGGTGAGGGAAAACTGTAACCGGCGTTTCAAGTTTCTGCCGGCCTGCGCCGGAGCGACGATCGAAAGACGGCCGCCTTTTCATCTCCTCCTGCGGCCTTCGCAATGGCGTTGAAGGCCCTTGGAATGGCGCCGACTTAATTAAAAAGGTCCCAGCCAACTTGTAGGGAGCTTTTTCAATCCGGGCCTTTCCCCGATTAACCAGGGAACGGGAGTCATCCTCACCCGTTTCAGGCCGGAGCTTTGCCCTAATCATGGGGTAGTGCTACGCTTGATTTGTAGGAATTTACGAGTTTCCTGCACACCTTTAATCCAGTCCCGTGAGGCTGGCAAGGACGCTTTCAAACTGCTGTACGCATCACCGCGTGGCCCAGTTGCCTACTTCGGAGCATATGGGCGCCCCATAATTCCCGATGTCAACGACCTTGCCTTTGTCGGCGAGGTCTTTTTTTATCCCTGGATATCAAAAACCTGTTCCAGTCCGTCCGCGACGGCTAGTTGTCCCAGGTCGATCCCAGGTCGATCCCACGTGGCAGGGTGGCAGTTATGACCGAGCGGGTAGTCATGACTTCAGATGACATGCGTCGCGCGCTGACGCGCATCGCTCACGAGGTCCTGGAGCGGAACAAGGGCGCTGAAGACCTGGTTTTGGTTGGAATCGAGACGCGTGGGGCGTGTATGGCGAAGCGCCTGGCAGCAAACATCGAGCGCTTCGAAAACCTGCCGGTGGCGGTTGGGACCATTGATCCCGCAGGCTACCGGGACGATGTCCGCAGGAACGGAGAGAGGCCGGTTTGCGCGTCCGACATCCCGGTGGACATACAGTGCAGGCCCGTGATCCTGGTGGACGACGTTCTCTACACCGGCAGGACCGTCAGAGCTGCCCTTGACGCGCTGATGGACATTGGCCGGCCGGCGCGGATTCAGCTTGCCGCGTTAGTCGATCGCGGCCACCGTGAGCTGCCGATAAGGCCTGACTACGTGGGCAAGAACATCCCGACCGCTTCAGAAGAGAGGGTCAGCGTGAGGTTCAGGGAGGTCGATGGGGAAGACTCAACGATCATCGTGCGCGCCGACAGCGGAAGCCGAACTGTTGCGCGGGTGGCTCAGGCCGAAAGGCCAGCGAGTTGAAGGGCGCGACACCGGCAGCCGCACACGGCGCTGCCTCTCTCCATTGCGCCAGGGCGGGCATGGCCAATGCATGAATCGAGTTTCACTTCGATCCACGACCTGACCGACAGTCAGATCATGGACGTGCTCCGGCTCGCTGAAGAGTTCGAACAAAACCGTTCAGCCTACTCGGACCTTGGAAGAGGCCTGATCATGGGTTCGTTGTTCATGGAACCGAGTACCCGTACCAGGGGGTCGTTTGAGTCGGCGATGCTGCGGTTAGGCGGGGACGTGATAACCGTGGCGGATGCGGCTACTTCTTCGATCAAAAAAGGCGAGACGCTTGCCGACACGGCGCGAATCTGGAGTAGCTACTGCGACCTGATCGTTCTTCGACATCCCTGGGAGGGTTCGGCTGCGGCGGTCGCGGAGTTTGCCGGTGTGCCGGTCATCAACGCGGGAGACGGGGGAAATGAACACCCCACTCAGACGCTAGTGGACCTGTTCACTCTGATGAAGGAGTACGGCCGGATAGACGGCCTGAGCATGGCCATTTGTGGCGATCTGCGCAAGAACCGGAGCGTTCATTCGCTCATATATGCGCTCCTGCGATTCGGCGTTAACTCTTACTTGATTTCGCCCCGGGGATTTGGACTGCCCGACCACGTGCGCAGCAAAATTCGCCGCACGTATGGGGTCGATATTCAGAGCGAAGCCATCGGTCCATTCGCCAGCCTGTTCGAATCGGATCCCCTGGCCGCAGAAGGGGGTACGGCAGCGAACCCCGAGGAAATCGGACTGGACGCCCTGTACGTGACCAACACCGAACCCCATCAACTCACGATGGTGGGCAGGAAGGGTGGTCGCAGGCGCGGGGTATTACCTCGTAGCAGCCGCCTGTCGTTATATCTGACTCGAAGACAACGGGAGCGTGAACGACCGGGTGAAGGCGTCACAGCGCGGTATCCGCGGGTGACAAAGAGTGTGCTGAGGAGACCGGCATTTCAGCAGGCGATCGTGATGCACCCGCTGCCGCGCGTCGACGAGATAGCCAGCGAAGTTGACGAGGACCACCGCAGCCGTTACTTCCAGCAGGCCTCATATGGAGTTCCGGTGCGCCAGGCGTTGATTGCGCTTGTTAGCGGCAGAAAACAGTGGTCAAAGCCATACGAGACAGGCCATTCGAGGCGCGTCGCCACCGGATTGGCGGGAATGACCTGCGCCAGCGATGTGTGCGTGTCCGTTCGCGAGCCTGCGAGCGCGCCGCCGAAGTTCGCAGTTGACCTGGTGGCGAAAGAGTCGTCGGTCTCTTGCTACTACTGCGGGACGGGCTCACGGCCCGACTGCTTCAGGCGCGGCAGACGGGGAGTCGTCTATCACGACATGTCGCGATTGACGAAAACCGACATCACCGGCGATCGGGAATTGTTTGTCTACCCGACATTTCAAGCCGCCGCTGACCACGGCTTGGCCCCAAGCGCGTTGTTCGACGCAAACGGCGCCCAGTCGGGAAGTTCGAACTAAGGGCAGTGGAAGCGCGCATGAATCCAAAATCGATGATTATCACCGGGGGTAGGGTGATCGACCCCGCGCAAGACATCGACCGTCCGGCCGACGTGCTGATATCCGACGGCCGCATCGTCGACGTAACCGACCGCCCCATGGCCGAGCCGCCGGACGGATATGACGTTGTCGATGCACGCGGGTTGGTGGTATCGCCCGGGTTTGTCGACCTCCACACACACCTCAGAGAACCCGGGTTCGAACACAAGGAGACCATCGAGACCGGTACCCGTGCGGCAGCGAGGGGCGGCTTCACCACAATTTGTGCCATGCCCAACACCGAACCGGCCCTCGACAGCCCCGGTTCCGTCGCTGCCATGATGCGCCGGGCCGAGCGTGTCGCCACCGTACGGGTGCTTCCAATCGGCGCGATCACAGTCGGCAGGGCAGGGCAGACCCTTTCGCCTATGGAGGAACTTGCCGAGGCCGGGTGCATCGGATTCAGTGATGACGGCGACCCGGTGTCTGACCATGTGTTAATGCTCATGGCGCAGGAGCGCGCCGGCGTACTTGGTCTCCCGATCATCAACCACGCCGAGGTCCACTCGTTGGTGCAAGACGGCGTAATGAACGACGGAAACGTTGCCAAGCGACTGGGACTACCGGGAGTTCCGTCCGTGGCAGAGTCATTGATGGTCCAACGCGACTTGGAGATGGCCAAATCTACCGGCGGGCGGGTGCATGTGCCGCACTTGTCGGTGAATCAATCGATCGAACACGTTTTCAGGGCCAAGGACGCAGGCCTGCGGGTGACTGCGGAGGTGACCCCGCATCATCTAACGCTTACGGATGATTGGGTGTACGGACTGCATGGCGCATCGCCTCCTCCCGGCTCGGAAGCGGGATACGACACGAACACCCGAGTCAATCCGCCCCTTCGAAGCGAGGAGGACCGGCAGGCCGTTATAGAGGCGCTGCGCGATGGCGTGATCGACGTGATCGCAACGGACCACGCGCCTCACTCGCCGTCGGAAAAAGGTCCCTGCTACGAAAGCGCTGCGAACGGCATTAACGTGCTCGAAACCGCGTTTGGATCACTGCATTCCCTCGTCGATGAGGGCGCGCTGGCCCTCCCGTTGTTGATTGAACGCCTCACGTCCGGACCCGCCAAAATCCTCGGACGCAAACTTGGTTCCCTTCATCGGGGTTGGCCCGCAGACATCGTGTTGATCGATCCCAATGCAGAGTGGATCGTCGAACCCGACGAATTCGCATCGTTGTCTCGTAACACCCCCCTTGCCGGCGTGAGGCTGCGCGGACTCGTAGTCACCACGATATTCATGGGCCAGGTCGTTCACGACCTGCGCGGTGGACGTGCGTCTTGATGATTCAGTTCCGCCATAAATTCTTTGCACAAATTAGCCCAGGCGCCTTGAATTCAAAATACGTGTGGGTCGCGAATTGACCGAAGTCCGCGGCCCAATGCGCCTGGTGCTGGAAGATGGGTCGTCCTATCTGGGTGTCCGCCTTGGAGCCGAGTTTGAGGCGGTCGGAGAGGCCGTGTTCAACACCTCGATGACCGGCTATCAGGAGATGTTGACCGACCCTTCATACGGGGGCCAGATCCTCGTGCCAACGTATCCGATGATCGGTAACTACGGAGTGAACGCCGACGACATCGAATCGAACCGCATTCAGGTCGAGGGATTCGTGGTGCGGCAAGATTGCGATGAGCCGAGTCACACCCTCTCCACTGGAACGATTCACGACTATCTACAGAAAAACGGTGTGCCAGGCGTGGCCGGCGTCGACACACGGGCGATTACCCGTAAATTGCGCTCTCGCGGCGTCATGATGGGCATCGTCACGCCGCGGGAAGATGTCGCGGCCGCGCTCGAAGTCTTGCGATCGTCACCGCGTTACGGCGAGGTCGACGTGGTCGGCAAGGTAAGTACCGACGTCGTCTATGAATGGGAAGGCGGCTCGGGCACACATGAACAGGCGCCGCGACAGACTCATGATTCAGGACGGCGACTCCGAATCGTGGTCTCGGACTACGGCGTGAAACTCAACATTTTGAGATGCCTGGCGAGGCGCGGTTGCGACATAGTCGTGACGCCAGACAACGCTTCGGCCGAACAAATCCTGTCGTTCGAGCCGGACGGCGTCGTCCTTTCCCCCGGACCCGGCGACCCCCGGTTACTCGACGTTGCCACCGAGACCGCCGCGGATCTGCTCAGATCAGCGACGCCTGTGATGGGCATCTGCCTGGGACACCAGGTAATCGCAAGGGCTCTGGGCGCGTCTACGTTCAAGCTGAAGTTCGGCCACAGGGGCGGAAACCAACCGGTAAAGGACGTCGAGACAGGAAATATCTACGTGACCGCCCAAAACCACGGCTACGCGGTCGACCCTGCCGGGCTGCCGCAGGACGTTCTTGTGTCCCACGTCAACCTCAATGACGGTACGGTGGAGGGGCTGGCACACACCCGTCTGCCGGCGCTGACTATCCAGTACCACTCGGAAGCCTCACCCGGCCCCCACGACTCCGAGTACCTGTTTGACCGCTTCCTGCACAAAGTCAGGGAACGCATCCAAAGGGCCGCCGGCTCGTCCGGCTCGCAAATGCTGAGCGAGACAGGAAGCGTCTCCAAATAGTGAACCGGTTGAACACGCTGTGACCACGACCGCGGCATCAAAAGTACTCGTAATCGGATCGGGTCCAATAATCATTGGGCAAGCCGCCGAGTTCGACTACGCCGGAACGCAGGCCTGCAAGGCGTTGCGTGAAGAGGGTGTCGAGGTTGTCCTGGTCAACTCGAATCCGGCAACCATCATGACCGACGAGGACGTGGCGGACCATATATATATCGAGCCGCTGACCGTTCCGGTCCTCGAACGCATCATCGAACGGGAACGGCCGGACGGAATCCTGGCGACGTTGGGCGGACAGACGGGCCTCAACCTTGCGGTGGAACTGGCGGATGCAGGCGTCCTTGAGCGTTTTGGCGTGCGCGTGCTTGGTACCGCAATAGAGTCCATCCGCATGGCTGAGGACAGAGATCGATTCCGGGCATTCTTGGCGGAAATTTCTGAACCCGCACCGCAGAGTGAGGCGGTCGAGTCGATCGAGGCGGCCGTCGATGCAGCGGCCGGGATCGGCTATCCCGCGGTGGTGCGCCCCGCATACACGTTGGGCGGCACCGGAGGTGGTGTCGCACGCGACGAGGCGGAACTCCGGACCATCGCGGCGGGTGGTCTGGCGGCGTCACTTACTGGTCAAGTACTCATAGAGAAGTCTCTGCTTGGCTGGAAGGAAATCGAATACGAGGTCATGCGAGATGGCGCCGGTAACGTCATCACCATTTGCAACATGGAGAACCTCGACCCGATGGGCGTCCACACGGGCGATTCCATAGTGGTGGCGCCGAGTCAAACTCTATCCGACAAGGACTATCAGAGGCTGCGCTCATCGGCGCTCAATATCATCAGCGGCCTGGGGATCGAGGGCGGTTGCAACGTTCAATTCGCCTACAGGCCGGGCCCGGTGGTTGATCGGGCGCTGGGTGAGATTGGCGACGATCTGCCGATGTACTACGTCATCGAGGTGAATCCGCGGGTAAGTCGAAGCTCGGCCCTTGCCAGCAAGGCGACCGGCTATCCGATCGCCAGGGTCGCCGCGAAGATCGCTCTTGGACTCACACTCGACCAGATCCCGAACGCAGTAACGAGAAAAACCACGGCGGCATTCGAACCGGCGCTCGATTACTGCGTCGTCAAGATTCCGAGGTGGCCGTTCGACAAGTTCGCCACGGGTGACCGGGTCCTGGGCACGCAGATGAAGGCGACCGGTGAAGTCATGGCGATCGACCGCACCTTTGAGGCGGCCTTTCAGAAAGCCGTTCGGTCGCTCGAAAACAATCGCGGTTCGTTGTTGTGGGAAGAGCCGTCATGGGCAGGCGAGGAGAACATCGAACTTACGGCGGACGACGACCGCATCTGGCGGCTGGCCGCGGCCTTCAGGCGGCACGCTTCGGCTGATGAATTGTCGGAGCGAACGGGTATCGATCCGTGGTTTACTCGGGCAATCGGACGAATCGTCAACATGGAGCGGCGATTGCTTTCCGAGCCGCTGTCGGCCGGGCTGCTGCTGCAAGCTAAGCGAATGGGCTTTTCGGATGCCCAGATCGCGACCCTCTCCGACCTTCTGCCGGAGCAGGTGCGCAGCCTGCGACGTGAGTTGGGGATTTCGCCCGTATACAAGATGGTGGATACGTGCGCGGGTGAATTCGAGGCCGTTACGCCTTACTACTACAGCACCTACGAAGAGGAGAACGAAGCCCCTCCGGTTGACGGCGAGACCGCTGTCGTCCTGGGCTCAGGCCCGATCCGAATCGGACAGGGAATTGAGTTCGACTACTGCTCCGTCCACGCCGCGTGGGCCCTCCAGTCTGCCGGTGTGCGAAGTGTGATGGTCAATTCGAATCCGGAGACAGTTTCGACCGACTACGACACCTCAGATCGCCTGTACTTCGAACCGCTCGACGAGGAGAGCGTGCGAGATGTCATCGAAAACGAGAGCGGCGGCGGGTCGAACGGCGATTCCACTGACACTGTGCTGCCTTCCGCCATGGTGCAATTCGGCGGACAGACAGCGATAAACCTGTCCCAATCGCTCGACATCGCCGGGCTGCCGATCATGGGATCGTCTGCATCTGCGATCGATATGGCAACCGACCGCGGGCGCTTTGAAGAATTGGCGGCGCGCAACGGCATCCCTCAGCCGCCGGGTGGAACAGCCCGGACCGCCGAACAGGCCCTCCAGGTAGCCGGCAACATCGGCTATCCGGTCCTGGTGAGACCGAGCTACGTATTGGGCGGGCGGGCTATGGAAATCATTCAGACTCCAACCGAACTGGTCCGCTATTTCGAAGGCTCCGAGGCCGTATCTAGACAACAGGCCATTCTGGTGGACCGCTATCTCGAGGGAGTGGAAGTCGAACTGGACGCCGTGTGCGATGGTGAGGACGTGATCATTCCCGGCATCATGCAGCACGTGGAGCGGGCAGGAGTGCACAGCGGAGACTCCCTCGCCGTTTATCCGGCTCTGTCGCTCAGCGAAGATGAAATCGAAACGCTCGTCGACTACACCGGCCGCATCGGCAGAGCGTTGGGCCTGCGCGGCCTGATGAATATTCAGTTCGTGATAACGGGTGGCGGTGGCTACAGGAACCTGGTCTCAGGCCCGGTCGCCCGAACGAGCGCTGAATCGGCCCCCAAAAACGGCCAAACCTCACGGGTATACGTGCTCGAGGTGAACCCGCGGTCCAGTCGTACGATTCCCTTCATATCGAAAGTGACGCGCGTGCCGATGGTGAAACTGGCGGTCGAGGTGATGCGCGGCCGGTCGATTAGAGAACAGGGGTACGAGCCGGGACTTGCGCCTAGGCGGGATCTGGTGGCGGTCAAAGCGCCGGTGTTTTCCATGTCGAAGCTGGCCGGGGTCGACACATTTCTCGGACCGGAAATGAAGTCGACCGGCGAGGTCATGGGGATCGATCGAAACTACGAGAGCGCGGTGGTCAAAGCGCTGATGGCCTCGGGCTTGTCCCTCAATCCCGGCGCAAGCGTATTGCTCAGTGTGGCGGACGGCGACAAGGCCGATGCCATCCCGCTGGTGCGTGAGCTTGCCCGGAGCGGTTCCAGGATGTACGCGACGGCCGGTACCGCCGCCATGATCCGGACCTTGGGCTATGAAGTTACCGAGGTCGACCGCCGCCTTTCAGGAAAACACCCCACGGTCGTCGATTTGATACAAGATGGCTCGGTGTCCTCGGTTGTCAATACGATTACCGGCGACCGCCAGACATTGCAGGACGGGTTCCACATACGGAGGGCCGCCACTGAGCGCCGCATTCCGTGTTTCACCTCGCTCGACACCGCCCGTTGCGCGGTCGAATCGGCGCGGCGCAACGGCGACGGGTTCAACGTACTAAGGATGGCCGAGTACCTTGACGGTTCTGCGCGGAAATAGTCTGCCCAGTCGAAGGAGACCATGACACACCCACTGTTCGATCTCGATGGCCGCGTTGCATTGGTAACGGGCGCCGATCTCTTTTTGGCTGATCTCAATTTGCCGGGCGCCGAAGAGACGGCTGCCGAAGTTTGTTCGTTGGGCAGGCGTGCCTTGCCCGTCCTATGCGACGTATCTCGGCCCGAGCAAGTCAAGAGCATGTTCGAGACACTGGACGCTGAGTTTGGCCGGATCGATATTTTGGGTAACGTCGCAGGCGAAGGGATCATGGGACCGCCCGAAGATATGGATGTGTCCGTGGTAATGCAGGTCGCGCATAACCTCGTATTCGGACGGTTCGTCGCATGCAGGGAAGCTGGAGCGCGTATGCTCGCTCGCGGTAAGGGCAGCATCATTAACACCGGATCGATAGGCGGGTGGAACTCACTGGGCCGCGGTCACACGGCTTACGGAATGGCGATGGCTTCCGTGATACAGATGACGCGTGAGCTGAGCACCGAGTGGTCTGGCCGGGGTGTTCGGGTGAATGCGATCCTGCCTGCCCAGGTGCTTAACGCCGGGCTCGCGGAGAGATTGGCGAGTATTCCGGAGTTGAGTAACGTATTCGTTGGCGGCATACCCATGGGGAGATTGGGTCGTCCGGAAGAGATCAAGGGTGTGGCCATTTTCCTGGCGTCGGATGCGGCTTCGTTCGTTTCTGGGGCGATTCTGCCCATGGACGGCGGCAATCTTGCCATGAACGCCGGAGGTTCATATCCTGGCGGACCGCGGGTTCAGGGCTGAATAGCCCCTGCCGAATTGTGCCGACCGACGGTGAAGTCGCGGTTTGTTCAGCCGCGAAACCCCGGGTCGGCCGCCGTCACCCCGAGCACCTCTTTCTAACCCCGAGCACTTCCTTGTCAAGTTGACCACCTCCATGTCACCCTGAGAGCCTGTGAATAAATCCCCAGGAACCGTCTAATTGAGACCGTTTTCAAAGTCAAATTGAGACTGAAAACCGCAGGTTTCGCAATAAAATCACAAGCTCTGAGCGAAGCCGAAGGGTCTGGGTCAGAGGGGGTCGGGCGTCGCTGTCTGGCGATAGTAAATTCTCCGGCTGCGCTCAGAATCACTATGGCCTTGCGAAGGCCGCGCAAGACGATGAAATACGGCCGCCTTTCCACCGTCGCTCCGGCGCAGGCCGGAGTCCAGGGGCGGGGGCCGGTTTCCTACTCAAGGCCGGACTGAAGGAATTGGGCCATTGCAATTCGTTTTCATAACCATGACATTTGTCCACGGTCCTTTCGGCAAACGTCTGCCCTCCGTTGCAGTTGTGAATTTTGGACACCCTCTAAAGAAAGATGAAGCACAACATGGCCCAGCGGCCTTTTTCTGAATCCAGGGTCAAACGGTTCGGCGACAGGCTGGTCGACATGATGAACGGCGCTTCGCTCGCGCTCATGACGTCGGTCGGTCACCGGGCCGGCCTGTTCGACACCATGTCGGCGATCCCGCCTGCGACGAGTCAGACAATCGCCGAAACGGGAGTCCTCGACGAACGATATGTGCGGGAGTGGCTGGCGGCCATGGTGACGGGCGGTTTCATCGAATACGACCCGGCACACGCAACGTACTACCTGCCACCGGAACACGCGGTCTTGCTGACGCGCAAATCCGAACGTGAAAACGCAGCGGTCGGTGCACAGTACGTAAGCATATTTGGCAGTGTCGAAGACCGAATTGTCGAGTGCTTCAGGAACGGCGGCGGGGTCGCTTACGATGAGTATCCGAGGGTCCACGAGGTTGTTGCAGAGGACAGCGCCCAGTCTGTTCTGCCTGCCCTCGTGGACAAGATTCTGCCGATCGCGCCCGGAATAGTCCAACGGCTGGAACATGGCATCGACGTGCTCGAAGTGGGTTGCGGCAGCGGCCGCGCGCTCAACCTGATGGCGCAACAGTTCCCTGAAAGCCGATTTACCGGGTACGACATTTCGCTCGAAGCCATTGCAGCCGGCCGCCGCCTGGCTGAAGCGGACGGCAATGTGAACGTGCGATTTGAAGTACAAGACGCGGCCCGTATTGCCGAAGAAGATGCGTACGATCTGGCCCTGACCTTCGACGCAATCCACGATCAGGCCGACCCGCAGACGGTCCTGACGCGCGTCGCCGTGTCGCTCCGGCAGGACGGCCTCTACCTGATGCAGGACATAGCGGGTTCGACCGAACTACATCACAACATCGGCCGGCCGCTCGCCCCTACGCTATACACGTACTCAACCCTGCACTGCATGACGGTTTCATTGGCACAGGGCGGTCTGGGCCTGGGGACGATGTGGGGGAGGGAAACGGCGGTCAGGATGTTGAAGGCTGCCGGGTTTGCACACGTCGAGGTGCGCGAGCTGGAGCACAACGAACAGAAACTCTTCTACCTGGCCACAAAATAAGACCTGCGAACCGGCCGCCATCAGTCATTCCCGGCTCCGATCGGGGAACTACTGTGGCGCCGGTGGTCGGCCCGTGTTTGTTCAGACTTCTCGGAACTTACCCTCTACCGTATCGTCCCCGTCTTCGCCCTCAGATGTTCCGCTGCCGGGGCCTTCACCGGCAGCGCCCTCTGCCGTGGCTTGCTGCTCGGCGGCATAAACGGCCTGCCCGACGTTTTGCAGCGACGTCTGCAATGCCGTCACCGCACTGGCGATGGCGCTCGTTTCGGCGTTTTCGTCGCTGAGGAGGTCGCGGACCGCTTTGATGTTGGTCTCTATGTCAGTCTTGAGCTCTGCGGGAATCTTGTCTTCGTTGTCCTTGACCAGTTTCTCGGCCTGGTAGGCGGCGCTTTCGGCGCCGTTACGGGTTTCGATGCTTTCCCGCCTGGCCCTGTCATCCTGAGAGTGCTCCTCCGCCTCGTGAACCAGCCGCTCGACTTCATGCTGGTCCATACCTGAGCGGCCGGTGATGGTGATGTGTTGTTCCTTGTCCGTAGCCTTGTCCCGAGCGGAAACGGTGAGGATGCCGTCTGCGTCGATGTCGAAAGTCACCTCGATCTGTGGCATGCCGCGGGGCGCAGGCAGTATGCCGTCGAGCATGAATCGGCCGATGGACACGTTGTCGGCGGCCATCTCTCGTTCGCCCTGCGCGACGTGGATCTCAACGCTGTTCTGGTTATCGGCCGCGGTAGTGAACGTCTCGGTCTTCGAGGTCGGGATCGTTGTATTGCGCGGAATGAGCACGGTCCGAACTCCGCCAAGAGTTTCGATGCCCAGGGTGAGGGGCGTAACGTCGAGGAGCAAGACGTCTTTGACCTCGCCCTGCAGGACGCCGGCTTGTATGGCGGCGCCTATCGCGACTACCTCGTCCGGATTGATTGTGGTGTTGGGCTCCTTGCCGAAAATGGCTGCTACCTTTTCGCCCACGGATGGCATGCGGGTCATGCCTCCGACGAGGACGATTTCATCGATTTCGGCGGGCCGTAGGCCTGAATCCCTGATCGCCTGTTGACAAGGTCCTACCGTCCTGTTGACGAGATCGGCCGTCAGTTCTTCGAGTTTCGCCCTCGTCAGGTTCATCTGAAGGTGTTTGGGGCCGCTCGCGTCGGCTGTAATGAACGGCAGATTGATCTCCGTCTGAGCCACCGATGAAAGCTCGATTTTTGCGCGCTCCGCCTCGACGCGCAGCCGCTGATGTGCTGACGAGTCCGTGCGCAGGTCTATGAGGTTTTCCCTTTTGAAAACGTCGGCGAGATAGTCGACGATCCGCAGGTCGAAGTCATCGCCGCCGAGGTGGGTGTCCCCATTGGTCGACTTGACCTCGAAGACTCCCTCTCCCAACTGCAGGATGGTGATGTCGAAGGTGCCGCCGCCGAGGTCATACACTGCGATCGCGCTGTCGCCCTTCTTGTCGAGGCCATATGCGAGAGCCGCTGCGGTCGGCTCGTTGATAATGCGCAGCACGTCCAGGCCGGCAATCTGACCGGCTATCTTCGTAGCCTCGCGCTGGCCGTCATTGAAGTACGCCGGGACGGTTATCACGGCTTGAGAGACGGTATCGCCGAGTTTGGCCTCGGCATCGTCCTTGAGTTTCCTGAGCACCATCGAAGAAATTTCGGCGGGCTTATGCCTTTTGCCGGAAAGTTCAATGCCTACGCCGCCGTCGTCGTGAGAACCGATCTTAAACGAAACCCGTTTGACGTCCGCCTGCACCGACGCCTCGTCGAACCTGCGGCCGATGAAGCGTTTGGTCGAATAGACGGTGTTGTCTGGATTGGTAATCGCCTGGCGCCGCGCCAGTTCTCCTACAAACCGCTCATTTGTCTTCGGGTTCACTCCAACCACGCTGGGTGTGGTCCGTCGGCCCTCCTGGTTCTCGATGATGCGCGGTTCACCGGCCTCCATGACGGCCATGGCCGAATTCGTTGTGCCAAGATCGATTCCGATAACTTTCGCCATCTCTGTTCAGATTCTCCCGGACGGCCGTTCGTAACGGCCGGCTATCTATTGCCTGGTGTTTGTTAGTTCTCGGTTTGGTCTACCGCAGACGCGGCGATTTCCACTTGTGCCGGTCTCACAACATCTCCGTTGTGTGTATATCCGACCCTTAATACTTTGATGATCTGTCCGGTCTCCATGTCGGCAGTGGGCGTGCTTAAGAGCGCCTCGTGTCGCCTGGGATCGAAATGGTCGCCATGACTTTCAAAGGGTTCGAAGCCCTGTGAGGCCAACGCAGAAATCAGATTGCGCCGGATTCCGTCGACTCCTTCGAGCCACTTGGATTCAACTCCCGCAGTGGCTTTATCCGACAGGGCGGCGTCGAATTGGTCCGTCACGTCCATGATCCTGTTGGCGAACCGCCTTAAAGCGCGCTGTTCGGATTCTTGCCGCTCGGCCGAGGCGCGCTGCCTGTAGTTGATCAGGTCGGCCTGGGCGCGCTGCGCCAGCCTCTTGAACTGTTCTTTTTCGCGCAAGGCTTCTTCGAGAATTTCATCTCTGTTTTCATCCTCTGTGTAACCGGATGTCTCGGTGTGATGGCCGGAATCCGCCGGACCGCTTGGTCCATTTTCACCCTGGGTTTCGTCGTGGCGTTCGCCTTCCGTGATCACGCTGACTGCCTTATTCCTTTCGGGCTGCCTGATCATCATCAGTGCCAACGTAGTTGAATATCGTTCTCAACTCGGCAGCTGCCAGGCGGGCAGCGCGCGAGTCGGTCAGGTCAGGGCTGCCTTCGAGGACATCCATGACGTCTTGCAAGCGCCGGACTATCTCCAGAACAACGCCTACCCCCGCCACGTTGAGACCCAACTCCCCAACAAGCCGCCGGATTATGCGTAGTCGCCTTACGTCGTTGTCGGAATACAGGCGCAGGGCCCCTCCGGTCCTCGACGGGCTGATAAGGCCGGCTCTTTCGTACTTCCGCAACGTTTGGGGGTGCATGTTGGCCATACGGGCGGCCACGCTGATTATGTATACGCCGGAGATGCGCGTGTGGCGACGCTCTGCAGGCGGATGCCCAGACGATGCGTAATGCGTCGGAACTGCCGACACATCGCTACGAATATCGGTTTCAGTGCTGCTTAGGATGAGTACATCTCGTAATAGACGGCCGAATGCGTCCGACCTCATCCAACGTTTTCCGGCGGCGTATTGCCCTGGGGAGATGCGGGATTGGAGGTCCTGCTTGTCCTGATTCAAATCCAATTCGACTCCGCGTGCGTAAATAAATCAAAGGCGAGACGATGGCTTATACGAAGAGTATAGTGACGTTGATACGGGTCGTGTCAACTCGAATTACGGATTCGTGCTTTAGGACCAGCCACTTTCGAGAAGGTAACCCCGACTCTTACGAATTCGTGGTAAAACCCGTGACAAGCTTCTGAAATCGTTGTACTATGACCCCATCAACAGAACGCCGGGCACCGAACGCACGGTTTCAGCAATCGTCAAGACGCTGGTGTGCGGCAATCGAAAGGATGAAATAGCCCCAAAAGGCTAATTGGACGAGGAAATGAAGATGATATACCTCAAGGCCTGCATCAAGTGCAGCGGTGACGTAGCCCTGGTAAACGGGATCGGCGGCGTATACCTGCAATGCCTACAGTGCGCCAACACGATTGAGACGCCCGAAGAAGCAAAGCGAGTGTTGGCTCTGAAAGAACAGTACTCGACTGCGGCCTAACGGCCACGAAAAGCGGAACTGCGACCCCGGAGCCAACAGCTCCGGGGTTTTTTGTTTGCCGCCGCGATTCGCTGCGGCATTCACACCGCTACCTGATCAGTTGATGAGCACGGTCGGCCGAGATGGGTCTTGGCTCTCATGCGGCCACGGGATCGATGAGAACAATTGAGCGCGGCGCCCGGTCAGTAGTCGAAGAGATCGTCCTCGCGACCCGTGACAACGGCTTCCATCAACGTGGACTCGGCAAACTCTACGGCCCTGTCCATCAGTTCGGCCGCCGTCGTGGCGCTGCCGCTCACGGCGCACAGGCCGATCTCTGCGACCTGCCAGGTGTCCTGACCGCCAACTTCTGCCACGGCCACGCCGAATCTGCGCCGTAGTCGGTCGCACAGTGAGTGAACTACTCGCCGCTTTTCCTTCAGGGAATGCGAGTGGTTCATGTGCAGGGTAAGCCTGCAGACGGCTACGTGCATGCCTGGCTGTTTCGGTAGTGCGGGCCGGTTCGTTGACGACGCGGCTTGGCATGACCGGATCCCGCCTGAACCCTGACCGGCTCATATGACGAGCTGATCGTGCCGGACGGGTAGGGGCCTTTAGGAGCCGTTGACGCGATTCGTCGTCTGAATGCGAATCGTGCTCCGATTGACACCGACCCGAATTCTGATCGAGTTTGGTTCACGTCTCGGTTTCGAACGACATGCCATCGTAGGCAAGCTCTATGTCAAGACCAGCCGACGCCTTCAGCGAGCGCAACTGCCGGTTGACCGGGTCGTGATCTACGTCGTGGGCCATGTCGGTAAACACCGCTCTTCGCGGTCTGAGTCTTTTTACTTCGTCGATGGCTTGTTCGACGGTCAGGTGTGAACCGTGCGTCGCTTCCGGTCGCAGCGCGTCGAGAATCAGCAGGTCGCAGCCCGTTATTAGTCGGGCGGTTTCGTCGGGGATCAGGGACGTGTCGGGCACGTAGCAAACGTCTCCGAATCGAAACCCTGAAGTTGTGAATCCCTTGCCGTGCTCGACGGGCAGCGGCGTTATTGTCAGCCCATCGACGTTGAACGGCGCTTCGTCGAATATTTGGAATTCCAGTTTTGCGACGGACCCCGCGCTGTCGACGCCTTGCCCCGGCACGAGATAGTAGTGAGTTCGGGACAGGACCCGCATGTCGACCTCCCGCACGAATACCTGCACGGGGTGTCTGCGGTAGTTTGTCCAATCCCGGAGGTCGTCGAGACCGCCCGCTGCATCGGCGTGGGCGTGAGTCAGCACGACCGCGTCGAGATCCAGCGCCTCGAATCTAGGAAACAACTGGATGGCCGACTCGTAGAAAAACTTCCCCACGTCGATGACGATGTTTCGGATGACCCCGTCTTCGGCTGGACGTTGAATCAGCAGTGACGTGTTGCGCCGCCGGTTTTTCGACCCGGGTCTCACCGAGTCCATGCACACGACACAGCTTTTGTCCGGATCCGTCAGACACGTCACGCGCGGAACGCCTTCCGACGTGCCGGACCCGAGGAATACGACTCTGGTTGCAACCATCATCAAGCAGAATAGCTGAACGCCACTGCTGTTAACCTCCCGACCGATCCACGATTTGATCGACTAAACTGGCCGACGCGGCGTTGTACTGGACTTCATCGCCGCATCGGAATTCACGCTGAGCGCGAACCTGCGCAAGTGAGGGACATATGCCTGACAGAGGCAGATTAAAGTCGCGACTGAGAGCGGGCGACACGGTTGTTGGGCCGTTCGTCATCGTTCCTTCAATGACCCTTGTGGACACACTCGGATACGCGGGAATGGACTTTTGCATCATCGATACCGAGCACGGACCGGTCGATATGCAATCGGCCATGGACCTGGTGATAGCCGCTGACGGCGCCGGTGTGTCCCCCATCATCCGGGTTGGCGACAACGACGAAAGGCTGATTCTGCGAGCCCTTGATATCGGTTCTGCCGGTGTGCAGGTGCCGCAGATCAACACGGTAGACGATGCCCGGAGAGTTATCCACTCGGCAAAGTACTCGCCCCTCGGGGAGCGAGGACTGTCCATTTTCACACGGGCAGGCGACTACTTTAAGCACGCCGGGGAACAGCACACCGACCGCCAGAACGAAGAGACCACGGTGGTCGTGCACATCGAGGGCCGCAGGGGCCTGGACAACCTTGATGAGATCATGACAGTCGATGGAATTGACGTCCTGTTCCTCGGGCCGTACGACATTTCCCAGTCCCTGGGCGTACCGGGCGACGTGCGGAATCCGATTGTCGAAACCGCGCTAAGGGATGCCGCGACGAGAGCCCGCGATCGTGGCAGGGCCGTGGGTTCATACGCCAAGGACGTCGAGATGGGCAAATGGTTGATCGACATGGGTGTCCAATACCTTTCGATCAACGTCGACGCCACCATCTACATGCAGGCGTGTGAACGCATAGTCAAGGAACTGGGCGTCGGCAACTAGCGTCTGCTGAATGGCAGGCTAGCCCGCGCCGAATTTTGCGCATACCAACTGCACTGCAGCGGCAAATCGCTTCTACGAATTGGCACGAGGGACCAAAGCGAACATGAATCACAGTACTGGCTCGGCCATCTTCGACCGGCTCGGATTAGGGCGAGTCATCAACGGCCGCGGGTGGATAACGGTTGTCGGCGGCAGCATCATGCCGCCCGAAGTCATCGACGCCATGACGGATGCCGTCAACACATACGTGGACCTGGACGAGTTGAATCTGGCCGCGGGAAGGGAGATCGCCCGTTATACGGGCGCAGAATCGGGACTGGTTGTGGCTGGAGCCGCCGCGGGACTGTTACTTCAGGCTGCGGCGTGTATCGCAGGCGACGATCCCGTACTGATCGATCAACTGCCTGACTCTACAGGTCTTCGCAACGAGGTGCTGCTCTACGAAAAGCACCGTACCAACTACGACCGGTGCTACCGCGCTGCCGGCGCCAAGCTCGTGATCTGGGGAGGCGACGACCGACCGGCGGAGGAACAGTTAACAGAGGCCATGAGCCAAAACACCGCAGCGCTGGCGTACGTGTTTCATCCCTGGAACTCTTGCCCGATCTCACTTGAAAAGGCCGTCTCGATGGCTCACGACCGGGATATCCCCGTCGTAGTGGACGCAGCCGTGACACTCCCTCCGGCCACCAACCTGACCGCGTACATCGATCAGGGCGCCGACATGGTCACCTACTCGGGCGGCAAGGGTCTTCGCGGCCCGCAGTCGACCGGCATTCTCTGCGGCCGCGCGGACCTGATCGAGGCGGCGAGACTGAACAACTCGCCGTTCAAAGGGGTGGGCAGGTCCGCCAAGGTTTGCAAAGAGGAGATTGCAGGGCTCCTCGCCGCGCTCGACCGACCATTGTTCATTCGTACCGACCATGAAGCTGTGTGGGCCGAATGGCGCAACAGGTCTTCCGTTATTACATCTGCCGTCGAAGACATCGTCGGTCTGGAAGCCCGCATCGAAGACGGTGACCTCAATCGCCAGGGTCCACAGGCGGTCGTCTACTTTCGAGACGGGTGGTCAGGCCCCGATTCAGACACCATCGTGGCGCGCCTGGCGGCGCGCGAACCTTCGATCCGTATCGGTAACGGCGGTTACGAGGACGAGTTGTTTATCAACCCGGGCACGCTGGAAGAACGCGAAGAGGAGATCGTCGCGCGGGCATTGCGTGAGGAACTCCTCTCCCCTCGGTAACTTCCACGCAGCGCCCGACAATCGATGCGGATCCGGTGAGGTGACGTACTAAGTCGTGCCATTGGCACAATACGGCTAACGCGTATCAGGCGAAGCTGGGTATCACCTCGTCTACAAACAGCTTCATCTCGGTCAAGTCCTGAAAGTCGTTGAAGTAGGTCATGACCATGTCGAAACCCAGCTCCTGAAGTTCAGAGTATTGCTCACGCACGGATACCGGATCGCCAGCGATGACCGTCGAATCCGACGACCGTCTTGAAGCGGCCCGCTCCAACGCCCTCGAATGTTTACGGTCGATGAACGTCCCGATTGAGATCGACTTGCGGATCGAATGAAAATCGCGGCCGGTTTCATCGCAGTGCTTTTTTAGAACGTTCAGCTTGTGTTGCAGTTCCGCGACCGGCCGGGCTACGTCGTTCCACCAATCGGCGTGTTTGGCGACCACTCGCAGCGTCTTCCTTTCTCCGGCGCCTCCGATCATTATCGGCGGTGCCGGGTCGGGTCGCGGTTCGGCGTGGGCGTTGTCCACCGAGTAATAGCGTCCCGAAAAACTGGCCGGTGATTCAGACCAGAGAGTCTTAATCACCTTGATCGCCTCCTCCATGCGGTCGATTCGTTCGCCGGGGCTAAACAGTTCGAGTCCGAAAGCGCTGTGCTCTCCCTCGTGCCAACCCGCTCCGTACCCGAGCGCGAACCTGCCACCGCTCAGTTCTTGCAGCGTGGCGCCCATCTTTGCGACTACCGACGGGTGCCGAAACGTGTTGCTCATCACCAGCGTGCTTAGACCGACCTCCGGGTAGCGAGCCGCGATCCACGTGAGCAAAGTCCAGCACTCCAGCCGCCATTCCGTCGAGTAGTTCAGGTGGTCGGCCACCCAGATCGTTTTGAAACCCTGTGTAGCCACGTCGAGGGCCGACTGAAGGTCGGACATGTACTCGCGCGGGTGTATCGTCTCTCGCCCCCGGTCTCCAGAGGGAGGGTTGTATCCGAATTCAATGTGGTGGGACGTTGCCATGTGATCGACTCCAGAGACAGATGTGGCGCGCATGTTACCCCGGAGACGGCTTGCCGCGGTTCAATTACCATGCCGGTGGATTACAGGACGGATGCGGCCCAATAACGGCTTGCGCATATTTGCCCCGGTCCCGATGATATCTACGCCCGACATGGCCGCCCGTCGTTAAAGGAGAAACCGACTTGATTTTCGATGCACACGCCTACTGTTTCCCGCCCCTTGACGGCGACGGGGGTTTTGGCGAAGACGATATGTTGCGTTGTCATTTGCAACACGCAACCGCGCATCATCAGCAACCGGCCTGGAGGTCAAGTGACAGAAAGCTCGGCGATTCGAATGCACTGTTCGGATCAGAGAATTGGCCATCCCTGGATTCACTCAAGGATGCAGGTTTTCACGCGGCCGCCAACGGGCGCTTCGAGTGGAGTGACGGCGGAGACACTTACGTCAAGCAATGGCTGCCGCCGTCGGTAACCGATATGTCGTATCCGGCCGATCGGCTGGTCGCCGAGATGGACTACGCAAACGTGGACATGGCGCTGCTGCACCGTACTCCGTACCTCGGTATGGGCAACGAGTTCCTTGCCGAATGCGTGAGGCAATACCCCGACCGGCTTCGGGCGTTGGCCCACGCGCCGGAATGGTTAGTCCCCGCCGACCCCCTGACTGAGGCGTCCAGGATAATTTCTGCGGTCAACGAACATGGCATGTCGGGGATTCAGTTCTTGCCGCCGCAGATGGACCTCTACAACGATGCGGGCACGTGGGACAGGGACGAATTTCTCCCATTTTGGGACGCGTTGGTTGACGCCGGCGTACCGATTTTTTTCTCGTTGAAGGCGAGGCGGACGCCTCTCGTGGATAGCTACATGGCTGAACACGCCACCTTGCGGCGCTGGTTGAAGCGCTATTCCAATGCCACGGTCGTGTTGACGCATGGACTTTTTTGGGGGGCGTGGGCGCAGCCGGACTCGCTGCAAGTGCCGGAAGATTTGTGGGCCACGTTCGAGGGCAACGATATGGGATTCCAGATAATGTTTCCCATTGGGCTCGGGGCGACCTACGACTACCCGATACCGCAATCCCACCCGGTACTCAAGACCTCCGTCGAAAGAGTCGGAATCGAACGCCTGATGTGGGGCACCGATATGCCGATGGTTATGCGGCACTTGTCCTACCGGCAGAACATCTCACACATAAGGGACTACTGCGACTTCCTGAGCCCGAGCGATATGGAGATGCTGTTCGGCGGCACGATCCAAAGGTATTTGAAACGGAGATAGCCCTCGTCTGGCCGCCAGGACTCCGAAGCCGCGTTGCGCATCGTCTGCCGGGGACAATGGCCGCGACGCCCGGGGGCAGATCCGCGCAATGCCGGCAATCGGCTAAAAAGACTTTGGCGGCGACCGTATCCGCGCCGGCTCCGCCCGGAAGGTTGATCGTTATCCCATGCAAGCAGGAATAAAGCTCCCTCAATTCGGCGCAAACGCCAACGCAGACGAGATGCGACGGTGGGCCGTGTTCGCCGAAACGGTCGGCTACCATTTCGTCCTGACCGGCGACCACATAGCCCTGACGCCGGAGGTCCAACTGGACTACCCGGCGCCATACTACGAACCCTTCACCACCATGGCATGGCTTGCGGGTCAGACGACGACAGTTCGTCTAGGTTTCACAGTCATTGTCGTGCCGTATCGCCATCCGGCCCAACTGGCTCATATGGGAGCGACGCTCGACGACCTTAGCGGCGGCCGGTTGATATTCGGCGTGGGTTCAGGGTGGGCCGGTTCGGAATTCGATGCGCTTGGTGTTCCGTTCGAAGCGCGCGGGCGCATGACCGACGAATACCTGGCGGCCATGATCGAACTCTGGACGAACGAAAATGCGTCCTTTGACGGCGAGTTTGTCTCGTTCAAGGACGTAACAACGTCACCCGGCCCTGTTCAGAAACCCTATCCTCCGATCTGGGTGGGAGGCAGTAGCACGGCCGCCATGAGAAGAGCGGTGAGGTTCGGAGATGCGTGGCACCCGATTGGGGCTCGTGTCGACTGGCTACGGGATCGGGGATTACCCCGCTTGACGCGCATCGCAGATGAGGCGGGTAGGGCGACGCCGTCACTTGCGCCTCGAATCTATTGCCGCCTCACCGACAGCCCGATTCCCGACCACCAACGGGTCGCCGGTGAAGGGACTCTCGATCAGGTGAAGCGAGATATCCACGAACTCCAGGAACTCGGCGCCACTCACGTACATCTCGATACCAAGCGCAATAGCCTGACCGCCGACTCGACGCGCCATCGCGACGAAGCGTTCACTGCCCTGTCTGTCTTAGCAGAAAAGGTGTTCGACCTGGAGTCGGAGAGCCTCAGATGAGACCAAAAAGGGCCGCCGGAGCAGGGTGTAAAAATGTCATTCTGAGCGAAGTCGAAGAATCTACGTCCGCCTGGCAATAACGCCCTGTCCCCCACCCCCAGACCCTTCGCCTTTGCTCAGGGTTACAAACGGACTTTTTAGACACCCTCTTAGATGAAACCAACCACTTTGGCCCACGACCCGCTCTTGATCGTCGATTTCGCATAGGCGGTCTTCGCTCCGTGTAGACTGCCGGTCAGTTCAGACTGGCAATTCGGAGGACCAAATGCGTTTCGCATTCATTGATGACTACCGACCCGCGGTGGTTGCAGACCGCGGAGTCGTAGACGTGTCCCACGTTCTCGATTCGATTCCGAAACTGGACGCGCAGGACCTGCTCGAAGGGCTCGTGCAGCGGTTTGACGAGTTCCGGCCATTGCTTGAAGAAGCGGCCGCCAACGGCGAGGCGACTCCTGTCGATCAGGTTCGATTCCGGCCGCCCGTTCCGCGACCAGGGAAGATGGTGTGCATGGCGGGCAACTACCTGGAAGGCGGGACCATCCCGCGAGCGTACGACGTGGACGCGTTCCTCAAGGCGCCCAGTTCTGTGATTGGCGATGGCGACACCGTTGTCTTGCCAAACGTGCCGGCGGCCGTGTTTCACCATGAAGCGGAGTTGGGGGTAGTGATTGGGAAGATAATGAAAAGCGTCGATGCGTCGGACGCCTTGAGCCATGTTTTCGGCTATCTCAACTTCATGGATGTCTCCGCCAGAGGTATCACTCCCAACGGGAATAACAGTTTTTGGTGGCAGAAGTCGTGGGATACGTTCGGCCCCATCGGACCCTGGATAGTGACCGCCGACGAGATCGCCGATACCCAGAAACTACAGATACGCCTCTGGAACGAAGGGGACCTTCGGCACGACTTCAACACTTCCGACATGGCAAGGTCGGTTGCCGAAGTTCTCGAATGGGTGTCGACCGAATCGACTTTGTACCCCGGCGACATTGTTGCTACAGGGACCAACCACCTCGGCCTGGGACCGATGCAAGACGGCGAAACGGTGGTCCTGGAGGTAGAGGGGCTCGGCCGCTTGAGCGTCAAGGTCAGCGACGCCTATGGCAGAACCTGGGTGCGTGAGACGGTGGCCGATCAGGAAGCCCGTGAGGGTGGGCATTGACCGGGGTGTTCTGAAATGGCGATGAAGCTGTCCCTGTCGACCCGGGTCGCCGAATCGCCCGGTCAAAAAGAGATCGCGCTGGTCGGCTTGCCGGATTTGGTTGGCATGGCCCGCAATGCCGGATACCACGCCCTGTGTATGAGGGCGTCGCAGGTCGGAGTACGGCACAGTTCGGCTGAGCAAACGGCGGCCAGGCAAACGGCGGCGGATCTGGCCGTTTCGATGGTCACGGGGGATTTCGATATTCCCGTGAACAACGATCGCGCCCAAATGGCCCTTCGCAACATCACACCGCACCTCGACCTCGCAGAAAATTTGGGATCCGACCTTATCCGCATCGGCATGAAAGCGGCGACGGACATCGAATGGGTAAAATCGGCGTCGGACGAAGCGGCTGAAAGGGGGATCAAGCTGGCGCACCAATGCCATACCTGCACCCTTTTCGAGACCGTCAGCATGTCTGTCGAGATTTTGCGGCAAGTCGACCGGCCTAACTTCGGCGTGATCTATGAGCCCGCGAATCTACTTGTATGCGGCCAGGATTACGGTAGGGCGACGCTGGAGGCCCTCCAGCCGTGGCTCATGAACGTGTATCTCCAGAACATGCGCGTTCACGACGAAGGCCGGCAGGTGATCGAAACGTGGATCAACGGTCCGGTGAAGTTTGACCTCGTGCCGTTCGGCCACCCAAAGGGGATCGACTACCGGCCCATCCTCGAGGATTTGTCGGAACTCGGGTACACGGGATACGTGACGGTCCACCACAACGTCGCCGACGGGATGGACGTCGAGGAGGGCGTCCGTTCATTTGCGACGTACCTGTGGGAGCGGGGGGACTTCGAACCGGGTCCCGGACACTGACTAACCGACGACCGATCGAACGAGCTTTCCCTGGAACCCCTTTTTGCGGCCTGTTCACGGGGGGTGGACCGGCCATCGGCTACTTGTAAATGCTGCAGGTCGGTGATTAGATTCTTGAAGTGCACATGGGCGACGCGGTATGAGTACGGAAAGCGTCGATTTTGGGGACGGGACTAAGTAATGGGTTATGCGCGCCAGTGATCAATGTTCGAAAGAAGGTCTCAATGAAAAAAACGACACGAAAACGGTCGCTGGCCCTATTGGGTCTGATCGTCCTCGCCCTTGGGGCGCTGATCATTTCGGCCTGTGGCGGGGAGGCTGAGGCGCCCCCGGCGCCAAGACAGCCCGCGGAGCCGCAGCAACCCGCCCCTGCCGCAACAGCGATGCCCGCAGCAACGGCTATGCCGGCTGCGACCGCTGCCCCTGCGTTGATTCCAACGCTGGTCCCCACGCCTACGGTGTCAGCCGCCCCCACGGCGGTTGCCGCGACAGCAGTGATGAGGCCGGCAGAAGGTCCGTCAGGCACATTGACACTGGCGTTACCTTCCGTAGGGGCGCCCATTTTCGTCAACTCCCTTGCGCCGTATCCTCGCGGGGCTTACAGGGTGGATTGGGGGTTGTGTGAAAGCCTTGCGGTCGTAGCGGTTGACGATGCGCAGCAGGTTGTATCGCAATTGGCGAGGTCCTGGGAGATCGCATCCGACGCGAGTTCCATGACCTTCAAACTGACGGAAGGCGTTGAATTCCACAAGGGCTGGGGCGAGATGACAGCCGATGACGTGGTTTATAGCTACAACGATGCCGGCGTCGACAATGCGGAAAGCACCGCCGGCGGGGGCGCAGGCCTTTTAACGACATGGGACCCGTGGGTTGTGGTAGGCAAATACGAAGTCTACGCGCCGTTCGACACGCCGGAACCGTTGCCGACACGTTGGGGTTGGATCAACGGCGGTGAAAGTGGGGGTCAATGCATCCTAAGCAAAGACGTTTACGACTTCAATGGCGAGGAAAACGCTGTAACCACATTGGTGGCCACCGGTCCCTGGGACCCGCAGGTGTGGACCGCCGGTGTTGAGCTTCGGGCCTCCGCTGTTCTTGACCACTGGCGGGTTACTCCTGGATTTGCTGAACTGCGCATGTTGGAGGTTCCGGAAGAACAGACCCGCGTGGCGATGATGGAGACCGGACAGGCCGACATCATCGAAGCATCGCTCAAGAACGTGAAGATTCTGAACGAAAAGGGCTTTGAGGTTAACGACACTCTCAACAACTTCTTCCACGCGGCGGTGTTCGTTGGCGGTAACTTCTGGTACGACCCGGATGTCCACACACTCGGTGGCGAAGCTGTGAATATTCGGGCAGGATTCATGCCCGATGATGAGCACCCGTGGATCGGCAATCCGAGGGACCCGGAACGGCACGAACGCGCCCGAAAGGTCCGAGTCGCGATGTCGATGGCTATAGATCGCGAGGCCATTTCGGAGACGATCCTCGGTGGCCTGGCGCCTGTTTCGTACATTCCCGGTATTCCGATCGGCGCGCCCGAGTGGGATGACAGGTGGGTGGTGCCATTCGATCCCGAAGGCGCAAAGGCCCTGCTTGCGGAAGCGGGCTACGCTGACGGTTTCGAGTTCGACTTCTGGATTCCGAACGACTTCCCGAACGTGGACGTCGAGGTAGCTCTGGCCATAGTCGCCATGTGGGAGAACATCGGCATTCGCGCCAATCCCAACACGATCGCGTACACAGCTGGCCGACCGAACCTGATGACCAAGGAGCAGAACGCGCCCTGGATGTGGTTCATGGTTGGTGACGGCATCAACTACGCCAGCGCTCACATTCGGACCGCGACGTACCTTTCTCACGGTGTGGGCTGGAACGGCGCGATAGAGATTCCGGAACTTGAGAACTTCCAAAACCGTTGGGCAACCCTTACGGGTGACCGTGCGGCACAACTTGAGATCTGGTACGAACGCGCCGATTGGCTGAAAGAATGGATGCCGTTCATTACGGTCGCCGACATACCCAAGCTGTGGGTCACAAACCCCGACACGGTTACCGGCTGGCGAATGTTCCCGCACATCGAGCCGGGAACCGTCAACAACCTCGAGACCGCGCAGCCGGTGAAGTAACTCATGATTTGACTGGCGGAGAAGCGTAAACTCTCTCCGCCAGTTAATAGACAAAGAAGGGCCGGAGGAGTGTTGCCAGACTCTTTCGGCCCCTTCGTTATATACATGTTGTAGCCTATCCAACGAGTTGCAGATCGGCGATGCCAAGAGTCGCTGAACAATGTAAGCGGGGATTGCAGGTTTAGTTCATGACCAGATTCCTGCTTGGAAGAGCGTTGGCGGCGCTCTTCGCCCTGTTTGCGGCAACGATCCTCGTGTTCGGCATGTCCCGGTTGACTGGGGACCCGCGCGAGCAGTTCCTGACGGTCGAGACCACTCAGGAGAACTGGGACGCCTGGGGGGAAAAGTTCGGCCTTAACAAGCCGTTGGTTCTCCAATACGTCATCTGGGTCGGCAAGTCGTTCACTCTGGATATGGGCACGTCGTTGAACCAGGCGCGGCCGGTGTGGAACATGGTTAGGGAGCGGCTGTGGGCCACCGGCGAACTAGCGCTTACGGGATGGGGTCTGTCCGTGGCGATTGGGGTCCCGTTGGGCGCGTTATCTGCGGTCAAGCGAGGCTCGATTTACGACTACGTGGCCCGGGGATTCGCGCTATTCGGCCAGGCGCTTCCGCCGTTTTGGCTCGGTGTGGTGTTGATCCTGATATTCGCCGTCTTTCTGGAGTGGCTGCCGGCCGGCACGCGGAATACTCCGTTGAATCTGATCATGCCGGCTCTTACCTTGGCCCTGATCAACGCTTCGAGCAATATGCGCATCACGCGGTCAGCGATGCTCGAGGTTCTGGATTCGGAGTTCGTAAAGATGGCGCGGGCCAAGGGTGTGGGCGGGCGTATGGTCATTTGGAAACACGCCTTCAGAAACGCCCTGATAGCGCCGCTGACGAACGCGGGGTTATTGTTGGCCGGTTTTCTGGCCGGCACAGTGGTCACAGAGACCGTGTTCGCTTGGCCGGGACTGGGAAGGCTGGCGGTTGACGCAGTACGCACCAACGATTTTCCGGTCATCTCCGGCCTCACGCTGGTCTTCACCGTGTTTTACGTGTGCGCCAATCTGGTCATCGACATGATTTACGGCCTGGTCGATCCCCGGATCAGAATTTCCTGAGCAAATTCCATGGTCGAGTTGACTGATACGGCAATACGTGAGACCGATGACCTCAATTCCTCGCGGTCGAGGGTCATGTACGCCCTTCGCCGCTGGCCGATCTTTCCGATGGCGGTACTGGTAGTGCTGCTCGTTACCGGTGTTTTCGCTCCCTGGATCGCTCCGCAGGATCCGAATTTCACCGCTCTACGGGATCGCAACGCGCCTCCGTTCTGGATGGAAGGGGGCAGCCTGGATCACATCCTCGGCGCCGACCCGCTTGGTAGGGATCTGCTGAGCCGCGTTATCTACGGCGCAAGAATCTCCCTGTTGGTGGCGGTGGTTTCTATAGGGGCCGGACTGCTGGTCGGTGTGTCGTCAGGGCTCGTGTCCGGCTACTTCGGCGGCCTGATAGACGAATTCATCATGCGGATGGCCGATGTGTCCCGCGCCGTGCCATACATATTGATTGCTCTCGTTGTGGCGATAGTTTTTGGCAGACGAATCGAAGTGATCCTCGGGATCCTCGCTTTCGCGACCTGGCCGGTCTTCGCCCGCCAGGTCCGTGGAGAAGTACTCGTCCTGAAGGAGACGGACTACGTCGCGATGGCCAAGGTCGCGGGAGGGTCGTCCGCCCGCATAATTGTCCGGCACATCTTTCCCGGCGTTATAAACATCGTTACAGTCATCGCAACGTTGCAAGTCGGAGCGTTGATACTCACCGAGGCGATTCTCAGTTTTCTGGGCGCCGGCATAGCGCCTCCCACCCCGGCGTGGGGGGTGATGATCGCCGACGGTCAGGACTATCTCAGGGAAGCGTGGTGGGTGTCTTTCTTCCCCGGGATGGCCATCGTGCTTACGGTTCTGGGTCTCAACTTCATGGGTGATTGGCTGCGAGACTACCTGGACCCGAGGCTGCGTCAACTGGAATGATCAGGCTTGGCGAGCCTGTTTCAAAAGTCTCCTCTCAAGAGTCGACCCTTAGATGCGCGACGATTTACGATATCGACCTTGTCATCAAAACGTAATACGGTGCCAAATCCCGTCATTCCCGTGAAAACGGGAATCTAAAGGCGGGGGTTCCCAGATGTTTCGAGTTTGTGAAACAGGCTCTTGGCGCCTGTCACTAACACCCGCCGCCGATCTGTTCGAAGCTTCAGAGTCGAGATCGGACTCATATTGCGATCAAGGTTCACCGCGGACAGGCGCGGCGTGCTACCGGGTGTCGATGGGCAGTTTTCGACTTGTACAGGAGCGTCCAAATGATCAACAAGCGTCCTTTGGGTCAAACTGACCTCGAGGTTTCGGAGATCGGTTTCGGCGCTGGAATCGTCGCCGGACTGTTCGTGCGTGGTGACCCCGAGTCTCAGAGCCGCGCGTTCAAGCGGGCGGTCGAGTTGGGCGTGAACCACTTCGACACGGCGCCACTTTATGGGGACGGCCGGTCCGAACTCAATTTGGGGAAGGTCCTGGACGGTACCTCCGGCGACTTTGTCTTCGGCACCAAGATCGAGTACTTCGACGAACACTTCGTCGACATCAGACCGAGAACTTTTGAGTCAGTCGAAGGCTCACTGAAGCGATTGGGCCGGGACGCGGTGGAAATCCTGTATCTCCACAACAACGTCCGATACGACGGACAAGGTCCTCATGACGGCTACGCGGCCGTTTCGCCTGACGACGTGCTGCGGCCGGGTGGAATTGCGGACGCCCTCGACGAAGTACGCGCCGCAGGTTTGGCCGGCCACATCGGGTTTACGGGGACGGGGGACGCCGCTGCCGTCATCGAACTCATCGACAGCGGCCGTTTTGAGGTGATGCAGACTTTTTACAGCCTGCTCAATCCAAGCGGATCGATTCGCCTTCCTGCGGGATCCCCACTGCACGACTTCAAATTGGCAATCAGCCGGGCCTCTCGTAGAGGCATGGGTGTCATCGCCATCCGCGTGATGGGTGGGGGCGTGTTGGCTGGAGATGCCGCCGCCGAGGGTTTCGGAGGTACGACCAGTTCGGAATCTGTCCTCGGCCGCAGTAGGAAGGAGGAATTGAATCAGGCGAAAGCGTTGGCCTTTTTGGAGTCCGAATCCGATCCGGGAGGCGGCGTAAGGCAGGCCGCAATTCGATTCGCGTTGGCAAACGACGAAATTTGCAGTTCGCTGCTGGGATTTTCGACCGTTAACCACATAGAGGCCGCCGCTGAGGCGGCAGGGCAGCGCCCGATTGACTCAGGCTCGATGAGACGGCTGGAGCAATTGTGGGCCTCCGGATTTCGGCCGGGTTGATGCCGAACGCATCGAAAATCATGCCAAGGCGCCGCGACGCGGCCGCATGTGTAACAGGTTGGCTTTAGTGGGCGCGGACGCGGCTGGTTTGAAGAGCCTGTTTCAAAAGTCCCCGCTCAAGAGTCAGGCCGTACACGGCGCGACGATTTGCGACGTCATTCTTCCCAACAACACGTAATGCGGCGGCAAATCCCGTCATTCCCGTGAAAAGAGACCTTTGCGTAACCTCGAAAAATGTCATTCTGAGCGCAGCGAAGAATCTAGGCCATCCAAACGGCATGCCCCGCCCCTCTAACCCAGACCCTTCGGCTTCGCTCAGAGCTTGTGATTTTATTGCGAAACCTGCGGTTTTCAGTCTCAATTTGACTTTGAAAACGGTCTCAATTAGACGGTTCCTGGGGATTTATTCACAGGCTCTCAGGGTGACACGGCGGCGCACAGAGTGACATGGCGGCGCTTAGGGTGACATGGAGTGAGGAATCGGCTGGAGAGCTAGTTGTGCAAAGGTCTCTGAAAACGGGAATCTGGAGGAACTGGTTCCCAGAGGTTTCGAGTTTGTGAAACACCCTCTTGAAACCCGCCGCTACGGCATGGAAATTCGCAGCGCGGTCAAAACAAAACTTCATTAGTCGATGCCCGAGTTACGTGCCGTCGTGAACCCCCGGTAATTGCCCGGTTAGTAGGGCGAAACCAGCCCCAGCCCGCCGTCGACGATAAGTATCTGCGCGGTCACCATCGAGGACGCGTCAGACGCGAGATAGACCGCTGCGCCGGCTAAATCGTCGTATTCAAGTCGGCGGTTATACAGAAACTTCCCGTGCGGCGGCCGAGTTCCTGAATCGTCTGAAACTGATTCCTGATCACGGGGAATGGACCCCGGACCCAATGAGTTCACACGAATCCCGTACGGTTTGAGTTCGAGAGCCATGACGCGGGTCATGTGGACCACTGCCGCCTTGGTGACCCCGTAGCCGAGGTTGTTCGGCTGGACCTGTACGCCGACTCTCGAGGCGATGTTGACTATCGATCCGTGCGTTTCCATTGCCACCATGTGACGAGCCACTGTCTGAGACATGAGAAACGTGCCCCGGACCATGATTTCGTAATGATCGTCGAGAACGTCGGACCTATAGTTGAGAGCGCTTGTGGGGACATCGTCGGTCTTGCCGGCATTGTTGATGAGAGTTGCGACAGGTCCCATCTCGGACACGATCTGCTCGACACACGCCGGGATGTCCTCTGGTGACCTGAGGTCGAGGGGTGCAAAAACCGCGCGTCGGCCGCGAGATTCGACTTCCCGCGCCACATCGACTGCTGCGTCAGCCTGTTGCGGCAGGTCGACAATCGCCACGTTGGCGCCGGCGTCGGCGAGGGCCAAAGAAAACACCCGGCCCATGTTCCTGGACCCGCCGGTGACTATGGCGGTCGTGCCGTCGAGCCTGAAGCGGTCGAGCATCACGCGGCGGGCAGAGGGATGTCGACAGGTTTGCCGGCTGCGGCTGACTCGTACCCGGCCATGATTACCTCGATGTGGTGTACTGCGTCGCGAACGGTAATCTCAGGCCGTACCCCGTTTTCGAGGCAATCAACGAATGCGGTGACGTCTCTGCCTTGTCCTCCACCGTCAAGCGGTAGCACGCGATCCTTGTCCCGCGGCTGAGTATCCCGCTGTGTAGACCCCCACATCGACATCGGATCGAATGGGTGCACCAAGGGCATCTCGAACGGCGGTTGATCGTTGTAGATCTCGACGTGCGGGTCGGACTCGCTGAAAGTCGCTATGCCATCCTCGCCGATTAGCGTTATGCGTTGTTGCCCGCCGCGTGGATGACTTGTGACGCCTATTCTTCCGCTCGTAATACTCGCCACGCGGCCATCCGCAAGAGTCAGGGCGAGGGCTCCGTAATCCTCGATATCGAGGGCGGCGTGTTCCTTGAAGAAGTAGTTGCCGGTTATGCCGTATACGGTCTTCACCCGTTGTCCGGATAGCCAATGCACAAGGGCGATCGGATACACGCCCATGTCGAACAACTCTCGCTTTGCCGCAACGTGTGTGAAGACCCCGCTGCTGGGCTTCTCGCGCCGCACGGTGCCGGGCGGGACCGTTCCCGGCATACCCTTGGCCATAAGCATGTCGCAGTGCAGCGCCCGGACTTTACCGATGCGTCCGGAGTCTACGGCCGCCTTTGCCGCCCTTGCCCAACTCGTCGTCACCTGGGAGAACATCTGCGTCACGACGCCGGCGCGGTCGGCGGCGTCCGCCATCATGTGGGCGTCTTCGACCGATGCGGCGAGCGGCTTGTCCATAAACAGGTGCTTGCCGGCTTCGACCGCTTTCACTGCAACCCTCCCCCGCCGCTCCACGTCGGAGCAGTTGTCGACAATGTGAACGTCGTCCCGCGCCAGTGCGTCATCAAGCGACAGGTATGGCACGCCCAATTCACTCGCAAGCAGCCGGTTTAGCCCTTCGCGATAATCGGGCAGACCCGGTTCGTCCGCAACTGCTACCAAATCGCAACGCGGGTCCGCCGCGAACTCGCGTGCGTAGCCTTCCTGGTGGGTCCTGTTGCCGCCGATGGCGACGACTCCGTACTTGCCCATCTACGCATCCCCTTCCAAGTCCAGGCGAATCTCGTGGTAGAGCGTTCCGTTGGAACCCATGAGCATTAGATTGCCGCCGGTGCGACCGGCGCCGACGCTCACGGCAATCATTGCCGACTGTCCGTCGTTCCATTTGAGCGCTGTCAAGGCAGGGGTTCCTTTGCCGCCGATCGTGTACTCAGACTCGCCGGGGTCGCCAAACCACGATTCTGCAAGACAGCGCAGGGCAGATGCCAGTTCTTCTTGTTCAGCCGAACCGCCCGCGGCGTGTACCGTCATCCGGAGAGCAGCGGGCCTGCCGATTTGACCGCGATCGATAGCCCCTTGGACGGTGTTCTTGAGTGGATCCCAGTCGTATGCGGACATTTGATGCTCCACGATGTTGTGACTTTAGTTCTACGCGATGACATGCCAGTTCGACCACACAAGGAGAATGTACTAGACACCGCCGTTCCAGTCCAAGAAGTCACGGCCATCTGCCGCCGAGTGTCGGGCGGCCGACGTGGCGGAGTCGCGCAAAGTATGGCGGGTGTTTGGCTGGAAACATTGCTAGTGTAAGAGGGTCGGCCCTTTGGAGCTGTGGGAGTAATAGCTTCTGCGTTGAAGGAGTTAGAAAACCATTCTGGAACTTGACGGCAAAGCTGCTTTGCTCGCCGGTACGCGGCGCATTGGTGAATGTGTCGCACAGCGGCTCTCGACGGAGGGCGTAAACCTGGCGATCGCCTACAGGTCCTCCCGGGCGGAGGCAGAACGTCTGGAATCGTCGATTTCCGGACGGGTAAGTAAGACTTGTGTTGTGCAGGGCGATTTGACGAGCGAAGAGGATGTCAACCGCCTGGTCAACGAAGCGGCAAACGCTCTCGGCGGCCTGAATTTCGTCATCAATCTGGCGTCGGACTACCCCAGCGCCACGTTGGACGACATGAGCGGCGCCACCTGGGATCGCGCGATGGGTAATGCCAAGGGCAGTTATCTCCTTTGCGCCAGCGCGGCGCGCATCATGCGACACAATGGGCTTCCCACCAACGGGCACCTCGTCATGTTCAGTGATTGGGCGGCCGGCGCAACCCCCTATACCGGCTACCTGCCGTATCTCACCGCAAAGGCGGCCGTGGCATTCATGACCAGGGCGTTTGCGGCGGAGTTGGCCCCGCATCGCATATTGGTTAACTCTATTGCGCCGGGTCCCACGATGCGGCCTCCCGAGATCAGTGAAGAGAGTTGGGAGAGAGACGTGCTGGCGAAGGCGCCGCTGAGGAGGGAGTCCTCGGCTGACGAGATCGCTGAAGTAGTCGCCATGCTCCTGAAGAGCGAAACGATAACCGGAGAGACGATAAGGGTGGATTCCGGCCGCCACATCGCGGGGCCGGGAGTAGTCGACGATGGCAAGTAGTCGCCCCGGCCGCAGCCAGAAGCACTCGGTAACCAAGATCATCGATTTTGCGTATGGTCATCGGCTTATCAACTACGATGGCAAGTGCCGGTTTCTCCACGGGCACAACGGCATTTTGGAAGTCGATATAGCCTCCGACGAGCTTGACGATTGCGGCATGGTGGTCGATTTCGTGGAAGTGAGAAATCTGGTAAAGGGCTGGATCGACGAAAACCTCGACCACCGTATGATCCTTTGCCGGGACGACCCGATGGCGGAGGCGTTGCAGGGGCTGAATGAACCCGTTTACCTGATGGACGCCAACCCGACCGCGGAGAACATAACGCAGCATATTTTCGCCGTGACGAGGGAGATGGGCCTCAACATCGTCGAGGCGCGACTGTGGGAGACGCCGTCCAGCTACGCCACGTACCGGGAGGGCGGCTGAAGTGACCGCAACCGCGGTGCTTACCAGCGGCGGTTTGGACAGCGCGGCCCTCCTCGCTGAAACGGCCTCCACCGGAGTGGCCTATCCGATCTACGTCGAGGCTGGGATGGTCTGGGAATCGGGTGAGAAGGCCTCCCTGGAACGATTCGTTGCGGCTCTCGATAGTCCCAATGTTCGGTCCGTGACTTACCTGTCCTTACAGGTGGCTCCTCTGCTGTCAGGACACTGGAGCGTGACGGGGCAGGGGATTCCCGATTCGGATGCGCCGGACGAAAAGATGTACATCCCCGGCCGGAACATTCTGCTGATTGGAATGGCGGCGGTATGGTGCAGCACTCACGACGTGAACCGGGTGGTCATCGGATCGCTCGGTTCCAATCCGTTTCCGGATGCAACTCCCGCCTTCTTCACTTCGTTCTCAGAGGTGCTGAGCAGCGGGCTGAATCACAAGATCGTCGTCGAGGCGCCGTTTCGCGGTTTGCACAAGGAAGACCTGATCCGCAAGTATCAGCATTTGCCGATTGACGTGACGCTAACTTGCGCAGATCCCAATGGGGTGGTCCACTGCGGCGCGTGCAACAAGTGCTTCGAGCGGCAGACCGCATTTTCGGAGGCCGGAGTGGATGATAAGTCTCGGTACGCGATTGGGACGCCATAGAATTCGCGCGAGCCGCCGCCTCGACCGACCCGGAAAGATTAAATTTGAGCACCAACAAACCCCCTTGGTACGTGGAGTTTTTCGGCGACGACTACCGAGCCGCATACCGCTCTACGCTGACCGATGAACGAAGCGACGCGGAGACGGCTTTCGCGGCGTGGACCCTTGGCCTGTCAGCCGGTCAGGAAATCCTCGATCTTTGCTGCGGGCACGGCCGGCACGCGCTCAGGCTGGCCGAAGCGGGGATGAAAGTCACTGGACTCGACTTGAGTGAGAAGTATCTCGCAGAGGCCCGTGACGCTGCCGAGAAACAGGGAATCTCGCTGGAACTGGTCCGGGGCGACATGCGGCACATCCCGTTTGCCGGGCGGTTCGACGCGGTGATTAACATGTTCTCGGCCTTCGGTTATCTCGAGTCGGAAGCCGACGACCAGCAGGTGCTTGAGGCGGTCCACGACGCCCTCAAACCTGGCGGATCGGCCCTTATCGACCTGCTCAATCGGGAGTGGGTAATAGCAAACAACATCGAGAACGAATGGCGCGTGGACGAAGACGGCACGACCATCCTGGAACACCGAGAGTTGGACCTATTGGCCAGCAGGAACCACGTCAGCTTTTCGATCATCGGAGCGGACGGAGTCCGGCGCGAGTCGATTGGACACAAGATCAGGCTCTACACGCTCACGGAGATCGTGAACATGTTGGGCCGCGCCGGTCTCGCGATCGACAGGGTGTTCGGCGGGTACGACGCGGTCGACTATTCGAGCCAATCACGCCGCATGATCGTCGTCGCCAAAAGGCCTGAGTAGCACATCGGTCTGAATGGCGCGGCTGGGGCTATTGGAGAGGCAACGGAGGTTGCCGCCACTTTGACGTGTCGTTGACCGTAACCGAGTTGACCCACTTGACCCACTCGTACCCCCTGCGGCCCGGCGCGACAAGTCGGATCGGCGCCCCGTGCCCGTGCGAAATTCGTTCGTCGCCGACGTGAGTCGCCAGCAGGTAGTTGCGGGACTCTTCCAACGATGCGCGCCGGTAGTATCCGGTTACCGATCCGAAAGTGACGCTGCGGGCGCCCTCTTTGAGATCCGCCATCTCCAGCAGATCGGACACACGTACGCCTCGCCAACTACGGTTGGCGTACCACCCGCCCGTGCAGTCGAGCGTGGCGGTTATCGACCCGGACGGGAGTTTTGCTATGTCGTCGATATCGAGTTCGAACGGGTGAGACACGTAGCCATCGACCCGCAATTTCCAGGAGTCGAGGTTGACGGGCCCGGGGCGGTCGTTCAACCAGGACGTTGTCGGAAAGCCGTTGGGACGAGTTCCTGTGTACTCATGCGAGCCGGTAAACCTGCGGGACGCGCCCGCCAGGTCGAACTGCTTTAGCAGTCCTTCATAGACCAGCCAAATTCCGGCGCCCGCCGCGGCAGCCCCACCGAGCTTTATGACAGCCCGCCGGTCTGCGTTGACCCCTACTCGCCACCTCTTTGTGTATTTCAACGCGTGCCACGCGGCGATCGGCAGGGCGGCGACGCCGGCGAACATGTGCCAGGTAAGACCTGTGATCCCGGCCAGACGGAAGAAGCCGTTCAGGGACCACGCAAGGCCGAGACCGAACGCTGCCAGCACCAGAACCGACAGGGTCACCGACGCGAGTCTCGCCGCACCGCCGCTGCGCCGCCGCAGCGAACCTGCCACGATGGCCACCTTCCAGCCGGCGATGGCCACGATGGCGAACGCGCCGATATTGTGCAGGACCAGTACAAACCCTCTGTCCGCACCGCCCGAAACCAGACCAAAGAGACCGGTGGCTAACTCAAACGCGAGTAGCACCGCCAACAAGACATTGGTCCAATTGTTCTTCACTGCCTCCTCCGGGCCTACTTCACATAGTTACGAAGATTCGCTCCCGGCGGGTTGCCTTAGCTGAACTGGTGGTCTCTGGCGGCGGCCGTTCTGCGCCGCGGTTGACTTGAATCAACCCCCGGCGCAGGCGCCCGGCTTTCGGCTACATGTACTTGGTGGCCCACCCGAGCCCGTCCTCGGTCCTGCCTGCCGGCTTGTACTCGCAGCCGACCCAACCCTCGTAGCCGAGGCCGTCGATGTGGGGCAGGATGTAGTCGTAGTTGATCTCGCCGGTGCCGGGCTCATTTCGGCCAGGATTGTCCGCCAACTGGAAGTGGTGGATGACGTCCATGTTGGCGTCTATCGTTGGCGCCAGGTCGCCTTCCATGATCTGCATGTGGTAGATGTCGTACTGCAACTTGACAATCGGAGAGTCGGCGGCTTCTACGAGCGACGCGCCGTGTTTTGACGTGTACACGTATGTGCCGGCCACGTCCCGCGTGTTGAGGGGTTCGACCAGTACCGTCACGCCGGCGCCGTCCGCCGCGCTGGCGGCGAACTTGAGGTTGTCGACCATCGTTTGCTCGACCGCGGCAGGATCGGCGGAGTCGGGGGCGATGCCGGCGAGACAAGTAAGGCGGGTGCAGCCAAGAACTTTGGCGTAGTCGAGAGCGAGTCCGACGGAGTCCTGGAATTCTCCGACGCGGTCGGGGATGCACCCCAGGCCGCGGTCCCCGCCATCCCAATCGCCGGCGGGAAAATCGAACAGGACCTGCTCGAGTCCATGCTTGTCCAGTTGCTCAGCGATGGATTCGGCCGGGTAGTCGTACGGGAAGAGGTATTCAACGCCCTTAAATCCAGCGGCGGCGGCGGCGCCAAACCGGTCGAGGAAATCGACTTCGTTAAACATCAATGTCAAATTTGCGGCAAGCCTTACCATTTGTAGTACCTTTTTCTCCCGTGGGATATGAAATTACCGGGCTGTCGAGCGCGATGAGAGTATCGTACGGGCGCGAGGTATGCGGCTCAAGTCGCGTTTCTCGGAAATCCCATTAGCCCACGATCTACCGCCAAATCTGAAATCTGACAGGAGCCTGAACAAATGCGACTGATGCTGGTTACGAATCCGCCGGGGACCGGCGGATCCCACAAGTGGGAGGAGACAACGCCGTCTCTCGAAGGAATCCTGCAAGAGGCCGGTCACACCGTGGATGTCACGAGTACCGGCGAGGAGCTGGCCCGGCCGGACCTGGCCAGCTACGACGCTATCTTGCTGAACATGTGGCGCAACCCAAGATTCGGAGTCGATCTCGAGGAGGCTGAGCGGGACGGTCTGCACACGTTCGTATCGAACGGCGGCGGGTTGATTTCGATCCACGTATCGCCGGACTCGTGCCCGTATTGGCCGGCGATGCAGGAAATGACCGCTGGCGGCTGGGTTACCGGCAAGAGCACGCATCCTCCGCTCATGACGTTCACGGTAAGAGTCACGGACCCTGACAACCCGTGTGCCGCGGGCGTGGAAGACTTCGAGACCTGGGACGAACTCTATATAAAGCTAAACGTATCGCCTCGAGCCAACGTGTTTTTGCACTCGGAGTACGAGGGAACGGACTGGCCGCTCGGCTGGACGGCGACCTACGGCAAGGGCCGCGTATTCAACACTGCGCTGGGTCACGCCTCCGCCAGCCACAACGCCGGATTCAGGCGTTTGCTGATGAACGGCCTGGCGTGGGTAACGCATACCGGGCCTGGATAGAGATACAGGTTGACGATCCTGGGCAGTGAAGACGGTATGGGGTGAGGTTCCCCCTGCCTTCATGTCACCCTGAGCAACGCCGCAGGGTCTGGCGGGGCGTGGAACCGCACGTAACCCTCGTCGTCCCCGCCCCCGCAGATTCCCGTTTTCACGGGAATGACGGATGGGTCGGCATGACGGTGGAGGTGTGTGGGTGTGCCTGCCGGTTTAGCGCGGTGCGGGTTCGGGCGTGGCCCCGCCGCTCCCCTGGGTACCGGCCTCCGCCGGCACGACGGTGGGAGGGTGTGGGTCCCTGATCGGGATCGGGGTGCACGGTCCCGCGTCGTGGCGCGGTCACAGGGGGCCGACTGATACTGACAGCAAGTTGCGGAGCGGTATTCTGATGTCGCCGGGGTCTCTGCGTTCGCGCGGGCCATCGGCCGGCGGGCCGTCTGCGGGCGAGCCGGGGTAGGTATTTGGGGTTGGTTGCCGGGGCGGCGGCGTTGGCGCGGGAGGTCCTTCGACTTCGCTCAGGATGACATGGGAGCGCTCAGGACGGACATGGGAGCGCTCAGGACGGACATTGGAGCGCTCAAGAATGACAGATAAGGGAGGGTCTTTAGCGCGGTTGGGTTCACGAGATTCGGAATTGCCGGGGTCCGGGTCTTCCGGGGATTGAACCATTTGGGACTCTCCGGTGTCAGTGTTTTCAGCGGTCTGATCCGGCTGGGGCTCGACATCGTCTGGGTATTCAAAGGATTTGCGGACGGCGGCGAGGGCGTAGTCACGAGACCATCTTGGGTAGCAGCATGACGGGCGATCTTTGGGCCCATCGTATTCGGCCATTCGCTTCTTGAACTCCTCGACGATCCTGTTGGCGACCCCGACGGACTGGTTATCGTCAAAGACGAAGCGCAAGGCGTTGTACCCGTAGTGGCCTTTGCCGTAGAGGTCGTCTTCGGGTTTCTCAATCGGGGTGAAGTCGCGGTCGGGAATGTGGCTTTCGTCGAAAATGGTCTGTTGCCGGTGCCTGGCGACGGCTTCGTGGGCGATTGTGACGGCTTCCTCGCTGCCGTAGATGTGACGCAAGGCCCTTTCACCATCCCGGTCGCGAATGAACTGCTCTTCGTCGTAGTTTTCGAAGTCGAACGGGTCGTCTTCGTTGTTGTACCGGTTAGCGTTGGGGTCCACGTAGTTGGGGCTGCCGGGGTCATCGTCGAACGATTCGTCGTGGTCTTCGTACTCGTCGTTGGTGTGACTAAGGGGGTTGTCGAATCCTCGCCGGAGAAGTTCTCTGGCGGATGCGACACGGTGGCAAGGCTTGAAGCCGTCGAGGATGCCTTGCATGGCATCGTGGAGGAAGCAGACGATAGTCCGGCCGTTGCCGGTCACCTCGCGTACGATTTCGGCGAGTTCGTAGTTAGGGGCGAGTTCGTCGTCAGGAAGGTATTCGCCGATGGCAGGTGAGGGCTTGCGCCCGTTGGACTTGCGTCCGTTGGGCTTGGGGTAGAAGGACTGCAAGAAGGCTATTGCCCGTTTGTCGCCGCGTTTGGCGAGTTCGCGTGCGGCAGCGATACGGTGGCAAGGCTCGAAGCCGTCCAGCCTGCCGTTCATGGCATCGTGGAGGAAGTTGATGATGGTCCGGCCGTTGTCGGTCACCTCGCGTACGATTTCGGCGAGGGTTGGTGGCTGGTCTTCGGTTTTGGTTTGGTGTTGAGTGTCGAACATGTGTTCTACTGTAACGCGGGTGGGTGGATGGGGTCAACGGGGGGATGGCGGGTTGTGGTGGTTGCCGCGCCGGTCCCCTAGGTACCCTTGGATCAAGTCCGGAAAGACGCGGGACGGCTGGTCCTCTGTGGGGATTATTCTCAGACGAAGCGTCGGCCGTGATCCTTGAGCTCCGGGTGGCGATCCGAGCCGTAGTGAAGTGTCCTCGTGGATGCTGGGGATGGCGTGGCTCCCGCCCCCAGCAAATCGGGCGCACAATCCAGCGCCCAATGGGGACCCTTGCCTCTAGATTCCCGTTTTCAGAGACCTTTGTGCAACCGTCATTCCCGTCTCCGGGCGGGAATCTGTGGGCGGGGATTCACGATTTGAAACCATGCCCGGTCTTCCCCAAGTGGTTCCACACGAGGAGTTACGCAAAGGTCTCTTTTCACGGGAATGACGGGATTTACGGCCGTATTCCCCTTTTGAGGGGCTCAAAAAGTCTGTGACGGACCGCAATGACGATCAAATGAACAGCAAGGGTGGTCTACAACCGGAATCGCTCCCGTTTTAAGATTCGGGGTTTTACTGGCATCGAAAATGCAGTTAACTATGGTGTCGCCATCTCGTTTCGGCTACCCTCCAAGCCTGAGGCCACCTGAGATGGGGAATCCCGGATTGATATCCTTAAGTTTTAGAGAGAGGAGATGCGCGTGACGACCTCCCACGACACCGCTGACGAAACAGGCCCCGACGATTTGTCGATCGAAACCGAAGACCCCCAGTTTCGTGACATCGAACGCCCTTGGGATCCTGAGAGCATTCGGGTCGCTACTAACAGTTTTTCGCTTCGAAACATGATCGATCTCATCGCCGAAGGGAGTCTGGATCTCGCCCCAGATTTCCAGCGGTTGCAAGTCTGGAATCAGGTGCAGAGAACCCAACTTATTGAGTCGATACTATTGCAGATACCACTTCCGGCCTTCTACTTTGCCGAAGATGTCGAAGGGATGTTACAGGTCGTAGATGGCGTCCAACGACTATCAACCGTCAATGACTTTGTCACTGGCGGCAATAAGGGCACGGGAGGATTCCCTCTCAATGGCCTTGAATATCTCGCTGACGTCAAGGGAAAATATTTCGATGATCTACCGAATCTCTGGAAACGCCGTATCCAGAACACGCAAATAGTCGCTCATGTGATCGCTCCAACAACTCCTCCAGATGTGATGTACGATATCTTCCGACGAATCAATACTGGAGGCACGCCACTCACTGGCCAAGAGATCCGACACTGCGTTGCCAAGAACAGGAGTCGCACGTTTTTGAAGCAGTTAGTTGCATTGCCTGCGTTCGAGAAAGCAACTCCACCAACCCTTCAGGGCCACAAGCGAATGGTCGACCAAGAGGTCGCGCTCCGGTTCACGGCTTTCTGGCATCTGACACCAAATAAATATTCCATCGACGAGACTCTCGACCGTTTTCTCCTTCAGACACTCCGAGACATCGACGACCCGGAAAAACTCGATGACCGTGCCCTTGATGGCATATCTATGGCGTTCGCGCGCGGTTTAGATCTTGCCCACGAGGTCTTCGGTGGCGACGCGTTTCGCAAGTGGCCGATTAACATCCGTGATCGCCGCAACCCTTTTAATCGAGCACTCTTCGAAGCATGGACTATCGAGCTTGCAAAGGCCAATGCAGAAGCAGTGACTATATCAAAGCGCGATATTTGTAGATTTGCTCGTGAGGCCATGACCACAGATGTTACCTACATTAATTCTGTATCATCTGGTACAGGATCTAGTGTTTCTGTCCATACCAGATTCGAGAAGACAAGGGCTATCATCATGGAGGCAATCAGCGGATGATTCGCTCCATTGAAATCCATAACTTTAAGGCATTTGAACGAATCGCTCTTCGCTTCGGTCAATTGACTATGATCACTGGAGTGAATAGCTCCGGCAAGAGTTCGGTGCTACAAGCGATCGCGCTTGCAGAGATCGCGTCCACCACCGGCCCACGGGTTCAGCTGAATGGGAGTCTGGGACTGTTACTTGGCGAGGCCCAAGACGTGCTCAATCACCGAGCGACGGAGCAGTTCATCGAATTGATAGCAATGGGAGACACCGGTACGGAAACATTTCGATTGGCAGTCCCGCAAGTCGACCGGAGTGTCGTGTTAGAGCGGATCGACGTAGATCCTCGGCCTAGCAGCCGAGATTGGTATATTGGCACGTATCTATGTGCTGAGCGTCTTGGCCCGCGAGACCTATCCGAAGTTGCCGGCGACGGTGCCGACCGCGTGGATGTGGGTACCGAAGGTCAGTTTACTGCATACGCACTGGCCCGGTTCGCGCGCCGTCGTGTACAGGACCCACTGCTCCATCCGTCCAGTGCTGGGAGCAGTCTAGCGCCAACGCTCGAGGCGCAGTCAGAGGCATGGTTATCCTCGATTGTGCGGCCGGTTCGATTGCAAGCGACGTGGCTTCCACAAGCCAATGCAGCTATGCTCCGTTTTCGTGACATGGACGTGACCTCTGAGTGGAACCGCCCGGCGAACGTAGGCTTTGGACTGACCTACACTCTCCCGATCATCGTCGCCGCCCTGGGTAGCGTTGCTGGCTCCGTATTCATCGTTGAAAACCCCGAAGCACACCTTCATCCAGCAGGACAGTCGGAGATCGGAAGGTTCCTAGTCCGCCTAGCGGCTACCGGCGTTCAGGTAGTGATTGAGACCCATAGCGATCACGTTCTCAACGGTACTCGTCTCGCTGTTACGGGCGAAGGTCTTCTTGCAGCAAAGGATGTCGCAATCCACTTTCTTGGACCTGACAGAAGCGAGGGCACGGAGATATCACTCGGCAGTACCGGTGCACTCGACGTTTGGCCTTCCGGGTTTTTTGATCGGGCTGAGCATGATCTCGCGGCACTGTCGAGGATCCGGCGTCGTGGTTAAGGCTAAATGCCGATTCGTGGTCGACGAGAATTCTCTAATGCTGGATCGTGTACCTGCGGGTGAGCGGGAAGCAGAGATTGAATCCATGATCGACGAGTTACAGGCGTTGCATGAAGGCGGCGAACGCGTCGATATTCTGTCCGGTTGGGGATCGCTCAACTGCTTGGAAGGAGAGGATGTCGCAAATATACTCGCTCACGGTAACGTGTTCGACCGTGATAACTCATCACTCCTGTTGCGATTGCTCGGACGCTGCGGCGCTTGGGATGAAAACCCCAACATAGCCGTTGATGATGAGGTAATAGTAGATCAAGAGCCGCACCGCGGCTTCGGGATAGCGTGGGCTCGCAAGATGATTATGGCGCGCTGTGGAATGGCAGTTATTACGGCACCCCATCGCTTCAGCGGTGGTTCATACACTGTTGATCAGCTCACGCAACCTGCACCAATTGACGTCGTGTTTGTTGCAACTCCAACCGATCACCCAAGATTCTACCGAACACTGTACAGCGTAGAAAAAGTTCCTGAGGGTGAGTTCTTTGAAATCGCTGTGAAGGCATTTCCAAACTTGGCTTTCGCACCTACTTTAACCTTTCAGAAGTTCGAAGGTGCATATGTCCTCAGGCGTCCTGAAGTTGTCAAACATCTGTCATTGATCAATGATAGGTTTCTTGAATTATACAGAACAGAATATGGATCCTCAAGAAACATTTCCATTCGCCTAGGGATTGCCGTCAGTATTGAAGGACAATATCGGAAGAGCCAAGCACTCATGCGACACCGAGACACCAAGTTCGGGGGCCACGTATATCGGTGCGAATGGCACTCGAAACTCGAACCACACCGGAATCGCATCTATTTTCATATTGGCGATGAAAGGACGGACGGAAGAGTATTGATTGGCATCTTCCATCAGCATCTCCCGTGAATTCAGCGTACCGATTGTAGTGCGGCTCGGTCACTGGTCGATGCAGGATTGAGTGGTTGAAAAGTTACCCTAACGCGTTGATTCGAGACGGGGGATTTAGCCCCCGCGGTTCCTTACGGCAGACAGTTTAGCGGGCGTGGAAGAGGGCGGATGTTTGGGGTGTGACGAGCGGGAGGTTCTTCGCTGCGCTCAGAATGACATAAAAGGCGCTCAGGATAACATTGTGGGCGCTCAAAATTGAAGGTGTCGGGTTATTCGTTGACGGCTTGGGGTAGGTCGCGGAGATCCCCGATCGGGGTCGGGGATGACGGTTGGTGGGTTCGTCAGGTACGAAGGGGTTGGTAGGTAGGTCGGGGGTGATGGGGCTGGTTGGCGATGGTGGTGTTGGCAGGTTGAAGATGAGGGGGACTGTGTATGAACGGCATGGATTCCTCGGCTGCGCTCGGAATGACAATTTGGGGCAACAGACAGGGCGTGGTCGCGAAGCCACTCGTAGAGGGTTATCCAGAGGTCCGGGTCATCAAGGGTGAATGCGTACGGCGGGACCGTCCTGGCCGGTCCGGCATTTGGCCAGCGCAGCAGCCAGTACTTGCCGTCGGTGAGGATGCCCATGCGCACGCGGCCTTGCTTTTCCGACTGCGCCAGGTAATCGTCGAGTTGGTCGACGTTCTTGGGGTCGGGGTTGAAGCCGCCCGCGGCGCCGATCCTGCGCTTGAACTCGATGAACGTGTCGAGGGCGGCGAGGTCCACGGCGCGGCGCGAACCCTTGGCGGGCGGGTTTTCCTCGACTATCTCCTCGTCCTTTACGAGGCTGGTGAGGGTCAGGAAATTGCGGACCGCGCTGGTGATGTTGGCCTCGGGCTCGCCCTTGTCGTGGCGGCGGAGAATCTCGGCTGCGGCCTGCTTGGAATTGGGATCGTTTGGATCAATGTGCAAAGGCATTTGGTCATCTATCCCGGATTGGCGGACGGCGGACGGCGGACGGCGGACGGTTAATGGAGTCAGGGGCCAATAACCTAGATTGACCATTATGGTCGCGCATTCGCTGTGGTGAGTGGGAAGGGGATGGCGGGTGAGTTTGTGATGAAGGGGGTCCTTCGACTTCGCTCAGGATGACCGTAGGGGCGGTTCAGGGATGACATGTTGGGGGCGCTCAGGGATGACATGAGAGGGGTCAGGGGGGTGACAGTGGGGGTGACAGTGGGGGTGACGGAGAGTGGCGGAGGGACGTCGGTTTGGGGGTAGCCGCGCCCCCCTTGGTTCCGGATCGGGGGCCGGAATGACGGTGTTCGCCGGGGGATGGCACGTGTACGTTGATGTGGAGGGTTGAGGGGGTAACCGCGCCCGTCCCCTGGGTACCGGCCTACGCCGGCACGACGGTGTTCGCCGGGGGATGGCATGTGTACGTTGATGTGGAGTGTTGAGGGGGTAGCCACGCCCGTCCCCTGGGTACCGGCCTACGCCGGCACGACGGTGTTCGCCGGGGGATGGCAGGTGTACGTTGATGTGGAGGGTTGAGGGGGGGTAACCGCGCCCGTCCCCTGGGTACCGGCCTACGCCGGCACGACGGTGTTCGCCGGGGGATGGCATGTGTACGTTGATGTGGAGTGTTGAGGGGGTAGCCACGCCCATCTGGGTTCCGGCTTGTGGGGTGGGATGACGGTGTGGGGGTGTTGGTGTATGGCGCGGCGATTGCCGAACACCGGTCCAGATCCTTCGACTTCGCTCAGAGCTTGTGATTTTATTGCGAAACCTGCTGTTTTCAGTCTCAATTTGACTTTGAAAACGGTCTCAATTAGACGGTTCCTGGGGATTTATTCACAGGCTCTCAGGATGACATGGGGGCGCGCGGGATGACGGTGGGGGTGACGATCCTTCGCCGGTACGACGGTGGGGGTGTTCTAAATGCCCAACTCTTCGGCCAGTTCACCTAGGGATTCGTCGACCGCCTTTACGATCTCGTCGATCTCGCTGCGCGTGACGCAGAGAGGCGGTCCGATCGCCATGCCGCTGATGGAGCCGCGGCAGATCATCGATCGGGCGGCCATCTTGTCGCCGATGCGGTCACCGATGTTCTCGTCCTGCCCGAACTGTTCTTTGGTTTCACGGTCCCTGACCAGGTCGACTCCAACAAACAGACCAAGTCCGCGGACGTCTCCAATGATCTGGTGTTTCTCCTTGAGGCCTTGCAGCGACTCGAGGAGGTACTTCCCCGTTTCGGCCGAATTGGCGACGAGGTCTTCGGACTCGATGACCTCGATGTTCTTGAGCGCCGCGGCCGCCGCAACCGGGTGTCCTGAGAACGTCAAGGTGTGGTTCAGTTGCCGGTTCTGGCTGTTCGGCCCGCCTGCGAATGCGTCGGCAATCTGTTCCGTGGCAATGGCCGCTCCGATCGGCAGGTAGCTGCTCACGATGCCCTTTGCGACGGTCATCACGTCCGGCGTCACTCCCCAATGCTCCGACGCAAACATCTTCCCGGTCCTGCCGAATCCGGTAACAACCTCGTCTGCGATGAGCACAACGCCGTACCTGGTGCATATTTCACGCAACATGGGCCAGTACTCGTCTCCAGGCACGGCCACGCTCATTGGGGACGCTATCGGCTCGGCAATGACGGCGCAAACGCTTTCCGGACCATGAAATTCGATCAGGCGCTGTATGGCAGTCGCACAGCGGATGGCGCACTCCGCAGGCGTACTTCCGCCGTACTCGCAGCGATAGGGCAGGGGCTGGGGCCCGTAGACCATGCCCGGGTAGGCCGGCCCTAAATCCTCGCGATGTGAGCCTTCCATTCCTCCGAGCCACACAGTCTGTCCGAGCGCTCCGTGGTACGAACCGCGACGGCTGATGACTATGTGCCTGCCCGGAGCGCCCACCCGTTGTTGATAGGCGCGGGCAATTTTGAGAGCGCTCTCGTTGGCTTCCGAGCCGCCGGAGACGAAGTAGCTGCGTGACAGGCTTCCGGGGGTAATCTCGGCGAGTTTCCCGGCAAGCCTGGCTGTTGGCTCAATTGCTGTTCCACTGGCCATGTAGGGGAGGCGCCGCATCTGCTCGTAGGCAGCATCGGCTATCTCGGTCCTCCCGTAACCGGCGTGCACCGACATGTACCCGCCATTCACGTCCAGCCACCACTTCCCTTTAACATCACGGACCCTGACGCCGTCTCCCTCGACCAGGAAATTCGGCTCCCCCTGTTCAGCCATCTCGGTCCAACTGCGGCTGTTCATCCACAGATGGTCGAGCGCGAGTTGCCTCAACTCTTCATGTCCTGAAGGCGATTCTTTGACGGTGACCATTTGGGGTCCTCCCCGGCGAGTGATATCCGTTCTGCCATGCTGACGTTCAAAGACGCACCTGTCAACGCAATGCAGGCAAAAAGGCATAGAATTCGGCGGTCTACGAACCCAATGAACGATGGAGCGCGCAGATCATGAAAGTCGCAACCTGGCACGGCGGAACCAAATTCACCATTGATGAGATGCCGGATCCGGTACCCGGACCGGGTGAGGTATTGCTGAAAGTCGATACTTGCGGCATTTGCGGTACGGACGTCCACATGACGCAAGGTCTCTTCCCGGGCGACCCTCCGAGGGTGATGGGCCACGAGTGGAGCGGCACGATCGTCGACGTCGGACAGGGCGTCGACAGTTCCCGACTAGAGATGGACGTTGCGCCGGAACCGAGCCCTTACTGCCGTCAATGCTGGAACTGCCGCAATGGCCGTCATTCCCGCTGTGAGCGCGTCGGCCAGTCGACGCGGCCAGGCGGATATGCCGAGTACGCCGTGTTGCCCAACTCCGTGGTGCATGACCTTCCCGAAGGACTATCGCTCGCCGACGCCGCGCTTGGCGAACCGGCGGCGGTATGCCTGGTGGGGCTCGAACGGTGTATGACCCCGGGCGGTTCCAACATGGTCGTAATCGGCGGCGGCGTGATCGGTTTGCTGACCCTTGCGTTCGCCAAGGCCCGCGGAATGGGCGTTTCGATACTTTCCGACCCCGTCCCGTTCAGACGTGAGCAGGCTCTTCGCATGGGGGCCGACTTTGTACACGATCCTGCGTCCGGACCGCTACGGGAGGTCGTCGACGAGGTGACCGCGGGCAGAGGAATCGATCTGGCGGTCGAGGCCGTGGGCAAGCCGGAACTGGTCGATCTGGCCATTCAGGTGGCGAGACCGCGCGGCGAGGTGCTGATTCTCGGAGTCAGCCCCAAAGGGACCACCATCCCGAGCGACCTGTTCGAGACGCACTACAAGGAACTGATAATCGTCAACTCTTTTGGCAGGGGCGACGGGTACATCAGGGCGATAAATCTGTTGGCGCAGATCGACCTGACAGGAGTGATGGGCGACCGGTATCCGCTGGATCGGATAGCGGAAGCCATGGAGGCCGCGTCCAACGTGACATCAAAGTCGGTAAAGACTGCCATCGCACCCCACATGCGCTAATCTTTCTGCTACCACCCCCGGCGCGACCGTTACTCAAGGGCCGACGCCATTCGGAACCCAAAGGAGCCAGACATTGACTGTTCACAGCGCGCTAGTCGGATGCGGAGGCATGGGTCTCAGACATGCCCACGGTTACCTGGAACTTCGAAAACACTTCGACGAGGTGAAGATGGTCGCGGTGTGCGACCTGTACGAAGCCCCTGCCAACCATGTCGCGTCGGCCGTTGAAGAAGCCACCGGCGAACGTCCGGCTGTTTACACCGATTTTGACCGCATGATTGCGGAACAAAAGCCACTCGATGCGATAGACATCGTCACAGACACGCGCATGCACCACGTGTTCGCGGTAAAGGCTCTGGACGCAGGTATAAATGTCATCACCGAAAAGCCCATGGGCATTACGATCCGCGCATGCCAGATCATGCGCGCCGCCGCCGAGAGGTCTGGCAAGGTGTTGTCGGTCGCAGAAAATTACCGTCGCGACCCCATGAACAGGCTCGCCAAGGCGCTGATCGACGGAGGCGCGATAGGGGAGCCGTACTTCATTTATAAGGCGGGTCTTGGCGGCGGCTCGGCGCTCATGCACGACACGGCGTGGCGCGGCCTCAAGAACCGGGGCGGATATCTCATCGACGGGGGCGTTCATGATGGCGACCTACTGTTGTACTTTATGGGCGACGTTGAGACCATCTACGCCGAGACAGGACTCTTCACACCGATAAGAAAACGGGTGCCCCTGGCCGGCGATATTGGAACGTTCTACACGCACCGGACGGAGGACCTGTTCGCAGGTGCGGAGACGGTTGAGATCGACCAGGAGGACACTGCTTTTGCCACCCTCCGGTTCACTTCAGGGGCCATCGGCAACTACTCGAGCAGCAACGCGTCGCATGGTTACTCGGTGGGCGTAAACACCGTTCACGGCAGCATAGGCACCATACAACTGCCGCCAAGCCGCAGCGGCATAGGGCCGGTGATTCATATCGAGGGAAGAGACGATCCGATCAAGGGCGATGATCTACTTGAGTTGGTTCCCGACTGGGAACTGGACGACATAACTGCCCCATTCTGGGATGGCGCCCGACGGATTACTTCGTACGAACGGGACTTCAGACAGACCGACCGTAAGATTCTCGCACTTGAGTATCTCGAACTGGCCCGTGCCATCGAAACGGGTTCGCCTATCGAGGTGGGGCCGGAGTTGGGGATGAAGGCGCTGGCGGTCAGCTACGGAACGCTTGAGTCAGGCGCCTCAGGGGAACCGGTGAGGATGTCCCAACTGCTTGAGGGCGAGGTCGAGGAGTACCAGGCCGAGATCAACGAAGCCGCGGGTCTCTAGGCCGCGAAATCCAGGCGCACCTGCGGGCTTCGGTCGTCCGACCGCGGGCGGCTGAAGTCGAGCGGTGCGCTCAGCCGAGATAGTCGAGCGCGCTGCGGATCATTACTTCAGCGCCTATCGGTAGACAGGACTCGTCGAAGTCGAACCGGGGGTTGTGATGCGGCTCGGCGCCTTGCTTCGCCCCTCCCAGCAGGAAGTAGCAGCCGGGCGCACGCAACAGGAACTCTGACATGTCGTCGCCGAGGGATACCGGCGGGGCCTCCCCCACGCCGTCTTCGCCGACAACCTGAATAGCGCTGCGAGCCACCTGATCGGCCACTTCGGGGTTGTTGACGACCGGCGGCGCTCCGAACAGGACCTCGAACTTCGCCTTGGCTCGCAGCGATTCGGCCACGCCTGACGTGATGCGGGTCAAGGCGGAATGTATGGCTTCCCGGGTCTCGGGCCGGTACGAGCGGCTGGTTCCCTCGATTGTCACGCTGTCGGCAATAACGTTCGGCGCCGTGCCGCCATCGATCCGGCCGAAAGTGACGACGCCCATTTCGTTGGGCTGAATCTCCCGGCTGACGATGGTCTGGGCCGTCGTAATGATCTGGGCTGCGGCCATTACCGGATCGACGGCAAGGTGTGGCAATGCGCCGTGTCCGCCTTTGCCGGTTACCGTCACCCTGAACATGTCTGCGCTGGCGAACACCGTTCCCCGATTTACGGTGATGCTGCCGGCCGGGGCCTGGTTCCAAACGTGAAGGCCGATCACGCGATCGGGGCGGACGTTGTCGAAAAGACCGTCGTCCAGCATGGCGAGGGCGCCGGAAGCTATTTCTTCGGCAGGCTGGAATACGAAAACCACGCGTCCTCGGAGGCGGTCTTTCATGGCCGCCAGGACCCTTGCAGTTCCAAGGGCGATGGCAATGTGGCCGTCGTGGCCGCAGGCGTGCATGGCTCCGTTGGTGGAGGCAAAGGCGAGACCGGTGGCTTCGTCGAGGGGCAGGCCGTCGATGTCGGCCCGGACCATCAGCGTCGGGCCGTCAGACGCGCCGTGCAGGGTGGCGGTGAGCCCGGTCTTTCCGATGCCGGTGCGTACCTCCAGCCCCATGGTGCGCAACTCGGCGGCGATGGCCGCGGCGGTAGCGGTTTCCTGAAACGAAAGCTCCGGCATGGCGTGGAACCTGCGTCTTGTCGTGACAAGGTACGGTGTCAGTTCGGTCATAGACTCGGAGATCATTTCGTTCACTTGCACCTGCCCGGCTAAAGCCGAGAATTCAGATTTGGTTGGGCCGTTCAATAGCATCGCGGGTTGCTGCATGCTTGCGACCTAATGGCGGCTTGAAGCTGAGGTATTTGTGGACAGTGGACCTGAACTCGCCGTCAGGCACGTGACGGCCTGAGAACCATGAAGGGCGCGTCCCTGGTCGATGCCCGCTCAGATCAGGTTGATTCCTCAACGCTGTAATCTGTGCTTCGAGATATTTCCTGTTCGGCTGTATACGATTCAATCGTTAAGAGTCGCTGTGCGATCGTCGTCCTCTTGTGCCCTTGAACTCACATTGTCTACATAAGCGTATAGGCATAGAGTCCTGCTGCTACGGTGATGATTAAAACAATTATTGACCATACGATCAGCCAGGCGAATGGCGCCAGGTAGTCCCAGACGGGCACAATTGTTTCCGACAAATCGAGACGCTCTTTGTCCGCCGCATATCTGTGCCGGAGATTTATTAGAGAAACTCTCAATGTGTAGATATTTACAGGAAGAATCACACTCAATACAATAAAAAAGCATACGGCATCTCCAAGAGGCAAGGTGTGAGTAACAAGCATGTCTACGGCGGACGCTACTAAAGCTCCCACATTGAATATAAGCACATAGAAAACGACCCAGATCCCATAAATTATAATAAACGCCGGCACTATGACGAATACCGGGAGCGACCTACCAAACAACATCTTGAACAACAGATATATCCAAGGTAGTACAAGTAGTGTAGAATGTCCCGCTCCGGCAGTACCATAAGCCTCCCCTTCCAGCTTTCTGAAGCGAGCCACAAGAAGGCAGATCAAAGCCGCAAACGGCGCCCACAAGAGACCTAATACGGCTAGCGCAAGCACCGAGACGGGAACCCAGAAGAATACTTCCCCGACGTTTTCAAAGTTGTCCACGCTGTCCACCAAATTCTCAGTTCTTGATCAAGAGTGGATCACTCGCGATGGACAGGAGCCTGCGACGCGAACAAGATCATCGGATAGTACAAATCTTCGTTGGTGTTGTCGTTGGGTCGAAGCGCCGCCGACACTAAAGTTACAGAAGATGTTCCTTTAGGTACTTTGAAGCTACCAGTGTTCGGTGTATCCGTAACACGTACCGTCCTGCACATCGGCGCGGTGTGACTGAAAAAGAAGAAGGAGAATGTCCGAGCGAGACAGAACTTATACGATTCCATAGTAATATCCGTAACGCAACCGGGCACGGAGGTCCATGTCGCGTCAAAGTCACGCCCCGACCTGTATGTAATGTTAACGTTCGTTATTTTGGGAACATCACATGAAAGGTACTCAAAGTTCCCCTTAGCGTGAGCAGCATCTTGTTCCGTAATGGGCCAACCCTTGTCATTGATCTCGCTAACTCCGAAATGACTTAGCTTGGGCACCCACCAGCTCACGTGCATGAGAGTGTCAAGGATCCCATGGTTATCCGCCGCCTCAGGGACGCAATCCCTGCGCTGCTCACCAACCCTCATACCGCATATGCCATCTATGACGAATAGATGATCTGCAAGATATTTGTTCCGTGGATTCCAGGCAGGGTCCAGCGTTTCAGAAGGTGTCCCAGTGTCAGCGATCAGAACTTGAAGGCTGGCGTATGGAATGTCGTGTTTCAAGCACGGCAACCCACCGGCTGGGTCGGGTAGATCAAGCAAGGACTTGCCAAAGACCGTAATAAACCTGTTTGAGCAGGAAAAGTCGTCATATTGCAGCCATGCGTATCTAACGAGGTCCTGCTTGAGCGCAGCTTGCTTTGCCTGATCGCCGTGCAGAGTGACCCATAAAGAGTGAGATTTCTGGAATTGCAAACAGTTCAACGTCCTGAATTTAATCGTCAAACTCGGATTCGTGCTAGTCGGAAGACAGCTCTCAAAGCCGTGAGTGGCGGTAGAGGATTGTCCTGATGCACCACCCGCTCCCGTTATCTGGTCTAATGCGAATACATTGGTTAATTGGGAGGCATCCCGCCTGACTGTCTCAGGAACACCCACGGCCACCTCAAAGTCATGGCCTTGTGGAGTCTCCAAGAGGGCAGCATACACCGCGTTAGTGGTCTTAAGGGTGGCAAGCTTGGAGCTAGAAAGCGTCTGGAAAGCGTTGAACATAGCGGTCGCTTGTGTGCTGCATGTGCCGCCCTGATCCATTTTGGTCTTAGTCGAGCCGGTGTATTGGGACAGAATGTCGTCAAAGGACAAGTAGGACGACGAGGTTGACGTCGAGCCGCCGTTCATGCATGTGAGCAACGTGGTCTGGGCAGCGGTGTAGGTCGCGTCCGCCGTCACTGCGGTACGCAGCGCAGTGATCAATTCTTCCACTATTTCCCGTTCGTCCCATGTCACGTAGATTGGGGCCGATGTCCCGGACGGAACTACAGTGTGGCCGACGACTACCCTGAACTTCCTAGTGCCCCGAGTGGTGAACGAGACTGTCTTGGTCGCTGATGTGGAAGGGGAGCCCAGGTTAGTCCAACTGCTGCCATTCCCCTGCTGCCACTGGTACGTCACGCCCGGCGGAGCGTCTGCAGTGGCGGTCAGGGTTGCCATCCTCTTGGTCGCGTCACCTGACTCGGGATTGGCGGGCGAAGCCGCGACAGTTACGACGATGGGCCTCCACTCGATCCTGATCGACAGCGAATTCTTGGTCACGCCCGAAGCGTATGTAATTGCGACTCTGAAGATTCTCTCCCCGCTCGTGCTGGATGTGACGGACTGAGACGATACGGTCGATGTCAGATTCGTCCACTGTCCTGCGGCGAACTCTTGCCACCGATAGGACGAAACGGAGCCGCTTGTCGAAGGCGTCGACGCCGTCATCGTCACTGATTGCCCTGTAAACGGACTCTGAGAGCTGATTGCGATGGTTGGCAGTGGCGGCAAAGTGAAAGTGACGCTCAAGGGTGACGAGCACCCGCCCGCGGCATTGCAGTGACGCACCTCGGCGGTGTGGCTTCCCTCTAGCCCCAACGCCATGGCATTCGATATGGTCAGCGTCGTGGGGTTCGTGGAATCATCGACGTTCAGGTTGCTGTAGAGGGGAGTGGATGGGCTCGCGGCATCCGGTATCAGCACCTCGTAGTGGTCGGGGTTCGACCCCAGGCGAGCAGCTCCCGGACCCCAGGAGAGCGTGACGCTCCCCGCAGTCTCGTTCACGCTGCTACTGCCATTGGTGGGAGCGTATGGTCTTGACTCCTTCTGGACAGTCGCTCTTGCAATCTCAAGTCCGGTCGCGTTGCTGCCCGAATGGAAGGTCAGGGTCACAAGGGCGAGGCTATCGTCAAAGGCGTCGCTATCAACGTCTATCCTGATCAGCGACCCGGCCGCGGATCCCGTCAAAGTCCCGCTGTCGTTCTCATTGTCCACAGCCAACGTGCTCAGCACTGTACCGGAGGAGTTCACACGGTTGATATTGATGTCACCCGCATCGGAATTCTTGACGTATCCCTGGGAGAAGCTGACGTCTACGTAGACGCTCGTTACGCCTATGGGTATCGTCCAGACGTTGCTCGTGCCGCCCAACGCCAGAGGGCCAGGCGTGAACTGGAAGGCTGCGGGAATCGGGGGATCGGGAGGAAGCTCGATCGAATTGGACGCGCTCCAATCGCCGCAGCCGGTGCGGCTGGAAGTCTGACAGTTCCTGCCGCGAGCCTTATACCAGTAGCCCTTGGTCTGGTCGTCGAAGTTGGCGGGCGAGTAACTGTCGTTGACCGTTGCCGCGAGAGAGTATGAGCCGTTCCGGGTTGTGGAGCGGCGCAACTCGAACTCATAGTAGTGAGGAGACTCGCTGCGGGTGTAGGTGACGTCCAGGTCGTTGTCGTCACCCGACTCGATGCTGATGCTCAGACTGGTGGGTGGGTCGAGGGAGTCCGCGGGTAGCTCAATCGAATTGGACCACGCGCTCCAATCGCCGCAGCCGGTGCGGCTGGAGGTCTGGCAGTTCCTGCCGCGAGCCTTGTACCAGTAGCCCTTGGTCTGGTCGTCGAAGTTGGCGGGCGAATAACTGTCGTTGGCCGTTGCCGCGAAAGAGTATGAGCCGTTCCGGGTTGTGGAGCGGCGCAACTCGAACTCATAGTTGTGAGGAGACTCGCTGCGGGTGTAGGTGACGTCCAGGTCGTTGTCGTCGCCCGCCTCGATGCTGATGCTCAGACCGGTGGGTGGAGAAGGTAGCGACGAATCGGTGTTTCCGTCGTTGTCTGCAACAGTGATAGTCGCGCTAGACGGGCTGCCAACGATATACCCGGTACCGGTCAAGATCGTCGCAGTGATCGTCGCGTCCGGCTCATCTACGTTGTCATTCTCAGTTCCTAAGATCAGCCAAGCGACTGTAAGTCCGGGACCGAGCCCAATACTGGACACTGGTGTGGCAGTTAAGAAAGACGTGCCGCCTGTTGCGCTGAGGTTTATCTCCACGTGGGCTGACGGCGCATTGCTGGCGGTGAACCGGAAGTAGACGGTGCCGCCCTCCGTCACCGGTGACGAGTGTGCAGCAATTTTTATGGTGGGGCCTGATGCCGTTCCCCTTACTCCCCCGGCCGAGACAGAATCCCCAGGGCCGTCCTGGGGAATAGGGGTAGGAGTTGGAAGAGGCGGGCTCTCTGACTGGGAGTCGGAGCTTGATTTATCATCCTGTGACGGCGGCGTTTGGGCCTGCGCCGTCGCTACGAGAAGGGCGCAGAGCAGAGCCGTCGTGACCAGTGCGGGAGCAAATGTTTTAAGAAGTGCAACGCTAGCAATATTTTTTCCATCACTGTGTTTCATTCTGAAGGGGTGGGAAATGCGTTGATGTCCCGCCGGCGGTGTCAGGACCAGTGTAAGCCGATAAAGAATTCAGATTGCGCGATTTGGCATACGGCTCCTAATGGGACAGTTACCGAATGGCGGCAAGCGCGACGGTGAACGATAACATAGATCTGAGAAGGTCGGAGTAGTGGAGTATCCGCGGCCTGTCCACATCAAGCGGACTATCAGAATGGGCAGGGTTACTAGAGGGTGTTTCACAAGCTCGGAACCTGGGTGGGCCCGCGCCTCCAGATTCCCGATTTCTCGGGAATGACGGTTATGCAAAGGTCTCTTTTCACGGGAATGATGGGATTTGGCGCCGTATTACGTAATGATAGGAGGGATGATGTCGTACATCGTCGCGCCGTGTACGATCCGGATCTTGCGGGGAGACTTTTGAAACACGCTCTACTGAGGTGAAACGGGTAGAAGGGCGCATTGACCTGTGGCGGATCACCGTCGAGCCGGACTCGGACCCCGAAGTGTGCGTGGCATCGCTCGTCAGCCTCCCTTTTACAACAACCGATTACACCCGCCGGCGCAGATCATGTGTTCGTATCAGGGTCCCACAACCAGGAAAACCTGAAACCCGCCGCCGACACCGTCCGCGAGGAGACCAAAGACGGCCGCCCAATATTCCGTCTGATCGATGTCATTCAGGGCCGTATCCGTAACCGGGATCGTCACGACGATTGTGTCCTCAACCGAGTTGTCGGCGTTTCCGGCCGCGTCCTTCGCGTAGGAGACTCTCACCGTGCAATTCTGAATGGTTGCTACACTCTGACAAATGTCACGCAGATTGCCACTTTTTCCACTCGGCACGGTCCTGTTTCCGGGCGCCACGTTGCCGCTCAGGATCTTCGAAGATCGTTACAAGGAGATGCTCAAGCACTGCCTCGACAACGACCGGCGGTTCGGGGTTGTGCTGATCCGGGAGGGGGTGGAAGCGGGCGGTGAAGCCACGCCGTTCGACGTCGGGACGGTAGCGCGCATCAACCAACTTGGCGCCCCGTCAAGAGGATCGCTGCCGATTACGGTCGTTGGCGAACAACGATTTCGTATTTCGAAAATCGATCGATCGAAGAGCTACCTGATGGGTGAGATCGACGTGCTTAAAGAGGACGACGGATCGGCTGTGGACAAGGCCATATTGGGGCAGGCCGCTTCTGAAGCGCAGCGGTTTCTTTCGACGATGCTTGCCGCCCAGGGAGCGTGGTATTCGGCGATGCGCATCCCCGACGACGCTTTGGTCCTGTCCTACTTCATAGGGATTCTTGCGAGTTCCGCGCCGGAACGATCCCGTCAACGGGTGTTGGCAGCCGACACTACCGAAGCGCGTCTTCAGGCAGGGATCGCTTTGCTGGAAGAAGAAACCAAGCGAATTCGGGCCTTGATCATGCGGGCCGGACCTGGCAGCGACGAGAGCCGGTTCAGCATGAATTGACGGTCGCGGGTCTTGCGTTCTGAGTCAACCGCCGATTCAGTTAGAGGCGGCCGCTTCCATGACCCCGAGATCGTCGAATAGCTCGGCCAGCCGTGCAATACCCTTGCGGTTCTTCTCGGGGGTCTCGAACGCGAAGCACAACCGCGCGCAATGGTCGCCATCGTTGTTCGGGGCGAAGGCGGGTCCGGCAACGTAGCCAACTCCACCCTCCATGCAGGCCGGTTGCACGGCGCCAAGATCTGCGCCAGCCGGCATGGTCAGCCATACGTAGCAGCCCCCTTGTGGGTGTGACCACGTCGCCCCGGTCCCTGCGAAGTTAGCTTCAAGGGAGTCGGTCATCGCGTCCCGTTTTTCCTTGAGCAGCGGGTTAAACCTGGCCCGGTGCTGATCGAGGTTGTCCCGCAGAAAACCTTCGACGGCGTACGCAGAAAGCTGGCTGGGACCGCCGCCAACCCTGAAGTTGGCTGCTCGTCTCATGACGTCACCCTGCGCCGTGAAGTAGCCGAGCCGGAGGCCGGGAGCGACGAGTTTCGAGTAAGAAGCCACGTGGATAACGATTCCGCTGTCGTCCAACATCCTGAATGCAGGCTGGGTCTCCCCCTCGAACCGGAGATCGACGTAGCACTCGTCCTCGAGGATGGGCATGCCGTGGCGGTGTGCGATTTCCAGTATGTCCCGCCTGCGCGATTCCGGAAGTGTCGAGCCGGTCGGGTTCTGATGTTCAGCGATGGTGTACAGATACTTGGGTCGTCTACCGGCCGCGGTCAGATCGTCAATCAGTTCGGAGAGCGCGTCGGGGATAATCCCGTCGTCGTCAGTAGGTACGCCTACAACGTCTGCGTCGAATCTCTGCAGCTGGCCCAAAGTACCCGCGTAAACGTACCGTTCGGTAAGTACCGTGTCTCCGGGATCGGTAAGGGCCTGAATCAACAGGCCTATCGCCTCAGAGGAACCGGCGGTCAGCATGATTTCGTCAGGGGAAACGGAGATGCCTCGGTCTTCCTTGAGCTTGTGGGACGTATAGTCCCTCAGTTCGGGCGAACCCAGCGCTTGTGGGTAGTAGGCGAGATTCCTGGCCATTTCGTCGGCTCGAGCGTCCAACATGACCTGGAGTGACGTGGTCAACCCATCGACCGGCAGGGTCTCAGGGGCCGGATAGGCCACCGCGAAGTCGTACTCGGCGTGGGTGACAGTCCTGATGGGGGTGTCACTCGATTTCTCTGAGTACAGGTCGTCGTAGTTAAATGTACCGGGCATTTGATGGGGCTCCAGACGTAAAGTGTGTGCGCATTGGGCCGCCCAAGTGTATTCTGCGGCTTTGACGGCTGCAATTTGCAGAAGGACAATAAGTGATCGGCAATTGGCAAAGTGACGAATCTCGCGCTTTGCCGCATTCGAACGAGGGGGAACTTGATGCGAGGGGTACGATTTCTGGGCAACCGAAAATGTGAAGTAATCGACTATCCGGATGTGCCGCCGGGCCAAAACGAGGTGCTTATCAAACTTCGCTCGTCAGGTATGTGCGGAAGCGATCTGCATGGGTACCGGTCGGACCCGTCCGAAGGCCGGCTTTGGAAGAACCGGCCGGGCCACGAGCCGTGCGGAGAAGTGGTGGAGTTGGGCCCCGGAGTTACGAAGGTCGGCGTGGGCGCGCGCATCATTCAACACCACTACCTGGGTTGTGGCGAGTGCCGCTACTGCGCCATCGGCTGGACGCAACTCTGCCCGGTAACCGAGAAGCGGCTTTACTACGGTGGGAGCGCCCACGGCGGGCACGGCGAATACATGGTGGCGCACGAGAGCACGTGCATACCGCTGTCGAACGACCTTACGTTCGACGAGGGCGCTTACCTTGCATGCGGCGCCACAACGGCTTTCCAGGCCCTTAAGAAACTGCAAGTATCCGGGCGCGACGTGCTTGCCGTATTCGGGGCAGGGCCAGTCGGTCTTGCGGCGACCGTATTGGGCACCGCGATGGGCGCACAGGTGGTTGCGGTCGACATAGACAGCGAACGTCTGAAGCTGGCTGCGGAAGCCGGCGCGTGGCGCACGGTGGATAACTCCGATGGCTCGGCGGTCGAGCAGATCAAGGAGTTGACCGGGGGCGAAGGCGCGGAGACGAGTCTCGAAGCGGTCGGACGGCCTGAAACGCGGGTGGCTGCGGTGGAATCCACGAGACTCTTTGGCAGATCATGCCTTGTCGGGGAAGGTGGAACGGTGACGTTCGAGGCAACCCCGCACATCATTCACCGGCACCTCACGCTACTTGGTTCCTGGACCTTCAGCACGTTTGGTCTGGCAGAAGCGGCGGAATTCGTAGTGAGACGTGAAATCGACCTGGACAGTCTGGTTAGTGAGCGGGTAGAGATCGAGGACGTGCCGGGGGCGTATGAGCGGTTTGACGGGGGAAAACCGGGCAAGCTGGTTATTTCGTATAAGTAAACGAACGCATAACGACGGGCTGCGGTTTCAGCCACAATTGCGGTCGTTTCGGCCTGACCACGCTGGAGGCCCATCTAGCTGAGCTGAAGACTGATGTTAAAGACATCAAGGAGCACCTGGAATGAACCGTCTCGAGGACAGCATCGATGCGATCAAGGCCCACTTCGGCATTATCTAGGGATGGTCTGAACAAGCCCACTGGTTGCGCCTGAATCTGTTACAAAGACCCTTCGACAAGCTCAGGGCGAACGGATTGAGGCGGATTTGTGCAAGTCTGCCGACTTGTTCAGAGGTTTCCTAGGGAAGGCCGATGAAGATCACTGCACGGCATGGCCTGATCGGAGTTCTTCTCCTGGTCTTTGGGCTCTTATTGCCGGTGTCGCCGGGGTGTAGCGATGGCGCCTCTGTCGACCCGACGTCAACAAGCAGAGTAATAGATGGGAGAGCATTACTGACATGCGATCACAATTGCGGGCCGGGGGAACACGAATCTGTCACCACGGAGCGCGCTCAGGAAGTACTGGAGAAGTACATGGAGGAGTTGTGGGACCATCCAAACGTTAATGGTTTTGGGATTGGCCCACTCGAAGATAGTGAAGGCCTCTGGTGTGGCTATATCGGCATTGAGATCGATCTCATTGAAGATCAGAGCGAACTGTCAGCCGAAGATCGTATTCCCGACTGCCTGGATGGCGTGCCGGTGAATTTCGATGTGCTTGGACGGTTGCAGCCCCTGTAGGACAACCCTTAAGCCTCACTACACCTCAGGTAAAGAAGCGAGAAATCATATGGACCGCAGACTCTTTCACAGACCCCTTGTCGCCGGCCTTTACATCGAGAGCGGCATAGTAGAAGACGGGAACCGCAGGGTAGTCTCCGGCGGAACCCTCACGGGCCTGGCCCGACGCAACACGAACAACGACAAAATGCTCATTACGGCCCAACACGTTATGGCCGGGCTGGATGAGGACGATGATTACGTCGTGCCGACGGGCCGGGAGGAGATGTACCAGGAGGTTGTTGGCCGGAGTAAGAAGGTAGGGTTCGCTCTCCGGCCGCACCCGCTTCGCGATGACGCCGCCAACGAGGCCGACGCGGCGATGTGTGAGATCTCTGCGGGAGTAGGGGCAGAGTTCTATCTTCACGACAGCAACCACGATCAGCCCGGATTTATCCCCAGGAGGATCACGGCCGGCGTGGTGGAACCTATCGGACCGGTGAGACAAACAGGATCCCCGGACACCGTCATGGAACTCACGATGTTGGGTGGCGCCACTGGAGAAAAGACCGTCAGGGTTCTGGGAGCCGGCCGATTCGAGTCCTTTGGTGGAAAGAATTTCAGAGGGATCGTCGAGCTGGCTTGCTCCGATAACCCGGTCGCGAAAGGCGATTCGGGCGCACCGTGCTTCACCAGGGCGGCAGACGGGACCTACCGAATGGTCTGTCCCGGAACCCGAGGTCTGGGGTAATTGGGTCGACACGGGGAACGTCCGTCAGATCGGCAATCTAGTCGAGTGGGAGAAGGAACAGCGGCGGACATCCAACTACAGCAACACCGAAACCCGATGGGTCTTCTCCCATTCCGGAACCATAGAGGGAAGGACTCGGAATCACTATGGCCATGTGAAGGCCGCACGAGGTGATGAAAATGACCGGGCGTTAGTGTGCCGGGTATGGAATGACGGCGTAACCCATGCCCCTCTCGAACGGGCGCCCACCACAAGGAGCCCGTCTCGAAAGGCCTTGGCCACGATGTGAGACACTTGGCCATAGACGGCTTTCGCGGGAACGACGAGTGGGGGACGAACGATTGAACGGGTTATTTTCAGAGGAACCATCCATGCCGGTTGCGTACCGGCACACCAAGAGATAAAAACGGCGTCGCCGGTTGGCGGAAGAGTTCGGTAGTCATTGGCGCTTCGAGCCTGTTGAGGAACCTGATACCTGCGATCCGCCTGGAGCACCTAGGGATGGTCTGAACAAGCCCACTGGTTGCGCCTGAATCTGTTACAAAGACCCTTCGACAAGCTCAGGGCGAACGGATTGAGGCGGATTTGTGCAAGTCTGCCGACTTGTTCAGAGGTTTCCTAGCTGTAGCCGCTCGGAGAAGAGTGAGCACGCGTACCAAATGGTTATTTCGTTTAACTGAACGGGAGCACGACCAACAGCCACGGTTTCGCCAACTCCGGCGATCTTTTCAGCATTGCGAAATCCGCTTTAAACGTCGCTGATATCGTCGCCATGTCAGGATGGGGCTAGGAAATTCGTCACACCCCCTTTTAATTTGGGGACGACTGGAATAAAATAAGTGTCCACTCACGTGGCCGGATAATTTCGGGTGTCCCAGCACCTGTTTTCAGCTTCCGGCGTCTAATCAAGTAGAAGAAGGCGATGGTGAGCCGCGTCTTAACCCGGACGTGGGGGGCAGGGGTGGTGGAGGACAAATCGCTGCGGCAATTTTGGGATACCCCTGATGCCGGCGGGCTGAAAGGACTGGATGGTTGGTCCAAAAATCAACAATTGAAGAAGAACTCCTTGGCGAGATCCCTGGCCGTGCCGATGGCGGTCTTCGGGCCAAATTCGACTCATTCGGGGGCGAATCTGACGACGAAGCCAATGGGCATGGTGGAGACGCAAGGGCTTTCACAAGGTCAGAACTGGCACTGTGGGAGACGGCCCGCGCGGCCGACGAGTCGGCCGCTATTGCCGGGCAACTAGCCGAGGAGGCTGCAGACACAGAGCTGACCGAAGATACGGTCCGCATGTATCTGCGCGAGATCAGCCGCGTAGCGCTGCTCACCGCAGCTGACGAGGTCGTGCTGGCGCGCGCAGTTGAGATTGCGCAGTGGCTCGAAAAAATCGAAACAGAGCTTACGATTGATGAACTCGCACCGCCTGATTCTGTTGTCTTGAGCGAGGCGCTTACAAGGCTGAGTTCCTTCGCGCCGACTTTGGACGCGTTGGCCAGATATCTTGGACTGACGGCGCCGGTGACGTTGCAGACAGCGGTTGCCGAACCGTCGATTCGCGCCGCGCTCGACGGGCGAAGAGTTGACGAGGTGGTCAACTTCATTGCGGACGCACTAAGCCTCGAGCCCAACGACGCCCACAAGGAATTGACTGCGCTTTCGGTTCTCACGCGGCTGGCGCCGCCCGAATTTGCTGCACGAATGCCGGAAGATACGCGGGTTGATTCTCTGCCTGCCCTGATTTCTTCGAGCAGCTTCGAAGACTCGAATTTGCTGGCTGCCGGGTTCGTCTCGTTGCACCTGGCAAGGATCCGGGCAGAGGGGGCGCAGGCTCGCCGGCACCTTGGAGAGGCAAATTTGCGTCTCGTGGTCAGTGTGGCCAAGAAGCACCTCAATCGCGGACTGTCGATGCTCGACCTGATCCAGGAGGGCAACATCGGCCTGATGCGGGCGATCGAGAAGTTCGACTTTCGGCGCGGGTTCAAGTTCAGCACGTACGCGACGTGGTGGATTCGGCAAGGCATCACAAGGGCTATAGCCGACCAGGCCAGGACCATCCGGATACCTGTCCACGTCGTCGAAACCCTCAACAAGATCATGCGCGCCCGCCGCGAGTTGAGCCAGGTGCTGGATCGCGAACCGAAGGTGGAGGAGCTTGCCGTTAAGGTGGACCTGCCCGTCGAGCGGGTGGACGAGATCATGCGGATTTCCCAGCAGCCTGTCTCGTTGGAGACGCCGATAGGGGAAGACGCAGAGAACGAACTTGGCGACCTGATACCGGACATTTCCGCGCCTGCGCCCGCCGACGTGGCTGCACAGGCCTCGATGCGCGATCAGGTCGATCGGGCGCTGAGCCATCTGTCCCCCCGGGAACGAAGAGTGCTCGAACTCCGCTTCGGACTGACCGATGGACGCCCCCGAACTCTCGAGGAGATCGGCGGCGAGTTGCATCTGACGAGGGAACGAATTCGTCAGATCGAACGCAAAGCGCTTGGCACACTGAGAGGCGATTCTTACGTCGCCGAACTCCGTGAATTGCTAGGGTGACGCCCGGGCCATCCGCCGAATAGACTGACGGGTAACGGGCGCGTCGCCGAATAAACTCGGGACGACGCCCGTTACAACCGCCCGGCATCAACACAAGTCAGATCGCAAACTCACTATGGCCAGTTCCAACATTATCGAATACGCCCCGGTGGATGGCGCTGAGCAAGCTTTTCCTGAAGACTTGCTGGCGCTGGTTTCCCACCTGCACGGAAGATTCGCAGAACGCGTTCTCGATGCGCGTGAGGCCCGTCTTGAGTCGATAGACGCCGCTTTGCGGCGCGGCCGCATGCCGGGGCATCCGGATCCGGGTGCGACGAACGATGCCCAGTGGAACGTGCCCGAGGTTCCCGCCGAACTCCGCAAGCCAGGCATCGAAATATCAGGCCCCGCGTCGATCACCCCTATGTTCATCAACGCGCTGAATCCGGGACCCGAGGGCGAACGCGCGGAAGGTTATCTGGACGATGACGAGGATTCGGCCGGGCACCGCTTGTCCGACACCGTAAGAGCCGCCCTGAATCGGCGTGGAGCGGTGGATCACTCGCTGACTTACTTCGACTCTGCCAGGCAGCGAAAGTACGAAATCCAGCCAGGAGACCTGCCGTTCTTCATGCACCGCGAGCGCGGTCTACATCTGGACGAGCCGGACTTCCGCATCGATGGCCAGCCGGTCCCCGCCGCGATCCTGGGCACGGCAATGACCCTGTATCACGCAGGAACATCCCAGACCGAACACGACCAGGGTGTGTACTTCTACGTGCCAAAGCTGGAGTCGGCCTCGGAGGCCGCGCTCTACCGCGACATGATCGATGAGATCCGCAATCAGGTCAGCGGACTGAACGATTCAACCGTTCGCGTCATCGCATTGGTTGAATCGCTCCCGGCAGTGTGGCAGATGGAGGAAATTCTCCATGCCCTGGGCCCGTATGCGGCCGGACTCAACGCGGCCCGTTGGGACCTCAAGGCGAGCATCCTCGAATACGTGATGGCGCAGCCCGCATCCGTATGGCCGGACCGTTTCGGCGTAGACATCAAGACGACAGAATTCATCTCGAACATCTTCAGGCGGCTTGTTGCGGTCTGCCTGAAACACGATGCCGTGCCGATCGGCGGTATGGCGACCGCGCTGCCGTCCCGCGACGAGAAGGTAAACCTGGAAGCGGCGGCGTCGATCAGGGCCGACAAAGAGTGGGAGGCGCAGCAGGGTTTCCTGCGAGCTTGGGTGGCGCACATCTACCACATGGGACCGGCAGCCGCGCCGTTCAAGGACCTGGCCGCAACGGGTTGGAAGCCTGGACCGGAGATGGCCGACCCAGACCGCTACCCGGTCAGCATCGATACACCGGAAGGACCGCTCACCGAAGAGGGCACTCGCCAGAACGTCAGGACACTGATCGAGTACGTCGAGGGCTGGCTTTCCGGACGAGGCGCCAAGGGCATCGACAGACTGGCCGGCCGCGAGGGAACAAGACCTGCGCTTATGGAAGACCTGGCCACAGCGCGGATTTCAGTGGCCCAGATCGCCCAGCGAGTCGTTCATTCGTCCGTTGGCGAAGATACGGAACGTGTGCACGATTTGGGTCTCATGGGGCGCATGGTCAGAGCCGAGGGTGAGGACATTGTCCGGATGCTCGGTACCGGCGCGTCTCAGACGCAGGTCAAGAGGTACCAGAGCTCGGTGAAGATCGCCCTACGCTGGATAAAGAACTACACGGAGTTCGACTTCCGCAGCTTGGGTTCATATTCGAGGCCGGAGCTGGAGGCCGTTGCGGCCGAGACGGACGCGTTTTAGGAAGTTTCAGAAGTGTCGCTAATGAGCATTGTCGAGGAATTGCGTAAAGACGTTCAGTTGATCCTGGATTTGAACAGGGAGTACATCGAAAAAGCTAGCGAATTACATTGGAACCAATCTGACGGCGTTTTTCCATTAATCCCGAGAACTATTCTCCGTAGACAGTTTGATTCACTGGAGGCGATTTCACATTTGGTCAATCAAGGCATGGGGTTCGCAGCAGGCCCGATTTTGCGACCAGCTTGTGAGGAATTTATGTGGGTGAAATACTTGCTATCTATTCCTTGCCCGACTGCTGAAGGATTAATCCGCTGTATGGCAGCTGGTGATGCCTATAAACGACTTACGGCGCAGTACAAAGTGGCTGGTAAAGATGGGATGCAAAAACTCGGACTTACGCCGCATTTCGACCGTATTAAACGCGAACGTAAAGACAGGAACAAATTGTTACGAGAAATCGGGGCATCGTTGAATTGGCCGGAGGATACTATAAAGCGTGCTGGCCTGCCTTCAGTGGCGTGGCTTGCCAAGAAAACAGGCGAGCGTCCGACGTATGATCACATTTATGCTGCGACCTCGAGGTTTGTACATTTCAGCCCGTCTGTATTGTTGAAGCTGTCATGGTATCAAGGTAAGAGTGCAACTATAACCTCGAGGACTTTTGAACCATACTGGAGCCGTTTTTGTCTTTATTGGGGAGTACGCTTGTTCTCAGAAACAGCCGTTCTAATTTACGGCCATTCTACCATGCCAGCCGACTCTTCAATAGATTGTCCAACGATTATTTCAGCGGCCAAGCGTATCGGGGAAAGTGGAATACCTCCTATCATAACCGCGGAAGAATTAGAGACGCCTTGAGCAACTGCAGGACGATGTTTCTAGCAGGCTAATGGCCGCTCAACGAACTGTCTTCATCGGCCAAACGCTAATCTTCCACAGCCTGTCGGGGCCAACCCGCGCAAAAGGTTTAGGCCTTGTCAGATCGGCTGTCGGCGGGTGGGTAGACCTGCGCCAAGCGTACCCGCCCGAGCACCAGCCGTTGCAGTAGCACGGGGGCGTTTTCCAGGGCTTTGAGGGGCGGTGGCCCCAGGGAGATTTCGTCAGAGTAGAAGCGGCTAGCGGCTTTTCGCGTCTTGAGGTATCTGGCCACTTTTACTACGTCAGTCGCTTCGGGGGCATTTGCCACCGCCTCCGCGAGATCGAACTCACCGTTCGGACCCATTCGGGTGACGTCTTGTCCCGCAAGCCGCATCAACCGGAGGTTGAGGCGAACTAACCGTCGCGGCCAGTCGAGGCAATAAAGGCGCGTCGAGCGGGTATTTTCCTGTACTACGGCGCGAATGGTGGCGGCACACACCGCAGCGTGATCAACATGCCCGTAGTCGCCATACGTGGAATGTGTGATGACGGTATCCGGTTCGAACGCTGTGATATGCCCGGCGATTCGGGCGGCGATATCGTCAACGTGAGCGTCCGCCAATCTCAGACTTGATTGAGGCTCGCGGCGCGTTTCCGGCCACATAGGGCTGCCGTGGTAGCGCAACGTGGCGACGTTGCCAATGCCCAGGACGCGGCATGCGTCAGTCAGTTTTTGTTTCGATCGGTCGTCACCCGGAGCGACGCAGAGCACACCGGTATTGACCCCTGCGGCCGCGTGGCCGGCCAACAGAGCGCCCGCGAGTAACGTCTCGTCGTCGGGGTGGGCGAACACACCGAGCACTCGACGGGCTTTCAAGCCGCTCTTCGCTCCGCTTCGGCTTTTAGGTCTTCCAGCCACGACTCGGTCATATTGCGGATGACCCACCGCGGATAGAACAGCCAGATCGGAAGTAGGGGACTGCTGAATCGCTTCGCATCAGTAACCTCGGTACGGGCGCCGACTCCAACGAACTGAAGCGTTCGTGTTGCCGTAATCGAGAACTTGGTCGACTCCCAGGTTACCCGGTGAGGCGCGTCCGATTCAGTGACAACCACCGAGAAGGGCACACCGACGTTTGCCATCCGCAGCCGAAACGAAAGTTTCGAATTCGGCGTCCAAAGGTCGTCGGACACGTCCCAGACCTCGGTACAAACACGGCTCCAGTCCGGCCAGGACCTGGCATCGGCGAATGTGTCCCAAACTACGGAAATCGGGGAGTCGACGTTCACAGACGAGTTCATCGATAGATTGAATAGCTTCACGAATCAGCCCGAAGTGATTTCACCCGTTGGCGGCCTCTGGGTGAAGCACGCCAAACGTCCTCTGTATTTGCGCGCGTCCTTGCTGCGACGAGGACTAGGGCTTGTTCACACAAGAGTGTACGTATTTCCACCCCCTCGACTGTCATTCCGAACGTAGTGAGGAATCTCAAAACCTTGTCTTATAGCCAGGTTGTCGAGGAGCAACGCGCCTTTGCGGAAGGCCTTGTTGCACGAATGGCGCTTCGACTGCCAATCGCAGGCTTAGATTCCTCGGCTTCGCTCGGAATGACATTGTGGCGCTCGGAATGACATTGTGGCGCTCGGATTGACATTGTGGCGTGCGGGACAACATTTGGGGCTCTTGAAAAGTACTATGTGGTTGCTGAAATGACATCTTGGGCCAACCAATTGCGTGGATTTGTTGTGAACAGGTCCTAGCCGTCAACTGTGACCGGCGGTCAGTCATCCCGATTTATCTGTGACAACGCCGTTCGGGCTACATCCGCCCAAGGGTTTGGACAGTTCTCACCGATCCAGCGGATGTCCTTCTCTGCCCGTCGCTCTTTGAATTCACCGAGTTGCCTGATAACCGCCTCGCCCACGTCGGGGCCGATTGGATACCGGCTCTTGGAGACGTGCTCGAAGAAGTTCTCGAGTAGTTCGAGAAGATGTTGCCGTATCTCCTCCGAATCAGGGGATGGTATCCAGTCTTCCCGGGCGTTCCTAAACCCGTCGCCAGCGTATCGAGTAACCGGCCCGATGGGGATGGGATCGCGCTCGGGCCTGCGGTGCGGGTGGTTTGCGCAGTAGGTGTAGAAGGGGTCTTCGATCTCGAAATGCCTGATTTCGCAGTAGGGCGCCTCACCGCGATTGGGAGTGCTTGTGATGCCGCGCTCGCCGTGATTCTTCCGATTGAACCAACAGGTCCCACAGCAATCTGATCCCCCGTTCGGCATCCTGTCTACTCGCCTTTCTGCTCGTCTTCCAAGTGGCCTCAACCCATTGTTTCAGGCCCCACATCGCAAATGCCCTTTCTTGAGTAGGCGGGGTTCCTGGTTCCGTCGTCCGGAAGAACCAATGTCCATTTGCGACGCTGATTCGGGGGGCGTGTCAGACTGTGCGCCGGCGTTGCATTTCCGCGCATTCCACTTGCGGGTACTTCCGGCTCCTTCGCGCCCGCGCTTCGATTGTCTCCTTCATCGATTCAAGATGTTCGCGCATTTGGCGGCGCATTATCGGCGCGATCAAGGCGTATCCCAATAATTGTCCGATCCACGACCATCGGAGGCCGAACGTGCTCTCGTAACGAAGGACCGTGCAGCCGCCGGAGTCGGTGAAGACGAACCGGTCGTCCAGAAGCCTTAACGCCCCGCTGACGAGGCCTTTGGCGGGCGCCAAATCGAACGTTATTAGCTCGGGCGGATTCATGACCACCCATTCGAGCGTCTTGAACACCCCAACTCGGCCGAAACCCAGCGCGACCGGGGTGTGGAACTCGACGAGTTTCCTGCTGCCCTCATCTTGCAACACCGTCGTCGAATGGCCGGGCTCAGCCGTTTTTGCCCCAAAGGCTGTCAATACCTCGAACGCCAGCCGGCGGTCAGCGTGGACGTGGATCTCTTCCGGTTCAAGCCGTATGAGTTTTACTGCCATGAGAGAGTCGGGTTAGGAATCGTGGCCCTCAGTACATCCTCGTAAACACTGGGGTTCTACTGCCGTGGCTCCCGCTAGACTCTCGCCATTTCCCGTTGCATTTGGTCCAGGCCCATCGGCCCGAGGCGTAACGCCTTGTTGTGCCATTCCTTGAGGTTGAAGGTTGGGCCTTGTGTTTCTTTTGCGCTACGGCGCGCTTCCAGCCACACTCGTTCGCCGACCTTGTAACTGATTGCCTGGCCGGGCAAACCAAGGTAGCGATCGATTTCGCTATCGGTAAATTCTTTTGGAAAGTGCACGTAGTCGTTCATCATTTCGTTGCCGAGGTCGGGGCTCCACAACTCGCCGGGGTGAAATTCCGAGTCGGAGGGAATTGCCAGTCCCAGGTGCATTCCAATGTCAATGATCACACGAACGGACCTGAGCGCCTGCGCGTCCAGCATTCCCATGTAGTAGTCGGGGTTATCGAGGTAACCCAGTTCGCCCATGAGGCGTTCGGCGTAGAGCGCCCATCCCTCGACGTACCCGGATGTGCCCGCGATCAATCGCTGGTAGCGCGACAACTCATCGGAGAGGGATTTCGTGGTGGCGATCTGAAAATGGTGGCCGGGCACTCCTTCGTGATAGGCGATAGACACCTCTCTCCATAGCGGAAATCGGTTCTTGCCACCGGTCGGGTACCAGGTGCGGCCGGGACGGGAAAAGTCCTCTGAGGGCCCGGTGTAGTACATGGCGAGCGCGCCGCCGGGCGGTGCGATTAACGCCTCAATGCGCTTGACCGGCTCGGCGAGATCGAAATGGGTCCCGTCCAGTTCTGAGATAGTGCGGTCTTGCAGGTCCTGCATCCATTGCCGGAACTCTTCCTCACCTTCGATGGACCGTGAAGGGTCGGAATCGAGAAGTTCGATCGCCTCGTCGATCGAGGCGCCGGGATCGATGGCGGCTGCCGCCTTCTGCATCTCCGACCTGACCCACGCAAGTTGTTCCCAGCCCCAGCGATACGTTTCTTCCAGATCGAGTTCGGCGCCGTTGTATGAACGGGCGTGTAGCGCGTACCGGTCGTGCCCCACTCCGTCTTTGTCGACCGCCGACTTCATGTACTCATCCCGCAGATAACGGGCGAGGTCGGCATAGGCTTCATTGGCAGAATGTGCGGCGCGTTCAAGTTCGGACTTGAGGCTCGTGCTGTCGAGGCCGGACTTCCCGAATTCGTCTGCGATGCCGCCGAAGAACGAGTTCCCGTCGGTCTGTCCGGACCAGATATGGGCCTGGTCTGCACAGCCAGCAGTCTGCCTTTTGGATGCGGTCAATCCGCGGGACACGCCCGTTTGGAGGGTCTCGCGGTAGCTCTTCACCGTGTCCGGCACTTGTTCCATGCGACGGGCGATGTTTGCCCAGTGATCGACGGTTGCCCGCGGCATCATGTCAAACACCATCCTGATGCTTTGAACGGGGCTGTGGAGTATGTTCAGTCCCCTGAGATGTTCGCCTTCGTCGTGCAACGCCAGGCCGCATTCCATTTCGTCGATGACCGTGTCGCGGCACAACCTTTCGCGTTCATTCTGCGGCGACACCGCCCGGATGGTCGCCAGAGTCTGCCGCTCGATCCGGGCCATCCCTTCGGCAGAGTCAGGCGAGTAGTCGGTCATCCATTCGTCGTGGCCAGCGACCCCGATGAATGTCGCTGCGATGGGATCGTGATTCACCAACGCGTCAACGAAACCGTCTGCGATATCGAATACTTTGCTCATTCTTTACCTGCCTGTTTTTTCTGTGACGTGGTCAATGCCAACGATGGCTCTGCCTGGCGAGTCTCGGGATTCATCAACACTATTGCGTTTGAAATGGTGCGGGTAGCCGACAATTCAGCCGGTTTTCTTGTACAAGAATCCGCCTAGTACGAACTCGGTTACTGAATCGTCGGGGCCAATTTGAAAATCCAGTTGTTCGCCCGCGCCCCGTCCATCTACGATCCTGATTTCGATCCCGTCACCGGCGGATCTGACTGCGAGGTCGCAGGGAGCGTGTAGCCGCATCGTGTCCGTGCTCCCGGGTTCGAGCCGAAGGAAGTTTCCTCGGCGTGTAAGTTCAACGGCAACGTATGGCTCCGCGAAATACGATCCGAGGAATTTGTCGACTTCCAGCGGCAGCTCTGTCGCAGGAGATTCTGGCGCCGCAATGATCTGGTTTGTGGCGAGCGCATCTACGGCTGCGTCGAGTAGTTCGACCGCGATGCTGTCCCGAGGGGGAGGAGGCCAGACGTTTGCGAGGGTAATTGCGCCCATTTTGGCCGGTTTGTTGAAAACAATTTGGGAGGAGTAGCCGTGAATCCCCCCACCGTGTTCCAGGTAAACCAGCTCGCCTCGCCTGTGGGCGCGCCACCCCAGGGCCTGTCCCCACGACCAATCGGGCGAAATGTATACGGGACGGTGCATCTCATCCAGGGACTGCCTGCTCAGGACGGGCGAGTCGTAAGCGGCGGTGTGGAAGCCGATCCATTTGGCCAGGTCATGCACGTTCGAGTGCAGCTGGCCTGCAGAGGTGAGTCCTTCCAAATGGGCGTATGGCGCTTTTCGGAGGCTTGAACCCGGTTCGACGCCTGGAATATAGCCTGTGGCAATGCGTTGGGGACCGACATCCTCAACGTTGAAGGTGGTGTAGGCCAGGTTAAGCGGCTTGATGATTTCCGACTCCACGTACTCGGTGTAGTTTTTGCCGGTGAGTCTGTGGACGACCTCTCCAAGCAGACCGAACCCGAAGTTCGAGTATTTCCACTGGCTGTCCTGCGGAATGACGATTTCGGCTTCCGATATCGCGTCGATTATCCGGTCCATCTTTGGGAACTCGGGTTTCGCCCAGGTCGGCAGCGGGGGTTCGGTCGACAGTCCGGAATGATGAGTCAGCAGCCGCTTGATCGTTACCCCTTCGACCGTCCCGGCCAGGGCTCGCGCCGCCGCAAATTCAGGGATGTGAAGGACCAGCGGGTCTTCAAGCTCGAGCATGCCGGCGTCCCGCAATCTCATAATCGCGGTGGCGGTGAAGGTCTTGGTGATCGAGGCCACCCGCGAGGTGGTCAACTGATCGGGCTGACGCCGCGATTCGAGGTTAGCGTAACCGGCGTTTGTGAACCAGACGATTTCCCCGTTTTCGACGATCGCCGCGGCCATCCCGGCGTCTCGTACATCGCCAAAGTTTTTGTCTACGATCTGATCGAGTCGCGATGCGAGTTCCGGGGAGACTTTGTTCATTCGATTTGGGGCCTTTTTGACGACGACTACGTGGATTACACCTGCTAGTCGAGATTATCAGCAGCAGACCCACTGCACACACCGCGGTCTGCCGAACAGAATTGGTTGGGCGATGCCATCACATCCACTGGGCAACCCAGCATAATTCAGGCTTGGTTGGGATTCGGCTGTACGAAAGCAAGGAGGCGATGCGATGAGACTGGAAAACAAGGTTGCGATCATTACCGGCGCGGGGAGCGGGATTGGCAAAGCCAGCGCGCTGCGATTTGCCGCGGAAGGCGCATATGTATTGGCCGTCGACGTGAATGAGGAGGGCCTGGATGAAACCGGACAGTTGATCGCCAACGCGGGCCTGGCAGTGCCGTCAACTTACGCGGCCGATGTCAGCCAATCCGTCGAAGTGAAAGCGGCAGTTGAAAAGTGCGTCTCGGACTACGGTCGAATCGACGTAGTCTTTTCGAACGCCGCGGTCATGTTGGAGGGCTCCGCGGTCGACCTGCCGGAGGAGGACTGGGACACCATGTTCCGTGTCAACGTGAAGGGCGCATTCCTGTTGGCAAAGTACGCCATCCCGGTGATGGCCAGTGGCCGCGGGGGCTCGTTCATCATTACGGCCTCGGCGAACAGCTACTATGCCGAATCGGACATTGCAGGCTACTGCGCCACAAAAGGAGCGGCGATGCAGTTGACCCGCGCCATGGCCATCGACCACGGTCCTGACGGGGTACGGGTCAACTGTATCTGCCCCGGCTGGATCGAAACTCCTATGTCGTTGCCGTTCTTGACGGAGGTGCCGGACGGGCGTGATTTCGCGAACAGGATCGCGCCCATGGGAAGGGTCGGACAACCCGAGGACGTTGCGTCCGTTGCGGTCTTCCTGGCTTCGGATGAATCGTCGTTTGTATCGGGTTCGGCGTACGCGGTTGACGGCGGCTGGACATCGGGTATGACCAAGGCGATCGCCCTGATCTGACCGTGCGGGGACGAACGAATCGACATCGTGAATCATTCAGGGCCCGGCGGCCTCACGCGTGCGACAACCTTCATGCGCCATCCAGTATGTATAACGGTGCGTAGTCGTGTCTTGATTCAGAATCGGGTTTTGGTGTGTAAGATTTTCAGGAACGTATTTGAAGCGATTCGGACCGGCCTGGTCGAAAGGCGGGACCGGAAGTTTAGGGCGGGCGACGCCAGGAACGAACTATGACGAAGAGCATTGCAGAAGAACTTGGGGTTGTCCCGATAATCAACGCCGGAGGGCCAAACACCAAACATTCCGGATCACGCCCCCGTCAGGAAACGCTTGCGGCCATGCGGGAAGTTTCGTCCAGTTTCGTCCAGATGGAGGAGATGCTTATCGCGGCAGGCGAGGAGATTGCCCGATTGTTGGGCGTGGAAGCCGCGACCGTCACCAGCGGCGCCTCCGGCGGACTTGTCGTTCAGGCTGCTGCCGCCATTGCCCGCGACGATCCGGAACTGATCGCCAGGCTCCCGATGGCGGACGGTATTCCCAACGAACTGATAATCCAGCGACGCCAAAGGTTTGTATATGACCACCTGTACCTCGGCGCCGGAGCAAAGTTGGTCGAGGTTGGAACCGCCGACGGGTGCTCCCTGGACGAACTGGTCGGGGCGATCTCGGAGAAAACGGCTGGCATTATCCACCTGGAGTCGCCGTTCAAGAACCGCGGCGCTGTTCCGTTGCCTGACCTTGTCGAGGCTGCTCACGAGCGCGATCTTCCGGTCCTGTGCGATGCAGCGTCGATGCTCCCGCCGCGGGCCAATCTCACCAAATTTGTGAATCAGGGCGCCGACCTCGTCAGCTTTTCCGGCGGCAAGGGAATTCGAGGCCCCCAAAGCACGGGCATCCTGCTCGGGAATGCGACATGGGTTGAATACGCGCGGCTCAACAACGCCCCGTACGCCACCGCGGCCAGGGGTCAGAAGGTTTCGCGAGAGGAGATCGCCGGGATATTGGCGGCGTTGCGCACATTTGTTGACGAAGACGAAGAAGCGGAGACGCAGAACTACAAACGGCAGATGGAGTTTGTCGTCGACCTGGTGGCCGAGGTTCCGGGCGTGAGGGCCGTGGTCGAGCATGACTACGACCACTACATTCCTCACGCGGTCATCTACTTCACGCCGAGATGGAAGGGACCGGACATGGAGACGGTTCGCGATATCCTGATGGCCGGGAACCCGCGCGTGTACGTGTCGCCAACGTTCGGACCGGATCCGGGTATCCAGTTCGACGCCCTGAATATTCAAGAGGGCGAGTTGGAGATCGCCGCAGATTGCGTCCGCAGGACTCTAATTGAACATTCGGCAGGATGAAGCCAGCAGGGTAGCGATGCGGCGAGAGGAATTGCGTAGTCGTAGTTGCCGCCCTCGCCAGATCGATCCATGAGTGCGGTGTTGGTCCAATGACTGAGCCCCGCGGGACTTCAGGAGCCAACGACCCGGTTAGCGAACAGCGCCGGTTGGAATCCCTGCTGTCAGATGTCCTCAGGTCCGCTTACTTGCTCCGCGTCCTGGCGTCGACCGATTCCAACAAAAGACGAGCCGCCGTATTCGAGCGTATCGCAGAGGACGACCTGAATCATGCCAGTTTTATCGCGCAGCGCCTTGGTGTAAGCGCTCCGCCCCTTAGGCCTCGCCCGTTCGGGCCATTTGGAGTGTTCTTGTACGTCGCTGCCAAGGTTTTTGGGGCAAAACGGATCGCGTCGATAGTCGGTAGAACGCACCGTGACATCTCATCATCCTTCGCACAGATATCCGATGGCCATATTCATTCTGCCGAGGAGCGGTTGCACGGTGAAGTAATTCAACGAATCGTGGAAGGGGAGCATGATGATAGCGGTGTTGGGACGCCTTTGATCGGCTTCTTGTCATGGAGAGGTGGAGTTCTCCGCGCCGCTATCCTCGGCGTCAACGATGGGCTCGTGTCCAACTTCGGCCTGGTTATGGGCGTGGCCGGAGGGACGAATGACTCTGGCCTTGTTGCGCTTGCGGGAGTGGCCGGCCTGTTGGCGGGCGCGATTTCGATGGGCGTCGGAGAGTACGTATCGATTCGTTCGCAAAGGGACTTTTTCGAGTACATGATCGGGCGGGAGAAGGCGGCGCTGCAGGTTCGGCCGGAACAAGCGGTCGACGATATTGCCCGACTTTACGAAGACAGGGGACTGACGCGGGACGAAGCCCTGATCGTAGCTCAACGCCTGATGACACGCCCGGATATGGCGCTGGAGACCAAGATTCGTGAGGAAATCGGGTTGAACCCCGAAGACCTGGGTTCACCGTGGGCCGCCGCCGTGAGTTCCTTGTCGGCGTTCAGCCTGGGTGCGGTCGTCCCGGTGATTCCGTTCATCATCGCATCGGGCAACGACGCCATCATTGGAAGCGCGCTCGCCGCAGGCGGCGCCTTGGTTACGGTGGGCGCCGGACTGGCATGGATGTCGGGCATAAGCCCAGTCCGGGGCGGATTGAGGATGTTACTGTTGGGCGCAGCCGCGGCGGCGATAACCTTTGGAATAGGTTCCGCAGTCGGGCTGTCACTGTGATGGGCGCGCCGGCGAGCCTAAGCCGTCGTACGCGTCCCGCCCGCCCGGCGGGCGAGACTTTTCCGGAGGCGTTACGGACGCCGCATGGCTGTGACGGGGACTAGCTCTTTGGGGCTGATCGTCTTCGTCGAGCCGGCCGATTGCTCAAGGCAAAGAGAACGCGATCATCGGTGATGCCGATTTGCAAACGCTTGCCCGCAATTCGGGCGGCGTAGGATAAGCGGGAACGCAGTTTCCTGGCCGTGTCGCCCGCATCGAGAATTATGGCTCTCGCGTCACTAGACTTGAGGTTACTGATTACCTCAACCAGCTGTTCGGTCACTTCAGAACGTTCGCGCACGCGTCGCGTCGCCTTGGAAAGGTCTCGAATGTCTACATCGACGATTTTCAAAGCTGCCTCCTGCCGAGTGTCATAATAATGCTGGAACATTCTAACACGGTCGGTCATCGTTGAATGTGGCGGGGCGCAAGTTTGCTATGAAGTCGTTTCGGTTGTCAACGATCTGCGGACGGGCGAACCGATAACGAACGATGCGTGTGGTGAAGACAGTTGGAACAACCTGGGATGATGCATTGTTCGACGTCGTAGTTTCGATCGGTACAGGCAGGGCGCGTACGGTTCTCAGTTTGGGGTTCGCGTTTGCGCTGCTACTCGCGTTGTCCTGTGCCGACGGAACTAGCGAAACACCGGGAAGTACGGGCGTAGTTGTCCCTACTATGACGCCGCCTGCCTCGGCGCCGGCCAAAGAGTCGGCAATCAGCGCGGGTACTGCCACCCCGACTATGACGGCGTTTGCCTCTACGCCGACCACAGGATCGCCAGGCGGGGCGGGCGTTGGCGATCCTCTTTACGCGGGTCTTGGCAATGGCGGCTACGACGTTTCACACTACACGGTGAAGCTAAACGTTGACTTCGACGAGAACTTTATTTCTGGCAGCACAGGCATTGAGGCCTTGGCTACTCAGGATCTTTCCTCATTTAATCTAGATTTTCGAGATCTTGCGGTGCTTGGGATAAGTGTCGACGACCGGCCGGCTGCGTTCGTCCGCGACGGATATGAGATGACTGTAACGCCTGCCCTGGCGATTCTGAAAGGAAATCCTTTTGAGGTCGTCGTCGATTACGAAGGCACTCCGTCGGCGGATATCTTTCCCGGCACGGATTTTACGGGTGGGTGGGTGAAATACGAGACGGGCATATACGCCGCAGGCGAGCCGTGGGGATCATCAACCTGGTACCCAGTCAACGAACATCCATCGGACAAGGCATTTTACTCATTCGAAATTACCGTGCCCGAAGCATATGAAGTCGCGGCAAGTGGGGACTTGATCGAAGTTTTGGATAACGGGAACACAGAAACCTATCGTTGGGAATCGTCACACGAGTTGGCCAGCTATCTCGCGACGCTAGTGATTTCCAAGTTTGACGAAGTTATCACTGAAAGCGAGGGCGGCATTCCGATAACCGACTATATCGAGGAATCGGTCGACGAATCCGCGAGAGACTATTTACGAGCAGCGGGGCCAATAGTCGACTACTTCGGTGAGATATTCGGGCCATATCCGTTCAATTCGACCGGCGCGATTGTCATCGACACACCGTTCCTCGCCCTGGAAACCCAGCCAAGGCCCTTGTACGGCGTAGACATGCTCTATTTCCTTGGCGAGAGGGTGGTGGCCCACGAACTTGCCCACCAGTGGTTCGGGAACTGGGTGACACCGGCGACGTGGGAAGACATTTGGCTAAACGAGGGTTTCGCTACGTACGCTGAGTGGCTGTGGGAAGAACACACAGCAGGTACTGATCTGTCCGATACATTTTGGTCGACGGTCTGGAGGCCCGACTACGGCCCACCCGGGAAGCCCGACGCCAGCGATCCATTTGCCGCGACGGTCTATATTCGGGGCGCGATGACTCTCGCCGCCTTACGGTTCGAAATCGGGGACGCTGCATTTTTCAAGGTATTGCGAGAATACGTCGCGCGGCATGGCGGCGGCAACGTGTCGACCGGCGAATTCGTTGCGGTCGCAGAGGAAATCGCCGGCCAAGACCTTAGCGAACTCTTTGATTCCTGGCTTTATGCCGAAGAGATACCTCCGCCCCCTCAATAAAGACTACTGGGCTGGGCGTCCCGGGCGGAGGCCAGGTGGGTTTGAAGAGGGTGTTTCATTAACTCGAATCCTACGGGGACCCCCGCCTCTAGATTCCCGTTTTCACGGGAATGACGGGATTTACGGCCGTATTACGTATTGATAGGAGGGTTGATGTCGTAAATCGTCGCGCCATGTACGGCCTGATTCTTGAGAGGAGACTTTTGAAACAGGCTCTTGAAACCCACCACTACGGGGATGGGCAGATACCTGCGCATCCTGAATGAGATCAAGGTCCCTTGATCAGGTCATGAACGCGACTGGGCTGGGCGTCCCGGGCGGAGGCCAGGTGGGTTTGAAGAGGGTGTTTCTTAAACTCGAATCCTACGGGGACCCCCGCCTCTAGATTCCCGTTTCCACGGGAATGACGGGACTTACGGCCATATTACGTACTGACAGGAGGGTTGATGTCGTAAATCGTCGCGCCATGTACGGCCTGATTCTTGAGAGGAGACTTTTGAAACAGGCTCTTGAAACTCACCACTACGGGGATGGGCGGGTTCCGGCGTAGCTAAACCGAATTGGTGTGAGTGCGAATCTCTTAGCGCATTCTTCCGGGGTATCGCCACATGTCGGGGTCGGCGCCCAGTCGCTTCTTTATCTCGGCTGTAGCGTCTGCCAGCGCGTTGGCCGCGTCGTCCGGCAAGTCGAACTCGAACGCTTCGAGATTCATCTGCACTTCATTGGCATTTCGCGCGCCGATCAATAGTGAAGTAACAGCGGACTCCCTGCGCAGCCATGCCAGGGATACGGCGGCTGGGCTACGACCGACATCACTTGCAATCGTTCTCACCGCCCGGACTGCCTCGAACAACTCGTCTTCCATGCCTACGTCGCCATGTTCGGACATAGGCCTGTCTGGGGAAAAATGTCGCGAGCGGGCGATACCTTCAGGCACATCGTCCGCGGTGGGGTACCGGCCGGTGAGGATCCCTTGCATCAACGGGGAGTAGACCATCAGGCCAATCCCGTTTTGCCGGCAAAACGGCAGGATTTCGTACTCGACCGGACGCCAGACCAGGTTGTACGGCAACTGGTCTATTTCTATGCTCGTTAGCTCCAGTATGTCGGACAGATCCTTGACTCCGAAATTGGAGACTCCAAAATACCGGATTTTGCCTTCTTGTTTGAGCCGTTCGAGCGTGCCAACGGTGTCGGCAAGTGGGACTTCCCGATTCGGCCAGTGGATCAGATAAAGATCTATGTAGTCAGTGCCAAGTTTCGACAGGCTGCCTTCACACGCCGTTAGAACCTGTTCGGGCTGTAGGTGTGCGTCGGCTACTTTACTTGTGATGACCACATCGGCACGTCGTCCTGCCAGCACCCGCCCGAGCACACGCTCCGCCCGCCCGGCCCCGTATCCTTCGGCCGTGTCAATGAAGTTGACACCGTTGTCGAGCGCCGCATTGACGGCTGCAATCGAGTCTTCTTCCCGCTGATCTCCCCAAACGTGGTCGCCCGCGAACGGCCAAGTCCCCAGGGCGAATTCCGAGACTTCGATGCCCGTAGTTCCGAGTTTTCTGTATTTCACGACGCTGCTCCGACAGAGATTCTTGACAGGTGAAGCATGTTATAGGGTTTGGGCGGCATACACCGGGTAGTTTCGGGCTTGGACCCGGGTCCAAATGGTCGGGATTCGAGGGTCCGGTGGAATGGCGTGCGCAATCATTGTCCGTCGCACATCCTGGGTGTGCGTATTGGGAGATAATTCATCGTCAGCCACTTTGGATGGAGCGGCATGGAGACTGCCAATGACCGATCGAATTTCCACTATCAGAGACGAACTACAGCAGCGAGGGTTGAGTGAAGCGAATGCCCCAGCCCAACCCACCGAACTGCTTGCGTCCTGGCGAGGTCAGGCGGAAGACGCGGGACTGCATCTGCCCAACGCGATGATCCTTGCGACCGCCGACTCAAACGGCAAGCCGTCGTGTCGTGCTGTGAATCTCAGGAAAGCGGATGATGCCGGCCTGGTGTTCTATACGAACTACGAAAGCCGAAAGGGACAGGAATTGGCAGACAATCCCCGCGCGGCATGCCTCTTGATTTGGTATGAGTTGTCACGCCAGATCAGGGTAGAGGGGCCGGTCCGCCGCCTGTCAGCCGATGAGTCCGACGCATACTTTGCAACACGGGAGCGCGGGGCTACTTTAGAGGCGTGGGCATCCAGACAATCCGAGGTGATCCCCGACAGGAAATGGCTCGAGAACCGATTCCGTGAATACGACGAACAATTTGAAGACGGCCCAGTTCGGCGACCCGCGCATTGGGGCGGCTACATCGTGTCGCCCGAGACGTTCGAGTTTTGGCAGGGCCGGCCGAATCGAATGCATGACCGGTTGTTGTATGAACGCCAAGATGACGAGGGAACGTGGAAAATCTCACGCCTTTCGCCGTGACGCCGCCTGCAGGTAGTCAAGTGAACGCCGGCCGCTTCAATCCATGCATCCAGCCGTTTGCTAACCTCTACGTGGAAGAATCATGGCCGAAATAATTGTCTACTCGTCGAATATGTGCGGGGCCTGCGAAATGGTCAAGGAATTCCTGCGCCTGAGGGGCAAGGAGTTCGTCGAACGCAACGTGTCTGTCGACCTGCAGGGTCGGGAAGAACTGCTTGACCTGGGATTCGACGCCACCCCAGTCACGGTGATAGGCGACTGCGTCGTCGAAGGTTTCGACGTCGACAAAATCGACGCGGCCCTAGCTTTGGCCGGTTAATAGCCGCGTTCACGGTACTCTGGTGAGGTCCGTGTTGGACCGCTCTTGCTGAAGCATAATGATCGCTTCAGCCTTCAGTTTGCCCCATCCTCGATTCAACGCCTCGATCATGCGTTGCTCCACGATGTTCGCAAGCTCCATGGGCACGCCATGGTCCCGCCCGATCTGATTCGCCAACTTGACGTCCTTGGCGGCCAATTCCAGGTAGAACGTCCTCTCGTCCGCCTCGAATTCGGTTGGGGGACGCTGCCAGTTCTTGAAAGGGGGATTTTTGGCGGCCGCGCTCTGTGAGATGGCTTTTACCAAGGTTTCGAGAGGTACCCCGGCCGCCGCGCCCGCTATCAGCACTTCCTGCATTCCCTGCCTCATGATGGACCCGAATAGCTGGTGACTAAGTTTGCAGATCGTCCCGTTGCCGATTGGGCCGCAGTACATCACCTTGTCGCCCATCGCATCGAGCACAGGCTTGATTTTCTGGTAGCTGGCTTCATCCCCACCCGCCATTACGCACAGGTCCCGAGTCTCCGCGCCGATCACCCCTCCGCTTACCGGCCCGTCGAGGAACTGAATTCCCTGGGCGGCGTATTCCGAGTGAAGTTGCTTGACCATGTCGAGGGAATTCGTTGAGGAGTCGACGACGACAGTCCCGGACTCGACACCGTCCTTGATGCCATCGTCGCCCATGCCGACCGAGTACACATGGTGTGGCATGGGCAGGCAGGTGAATACCACGTCCCTGCCCATGGCCGCTTCCCGCGGCGAATCAGCCCATTCAGCGCCCTCTTCGAGGAGGTCCGTGGCGGCGTTTCGATTCAGATCGTGGATCTTCATGTCGAACCCGCCCGCGAGCACGTTCATCGCCATGGGCTTGCCCATGTTTCCTACGCCTATCCAGCCTACTTTCATTGTTGGTCTCCTTCTAGCAACGTTGGCCTAACGCAGGTGAGGCCCGCACGGCTAATTGGTCCGGCGACCCCCTTGAGGACGATTCCGGCCGTCAGGTCTGGACCGGGGTGACAAGAACTGGGGCCGCTGACGGGTGCGACTAGCTGACCTCGAATCGTTCGATCTGGGGCGCGTGAATGCCGAGAGAGACCTTCATGAATGTGCGCACCTGGTCGTGTGTCGGCACACACTCGGGGCATTCTTCATTTACGCCAGGCACGTACTTGACCTTGAACGAAGTTTCGTCGGAGGAAACGAGCTCCAGGGTCCCGCCTTCGCTGGCGACCATGGTCTCTATTTGGGCAAGCACGAAGTCCACCTTGCCGTTGGAAGTATTGGCGACCATTCGAATTCCTTTCTTAAGTCACGGATGAACGCCGACAGTACCACGCCGGCCCGTTCTCGGGTGACATCTTACGAAATCCCGCACCTCAGTGGTCGAAGCCACCGCGACGAAGGATATGTCCAAGTTGGACCCGGACTGGATCTCTGCGGCAGGGACGGTTCAGTACCATGCCGCCTTGTTGACGATGTTTTTCAGGGGTTCTCCGGCTGAGAATCTTCTCGCGTTTTCCAGGAGTATCTGGAACCGGCGTTCCGGTATGTTCTCCGCATTTAGTGTCGCAACGTGCGGGGTCAATAAGACGTTCGGCATGCTCCAGAGGGGGTGTTCGTAAGGCAGCGGTTCGATCTCGTACACATCAAGTCCACACCCTGCGATCTCGCCTTCTTCTATGGCTTCAGTGAGGTCGTCGATCCTGGTCGTACGGCCCCGGCCGACGTTGATGAAGTATGCGGTGTTCTTCATCGCCCGGAACCTGGCCTTGTTCCACATGCCTTCCGTATCCGGTGTGTGCGGTGTCGTCGTGATAACGAAGTCCGCCCGCGGGATTACCGTGTCAAGGTGACGCGACCCGTATAACTCCACGAATGGCAGGGCGTATTCTGGCCGGGAATCGACGCCGAGCACCTCCATGCCAAACTGGTGGCAAAGTCTAGCCGTTTCGTGCCCGATTCCACCTACTCCAACGATCAGGACGGTCGAGTCCGGCAAATTGACGTAATGGCTCTTGCGTGCCTCTTTATCCCACCGGCGCTCCCTCTGGGCATCGGCGTAATACGGCAGTCCGCGCGACAGCGCCAATACGAACATCATGACGTGGTGGGAGATGTGGTCAAAATAAATCCCCCGCGGATTGCAGACAATCACCGGGTGATTGATCAAATCGGGGTAAAAGTAACCGGCAAACGGTCCTGCGTCCGGATTTTGCAACCACCTGAGGCGGTGCGCTTTCTTGAGAGCTTCCGGCGGAATCCACCCAAACGCGGCGTCCGCTTCGGCCAACTCCCATCGCGCGGCAGCATCCGTCTCAGGTGCAACCACTTCGTACTCTGGGAGCGTGTCGGCAAGCCGTCGCGCCCACTCACGTCGCTGTTCGTCGAGCGGCGGCATCATCACGAACTTAGGCATATGTTGCTTGACTCCTGTGACCTTAGAGTTGACATAGTTGAATAATAATCCCGTACTGCAACAGCAATTCTCGCGCGGCAATAGCCGGAATTTACCTTTCTTCTCTTCCTTATGGCGCCCTTTTATTGGTCAGCTGTTTTGGGTTGATTCGTCATGAAGGCCGCGGCCAGCGCGGCAATTGCAAAGCCCACGACGGTTAAGTAAGCGATACGCCAACCCGCGAGGAATGCCGTGTCAGCGCCCTCCGTCGTCGCGACTTCCCCAAGTCCTATGTCGAACCCTCGCGCCACCATGATCGATGTAATGATGGTTGCGATAACCGCTTGGCCCGTGGTGTTTCCTACGTTTCGAGTCAGGTTTACGAAGGCGCCGACAACTCCGTATGAAGACCGCGGAACGGAGCCCATGGTCGCGCTCATATTGGGAGCGGACCACAGCCCCATGCCTATGCCGTTGAGGAACAACACGGGAACTATGATCCATAACGGAGTGGAACCATTGACGAAAGAGAAAGTCAATGACGTGGCGATGAGGACCGAAAACCCCATTAAGGTGAACCGTCGAAAGCCGAATCGATCAGATAGACGGCCGCTCGTTTGAGCTGCGATACCCATTCCCAGGGCACTGAAGAACATGATGCCGCCGGTCAGACCTACGGACACTCCGCGCAAGCTTTGCAGGTAAATCGGCATCATGAATAGCGTTGCGGCCGTCCCCATGAACGCAAGATATCTCGTGGCGATGGCGTATCTGAAGATCGTATTTTTGAACATCCTCAGATTGACCATCGGCTGGTCTGTTTTCAACTCCCACCAGACAAACCCGGAGAACAAGACCACGGCCAGCGCACCGCCACCGATGATCAATGGCGAGCCCCAACCAAAGCCGAATGGGTTATTGATGGTCAGGACCAGGGCGACCATCCCCCCAGCCGACACAATGGCGCCCAGCCAGTCGAAGCGCTGCCGTTCCCCGACCCCGAACGAGCCTATTTTGCGGTCGTCGAGTATGTATAGGCCCCAAAGGAACGCGAATGAGGCGGGTATCGCCATGAACAGGAATAGGCCCTCCCAGCCCCAAACCTGTAGCAACAGGCCACCGATTACCGGTCCCGAAGCGGCGCCGATGGCCACGGCGGTTGTCTGAGAACCGAGGCCCTTGCCGCGCTCGTTCGCAGGAAATACCGATGCGATGATGGCGGTGCCGACCGATTGCCCCATCGCAGATCCAATGGCGATGACCACCATCGCAGCCACCAGCATCCCCAGAGACGTTGAAAACGATGCGAAGACGGCGCCGCCGACAAACATGACCAACCCCGCGAGGATGAATCCCTTTCTTCCGGTGATGTCCGCAACTCTGCCTAAAGGGAGCATCACCGAGCTGATGGTCAGCGATTGCGCGATCACGACCCATGAGACGGCCCTGAGGGTGACACCGAAGTCCTCGGCGATACTCGACAGGGCCAGGAAGACGATGCTGAAGCTCATCACCATCGTCACCGTCGAAAGACCGACGGCGGCAAAGGTCTTCCACTTGTAGTTGGGGTCTTCCCGCTGTGTCGCTTCGAGGACCGTTTCTACTGAGCTGCCTTCAGGCGAGGACATATTGGCTCAGGATTCCTTTGACCTGAGGACCCGACCGGGTGTGGTGCCCGTCGGTTCGCCGTCCCGCAGCGAGAATCGCCCGTTTACGAATACATGATCCATGCCGGTCGAATAGCTGTGCGGATTGGCGAACGTGTTGTTCTGCTTTATCTGGGCCGGGTCAAACACAAGTACGTCTGCGATGAATCCGGGAGCGAGGCGCCCGCGTCGTGTGAGCCCGAGCCGTTGAGCGGGGAGGACTGTCATTTTTCTCACTGCTTCCTCGAGAGAAACCACATTCTTTTCAATCACCATGTGTTCAATGAATCTCGAGTTTGTCGAATAGCTGCGAGGATGCGGCTTGCCGCTTGAGAGAGGGCCTTCGTCCCTCATAGAACTGCCGTCCGACGCGACGGCGATGTGCGGGTTGGCGGCGATCATGTATACGTCTTCATCCTCCATCGTGTGTTGGACGTAAGACCCTTCCGACTGTTCGTAGAGTCTCAGCGCCGCCTCCGCAGGTTCGCAGCCCATATCCGCGCCAACCTCTGCAACCGTCATACCTTCGACCGCCTGGTCCGGGGGGAAGCTGGCCACGATGGAGCCTTCGGCGCCGTGGGCGCGGCCTATGTAGTAGCGGACGCTCTCCTTGATACGCTCGCGGACATCTGAGTCGGCCAGGCGTTCCAGAGTGACGGACCGGCCGCCCACCAACGCCCACCGGGGAAATATCGCGCCGGCGAAACCCGTGCTGGACCACGCGTACGGGTACTGGTCTCCGGTGACGTCGAGTCCCTCCTGCCGCGCCCGTTCCATTCCTGCGAGCAATTCGCCGCCTCGACCCCAAAATTTCGGGCCGACGGTCTTGAAGTGTGAAATCTGCACGCGAATCCCTGTCCGCCTGCCGACCTCTATGGCTTCGGCGTGCGCCGGGAATACTCCGCACAGATCGTCTGACTCCGAACGCACGTGAGACGAGTAGAGAAGGTCGCGGTCAGCCGCCGGCTGTGTTACAGCGACGACCTCGTCGGTGAGGGAGTAGGCGCCGGGCGCGTACCAAAGCCCCGTCGAAATTCCGAGCGCGCCTGCGTCAAGACTTTCGGCGACGAGCGACACCATTCGGTCCAACTCTTCGGGACCCGGCATTCGCGGATCCATATCCATGACGGCCGCTCGGATGGTGTTGTGACCCACTTGGGTGACCACGTTAATTGTCGATCCAGAGTCCTCGAGAGCGTCAAGGTACCCGGCGAAGTCGGTCCAGGTAGGTGTAAGGTCATCTCCGGATCGTCCCACCCGCTCCTCGAACTGCTTTCGGGCGCCGCCGATCAGAGGTGCGCAGAAACTCATCCCGCAGTTGCCGATCAGTTCCAAAGTGACGCCCTGCGTCAACTTGCTGTCGGCTAGGTTGTCGATGAGAAACGAGGAGTCCGAGTGGGTGTGCAGGTCGATGAATCCCGGGGTAACTACCTTCCCTGTGGCATCGACGACCGTTTCTGCGGTACTGCCGATCTCACCGATTGCCGCAATTGCATCGCCTGTTATTCCGATGTCGGCTTTTACCCCGGACGTCCCTGTGCCGTCGATAATCGTGCCGTTCTTGATAATGACGTCGAACATGTTGCTCCCCGCGTGCAGTATTGAAACGACTGCAAAGGTCCTCTTGTGATTGTTGGAGATTACCACTCAGTGGCGAGTCAGAATGGCGGCGGGTACGTGCTTGAGCAACGATGCGCCTATTCATCTGTCGAGATTAGGCGTTCGGGCGCCAGTCGTCCCGGCCGAATGGCTGACTGTTCGAACTATGCAGCTACAGGCGCCTGATGCGCGGATTCACGATATACGCCAATGCGACAACACCCAGTATGCCCGCGCCGAGCAGCAAGAATCCCGCTCCCACTCCCCACTCGTCGGATGCGAGTCCCGCCAGAATCCCCGCGGCCGGCGACAGGGAATGATCTATCAGCGTCATCGAAAGCACCCTGCCCCTAAGGCGCGCGGGCGTGTGTTCCATCAGCGTCATCGTGTTGGCTGAGCGGAATATCGTCTGTGACATCGCAGACGTGATGTAGAGCGGCATGATCAGCCACAGGACCGTCGAACCTCCGATCGCCAATAAGGCGAGGCCGTATATGGCGGTGGCCCCCAGCAGTATGTAGCCGCGGTTGGCGATGCGGCCCCTGGAACCGAGATACAGGGCTGCCACCACGGCGCCGGCGGCCCCCGCGGACTGGAGAATCCCAAGCATCTCCACGTCCTGACCCAGGACATCCGATACAAGGCCAGGCAGCAAAGACCTGTGTGCGATGCCAATTGCCAGCGGTCCAAGGCCGAGTAAAACGAGGGTCATCAGCAACCGGTTGCCCGCCAGGTAACGGAATCCCTCGAATAGCTGGGCGACCATGTTGCCTGTTCCGGCCAGCGGCTTGACGAAATCCAGGCGGATGCGGAGCGTCGCCATGACCACCAACATGTACATGCCTGCCGACACTATGTAAGCCGCGCCGACGCCGTGCCAGCCGATGATGAAAGCAACCGCCGCCGGTCCAATGAAGCGTGTTCCGTTTATCGCCATCGAGTTGAGTGTGATGGCGTTCAGCATCCGGTCCTTGCCGACAAGCTCCGGAATGATCGACGTGCGGATCGGCTGGTTCATCGCCATACTGATGCCCAGCAGGGCAGCGAGTCCGTAGATATGCCACAGTTCGACGTGGCCGCTGATGACCAGGGCCGCCATGATGGCGTGCATGAGCATGGTCCAGGTCTGAAGGACCAAGAGGATCTTTTGGCGGTTAAACCGGTCTGCGACCACTCCACCAAACAGACCGAAGGCCAGCATAGGGACGCCGCGAGCGACGTTGACCCCGGCGACTGCCGTGAATGAGCCGGTCAATTCCCACACGAGCCAGCTTCGTGCCAGCATGTCTGCATGCATTCCGGTTGCGGAACACACCTGGCCAATCCACAGGTAACGGAAGTTCTTGACGGCGAGCGACGCGAACGGGGAACCCAGCCTCCCGCCGTAGAATCGGCGGCGAGACCTTGGATTCGCCACTGGTGTTCGTTCTGCTATGACTCGCTCGCTATGTGGATTTGATTCGCCCCGCGGTGGTGCGCAACCCAGTGGGTTGAAGGGCGACGATGGGTCGATGTTACACGCGGCCGCGAACAGGCACTTCCCATAGCGCTAAAACGAACTGCGATGTATGGGGTCTCGGTTCGAAATGTCGGACTACTGCACCTCCAGCAAACGGGGCGAATCGCGTAATTCATCAGGTCACCGCGGTTCGGCAATGAACCAAGCGTCAAATAAACGCTTGCGAGCTATTTGGTGACAGAATGATCGATCTACGTGTTTGGACGGCGTCATCCGCGCCGAGAACCTGTTTCGCGCCTGAACTCAGGCGGGGAGGGCATGTTGCGTTACCGGCATCTTGGCGATTCCGGCCTCGAAGTTTCTGAGTCGGGTCTCGGAACGAACAGCTTTGGGATCAGGCGAGACGCGGCGGAGTCCGCTGCCATCGTACGGGCTGCCGCCGATTGCGGCGTGACCTTCATCGACACATCCCGCGTGTACGCCGAGGGTCTGGCCGAGCAGTACATAGGTTTGGCGCTTGACGGCGGGCTCCGCCGGGAGATGGTTATCTGCACGAAATTCGGCTCGATGAGGGAGTATGGCCCGAACAAGTTCGGCGGCGGAAGAAAGCACGTAATCGAGTCGATGGAAGGCAGCCTTCGGCGTCTCCGCACGGACTATATCGACGTATACATGATGCACCGGCCCGATCCTCGGTTGCCGACCGAAGAAGTGCTCCGCACGATGGACGATCTTGTCCGTCACGGGAAAGTCCGCTACATCGGGGCTTGCAATACTCCGGCGTGGTGGCTTGCCGAGATGGTGTGGACGTGCCGGGCGAACGGCCTGGAGCAGATGGTCTCGACGTCTATCGAATACTCGCTCGTAAACCGTGCCGCCGAAGAGGAGATGATTCCTGCGTGCCGAAAACTCGGCGTTGGGGTCATTCCGTACTGGCCGTTGGCTCAGGGCTTGTTAACCGGCAAATACGTTGGAGGTCGAGCGGCGCCGGCCGGCAGCCGGTTCGAGGCGGAACCTTCCACCGCCGACAAAAGGATGACCAATGAAAATCTCGACCTCGTGGAGGAACTGCGGGCCTTTGCCGAGGGGCAGGGCAGGGGAGTACGCGAACTCGCCTTTGCGTGGCTATTGTCGAAAGAGGTGACGGCGACCGTGATAGCCGGCGCGAGCACCCCGGATCAGGCTCGCCAGAACGCCGCGGCGTCGGAGTGGGTGATGACCGCTGACGAAACGAGAGAGGTGGAGCGGATTCTTACCACGTACCCGCCGAAACCCGGCGATGGTTACTACTCGATCGCGGGCTATTTTGACGATGTGGTCGAAGTGAAGACCGCTGCGGAGACCGCCTAGCCGGCCTCGTCTCGGATCACGCGTCCGGGTGTCTCCCCTGTCGCAACGCCGTCGGCCACTACTTGCGACCCGTTAACAAAGACATCGTCGACCCCAACCGAATAGCTGTGGGGCTTCGCGAAAGTCGCTGTGTCGCGCACATTATTCGGGGTCAGGACAACCAGATCGGCAAAGAACCCGGGGGCCACCCTGCCGCGTTTTTGAAGACGTAGCCGTTCGGCGGGCAGCGTCGTCATCTTGCGCACCGCCTCTTCGAGGGACACGTGACTGCCCTTGTTTACGTACTCGGCAAAAAACCGGGGGAAGGTTCCGTAGCTACGCGGGTGCGGGTGTCCGGCCGACAGTGGACCCGTGGTGCGGAGCGAAACACCGTCCGACCCCACTGCTGTTAGCGGCGCTGTGGCGATCATGTCGACGTCCGGCTGCGCCATCCCGCTCAGGATAAGTTGGGCGTCGTACTGCTCGTACAGCTTGGCGAGAGCTTCTGGGTACTCGACGCCCATGCGGTTTGCGACCTCGTCGAGGCCGGTCCCCTCAAGGCTGCGATCAGGAACGTACGACGCGATCATAATCCTGTCGGGTCCCCCTATTAGTTCGACGGCTTGTCTCAGCCCGTCACGGATCTCCGCCCTAAGGTCGTCATCCTGCAATCGTTCGAGAGCGTTTTGGCGACCGCCGTCAAGAGCCCAACGGGGGTATACGTTCCCACTCATGGGCCCGCTCGCCGCCGCGTACGGGTACTGGTCCGCCGCAAGGTCTATTCCGCTGCTCCTGGCTGCTTCGAGCCGTGCAAGCAGTTCGTCCGCCTGGCCGCGGTGGTTTCCGTTTGCCTTGAGGTGGGAATACTGAACCCGGCAACCTGTGCGTCTTCCGGCCTCGATCAACTCTTCAGTGGCGACGAACAGACCGCAACCTTCACCACCCGAGTCGCGAACGTGGCTCGAATAGAGCTTGTCCCGGTCGGCTGCCATCTGGACCAGCGAATATACCTCGGCGCTCAGCGAGTATGAGCCGGGTGCCATCGACAGACCGGTGGAAAATCCCATCGCCCCCGCGTCGAGCGACTCTGCGACGAGGGCCTGCATCCTTTTTATTTGACCGATATCGGGGGCACGGGAGTCCATTCCCATGACCGCCTTACGGACCGTTCCGTGGCCGACCTGGGTAGCGACGTTCAACGCGGCGCCGTTGTTTTCGAGCGCGTCGAGGTAATCGCCGAAATTGGCCCAACCGGGGGTTTCGCCGCCGCCCGGGTACCACGCGTACCTTATTTCGATGTCCTCTTTGGCGTCGCCCAGTAGCGGCGCGCAAAAACTGATGCCGCAGTTACCGACGTATTCGAGGGTTACACCCTGTGTGATCTTGGAATCTGCGCCGACATCGACAAAGAAGTTGAAGTCTGCGTGTGAGTGGAGGTCTACGAAGCCGGGTGTAACCGCTCGACCGGTCGCGTCGAGGGTACGTGCGGACTCTCCGTCGATCTGTCCTATTGCCGCGATCGAATCGCCGTTGATGGCCACGTCGGCGGCGTAGCCGGGCGATCCGGTCCCGTCGATTACAGTTCCGCCCTTGATGAGAAGATCAAACATTAATTGGGGTTCCTTATGAGACCTTTGAGAAACCACTCATGTGGAGGTACAGCGGCAAGATTCGAAACGTTGTCCAATGTTGAATCCCCGCCCCTGGATTCCGGCTCGGAGGCCGGAATGACGGTTATTCGAAGGTCTCCTCTTAGACGTGTGGTGGCGGCGTACGGCAGGGCAGGTCTTACCCGTAACTGCCGTAGCCCTCTGTCTTGATGCATGCGACAAGGTGACCGGGCGAGATCTCGCGAAGTTCGGGGACGTAGCCGGAACAATCTTCGCCGGCTATGGGGCATCGGGTGTGAAATACGCATCCGCTCGGCGGGTTTTCCGGGCTGGGTATGTCCCCCTGCAGGACGATGCGTTGACGTTCGCGTTCGAGGCGCGGGTCGGGGGTTGGGACCGCTGAGAGGAGCGCTTGCGTGTACGGGTGCAGGGGGTTGTTGTACAACTCGTCCCGAGTTGCGACCTCGACCACCTTGCCCAGGTACATTACGGCTACCCGGTGGCTGGTGTGGCGAACGACGGACAGGTCGTGGGCGATGAACAGATAGGTAAGCTCGAACTGTTCTTGTAGCTCTTTGAGCAGGTTGATGACCTGCGCCTGAATCGAAACGTCGAGCGCAGACACCGGTTCGTCGAGAACAATCAGACTGGGTCGGGCCGCAAGTGCTCTGGCCACACCCAATCGTTGCCTTTGGCCTCCGGAGAATTCGTGCGGATAGCGGGTTGCCATCGACGCGTTAAGGCCGACGATATGGAACAGTTCGGCGATGCGCTCTTGATACTCCCTCTTTTTCTGGAACATCTTGTGTATGACCAGCGGCTCGCCTACGATGCTTCCTGCCATCATACGGGGATTCAGAGAGCCGTAAGGGTCCTGGAACACCATTCCCATTTTGCGTCGGACTCGCCGCAGGTTGGCGCCCTTGGCCTGTGTAATGTCTTCACCGTCAAGGAGCACCTGGCCTTCGGTGGCTTCCTGCAAGCGGACGATGGCCCGTCCGGCGGTGGTCTTGCCGGAGCCGCTCTCTCCAACAAGTCCAAGGGTCTCACCCGGCATCACGGAAAGGTTTATTCCGTCGACAGCCTTAACTTCGCCGACCCGGCGTTGAAGTATCAGGCCCTTTGTGACCGGGAAGTGAACTTTCAGGTCCCGGACCTCCAGGAGAGGCCGCTGGGCGTCCTGGCCAGGTGAATCCTGCCGTTCGGTGGTCTGGGTGGCTGTCGTCACGGCGCCGCCTCCACCGGGCGCACTCCCACTTTTTCCCGTTCCCAGCACGCCGAGCCGTGGCCCGGGTAGACTTCTTCGATCGGGGGGTCTTCGAGTCCGCATTGCTCGACGGCCCAGTCGCACCTGTCGCGGAAGGCGCATCCCGCCGGCAACGCCATCAAGTTAGGCACGTCGCCCCGGATCGGTTCGAGCTTCCGATCGGCGGGAACATCCAGCCGGGGAACGGAATTCAGCAAACCGACTGTGTAGGGGTGTTTCGGGTTTTCGTATATGTCGTCGGAGCGCCCCGTCTCGCGAAATTTTCCCGCGTACATGACGTTGACGCGATTCGCGTAGCGCGCAACCACCCCGAGGTTGTGGGTGATTATGATTACGGCTGTGCCGATCTGCTCGGTCAGGTCCTTCATCAATTCAAGGATCTGAGCTTGAATCGTCACGTCCAGAGCTGTCGTCGCCTCGTCGGCTATGAGCAACTTGGGGTTGCAGCTCATGGCGATGGCTATCATCACGCGCTGGCGCTGGCCTCCGGAGAGCTGATGAGGGTAGTCGCTTATCCGTCTGGCCGAATTGGGGATGCCAACCATCTCCAGCAATTCGACTGCGCGCTGGTTGGCCTGCTGTTTCGTCATGTGCAGGTGAAGTTCGAGCGATTCCCTCAACTGCCGGCCGATCGACAATACCGGCGTTAGCGACGTCATCGGCTCCTGGAAGATCATGCTGATCCGGCTGCCGCGAACCTGTCGCATCTGGGATTCGCTCAGGGAAAGGAGGTCCTGCCCCTCAAAAAACGCCTGGCCGCCCACGATCCTGCCAGGCGGGTCGGGGATGAGCCTCATCAACGAAAGGGCGGAGACGCTTTTCCCGCATCCGCTTTCGCCCACCAGGCCAAGCACCTCGCCTTCATCGAGATGAAACGACACCCCGTCGACCGCTTTTACGATTCCTTCCTGCGTTGCGAACTGCGTCCGGAGGTCTCGAACGTCGAGCAGGTGGGAACTGGAACCTTGCGTCATCGGCCTGCCGCCTCGCGGCTCCGGCGCCTCGCGGGGGTGTTTCCGTATATGGCTCTAAACTCGATCAAGTTCACTAGAAACCAAGCACCACGCGGCAATTTTCGACTTCGAGTAGGCGGGTTTCAGGATCCCAAGCCGCTACTGTGCCGGTCACCGCGTTGGTTCCGTCGGGGCTGAATCTTCTTAACTCAGGGTCTGAGATGATCTCGAACTCGCAAGTAACTTTCCCGTTGCCCGCCTTGAATTCGACGAATGCCACGCCGTCGTCGCGACGGTCAGCCACTATTACGTTGCCCTGAATGAGGAACGATTTTCCAATATTCGCTTCTGCGAACCCTTCCTCCCGGCGGAAACTGCGCTCCAGGACCCGAGCGTTTGTGCGCGGAAACTCATTGGCGGAGATGTTGCCTACGAGTTCGCCCGTAACCTCTTCGTCAATCGTGCGCAATGGGGGTGTGAGAGTCGCGGTCGGTGGAATAAGCGCGGTGGGAGTTGGCGTTGACTGCGGAGCTATTTCCGTACCGCTCGCCGGGATGGGCACCTTAAGAAAGGGCGTAGGCGTGATCACCTTCCCCGAACCCCTGGGCGCATTGCTGGTTTCGCTTGCGTTGTCCCCGCCCCCGCACGCCGCCAGTGCTAGCAGAAGTGTCACTAACCCTGCCAAAGCCAGATAAAGCATCGAATGCCTTATTGAAATTACTGTTTGCCGTTCCATGCGCATTCCGTCCGATACGTTTTCAAAATCCGAGCCGTTTAGCGTGATCCTCTCAGTCTCGGGTCGAGCACGTCCCTCAGTCCATCGCCGACAAGATTGGTCGCCAGCACTGTTAACGCCAAGAATACACCGGGGAAGAACGCTATCCAGAATCCTACCTGTATGTAGACACGGCCGCTGGCGATGATATTCCCCCAACTGGGTATGAACGAGGGGGTCCCGACGCCCAGGAAGGCCAGCGCCGATTCGGTAAGAATCGCGCCGGCGAAGAACACCGAAATCTGAATTATCACGGGCGCCAGCGTATTTGGAGCGATGTGGATTGCCAGAATCCTCGGGAGACTTGCGCCGGACATTCTGGCCGCGTCGACATAGGGCCTTTCCCTAATGCTTAGTACGACTCCGCGGACCACGCGGGTCATGCCCGGTGTATCGACAATCGTAATGACCAGAATCACATTGAACAGACTAGAGCCAAGAACAGCAACGAGGGCCAACGCAAGCACGAGAGTCGGGAAGGACATCATGCCGTCCATGATTCGCATCACGATGTTGTCGGCGACGCGGCTGTATCCAACGGTTACGCCCAAGGTTACGCCGACAACAGTAACGATCGCGGCTACAGACGAAGCGACGATAAGCGACGTTTTGGCGCCGTGCATGGTCCGCGAGTAGATGTCTCGCCCGAGATCGTCGGTGCCGAACCAGTGAGCGCTGCTGGGGCGGTCGACTCGTTCTCGTACCGAAAGTTCGGTTGGTTCATAGCGCGCCAGTTTGATGGCCCACGGGGTGGCAGTGAAGATCGCTATTGAGCCCATCACGATCAGGACCGCCAGGCCGGCGGCCAGGTTTGGGTTGGCCCGCAATATGCGGAACAAGGAGCGGCGCCAAGCGGAGACGCGCTCATTGAAAGTGGGCGTTTCAAACAAGGGGACGGCCGTCGTATCCTGTGCAGTGACCATCTACAGCCTCACCCTTGGGTCTGCAACGACATAGGAGATATCCACGATGAGGTTTACGATAACGTACACCGAGGCGAGGAGCATCAGGAGGGACTGAACGATCGGGAAGTCCCTCGTTTGCACCGAGTCGGCGACGAGTCGTCCAAGCCCGGGTATCGTAAATACCGTCTCTGTTACTACCGTACCGGTAATGAGGGCCGCCGCAAGGAAGCCTATTACCGTAAGGACTGGTATGGCCCCGGAACGCAACGCGTGCCTGAAGAGTATGGCTGATTCGGCGAGACCCTTCGAGCGCGCAGTTCTGATGTAGTCCTCCCTGAATACTTCCAGCAAAGAGGCGCGTGTCATCCGGATGATGACTGCGGAACTGGTAACTCCCAGAAGTAGGGAGGGCAGGGTTATGTGCCTGATCCATTCGACGATGCTCTCCGTGGGAGGAACGTAGCCGATAACAGGGAATATTCTCAGATTTACCGAAAAGGCCCATATCATGATGAAGCCGAGCCAGAAACCCGGGATCGAGATACCTGCGGCGGCCCACAACTGAATTATTCGGTCGGTGAGCGTACCTGCTCTCCATGCGGCCAATACTCCGATTGGAATTCCGATCAGGATTGCCAGGATCCCGCCTATGACGGTAAGGCTGAGCGTGGCGCCGATTTTTAACCGGACGAGTTCGACCACTGGGATTCCGGAGAAGATCGACGATCCCAAGTCGCCCCTCGCCGTCCTTCCGACCCATTCGACGAATTGCTGCAAAACGGGCTTGTCTAGTCCCAGTTCGGCGCGAATTATCTTTACGTCATCCGGTCCGGCGTAGTCCCCGGCCATGATGTTGGCCGCGTCCCCGGGCGCGATGTGAACAAGCGAAAAAGTCACCAACCCGACGAATATCAGAATCGGGATTATGGCGAGTACGCGTTTGATGATGTAGGCGGTCAAATGGCCTCTGTAACCGAACCCGGCACGCTGTGAGTATCAAGTATGGATGGTCTCATTCTCGGCCGTTTTAATAGTTTTGTGGCCGCTGATCCATGATGTTGAGATACATCAGTCGCCCGTTGGGCCGGGCAACAAAGACGGCCGGTCGGCGCTAAACACACCGACCGACCGCCTTTAAGCGCTTGTGGATTGTTGTCCTTACTTACTATGGACGCCAGGAGTTGAACACGTTAAAGGGCAGTCCTCGGAACTTCTTTATTCCCTCGATGTCGGCCCTGTAGGCGGCCGCCTGGTACGTGTCGCCGAACGAAACGTAGGGGATGTCGTTCCAGAACACCTCCTGCATATCCGTGACGATCTGTAGCTGCTGCTCCGCCGACGTGGCTCGCGCCAAGTCTTGCATGAGCGCAGTCATCCGGCCGGACTCGTCCTGGTACTTGTTCCAGTACTTGTTCTTGGCCAGCGAACTGTTCAGCAGCGGGTTCGTGCCCCAGGAGCCGCCACCAGCGGTGTGGAACACGTCAAACAACTCGGGCTTCTCACGCCAGTTGGTCTGCGTCGCCCAGTCGGTCACCTTGAAGTCAACATCGAAGCCGAGTTCTTCCAGAGTCTGGCGGGAAATCTCCGCCGGTCCGGAGACCCGCGGCCGGTCTGCAGACTGCAACACGATGACGGAAGAACCAACGAGGCCCTTCTCTTCGATGATCTTCTTGGCTCGTTCGAGGCCGGTCAGGCCGTCCGAGCCGGTCTTGTCGCGGGCGTTGTAGATCTCTTCGGAGAAGTCATCGAATCCGCCCCACTTGTTGCCTCCACACACCATCATGGACGGGCAAAGATCCCAGAACCGCTCGTCCCCTACAGCCGCTCGGAGAGCGTCTTCGACCGGGTAGGCCATTTGGAACGCTCGGCGCACCGCTGCGTCAGCGAACGGCCCGTCGACGTTGTCGAGCCAAGCACCGTCACGAGACGAGTTGTTGGTGAAGATCTGGACTGTCAGGTTAGCGTCATCGGCCAAGGTGTTCACGAAGTCGCCGGGAATGTCACCGTCGAGAACGTCGATCTCACCGGTCCTCAACGCCGCTATGCGGGCGTTGGTGTCCGGCACGACCACGTAATTGACGGTGTCGAAGTACGCGATCTTCTCGCCGGCCATGAAGGAGAATTCTCCTTCGACCGGCAGGTAGTCGTCATACCGGGATACCAGCAAGTGATCTCCTGGTATCCACTCCTCGTACTTGTACGGACCGGTACCGATCAAAACGCTGGCGCCGTCGGCAGCCGGAACGTTGTACATCTCAGGCGGCATGACGTACGGGTAATACCCGCCGATTCGTGCCATACCTTCAAGTACAAGCGCCGTAGGTTCGACCATTTCGATCTGGAAAGTCAGATCGCCGGTTGTGTAGATGTCGTCGATGAAGCCGAAGATGAGCGAGCCGTAGTTGTCTCGTTCTGCCCATCTGATCCAGGACTGCACTGCGTCCTCAGAAGTCACGGCCTTTTCGTTGTGGAACTTGAGCCCGTCTCGCAGTTTGAAGTCCCACGTCAAGCCGTCCGAACTGGTCTCCCATGTGTCGATCAGCAGGGGCTGAGCCTGAAGCTGTTCGTTGTAGGCGAACAGGAACTCCTGCACCGCGTAGGCGATTGTATTCGCCGTGGTACCGGTGGTCCTGTGAACGTCCAGAGTGGAGATCGCGGCGCCAAGTGACACGGTCAAATCCCCACCGTATCGTTCGGGATTCTCCAGCTCCATCATCGCCATCGCGGTCGGAGTTGCCTGGGCAGGCATGGCCGTGGGATTGGGCGCGGCAGTTGCCGCGGGCATGGCTGTAGCGGCCGGCGCAGCAGTTGCGGCAGGCATGGCCGTTGCGGCAGGCATGGCCGTTGCAGCCATAGCGGCTGTCGGCGCGGGCGCGGCCGTCGCAGGAGCCTTGGGCGCGGCGACTGGCGCGTCGTCGCCTCCGCAGGCAACGGCGATGGCAAGCGCGGCAGCGATAAACACGCTGATCAACGCGCTCTTCCGCCTTGTAAATATATTCATTTCAGGAGAGCCTCCTCGATGGTGGACTGTCATCCGCAGCCCCAAACAAAGGGAAATAATATCATGCCGCGTCAACTACAGGAATAGACCATTTCGGAGAGAGGCGCCGCCATTTGTTTCAATTGCGTTTCGTTTTGGCTGTCCGGAGTAGTTCCTGTGGGCAGGCGAATCGCTTAGCAATCGGATGAGTCATCACGATGTATAGACCGACTGAACCACGACCGTGGACGATCCTCCGAGGCGTCGAATCGCGCGGGGAATTCATTAGACGGACCGGCGTTCATGAGAACGAATACTCCGGTCTCGAGGAGAGATATCTCGAGTCGAAGTTACCGGAAAGAGTCCTGGGTTCGACGGGACAAATTGAAAAGGGCGCCAGAGTAGTCCGCGACAAGTACGGGATTCCTCACATTTTCGCCCTTGACGCTCGCGAATTGGATTTCGCGACCGGCCTCGTGCAGGCACAAGACCGCCTGTGGCAACTCGACTACCGGAGGCGGCTCGCCCGCGGTAGGTTGGCTGAAGTACTCGGAGAAAGCGCACTCCGGTCGGACAAGGAGTTGCGCACGATCGGCTTACTTCAGGCCGCTGATTTGGAACTGGCATCCCTGGACGATTCGACGTTGGGTTCGCTGAATGCCTACGCGGCGGGGGTCAACAGGTGGATCGAATTGGCATTGGACAACCTGCCGGTCGAATTCGACATTCTGGGATATGAGCCGGAATCGTGGACGCCGCTCGATTCGATAGTGATCCTGCGGTACTTCTGGTGGACCCTCACCGGCCGTTTGCAGCAAATCGTGGCCGCCGAACGCCTGATTAGGTATGCCGACCCGGAAATTGCAGCCATCATGCTCAGCTCCGAATCAGGCGAGTTGATCGTCCCCGAGGAGGTAGGCGGCCACTCGCGTATGGACGGTGGCGGGGACGATGGCACGGGCTCCAACAACTGGGTGGCCGGTCCGTCCATTACCACCTCGGGCAAGCCGGCGCTGGCTTCCGATCCACACTGGCCGATCTCTTTCCCCGGCATGTGGTACGAGCAGCACCTGTCGGCCCCCGGGATCGACTGCATCGGAGCGGCTTATCCGGGCGCGCCGCCGGTCGTTTTCGGGCGCACTCGCGGCGCGGCGTGGGGCAGGACCAACAACGTTACTTCGACCCGCGATCTGTACCACGAGGAAATAGCGCCCGCGGACCCGAATCTTTACCGGGACGGCGACCGTTGGGCGCGTTTCGAAACGCGCCGTGAACGCATCGACGTGCGCGGAAGCGACCCCGTCGAGTTGACCGTCCGTCTCACGCTGAGAGGTCCTGTCGTAAACGATTTCATTCCAGCGGTCGATCCCGAGGGAGACGGGCCTATTACTCTACGGTGGGTGGGGCACGAGGCAATAGGCGACGCCCGGGTCTTGATGGCGCTCAATCGCGCTGAATCGGCCGAACAAATCCGGGAGATATTCGACGACTGGCGACTTTCGGTCTGGAACGGGGTCTACGCCGACTCCAACGGCCACTTCGGTTACCAGATGTGTGGATCAATCCCCGTTCGGCAAACGGCAACACGCGGCACACGCGGGATCGGTCCGGACGATGAATGGACGGGGTACGTGGGCACACGTTCCCTGCCGGGGTTGCACGATCCCCGGCGCGGCTGGGTGGCGAGCGCGAATAACACACCCGCTTCGCCGGACTTGCTCGGGAGGATGACTGGAGCATATGCAGACGGATACAGAATGCAGCGTATCGCCGAACTGCTAACCGGCGACACCCCAGTGGATCCCGAAGTCGTGCGCGACATTCAGTCAGACTCACTCGACATGCGGGCACGTTGTCTGAAAGATGCTGTCGCCCACCAACTTTCTGAATCGGATGACCGTCGTTTGAAATCGCTTGGCGGCATTCTCCGGGAATGGGACTGTCGATTCGACCCCGACCAAAACGCCGCCGCCGTGTGGGCGGCTTTGTGGCCGAGATTTGCAAGCCGCGTAACTCTGGCTTTGGCCGGCGATTACGCAGGCCGACTATCGGCAGAAAGCCCCGGCGACCTTGCCCGCGCAGTGCTAGTGGGCGATGCAATGCCGGATTTTCGAGAAGAGTCGCGCCGGATGATGGAGGCCGCCGCAGAGGGCGCGTACGAATACCTGGCGGGCGCGCTTGGTCCCGATCAGGATAACTGGATATGGGAGCAGGCGCACATCGTCCTGTATAAGCATCCCTTGGCTACCAACGAAGAAGCCATGAGAGTGTTCAACCTCGGCCCATTCTCCTGCCCTGGGGGTGGCGGCGCGGTCAATAATCGTCGTCCCTCTGAAACTGCCACGGGGTTCAGGAATACTTCGGGCGTGAGCTATCGACTGTTCGTCGACTTCGCAGAACCGGCGACGGCTTGGGGGGCCACGCTAACGGGACAATCGGGGCAACCCGGGAGCCCACATTACGCAGACCGCGTAGAAGAAACACTGACCGGGGAGTACCATCCGCTTTTGATGGACATCCATGACATTGAAGAAATAGCCGAGTTCGAATTCGAAACAACCTCGCAGACGCCGTCCGAGGGTCCCTTAGGGCGATCCGCACACTGAGTTCCTCCGCTTGGCGCGAATACGGCAGATGACCGGCATGAATGAAAAAAGAGGAGAACCTTGACGATTGATTTTGGAACGGCCGACCGCTGGATCATGGGAGAGGCGTGGATAGGGTCGTCTATACCGGCACACATACAAACGCTTTGCGACGACATCGGAGTTCGCTGGGCGAGTTCGGATGGGGACCTGCGAGCAGCGCGGTATATCTCAGGACGGTTCGAGGCATATGGGCTCAACAACGTCGACCTGGAGCCTTTCCCGCTCACGACATGGCGTTGCGACTCAGTTGCAATCACCGTTGCTGGCGAAGAGGGTTGGGATATAGACGCCCGTCCCACTTTGTTTTGTCCTGCGACTTCCGTGACGGGGCCGCTGGTAGACGCGGGATACGGAATGCCACACGAGATCGAACGTTTGGGCGGTAGCCCTCAGGGCGCAATAGCCGTGATGGACACCGGTTTCGAGCCATTTTCGCCGCCCCGACTGTTCACGACTCGTCTAACCGACCTCGCTGCCGCGGGAGCGCGTGTCGTCATAACTCCGAGCCCTCACGGAGGCCGCCGCACTAATCACACGTCGGCCAACGACTGGCGGGACGGCGAAATAAACGGCGGCCCCCTGCCGACGATTCAGACCTCACGGGAAGACGGCGCGAGACTCCGTAATCGCGCTGCGCGTAACGCCACGGCGACCGTCGAGGTGGATGCGACATACATAGACACCACATCGCGGAACGTCGTTAGTGAATTGGCCGGTGAAAAGTGGCCGGAAGAGCACCTGCTGCTTGGCGCTCACTTCGACACGACGCCGGACTCCTTTGGTGGGAACGACAATGGATCGGGATCTTCGGTGTTAATGGAAACCGCCCGTATTTTGTCCGGATTGGCCAGAGAAAAAGGCATTAGACCGGGCATGTCGATTCGGTTCGTGACGTTCGGAGCTGAGGAACAGGTACTTCAGGGTTCGGCCGCCTACGTGGCTCGACATCACGGATCGGAAACAGTTCCGAAGTTGGCGCTACACCTCGACGAGTTGGCCACCGGAAACGTAAAAGGGGTGGCCCTTCAATTCCCGGACCTGCGCAACTTTGTCCAGACCCAGCTCGATTCAATTAACGAAGGATTCAGGTGTCACGTCTTTGCCCAGTATGACGCGTCAGGTGATACGTATTCGTTCGCGCGGGCCGGAATACACTCAGGCGGATTGTGGCGCTGGAGATTCGTCGGGAGGCATCCCGACGTAGAGTTCGGGCACAGCAGCAGCGACACACCGGACAAGGTCAGGGTCCGGGAACTAAAGGAGTACGCAGGGTTTCTCGCCCGGCTGCTGCTGCGGCTGTCCGATGTCCCGCCTGTAGACTGGCCTTCAAACAATCTGGACGTTCGACAGATCGCCAAACAGATCGAAGCGCAACACGGCACGGTAGTCAGGACCATGTGATCGCGCGGAGGCCTCATTCATGTCATCGAATTCAAACGAACTGCTTGCCCGACTCGGCGCCGGCGAATCAATCGGCATGGTGTGTGAATCTGCTGGGATGTCACGCGCCGAGTTCGACAATTGGTGGGGCGAAGAGACGCGGCGGCGAGTGCCGGACCCCGGCGGGACCATTGACGCGGGGGTATCGGGGGATGCGCGGATAACGAGAAACCGTTGGGGGGTTCCGCACATCAGCGCCTCCAACGACACGGACCTTTTCTTCGCTTTCGGCTATGCCATGGCCCAGGACCGGCTGTTTCAACTCGACTACCTGCGTCGAAAAGGCCACGGCAGGCTATCGGAAGTGTTAGGCGAAGACGGCCTGCAACTGGACATCATCGCTCGTACGGTCGGCCTGAATCGTATTGCCATTGCGGAGTGGGAGACCCTTCCGGACGAGACCCGTTCGCTGCTCAACAGCTTCTCCGATGGCGTAAATGCGTTCATGGAAAAGTCACGCGATTGCCTGCCGGTTGAATTCGCTCTGCTGGACTATGCGCCGGAGCCGTGGTCTCCGGTCGACTGTCTGGCGATAGCAACCGAGTTTCGTTACTACCTGACTGTTCGTTTCCCCGTGATAGTCGGCCCTGAGTTGGCGAAACGCGCGTTGGGCAACGATGAACTATTCGAAGCGTTTTTGACCGGTGAAGCGGAGGATGAAAGCATCCTTCCGGCCGGTTCGTACGCTCCTGTCCAAGGGGGGTTGATGCCCGTCGGGGACGTTATAGGGGATCCGGACGAGGGCCTCGGCAGCAACAATTGGGTGGTGAGCGGCGCACGGACGGAGTCGGGAAAACCGATGGTCGCAAGCGACCCGCACATCGCGTTCGCCGCGGTGTCGTGCTGGTACGAGGCGCAGTTGTCCGGCGGCTCGTTCGACGTGACCGGCATGGCGTACGCGGGTATGCCGGCGATCATGTTCGGCCGCAACCGGCGTATTGGGTGGGCCATCACCAATAACATTTGCGCGCAACGTGATCTGTATGAGGAACGAACCGATCCCGAAAACCCGGGCAGTTTTCTGTTCGACGGCAAGTGGGAGCCTGAGCGCAAACTGGTCGAGACTATCCATGTGCGAAGCGGACAAACCGTCGAAAAGACGATCCGGTTTTCACGCAACGGACCGATCGTCGATGAACTGCTGCAGGCTGAAGCCGACGGCACCGGTCCCGTGTCTCTTAAATGGCTTGGCGCCACCGAATGCGGGTGGCTAACTTCGTTGTTGGGAGTCGATCGCGCCGACTCGGTCGAGGGATTTAGGGAAGCGATTCGGCCTTGGAGAGTCCCCACGTGGAGCATGATGGCCGCCGACGTGGACGGGCATTTCGGATACCAGGCCGTGGGTGGGGTCCCGGTGCGCAAGATGAGGCACCTCGGCTACCGGCCGGGCTGGGATCCTGAGCATCAGTGGAAAGGGTTGATCCCCCACGAGCACATGCCGCGCCTCGTAGACCCCGAACGAGGTTGGGCGGCAAGCGCCAACAACCGGACCGCTCCAAATGACTTTCCTTACCCGCTAGCCGGCGCCTGGTCGAGTGGCCACCGGGCCAGACGCATCCGGCAGATGATTGAGGAACGAGATACGTTCAACAAGGACGCGTTCGGGCAGATGCACCAGGACACCCGCGCACTCCGCGGCGACGAGGCGATGCCCGCGTTGTCGCTGATATTGGGCGGTAACGACGACCCGCGTATTCGCGAGGCGTTAAGGCGGCTGGAGGATTGGGACCACCGGATGGATCCGGAATCGGTTGGCGCATCGATATTTGAGGTGTTTTTCAACAGATGGTCGAGGCGAGTTTCGGAGGAGCGGTTCGACGGTGTCCTTGCAACGGCGCTTGAGGGAAACTGCGGTGGAATAGCGGCGTCCCTGCTGCACGCGGATGCCGCCAACTGGTTCACAGAAAATGACCGTGAGCAGGCCATCGTTGATGCGATGAGTTCAGCGCTGGACGAAATAGAGGGGCGGCTTGGGCCGGACATGGACACCTGGAAATGGGGAACCCTCCACAAAATTCACCTTCGGCACGTATTGACGGGCCGGGGCGACCTGGGTGAACTGCTGGACCGGGGTGGATTGCCCGTCGGCGGAAATGGCGTGACCGTTTGCAATACCGGGTTCGATCCGAACTGGGGAGCTCTGATGGGCGCGAACTACCGCTTGATCAGCGACCTGGGTCAGGACGGAATGTGGGCGGTCGAATCCCAGGGCCAGTCAGGCCATCCGGGTTCTGAACACTATTGCGACCAACTGCCGGAGTGGCTTGCCGGCCGTTACCACTTCCTGCCGTTCGGCGACGTGAGATCGGCGGAAGATTCGAATTCGGTGCTTACGCTCGTTCCCTAGCACGCTTGAAAGCACGAACGCGCCCAAGAGAGCGCGTTCGTGCGAGCTACCCCGGTATTTCGTCAAGGCAAACGTTCGTCGGGCGGCGGCGTGTGGGACCAGTCGTCTCGCGTCCGTCCGTTGGCGTCCCAGGCTACGTTTCCTTTTGCGATCGTAATTTCGGCCGTGAGCCGCTGTCGGGCCTTCATGACCCGGTTACCTGTAGGGCCGTTGTCGGTGAAACCGAAGTCGCCCTCGTTCAATGCCAAGACCGCTACGTCGGCGTCTGATCCGATGCCCAACGCCCCGAGTTCGGTGTGTTTTAGCTGTGCGGCCGGCGCTGCGGTAGATGCCCGGATGACGTCCACCAGCGGCATACCGCAGGCGAGCAACTTGGACATGGTCTCCGGCATATTGGCGTTGCAAGTCAGCAAGCTGGATGTGTGCATATCCGTACTAATGGTGTCCGGCGGGAAGCCGCCTGCCAACGCGGCCGTTGCCATGCGGAAAGAGAAACTACCGGCGCCGTGGCCCACGTCGAATTGGATGCCGCGTTCACGCGCCTCCCGAACAAATCCCTTGACGTTGCCTTTGCCGTCTACTACCGGTTTGCCGTATCCGAAGCAGTGGGTCGTCACATCCCCAGGTTCAAGGTGCTCCAGCAGCATTTCATCGGCGGTTCTCGTGGGGAGAGCATTCTGGTCCACCATCACGAATGTGCCGGTGGCCTGCGCCGCTTCAACTCCTCTGTCGAGCGGCTCCCAGCCGGGCCCCGCGTAGTGCGCCACTTTGATGCCGACGATCAGATCCGGTCGCTGACGGATCTTGGCCGCCGTCGCTTCCGGGTCCATGCCTTCGAGGTCTTGCTCCGGATCGCCGACCATCCCCTCTCCGGCGATGTTGAGGAGGGCGAAGATTCGTGTTGTCGATTTGGAAATGACCTGCTCATTGAACGCGTCGAAAGTACGCCAACCCGGTCCGCCAACGTCAAGCGCGGCGGTAACGCCGGTTGGCAGGCAGTGGGCGTCTGGCAACACAAAACCCCGGAAGCCAGAAAAGTGGGCGTGCAGATCGATCAGCCCGGGCACGACAAGAAGCCCCGACACGTCCACGACCCGGCGGGCAGACGATGACGGAATCTCCGCTTCAACAGCTGATACCTTCGACCGCGCAATGGCAACGTCGAACTGGCCGTCGACGCCATTTGCAGGGTCGATCACCCTTCCACCCTTGAGTAACAGGTCTATGTGCGGCTGATTCGACTGGGTCACGGTGTTCTCCTGAATAGGTTCGCCCGAATAGGTTTTGGGCGCGATAGTTGATCGTTATCGATTTGCTTCTGCTTCGGCAACCCATTCCTTTACCAGACGGGTGGCGTCTTTTTCGAGGTCATCACCTTCATGGCGAGGCTGGCCGAGGTGCTCGGGGTGGAGAAAACCGGAGTATCCCGCGTCGATCAAGGCGCGAAGAATGGCGCGAAAGTCCAGGTTGCCGGTTCCGGGAAACACCTCCCGGGCTGCCGGCCATCGGTCGTCGAGGTCCCTGATCTGGACGTAGTTGATCCGTCCAGCAAATCGGGCGACTTCCGTCGCAGGATCGGCGCCGGTTATGTACATGCCGGTGCACAACGCCGCTCCGTTGGACTCGCTCGGTACTGAATCGATGATGCGGCCTATGTGGTCTGCGGTCCTGACAAGGTATGGCCCGGCCCAGCCTTCTGGACGGTATTGCCGGTAATCGGTTTCGGTCACCCCGTCTTCAAGCGCGTTGTCGCGTAGATCGAGCGGGAGACACCGCCATATGGCGTGATTGGCCAGCTTCACGCGCGATGACTCGGCCTGAGAGACGAGTTCGCTGTAGATGCCCAACATTCCTTCCCACATGGCCTCGTCGTCTGCCGGATCCTCGGGTTCGGGGAGGTCTACGTAGTGGAGTTGTCGGCCGATACCGTATTCGCCTTGCAGTTCCAGCGTCTTCAGGGCGCCGTCTATGTGCTTGCGGTGGGAGTCGGGGTCGAGGGCCAACTCGGCAAAATCGCCGATCCATTGGCTCATCGCCGCTACGGTGATCTCCGCCTCGGCAAGCTTGCCGAACAACTCGCGAAATGCTGCCGGATCCGGGTGGCCCAGTTCCGCATATCCGGGCATCGACGCCACTCTCAAAGTGACCAGATCGACGTCCAGATCCCTGCACCGGCTTACGATCGCGCCGGCGTCCGTCATTGAAGTGGTCAGTCCAACGTTCAGACTCATGCCTGGATCCCCAATACACGGGCCATATTGCCGCCAAGGATCGCGGAGCGTTGAGGATTTGACAGGAACGGCATGTGATCCGCGAACATGGGAATTGCCAGTTCCAGCGGTGAGTAGGGCGAGTTGCTGCCCATTAGCACCCGATCGGCGCCTATCTCTTCCACCGCTCGCCGTATCACCACGCGCCTGAATACGGATGCCGATTCGGTCACGGTGTTCGGTGCCCGCCGCATCGCGTTCGCCAATTCATGGTCTGAGTTTGGGTATCCCATGTGGCCGATGATGAACGTCGTATCCGGGAAATCGGCGGCGATGTCCGCAACCATTGAGGGCGTGCACGTTGACGCCTCCGCGTCGCCGGTGTGAAACAGGACCGGCACGCCGAGTTCGCTGATGGCCTCGAGGACGGGATCGAGCAGCGCCCTGTCATCAAAGCGATAGTCGTCGTCGAGTGTATTCATCTTGACGGCATGGAGCCCGCGATCCTCGATCCAGTAACGCAGGTCGTCTATTGCTGCTTTGCCTCTTCTGGGTTTTACGCGTGCGTATCCGAAAATTCGACCGGGGTGCTGTTTGACCGCATCGGCGACGCGTTCGAGGTCGGGGCGAAAGTCCTCAGCGGCCCCAACGCCGGGCGGAGCGACAAGTGCGCCCGTCACCCCGCAACTATCCATCGTCTTTACCCACCAGTCGCCGCCGAGCAGTTCCGGCAGGCCGTACGACGCAAACTCCGGATTAACGCCGAGGTACCCGTGGGCGTCGTAAACGTTCTCCGTGGCCATCGTCACCTTCCAAGTGATTCTGTGACACCCGCGCCGTCAGTGTAGCCCCGGTATCGGTTTAGCGGACAATACCGCGGCGCCTGTCAGTCCAGGCCGAATATTCTGGCGAAGTTGCCGCCTAGAATCAGGGACTTCTCGTCATCGGTGAGCTTGTTCATGTGTTTGCCGATCATCACCTTTGGCAGTTCGATCGGCGAGTTAGGACCGTTCGAGCCCATCAGGACCCGATCCGCACCCAGTTGATCAACCGCGTCCTGAATGAATTCGGCTTTGAACACCCCGGCCGTTTCGGTCACCGTGTTAAGCGCACGCTCCATCGACGGGACTAATTGATCGATGTCGCCGGGGAAGCCGTTGATACCGCCAAAGCCCATGTGCCCAATGATGAACGTCGTATCCGGGTAATCCACGGCGATGTCTGCGACCATCGAGGGCGTGCACGTTTCGTGCTGGGAGTCGCCAGTGTGGAAAAAAACAACGATGCCCAGTTCCGACGCCGCGTCGATTATGGGGTTGATAAGCGCCCGGTCGTCGAGGCGGTAGTCGTCGTCCATAGTGTTCATTTTCAGGGCGCGAAATCCCTGTTCCTGAACGCGCAGTTTCAGTTCATCGATGGCGCCTTGGCCGCTGTGGGGCTTTACGCGGCAGAACCCGAATAGCCTGTCAGGATAGTTTCGGATCCCGGCGGCAATCCGGTCCATGTCAGGCCTGAACTCGTCGCCGGCGCCAACGCCCGGCGGCGCAACGAGCGCGCCGTCCATCCCTGCGTCATCCAGCATTGCAATCCAGTCGTCCGCTTCCAGGGGAACCGGCAACCCCATTTGGCCCCAAATGGGGTTATTGCCGAGGTAGGCGTGCGCGTCGTAAATCTTTGCCATTGTTATCGGGCCTGGGCGTGGGTTCGCACGTGTGCTAGGGAGGGTCGTTTCGGGCGTCGGGACCTGGTCAACATAGGATTTTCAGTCGAGACCCAGAATGCGTTCGAAGTTGCCCCCGGTGATCAGAGACTTCTCTTCACTGGAGAGTTTGTTCATGTATTTGTTGACCATCAGGGCCGGGAGCTCGATCGGGGTGTTCGGTCCGTTGCTGCCGATCAGGACGCGATCGGCGCCGACTTCGTCCACGATGCCCTGGATCAAGGCTGGGTTGAGCACGCCGGCGGTTTCGGCGACCGTGTTGGGCGCCCGCTTTAGTGAAGGGACCGTCTGATCCTGAAACCCGATGTAGCCGCAATGGCCGATGATGAACGTCGTGTTCGGAAAATCCATTGCGAAGTCGGCGACCATGCTCGGCTGGCAGGTCTCGCCGTGAGTGTCGCCCGTGTGAAAGAACATCACGAGGCCAAGGTCGCTGGCAGCACGAATTACCGGATCCAGCAACCGGCGGTCGTCCAGCCGGTAGTCGTCGTCGAGGGTGTTCATTTTGACGGCCGGGAACCCTTGCTCCTCAGCCCGCATCCTGAGCTCGTCGATGGCGATCTGCCCGCGGCGGGGTTTCACGCGACAGAACCCGAACAACCTGTCCGGGTAGTCGCGCATTCCCTGGGCGATGCGGTCCATGTCGGGCTTGAAGTCCTGACCAGCGCCCACGCCGGGCGGCGCTACCAAGGCGCGATCGACTCCCGACCGGTCCATCATCTCCACCCACCCGTGGGCGTCGAGCGGCACGGGTAGTCCCATTTGTGCCCAACCGGGGCTGTTGCCGAGGTAGGCGTGTGCGTCGCAGATCATCTTGTCGCCGGCCCCGCTCCGGCATTGCTACTTTAAGCACGGAGCCCGGGGGTTTTCCCTCGGGCTCCGATTCACTCTTCGTCAGGGTTACAACGGGCCGCAAAGCCAGCAATAACCGCCTCGATTTACCTGTTTACCGGCTGACCGGCACGATGAATTCTGGCCCCTGGATGGGTGGCGACTCAAAACCGTCAAGCATCTGCCATGATTCGATCGACTTGGGGTTGATTATCATGCCGTTGGGCACCACCGCGATTCCGGACTGAGGCATCCAGAAGTGCATCTGTTCTGCGACCTCGGTATTGACCCTGATCCGCTCTGCCACGTCATCGTGCGTATTCGCTTCCACGAATCCCTCGGCGATAAACGGCATTTCGATTCCGCAGCCAAACCCGCCTCGCGTCAGGCTGGTGTTCTGCGGGCCGCGCGGCCAGTCAAACGGCAGGCCGTTGTGGTGTCGGCAACCTTGTGCGTACACCAAGTAATTGGAACGGTCGACGACGGTGGGCCTGAATACGCCGCCGTAGTCGACGATCTGTATCTCGGTCTTGATTCCGATTTTCTCCCAATAACCGGCAATCGCCTGCTGGACCTCCTCAGCGAATCCGGCGATGGCCAGGAATGTGTGTTCAAATCCGTCCGGGAAACCCGCCATGGCAAGGTACTCTTTCGACTTCTCGGGGTCGAACGGTACCTTCCACTCGTCTTTGAACTCGGGAAGGCTCGGGATGAACATGGAGATGTGGTCGGGCTGCGCCTGTCCAGCGAACAATGTGTCGTTGATCAGATCGCGGTCATACGCCATCGCCATCGCCCAGCGGACCAGTCGGGCCTGTTCCATGTCGTCCATGCCTTCGGGGTTGTTCGTGTCCTCGTAGGGGCACATGTCCTCCCAGGGACAGCCGATCCAGGGCAGGTCCGTCTGGTAGCCGGCAAGGTTCCACGGCTCCAACTGTTCTTTGGTGTCTATTCGCTCGGTCTCCCAGTAGTTACCGCCGAATATGACCACTTGTTCTTTACCGGAGTTTGCCGGGATCCAGATGAACCCGCGTTCTGCCAGGTCTTTCCGGTCGGGCAAAATCAGGTCGGCGCCGTCTACTTCACCGGTCAGCATCATTGCCTTGCGGGTGGCAGCTTCCGGTACCTCGATGTAGATGATCTGGTCGATCATTGCCGTCTGGCGGTGGTGATTCTCCACTGCGTCGGCAATGATGCGTTCGTCATCCCGGTACTCGATTGCCTGGAACGGACCGGTGCCGATGATGTTTTCGAGCATCCAGTCGCGGCCCTTTTCGTCAAAGGCTTTCCTGGAGAAGATCTCCATCGTCTGGCCCTGACTGTTTAGCTGGTTCGCTGCCCAGCGGACGTCCCACTGATTGATCTCGATCTCAACGGTATTGTCATCGATTGCCGTGTGGGAATTGAACAGCGCCCCGTAGTCTCCCGCGTTCCACGAAATTGACTCGGGGTTGGTGGTGGCGTTGGTGTCGGTCAAATTCCAGGCCAGGTCCTCGGCAGTGAACGGTCCCCAACCATCGTGGAACTCAACCCCATCCTTAACCGTGAGGAACAATTTCTGTCCGTCGGCGCTCCGCTCCCAATCTGAAATGACCATTCCGACTACTTCGCCGGGGAACACGGTCATGAAGGGAGCTTCAGTGATGCCCCAACGGTAGTTCGACGACTGGGCGCTGTTCATGCCAGTGCCCTTGCCAACGTCCAACATCGCGAACGTGATGGTTCCCGGCCGGCCGCGGGGGACAGGCACGTCATCTCTGACAGCAGGGATCGGAGTGGCCGTGTGAACAACCACTTTCTCTTCGACCTTGGTAATCGTCTTGGTGACGGGCTTTTCGACGATCTTCTCGACGACCTTTTCGACGACGACGGTCTCAACCACCTTCTGGGTGATAGTGACGGGCTTCTCGACAACGACGGTCTCGACTACCTTCTCGCCGACAACGGGACATTGACCTGTTCCGTGACGATGACCGTCTCGACGACCGTTTCAACTACCGTCTCACCGCCACAAGCGACGGCAGCAATGGCGGCCACTAGCAGCCCGGCTATCGCTACCGATCCCAATTTAATTAATCGCATGCGTTCCTCCTCGGCAACGTGCAAGAACCGGGGCTCTAAATCCCCCAACCTGGCGCATTGCGCCCGGCCACATTTGCCCTGCCAGCACACTGGCGAACAGCGCGAAATCTTACTTTGCGCGACAGTTTTCGTCAATGTTCGGGCGACGAATGTGTTGATTTGCGCAGGCTGGTTAAATCTGCCGCAGTCGCGGGTCGAGCCGGTCCCTGAGCCAGTCACCCAGGAAGTTGAACGACATGACCGTCAGCAAAATCGCAATTCCAGGGAACGTCGACACCCACCATGCACTGTCGAGATAGTTTCGGCCGTCGCTAACCATTACTCCCCAGGCTGGCGTTGGCGCCGGGATTCCGGCGCCCAGAAAGCTGAGCGAAGACTCGGCCAGGATGAGTTGACCCACTCTGAGCGAGGCGATGACCATCATCGTGTTGACGATGCCGGGGAACAGATGCCGAATCATCAATCTCAAGGTCGAGGCGCCGGCAACCCTTGCAGCCGAGACGTAGTCGGTTGTCTTGATTACAAGGACCTCGGCACGAATGTTTCTGACGAAAACGCTCCAGGCGAGGATGGCCAACAGGATCAGGACCACCCGCAAAGTGGGCTCAAACGCGATGCTCACGACGAGAGCAAACAGCAGGAATGGTATCGAAAACCAGATGTCCACCAGCCGCATGAGGAGTTCATCGATGATGCCGCCGTAGTAGCCCGCCACCACGCCGATTACGGTGCCGAGTATGGCGCCAGCGAACAGCGAGATGGTGGCAACCATCAACTCGACGCGCGCGCCGTGAACCAGGCGGCTGAGGATGTCGCGGCCCACCGCGTCGCCACCCAGGATTCTGACCCAGGTGCCGCCCTCCATCCAGACCGGCGGCGTGTTCCGATACAGGAGGTCGGTCTCTCGAAAGCTGTGCGGAGCGAGCTGGCTGGCGAAGATCGAGCATGTTATCAGGGTCAGCAAAATTACACCGGGTATGACCGGCCACCTCCGGATGAAGTGCCATACGGCCAACGCAATTCGCACTGGCCAGAGGGATCTGAGTGCGATGCCGGAAAATCTTTTGTCGATCGTCAGGTCCAACTGAGACTTCCTACGAGTACCTGATCCGAGGATCAACCAACGCGTAAAGCGTGTCGGCGAAGAAACTGACGAACGCGAACATTGCCGAGAAGAAAAGTACCGACGTGCTCAGGGTATTGAAGTCGTTTTGAAACACGGACTCCGTGGCCAGCCGACCGAGGCCGGGCCAGCCGAACACGACCTCCACCACAACCTGGCCGCTGAGGAAAAACGCTATCAGCAATGCCGAAAAGGTGATCGGCGGGATCATTGCGTTCCGGAACGCGTGCTTCCAGATGACCCTTCGGCCGGTTACACCCTTCGCGCGCGCCATCTTGACGAACTCGGAGTCAAGCACCTCGAGCATGGCCGACCGCGTCAGCCGGGCGTAGCTTGCGGCCCCACTCCATCCCAGGACTGTCGCCGGCAGGACAAAGTGTTTGACTTGTTCCCAAAAACTTGAGTCGATCGGGCCCTTGGTGCCAGAAGGGAGCCAGCCCAGGATGACTGAAAATATCAAAATGGCCATTATTCCCAGCCAGAACACCGGAATCGCCTGGCCGAACAGCGCAAACGCCCTTCCCAGGTAATCGAATATCCCTCCGCGGTTCACTGCGGAGACCACCCCGACCGGCACGCCTATCAACGTCGCAAGAATCCAGGCGACTGCGGCCAGCTGAACGGTTGGCGGGGCCTTCTCAAGAAAAATGTCTATTACCGGCTTTTCGGTCAAAAGAGACTTGCCAAAATCACCTCGTAACACGCCGCCGATCCAAATCAGGTACTGCATGGCGAGCGGCCTGTCGAGTCCGATCTTCTTGCTGATCGCCGCCAAAGCTTCGGGCGATACGCCGTAGCCTTCAGGCCTTATCATGAATTGAAGCGGATCCCCTACGAGCCTGGAGACAGTGAAGACGATCAGCGTGGCAGCGAAGACGGTAATGACGGCGAACAAGGCACGACGGGCCAGAAATACTCCCATGTATGCCGTGTCCTCCTCAGTCCGCGCTCAAAGGGGCGAATGAGCCCCAACTGACGCCGCGGGCGACGTGCGCGGCGCTGGTCGGCAATGTTAACCGGCTGAGTCCGCGTGTCAAAATCGAGACGGGTTTAAGGAATTTGCGCTACGTGGCGGCGCCACCGGACTCGGCCCGTATGTCTACGCGCCTTTGGCTCACGCCGGTCACGCTTAGCCCAACAACTCCGACAGTCTCGTCCCGATAGCCGTGATTTCGTCATCCTCCAGCAGGCGCACGTCGAGACGAATAGTGTTCGGATCGGTTGGGTGAGTCATGCCGGCGATCGGCGGGTCGCCGCTACGTAGCGCCATCAGCAGTTGCGCGCCGGTCATGCCGGAATGGGGCATGGGGCTCACGTGGACGGTCGGGTACGGCCGTTGGCTGTGATCGGGGAACACCACCTCGGTCTTTGCTCCACCAATGTCCTCCACCATCCGATTGAGGAGCCCGCTCTTTCGATGGTGCTCAATCATGCGTTCTTCTTCGTCCTGTTCGGCCCACCAGATCAGTGACGCAACCTGCCCGACGACCTCCTCTTTGCTGACTTTGCATACGCGACCGATGCCGTGATTAGGCGCCGACTGCATGATCACAGCGTCGATCAGGTCCTGGCGGCCCGCGATGATGCCGGCGCCCTGTGGCCCTTGCAGCCCCTTACCGCCCGAAAAGCAGACGAGGTCGGCGCCGAGGTCGACGAAGTGATGCAGGTTTTCACGCGGGGGCAGGGAGTTGGATGCGTCCACCATCACCGGCACGCCGTGGGAGTGGGCGATGCCGATCACGTCTGCGAGCGGTATGTCCCCTATCGGCGCGTAGCCGACCCAGTAAACCATCGCCACGTCGTCGTCGAACGCTGCGTCGTATTCCTCCGGCGTTGCGACGTCGTTTTCCCCGATCTCGACGAAGCTCACTCCGGCAGTCTGTACGGCGATCGCGTAGCCGCGGTTAACGTACTCCTGACCCTCCGGGGTGTGGGCACGCGGGAAACGTTTTGCAATGCACTTGGTCTTCATCCCTGTCAGGTCCGGCAACTGCTCGGCCTTGACGCGGTCGGTCCCGGTGAGGATTCCGGCGGTCCCTACGAGCATCGCCGCCGCGCATCCGGACACGATGAAGCCGTCATCGGCGTGCGTGTAGCCTGCAATGACCCGGCCCGCCGCCTTCTGAAGTTCCATCAGGTCAACCGCGTGGGCGGCCGCCGACCGCATGGCTTTGAGCGACGTCTCGGGTATTAGCGTGCCTCCGAGAATTGTGTGGTGGCAAGTCGCGTTGATAAATTTTCGAACGCCGAGCGCGGCGTAAGGATCCAGTTCCAGTTCCTCGAGGGTGACCATCGTTGTTCTCCATATGGGATTAGCGGCATTCGAGCCTGGGCCCGTTCCGGCCGTGCGTATTAAACCACCGCGGCGGTCAGTTTGGGAATTTTCGCCATGCAATCCCCGCCTCGATGGGTGGGAACTGACAACAATCGAGCGCGTGTGACACCATGGCAGCGGCTGACGAAGGCGGTCGCCCCGGCGCTGCGTATCCCGTCGTGGACGAGGCGCCGACATGTACTGGATCGCCGGGTTGCACCAGATTGAGTCCGTCAGACACGGGAGCGTTTGCAATGCGATTGATCAGACTTGAGCACATGGACCTTTTTGTCAACGACATCGAGAAGTCGGTGGAATTCTACAGAAAGCTGGGATTCTGCCCGGATGGGACCAACGACGGGGGCGACGCCGTTTACATGTCCACCCACGGCGGCGGGACACCGATAGGAGTGGAACTCCACCAGGCAAAGGACGGGCAGGCCACAGGCATTGACCACATTTCTCTCGAAGTGGAAAACGTCGAGGCGGCCTACAGGGAAGCAAAGTACCTTGGAGTCCGGTTCCACGTCAGTCCGCAGGAGGGCACGAGATCGGGAAGAACAATCACCAGCTTCTATGACCCTGATGGCGTCCATCTGCAGTTCTCCAGAAAAACAAGACGGGCGGAATACGAAGACTGGGGTTAGCCGACAGGATTGGCAAACAGGACTGCGTTCGGGTAGCAAAACATGGTCGACGCATTGCAGGGCAGGGCGGGCGCTTGCACCGTCAATATCACGCCGACGCGCTCCGATAGCTGGGGCGGGCGCCCCCTTGTACGCAACGAATCCGAAGATAGCGACCTCCTCGCCCACGCCGTCGTGTTTACCGACGGCGTGGCGGTGGGGGCGCTCGTTTCCGCTGACGTTACGATGATCGACCGGAGTCATTTCCTGGACTTCAGGCGGAGGATCGCCAATCAGAGCGGTATTCCGCCCCAACACATCAGCATCGCAGCCACTCACACCCATGTTGCGCCCGGACTCGCCCGCGCCTGGATGGTAACCGGCGATGTTGACCCCGATCCCGCTTACTCGGAGTGGGTGGGACAACGTCTAGCCGAAGCTGTCACAAAGGCCGCCGAGCGTCTCCGACCGGCGGTTCTCGTGGCCGGCAATGCCGAAACTCAGTCGTTGACGTTCAATCGTAGGTATCTCCGCCCGGACGGCGGGATCGACATGGTGTTTTCGGAGGATCGGGATCCTTCGAATCCGCCGGCGGGTCCAGCCGACCCCGAACTTGGCTACTGGTTTTTTGAAGAGCCGGACGGCGCCCCGATAGCCCTCATCACCTCGTTCTCCGTCCACAACCACGTGGTCGGAGGCAGTCCGGTGGCCGGGCGACCGCCACCTGAGGTGTTTCACCGTGATCTCGGCGGCAGGCTGGGGGACGTCGTTCGCAGCAGACTCGGTTCGGATATACCCACCGTGTATCTGGCAGGCGCGTCCGGCGATACGTCCTGGCAGGACCCGAACATCCCGCCACCATTCGACGGTGCGGCGGCGGCCTGGAAAATCGGATCGGCTCTAGCTGACGCCGTGATTAACCATGCCGGCGACGGGGAGCGCCGTCCAATCGAGGACCTTCGAATTGCGAATCGAGTGATGGACATACCGGATCGCCCGTTGTCCGAATCGCGGTTTTGTGATGACTATTGTCGAGGCCGCGGGGAGGGAATGCAGGAATTCGATCAGGTCCGTTGGCGGGCAGAGGAGAAGGCGATAAGGGGACTCGGCGCCACGTCCTGTGAGGTGGAGGTGGGCGCGATTTCGATGTCTGGGACGGCCATTTCCACCAACCCCGCCGAGCTTTTCGTGGAGTTCGGCCTCGAAATCAAGGAAAGGTCGCCATTCGAGGTGACGTTGATTTCGGAACTTGCGAACGGGTGGTGCGGCTACGTTCCCACCGAGGCGGCGTTTACGCAGGGCGGTTACGAGACTCACAGGTCGGTGCGGGTCAGCAGGCTCGACAAGACCGCAGGCCGGATTATCACCGACGCCTGCCTGGCAACTTTGGAGGAGTGTCGGTCTTAGGCCGGCACGACGGGCAGATTCAGCCGTGATGGGCGAACCTCGTCGTGATATACGGTCTGCTCGGCGACGAGCCACTCAGTCTCGTATCCGATGCGGCCGCCGGTATTGAGATTGCGGTCGTAGCGGGGAAAGTTGCTGCTTGACACTTCGATCCTGATCCGGTGGCCAGCCTTGAACAGGTTGCTCGTGTCCCACATGTCGATGTGGAATTCGTATGGCCGACCGGGTTCGATCAACTGCGGCCTGTCGGTTCCCCGTCGAAAACGGGCGCGGCATATTCCTTCGCAGAGAATGATCGCCCGGCCATCGGGGTAAACGTCCACGAGCGCCGCTGTGAAGTCGGTGTCGAGCGCTGTCGAAGACGCGTAGATGGTGGCGCTAACGGGACCCGTCACCTCTACGCCGCGCGTGAGTATTTCCGATGTGTACGTGAGCACGTCTGGCCGGCTCTCGATTTCGGAGCGGTCGCGGGGCCCGCTAAGCTCCTGCGTCTGATACTGGGCGCCCCACGACGGCACGGGATCTGCGGGGTCGTAAGTAAAGCTGTCCGGCGCCTCTCCGGTAGGCGGCTCGGTCATCAACCGGCCTCCTCCATCGGCCGCTCCTTCGCCGCCCAGGTAAAAGCGGGCCTCCACAGCGCGTCTTAATGGCCATTCATTCTCGAATCGCCATTTGTTCGCTCCCATCACGAACAACCTGATCGGGCGCTCCGAGTCGATTCCCGTGTCGTGGCCCTTAAGGCGAGCGTCGTACCATCGCAAGTGTGTTTCGGCGATGTCTTCGGCGGCCTGCGGGCCGAGTTCGAGCTCTTCGAAACGGCCGCCCGGATCGAAGGGCTCTCTTCCCCAAGGCGCGGTCTGATGACTCCACGGCCCCACGACCAGCTTGGTCAGCCTGCGTGCGTCGTCCGTCCGTGCGGACCTCGTCCACCCGTTGAACACCTTCAGGGTTTCGTGAAGCAGGGAATCGAACCAACCGGTAATGAACAGGGAAGGGGTTTCGACCTGGTCGTAGCGGTCCCGCAGACTGTACCGGTCCCACCATGGGCCGTACTGCTCATGTTCGACAACGCCGCGGTAATAAGAATTCTCACCCAGGTCGTCGAGGGCCGATATAAGCGGCAACGCCCGATACATTTGGTCCTGGTCCAGTTCACCAAGGGCGTTACGCTGCATCGTTTTGCCCATCATGTTTGCGAAGAAGAGACTAACGGCGTGGTGAATCACCCCGTCGACCCTGTGATGGCCGTAGTTGTCCTGCTGGGAAGCGATGGGTACCAGGGCCTTCAGGTATCGGCTGCGCAGGGTCGCCGGCAGGGTTTGGGTGAAGCCGGGATACGAAAGTCCGAAAGTCCCTATCTGTCCGTCGCACCACTCTTGGCGGCCGATCCACTCGTGCGTGTCGAATCCGTCTTCGAGCTCGCACATGTAGGGGTCCCACTGACCTTCTGAATCGTGACGGCCCCGGCAGTCCTGCAGAACCACCGCATAGCCCGCTTCGACGAAGCGCCGTGTCCAGCGGATGTAGCGCGGTTCCTGGTTGTCATAGATCGTTCTCAGCAGCAACGTGGGAAACGGTCCGCCAGTGGAGGGCAGATAGACGTCCGCGGATAGCCGCACGCCGTCGCGCATCGGCACGGCCTGATCGATGAGAAGGCGAAACGGCTTTCTGATAAACGGCGCGGTCATTCAGGCTCCTCTGCCACGAGTTGGGCCGGTTTATTCACGCGACTGGCTTGGGTATTACGATCGCGTGAGAATCAGATTTCCGTGGTCGTCCACATCGGCTAGCCAGCCCGCCGGCACTACGGTCGAGGAATCGGCCTCCTCGATCATAGCCGGTCCCTTCGCATGGTCGCCCGCGGTCATGGCGTACCTGTCGTAGACCGCGGTGTCGGTCCAGCCGCCCAAATCCGCAAAGAAGACCCGACGGTGGCCTTTAACGCCCGATGACTCGTCACCGGAATCTTTCGCCATAGGCCGGGTGGCCGGCTTCGTGATCGGTTGTACAGCTACCAATCGAAGATTGACAAACTCGACCGGTTCGTCAGGTACTTTGAACCCGTATGCGCGCTCGTGTTCATCGTGGAACGCGGAGAGCAGAGACGATAGCCCCGATTCGTCAAACGTTCCGGCCGGCGCCGGGATGTTCAACTCGAAACTTTGCCCAAAATAGCGCATCTCGACCGAGCGGCGGAAATACATGTCAGTGCCGTCGGAAGTGTTCACCCGCAGCGCCGACATGCACCCTTCTTCGAGAGTCAGAAACTTTTGGTCCAATTCGGCTGGGTCGACGTTGTCGGCGAGTTGCAGGTTAGTCACGCTGCGATCGAGCCGTAGGTCGGTCGCCAACAGGCCCAATGCAGACGCAGTACCGGGGCTCGGTGGAATCAATACTCCCGCCATCCCGCTGTCCTGTGCGATTCGCGCGGCGTGCGCAGGTCCGGCGCCTCCGAACGCAACCAACAGGAAGTCCCGCGGGTCATGGCCGCGCTGGACCGAGACCAGCCTTAGCGCGCCGACCATCATTGCGTTGGCGATCTCTATGATCCCGTCCGCCGCCGCCTCGACTCCCATTCCCAACGGTCCGGCGCAATGTTCACTGATAGCCGCCGCGGAAAGTTCTGGGTCAAGTCGCATGGATCCGCCGGCAAAGTACTCCGGATTCAGCCTGCCGAGCACGAGATTGGCGTCCGTGATGGTGGGCTGCGTTCCCCCCAGTCCGTAACATGCCGGTCCGGGCTCGGCGCCCGAACTCTTCGGCCCGACTCGCAGCGCTCCGCCCGAATCTACCCAGGCGATCGAGCCGCCCCCTGCGCCGATTTCCACCAGGTCGATCACGGGAGTCCTGACGGGGTACCCGTCTGCGCCGCCGAAAGCGCCAGCGCCGCTTTGCGCCTCGGCCCCCACCGTGTAGTCCTTGGTCACCCGCGGCTCGCCGCCGAGGATCATGCACACCTTTGCGGTTGTGCCGCCCATATCGAAGGAAATCAGGTTTGTGTGCCCTGCGGCGGCGCCGATATGCGTGGCGGCGACCGCGCCTGCGGCGGGGCCCGACTCCACCATGAACACGGGTCGTTCGACCGCTGCTTCAGCCGAATACACACCGCCGCTGCTCTGCATGACCAACAGGTCGCCGGTAATACCGCGATCTTCCAGACGGCGCCCGATGTTAGACAGGTAGCGGCCTACGAGCGGCCCGATCACCGCGTTGATCACAGTGGTGCTCGCCCGGAAGTACTCACGGAATTCCGGCGCCACCTCGGAGGACAACGAGACGGGCATGTCCTTCAGCCTTGACCGAAGAATCTCCCCGACCCGCGCCTCGTGATCGGGGTTGCGGTAGGCGTGCAGCAGGCAAACAGCCACCGACTCGACGTTCGCCTGGGCGATGAGTTCGGCGATTGCCTCTACACTCGATTCGTCGAGTGGGGTGATGACGTCTCCAACAGCATCGAGTCTTTCGGGGACGCCGAAACACAGTCTGCGCGGCACCAACGGGGGCGGCTTCTTAAAGTTGAGGTCATATAGCGTGGGCCGGATCTGCCGGGCAATCTCCAGCATGTCCGAAAAGCCCGCTGTCGTTACAAACGCGGCGCGCGCCGTCGAGCCTTCGATGATGGCGTTCGTCGCCACCGTAGTCGCGTGGACCACGTGCTCGATTTCGCCGGGTTCGATGCCGCTGCCGGCTATGAGTTGTTGGAGGGCTTCCATGAAACCCAACGACGGATCGCCGGGAGTCGAAAGCACTTTGGAGTTCGTCACGTCGCCTGACGACGTATCGATGAGCACTCCGTCGGTGAAGGTCCCGCCAATGTCCACGCCCAATCTGAATCGGGTGCTATTCAAGTTGCCGGGCTCATGCCCTCCGATTTCAAACGTCATGCGCCGGTTTCACCACTTAAACGGCCGCGAGATAGCTTTGTAGCTGCCAGGTCTACCGAGGCGCCGTCCGCACTCAACTCCACGCCGTACACGCTGCTCGCCCGTCCGATGGACACCTTGCCGTCGATGACGTCGGACAGTACGAGTTCGGGGTCGCGCAGCAGTGGGCTATTGAAACCGCCTCCACCGGATGTGCGGTACGAAATTATGTCGCCGGGTTCGAGTTGAACGGTCGTCTTGGACGAGAGATGCACCTCCTCGCCGTCTCTCGTTAATGCATAGACCGAAATCGAACCGGGTTGGCCCCCGAAAAGGCCGTGCGGCCCGGCCTTATCCCTGTCGGCCAGAATCGTGAAGGTAGTAGGCGACGGGAACAGGTAGTCACGGCGAAGGCCTAGACCCCCCCGGTACTTCCCCGCCCCTTCCGAATCGGTGATCAGTCCGTATTGTTCGATCCGCAGCGGGTAGTTAATCTCCACCTCTTCGACCGGGGCGTTTTCCGTGTTCTGGCCGTGAGACTGAACCGCGTCCGGCCCATCCGACGTAGATCGGGCGCCGTAACCGCCCGCCAGGGTTTCGAGGTAGCAGTAGTACTCGCCGGTTCCCGGGTGGTCGCCACCGAAACCGGAGTGGCACTGCATCGCCTTCGTACCGGCGGGGACATCGTCGGGCATGACTTCGGAGAGCGCCTTGAAAATCATGTCGTTGAGTCTGACGTGTGTTTCCCAGCCTCCCACAACGGGCGCTGGATGCACACAGTTCGTGACGGTGCCCAAGGGCGCATTGATGCGCACGTACTGATAGAAACCGTGGTTGACTGGCAGGTCCTTGTCCATGAGCGCCCGCAGTGCGTAGGCGCACGCTGAAAAGGTCTGCGCGAACGTAGAGTTCACCGGCGCCCGGCGTTGCGGGTCCGACCCGGTGGTGTCGAAATGGACGCCGGTGTCGTCGATCGTGACCTTGACCTTTAGCTGAACGGGCTTGTCGGTGAATCCGTCGTTGTCGACCGAGCCGGTCGCCCTGAACACGCCCTTTGGGAGTTTTGCGACTTCGGCACGCGTCCGCCGGGAGGTGTATTCGACGATCTCATCTACATATCGGCGAAACTCATCCAGCCCGAACCGGTCTACGATCTCCTGTACTCTGCGGGCGCCCGTCAGGTTTGATGCGACCTGCGCGCGGAAATCGCCCGCGGTCTCACGCTTCGACCGGATCTGGGCGAGGACGAGCCTGAAGATGTCGTCGACGATTTGGCCGCCCTTGACGAGCTTCACCGCCGGGATGATCACGCCTTCCTGAAAAACCTCCTGGAACGCGCCCACCGATGCAGGCGCCCCGCCTCCAACGTCCACGTGGTGCGCAAGGCAGGCCGTGTATCCGGCGAGCTGGCCATTCCAGTGAACCGGCCCGATCAGGCTTATGTCGTTGAGATGAACGCCGCCGCCGTACGGGTCGTTTGAGAGGATCATGTCCCCCGGGCCGAGGTTGTCCACGCCCTGGCGCCTGATTGCCTGAGGGACGTGCTCGACGAAAGACCCCAGGTGTACGGGTTGGGTGAACGCCTGGGCGATGACACGCATTTCGGGGTCGAAGTACGCGCACGAAAAGTCCTGCCGGGTCTTTACGTTGGTGGAGTACGCGCTTCGCCTCAGCGCTGCGGCCATCTCTTCCGTGGCCTGCGTAAGCGCGTTGCGGATAACTTCGAACCTGATCGGATCGAGCTGATTCTGGCGGGTATTGTCTGGCATTTGAATGGGAGCGAAACGTCGTGAAGCGAGATTTTACCTTTGATTCAGTTTGCGCGTTTCTTCGCGCGTGTTGATTCCGGTTTCACACCGCCTCGCGTCGTATACTTTGCCGATTAAGACATGCCGCTGACGCGGCTTCCCGAACCGGTCAATTTTGGGAGGACGAAATATGGTCTCTCGAAGAGATATTTCACTTGTAGCCCACCTGATGCGCCGTGCAGGTTTCGGCGCCACTCTACCCGAGCTCGAAAATCTTGCCGCGCAAGGGTACGAGAGCGTCGTTGACAATCTCCTGAATCCCGAGCAATTTCCCAGACTGGATGAGGATGTCCTAGAACGACATCATCCCGAACATGCGGACGGGGAGTCGCCGCGCTGGGTAGCGATGAAGTGGATGTACAGGATGGTCAACTCGCAGCGTCCGCTCGAGGAGAAGGTCGCCCTGTTCTGGCACGGAGTGTTCGCCACCGGATGGGCCAAGGTGACTAACGGCCCAATGATGAATCGGCACTATTCGATGTTGCGCGATTACGGACTCGGCAACTTCGGAATCCTGTTGCAGCAGTTGTCCAGGGATCCGGCGATGATCTATTGGCTCGATCAGCAGAACAACCACGGAGACGCCGTCAACGAAAATTACGGCCGCGAGCTGTTGGAACTATTCAGCATGGGCCGCGGCAACTACACCGAAGATGACGTGAGGAACTGCGCGAGGGCGTTCACCGGCTGGACGATGACGCAGGTCCTTCCTCGATATCCAACCGGATACTGGCCCGCCGATTTCGTCTACCGCGACGAGGACCACGACCACGGAGAAAAGGAGTTCCTGGGTGAAACCGGGCACTTCAACGGCGACGACGTTATAGAAATCATCGCCCGGCAGCCTGCCACCGCGACGTTTATCGGCCAGGAAATCCATTCCTTCTTTGTGGCCGACGAACCGGATGACGACGAAATCCAGCTGATCGCACAGGCGTATGAGGCGAGCGGCCACGAAATACGCGAAGTCTTGCGGTTCGTGTTCAACAGCGACTTCTTCAAGAACTCACAGTTCAGGAAAGTGAAAAGTCCGGCCGATTTCGTTGCGAATACGGTGCGACTGTCCGGCCGGCACACCGACGGCTACGAGCACGGCCTCGCGGTCCTGCCGCGGGCAACCGTTGCCATGGGGCAGGAGTTGCTGAACCCTCCCACCGTGGAGGGCTGGCACACCGGGCGTGAGTGGATCGACTCGTCGTTCCTCGTGTCCCGCGTGAATTTTGCGGCCGAGCGTCTGAGCGATCCCGAAGCTCCGGGCGTGGCGGCGATGACCGAGCGCGCCGCCTCCGGAGAGGGCCCCGTCACGGCGGACGAGCTACTGGACACTTGCCTTTACGAGATGGGCTCGCTGTGGCTGGGAAGTCCTTCGAGACAGATCATCCTGAACGAAGCGGGATTCGAAGGGCGAATCCCAAGAGAAACGCAGGAGCAGAAAGAGGCCGCGCGACGGGTCGCGGGGCAACTTGTCGGCATGATCGCCACGTCTCGCGAGTATCAGTTCGCTTGATCCACCCGATGCCTCACGACCCGGCTTGACACGTAAGCACTGGAGAAAATCATGATGACCAGCCAAACAAACGGACGAGCGAACGGGAAAGATCCCGTGCTTGTGGTTCTGCAACTCTCCGGCGGCAACGACTTCATGAATACGGTCGTTCCCTATGGCGACCCGCTGTACTACGATTTTCGGCAGACGGTCGGTATTCCTGAAACCGACTTGCTCCACATCGACCCCAAGTTGGGGTTCCACCCGGCCCTGACGGAATTCAAGGACATGTGGGACGACGGGAACGTAGCCGTGATGGCCGGAACCGGGTACCCCGAGCCGGACAGATCCCACTTCCGCTCAATGGACATCTGGCACACAGCGAATCCGTTCGAGTATGTGTCGGAAGGGTGGCTCGGTCGCACAATCCGGGAGCTGGACCCGGAGAAAAAGAACGTTGTCACGGGCGTCAGCTTTGGCCCCGGCTTACCCCGAGCGATGTACCTGTCGGGCACGCCTGCAGTGTCGGTGACGCAACTCGAGGGGTACGGACTGCTGACCAATCTCGATGGACAGAACCAACGCTCCGCGCTCAATGTGTTCACCCGCATGTATGCGCCGATCGAGTTCGAAGAGCAGCAGATGATCATGGAGCACATCGGCCAGACAGGGCGTGACGCGCTGGAGGCGGTCGATTTGCTCAGGGCGGCGCCCCGGCAGTACACATCCACGGTCGAGTACGAAGCGAACCCGCTGGCCCAGAACTTGCGGGACATCGCCCAAGTGCACACGACCGGCCTGGGAACGCGTATTTTCTACGCTCAACATGGCGGATACGACGTACACGGCAACCAGGTGCAGACCCAGCAAAAATTGTGGAGACAGGTCTCGCGGGCCGTGCGTGACTTCTTCGACGATCTGCGATGCCACGATGCGGCGGATGAAGTGGTGATGCTGATCTTCTCGGAGTTCGGGCGCCGCGTCAGAGACAACGGCAACGGGACCGATCACGGTTCGGGCGGTGGAGCGTTCCTGATAGGGGACCATGTAATGGGTGGCCTCTACGGAGAGTACCCGTCGCTCGAACCGTCGAAGCAAGTAAGCGGCGACCTTCAGTACAACCACGATTTCAGGTCCATCTATTCCACGCTACTGGACCGCCATCTCGGGATAGCGCCGGACGAAATCGTGAACGGCCATTTTGAGCAGTACGATCTCCTGGAACCCGCCACAACTTAGCAACAACGTAAATCCCGGCTGCGGGCGTCCGGCGAATCATCTGCCACAAAGCAGGGTACGGTCGGAACGGCAGAACTACGGGCAAAAGGGGCCAGCCAATGGTTAGCACGCCAGCCACAAAAACGAATCAGGCGCCGGTCTATGACGGCGTAACGGGCTATCCCTACATGCTGAGGGGCGGGCACAAGTATGAGATAGCACTTGGGCAGCGGCTTGCCCTGGGCGGATTCAAAGGCCCAATGGATCTGGCCATCGGCCCCGAAGATCTGTACGTGGTCAATCGCTTCACCGAGGCCGGCGGCAACGTGGCCACAAACCGGTTTGTCAGGGTAAACGTGGAGGATGACGGATACGAGGACAACGACATCTACGCGCCTGGGCCGGACGGAGAGTTCGAGCCGGCGGGTAACGAGTCCTTGCCGTCGTGGGTGATGTGCGAGATCGATCAGGACGAAATCCTCTACGTCACCGACGAACACGCCAACAAGGTTGCGCGTTTTACCATCGGCGGCGACTTTCTTGGTACCTGGGGTGAGGCTGGCGAAGGGCCGGGCGAACTAAACGCGCCCTCGGGCATCGCGATCGGTCGCGACGGGACGGTATGGGTTACGAGCTCCCGCAATCACCGCGTCGAGCATTTCACGAATGGCGGCGAATACATTGGTGGATTCGGTGGTTTCGGTGACGCGCCAGGACAGTTGGACTACCCTTGGGGTCTGGGTATCGACCCGATAAACGGCACGATTCTCGTCGCCGACTGGCGAAATGACCGCGTGCAGCGGTTTTCGCCGGATGGAGAAGTACTTCAGGTACTTGGCGAACCGGGATCGGGTCCGGGCCAGATGAACAGGCCAAGCGATGTGGCAGTCGACGAGTACGGCGACATCTACGTTGTGGACCGGGGGAATCACCGCGGGCTGATGTTCAACCCGCGCGGTGGATTTCTCGAAACTTTCATCGGAGATGCGACGCTCAACGAGCGCGGCCTTCGCAAGCTGATGACGAACCTCGATATGTTGCGGATGCGCGAGAACGTCGTGAATCTCGACGCCGAGAAGCGGTTCTTAAGCCCCACGGCGGTCAAAGTGGACGCCGAAAACCGGGTCTACTGGGCGGATACAGGCCGGTACCGAATTCAGATCTACCGGAAGATCTGCAAGGTCCTTGGCCCGGACGATATCGATCCGCCCACAATGTTCAAGGACCCGGCTCTTTCGTAGTTCGCCCGGCAACTGCCCCGCTGCCAGCGCGCGCGGTCACGGCGTCCCCGCGAAACTGATCGTCGTACCATGTTGCCGGGGAGATGCGACGGCGACGCGTCACCTAAACGCAAAATCACCCGTGCCCGCGTGTTGCGGGTAAAAAGGACAACCGAATGCCAGTACTGAGCAGCCAACAGATATCCGATATTTCGACTCGTATTCTCGTCGCGGCAGGCGCGTCTGAAACCAACGGCCGTACCGTGGGCGACCATCTGGCCGACGCCAATCTGACAGGCCACGACTCACACGGCTTTATTCGGGTCCCGCAGTACGTGGAAGACATACAGACCGGAATCCGCAAGCCGGACGCAGAGCCGGAGATCGTGGCGGAGAGCGGCGGCATTCTGAGGGTCGACGGACACCACTCGTTCGGTCAGGTCGTGGGAAAGTTCGCCACCGAGGCGGCTATCGAAAAGGCGAAGGTCCACGGTATCAGTCTCGCAACCATGTCCAGCCTCGGCCATGTTGGCCGGATCGGCAGCTACTCGGAGATGGCAGCGCGTAACGACATGGCGGCCATCATGTTCACTGGACTACTGGGCGAGGGATCAAACATCGTGCCGCCGTATGGTGGCGCAGCCCGCCGTTTCAGCACGAACCCAATCAGCATCGGCTTCCCATACAGGGAGGAGAACCCTGTACTGCTCGATTTCGCGACGTCGATTGGGGCGGAAGGCAAACTGCGTGTCTACCGGGCGCGCGGGCATGACCTGCCCGACGAATGGGTCATCGATCCGGACGGCAATCCAAGCCGGGACCCTAACGACTTCTACGCAGGAGGCGCCATACTTCCGCTCGGCGGAATGCAGGTGGGCCACAAGGGATATGCCCTCGCGTTCATGGCCGCCGTTTTGGGCGGGTTAGTCGGGGAGTACGGCAAGCCGGATCCGACAGGGGCGGCATATTCGAGCGGTTCGACCATCATCGTCATCGATGTCTCTCGCCTCGTGCCGCTGGACGGGATACGGGAGCGCGTCGACTGGCTGGCGGGATACGCCAAAGACACGCCCCTGATGCCCGGTTTCGACGAAATCCTCTATCCCGGCGAAAAGGAAGCCACGACCCGGCGGGCCCGCAAGGAGTCCGGTGTGGAGATCGAAGAGGCGACGTGGAGCCAGATCAACGGGTTAATGGAAGAGTACGGCCTGAGCTAGGCCCGTTCACACAAAAGTGTGTGGATTGCCGCCCCTCGACCGTCATTCCGAAGGGCAGTGAGGAATCTCAAGACCTTGTCTTAAGACGAGGCTGCTGATGAGCAACGCGAGGCCTGATTGCTTGCATTGCGACGTGACTGCCAACGGGCGGCTTAGAGGGTGTTTAATAAGTCCCACTGTCACCCTGAGAGCCTGTGAATAAATCCCCAGGAACCGTCTAATTGAGACCGTTTTCAAAGTCAAATTGAGACTGAAAACCGCAGGTTTCGCAATAAAATCACAAGCCCTGAGCGAAGTCGAAGGGACTGGGGTCGAGGGGCGGTTCACCCTGCTTGGCAGACATTAGATTCTTCGTTCCATTAACGATGACAAACGTTTACCGTCCGGTCCACCGGTACCTTTTTGAACACCCTCTTAGATTCCTCGGCTTCGCTCGGAATGACAGTTAGGGGCTCGGGATGGCATTTGGGCGCACGGAAAAGCATCTTGGCTGCCGGGTGACAACATGGTGGCCCGGTTTCGTTTTCACTTGGAAATGGCCGCGAGGGGCTCCACCCGGTCCCTTGGGTTCCAGATCAGGTCCGGAATGACGGTAGGGGGTAAGGCCGGTTACGTTAATGGGTTGGGAACAGGCCTTGGCCAGCGCGCGAACGAGCAGCCAGAGCGGTCGTTTTGGGGCCTTGGCCAGTGGGCGGCCGGAGGAATTGCCGTGTCAGGCCAGCGCGGGTTCTGCTGCCCGGCTGTATATCTGGACCCGGTGGCGACAACTGTCAGCGATTACCACGAGGCCCTCGGGGGATGTGTCGATACCTGCCGGCCGCCAGAAGAGCTTCTCGCGTTCGGCCATCCCTGAGTTCTCTCGCCAACTCGCCTGTTCCGGATTTACGTCGACGAACTCCTGGCACCACTTTGAAAGCGTGGCGTCGCCATTCAGCGTTTCCCTGTGCGTGCCGTCTTTTTCGAACACCTGCACGCGGTCGTTCCACCAGTCGGAGACGTAGATCAGGCCGTCCAGGCCGACGTGGATACTCGACGGACGGTTGAATTCGCCGTCGCCGTCGCCCCGTGAACCGAATGCAGCCACGAACTCGCCGTCAGGCCCGAAGCGCTGAATGCGGTCGTTGCGCCAGTCCGCTATCCAGATCCCGTCCTCCGGGTCAATCGAGATGCCCCACGGGAAATTGAACTCGCCTTGTCCCGTTCCGAATGTGCCAAATGACGAGATGTAGTGTCCGTCCGGCGAGTACTTTTGAATACGGGCGTTCAGGTGGTCCACCACGCGCAGGTTGCCGTCGGAGTCGACCGCGATCCCGGATGGCCTGTTGAACTGTCCGGGGCCGTCGCCCTGTTCACCCCAACGGTCTACGAAAGTCCCGTCCTTCTCGAATACCGTGACGGTGTTGATGAATTCGTCTGCGAGGTAGACGCGATCATCCGGTCCGAATGCGAAACTTGTAGGTTGCGTTGCCTTGCCCGGCTTGTCGCCCCAGTTAGCGAACTCGAACAAGAACTCTGAGTCGAGCGTCACGACGCTGATACGGACGTTCTTGTTGCCTGCGTTCGACCTGCTCAAGACGTAAAGATTGCCGTTACGGGCGAACCCTACATCTACGGGGTTCATGAACCCCCGACCCTCGAAAGAGGCGATTCCTATCGTATGGCTGTATGAGTATGCGTTCATAGGATTGCGTTAGTCTCTGGCTCGGCCATTCCGGCGCCCCAGGCGAGCCGGGCAACAATGCCCGACGCGCCGCCTGCGCGCCTTAAGCGTTAACGAGCTCAGTTATCGGGTCAAACTTCCTGTTCATAACCCACTCTGAATCTACGTGAAGGACATCGTCGAGGATCGAGGCGTAAGCGGTACGGTAGTCCGTGTTGTAGTGCACGTCCCCCTCGAGTTGGTCCTGTGGATTCAGGCTCGGGTATTCGCCGTAAAGTCCGCCGTTGACCGGGTTCCCGATCATGAACGCCACACCCCCGGAGCCGTGGTCGGTCCCGGCGCCGTTGTCCTCGATGCGACGGCCGAACTCCGAGAACATCCAGATGACGGTATTGTCAGCTTGTCCCTGCTCTATCAGGTCTTCCCAGAAGCACTCGACTGCCTCGGACATTTCATCCCACAGCTTTGCGTGGTTAACGAGTTCGTTCGTGTGGGTGTCGAAACTGCCGTGCTGCGTGTAGTAAATCCGGGTTCCCAGACCAGCCGACATGACCTGGGCCACGCCCTTGAGGCTCTGTGCGATGGGATTCTCCGCGTTGTATTCGACACTCGACGTGTATCCGTCGGGCGCTGCACGCAGAAGATCCGCGCCGTCCAACATTCCCCGGCCGGTCTGCATCAATCGCAGGGACGGGTATCCCTCCTCAGACATCGGCTGGTAGATCCGGCTAACGGTGTCGAGCAGCGCGTCGCGGTTCGAGGCGCCTGCCAGCCCGGTGTACAGGCCGTAGGTTTCGAGCGCGCCGACCGAGGCCACGGAAACCCCCGGGAATGCAAGCGCTCTCGGAAGCCCCCGGCCAAAGTTGACAGTAGTGACCGGGTTCTTGCCTTCAGGGTCGAGGGCCAGTGTCGTTTTGCCGAGCCACCCTTCCGATGACGAAATCGCTGGTTCGGCTGTGTGCCATATGTCCATCGACCGGAAGTGGGAGCGGTTGGGTTCCGGATATCCGATACCCATGATTACCGCCATCTTGTTGTCGTCATACAGCCGTTTGAACGCGCCCATGTGGGAGTTGAACGCGACACGGTCGTCGAGCGGGATGACCTTCTCGCCGCCAAGTCCCATGACTGGTCTGTTGTCGTAGTACAGTCCGTCCTGGTAGGGGACGACGGTATTCAGATAGTCGTTTCCTCCGGAAAGCTGGATGACAACCAGGTTTTTAGACCTGCCGTTGCTCCCGTGACCGTTTGTGGCCATCTCTTGACTCCTGGGTTCCTGACCTTTCGGCCGCTCGTTTAGCAATACTGGAAGTCGGGTGTGGATGCGATCAACTGGAACATCTCGACGGCGCGGCTGACCTCGTCAGCCGAGCTTGAAGGATGCGGTTGACCTGAAGCGTGTTCCGCGAGCAGCGCCAGGGTGCGTTCGGACGCGTCGATTGCGCCCATGGCATCAAGGCACACCTCTACGTACGCTCTGCCTGACAGGCCATTGCCCGCAGCCCGCACGCGGGAGACCATTCTGGCGATACCGGGCGTGTCGGTCTTTTCAAGTTCACCCGACGCGAAGTTGATTCGTTCAACCAGAGCGCCGCTGTCGACCCACTCCTCGCCCTCGTGCCAGCCTTCTACGCTCGGCGGGTTCAATAGATGCTGTCCCATGAACATGGCGTTGTTTGCCAACATCGAGGCGTCCATGTCCGGAAGGCTATAGCGGTCTGTAAGGCGCGTCGTTCCGTAAACCATTTCGGCGGGGCTTTTCACCTTGCGGTATCGCACGGCCTCCGACTTGAAATGATCGGAAAGGAAAATCGCTCTCAGTACCGCCCTGATCTCTCCGTCGCTGTCTTCGAACACGTCTGACAGGCGCTGAACTTCCGCCTCATCGGCATCGTCGGCGACGAAGAACTGGTACAGGCGGCGGCAAACGAATTCTGCCGTGGTGCGTTGGCGAACTATGATCGCCACCGCGTCTTCACCGTTCCAGTCGCCGGCCTCGCCCAAAAACACTTTTTCGCTGTGATCGTGGTCGTCTGGATCGTACTGGAACTCCATCGGAAATGGCCCCAGGAAAAACGGCGGCATTGTGGGCCGCGACTTCCAACCGGTGAACGCCCTGGCCGCGGCCTTGACGTCGTCCTCTGAGTACGCGCCTTCGCCATGTTCGTCGATGCCCATGGAGAACAGTTCAAGTAGTTCGCGGCCGTAGTTTTCGTTCGGAGCGTCTTTATGGCTGTTCTGGTTATCTAGCCAAAACATCATTCCCGGGTTTCGGGAAATCTCCAATAAGATGGTCCGGAATTTCCCCAGGCCAACCCTTCGGAAAAGATCGATCTCGGCCAGCATCTCCAGACCGTGGTCCAACTTGACGCCGCCGACCGCCAGAACGCTGTGCCAGAACAGGGCGATCTTCTCTTCGAGTTGTTTGGGGCTGGTAACCATCCGCCACGACCACTGCGGATCGGCATGCCCGGGAGCGCGGGCCTCCGTGGCAGCGATGAAATAACGTTCGAGAAGGTCCTGATCCGGAAGGTCGCCATACTCAGGATTGAGAAGTTCCTCCACCGTCTCTTCGTAGCCTTTGGCGACGTATTGGTCGAGCTGGTCTCGAGTGGCGCCGAAGCCGGCTCGGCGGAGCAGGTGCGCCATAAGGGCGACGTCTGTGTCTTTACGTGTGGCTGTAGTCATGGCATGCCTCATCAGGGCCAACCTGCCCCGGGATGAAAGTTGGCAAATGTAGTTCAGTCGATTGTAGGATTCACGAGCCGCGCGGTCAACTGCTACGCGTGCGTGTGTGGGCGTGTTCTCGCGAACCTCGGACAGGATTTGACGACGTGTTTCGAAAGCCCTTAAGCAGCGGTTTACGAAAGCCGTCAGGCACCGGTCGATCCACCTATCGGCCTGGCGCGCACCCCGGATCGTTCCTCTTGAAGGGTCATTGCTATCGACGCGTCGCGGTCGCCGAGTCCGCGTTCTACCGCTTCGCGCAGTTCTGACAAAGCGAGGGGAGTAATTCGCAAAGGCACGTTCAGGCTGTCCGCCAGTTCCAACGCCAGTGAGAGGTCCTTATGCGCGCCGGCCAACGTGAAGCGGGGCTCGAAGTCACTCCGCATGAACGTTTCCACCAGCCGAACGTTTATATTTCCGCCTTTGCCCAGGGCGCTGCCTTTCAGGGCGTCGAACAAGCGTTGTGGGTCCGCCCCGGCCTTTACGCCGATGGTCAGGCACTCCGCGATGACCTGGTCGAGCGTGAAACAGGCCAAATTGTTCATCAACTTGGCGACCGTCCCGCTTCCAACTGGACCAAGATGAAAAACAGACGAACACATCGCGTCGAGGTAGAGGCGCACCCGGGCAACATCGGTTTCTCTACCGCCCACCAACGCCGTTAGATCGCCGGTTCGAGCGCCCTCGACGCCCCCGCTGATCGGGGCGTCTATCAACGAAACTCCGCGGTCTTCAAGTCGTGCGGCCGCTGACGAGATGACCTCTGGGGAATTCGTTGTGTGGTCTACAAGTATCGAATCTGGCCGCAATGCCTCTACAAGTGCGTCGTCTCCGAAAAGCAGATCATTGAATTCACTCGGGCCTGGAAGGCAGGTGAATACCGTTTCGCAGGCTTCGGCCGCGGCCGCGGCTGATTCAGCAACCTCTACGTTGCCGCCGGCCATGCGTTCGGCCGCACCCTGACTCTTGTCATAGACGACGAGTTCGTGACCGGCTGCGATCAGTCGCGCCGCCATCGGCGTGCCGATTTTGCCGACGCCGATGAAGGCTACCGGTCCATCAACTTGTGGTCCCACGATGCCTCCTAACAGGCCGTCTGTCTCTGCACGGTGCGGGCAGTAAGTGTTCTGGAGACGATCCGAGGCGCCTGTGCGCAGGCCGTGAACGCCTTACACGCCTCGGACCAACGCCTCTACCCGCAACCGTCAATCGTCCCAACTCGTGGAAATAACCAGTCAGGTCCGGCAGCTTGCCGAGTTCACACCACCGGAGAAACACCACCGTCGACGTTCACGGACGTTCCGGTTACGTATGAAGCCCGGTCCGACACCAGGAAGCAGATTACGTCTCCAGCCTCATGCGACTCGCCGACCCGGCCAAGGGGTATGTCGTTGCCGCGTTGCCGCCAGTGATCTTCGAGCGTGTACGAGGGGTCTGTTGCGTGAATCCTCTCCCACCCGCGCTCGTTCTGCCGGCTCTTGATCGTTCCGATGCACACCGTGTTCACCCGGACATTGAACTCCGCGAACTCTTTTGACAGCGACTTAGTCATGGAGATACCGGCCGCTCGCGCCATGGAAGTTGGGTTCGTTCCCCCGGCCGAAGCTTTGCCGCCCGGTGTGGTGATGTTGAGAATCGCCCCGCCAGCCGACTTTTTCAAGTGTGGCAGCGCCGCCCTGATGCAGTACATGGCGCCATAGACCTTGAGGCGAAAATCCTCGGTGAATATCTCGTCTGTAAGGTCGGAAAACGAGTGCGCGGCGCTGGTGCCGGCGTTGTTGACGAGGATGTCGACTCCGCCCCATTCTCCAACTACCCGATCGACCAGGTCTTGCACCTGCACTTCGTCGCGAATATCCGTCGATATTCCCATGACAGGGTTTCCCGTCGACGCCTCGATCTCTTGAGCAGCCGCGTCCAGATCGGCCTGATTACGCGCCGCGATCGCGACGCGCGCCCCCTCGGCCGACAGTGAGGCCGCTGCCGCCTTGCCGATGCCGAAGCTGCCTCCCGTGACGATTGCGACTTTGCCTTGTAGTCCCAGGTCCATGAACTGAATTCCTCTCCCAGATGTGGATCATCCAGGGTGGATGAGCCTTATTGCCAGCCCGATTATAGATGCCAGGGAACTCCGGCCAGTCAGGCGGAAAGCGGCCAGGAACTAATCGCCAGTTGATGAAGTCCCGTACGCCTCATCCAGCAGGTCCACCACGTACTTGACCTGCGTGGCCGAGCCGGTGCGGCGCAACGCGTTTTCAATTTGCATGGCGCAGCCCGGATTGCCGGTCGCGACGACCTCCGCACCGGTGGAAGCAACGTTGTTGGCTTTCCTCGTGCCTAGCCGGAGCGACATCTCTTTCTGTGTGATCGAGTAGGTGCCTGCCGAACCGCAGCAGATCCCCGACTCTGGCAACTCGACCAATTCCAGTCCGGGTATGGCCCGCAACAGTTCCCGCGGCGCTTCGGTGATCCGCTGGGCGTTGGCGAGATGGCAGGCGTCTTGATAAGTCACCCGCCGTTCGACTTTCGTTACAGGTGGTGTGAAGGGCAGGCCGACCAGGTATTCGTGGATGTCCCTGGTGATAGAAGCTGCTCGTTCGGCCTTGGCAGCGTACTCGGCGTCGTGATGAAGCAGTTCGCCGTATTCCTTCATCGTCGAACCGCATCCGGCCGACAGGGTGACGATGGCATCAGGTTCGGCCGACAGGAAGGAATCTACGTTGCGGCGTGCCATGGCCCTTGCCGATTCCCGTTCGCCGGAATGGGCGTTGAGAGCGCCGCAGCACCCCTGACCCGAGGTAACGACAACTTCAACGCCGTTGTGCGCAAGGACGCGGGTGGCGGCTTCCATGGTGTTTGCGTGACTCAGCGGCATGACGCAGCCAGCCAGTAGGGCGACTTTCCCTCGTGGAACGCCGCGCGGCCGGATGACCTGGCCCTTCGCGGAAAAGAACTGGTCGCTCATGCTCGGCAGGCTGTCGTCAAGGTGCTCAAAGTCTCCGGGCAACAGTCGCAAAATTCCGCTCTTGCGCGCAAATTTACGAATGCCGGTCTTCATGTAGAGCTTCAACGCAGCGCCCGCCGCCTTCGTCAGAGCAGGGCTGGTGAGTATGCCGCGGTATCCGATCGCCCGGCCAATCCGTTCTGACCTCGGCCGCTTAAACGACTGATCAACAGATGTACGTGTAGCTTCCATCAGGCGCCCGTATGGGACCCCTGACGGGCACGCCACCTCGCACGCCCTGCATTGCAGGCACAGGTCCCAATGACCGACAACCTGCGGGGTGATGTCGAGCCGTCCTTCATTTACCGCTTTCATCAGCGCCAGACGGCCGCGTGGAGACTCGGCTTCCAGTCCGGTTTCGATGTAGGTGGGGCAGGCGTTCAGACAGAATCCGCAGTGCACGCACTTGTACAGGTCGTCTTGTGGGAAGTCCTTGTCGACGAAGCCCGGAAATGTGCCCGGAGGGCCGACGCTCGGTGTGGTCATGGTGTATTCGCCCGGCCTCTCGGCGGTACGTAGTTCAGCGCCGTCGCGCCACTGGTCATGGTACGGAGGTCGTTTGTAGGAGTGTTCTGTTTTGCCATTTGCTAGATTCGGCCTGCGAACCTCCCCGGGTTTAGCACGCGTCCGGGGTCGTATTGCCGCTTGATGCGTTTCATTATCTCGATTGACGAGCCGACGTCTCCGAACACATCCATGTTCATTTTGACATCAGTCGGGCAGCGTTCGATTATCGCGATTCCACCGCGTCGTTTGGCCAACGAAAATGCGAATTCGGCCAGTTTTTGCCCGTCAAAGTTCTTGCCGCTGGGCCAGTTGATCAAGAACACGCCGAAACCCATGTGGCCGACGACCGACGCATCCGGCCCCCGGTAGCGTGATCGATGTGTTTCCAGATCGATCAGGACTCTCTCCATGGCGAGTGGTTTGACGACGATGCGCGCCGTCAAGCCTTCCGGGTCAAAGTGGTCCCCCTGCGCCATTCCCCATAGCGGTCCAGCTTCGTCCTGGTCCATAACCTCGTAACCATCGGCCGCCGCCGCTCCGGCCGCCCCTGTCACCATGTCCACTTGCCTGGTAACGGCCGCCGTGCCGCCGGTGACCCTGGCCAGAAGCAAGTAACTCTCGCTTTCATCCGGGGCTGAGTATGTCGGTAGTCCGGTCGGGACTTTGGAGGGTTGCGGCCCGGCAAGAATGGACAACGCCTCGGGGAGGATCGGACTGTCCAACACGGTCTGGGCGGTCGTTGTCGCCCCTTCCGGAGATGAAAACCACGCCGCCACGGTCCGCGTGTTTGCTGGCACAGGTATGAGTTTGAACGCCACTTCCCTGATTACCCCGAGAGAGCCGTAAGCACCGGTGTGGAGCCTGTGCAGGTCGTAGCCCTGCACGTTTTTGACGACCCGCCCGCCGGTATGCGTGTCTGTGCCATCCCCGAGCACAATTCTCATTCCGATAACCCAGTCGCGAATGCCTCCGAACGATACCCCGGTCAGGCTTGTTGGATTCGAAGCCACTGCGCCACCGACAGTCGCAGCGCGTGGCTGGGGTGTCTCAAACGGGAGGCGTTGTGCCGACTGAGCAAGGCGGTCCTGTAGGGGCCCGATGCGAACTCCGGCCGCCGCAACCACGGTAAGGTCGCCGGGGACGTGGTCGACTTCAGGGTTCAGGCCGGACAAATCGAGCGCCGTATCGTAGCGTTCCGGTACGTTGCCGACGCACATGCGAGTGCGCCCGCCAAAAGGAATCATTGCCTGGTCCCGGTCGTTTGAGTCGGCCAACAACCTCGTCAGATCATCGACCGAGGCGGGCTTTTCGACGCGTGACGGTGACATTCCGTCTACTGAGTAGTCGAATGTAGCTTGGTCAGGCAATGAGGATTGCATCCCAACGCGATCGATCAGTAGCACCCGGGTTCAGGCGCCTGGATTCAAGTATCAAGATTCGATATCCGACAACCTATGTCTGAAATCCGGCCGTTTTGCGGCAGGGGGCATGAAGTGAGAGTTCTTGGTTTCCGCTGCTTGCTTTCTCACAGGCTAAAGGTCGATCCAGCGATCTTCACGGGCCGAAAGGAATGCGGCATCGGCAATTAAGGCTGCCTTTACTCCGTCTTTGAAACTGGTTTCTACCGGTTCCCCGGTCCGGATCGAGTTGATGAACAGTTCGTAAGGTTGCGGATAAGGATTGCCCGGGTCCAATTCACTCAATTGCCCGAATTCCATGTTCGCTCCGACGATCCCGTATCGCCCGTTGGACATGATCCGGCCCTCACTCCCCGTTACCTCGAACTCTACAATCGTTCGGCCGTCGGGCCCCGTCCCCCGGCTGACCCAGCTGGTGTGGACCACTGCGTACGCGCCGCCCTGCAGTTCCAGAAGAAATGCCGAAGAGTCAGGGGCGTCCACGTTCATTCCCTCTGGGGCATCCGAGAATTTCCTATGCGGTATTGAGGTGCGCAACAGGGCGTAAATACGACTGACCTCGCCACCAAGGAATCGGACAGCATCGAACACGTGGATGAGTTCGTAGACGGTGCCGCCACCCATGTTCGTCAAGCCCCTCCACGATAAAAGTTCTGGCTTGACGTCATCGAACATCGACTGTCCCCACCGGATGTGGATGTGGATCAATTCGCCTACGTACCCCGAGTCGACATACCGCTTCATTCGGCCGAGGGGAGTATTGCCGCGCTGATTAAAGTTCGTGGAATGAACGACCCCAGCCTTTTCCGCCGCGTCCAGCATCTCTTTCGCATCGGCAGCCGTGAGCGCGAGGGGCTTATCGCAAAGAACGTGCAATTTCGCCGAAATGGCGTCCATTGCGATGCGGTGGTGACTTGCGGTCGGCGTGACGATGGAGACCGCGTCGATGCCGCCTGAGTTCAGCATGTCCCGGTAGTCGGTATACCCCGCCGGGATGTCATAACGTCGCTGCAATTCGCGGAGCGCGTCTTCGTTCCTGCGGCATACGGCGACGACCTCTGCGCCATCGACGCGGGCGAATTGGTCGAGGTGCGTTTCTGCGAATCTGCCAGCGCCGACAATGCCGATGCGGACCGGAGAATCTGTTGGCATTACTTACGCTTTCTGTTGTCCGCTCGGTGGCCGTTCGCGGTGATCGGATTCGTGGGAAATGACCGGGTTGGGCAGCGACTCCGGCGGGGAATCCAAGCCGTAATGCGATTGGTCCTGACTCTCGCCCAGTAGATCTCGTGTACTAGACGACATCGGCCGTGCCTGTCCGACCGACGGTAATTGCTTCTACGCCAAAGGTTTCGCCGTGCACCGCGCCTCCCGGGAACACCTTTCCCGGATTGAACGACTCTCCGGCGCCAAATGCTGGGCGCAGGCGGGCCATTGCCTCCATGTCCGCGTCGCTGAATACCAGGGGCATGTAGGCCTGTTTTTCTATGCCGATGCCGTGTTCGCCGGACAACGCCCCGCCTGCCTCGACGCACAGCTCCAGTATGCGGTGGCCGCACTCGATCACCCGCCGCACCTGATCGCGATCGCGTTCGTCGAAAAGTATGCAAGGGTGCAGGTTGCCGTCTCCCGCGTGAAACACGTTGGCGATCTTGAGTTCCATTTCCGCGCCGATGTCCATCACCTTGCCCAGCACCTCGCTGAGTCGCGTCCGGGGAACAACCCCATCGACAAGGTAGTAGTTCGGCGCGAGCGTGCCCATCGCGCCAATAGCGCCTTTGCGGGTGGCCCACAACTCGGCGCGCCTGTCCGGGTCGTCGGCGCTTCGTAACTCGGACGCTCCGCAAGCGTTACAGATTGTCTCCACCTTTTGGGCTTCGTCGTCGACCGTTTCCATGAGCCCGTCCAGTTCGACGATCAGGACCGCCTGTGCGTCGGCCGGGTACCCCGGGTGAAAAACCGGTTCGCAGGCGTCTATCGTGTTTCGGTCCATCATTTCCAGAGCCGCGGGTACGATCCCGGAGGCGATGATGTCCGACACGGCTTGCGACGCGCTGTCGATGCTCGGAAACGCGGCCAGCAGGGTGTGAATGGTTTCTGGGGTTTTGAGCAGGCGCACCGAGATTTTGGTCGCTATCCCCAACGTCCCTTCAGAACCAATGAACGCGCCTCGTAAGTCGAACCCGGCGCTCTCGCGCAGATCGCTTCCGAGCCAGGTGATTTCGCCGTCCGGTAGGACCACTTCGGTGCCCAACACGTGGTTCGTGGTGACGCCGTAGGCGAGGCAGTGAGGCCCGCCGGCGTTCTCGGCCACGTTACCGCCTATGGTGCAGGCTCGTTGGCTCGATGGGTCCGGCGCGTAGTACAACCCATACTTTGCGGCCGCTTGGGAGAGTTCGATGTTGACGACCCCAGGCTCGACCAACGCGGTTCGATTGCCCGCATCGATTTCGATGATCCGGTTCATACGGGTTAGGGCGATGACGACCGAACCCCTGAGGGGTATGGCGCCACCCGAAAGCCCGGTTCCTGCTCCGCGCGGGACGATGTTGGCCCCATGCCGGTTCGCGATCCGGACGGCAGCCATGACTTCCTCAGCGGAGCCCGGCACAACCACAGCGCCGGGCATCGCCTTATCTATCGAGCCGTCGTATTCGTAGACCAGCAGGTCTTCCGGCCGCCAAATCACATACTGCGGGCCGATGGCGTCCTCGAGATCGCTTATGAGAGGCGGTTTGGTTTCGTTAAGGCGAGCCATACGGCCATATTAACTGCCCCTGCGCGGTTCGGGGAGTTGGCTAGCGTAACGGGTAATTCGGACGAAATCCCGCAGGCGGGATCATCGTCTTGGGTTTTCCTGATCGGCTTAGAGGGTGTTCGTGCGTCACTCCGCAGATCGGGTGTCATTCTGAGCGAAGTCGAAGAATCTAACTTCTGCCAGGCAGCAAGGTTCGCCCCTCTGACCCCAGACCCTTCGGCTTAGCTCAGAGCTTGTGATTTTATTGCGAAACCTGCGGTTTTCAGTCTCAATTAGACGGTTCCTGGGGATTTATTCACAGGCTCTCAGGGTGAAAGTTGGCGCTCGGGGCGACGGGGGTGAGAGGGTGACAAGGGAATTTTCTTGCCAACGTTTTCGCTCATGGGAAGGCACCTCACTAGAGAAAAGGGACTTTTTAGACAGGCTCTTTGAACCTTGTCCCGGTTACACATCGAAGGACGTGATTTCTTCCGGGTATACGACTTTTCCGCCGTAAATTTCGCGAATGTCGCCCAGCCCCTTTTTCAACGGCCCGGGGGACGAAATATTCGAGCCCATGTGAACCAGCGCCAGCTGTTTTACACCGGCTTCTTGCGCCATGCGCGCAGCCCCGGTGGTGCCGCATTGCCCGGCGCCCTCACCGTCCTTGTCCATCTCGTCCTGATCATCCCAGCACATACACAGCATCAAATCAGCGCCCCTGGCGAGTTCTACCACCGACTGGCACGGCTGAGTGTCGCCTGTGAAAACGACCGATTTACCGCCTACGGAGTCGACCCGGTAAGCGAGCGAGTCCAGATACGGCTGCACATGCTCGGCCGGGGCCGCAGTCACTTCCCACTTGTCCGAGGTGCGCACGGTCCCCGGGCCGATGTCGCGGGCTAGGACATCCGGAGGTCGACGGGGAAGCCGGCCGCCGCGGTTGACGTAAACCTGTTGACTCAGCGGGTGATACACACGGGCTTTCCAGTCATGGGCGAACACGCCTCGTTCGCCAATTACGCCCTCCGTGATGCTTTCGGTGAGAGTGGGTCCAAATACCCTGAGTTTGTTCTCCTTGCCTATGCTTTGGTCCCAGCGGCACAGCAGAAAACATGGGTAGTCGATGTCGTGGTCAAAGTGGTGGTGTGTAAAGAACAGGTAGTCGATCTCGGTAGGCCACAGCCCCGCCTTAACCAACTTGTGTGTGGCTGCCGGACCGCAGTCGAACATCACTTTTTCGCCGTCAACGTCCAACACATATGCGGATCCGAACCGCGTCGGGGTGGGGGTTGGTGTACCAGCCCCGAGTATGTGGATTTTCATGTATGTCCTCTCCATTGCCCTTCGAGATGACTTCGTAGTGTTCCTGCGGGCGGGTGAATTTGAAACGGCCGTACCGGCATCCCAGGCATGAAACCTGGCCGACTTGAATCCCTTATCGCGAAAACGCGTTCCGGTCAGGTGCGAAGAAGGATGACAAGACATCGGTCGGTCATTTTACGGAGTCTTAAGTCGCCAGCGCCGGTGAGGTTGTGTCGCGCGAAATAGGGGCGGCCTTTACCGCTGCGGCCGAAATGGGCAAGGGCCAATTTTGAACAATATTCGCGCTAACTGGTATTCGATACGAATGGCCCTCGCGCCTGCTCCCTGCTTAAAGTCGCGCGAAACGCTTTCCACTCCATGACTTATTCGGAGCGCCAATATGCTCTACTTCCGATCTTGCCCAAGATGCCGGCTTGGCACCGTCGAACTCACTGCTGATTTTGACGGCCGTAGCCTTATCTGCCTGAACTGCGGATACACGATAGTGGGCAGGGACCATGCGTATTCCCACGAATCACGTGAACAGGTCGTTCGCGACCAGTCGCTTCCCAGGTTGATGTTCGGCGTCGCCGCACACGAAGAAGCCGGATCACGTGAACCGTCAATCGCGATGGAACAAGAAGGCCCGGCCGCCGCGGCTGTATAAATACGAGGCCGCGCCCGCGTAGTCTGCCTCCGCCACTGCGTTATGCTGAGTAGCTCTTGAGCTACTCTATTTGACTGGTGCACCTACGAGGAAACGCGCATGGCTGGAGCGGAACGCAAAGCAAGAATCGGGTTCATTGGCGCCGGCTGGTGGGCCACAGCCAATCACATGCCCGCGCTTGCGGCCAGGGACGACGTCGAAATGGCCGCCGTGTGCCGTCTGGGCGCGGATGAGTTGCAGCAGGTCAGGCAGCAGTTCGGATTCGAATACGCGACCGAGGACTACCTGGAGTTGCTCGACAACGTAGAGCTCGACGGTGTCGTAGTTGCCTCTCCCCACACACTCCACTACGAGCATGCCCTTGCCGCGCTTGAACGCGGCCTTCACGTGATGTGCGAAAAACCGCTGACTACATCTGGCGCTCACGCCCGGAGGTTGGTGGAGGTTGCAGCAGAGCGAGGGGTCGAGATCGTGATTCCGTACGGGTGGCATTACAAGCCTTACGTACAGGAGGCGCGGAACCGGCTGAACGCAGGCGCGGTTGGGACCATCGAGTTCGTGATGTGCCACATGGCATCGCCAGTGCGGGGTCTGCTGGAAGGCGGTTTGTTCGATGCCTCGGCCGGAGGCACGATGGACCTGCTGTTCGAGCCTGCTAGTGACACATGGGCAGACCCGGAACGCGCCGGAGGCGGATACGCGCTGGCGCAGATGTCCCACTCTGCCGGTATGGCATTTTGGCTGACCGGGCTGCGGGCGGAAACCGTGACCGCGATGACGTCCGGCCCGACCAGCAGGGTCGAGTTGTACGACGCCTTTGCAGTCCGATTCGAGGGTGGGGCGATCGGAACATTTTCCGGCGCCGGCGCCGTGCCGGACGACAAGGGATTCCAACTTGACGTACGGGTGTATGGAAGCGAAGGCCTGCTGATTCTCGACATAGATCGGGCACGGCTCGAGGTCCAGCGTTACGACGGCAACCACTTCGCCATGGACTTGCCCGGCGACGCAGGCGCATACGAATGTTCGGGCCCACCGAACAACTTCGCGGACATCGTGCTTGGGAAAACTACTGTCAACCACGCGCCGGGCGTCGCGGGCATGCGTGCAACTGAAATGATCGATGCTGCATACCGGTCCGCGGCTTCAGGGCGACCAGAGCCTGTCTAGCCTCCCACGTTCAAAATCGTGGTGCGTTGAGCGACTTCTCAACGACTATCACGCACTGACCGTAACACCCGCGGATGATGGCGTGTGATTACGCCAGCAAGGGAGTAGTTCAAGGGGGCGCTGGCGGCAAACCAGATTTATTCGCCCTCGCCTCAGCCGGTTTTAACGAAGATTTAAGATCGTGTCCGTAGACGGGCATATACTTCCGGCAGACTCTCTCTTAGGGGTCTTTGCGCACTTGATTTAGTCGCGCGATGTAAGTATTTGCCACCCCGGAGTTCGGAATGCAGGGCGCACTGGACCGAAAGCTGATCCTCGTAGTCGAGGATGACCGAAACTTGCTCGCTGCGCTGCGCTACAACCTTGTCGCGGAGGGCTACGAGGTTGCGACCGCGGCCGACGGCAGCGAGGCGTTAAACCTTACCCGCGAGAGGCGGCCGGACCTGATTCTGCTCGACCTGATGCTGCCTGTTATGAACGGGGTCGAAGTGTGCCGAACACTCAGGCGCACCGGTGACATCTCGACGATCATCATGCTGACGGCACGGGATGGTGAGAACGAACGGGTCGAGGGTCTGAATGTCGGGGCTGACGACTACGTTACGAAGCCGTTCAGCACGCGAGAACTGATCGCGAGAATCGGGGCGCATCTGCGCCGGGTCGAGATATCGCGAACCCAGAGTTCGGAGCAGGAGCGGCACATAATCCGGTCGGACGGTCTGGAGATCGACCCGGCGGGCCGCACTGTGCGTCTGGATGGCGCGCCGCTCGATCTGCGCCCCAAAGAATTCGATCTGCTCCACTACATGGCATCGCGGCCGGGGCGTGTCGTAACCCGAGACCAACTGCTGCGCGAAGTATGGGGTTATCGATATTCAGACGAGTTCCCGGCCGAGGGTCGGACGGTTGACGTTCACGTCCGTTGGCTGCGGACCAAGATCGAGACGGACTCTTCGAAGCCCCGGCGGATAGAGACGGTTAGGGGAGTCGGCTACCGATTTGCCGCGAACTTCTCAAGGAATTCCCCGACGGGCGAACCGAACCGTGAACTCCTGGCCGGTTAGGCACTTCATCGCCATCGGCGTCGTCGTGTCGGCCGCTACGACCGGCGCGCTGGCCCTGGTTTTCGGATTGCCCGGCGTCATAATCGGGACTCTGGGCGTCGCGTTCGTGGGAATCTTTCTAAGTCGAAGGCTGGCCGGGCACGTCGACCGGTTGGTGAACGATCTGTTGCGCATGGGACCGGGAGGCGGCGACCATCGCCCGCAACTTGGCGGGACGGAGGAAACCGACCGATTGGCGCGCGCGGCGATTCGGCTTGAAGAGCGTTACGCGGCGCTTCTCGAATCGGAGACCGTGGAGCGGCGGCGGGTAGAGTCGATTCTCGGATCGATGCAGCAGGGCGTTATCGTCGTGGACAGTAGCGGGGCGGTCGAATCCGCCAATCCCGCCGCTATCGAAACATTCGGCGGGGGGAGCTACTGGCAGCCGGGCATGCAGCTCGCATCCATCACGAGGGAGTATCGAGTTAACGCACTTGTCGGACAGGCGACGGACGGCGGCGAGGCCCGTCGCGACCGAATCCATTTGAGAGACCAATATCGCGTCGTGGATGTATTTGCCGCGCCGATCCCTCCCGGCGACTCCGGGGCCAGGCGGGCGCTGCTACTCGTCAACGACGTTACGGACAGGGTGCGGGCAGAAAACACGAGGCGGGAGTTTGTCAGCAACGCATCCCACGAGCTTCGAACACCTATATCCGCTATTCAGGCGGCCGCGGAGGCCCTGCAAAGGGGCGCTCTTGAAGATTCAGAAATTGCTGGGGACTTCCTGAGGCGCATCCTTGAGGATGTCGCCCGAATGGACGCACTGGTGTCCGAGATGCTTGAACTTTCGAGACTTGAGACCGGTCAGACACCCCTCCACCTTGGCCCCCTGGACCCGCGCGCGCTGGTGCGCTCCGTTGTAGACAGATTTCGACCGATGGCGGCTGCGACCGGTGTTGCACTAACAGGCCGCGTCGCCGCCGACGTGCCGTTCGTCAACGCCGACTACTCGAAAATAGAGATTGTGTTGGGAAATTTGCTGAGCAACTCTCTTCGCTCCACACAATCCGGCGGCTCTGTTCAAATTGGTGTCTCGCGTACGAACGGCCACGTTGCGCTCACCGTGACCGACACGGGGCCAGGGATCTCGTCGGAACACCTTCCGCACATATTCGAACGGTTCTACAAGGCCGATCCGTCGCGCCAGGATGGCGGGACGGGATTGGGATTGGCGATCTCCAAGCACATTGTGCAGGCACACGACGGAGTCATAGAAGCTGAAAGCAGCCCGGGTCAGGGGACGACCATCAGATTTACTCTTCCGGCAATACTTGATGCTTCATAGAGCCCCAACCTGGACCTTTACGCTGCGCCCCTCGCCTGGCGTGTTGGAACCCGGCCGTCAGTTAACCATGTGTTAACCCCACCCATTCAAAATCGAATCCGCCCCTGCGACTCGGGCGAGAGAATTTGACCTAGTTGGCCGATACCACAGCCAAAATAACGCCCGATAGATCGGTTCGATCCGGGCGTCTGGTTTCCGAAGCTGCCCGTAGCAGTTTTACGAGGCGCCGTCGCCTTCGGCACCTCGAGGAATGGGTGGTCGTCTGGTCCCTGCGCGCTGCGGCTGCCATATCGATTATCACGACTGTCGGCATCGTAATTGTTCTTCTCAGGCAGAGCCTCGGTTTCTTTGGCGAAATACCGATCTGGGAGTTCCTTGGCGGCACAGTCTGGACGCCCCTGTTCAAGCCGCAAAACTTCGGCGTGCTCCCGCTCGTTGGCGGAACTTTGCTCGTCGCCGGTGTCGCCGGGATCGTTGCCCTTGGACTGGGGCTTGGCGCGGCGATTTTCTTGTCCGAGTACGCGCCTGAGCGACTGCGCCGAATTCTCAAACCGATCCTCGAAATCCTCGCCGGGATACCCACCGTCGTGTATGGCTACTTTGCGCTGACGTTCGTGACCCCGATCCTGCAGAGGATATTTCCCGATGTAATCATCTTCAACGCTTTGAGCGCGGGGCTCGTGATGGGACTGATGATCATGCCGATGGTCTCTACGCTCAGCGAGGACGCCATGGTTTCGGTGCCCCGGTCCTTGCGCAACGCCGCATATGCCCTGGGTTCGACCAGGTTTGAAGTGGCTACGAAGGTCGTAGTTCCGGCTGCTCTCTCCGGAATTGTCGCTTCCTTCATCCTGGCGATTTCCAGGGCGGTAGGTGAGACGATGATTGTCACCATCGCGGCCGGGCACACACCGAACCTGACGTGGAATCCGCTCCATAGCGTTCAGGCCATGACGGCCTTCATCGTGCAGGTTGCGCAGGGAGAAACCCCGCAGGGCAGCCTCGAGTTCAAGACGATATTTGCGGTCGGACTGCTTCTTTTTGTGATGACACTGATCATGAACATCTTCGGTAGATGGTTCGTGGGCCGGTATCGACAGGTGTACGAGTGAAAAGCATCGGCGAAGTGGCCCAGGACCACACTCGGACTGCGCGTCGGCGCCAAATGCGCAATAGGCGGTGGCGAGACCGGCTATTCTTCGCGCTATTCATCGCCGCGATTCTGATCGGCGTAGCGGGGCTGCTAACGCTTCTCATCGACACCCTGATAGACGGCTTGCCGTGGCTGAACTGGCACTTTATTTCCAGCTACGCGTCGAGAAAACCGGAAGAGGCGGGCATTCTGGCGCCTCTTGCCGGGACCGCCTGGATCATGGTGATGACGGCTCTGTTCACGATTCCGGTCGGGATAGCCACGGCAGTATTTCTCGAGGAGTTCGCGGGCCGGAATTGGTACACCCGCCTGATTCAACTCAACATCTCAAACCTGGCGGGAGTCCCGTCGATCATTTATGGGCTTCTCGGTCTGTCTCTCTTTGTTTACAGCCTTCACATGGGTAGAAGCGTCGTGGCGGGCGCGCTGACACTTACTTTGCTCGTTCTGCCGATCGTAATCATCGCCTCACAAGAGGCCATCAAGGCGGTTCCAAGCGGATACAGGGACGCCGCCCTGGCCGTCGGGGCCACACGTTGGCAGGTCGTCAAGACGGTCGTTTTGCCGGAGGCGATTCCGAGCATCATGAGCGGCGTGATACTTGCGCTTTCCAGGGCGATTGGGGAGTCCGCTCCCATCCTGATGATCAGCGCCATTGTGTTTCTCACATTCGTCCCGAATGGGCCCGGCTCCAGGTTTACGGTGTTGCCCCTGCAGATCTACACATGGATCGCACAGCCCCAGGCCGGGTTCAGAGGCATCGCCGCCGCTGCAATCATCGTTCTGTTGGCATTGCTGCTGGCCATGAACGCAATAGCCATATTCATCCGCATCAAGTACCAACGGCAGAGCGAAGAGTAGCGACCGCCGCTGTATCCCTATTCCGAGGGCGGCGAAATTGCGAGCCCGTCGACGACGCACGCCTGGGACATCCTGTCGAACACCGACGGCGATATTTTGATCTTCGTAGACCTGTCGCCGCCGCCCAGTATCACGAATTCCGTTTCCATTATCTTGGCATCGACGTATAACGGAAGGTCGGGTGGCAGGGCGAACACGGTAACGCCGCCAAGTTCCATTCCCGTAATCCTGACGGTGTCGGCGGCGCTGGCGAAAGACAGCCGGCGCGTCCCCATCAGTCGTCTGACGGCGTGATTGACGTCGAGCCTGGAATTAGCCAGCACGACGCAGGCGCAGAACTTGCGCGGTTCTCGTCTCGAACCGATGACGATGGTGTTCGCTGACACCCCGAGTTCGTAGCCGTACTTCTCGCAGAAAGCCGCGGTATCGGCGAATGCAGCGTCGATTTCCAACACTTCGTAGGGGGTTTCAAGAGCGGCCAGTTCCGTCGCCACCTTCTGCTGAATGTCCGCGGTTTGTTCTCTCATTTCATCTCCGTGCAGAGTTTTAGGTTCGCAAGACTAGCAGCGCCAGCCGTATGCTGACGCTGAGCGCCAATCCTCGGCCGATTTCCTGTTCTGTATCATGAAACCAATTCGCTGAGCTTCGAAGCGCATTGACCGCTACAACGCCAGACTTGAGGACCGTCATGGGCAAGACCTACTGGATGTTGGCCATCAGCCAGGAAAATTTCGAAATAACGCGCGACCGCGGTTTCGACGTACAGGGCATCGACTCCAAGAACCGTCGCAAAGCGGTAAGGATGGCCCAGGACGACCGGATCATCTTCTACATCAAGGACCGGCGTGAGTTCACTGCGACCGCGACGGTTACCTCTGGGCATTTCCGCGACGACAAGCGGATATGGAATCACTTTCGGAAAAAGGAGACATTTCCTCATCGGGTGAACATCACTCCCGACGTGGTTTTGGAAGGGGATCAACGCATCTGCGCCTACGAAATTGGGCCGTCCCTCGACTACGTAAAAAAGTGGGTGCCCGAGCAATGGGAACTGGCCTTCTTCGGAATGCTTCACATTATTCCCCAGCGAGACTTCAACCTGCTCGAAGAGGAAATGCGGAGACTACAGGGCCGGTCCGTTCAGGGACAGGATGCCGCATAGCCATCGGCAATTGGCGGTCTCCCTCCACTGTAGGTGCGGTTCGAAAACGGGATTCGCCGGGACCGTAGAGTCGGTCTCGTCAGGACGAAAGCGCTTCCTTAATTCTGGCCGTCTGTGCATTGAAGCGCCTGTCGTTGATGACGGGCGTCGTCACGCCGATCGGGTATTCCTCAATGAATTTCACCCATGAAGTGCAACCGCGGTATTCATCCATCACCGGGGCGGCCTGCGGCTGTTGCAGCAAATGGCAACGAAGGATCAACACGGTCAGGGGTTGGCGCGGCTTCCAACGCAACCGCTTCTCCATGTATTCGTTGGTCCAGACATGAAACGCGTCGAGCTGCCGTAGTGATCGTTCGTCTTCTAACTCGATCGTATCGACCACTTCCGCAAACACGCCCAGGCTGACGATCGGATCGTCCGGATCATCGTAGCCGGCATCCAGTAGATGCCGTGCGTCGGGTTTAAGCATGTCGGCGCCCTGGTGAAACTGCGTCGGGTACAGGAAAAACTCGTCGTGAGCGACGGTAAATCGTCTTGTGGCCTCACTGATGCCCCCCTTGCGCAGGAGGATGATCTGATCACCGCGCCCGAGGGCCTCGATGATCACAGACCATTCTTTCAGCCCGATGTCCGAATAAGCTGGAACCATGTGTGAGTCAGTCTCTCCTTCGAGTCTCGCGCCATTCGTGGGTCGTGTTTAACCGGCCGCCACGACATTTTATGGGCCATGCCCGCAAAAAGCCTCTTTGGCGAACACCCACCATCGGCCGATACTACGGCCCATCTCCAAGGGCCTCCGCCACTGCAGCGGCGCGCTCACCGAACATCGCCAGCGCGTTGGCGGTAGTGAGCCGTTCGACCTCGTCGACATCGATCCCCTTTAGCTTGGCGACCATCGCTGCAACCATCGGCAGATCCCTCGGCTCCGTCCATTTTTCCCGCTTGCCCTTGAACGGCTGTGGGTACGAATCGGTTTCCAGGACAATACGGTCCATCGGCAGCCATCTGGCAACGTCCTGGAGTTCGGACAGCCGCAGCAGGGGCTTGGCCAGCGAAATATGGAATCCAAGATCGAGGATCTTACGCGCGTAGGCCCGGTCCCCTTGGAAATAGTGCGCCGCCCCTCCGAGTTCGCCTGCACATTCGTCCGCCAGAAGTTGAACGGTGTCCTCAGCCGCTTCTCGTACGTGAAATACGACGGGTAGCCGGTGGCGCCTGGCGATGTCGAGTTGTGCTCGCAGATTGGCTTTCTGCATATCGTGGTCGGGGCTGCTCGGCAGATAGTCGAGTCCGACCTCACTCATCACGACCACCTGATCGGATGACGCCATGCGGTCAAGTTCTCCCAGATCGCCAGCCGTCAACTCCCGATCGATGTCGGTGGGATGTACCCCAACTCCGGCAAATACGCGGCTATGGGCGTGGGCCAGACCGATGCAGTCTTGCGAACTTTCAACGGTCGTGCCGGCAATTACGACTGCGTTTACGCCAGCGGCAACCGCCCGCCCCAGTATTCCTGGGAGCTCCGCCCGATCATGCTGGTCCACGTGGGTATGTATGTCAATCAGCAAGGTTCGTAGTTCGCAGTGTCCGCCCCTGATTGCCCATCATTCCGGGTGTTATCAAGAGGCGTCCCAGCCCATCATGTAGATTATCCGCTGACAAGGCTTGGGGCGAGTGACTTAGTGCCGTCGTCACCCGAAACTCGTTCAAGACCCTGCAGGTGGAATCGCGGGGCAACCCTGCCGCCACGGGGCGACGGTTGATGACGATGACCGGAATCATCACGACAAGGAGTTCATGAGATGAGACACGGATATGGCCAATTCAAAGAGTCGACTCCGGAATTCCTGCGGTTCGCTAAGCAGTTTGGCGCGAGCGACATTCTGCTCAACACGCCGAATCTCCCCGCTCCTGGCGGGAAGTGGCAACTCAAAGACCTGATCAAGCTCAGGCTCAGCGTCGAGCAGGAGGGCTTGAAGCTATCGGCGCTCGAAAACGTGCCCACGGAGTTCTACGACCACATCATGTTGAACGGACCGCGGCGGGACGAGCAGATCGAAAACATGATCGAGACGGTGCGCAACATAGCCCGGGCCGGCATCCCGATATTCGGCTACAACTGGATGCCGTCCCATGTTTGGCGTTCCCCGATGGCGGTCATACGCGGCGGCGCGATGGCCACAGCGTTCGACTACGAACATGCGCAGTCCATGCCGCTCACGCACGGCCGCCGTTACTCCGAAGAGGAAATGTGGGAGAACCTCGAGCACTGGATAAAGATCATCACCCCGATCGCAGAAGAGGAGGGCATACGGCTGGGGATCCACCCGTGCGACCCGCCCGTCGAGGAGCTAGGAGGAATACCTCAACTGCTCAGGAGTTTCGGCGCGTACAAGCGCCTGACCGAAATAGTCGACAGCCCGTCTAACGGCATCGAGTTTTGCCAGGGCACCTTCTCGGAGATGGCGGACGCGGCCAATGGCGGAATCTATGACATGATCCGCTACTTCGGCGAACAGAAGAAAATCCTCTACGTCCACTTCCGGAACGTTTCCGGGACCGTGCCGAAGTTTCACGAGGAGTTCATCAACACCGGCCACGTAGACATGTACCGTGCGATGACGATCTACAACGAGGTTGGATTCGACAGCTTCTTCATCGACGACCATGTCCCACAGACATATCAGGACACCCCTTGGGGCCATCGCGGAAGAGCCCACGCCGGCGGTTACATCCAGGCCATGATCGAGGCGGTTACCAGGCAGTCAATGGGGTAGTGGGCAGGTGGACAGGCGGGTGGACGGCGGCTCGTCGCCGACGCAGCCCCTTCGTGATTAACGCGCCCGTGTGACAAAACGCGGCCGGTTATTCCACCGTAGCCGTAAAATTACTGGCCGATGGACGAATCGTGCCGCGGTTGCATCTTCTTAGGCCGGCGGCCATCAAACCTTTCGGCCGGACCGGACATCAACGATGTACGGGACCTTAGTCTGTCGCGATCCATGAGCTCGCGATTTCACATCCAGGAGTAAAAAGAATGCCAATAGTATCCAGTTCAGCCCAGGGCACACCCTCGTGGCTAGACCTTTCGACGTCCGACGAAGCTGCCGCGATAGAGTTTTACGGCAGCCTGTTCGGCTGGACCAACGAAGCAAACGACGCTGGCGGCGGCATGATGTACAACATGCAAAAGCAGGGCGACGCTTATGTCGGCGGCATCTACAAGCAGCGCGACGAAGAGGCTGCCCAGGGCATTCCGCCGCACTGGACCACCTACATCTCGGTCGACAACGTCGATGAAGCCGTTACCAGGGTCGCCGGAGCCGGCGGACAGGTGTATATGGAGCCGTACGACGTGATGGAAGCCGGCCGGATGGCGATCTTTGCCGAACCCACGGGCGCTGTTGCGGCGTTTTGGCAGAACAGGCGCGGTACGGGCGGTACGCTGACGGGCGAGCCAAACTCCCTCTGCTGGGCCGAGTTGATCTCCGACGATCCGGATAAGGCGACGAAATTCTTCAAGGACGTGTTGGGGGTCGAGTCCGGCTCTGTGCCAGGTCCCGGAGGAAACCCTTACTTAATGCTGAAGGCTGGCGGAAGAGAGGTCGCCGGCATATTCAAGAAGCCCTCGGAATTGCCTGCCGAAGCCCCGTCGTTTTGGTTGAACTACTTTGCGGTCGCGGATTGCGACGCAACGGTGGAGAAGGCAAAGTCGCTCGGAGGAGCCGTGCTTGCTGAGCCAATGGAACCGATGCCAGGTCTGCGACTCGCCGTGTTGATGGACCCCCAGGGCGCATCCTTTGGAGTGATGAATATGGACGCCCCCGCCTGATCCCTGGTAAGACATTCGGAGCGCCGGACCAATCAAACACGATTGGTCCGGCGCTTTACTTATGGGCGAGTCCATTACAATGCCGACGCCGCGAGCGGCAATTATTTTTGAGTGGCAGGTTCGCTCTTTTGAGATGCGCCTGTTGCCATACTTGACGCTGTTACCTGACGGAACGTTTGCCCGAGAGAAGATTCATGAAGATAGAAAAAGTCGAAACCTGGCTCGCCTGGAAATGGGTCGCCGTCCGCGTGACTTGCGACGACGGCACGTACGGCGTCGGGGAGGCGCAATTCTGGAGTTATGCGGAAGCCAGCGAGGCGATAATCAAACGCATCGGCGGTGATCTCAAGGGACGAGACCCGAAACACATAGACGACATCTGGAACTCCGCATACCGCAAGTACTCGTTCAGGTCGCCGGCCATCACCGCAGCCTTAAGCGCCATCGACATGGCGCTGTGGGACATCAAGGGCAAACGGCTTGAGGTACCTGTCTGGGACCTACTTGGCGGAAAGGTGCGCGACAAAGTCCGGGTGATGGTGTTGATGGGCGGTGACGGGCCCATGCGAACCCCTGACGACTTCGCTGCCTCAGCGCGTCAGGCGAAGGCCGAGGGATACACGGCCGTAAAGATGACTCCTTTTCCGGCCGGCTGGCAAGCCTTGCCGTATCCGCAACTGATAAGAACGAATACCGACATCGTGGCGGCAGTGCGTGAAGAGTTGGGTTGGGACATCGACATTGGTATCGAAATACACCGGAACATGGTGCCGTCAGAGGCCGTCGTATTCGCGGAGCGCATCGGAAAGTTCCTCCCGTACTTCTACGAAGACCCGATTGCGCCCGAAAGCGTCGTTTCGATGGGCGAAGTTGCGGATCGGTTGCGGCTCCCTCTGGCCGTAGGCGAGCGAAACTCCACGATCTGGGAATTCCGCGAATATTCGATGCTCCCCGGGGTCCACTTTGTCAGGCCCGACGTTGGGCTTGCCGGCGGGATAACGCAGGTCAAGAAGATTGCGGCGATCGCCGAGTCCCTGCACCAGCGCGTGATTCCCCATAACTTCCTGGGTCCGGTCACGACCATGGCGTGCGTGCAACTGGCCGCGTCGACTCCCAACTGGGACCTGCAGGAGTACGCGCGAGAGGCAGGGAATCCGCGAGCCGAAGCAGCCACGAACACGGTAGAGATAGTGGACGGCTACATGAAGATCCCGGACGTGCCCGGGCTGGGGATCGATCTGGACATCGATGGCATCGGACGACACCCGTACGACGCCGAAACTGGCGGTGAGCGCAGACGGCCCGACGGTTCCGTTACCCTGCGCTAGCGCCAGCCACAATCAAACTCGACGAAAGACCCTATTCCGCGGACGGCTGACGAGACAGAACGGCATTCACCCAGGAGACAACCAATGAAGTTGGCAGACAGATCGGTAATTGTTACGGGAGGCGCGGGATCGATGGGCAGCGCTCAGGCGAGACTGTTCTCGAAGGAGGGGGCTTCGATCTGCGTCGCCGACTTTAATCTGCGAGGCGCTCAGGAAGTAGCCAGCGAGATCGGCGAAGATGGCGGGAATGCCATAGCAGTGGAACTGGACGTTCGAGACTCGGTGGCCTGGGCAGACGCGGTCTCCGCTGCGGAACAGGAATTCGGCAAGGTTGACACGCTGTGCAACATCGCAGGCGCCAATTTCCGGGTCGGATTTGACGAACAGACCGAGGAGATGTGGCGGACGATCATCGATACGAATCTGACGGCGTATTTCCTGGGCACCAAGGCCGTGATACCGGCGATGCGGCAGGCAGGCAAGGGCGTCATCCTCAACATCGGATCGATAGGTTCGATCCGCCAGGGCGCGGGCAGTCCGGCCTACGGAGTCAGCAAGATCGGCCTGCTCGGGCTGACGCGCAGCACCGCTGCAGCGTATGCGAAGGACAACATCAGGTGCGTACTGATCTCACCGGGCCACGTGGATACCAACTTCCTGCGGGGAAACAGCTTGCACAGCCCCAACGATGAATCGACAGACATCGACATTCCTGAGAACTACCAGAAGAGAGTCAACGGGACCCCTTTGGGAAGGCTGTGCACGCCAACTGACATCGCCAATGCGTTTCTGTTCGCGGCCTCCGACGATGCGTCGATGATTACCGGGTCAATGATCACGGTAGACGGCGGAGCTTCCATGTAACTGGACCTGCCCCGTAGCCGCGAGCTTCAACAAACATCGGTATGCGGGGAAGGCCAGTGCCGTAAACACTGCGGGGCCAAGCCTGTCGATTCACAAAATCGGCAGGTCTACGCCAATGGCAGAGCCCCGCTGAAGGCGGCGAGTTTGGCCTGCCGATGGCTTACGGCGCGGTTCCGGCCGGCTCGGACTCCAGCGCAGCCATTGCGTTGCGCATCTGACGCGGCATTCTGGCGTTGGACTCCCAGGTCTGATCTACGCCGTGGCTGGCGGGTTCAGGCGTGGTCTTGAGACTGACCAACACAGGCCCCGGTTCCGCCATTATGCGGGGCAGCTCAGTAGCCAGGGTTTCGACGTCCTCGAATTCGTACGCTGCCTTGTAACCGGCCGCAAGCGCCAACCCTCGAAAGTCGGTCCGATTCATGTTGGGCACCGGCTGGCCACCGGTCACCGCGTAAATGCCGTTGTCGAAAACGAAGTGGTAGAAATTCTCGGGCGCCATGCCGGCTACCGTTACCAGACTGCCCAGGTTCATCAACAGGCTCCCATCGCCGTCAAGGACGATAACCTGCCTGTCAGGGCGGCCCAAAGCCAAGCCCAACCCCAGGGAAGACGCCTTGCTCATGCCGTTCGAGACGCCCACGTCGAGGTCGGGACGGCGGGACATTCTGGACCAGGCGCCTCCCTGCGTCATCGTGGAGACGACCACTGCGTCGCCACGCAGATCGTTGATCAGGGGCAATGACTCTTCGTACTTGATCATCTGTTGCTGCGCCTGTCCCCCGGGAAATACCTAGCCGGGTGAATACTCCGTGCCGATCAGGATCCCTACGGGCTGGCCCTCTTTTTGCGCCCGTTCGAATGCCATAGGCACGCGGTCGAGGTCGTCTTCTCCCTCGACGACGTAGTAACCGACTCGCCAGAGGTGTAAGTACGGCTCCAGGAACTGGGCGGCGGTATCCGGCGTATCGCCTCGTCGCGTATATCCCCGGTAGCCGATAAACATCACAAGCGGCTGATTCACTCCTATGCCCATACCCCGCAGTGCATCGCCGGATTCAAACAGGCCCGCGTTCTGAATCATCACGATGGGCTTCTTGCCGGCGATCCACAGGCCGGCCGCGATACATATCGCCTCGCCTTCGCGCGTGATGGGGATCATGTCGATCGACGGCTCGTGTACCAGCGCGTCGTACATGTGGCGGGTTTCAGAGTCGGGCAGCGCGATGACGTGAGTCACGCCCTGGGATTTGAGTGACTGAACGACCTTGCTGGATCGCAG